>NZ_JASOYK010000001.1:0-2414809 GCF_030226685.1 Paenibacillus sp. UMB4589-SE434 | reverse complement strand
GCCATTAGCTCAGTTGGTAGAGCACCTGACTTTTAATCAGGGTGTCGAAGGTTCGAGTCCTTCATGGCTCACCAGTTTATGACATGATAACCTTTAAGCTTATGCTTAGAGGTTTTTTTGCGTATAAACGCTTATTTTTTGACTCGAAAGGTTCATCTCTTTCATTAATGTAAGACCGTTGTCATGTCCATCAATACAGTTCAGCAGTTATGACTGATACACTAGGGGACGGATTAGGTATCGCATATGGAGGTTTTACGATGAATCATACTTATCAACGGTTTGGGATGGATGCATTTTGGCTGAAGATAGTGGCTATGCTGCTAATGGTGGTTGACCACGTCACTTCACTTCTGCCACTCGATTATGGGGAGATGGGCATTTATTTGCACTACCCGGGACGTATTGTAGCACCGATATTCTTTTTCTTCCTTGTGGAAGGATTCTTTTTTACGCGAAGCCGGGTGAAGTATTTGTCTCGAATTATGATGTGGGCAGCGATTATGGCAGCGGGCTCCTATCTATTAAGCTTGATCTATCCTGAACTAAGGATGTTGAGCAACAACATATTTTTATCGTTGGGATTAGGCGTTGTACTTCTGATTGGCTTGGACTGGATGAAGCAGGGCAGCATGCATCGGGTTATAATCGGGTTGTTATTAGCTATTGCAGCGTCTGCTGTGAGCGTGATGTATACAGAAGCCAGTATATATGGTGTCATCTGTACGCTTGTGTTTTATTTTTGTCGAGAGCGCAAATGGCTGCTTTCTGTTGTTTATATTGCTACTGTATTACTATTAACAATAGGGGTGGGGGGCGATGCGGATTTATTTAATTACGAACAGCTTATGATCAATGATCCGCAGTGGATGATGGTATTTGCGCTGCCATTTCTGCTCTTATACAATGGGAACCGTGGTAACAACAGCACGGCTGCAAAATATATGTTCTATGTATTTTATCCGCTGCACCTATGGTTATTGTATATTATCAGTTATTATTTAATCTGAATTGAGATTACCTATATCTAAGATGCACAAAGAGTGTGCAGGCTGACCTGTAAGCGAGTAAATGCTTATAAGTCAGCCTTTTTATTTGGAAAGCCATATAATTTCCTCATTTAGCAGGCAGTGCACAATTCGAGAGCACCAAGTCCATCAACTCCATCATCTCTTCAATGGCATGATTGCGATTATAACAAGATGCCGCCAATCGATAACATGCAATAGGATCAATGTCACAATCTGAAATATAGTAGCGAGTCATGCTGCATGAGGCCGCACATTGCAGGAGAGCTGCTGCTGCTGCACCCCACTGTTCCAATCCAAGATAAGCAGCGCCGCGAACATAATGAAGATCGGGGTAATCGGGGTCAAGCACGAGGGCTTGCTCCACTGTTTGCAGACACTGTTCAAACTGCTGCATTAATAAGTAGCTCTGGGCTAGACGAACTCTCGCGTGGCTCGTATAGATCGAATCCTTGGCCATAAGCCGAAGGGCTTTATTCAGCGCATCAATAGCCAAGCCATATTCGCCTTTGTAATAATGCGGCAATGCTGCCCAATATGGCAGGCTTGGATGAACAGTTTGCTGTTTCATTTGATCTACCTGTGATTGCAATTGTGCAAGCGATACGCTGCGATAGATCGTGAAGGGGCACAGTTGTGCTTGGATTCCGGCAGTATCTCCTTGAAGGGGGACTTGTGTAAGGAAGGACAGATTACGAGGGAGGTGTGGCGAATTTCGAAATAGTACGGGTACAGCTTCAGCAGTTACACTATGATCAGGTTCAGATGTAATACGTTTGCAGCGAAAGGAGTTTGCTGCCGGTTGTGAGAGGAGCTGAGGTAGGCATGTGGAGCTATACGCTTCGATGCGATCACCTTCGTCCAGCAGCAGAATCCAATCACACGAAGCTTCCTTAATCGCTGCCTGCAGTGCTTCGCGATAGGAGAACTGGGAAGGCATGCGCAGCAAGGTTGCATTATAAGCATTAGCAATTGAAAAAGTCAGATGTCGCGTAGATGTATCTACGAGGATAAGTTCGTCAATATAGCGGGCAGCGGACATGATCGTATCGGATAAGCCATCTCCGCCATCTTTAATAATGATACATAACGTTAATGTAAAGGGTTTCGTCATGGCGTATCACCAGCGTCGTTAACGGATTGTAAATGATGAAGGGCGACATTACGTAGATTTGCTACATTAATTTGTTGATGAGTAGCATTCCATCGAACCGTACGATTGGCGATCAACAATATTTGAGGAGACAAATGTGGAATTTTTAACTCTGCTGTTACATAGTCCGAAAGTGGTTTTTCTTCGATCACACGGATGACAAAGATTTGAAATCGTGCTGCTACATTTCCGTATTTGTTTATGAATTGATTGAGACTGGCGTGTGCGACTCGGCTTGATCCACATTGACTGCTATGTTTATACAAAAATAAAGGTGATACATCAGTTTCTGCAATAATCTGCTCCAAATGTTCCTTGCTCTGAACAATCATGATCCCCGCCATATCTGGAACCTCCCATATATTCAGCATTTCATGCTACTAGCTGCCGTTATAGGCACAGTTAGTATATGTATGTTTGCTAAGGCGTGAAACAGGGGTGTTCCGGTTCTAGTCGTTGCGAAACAGTCATACACTATTGCCAACATCCAGTACATCTTAAGAGGGAGGTTTCCGCTATGTGGAGCCTTAATGTGATGACGTTTATCATACTGTTTTTGGCTAGTTACCGCTTAACAAGATTAATCGTATTTGATGAGATTACTTCCTTTATTCGAAAACCCTTTCTTGAAGAAAAAATCATTAAAGATGAGAAGGGGGCTTTAATGGCGGTTATTGAGGGCAAAGGGAGTAAATTTCACACCTTTATGCGTAAATTGTTGACGTGCTATTGGTGCACGGGTATTTGGGCGGCAGCGGTTATAGTGAGCATTTATTTGTTCTTGCCTAACCTTGTTGCGGTTCCGATTCTGCTTATTCTTGCCGTTGCTGGTGCTGCAGGTATTATGGAATCTTTTGTGAAGGGGTAAGCTTGTGCATACCCCTCATTCATAATGCGTTCAAGCAACCATTTCGGAGCGGAGAGGACAATCGTCAGTCTCTACCAAGTTTCTTCTAGCATATGATACATCAGGAATGAAGATTAGCAGCGCCCTGCGGGAACGATAACAGACAACATGCTCTCTATCCGATGGCGAAACGTACAGTTGTGAACCGTGCGTTCGTAAGCCCGCTGTGCCATTATTTGTCTGACCTCAGTATCATGTAAATAGCGCTGAATCAATTCTGCACCTTCTCGGGGAGACTCAAAGCACCCCACATCTACATCTGGTTCATAATAATGTGACAAATCTGACCGAAAATCAATGAGTTGAAAAGCCCGGCAGGCTGCGATATCAAACGTTCGGTTGTTAATGGAGTGAGCCGGAGCACCTGTATGATTTTTGTCTAAGTAAGTGTCTGACTCGCTGCGATGTATGTTAAGCACAATTTTAGCTCCGTTGTAGTAGCGAGGTGTCTCCGTAAAATTAATCCACTTGCTGCGAATAATAGGCGCGCATCCCTTTGACCAATCCGCACGATCCCAGAAATGACCAATTAATTGCACGCGGACTTGACGGTCCACACTTTGCAGCAATTCTTTCATGAAGGCGATACGATTGTCATAACCTGTTCCGATAAAGCACACATCTGTATTATAAGTAGGATGAACAGCATACGGACGAAATATATCGGTGTCTGTTCCAAGTGGCAAGTGATGCACGTGACGGCAGCCCCTTGCCTGATAGAAGGGAATGCAGCCTGAATCAATTGTGAACACATAATCATAAGCTGCAGCGACTTCCAAAGCATAGTCAATTGTATAGGGATCATCTACAAACCAGGCAGCAGTTGGAATCCCCATTGCTTTGATTTGGGAGACTAGCGCAACGGGAAGATGTGATTTGGGACCACAGATCGTTATGACAAGATCCGGTGAGCAGCGGCGAATATCAGGAAGCAGGTGAGCCGTCGGCTTACGGTTCAACAGAAAGTAGTCCGTATGATACCCGGCACCAAGCAATGCTTTGATGAGGGCATTGTCTAGTATATCAATAGGCCTTCGATATCCGGAGGTAATGTAGTATATTCTCATAACGGCCTCCCGCTGGCATAAGTCAGTTCATCATAGATAAAAAAAAGGGATGGTTGTTCCACCACCCCAAACGCTCTGTACAATTGGTAAATAGGAACAATCAAGGGAATGGATATGGTGCGCCAGGGAATATGTCTGGGCATTGAGGCGGGAATGTGACCACGCAAGGATTCTCTGGGATTGGAATCTCTGCACGAGGTTGGCACAGCTCAGCTTCAACCATTAGCTTGACGTTGGCTTTTACTTGAATGCTTTGGCAGATCACGATGTCGACATTAACAAATGTGTTGTCGACGATATCGAGTACTTCAATGCGCGTCGCATCCGTAACGATGTGGCAGTCGATAATGGTTCCCGGAGGCGCGCAGAGCAGTACTTTCTCGAAGCGTACGAAGTTTTTCGTATATCTGCAGTGCACGACGTTAGGAATAACTGACGTGTCAATGATCGTAACTTCGTACGTTCCGACCTTCTTCATGACAACACGTTGCAGCGTTACAGGTGTCGTTCCTACAGTGACGACGACGTTTTCTCTTGTGGAACCCGGTTTCTCGAAGCAATCGACATCAATAACTCTAACTTCAATACGGAACGAGGACGGCAATGGTAAGCACAGTGCTGGGTCGACAGTCGACTCGTCGACAATTTGGGTCACTTTCAGCACCCAGTCGAATATTTTAGGAACCTCTATGCACTCCAAAGAGGGTAAAGGCAAATATTCGGGGATCTGTTGACCTTGGACCAATTTGCTCTCCATTAATGTTTCAAGCCTCCTTTGTAAATATCAAACTCAATTACATACTATGGAGAGCATGCAAAAAGGTGACGGAACCCCAAGACTTTATTTTTGGAGGGATTCCATGGGGCAACAAGCATTTGTTCAAGTACAGTCTGAGTACCGTTGGTATGACATGAGTCCGGCTGGAATTATCAAGCATGCTGTGCATCAGATACAGGCTGCGCCTTCATTTATCGAGTGGGAAACGCAAAGGGAAGTCAGGGAAGCCAGTATGCTGCCATTGGCCGAAGAGCTTCATATGCTGCTGCTGACCGTGAATGGAGTATATTATGTACGGCGAAATGCAAAGCGAGGGCAGGAAGTCAGGATTGACTTCCATGCGGATACGTTCGCACCGTACTTATTTATACATAATGAGACGATGTATTTCGGATACGTGGTTTACAATCAAGGGTCAGCTTCTTTTATGCTGCGATCATACCGCAAAGGAGTATGGCGTGATCAACGATACACGTTTCCATGTGAAGTTATTGGCGGCGACGGGGTACTTTTCAGGCAAGCTGTTTATACAATTGGACGCGGCCAGCAGCTGCATGGTTTGTTTCATCTATATCAGCCAAGTACGGAAACGGATGTTCTGATTGGGATGCAGATGAATCTCTGTGACCAACAAACAGACTGGCAGGCGCTGTTCGAAGCTAGAGCACAGCATGAGCTCGGGACGCTTGCTATTCATTCAGATGCTGCTGGTTACACACATGCCGCATGGAGTATTCGCCACCAGCATGCTTTACATTATTACTATAAAAATATGTCGATCATTGGTGGAACTCCATCAGTATATATCGGCTACGATGGCGAATTGCCAAGACCTTGCTTCATACACGCACAGGACGCGTTGCTGTTAGCGTATGTAAATGCAGCAGGGCGAATTGTGTATGCCGTCACGACGGATAAAGGCAAACAATGGAGTTCATATCGCGAAGTGGTATACGGGTCACCTGCCGCTATACAGTTCGTGCAAACCACATGTACGACAGGTGAATATGTGTTTCCATATGAGGCTATAGGTATCAGTGCGCCTTATTTCAGACCATTAAGCTGGCAGGATGTTATTCATCCTTTTTTTACATTAAAGGGAAAGCTTCCACCTGAGCAATTACTTAATGGAATAATTCAGGAGATGGAGCACATATCCAACTATGTAATACAGCAAACGACCACTTTACAAGCAGAAATAAGCAGATTGTATGTTCAGAAAGAACAAGCAGCCTGGACGTTAAAGAAGCTGGAGGAGCAGCTCTTTCATCTGGATGAAACAGAAATGGAGCTGAATCAGCAGCTTCATCGTCATCATTGGCCTGTTCCAATGGAACCAATCTCAAACCGTCACATACGATAACGTATAGGAATGTAAAGTGCGGAGGGGATAATGGTGCATATTCGAGTGAATGGAAAAGAAATGCGTGAATTACGTGATTCACAGTTGTCAGATGTTGTTCAATTGCTGGGAGAGCATATGTTTGCGTTTAAGCTCGACCAAGCCCATAACATATTAGACATTACTCACCCTATACAAGGTCATCAAGTTGTGCTCGAATCAAGTCGTTCGGAATTAACAGCGCTGTTGTCTCATGTTGAAAAATTATTGCAAGAGACAGGATTTACAGTTTTGTTAGTTAATCGTGACGAAGATAGACGAACAACAGTGAAGAAATTAAGTGACAGTCATCCGATATCTTGGATTGCATTTCAATATGAGCCGCAGCAGGAGGACTGGTCTGCCAGTTTTTCATTTGAACAGATGAAATGGAGCAAACCGCTGGCGCAGTTGATAATGGACAATTTAGCAGACACACATGAAATATCTGTCCGTGGCGTTCAATTAAATTGGAAAAATATGATGAGCTCGATATTAGCCATGTCCAATAAGCCTATGCCTACAGTTATGGTGAACTGCGGGAACATGGAGTCATTGTCTGTGTTTCAAGTCGGACAGCTCGCTCAAAGTATCGTCAAGGCGATTACTGCACTTTATACGGAGAAGCCAATTATGGAGATCACTCGTGCTATTCGTGCGATGGCTTACGTACCTGAAGTACTGTTAGAGAGCGTCCTACACGAAACTACCCCAGCAGTTGAAGCTGCGGAGGATGGGGATAAGAACATCGTAGCAGTGGATAACAAGGTGATGTCTGATATGACAATGAAGGATGACGAGGATTATATAGTTGGAAAGGCAGTTGAGGAAGAATTTCAGTCTTCTACTCCTGTGCCGGTGATAATCGCCGCGGCAAGCAGCGACAAGACACAGACAGAGCAGCAGAACGCGGCGGATATAGAGGAACGGGTTAGCGATGATCATGGAGAAGATAAAACGACTGAGGCCGCTAAAAAGTCCAATACACCCGTCAGCTCGGATGCAAAGACAGAAATAAACGAAGCTATCTTTATCCCTGGCCTACCAAGAGCAGCAGCAAACTATCCAAAAGCTCCTATGACTACAGGAAGAGTCGAGTCGATACAAAAGGAGGATGTGGTCATGTTAACTGAGGAAAAACAGACTCAATCTGTAACAGTAACCAGACAGAGAGCCCAGTCCAACTCAATTTTCTCCATGTTAAAGGCGCACAGTGATGCAGTAGGCTCTACTCCGACAATGGGGGAGCCTGAGGCGAAGTTTATGAGTTATGTGAACCAAATGACACTAGCACAGAAAAAAGAGCAGCGCGTGGTCAACCAGAACCGATTTAATATACTTACTAGCAAGCAAAATGAAGATAAGTAGGGGATTGCCACTTGATCAGGATAACGTTAGATTTGTATCGCGAACTAACAGGATATTGTAAAGCTCAGCTTCCAAATGAAGCTTGCGGTCTGTTGTCCGCAACAGGAGATATTCTGGAAACCTGCTGGCCAGTAACCAATCGGGACTACAGTCCGATTTCATTTACGATGGATGAAGCAGAATTAGAAATCGTTCTGGACGAGATCGAGCGATCGGGTCAACGGCTGGCAGGCATGTTTCACTCCCACCCAACAGCGGCTGCACGACCATCAGCTTTCGATCAGGAGCACATTGTATTCGCATGTTCTTATATTATTGTATCGGTGGTGGGCGGACGTCCGCGCATGCGCAGTTACTTGCCTGTTGATGGCCTACTGGTGCCTGAGCGCATTGCGATAGTGGCGCATCAATCGGTTTAAGTAACTATGTAAAAGGTATCCCCCTAGAGAACAGGGAGGATACCTTTTTTGTTGTTGTGAGATTATAACAAGGAGGATTGATAGATATCGGCAGCAAATGAAAGACCAGCGGTGTTAACAGCACCAGTTGTGAAGTAGTTGGTTACTTGGAATGTGAATATGAATCTTACACTAAGCGCGACGCTTATTAACCCTAACGAAGCTGGGATGGAATAGAAGCGTACCTTTTGCCAGTTGTACGGTGGAGCAATATCCGTTGTTAGGCCAGTATTCGGGTCAAGCGAACCCGCAGTCAAGTTAACGCCAAGCCCTGGCACTGGGAACAAACTTATGCCAAGAGGACTAAAGGCTTGGATGTTAGCGATTACTGCGTTGTCGGAAAATACAGTTAAAGCGATCAAAAAGTCATTTATGATTCCGACTGTTAAAGGGATTGTTAGTGATGCTGCGGCAAAGCCGTGCGTTTCACCAGGGATAAACGCAGCTTGTGACCATACAGCTTGAGGGTCTGGTGCTGCTGCGAATACAGTGTTATCGTTATCGAATTTTCTTAGTTCTGGCCAAATGCCAGGTGCATTGCCAACGTTAACGACGTTTGGAGCAGCGCCTGATAGAGCAAGGGCAAAAGCAGCTGCACCATCAGCTGCAGATACTACATTTGTTGTAAGGCTTGTCAGTCGTTGAATAGGAACTAACGGCATACATATGACCTCCTCGACTTCATGTGAAGGAAGGATAGCGCTCCTTCTACTCACTAATATATGGTGGACATGGCTGTTGTGATTGGATGAATTAATAGATTCATTCACACAAACTAGAAACGTTCCAATAGCATACTATATATTAGATTCGCAACAAGGAGGAAGCCACATGTCGATTCCAATCACGCAGAATCAGAAATGCTTCCGATTCTGTGATTTACCTAAAGGCGAGCGGTTAATTCAGTTTATTTTTCGGAATGAGACTAACCAGCCGTTATGTGATCTGTTTATTAAACTGGTAGAACCTAAGTTAATATCGACTTGTTCGATTGAAACCAAAGATGCTTTGATACAGGGGCATGACAGCCGCACGAAACATTGTGATTGCCCAAAGTGCAAGTCGAAGAAACAAGGGCACAAGAAGTGTGATTGTGACAAATGTCGATCAGTGAAGTATGGGTATCACAAATGTGAGGAGATCAAAGAGGATAAACATGATCATCATCCAATTTGCGATCGATGTCATAGAGAAAAGTGTGCTTGTGGAAAATGTAAATGCAACCGCGAGAAATGCAAATGTGGTCACCATCATCACAAATGCGAGCGAGCCAAGAAAAAACATTGTCACAAACCGCATGGTCCACGTATTGAAAAAGTAAAAGTACAGACAACGTTTTGCGCAGAATTAGTGGAATGGTGCAAACCGAGAAGAAAGGTATGTATTGATTTCCAAGATATCTTTTATGGAAAATGTATACCTCAGCACGCCCCCAACAATTTGTTTATTGTGATCATCTCCTTTGACAAGCCGCTTTGTGGCGGAGAGGAACTGCTCTTCGAGACAGGCAGCGGCTACGCTCCAGTCGTTATTAACGCCCCTTACTGTTGTTAAAACATACAAAGTGCCCCAGACACGCGTTGTACTTGTAGTGTGAGTTATTTGCGAGGAAGGTTGTAGACCACAGAAACAAGTAAGGCAATAAAAAGAATGAAGCGGGTCATTGGGCCCGCTTCATTGGAATATCATTTTGTATTGATGCGCGGCCCCACATACGAAAGATGGCCGTGTTAAAGCTACATTTATAACCCTGATGCTGTTACGATCTGCTGGACCCTATCGTTATGTTCACGATCTTGTACCGTCTCGTTCGGGATGATAATACTTAATCCATGTTGACTGTGAGCACGGTGAAGTCGCAGTGTCAGCTTTGTCTCGGCTAAAAAGTCTTCAACAGCCGTTAACACACCGTTTCTTGGCCCGTACTCATACGCGGCATTCCAGACGGATTCGTTATGGCCACCGTTAACTAACTCATTAATACCTGGGAGGATGCCTTTGCATGCATGAGGGTGCCGATATTGAGCAGGGATTGACTCAGGGAAGTAATACATGTCTCTGCGAGCATAAGGCCATTCTGTATCGTGAAGAAATACGATCGGAAACCGTTGCAGCTTTTCCAGTAGTTTCAGCTCATGATACACGGTGAACCAATTATGATCACCATCAAGGAAGACGGCATCTGCAGCCTCTATTTCCGGCAATACTTGCAAGCTGTAGCCTTGCTTCATGTCAAATGAATTACCGTATACTTGTTTTACAAGGGAAACGTCGAATTGGGGAACAGGGTCTATTGCAATCAATCTGCTGCCATGCGGCTCGGCATAGGACAATAGATTTAAAGTATTTAGGCCTTGGGCACAACCAATCTCGATGATAGTAGCTGGGTTCATTAATCTAAGGATCGGGTGTACAATGCTGCTCCAGAAATATATCACGCTGTAACTACCTCCATTCTTACCGGCTCTAAAGAGATTGCATGCAAAAGTAACGTGAAATCAACGTTGATGATAGCTATTCGTACGCCATACACTCAAATAATGTTCAACAATTTTTATAATTTCTGGACGTACCTGATCGCCTTTAATACCAATGCCCACAACTGTATGCGGGAACAACTCCTCGCCTGCGTAATCGGTCATCACTACATCAAACGGCTTTAAGATGCTCGCAAAAGCTTGTGGGGTAAATCTCCAGTAGTCTGCTGGATGATCATGAATGGGAAAATTCATGACAGAGCTAATAATCGCGATACCGTTTGGCTTTAAGATACGATGTATTTCTTGCAGTGCAAGTCGCGGATCTTCGACGTGCTCCAGCGTGTCGAGTGAAAGAACTAAACCTGCTGTGGCATCCGGGAGATCAATGTGGTGGAGATCGAGGACACGATCTACACCTGGTCCTAAACGCATATCACAGCCTACATATGTTTTGTCTGGAAACAAGGGTCTTAAGTCAGCAAGGACCTCCTGCCCTTGAACCTGATACGAGCCGAATTCATATACAGGTTCCTCAAAAGGCAACAAAGCGGCACAAATCGCTACATAATCTTTAATAATTTGTCTCATCTCTTCACTCCCAGTTGCATGATGACGGATCCTATTCCTTGTTGGAAGAGGGGAACACCCATTTATTCACAGTATTCGGCCGTCTACAGGAAGTTGTGTAGTCAAATACCCATTTATGGGCCACAAGTTAAGGAGATTGGATTGATGACGCTATGTCGCTGATCATTCACTTCTACCCAACCCTGAATATGAAGGGGCTCAGAAATGTGCTCAAAATCGTATTCCACCTGCCAGTCTTTGAGCTCAGTCCATTTTCCTGGGCGCAGGGTGAGCGGCTCGATCGATTCAATACGATATTCTCCATTACGCTTGGACTGCTTGATCCAATCCGGATCAGAAAATTTCCATCCTGTCTGTTTGCCGCCCTTTGTGTACACAGCAAACGTTTGAACCAGCTCAGGTGACAATATTTTCCCGCTTAGCGTTGCCCGGATCGGTGTTATGTGGAGGACAAGCTGAGGATGCTCAACGGCTTCGCGACTCAGATTACGAATCATCAAGCCGCCAAATACCGTAACCCGGCGCAGCTCCAAATCGATGTCGACAGCATGCTTAAATACGGCTTCTATATAAATGGAGGAGCTTGTTGATGTCATAAGACCACCTCACTGATTTAGCTTTGTAATACGTTGGAGCAGATGAATGACTTTGTGGCGGACACCGCTCTTTTGAACGGAGGATAACTCATGATCTGGCTGAATCAGTTGTTTAGCATCTGAAATGCTTGCGGATATATGAGGGGACATTTGGACTGCAGTATGTCCGTGCAAAAAGACACGGTCTGAGTTTGTATCCATATCCAGCTCTATGTTAAAGGGGAAATCCAGCTCGGGTACAGGGATGCGGAGCAGCGATTCGCGTATGTCGAGTTCTTCACTTAGTGCTGCAAGACGATGCTGCTTTAGTGTGGCTTGATGTTTGCAGAATTGAATGCGTTGTTCCAACTGGTTCATCTCTTCTTGGAGTTTGTCGTGTGTTCCTAGCAGCCGTTTGACTGTAGTTAAGGAACTCTCTGCGTAAGTGACACTGGCAAGGATATCCGTATTTGTACGGTACAGATCGAGAAAAGAGTGAAGCTGCACGTCCGAAGGCAGCCATTCTCGATGTGCTGACAACCAACACGTATAGGGCATGGAGGGCATGGAACTGTCAATATGATTGGATATTACATACCATAGTGTAGGCTGGCTGGCTGGGATTGATTGCAGTACACCCCAGCTTCCGTCGCTGGTCTTGTATTTAATGCGATACAAGTGACCTTCGGCTGTCCACGTAAATTGAATATGGTCATCATACCGATGGCAGAGGGCGGCATCAACTTGACGAATTGGTGTAATTAAAGTGCTGTCTGACAAAGGGATCAACGTGTCGTCTTCGGCTAGCCGGAACTGCTGAAAGTTGAGCTTTCCTTTGAGAAATCGCAAGCACAGCAGCACGAGAAGCCCTTCCCTGTCTAATTGCGGTTCAATATGAAGGATATCCTCGACGGACCATGATGTGACCAGTGGGGCAGGATACGGCTTGTTCCAAGTAAAAGAATGTCCATTGTAATGCCATATGTCCAGCTCATAGGTCTGTCTATTGTTCATGATGCCGATGATCATCCATCGTTCAGCTGATTTCACCAGATGAATGTGATGACATCCACGATCATTTGCAATCGTTGTGGGGGAACTCCAATGGATTCCTGTTAGTTCATAGTGGATAAAGCCACGATCACGCAGCAGAAATAAATGTAATGCATTGCCAAGGCAACAAAGCTTGACGGTATGGATGGTGGTACTCTCCCAATCCGCAGCCAGTGGCAGCATGTCGGAAAGGATCTGCGTATGATCTGGGCGGACGATCGCATGAATCAGCCTGCCAGCTTGATCTATATAGACGATATGGATGCAATGTTTATCATCTTCGCATATATCATATAAGGTGGAGGCGTGGGGAATGCAGCGTTCCTTATCAGGATCTGCTGAATTGGTATGAACAGGCTCTATAAGCAATCCGCGTTCTGAATGGCGGATGCTCATCAAGAGGCGGCGATTAGCGACCAGATAGCGGACGTCTGTCAATACAGTTCCTCCTTTCAATAGAAGTTCAATGACTCCCTCTTATGTTATTCAGCGGGAGATGTGTTTAGGATGGTGTCTGTGGAATAAATGCGACAAGTGCGGACATTTGCTGATGTCAAAGGACACCTGTCATCAATACATTGTAAGAAAGTAACTATTTAATCGGCGGTTATGGAGGGATTGATGTTGAAACTCGTCCAAATGTTACACCAGTTGTTTCAATTGGAAAGGGAGGAATTCGTTGCGGAACTGTATCGGCAGGTACTGGGTAGAGAAGCAGAAATCGCTGCTAGACTTCAGTATGCCGCCATGCTCAGCGCAGGGACGTCGAAGATGGCTATCGTCGTCAGCTTGTTTCGGAGCCGCGAAGCGAGGCAGCTCTATACGAAGCAGCCGGTTCATTCTTTGAATAGAGAACGGACATCGATTTATCACAGCATTTGGGCGCTGCTGGACTTGGATGACAGCTCTTTTATTCGTCAAATGTATAGTGAACTGCTAGATCGCGAGGCAGAAGAAGATGAGATTCTCCATTATGTACAACAACTGCACAAGCATGCTTATAAATACTTAGTTCTTGTCAACGTGATGTCTTCCGCAGAAAGCAGACATATTCTGGAGGAACGGGACCGCTATTTAAGAGAAAAGCTGATTTTTGGCAAATATGAAATCGAGGATCTTAACCTTGGCGATAAGCCAAGGCACCCCGCATCCCCTTCGCTGAATCGTAAAATATCGATTGTAATCCTAACCTGGAATGGTCTTGCATACACACAGCGTTGTCTGGATTCACTTGCTTACCTGGCGGATCACGCCTTGGTGGACGTGGTCGTGTTTGATAACGGCAGCACGGACGGTACTATCGCCTATTTGAAGCAGATTCCTTGGATACATTGGTACGCCAATTCGACTAACGTTGGGTTCCCTGCTGGCAATAACATGGCGGTATCGATGTGCGATCCGGCAAGTGATATTGTGCTGCTTAATAATGATATCGTCATTCAGCAGCAGGATTGGCTGGAGAAGCTGCAAGAAACAGCCTATACAGATGACGCCATAGGTATAGTCGGCTGCAGATTGTGCGGTGAAGCGGGAGATCTTCAGCATGCGGGTACCTTTATATATGCGGAAACATGCTGGGGACAGCAGATAGCGGGTTTAGAAAAGGATATCGGTCAATATGAGCGGGTCAGAGACGTTCAGGGCATCGTATTTGCTTCCGCCTACTTAAAACGCGACATGATTAGAAAGATTGGCCTATTGGACACTGACTATTTTGCATACTTTGAGGATACGGATTATTGCTTGAGAGCATGGTCTTATCAATATAGGGTCGTGTACGATGGGCGAGTTACGCTTACCCATTCGCAAAATACATCCACCAAGGTCAATAAGGTTGACTTTTCACAGCTATTTGAGGGGTCGCGGATGATGTTTCGTGAAAAGTGGAGTTCCTTTCTGGATGCACAGTATAGTCATGCCCTGAATTGGCACTCCATTGCCAATGTGGCTTCCGGCTATGCTAATTCTTCACGTAATCTGATGATTGCGTTGGATGAACAGCATGTGAAGATGCATTATCGGTACGTTTATGGTCCAGGAACTCCTAATCAGGCAATGGAGCCCGTCAGTGGCAGTGATTATCGTATTAACTTGTTTGGCATGCGGCATAGAGACGCAAATGCGCCAGAAGTAGTCTACGGCCAAGGGGATGTCTTCTTTAAAAATACGGGACGATATAAAATCGGTTATACGATGCTGGAAGTTGACGGACTGCCTCAAGATTGGGTGGAACAGTGTAATCGTATGAACGAAGTCTGGGTCCCTTCGACGTTTAACCTCATGACATTTCGCGAGAGTGGTGTGCATGTTCCCATCCATGTAATGCCACTTGGCGTTAATCCCGACTATTTTAATCCCCATATCCATGCTTCGCGATTCTCCGACCGCTATACGTTCTTGTCTGTGTTTGAATGGGGGGAACGAAAGGCTCCGCTGGAACTGCTGCAAGCCTATGTAAATGAATTCAGGTATGATGAAGTATTGCTCGTGTGCAAGGTTATTAATTCCGATACAGCCATTAATGTGCATGCTGAGCTGCGGAAGCTGGATCTGTCTCATTGCGTATGCAAGATTATGTTCATCTACAACCAGGAGCTCCCCGATTATCAGCTTGGTTCCTTATACCGTTCAGCGGATTGTTTTGTACTTCCGACAAGAGGCGAGGGCTGGGGGATGCCGATTCTGGAAGCGATGGCTTGCGGAATTCCTACCATAGCCACCAATTGGAGTGCCCAGTCAGACTTTCTTAACGAGGATACAGGATATCCCATTCGGGTAAAGCGATTAGTCCCAGCAGTGGCCAAATGCCCGTACTACTTAAATTTCAGGTGGGCTGAGCCTGATTTTGAACATATGGCTTCGCTAATGAGGTACGTGTACACGAATCGTCAAAGTGTCCGCCAGCGCAGCGAAGAATCGGCAGCGCACATTTTATCCACTTACTCATGGGAACAATCTGCCCGCAAAATGATTTCAAGACTAAATCAAATATAAAGGGGGTTATTTAAAATGCAGTATACAGTGGGCATTCCGTATGTAAACCGTATAGACCTACTGCAGCGCGCCATACAAAGCATTCCTTTATATTGGGGGAACACCGTTGTGCTGGATAATTCACCTGAGCGGGCACTACAGCACCACTCCTGGCTCTCTGACCTGGTAACCGTATATACACCGCCTGTTCCGCTTACATTTACGCAATCGATGAATTGGTTTCAGCGATTGGCTGCGGAAAAAGGGGCGGATGCAGTCTTCTATATGCACAATGACGCAGAAGCTTATCCAGGTACCCCTGAAACATTTTTGCAAGCACTTGATGAACTGGAAGCAAGCGGAAAGAAGTGGGGGCTTGCCTTAACTAATTTCGATGCATTAGCTGCCTATAATATGAAAGCAGTGCGTGCCGTAGGCAGCTGGGATACAGTGTTCAGCAGTTATTTTGCAGACATTGATTACCACCGGCGACTTCGGTTGGCAGGATATGAGGAAGTATTTACTGGACTGCCCGTAGAGCACCACGGCAGCTCGACCCGCAAGTCCGATTCAAAAGTTAACTTTATCGTGGATACAACGTGGCCGCTATATGAACGATATTACGAATTGAAGTGGGGCGGTAAAATGGCACAGGAGACGTATCTTACGCCATTTAACCAGCACTTATAGAGAGGGGGGGTGAACCATGGATCTGGCTCAGCTTAAGGGACAATATGATGCGGTTTACAGCTTGGGATCGAACTGTTATCCGGCACAGCGGCTCGAACGTTATGGCTTACGGCCATATAGTGGGGTTATCGATTGGATGTATTCCAATTCGATTCCGGGATTAACCAAGCTGCTGCGAAGCGGGTTTGCCAACTTTATGCACCCTGACAATATGGTTGTAGACGGCACAGAGTTTAACAACTATAACTATTCGGTAAAAGACTGCTTTTATGAAGTGCAATCGGTACATGACTTTCTAGTTAGCGAACAGTTGGAAGGAATCACGCACAAATATCCCGAGTTTCATGCAACATTACAACGCAGAATAGCCCGGTTTTTGCAGAAAACCGAGCAAAGTAGAATGATTTTGTTTTTTCGCTTGAATGCCAGCTTTGAAGAAGCTGTTCAACTGGAGGCGGCACTGGCTGCACGTGTAGCCAATCAGTTTCGATTACTGGTGGTGAATCCAGTCAGCAGAAAAGAAGTGTTTGATTGTGGCTGGCCGCTCGCCAATACATGTGGACTTGAGCTTCCAGCCGAGTGGGATGAACACAGCGACCTGCTGTGGAATGCCGTATTTGCTGGGATCACTTATCATCCACCAGCAGAGTGAGACCGTCTAGTTCAGTTTATAACCGGACAGTGTTTGAAGCGCATGAATCATATCTTGGGCAGCAGCCTTGGGCGTAAAGTGGGTGGTGGCTGCTTGTTGCGCGGCTAGGCCTTTAAGAGAAGCGGATTGGTAATCGTTCAAGACTTGCCGCATTAATACTCTTAATTGCTCGACTGAGGCTTCTGCCCATAACTGATTGCTTTTATAACCGTAATAGTAAGGTTGAGGCTTAACTGGTACCAACTGAAACGGAATTAGATAGCTGTTGTGTTCGTTCAGGAAATCCATGTGGCCGCCCCAGCCCGTAGTAATAATCGGCAAACCTCTGACTGCTGCTTCAAGCATGGGATATCCTACACCTTCTCCGCGGCTGGGGTGTACAAATACGTGACAGTTGCGGTATAAGGCATCCATCTCCATTTCACTGCGGGTATGCAGGTCTACATAGATGGGAGCAGGCTCATGGGACAAGCGCTCTGTGTGCTTCATGTTCTGAAGCACATTGTAGATATCGTGATTACCGGCTGTTTTGATCACTAAAGAGACAGGCTCAGCGGCACTAAATTCTTGCATAAATGCTTTGAGCAGCAGGTCATATCCTTTGCGTTCAATCCAAGAGCAAACGGCGAGAAAACGGAATGGTGGCAGTTGGTGCAAGTAGGAGGGCACATCTTCAGCGCGGAATGAATGAAGCGGATAATGAAGGCATGGCCGAATGTGGAACATAGGAACACGTACGCCGGACGTACGGAATACTTCCATGTTATTGGAGCTTGGTAGAAAGAGGGCATTCATCTGATTGGATGCGGATACCCATTCATCTGGAAGCCTGGACGTTTCCCAATACGTAAAGCCGATCGTTGCTTGAAGTTTGCGTTTCCACATATCCGGAATGTAGTGGTATAAATATATTTTTTTGCCGGGAGCTTTACGTTTGGCAGCTAAATGCTTCAAGATCTGCTGTTGTTCTGGGGGCAGGACGACTTCCGGCATGTTGGATGAAAATGCTTCAACTTTCACATTTACGCCGCTTTCATGCAAGGCAAGCACGTACTGCCTGGATGCTTTGGCATAGCCGGTTGAATCAAACATGTTGCCTTGCCATATAATTTGAATCATGACTCGTAATTCCTCCTTTACCCTTAATTGGGAGTGTAATGACTTCGATTGTGTACGTATAAGAAATAGAGGAGGATGTAGACGTACTTTACTGGACATGCCTATAAGCAAGAGGTCAGGTAAGAGTATACGAAATACAAAACCCGCCCCTTGCTAGTCGTGAGTCGCCTGTATGTTTTTCAGTCCTACTATCAGATCGTCTGCGGCGTAAGGCTATTGAACACGGTCGTCAAATTGTGCATCACACGGGGCCAGTTGTATAATTGGGCTGTTTCCACAGCCTTAGCAGCAATGTACGCTCCGAATTCCGGATCCTGCAAGATACGGATAATTCCGTTCATTACACCTGTAGCATCACCTTTGTCGACCAAGACGCAATTCCAGCCATTTTTGCAAAATTCCTCGTTTCCCTCTGCTTTTGTAGTCACTACAGGGGCTCCGCATGCCATTGCTTCTACAATCGGCAGACCGAAGCCTTCGTGATAGGATGTCTGTACAAACACACCACAGTTGGCATACAGATTAGAGACGCTCTCATCCGTGGGACGAGCAAAATGTAGGTTGGAGATGCCTTTTATCCGTGGTGGCTCGATGCCAAAAGTAACTAGCGACGCTTGTGGTACGTATTTGCATACCCCTTGTATGGCGCGAACCGTAACCTCGAACCCTTTTAAATGCTGGCTTTTGCGGGAGCAGGCCAGTATGCGGTATGGATCATAGTCGTGGGTGCGATTAGGCTTGAACATATCGAGATCAACCGCGATAGAAATGTTGGTGGCATGTTGTCGAAAACGATGCAGCAGCTCATTGGTGGTCCAGTCTGCAATAGTAAGCATGCGGACAGGCAGGCGATAGGTCTGTCTGACTCGTTCCTGCATATCGGGCAGATTTGGATAATAGCTTTCTTCAATATCCTGTACCAAATATAAAGGGACCCCTTGACCGCCTTGATTTGGATCGCAGCTGTTCCAGACGACCGGCAGGGTCCTCCACCATGTAGCAATCTTGATGGCATGCATGGATTTTAATTCTTTAAACATAAGCGTATAGCTCGCGAAGCTTCTAATTTTGATGTGAAGTGGAAACCATGTAGGCTGCCCGTCGAGAGCAAATAAGTGCACCTTAACACCGGATTGATGCAGTCGATTGACCTGTTCGATCACATTTTTAATGCCGCCGGATAATCCAACCTTCTCCAATACGTATACAACTTCTAAAGTTGACATGTCTTATAGACGCTCTCCCTTCCAAGTTGCCCAAAACAGCCTTCTGGCTTCCAGTTCCTTATGGCGCCAATAACGGTTTTTGTTAGCTCTAGTTGTGCCGCGCGTATAGCCTTCCAGATGTACAGCCGAGGCTGTTCCACAATACACGACTCGCCAACCTTGTTTCCTAGCTCTGTAGCAGTAGTCTACATCCTCATAGGCGATAAAATATAAATCAGATAGCAGGCCAATCGTGTGGATCACGTCTCTACGTATAAGCATTAAGGCGCCTGTAACCGCATTGACGTCTTCGATAGCTAATGCAGGTGGATAATCGGCAGGCTGATGACGATAACGGTGATCAAAGTAACCTCTAGTAGAAGGAAACACCCCTGCATGCTGAATGGTTTGATTCGGATAAAGCAAACGGGCACCGACAATGCCGATATCGGGAGAAGAATTCATCGTATGCAGCATTTGGCTCAGCCAGCCCATCTGCTCAAAGATAATGTCATTGTTCGCGAGTACTACATAATGGCCGAGTGAAGCCGCAATGCCTTCATTCACCGTTTTGCTGAACCCGCCGTTACTTGTTCGTGTGATGAGCCTAAGTTGCTCTGATGCTGCCCACGCGGACAAAGCTTGTTGAACGGGGGGAGGACTCCCATCATCAACAACGATAATTTCGTTAGGCAAATCGTTGATGGTTGCACGGAAACTATTGACGCATTGCTGAACCAAATCGACCTGATGAATAGTAGGTATAATTAAGCTGATCACTCTATTTCTCCCTCCATTCTTAGAGGTTGTGCAGTTGCTGAAGCCTGCTAATCATCTGAGTCGCACTCTGCTCCCAAGTATACTGTTCAGTTAAGATGCGTCTTCCTAGCTCAGCCTTTGCAGCGGCTTCTTCCGGATGAGTGTATACATGCCGCATGAGCAGACGCAGATGGTTCCTGTCAGGTATAGCCCAATACAGCCGAGGATAAGCAGGATTAGATGCCACAAATCCTTGTACTTGGATCAGATAGCCGTTGCTATCGTTCATAAAATCCAAATGAGCAGACCAATTAGTCGTGATGACGGGCAAGCCTGATGCCATGGCTTCCATCACGGTTAAGCTCCAGCCTTCTCCTCTTGTTGGCAGGACATAACAATCAGCAGTATTGTATAACGCAGCCAATTGCTCTTCGGACCAACTTCCAGTCGTTGATAATAAAATGACAGAAGGACGTGGTTTATCGCTTACTTGCACGGATATCCGGTCAATATAATGCTGTTGTTGTAAGATTTCCTGCTCGCTGGAGGCTCTCGTTTTCAAAATTAGGCATACATCTTCTGATTCATCGAATTCTTCGAAAAAGGCAGATACTAACGTCTCGATGCCTTTGCGCTCATCAAAAGAGCAGACAGCAAGGAACGCATATTGTCTTCTCCCTGGGATCGGAATCGTGCTTGGTCGCGGCTGGAACAGGACGGAATCGACACCATAGGGCATGGTGTGAATTTTGTGCAGCGGGATGCCGCTCTGGGCGAAGGAAGTTCTATTAAAGGTGGAAGGCACCCATATTTCATCCATCATGTTGCATCTTCTTGCCCAGTTGAAGGGAAGTCGATTGCACTCAAACATGGTCATCCCAATTGTATATTGCACACTCGACTTCACAAAATGGTAAGCGGGATAGTGGAACAGCATGGGATGTCTTGGTGGCAGCGGTGTGTGTGTCAAGGTTCCCAATATGGCTTCTACATTGGGATCAAGCGGTACTCTTACTTGCTCAGCGTGAATTGGCGTAAAACGAACGTGTACCCCTTTCTTCGCCAGCTCAAGTACAAGTTGTCGGTTAGCCTTTGCGTAGCCAGTAGGTTCATAAAGGGTACCGACATTGTGGATGTATAACGATTCGCTCACAAGGCACACCTCCTTTTACATGGCCAAATTCGTGATTATAAGGGGAAAGGCATTTCACATTACAAAGTCAATTATTAAAAGATATGATGACGAAGCGAAATAGGTAACGGCTTATGCCATTTATCACGACGATTCATTGAGGTCAAGAAAAAAATACCACTAAAAAAATCAGAAAAAAAGTTTGCATTTTAATATTTAGTCTGATATATTAGATCATGTCCTCGCGAAACGGGACACGGCGAAAGAAAGAGTATATTGCCGTATGAACGAGAAAATTAAAGATATGCGGACATAGCTCAGTGGTAGAGTATCGCCTTGCCAAGGCGAGGGTCGCGGGTTCGAATCCCGTTGTCCGCTCCATTATATGCGCCCTTAGCTCAGCTGGATAGAGTGTTTGACTACGAATCAAAAGGTCGGGAGTTCGAATCTCTCAGGGCGCGCCATCTTTACAACTTGATATGCCGGTGTGGCGGAATGGCAGACGCGCGCGACTCAAAATCGTGAGGGAAACCGTGGAGGTTCGAGTCCTCTCACCGGCACCATAATGTAGTTCGGGACGTAGCTCAGCTTGGTAGAGCACTTGGTTTGGGACCAAGGGGTCGCATGTTCAAATCGTGTCGTCCCGACCATTAATATGAAGAACCGTCGGTTATGTGCCGACGGTTTTTGTTTTTTTATTATACTTCCGATTGATGATTGACTGGGATAACATTCAGATATACATACTTATTAGATAGCTTCCGCAAATCTTACTTCAAGCAATTTCCTCTCTACATAACATCATTCCAATTTAATAGATGGTTTTATCTGATATTAGCTCACAAATGATTTCCTAAACATTATAAAATATATTTTTTGCATTGCTTTGAACGAATGGACAGTCTTCATCGTACTACTTGGGACTGCAGTCGATACAACTTAAATACAAAGGGTGTGAGAGCGATTACCGAACAGCATACTATTGACCTTGCTCGAGCAGGGGACACGGCTGCACTCGCCCTCCTGTTACAACAGAATTACACCTTTGTTCGGAACTATGTGTTGAAGTTGACGATGAATCCGGCTTTAACAGATGATATCGTGCAGGATACGATGCTTAAGAGCATGGAGAAGCTGCATTTGTACAACGGTTCCTCCAAATTCTCGTCCTGGTTGATTACAATAGCTACTCGAATCTATGTTGATCTGATAAGAAGACAAAAAGTCGAGAAGCGTTGGCAGGAGCAGGCCATACGCTCAATGCGTTTTCAGATGGAGGCCCATAATGAAGAGTGGACAGATCTGCTAGATTCCTTAGGAAAACTTCCACCGGAGCAGCGGGCTGCGATCTTATTAAAGCATTATTATGGCTATACCTATCCGGAAATAGCAGAGATGCTTGGCTTGAGCGAAGGAACTGCCAAATCCCGTGTCTTTTATGGTATTGAGCACATTCGAAAGGAGCTGAAATAAGACATGGATCCTAAAAAGTTGCCAGAGACAGAAGAGGAATGGACAGCTCTGCTCAAGGGAGAGCTTGCCAAAGTTGATGTCCTCAGTGAAGAGGAGCCGATCCCCGATCAGAAGTATCTGATTGCTATGCTTACGGAACATAAACAAAGGCAAAAGCAAGCACTTTGGCGTGAATTAAGTGTGTTGTGGTTGGTTGCTGTTGTCGTGTTGCTAGGTGGATTGGCTTTGGCAGTGACCGATATATCCGTATATGTCTTGCTGCAGTTCGTGTTATTGATCGGCGTCCTGGGCGGATTGCTCACACGAGAATATAAAATCAAGCGACGGAGAAGAGGGACGTCTCATGAATAATGGGAGTGATATTCCGTTGTGGGTATTGTGTGTGCTCGTCCCTATGTTGATCACACAAGGCACCTGTTTGTTTCTGCATGCACGCAAGCATGGCTATTATCCGTGGTTATGGGCGCTGTGGGGATTTATCAGTATCCCTTTGCCCACTATCTTATACATTCTCTTCGTCGTTAGACCATGGAGAAAAGCAGCTAAATAGGTGAGTGGAATGAAGGGAAGTATTTCACTGCTGAATAAGAGGGGGACATCGTTATGAATATGTCATGGTCCGATATACCGTGGAATATCATTATGCCGCTGCTTGTCATACAACTTATATTAATGGTTGTGGCTTTAGTATCGCTAGATAAGACAGAGTCGACTAACGGACCTAAAGGACTTTGGTTGGCCATTATTATATTGTTAAACATGCCTGGATGCATTGCTTATTTCTTAATAGGCAGAAAGGAGCAAAGATGAGCGAGTTCGTCATATCCGAATTAAGCAAAGAATACGGCAGTCATAAAGCAGTCGACGCCGTTAATTTTAAGATACCGAGCGGCAGTTGTACAGCTCTTCTCGGTCCGAATGGAGCAGGGAAGACAACAACGCTTCATATGCTGACAGGCGTAACCAAACCAAGCTCAGGATCGGTTACTATGATTGATAAGACGGGTAAGAAACATCAAGGGGATCTAAGACGCTGGATTGGATTTATGCCGCAGTCACCAAGCTTTCACTATTGGATGAATGGCAGTGAATGGCTGCAAATGATGGCGCAATTAACAGGCAGCAGCAAGCGTCAAGCCCGTATTGCTGCGGATGAGTGGCTAGAAATAGTAGGACTGGCGGACGCGGGGCAGCGGAGCATCGGTGGATATTCGGGCGGAATGAAGCAGAGGCTCGGTCTTGCCCAAGCCATGATTGCGCAGCCAGAACTGCTTGTGCTTGATGAACCAGTATCTGCGCTCGATCCCATTGGCAGGCGTGAGGTTATGGCACTGCTTCAATCGCTGAAACGTCGTACAACTATTTTGTTCTCCACTCACGTGCTGCATGATGCTGAAGATTTGTGTGATGAGCTTATTATTTTGAAACGAGGAAGTATATTGATGCAGGGTCAATGGGATACACTGCGCAAACAATCAACTGATCCTCTGTTTTCGATTGAGGTCGAGCAGCAGCCAGCTGCACTTGCCTGGCTGCACAAATTGGGGGAACTCCCTTTTGTTAAAGCAGCAGAGATCCGCTCCACACGAGCCGAATTAACTGTACAGGGTTATGATGAAGCAAGGGATTATTTGTTGCGGCAGATTCACGAACAACAAATTCCGCTCGTTAGCTTTGAAGCAGGCGTAAACACATTAGAGCAGTTGTTTATGAAGGCGGTGGGATCATGAGAACGTGGTTCGTTCTTTACCAGAAAGAATGTAAGGAAATGCTGCGTAATTATAAATGGATTTGGGTGCCGTTAGTATTTGCTGCTCTGGGTATTGCTCAGCCAGTCACCATGAAATTTATGCCTGACATTTTGTCGATGGCTGGGAGCCTGCCGGAGGGCTCGATAATAAAGATTCCACTCCCTGTGCCAGGCGAGGTGCTTGGTCAAACACTAAGTCAATTCAATACCGTTGGTTTATTGGTACTTGTACTCGCCTTGATGGGAGCGGTATCAGGCGAATTAAAGTCTGGAACGGCTGCTGCGCTGTTGATTAAGCCGGTATCCCATGTCAGCTACATGATGGCGAAGTGGGCGGGAGCCGTCTCTTTGACTATTCCCTCAGTCTTGATTGGTTATTTATGTTCCTGGTATTACACGGAGCAGTTGATTGGGCATATCGATATATTATCCGGCGTGACAGCAGCTTGCCTTGCATTAGGATGGTTCATATGGATATCAAGTCTTACGGTAGCGATGAGCTCACTGCTTAATCATGCAGGTGGTTCAGCTTTTGCTGCGCTGGCCGCCGCTATGATGACAAGTATTCTATCGGGTCTGCTTCCAGCGTCTAGTGGATGGATGCCTTCCAAGTTGCTGCAAGGAGCCCAACTGGTATTGATGGATATGGATTTGCCATTTGATTGGCCGATTGCAGCACTAAGCACGCTCATTATAATACTGGTACTGATGGCGATTGCCGTCATGCGCAACGCTCGACGCAGCACATGGCTGCCTGCTTCGCATGAGTAATCAGCTCGGCACAAACATGAATAGATGAATTGAATTTAATAAGTATAGAGTTCCCCTTCGTTTGGCCACACTATAAAAAAAGTGGAAATGAAGGGGATTGTTATGACTGGGGAGCATCGTTCCAATACATGGTTCTCTTTTCGCATGAATCAGCTCAAAAAGCTTCTAAAACGCTGGAAGCGGCCGCTTTGGTCGTTAGCTACATTGCTATTATTTATCGGGGCACTCGTCATTGGAGTAAGACTTATGGATGCTACACGAGAGAAGACTGACGCAAGCGAGACGCAGATGAATGCAGTTGCAGAAACATTTGCCCCGCTGCACGAGGCGAACGCCATCCATAAGGACGCGTTGACGGAACAAGTGATGAAGCGGTTATCTGACCGAAATACACATTACATCGTTGTGCATCGTATGCAGTATATTTGCGGTCAGACAGACGATATTCTCGGTTCCAGGCCTTCTTCTGAGATTGTGCGTTCTTTACTTGACCATCCGGATTGGATAGCTTCCTTCGATGAGCATAACCGTGTTGTACTGGAGCAGAAAATTGATGATCTGTCGGAGACATGCAAGCGGAATGCGTTTATTGGTGTAGACCGTGACGGAAAATTAACCTTATACGAGGGCACACCTGAAAAGGAGAAAGTGATTCGAACGTTTTTCCAATTGGATGTGGAATCAGTAGAGAGTGCATTACCGCCTCAAGTGATCAAACAGCTTAAGGATGGGATTAGAATTACAGATATAGATGAATATAATAGTGTGCTTTCCACATTTAGTGATTATGCGGTAGAAGATACCAAGAAAGTGATGAAACCGACTACATTGCCTTAACGTAATAATAGATGAGGGAAACCCAAACAGGACGCCGTAACCGACGTCCTTCTTTTTTTGCCTATATACGGTGCTGCTTCCATGCTTCGCAGTACTGTTGTATGATCTTCGCCAGATCTCAAGTATAGGTATGCACACAGCATACTGTAATAGGCTTGCCCATGTTGAAGAATCCGATAAAAGATAAAGTCGGTTTACGGTTATACTAAGGTTTGCTGAAAGGGGAATGTGTATGGAACTTATGCTAATGTTACTTATTATCTTGGTGGCTACGAAGCTGGCCGGAGACTTGTCTGTGCGACTTGGACAACCAAGTGTTTTAGGCAAGTTGGTCGTAGGAATTTTGATCGGTCCAGCAGTGTTAGGTTGGGTCAATGAAGGTCATCTGATCTCCGAGATGGCCGAAGTTGGGGTCATTTTACTGATGTTTATCGCAGGCTTGGAAACAGATATGGAACAGTTAAAGAAAAATTGGAAATCTGCGTTTGCAGTTGCTATAGGTGGTATTATTCTTCCTTTCATAGGGGGGTATGCCGGAGGTGCGGCCTTCGGACTGGATAGCACACAAGCTATGTTTGTTGGGCTGCTGTTATGTGCGACGTCAGTCAGTATTTCTGTCCAGACGTTGAAGGATATGAACCAGCTCAGCTCGCGTGAAGGTACGACTATATTAGGAGCAGCAGTGGTTGATGACGTATTAGTTGTCATTTTGCTGGCCTTTATGTTGAGCTTTCTAGGCGGCAGTGCCGATGTCTCTATTGGTTTGGTAATCGGGAAAAAGGTACTGTTCTTCGCAGGCGCGATTGTGCTGGGATGGTTTGTCGTGCCGCGTGTGATGAAGTGGCTCGCTCCACTCCAAGTGTCGGAAGCTGTTATTAGTGCGGCACTTATTATTTGCTTCTTCTTCTCTTACGGTGCAGAATGGCTTGGTGTAGCTGGGATTATTGGAGCATTTGCAGCCGGAATTGCGATCTCCCAAACCAAATTTAAGCACGAGGTTGAGCACAAGATTGAGCCGATTGCGTATGCGATATTTGTCCCGATTTTCTTTGTGAGCGTAGGATTAAAAGTTTCATTCGAAGGTCTGGGCGAACATATTTGGTTTGTAGTTGTGTTTACACTGATTGCGATTGTAACGAAATTAATCG
The DNA here is from genome assembly GCF_030226685.1 of Paenibacillus sp. UMB4589-SE434. Taxonomy (NCBI): domain Bacteria; kingdom Bacillati; phylum Bacillota; class Bacilli; order Caryophanales; family Paenibacillaceae; genus Paenibacillus; species Paenibacillus sp. UMB4589-SE434. The sequence continues at coordinate 2,387,464 of NZ_JASOYK010000001.1, read as the reverse complement.
GATGTGGATTCGGTGCACGATTAACTGGCTTCAATCGCAAAAGTGCGATCGGTATCGGTGCTGGTATGGTATCTCGTGGTGAAGTAGCACTCATTATTGCTACCACCGGACTTGCGGGCAATTTGTTTGACGTGCAGTACTTTACCCCGATTGTCATCGTGGTTATATTAACTACATTGGTAACACCACCGATGCTCAAAGTGGCATTTAAAGGGATTCATCCCGCAAAAACAAAAGATGAAGTGCTTGATATGGAAGGCTAATAGTGAATTTTTAAGTTCGTTTCGAGTGCGAAATTGAATCAATTGGATCATCTCAAGTCTCATTCTCTTCCTGCCGATCTATGTTATAATAAGAGAACACATATGTTCGCTTGTGACATGGTTCGGTAAGGGAGAGATTTTTTTTGCGCATTTTGGGGATTGACCCGGGAATTGCTATAGTTGGGTTCGGATTTGTTGATAAGCAGGGCAGTAGAATTACTCCTGTGCAGTTCGGATCGATTCAGACCGAATCAACTACCGCACCCGAGGTGAGGCTGCTGCAAGTGTTCGAGGCGACGGAGCAGTTGTTGGATCAATTCAAGCCTGACGCTATGGCAGTGGAGAAGTTGTTTTTCAATCGCAACGTTACGACGGCTTTCTCGGTAGGTCAGGCACGGGGCGTTACGATACTGGCTGCGGCCAAGCGTGGTATTCCGATTGCGGAGTATACGCCCATGCAAGTGAAACAAGCAATTGTTGGTTACGGCAAGGCAGAGAAGAAGCAGGTGCAAGAGATGGTAAAGCTATTTTTGAAGCTGAAGACGGTTCCTAAGCCTGACGATGTGGCGGATGCGCTGGCCATCGCGATTTGCCATGCGCACTCGAGCGGATTACAAGACCAATTGAACGGGGTATTGCGACGATGATAGATTTTTTGAGAGGGCAAGTAGCCCATTTAGAGACAGAGTATGTGATCATTGATGTGAATGGAATCGGCTACCGTGTGTATTGTCCTAATCCATATGTATTTGCCAAGTCAGTTGAGCCCGTTACGGTGTATACGCATCATCATGTTCGTGAAGACGCTATATTGCTTTACGGATTCAGCAGTCGTCAGGAGCAGAAGCTGTTCAGACGCCTGATTGATGTAAATGGCATCGGACCCAAGGTAGCGCTTGGCATGCTGGCAGGGGGCAAGCCAGAAGCAGTTGTGATGGCGATTCAGCAAGAAAACCTTGCGTTTCTAACTAAGCTGCCGGGTATCGGCAAGAAGACGGCACAGCGGCTTGTGCTTGATCTGAAGGACAAGCTGGATTCGATTGGACTGGATTTGAGCTTAACGGCACAATCCCTATTCTTGGATACACCGACAATTGTAAGCGATGATGGACATCCTGCATGGAGCGAAGCACGCGAAGCGCTGAAGGCGTTAGGCTACAGGGATAACGAGCTGGATCATGCATGGCATGAACTACAGCATCGTGTCCATGCGGATGAAAGTGTGGATTCTTTAATGAAGAAGGCATTGCAACAGTTATTTAAGGCTTAAGTTGTACTAGATTGGGATTAGCAGCAAGGTGTCTGACAGGATGTCTAACTTCGCCTTTGCCATGGCTTTTTGCCAGATCAGAACGTTTTTAGAGGAAAGAAAGGCGGTTGACGAATGGACGAGCGTATTATTTCGGCCAACTTCATGATGGAGGATCAAGCGGTTGAACTTAGTCTGCGGCCGCGATATTTAAATGAATATATTGGGCAGGCGCAGGTGAAGGACAATCTGAAGGTGTTCATTGAGGCTGCCAAGATGAGGAAGGAAGCACTCGATCACGTATTGCTGTACGGGCCGCCTGGACTTGGGAAGACGACATTGTCCAATATTATTGCGAATGAGCTCGGTGTCAGTATACGTACGACTTCAGGTCCAGCCATCGAACGTCCCGGAGATTTGGCGGCACTGCTGACGAATCTTCAGGAAGGCGATGTTCTGTTTATCGATGAGATTCATCGTCTGCACAGGACAGTAGAGGAAGTGCTGTATCCTGCGATGGAGGACTTTGCGCTTGATATTATTATCGGCAAAGGTCCAAGTGCTCGATCAGTTCGGCTCGATCTGCCCAAGTTTACGCTAATAGGTGCTACAACACGTGCTGGATTGTTGTCTGCTCCACTGCGTGATCGTTTTGGAGTCGTCAGCCGCTTGGAGTACTACAAGACAGATGAGCTTAGCTACATTGTCTCACGTGCCGCTGATATTCTTGGCGTTGAGGTGCTGGGAGATGCATCGGATGAGATTGCAATTCGTTCGCGGGGAACACCACGAATTGCGAATCGTCTGTTGAAGCGTGTCCGTGACTTTGCACAGGTCCGCGGAGATGGAATTATTACGACAGAACTGGCTAATGAGGCGCTGAAGTCCATTCAGGTTGACCAGTTGGGCCTCGATCAGATCGACCATAAGATGCTGCAGGCGATGATTATGAACTTCCGCGGCGGTCCGGTTGGTCTGGACACGATTGCGGCAACGATTGGAGAAGAAAGTCAGACAATTGAAGATGTGTACGAACCTTATTTGTTGCAAATCGGCTTTCTCCAGCGTACTCCACGCGGACGTGTTGCGACGCCGCAGGCTTATGCCCATCTAGGCATCCCAATGCCAGACAAAAACTAATACACGCGTCCAGCGTATATGAGTATACAGCTTGTTTTAACGGAGAGAAGGAGATGTTGTTAGATGATTCGAGTAAGACGCACATTATTATGTTTAGCAGCGAGTGCCTTGCTATTAGGAAGTCCGCTGCTTCATGATCATGCACAAGCCGCGGCAGCCAACACCGGTTCGAAGGTGAGCGGCCAAGCTGCTGCGGATAAAGCGAAAGTGACGGCGGGGGAGACCATTCGCGCCGCACTGTTTGCAAATCTGGGAAACAAGTCGCCGGGACATACGCAGCAGGTTACGCTGACTTCACCAGAAACAATTACAGTACAGGCGAGAACAGCACAGAATGAGCTGGCACTGGGTATTTCGCAAGCACGATATAGTATGGATCAGTATCAAATTAAGGTCATTGAAACAAAAGACAAAGCGACGGCACAAGCCGTTCTTAAGAAAGTTCAGGTTTCTGATTCCGCCAGATTAATACATATTCCTCGTAGAGGAGCAACATTCTACGCCGTATATGCTGGTTACTATAATACGGAGAATGAAGCATCTCAAGCACTCAAACGGTATGAAGGAGATGCTTCGATACAAGCCTCTTTGCAGGGTGCGCGGTCGACGATAGCGGGACCGCATTACCTCCAAGCCGGGACCTATAACAGCTTGGCCGAGGCAAAGACGACGCTGCAACTGCTGCTCGATGCCAGCTTTGATGCAAATGTAGTCATTATTCAGAGCAGCGGCAAGACAACTGCTGCTGTATGGGTAGGACAAGCGAGCTCTCAAGCTGCATTGGATAATGTACAAGCAACGATCGGACAAGCTCTGCCAGCCGTTAATATTCGACCAGTACAAGCAACCGGTGCCTTGGTGCAATCGTTGGAAGATACAGGTTCTGGCACGATTTCTCATTACCGTGTGTATGGCAATGAGAAATGGGGCATTGAACCTGCAAAGGACTCCACCATTAAAGTAACGGAACGATCACAACGTACCTATCGCGGTCTGATGGAAGTGAGTGTCCATAATAAAGAACTGGCACTTGTAAATGAGCTTCCCCTTGAGCAGTACCTTGTGTCCGTTGTGGGCGGCGAAGTTTACTCTAGTTGGCCAGCAGAGACATTAAAGGCGCAAGCGGTAGCTGCACGCACATTTGCATTGTATCAGAACGGCAAGTTCGAGATTGCCAACGTCGTGGACACGACGCTGAGCCAAGCTTATTATGGGACAGAGAAGGAGCATTCTAACATCAAGTCAGCCGTGGAGGCGACTGCCGGTGAAGTGCTCACGCAGAACGGCAAGCTGATCGAGGCGATCTTTAATTCGAACGCCGGGGGAAAGACAGCCGATCCAAGTGAAGTATGGGGTGGAAGCTATGGCTATTTTCAAGTAGTCGACAGTCCCGATGACGTTATTCAAGAAGGCAAGAAAAACTGGTATTATGTCGCTCTTCCTAGCGGAGCGCTCGGTTACGTTCGCGAAGACGTAGTGACAAAGGAGGCGAGCCGGAACAAAGCCGGGCTTCAAATCGCTTATCCGAAGGAGAACGGTACAAACATTCGGCCAATACCAGCTATTCAATCCAATGTGAATCCTGTAGCCCAAGCGGATAAAGGAACGGGGTTAATCGTATTAAATACCGTTCCAGAATCGACGGAGTATGCTTGGATGCGTGGGCCTTATACGGCACAAGAAGTTACAAATATGATTAAGTCCTCAACGAAGACCGCTTTTAGCGGCACAGTGCAGAAGCTGGCAGTGACAAGTCGAGGACCTTCCGGACGGGTGACCAAGATGGAAGTAAACGGTGTGCCGATTCAAGTCAGCTATCCAGACAGCTTCCGCAGTGTATTCGGTGGGCTGCCAAGCACATTGTTTGAGGTCGTATCGAGCAGCAACTATACAGTAGCCGGAGCGAGTGGTAAATCTACAGATAAGAATGGCATCAGTGGCGGTACTGCCGTTGACGGCAAGTCCTCTTCACCGCAAAATCTTAAAGATGGCGCAATTGCCATAAACGGAAAAGGCGAGGCAAAGGCAATAAATTCACAGCCAACCTATTTCTTTAAAGGTAAGGGTTATGGTCATGGCGTCGGCTTATCCCAATGGGGGGCCAAAGGATTGGCAGACAAAGGGTATGATTACCAGAAGATTTTGAAATACTATTACAAAAACGTGGAACTCATAAAGCGTTAGGATGAACAGACGATGAATGTGAACTTATTTGATTTTCATTTACCAGAACAGCTAATCGCACAGACACCTTTGCAAGATCGTACCGCATCGCGTTTATTGACGCTGGACCGCAATTCAGGACATGTAGAGCACCATACGTTTACCGATATTATTAATTATTTGCAACCCGGTGATCTGCTTGTCCTTAACGATACTCGTGTCATTCCCGCTCGATTGTTCGGGGTAAAGCCCGATACAGGAGCTAAGATGGAAGTACTGCTGCTGAAGCAGGAGGAAGGCGACGTATGGGAGGCACTCGTTAAGCCTGCTAAGCGTCTGAAGCTAGGTGCTGTAGTTACCTTTGGCGAGGAACTGCGTGCAGTTGTGGTGGAAGAGCGGGATATGGGTGGAAGATTGCTTCGTTTTGAATACGATGGTATTTTCCAAGAAATATTAGACCGGCTTGGGGAGATGCCGCTCCCGCCTTATATTAAAGAACAGTTGAATGACCGTGAGCGCTACCAGACGGTGTATGCCAAGCATGAAGGTTCGGCTGCTGCGCCAACCGCTGGACTGCATTTTACAACGGAGCTGCTTGAGCGGATTAAGGACAAAGGCATTCGAATCGCTTCTGTGACGCTTCATGTCGGACTCGGTACTTTCCGACCGATGTCAGCAGAGCGTGTGGAAGAACATGTGATGCATGCGGAGTACTATGAAATGCCTGAAGAGACAGCGAGTCTCATTCGAGATACGAAAGCAAAGGGTGGTCGAGTTATTGCGGTAGGAACGACTTCAGCGAGAACGTTGGAGACGGTAGCACAACGATTCGCAGGGCAACCGATTCAGGCATGCTCAGGCTGGACGGATATTTTTATGTATCCTGGCTACCAGTTCCTTGTAGTGGACGCATTGCTAACGAATTTCCATTTGCCCAAGTCTACACTTGTTATGCTGGTTAGTGCTTTAGCAGGACGTGAACACATCATGCATGCGTATGAAGAAGCTGTTACCAATGAATATCGTTTCTTTAGTTTTGGTGATGCGATGTTTATCCATGGGTAGTGCAGGCTAACAAGCGGATGTATGTTGTCAAAGTGCCATAATTCCGCTATACTGTCACTTTAAAATTAATTGCTCATAACGTAAATAAGAACAGACTAGACGAATCTACGATAAGGATGATCACTAACATGGCAGCAGTGACTTACGAACATATAAAGACGTGCAAGCAAACAGGCGCGCGTCTTGGCATTGTGCATACACCGCACGGTTCCTTTGAGACACCGATCTTCATGCCGGTGGGCACATTGGCGACAGTAAAGACAATGAGCCCGGAAGAACTGAAGGAAATGGAAGCTCGTATTATTTTGAGTAATACGTATCATTTGTTTTTGCGCCCGGGACACGAGATCGTGCGTGAAGCTGGTGGACTGCATAAGTTTATGAATTGGGATCGTGCCATTCTGACAGATAGCGGCGGTTTTCAAGTATTTAGCTTGAGCGACATGCGCAAGATCGAAGAAGAGGGTGTTCATTTCCGCTCTCATTTGAACGGTGATAAGCTGTTCCTGTCGCCCGAGAAGGCGATGGAGATTCAAAATGCTTTGGGCTCTGATATCATGATGGCTTTTGATGAATGTGCACCTTTTCCTGCCGAGCATGCTTATGTCAAGCATTCATTGGAACGGACGACACGCTGGGCAGAACGGTGCTTGGAAAGTCATGCTCGACCACATGATCAGGCATTGTTTGCAATCGTGCAAGGCGGTATGTATGAGGATCTGCGTATTCAGAGTGCCAAGGATTTGACTTCGATGGATTTCCCGGGGTATGCTATTGGGGGACTCAGTGTTGGTGAGCCTAAGCATCTGATGTATGAGGTGCTGGACACTACCATGCCTTACTTGCCGGACAATAAGCCTAGGTACTTGATGGGCGTTGGTTCTCCTGATGCACTGATTGAAGGAGCGATGCGCGGAGTTGATATGTTCGACTGCGTGCTTCCAACACGTATTGCCCGCAATGGTACAACAATGACCAGTCAAGGCAGATTGGTTGTACGTAATGCGAAGTATGCGCGTGATTTTGGCCCACTTGATCCGAATTGTGATTGTTACACTTGCCGCAACTACTCGCGTGCGTATCTGCGTCATCTGATTAAGGCAGATGAGACGTTCGGATTACGATTAACGACTTATCATAATTTGCATTTCCTTGTGAATCTGATGAGTCAAGTGCGTGAAGCGATTCGCGAGGATCGTTTGCGTGATTTCCGGGACGAGTTCTTTGAACGTTATGGCATGGATCGCAACGAAAGCGGCTTCTAATCTTTGGGTGGACAAGCTTCCCGCAGACATGATAAGGGAAGCTTGATATCCGTACATAGAATATGTAAATGAAAGGGGGAGTAACAAGATGTCTATCGAGATAGCTGCAGCAGCACCAACAGGCGGATCTAGCATATGGTCCTTGCTTCTTCCGTTTGTATTAATGTTTGCTGTATTTTACTTTTTGCTTATCCGTCCGCAACAGAAGAAATCTAAGACTCGCAATTCGATGCTTAGCGCTCTGAAGAAGAATGATAAGATTGTCACAATCGGCGGACTTCACGGTACAATCGTGGAGATCACAGACGATACAGTTGTGCTGCGTGTGAACGATGTAACAAAGCTGACATTTGATCGCAGCGCGATCAGTCATGTTTCTGCAAGTTCTGAAGAGAGTGCTTCTGCATAATACGGAGGATGCACTGCTTGGGATTAATATTGTAATCATGGCCGATCACATCGGTAAAGCAGGCTGTTGAGATAATCTCAACAGCCTGCTTTTTTATTTTGAGATAAGCTTGAGATGGTGTGGGTGCTGGTTGTGGCTGCATATTGATATTTATAAAATAGTAAAAAAAGGAAAATAAAAGTGAAACATGCAGCTCAAGTAACATTAGGGATATATATTTTTAATCAACGCGTTCGTTGTTAGTAATAGTAATACGAGTACCTATTCAAACAGAGCAGCCCTCCAAGCACCAAAAGGTGACGGAGGGCTGCCCAACTCAATCATTCTATATCATCTTGTCCGAACCTACTCTGCTGTTTGATTCGATCCCGTAACATTCTTACTACGTGTCGGGTTCAACGGCTGCTGTCTTTTGCTTAACATCGCTTTCATGGAAGGCTCAACACCAGCCAACTTCATCCCCAACCAGCTAGCGAATACGGCTAATGCCACACCTGCCAGCATATCAGACAACCAATGAATGCCCATATAGAAGATGGAGAAAATGATAATAAGTGCGCTGGCTCCTGTGAAAATGGACCATCGTCGAATGCCTGATCTGGCTGCAATTAAGGCAACCGTAACGGAGATCGAGGTATGCAGACTTGGGAAGCAGTTATCAAGCCCTGAGAACTGGCGATAGTGCTCCTCGAATGTTGGAAACACCTGCAGCATTACAAATTCCACGCCTGCCGGTGGGTATGACCACACTTCATTTACTGGGAAGAACAAGTAGAACGGAATAGCGATCACATAATTAATCGCGATAGCATAACAGACAGCAATGGCCATCTTTAATTTGCCAGATGCTGTATATATTCCGATAGAAGACACAATCAAACCCTGAAATACGATCAAATAAAAGACCGCCAGTATCTGGGTGAGAAACGGATGATTAAACAGCTGCTGGAAGCTGTTTACGAATTGCCCTTCCAACTGATGAATAGCAGGAGTAAAGTCCCAAGAAATATTCATAAGTTGTTCGATATCCAATTCATACTTATTAACTAAAAGAATCAAGATAAGTGAAATAAATGCGATTAGAAATGGTCTTGACTGCCAAAGTGCTCGGAATATAGACGCAAAAACAGCAAGTGGCTGTTTGCGAGAACCGAACCAGACGAGAGCTATCACAACGATGACTGTCCAGATCGTGATAGTCTGCATGGAATGGAATTGAATCATTATGCTCCCCCTATTATGCCTTTTCACCAAGCATTAACTTTCATAGTATATCACAAAGAGCGAGGAACATCAGCGGACGGAAAGTCCCTTTTTTACCCGGAAATTTCAATCATGGAAATAATAATGATTCATTTCGGGAATGACTCGATGCTAAAGCTGCTTAAATCAGCTTTAATAATGATTAATTGAAATTTCAATATAATACTAAAAAAGTATAATAAGCAATAATAATGGTGTTGTTTAACAATAGGTCTAATGGTATACTTTAAAAGGATTTACATATGTACATAATTGCAATTATACATAAGAAAAGAGGACTGGGTATGAAAAAGGGTTTGAAGTGGGCATTATTAATTGTTGCAGTATTAATTGTTATCGGTATTTACGCTGGCCAGAATGGAGACAAGTCCTCCACAGCGAGCGTTGGAAATAAGTCTGTTGATACTACGACGGCAAAAGAAAAAGCGGAAAAACCAAAAGAGGAAGAGAAACCCGAGCTTTCTAAAACAGGCGTTTCCTCCGATGTAACTATACAAGTTGATGGACTAGAAACGGCCAGTACATTAGGAAATAATCAGTTTGCAACAGCAGAAGCTCAAGGGATCTTTAAAGTTGTGCAAGTTACATTGTTAAATGGTCAAAAAGATGCGATTTCTGTTACGAATTCCAGTTTTACTTTAGTAGATGATCAAGGCCGAGAATTCGAGGCTTCAACTGAAGCGGTTCTTGCATTAAGTTCTTCTACTGGTAAGGAAAAGAAAAAAACTTTCATGTTTGAAAAAATCAATCCTGGTATTCAGGTAACAGGATATATCGCCTATGATGTACCAAAAGATGCAAAAGGCTTCACACTTCAAGCACGCGGCGGCATGACAGGCGAAAGCATAACGTTAAAAGTAGAATAACAGAATGTGATCCCCGCACCTCCGAGAGGCTGCGGGGATTGCTGTATCTATCAAGTGTAAAATACAATCTATATAGTTCTTCTAGTCGAATAAATTTCTAATGTCGAGTCATGGTGGGAAAGATGAGACGAAGGTTTATTTCTTATGTTTTTTTGTATTTACTCCCGCAATTCCGCCTAGAGCAGCCACACCAAAGGATAGTAAAATATAAAGTAATTTATTCCAATTAAATGATACGTCCATAGCTAAAAATCCGATTATAAGGACAATCAGTAAATATAGTAGTCCTGTTATCCCCCCATAATACCAGCCTTTCTTGCCGCTGCGACGTCCAGCAGTCCACCCTGCTACAAGCAAAGCAAATCCATGAATAATATAAGTGTAGCTCTTCATATTATCTTCACTCGCTGAGCTGGCTGCTAGCAGGACAGAAAGTGCCAGCGCACCTAAAGCTAACCATACAAAGCCATAACAGATGCCTGCAAATATCGGATTCATCTTCCAATTGCTTACTTTTTGAATCGCATTCATCAGATCCCCTCCTTGAACAAGCTATTTGTATTCATCGTATGGGCAAGCTATAAGAAATAGTACAAGTCGATACTGAAAGATTGCTAAAGTGTGGTGATGAAACAATCGAAACATGGACGAAAAAAAAGGACGGCGTTATAATCTTGAAGAATAAGACGAAGTGTGTTCTTGGGTAACTAGTACGAACTACTTGCGCCGACATGGAGAGGGATGGAAATAGTGGAGCATCATATGGAGAGTTGGCAGGTTACTGCAGCAGTTATCGTATTTTTGGTTACATATGCAATTATCATTTCTGAGAAATTAAACCGCGCAGTTATTGCATTGTTAGGTGCGGTACTTATGCTCATATTGCAGATTGTGGATGCGCATGTCGCCTTTACGAATTATATCGAGTGGAATACGATCTTCCTACTTGTAGGGATGATGATATTGGTAGGAATTACAAATAAGAGCGGTGTGTTCCAATACATTGCGGTTAAAGCTGCCCAGAAAGCACAAGGCAGGCCTGTTCGCATCCTGGTCATTATGTCTTCGTTAACCGCTTTGGGGTCCGCATTTCTGGACAATGTTACAACCGTACTTTTAATTGTACCTATCACATTCTCTATTACCCGGATGTTAAAAGTGAACCCCGTTCCTTATCTGATTGCTGAAATTATTGCTGCTAACGTAGGCGGGACAGCTACGTTGATTGGTGATCCACCTAACATAATGATTGGGTCTGCCAATAAGCATTTGACGTTTAACATGTTTCTGCAGTACCTAGCACCAGTTGTTATTGTCATTATGCTTGTGATCATTGGTCTGCTTGTCCTTATTTACAGAAAACAGCTTCAAGTCAGCGATCAGCAGCGTGCAGCTTTGATGGAATTATCTGCCGATGAATACATCAAGGATAAGCGCCTTGTTCGCAAATCGTTAGTTGTGCTTATGCTTACAATTGCAGGGTTTGCCCTGCATTCGGTTATTCATGTTGAAGCTTCTGTCGTTGCAATGGCTGGCGCTACGTTACTGATGCTGATTGGAACACGCGCCGAGCATGAGATTGAAGAAGCACTGCACCAGGTAGAGTGGGTAACTATCCTATTCTTTATTGGATTGTTCATTCTCGTTGGTGGTTTGATTGAAGCCGGAATTATCGGACAATTGGCGCAAATGACTTTGGATTTGACTGAAGGGGACATAACGAAGACAACGATGCTGATTCTGTGGGTATCCGGCTTTGCTTCCGCTACAATTGATAACATTCCTTTTGTGGCTACCATGATCCCGTTAATCCAAGACTTGGGTACTCAAATGGGGATAACAAGTCCGCATGATCTGAATCCCATTTGGTGGGCATTGGCACTGGGGGCCTGTTTAGGTGGAAATGGGACGATTATCGGCGCTTCTGCAAACGTAATCGTGTCAGGTATGGCAAAGAAAGAGGGACATGGATTCAGCTACTGGGAATTTTTAAAGATTGGCGCACCACTTACGTTATTGTCGTTAGTGATCTCTACAGGCTATTTGTTGTTATTTATCCTATAAAGCGTGTTCTCCAGTCAATCTAAATGGTGGCTGAAATATACTTAATGTCCAGTATTCAGATAATGGCAATAAACACATATCAGCATGCTGTATGTCTTTCCATGAGAGCGGTCAGAATACCATTACAGTGGCTAATGCGCTCACTCACATCTTGTGGAAATTGGAGGACAAAGCACAATGAACGTGTGGCCCCATATTTGGCATACCATTTTGATGTACTTTCTGGTGTTTATTGTACTTCGAGTCATGGGTAAACGAGAAATAGGCAAATTGTCCGTGTTTGATCTGGTCATTTCCATTATGATAGCTGAGATTGCGGTATTCAGTATTGAGAATACAGAAAGACCGCTGTTGGAAAGTATTACACCGATGATCGTGCTGGTTGTCGTTCAGGTGACACTTGCATTTCTAACATTAAAAAGCAGACGTCTACGGGAAATATTTGATGGCAAGCCAAGCATTATTATCAGTCAGGGGAATCTGAACCGTGAAGAGATGCGAAAGCAGCGCTATAACTTGGATGATCTTATGCTGCAGCTGAGGGAACAGGGTGTGGATTCTGTTCAGGATGTTGAATATGCTATTCTGGAAGCGACGGGTAAGCTGACCATCTTCATGAAAGATGAAGCCATACAAAGCGGAGGTCAGTCTGGGGGATTTACAGAGGAACTGGAGTCAGGCAGCCAGCAAGTTGGTAGTCGTCCAGGAGATCTTGTGAACATCCCTTCTAGAGCGGGTGCGGAGGGGAGTCCATCCAAGGCAGACCAGACAAAAAGCAGAGGTTCGGTTAGTTCCTCTGGCGGTTCTGCTGCTGGTGACTCAGCCGTTTATGCAGCAGGAAGTATCGGGAGTGCAGGTAGCAAGCCTGTGATACAAGCAGACAAGATCAAGTTTGTTACCCTTCCTCTGCCGCTTATTATGGATGGCAAGGTCATGGATGATAGTTTGGAGCAGATCGATAAGACACGTTTTTGGCTGAAAGCAGAAATGAAGCTGCGAGGCATCAAAGATTTTAAAGACGTCTTTTTTTGCAGTATTGATCATAAAGGGGAGTTGTTCCTCGATAAAAAAGATGCGATTCGTTAAATCAACGGCTCGCATCTTTTTAAGTTACGATGTTGGCTTTTGGGAGAACCAGCGGCCAAAGATTGGCACACGGCTCATATCACTGCGATCTACTAATTTCATCACAATGAGCAAAGATACATAAGTCACAATCCCGCTGAGACAGCCAGCAATAAAGCGAAAGAGCGCATGGCCCTCACCAAGAGGTGCATGTACGTAGATATACTGCACGACACCAGCCATGATGACCATTGCTGCAGCTACTTTAGCGAAGTCAAGCCAAGGGAGTTTTAGCTTTAAGGATCGAATGACACTCCAAGCGTGCAGCAATGTCACAATTACTGTATTCACACTAATAGCGATCACTGCACCCATAATGCCCAAGGCGGGCATTGAAGCAAGCTGGATAATCAGAAACAGCTTAAGGGTTGCGCCGATCAGTGTATTTGTTAGCGCAGTCCCTGGTCGATCGAGTGCTTGCAGCGCGGCTTGCAATGGAGCCTGAATATAAATAAACACAGCGATAGGTGCCATCCAGCGCAGCATAGGAGCTACAGCGGGATCATTATAGAGCAGCACACAGAGCGGTAGTGCCAGTACAAACATGACTACCGCAAACGGTGCCCCACATACGAGCGCAAGTCGTATCGCTTGATGAAGCCGCTTATGTATCGTTTTCATGTCGTTGCGGCCGTATGCTTCGGATAAGGAAGGTACAAGCGATACGGCAAGTGAATAGGTGAGCGCTCCGGGCAGCAGCAGGATGGGGATGATCATGCCTTGCAGCGCGCCGTACTGTGCTGTAGCAACGGCGGTGGCTATGCCAGCTACGGCTAGGCTGCGGGCAATCGCAATCGACTCCACCAAATAGGAGAGGGAGCCGACGAGCTTCCCACCCGTTACCGGGAGTGCGATTCTCATCATGCTGCGCCATACGCCTCTTTGTGTTTGGGATGTAACCTCTTGCTCGAGTACTAATGCAGGCTGCTCAACCGCTGAGGCGATTTCCATACGTTCCCGCTTGCGGGAGGCGTAGAGCTCGTAACAAAGTACAGACAGCCCTCCTAGCTCGCCAATTACGGTGCCGAGCATTGCGCCAGCGGCTGCCCACTCCAGACCATAAGGCAGCAATACATAGGCGCAGGCGATGACGGCGATAATACGTATAATCGTCTCCGTCACTTGAGACACTGCAGTGGGAATCATATTATGCTTCCCTTGAAAATAACCACGAAGCACAGAAGATACAGCGACAAGAACGATAATTGGTGTCATAATAAGAAAAGTGAAATAGACACGCTTGTCCGTTAACAGATGTGACGTAATCCATGGGGCTAGCAGCAAGCTGATGATGGACAGCAGGATACCAACGGTAGAAGTTAACAAGAGCGCGGCTCGTAGAATTCGATATGTGCGCGCCCTATCGCCTCTTGATTCTGCTTCAGCCACTAACTTGGAGACAGCCAGTGGTACGCCACCTGTAATAATGGTAATCATAACGATAAGGAATGGGTAGCCGAGCTGGTAAATGCCAACTCCTTCTGCTCCGATGATTCTAGGCAGTGTGATGCGCGGGATGAAGCCGAGTATACGATTGACGATACCGGCAGCTAGCAGTATGAGCGTGCCTTGGATAAAGGATTGTTTTTTCACCGACGATCCCTCGCTTGAGGTAACTTGTACCTATTGTCATTACTTCATTCATATGCGGTTGTCCATATTACATACCGCACATTTTTACTTCTAGACTTTTAGTAAGCAGGAACAGGTGTTGTGAGGCGCGAATGAAAGTAGAGTGAACGGAAGGGAGAGGCCGTTATGGTGGAGCAGCTAGGGGTTGAACTCGATTTAGAAGTAGAGATGGATAAACTGCAGGATGAAGATGTTGAATTGTTATGTCAGAGCAAAGCGGAAGAATTTCACTTGATTGGTTATGAGCATGTGACGGCTGCTGAAGTATGGGAGTGTGTCAGTGAGAAGTACAAGAAAAGTGGTGAACCGGCAGTTCATGAGGTGGTCAATGATATTTTGTCGTTAAAAGTGACCAAATTTATGAATTATATGACAATGTCAGCTTATCGCGGGTCTCCCTTTTCTTAAAGGTGCGACTTTTTTCACGGATTTAAGTAGGTTAGAAGTTGTTATAATGGTTGTGTAAATGCTTTCCTATCTTTAATATGCAAATTGACTCGTTTTTTGACGGCTATTATAATAGGAATATTGAATATGAAAGGGGAATGGGACGAAATGAAACGGATGATGGCATTTTTGCTCATCGTTGTTGTATCGTTAGGTGTTATGGCATGGACTAGCCCATCGATACTGAACAACATTCGTCTCGGTCTGGACTTACAAGGCGGCTTCGAAATTCTTTATGAAGCATCACCTCTTGAGCCGGGTGGAAAGATTACTTCTGAAACCTTAACACAGACTGCGAAGAGTTTGGAGAAACGGATTAACGCTCAAGGTACTAGCGAACCTGAAATTACGACAGAAGGCTCTAACCGCATTCGAGTGAAGATTGCGGCTGTTGGTGATGATCAGGCAGTGCGTGAGAAGTTGAAAGAACCATCGGTATTAACATTCCGGAGCTCAGATGGCTGTAAGACAGCTACAGATTATTGTAAGGTCGAGCTAAAAGGAACAGACTTTGTAGAGGGTGGCGCAAAGGTCGTTTATGACGAGCTAAAGAGCCCCGTCGTTTCCATTAAGCTGAAGGATGCGAACAAGTTTTCTGAGATTACGAAGCGTCTTGCTTCCAAAGTAAGTGAAGGACGCAATCATCTGGCCATCTACATGGACGAGAAGATGATATCGGATCCAGCAGTTAATTTTGAAATTTCTGGTGGCGAAGCAACAATTACTGGACAAAAGACAAATGCCGAAGCTAATGAGCTGCGTGATACGATCAACTTGGGCTCGCTCCCGCTGAAGCTGACCGAGAAGTATACGCAGAGTGTAGCAGCTACGCTTGGTAAATTATCTTTGGATCAGACAGTCAAAGCCGGGCTAATTGGTACCGTGCTGATTCTGATCTTTATGTTAGCCGTTTACCGTTTGCCAGGTATTATTGCGAGCTTCTGTCTTATTCTATTTACATGGCTGTTGCTCTTTGTATTCTGGATGTCAGATATTACACTTACGCTTCCGGGGATAGCGGCCTTTGTACTGGGATTAGGGATGGCTGTTGATGCCAACATTATTACCTATGAACGTATTAAAGACGAGATGAAGAGTGGCAAGTCGGTTATGTCGTCACTGAGAGCTGGATCGAAGAACTCGTTCCGTACGATTATTGACGCCAACGTGACAACGGTTATCGCTGCTGTTGTGATGTACTTCCTCGGGGAGAGCCAAGTTAAAGGCTTTGCACTTATTTTGATGATGACGGTGGTATGTACGATTATTACGAACGTGTACATTTCGCGCCTGCTGCTTCAATTGGTCATCAAGGCTAACATTTGGAACAAGCCTGGGTATTACGGTGTGAAGGAGCGTGACATCCGTGCGCTTTAAAGGAACGTTTAACTTTGTACACAGCAGTAAATATTTCTTTATTTTCTCGATTGCAATTACGATAATAGGGGTTGCAGTACTTGGTATTTTCGGATTAAATTACGGGGTCGACTTTAGCTCCGGTACGAATGTGGACATTACAATCAAGAAACAAGTGGAGAAAGCTGAAGTAGACAAGCTGCTCGATAAGTACGAGATGTCCAAGGCTCCTCATGTTACGATGGGTAGCGAGCGAATTAATATTCGCTTTAACGAAGTGCTAACGGACAAGATGGAGAAACAGCTAAAGGATGACTTCGGCAAATTGTCTCCTGGATCTTCGTTTGAAGTGAACACGGTTGATGTAGAGATTGCGAAGGAACTGCAGCGTAATGCGATCTGGGCCGTCTTGTTGTCATCAATCGGGATTATCATTTATGTAAGCATTCGCTTTGAGTGGCGTTTTGCCATCTCTGCGGTTATTGCCTTGCTGCATGATGCTTTTATGGTTATTAGCGTATTCTCAATCTTCCGACTTGAAGTCAATCTGCCGTTTATTATTGCGATCTTGACGATTATCGGATATTCCATCAACGATACGATAGTTATTTTTGACCGGATCCGCGAGAATCTTCGATTTGCTAAAGTTCGCAACTGGAACGACCTGGCTCACCTAGTTAATGATAGTGTGTATCAGACACTTACACGTTCCATTAATACGGTGTTGACGGTACTTGTTGCAGCTGTCTGCTTGTTTGTATTCGGTAGTGAATCCATTCGGATGTTCTCGCTTGCGATTATTATTGGTTTGGCATTTGGCGCATACTCTTCTATCTTTATTGCAAGCCCACTGTGGGCTGTGCTTAAGAACAAAGAAAAGAAGACAAGTAATACAGTTAAAAAGCCTCAACAAGCTTAATTTTGTTTTTTATGATAGTTTGCGTGCTTGCTGCGTAAACTGATATAGCAGGAATAAATGTCCATTGTTGCTCTAAGCGCTTGGCCTGTTTATTCGTTGAAGCCGCGTCCGTTGCGACGCGGTTTTAGCGTGTTAGGCCTATGGAAGTGCTAATAGAGTTGAATTGGTGAGTAAACGAGGGATGAAGTATGGCAGCTGACCGTTTTGCACAAGCAGAAACCGGCGCATGGGTTGGCATAATCGGTAATATTTTGTTGGCGGGTCTTAAAGGGATTGCGGGCTTTTCCTCAGGGAGCCAAGCACTGATTGCGGATGCATTTCACTCTGCATCTGACGTAGCCGGTTCGTTTGCCGTCCTCGTTGGCATTAAAGCTGCAAAGCGGCCTCCCGATCGGGATCACCCTTACGGGCACGGAAAAGCAGAGTCTATTGCGGCGATCATTGTGTCTGTCCTCCTGCTTGTAGTAGGCTTGGAACTCCTTATTTCTGCTATCAAAGCGATCTATGGCGGTCACGTGGACATACCCGAGTGGTATGCGCTTGCGGTACTGCTTTTGTCAATTGTGGTGAAGGAAGGCATGTTTCAATACAAATATCGCTTAGGAAAGCGGTTATCTTCACAAGCGCTTATTGCCAATGCATGGGAGCATCGTTCCGATGTATATTCTTCGATTGCAGCCTTGATTGGGGTAGGTGCCGCAATGCTTGGTGGTAAGTTCGGCATTGCTTGGCTGTTGTACCTAGATCCGGTTGCAGGGCTGGCGGTAGCCTTGTTGGTTCTCAAGATGGGCTATAGGCTGGTGATAGATTCCATTCATTCGACAATGGATCATGTCCTGCATGATGAAGAAGCGAATCCGCTCATTAAAGCAGTGCAGACGGTGGATGGTGTCATACTGGTGGATGAGCTCCGAGCTCGTGAACACGGTCACTACGTTATCGTTGATATTAAGATTAGTGTGAATCCTGCGCTAACTGTTGCAGAGGGGCACAGTGTAGGCAAACGGGTCAAGCAGCATTTGCTGCACAAATTTTTGCACGTTGCGGATGTGTTTGTACACATCAATCCGTTTGACCCTGGTTATCCCATTCAAGGACAGCAGCGGGACGTGAGAGATCGTTCTCCAAAATGGCTGCAATAATAGCCATAAATTTCATTGTTATACTATTAAATAACCTTTCCCTAAGAAGGAGGCTGTAATGCTTCAACCACGAACAAGATGGCGTTGTGCTGAAGTGTCAGAAGAACGTGTGGCGAAGCTGGCGGCCGAAGTAAACATATCTCCGCTTCTGGCGAAGCTTCTGATCGTCCGCGGTATTGACGATGCACAACTTGTTGGTCATTTTCTAAATGATACGATTGATGATATGTTGGATCCGTATCAGTTGGCAGGGATGCCTCAAGCAGTAGAACGGATTCGCCGAGCGATTGCAGCTAAAGAACGGATTTGGATATACGGCGACTATGACGCGGATGGAGTATCCAGTACCTCTTTAATGATCCATCTGATGCGTGAGTTAGGTGCTGACTTTGACTATTACATTCCGCATCGCGCAAATGAAGGATATGGACTGAATACGACAGCTATAGATAAGGCAAAGGAACAGGGTGTAACACTTATTATCACCGTAGATACTGGAATTAGCGCTGTTGATCAAATTGAACATGCGACTAGCTGCGGAATCGACGTTGTCGTAACAGACCACCATGAGCCGCCGGAAGTGCTGCCTAAAGCTTATGCACTTGTTAATCCTAAGCTTGATTATTGTCCTTATCCTTTCAAGGGCCTGGCAGGCGTAGGCGTAGCTTTTAAGTTGGCACATGCTTTGTTAGATCGGGTGCCGGAGCATTTGCTTGATCTAGCGGCCATTGGGACCGTAGCAGATTTGATGCCGCTAACGGGCGAGAACCGCATCATGGTCAAAAGTGCGCTTATGCGCATGCGCAATTCCGCTTATCCGGGTATTAAGGCGCTGTTGCAGATCGGCAACGTGGATGCCAGCGCCTTAACTTCTACTCATATTGCATTTTCTATGGCACCACGTATTAATGCCAGCGGTAGGCTGGATCATGCGGACACAGCGGTGCAGTTGCTAACCACTGATAAGCTGGATGAAGCACTAGCATGTGCGGAGGAACTAGATCGTCTGAATAAGGAACGACAGAAGATTGTGGAGCGGATCGTTAAGGAAGCGGAACAGCAGCTTGCCGATAAAATTGAGGCTGCGGGTAAAGTACCTAATGTTATCGTATTGGCACAGGCAGGCTGGAATGTAGGTGTTATCGGCATTGTCGCCTCCAAGATTGTGGAACGTTATTATCGGCCTACCTTTGTACTGGGGCATGATGAAGAAACGGGCAAGTGTAAAGGCTCCGCTCGTTCAATTGATGGTTTTGACTTGTATGGTGCGATGTCGCAGGTCGGGGAATTGTTTGAGCATTATGGTGGCCATCAGGCAGCAGCCGGCATGACGATTGCGTATGAGAAGCTGACACAGTTGGAGCAAGCTCTACAGAACATTGCTGATGAACAATTAACCGAGGAACAATATATCCCCTGTACGGATGCTGACGCCGCTTGCAGTCTGCTTGAAGTTCCGATTCAGGTGATTGATGAACTAAGTTGTTTGGAACCGTTTGGCATGGGTAATTCCACTCCGAAGGTCATCATTACAGACGCTCGTGTACACGAAAAACGCACGATGGGAAAAGAGGGTCAACATTTAAAGTTGATGTTGACGCAAGACCGTGCTACATTGGATGCTGTGGCCTTTCATAAAGGCACACTAGCAGATCGAATTTCGCCAAATGTGGTGACAGATGTACTTGGTGAATTGTCCATCAATGAATGGAATAGTTCACGCAAACCACAGCTTATGCTGCAGGATATCCGCATCCGGGAACGGCAGCTATTCGATTTGCGGGGATCGCGCGAACCGATTAGCGCTGCTGTTGAGCTGACCCGCAAGCTGAATGCAAGTCGTGCCGGAGAAGCTATCTGGCTAACTTCACGTCAGGAAGCGGGTGTATATGCGGCAGAGCCTTATGTGCAGTTGTCCGATGCAGGCAGCTTTCAGCAAAGTCAACCCTTTGCGAGCGAGCAGGTACGTGACATTGTATTGAGCTGCATTCCAATGGAGTCTGCGGAGTCTTGGTCGTACGTAGGTCAACGCTACCCAAGTGTTGAACGTGTGCATGTGCTCTTGCCGCGTAAGCCGGAGGAAGGCTTGCTGCGCTCGCCAGATCGCAGCAGGATTGTACCCGCATTTGCAGAGCTCAAGCGCTTGCGGACATGGCAGGACAACAAAGGGACGCTGATGTCATTGTCCAGCCGGACAGGTTTGTCTGTGCGCGAATTGTCGGTACTGCTTGATGTATTTCGCGATTTGGAGTTTGTGACCGTGGAAGCTAGCGCAGCAGGTGCTACTTATTCCATGGTTGAAGTGCCCAGGAAGACATCTTTGGACGCTTCCCCGCGGTACAAAGAGTGGGAACGTTTAAGTGAATGGGAATCTGTATGGTATGACGGTACGACCGATGCGCTCAGGCAGCTGCTGCTTGCCGCATGGGACAAGCCGCTAGGTGAGTAGACATACTGATGTAAGGCATAATGAAATTTTATTATATTTCTAAATTATCGTTGAGACGATAACGTTCGAGGAGGAATTGACTTATGGATTTTAAGTCTTATATTCGTGTTATTCCTGACTTTCCCCAGCCAGGCATCCGCTTTAAGGACATTACAACGCTGCTTAAAGACGGGGCTGCCTACCGTGAATCTATTAACGCAATGCATGAATTAGTTAAAGGTATGGATGTTGACTTGGTAGCAGGTCCAGAGGCACGTGGTTTTGTCGTAGGTGCACCTCTTGCATTAGCTATCGGAGCAGGCTTTGTGCCGATTCGTAAGAGCGGAAAGCTGCCAGGAGATACAATTGAGGCAGGTTACGATCTGGAGTATGGCAAAGATAAGCTTGCGATGCATCGTGACGCGATTCAGCCAGGACAGAAAGTACTGATTGCTGATGATCTGCTTGCGACTGGTGGTACGATCTCAACAACGATTGAACTGATACGCCAACTGGGCGGAGAAGTTGTAGGTGCGGTATTCTTGATTGAGCTTGGCTATTTAAATGGCCGCGAGAAGCTTCAAGGTATTGAAGTCCAATCGTTAATGACATATTAAGTGAATTATTAGCATCTGATTGATGCGCTGCATGACAAGCTGATGCCCTCTTAGAGAGGTGTCAGCTTGCTTTTGATTTTGGGGCATATTGGGAGTTAGGTTCATTATTTTTAAAATGTTCATAGTTCAGTTCATTCTGGTTAACGAATTAGTGTATTCTAAATGGCAAACATACATAAATAAAAGAGCGAGGGACAGCCATGAACAAAAAAACGGCTATGATTGGACTTGGAGTGATTATTCTTGTCATTGCAGCATTGTTTGCAGTAAAGTGGAACACTAAAGAAGTGAAAGCGCCTGAAGCGGCGCCGCAGCCCCCAGCTTATCAAGACAAAAGTTATTTTATATTTGATACAGTAGTTAACATTAAGATTTATGATAAAGGTGATCATGAGCATCACTTTCAGGAAATCGACCACATCATGAAAAGTATAGACAGCCACATGAGCCGCACGAAGGATAACAGCGAATTAGCAGCTGTTAATGAAGCGGCTGGCAAATCAGCAGTTCGTGTGTCTGCGGACACTTTTGAAGCTATTGAGCTTTCTGTTCAATACGGGAAGGAAACCGATGGATTATTTGATCCGAGTGTAGGTCCACTCGTTAATCTTTGGAATATCGGGCATGATAATGCTAAGATTCCAGATAAGGCAGAACTACAGGCAGCAATTCACAAAGTAAATTATAAAAATATCGAATTAAACGGGGCAGACAGATCAGTACGTCTAACAAAACCGGGCATGGTATTGGATCTAGGGGGGATCGGCAAAGGTTACGCGGCTGACCGAGTAGCTGATTATTTAAAGGCACAAGGGATTAAACATGCCCTCGTTAATCTGGGTGGAAGTTCAATCGTTACAATTGGTGAAAAACCGAATGGAAGTGCTTGGGTGATCGGTATCCAAAATCCGGACAAGAGTAGGGGCACTCAGATAGGTACGATTAAGCTGAAGGGAGAAACAATTGATTCCTCTGGGGTATATGAACGATTCTTTATGAAGGATGGAGTCAGATACCATCATCTGCTTAACCCGAAGACCGGTTATCCCGAACAAAATGAGCTAATGAGTGTGACGATTATTGCTGACAACGCTACGGATTCTGATGCACTGTCAACCGCTGTGTTTTTGGAGGGCCTTGAGGAAGGTCTTAAGCATATGAACCGTATAGCAGGGATGGAAGCGTTCTTTATTACAAATAACAAGGACATTTATGTAACGGATGGATTAAAAGGAAAGCTGAACATTACAGATCCCGAATTTAAAGTGGTTAACTAATAAGAATCCCCCTTAAAACCTCTCAAGATTAGCTTTGATGAGAGGTTTCAATGGGGGATTTGTTAGTTCAATTTAATGAGCTGACTTCTCGTGATCATTGGATAATCCGAGCTTGTCAATCAAAATAAAGAACAGATTTAAGACGATGGCCAGAACCGTCGCAAGCGCCATACCTTTTAATTCAACATCGCCGAGCTTTAAAGTAGCATTGCTTATACCGATAACGATAACAAGTGTAGTCAAGAGCAGGTTTTTAGGCTTGCTGAAGTCTACCTTTGAATCAACCAGAATACGCAGACCAGACGCCGCGATTACCCCGAACAGGAGTAACGAGACGCCACCCATCACTGGCACTGGGATGTTAGCGATAAGGGCAGACACATTGCCAAAGAACGACATGATAATGGCAATCACTGCTGCTCCGCCAATGACGTATACAGAATACACACGAGTAAGTGCCATTACACCAATGTTTTCTCCATATGTCGTGTTTGGCGTTGAGCCGAAGAAGCCGGAAAAAATAGTCGAGATTCCGTTGCCGAGCAAGGAGCGGTGAAGTCCAGGATCTTTGGACAGGTCTCTGCCCACAATATTGCTCGTTACCATCAAATGACCAACGTGTTCTACAACGACAACCAATGCTGCAGGTATGATTATGGAGATCGCCGTCCAATTAAATTCTGGATATGTAATCGTTGGCAGCTTCAGGAATGCTGCTGACGTTACTTTGCTCATATCAACCGCATCCATAAAGTAGGCGGACACATAACCGACAACAATTCCGATAAGTATGGGTATAATTTTAAAGAACCCACGAAACATGACATTACCGATAACTGTAACTGCTAAAGTAATAACAGCCAGTGTGATGTTCGTATAATTCAAATTGCCAGCAGCATCAGGTATAAATCCCGACATGTTAGAAGCAACAGGAACAAGCTCTAGACCGATAACGGCAACGATCGCGCCCATTGCGGCAGGTGGAAATAACGCATCAAGCCAACGTGTGCCTGCCCACTTTACGATCAGAGCTACTAGAATAAAGACAACACCGCATATGATAAAAGCACCTAATGCCTGCGGATAATTCTCCGTCTTGCCAGCGAGTACAACTAGTACGGGTGAAATAAATGCGAAGCTGGAACCTAGGTACGCTGGAATCAATCCTCGGCATAAGATGAGGTAGAATAAGGTTCCGATTCCGTTCATCAATAGGACGATACCTGGATCAACCTCGAACAGATTCGGTACGAGTACCGTGGAGCCGAACATGGCGAACAGATGTTGAATGCTCAGCAGCAGACCCGGCATAAGAGCGGGCTTTTCAAGCACTTGAATTTCGCGTTGCAATGCGGATGCACTCCTTTATTTCGTATTTAATTGTAAACCTAACTATATAATCTACATCGAATTGGCGTCGAATTACAACAACTTTTTTAATATTCGTGTTAAAAAAGGTGACATGAACCCCTGTTTTTGTAATTATTCTCTTATATTCGACAACAACCGACATACATATCCGTGGAATAACAGCGATAGCCATTGACGGCAATACGGTTCAAAGGCATAATTATAGGATAATCTGTAAACAGGGACGACGAACGACCCGGATAGAAAGGAATCGAGACGAGTCCAATGGGCATCGACCAATTGATAACTAAAGCTTCTACTTATATGAAAGAGCCAGACTTGATCCGCATACGTGAAGCTTATGAATTCGCGGACAAAGCCCATTATGGGCAGATTAGGAAGTCTGGAGAACCTTATATCTTACATCCCTTGGCTGTAGCGGATATCGTAGTGGGCATGCAGATGGATCCAACATCTATCGTCGCAGCTCTGCTTCATGATGTCGTGGAGGACACCTCTGTTTCTCTTGATGAGATTCGTGCGAAGTTCGGCGAGACATGTGCAATGCTGGTGGATGGCTTAACGAAGCTTGAACGTATCCAGTTTCGCTCAAAGGAAGAGCAGCAGAATGAGAATTATCGCAAAATGTTTGTCGCGATGGCGAATGACATACGTGTTATCGTGATCAAGCTTGCGGACCGCCTGCACAATATGCGCACACTGAAGTTTCAATCGGAAGAGAGTCAGCGCCGTATTGCCTATGAGACGCTGGAGATATTCTGTCCGATTGCGCATCGTCTAGGTATTTCCGCAATCAAGTGGGAGATGGAGGACATTGCGCTTCGTTACTTGAACCCGCAGCAGTATTATCGCATAGCTAATTTGATGCATAAGAAGCGGGCTGAACGGGAGCAATTTATTTCCGACGTCATCCTGCGGATTAACGAGAAGCTGGACGAGATGGGCATTGAAGCTGACTTATCCGGCAGACCTAAGCATATTTACAGCGTGTATAAGAAGATGACGGTGAAAAATAAGCAGTTTAATGAGATTTACGATCTGCTTGCGATCCGCATTTTGGTCGACAATATTAAAGATTGTTATGCCACCTTGGGCATCATTCATACCTTATGGAAACCGATGCCTGGCAGGTTTAAAGATTATATCGCCATGCCGAAGGCCAATATGTACCAGTCGCTTCATACGACGGTTATCGGTCCGACAGGCGAGCCGACAGAGGTGCAGATCCGCACATGGGATATGCATCGAACGGCTGAGTATGGTATTGCCGCGCATTGGGCTTATAAGGAGGGCAACCAGAGCCTTATAGGCGGGAGTTTTGAAGAGAAGATGACATTTTTGCGTGAGATTCTGGATCTGCAGCAGGAGACAAAAGATGCTAGCGAATTTGTCGAATCGCTTAAAATGGATTTCTTCTCGGATCTCGTATTCGTGTTTACGCCAAAAGGGGAAGTGATCGAGCTTCCGGCAGGCTCCGTACCGCTTGACTTTGCGTACCGCATCCATACGGAGGTTGGAAACCGTACCATTGGGGCTAAAGTGAACGGTCGCATCGTGCCGCTTGATCATAAGTTGAAGACAGGCGATATTGTTGAAATATTAACATCCAAACATTCGTACGGTCCTAGTGCAGACTGGATTAAGATTGCTCAGTCTTCGCATGCTCGCTCCAAGATTAAACAGTGGTTCAAGAAGGAGAAGCGGGAAGAGAATGTTCAGAAGGGCCGTGACTCCATTGAGCGTGAGTTAAAACGACTGGGCATTGATCCGCAAGGCTGGATGTCGGAAGACAAGCTGATGGAAGTGGCCAAGAAGTTTAACTTTAACGATGTTGAGGATATGATGTCCGCGATTGGCTTCGGAGGTCTTACGGCAGCACAAGTCTGTACTCGCTTGACTGAGAAGCTTCGTAAGGAAGCAGAAGAGGCGCAAGCAGCGCATCTTGAGCTTACACACGAGATCAAAGAGATGAAGAAAGATTCCAATGAGCGGAAGTCTCGTCCGACAAATGGTGTCCGTGTCAAAGGAATCGATAATTTACTCGTGCGTTTTGCTCGTTGTTGTAATCCGGTGCCAGGAGATGATATCGTTGGATACGTCACCCGGGGTCGGGGTGTGTCCGTGCACCGTGCGGATTGTCTGAACCTGCCGAAGGAGATCGAAGGCGAAGAAGCCGAGCGTATCATCGAAGTCGAGTGGGAAGAGTCGATCGAGGCCAACTACAGCGTAGATATCGAGATTACAGGCATGGATCGACGCGGATTTTTGAATGAAGTGCTGCAGGTCGTATCAGAGAGCAAGACGAACATCGCGGCTGTATCAGGGCGTTCCGATAAAAACAAGCTTGCGCTTATTCATATGACGGTACTTATCCGGAATACTGAACATTTGCATTCGGTAGTGGAGAAGATTAAGCGTGTGAAGGATGTATACACGGTACAGCGTATTATGCAATAGTCAAAGCAGCCGCCCACGGGGCGGCTGTTCTTATATGAGTATGGCAATAATCAGATGCTCAATTCGGAGAGGAGTTACGCACGTGAAAATAGTCGTACAGCGTTCTAAAGCTGCAAAAGTCATTGTCAATCAGGATACAGTAGGTGAAATTGATAAAGGACTGGTGCTGTTGGTTGGCGTCACACATGAAGATACGGAGCAGGATGCACAGTGGTTGGCGGACAAGATTGCGGGACTGCGCATATTTGAGGATGAACAAGAGAAAATGAATTTCTCTGTTCAAGATATTGGTGGTGCTATCTTGTCAGTATCACAGTTTACATTGTTTGGAGATTGTAGGAAGGGGAGACGTCCTAACTTTATGGCGGCTGCGCGTCCTGAACAGGCAGAGCAGTTGTATGAGTTCTTTAATGAATGCTTGCGCAAACATGACCTGCCCGTGTCAACAGGCATTTTTGGTGCGATGATGGATGTGCAGTTTACAAATTGGGGACCAGTGACGTTAATACTGGACAGCCAGTCACGCTAAGTCATGCATGAGTTGATTTGCTGTGGATTTGAGTAATTAAAGAGGACGAATAGATAGGGATAGATATCACGCATACTATTGGCATCTCAAGATGAAGGAGCGCCAACTATGCGTCAATCGTTGCAGCAGCTAGCTATTCAGTACGGACACATGGCCATGACGCAGTCTATGCGTGAAACATCAGCCAATATGAGTCAGGAGCATGCGGAGGAGCGCAGTATGAGACGACCGTACCCTAGTCACCGCAGATAAACGGTGTCGCTTAGTTGGGGTAATAACTGATTTCTTTATTCTCCCTGTGACCTATGTTACAATTCATCAAGAAGTGTTGAAGCTCCGATTAGGGGCTTTTATTTTTGTTTATTTTACTGTCAGGTGTAATAGTGGGAGGATTTACCAATGCGTATTCGATTAACAGCTAATGAAGCAGCGTTTGAGCGCTCGCTTGTTCATATTATTCAATTATATGTCGAACAACCAGAAGTGACGTATGTGGTTACAGACGGCCTTGTTGGCGACGGGGAACCGGATTGGGGAGAGTTCGATGCTGTCTTAAGGCTGCATACGGAAGACAGCTCAGGTTTAGTAGATCATCACGCTGCTTCGCGCTGTTTACGGGCCTATGGCTCACTGCGGATTAAGCTTCAGGACGGCAGTGTAAGATTGTATGAAGCTGAACATACAAGAGACGTGACGGCTGAGGCGACACACGAGCAATTTCGGAAGCAGGTTAAGAACAGTCTCTGCCATGCGCTGCTTCGAGTATTGACGGATTGGACAGGTATCGAGCAGCCATGGGGGATATTGACTGGAGTGCGACCGACTAAGCTGATGCATGATGCGCGTAGACGGGGACTGGCTTCGGATGCGGCACGTAAGGAGTTAAAGGAAGACTACTTGGTAACGGATCAAAAAGTAGCTCTAATGGAGCGTATCGTTGAACGTCAGTTAACGGCATTGCCCGACCTGGATAACCTGCAAAAGGAGATTAGTATCTATATTGGTATTCCTTTCTGTCCGACGAAGTGTGCGTACTGCACGTTCCCTGCTTACGATATTAATGGGCGCCAAGGGTCTGTGAACTCATTTTTGGGTGGACTTCATTATGAGATTCGCGAGATCGGTCGCTTCCTGAAGGAGCGAGGGGTGCGAATTACTACCATTTATTATGGTGGCGGCACACCAACAAGTATTACAGCGGAAGAAATGGATATGTTGTATGAGGAGATGTATGAATCCTTCCCAGATGTAGGGAATGTGCGAGAAATTACAGTTGAAGCGGGTCGTCCTGACACCATTACGCCAGAGAAGCTGGATGTGCTGCGCAAATGGAATATTGACCGAATTAGTATTAATCCGCAATCTTACATTCAAGAAACTTTGGATATTATCGGCAGACATCATAGTGTTGAAGAAACGATCGAAAAGTATAAGCTGGCACGTGAAATGGGCATGAACAATATCAATATGGATCTCATTATTGGATTGCCGGGTGAAGGCGTCGAGGAGTTCGATCACACTTTGTGCGAGACCGAGAAATTGATGCCAGAGTCGTTAACGGTACATACCTTGTCTTTTAAGAGAGCCTCTGAAATGACACAGCACCGTGGCGAAGAGAAATTTAAGGTTGCAGACCGACATGAGATCGCACAGATGATGACTGCGGCGAGCGAATGGACAGATGCCCATGGATACGTTCCGTATTATTTGTACCGGCAGAAAAATATTTTAGGCAACCTTGAGAATGTTGGTTATTCCATTCCGGGTACTGAAAGTTTATACAACATTTTAATTATTGAAGAAATCCAGTCTATTTTGGGGCTTGGCTGTGGGGCGACTACAAAGTGGGTGCATCCTGAGACAGGGGCTATCTCCCGATTTGCCAATCCTAAAGAGCCTAAAGTGTACAATGACAATTACGTAGAAGTGACACGAAAGAAGATCGAAATGATGGATCAATTGTTTCCACTCTACACGCAATCGTAAACAGGAAAATGAAGCGTTTTCTTATTTGTAATCTTTCTGTAACCTGCGTTTCATGTTCCTTTAACAATCAGTCCCTATAATAAGTGACATGACCCCCTTTTAAGAATATATACTTTTGACAAACCTACATTTGATGATGTAGGTTTTTTTCTTTTTTTGTAATGCCTCTTGACTTTAATGGAGTAAATTATTACAATGTTCTTCATATAATCTCTTTATGATATTTGATTTGATGACGGGAACAAGTACTTCGAACCCTCTTATTCAGAGAGAGACCCCAAGGCTGGAAGGGTCTTAATGAAGGACGAACGAATGACACCCCCGAGAACCTGCGGCGAGGCTGGGCATTAATTGCTTATAGCAGTAGACGTTAGGCGTAGCGCGGACGTTATACGCGAATGAAGCGGAACATGTATGGTATTCGGTAGGATATTTTATCCTCTGATACCTGTAGTCAAGCAATATGCTGACATGGATCCGGAATGTGGGTGGCACCACGGGTGAATGGAACAACCAATCTCTCGTCCCTTTGCGTTATTTTAACGCGGGACGGGAGTTTTTTTGTTTTCAAATATTTATGGCGAGAGATGAAGACGAGAATTTCAGCCTGTGCCTCAGCTTGGGATGACCGAGCTTGTGAATCAAGGCTTGTCTCATAAGTATAGGAGGTTGCGTAAATGGCATTCCAGAAGCCGAAGGGTACACAAGACTTTTTGCCAGGAACGGTCGAAATTTGGCAGACCGTTGAGCAGAAAGCGCGCGAGATGTGCCGCAGATTTAATTACAAGGAAATTCGTACTCCTATTTTCGAAGCAACTGAATTGTTTGAGCGTGGAGTGGGCGAGACAACGGATGTAGTGGAAAAAGAAATGTACACCTTCAGCGACAAAGGAAATCGCAGCATGACTTTACGCCCAGAAGGGACAGCAGGTGCCGTTCGTTCTTATGTAGAGAACAAGCTGTATGGTGATCCTGACGTCACGAAGCTGTATTACATTGGACCTATGTTCCGCTATGAGCGTCCACAAGCAGGACGCTACCGTCAATTCCACCAATTCGGTGTAGAGGCGTTAGGTGCAGTGGACCCAAGCTTGGATGCAGAAATTATTTCACTCGGGTATCATTTTATGAAAGAAATCGGATTGTCTGGTGTTCTTGTGGAGATTAACTCTGTAGGCAATGCAGATAGTCGCGCGGCATACCGTCAAACCTTGCTTGATTTCTTGACGCCTATGAAAGAGACATTGTGCAAAGATTGTCAATCACGCATGGAGCGTAATCCGCTGCGCGTGCTGGATTGTAAGGTAGACCAAGACAAGTTTGGTGATGCGCCGTCCATCCTAGATAGCTTGGATGAAGAATGTGCGACTCATTTTGAAAAGGTGAAGCAGCTCTTAAGTGCAATGGGCGTAGAGTATCGAATTAACCACCGACTTGTACGTGGACTCGATTATTACACGCACACGGCATTTGAGTACAAAGCGCAAGGTATTGGCGCCATTGATACAGTTGGCGGCGGCGGCCGATATAACGGTCTTGTTGCAAGTATAGGCGGACCGGATCAGCCGGGGATCGGCTTCGGCTTGGGGATGGAGCGGATTGCCTTGTTGCTGGAGCACCAAGGTGTTCAATGCAATGAGCAATCTCCGCTGGATGTGTATCTAGTTGGTTTGGGCGAGCAAGCTGAGGATGAAGTGGCTAAGCTGCTTAATCAACTGCGGGTTGCCGGTATCGCAGCCGAGAAGGACTATCAGGGCCGGAAAATGAAGGCGCAGATGAAGTCGGCTGAACGGATGCAGGCACGATTTGCAGCTATCTTGGGCGAGGATGAATTGTCTCGCGGTGAAATCGCATTGAAGCAATTATCAACTGGTGAACAGCGTATGGTGAAGCTTGATGAGCTGATCCAAACGATTCAACAGTCGTAATAAATTGAGCTTAAATACGAGCTTAAAAGATCTAATAGAAGATGGGGAGTGCCTTTTATGATGTACAAGACGCATCACTGTGGAAAGCTTACAACGGCCAATATTGGTGAAACGGTGACATTAAATGGTTGGGTACAACGACGCCGTGACTTGGGTGGAGTATTGTTCGTTGACCTGCGTGACCGCAGTGGACTTATGCAAGCCGTATTTAATCCGGAGTTCTCGCAAGCAGCACATGACATAGCGGATCGTGTGCGCAACGAGTACGTAATTGCTGTACGCGGTACAGTAGTCGAACGTGATGCGGAGACGGTTAACCCGAATTTGCCTACAGGCCAGATCGAAGTTCGTGTGACTGAGATTGATGTGCTGAACGCAGCAAAAAACCCTCCATTCTTCATTGAGGATGGTATTGAGATTGACGAAACTCTTCGTCTTAAGTACCGTTATCTGGACCTTCGTCGTCCAGAGATGCAGCAAACATTGATGATGCGTTCTAAAGCAGCCAAAGTGTTCCGTGATTATCTGGACAACAACGAGTTCATCGAGGTGGAAACGCCTATTTTGGTAAATAGCACGCCGGAAGGTGCTCGTGATTATCTTGTGCCTAGCCGTGTGCATCCAGGTGAATTTTATGCGTTGCCGCAATCGCCGCAAATCTTTAAGCAATTGCTCATGGTATCCGGTATGGAGCGTTATTATCAAATTGCACGTTGTTTCCGTGACGAAGATTTGCGCGCTGACAGACAGCCTGAATTTACCCAAGTCGATATCGAGACATCCTTCGTATCTCAAGAGGATTTGTTTGGTATGATGGAAGAGCTAATGGTTCGATTGTTCCAAGAAACAAAAGGAATCGAGCTCCCTACACCGTTCCAACGCATCACTTACCAGGATGCAATGAACAAGTATGGTTCTGACAAGCCAGATCTTCGCTTTGGTCTGGAACTAGTTGACGTATGTGATATTGTATCTTCCTCTGGAGTTAAAGTATTTGCATCGGTCATCGAAAAGGGTGGCGTCGTAAAATGCTTAAATGCAAAAGGCTGTGGCACGTGGAGCCGTAAAGAGATCGACGATCTTGCACCATTCGCTGCACGTTACGGAGCTAAAGGATTGGCATGGATTCAAGTGAAGGATGGCGAGTTTAAAGGACCGATCGTGAAATTCTTCAACGAGGAAGAAATTGCGGCTCTGCGTGATCGTCTCGGAGCTGAAGAAGGCGATCTTCTGTTGTTCTCGGCAGACACGAAGAAAGTTGTGGCTGATGTACTCGGCAATCTGCGTTTACTCGTTGGACGCCGCTTGAACCTGATTAACGATAATGAATATAAGTTTGCATGGGTGGTTGACTTCCCATTGCTTGGATATGATGAAGAAGCAAAACGTTATGTAGCGGAGCACCATCCGTTCACACGCCCGAAAGACGAGGATCTGGCATTGTTCGATACGGATCCTGGTCAGATCCGTGCACAAGCCTACGACATCGTGCTTAACGGCTACGAAGTAGGCGGAGGTTCCATGCGTATTTACAAGCGTGAAGTACAGGAGAAGATGTTCAACGCACTTGGATTCTCCCCTGAAGAAGCACAAGAGAAATTCGGCTTCCTGTTAAACGCATTTGAATACGGCACGCCTCCGCATGGCGGGATCGCATTTGGCTTCGACAGACTTGTGATGCTGCTTGCAGGCAGCACCAACTTGCGCGAAACGATTGCATTCCCTAAAACAGCAAGTGCAACAGACCTGATGGTTGGCGCGCCGAATCTGGTGGATACAGCTCAACTGGATCAACTGCACATTAAAACGAAGAAAAAAGAAAAGAAAGAAGAAAAGCAAGGCGAATAAGCCGAAGACTTTCTTCACTTTCAAAGGTAATTGCATCCCTCGTCTCAGCCAGCTGGCTTTGGGGCGAGGGTGTTTTATGGTTATACAAAGTAGCTATCTATGAAGGAGGCACCTTATGCTCAATCAATTTTCTAGAACAGAGCTTGCCATTGGGCCAGAAGGCATGGAGTTGATGAAGAAGAGTACAGTTGCTGTGCTTGGCATTGGAGGAGTGGGCTCGATTGCTGCCGAGGCGCTGGCAAGAACAGGAGTCGGACGAATCATTTTGATCGATAAGGACGTTGTTGACATTACAAATGTGAACCGTCAGATTCATGCCTTAATCACAACGGTAGGCCAGGAGAAAACAGAATTGATGAAAGAGCGAATCAAGCTCATCAATCCTGAGTGTGATGCTATTACACTGAATATGTTTTACACAGAGGAGACGTATGAAGAGCTGTTCAAATATGAGCTTGATTATGTACTGGATGCATCAGATACCGTCTCTTATAAGATTCATCTTATCAAAGAGTGTCTAAAGCGAGGCATCCCGATGATATCCAGTATGGGAGCAGCTAATAAGATGGACCCAACTCGCTTTCAGGTCGCTGATATTTCTAAGACTACTGTAGATCCGATTGCCCGTGTAATTCGACAGAAACTGCGCAAGCAAGGGATCAAAAAAGGTGTTAAAGTGGTGTTCTCCACTGAGGAGCCAATGAAGCCGCGTGTAGATGTAACCGAGAAGATTGTGCCAGAGAATGCACCAGATCGGCGTAAAGCACAGCAGCCTCCTGCGAGTAACGCATTTGTTCCACCTGTAGTGGGACTCATTATGGTTAGTGTAGCAGTGAAGGATCTGTTAAAGCAGTTGGAGCAGAAATAGAGATCTAGTTAGTCATAATATATAATAATTAGCTGCTAAACCTGATGGTTTGGGCAGCTTTTTTTGATAAGAAAAAGAACGTACGTTCTTGGTGGATATGCAGGTTGTATATACGTATGGTAAAATGATTGAAATAATAAAAAGATAATTGAAACGCCAAAAGAAGTATGACGTTACGTTATCTTTATAAATGACAAGACATGATGATAAGATGACAAATAAGAGCAATTGAATGTCGTTCACGAGGACATGCTGGATGTAGCTAACTAGGGGTGTCAGCTAGAATAGAGTAAAGAAAGTTCGAATCAACTAGAGTGGTGATAAGAAATGGATTTATTTTCGTATCAATCGGATCAAGGGCCTGAGATGAGGCTGCTCGCTGATCGCATACGTCCGCGTACGCTGGATGAATATGTGGGACAGGAACATATTGTGGGTCCGCAGCGTCTATTAAGGAGGGCGATAGAGTCTGACCGTGTATCCTCGATTTTGCTGTACGGACCACCTGGATGCGGCAAGACTACGCTTGCCAATATTATTGCGGAGCGCACGCAAGGGGAATTCGTACGGCTAAATGCGGTGGATGCGTCCGTTAAGGATGTTCGGGCTGTCATTGAGCAAGCGGAGAACCGCAAAAATATGTACGCTGCTAAGACGATCTTGTTCTTGGATGAGGTTCATCGTTTTAACAAGTCACAGCAGGATGCTCTGCTGCCTGCGGTTGAGAAAGGCACGATTATTTTTATCGGCGCAACTACTGAGAATCCATTCCATCATGTGAATGGAGCATTAATTAGCCGCTCGACCTTATTTCAGTTAAAGGCATTGACGTCAGAACATTGCCTGATTGCTATGCAGCGTGCGATGGTCGACAAGGAGCGCGGACTGGGTTTTATGCCGCTTGAAGTGAATGAGGATGCGCTCCAGCATATAGCCGAGATGGCAAATGGTGATATCCGACGTGCGCTTAATGCGCTGGAGCTTGCTGCGATGACCACCATGCCGCAGTCGGACGGCAGGGTAATCGTCACCATGGCAGAAGCAGAAGAATCTGTTCGCAGACCAATCGTTCGTGCAGATGAATCGACCCAATACGACGTATTATCCGCCTTTCATAAGAGTATCCGTGGATCAAGTGACGCAGCGCTGTTCTGGTTTTTTTATGCCGTAGATAAGCTTGGGATGGATCCCATGACGTTTATACGCCGTCTAACTGTTGCTTGCAGTGAAGATATTGGCTTGGCGAATCCGCAAGCAATGGTACAGGCAGTCAGTGCGCTTGAAGCGTATCATCGCATCGGATGGCCGGAATCGCAATACATTATTGCCCAGGCAATTTTATTTGCGGTAGAGAGTCCGAAGTCTAATTCGATACCGATGGCCATTCAACGGGCGATGCAGGCGATGGATGATATTCGATCTGCTGAAGTGCCGCTCCATCTGAGGGATACGCATTACAAAGGTGCGGACAAGTTGGGGCATAAGGGCTACCAGTATCCTCATGATTATCCTGGCCATTATGTAACGCAGCAGTATTTGCCGGATACTATCCAGAACCGGGTATTCTTTATGGCAAGTGAGCAGGGCATGGAAGCGAAAATGAAGGTTAATCAGGAGCTTCGTAGGCAGAAGGGGCGTTAATATTGCCCTTGTCCCGAACATCTTATGCAGCAACAAGTATCAATTTTTCATGCGGAGAGGTAGAGTGGTGATGTCAAGCAGTTGTTGGAATCCAAGGAATGGACTCGCCGTAGCGATCGGAGGAATTATTGGCGCCAACATCAGATATGGATGCAGTCTAATCTTTCCGTTTGACATCGTAGGCGGCTTCCCAATGGCTACGCTTTTCGTTAATATAGCGGGCGCCTGTTTCTTAGGCTGGCTGACTTCATTTGTAGCGACTAGGGTGAACTGCTCACCCTTATGGAAGTTGACATTTGGCACGGGTATGGCTGGGGCGTTGACGACCTACTCTACATTTGCCATGGAAACGGTTCAATTGTTGGAAGTCAATCGGGTTGGAACTGCATTAAGTTATCAACTTCTTAGCCTTGTGGGAGGTCTCGTAAGCGCATACGCTGGTTATAAGCTTGGACAGCGACCTACACGAACTGAGAGGGGCATCTCGCAATGAATATCTGGTTAGTCAGTTTTGGGGGAGCTGTTGGTGCGTGGTTAAGGTATGTTATCACTGGTGTGATGGCCAAGCATTCCACATCTTTTCCATGGGGTACATGGGTTATTAATTTGGCGGGATCGATGCTGCTCGGAATTTTGGCTGGGCTTCATCAGACGATGCCTGATTATATCTATGCATGGTTAGGGATTGGATTTTGTGGTGCATTTACAACTTTTTCTACGTTTACGATTGAGTCATGGCTGCTTATTCAGCAGCGGCGTATCAAAACGGCGCTTACTTACATAGGTAGTACCGCATTGTTTAATTTAGCGGCAGCCGTAATTGGGCTATATGTGATCCGTTTAATATTACAGGGATAAGGGTAATAATGATTCGGAAATATGATTTGTTATCCTTCTCAATAAAGTAAGTGATTCCGAATGACTAGTAATGGTATACATGTTAAAGGTGAGCAGAGGGGACTGTGATAACATGTTACATGCAAAAGAAAGCGGAATGGCAAGCGAGCGCCGACGTAGTATATGGCTGGTGAAAGCTGCTGCACTTATCATTATGATGCTGTTAACTGCATGCGGCGCTACAACAGTAAGTGACGAGCAAGGAGCAGCGCATCATTCAAAGCAGGATCATTTGTTGCCAAATGGGGATTTGCGCCAATGGACCTCATCTGTGAATGAATCGCCTCCATTCCTGAAGGATGGAGAAGAGGAGCTTCGACTTGTATATAAGCTTGCTGCTGAAAACGCACAATTATTGCAATGGATGCCTTGTTATTGTGGCTGTGGGGACAGCTCAAATCATCGAAGCAATTTGGATTGCTTCGTACATGAGAGGCTGGAGGATGGCAGTATTCAATGGGATGATCACGGGACACGATGCGGTGTATGTCTTCAGATCGCTGTGGAGGCGGTAAAGCTGGAGCAAGAGGGGAACTCGCTTGATGCCGTACGGAAAATAATAGATGATAAATATCGTGAAGGATATGCAGCGCCGACACCAACACCAATGCCGACAATTTAGATTCGGCAGGTGTGTAACTGGAGGCGATTAGTAATCCCAATCCGATTCTGTCCTGCAAGCAATCAGGTGAGACTTTTTTCCTGATGAAGGATGTTTATTTTTCGGGCCAATGTTGCATCCTACTTGAATAAATCCTCCCCTCATATGTGGTTATGTTCAGACGGTGGAGGACAAGCTAAGGGGGAAGCATGTACGTAAGGAGCATACTCGTTACGAACCACTGTCTCAGCTAAGCATAGTGACAAGGCGTATGGAATGTACGATAAGGAGTCGGATGCAATGGATGTATTAGAAGGAAAAGAGTGGGAACCGGATGTGCTGGAACGTGTGTCCCAGACATTTAAAGCTTTAGGAGACCCGACACGAATTCGAATTTTGACATTGTTGGCGCGGGAGGAATGTGCGGTCAATCAGATCGCAGATGCGCTCCAGCTATCGCAATCGGCTGTGTCCCATCAGTTAAAAACGCTGCGTGCATACAGATTTGTGCGTTATCGCCGTGAGGGACAAAATATGCTGTATTCCTGCGATGATGCCCACATTATAGGCCTCCTGAATGAAGCGGTTCGCTACGCTTCCAGCGAGCAATCATAATTCGTATATTTTAGGCATCACCCATGGTGATAGGACGATGACGTGCTGGAATATATATAATGTCAATCCCCGATACCGGAGGTGCTGCCGCCTGCGAAGAGCGATTTCCTAGGCTAGGATTTGACGGTTATGTAAGAAGGTATATAATGATTATTAAGCGTCATTCTTTTTAAGTTTAAATTGAACAATGGGGAGGTGTACCTGTCCGCTTTATGGGAGGCGGATAGGGATTCTATTGGATAGTGATCCGTTACCGATAGTATGGGGATTGTTGTTAGTCATTTTGCTGGTGTTTTTGAATGGGTTCTTTGTGGCGGCAGAGTTTGCCATGGTTAAAGTACGAGGCAGTCGGATTGACACACTCGTACAGGAAGGGAACGCCAAAGCCAAATTCGCGAGGAATTTGACCAACAACTTAGATGCTTATTTATCGGCATGTCAGCTAGGTATTACATTAGCATCGCTTGGCCTAGGTTGGATTGGAGAGTCTACGATTGCTCAACTGCTCCATGATCCATTGGCGGCACTTGGGGCTGGACCAGCTCTTATTCATACGATTGCAACAGTTGTAGCTTTTATCGTGATTACGATGATGCATATTGTATTAGGTGAGTTAGCACCTAAGACAGTAGCGATTCGTAAGGCGGAAAGTGTTACATTACTGACAGCAATGCCTTTAATGGCTTTTCATAAGGTGATGTATCCGTTTATTTGGCTCCTTAATGGTATGGCGAATACGTTGTTGAAGTGGTTTCGTGTGGAACCAGCCTCTGAACATGATTCGGCTCATACGGAAGAAGAAATTCGGATTCTGATGAAGGAAAGCCATAAGAGTGGTCTAATAGATAATACAGAATTGACATTGATGGACAACATATTTGAATTTTCAGAGACACATGCGCGTGAGATTATGATACCTCGTACAGAGATGGTTTGCCTTTATACGAACGATTCCTTTGCGGATAATAGGCAGACCGCCTATAGTGAGATGCATACCCGTTATCCTGTATGTGATCCCGATAAAGATAACATACTAGGATTTGTGCACATTAAAGATTTGGTCAAGATCAAGACGGACGATGCTGATTTGCGTGATGTACTGCGGCCAATCTTAAGTGTGCCCGAATCGATGTCCATTAGTGCACTTATGAAGATGCTGCAGAAGAACAAGACGCAGATTGCACTGCTGATTGATGAGTATGGAGGTACCGCTGGTCTCGTAACGCTTGAGGACATCATGGAGGAGATCGTGGGCGAGATCCAGGATGAATTCGATGAAGAACTGCCTGAGATCGTGAAGCATGACGACTATTCATTCTCTGTAGATGGAAAAATGCTGATTGAAGAGATTAACGATCATTTTGGCAGTGATATTTCATCAGAAGACTTTGATACAATTGGCGGCTGGGTGTACTCACAAGTTGAGATTCCACCTAAGAAAGGCCAACGCATTGATTATGACAATCAATTGGAATTTATTGTAGAAGAAGCGCAGCAGCTTCGTATTACTCGCTTGCTTGTCCGTAAGTTGACGATGTCTGAAGAATTTCCAGTTGAAGCTTCCTAATAATTATTAATATCATTACACAGCACTCATACACAGTATAAGGGGCCCGCTATCTGGTAGCAGGGCCCCTTTATTTAGTCGTGTAGATTTATTGGTGAATAGCTTGCAGTTTGTGTATCTTATCAATAGTTCCTCCACCGAGACATACTTCCCCGTCGTAGAAGACTACGGCTTGTCCTGGCGTAATTGCACGTTGGTGAGCGTCGAATTGAACGTCCACTTGTCCGTCTGGTAAGTATGTCAAAGTAACGCCTTGATCAGGCTGACGATAACGGAACTTCGCCTTACACCTGATGGAACCTTCCGGGATGTTACCAGCGATCCAATTAACACCTGTTGCTGTCAGGCCTGTAGAATAGAGACTTGGGTGGGCATCGCCTTGGACAACGTACAAGACGTTAGTTGTTAAGTCTTTATCAGCTACGAACCAAGGTTCGCCTGAACCAGAACCGCCGATCCCAAGTCCTTGCCGCTGGCCAAGTGTATAGTACATGAGGCCATCATGTTTGCCTTTAACTTCGCCTGTGCGTATGTCAATCATGTCACCCGGTTGTGCTGGTAGAAATTGACTTAAAAATTGCTTGAAGTTACGCTCGCCGATAAAGCAGACACCCGTGCTGTCTTTCTTTTTGGCAGTTGCTAGCCCAGCTTCTTCTGCTATGCGACGCACTTCAGGCTTCGGCAGGTGACCGATCGGGAACATCGCCCGGGATAATTGCTGCTGACTAAGTGCATTAAGGAAGTAAGTCTGATCTTTGTTATTGTCCACACCGCGAAGCAGCTTAAATTGACCTCCGTCATGCACGACTCTTGCATAGTGCCCTGTAGCGACATAATCTGCACCGAGGTCAAGAGCTGTTTGTAAGAACTCACCAAACTTAATCTCACGATTGCACATTACATCGGGGTTTGGTGTGCGCCCATTTCGGTATTCGTCAAGAAAATAAGTAAATACTTTATCAAAATATTGTTTTTCAAAGTTGACAGTGTAGTAGGGAATGCCAATATGTTCACAGACACGGCGGACATCCTCGGCGTCATCTTCTGCTGTACATTGTCCGAATTCATCCGTGTCATCCCAATTCTTCATAAAGATGCCGACTACGTCATAGCCCTGCTGCTTTAATAGCAAAGCTGTCACTGACGAATCGACACCTCCGGACATACCGACAACGACACGTGTCGAAGCTGGAGTTGTTGTCATCATCATCACCGTTGTACCTTTCTTCGTTGAAAATTACCCTTATTGTAACACATGGCCCTTTTATAGCGAAATATACGAATCTTGTCAAGGTTATCTATGAATAGATAAGGAGAAAATTGTCCATAACGTGGATAGTTGTGATACGATATACAGGGTGGCATATAGGAATACAATGAATTTATGAAAACAAACATTTAGAGGTGCTTATATGAAGATATCTACAAAAGGGCGTTATGGCCTAACAATTATGATGGAGCTCGGACGAAGCTTTGGTGAGGGGCCGACATCCTTAAAAAGCATCGCGGAGAAGAATCAACTGTCCGAACATTATTTAGAGCAGCTTATTGCTCCTTTGCGTAACGCTGGACTTGTTAAAAGTGTTCGTGGCGCATATGGTGGCTATGTATTGTCCCGTGAACCAGAGACGCTAAGCGCTGGTGAAATTATCCGTGTGCTTGAAGGGCCTATCTCTCCGGTTGACTTTACGGAAGAGGATGATCCCGCAAAACGAGATTTAT
The DNA here is from genome assembly GCF_030226685.1 of Paenibacillus sp. UMB4589-SE434. Classification (NCBI taxonomy): domain Bacteria; kingdom Bacillati; phylum Bacillota; class Bacilli; order Caryophanales; family Paenibacillaceae; genus Paenibacillus; species Paenibacillus sp. UMB4589-SE434. Next base: position 2,346,744 of record NZ_JASOYK010000001.1, on the reverse strand, counting down.
GGATACGTATTAGAGACAGCATCGCATCCGTATTGGACTCTACAACATTACACGATCTTATTCAATACAAGGATGAAGGAAGCCAAGACAGCTATATGTTCTACATCTAATATGGCGTGTAGGGGATCATCCAGAGAAGAGACGAGGGACATATATGGAACGAATCTATATGGACCATGCTGCTACAACTCCGTTGCATCCGGCAGTATGGGAAGTAATGTCTGCCAATATGCAAGCGGTGTACGGCAATCCTTCCAGCATCCATGCATTTGGACGTGAGTCCAAGGCGGTTGTTCAGCAAGCAAGGGATAAGATAGCCGAGGAACTAGGCTGTTTGCCGCAAGAGTTAATATTTACTAGTGGAGGCAGTGAGAGCGATAATACAGCATTATTTGGAGCGATGTGGGCGGCGAAGCAGCGAATGGATAAGCAAGGGCAGTCAGGTATGCCACATCTTGTTACCACTGCAATTGAGCATCATGCTGTTCTCCATGCTGCAGAGCATTTGCAGTCGCTTGGATTTGGAGTCACAATTGTCCAACCTGATGAGTATGGGAGGGTGTCAGCCGCTCAGATAGAACAAGCGATTCAGCCTAACACTTGTCTTATCAGTGTGATGTACGGTAATAACGAGGTTGGAACCCTGCAACCGATTGAAGAGATCGGCCATTTAGCTCGTGAACGTGGCATATTAATGCATACCGACGCAGTTCAAGCCTTGGGTATGATAGATATAAAGCTACAGGAGCTCCCTTTAGACTTGGCAAGCTTTACAGCTCATAAGATAAATGGTCCTAAAGGTGTGGGTGTTTTGTATGCAAGACATGGAAGTGCATGGGAACCGTTAATCTATGGCGGCAATCAAGAGCGTAAGCGTCGAGCTGGAACGGAGAATATAGCGGGTATTGTCGGATTCTGCGAAGCATTAATGCAGGCATCACAACATCGTGAAGCAAAGTTGCAGCAAATACATGAAGTAAGATCTATACTGTTGGAAGGACTGCAGCGTGAATTAGGTGAACGGGTGGTTGTGAATGGACACCCTGACGTCAGGCTTCCGCATATTTTAAATGTGAGCTTCTTGGATATACCTACTGAAAAGCTGCTCATGAATTTAGATATGCTTGGTGTTATGGCGGCAAGTGGTTCTGCCTGTACTTCAGGTTCATTGGAAGTATCACATGTGCTACGTGCCATGCAACTTTCGGAGGAAAGACAACAGACTGCTGTTCGATTTAGTTTCGGATTGGGCAATACTATCAATGAAGCGCAGGAAGTTGTCACACGAATTGCAACCATCGTTCACCGTGTCCGTAATAGACAGTAGGGTCTGAGACGAACGGGAAAGAGAACCGAGAGCGATGCAGTGCCTGACGCTCGAAGGAGGCTCTTTCATGAAAGTGCTTGAATTGATAGGACTACCTGTTTATGACATCGCCACAGGCAAGCGTGTATCGAAGATCAAAGATGTTTGGATTACAGATGAATGGCTCATGACACATGTGGAACTAGAAGAACCTACGCGTTTTACACGTGTTAGACACATTATTCCTTGGCATGACATCAAGGCATGCGGTGAAGACGCGATTATGATTGAGAATAGTCTTGCGGTCCGCGAAGCGGAAGCTGTCCATATAGAACGGGCACGCGCTTTTCTTACGGGTCCAGAACGGGTTAAAGATTTACCGGTCGTAACACAAGAAGGAAATCAACTTGGATGGGTAGCAGATGTTTATTTTCAGCCAAATTTGGGCAATACAATAACAGGACTGGAAATTTCAGACGGATTGCTTGCAGACCTGCTTGAAGGCAGACGGCAGTTGGACGAGGCAAACCGTCATATGCGATTAGGACAAGACACAGTTGTAGTGTCTGATCTGGTTAACCCCACAGGAAGTCACCTTTAAGGTTACTTGGATCGGTATATCAAATCTGTTAATGGACGGAATGGTGAATAATATGTTGCGATGCCCGAACTGCAATTCCAAGGATATAGGCAAGATCGGCTCCCATCAATTTTATTGTTGGGGTTGTTTTATTGAATTAACGGTGAACGGTGATAAGATGAATGTGTATCAGGTAGAAGAAGATGGTACATTAAGCTCACTGGATGATTTGTTTTTTGGTGATGAATGGGGTGTTTCTGCTTATCCGGAGACACAGGCATCATCATAAACGGTCACATTATTGTCGATTAATAGTAAGATTGTTTTAGCGTCTATCTGGGGTGTTTTTGCCCGGATAAGGCGCTTTTTTTGTTGTGATGAGGTTTAAAATAAAAGTGTGACATTGCACATATTGTATGTTTTAAATATTATGCATACTATATATTGTGTTTATAACGAAAGGATGGCGAAAAACATGACATTAGCTCCTATTAAAACTTCACATGACAAACAAAGAACCGTACATATACAATCAAATTCCAGACAACGTAATCAGAACATGGCAATGTTTACAGAGACTGAGCTGGATCTTGTATCTTCGATTGATCGTATATTGGAAGGCTCAGACCGAGACTTGATGCAGGAAAATGCAAATGTGGATGGTCGTTCTCCAATGGGGGTTATGGGGAAAATGGCAAGTGAAAGCTCGAGATGGTACGTCATGCAGCATCTTCTGAGTGACGAGACAAAAGAAGCAATCGCAGCCAATCTATTGTATCCCCATGATCTGGATTTTTATTCGACAGGTACAACAACGTGCTGCCAGGTGCCTTTAGGGAAGCTGCTTAAAGGTGGTTTTAATACTGGGCATGGGCATATGCGGGAACCTCAAGACATTAAGAGTGCCTTGGCACTGGCTTCTATCATACTTCAAGCCAATCAGAATCAGCAGCATGGAGGTCAAGCGTATCCTTTATTTGATTACGACCTTGCTCCATACATTATGCGAACACACGTTAGACATATAAAGTATTTAAATACGCTTCCGTTCCAAACGGGGTTTGATATTGATCAGGAGGCGTGGCAGTTAACGGAACGAGATACGTATCAAGCTTGTGAGGCATTTATTCATAACGCCAACTCCATGCATTCTCGTGGTGGCGGGCAAGTTCCTTTTATTTCGATTAATTACGGGACTGATACCAGTCGTGCAGGCAGGATGCTAGTACGGCAACTGCTGCTTGCTACGCAAGCAGGTTTAGGGAGGGGAGAAACGCCGATATTCCCGATTCAAATTTTTAAAGTGAAGTCGGGTGTTAATTTCCAACCGAATGATCCGAACTATGATCTTTATGAGCTTGCATTGGAAACGACAGCTCAGCGCTTATTTCCCAACTTTGCGTTCTTAGACGCGCCGTTTAACGCCCAGTATCAGGATGGTACTCCCGAGAGTGAGGCTTGCTATATGGGATGCCGCACACGTGTGATGGGGAATGTAAATGGTCAAGAAACAGCTATAGGCAGAGGTAACCTTTCTTTTACATCTATTAATCTTGTGCGTATAAGCTTGATGTCGAATAGTATAACTGAATTTATGAATCACTTGGACGAGTTGATTGATATTGCTGAACGACAGCTTTTGGATCGTCTACACTACCAAGGTGAAAAGCTGGCAGAAGACTTTACCTTCTTGATGCAACAAGGGGTGTGGCGAGGAAGTGATGAACTTGCTCCACATGACAAACTTCATGAAATATTAAAACAAGGGACGCTTAGCATTGGTTTTATCGGACTTGCTGAAGCCCTCGTCCATTTAACGGGTAAACATCATGGTGAATCAGAGGAATCACGTCAGTTGGGAATGCGAATTGTTCATCATATGCGTCAACGTATGGATGAGGCTATTCTGCGCACGGGATACAATTTTTCATTGATAGCCACACCTGCTGAAGGTCTGTCTGGGAAATTTACACGTAAAGATCGTCTAGATTACGGTCTAATTCCTGGAATTACAGATCGTGATTATTATACGAACTCGTTTCATGTTCCTGTTTATTATGCAATGAAGGCGTATGACAAGATCGCTATTGAAGGGCCTTTTCACGAGTTGTGTAATGCAGGCCATATCACTTACGTTGAACTCGACGGAAGTGCACGTGCAAATCCGAAAGCCTTAGATAAGCTGGTACGAGCAATGGCTGAAAACGGTGTAGGGTATGGTTCAATTAACCACCCAATTGACCGTTGCCGATCCTGTGGTCATCAAGCCATCATTGAAATGGATTGCCCAGTATGTGGTGCGCCAGATTATGATATTGAACGAATACGCCGTATTACTGGGTATTTGGTTGGAGATATGAATAAATGGAATTCTGCCAAACGTGCTGAGGAATCGGAGCGGGTGAAGCACAGATGAGCTTATATGTGATGAATATTATTCATGACAGTGTCGTGGACGGAGAAGGATTAAGGTCTGTAGTATTTTTTAGTGGCTGTCCCCACCAATGTCTAGGATGTCATAATCCTCAATCATGGGCCTTAAGGGGAGGGACCCCGATGTCTGTTGACGAAATAGCCGATGAATTACTTTCTAACCCTATTACAGACGTAACTTTATCTGGAGGAGAGCCGTTTGTACAGGCGAAGGAAGTGAAGCTGTTGGCACGGAAGCTGCGGGCGGCAGGTAAGCATATTTGGGCGTATACGGGGTATACCCTTGAACAGCTGCAAGTATCAAGCCGTGATAAAATTGAATTGCTTCGTGAGATTGATGTGCTTGTGGATGGCCCGTTTGAACTTGAGAATAAGCGGCCAGGACTTATGTATAGAGGCAGCGACAACCAACGCATCTGGCAGATGAAGAATGGGGAACCAATCGGGTTAATTTTTCCCTAGTCTACATATACTCTACTGTATGAGCATGTCCGAAGCGGGGTGTGAAAGCGCAGTGGAGCGATTATGGAAAAATAAATTGTTTGTCAGCGGTATATATGTGCTGCTTGGTCTTATCATCTTATATATGCTCTATTTGTTAAGACCAATGATCGGGGAAGTTTATGACTTTCTGAAGGCGATACTTGCGCCTTTCTTTCTGGCGATGATTATAGCATATGTGTTAAATCCGGTTGTTACACTGTTAAATGAACGCAAAGTGCCACGTACGATGGCTGTACTGCTTATATATGCGGTGTTTATTATTTCAGTGACCGTTATTCTCATGAATGTTATTCCGATGCTGTTGAAGCAGCTGGAAGAATTAAATACCCAGATGCCTCATATTAATGCCAAGGCTGAAAACTTAATGAACGGCTTGAATCGTTCATCGCTTCTTCCACCGTCCGTGCGTTCGGGAGTTAACACTTGGATGTACGCACTGGAGGAGAGATTGGCTAAGGGGATATCTGAATTTATGGATAACATTGGCGCTACGCTAAACATGCTTTTTATAGCGCTGATTGTACCTTTCCTAATTTTTTATATATTAAAGGATTTTGATGTGTTTGAGCGAACAGTTATCGCTTATGTACCAAAAAGCCATCGGAAGCACATGGTAATGATGTTTAAGGATATTGATACAGCGCTTGGAAACTATATACGAGGACAATTTATCGTATGTGTCATTATTGGTGTGCTAGCATATATCGGTTATCTGATTATAGGAATGCCGTACGCTCTGCTGTTGGCGCTATTTGTTGCGATATTTAACATTATTCCATATTTAGGGCCATATTTTGGCGCTGCTCCAGCGCTAATTGCGGCATCCACGATATCTATCAAGATGATGATTATGGTTGCTGTTGTAAACACCATATGTCAAATCCTTGAAGGCAATATTATTTCACCACAGGTTGTTGGACGTACACTGCATATGCACCCATTGGCTATTATATTTGCGTTGCTGGTGGGGGGTGAGGTAGCGGGAGTAGCAGGATTAATATTGGCGGTTCCGTTCTTTGCTGCTTTGAAGGTAGTGCTCCAACATGTGTTTACTTATTATGTGAGGCGAAAGACGACATAGAGTTATGGAAGAAGCTCTGATGATTACAATCAGGGCTTTTTCTGTTGTGATCTTCATAAGGGCAACAAGTTATTTACTAGGATTGGATACCCGAATTGTATTCTTTCGTGCATTTTCCAGATAGAAGTGTTTCGTTTAGTGTTCTTAGTTCCACTATCCCAGTTGCTCAGGAATTTATTGACGGCTTCACTTCTAGATCAGGGAGTATATCTATGACAGCGAATGCTACAATAGAGCTATAAAATGATGTTCTAACCAAGGTAAACACAAATTGAACTAACAGAACTGCACTAACAAAGCTGAACCAGCAGAGTTGAGGTACAGAGTTGAACTAGCAGAACTGCACTAACAAAGCTGAACCAGCAGAGTTGAGGTACAGAGTTGAACTAACAGAACTGCACTAACAAAGCTGAATCAACAGAGTTGAACTAGCAGAACTGCTCTACCAAAACTGCTCTACCAAAACTGCTCTATCAGAACTGAGCTAAATGAACTGAACTAACAGAACTGAACGAACTGAGCTAAAAGAGCTGAACTAACAGAACAGATCAAACAAATCTGAATGAAAATTGATCCAACAGGGTCGAATCATACAACAACTGATCAAACAAAATTGAATGAACTAAGTTACTCAAAAGAACTGCTGACAGAACTGCTTATAGGAGTTACTCTAACCACGGATCCAACAGAGAATATCTGAAAACGTGTAAGCACAAAACTAACTGTTCGGGCTAGCTATAGATTATATTGAAATGCTGTTAAAATCTGACTTAATAAACTTGGCAACACAGATTAGAAAGGTGTCTCCAGGTGGAAATATTCTGAGCTTCGATGTTCAAACGGTAGCAATACTCATCTAGGTACATTTGCAGATGTAATACACCAACACCATGAAAAGTGTTGTTAAGCCAAGTTGACATCTGCTTAGCTAAGTTCTGAATGGGAACGGCTTGAGCGCGCTGATCGTAAGATGTAAATGGAATCAATCGGCTCTTATTGGGTGAAGAGTGCTGAGTGTTGAACTGCTCATAAGCAAAGGGCTGTAACCGCCTCCCTGTGATCAATTCGCGATACACTAACTTCATTTTGACCAGGCGGCTATGCTGATCTGATGGATGACTGATGGCAGTAATAAAGGGATGCTGCTCAGAGGAAATGGTAGTGCTGGATAAATACCGATGTGAATGGCCATATAAGGTGAGCGCAGCATCTATGTGTCCGTCCAGAGTAGATTGGGCGTCATAATTGGAAATCACACGTCTAATCTTGTGTAATATAGACCACGCGGTTTTGTAAGTCACTTGGATGAGTGAGCTTAACTGTACAGCATTAATGCCTTTATCGTTGCGGGAAACGAACCAGATAGCAGTAAACCACTTGCGCAAGGTTGTTCTGCTGCGCTCCATAACTGTTGATACGGTGAGAGAAGTCTGATGAGAACATAATTGACATTCATAAAGAGGGATTCGCCGCGAGCGAATGGTGTAACAACGTGTATGCTGACAATTCGGACAAGAATAACCATCAGGCCATTTCTGATGAAATAAGTACTGAATGCAAGTATCTTCACTATGAAAGTGCTGCTGGAAATGCTCTAATGAAGCATATGTATGGAGTGCCTTCAACTGAATGCCGCCTCCTTGCCAAATAAAGAAATAATAACAGGAACTAGTGTTCTCTTTTATTATAGAGAACATACGTTCTTTTGTCCAGTGATAAGTTAGATTATTCCTAATAAGATGTCTTGCCAATCAACTCTCCAATAACAGGCACTGTTTGGTGGGGAAACAGAACATGCCCGATGGAATCTTTAATGATGAAAACAGAGTGTATAAGTCTTAGTGGGATTTTCTGAGTCAACGGGATAGTGCTGCTAAGGAATACAAAAGAGAAGGTCTGTTGATGTTGAGAAGAAATAAAATATACATTTTGCACAATACTTGTACTAATACATATATACATAATACCTAATAAGTAAATAATGATACTGATATATAAAACATCAATAGTAATTATTTTATATTCATCACTTGACCTTTACGCAGCGTAAACCTTTATGCTCATTATGTTCAAACCGTGATCATGATGAGGGGGAAGAGGAAGTGGCAGAGCATGATTATATTTATAAATTTGATGCAACTCAATATGACGAAATGATTTCTAAGCAGCCAGAGGTAGGTTCGTTTATTCGTGAAATTAGATCATATGCAGGTCTTGATGTGATTGATGTAGGAGCAGGTACAGGAAGATTGACGACGGTGTTGGCACCTGAAGCGAAGTCAATTGTGGCGCTTGATGCTTCTGAAGCCATGCTGCAAATTACATCAGCTAAACTGAGCGAATCAGGATTGTCCAACTGGCGTGTTGTACAATCGGATTACTTATCGATCCCACTTGAGGCTAATAGCGCTGATCTTGTCGTAGCAGGTTGGAGTCTATGTTATATTGTGAATTCTAGCTGTTTAACGAGTCCTTGGGAGGACAGCCTGCAGCAGGTGATGAAAGAACTAAGGCGTGTCGTGCGTCCAGGAGGTACGGTAATAATTATGGAAACGATGGGTACAGGCAAAGAAGTACCTTCTCCGCCTACATTTTTGACAGCTTATTATGAGCAGTTAGTAGGGAAGTATGGTTTCTCTCATAAATGGATACGATTAGACTATGAATTTGAGAATGCGGTACAGGCAGAGCAGCTTGTACGATGGTTTTTTGGGGATGCATTGGCAGATGAGATTGCGAAGAAACAATTAAAACAAGTGCCCGAATGCGCGGGCATTTGGTGGTTGACCCTTCCTAATTGACAATACTCATATGCTGTTAAATATATGTATATTGTAATGGCTTACATATGCTGCTAACAACATGGCGTGAAAGTATTCGAAAAGTGCACAGAATATTTGACAAGCTAATGTGATTGGATATACTATTATTTTGAATACAACATGCAAAATCGTTGAAGAAACCGAGTAGGCAGCAGCCCTGAGATCAGAGAGAGGATTCCTAAGCAGTAAATACGTATCAATGCGTATCTAGGCGTGCGAGCAAGTGGAACGTCTTCAACTGCCAGGCTGAGAGAATCCTTGCCATGAAGAGCAGCCGAAGGCTAGTTTCGGAGAGTGAATGGACTTCACCGGGTCGTTCCGTTATTAACGCTGAGGCGATCGCTAATTATTCTCCTGTCAGATTCGATGTGGGGGACCTTACTGCATTGACAGGAAGAGACACACCGTTCATGGTGAGTTGCAGCGATAACCAGGGTGGTACCGCGATTACACATCGTCCCTGTATATACAGGGGCGTTTTTTATTTTTTGCTCACATAGGAGGAATCCCAAATGAAAGCTAGTGAAATTCGTGCTAAATGGTTAGCGTTTTTTGAAAGTAAGGGACATCATGTTGAACCAAGTGCGTCGCTTGTTCCCCATAATGATCCTTCCTTGCTCTGGATTAATGCCGGAATGGCTCCGTTGAAGCCTTATTTTGACGGACGTGTTAAACCAGATAATCCTCGGATTGCGAATTCACAGAAGTGCATCCGTACCAATGATATCGAAAATGTGGGCAAGACAAGACGTCACCATACATTTTTCGAGATGCTGGGTAATTTCTCAATTGGTGATTATTTTAAAGAAGAGGTTATTACATGGGCATGGGAATTTTTAACGAGCAAAGAATGGATCGGATTTGATCCAAGTCTGTTGTATGTAACTGTACATCCTGATGATGAAGAAGCATACCGCCTTTGGAATGAGAAGATTGGCGTTCCCGCTGATCATATCGTAAAAACAGAGGATAATTTCTGGGATATCGGTGAAGGCCCATGCGGACCTTGTACAGAAATTTTCTATGATCGTGGAGAGTCGTATGGTGATCCTAACGACCCTGAGAATTATCCGAGCGGTGAGAACGAACGCTATCTGGAAGTGTGGAATTTAGTATTCTCGCAATATAATCATAATAAAGATGGAAGTTATACACCGCTTCCGAACAAAAATATAGATACAGGTGCGGGCTTGGAGCGCTTTGCCTCGATTTTGCAAAATGTAGAATCGAACTTTGATACCGATCTTTTTATGCCGATAATTGAAGAAACAAGCCGAATTGCAGGTATTCCATACAAATCAAATCCAGAACTGGACGTTGCGTTTAAAGTTATCGCGGATCATGTTCGTACGGTTGCATTTGCAGTAGGAGATGGCGTGCTGCCGTCTAATGAAGGACGTGGGTATGTTATTCGCCGTTTACTTCGCCGCGCAGTGCGATATGGTAAAATGCTTGGCGTAGAGCGCCCATTTATGGTAGAACTCGTAAAAACGGTTGGCGATGTGATGGGTGTATACTACCCTGAAGTCGTTGAAAAACGTGAATTTATCGAGAAAGTGATTAAAAATGAAGAAGAACGTTTTCATGAGACGTTAACAGATGGTCTAGCGATTTTGTCAGAGATGGCTGCTGCGGCGAAGAAAGAAGGCCGCTCCCAAATTAGTGGACCTGAAGCGTTTAAATTGTATGATACGTATGGTTTCCCATTTGATCTGACGGAAGACTATGCAAGTGAGCATGGCCTGACCGTAGACCGTGAGGGTTTTGATGCTTCGATGCAGGAGCAGCGTGACCGTGCTCGTGCAGCTCGACAAGAGTCGGAGAGCATGAAGGTGCAAGGCGGACCGTTGGCAGAATTTACGACTAAAAGTGAGTTTGTTGGATACAATGAGTTGGTGACCAATGCCAATGTATTGGCCATCATTTTGGATGATGAGCTAGTTGAGGAAGCTGCTGCTGGTGCAACGGTTCAGGTCATTCTAGACCGCACTCCTTTTTATGCGGAAAGCGGCGGACAAGTAAGTGACAACGGCACATTAACGGCGTCCGATTTAAAGACGGTCGTGACGGGTGTGAAGAAAGCGCCTCATGGGCAGCATGTTCACATGGTTAAAGTAGAAGCAGGGACACTCCGTTCAGGCAGCACACTTGAAGCTACTGTAGATCGTTCTGAGCGCGAGGAACTCATCAAGAACCATACGGCAACTCATTTGCTGCACCGTGCGTTGAAAGACGTCCTGGGAGAGCATGTTAACCAAGCGGGTTCTCTCGTAGAGTCTGAGCGCTTGCGTTTTGACTTTACACAGCTTGGCAGCATACAACCAGAGGAATTGGCGGAGATTGAGCGCCGTGTAAATGAGCAGATCTGGAAAGGTACGCCTGTCGTTATTGAGCAAAAGTCTATTGACGATGCTAAGGCGATGGGAGCGATGGCTCTCTTCGGCGAGAAATACGGCGATGTGGTGCGTGTCGTGCAAGTAGGTCGATATAGCATTGAACTTTGCGGCGGATGTCATGTGTCCAACACATCCGAGATTGGACTGTTCAAATTGATTAGCGAAAGCGGAATCGGTTCTGGCGTAAGAAGAATTGAAGCCGTTACCGGTCGTCATGCGTATGAATATATGGAGCAGCAATTAGATGTGCTCAAGCAAGCGGCAGGACTGTTGAAATCCAACATCAATGATGTACCTAAACGCGTGGAAGCGATGTTTGCACGCGAGAAAGAATTGGCACGCGAGAATGAATCTTTGAATGCCAAACTGTCAAGTATTGAAGCAGGCCAATTGACGGATCAGATTCGCACAATTGCTGGTGTCTCTGTATTGACAGCAGCTGTTAATGCTAATAGCATGGATGCGCTGCGGACAACAGCAGATGAATTAAAGTCCAAGCTCCCTAGTGCAATCGTGGTATTAGGCGCAGTTCATGAAGACAAAGTTAACTTTGTTGTGTCGGTAGCTCCTGAGTTAGTGAAGCAAGGGTTCCACGCTGGCAAAATGATTAAAGAAATTGCTGCAGTCGCTGGCGGAGGCGGGGGCGGTCGACCGGACATGGCGCAAGCTGGTGGCAAGAACGCTGATAAGCTGCAGGATGCATTAGCGCTTGTGGAACAGCTTGTCAGCAGTCAAGCGGGCGTTTAAGTCCGAAATTGATTACCTAAAGCTGCGGCGATGGACTATACCTGACATATGTTGATGGACGCAGGTGTAGTCCAGGTTTCATCAATTTGCCACAAACTGTTTTTAAAGAAACAAGGTTTAGATGGAATATTTTCTTGTTTATTGGGGTATGTGTTATGATAAGAGTAAAGCGAGGTGTCGACGATGAATTCAATGGATAAGACGATGAAGTTTAATGTCAAAGCGGATGAGCAGGAAGTATCTAGTCAAGACATCTTGTTGTCAGTGTATGATGCGCTGCAAGAGAAGGAATACAACCCCATCAACCAAATCGTCGGTTACCTGCTGTCTGGAGATCCCGCTTATATTCCACGTCATAATAACGCTCGAAGTCTTGTGCGCAAGAAAGAGCGGGATGAGTTGATTGAGGAATTGGTTCGTTTTTATTTGAACCATCATCGCTAGACCGGCTGGTTGTTTGCCGGAATGCTGGTATTCACTGGCAAACATGAGTTGTAGGAGACAAAGATGAGGATTCTTGGTTTGGATTATGGGGATCGCAAAATCGGTGTAGCCGTAAGCGATGCCTTCGGTTGGACTGCACAAGGACTAGAAGTTATCGTACGTCGGAATGACGAAGATGATATGCGTCGTCTGGAAACCCTTGTGAAGGAACATGAGGTAGAGGAAATTGTCCTTGGCCTGCCGAAAAATATGAATGGCTCGATCGGCCCGCGTGGCGAGATCAGTATGTCATTCGCCGAGACGTTAAAGCAGTCGTTTGGCTTGCCCGTTCACCTATGGGATGAGCGCTTAAGCACCGTGTCAGCGGAACGAACATTAATTGAAGCTGATGTAAGTCGCAAGAAGCGCAGACAAGTTGTCGATAAGATGGCAGCTACAATCATTTTACAAACATATCTCGACTATCAATCTAGAAGGTGAGGGGTTTAGAACATGACACAGGACAAACATGAACATGAAGAACCAGAAATCATTTATATCCCGGATGATGAGGGAAATGAAGAAGAATTTGAAGTCATCATGAAATTTGAGGTTGATGGTTCTGACAATAAGTACATGATGGTTGTGCCCGTGGACGCTGCGGACGAAGAGGCGGATGAAGTATACGCTTTCCGTTACGAAGAAGACGGCGAAGATTTGAAGCTCTTCATTATCGAAGATGAAGAAGAGTGGAATATCGTAGAAGAGACATTTAATACGTTAGTGGACAACGAAGAGGAGAATTAACGGTGAGCGAACAGCATGAGGTTACACTTATTGATCGTTTGTCGCAAACATACGGCAATTCGTTAGAGATGACAGATGAATCCGGCAAGAGCCGTGTATTTGATTTGTTAGCAGAATTTGAGATGAGCGATAAAGCGTACGCTGTTGTTCAAGCAGTGGACGGCGACGAGGATGCTGATGTACTTCGTATTACAGAAGATGCAGCAGGCGGTTGGCAGCTGGAAACGATCGAGAGCGACGAGGAATGGGAAGATGCTATGGAGCAATTTGACGAGCTTGCCTATTCCGAAGAGCTTGACGGATAACAGCTGTCTCTGTACAATTCAATAACTTACAAAAGAGAGCGGCAGCAACCGCTCTTTTTTCCATGTGGGAGAGTGATGTCATGAGGAAAGGGATTAAAGTTACACTTGTGGTCTTCATTTTGTTAATGCTTCTTGCAGGAGGAGGCGTATGGTACGTTTGGAACGGCATGCAGCCAACTGCTAAGCAGGATACAGATGTTCAGGTTTTGATTGAACGCGGATCAGGCACGGGTGCCATTGCTGAACAGTTAGAGAAAAACGGAATCATTAAGAACGCTGCATTATTTAAAGTGTATTTGAAAATGAACGGTGAAGGCTCAAAGTTTATGGCAGGGAAATATGTATTTCGGCCAGGTGTTGACTATGATGCTATCATCGCAAGCTTAAATAGTGGTGACGTCGTTAAAGAAGAAATGGTTCGTTTTACGATTCCAGAGGGCTACACAGTAGAACAGATTGCTTCGGAGCTAAGCAGCAAAGGGATCGTTGAACAGTCTGCTTTTATGAAGGCAATAGATGACGCGGCAGCTGACGTTGAGGGACTGCCTTTCCAAATCAAGCTCCCAAAGGATACAAATATCAAGCATTCACTTGAAGGCTATTTGTTCCCGGAAACTTACGAGATGAAAAAAGGAAGCTCGGCTCAAGAAATTGTAGACCGTATGCTTCAGGAGACGGAGAAAAAGATTGCGCAACTGGCCAACTGGGAAGCTGATCTGAAGAAGAAAGGGTTAACGCTTCATGAATTGCTCACTGTGGCTTCTCTCGTGGAACGTGAGGTCGTCGTGGATGAAGAAAGGCCGATCGTTGCGGGTGTTATTTATAATCGCATTTTCACGGAGAAAATGCCTCTCCAGATCGATGCTACCGTTCAATACGCGCTGGACAAGCCAAAGGAGCGGCTGTTTTATAAGGATTTGGAAATTGACAGTCCCTATAACACCTATAAAATAGATGGGCTGCCGCCAGGTCCTATTGCAAGTCCGAGCATCGCTTCGATTGAAGCGGCGCTTCATCCAGAGACAACTGATTTTCTCTATTATGTAACGAAAAAGGACGGAACGCAGTCTCATTTATTTGCAAAGACTTATGCAGAACATCTGCGTAACATCGAGAAAAGTAAACAGTAAAGTGGTGAGTATGATGACAACAAAACCTGAACTGCTGATAACTGCAGGCTCGCTGGAGGAAGTTGAACGATTTCTTAAGGCTGGCGCAACGGCGGTTATTGTTGGTGAATCGATATATGGCATGCGTATGCCAGGTCAGATGACACTTGCTGATATTGAATTGGCCATGCCAATCGTGCGTAAGTATCACGCCAAATTGTACGTTGCAGTGAACAATATTTTGCATAATGATGCCTTAAAAGACCTTCCCGCATACCTGACAGCCATTGAACGTATTGGAGTTGATGCGGTTATTTATGGAGATCCTGCCGTATTGATGACGATTAGGAGCTCAGCACCAAGCTTAAGGCTGCACTGGAATGCAGAGATGACATCTACGAATTATGCGACGGCCCGTTATTGGCAAAAACGTGGTTCCAGCCGTATCGTATTGGCTCGTGAACTGAATATGGAACAAGTGCAGGAAATGAAACGGTATCTTCCAGACATGGAAGTAGAAGTTCAGGTGCACGGCATGACCAATATTTATCATTCGAAACGCCATCTTGTTCAGCACTATTTACGCCATATCGGTCAGGAAGAAGAGACAGCAAAAGTTGGACGGGATCGTAAATTGTTCCTTATTGAGCAAGAGCGTCAGGAGGAGAAATTCCCTGTCTATGAGGATGAGAACGGGACTCATATTATGAGTTCTGATGATATGTGCATCCTTGAGGATCTGAAGCTGCTGTTGGATGCAGGACTGGACAGCTTCAAAATCGAAGGTTTATTTAAATCCGCTGCTTACAATGAAGAGGTCATTCGTGTGTACCGCGAAGCAATTGATGCATACGCGGCAGACCCAACAGGATATGAGTTCCGTCCAGAATGGATGGAGCGTATTCGTCTTGTACAAGATCCTGAGCGGGAGCTGTCGTTTGGCTTTTTCTATAAAGAACAGATGTATTAAGAGGGGGGCGTGAAGCAGATGACAACCACAACCAACACTAGAATACGTAAATATAACGGCAAACGAAATCGTCTTGACAAGCCTGAGCTGCTCGCACCCGCCGGTAACTTGGAAAAACTGAAATTTGCGGTTCACTACGGAGCAGATGCCGTATATATCGGCGGCCAGAAATATGGCCTGCGTTCAAATGCAGATAACTTTACGTTTGAGGAAATGCGTGAAGGCGTAGAATTTGCTAAAAAATATGGAGCTAAAGTATTCGTAGCCACGAACATCTATGCTCATAATGAAGATATCGAAGGTATTGAAGCTTACTTGCTTCAACTGCAAGAAGCCGGTATTGCTGCGATTATCGTAGCGGACCCTGTCATCATTGAGACAGCACAGCGTGTCGCCCCGCTCCTTGAAGTTCACGTCAGTACGCAGCAATCAATTGCGAACTGGCAGACAGTGCAGTTCTGGAAAGAAGAAGGCGCGCCACGTGTCGTGCTGGCACGTGAGACGAGTATGGACGAGATCGCAGAGATGAAAGCGCACGTAGATGTCGAGATCGAAGCCTTTATTCATGGTGCGATGTGTTCGTCGTATTCAGGCCGCTGTACACTGTCTAACCACTTCACGGACCGTGACTCGAATCGAGGCGGATGCTGTCAGTCATGCCGTTGGAAGTATGATCTGTTCGAGGATGATCGACCTGACCTGACACAGTTAGTCAGTGAAGAGGAGGCGGCTCAGGAGCCTGCCTTGCAGCCATTTAAGCTAGGAGTTACGCAGCTTCCGTTGTTCCAGGAAGAACAGAACCAATTTACAATGAGCTCGAAAGATTTATGTATGATTGGGCATCTTCCGGATTTAGTTGACGTGGGGGTGGACAGCTTCAAGGTAGAAGGTCGCATGAAGTCTATTCATTACGTGGCTACTGTTGTAAATGTGTACAGACAAGCGATTGATTCGTATATGGCAGACCCTGATCATTATCAATTGAAGCCTGAGTGGATTGATGAAATGAACAAGGCAGCAAACCGGCCTGTCAATACAGGATTTTTCTATGAAGAACCGGATCATGAAGACCATATTTACGAACCAGAAGAAAAGGCTGCACCGTATGATTTTGCTGGATTAGTAGTTGATTATGATGCCGATACTGGAATGGCTACCATTCAGCAGCGCAATCATTTTAAGCCAGGGGCAGAGATTGAATTTTTCGGTCCTAACGGAACTTTCTTTAAACAGACGGTGGGACATATCTGGGATACGGATGGCAACGAGCTTGATGCAGCCAGACATCCATTGCAGCTTATTCGCATGAAAGTGGAACAGCCTGTTCATTATTTTGACATGATGCGTAAGAAAAACAGATAAACAAGAAGTCAGCGCTGACCAACGTAGCATAGATATTTGCACATCGTATAGATGTTTTTCCCCTTGCCTTATAGGCGAGGGGTTTTTAGTATAAAGTCATACCTTTTTCCAAAATATGATTTTTAATTGCTGAAAAGAAAGTATAAGCGTATAAAAGGATTTAAAATAAGGTTTGTCGAACTATATACCTAGGCCTAATGACATAAGTTTTTAAATATTTATACATATAGGGTGGTGTGTGGCAATGAATTGGAGAAAGAGAAAAGAGACAACTGTAACTCCATCTAACGGTGTCCCGCAGCAACCGCCAGCGCAAGCTGCAAGAAGTCCGTTCCATTCGGTGGGAATGAAGTTATTTGCACTGTTCCTCGTCAGTATAACGGTTCTTGTAGGGGGAATCGGGGGATTCTCCTATGACCGCTCGCAAGCAACGATTCAAGAGCAGGTATCCTTATCTCAAGTTCAAACGGTGCAGCAAGCAGGGGAAAAGTTGGATCTCGTATTCCAGAACAACATGGAGTTAACCAATCAGATTTTATTTGACCAGGATACGCAGAAATTGCTAACAGAAGCGTATAACACCAAAGAGAGTAATCAGTATGAATTATTTCAAATCTCGAAAGAAATCGAAAATAAGCTGCGTTCTTACGTTTTCGCGAACAATGCATTATTTGGTATTTATTTGATTCCAATTGATAAGGAACATGCTACGATCTATTCTTCAGGTGTATCCACTACAGCAATGGCAGATGAACGCAACAAGCCATGGTTTGATGCAACTCTTAAACTCGCAGGTAACGTCAACTGGATTCCGTCGTCTGAGCGCGGATTATCTGGCCAAAGTCCGAAAGAAACATATGCACTGACCAGAGTGGTTAAGAATATTAATACGAGTCAGTCCATGTATGTGATGGTCATGGAAGTATATGTACAGACTTTGCAAGAACAGTTGAAATGGGATAATGGTAGTGGAGGATTTGCTCAGATTGTGGATAGAGCAGGGAAAGTTGTTCTTGCTAACGATCTCAAGTTAATAGGTCAAGAGCCGCAACTTCGTCTAGATGTAGCGGGAGACAAGAGGGTTGATTACCGGATTGTGTCTAACACCTCAGGGGAAGAGCAGCTTGGCACCTATTATGTCTCGTCTGTTACGGGTTGGACGATAAATGGTTTTACACCTATGGGGGAACTGCTTAAGGGTACGGCCTCTATTCGTAACGTGACGATAATCTCAATCGTTATTGCAATCATTGTGGCCCTGTTACTGGGTTGGTACGTAATGAGGCGTATTGGCAAGCCGCTGCAACAGCTCCGCGATCTGATGGAAGAAGGGGCTCAGGGTAAGTTGGGCCTTCAGATGACTCATCGCTCAAAGGACGAGATCGGACAATTATCGATCAGTTTTAATACAATGATGTCACGTATTTCGGAGCTTGTGCAGCGTACAGAAGAATCTGCACAAGCAGTGTTGGTCACAGCTTCGCGTTTAGGGGAAGCCTCGCGCTTGACTGCGAGCTCGGCGAAGGAGATAGCAGTTGCAACCGAAGAGATTGCGAACGGCGCGACAAGCCTGGCAGTTGAAGCTGAGCGCAGCAACCATTGGACAGAGAGTACTTCACAGAAAATGTTGAACGTTATTGAAATGAACGTGGATATGTATTCTGCCGCAACAGAGGTTCAAGCCGCGAGCCAACGCGGTACACACTATATGGTTGAACTTAACCATAAGACGGGGACGACCGAGACGATGATTCGCTCGCTTGTTTCTAAAGTGGATGCGTTGAAGGAAAGCACACTCTCGGTCCGTAAAATTCTTGAGTTGTTAACACAAATGACCAAGCAGACGAACATCCTGTCACTAAATGCAGCCATTGAAGCGGCGCGTGCCGGTGCGGCAGGTAAGGGCTTTATGGTGGTAGCAGACGAAATACGCAGTCTCGCGGACCAATCTAAACAGTCGATAGAGGTGGTCGGACAGATTCTGGAGAGCATCCAGAAGGAAGTGAATGAGACTGTGGTGATGCTTGGTGATGCATATCCAATATTTAAGGAGCAATTAGAAGCCGTGAAGGAAGCAGACCATATTTTCCATACAGTGGAGGATCAGATGGTTCAGTTATTTACGAAGCTCGATTATGCAACTGCCGGCGTGAATGAACTGGATGAATCCCAGCGTGTGCTGACAGAAGCGATGTCTAATGTAAGTGCAGTAGCGGAAGAAGCATCTGCAACCTCAGAAGAGGTGGCATCGTTAAGCAATGAGCAGATGACCGTCTCTGCAAGACTGGTGGATCTTTCAACTGAGCTGGAGCAGGTGTCCGATCAATTGAAGCGGCAATTGGATCAGTTTACGATGGAATCATGAGACGATATATTTACTATTAATAAATATAATAATCTGGTAAAAGCATTCCTCCATGTGGGGAGTGCTTTTTTTGTTGGAGCGCAGTAGATTTTTATCCTGCAAATGGTGGGGGCGAGTCTAGATGATTAACATAAAGATGATTAAAAGCGAATCAAGGCGACGATACTACTAAGTGAGTAATTGTTTCCAATAATAGAGCAGGGATGTGATAGATATGCGGCTTAAGGCAGAATCACAGAGATGGAAACGAATCAGTGTGGTCACCCTGCTGATTTCTGGCGTATTACTTCTTTATAGTCTGCGATTAGCTTGGCTGCAATTTATCGGTCCCAATAGGCCACTGCCACATGACCCACATACTCTTATGACCCAGTCTGTTATTCAGCGTGAGAGGGGAATAGTGCTTGATGATGGCAGAGGGCGCATTGTAGACCGTAATGGTGTGATAATTACGGGGCGCCCTACACATGCACTTGTCTTGTTCCCGCTCAAGGCAGAGTCTTTGTCCATAGGTGCAGTGCATACGCTTGCCCAAATGTTAAAAATAGAAGAATCAGATTTTGCTGAACGGTGGTCGAATACAACTGAACCCATTATATGGAAAGATCCTAAAGACACCAAACGCCCCTATCCAATAAGCGCAGAGGAACAAAAAATGATTACCCGGCAAAATTGGAACGGAGTGCGTGTTCTTCCTTACGTAGAGCCCTATCCTTGGCATGAGCAAACACCGCATTGGATAGGATATACAAGCGAAGCAGCGCGTCCAAGTGGAGCATCATTGACCAAGGGTTCGCAACCTGCATGGTCCTATGTAAAGCGGAAGGGCATGGCTGGTCTCGAACGATCGTTAGAACCGCTGCTAGCTGGTCTCGGACCTGTAACGTACGTCCATTATATGGATGCTGCAAGCAGGCCGCTGCATGGACTGGATATAAGGGTCCGCAAACCAAGCAATCCTTACTATCCGCTGCAAGTGGTGACAACAGTTGAGATGGGACTTCAGCGATCCATACAGGACATCATGCTGCAGCGAGGGATCACAAAAGGCGCGGCAGTTGTGCTTGATGTTAAGACGCGAGATGTAGTGGCAATGGTGTCCTTGCCCAGTTATGATCCAAACCATATATATCCCGCAGGAGAGCAATGGAACAATCAAGCGATCCAAGCCATTTCACCAGGTTCTGTGTTCAAGCTTGTTATAGCGGCAGCAGCACTTGAAGAAGGTATAACGGATCTGCATGAACAATTTCATTGTGATGGTACTTATCCTAAATACGGGCTGTCATGCTGGAAACATGAGGGGCATGGCACACTTACGCTGGCGGAAGCTGTTGCAGATTCGTGCAACGTTGTCTTTGCCGAATTAGGCGAAAGATTACAAGGCAAACAGATTCAACGATATGCAGAGAAGCTAGGCTTGATAGACCCCGTTGGAATGCGGTCGAGTGACGGCTTGGGACACGAACCGTTGAAGCAATTTGAAGGTGAGCATCCTGGCCGCGTATTTGTGAAACAAGCGGGAGGTGTATATAAGACAGATGGCGGCATTCGGGCGCAGACAGGAATCGGTCAGCGTGATGTTAGAATAACGCCGTTGGCTGCCGCTAACATGATGGTCACCTTGCTGAAAGGTGGAATATACGGGCATCCCCGCCTCGTGGAGCGGGTTGAAGATGCCAAGGGCAGTGCGCTTGTATCTTTTGCGAGTGAAGCGCGGCTGGAACGAACCATTCAATCCTCAACAGCCTATAGGCTGCTGCAATGGATGAAACAGACGGTTGCAACTGGAACAGGAAAAGCTCTGCAGCAACACAGTTGGGTACTGGCTGGGAAAAGTGGGACGGCGCAGGCAACTGCATACGGGCTGAATGAATTGAATTCATGGTTTGTAGGGTATGGGCCAGCAGATAATCCTAAATTTGCTGTTGCAGTTGTATCTATCGGAGAGAAAAAGCAGGAAGGGCATCGTGCAACTCAAATTTTTGGCGATATTATGGACGAACTCGCGAGAAAAGAGAAATAAAGGGCGATTTACTTGTGAGAGGTAATCGCCCTTTAAGTTTGTCTACATATCCAGAATAGGCCTTTGTGCAGATCAGGATTTATCCTCATCAACTGTTGGGGCTAATGGGTGTGTTTGAATTTCTTCGGCTGGAAAGCGGATCCAGCGTGTTAAGTATCCTTGATCCATCAAAGCTTTGATTAAAATCAACAGCACAGGTGACAAAATTAAACCAGCTACGCCAAACAAAGATAAGGAAATAATCATAAACGACAGCATCGTAAAGGCCGAGACACCTAATGAATCTCCTGTGATCTTAGGCTCTAAAATTTGACGCGTCAGCAGAACGATGCCTAAGACTACTGTGAGCCAGATCGCAAGTGACGTGTTGCCAATCACAAACAAGTAGACGATCCAAGGTACAAATATGACAGGCACACCAAGTATAGGCAAGATATCAAAGAATGCCGATAACAGGGAAATGGAGAATGCATTGCTGACATTCAGCAGAATTAATGAAATAAAAATCGTGCAGAACGAGATCGAGATCAACTTGAACTGTGATTTAAGGTAGCTGCCGATCCCGTGAAACACATTGTCCTTTAAAAAATTAAAAGCTTCTTTAAACGTTCGAGGTGTCTTATCACTAGCCAAACGTTTCCATGAGTCGATTTCGGTACTGAGGAAGTAGGCAAGCACGATAGCAATGCCGAAATTAACAATAAATGTAGACAACGACGCAACATGGCGGACAACCCAGCTTAAGAATGAAGTTGCCCATTCTTCACCCGTCTTGGCAAAGTCGGATATATAGGTACTTATACGCGCACTCACATCTGGTGGCAATGATTCATATTTATGTTGTAAGAAAATGATCAACTTGCCTGACTCTTTAATAATCATGTCGCGGTACTTAGGCAATTGACCGATCAGGTCGCTGATCTGCTGTGTAAATATAATTCCGGCTCCGAGCATTGTCCCTAGAATAACAAGGACAAATAACATAACAGATAGAGCAGATGCAATCGATTTCTTCATTCCGCGCCGATGTAGAAAAGCTGCAAACGGCTCAATGATCAAATAGATTACAAAAGCGAGAAAGATGGGAGCCGCAATGGCGTACAGATTACTGAAGGCGAGCATGATCAAGTATACTGTTAGCACAATAAGCCCGATGTCAAAAGCAGTGCGCCAGTATTTGCGATAAAAGGCGAGCATAGTGGGTGACTCCTTTTCCTTATGGGAATTTTCTGTAAAAGACAGGCACAGTTTATTCATCATTGTACACGATATCGAAATCATATGCCTATTCTTTTGGGGGATATGTTACAATATAAATAAACAAAACGTTATCACGAAACGGGGAAATACGGATGGAAGTCTTATTGTTATGGACATTTTATATCCTGACGTTTTATGCGTTTCTCCCAGGCGTGTTCAGCCGTCTTTTTGGATTCCGTGTATTTCAGAAAGGGAAGTCGGATCGAGATTTAGCTCTCACTTTTGACGATGGTCCTGATCCCGTGTATACGGCACAGTTACTCGATCTGCTGAAGGAATACCAGGCGAAAGCCACTTTTTTTGTCGTTGGTATCCATGCAGAGCAGCAACCCGAGCTCATTAAGCGTATGCATGATGAAGGGCATCTTATCGGTATTCATAATTATATTCATAAGACCAATTGGCTGATGCGACCCGCAACGGTAAAACGTCACATCAAGAAGACCTCGGATATTATCGAGGCAATCACAGGGAAACCCGCCATTTATTATCGCCCCCCATGGGGCATTGTTAATTTATTTGACTTCGGTAACCTCGGCCATATTCAGATTATATTATGGTCTGTATTATTTGGAGATTGGCGGAAGAAGTTGGGGGCAGAACGTCTGTACAAGCGGATGTCCAAGCGCTGTCGCGGTGGAGAAGTACTACTGCTGCACGATTGTGGACTGACTTTTGGAGCGGATCGGGAAGCTCCTGCCGAGATGCTGATTGCACTGCAACGCTTCTTAGAAGATGCTAAGGCAAAGGAACTTCGTTGCGTACGCGTAGATGAATTAATGCGTGCCACTGATATAGAAAAGACGAGGAATCCATCTTGGATGAAACAAATGGTTGTGAAGTTGTGGTTAGGATACGAGAAATTGTTCCACATATTCTTTGGTCTTAAGACAACCAATGAGAAAAGTCCTGTGTTTCATTTCCGAACACGTCCTTACCATGGCGAAGCGCTGCAATTGGATGACGGTTTAGTTTTGAACCATGACGACATGATTTTGGAACTTCACTTTGATAACAAGCGTTTGTACGACATCGGGAAGCGTTCACGAAGTTCGATGCAGCTCGCTATTCATATGATTCGAGATGTTGAACGTACTTTGCCGGAGATTGCGGAGTATTTGCAAGCTAGAGAAGAACTCTGTCACGAGGTCAAGGCTCTGTATGGAGTGAGCTTTATGCACCGTGGACCTGAACAATTCGGATTTACGATAAGAGAACTGCCAAGAGGTTTGTTCTCATGGATTACGCAGAAATATCTAAGGGTACTGATGAGAGTTATTCATCCTCTTGGTCAGAGTAGATTAAAGCAGCAATCCAATCAACTAGTACCAAAGACCATTATTATGTCAAAAGAAACTTTATTGACCCGATATGGACATTGTTTTGCATATGAAACGAGTGAATCAGGAATTCATCGGGGTGAGCATGCAGTAAACAAAGCACCTCATGTTATGTGAAAAGAGTTTATATAATTATTTTCATACAGTCCTGCAATCTGTAAATTAAAGGAATTGCGGGGCTGTTTTTATTTTTAAATGTCGATATGCAAAAAGTATGCAAGCGAATGAGTAGTTTTCATATGCACATACAATGAGGACAACATTGTAATTATGTACTTGTATGGAGGACAAATGTCCGTATAAGTAAGGAAAAGTTAGATATTGCCATCATAATTTGGTTGGATCTGGATATGTTAATATTGTCGATGATAAAAAAAACTTATCGAATCATTATGAATTTATTTTAATATAAAGCTGACAAAGGGATTTACAAATACATAATTATAAAGTAGTATTATGAAAAATATTCGTTTCCTACTTATGTCCCACCTGTCGAATATCTCGTTTTGACCAGTGTTCTATAAGTAATAAACGAACGATCCCTTTAATCTTGTTAGAGATTATAGGTATGCATGTTTGTAAGTAAATATAAATAAAGCGATTAGGGGGCAATTGTTGTGAAGAAAAGATTACTCACTGTATTGAGCCTTGTACTGGCATTCTCGCTCGTATTGACTGCATGCGGCGGCGGCGATTCTGCTGAGGGCAACAAGACTCCTGATTCCGGTCAAACGACTGATTCCGGAAAAGAAACAACAGGCGAAGGCGAATTGGTAACAGAAGGCGTTATTCCTGCTCCAGACGCAAGCTTGAACCCAGAAGCTGCTGTGAACCGTAAGGATACAGCTATTCTTGGTATTACAGATCCATCTGGTATCTTCAACCCGTTGTACGCTGAATCAACTTATGATGTATACCTTGTAGAATCCATTTTTGCTCAGTTGCTTACTATTAATAAGGATGGTACATTCTCACCATTCTTGGCGGATTATAAAGTATCTGACGACAACAAAACATTTACTTTTA
This sequence comes from Paenibacillus sp. UMB4589-SE434, assembly GCF_030226685.1. Lineage (NCBI taxonomy): Bacteria > Bacillati > Bacillota > Bacilli > Caryophanales > Paenibacillaceae > Paenibacillus > Paenibacillus sp. UMB4589-SE434. Next base: position 2,321,882 of record NZ_JASOYK010000001.1, on the reverse strand, counting down.
CATTAAAAGATGCGAAATTCAGCGATGGCAAACCAGTTACTGCTGAAGACGTAGCGTTTACAATTACAGCTATGTATGACAAAGACTACGACGGTCCTCAAGATGTTATGCAATACGCACCATTGGTTGGAGCGAAAGAATATAAAGAAGGCAAAGCGAATTCAATCACTGGTATCAAAGTTATCGATCCGAAGACGATTGAATTCACAAATACAGAAGTTAGAGTAACCGCTTTGAATGTATTCGGTGCTACAGGTATTATGCCTAAGCACGTATATGGCGCAGCTTACAAACAAGGTAACATGAGCGGAATGAAAGATTTGTTCGCGAAACCTGTAGGCGCTGGTGCGTACAAGCTTGATAAGTATCTCCCAGGTCAAGAAGTTCGTTTGGTAGCCAATGAGAACTACTTCATGGGCGCACCTAAGATCAAAAACTTGATCTACAAAACAACGACAGAAGAAACAAGAATGCAATTGCTGCAAACAGGTGAAACAGACTATGATGATCCTTCCGTATCCAAAGATCAAATGGAAGAAATCAAAAACATCGGATTCTTGGATTCCGTGTTGAACCCAACAAACGGTTATGGTTATATCGCATTTAACAATACAGATCCTAAATTTGCTGACAAAAAAGTCCGTCAGGCGTTGACTTTCGGCTTGGATCGTAAGCAAATCGTCGACACTGTATACCAAGGATATGCAGATGTGGTTAACATTCCACAATCTAAAGTATCATGGGCTTACACAGACGAAGTTGAAAAGTATGAATTTAATCTTGATAAAGCAAAAACGTTGCTTGACGAAGCTGGTTGGAAAGTTGGCGCTGACGGCATCCGTGAAAAAGACGGTAAGAAGTTCAAAATTAACTTCTCCGCTACTACACCTAACGTAGTAAACGAAGCGATCATTCCAATCGCTCAAAAGAACTACAAAGATTTGGGCATCGAATTTGTAGCTGACCAAATGGACTTTAACGCAATGCTTGACAAGTACAATAAAAAGAACTACGACATGTTGTTCTTGGCAGCAGGCTTAACACCTGATCCGCAGGATAGCGAAGGAACGTTCCGTACAGGCGGTTCCCAAAACAAAACTGGTTACAGCAACCCTAAAGTTGATGAATTGCTCAAAAAATCAGGCTCTACTTTAAACGTTGAAGAACGTAAAGGCATCTTTAAAGAAATTTACCAACAAATTAACGAAGATTTGCCGATGATGTTCGTGTACCAACGTCGTGACTTGCACACAATTAACCACCGTATCCAAGGTTTCGATATTTCTCCTTACCGTCGCTTTACTAACGATTTGGCGACGATCCAAATTCAATAAAATTGGTACAAGTTAGGATACCTAATGCTCAGCCACGCCACGGCTGGGCATTTGGGTTTATATAAAGCAAGGAGGAATATTTATGAAACAGTACGCAATACGGCGCATTTTGCAGATTATTCCGACGATCATCGGCGTATCAATCGTATTGTTTGGTGTGTTTGCTATGGCGCCAGGTAACTTCATTGACTCCAAACAGACCATTTCAGACGCGCGTAAAGCAGAGCTAAAAGAAAAGTTCGGCTTGGATAAGCCGGTTCATGAAAGATATTTTATTTGGGCTAAAAATACGATCCAAGGTGACTTGGGGATGTCCACTCAGCATCAACAGCCGGTAACAACGGTTATGAATCGTTATATGTGGAATTCCTTTATTATCGCTGCAATTGTACTCGTGCTAAGCTGGACGATTGCCATATTTGTCGGCGTGTACTCAGCGATCAGGCAATATTCATTCTTTGATGGTATCATTACGTTTCTTGTCTTTGCCTTGATGTCCTTACCTTCCTTCTTTATCGGACTATTAGCGATCAAGTTCTTTGCCGTTGATATGAAGTGGGCGCCAGTAGGTGGAATGTATACAACAGGTAGCAATGCAACAGGATTAGCTAAAGTATGGGATTTGGTTCAGCATATGTGGCTGCCTATCTCCGTGCTTACTGCCCTTAGCGTTGGTGGTCTGACACGTTACTTCCGGACAAGCATGCTGGAGGTTGTACGTCAGGATTACATTCGTACTGCTCGTGCCAAAGGTGTTAAGCCAAGTACAGTAATATTTAAGCATGCGCTTCGAAACGCGTTGCTTCCAGCGATCACTCTTCTTGGGATGGAGATTCCTGCTCTATTCTCGGGTGCGATGATTACGGAACAAGTATTTAACTGGCCTGGTATTGGTAAGATTAACTTAGCCGCACTTCAGTCACGTGATTACTTCTTGTTGATGGGCTTTACGATGTTCTTGGCAGCGTTGACGCTTGTCGGCAACTTCGTGTCCGATATGCTGTACCGTATTGCTGACCCGCGTGTCCGCATGAAATAGAAAGGGGAATGAATAGTGGCTCAAGCAGTAGATTCAACATCGACTAACGCAGAAATGCCAAAGACAAAACCAGCTTCCCCGTGGACGCTAGCATTTCGGCAGCTGCGCAGAAATAAGACTGCAATGTCTGGACTCATCGTTATTATATTGATGTTCTTAATTTGTTTTATCGGTCCGTTTTTTTCTCCGTATTCTTTGGAGACGATGTCAGGGGCTAGCAACAAGGGGCCTTCCGCTTCGCATTGGTTAGGTACAGATAAGCTAGGACGCGATATCTTACTTCGTGTAATGCTTGCAGGTCGGATTTCATTGTTAGTGGGCCTTGTGGCAATGATGGTATCGGTGGCTATCGGCAGTACACTTGGAGCATTGGCGGGGTATTACCGCGGGTGGGTCGATACGATCATAATGCGGTTTGCGGATATTATGTTGTCTATTCCTGCTTTGCCGCTCCTGATTATACTTGGAGCTGTATTGTCGGATATTCAGGTTCCGCCAGACCAACGGATATATTTAGTTATGTTCTTGCTCGGATTTATGAGCTGGCCAGGCTTGGCCCGCCTTGTAAGGGGACAAATACTGACCCTTCGGGAGCAAGAGTTTATGCAGGCAGCAGAAGTTCTTGGGTTACGTGATAAACGTAAAATTTTCCGTCACCTGATTCCAAATACAATTCCGATTATAATAGTTGTAGCGACATTATCTGTTGCCGGTGCGATTTTGATGGAGTCGGTTCTTAGCTACCTCGGTATTGGGGTTGTGCCACCTACACCATCATGGGGGAATATGATCTCTGCAGCCAACAACTTGATAGACTTTAAGAAAAGACCTTGGTTATGGATTCCACCTGGTGTGTGTATCTTTATGACGGTTATAGCAATAAACGTTATTGGTGACGGCTTGCGTGACGCACTCGATCCGAAAATGAAGAAGTAGGAGGACGTTATGGCTAACAACTTAGTTGAATTCCGTAATCTGCGTACGAACTTCTACACGAGTGGTGGTGTGGTCAAGGCCGTAAATGATGTCAGCTTCGCGATTAAAGAAGGGGAAACACTTTGTGTAGTCGGCGAGTCCGGCTGCGGTAAAAGTGTTACCGCGATGTCCCTCATGCGCCTTGTATCGCCTCCAGGTAAGACAGAAGGCGGGCAGATTTTATATAATGGTGAAGACTTACTGCAATTAAAAGAACGTCAGATGCGTAATATTCGTGGTAATGAGATTGCGATGATTTTCCAAGAGCCGATGACATCGCTTAACCCGGTGTTCAAGATCGGTGAACAAATTTCAGAACCGCTTATTATTCATAAAGGTATGTCGAAAAAAGAAGCGAAGAAACGTTCTATCGAGCTGATCGAATTGGTAGGCATTCCACGTGCCGCTGAAATCTTCAATTCTTATCCGCATGAATTGTCGGGCGGTATGCGTCAGCGGATCATGATCGCGATTGCACTAAGCTGTGATCCGAAGCTGTTGATCGCGGATGAGCCAACTACAGCGCTTGATGTAACGATTCAAGCTCAGATTCTTGACTTGATGCGTAATATTAAGAGCGAATTTAAGACGGCAATTATGCTGATTACGCATGACCTGGGTGTCGTAGCGGAAATGGCTGACCATGTAGTCGTTATGTATGCGGGCAAGGTGATTGAAGAAGCTCCCGTTCATGAGCTGTTCAAAAATCCTAAGCATCCTTATACACAGGGCTTGCTTCGGGCTAAGCCGATTATTAATCAACGCCAATCCCGGTTGTACACCATTCCGGGTCAAGTTCCTAACCCAGTATCTTTAGGAAACAACTGTTACTTTAATGATCGCTGCGAACACTGCATGTCGATCTGTGTGGACAAACAGCCACCACTTAACACGTATGAGAATCGCCACAAAGCTGCTTGTTGGCTTTATGAGAAAGGTGGGGAAGCTTAATGACAGAGCCATTATTAGAAGTTAATCATCTTAAGAAATACTTCCCTATTCAAGGCGGTATTATGCAGCGTACAGTGGGCCACGTCCGTGCAGTAGACGACATCTCGTTTACGCTGAACAAAGGGGAAGCCCTTGGGTTAGTAGGCGAGTCTGGTTGTGGAAAATCGACCACTGGTCGTACCATCTTACGTCTGCTTGAAAAGACGGAAGGCACGGTTAAGTTCAAAGGTACCGACCTGCATGAATTATCTCGCAAGGAACTTCGTGCGATGCGACCTAAGATGCAATTGGTTTTCCAGGATCCTTACAGTTCCTTGAACCCTCGAATTAACGTTGGTACAGCAATCGGTGAGGCTCTTGTTGATCACGGTCTTGTGTCCAAACATGAAATTCGTGATCGTGTAAAAGAAATATTGTCGATTTGTGGTCTTGCTCCTTATCATATTGATCGTTATCCTCATGAATTCTCAGGGGGACAGCGTCAGCGGATTGGTATTGCACGTGCACTTATTATGAATCCAGAGTTTATTGTGGCTGATGAACCTGTATCTGCGTTGGACGTTTCGATTCAGGCACAGATCATCAACTTGTTGAGTGATTTGCAAGAACAAAAAAACCTGACTTATTTGTTTATCTCTCATGACCTGTCGGTCGTTGAGCACTTATGCAATCGGATTGGTGTTATGTACTTAGGCTCAATGGTAGAGATGGCACCGCGTGAAGAGTTGTTTGCTAGACCTCTTCATCCTTATACGAAGGCGCTGCTCTCTGCAATCCCAGTACCGGACCCGACACGTAAGTCTGAACGTATTGTACTTCAAGGAGACATTCCAAGCCCGGCGAACCCGCCTAGCGGCTGTAAGTTCCATACACGGTGTCCGTTTGCTAAAGAAATCTGCAAGCAGCAGGTACCAAAGTATGAGGAAATGGCGTCAAACCATTTCGTAGCTTGTCACTTTGCTGGTGAATTTTAATACTAATGCTTATTAATGAACACTCCTTTTCGTTATTGATGACGAAGAGGAGTGTTTTTTTACAGCTTTAAGGTATATTGTCACAAGAATCCCTCGACTAGATTACAATTACACACCTATAATGGATAGCGGCTGTAAGACGAATTAAGATGCCGCAGCGCTACTGTTGAACAGGAGACTGAACCAGAACGAATATAAAAATGCCCTTGATTCACTCACGGTTGGAGTAATCAAGGACACTCTATATACAAACGATAATATTATGATAATGATGCCGAAGAACGATATTTAGCTGGCTCGAACTGCGTTACTCCGTCTTATACCTTTAACACACCGCCTTGGCTGGCGTTTGTTACTAGCTTGGAATAGCGGGCCAACAAACCAGTCTTAACCTTAGGCTCAAAACCTTTCCAGTTCGCTCTACGTTGTTCCAGAACTTCATCCGATACTTGCAGCTCAATCTTACGGTTAATCAAGTCTAGATCGATGATGTCTCCATCCTCAACAAAGGCGATAGGACCCCCTTCAGCTGCTTCGGGTGAAATATGGCCAATGCTAATGCCGCGAGACGCGCCGGAGAAGCGTCCGTCTGTAATTAGTCCTACCTTGGCACCTAGCCCCATGCCGACAATCTGTGATGTCGGGGCAAGCATTTCTGGCATGCCTGGGCCACCTTTAGGACCTTCGTAGCGGATAACGACGACATGACCTTCTTTAACCTTGCCATTTGCAATGCCTTCAAGAGCCTCATCTTGTGAATCAAAGCAGATTGCAGGACCTACGTGGCGACCTCCAACAGCTTTATCAACCGCACCCACTTTAATAATGGCGCCTTCAGGTGCCAAATTACCAAACAATACGGCAAGTCCGCCTTGCTCGGAATGTGGGTTGTCGAGTCTATGGATTACTTCCGTATTTTGAATCTCACAGCCAGCTACGTTCTCACGCAGTGTCTTGCCTGTTACAGTAATACAATCACCATGCAGAGCCCCTTCTTTATTAAACAGCTCATTCAGGACAGCGCTAACGCCGCCAGCTTCGTGAATATCCTCAATATGATAATCGGATGCTGGTGCTACTTTGGACAGATGAGGAACGCGCGAAGCAACCTCATTGATACGGGCAACAGGATATTCAAAGCCTGCTTCATGTGCGATTGCTAGTGTATGCAGCACTGTATTCGTGGACCCACCCATTGCCATATCTAGTGCAAATGCATTGTCGATCGCTTCAAGGGTGACGATATCACGCGGCTTGATGTCCAGTTTGATGATTTCCATTAACTGTTTTGCAGAACGTTTTACAAACTCTCGACGTTCCGCGGAGACAGCTAAAATGGTACCATTTCCAGGGAGTGCGATACCGAGCGCTTCTGCCAAGCAGTTCATCGAATTTGCTGTAAACATGCCGGAACAAGAGCCACATGTTGGACATCCATATTGCTCCAGCTCGAGCAGACCTTTGTCATCGATCTTGCCGGCTTGATAAGCGCCCACCCCTTCAAATACGCTTGACAAGGAGATGGAACGGCCATTGGAGTCTTTACCGGCTTTCATTGGGCCGCCACTTACAAATACAGTCGGAATGTTGCAGCGCAGTGCGCCCATAATCATACCCGGAGTAATCTTGTCGCAGTTCGGGATGCAGACCATACCGTCGAACCAATGCGCAGATACGACTGTTTCTACTGAATCTGCAATAATATCACGGCTTGGAAGTGAATAACGCATGCCAATGTGACCCATGGCGATGCCGTCGTCTACACCGATTGTGTTAAATTCAAACGGAACACCGCCAGCTTCGCGAATCGCATCTTTAACGATCTTGCCGAATTCTTGAAGGTGGACATGCCCAGGAACGATATCGATATAAGAGTTGCATACGGCAATAAACGGCTTATCAAAGTCTTCTTCCTTTACACCAGCTGCACGGAGCAGGCTGCGGTGTGGTGCACGGTCGAAGCCTTTCTTAATCATGTCTGAACGCATCTTAGGGGCTGACATTGTTATTCCTCCACTTCTCTACTTCATAGCATTAACGTATGAATTGTGTATATTATGATGAGTCTATCATAACTAACGGGCTTTTTCTAGCGACTTGCACATGTAAAATAGAAAGAAATTCTCATAGCTATAACCTCACATTTTTCACGCAGGGTTGCTGCTGTATTTCTAGAGAGGATTGAACTACAGATGATTATTTAATAATTACGACGGGAGTCTTGTACCGGTAAGGTTGCGCTGATTACGAATGCATACTTCAAATGTAAATGACACAAGAGGCACAGCGTGTGCTGTGCCTCTTGTGCAGGAGTGAAGCGTATGGTGTATGTGAAGCATTCGTCTGAGTCACGCATCGAGGGTGAAGTGTTAGCGGGGGAGCTAACTATGCTTCATGCGCTGACGCCAAGCGTCGCGTCGTACCCAGCCGAATACAGCTTCTCCGTTAGGTTCGATCAACGGGTGAGCGATATTACGTACGATAGGCTGTGCGAGAAGAACAGTGCAACCGATCGAAAATATAATGAGCAAAGATACTGCAATTCCGCTTGTGACATGTTGATAAAGGCCAAAATATTCTGCAAACCTCACGATTAGGCCATGCAGTAGAAAGACGTACAATGTCCGTCGGCCCAAGTCTGTGATGGCGCAAATACGCTGCGGCACCCAAGCAAGAAAGGCGATTGAGGCGATAAATTCAATCAAATATATTGCAAATCGAAGCATAATTGCCGACAAGCCATCATGAATCCAGCCTAGTTCATTAAAGGTCATATTGTTCATGAGCCAAATTGGTTCAATCTGTGGTGCTAATAAGTATAAGCCTACCAGCAGTCCAGCAGAAACAAGGGCTCCAATAATTCGAATAGGTATGGTCACACGTTTGCGAAGGGACTCCAAGCTGCAAGAGTAACCGATAACGAAAAATGGCAAATACACGAAGGTTCGAGAAATCGCAAACCAAGCACCGCCAAAAGGAATAAAGCCAACCAAAACGCCAAGTGCAATCGACCACAACACAGGGTGCTTGACACCTTTGTGAATAAATACTCTTAGTACTATTCTCCAGACTAAATGTCCGATTAGAAACCATAAGAGCAAATAAGGGACAAAGAAGGAGTGTGTAACACCAGGCACACGGAACAGCAAATAATCCAATAGCGAGTAGATCGATTGAAACACTACATATTGCAAAGCGATCTGCCGCAAAATCCGATTACCCTTCTCGCTAAACAAATTGGACCGTGCGAAATAACCGGTAACACCTACAAATAAAGGCATGTGGAACGTAAAAATCCACAGAAACAAAGCTTTCATTTCAGGCATTGCATGGATTAAAGGTTCAATTGCGTTAGCTACAAATACAGTAACGATAAGCAAGAATCTTAAGTTCAAGCCGAAAGTCTCTCCACTCCAAGGGGACTTTATCGACGCGTTGCTAAGCATGGGATGCTGCAACTTGCGTTCCCACATGTTCGTATCCTCCTCATGATGAGCCCAGGCCACGCGCAGGATTTCTCTATTTTTTCGTTCCTCATTTGAGGTATATTTTATCTACCCAAAAGATAGCATATGTTCTTGTGATGGATTGTGATATTCATCACAAGAAAATGCGAGTTTGACAAATGACAGTTGACAGAAGTTTGAACGTTCCCTTATTCACTTAGACAGAAGCGGGTACTTCTATTAATATATAGTTATCCATCGGAAAAATATGGTGCAAGGGGAGACGAAATGGCATTACAAGCAAAGAAAAACAAACGGGGTTCTATGCCTATCATTCCAAACCAGCATGGTGCATGGGCGATGTTGATCATTCCATTCCTACTGGGGATGCTTGCAGCAAAGCCGAATTGGACGCATCTCTGGCTTGCTGCAGCCTGGTTCTCGGCTTATTGTGGTTCATTTGCTTTCCTGCAAGGAGTAAAGACTAGTAAATATGCAGCGTATAAGAGAGCATATCTCGTATGGGGCACTGTGCTGCTTGTGTCCGGCGTCATCTTGTTAAGCTGCCGTTTGGACATTTGGTGGATGGGAGCAGTTATGCTGCCGTGTTATTTGGTTCATATCTGGTTTGCGAAACGCAAAAATGAACGTCACTTTCTAAATGATGCAGTTGCCGTATTGCAATTTTGCTGGATGCTGATCATAGCTTTTGAAGTTGGTGGAGGTACAGCATGGAGCTTGGCATGGCGTTTGTGTGCGGCTTGTGTACTTTATTTTGTGGGGACTATATTTTATGTTAAAACGATGATACGTGAAAAGGGAAACAAGAACTACTATGTAGGGTCTGTTACGGTACATATTGTGGCAGGTACTACCGTTGGATTGTTATTGTCGCCATGGCTGGCGCTTCCCTTTGGGCTTCTATTTTTCAGAGCCGTATGGATGCCCAATCAGCGTGTAACGATTAAGCAGGTTGGCATCTCGGAGATTGCATTTAGTGTGATGACTGCATTCTCGCTTGCCTTATGTATATAAGGAACGAGGTTCAGGAGAACTGGGGATAAGCAGCAAATTGTCAGAATGTTGTAGAAGATCTGGATTGACGATATTTGGAAGCACGTTTAAACTAGAGGGCATAACAACGGCTGTGGGGAGGGCACATCGGGATGGAAGCGTTGTCAGATCAAGTCGTAACGCCTGACGTCGTTACGTTTGGGGAATCGATGGCATTGTTCAGTTCCGCAGATACGCGGGGTCTGGAATATGCGCAGACGGTTATGAAGTCTTTTGGTGGAGCAGAAAGCAATGTGGCGATCGGCTTGTCAAGGCTTGGCCACCGCGTTGGATGGTTTAGTCGGCTAGGGCTCGATCCGCTAGGGCGCTATATTATGAAAGCGGTACGCGGAGAAGGTGTGGACGTGTCCCGTGTTCAATTATGCATGGATGAAGCAACAGGTGTCATGATGCGTGAGGCGGTAGCCGGACATTCCTCGGTATACTATTACCGCAAGCATTCGGCTGCAAGCCGTATGAAGCCTGATGATTTGGATCAGGACTACATTCGTTCGGCTAAGCTGCTTCACGTGACAGGCATTACGTGCGCGCTGAGCAGCAGTTGTGCTGACACGGTCCAAGCGGCAGTTCGAATCGCCAAGGACGCAGGTGTTAAAGTAAGCTTTGACCCGAACCTGCGCTTGAAATTGTGGCCGATTGAGCAGGCACGGGCGGAACTGCTTCCGCTGGCGGATGAGGTGGATTATTTTCTGCCCGGCCTGGATGAACTGAAACTGCTCTACGGCACTGAGGATGAGCAAGCGATTTTTAATCGTTTGGGTCAGTTATCTGCGACTTGTATTGTGAAGGGCGGACTCGGCACGAACTATGTCGTACGTGGCTCACAAGTGAGCCGTGTTCCCTATACACCTGTGCAGCACGTGGTGGATACGGTCGGAGCGGGTGATGCGTTCTGCTCAGGGCTGCTGTCAGGAATCGTTCGGGGTTATGACATTGTGGAGGCAGTTCAATTAGGCAATGTCATGGGTGCGATGGTCGTGCAGGCATTTGGCGACTGGGAAGCGCTGCCTACATGGGCGCAAGTGCAGGATAAGCTGAACCACGCTGTACATATCGAGCGTTAAGCAATCACTGAGGAATGGCTTTCTACTGCAGACTTTGCTGCTACACGTTCGTGTATGGTCATTTGTACACTACAACTAGAATAATTGTGTGACGAATGCGTGGGCTCATATTCGTCACACAAGATCATCATGGGATTTACACGGTTTGGTTAAGCGTATACCGGTTATACAGACAGACTAATAACTCATGGGAAGAGGAGTGTCAGAGATGAACAAAATTCGTTTGCTGCAGCAAATTCAAGCATGTGGTGTAGTTGCGGTGTTACGTGCGGATTCGGCAGAGCAAGTTGTAGAGATGGCAGAGGAGGCGATTGCGGGGGGGATCAAAGTCATTGAAATCACACTGACGGTTCCTCGTGCATTACAAGCGATCGAGCAATTACGCACCCGATATTCGAGCGATCCGAATAGCCAACTTTCATTTGCCATCATAGGAGCAGGCACTGTACTTGATGCATCTACGGCCCGTGCTAGCATATTGGCAGGTGCGGAATTCGTGGTTGGTCCCTCCCTGCAAGCAGACACAGTGAAAATATGCAATCTGTATCGTGTGCCAGTTCTCCCTGGTGTTATGACAATCTCTGATGTTCAGCAAGCTTTGGAACTGGGAGTTGATATTGTGAAGCTGTTCCCGGGTAATCTGTACGAGCCGTCCATCATTAAGACGATGAAAGGACCTTTGCCGCAAGCCAACTTTATGCCGACTGGCGGCGTTAATGTGCAGAACTTGGCAGACTGGATTCGTGCGGGAGCGGTTGCGGTAGGAATTGGCTCAGATCTGACCAAAGACGCCGTAGCTACTGGCGACATGTCTCATGTCCGACGTCAAGCTGAACGTTATATGGAAGCTTATCGCCAAGCGATCGGCGTTGAAGCCCCACTTGCCGGAACGATCTCCGGATAGGATCAGGGATCAGTTTCTTCTATAATTAGACTGCAATGTCCATAAGCTGACTCGTCGATTATCGGGGGGTCAGCTTTATTGTCCTTACTTATGTGATCGTAGGTGTCTTCAACTATGTCCAATACTGCTCCATAAAGTTAACGATGGCATTCAGATACTGCGGGCACAGAAACGTGAACGTCAAATTGCGACTAGTCTTGAAAACGCAGAAAATGCTTGAGCACAATGAGTTGCGGAGGAGTGCTGTAGGACGATCACGTTCTGCGAGCGGCTGCGTTGTAGATATGGATGCAGACAGCGGCTCGGGATTAATCATGACGATACAGAGCGCGTTATGCTGGTGATAACGGTAGATCGTTATGAGAAAATGATGCAAAGCGGGAAAATTAGATAAGCAGTGCTTGCCTTTCTATTCGAATTATGGCTGGTGATCTGATTTGGGATGACAAATGCCACGATTGGATCAGATGAGCAAGAAAGAGTTTATAATCTAGCTGCATTCTATAGATACGGGTGTACCCTCCATACTTTCCGTATCCCTTTTGGCCAAAGCGTATTTTACGGACTTTAAGCGTGTATTTAAATATACTAGTGACCATCGTATATAGCAAAGCATATCATAGGCTATAGGACTTAAGCCCATTGTTCCAAAGGGGCAGCTAAGTGGCAGACATGAGCTTTTATATGGATGGTAATGTATCAGGCATGGATAATACGCTGGACAGTTTGGGTCATGAGGACACGTCAAGCGAGCTTACACGACTTGTGTGCGTCGGATCCATGATTACGGGAGCATCCAGTAAGCGGTGTGGAATGGCATGTCCAGATCAAAGGTTTAATCGCGTATGCTGTAATCTGGGAGGCAGTCGCAATGGGTTGTAGTAATGGCAGAGGTATATCAACTGCTGCATGAAGCAGTGACCCGCCATTACCCGCCAGATGAGCTGAAGCGCTTCGCGGTAGATTTGGTGAGGAAGCTGAACTCGGTAATATAAAGAGAAACGGAGCAGGAATTCGATTCACTACGTCGAATAATGCATAAGAGTAATAACTAATAATTATAAGGAATGTAGCAGTCCATCTATCGTTCTACTACATTGCAAGACGCTTCGATGATCCAACACAGGTGGAAATTTGAGCGTCTTTTTGAATATTAGGCATGAGCACGTAGTCCTCCACCCCATCTAAAGCCTCTATGTTAACGCAAAATAGCATCGTCCCAGTCTTCTTCAATTAGGAATTTCAAAATTTGACTTCTTCATTTTCACATTACCGACATAGTGTAATCGTCAACACGTGACTTGAATCACACTACCAAATGCGTATTTGGGTTACCATTTTGTCAGTCTATTACAATTTGGTTTGACCTGTCCTCGTTGCGGAGCGTCTCCTGGCACGTGTGCAGAAGTTCGGAAACTCATGCAGCAGACAGATAATGATATAAGATATTAATATTCCTGGCCTATTTAGGCATAGGAGATCGGAAAGGAGATCCACCACATGGTCACATTGCCCAAAGTGAATGAGCTTGGCTTCTTCGAGATTCGACTTGAATCCATAGGAGGGTTAGGTGCCAATCTGGCTGGCAAGATGCTGGCGGAGGCAGGGGTTACCGGCAGCGGATTAAATGGTGTCAGCTTCTCGTCATATGGTTCGGAGAAGAAGGGCTCCCCGGTGAAAGCACACATTCGTTTTTGTATGCCAGACACACTTATTCGAGATACGACGCCGGTTGAACGCCCGCATATTGTTGGTATATTTCATGAAGCGCTTTACAAGACGGTAAACGTAACAAGCGGCGTAACAGAGGACAGTCTTGTACTGGTCAACTCTGCAAAAACACCAGAACGATTATTGGAAATGCTGCGCTTGCCTGGGGGCAATATCGCCGTTATTGATGCAACTGGCATTGCACTTGAGGAGAAGAATCGGGCCAATATGGCGATGCTAGGCGCCATGTTCCGCTTGTGTGACTTTTTGGATGCGGAACAGATGAAAAGTGTAATCCGCAAGTCGCTGGAGAAGAAGTATCCTCAGTCGGTCCAACCAGCATTGAACACCTTCCAACGCGGCTATGATGAAGTAAAGTTCAGTGCTTTTCCGATAGCAGCAGGTATTGTGCTGCCAAAGGCCGTGCGCTGGGATACGCCTGTATTGGGATACGAGACGCAGCCGATCGGCGGTGTGGTTGTGAACCCGGGCAACTCGATATTAAAAGACTTGAGCATTTCTCGCGCGGGCATGATGCCGCATTTTGCAGATGATAAATGTATTCACTGTGCAGCTTGTGACAATGTATGTCCTGATTTCTGCTTTGTATGGGAAGAGAAGCCAGACAAGAAGGGACGCCCACAGATGTTTCTGCAAGGCATCGACTATCAATACTGCAAGGGCTGCTTGAAATGTGTATATGCCTGTCCTACGGAAGCGCTTTCAGATGCGCGTGAAGAGGACGGTTACGCTGACGAGCATCGGATGCCGCACCATTTTACGCTAATCTAGACGATTTCACATATTGATGAATATATTACACATATAGATTAACAGAACTTAGTACAGAACAAAGAACAGAACTTAGTACAGAACAAAGAACAGAACTAAGAACAGAATAAGAACAGAACAAAAAAGAACGATGAAGATCTTTTAGGTGAACAGACGGCACCTATTTTATGTAGCGGACAACTACTCAGGATGATGATTGGACGATATGAATTGGAAATAGAAGCATACAGCAGAACGATTAAAGGGGGATGAGGACCCATGGCAATCGAATATGATAAAGAAGTTAAGATAGGGACCGTGGAACAACGGATGGTGTACGAATCCGGCAACGAGATGGCGGCTTATGCAGCACATCAAATCAATTATCACATCATGGGTTACTATCCAATTTCGCCATCAACCGAGGTGGCGCAATTTCTGGATCTGATGAAGGCTAACGGACAGCATGACATCAAGTTAATTCCTGCTGACGGCGAACATGGCTCAGCTGGTATATGCTATGGCGCTTCCACGGCAGGCGGAAGAGTATTTAATGCAACAAGTGCGAACGGGTACATGTACATGTTAGAGCAGATGCCCGTCCAGTCAGGTACCCGGTTCCCGATGGTGATGAACTTGGTATGCCGCTCGGTGTCAGGCCCGCTTAATATTCACGGAGATCATTCCGACTTGTATTTCTCCCTTAATACAGGCTGGCCTACTTTATTGTGCAGAGATCCACAAGCCGTATATGATATGAACATTATGGCGTTGAAGCTAGCGGAGGACCCAGAGGTTCGCTTGCCTGTGCTGGTGGCATTCGACGGATACTTTACGTCGCACCAGAAGCGTCGAGTGCAGACGTTTGCGAAACGCGAGGATGTGGCTACGTTTGTAGGCGAGAAGCCGATGGCTGGCTTTGCTGATACATTGGATCGCAACAATCCGATTACGGTTGGACCGTACATGAACGAACCTGATTATATTAATAACTGCTATCAGCAGTCGATGGCAATGTATAAAGCAGGTGAAGTATTTGAACGTATTCGCAAGGAATACTACGCATTAACAGGGCGCGATTACCCTATGCTTGATCTATACCGGATGGAGGACGCCGAAGTTGCTGTGTTCCTGCTGAACTCATCCGCAGAAATCATCAAGGATGTCGTGGATGAATTGCGTGGACGCGGAATTAAGGCAGGCTCCATCTCGCCGAACATGATCCGGCCGTTTCCTGCCAAAGAGATTGCTGAGGCACTGAAGCATGTTAAGGCGATCACTGTAGGGGATCGTGCTGACGCTTACGGCGGACATGGGGGCAATATGCTGCTGGAGATTAAGTCAGCCCTGATGACGTATAATAACCGCGATACGCTCGTAGTGGGACGTATTTATGGCCTCGGGGGCAAGGACTTTTATGCCGAGGATGGGCATGCATTGTTTGAAGCGGCTATTGCTGCGGCGGACACTGGCGTGGTGGAAAAACCATTTGACTATCACGGCCATACACCGGGTGAGGCATCCAAAGCACCACAGCGCGTGCTGGAGCCGATGAAATATGAGGATCTGAACACAGGGCTGATTACGGTCACGCCGGACGAGACCAGCGGCAAGCTTAACGTTCGTATTCCGCCGCTGCGTAATCTTACACGGAAGCCAAAACGTATTGCCCCTGGACATGGCGCTTGCCCTGGCTGTGGCATATTCTCTGGTTTGGAATTGTTCTTTAAGGGAATTGAAGGCGATATCGTAACTTTATTCCATACTGGGTGTGCAATGGTTGTTACGACAGGCTATCCGTATTCAGCTCACAAAGCTACTTATATCCACAATTTGTTCCAGAATGGGGCGGCCACGTTGTCTGGTGTAGTCGAGATGTTCTGGGAGCGGAAACGGCGTGGTGAACTGGATCATCTCAATTTGGCTGACGATTTTACATTTGTTATGGTAACTGGCGATGGTGGTATGGACATCGGGATGGGGCCTGCAATAGGTGCTGCGCTGCGTAATCATAAGATGATTATTTTAGAGTATGATAACGAAGGTTATATGAACACGGGCGCGCAGCAGTCGTACTCGACTCCGCTTGGACATCGGACGTCTACGTCCAACGTCGGCTCGGTTCAGAAAGGCAAGCTGTTCCATCATAAGGATACAGCGCAAATTATGGCTGCGACTCATATTCCATACGTGTTTACGGGAAGCGAATCGTTTCCGCAGGACTTGGTGAAAAAGGCAGCAAAGGCGCAGTGGTACGCGCAGCATGAAGGGCTTGTCTATGGCAAGATTCTAATTGCTTGTCCGTTAAACTGGCTTTCTGATGACAAGCTTGGCACAGATATTGTCAATTCAGCCGTAGATTCTTGCTTCTTCCCATTGTATGAAGTGGAGCACGGTATTACTAATATTACGTACAATCCTGAAGATAAGAATAAGAAAGTGCCTCTTTTGGAGTGGTTAAATAAGATGGGCAAGACTCGCCACATGGCCAAGTCTGAAAATGCCGCAGCACTGCTGTCGTTTGAGCAGGAAGTGGAGCGACGCTGGAATGCACTTAAAGCTAAACATGACAACCCTAACTTGTAGTCGATAAACTACAGAAATAACCTCGTTACGACAGCAGTATTACTTTGCTGATTGGGATGAGGTTATTTTGCGTACAGGGGTAGGTGAATAAGCCACGAAATCAATCTTAACGAGCAAAAAGAGAGTTGGAAACGCTGATATAAGCAGGCAAAACGGGCTTAACAGATGGGGAGTGTGCGATGAGAAGTGAGAACGGTAAGAAAAATTGGTGAGCAGGGTAAGTGAAGTAAGAAAAGTAAGTAAAGTTAAAAATATAATCAAGATAGGAAAAGTTAGAAAAAGGTAAGGAAAATGAGAAAGGTAAGCAAGGTGGGGGAGGCGAGAAAGGTAATAAAAGTAGAAAAGTAAGAGAAAGAAAAAGTAATAGAGGTCAGCAGGTTGATGAAATAAACATCAGAAATGATAAATATGTGTAAGCGCAGGAGGTAAATACGATTGGCATATAAACGAATAAGCCGTAAAAACAGTCTTAACGAGTAGAAAGAGAGTTCGAATCGTCGATATAAGCAGGTAAAACGGGTTTAACAGATTGGGAGTGTGTGATGAGATTGAGCAAGGTGAGAAGTGCAAGAAGTACTGGAAATGGTAAGCGCGGATAAGCACAGGAGTAAATGCGTATGGACGTGTAAACGAATATGCCGCAAAATCAGCCTTAAAGAGTAGAAAGAGAGTTCGAAACGCCAATATAAGCAGGAAAAAGGGGCTTAACAGATGGGGTGCGTGCGATGAGAAGTGAGGAAGTTGAGCAAGGTGAGAAGGGCAAGATGGGCAAGAAATAGTAAGTGCGGGTAGGCACAGGAAGTAAATGCATGTGCGGCATGTAAGCAAATAAGCAGCAAAAAGAGCCTTAAAGAGTAGAAAGAGAGCTCGGATCGCCAATATAAGCATGCAAAACGAGCTTAACAGATGGGGGGCGCGCGATGAGAAGTGAGGAAAGTGGGAAGGGCAAGAGCGGGAGGAATGGGAAGTAAATGCGTGTGCAGCGTATAAGCAAATAAGCCGCTAAATCAGCCTTAACGAGTAGAAAGAGAGTTCGAAACGCCAATATAAGCATGCAAAACGGGCTTAACAGATGGAGTGCATGCGATGAGGGATGAGAAAGGTTAGAAAAATGAGCAAGTTGAGCAAGGTGAGGAGGGCAAGAAGGGCAAGAACGGTAAGAACGGTAAGAACGGGAGGAATGGGAAGTAAATGCGTGTGCAGCGAATAAGCGAATAAGCCTCAAAATCAGCCTTAACGAGTAGAAAGAGAGTTCGAATCCCCGATATAAGCAGGCAAAACGGGCTTAACAGATGCGGGCGTGCGATGAGAAGGGAGAACGGTAAAAAGAGTGAGCAAGGTAAGCAAAGTAAGTAAAGTAAAGTAAAGTAAAGTAAAGTGAGAAGTGCAAGAAGTGCAAGAAGTGCAAGAAGTACAAGAAGTGCAAGAAGTGCAGGAAAGGTGAGCAAGGTAAGAGCTGCGTGTGTATCGGAGTTTACTGATCAGCTGACATGGCAAGCTTCACCCGCGATCGAACAAATGGAAACAATTGTCATAATTAACACTTGATCTAACACTTTAGTCGCATTTTTTCCACGATTCAGTGTAAGAACACCAGTCAAACAAGTTGATACTGCTGCGTATTAAGTCTATCCCCAGGCCTACGATAAGCTGCCCCGCTATTTTCGCAATATAATAATCCCATGTATACTTAGAGGAGTATATTTGTCATAAGGAGGTCATGATGTGACCCAACAGGATCATTCTTCCAACCAAGCGCGAACTTACGAAGCGCAGGTCCGCAAGTTGGCTGACTTGATAAGTGGAAGCAAGCGGATCGTTTTTTTCGGGGGAGCTGGAACTTCTACGGAGAGCGGTATACCGGATTTTCGTTCTGCAGGAGGCGTATTTGAAGAGAAATCAGACTTTCCTCATCCTCCGGAAGTGATGGTGAGCCGTCCATTTTTTGAGCGGGACCTCCAGATGTTCTATACATTCTATCGCGTAAAGCTGCTCCATCCGCATGCCAAGCCTAACGGAGCACATCGTACACTGGCTCGGCTAGAACAAGCTGGCAAGCTAAAGGCGATTATAACGCAAAATATCGATGGTCTGCATCAGGCTGCTGGCAGCACTGAAGTGCTCGAACTGCACGGTTCCGTCCACCGGAACGACTGCTTAAGCTGCCATAGACGTTTTGATCTATCTGTCGTATTGGATTCCGCCTCAGTTATACCGAATTGCCCGGATTGCGGCGGCGTCTTAAAGCCGGATGTTGTTCTCTATGGGGAAACGTTAAATGATGCTGTCGTTGAACGTGCTATCCATCATGTACAGCAAGCGGACCTGCTGATAATCGGAGGAACGTCGTTGTCGGTCCAACCGGCTGCAAGCTTTGCGCAGATGGGGAGACGTGCAGGGATCGTACTTATGAATCGAACTCCTACAGCTATGGATCATGAGGCAGTCGCTATATTTCGCGATCCGATGGGACAACTGCTTGAAGATGCATATGCTTACATGAGCAAATCTTAAGGGGTAATTTCAGGCCATAGTGAACCGACAACAGTTCTTATGGAAGGATTATTTCTTTATCAAATTAATGAATAGTGTAACCAATACTTAATTTCAAGTGGATTTATGAAACGGAGGAGTTGGCAAGTGGTGCACATGATGGGAATAGACTTAGGAACAAGCAATCGCAAAGTAGGATTATTTGATGAGGAAGGACGTGTACTGGCAATCTCTAGCCGTCCAACGACTGTCATCGAGACTGGGCAAGGATATTCTGTCTATGATCCGGAGCAATTGTGGAATGACGTCGCAGCGATGATAAAGGAAGTACTTGCACAGACGGGTGTTTCCCAGGTGGCGGCGATCGGCATCGCCAGTATGGCGGAGAGCGGATTACTTGTCAATCGGTCAACTGGAAAAGTTCAATCACCTTGTCTGCCATGGTTCGAGACATGCTCGACACCACAAGCGGAACGAATCCGGCAGTCAGATGCCCCACTTGCATTATTCCAGCGTTCAGGGTTGCATTTATCATTTAAGCATGGCCTACCTAAACTGATGTGGCTGCATGATCAAGACGCAAGCATGTTCACCGACGCGGTATGGCTGACGATGTCTGGCTTTATCGCTTATCGACTCAGTGGTGTAATGGCATGTGATCCAACATTGGCAACACGTACTTTTGCCTATGATATCCGTCATGAATGCTGGGATATGGAATGGCTGAAAGAGTTTGGTCTACCAGAGGGCCTGTTCCCTCAAGTGCTGCCAAGTGGCAGCCCGCTTGGCACAGTTACGACTGAGCTGGCAAACGTGCTTGGGCTAGGGGAAGGAACGACAGTGGCGATTGGCGGCCACGATCATGTGTGCGCATCTTTGGCAGTAGGCGCGGTGCATCCAGGCGACGTATTTGCTTCCATGGGAACGGCTGAGACTTTGGTGGGCTTAATGAAGCCCCGTCATCTGGGGCAAGCGGAATTTGATACTGGGTTATCCTACGGTTTTCATGTCGTACCCGGTTATCAGTTTTGGATGGGAGGGAATGCGGCTTCTGGTGGGGCTCTGGAGTGGATTCGCAAGCAGTTGGCGGACGATGCACTGACATATGATCAAATGAAAGCTCTGATGGCTGACGTGCCTGATGGACCTGGTCAAGCCTTGTTTTTCCCTTATCTTTCAGGCAGTGGAGCGCCTTATCCGAACTCTAAGACACGTGCTGCTTTTATTGGATTGTCCTATGCTAGCGGTAAGGCAGAACTGGTACGGGCCGTATGCGAGGGCACGGCGTATCAGCTAGAAATGATTCGCAGAAGTGCAGAACAGGTATCGGGCGAGACGATTCGGGAAATTCGTGCTGTTGGGGGTGGAACGCGTATCCGAACTTGGCTGCAAATGAAGGCTGACGTAGGGAACGCTACACTCATTGTTCCTCCAGTTGATGAAGCGACCCTTTTAGGGGCGGCTTATGCCGCGTTAATCGGCACGGGGCATATTGGCAGCGCGACAGAGCTTCAGGGCTTGATCGAGCAACGAGGAGTTGCGCGGATTGACCCTGACGCAGCGCGTCATATGCTGTATGCAGCCAGGTACGAGCAGGTATATGCTCCAATGGCCGCTGCACTCAGACAGATGGAACTATAAGAGGATATGGGGCAGGGCGCTTTCAAGTCAGCGTTCAGCCCCTTTTTTGCGTGATACAATCCGATTTGCATCAGGTAAGCAGTTGGCGAAGAAATTAGAAGGATAAATACATTTTGTTCATTGGTCGAATTCAGGAGAGGCTGAACTGGAGAAGGAACTAAGCTGTTCAACTACAAGGTTTAGCAGCGGCAAGGTTGGTCGATACCATTATAATGAGTAAATGAACATGACATTAATAGAAGGTGAATCTTATAAAAAAGCGCAGCTTATGTGTGAGCACTGTTCTTACAATTTCATTAGGTATTGTAACAATGGCTTGTATCCTGTACCGGACGACTGTTTCCACAGAACAGCATGTGCAGCCCATGCAGCTCATGCAGCCCATGCGTACCACGCAGCTCATGCAGCCCATGCGTACCACGCAGCTCACGCAGCCTATGCGTACCACGCGGCCCATGCAGCTCATGCAGCCTATGCGCACCACGCAGCCCATGCGGACATCAACCACAGCAACTGCTGCCGAAAGCCATAAAAGCAAGCCAGTGATGCAGAAAGCCTCTAGGACGTTAGTGGAATGGACAAAGCTTTATAAGAACATGCCCCTAATTGATGCTCATAATCATAGTGCTGCAAACCAAGCTTATAAGTGGAACTTGGAAATGATGTGGGATCCTTATGGCGTTGATAAGGTTGTCATATTTGGTGATGTGTCCAAGCCTAGCGCTGTGCAGACCGATAAATACGCGTGGGAAGCGTATGAACAATATCCAGATCGGTTTATTCCTTTTTCATCTGGCATCAATCTGTTAGCTCGTTCGGGTTTGAAAACTGTCAAACATAATTTGGAGCAAGGTTACTTTGGTATAGGAGAGTTAGCGATAGCCTCTACATATTCGGAGGTGTTAGGTGGATCTATCTGGAAAACGAAACATCCGATGGATGGTGTACTACCCGATATTTACGCCTTGTGTGCGCAGTATAAGGTTCCAATTCTAATGCACATTGATCCACCTGAAGGTATGCCTATGCTGAAGCTAGAAGATGCTGTGAAGCAAAATCCAGAAACGATATTTATTTTTGCGCATATAAATGCCTATAATTCTCCCAGCAAGATAAGGGCGCTAATGAAAAAGCACTCGAATGTGTATGCGGATTTCTACGCAGGGTATACGGTATTTGATCCGAGCAGCACATATAAATTGGAGGACTTTGTACCGCTGATGAAGGAATTTCCGGAGCGATTTCTGTTAAGTACGGATTCAGGCTATGGACTTGTCAGCGAAAAAAAAGCCATTGAAGCGATTTACATCCTCATCGACATGTTGGACAATCGTGAATTAGCACTCCAAATTACAGCAGGCAACATGGAAAGGTTAATTCGGAAGCAGCCCGCGACACAAACACAGTTGGCTGCGCTTCGGCAGTTGGAGAGTCGGACCGGTAAACAATACGATCTCAAAAAATTGAACAAAGTGGATGCAGGTAGATTGCTGATTGAGGAAAGCAAAAGGCACACTAGAGAACCACTAAAATGAAGCTGTCTGGTTGTTTCTTACTAGTGTGCACTAGTCATCTTCCCAACTGCCGCCTGAACTTGTTTTATCTATTAGAGGGCAATTCATTTGAACGATCCTGCTTATGAAACAAAGCTTGCTTGCGGTATTGTGATGGAGCTTGCTGATAGAACCTGCGAAATTGTTTGGAGAAATATAAGGCGTCTGGTATGCCTACAGAAGCTGCAATCTGCTCAATCGTAAGCTCGGGACGTTCACGAAGCAGTAGTCTGCCCTTGTCAATCCTTAACTTTAAAAGAAACGTCACGGGTGACATTCCAGCAGCCTGTTTAAATAATCTGGACAAATAAGCTCTGTTGTATCCTAGGCTTGAAGCCATTTGTTCCATTGTGAACGGATGAGCGTATTGGGTAGACATCATGCGTATCATCTGTCGTACGATCTGCTGAGCTTCGTTTTCCGGCTTGAGAGGGACTGACTCATCTACGCGCTGTTGTTGGCTTGCATAGGCTGCGATCATAAGATGCATGCACCCAGCAGCGGTCAGGTTGCATGTATGCTCTCTAGCTTGAAACGCAGCACGTATGGGCTGCATCCAAGCTGCAGCCTGAGTGCCAGGGCAGTGCACGACAGGCTGTTCCGTCGTCAGTCCGCCTTGCCGAAAGAGAGCTTCCGCTTGATTGCCCTTGACGGCGATCCACTGATAACGCCATGGATTATCAGCATCGGACATGTAGCTGACCAATTGATTGGGCGTGATCAGAAACGCATCTCCCGGTCCCAGCCTATAGGTCCGTGACTCTGTTGAGAATTCACCACAGCCCTCTATAACGTGATGCAGCAAATAATAATCGTAGAACTTAGGCCCCAGCTTATGCCCGGGCTTTGTCTGGCTTTCGCCGGCGAACAGCACGTGAAGGCTGTCCTGCTCCGATGCCGTCGGATTTGTGGCTACTTCATAGGTATCAAGAACTGTGGATCTACCTCTGTCTTCATCAAGTGACGCGTTCAAGCTCTCATCCAAAGGAATAGTATTTAGTCCGTCTGATGTTGTGCTCATTACCAGTCCCCCTTCAAAAAGTGTGCAGAGTATGCGAAGTAGACATGCGAGTTGTGTCTATAGGGTCTATTATGTCATCGTGCTTAAAGGGATGAACAAAGCGATCAGGAGCACACCAACTATAATAGATGCGGTCTTTGTGCAACTTGTAGATCGTAATTAATGCGCCATTTCTAGTTACTATATCACATTTATCCATATGAAGTTCACATCCAGCTATTACAAGACAGGAAAGTTCGAAGTATGATTAATGGTAACAAACAGTATACTTTCTGCTTATGATCTTAGGAGGTTGGCCAGATATGGATACGAAAAGATTACTGCATTTATTTGAACAGCATTATGGTATCAATCAGGGGGAAGTACGATTGTTCCATGCTCCTGGACGTGTCAATCTGATTGGTGAACATCTTGATTACAACGGCGGGTACGTACTGCCGGCAGCCCTTCAGATTGGTACTTATCTGCTTATCAGATCGAACGCTGATCGTATGCTCCGGCTTGCCAGTGTCCAGTTTGAAGAATCAGCGAGCTTTTCGATCGATGAACTACCAACCGTTAAGTCAGACATGTGGACGGATTATCCTCTTGGTGTGGTCCATGAGATGAACAAGGTGGGCCATCCGATTACGCAGGGGTATGACCTCTTGGTAGCCGGCAACATACCAAATGGAGCGGGATTGTCCTCGTCGGCCTCATTGGAGGTAGTGATTGGTTACGCCCTTTTGACATTGGAAGGCTATCCGATTGATCGCACAGCGCTTGCGCGGCTGTCACAGCGAGCAGAGAACCAATTTGTTGGGGTGAACAGCGGTATCATGGACCAGTTCGCCGTTTCGCACGGGAAGCAGGATCATGCGATATTACTTGATTGTGATTCACTGCAGTATGAACATGTACCTTTCCAAATCCAAGGATATAAGCTTATTATAGGTAATACGAACAAGCGTCGTGGATTAGTAGATTCCAAATACAATGAGCGTCGTACACAATGTGATGAAGCTGTAGAGAAGCTGAAGCAGGTGTATCCGGATCTGACCTATTTGGCGCATTTGACCAGTGAACAATTCCAACAAGCCAAGCATGTATTGACAGATCGTGTTGTGTGTCAACGTGCAGAACATGTCGTATTTGAAAATGAGCGTGTGAAACAATCGATGAAGGCACTGCGGGAGGGAGACCTGCTTGCGTTTGGACAATTAATGAATGCATCCCACGAGTCGTTACGCGATCTCTACGAAGTCAGTTGCGAGGAATTGGACGTAATGGTTCAAGAAGCCCGCGCGGTCAATGGCACGATTGGTTCACGGATGACAGGAGCCGGATTTGGAGGCTGTACGGTATCACTGGTGGCGCAAGCAGCCGTAGAAGACTTTGTTAATACAGTTGGTGCGAACTATGAAAGACATACCGGTCTTAAGCCTGATTTTTACGTGTGTGACGTAGGGGATGGCGTGATAGAGTTAGAATGGCCAGCATTTATTGCTACAGATGTATCTATTTGATAGAAACTCTTTTATATCTCAGGAGGTAATGTAAATGGCAGTATTAGTTACAGGTGGAGCGGGATACATTGGTTCCCATACCGTTGCAGAACTGATTGCTCGTGGAGAAGAAGTTGTTATTGTGGATAATTTGGAGACAGGTCACCGTGAAGCTGTCACAGCGGGTACCCTTGAAATCGGAGATATACGCGATAAGGCGTTTCTACAAGATGTATTTGCAAAGCATAAGATTGATGCGGTGATTCATTTTGCGGCATATTCCCTTGTAGGGGAGAGCATGATCAAGCCGGGCAAATATTATGACAATAATGTTAGCGGGACTGGCGTACTACTCGATGCCATGAAGGATCATGGAGTTAAGCGAATTGTATTTTCCTCCACTGCGGCTACCTACGGTGAGCCAGAGCGTGTCCCAATTGTGGAGACAGATCGTACAGAGCCGACAAGTGTATATGGTGAAACAAAGCTGACGATGGAGCGTATGATGCGCTGGTTCGATCAGGCGCACGGCATCCAATATGTTTCATTACGCTATTTTAATGCGGCTGGAGCTCACGAGAGCGGCCAAATTGGTGAAGATCACCGGCCAGAATCCCACTTGGTCCCGATTGTGCTGCAGACAGCACTTGGCCAGCGGGAGGAGATCACCGTGTTCGGCAGTGATTATCCGACAGCCGATGGCACTTGTGTTCGCGATTATATCCATGTGAGCGACTTGGCTGATGCGCATGTGCTTGCGCTTCATTATTTGAGAGACGGCGGCAAGAGCGATATTTTTAACCTCGGCAATGGACAGGGATTCTCAGTGCTTGAGGTGATACGTACCGCGGAGCAAGTGACAGGCAGATCGATTCCAACAGCGATTCGTGAGCGTCGCGCAGGCGACCCGGCGATTCTGATCGCTTCGGCAGATAAGGCGCGTCGAGTGCTGGGATGGTCGCCTAGCCGTGACAAGCTGGAGCAGATCGTTGACAGTGCATGGCGTTGGCACACCACACGTCCGAATGGTTACGTGGAATCGTAATTGCGGAAGGGTTGGAACGCCAATTAGGGGAACGTGGGAGGTTGCTTTTATGGGAGCTATGCAATTAGATCGGGTGACGATTGAGGCGAATAGATTGACACAAACAGAGCAGGCGCAATGGGGCATCGAGGAGTTAATCCGATATGCCCTATCCAAACGATTAATTGGTGAAATGGATTGTCCGTATGTACGCAACATATTGCTGGATATGTTTCAATTGGCAGAGCCGTGGGCTGGTTACGAAGCGACATATTCGTCAGATGTCGAAGCGGCGGATACGCCTCATTACATCTTGAACCTGCTGCTGGATTATGGTCAAGTGATCGGTTTGATTCCTGATCATACAACGACACAGCGTGACCTGCTCGATGCACGTATTATGGGAGTACTAATGCCCCGACCTTCTGAGACAGTGGCAGCTTTCAGAAGAACGGAACAAGAGAACGGCATCATGCAGGCTACGCGTGAGTTCTATCAGTTAAGCGTAGACAGCAATTACATTCGAATGGATCGTGTGCAACACAACGATCATTGGCTGTATGAGAGCAAATACGGCATAATCGAAATGACGATTAATGTCTCGAAGCCTGAGAAAAGTCCGCAGGAGATTGCTGAGGCGAGGCAGACAGCAGCCTCTCATTATCCGCAGTGTTTGCTCTGTGTGGATAATGTTGGATATGCAGGTCGTGCCAATCACCCGGCCCGCCAGAACTTGCGGGTCATCCCGTTAACGCTGCATGAAGAAGCGTGGCATTTCCAATACTCACCTTATGTATATTACAACGAGCACAGTATCGTGCTTCGGCACGATCACGTGCCGATGAAGCTGACGAAATCCACTTTCCATAGATTACTGGAATTTACAGAGCAGTTTCCGCACTATTTTATCGGTACCAATGCGGATTTGCCGATTGTCGGCGGCTCGATCCTAAGTCATGATCACTTTCAAGCTGGGCAACATACGTTTCCTATTGAAAGAGCTACAGCTGATCGGACATTTGTTTATCCGCAGGATGAGGATATTCAGGTCAGTATTGTGCGTTGGCCGATGTCGGTGCTGCGTGTTTCTGGTCAAGATCGGGAAAGGCTGATTGAAGTTGTATACGCGATATTTAAAGCTTGGCAAGTATACACCGATCCCGAAGTTGGCATAATCGCGTTTTCGGATGAGGGGGACAGCCGCATTCCTCATAATACAGTCACTCCGATCGTCAGACGCCGTGGGACTGCATATGAAGTGGATATGGTGCTTCGCAACAATCGCACGAGCAGCGAACATCCAGAAGGCATATTCCATCCGCACCGTGAGATGCATCACATCAAGCAAGAAAACGTCGGATTAATCGAGGTGATGGGACTTGCGATTTTGCCAGCGCGGCTGCAGCAGTCCAGTATGCTGATTGCCACGTTCCTGACGGGTCAGCAATCGTGGGAACAGCACAAGGCAAACATGCAAGCTCATGATCCGCTGGCCGTACACCGTGCATGGATTGAAAGCTTGATAGAACGTTACGGTATCGATAACAGTTTGGAGAATGCACAGCGTTTGATCAAGCAGGAGATTGGCCATACATTTGTCGAAATTTTAGGGCAAGCTGGTGTGTTCAAACGAAATGCAGAGGGGCAAGCCGCGTTTGAGCGATTTATCAACCATCTTGGCAGGGCGTGATTGATTCACATATACACTGATCAAGGCAAGGCAGTTCGCTTTGAATGCCGGTAGCAGAGGCAGTGTAGAGTGTAGACAGGTCGGGAAAAGAGGCGATTAGATGACGCTTATCATGACAAATAGGGTGGAGGACCCACGATTCGGCCGTAGTCTTCGACTGGACAATGAACGCTACACGATGATTATTCCGTTGGACTATGGTATTCGGATTATGCATTTTAGCCTGCGTGGAGGCGAAAATGTATTGTTCCACGATGCAGAGGGGGTTGTTGCTCAGCAAGGCGAGGCGTTCCGTAAAATGGGCAGCGACGGTTGGCTGCTCCGAGGTGGACACCGTCTCTGGGTTAGCCCTGAAGCGTATCCGCGCACGTACTCTCCAGACGACCAGCCTATTGACTGGAGCCCCACAGGGCAGGGGGTTGTGCTGACGTCTCCAGTTGAGCAATGGTCGCTCATTAAGAAGCAGATTGAGATTGTATTTACAGAGGATCAGGTTGTCCTTACCCATCGCATTACAAATGAGGGGGCTTATCCGATACAGGTAGCGCCCTGGTCGATTAATGTCATGGCGCAGGGTGGAACCGCTATTATTCCGCAGACAAAACGAGAAACCGGCCTGCTGCCCAACCGGGCTGTTGTATTATGGCCATATTCGCGAATGAATGATGACCGAGTAGTTTGGGGAGAAAATCATATTACGATTCGTCAGTCCCCTGATGCGGATCGGGCATTTAAACTGGGAACGGGAAATGAACCCGGATGGGCTGCTTATCTTAATAATGGAACTGCATTTGAGATTAGCCATGAGCATCAATCAGATGCCGAATATCCAGATGGCAGCTGTTCATTCGAATGTTATACCAATGAGCATATGCTGGAACTGGAGACACTTGGCCCTTTGTCCATGCTGGGGCCTGGACAGACCGCATCGCATCGGGAGTGCTGGCGCCTCACGGCAGCGTTAGATAAAGAGTCATTTTTGGCAAGTAAACAACAATAAAGCCTGATCCAGGCAGCTGAGAGCATAGACTTCCGATTTGGAAGTCTATTTCTCTGTTCTAAACTTAACTGTCTCGTGAGAACAAGCCTTTCCCGTGCCCGTAATCGGTTCTTTACAACCCCACTAAATGAATACATAATAGAGTGGAATCATGATCTTTTTAATGGTTTTACCTATTTGAAAGGGAGGAATGAGTACATGCGTATACGAACAAGCCTAGCTGCTATGCTGGCGGCATTACTTATCGTGCTTACGGGTTGTCAGGCAGTAGGCGGTGTAGATATTGGGGAAGTCGTAAACAGAACTTCTGATTTGAAGTCGGCGGAGACGAAGGAAACGGTAAGCATTAAGCTTGACGTAAGTAAGGATGCCGAGCTAACGACGGAGGAAAGCCAGTTCATTAACATTATTAACGGGCTTCAGCTCGATCTGTCAACGAAGATGGAATCGCCTGATCGTGTATCATCAAGCGGTACGATCAAGATTGCAGGCAAGAGTGTGCTGTTTCAACTTGCGGTAGATGACAAGCAGGTAGTGGTCCATGTAGAAGGTGGCAAGACGCCGCTTGTTATCCCGGCAACAACAAAAGAAATGGAAGAACTGGACATTCCGCAATTGGATGTGGAACAACTAAAGCAGTTCCGCAAATCGATGGTAAAATTCTTCACTAAGCATGCCCCTAACCCTAAAGTAACAACGGTTACTCCAGTTACGGAGCAAATTTTTGGCCAATCCCAATCCTTGAGCCAAATACATATGGAATTTGGAGCTGACGAAACGATTGGCTGGGTGCGCAGTTTCTTGAAGTCAATACTGGCAGATGAGCAAGGAACCAAAGCTTGGTTAACTGAAGTAGGCAAATTATATGGGCCGTTGGTTGGACAGTCGATGGAAGCATACGGCGTAAGCGATAAATCAACGAACATGGTAAAAGATGGGGAAGTATTTGCACTCATAGCATTTAAATGGTTGAAGGAAAATGGAGAGAAGTCGCTTGATGAGCTGGATAAGGCTTGGACTCAAGTGGTTAAAGAAGATGCTGACATGGCGGTCGTCCTTGGCAATAAGACGAAGCTGAAGTTGGATCTTTATGCTGATGCAGCATTAAACCTGAACAAGACCAATATCGAATTAAACGTGGCACTGCCTAAATCTGAAGATGTTCCTCTCTCAGGAATTACGTTTAAAGCATCTACAGAAGTCAAAAACCACAATCAGCCGATAACAATCGACAAAATCAATGCGACAAATGCTGTAAACGTACTGGAACAGTCGTTGACGCCAGGTCAATGGTTGCGCCATTTTAGTCCGGATTCTGCGGTTCATCAGTTGTTGAAGGACGCAGGTATTTCACGGAAGTATGTTACCCTTCCGATTTCGCAAGGCAAGTATGACGATTGGTTGATTGATGGCCCTGCTCCTTTCGTTAAGAATGGGGTTACTATGGTTCCGCTTCGTTATGTGGCTGAACATTTGGATGCGGATGTTAAGTGGGACAACAAAGCGTCGCAGGCTCGCATCGTAGAGGACCTCACAGGGAAAGTGATTATAATAAAGCTAAACAGCAAGCAAGTGACGGTTGATGGCAGCAATGTGGCTAAGAAGCTGGATGCCGCGCCTGTCATGAAGGATTCCACCGTGTACGTGCCGCTGCGCGATATCGCGCTTCTGCTTGGCGCAAAAGTAGGGTACGAGAAGGGCGAATACATGAACTATGCGACAGTGACCCGAGAATAGACGAGTTATTGAAGTTTAGTGACCTTGAGTCCACAGATGAAATTAAGCCATCTTTAAGGACAAAGGATCAGAATTACGTTGTACTGGACTTATAGGCGTGAATAACTTTTAAACCAACGAATATGTGCTTGATTCATATGAAACCCAGTCCCTAAGCAGTTTTACTTAGAGGCTGGGTTTCTTGCGTTCCTGAAAGCGGGTATATCCGCAATTGAGGAAATTGCACATCAGATTGTAAGACTGAATGGGTGATCGGATGATGAATGTGGTCTGTATGTGATCGTTGGAATATTAGTGGTGGTATTGGAGTTAACGTTGTTCCTGAACTAATGGAAGTGGAAATTGATATTCGTGTGCGAACAATGGAGGATTTTGGACGGATGATGACGAAGATGAAAGAGGTAACACCGTTCCATCCCGAAATTCGCCTGCATATGAAAGGGTATATGAATCGTCCGCCGATGGAGAGAACCGATGCTATCGGAAGCTTATATCACTTGGCTCAGCTTGTGGCGCATGAGGAGCTTGACTTGCATCTTGAAGAGACAGGCACAGGTGGAGTCAGCGACGGCAATTTCATAGCGGCTTGCGGCACGCCAACACTGGACGGGCTTGGCGCACGAGGAGACGGTGCCCATGCTGTACACGAACATGTTCGTGTGGAAGAAATGCAAAGACGAGCAGTGCTGCTCGCGGGTATCATGGAACGCTTATAACGATGTTTACGAGTCCGAAGAACTTAGACTGCGTAAGATGTGGCTTGCATAGGGCGGCAGCAGGAACACGCTAAGTTACACACGCAAAACAGTACGGACATCTAAACAACCGCTTAAAGGAGTGTAGCACCAATGGCCAAATCGTTAGGCTCAAGCACTAACATTATTATCCGAATGGAAATTGACAAGAGCAAGTGTACCTTTGCCCAGGTGGCAGCGGCAATTGGCGAGGGCGGCGGAGATATCGTCGCAATCGACGTCATTCGAAGCGCAGCCACAACAACCGTAAGGGACATTACGGTAAATGTGTACGATGGGAGTGTCGGAGACCGAATCGTTCAGCGTCTGAAGCCGCTGGAAGGTGTACGTATTGTAAATATCTCAGACCAGACTTTCTTGCTTCATTTGGGCGGCAAGATCGAGATGCAGCCTAAAGTTCCGATTCGGAACCGTGACGATTTGTCACGTGTGTATACGCCAGGTGTGGCACGTGTATGTATGGCGATTCATGAGGACCCTAATCGTGCCTTTACGTTGACGATCAAGCGTGATACTGTTGCTGTTATTTCGGATGGCACGGCCGTACTGGGACTTGGCAATATTGGACCACGAGCGGCAATGCCTGTTATGGAAGGCAAAGCGATGCTGTTCAAGCAGTTTGCAGGCGTTGATGCGTTCCCGATCTGTCTCGACACGCAGGATCCGGATGAGATTGTGCAGACGATTCTTGCTATTGCGCCAGGATTCGGGGGTATTAACTTAGAGGATATATCTGCTCCACGCTGCTTCGACATTGAGCGTAGATTAACGGAAAAGCTCGACATCCCTGTCTTCCATGATGATCAGCACGGTACGTCTGTTGTACTGTTGGCCGGTATCCTTAACGCTCTGCGGATCGTGGAGAAAAAGCTGGAAGACTGCAAGATCGTACTCTGTGGAATTGGTGCCGCTGGTATGGCATGTACAGAAATGCTGCAGTCAGCAGGTGCAGCAAACGTCATTGGTGTCGATCGCCAAGGGGCACTGGTACGTTCGACCACATACGAGAATGAGTCTTGGAACACTTATGCTGCCAAGACGAACCCGAATGAAGAAACGGGCTCGTTATCGGAAGTTATCCGCGGTGCCGATATCTTTATCGGTGTATCTGGCCCAGGTGTGCTTAAGAAAGCAGACGTTGAATCAATGGCACATGATGCTATCGTATTTGCAATGGCTAACCCAACACCAGAAATTGATCCGGATGAGATAGAGGGCATTGCGCGTATTATTGCGACAGGACGCTCGGATTATCCGAATCAGATTAACAATGTGTTGTGCTTCCCTGGCTTGTTCCGTGGCCTGTTGGATTGCCGTGCTTCCCATGTGACCGAAAGTATGAAACTTGCTGCAGCCAAAGCAATCGCAGAAGTCGTATCTGATGATGAACTGAGCGAAGTGTACATTATTCCATCGGTATTTAACGATAAGGTTGTCCCACGTGTCAGAGACGCCGTAGTGGATGCCGCGTTTGAAGCTGGTGTCGCTCGCAGACGTGATTACCGCGATAAATCGCAATCTAATAAGTAATATGTGACTAATTCATATTGTTGATTATACTGCCGAGCATAGTGTTGTGTTTATCCGACCCATGCTCGGTTTTTTACTATAGCAACAGTTTAATGCGATAGAGTAACAAAGTAAAGAGTTGTCGACAATTTATTTTACACACAAACTCCCATATTATAACAAAAATATCAACAGTTATTATTGACGTACTTAACTGAGGTAGTGCATTATCGCTATAACACACTGCTGATATATTGCTTTTATGCATTAAAAAGTTATTGCGTTAATTTAATGTTCATTTAAATGTGCTTTCAGCAACTGGCAGAGATGAAACAGCACGATGATTCCACAGAGGTTTCAAAACATAAGTTAGTATATTTGTTTTTAAACTGAGAAAGGGGATTTGGATGTATGAAATTCAGTCGTCAAGTTGTACTTATCTTTTTATTAGCTGCTTTGATAGTTGTAAGCGCATGCGGTGCAAAGGGAACGGATTCTGGTCCTGTAAGCACGGGCAATACAGAGGGAATGAGCAGCAAGAAGATTAAGATTGGAATTACTCAAATTGTAGAGCATCTTTCCCTTGATGAAGCACGCAGAGGGTTTGTGCAAGCGCTTAAGGATGCTGGTTATGTAGAGGGTGAGACGCTTGAAATTGACTTTCAGAACGCGCAAGGAGATCTAAGCAACGCAGCGACAATCACGCAGAAATTTGCAAGCGACAAGAAGGATTTGGTCTTGGCTATTGCTACGCCCACAGCTCAAGCCGCAGCCCAGAACATTAAAAATAAGCCTATTCTGTTTACGGCAGTAACAGATCCGATAGGAGCAGGTCTGGTTCAAAGTATCGAGAAACCAGGTGCGAATGTTACAGGTACAGCTGATCTGCACCCTGATGCAATTTCTAAGTTAATGGAATTTATAGCAAGTAATGTGAAAGACATAAAAGCGGTAGGAATCATTGCGAATGAAGGAGAACAAAACACGCATATCAATGTGAAGCAAGCCGTGGATGCACTCAGCAAGCTCGGAGTAGAGGTTGTAAAAGCCCCGGTTGCGAATAGTTCTGAGGTCAAACAGGCAACTGAATCTCTGGCAGGTAAAGTACAAGCGATTTATGTGCCATCAGACAATACAGTTGTAAGTGCGTTAGCTACGGTTATAAGTGTGGCATCGGACATTAAGATTCCGACTTTTGTAGCAGATAAGGATTCCGTGAAGAACGGTGGTGTTGCCAGTTACGGTTTTGAATATTTTGACCTGGGCTATTCAACAGGCAAGATGGCTATTGAAATTTTGAAAGAAGGCAAGAAACCAGCAGATTTGGCAGTGAAATATCCTGAAACGCTAGACTTGGCGCTTAATTTGAAGGCTGCTGCATCTCAAGGCTTTGATGTAACCGCTGCGATGAAAGCGGAAGTGAAACAAGAGAACTTATTCGAATAAGACAGCTGTAGAGGAGGTAAAGCAACATGTTTCACGCAGGATTTTGGGAAGCCATGCTGAAGTCTGTCGAAATTGGTCTGTTGTATGCGATTATGGCATTTGGTGTATATTTGACATTTCGAATTTTGGATTTTCCTGATTTGACTGTGGATGGCAGCTTTACGACAGGTGCGGGTATTGCGGCTTTAAGTATCTCTTCGGGCATGAACCCCTTTGTGGCTACAATGCTGGCTTGTATCGGGGGAGGTCTAGCAGGGATATTGACGGGTCTAATCCATACGAAAGGTAAAGTGAATGCGTTGTTGTCCGGTATATTAATGATGATTGCGTTACACTCCATTAATTTGAGGATTATGGGCAGGTCAAATATAACATTAGTAAATACAGAGACGCTATTGTCGCCACTATCAGAAGGATTTAAGTATGAGTTTGTTCTTGTCATGGGTGTTGCAGCTATAGTTATTAAGCTGCTTCTGGATTTATTCTTGAAGACAGAAATTGGACTTGCGCTTCGAGCTACTGGTGATAATGCCCGCATGATCAGAAGCTTAGGCGTTCGGACGGATTCGACGATTATTATTGGGGTAGGCCTGTCCAATGCAATGGTGGCGCTGGCAGGTGCGCTGATTGCCCAATATCAGGGGTTCGCAGATATCCAGTTGGGTGTCGGTATGATCGTTATTGGTCTGGCATCGGTTATTATTGGCGAGGCGGTTTTTGGCCATCGAACGATTGTACGTGCGACATTTGCTGTATTGCTGGGTGCGATATTGTATCGCCTGATAGTGGCAGTTGCTCTCCAGATGGAGCTTAATTCCACAGATTTAAAACTGTTGACAGCCGTTATCGTCATTATTGCGCTTACGCTGCCCATGATTCGAAGGGCAGTGAGACAGCGCGCTGACAGCCGCAGACGGGCTGTAGAATTAATACAGTCTGGAGGTGATGTATAATGCTTGATATTCAGCAGGTATGTAAATTGTTTAATCCAGGAACAGCAGATGAGAAGTTGGCGCTTGTTCACATTAACCTTCACTTGAAGCAGGGCGACTTTGTGACGGTAATCGGTAGTAATGGAGCAGGTAAATCGACACTGATGAACGTGATATCAGGTGTGATGCTGCCGGATATCGGTTGTGTCCATATTGAAGGACAGGACGTGAGCTCTAAGCAAGAGCATGCGCGCAGCCGTTGGATTGGCCGGGTATTCCAAGATCCACTGGCAGGTACAGCACCCTCGATGACCATTGAGGAGAATTTGGCGCTGGCATATGCGCGGGGACGACGTAGGGGGCTAAGAGCCGGTGTGAGCCGCCAACGAAAAAGTTGGTTTAGCGAACAACTGGAAATACTAGGCCTTGGGTTGGAACATCGCCTGACGGCGAAGGTTGGCCTACTGTCTGGAGGCGAAAGACAGGCACTTAGCCTGCTGATGGCAACATTTACGCAGCCGAGCCTGCTGCTGCTGGACGAGCATACCGCTGCCTTGGACCCCGCTCGGGCGGAAATGATTACAAGACTGACCGATAAGATCGTAAGAGAGACGTCATTGACCACGTTAATGGTGACACACAACATGGAGCAGGCGATAAGACTCGGCAATCGGTTGATCATGATGGATAAGGGTAGAATTATATTAGATATAGGAGCGGAGCAAAAAAAGCAGCTGACGGTAGAAAAATTGTTGCGGGAGTTTGAGCGGCTGCGTGGAGAGAAGTTTGTAGATGATAGGGTAATGCTAGGTGGATAGGTGAATCGAAGTTAAGATACGTAGATTTTAGTGTCCACACATTGTGTGGGCCTTTTTGCTTTATGTCCATCTGATTGGGAACGCACAACAAATTTGTAATAAGTGTCGTGCATAAAAAAATAGCTCCTTTTAGTCATTTAACCTCTTTATACCAGTTCGTATAATGAACTTGTAAGCTATTTATACTGGAGGAGGGTATATGATGCAGACATGGAAAGTTGGCATATTATTGTTTGATGATGTAGAGGTACTTGATTTTGCTGGGCCATTTGAGGTATTTGCCGTAACGGCATTGAACCGCTGGCAGCCAGATCATCACGAACCGTTTAAGGTTACGACTATTTCGCAGACTGGTGAGTGCATTACCGCGCGTAATGGATTAAAGGTGACGCCTGATTACAGTCTGGATACGGCCCCACGGTATGATCTATTAGTGATTCCAGGGGGGAAGGGGGTTCGACTTGAGCTTGATAATCCGCTACTGGTGGAATGGATTCGTAACCAATATGAGTCTGTACAATGGTTGACATCTGTATGTACAGGCGCATTGCTATTAGCCCAGGCTGGCTTGTTAAATGGTTTGCAAGCTACGACACATTGGGCCAGCATTGAAAGGCTGCGAACTGACTACCCAGAGGTGAATGTAGTTGAACACGTCAAATATGTCGATATGGATCGGATTGTCACTTCTGCTGGTATATCAGCAGGCATTCATATGGCACTGCATATGGTTTCTCGGCTGCTTGGCAGAGAAGTTGCTCGGGATACTGCACACCACATGGAGTATGACATTGAGTTATAAAATTGAGGAAGGACCGTTTGACCAATAATGAACACAGTAGTTAGGTGGTGTTGCTGAAAATGCAATCCGATGAAGCTGTTCTCTTTGGTGCAGCGCTGAAAATATAGAGTGGGGGTTCGAAGAGTAGAAAAATAGAAAGGCAGGAATGAACATGATAAAGAAGAGGCTAATCATGTTGATTGGAATCATAGTTATGCTATCCATGATCGGATGCAGTGCTCATTCAGCAACAACGAAGGAGTCCCCATTATCAACTGGCAATCTATCTGCTGACAACCCCGTTTCGACAACAGACAAGGACTTATTTATGTCATTTCATGATTCAACAGGTCAGCAAGTTTCCCTGCCTCATAAACCTGCCCGCATCGTTATTTTGAATACAGAGGTACTGGAATTATTTTATCAGCTTGGAGGTAAAACGGTTGGGCATACTACTGCCCCAGGTACTTCGGTACCGGAACAGGCTCAGTCATCGACAGACGTTGGACCCATTAATCAAGTCAGCATCGAAAAAATAACGAGCTTAGAACCAGATCTGGTTATTGGGCATCCTATTTTCCACACCAGTTTAAAAGAGGCACTAACCACAACCAACACCCCGCTAGCCTTAATCAAGATGGACAGCTACGAAGACATTTTACAGACCGCGAAGCTTCTTGGACATATGCTGGAGAAACAGCAAGAAACCGAACTTGCACTACAAGACACGAAGCAGCGTATTCAAGCTATTACAAATAAACTGCCGAATCAATCTCCGAAATTTGCGTTAATTACGATTATGTCTATGGGGGTCTCTCTCCAGAAAAGTGGCAGTATCGCGCTAGACATCGCCAATCAACTGAAATTAACTAACGTAGCTGCCGGCATGCAAGCGGGAGCGATGCCAAGCGCAGTCCCGTACAGTATCGAAAAGCTGATTGAAGCTGATCCTGATTACTTGTTTGTGATTGCGTATGGCACAGAGGAATATGGCAAGGCAAAGCTCAAAGAAGATTTGGGAAATAATCCGGCGTGGGCTTCATTACGAGCGGTAAAAGAGAACAAACTGTTTATTTTGCCGGCTGACTTTGTAAATTCACCTGGATTAAAGATTGATCAAACCTTAATGCGTTTGGCTATTCTGATCTATCCCGAAATATATGGGAACTAAGCAGCGTATGGATATCCGCAGATCAGCAACCTGGCGTATCGTCGTTTTTGCTGCTTTAATACTGCTTGCAGCGGCAGGGATTTTATTTAGTCTTGTGAGTGGAGCGGTAAACATAAGTCCAACAGCCATTTACCGAGTATTTACAGGTAATGAACAAGGAATGATAAAGGACATTATTTGGAATGTCAGGCTGCCTCGCACTTTAATTGCCGGAATCGTAGGAATTAGTCTTGCGCTCGCAGGCGCACTGCTGCAAGGTGTTATGCGCAATCCTCTTGCGGACCCCCATATTATCGGCGTATCTTCGGGAGCTGGATTGTTTGGCATCGCTACACTGGTTATATTTCCATCGTATGCGTATCTGATGACGCCGATTGCTTTTGTCGGAGCATTAGGGGCGGCAATGCTTATTTACGCGCTTGCCTGGCAGAACGGAGTACGACCTGGCCGCATTATTTTGGCAGGAGTAGCAGTGTCAGCCTTCTTCAGTTCAGGTATATCTGGCTTACTGACGTTTTACAGTGATCGAGTAGATGGAGCTTTACTGTTTTTGGTAGGCGGACTTTCTGCTAAAAGCTGGCCGCACCTGTATCTGCTTCTTCCTTATACGATTGTCGGAACCCTTGTCGCGCTCTTGTCAGCGCAGCGCATGAACATTATGATGCTTGGTGATTCGGATGCAAGAGGCTTAGGCTTGCAAGTGGAGAAGATGAGACTGCTGATCACAGCAATTGCGGCACTGCTCGCTGCTAGTGCAGTTAGTGTAGTGGGACTGCTCGGGTTTGTTGGTATGATTGTTCCACATGCAGCTAGAATGTTGATCGGCAATGATTACCGGGTGCTGCTGCCCGCAACCGTGTTGCTCGCGATAGCTGTGCTAACGATATTTGATACACTTGGCCGTATTCTGTTTGCTCCTGTTGAATTGCCTGTTGGAATCATGATGGGGGCAATCGGCGCCCCATTCTTTCTTTATCTGCTCAGGAAAAGAGGGATGCAGGAGTGATTCGTGGAGAGCAGCTGGTTGTAAAATATCGTAATCATACCGTTATTGATCGGGTTAATGTTCAATTCGAAGAGGGTCTTGTGCATAGCATTCTTGGACCTAACGGTTGTGGGAAGAGTACACTGTTGAAAGTGCTTTCTCGCCAATTGCAAAGCGAGAGCGGAGTTGTTTACCTGAATGGCAAAGACATTGGGCAGTGGGCTGCGAAACCGTTTTCACGCCATCTGGCTATGCTGGCGCAAGCTCAAGAGCGTCCGACGGACATAAGTGTGTATGATCTAGTGTCATATGGCAGATTTCCGCATAAAGGATGGATGCAGCGGCTTGATGAGCAAGATAAAGAAGTGATCCAATGGGCGCTCCATATTACGGGAATGTCAGCACTAGCAACCAGCAGCGTACAAGAGTTGTCAGGCGGCGAGCGACAGCGGGCGCGGATTGCAATGGCAGTAGCCCAGCAGCCTCGCGTATTATTGTTGGATGAACCGACAACATATCTGGACATTTGTCATCAGCTTGAGATTATGGAGCTTGTCGTCCTGCTTAATCGAGATAAACAAATGACCGTTGTGATGGTATTACATGATCTGAACCATGCATCGGCGTACTCGGATCGAATTACGGTGATGAACAGAGGTTCCGTTTATGCGAGTGGAATGCCAGGTGAAGTGATTAACGCCCAGATGCTCCGTGATGTATTTCGAGTAGAAGCAACTGTAGAATTGGAGGAGGAGCAAGGACGTCCGCTTATTCGATCGATGAAGCTGCTGTAAGACTTGCCATGTGGGTAATAGCTAGAACAATTTGCATTCACGAACTAACGATATCTAATAGGAAATACACATACAAGAGATGAACAAAGAGGCTGGTTTTTCCAGTCTCTTTCTTTATTTTTCTGGAGATATTAAATTTATTTTTATATAAATGAGATTCACTATGGGCACGTTTTTGTTAATTCGACAAAAACCGATAAATTTACAACGGATTCGGATTAAAATATGGTAAACAATCGTCTCATTATGGTACAATGATTTTCATTATATGACAGATTTCAAGTCAAAAATATGGAATTTTTATGAAGATAAAAAGGGGTCTGAGATGGATGGGTATAATTAGACGAAGCATTATTGCCAAGATGATCGCTGTTATAATCGTGATTGTATTGCTGCTTTGCTCTGTATTATTTGTAAGGCAGTACTCGCAGCAGCAGGAGATGTATATGGACTTTCTTGAACAGCGGTTAAAAGTGATGATGACGCTGCAAATTCAGGAACTTCAATCATCTGTTAGACAAGTCTCTTATTCTTTTTCTGATGCCAATACCAGCAAAGATTATGCTTCCAATCCTACCTTTCGTCTCATTCGAGAGAAATTGAACAGTCTGGTTAAAGAAGATATACATAATACGTTTATTGTAATGCCACCGTCTAAAGAAGACTTAAGCAACAAAAAGCTGAAGCTGGTTCAAGCGAGCAAGCAGTTTGAATCAAGAGGCTATCCACCTGGCAAGATGATTACGTTATCAGATGAATTAAATGATGCTTATGCAGCTATGTTAAAAAAAGGTACTGCGATTACGAGCGACTTTAAAATAGGGGATAATTGGATCATTACAGCCGTTGCACCAATCAAGAACGAGCAAGGTCAGACTTTAGCTATATTTGCTATTGATTTTGATTACACACAGGTGAGAGCCAATCTAATGAGCACTTTAATGGAGACATTATGGATTGGATTGATCATTATATTCGTGGGGCTAGCTGTGCTTGTCTGGTATATCCGATTCCAATTGAATCCACTTCGTCGTGTGCATCAATTGGCTGAACGTGCAGCTGAAGGAGATCTTACCGTTCGGTTGGATGTAAAGGGCGACGATGAGATCAGCAGAGTTGCCCATGTCTTTAATCAAATGATAGAGCGTCTAAGCGCTTTGCTAAAAGATGTGCAGCGAGCTTCTGAAGGTGTGGCGGTATCCACTTCTGAATTAAACAGCGGAGCCCAAGAAACCGCAGCGTCTGCGATAGAGGTGAGTGCCTCCATGCAGCAGGTTGCATCCGGTGTACAAGTTCAACTGCAAAGCACGGCCGAGACGAAGCAAGCCATGCTTGAGATTACGCTAGGCGTACAGAACTTGTCGGAAACCTCAACCGTTGTATTTGAGCACATGAATGCTTCAGCAGAGCAAGCGCAGGCGGGGCGCCAAGTCATTACGCGTACAGTGGAACAGATGGAGCGT
Source organism: Paenibacillus sp. UMB4589-SE434 (assembly GCF_030226685.1). Lineage (NCBI taxonomy): Bacteria > Bacillati > Bacillota > Bacilli > Caryophanales > Paenibacillaceae > Paenibacillus > Paenibacillus sp. UMB4589-SE434. The sequence goes on along the minus strand of NZ_JASOYK010000001.1, from coordinate 2,280,757 downwards.
ATTCAAGACGCTTCACAGGATACCTATCAAGCACTTAATGAATTGTCAAAAGAAGTTCTGGAAATCGGAGACGCTGTGCAGTTTATTCAAGGGGTAGTCAAGCAGACAGAACTGTTGGCACTTAACGCTTCAATTGAAGCAGCACGTGCTGGTGAGCATGGTAAAGGGTTCCAAGTCGTTGCTGTTGAAGTTCGAAAGTTGGCAGAGCATTCAAAACATTCACTTAACCATATTATGCAGCTTATTGAGCAGATTCATGCACGTAAACTGAAAACAGATCATGCGGCTCAATCACAGCAGGGAGCAGTTGAAGCCGGCTTAAATGTCGTACGGGATGCGGATAAAGCATTTATGCATATTGTGACAGCCGTCGAACATATATCAGAACAAGTAAAAGAGGGCAGCGTCGTTGCTACCCAGATGTCGGCAGCCTGTGAAGAAATTACAGCATCACTTGAGCAGCTGACGGATATTGCCGTGCAGAGCAATTCCTATACTGAACGTGTGGCCGCGGCAGCGGAGCAACAATCTGCTATGACCGAGCAGATGCGTTCCTCCGTGACGAATCTACAACAACTAAGCGAGCAGTTGGAGCGTCATTTGACGCACTTTAAAGTTGATGATCAAAGTAGTGAGGCTGAACAAGCAGTTGAAAAGGAAGGCGAGAAATAGGAATGGAGTGAACGTATAGTGGCTCAAGCCAAGACGGCATGGATTACCGGAGCAGCCAGTGGATTTGGCCTATTGACAGCAGCCAAGCTGGCACAATCCGGTTATGTTATTGTTGCAACGACGAGGCAGGCAGATGCACGGCGGGAACAGATTATACAATTCATAAGCCACTATACACAAGAAGCAACGGTACACGTGTGGGAGCTGGATGTTCGGCACGAGGAGCAAGCTCAACTTATAGCCCAACAAATTATAGATCTTTACGGTAAGATCGACATTGTTATTAATAATGCTGGTTATGCCGCAGGTGGATATGCAGAGGATGTGCCGATGCAAGTTTGGCGCGACCAGTTTGATACGAACGTATTTGGAGCTGTGCAAGTTACTAAGGCTGCCATACCCTATATGCGCAAGGCTCGGAGTGGCTGTATTATCCAGATCAGCAGTATCAGTGGACGGATGGGTTTCCCGGGCCTCGGACCTTATGTGGCCTCCAAATTTGCATTGGAAGGCTTCAGTGAAGCCTTGCGGCTGGAAATGTCGCCATATGGTGTAGATGTTGTACTGGTAGAGCCGGGAAGCTATCGCACAAATATATGGGATCGCAGTCTGGCACAATTGCATGCACCTGATGATTCCCCTAACCACTATTATGTGGATAAGGTACTTGCCAGCATTCAGCATAATGGGGCTACAGCGCCTCTGCCTGATCCCGTTGTGAACCTAATAGTAAGAATTGCCCATACAGCAGGCGGCAAACGGAAGCTTCGATATCCAATTGGCAAGGGAGCTCGTACTGTATTGCTTAGTCGAATGCTTCTTCCTTGGAAAGCATTTGAGCGGATGTTATGGAAAGTAATTGGTGTAGATATACGTAGAAATAGGCATGGTTCATGAAATGCTGGCACATTACATATTGCTCTTGCGGATGGACAGGATATGAGGTAGGGGGTGTTCATAATGCCTTACAACAGAGCTGACCGTATTCACCAGCTGCAGAACAAGTCCAGATTTGCCGAGTCGAGCATAACCTTAAAACCACATAAGGCGGCTCAACGTGCTCCAAGTCTGAATAACATTCCGAAGCAGGAATCGTAGCACTTATTTATTATTTTCTTTCTAAATGAAAGGGGCAAGCTGACATGGCGCACAAACAGCAAGGACATGCCAACCAGACCAAAAGTACACGTACTTCTGACGCCAATAATGCTAAAGGGAAGCACCGGTAAAGTAAATAGGTGCTAAGCAAAGCAGATGCAATAAGCCAGCCTTCTCATGATCAAAAGCCGTCATTCTGCTACTAGCAGCAGAATGACGGCTTTGTTATTAATATGGACGAATAAGTTGGTTTTTAACTTGAAATGCGTACTCCGCGCGAGCGTTTCAGGCCGTGACTCATCACAATCTCAGCAGCTCTCAATCGCAGTTCGGCATTTTCTGATTCCATCATTTCTTCCAGCACATGGACGGCCTTTCCGTATAAATAACTGTCGTTATCTTGGTAGTAAGCCATTTCCGGTTGCTTTATCGGCTTGATTCTAGCGTACATCCAGTATCTTCGAGCTGAGTTTTCGATCTGGGTCTGATTCATTTTTTGCAGTTTTTCCGCAGTATACCAATTCAAATGCATGATAGCATTTCACTCCTTTAATCATGTAACCTGTAAAGATTATTTTCGCGGTACTTTTTATGGAGGAGGACAATTCTGTCTCCTGTACGATACTTCATCAAACAGAATTAAGTTTGTGTTTCATGTTGTATTACAATCCATTAACGAACAACTGTTCATTTATATGCAGCTGAAGCAGGTTTCGCTTGAGCTATAGCTGCACGCTTCTTTTTGGTATGTTCTTCATTTGACGCATCAGTGTTGTGCTCGAATTCATCGCCCTCTAATCCCGCATCTTCCAAGGGAGCAAACGAGGGCTCTCCAATCTGACCACTTTGTGCTTGGTTTTCCACCTGAGCACCAAATTGCAGCTGATACATCCGGAAGTATCGGCCTTCCATAGCCATGAGCTCTTCATGTGAACCACGCTCTACGATTTCTCCGCGATGGAGTACAAGAATAAGATCAGCACTTCTTATCGTTGACAGCCGATGGGCAATAATAAACGTAGTGCGGCCGCGCTTCAATACCTCCAGCGCTTCTTGGATAATGGCCTCTGTTTCCGTATCGATATTCGCCGTTGCTTCATCTAGAATGAGTATGGAAGGCTCAAAGGCAAGGGCACGAGCAAATGAAATTAATTGCCGTTGACCTGCTGATAAGGTGCTGCCTTTTTCGACAACGGGCTCATCAAGGCCTTTAGTTAATGTTTTTAAGACACGATCTGCCCCGACAGCATTCAGCGAAGCTTCGACTTTTTTCCGGGAAATACGAGGATCGCCCAAGCTTACGTTGGATTCAATGGTTCCTGTAAACAAGTACGGGTCCTGCAAAACAATGCCCATGTGCTGCCGCAGCCATTGCTTTGGAATGTCACGGATGACATTGCCGTCAATACGAATTTCACCTTGCTGCGGATCATAGAAACGGAATAATAAGTTCATAATGGAGCTCTTTCCTGATCCGGTGTGGCCGACTAAAGCAACGGTCTGACCTGGTTTCGCTTCAAAATTAATGTTTTTGAGCACAAAATCTTCTTTATACGCAAAGGAAACTTGATCAAATTCCACATGTCCCTTATAGCGAGGCATTGAACCGTCATGTCGTTCTTCCCCTTGTTCATCCATCAATTCAAACACACGTCCAGCCGAAACGATGGATTGGTCCAACGTAGCCAACTGGTTCACCATACCAGTAAGGGGTTGGAACAAGCGACTGAGCAAATCTGTAAAGGCATACAGCACTCCAAGTGTAACGATGCCAGAAGCACTTAAAGATGCACCTCCGAAATACCAGAGCACAAAGGCAAAGGCGACATTGCGCAGCACATTAACAAGATTGTGCGAGGTGTAGGCATTAAGAGATAACATTTTGTTGGAGTAGGTCAGATAGTCCTCATTTAATTTCTCGAATTCATCCATCGTTTCTTTCTCACGACGAAATGCGCGAATGACTGGCATACCTTGAATCGATTCGTTAATGATGGCATTAATTGAACTGAGTCGGGACCTAATCACGATGTTGTACTTTGTTGCAATGCGGCGATACAATACGATCCACACTAGAATGAGTGGCACAAGCACCATACAGAACAGGGCAAGCTTTGTATCTAGAATAAATAATGCAACATATATACCGGCGATGGTAATAATGCCGGAAGTAAAGTTAGATAGTACAGCAACAAACAAGTCTTTGACTGCTTCCGTATCGTTGGTAATTCGAGATACGACTTTACCTGCTGGTAAGTTGTCAAAGTAAGGAATAGGCAGTCGCTGTACATGGGCGTACACATCACCACGAAGCTTGCGAATGACTTTGTTGGCCGCTGTCTGCAGGCCAAGAATCTTGCCGAAGCTCATCACGATGCTGACAGCTAGCAAGAGTATATAAATTCCTAGCCAGTAGAGGATGCCTCTAATCTCCGGCTCATAAAATACAAGCAGTTGGGATAAAGGCAGCGGCTGCGCAGCAGCCTCCCATACCTGGCCCTTGGCGGTGATCTTAAGGGTGCCGTCTTGATACTCACGAACGCCTGTAGTAGTAGGCGCTTCACCAGATATTAAATAGAACGATTTGCCAACCTGTAAGATCTGGATTGCGCTGCCCTTTGTCTCACCAGGCTCGAATCTGTCGGCGCGTTTATAAGTAGCATCATTAAAGGATACATTGTCCTTAGATGCTGTTTGTGTGACGTAGTAGGGCTGCTCAATACCAATGATATGACGATCTATAATGGCTTTGGCGATGAATGGTCCTGACAAATCGGCTGCCACCGCCAAAGTCAGCATGAGCAGCGCAAGGATAAAGCTGCCTTTGAAGTGCAGCGCGTATTGCCACAACCGTTTGCCGACAGGGCGCTTCTTCACGGCTTCTTCTTGCTGTTCGATATGCATAAGAGGTAGTTCCTCCAGTCTATTTTGAAAATGTGAATTTGAATTATAGTGATGATTCCAATTGCTGGCGCATGTATTGTTCCTTATACCAGCCATCTTGTGCCATTAATTGCTCGTGAGTACCCTGCTCGACGATCTGTCCATCATCCAGCACGATAATGTTATCCGCATGTTCAATAGCAGATAAACGATGCGTCGTAATTAAAGTGGTTTTGCCTGCCCGCTGCTCACGAATATTTTGAATAATATTGGCTTCTGTACGTGCGTCAACGGCTGACAAGGCATCGTCCAATATGAGTACTTCCGAATCGGAAATAAAGGCACGAGCAAGCGAAACACGCTGTTTCTGTCCACCAGATAAAGCGACCCCTTTCTCTCCGACCAAGGTCTCGATACCATCAACAAGTGTAGGTATATCATGTGTAAAGGAGGCGAACTCAATGGCATCATACACATCCTGCTCGCTGCCGTTTGGATTGCCATACTTGATATTTTCCCTGACAGTCTTGGAAAATAAGATTTGCTCTTGCGGTACGTAGCCGATCCAGCTCCGAATCTGGTCTAGCGGCACACGTTCAAGTGCCGTTCCATTAACGAGCAGTTGTCCATCGCCGATCGGATATTCACGCAGCAATTGCTTCACGAATGTGGACTTGCCGCTTCCTGTGCGCCCGACGATGCCGAGCGTTTGCCCTTTACGCAGTGACAGCGTCACATCGTTAAGATTGCTGAACTTGGAGGAAGGATACTGGAAGCGATAATTTCGCCATTCTATAATGTCTGGCACAGTAACAGCTTCTGTCTCAGCAGCGTCCTCAACGTCAGGCTTGTAATGCAGCGTTTCGTTGACACGATCAAGAGAGGCGTTGCCTCGCTGCATAATATTGATCAGCTCACCGATGGCAAACATCGGCCAGATGAGCATGCCGAGATACATATTAAAGGCGAGTAAATCGCCAATTGATATTTCTTGATGAATGATCAAATATGCGCCATACCCTAAACCAATCATATAGCTAAGACCGATGCAGAATCGGATCGTCGGATCAAACAAGGCATCCACCTTGGCGACATTTACATTTTTCTGATAAACGTCCTGCGTAATGTTTCGGAAATGATTCTCGTCGTTGCGTTCCTGTACGTAAGCACGAATTACACGGACACCTCCAACGGATTCAAGCACTTGGTCGTTCATGCCACCGAATGCATCCTGCGCAATGGTGTAACGCTCATGAATTTTCTTGCCGAACACTCTCATTGCGATCGCAATAATCGGGAGCGGCAGCAGCGCCATCAAAGTCAGTTTCCAATGGATTAAGAACACCATTGCAAACAGAACAACAAGCAGGAATGCGGTTGAATCCGTCAGCAGCAGCATCCCGAATCCAGCAGTTTGGGATACCGAACGCAGGTCATTCGTTGCACGGGCCATCAAATCACCCGTACGATATTTCTCAAAAAACGGCGGCGTCATCTTCAGGAGCTGACGCATAAATTTAGAGCGGAGCTTTCGTTCAACGAGAAAGGCCCCGCCAAAAAGCAAATACATCCATACATACGTAACTACGTAAATGATAACCATCGAGACTAAAATATATATCAGATAACGAGTAAGTAATTCCCAAGTAATCGTTCCGTAAACGATCTCATCGATCGCCTGACCCAGCAGCCGAGGGGGAACGAGCTCAAGTGCGCCTATGGCTACCAGTAGAGTGATGCCTACCATGTAACGGGCACGGTGCTCACGGAAGAACCATCCGAGTTTTTGTAATACGCCTAACATTGATTCTCACTTCCTTTTCTTTTGACAAATTCAGGTAATATGGAATAAAAAAAGGTATATCGTCGTATACGATATACCTTGTGGGCAACAGGTTATATAGACGTACGAGCGTGTGAGCCCGCACATTATGATTGATTGGTGTAGAGAAAGACAGAATGTACAGAGAGTCAAGGCAGGTCATTAATCATTACCTTGAATATCATCTGAAGTTCTTGTTCTTCCTAGTGCTGCAATCGATCAGCAGGGCTCCATATATGCTGTTGTGTGATGATCATCGCGTCATCGCGATGCTTACTTGTATTGATGAACAACATGGAACTCACCTGCCTCTCTTGTAAAGTATGTATGTACGTTGTCGTACCTGCTTTGTTGATTCTAGCACTGCCTTTTAATTATTGTCAATCCATTTTTGTACATTTTTTATGCAGAATAAGGTTGCAGCGTCTTTCATCCATAGCCTATTGTATGATTTGCCTGCGTAGTTTATTCGTCGTATGATGAGTGATGAGCTGCGGAATTAAGACTTTCCGAGCAGCAAAGATAAGATGCCAGCGGCAATTAGTGGACCAACAGGAACACCCTTAAACAAAGCTACGCCAATTACTGTGCCAACCAGCAACCCGGCAACAATCGTCGGAGACTGGCTCATCAGATTGACGCCCCGGCCGCCCAGATAAGAGACAAAAATGCCGATAGCAATGGCTAGAAGGGACTTCCAGTTTAGAAAAGAACCAGCTAATGTTTCTAATGTATACTTACCGCTTGCAATCGGTGCCATTACACCAATCGTCAATATAATTATGCCAATCGTGAGCCCATATTTCTCAATCCATGGGAATACACTTTGTAAGTTAGTTACACGCATTAGCAATAGTACGACCATTGCAATGGTTACGGTGGAGTTGCCGCTAAGCAACCCAAGCCCGGCTAATCCTAACAGGATGAGGGAGGGGGTATCTACTTGTGTCATGATCTTTTTATGCTCCTTTCCATCCGATTAACCATATCACAATTGACAGACGTTGCAAAATGAACAACAACACGCCGTGCACCCAATCGTTTAGTGTTCATTTATCATTAGAGAAAGGATTGTGTAATTACATATGAAACGTATACTTCTTACAGGATTCGAGCCCTTTCAACAGGAGAGTATCAACCCTTCATGGGAAGCGGTCAAACAGTTGGATGGTCAAATTATTGGAAATTATGAGGTGATGGCAAGATGTTTGCCAACCGCATTTTACCCAGCTAAATCCCAAATTAAATCATATTTTCACGAGCTGAGCCCAGAAGTGGTTATTTGTATCGGTCAAGCTGGAGGAAGACCGGATATCACATTGGAGCGAATTGCCATTAACTTGATAGATGCTCGTATCCCTGATAATGACGGGGAGTCGCCGATTGATGTTCCCGTTGAAGCAGACAGTCCTGCAGCCTATTGGACGAATCTACCTATTAAAGCAATGCGTTCCGCTATTCAAGGGGTAGGCGTGCCGTGTTCCATTTCGTATACAGCGGGAACTTATGTGTGCAATTCTACTTTTTACGCATTGATGCATACTATTGAGCAATTTGGCCAGAACTGCCGCGGCGGATTTATACATATTCCGTTTCTGCCTGAGCAATCGGTCGAACATGCGGGTAAAGCAAGTATGTCTTTGGACGATATGGTACGTGGATTGCGCGCTGCAATTGCTGCTGTAGACAGTGAAGAAATCGTTCAGGTGAGTGCTGGAACGTTACATCATGAGCAATAAGAACAGGAGAGGATTACAGCAGTGAGTAATGACATGTTAGAGTCGGATCGAATACAGGAGTTAAGTAAGCTGCGGTATGTGCTTGATGTAATTGAACGTCATATTGATCAGTTGCAGCAGACAAGCGAAGAGCAGCAGAACGAAATTGTGGAGATGAAGCGGAATTTCTGGGATCAAGTAACGCTCGATCAAGACGATATGTTCGAATCGTATGTTAGCGTGATGCAGCAGACGCAAGACCTGGCGAATCATGAACGGGTGCAGGCCCACGCAGGAAAGCTGCTTCAGAAGCTGAATCAGCATAAGGGCAGCCCTTATTTTGGTCGCATTCAGTTTCGTGAGGACGGCGATGACGAGACTTTGGATATCTACATCGGGCTGATGTCGTTAACGGACGATCAGGCAGATGCACATCTTGTGTACGACTGGCGCACGCCTATTGCCAGCTTGTTTTATGATTATGCAGCAGGTCCTGTACAGTATCGGACCCCAGTTGGCTTGATCACAGGCGAAATGCCGATGAAGCGTCAATTCGTTATACGACGAGGTCGGCTGGAGGCAGTATTTGATACAGGCATCCAAATCGGGGACGACATGCTGCAGGAGATGCTGGCAAAGAGTAGTGATACGAAGATGAGAAGTATCGTCAGTACGATCCAGCGGGAGCAAAATGCAATCATTCGAGATGATAGTCACGATGTGTTGATCGTACAAGGAGCAGCAGGCAGCGGCAAGACATCAGCAGCGATGCAGCGAATCGCCTATTTGCTGTATAAGTATCGAAATAGCATTCGGTCGGAACAAGTTGTGTTATTTTCCCCTAATGACTTATTTAACGATTATGTGTCCAACATTTTGCCTGAGCTAGGGGAAGCAAATATGTCACAGACCACGTTCCAGAATTACCTGGAACATCGACTGCATACACGCTGGCAGCTTGAGGATCTGTATGATCAAGCAGAGCGCTTAATGAGAAAGCCTACAGGTGAAGAGGCAATAGGAACGGCTGCTCAATCGGTCCAAACATCTACCAAGCAGACAGATGAGACGGCAGATGTAAATGAGACAGCGGAAGATAGCGATTCAACACTATTGGAGCTTGCTTCGGCTCGGTGGAAAGCGTCATTTGACTTTATGCAGGTTATGGACTGTTATATCGATCATCTTACGCAAGAGGGCATGCAGTTTGTAGCGCTAGGAACACCAAAACGGACCATTGTGACACAGGAAATGATGGCGGAACAGTTCTACGTTGTGTTGGCAGATTGGTCGCTTACGGGCCGGTTGCACAAGCTTCAGGAATGGGTAAAACAATATGTGAACAGTTGGGCCAAAGCCGAGGAAAAACGTGTATACAACAAACTGCTGCAGAAAAATCAATATTTAGGTACGGAGCAGGAGCTGCGGGATATAAGTCGTAAGCAGGTGCGCAAATGGGTGCAGCGTATGCGTCGGCAAACTCGAGTATTTGGTTTTGTTGATTGGGAGGGCATGTACGTAAGCTGCATGCAGCAGCTTGGTCATTGGGTAGCGGAGGTTGAGCATACAAGGGTTGTTGGTGATAATTCTTTGCCTGATACGAAGCTTGCTACTCAGATCGGCCACTACACGGCCAAGCGATTATCTGAGTATGGGATACTGCCATTCGAGGATACGTCTCCATTCCTCTATCTGATTGAAAGAACACAAGGATTCCATACGTTTAATCATATTCGCCATGTCGTCATTGATGAAGCACAGGATTATTCTCCATTTCAGTATGAGCTGCTGAATCGATTATTTCCTCGCAGTCGATTTACGATACTGGGGGATTGGAATCAGGCTATTTATGAAGCTAATCGGGTTAATTCAGTTGAAATGGTGCAGCAAATGTTCAAAGAACGAAAGACCGACATTGTCCGTCTTGCCAAAAGTTATCGTTCAACACGGAACATTACGGAATATGCACAGCGTATTATACCGGATGGAGAACCTGCGCAAGCCTTTAATCGCTCCGGATCAGCTCCACGCTTATATCTAGTGGAGACGGAAGAAGAGCGGCTTGCTGCAGCAGTTAGGTTGCTGCGGGAGTTGGAACGAGCCGGCGCAGGATCTGCTGCGCTGATTACGAAAGATGAGTCGACAAGCGCCTATTTATATGAACTGCTGCGTGAGCAGTTCCCGGATATACGTCAGGTGACGAAGTTTACGCGGCAATTCGCGGCGGGTTATTGGGTCATGCCCTCGTATTTGGCCAAAGGGCTGGAGTTTGATGGGGTCATTATCTATGATGCGGATCAAACTTCTTATGGCAAAGAGTCTGACCGCAAGCTGCTGTATACAGTATGCACGCGGGCGCTGCATGAGCTTAGCTTGATTGCACTGAAAGAACCGTCGAAACTGCTGCCTTCCTCCTAAGAGCCTTCGTAACGTTAAGGAGGCAGGAGCCCTGTATGCGTGGATGAAGAAACAGCATAAGGACGCCTGCAAGCGATGCGGGAGGGAAGGATGTTCTAACGGGGGAGGAAGAACGGTGGGGGGATTGACATGTTTAACATATGTCCCGCCGCTGCCGTGTGATTGGAGTATCGCCTATGACGCAGCCCAGATTTGCCAGTATGCTAAATTTCGGATCGTAGGAGAACTCCTAACGCTGCAAGGCTGCATGCGTTAACTGGCTGGTGATAGGCTGCCACTAGTGGAAGAATGGTGCCAAGCCAATACCTGCTGTATACAACAAATAACCTCCAGCAACCGCTACTGTGCGGGTCTGGAGGTTATTTGCATAACTAGCTTTTGAATTTGCGTGTGCCTGATCGCATGTTGGCTGCGTACGGTTGATATACAGCTGGATGCCAACGTATGCAGGCAGCTAACGTGTCGCCAGCTTGGTATCGATAAGGGAATCAATAGCTGTCTTGATTACGGCTACAATAGGAACAGCAATAAACATGCCGATCACGCCGAAGAATCCGCCGCCAATAATAATCGCAAAGATGATCCAGATCGGTCCCATTCCCACCTTGTTACCTACAATCCGAGGACCGATAATATATCCGTCCAACTGTTTTACTAATAAAATAAATAATGTAATCCACAATGCCTTGACTGGTGCGACAAATAACGTGATCAACCCAACAAAAATCATGCCAATAAACGGACCGAAGTAAGGGATAACGTTAGTAATGGCTACAATCAAGCTGGACAGCAAGGTATACGGAGACCCGATGAGAAGCAGTCCGATACATACGATCGTGCCTACAACAATCGCATCTAGAATAACGCCTACAAAGTATTGCGAAAATACGTTATCTATACGTCTTACCAAATAAAGAAATTTGTCAGCCCATTCTTTGCGGAACAAGGCGTAGATCAACTTACTTGACCCCTCTGCCAGCTTTTCTTTATCTTTAAGCAAATAGATAGACACGATAAAGCCGATGACTAGATTAAGCACGGCCGTTGTTAACGTATAGAGGCTCGACATTAAGTTGTCTAAAATAATTTTTAGGAACTCACTGATCTGGCTAGGCAGCGAACTTAAATAAGTCCCGTTCTGCACATCGATACCGGTTTTGATAAACCATTCTTGTTCAATGACGTGTGAACGAAGCCATACTTCCGTGCCTGATATGTAGGTCGGCAGGCCGGCGAGCAGTGTGCTGACACTTTCAATAACGCGAGGCGTAACCACGGTTATCAAGAGAATAATAAAGCAGATAAACAAGGCGTAGACGATCAAAATGCTGTATAGTCGTTTCCGCTTTTGTTTCTTCAGCAGTCTGGCTTCCAGTACATTTACGAGCGGACGCAGTAAGTATGCGATAAAGCAGGCGATAATAAATGGCGTCATCATAGAGAAGAGCGACCCTATAGCGTGCAGCACGCTATCTATGTTATCGATAAATTTATATAACAGCACTGCAATGGTAAAGAGACCTAAGTAATATAACGTTCTGCGATTTCTAAACATGTAAAGCTCCTTAGTTGACTTATTTCGGTAGGCTTGTGCTAAAGATGTACTAAATATTATTAAGTATAGTAGATGGCAACAGGTGTACGCAATGCTGGGGAGTTACAATAAGGGGAATTTACACCCTTAGAAAGCACACTGCACTTGATATTAGAGGAAAGTAAAGCGTTCTGCGCGTTCCTTATTCTTCTTACGATTCGTATTGTATTGTAGCTATATTTTGAAATTATCATGTATGGTTTATGTTATGATCAATTGATACTCCATAATACTTCCCGCTGATTGAATAGAAAAGAGAAGCTGCTGCACAGCGGTCTCCTCTACGATTGTGTAAATTTGCTAAACCTTAATTTTCCGTTTTGTACCCTGCTAGCGCTTTTTTCTCTAAATTTTTAACAAATGCATCTTTCCCGTCCATATAAGCTTGAATATCGTTTGGAAACTGTTGAGCGAGGCTTTCTTTTAAAGCCCCATAACGATTTGCTTCATCGGGATGTGTCTGGAGGTAATCTCTTACTGCCAAATGGCGGTTAATATCTTCCTTGTTATCCCCTTGAAACATATGCACTTGATGCGTGCGATTATTTCCACCTTTTCGGAAATATCGTCTTCCTTTTATACCGAATTCGCCCATACATTCGTATCTTGCTTCTTTCATCTGTTTATTAATCGCATCTATTCTAGTAATATCTTTTACTACTGGCATAATATCAATGATTGGTTTGGATATTAATCCTGGGACTGAAGTGCTGCCTATATGATGAATGTCTATTAACTCGTCTCCCAGAATATCCTTGATTATTTGAGATTCCTCACTGAACTTCTGTTTCCAATTATTATTGTACTGAGATACCACAACAATCATCCGATTGACCTCCTAAATGAAATATGGATAAGGCATCTAACAATAGGCGTTAAACTAGATACTTAATTTATAAATTCAGTAGTTTCCGAATAGTTTTCTTCGATGATCAAATAAGTTTTTCACTTGTTAACGATTCATTTTGTTCCATCGGAATATATAGGGAGCAGATAGTTTGGCTGCTGCTTTGACAAGCAAAAGAAAGCCGCACCATGATCACATCACTGTGCGGCTTGCCTTCTAATCGCCATCTATTCGTCTTCCCCGATAATTCGAACTTCCGTCTCAAGCTGTACACCGAACCGTTCGTTAACGGTTTGCTGTACATGACGGATCAGCGCAATATATTCGCTTGCCGTGGCTTCTTGTACGTTCACGATAAAGCCGGCGTGTTTCGTCGAGACTTGCGCTCCGCCGATCTGTACTCCTTGCAGCGCACAATCCTGAATAAGCTTACCTGCGAAGTATCCTGGCGGGCGCTTAAATACGCTCCCGCAAGAAGGGTATTCCAATGGTTGCTTGGATTCACGCTGCTCTGTCAATTCATCCATCTTGACTTTAATTGTATCGTGTGCGGCGGGAACGAGCTGGAACGTTGCCTCCAGCACGATGTAGCCGTTCGTACCGATGTTGCTGTGTCGATAGCTTAATTCCAGCTCATCTTTTGTCAAGCGCAGCAGTTCGCCTTCCGTAGTGAGTACGAGCGCGCTAACGAGTACATCAGCGATCTCGCCTCCGTAAGCACCGGCGTTCATGTAAAGGGCTCCGCCTACGGAACCAGGGATGCCGCAGGCAAACTCCAAGCCGGACAGGTGATGTGTCAGGGCAGAGCGAGACACGTCAATGATAGCTGCGCCGCTTTGGGCCGTGATGGTATCCGCTTCACGGGTAATGGCATTAAAGTGGTTCAAGTTTACGACAATGCCACGAATCCCGCCATCCTTAACGATCAGGTTAGAGCCAAAGCCGAGTATCGTTAGTGGCAATTGATGTGTTTGGGCAAACGACAGTACAAGCTGCAGTTCTTCGTAGTGAGCAGGTGTGACATATAAATCGGCTCTGCCGCCCATACGGGTATAAGTATGCTGCTTTAACATTTCATCAAACTTCACGGAAGATTCCGAAATTAATTCACGCAACTGGCGATAACGTTCTAGTAGGTTATGCATGCTTTTCCATCCTTACGTATCTTTTTGGCATATCCATTATAACCAATCCCCTCGCTACAGGCTATGCACAGATATAGGCGAATGGTGTGCAATAAGCGTCAATTGTATGGATTTATTCAATTAAAAGGCACAAAAAAGCCCTGCACCGTGTAAGGAAAGCAGGACAGAACTGATACATTATGGAATTTGTACAAGTGTGAGTACGGAGAAGAAATGTGCCAGAGATCCTGCCAATACGAACAAATGCCATATCATATGGTGGAATGGGAATCCGCGCCATACATAAAAGATCGTACCAACCGTATACAGAATTCCTCCAGTAATTAGCATCTTTAATCCGAGGGCAGGCATGGTAGCTACTAGCGGTCCCCAAGCAAGAACGATAATCCAGCCCATTACAATATATAAAGCAGTCGAGGCAAATAGGAATTTCTTCGTAAAAAAGGCTTTAAAAATGACACCTCCGACCGCAATCCCCCAGACAATGCCAAACAATGTCCACCCAAGCTTGGGCGGAAGTGCTATGAGCACTAACGGTGTGTAAGTGCCGGCAATGAAGAGGTAAATAGACGAGTGGTCAAACGTCTCAAACAAATCCTTGACTTTCCCCTCGGGAAAACTGTGTACCAGCGTTGAGGCTGTATAAAGCAGCAGCATCGTGACGCCGTATATCGTAAAGCTGACGACATGAATCGGTCCGCCATACAGGGCTGCAAATACGATGAGCAATGTGAGTGCCGCGATGCTCATTACCACGCCAATACCATGCGTGATGGCATTTGCAATCTCTTCCCCCCTGGAATAGGTATGGGTGTTAGCCAACTTGGATCACTCCTTCTTCAGACGGTATGCCCTGCTGTGCAACCAACAGGGCACCGTTACAACTCGTTATGGTTCTATTGTATCGGAGTGTAGACCGTCCTGCAAATGAAGGAAGTGTTAATTCGAATCATCTGTATTTTCAAATAGTTTGGCGATAGGATTCTCAATCTTTTTCTCTTTCCAGATCGATCCATCTGACTTTTGGACAATAAACTGATAGAAATGGTTGGTTACCATTAGGGTCTTATGTCCGATGCCCATAATAAAAGGCTGTTCCCAATCCTTGGAGATATGGTCATCTGTCCAGAAGTAATGGACGACCATTCGTTCTTTGTTATAAGGGTGCAGTATGCCATAGGCACCTTGAAGACCCGATTTGCTCATCGTTTCTTTCCAAGCGAAGCCAGTGTGTGCAGAATTAGTGATAATACCAGCTTGCAAGGCTTGGGTAAAGGCATTGTGCTTGGGATTACCAATTACAATGACGTTGCTCTTGGCAAGTGTAGTCTCCAACTGCTTCTTAATCGTCTGGCGATTGTTGATTATATTTGCTTTCATGCCAAATGATTGGAACATCGATTGCAGCTGAGTAGCCAGCATGTCCTGCTGCGCTTTAGCTTTCTTACTGGCGGGATCACCTACGATGATCGTAAGCGGCTCGTCACGAAGCGTCTTGCTCATCAGCTTGTACATCGTCTCTTTTGGCAGCTGCGGATTCGATTCATCCACACCGTCGTACATTTGCTTAATGGAAGATTTCATAAAGGCTTGCTTTTCAGCCTCTGACATCTGATATTCCGGCTTCAACTCGAAGTTAGGCTTGTTCAGGTTATCGTCCATGCGATCGCGAATTGACTTGCCCAATTGATCTTCTATCGTCTGCAGCAATCCACTAACCGTTGCGTTGCGATAGGCATATCGATTGAAGTATTCCTTCATAAAGGTGTCAAATTTCTCGGGTCCAGCCATACGATACAGCTCATAAATGGCAAGACGGCCCTTCTTGTAATACACAGCATCTGGTGAATCCCCCACATGATGGTTGTCGGAATTAATGGCAACGTCCATTGGGTAGTCATCAAAGCGAACGCCATCAAAGCCGCTGCTCTTGTTGCCCTGCTCATTATAGAAGTAAGTCATGGCGAAGTCAGCGAATCCCTCATCCAGAAATGACTCTTTTTCAGAATTGTTACCGATGATAGAGTGGAACCACTGATGAGCGATCTCATGAACAAATGCAGAGTCGTTTGCAGGCACGGCATTAGGGGATACGAGACCCATCTGAATCATCCGCGAGAACTCAACAGCTACGCCCTCCACATGAGATTCAACAATACGGAAATCGGGATAGTCATATTTGCCGAATTTGCTGCTGAAAAACTCGATTGCTGCAAACGCGCGATCCATGTATTGGTTAATAACGGCGGTCTTGGCTGGATCATTCTTGTCGTTATAGTATACATATTCTACCGTAAGTCCGTTTTTGGTCTTGCTGGCCTTATGATACTTTTCGCTTGAAAAGAATACAAACTCCCGTGTCTTGTCTGACTTGGTGGAGACTATTTTGCGTCCAGCTTCTGCAGGCTGCTCGGACATTTGTCCAGGCATGGCAAGCTGGAGCTTATCTGGAACATTCAGATGAACGTTATAATCGGCAACATCGTAATAATCGGATTCAAAAGTGGTGCTGTACGGTACTTTGTTCCATGTATGTGCCTGCTCATTATATACGGACATCACAGGGAACCAGTGGGCGCCGTTAATAATATCTTTCTGGTAAGAAAGGCGCTGTGCACCAAATGGGATTTTGGTCTTGTAGGTTATAACGATCGTCACTTCTTCATCTTTCAGGAGGGGTTTTTCCAGTTGTACAGTTAAGGCCTGCTGTTCATTTTTTGACGTTAATGTGCGGCCACTAGTGGAATCTTTGACATCAGTGATGTCGATGCCGCCTAGAAAGTCGGCTGGTTTTTTGTCTGGAAATTGTTTGGCTAGTTCTTCGTTAGTGCGGGCAAACATTTGCGCTTGCGTATCTTTGGAACGATGCGCATCTGCGAATAGATGGAACACAACGTCGTTTAATTTATCAGATGAGGTATTGCGGTAGGTTACCGTCTGCTTGCCCGTAATCGTCATGTTATCGGTGTCTAGCTTGGCATCAATCTCGTATTTAACGTGCGATTGCACTTGCTCTGGTGTCTGGAACGTGGTCTTTATAGTCGAAGTAGATTCAGCAGCAGGGGCAGCGTATGTCATGCCTGCATTTGTTATTGTCCCAGCGATTAAGCTAAATGCCATTGTCACTGCCAGAACCATTTGTAATCGTTTCTTGCCTGTAAGTCTTGTCATTTGTCACACTCCCAAGTTGTCTCTTATGTTGTTATACTCCTCATCCTAATGTAAAAGACAGACAAGGTCGAGGGATTGTCCTTACTGTAACCTTACAGTATTGCAACCTTACAGCTAAGGCCAAAGCCATATGACTCGAATTAATAGTATTTTTCCATAAACAACGCTCTATCTACTGAAAATGACTCCTTAGATCCACCCAATGATAGTGATCCCTTTCACCATAGTTACCATTACAAGGATCTGAGACTACATGTCCATGTTAGAATCCAGATCTCCCGAAATACGTGTCGTTAAAGAGATATCCCCATCAAATTAACGATTTTCATATGTTTTATCGACCTCCATCAATTTTGTTCATATTGTTTATGAAATGAGGGTTCCCTTTTGGCAGTCAAACAAGGTAACGTAGACCATGTAAGAATAGGTATACAAATTGTGTAAATAAGAGTGGAGTTCGTCAACATAAAAATAGGATGTGATATTGTTGCTGAAGACTGCTAAGTACAAGGCGGAAGACATTCAGGAAATGGCTGCCTTCATCGAGACATGCAACCAAATTCAGGAACAGCATGTCGGTTATTGTGGTGTCAAATGCGATGAAATAGCGGCAGCAATTGTAGAAATTACAGCTGATAGTTCACTTGATGAACGTTTTGTCGTTTACGAGGAAGCAGGGAGTATCATTGGTATTTGTGGGCTTGATATAGGAGCTGACAATGGAGCAGTAGAATTATGGGGTCCCTTCGTGAGAGAGGACGATGTAACGAATCAGGCTCTCTTACATGCAATATGGCAAGATATTAATAAGCTAATATGGGCAAAGGGGCAGAAAGTTACGCAGGTAGAAGGGTTCTATGATACGCGTAATAGGGTTGGTATTCCTATTTTTGAATGGCTTGGAGGAGAGTGTACCGGGGTTCACTCCGTTCTTCAATTGAAGCGGGCGCAGTGGCTATCTGCTAAAGAAGAACAGACAAGCTCGCCATATAAGACAACAGATCAGGCTGCTTTTGTGTCTCTTCATGAGAGTTGTTTTCCGGGTACATACATGAGTGCTGAAAGCCTGATAAAGAGTATAGATGACCAACATGCCTTATTTGTTTGCCGTGAGAACAGTGAGATGGCTGGTTATATTTATGCGAGCGCCAATGCCGAGTTCGGTGAAGGTACAATTGAATACATTGCGGTTGATGAACGTTATCGTCACAAAGGGATCGGAAGTAAGCTGCTGCGTCAAGCCTTATCATTTTTATTTCATTATCCTTCAATAGAAGATATTCAACTGTGCGTATCCCATTCTAACAGGGGAGCTCTCTCTTTGTATGAGAAATGCGAGTTTGTAAGGGTACGAGATTACGCACATTACAAATTGAGCATAGATAGTGAGATCATGCCCATCAGCAGGTAAAAGGGATGAACCAAGCGGAAGAGGCACCCCCCATTTTCTAAGCAGAGAACATCATATTATTTATTTGGCTGGAAAGGTGGTTACTATGACTGAACATCTTGCTATTGGACGGCTGATATTACAACTGCGACGATTGGAGCGATATCCGAAGTCTTTCGGAGATCTAAACGATTTATCCCTCAGCGAAGTTCATACTATTGAAGCAATTGGGGAACATGAAGGTGTGGCAATGGGTGAGTTATCTGACCGGCTGTGCGTTACGAAGGGAGCCGTCTCGCAAATGATGGTTCGTTTGGAACGAAAGGAGCTTGTCGTCCGTAATACACATCCGTCAGACGCTCGAATTGTTCTTGTGTCTTTAACAGACAAGGGGCGAATCGCCTATGAAACGCAGGCCAAGATACATGAAGCTATTTATATGGAGTTAAAAGGAGAGTTTACCAGCAGTGAGCTTCGTTCTTTCGAGCGGTGTATGGAACGATTAACACAGACGCTTCGAGACCGTTAATAAAGCAAATGAGACGGAAGTCCGTACCTTTTAGCCAAGCCGTCATACAGTATAGTATACGGATTGAGACAAGAGGTGACGACGATGAAGAGGGAACAATTAGCACGATCTTATCATGCAATATATAGTATGGGGAGAAAATGTTTAGTAGCTATTCAGTTGCATCGACTCGGATTAAGAAAGTTCGGAGGCATGCTAGATTGGAATCGCTCCGTACACCTATCGAACGTTAACTTGTTGCTGCGCAATCGATTCGCAGGATATATGGAACTAGACAACCTTGAATTTACAGGTTATGACCAAGGTGATCGATGTCTTATGTTACGGGATCGTGTATACGATATTTATTCTGTTCATGATTACCCGAAAGACTTCAATTCACCTGAGCATCTGGTATCCTATCCCGAGGTTAAAGCGATGTACGATCGCCGAATACAGCGCTTTTTGGAGAAAACAGCGGTATTACCATGGTTGTTATTTATTCGTATTGATGGGACGTATGAGGAAGTTGTCGAGCTTGAAAGGCAGCTGCGTAGTTATGTCAGACATCAATTTCATATTTTGCTTGTTTTACATGGGGATCATCTTGGAATCGTAGAGATAGATTGGAACTTGGAACATGTGTGTGTTGTTTCTATAGACACAGAGCAGCTGAATGATGAGGTGTGGGACGAACTGCTGGCGAGTGTAGCGTATGAGGAATATGCAGGGCAGCCGGATAAGCCATAGGAAGACGCTGTCATTTAAAATAACAGTTGCAGGACTGCGGCTATGGGCTTCAGTCCTGCTGATGCGTGAATCTGCTAGTAGACATTTTAAAGATTCATTTTTGCTGCTTTAGATGGTTCCGTAATAGGCTTGGCAGTGGGTGATAAGCATGCTTTGCTGCGGACAATAACGATAGGATGAATGCTGCAACAGATTCGCTAGTGCTAGCTCGGTTAACTGTACCTTCTCCTCACACCATGAAGTTCTCATTTGCTCCAACAGCAGCAAAGCACCTATTGCTGATTTGCCCTTTAACCGTTCTAATTGTCGCGCCCAGCGCTGAAGATCAAAATGAGAATCATCAGGCATCAGGGTAACTTTTCCCCAGCCTTGAGCTTCCCCACTTACTACTTTTAAAATAATCATGATCGGCAATGCGGTCCTGCATTGTGTATCAGTTTCAATTGCGGACAAGCGTGACATACTAGCTAATTGATACAATTCAATGCGGTTAATGGTGTGTGCTGATGTATGGATTTCGTCCATCTTCATCCCTCCAGACTTTGTCATGATGCAAATAGGTGGTCTGTAACAAGAGCAGCTATCTGCAAGTCTCTCCTGTAACGCTTACGAGGTTAGCTGACGGATTCGGGCGATGGAGTCGCCCTACCAGTAGAGACTACCGGATTCACCCCAATGTAGGATCGTGGACCCTGAATGGTTCCCCCGCTGCTCTGTAACTAGAGCACTCAGCGATTGAAAGAATGAAGCGATGCTTCATGTTGTCTATCATAGCGCGTGGCAGCAGGGGTGTATAACGATAAAAGACCGATAAGGACGAATTAAAGGTGATTTTGAACGATAGGGGATGGATTATAGCAACGATTGAATATATTTATCCGAATTACGCCGTGCTTGCTGCAGCTATCGATAGGTTGCATATTTCGTGTTCAGCGACGGAAGGCTGCTCGAAGGCATACGAGAAATAAAAAGATGGACGAAGGCATACTGCCGGGAAATTGGATGAGATGTACGCGCGTCAAAAAGCACTTCCGCTGCGCCTGTTCACAGCAGCATACTGAAGTGCTTATCATCCTTATTTATTTATTTGAGCAGCCATGCTGCACAGTTGGTCAGAAGGATATATGTGCGTGCCGCCAAGACCTGAGCTTGCTGCATACAGCATTGCTTCTGCTATGATAGAAGCTTGAATCGGGCGATATTTTAATAGTGGGCCGCGCAGGATAGGCGATAAGAGGGGACTGATGGCAGCTGCAGCTCGCTCTCCGAGTCGGAACTCCTGACGCGCACCTATAATTAGCGAGGGCCGTACAATATGAAGCGCACGTAAGGGAAGTGCTTGCAGTCCAGTTTCCAAATCCCCTTTGACACGACTGTAGAAAAATGCTGACTTCGAGCTGGACCCCATCGCTGTAATGATTGTAAAAGAACGAACCTGTGCCGCAGCTGAAAGCTTCCCAGCTTGCAAGGGATAAATGTAATCTACCTTACGAAATGCTTCCTTTGACTTGGCTTGCTTGATTGTAGTTCCTAAACAGCAGAACACGTCTTCTGCTTGAAATAATGCAGCATACTGGTCCATACGGTCGAAATCTATCGTGTGTACTTCAACATTAGGAAAGGGAACGATGACAGGTCGGCGACTTAACACAATGACACGTTTATAATACGCATGAATTCGTGCCATAAGCTCGCTGCCTACTAACCCTGTCGCACCTAACACTAAGGCGGTATCTTTGGTCATCAGCTAGCCCCTTTCAAGATGAATATTCGTTCGTCCATTATAACATGATGATCATTTGGAATGAGAACAAGCTGGATCTGGTTGTTCAACTTGCTTCATCCAACTTATATCTGACGTTAGAAGAATATAACGGAAAGAGCCACTATGCTCTGCCAAAAAAGGCGAGCGCAGCGGCCCCTCTGTAGCTAATCGATTAAGCCGGCAATAATGGCGGCTGCAGTGCCTGCTTCTTTGTCATCCAGCGTAACAACGGATTGCATTTCATCAGGATCATCGGCTTTCATATGGAAGAGGTCACGTCGACCATCCAAATGCACAATGATAACCAGTGTGTCTCCAACTGCGGTATGCAGACTATATTTCCGGCCGATACCTGGCAGGTCTGCTGCTTTAACGTTCATGTTGACATCCTCCCTCGATGTCCTCTGCAGTAAAGGTGACCTTGTCAATTCGAATATCAATTGTTCCGGCTGGTGTATCAATTGTCAGTATGCTTCCGATAGTCGCAGTAAGCAGTTGTCTCCCCATAGGAGACAGGAATGAAATTCGATTCTCATTGGGCTCCGCATGCTGCGGGTAGACGATGGTAAAGGAATCCATATCGTGATCTTCTAGATAGGTGATTCTAACCTGGCTGCCAATCAGTATCACTTTGCACAATTGATCATCAGGCAGGTTGAGCAGCTCTCGAATACACGAAGAATAACGTGTCACAATCTGTTCTGCTTGTGTGCGCTTGTCTCCAAATGCGGGAAAGACCGCATCTAGAAATGCCTGCTTCTCTTCCTCTAACGCAATGAGCTGACGTTGGACATGCTGCCTAATTTGGGTGGAAGTGGCGCTATGGTTCATAGTAGACTTCACCTCCTATATGATTGCGGTTACATTTGAAAATGAGCATGTTCATCTAATCTCCTCCAGACATAATAAAAACCTCCACGTTATGAGGTCCTATCAATAGTTTAACATATAAATCTTGTAGGTAAGCAAACGGCTTACAACGTGTGTTTCTATGAGAGGAATATCATATTTAAATACGATAGAAAGCAGACGTGAAGTGGCCATTAGAAAAGACTATTCATTTATTTCATACATAATAATTTTACAGACTACCTTCTCTATTTTTTGTCCTGTAGGGTAACAATTTTATTAAGCAGCTGACGTAGCTATGTGGGATACATAAGGGGCAATATCGGTGATGGAATGAATATCCTTCCTAATCATTAACTTTATAGTATGATAGAGAAACAGGGACAATTAGACAGGTCCCACGGATTGATCATATTCCTGTCGTCTTATCTAATCTACATATAAGAGGACGACTGTATTGGAACTGGTTGTACATAGTGAGAAGTAGAGAGGAGAGGTAGCTGTTATGAGTATGTATTATACGTATGTTGGCACTTATTCCCCTGAGGATCAGGATGGCATTCATCTATTGGCGTTGGACACCGAGCAGGGCAGCTTGAATCTGCTGCAAGGCTTTGCAGGTATTGAGAGTCCTTCATTTTTGACCATTGACGCGAAGCGACATTTCTTATATGCCGCCAGCGAGACGGTGGACGGCAGCGTTGTCTCGTATCGGTTGGACCCGTCAACCGGACTGCTAGAGGAGATTAGCAGACAGAAGACCCAAGGGGATCATCCCTGTCACTTAAGTGTAGATGAGTCTGGCAGATGGCTGCTTGCGGTAAACTATTCAAGCGGGAATGTATGTGTATATCCGATTGATGAACAGGGTGCCATCGAGAAGATGAGCCATCACGTGCAGCATGCGGGCAGCAGTGTTCGTCTTGACCGCCAAGAAGCGCCACATCCGCATTCCATTTTCCCAATGCCGCAATCTCCATTCTGGATCGTACCTGACCTAGGCTGCGATGCATTGTTTGTGTACAAGCTCGATCCGATAAACGGCACGTTGGAGCTGCAATCGACGACACCAACGGAAGGTGGAGCGGGACCTCGCCACGTTGTATTCCATCCGACGGAGCCATGGGTGTATGCGATTGGCGAATTAGACTCCAAGATAGCTGCATACCAGTACTCGCGAGAAGATGGGTCATTGACGGCGCTTCAGACCGTGTGCACACTGCCTAAAGGATATGACGGAGAATCGTATTGCGCAGACATTCATATTGATCCTGAAGGACAGTATCTATATGGTTCGAATCGTGGGCATGACAGTGTCGCGGTGTTCCGCATTCAAGCAAACGGGACCGTATCTCTTGCTGCTCACACGGGAACAGAGGGTGCTTACCCGCGCAACTTTGCACTTGCACCAGATGGCACTTACCTGCTCGCGGCTAATCAGAATTCAGATTCGGTCACCTTATTTAAGCTGAATGAGGGTATACCTGAATATACTGGCGTACGTTTAGAGATTCCAAACAAGCCTGTCTGCTTGAAGCTGCTTGGCAAGTAGGCAATAGTTCATCTAATGTAGCAAATATTTTCTAATATGTCTCCTAGGGGTTATTCGATAAGCTGATGCTGTGTAAACAGGTCAGCTTATTTTGTTAGCATACCGTAAGAGTCGGGCGAGTTGAAGAGAGGAGGGTGAGTCATGAAAAATGCTGATAAGTTTACTGGGAAAGCATCAATCTATGCCCAATACCGATCGAGATATCCAAAGGCGTATATTGATTATTTAATGGATATCAATGAGCTAACAAGTAATAATACGATCGCTGATATCGGCTCGGGTACAGGAATTCTTACGCAGCAGCTCCTAGAGCGCGATGTACATGTCATTGCTGTTGAGCCCAATGCAGAGATGAGAAAGACAGCCGAACTGCAATTGCATGCTTACACAAAATATACTTCCGTACCAGGTACAGCCGAGCAAACGACGCTTCCAGATCTCTCCGTGGATCTGATTACAGTAGCGCAAGCATTCCATTGGTTTGCTGTGAGGTTATTTCGAGAGGAATGCCAACGCATCTTAACACAAGACGCGAACGTTGCTTTGGTCTGGAACAGCAGAGATGCAGCAAGTGATCTTGTGCAAGAAAATGCAGCAATTTGCAAGCGGCTTTGTCCGCCTTTTCGAGGTTTTAGTGGAGGGATTGAGGAAACTCCTGAGCGATATGGACAATTTTTTAAAAATGGTTTGTATGAATATAAGCAATTTGAGAATCACTTGACCTTTGACCTGAATGGCTTTATCGGTCGTAATTTGTCCGCTTCTTACGCACCTCATCAGGAAGATGTGCATTATGAGCGGTTTGTTCAATCGATCACCGAACTATTTTACAAGTATAACAAAGACGGTGTACTGACAATGCCTAACTTAACACGCAGTTATATGGGCAAAGTGTAGGGTAAAATGTACAGGACTAAGCTCTCATGGCCGCAGGTGGTTGTGGGTTGAATGAGGCAGCTGATGCACAAAAATAAAAGAAATCATTTCCATGACGGGGAAATCATAGTACATTAGTAGTTGGGCCTATTCTACACATTTGATTGCCCTTACATAATACATATCTACTAGGAGGCTCCTATGAGTAGCCAAGAACTATCTGCGTCAGGACAACCGATTTACCGTCATGAAACCAGACAGCATGAATTCCAGTTGGCAGCAGGGAATGAAGAAGCGATTGAAAAGATCACGCAGCATGTGGAAACTTATATTGGTCCAGTTGAGGGTGTATTTCATGAGATTATCTCGGATCTTGTTCACTTAGATATTCTTATTGTGTCGCCCACACCGGAACGTAACTACTATACGTTGGTGACATGTGGGATGAGTAATCTCCCGATGACTGTTCCAGAGGGAGCAGAGAACTTTAAATATGCGGAATTGATGATCTGCTTGCCGGCTTCATGGAAAGTATCTGAGGAGGCGTTTCAAGATGAGGCCAACTATTGGCCTGTCCGCTGGTTGAAGACGCTGGCAAGAATGCCGCATGAGTATGATACTTGGCTGTATGCCGGACATACGATCCCGAACGGTGATCCAGCTGAGCCTTTTGCGGACAACACCAAGCTGGCGGGGATGATGCTGACTATTCCTACCACAATTGAAGAGTTGGAAGCTTTCTTTAGTTTGCCATTGTCAGAGGAAAAGGAAGTTCATTTCTTCGGCCTCATACCTTTGTATAAAGAAGAAATGGATTTCAAGCTTAAGCATGGCGTAGATGATTTGTTTGACAAGCTGAACAAGATCGAGGTAAACGAGATTGTACAGGTGGACCGCAAAAATGTATGTAAAAAAAGATTCGGTCTGTTTTAAGAGGGTATAATACATGGTACATCATGTCATATGGAAACGGGTCCCTGATCATGGGATGGAGTACTGTGAGGTAACTTTTGGAGCGGCTATGAGGATCTAAGGCAATCTTATTTGTGCCAATGATAATGGCAGGTTCTCAGTCCAATATACAGTGCTTTGTGATCAGGACGGCAGCACGAGGCAAGTTGAAGTCCGTGTGCAGCAAGAGCAGGGGCATACAACGTTAAACGTGGAAAGAGATCACCTTAACCGTTGGACCTTAAATGGCCTTGAGCTCTCTGAGTTAAATGGCATCAAAGATATCGATATCGGTGTTACTCCTGCTACCAACTTGCTGCCTATCCAACGCTTGAAGCTGGAAGTAGGGCAGTCAGCCCAATTTGATGCGGCAAGGATTCGGTTTCCTGAATTAACGATTCAGCCGATGAAGCAGCAGTATGAGCGAGTGGGAGCTAATACTTATATTTATAAGTCAATAGAGAGCGGGTACACTGCTAAAGTATACGTGGATGAAAATGGAATTGTCACGGATTATGAAGGCGAGTGGCAGCAAGTCTAACAACAGGATATTTTTATGAACAGGCTGCCGCTTACATACGGCAGCCTTGTTTTTTAGTTGGAGATAAAGGCAGTTTAATGTATTCATGGATGGCGGAAGCTCGGGAGAGGGGGAAATTCAGTTATGATTCCAGATTGTCAGACTTTAATAGTAGAGTCAAAAAACAGGGATAAAATGCTTGTTTTTCTAGGGTCACACGCCAAAAAGGCCAGACGCGGTAGACTCTCTCCTCTTCTTGCTTTAGTCAATGGTATCCGGCAAATGCTTTGTGCCTTGGTACGATAGTGCTCAACAATTTTGCAACCGCTCATTCCTGCCGTACATGCACTTCTGGGCCACCGCCTACATACAATGTATAACTGTGCTTGGCGTGATCGGGCTGAAATCCCTGATCGTGCAGGGCAAAGCTGTACTACACAACGTCGTCAGACTCTGGAGGTGACTAGACATGACGGGATTATTTGCAGCGATTGCAATTTTTATTAAACAGTTGTCATTGCTCGTGTCTTATGTTAAAAACAATGCTTTTCCGCAGCCGTTAGCAGAGGACGAAGAGATGAAGCATTTGCTGCTCATGGCCGAAGGTAACGCTCACTCGCGTAATATGCTTATTGAACATAACCTCCGTCTGGTGGCTCATATTGTCAAAAAGTTTGACAATACCGGCGAGGATCTGGAGGATCTGATCTCGATCGGAACGATCGGCTTGATTAAAGCGATTGAAAGCTTTCAGCCGAACAAAGGAACGAAGTTGGCGACCTTTGCCGCACGTTGTATCGAGAACGAAATACTTATGCATCTTCGGAGTCTGAAGAAGACCCGCAAGGATGTGTCCCTACATGACCCGATCGGAACGGATAAGGAAGGGAATGAAATTACACTGATCGATATTCTCGGTACTGATGGCGACGATGTCGTTGAGAAGGTGCAGTTGAAGATCGAGAAGAGCAAGATTTATCGGAATCTCGACATATTAGATGAGCGAGAGCAAGAGGTTATTCGCGGCCGCTTTGGATTGGATGGAGGCGGAGAGGAGCGGACGCAGCGCGAGATAGCAAAGGAACTGGGGATCTCCCGCAGTTATGTATCTCGGATTGAGAAGCGAGCGCTGATGAAGCTGTACCATGAATTTTATAAGGTGAAGCGGTGATTGCCATTCAAGGGGAAAAGCCTGTAAGAGTGAGAGATAAGCCTCTCATGATTGCAGGCTATTTGCGTTGTGACATCATGACCTAATGGGAGCATATTAACTGGCTTCAGAAGGGATGGATTTTGAAAGAAATTCGCTTTAACAAAGACGGCAAGTTTGTAGGAAAAAATAAAGTAAAACACGGGGTGAAAATATATAACTATTTACGGAGAAAGAGGCTAATCGCGGCCGCTTTGAATTGGATGGAGGCGGGGAAGAAAGAGCAGACGCAGCGCGTGATAGCAAAGGAACTGGGGATCTCCCGCAGTTATGTATCTCGGATTGAGAAGTGAGCGCTGATGAAGCTGTACCATGAATTTTATAAGGTGAAGAAATAAACCTAAAGCTGTTACGATGTTAAATCGGAGCAGCTTTATTTTAGTTGTTTGCGACAGAGGTTGGTGAGCGGAACAGCACATGGAAATAAAAATAGAAGCTTAACTGTATTCTCGGCAGAGAAGGTGACGGCACTTGTTTCTTTGATGTTGATAGGAGATACTAGAGTTGAGCCTTGATAAAATAGATACGAGTGCGAATCCTAGGTGCACATGAAATCCCCGGGAGATCCGCACCTCTTGCTACATAAGGGTTTGCAGGCTTTTTGACCATTTTTGTCAGCGAAGATTGACTATGATTTTTGGGATTCGCACTTTTGGGCCTGAGAAGCCTTGTGGGAGTAGGGCGCTTTAGGTCCGCTGTCGCACTCTATGCGAGTGCGTGGATAGAAACAAAAACAATAATGAGTTGGTCGCATTTGCTGAGCGTCGCACTCTATGCGAGTGCGTGGATAGAAACTGATCTACGTCATGAAGACGAACAAAGAGCGTGGTCGCACTCTATGCGAGTGCGTGGATAGAAACATCCACATAAAATGATGACAGATGGTCGCGGATGTCGGGTCGCACTCTATGCGAGTGCGTGGATAGAAACCGTTTTTTGTTTGCGCTCCAGATCAGCAGCGCGGCCGAGGTCGCACTCTATGCGAGTGCGTGGATAGAAACAATCGCAGACAAGTCAGATCCGAGAAACACCGATCCTTGTCGCACTCTATGCGAGTGCGTGGATAGAAACGCCAGATTGCGCCCGCGCACCTAAGTGTTAGGTAGTCGCACTCTATGCGAGTGCGTGGATAGAAACGTTGTTATGGCTATAACTGCTAGAACATCAAGTGTCGCACTCTATGCGAGTGTGGATAGAAACTTTAACGTGCGTCGCGAGCTTTGCATAGCAAGCGTTCTACGTTCAACATTGAATCTGAAAATTTACTAATTTAATCTGAATGAGGACAGAACAAAATAAGTCACTGACTACCCAAAATCAAAATTAGGTCCTATCTTAGCCGCTGGTCACGGTGCTGAAAATTGAGTCGTCGAGGTCAGCGCAGCTGCTGTATGGTAACCTTGACGAGCGGTTCATATTGCCGAAGCTTTGCCATGCCATGTCCCTCATGGCATGGCCCATTCCCTTTAGGGCGGGGGGAATATTTAACATCAAAATTATTTATAAGCGTGTATATAGTGCCCATGCTAGGCGCACTTAAAGAAAAGTCGGTATGTGGCCGACTTTGACTAACACACCCTATGGTTGGGGTAGAGACAACGAAACGCAAAAAAACGTACGTTAACAATTGTGTCTCATTGTGATCCAGCTGAGAACGGCTAAATTGTGTATTGTTAGAGGGAATATTCGGTTTGAATACCTGAAGGGCGACCGCCAACAGTTTAAAGGGAATATAAGCCACGGACATTTAAGCTCTTCAACAGTTGATTTTCTCTACTCTAGCAATGTCCGCTAATGTCGTCTAGAACCCAGTAAATACATATCCACTAATGCTTACCATATAAAACCGTTAAAATGTTGGATCGACTCCAATTAGTAAAATAACTCGCGTGGGTTCTCCAAACAATAAAAAGGCTCGATCTAACAGATCGTAACCCAGAATTGGAGCCAAACCAAGGCTTGATATTCTACTAAATGCAGCCTGGTATATGTGTAGTATTCCATTCCTTTGTTGTATTAACTGTTGTTTTCAGTACCTTAACAAGCCCTTTGTTTCCAACTGATAGCCATGAATCTACTTGAACAGTAGCTTTCAGTTCAATTTTTCGCCGGCACTAGTAACTTTAGCTCCAACATTTTTACTAGCTATTATGAAAGCTGTTAATAAATTATTATCGTTATCTATTACTGAAACGGTTACATTATTTGCAGAAGTAATTTGTTCCACGAGTAATTTGCACTTACTTCATAAGATAATTCAAACGATCCACCAAGAATAGTTGTATACTATAACATTTGTAGTCTAGTACATAAACCAAACGAAGCTAGAGAACTATTCCATTAAGGTTAACAGTAACGGAATCATCTGAAAAAGCATCTGCTTTTTTTAGATATCTAGGATCTTCCTAGATTTTCTTACCATTGGATTAACCTCCTCCTTTTTTTATTTCCCAACATATTTTTGATAAATGTAAATAGACGTAATTCTAGCAGACCTAATAATACGAAAGTGTAAATTTTTCTTTCTATAAAACAAGACTTTCTTTTGAAGGGCATGGTATGTATATAATCATAAATGAACAGGAGACGCTGTATCTAAATGGAATCTATAGAACTAGGACTTACACTATTTGTGCTTTTAATAGTTATTTAGCTATTCTTTGCTCGGGTAGGTTTTCTAGTCAACAAATATCTAAGTGACTTCTTTGATAAATTATTTTCTTTAATTAAAAATATTTTCAAAAAAACGGACTGACCCTATTGTAGGTATCCCGACGGTATTCGTATCGGTAACATAAACAAGCGCTGCTACAAAAAAAGATGGAAACGAACCATTCCCATCCGATTGAAGATAGTATTAAAAATGAGTGGAGACAGCAAAACGCGAAAATCGTACGCTAACTATTGTGTTGCACAGAGATCCAGCCGAGAACGGCTAAATTGTGGGTGCGGGAACGAGTATACGAGCCGCGAGATTGTGAAGTATGGGGTATTCCCGTCACGATGTGTCAAGGATTGAGATATTTACACTGATGAATATGATCCGCATCTGGCACTCCTCTCACAAATGACAGATCCGATCAGGCTTTTATTTTACCTATCATACAACCATAGAAAGAAGTTGACGATTATGTGCAGATATGGACTTTATGGTCCGTACAAAGATATTTATGCATGCTTTGCATGCCGGAAAGTATATAAGCAAACCTCTCGGTATGAGTTGACGGAAGAAGAAAGAAATCAAATGAAGCATTGCTGCCCGCAATGTGGAAAGCTTATGAACGATATGGGACATGATTTTAAAGCCCCGAAGCAATCCGATATCAAGCAGTGGAGAAAGGTTGAAATCCTCTTTCAACATGGTTTTAAATATCATTCTTGCGGCTGTGATGGTCCGGGCTACCGACCAGCTAACTTAAATGAAGTTTATCCCTTTCTCGAAAAGAACAAAATATCCGTAACGGATGGAGAAAAATTGCTAAGTAAATTAACCGCGAAACTATAGCAGCTATTTTTTTACAATCATCTGAATGGGGAACGGAATAAGGGGATTTGGAAGTATGAAAAGAGCAGAAATTCTGGAACATCTCCATTCCCAGATCAATATGGGCAATCATATTATTGGAGTGGCAACAGGTGCAGGCATAACGGCCAAGTATGCGAAGCAGGGTGGGGCAGATTTCATTCTGATCTTAAACTCAGGGAAATTCCGCCAAATGGGGCGAAGTTCACTTGCTGGTTTTTTGCCATTTTGTAATAGCAATGATATGGTCATGGACTTTGCTCCTAGAGAGATTATCCCGTTAGTGAAGGATATGCCTATTCTGTTTGGTTTAAATGCGACTGATCCGACCAAGGATATGGAAGCTTACATCAGTGAAATCAAAGACATGGGGTTTTCCGGCATTAACAACTACCCTACTGTTGGGTTAATTGATGGTCAATTTAGCGAAGCGCTCAGCGAAGATGGGAATGATTATCGACTTGAAGTAGAAGCGATCCGAATAGCCCACCAAAAAGATCTGTTTACCGTTGCCTTTGTATTTGATGACATACAAGCCGCTCAAATGGTCGAGGCGGGAGCTGATGTGATTTGTGCCCACTTAGGCCTAACAGAAGGCGGATTGTTGGGAGCCAAAAAGGTAGTTTCCTTGGAAGCAGCCAAGGTCAAAGCGGCCCAAATATTTCAGACATGCAATGAGTTAAAGTCGGATCTGATTAAGCTGGTGTATGGCGGTCCTGTGAAAACACCAATTGATGTACAGTATATGTATAGCAACAATGACAATTTAATGGGTTACATCGGGGGATCAGCTTTTGAGAGGATTCCATCAGAGAAGTCCATTACCAATATTACAAAAGCCTTTAAGGGATCAGGAAAGCTGGATGAAGATGACCTAATGGTTAAAATGTTGGATGGCGTTACAAAGCACTATGATTACGTTGAATTTGTGAAGGAATATGTAGCCCAGAATTATAGAAATGAGATATCTTTTATAGATCTAGCCAAGGTGGCTCATGTATCTAGAAGCTATTTAAGTAGTTTGTTTACTAAAAAAGTAGGCTGCAGCTTTCAAACGTACATCGTGCAGTTCCGCATTGATAAAGCGGCCGAAATATTGGACAGAGAAAATATCCAATTATCAGAGCTGGCGCCATTAGTTGGATATCAAGACTACGCACAGTTTAGCAAAATGTTTAAAAAGTACAAAGGCTGCACCCCGAAACAATATAAATCTAACATAAACACAAAAACACAAGACATAAAGGCGTTTTCATAAATAAATCAAAGCAGTATGATTAATGCATAGTTAATCATACTTTTTTTATGGAGAACGTTCTCGAAATCATTATTTAGCCCTGTACAGGCTGGATCATCTATATGTAAAGGGAGGTTAATCCATTGAAGACAATCGCAATTGCTGGAACCTTTGACACCAAGGGTGATGAATATTTATATATCAAACATTTGCTTGAAAGCTTAGAACTTCATACGTTTACCATCCACACAGGTGTGTTTGAGCCTACATTTACACCCGATGTATCAAACCAAGAAGTAGCTGAAGCCGCAGGTGTGGATATGCAAACGCTTGCTGACAAGAAAGACAGAGCTTTAGCAACAGAAGTATTGTCAAAAAACATGGAAAAACTGATACCTGAACTATATAAACAAGGTAAATTTGATGGGATTATCTCCTTTGGGGGAACGGGTGGGACTGCGCTTGTAACACCCGGGATGCGGGCCTTGCCGATTGGTGTGCCTAAAGTGATGGTGTCAACAGTAGCATCAGGGAATACGGCTCCATACGTAGGCACAAGTGATATTGTGATGATGCCGTCCGTAGTTGATGTTGCAGGGCTTAATTCCATTTCTACAAAGATTTTTACGAATGCAGCATTTGCAATTGCAGGTATGGTTAAATTTGAAAATACAAAAGAGTTTGAAAAAAAGCCATTGATCGCAGCAACGATGTTTGGCGTAACCACTCCATGTGTAACGGCAGCCAGAAACTATCTTGAAGCTAGAGGCTATGAAGTGCTTGTATTTCATGCCACTGGTGTAGGCGGGCAATCGATGGAAGCTCTTGTGGAGGCTGGATTTATTGAAGGGGTGTTAGATCTGACCACAACAGAGTGGGCGGATGAGATTATTGGCGGCGTTTTGAATGCGGGACCTCATCGTTTAGAGGCAGCAGGTCGAAATCATATTCCTCAGGTTGTATCCGTAGGCGCATTGGATATGTGCAACTTTGGCCCTTACGATACGGTACCGGAGAAATTTGCCGGGCATACGTTCTACAAGCACAATCCTACCGTAACTCTGATGAGAACAACTGTAGAAGAAAACGAAGTCATCGGCAAAAAGCTGGTGGAAAAACTAAATATGGCGCAAGAAAAAACCGTCTTAATGCTGCCCCTCAAAGGCATATCAGGAATTGATGTAGAGGGTGAAGTGTTCTACGGCCAAAAAGAAGATCAGATGTTATTTGATACGTTAAGACAGGGGATAAACCGAAATGTCGTTGAACTCATAGAAATGGATTGTGCCATTAATGATGTCGAGTTTGCAGAAGCAGCTGCGCAGAAACTAATCGAATTAATGAGCAAATAAGCGTTGCATTGGAGTGTGCGCAGGCAATAGGAATAACAATACAATATGAAATTACACTTTTTCTGGAGGATCTACAGATGAATAAAAATACGAGGAAAGAAATCATTGCCAAGTTTAAAGAAGAGATTAAAAATGGAAAGATTCTGCTGGGAGTAGGAGCTGGAACAGGGATTACGGCGAAAAGCAGTGAAGCTGGTGGAGCTGATATGCTTATCGTTTACAATTCTGGAAGGTATAGAATGGCGGGGCGTGGATCATTGGCAGGACTCTTATCTTATGGGGATGCCAATCAGATCGTAGTTGAGATGGGGGCTGAAGTATTACCCGTTGTGAAGAATATACCCGTATTAGCAGGTGTGTGCGGAACCGATCCTTTTAGAGTGATGGAAGTATATTTAAAACAACTAAAGGATCAAGGGTTCAATGGCGTGCAAAATTTCCCGACTGTAGGTTTGATAGATGGAGTATTTAGACAAAATTTAGAAGAGACAGGTATGGGCTACGATTTAGAAGTAGACATGATTCGAACAGCACATGAATTGGATATGCTCACAACGCCATATGTCTTTGATCCGGAGCAAGCCAAAGCAATGGCAGCAGCAGGTGCAGATATACTAGTCGCACATATGGGGTTAACAACCAAGGGTACGATTGGAGCCAAGACAGCACTTACGTTGGATGATTGTGTAGCGAAGATTGAAGCAATTATTAAAGCAGGGAAAGCCGTTAATCCAGATATTATGGTCATATGTCATGGAGGTCCGATTGCCGAGCCCGAAGATGCAGCGTACGTCATGGCAAGAACGGAAGGGATAGATGGATTCTTTGGTGCATCCAGTATTGAACGATTTGCGGCTGAGAAGGGCATTACAGAACAGACGGTGTTGTTTAAAACAATTACAAAATAAAAGGCAGCGTACGTAAAACTAATGAGGACGTTAAACGAGGTGTTTGCACACTGCCCCTGTCAGAGAGATGTCCAGTAGATACAGATAGGAAGGCGTGGCTTATGGCTGCGCCTTTTTGATAACCTTACCTTCTGTCAGGACTGTCTCTGTTGCAAGTCGTACATGCCCAGGGTAACTTCTACAGGATATATTGCTATATTCCTAGCATTTGCTCAATAGGCCGCGATGCCTGTATTTCATTTCATATGATGTTCTGATAACGTACGAGCCGCTTGTTCATAAGACACAACCCTTTCTACATGTAATGAGGTCAGGCAGCGCCAACAGATATAGCTATAAAAGCTGCTGCTGAATCAGCAGTTTAGCCGCATGAAGAAAATGTTCAGCGTTGTAGGAAGCCCGATCCAAGTATGCCGTTATCAGCGCGCCATTAAATAACATCAACAATTGGTCAGATAGAATGTCCGGCTCTGTTGCATGGGCTCGCTCGGCAGCAAGCGCAAGGTTATGCCGTGTATCTCTATGATACCTCGTAACTATTTCACAGGTTGGGTGATCTGGATTAGGAAATTCAACTGCCGTATTGGCAAATGGACATCCGCGGTAACCAGGCTTCTCGATTCGGGCCCCAAGGCACTCGACCAAGTCATAAAGCTGTTTGATGGGATCTTCAGGATTGTGTGCCTTAACTTCATCGAACGGTTTCATAAAAGCATCATAAAATTGTTCCAGATAGGCCACAACCAGATCGTCTTTAGTTGCATAATTGCGGTAAAAGCTTGCTTTGGCAACGCCGGATTCAGCTATAATCCGATCGATCCCCACAGCACGTACACCCTCGCGATAGAATAAATGGGATGCCACTCGCAAAATCCTTGTTTTAGCCGTTTCTTTTTTATCTATGATAGTCACTTTAAAAGAATCCTCCTCCAAAAACAATTGACATGGTACAGATCTGTCTGTATGATCATATCCATAATGATACAGACCTGTCTCTATCAATTTTACGAATAAGCTGGCTTGCTGTCAATCTTAATCTGTAGAATTGGGGTTTTAATTACAAGCAGCAGAGGCCTTGCCGTGGTTATGACGGAGATTGGTGCATGACTTGACAAACAAAGCAAACATTCAGCGAGAGCGAGGGGAACGATTTGACAGTGGAAAACGCAGCAACACAGGTTGATGTATTGATTATTGGCTCTGGCCCGGGGGGCTACACAGCTGCAAAACGCGCTTCGGACCATGGACTGCATGTAGCAATTGTTGAACGAGATCGTATAGGGGGCGTCTGTACCAATGTGGGATGTATTCCCTCCAAAGTTTTAATTGCAGAAGCCCATCGATTTGAAATAAGAGCAGAAGCCAAGGTTGATTTTTCACAAGTACAATCCTTTAAGAAGTCTATCGTAGATAAACAGTCAAATGGCGTGGCCTTCTTGTTAAACAACAAATTAATAACAACATTCCATGGAGATGCAAGCTTTATAAACGAGCATGAGGTACTGGTTAAAGGTGTTGAATCAAACACCCGGATTGAGTTTAAACATTGTATTATTGCTGCTGGTTCTCGGCCCATTGAACTAGGAGCTTTCCCTTTTGGGGATAGGATCTTGTCTTCTACAGATGCATTAGCATTGGATCAAGTACCCGACAGCCTGATTGTTATTGGTGGGGGATATATCGGAGTCGAATTGAGTCAAACCTTTGCTAAATTTGGCACGAAGGTAACGATATTGGAAGGTGCGGAGCAGATTCTTCCTGGGTTCGAGTCAGAGTTGATTCGTCCTGTTGTACGTAAGCTGCAAGAAAAACACGTCGATATTTATACGCGCGCAGTAGCCGATCGAATGGAACCGACTCATGAGCAGATTACTGTTTATTTTAAGGAGCAAGAAAACTTACGGCAGGTCACCGCACAATACGTGCTGGTAACGGTGGGGCGGCGGCCAAATACGGATGGAAAATTAGGACTTGATCGTGCAGGGATCGAACTGGCGGATCGAGGTTTGATTCAGGTTGATGAGCAGTGTCGTACGAATATCCCACATATTTATGCAATTGGCGATGTGATAGCGGGTCCCGCACTAGCACACAAGGCGTCCTATGAAGCTAAGGTAGTGGTCGAAGCCATAATGAATCGGCGTACTAAGGTGGATTACAAAGTCATACCACATGTAGTCTTTTCCGATCCAGAGGTTTCCAGTGTGGGGCTCAGTGAGTCCGAAGCGAAAGCACGATCGAAAGAAGTGATTACGGGGAGATCTTCTTTTGCTATAAATGGAAGGGCTTTGGCGTTGAAGGCAGGTGAAGGATACGTGAAAATAGTAGCTGATAAGGAAACAAGGTGTATTATTGGGGCTCAAATCGTGGGGACAGAGGCTTCCAATTTGATTGCAGAACTGGGGCTTGCTATTGAGCTGGGGGCAACTTTGGAAGACGTTGCGCTTACCATACATGCACACCCTACTCTAGGGGAGATTGTTATGGAAGCTGCTGAAGCGGCTATTGCGAGGCTAAATGCAATTAAGTAAATGTGTAGCGTCTTACGAATTACCTGGGTTGGGGATAGTTATGACGGTTGTTTAGGCGAGATACTGATGTAGTGGTTGCAAGCTTTGCAAGGTGATATTGATAAATGGGGCCTTGTTTCTCTGGAAGTAATGGGAGATACTAGATGTGAGTTGAGGTTAAATGAAAATGAGGTGCGAACCCCAGGTGCACATAAAATCCCTAGGGGATTCGCACCCCTTGCTACATAAGGATTTTCAGGCTTTTTGACCCTTTTTGTCAGTGAAGTTTGACGCCTATTTCGATGATTCGCACTTTTGGGGCTGAAAAGCCTTGTGAGAGTAGGGGCCCGCTGTCGCACTCTACACGAGTGCGTGGATAGAAACTTCTATTTGAATTTCTGGCGCCTCAAGCCTACAATGTATCGTCTCACTCCATTCGAACGCCTTTCCCTACGCAAGAGCCTATGGCACCTTACGATTACAATAAAAGTCCTCCTTACACAGGAGGACTTTTTTATTTGCCCGCCTCCTCAGAGACCGGATATTAATACATTGGCGTTACCCATTAATAGAGGTACATGAACTTGCGCTGTATTGGAATGATTACGTGTTCACATGTTATTAATCCTATATGCTGTTGTTCCATTTTTATCGTTAACCGGTAGGGACACGCTTCTGTGTTGATCGATGATAGTTGGTCAGAATCTTATCCAGGCGCTGACTTAGCTTTAGCATTTTACCATCGGTCAAACTAGTGCCTTCTCTATACGATCCGTTCATTAGGGACCGCAAGTCCTCAATCTTCTCATTCACTATATTCACCCCTTATGGAGATGGGCGAACCCCCATTCGCCCACCAGCTATGTGTCAGTACTGCTCTCCTCGGGGTAAGTATATCACGAGTTTCAAAAATTTCTTGAATGCAAAAAAAAATGGGACAAAAGCAAAAACAGACACTTTTTTAGTGTCTGTTTTTATAGATTTATGTCTAGTCTTGTTGTTTACCAAGGAATAATGATGTTAGAGATGATTACTTGTTCTGCAGCATGGTTTGAGGATGCATTTGAAACGACTGGCGCAGCGATGGAAAGAGTGAGAGCAACGACCATTAATAGGGCATTAAATTTGTTTCTCATGATACATCTCCTTCTTCGTAATCAAGTATTTTTAAATACGATGCTACCAACTCAATTTTATCTATAATTTCAATATTATCAAGTGTTTTGGGACTTTTACATAGATCGTTTAGTAGTAACCCTGCGCCCTCAGAGACATTAGAACGTCGATCAACCGAAATAAACAGCATGATGCTTTTTAGGAGGTAGTGTATCGTTTGATTCTGATCCATTATAAATTTATAATATCGGCTCTTAGTGGCGTAATAGTTTGCGTATTTAGCAACAAGGGCGGGGTTATCCACTAGCGTAATGTCCTCAAAATCATGCTCGTGGTGAAATAATTGCTCGGCTGCCGCTAAATTGTGCTGCTGCAAGTATAAATCGAGTAGATCATCCATAACAGCCACTTTAGGGAGGTAACTATCTAAACAGTGTTCAAATTGAATAATAGCAAGATCAATATTGCCCT
Organism: Paenibacillus sp. UMB4589-SE434; assembly: GCF_030226685.1. NCBI lineage: Bacteria > Bacillati > Bacillota > Bacilli > Caryophanales > Paenibacillaceae > Paenibacillus > Paenibacillus sp. UMB4589-SE434. The sequence continues at coordinate 2,241,901 of NZ_JASOYK010000001.1, read as the reverse complement.
TTTTAACGTTTAGCTTGGCTGTCGTAAAGGCCACGTGTTCTTGGACAAATGGAAAGTTGAACTTATTTGCTGCTTTTATATATTCTTCTGTCAGCTCATACTGGCCTGTTAAACAATAACAAAAGGCCATACAACAGACTGCATGTGCTTTAGACGGACTATCAGACGTGTCCAGCGCTTCTAGTTCTTTAAAAAAACGAATACAATCTCTGTATTTTCCCAAGTGGTATGCGTGGGCGCCAAGCTTATAATAATAGAGAATTTGATCTTCCGTTTGAAGGAATCGTGCGTGGTGTAAAAGGTCTGTTCCTCTTGTATATGATTCTCGTAACTTCTTAAAGTTGTCCCTCTGGATGAGGTATGTTTGGAGTAATGATTTGGCTAGAAGTGGCCGAACGCTGTGATCATCAGCAATCTTGCTAATGACTTGATACAAGGCCAGTTTTTGTGAATTATCTTGCAAAGAGGTGGTGAACTCGTATAATTTCTGCAAGGAGTCTTCTGTCGGTTCTCGGTTAGTAGTGAGGAATTGGGCAGCGATCTTAGCCGTTAACAACGTCGAGGCTGATTGAGAGATAGCTAGTCCGAGCGCGTCTAGCAAATAGTCAGGGTTCCTTTCTACCTCTATATACCGCTCAGTTACATCTTCAATGGGGATATCCAACACAGTTGCAAGGTCCAGGGCGACTTTGTAATCCCGTAATTTTATTTCTTTATTTTCAATTTTGGATATTGTACCTTTAGAGACGCCTGTTAGATCTGAAACTTGTGCCAGCGTCATTTGTTTCTGTTGTCGTTTATGTCGTATCAGCTCCCCTAGTGTCATCGTTAGATTGGAGATAACAGTCAACTGGTACACCTCGCTTATTGTTATATTCATAAACGGTTTGCCAATCTACCACCTACATATTACCATATTTTTTCGAGCATACCAATCATTTTAATATCAAGTATATAAAAAACGAGTAATTATAACTTTGGTTTTAAGGTCAAATTTCTAAAAAGTGAACACGTTGTCTGACGTTCCTTCATCATGTTTCTTACAAAATAAGTATTCCGCCCTACGATTAGTAGTAAGTAGGGAGAGGATATTGTACATTTAGGGGGATTTTATTATTTATAAATCTCTTTTTTGGGCGCCTAATTTCTATAATTAAGTATGTAACTAGTACTGCGGAACTAATTCTTCGTAGAGATCAATTTATTGGAAATCTAGTTTGCAAAAATATGAATTGACGAGGTTATATATGTTCATATATTCTTTATCTACATTTCACATCCAACATCCTTAGGAGGCACCATAAACATGAACTTCAGAAAAGCGATCAAGATGTTAACGCTAACAGTTATTATTGCGACCTCGTTTAGCGTTAGCACAGCTAAGACCGAGGCAGCACCCTCCCCGATTATCCTTGGTTATTACACTGTCGACTCGGGCGATTCATTCACTCAATTTCACAACTATATGAATCAGATGTCTACCGACACATTTAACACGGACGCCAAAGGTAACCTTGTTGGAGAGGTACCAAAAGAAACGGTTGCTTATGCCAACGCTGTGGAAGTATTACCTTATGCACTCGTATCAAATTATGGAGCCCGAGATTGGGACAGCAATGCTGCTCATCAAGTACTTACAAATGCCACAGCCAAGAAAAAGCTGATTAAAAATATGCTTGCACTTGTTGAAACGAACCATTACAAAGGTATTAATATTGATTTCGAAGCGGTGCTGCCAGAAGATCGTAAGGCATTAACCTCGTTTGTCGAAGAAGTGGCCGGCAAGATGAAAGCCAAAGGATTTCTAACGATGGTATCTGTTCCCGCTAAAGCAGATGACGATCCAGCGGATGATTGGACGGGGGCGTTTGACTTCGAGGCATTGGGAGAAGCAGCAGACATGATTCAAGTCATGACTTACGATGAACATGGGGTATGGAGAAATCCTGGCTCCGTTGCCAGCAAGCCTTGGATAGAGTCTGCACTCCAATTTGCGATTACATATGTGCCTTCTGAAAAAGTGTTGATGGGAATCCCTACTTACGGAAACGACTGGAATTTATCGGATCCAGCCAATAAAAGCAACGCTCAAGTCATGTGGAAGGATATCCCGAATCTGATCGCTGACACAGGCGCAATACCGATAAGAGACGAAGAGACTGGTTCCATGTATTTTAACTACACAGATACAGATGGGTCTAGCCATGTGGTGTGGTACGAAGATGAGACTAGCATTCTTCAAAAGACACAATATACACACAAGTATTGGCTGGCTGGTGTATCGATTTATGCAATGGGGATGGAAGATTACAAGTTCTGGGAAGCTATCTCGGCGGGACTTAAATAAATATTTTTGCATGAGAAATAGGAAAGAGAGAGGGAGCATTGCTGCCTCTCTCTTTCCTATTTATTTATAGGGGAACAAAGGTGATTACTAATTGCAGCTGCACATTCTTGTTGTTTTCTCGACTTATCCATCTTAACTTTTACGTGGGACAGGCAAGAGATTGAGATTAATGGTCCCTTCGTCGTTTTTGGATGGTAAATAAGCAAAGTACGAGTTGTAAGTTGGTGTAAAGTTCTTTATTTTGTCTGCTCTATCATCTTACTTTTCTAAATTTCACTTAATACTTTATGTCATGATAATATTCAATATTGATTGGTTTTAAAACGTCGTTTATTTTTATAGATTCGGATATGTCGGTAGTGCGGCCTTGATATACGTTACCTAAAAATTCATCGTAGGTATCGTTTCTTTTTACGAGAAGGCTGTAGGTGTCATAATAGAGTGCAGCATAATAATTTCGGGTTGTGTAAGGAGAACCTTCAGGGGGACCTGAATACGTCACATTTGAGTTATACTGTTTTGAAACAAACCCTTTAATGTTACCTGTTAAGCTTAAGTTAATAAGGGTAAGAATAGGCTGAGGATAGGATTGGCAAAGTCTGATTGTTCCGCGTACATCTTTTAATGTTTGCCCGTTAGTTTTTCTGCCTTTAGCGACACTTTCAAGTAGTGATTGTTGAGTTATTTGATCAGCTGCTACTCCCGCTGTATGTATTACTTTTACCGTGTACATTGAGCTGATATATACTCTCCTGTCTTTACGATATGATCTTCCATTGGTCGAGAAGGACAGAAATGGGTCATTAAATTTGACATGTACGTCTGAATGATTCGGTACTTCGAATCGTGTGATCATGGAGCTTTTTCCGATTGAAGGAGTCATTTTCTCAAGGTTTGTTTTCGAGTCAATTGATATTGAGTACTCCTCTAGCTTGTTAGCACGTACGAGGTGTAGGGATGTTTCATTTGCTAGTGCTAGTGAAACAAACAAGCTTACACACAAGGACCATATCACTGGCTTCCTCACTTTGGATCCCCCTATATGCTATATATAGAAGCTATATATTAATTCTATTGGAATTTTCCTGTGTAAGTAAGACTAAAAGTGACTTTCAGTATTCATGTGAGTTACGAATAATAAATAGGAAATCATATTACTATATGCGATCCCAATTTGTTGCTATAGTACCATGATGCAAATTATTCCACAACGTGCGTTGATAGAATACAGCACCACATTGCGAAACGTGACATGAAATGTTAAGGTTAACTTAACCGACTAAATCAATAGGAAATTAGCTGCACTACTAGGAGGAACATCTTATGTCAAGAATCGCCAAAAATTTAACGGATCTGATTGGAAATACACCTTTGCTGGAGCTTTCCAATTACAGCGCTCAATTACAGCTCGATGCAAAAGTTATCGCTAAACTTGAATACTTTAATCCTGCTGGCAGTGTAAAGGATCGCATTGGCTATGCTATGATCAAGGATGCTGAAGCGAAAGGTCTGCTTCACAAGGAATCCGTTATTATCGAGCCGACCAGCGGCAATACGGGAATCGGCCTTGCTTTTGCCGCCGCCGCGCTTGGGTACCGGCTGATGATTACGCTGCCAGAATCGTTTAGCGTGGAGCGCAGAAAGCTGCTGAAGGCACTTGGTGCTGAGCTGGTGCTTACGCCAGCAGCAGAGGGCATGTCGGGCGCGATCAAACGAGCGGAAGAGCTTGCTGAGGAGATCCCACATGCGTATATCCCGCAGCAATTTAACAATCCGGCTAACCCGGACGTGCATCGCCGGACAACAGCCGAAGAAATATGGCGCGATACAGATGGAGAAGTCGACATCTTTGTCGCAGGAGTCGGCACAGGCGGCACGATCGCTGGGGTAGGCGGAGCGCTTAAATCCAAGAAGCCGACTGCCACGGTTATTGCCGTAGAGCCGGCGGAGTCGCCAGTGCTGTCCGGCGGAACTAGAGGGCCGCACATGATACAAGGCATCGGTGCTGGCTTCGTGCCGGGGAACTACGATGCAACTGTCGTAGATGAGGTTTACCAAGTGAGCAACGAGCAGGCATTCACCACAGCTCGCACGCTGGCTACCTCGGAAGGCCTGCTTGTAGGCATTTCGTCTGGCGCAGCTGTATTCGCGGCCACTGAAATAGCGAAGCGTCCGGAGAACAAGGGCAAGACGATCGTAGTACTGCTGCCGGATACAGGGGAGCGTTACCTATCTACAGCGTTGTTCCCTGAGCAATAAGCATCGGCATATTAGTGTGTCTTAACCCACATTCATGCTGTAATAACACAACAAAAGGAATTACAGGATAGAAGATAAACCCGTAGAACAGACACTTTTAAGAAGTGAACCTGTCCTGCGGGTTTTTGCATTTTTGATCACAGTGGTTTGTATTTGCATTTATTTCAACTCTCAGCGTGGTTAACCTACAATGACCAACATTTACTTTGCGTGACAATCTGAACCCGCAGCAGCTCCGTCTTCAGCCCGATTTGTCCGTACATCCTAAGTACAAGCGGTAATACAGTTAAGGCCCGATGGATCGGCGATCTTATCATGATACATTGGTAAAAAATGTGTCGGGGGAATGAATGCATGAGAAGGATGAACTTTATTTTTCGAAATGGCAACTTTACAAAATTGTTTATTGGCCGTTTATTTGCAAATGCGGGTGATAGCTTTTACATGGTTGGTGCGATGTGGATGGTTTACAATTTGGGAGGCTCGACCTTTTATACAGGGCTTGCTGGGTTTCTGACCTCAATTCCACGCATCATACAATTTCTGTACGGTCCATTCATTGATAGATGGCCGCTGCGGCGCATGCTGGTGACGACTCAGCTCACTCAAGCATTACTGCTGCTTATCGTACCCATTGGGTATGCATGTGGCTTCTTGTCCATCACTTTAATATTGATCTTAATGCCAATCATCTCCATCTTGAATCAGTTTATGTATCCAGCGGAAATGGCTGCCTTGCCCAAGGTGCTTCCACGCGAGCAGCTAGCGATGGGTAATATGTTGTTTACCGCTGCGAATCAGGGCAGTGATGCGGCCTTTAATGCATTAGGTGGCCTGCTTATTGGAGCTATAGGTGTGAGCAGTCTTTTCTTGATCAATTCCAGTTTGTTTTTTATAACGGCATTTGTATTTTCGATGCTAACCGTAGCAGCAGCTTCAACGTCAATCGGAACTCAAACGCATGCAGAAAACGAAAAAATACAAATAAAACAATTTATGAAGCAGTATGGCCGTGAATTGACAGATGGTATAAAAGTACTGATGCAGCCTTATATTAAGCGATTATTGGCAGGCATACTGATCATTAACTTTGCCGGGGGAGCCTTGATGTCAATATTGCCTGAATTCGGAAATGGTCCTGAACAGTATGGCCTTTTAATGGCGTCAATGGCTGTTGGGGGGATACTGGGTACGGTACTGGCACCTGCACTGCGTATTGAGCAAAAGAGACTGGGTTTGTTGTTTATTGCAGCTTTTTTGATATGTGGTCTGTTGTGGATGTTGTGCTCTCAAGTAACTTCTCCTTGGCTTGCGGCTGTTTTGTTTGGAATAGGATGGCTGCCAGGAGGTGTGACCAATGTAGCGTCAGCTGTCTTTGTACAGACACTTGTTCCAGAAAGTTATATGGGTCGGGTAATGGCGGCGATATCCAGCTTTAGTGGGCTCGCAATGCCACTAGGATTTTTATTAGGCGGAGCGTTGGCAACGTATTGGGGGAGTTCTTCCATTATGCTGCTGTGCGGCATGCTTGTATGTTTGGTTTCTATTTTTTGGCTCATGGATCCTATGACAAGACGTATGCCTTCTCTTCAAAATATGGATGCGGATATGCTGTCACGGCAGATAACCTCGTAGCTGTCCACACTTATGAAGTGGAGTTTCGAGTTTCTATTTGAATTACCCAATGGTGTTTCAGATAAAGATACCGATGTTTCTTTAATAAATACATTTCAGGTGGGAGGCTTGTGTCCTAAAATAGAAGTGAACAATAGCGAATAGGCCCGCAACCGGGTCGTTTGCTGCTCAACAGCTTGGAGACGGAGATGATGAACTTCTATGTACAAGACCCCACCCGATACAGCAAGAATGAGCCATACCGATAGCGCTACAAGCCTAATTGATAAAGGTGGTTTGCTTTCACCAGCAAAGGGATCAGTTCAGGCAAGAGATACTGGAATAGCATTGTCAGATCCGCTGCCGATTTATGAATGTAGATTTATGGCGCAAATGCCTTCTGACAGCGATTGGGCACAGATGCCGCATACATCGCTGCTTGATGTGACGACATCCGACCTGCCGCATCTAACCACATCTATTGCATCTTGTTGGACAACAGATGCTTTATATGTCAGGATTTATGCGGATGATGATTATATATGGAGCCCCTATGAACATCGCGATGATCCTTTGTATGAAGCAGATGTTGTGGAAATGTTTATTGACCCACAAGGTACGGGGGAACGCTATTATGAATTTAACGTAAGTCCGCATAACGTTGTGTTTGATGCGATGATCGAAAATAACGGGCGCAAGCCTCGTCAATTACATCCAGAGTGGGATGCGGCCGAACTGCACACGTCCGTTACTGCACAACCACTTGATGGCGAAATGATCAGGCTGACTTATGAACTGCGGATTCCATTTGCTGCCTTACAAGCAACAGTACCAGTGACTGGAGAGGAATGGCGTGTGAATTGGTTCCGCATTGACCAGAACAAAGCAGGCGAGCGTTCCTTTTGGGCATGGTCACCTACGGGTGCAGTTAATTTCCACGTACCTGATTGCTTTGGACGCCTTCACTTTATGTTGTAGAGAAATATTCGACTTTAAAGCACGCTTTCTGTTCATCATGCAGAGGCGTGTTTTTTGCTGTGCGATAGGTTACTGCTTATGGAGCAGACAGTGGACAGCAAAACTGCATAGAAAAATATATCTTTAACAGTTGCTAGACGGGCTTCAGCCGCATATTGTGCAGTATGTCCCGAGTGGTGACATAGAGAAAGGATGTTGTTGTCCATGCAAAAGCGGGCTCGCAAACCAGGACCTGATCGTTCTACCCGAGGCCACCAGCATTATGTTCAGAGCAGCGGCCCGCCTATATTAGAAGTACACAAGCTGTGGCTGGATGCACTGACGCTCATTTTATTTGTCCTGTTGGTTGTCCTATGTCTATGCTTTATATACAAAATGTGACATCGGATGTTGGAACACCAAAATAACATAATCCCGCTTCAAACGACAAATACTGTATGCAGACATCTTCAAACTAAGATGATGTAAAACGTATTTATATTAGGAGGTATGCCTATGGCGACTTCTGCGAAGTCCAAATCCCCGGACTGGAAATCGGGAAAGTGGACGATATCGGAGCAGCAATACAAGCAGATGGCAAAGAAGCGTGAACCCGCTCGCTCTGTATTCAAAAACTGCATTCGGGCCTTTCTAGTCGGAGGCACGATCTGCCTGATTGGACAAGCTATTCAGTCGTTGTTTATGACTTGGCTTCATATGAGTGAGAAGCAGGCTGCAGGACCTACAGTCGTACTACTCATTTTTGTGTCCGTCGTCCTTACTTGTCTTGGTGTATATGACAAAATTGCACAATGGGCAGGGGCTGGCTCCGCTGTACCCGTTACTGGATTTGCGAATTCGATGTGCTCGGCAGCGCTTGAGCATCGCAGCGAAGGGCTCGTGCTTGGCGTGGGGGGCAATATGTTTAAGCTTGCGGGATCCGTTATTGTGTTTGGTACGGTGGCGGCATTTGTCGTGGCGATGGTGTACTTAATATTCGGCATAAATATTCAGCATCATTAGCAACAGGTGCAAGCTGAATCACGAATGGAGGCATTCATATGCACATAGGACGCCAGACTTGGCTGTTCAAGAACAAGCCGGTCATTATTAGCGCGGCCACCGTTGTTGGTCCTGACGAGGGGGAAGGTCCACTTGCCAAGGAGTTTGACTTCATCCATGAGGACTTGGATATGAAGGAGAAGAGCTGGGAAAAGGCCGAACGCAAGCTGCTTGAGCAAGCGACAGAGCTAGCAGTACTGCATGCTAAGCTAAAGGATGAAGACATTCATTATTTCTTGGGCGGAGACTTGATGAATCAGATTATTAGCAATACATTTGCGGCCCGTAATCTGGGAGTACCTTACATTGGCGTATTTGGTGCATGCTCTACATCGATGGAAACATTGGCTATTGCCTCTCTGTTAGTGGACAGCGGCAACGCTAAGTATGTTCTAGCAGGAACTTGCAGCCATAATTGTACCGCAGAGAAGCAGTTTCGATATCCTACGGAATACGGATCTCAGAAGCCGCCGACTGCTCAATACACGGTTACAGGAGCAGGTGCTGCGGTTGTTGCCCCTACGGGAGACGGACCGAAAGTCATTGCGGCGACCATTGGTAAAATTTTAGATATGGGTCTCAAAGACCCATTTAATATGGGAGCTGCAATGGCGCCAGCGGCAGTGGATACGATTCAGGCGCACTTGGCTGACTTGAATCGAACACCACAGGATTACGATCTCATTGTCACGGGTGACCTTGCTTCTGTCGGGCATGCCATTGCCAAAGATTTATTTAAAGAAAATGGCTTGTCGATGGAGGGGACGGTATTTAACGACTGCGGCTTGATGGTTTATGATCTGAAGCAGCAAGCGGTACAAGCAGGCGGCAGCGGCTGTGGTTGCTCCGCGGTTGTTACTTACGGGCATATTCTACGGCGCATGCGAAAAGGGGAGTTGAAGCGGGTGATGATTGTGGCGACAGGAGCGCTGCTCTCTCCGCTATCCTACCAACAAGGGGAGAGCATCCCGTGTATCGCTCACGCAGTTACATTGGAAATGGGGGACGGGACATGATCTATTTCTGGGCATTTGTCGTGGGTGGATTAATCTGTGTTATCGGACAGCTTATGTTTGATGTGGCGAAGTTGACTCCGGCGCATACGATGGCCATTCTTGTCGTCGCAGGTGCTATCGTTGACGGCCTAGGCTGGTATGAGCCATTAATCAATTTTGCAGGTGCTGGTGTGACTGTGCCGATTACCAGCTTTGGTAATTCGTTGGTGCATGGCGCTATAACCGATCTACAAAGTACAGGCTGGATTGGCTCTGTATCGGGTATATTTAAGACAACGAGCGCGGGAATCTCGGCGGCGATCGTTTTCTCCTTTTTAGCTGCATTATTTGTACGGCCGAAAGGGTAAATGACATCTTATTATTGACAATCGGTTAACTGTAAATAACAGGTTTAAATCCAAAATTAGTTGCTATAGTGCGGCATTAAGGTGACATGCTCGATGAGAGAGATGATCACGTTAATGCTGCTTTTTGTTATGTTAATATGCTGGACTTTTATGTTATGAAGGTTATTCACAGCAGTTAAGTAATAAGCTTCATTAAGAAATAGGCACAAGAAGGATAAGGCTCTGGTAGCCTAAAATAGGGTGTTAAATAGCTTCAGGCTTTGATTTGGGGGATCAGACCAGGTCAAAGTCTGTTTGCATGTGACCCTCCATCTTAAAATGCATTGATATGTATAAAAAACAATTGATTTCTTCTATTTTAATTTCATTTCCCAAGTAATATAATGACTTCACTTGTTGATGTCGGAACAGCCATCAAGCGGGTGCGTCATAAGATTGAAACAACAATATTTTTCGTCACTATGCCACATGTACGATCTTCCTGCAATGGTGTAAAATGAGAAATTGTAAGCGCATTATTTTACTTATACTCTTGTGCATCTGCCGTTATGATGCTACAAATGCACCTATTCGTATATCCAGGAGGTTATGCTTATGTCTTCACATGTATCGCTGCATGCAGTCATTCAGCAATTACGTTCTTCATTGGAACGTTGTATATTAGGCAAACAAGATGAGATTGAACTTTTGTTAACGGCTATGTTGGCTGGAGGCCACGTCTTAATCGAGGATGTTCCTGGTACAGGCAAGACTCAGTTAATTAAGTCGCTGGCACGTACGATGAATGGGCAGTTCAGACGTGTTCAGTGCAATCCGGACCTGCTTCCCACCGATATCACAGGGATGTTTATTTTCCATCCTAAGGAACAACAATTTGTATTTCGGCCAGGGCCGATGATGACCAATTTCCTGCTTGTCGATGAGATCAACCGGGCTACGACAAAGACGCAGTCTGCGCTGCTTGAAGCGATGGAAGAGCGCCACGTCACGATTGACGGCGAAACGTTTGACCTGCCGAAGCCGTTTATCTTATTTGCTACCCAGAATCCGATCGAGTTTGAGGGAACGTATGCGCTGCCAGAAGCACAGCTTGATCGGTTTATGATGAGGCTTCGTATTGGGTATCCGGATGAACGGACAGAGAGAGAACTGTTGACTCGTCATATGGACGGCTTGCCTTCGGAACGGGTAGAGGCTGTGACGGATATTGAGACGATTGAGCAAGTGCAGCGCCTTATCCAACAGATTCATATGGATGACGCTATCGGTTCATACATGATCGAGATTGTACGTCATACCCGCAAGCATCCTCATGTGCTGCTTGGTGCGAGTCCACGCGCATCAATCGCACTTATGCAAGCATCCAAAGCCTATGCCTGGCTGCAGGGCAGAGGTTATATCACGCCGGATGACATCAAAAAGCTAACGCCTTACGTCCTCGGTCATCGGATCGTGCTGGGTGTAGACGCGAGAATTGATGGGATTACGGCGGATGATGTGATTCGTAACGTGCTGCAGCAGGTGGCTGTGCCTGTAAGACTGGAGATGTAAGTATGGCAGACCCACATACAGCGCGATCAAGCCAACGAATGCGGATCCCATATTTGTATTATGCTGTGCTCATTTATATCGGCCTAATTTGTTATTTCTTATTTCAGGGCGGCAAGACATCTTTCATGCTGCTGACAATGGCTACACTGCTGGGATGTTATTGGTTGAGCTGTGCCTTTGGCGGCATTCGTAGGGCAAGTGGCATACGTGAAGTAGGAGGCGAAGGACGAAAGCACTATATGTCACACAGCCATATACCAGTCAAATTACAGATTCGGATTCCCGGATGGGTGCCCATGCCATATCTAGTCGTACATGATGAATTGTATCGCTTCGGAGAGCGCGTCCATGTGCACGAATCGATTGTAACGTTAGATCATCAGCGATCCGCACTTGTGACTTATCAGACGCCGCCATTAACGAGAGGTTGTTATCAATTTTCACATACGGTGTGTTGGACCAAGGATTTGTTTGGATTGTTTGCCTACGAAGGTGCGTTCCACGCGGAGCAGTCGTTGTATGTCATGCCGCAGACCGTGCCAGTCCAAAGCTGGAAGCAGCTGAAGTCTTGGCGCGGGGCGTTCCAGGTTGAACAGTCAATGTCCAGGCAGCGCAGAGAGTCGACGACGCTGAACGGGATTCGTGATTATGTGCAGGGCGACAAGTTATCTCGTATTCATTGGAATGCTACAGCCAAGACGGGTGCGCTAAAGTCAAAACAGTTTGAACCGGAGGGACTGCCACAGCTTGTGCTTGTATTGGATCTATCGATAGATGCCTACGAGGATAACGATAGGTTTGAACTTGCGGTTTCCATTTTGGCGTCACTTGCGGCATATGCTCGCCAACAACAGCGACGTGTTGTTATCGTGGGTATACACAGCGGTATGAACCTGTGGGATGCCGAGACGGTCCGCTATGAAACGCTGGCGCTGCGGCAATGGTTCGCCTCTGTTCATCCTTCACGTGTGTCTGCACGTGAACGCATGGAATCATCGTGGGTAAACAGATGGGCGACGCATCCAGAGCTGCGCAACGGCGGTATTGTCGCCTGGATATCAGGTGGCAGACATCGCTCTCAGCTCACGAACATTGCTGCACTGGCTAAGCGTGGTTGGCAAGGCGATTATATACATGTCCACACTAAGCCGAGCGATGAGGATTATGAATTGCGAACCATGCTTATGAGACATCAATATGCATATATTCCAGTCTCTGAATTACAGCAGCTTCCAGTGCGATTGGGGGAAAGTTCGGCATGAAGCGCGACAGTACATTTACCCAACGTATCTTCGGCTTATTTTGGGAGGATCGGCTAATTTGGCTTTGCCTGTACGTTATGCTGTACCAATGGGCAATTGCTCTTGTACCCTATTGGTATGACGAGACGATTGCAATGACGAAGCTGATGCTGAATACAGTTGTGTTTGCAGGACTGCTCTTCCCACGGTCACTTCTAGTACGAATTCCGATCGGACTTGGTGTTGTCCTATGGTCCGTATATGAAGAATTACAGCAATTTCAATTATGGGTGTCCACTGATGCAGGCCTGAGCATATTGGAGAGCTTGCTGCAGTACCACCCTTATCTTTGGCTGGTTGGGCTGATCTGGCTGACATACGAGTTGTTTATGAGCAGGGTTAAGACGAGCTGGCATATCGTTATGCTGTTGGTGCTCCAATTTATCGTGCTGGGCGCCTTGGATTCGTTTACGCCCGAAATACTGTGGGATCAGGTAGCTTGGGTCATGTCTGCATCATTAGTCTGGTTGATTGCGCTGCACTTTAGAACGATGAAACACAAGTTTCCAGCTCAAAGCGGCCACACCAAGCGTTATGCTGTCCAGATGACTTTAAGCGCTATTGTGCTTGTTTCTGCGATTATTTGCTCTGGCCTGAGCATGCCGGGGCTTGCGCCTATCGTCACCGATCCTTATACGGCCTGGATCAGCAATGAACGGTTCCCAGTAGCGGGAGCAGGCAATGGTTCAGGAGGGGGAATCGGCAGCGGCGTATCCTCGGGTTACAGCACACATGACTATGATCTTGGCGGCGGTTTTGAAATGGACTTTAAGTCTGTTATGACCGTTACTGCGGATTACAGAGGGTACTGGCGAGGAGAAAGCAAAGCCGTTTACATTGGAAATGGATGGGCAGATTTGGAGTCTGAGGACCTGCAGACGGCCAAGCCAGGTACAGAGCTTCAGGCACTGAATCAGTTAGAACCCCACGTTCCAACGCGAACAGTAAAGCAGACATTTACGATGCAAGACAGCAAGACGTATCCGATTTTATTTGGCGTTGCTACTATTTCTGCCTTTGATCAGGTTAAAGGCAAGCATAGCGGCAGTATGAAATGGAACAGCCATGATGGAGAACTTATTTATAAACCAGGAGCTGATAAAGCGTATCCTGAGTCCTATACGATCCTATCTGAAGTGTCCGTTGCTACACCAGAGGAGATGCGAAAAGGAACAGTAACTCGCAATTTTCCGACGGAGGGAATCAAGGGTGCTTTAATGTATCAGTACTTGAAGCTGCCAAATGAGTATCCTGGACGCGTCAAAAGTCTGGCCGAGCAGATTACGAAGGGAGCCACTAACGATTACGACCGGGCTAAGTTCATTGAGTCCTACCTGAGGACTGAATTTAAGTACACAAATAAGCCTGACATAAGAAAGAAAGTTAGTGAGGACTTTGTAGAATCGTTTTTGTTTGAAATTGAGGAAGGTTATTGTGATTATTTTTCATCTACGATGGCAGTGATGCTGCGCTCGGTAGGTATTCCGACACGCTGGGTTAAAGGGTACGCTCCCGGCACAAGAGATCTGATGATCGATAATCGAATGCCGGAGGCCATGCTAGAACGGATGTCTGATCCGAATGAGGGTGGTACGTTTCGTGTAACGAATGCGGATGCGCATTCGTGGGTCGAAGTGTATCTAGGCGAGTACGGTTGGGTAGCATTTGAACCGACGCCAGGCTTTACAATGCCGAGGCTGCAAGCACCATCTGCGGCAGAAGAGCCGGAGTTGGGAACGGACTTGAATCAAGAGGAACCCGATCAGCAGACTGCCAAATCCGAAGAAGTGTCACTTCCAGCATGGATAGGAACACTTGCCCAGGCCGTATTAATGTTGGCAGCTGCATTTGCCTTCGTTATGATGCTGCTGCGCTGGCGTTCAATTGGATATACGATGAGGTGGATTCGTTTTATCGGGCGCCGTTTGACTCCGCGTGAGCATATTATCGCAGACACGGAACTGTGGTTAAGTTATTGTCATTTGCACGGCATGCGCAAAGAGAAGCATGAAACCGTTCGCGAGGCAGTCGAGCGTTGGAGCCATGAGCGGACGGCCAAGAAGCAGTCTGCGGAGCAGATCGTTTGTTTATTTGAGCAGGCCAAATATGGACACGAAGAGCTGAAAGTCGAAGACTGGCAACAATTGAAAGCGGTAATTCGAGAATTTAAGCGTACAGGATCGTAGCATTTATGATAGTATTAACATCAAATGCCGTATTCGAGACGTAACAATGCGACGAATACGGCATTTTTTTGCACGTAAATCAAAGAATATGGTATAGTTTGTCGTATGAAAACGAGGTGACCAACTTGTTTGAAGGGCTTATTCCAAGACTTCGGGTGCGTACGGTTTATGATATTGACTTGACTTTATTAAAGTCCAAAGGTTTAAAGGGGATTATTACGGATCTGGACAATACATTGGTCGGAGCCAAGGACCCGTTGGCAACACCACAATTGGCAGCTTGGCTGGAAGAAGTAAAGCGACAAGGCTTCAAACTGGTTATTGTGTCCAATAACGATCTTACACGGGTTTCCAACTTTGCAACGCCGCTTGACATTCAGTTCGTTCATGCTGCACGCAAACCGTCACAGCGGCCGTTCCATAAGGCAATGAAGCTGATGGATTTGTCGCCGAAGGAGACGGCTGTAGTTGGTGATCAGATGCTTACGGATGTGCTGGGAGGCAATCGTATGCAGATGTTTACGATACTAGTTCAGCCGATTGCTATTCAGGATGAAGGCTGGACGACTCGCATCAACCGACGCATTGAACGCATAGTGACAGCAAGTTTACGGAAAAAGGGTTTATGGCACGAGGAGGAACATCAATAATGGAATTAGAAACAGTAAGGCACTGCAGTGGCTGTGGCGTAACGCTTCAGACTGCACAATCGGATCAATCCGGTTATGTGCCAGAGAAGGCGCTGGAGCGGACGCCAATTATTTGCCAGCGCTGTTTTCGCATTAAAAATTATAATGAAGCTATGTCAGTAGCACTTGACCATGACGAGTTTCTGCGTTTGCTTGGCCGAATCGGGCAGGAAGATGCATTAGTTATTCATATCGTCGATTTGTTTGACTTTGATGGTAGTATTATCTCTGGCCTCCAACGCTTTGTTGGCACGAATCCAGTACTGCTGGTCGTGAACAAGATTGATCTGCTGCCTAAGGCAATCAATTGGAACCGGATCAAGAATTGGGTGCAGCGTCAAGCAAAAGAACACGGTATTCAAATCGTTGACGTGGTATTGGTTAGTGCGAAACGCAACCTTGGGTTTGAGCGTCTGGTTGATGAAGTTGGACAACGCCGCGGTAAGCGGGATGTATACGTTGTGGGCGCCACTAATGTCGGGAAGTCGACGCTAGTCAACCGTCTGATCAATGATTATAGCGATATGGAACGTGAACTAACCACGTCAAGATATCCTGGAACTACATTGGATATGGTGAATATTCCGCTTGATGACGGCAAACATATCGTGGATACGCCTGGTATCGTATACAAGAGCAGGCTGACGGAACTGGTTAGCCGTGAGGATTTGGGCGCACTGCTGCCAGACAAGCCATTGAAGCCTGCAGTCTATCAGCTGAATGCTGGCCAGACGCTGTTCTTTGGTGCGTTGGCCCGATTTGACTTTGTTGAAGGGGAACGTCAGTCGTTCACTTGCTACATGTCTAACGGCATAAAGATCCATCGGACCAAGCTTGAGCGTGCAGACGAATTATATGCTGACCATGCTGGGGAGATGCTTGCACCGCCGACTAAGGCGCGATTGGCAGACATACCTGCCTGGACAAAGCATCAGCTGCGTGTACCACGCGGCCAGGAGATGGACGTGTTTGTTTCCGGACTTGGTTGGATTACGTGCAACAGTACCTCAGGCGCACTGATAGAAATACATGCGCCGAAAGGCGTTAAAGTACTCCTTCGACATGCATTGATTTAACTTCGGATTTGGATGAAGTACACCGAATAAGGTGTGAGTTGAGGCAATACTCGTTAGAGCAAGGAGGCGGATCATTAATATGGTTCATCATGACAGTTCTGCGTCATTACAGACTGTAACTAGTGTGACCACAGTGCTAGCCGTCATTGGAGATCCGATACGTCACTCCAAGTCGCCGGTAATGCACAACGCCGCCCTCCAGGCTCGCGGCTGGGATGGCATTTATACGGCATTCCATGTTGCTCCTGAGCGGCTGGCTGAAGCTATTCACGGTATTCGTGCTTTAGGCATTCGAGGAATAAACGTTACAATTCCGCATAAGGAACGTGTAATGGCCTATCTAGACGAAGTTCATGAAAGTGCACGGATGATTGGTGCGGTCAATACAATTGTGAACGATAACAACAGATTGATCGGTTACAATACGGACGGATTGGGATATGTTCGCTCTTTAAAGGAAGAAACGGCAGTCGATTTATCAGAGTGCAGTGTACTGATTGTAGGTGCGGGTGGTGCTGCACGAGGTCTTGCCTATGCGCTGCTGAGAGAAGGCTGCGGCAAGCTGTTAGTTGCGAACCGGACTCTTGATCGAGCAGAGAAGATAGCGCAGGAAATGTCATCTCTCGGTGCAATGGAATGTGTTGGTATACAAGATGGCATCCCGGCAGTCGAGCCTGAGCGAGTTGATGTTGTAATCAATACGACATCTGTTGGCATGCATCCGCATATAGGAGAGAGTCCGATTGCAGAGCAATGGTTGAAATCTCACATGATAGTGAGTGACATTATATACAACCCTCTTGAGACGAAGCTCCTTCAGGCAGCTAAGGCTGCAGGCGCCAAGACACATGGCGGCTTGGGTATGTTTGTGTATCAGGGTGCGATTGCTTTTGAACTGTGGACAGGCGAGCCGGCGCCGATCGAGGTTATGCGAGAGTCGGTGCTTGGAACTGTATCAAGCTAGTGCTGACCATGCAGACGGGATCTTTCCATTAGATTATTAGGAGAAGTATGCTTAACCACTGCTCGGATCACTGTTAGTCGTTTGTTATCGTATGCTGGCCGTTATGACATACCGGATTGTATGATGTAAGTATTGGTTTGTAAATAAGGAAGGAATGACAATATGTTAACAGGTAAACAAAAAAGACACTTACGCTCCCTCGCACATCATGTGCAGCCCATTTTTCAGATTGGCAAAGGCGGGGTTAATGATCAATTGATCCGCCACATCGACGAGGCGATTGAGACACGTGAGTTGATTAAGATCTCGGTCTTGCAAAATTGTGATGAAGACCGTAACGTGATAGCAGCTGAAATCTCTGAGCGTTCCGGATGTGAACTGGTGCAAGTAATCGGTAAAACGATTGTGTTATACAAGGAATCGAAGGATCACAAAGAAATCGTGCTTCCTAGAGCCTAATCTTTCAGGTCGGAAAGACGACGGCGTCTGAGCAGCTTTTTAACGAGCAGGGCAACTGTGGCTGCCACATAGGATTTAAATTTTGCAGGAGGCTGTACCTATGACTCACTCCGTCAAGCAAATAGGGATCATGGGAGGCACGTTTGATCCGATCCATCTCGGACATCTTGTCGCTGCTGAGGCTGCGCGAGAAGCCGCATTGCTGGACGAGGTGTGGTTTATGCCTGCTAACGTGCCCCCGCATAAACCTCATCAGCCGATTGCTTCTCCGGAACAGCGGCTGCAGATGACGCAGCTTGCGATTTCCGATTATGAGCCTTTTCATTTGAGCGCTTGGGAGATGGAACGCGGCGGTGTCTCATATACTTTAGATACAGTTAATGCGTTACAGGCTCAATATCCACATGTGGAGTGGTACTGGATTATCGGTGGGGATATGGTTGCTTATTTACCAAAGTGGCACGGGATCGATGAGCTGATGGCCAAAATTAAGTTTGTAGGCTTGCAGCGGCCAGGTGCGGAATGGGATGCCTCTATCCTTCCCGTACAATGGCAAACCCGTGTCGTGGAAGCACACATGCCCTTGATGGATATTTCTTCAACAGAAATCAGAAGACGGGTGGCTCAAGGCCGATCCATTCGGTACCTCGTGCCTGAAGCGGTTGAACAGTATGCGCAAAGGTGGGGTTTATATGAAAATGAGTCGTGATCAATTGCTGGAAGCTGTACGCTCCCAAATGCCTGTGAAACGGTGGAACCATACCGCAGGTGTAATGCAATCTGCAGTTGAGCTTGCCGGGCAGTATGGGGTTGATCCTGTCAAAGCTGATCTGGCAGCGCTGCTGCATGATGTCGCCAAATACTGGCCCACAGACAAGATGGAGCGGATAATACGCGAACAAGGTCTTCCAAGTGTGCTGCTGCAGCATGACAAGGCGCTTTGGCATGCACCTGTGGGCGCCTATGTTGCTGAACACGAGTATGGTGTCACTGATATGGAAGTGCTGGATGCGATACGCTACCATACCTCTGGACGCGAGCGTATGACGAAGCTTGACAAAGTAGTATGCCTGGCTGACTATATAGAGCTGGGGCGGGACTTTCCAGGGGTAGACCGCATTCGTGAACTCGCCAAGCGCAGCCTCGAAGAAGCCTTGATCGCCGGCTTCGATTCGACGATCAGCTTTTTGCTCTCGAAGCGGGCTCGTATATTTCCGACCACGCTGCAAGCACGTAACAGCTTGATTGAAGAAGTCGACAGTCGTCAACAATAAGAAATAATATATTAATTTTATGGAACTGTGAATGTAATAGGGGCCTTGCTCTAGCTTTGTCAGCTTGCGGCAGCCCCAATAGTCTATTTTACATTTGCAGATTAGAATCGGAGGCTAACTTATGGCGTTAACACCTAAACAACTGCTCCACTTAGCTGTGGATGCAGCAGAAGACAAAAAAGCGATGGATCTTGTAGTTCTGGATTTGCAAGGCATCTCATTGATTGCGGACTACTTTGTTATTTGTCACGGTAACTCTGACACACAAGTACAGGCTATCGCTAACGAGATTCGCCAATCCGCACATCAGGCGGGCACAATTGTACGCGGAACAGAAGGTATGGATTCAGGCCGTTGGGTTCTGATTGATCTCGGAGACGTTGTTGTTCATGTGTTCCATCGTGAAGAACGTGAGTATTATAACATTGAGAAGCTGTGGTCTGACGCGAAAGTAGTGGAGATGGCATGACCCTTACGGCAGGTACGATACAACGTTTGCGTGTAGATCGCGAAGTATCTCCGTACGGCTACTTTTTGACTGATGAGGAACATGACGTTATCCTCCACTATACGGAGCTGACACGCGATATCATAATTGATGAGGAGCTTGACGTGTTTTTGTTCTATGATACAGAAGACCGTCTTGCTTCCACGATGAAAAAGCCTTATTTAACGCTGGGTGAAGTTGCGGCGTTGGAAGTGGCTGATATTCATTCACGGTTTGGGTATTTTCTTGAGATGGGAATTGGCCGGCAGTTGATGCTGCCAGCCAGTGAGCTTCCAGAGTTGAAGACGCTGCGCCCAATTATCGGAGATAAAGTATATGTGAAGCTGGCTCATGATCGGGTAGGTCGATTGGTTGCTGAATTGGCGGGCGAAGAGGAATTGGCACCACTAGTGTTTCACGCCCCAAGCAGTTGGCTGAATACTTGGCATGAGGCAGTAGTATATCGTGCGCTTCGTATGGGAACGTTTTTTGTCGTCGAAGGTGGCCCTCTCGGCTTTGGTGCGCTCGGACTGCTGCATGAATCACAACGTCCACAGCCGCTTCGTGTTGGCGATCGTGTACGTGTACGTATTGCTCATGTGCGGGAGGACGGACGAGTCAACGTAACACTGGCTGAGCGCAAAGAAGTTGGTATGGATCTGGATGCAAACCGACTGCTTCAATTCTTAAAGGAGCGTCCTAACGGTGCTATGCCTTATTCGGATGAGACACCTTCTGATCTGATTACGCAGCGGTTCCAGATAAGCAAGTCCGCCTTCAAACGAGCGATGGGCCGTCTGATGAAAGCGGGCTTTGTCACGCAAGAAGGCAGCTGGTCCAAACTGACGGAGCTTGGCTCTGCGACAGAGACAGCTGAAGCGGAGCAAAAGCTCGCCCAGATCCAGGCGGAACAGCGTCGCCCGGATACGAAGCGTTCTACCCTTGCTGACGGCTCCTCAAGCGATTATAAGTGGGCAGGGGATCGCACTGGCCCGGATGCACGTCGCAAGCCTTCGCGTCCAAGCGATGCTGCGGCCCAGCGTTCACAATCGGCTCGTCGGAGTGCTGATCAACCCGGCACAACT
Organism: Paenibacillus sp. UMB4589-SE434; assembly: GCF_030226685.1. Lineage (NCBI taxonomy): Bacteria > Bacillati > Bacillota > Bacilli > Caryophanales > Paenibacillaceae > Paenibacillus > Paenibacillus sp. UMB4589-SE434. The sequence goes on along the minus strand of NZ_JASOYK010000001.1, from coordinate 2,221,227 downwards.
TCTGCAGAGCGCAAGCAGAGTGATGATCGTAGACAGACGGGCAGCTATAAACCAATAGGTGATCGCAAGCAAACGGATGGACGATTCGGATCCAATGAACGCAACACCATGAACGAACGGAAATCAACTGATGATCGCAGATCCACTGGCAGTGGGAGAGCATATGACTCTTCCGGAACGGGACAAGCACGCGGCGATCATAGTCGCCCATCTGCAGGACGCAAGCCGTTCTCTTCTGGACAAGGGAATGGCCGGTCTAACTTCCGAAAGGATGATCGCTAGTATGGATTCGTACGGCCAATTTGCGCTGGTGTATGATCGGCTTATGGCGGATATGCCGTATGAGAAGTGGCTTGATTTTGCAAATGCAGCATGGGAACGGTATGATGTTGCTCCTCGGTCTGTTGTTGATTTGGGCTGTGGCACCGGTACGATTGCGATCCCATTAGCGAAGCAAGGCATGCAGGTCACTGGTATTGACTTGGCGGATGCTATGCTCACGATTGCTCGTGAAAAGGAGCAGGATGCAGGTCGGCTGGCTGGCTCTGTGCAGTGGGTGTGTCAGGATATGAGACAATGGGAAGTACCTGAGCAGGTTGATACTGTTATTTCTTTTTGTGATTGTATCAATTATGTAACGGAACCAGAAGATGTTCGATTGGTATTTCAACAGACGGCTAAACAGCTTCGGTCAGGTGGCCTGTTTATGCTTGATATGCATCATGTTCGCCAATTTGAATATTATGCGCAAGAACAGCCTTTCGCATTGGATGAAGGGGATGTAGCTTATATTTGGCATAGTGAATATGATGAGTCACGGCATGAAATTGAACACCAGTTGGCTATATTTGCTGAGGATCCGTTGAGTGGAAAGTATAATCGAATCGATGAGACACACATTCAGCGCGCCTATGAGACGGATTGGATTATAGGTGAATTGCTTGCAGCGGGCTTTGCGCATATCGACGTGTATGGTGACTTTGAATGGGAAGAACCAGGTCCTGATACATCCAGATTGTTCTTAATTGCTTTAAAAAAGTAGCCTTACCTTCACTGTGATGCACCGTGTTGTACCGTTGGGGAGACACGGTAGGCGCCCGTTGACAAGATTTGTTTTTTTGCATATGATGTATGTAATTATTGTGTAAAAACAGTGGAACTGTAACCATAGGAAGACGTGGATTAGGAATAGTAGTTCTCCGAAGTCATTCAGAGAGTCGGCGGTTGGTGCGAGCCGATGGATAGAGGAAGCGAACTCACCTAGGAGTCGCACAACTGTACGTTAAGGTAAGGTTGTGACGTATAAGCTCGCGTTAAGAGCTTCAAGTGAGCGCCAGGCAGAGCATGCCGTGCGCTAACTAGGGTGGTACCGCGGGAATCCAAGTCTCTCGTCCCTAGCGAATTCGCTAGGGACGAGAGGCTTTTTTTGTGGTTATATGTGATACATTGCGCTGTACCAAGTACGTGCAGCAAGAAATAATGATGAACAAAGAAAAGCAGGTTTTAACCTGAATAGAGGGGGCTTCAATAATGAGCACAGAAATGAAACAACCAGCAGGCTATCAGCCGCTTGCCATTGAGCCGAAATGGCAGAAGTATTGGGATGAACACAAGACATTTGCGACATTGGAAGATGACAGCAAGCCGAAGTTCTACGCATTGGACATGTTCCCATATCCGTCTGGAGCAGGCTTGCATGTCGGTCACCCGGAAGGCTACACAGCAACAGATATCGTATCCCGTTTTAAGCGGATGCGAGGATATAATGTTCTTCACCCGATGGGTTGGGACGCATTTGGTCTTCCTGCTGAGCAATATGCTATTGATACAGGAGCGCATCCGCGTGAATTTACAGTAAAGAACATAGACAACTTCCGCCGTCAGATCAAGTCTCTTGGATTTTCCTACGATTGGGATCGCGAGATTAGTACGACTGATCCTGAGTACTACAAATGGACACAGTGGATTTTCATACAGTTATACAAGAAAGGCCTCGCATACGTCGATGAAGTACCGGTTAACTGGTGCCCAGCATTAGGAACTGTACTTGCGAACGAAGAAGTGATTGATGGCAAGTCCGAGCGTGGTAACCATCCGGTCATTCGCAAGCCAATGCGCCAGTGGGTATTAAAGATTACCGCATATGCTGAACGCTTGCTCGAGGATCTGGATGAGCTGGATTGGCCGGAGAGCATCAAGGATATGCAGCGTCACTGGGTAGGCAAATCCAAAGGGGCAGAGGTACGCTTCACGATAGAGGGGCATAATGCTAATCTTGACGTATTTACGACTCGTCCCGATACATTGTTCGGTGCTACATATTGTGTGCTGGCACCAGAGCATGAGTTGGTTAGCCAGATCACAACTGCTGCACAGCAGGCCGCAATCGAGGCTTACCGTGAGCAAGCTGCTCGTAAGAGTGATCTGGAGCGAACAGACCTAGCAAAAGAGAAAACCGGCGTATTTACTGGCGCTTATGCCATTAATCCGGTGAGCGGTGCCAAGATGCCGATCTGGATTGCTGATTATGTACTGGCGGGTTATGGAACGGGAGCAATTATGGCTGTTCCTGCGCATGATGAACGGGACTGGGAGTTTGCAAAGCAGTTTGATCTGCCGATTGTTGAAGTTGTGTCAGGCGGCGATGTGCAGGAAGCAGCATACACTGGTGATGGAGCTCACGTTAATTCAGACTTCCTGAATGGCTTAGATAATGCGCCAGCTATCGCAGCTATGATCGAGTGGATGGAAGGAAAAGGTATCGGCAGCGGCAAGGTGACTTATCGTCTACGCGATTGGTTGTTCAGCCGCCAGCGCTACTGGGGTGAGCCCATCCCAATTATTCATCTCGAAGATGGCACAATGAAGACGATTCCTGAGGCTGAGCTTCCGCTCGTACTGCCAGAAGTAGATCAGATTCGACCTTCCGGTACAGGTGAATCACCGCTTGCCAATGTGACAGAGTGGGTAAACACAGTTGATCCGGAGACAGGTATGAAGGCGCGCCGTGAGACGAACACAATGCCACAGTGGGCAGGCAGCAGCTGGTATTACTTGCGTTATATAGATCCGAAGAACAATGATGAGATCTGCTCCAAAGAATTGCAAGAGAAATGGCTTCCTGTCGATCTTTATATTGGCGGTGTGGAGCATGCTGTACTTCACTTGTTGTATGCTCGTTTCTGGCATAAAGTGCTGTATGATCTGGGTGTTGTCCAAACGAAGGAGCCATTCCATAAGTTAGTGAACCAAGGGATGATTCTAGGTACCAACAATGAGAAAATGTCGAAGTCAAGAGGAAATGTTATTAATCCGGACGAGATCGTTTATGAGTATGGGGCAGATACACTCCGTATGTACGAGATGTTTATGGGCCCTCTTGAAGCAACGAAACCGTGGAATACGAATGGCGTTGAAGGAATGAATCGTTTCCTTGGCCGTGTATGGCGATTGTTTGTCACCGATGAAGATCAATTAAATCCGAAGATGACAGACGATGTGGAGGACAATGCTTTTGTGCGTACATGGCACAAGACCGTGAAAAAAGTGACTGAGGACTATGAGGCACTTCGTTTTAATACAGCGATCAGCCAGATGATGATCTTTATCAACGACGCATACAAGCAAGATAAGCTGCCGCGTAAGGCGATGGAGAGCTTTGTACAATTGCTGTCACCACTTGCTCCGCATATTGCCGAAGAGCTGTGGGAGCGTCTTGGCTTCACAGGCTCCATCACATACGCTGCTTGGCCGACATACGATGAGAGTCTGACCGTTGACGCCGAGGTTCAGATTGTCGTGCAAGTCAACGGCAAGATCGTAGAGCGAATGAACATGGCTGCTGACGCGGACGAAGCTGCGATGCAAGATACAGCGATGAACTCAGCTAACGTTCAAGCTGCGATGGCAGGCAAGACGGTTCGCAAAGTCATCGCTGTTAAAGGACGACTCGTTAATATTGTGGTCGGTTAAGATTAACCTCAATGCTACCGAATAGGGTGGATACTTTATCCAGATCTTCTTCATATTTGGCGTGGGTAACATGAATTAATTGCTGGAATACACCATCCAGCTTCTCATTAAGCAAGCGCAGCGCCTCGGCGGTAATCCCGCCGGGGACGGCTACGCGCTGCTGAAGTTGTTCAAGCGATAGTCCGCCTTCCGTTAACAGTTTCCCTGTGCCGATTAACATCTCGGAGGCTAGCCTCGCAGCTTCATCGCGGTTTATACCTGTTTCTAGCACCGCTTCATCTATCCATTTTTGCATGAAGAAAGCAATAAATGCTGGACCACAGCTTGATATGTCACTGGTGATCCGTGTATATTGCTCCTCTATCTGAATAGGCCTGCTTATCGACATCATAAGCTGCTCGAGCAGCAGTCGATCCTCTGTCTGAATCCGGCTTCCATAAATACATATAGATGCACCGCTCCATACATAATTAGTAATACTAGGGATGATTTTAGCTATTTTGCACGTTAATTGGCGTTCCAAGTGATTGATGAGGACGGGACTTGTTATCGATACGAGAATAAGATCAGCGCGATCGTACGCCGATATTTCCTCGATAACTGTTTTGTACTCCAGAGGTTTTACGCACAGAAAGACGATGCTGCTCGCTTTAACCGTTTCTTCAATCGATGCAACCGCATGAAGACCGGGGTATTGCGAGGCAAGCCGTTGCGCTTTGTTGAATGTACGGTTGGTAGCTACTACCTGATCAGGCTCCAGCGCCCCGGATTGGATTAGCGATTCAATGAGGATAGTGCCCATGCTTCCCGTACCTATAAATCCGACCTTCACGGCTATTCCCTCCTTTTATGAATGACGATCTGCTTGTTGTTCGGTGTTGCTGTCGTTTTAATTGAATTTTCGGAGATATGATAGGGAGCGTTCCCGGTATCTTCTCCATGTTAACCTACTATATGTTGACACGGCTTGACCTTATTACAGCTTGCGCTGTAGGGTCAGTCATATGTGCCCTTGTATAGGGCCGCACATTTGGACGAAGGTATCGATTCACGATTACGTGACAAGGGGCGTTTATGATGAAAAGAAAAGAGTATAACCAATCAGGCACACGTACGTGGCTGGCATCATGGACTATAGTGTCTATATTTGCAGCAGCGGGTATGGTGTTATTTGCACTTATGTGGCTACCGGTGCAGTCGGAACAGGATGATAGCACTTGGCGGTATGTGGACAATCAAGTTCAACAGCTATTAAATGAGGAGAATGGCAGCGAAGAAAGCGGCAAAAGTGTTATCCCAAAGCAGTCTGTTCCGATATCTAATAACGGCAAGCCCACTAGCATTGACGCTGGAGCATTTCAGCAGTCAGAGGGGAAACAACTAGGTGAGGATTCACCTGCTTCATTGCATCCCGTGCAAAATAAAGAGGCAGTAGCCGGTTCCGGCCTAATGACCCCATCCACCCAAGGTGTGCCACATCCCGCTACAGCTCCAGTCGACATTTCAGCTCCTAACCGTGCTGCTGTACCTCAGCCAGAGACTCGAACAAATGTTGTATCTGACACGACTTCTGCCGTCATGTCCAAGCAGACAGCTCGTACAGATGAAGGCTTGATTCATATTAATAGCGCCAGCGAACAGGAGCTCACAAGCCTTCCGGGGATTGGACCCTCCAAGGCAAAGGCAATTATCGCCTATCGCGAGAAACATGGCATGTTTAAGGCAGAGAAGGATCTGCTGAAGGTTAAAGGTATTGGGTCCAAGCTGTATGCAAAGATTAAAGGCCACGTCTCTATTCAACCATGAATGTGATCTCTGCAGTTGCGCAGTTGTGGCGGTCTGCTTACAATAGACATATCAATATGCTGTATTGTCTTTTATTTTGCGGAGGCAGGGCATTTAATTGCTGTGTATGATAAATGATAACGATTAACGAGACAGGGGTTTCGCGAACATGACATCAACGATAAGAAAAGACTGGGACACCTATTTTATGGATATTGCTTATATGGTATCGACCCGCTCCCAATGTCCGCGAAGGCATGTGGGCGCTGTACTTGTACAAGGGAAGAAGCTGCTTGGTACTGCATACAACGGTGCGCCTATGGGAGTGCCTGATTGCAGCGAGGCTGGCTGCATGATTGCTGAGCAGTTGGAAGTTGTGATGCTTCCTGATGGGACGGAAGAGATGGTGAAAAAGCAGCGCTGCATTCGCACTATTCACGCCGAGCAGAACTTGCTGTTGTTTACGGATCGGACGGATCGGGAGGGATCAACTGTCTATGTGACGGACCAGCCTTGCTGGACATGCGCGAATATGCTTGCGAACAGTGGGGTAGTAGAAGTTGTCTACCATCGTCTATACCCGAAGGATACCGACAAAGTATCTCTTATGATGCAGCAGAAAGGGATCATATTCCGACAGTTGGACCATTATCAGCCCCCGCAGGAGACAATCATGGATACGATTAATTAATATTGTGGTATAACGAAGAAGGAAGAACCTTCATGCGAATAATATGAGCAAATTTGCTCATGTTCATTCGTGTGAAGGTTTTTTGTGTTGGAAGGAGTGAACGTTTATGTTCATGCAAAGACCTATTGTCATCTTTGCTTGCTGTTGGGTGCTTGGGATCCATCTCGCGGCTGCTCTTCCTGTTCAGCAAGCAGCGGTAGCTATAGCCGGACTGATCCTTTGCATACCCGTGATCGTAAAGCTGCGTTTGCTTCGTCTTTCATATGCATCCGTTTACGCACTTGCACTGATAGCAGCGCTGGTTAGTTTTATTTGGTATGACACGCAGCAGATTACATCCATTCCGATCGAGCGAGAGCTCTTACCAGGGGATCACATTTCAGGTGCCTTGTATGGGGTAATTGGCTCCCCAATTGAACGTGATGGCGACAAAATCCAATTTCGTCTAAGAGCGGACAAATGGCTGCCGGACCAGGAACCAGAGATAAATCTGGATTCAGAATGGATACTGGTTACGCTTTTATTAAAGCAGGAACAGGAGATCCAACAGGCGCAGCAATGGAGACAGGCCGAGTACATTAAAATAACAGGGCAACTAATGAGGCCTGGTGAAGCGGATAACTTTGGAGCGTTTAATTATCGGCAGTACTTAAAAAATGAGCATATATATTGGCTATTTCAGGCGAAAGGAGTATCAAGTGTTCAGGTTATTCGAAAGATTCAATTATGGAGCATAGATGCGGCTAAAGGGAAAGTGGAGGAATTAAGAAAATATGGCGCATCTTTGTATGATCGAATGCTTCCAAACGATCAAAGTACATATATGCAAGGATTAGTGCTAGGACTTAGAAGTGATCTTGATGTGGATATTGAGCAGTCCTTTGCGCAGTTGGGACTGACCCATATTTTGGCCATCTCTGGACTGCATGTGGCTGTATTTGTAGGGACATGTATGCTGCTGCTAAAACGTATGCGATTGACTAAAGAGCGCTCATTAACGGTTGTGATTATGCTTATTCCCGCATATGTACTATTTACAGGGGCTTCACCGTCTGTTATCCGCGCAGGATTAATGTCAATGTTCGCTTTGATCGGGATCAGACAAGGCTGGATGAGGGACGGCCTACATCTGCTGTGCATTTCTTTGCTCCTCATGCTCTGGTGGGAGCCGTATTATGCGCTTAACGTTAGCTTTCAGCTCTCCTACGCAGTCACGGCTGGATTAATAATAGGAGTCCCACCTGTAATGAAGGTGCTGCCTGTATCGTGGCCAGTATGGCTGCGCTCTTCATTAACAGTCACTGTAGTGGCACAATTGATGTCGTTTCCGTTAACAGTATACTATTTTAATCAAGTGTCGCTATTATCGCTTTTTGCTAACTTTTTATTTGTCCCTTTTATTAGTTTGATTGTGCTGCCATTAGGAACACTTACCCTAGTTATTGCTGCTATTTCGGATACGATCGCTCAGCCATTCGTTTGGCTGCTAAGCCAGTTCAATCAATGGACTTTTGGTATGGTCAAAATAGTAGCTGATATTGAAGGTGCGATTATGATCTGGCCGCGGCCGCCTGTATGGTGGATCGCCGTGTATTACATATGCCTGCTGTTCATGCTTAAGGCTATGCACCAGCTTGCAGCGAATCGTGCAGAAAGAGCATTTCGCCACCAAGTAGATGATACTGTGCCATTAGAGGGATTTCACACTATCCCTCGCAGCGCTGACCGTCCTATATGGATAAGGTTCAATGTAGTGCTATGTGCTTTTGTCCTCTTATGGATTCATGGGTATCATGTTGGTCAGCCTGAAAGTACGACGATATCTTTTATTGATATAGGACAAGGGGACAGTATCCTAATTCGTACGGCAGGAGGAAGCAACGTACTGGTGGATGGTGGGGGAACGATCTCATTTTCCAAGCCTGGCGAGCAGTGGAAGCAGCGCCGCAAGCCCTATGAAGTGGGCAAAAGCAGGTTAGTACCTTTACTGAAACAGCGGGGCATACGACATCTGGATGCCGTAATACTGACACATGGTGATACGGATCATGCAGGGGGATTACATGCAGTATTGGAGCATGTGCCTGTAGATCGATTGATCATGAACGGGACTTGGAAGCGTTCATCTACTATGGAACAGCTGTATCATCTGGCGCATAATCGCCACATTCCGGTTGTCTCATGGAGGGCAGGTGATCAGTGGGTATTGGACGATGAGACACGGCTTGATGTACTATATCCGATTCAGGACTTGAATAACGGAATAGCCTTGTTGGATGATCAAAATGATGCTTCACTTGTTATGCTGTTATCGATGATGAGTGGAGAACAAAAGGCTACATTGCTGTTAACAGGAGATATCGGCGCAAAAGGGGAGCTGGATATGTTGGATGAATGGAGATCTGCTGGAAAGGGGATGGCATCTGCGAGAGAAAGATTGGATATGCTGAAGGTGGCTCATCATGGCAGCAAGACCTCGACCTCTGAGGATTGGGTAAGTTATTGGCGACCTAAAGCGGGGGTGATTTCCGCAGGTCGAAACAATCGATATGGTCATCCGCATGATCAAGTACTGCGTACTTTGCAGGAGGCTGGCAGCAGCATTTATCGAACGGATCTTCAGGGTGAAGTGCAAGTCGTTATGACGGATCAAGGTTTGAAGGTTCGAGTGAAACGTGATAGGATTGCACAGTAGAACGCTGTCAATCGTATTATGATGTGTCCGTTCCCATAAGTTTTTGCTTGTGCAAGTATACATATTTTTTCTTAACAATCGCCACTGACAATATTTACATTGTTTGCTATGCTGGTAGCTTAAGGCATATTCCTTAAGCTTATTAGCGGTGCTCTCTACACGAGCAGCCCATAAAATTAAAAAAATTGATACGCTCTGCAACCATTTTCGCTATTGATGCGTCAATGGATATGCAAGAGAGGGGGATCCTAGTGGTAGAGCCTGAACTTATCCGATCTGCTCAATCAGGAGATCGAGAAGCTCTTATAACCCTTTTGCGAGAAATAGAACCATATGTTTACCGTACAGCATATTATTTGCTGCACAACGAACAAGATGCAATGGACGCGTCCCAGGAAGCATTAATTCGGATTTATACCAAGATCAATTCCTATGAAGAGAAAGCGCAGTTTAAGACATGGGTACAACGTATTGTAACCAATATCGCGATTGACAAGTTTCGCCGTACGAAGCCGACTGTCTCGATTGACGAACATAGTTTAGTGTTTAACGGGGAACACAATGTAGAGAAAGAAGTGCTGTCCGCCTACGCCGCACAAGATATTCGTGCAGCGATAGACCGCCTTCCCGAACATCATCGAGCTGTAGTCGTTCTGCGGTACCTTCAGGACTTCTCTTACAACGAAATTGCGGAAAGTCTTAATCTACCGCTTAACACGGTTAAGTCTTATTTATTCCGCGCGCGACAACAACTGCAAACGATGCTGCAAGATTATGAGAAAGGTGGTGTGCGAGGATGAACTGTTCAGAGGTGATGACACTTATGCAACGTCAGCTTGATCATGACCTAGACGAGTTGGAGCATAGCCTGCTGACAGAACATATAAGTCAGTGCCCCGCCTGTGCCGAGATGTTTGAACGGCTTACGATGTTACATGATGATTTGGAGATGTTGCCTAAGGTGACTCCCAGATATAGTCTAGTTGATTCTATCCTGCCTCAACTAGATGAAATTGATCGAAGAAATTCAGACCAGCAAGCTGCGGCATTGGCTTCATCAGATGAGTTATACAAACAAGAACGGTCCGATAATGTACAGGTGCCTAAGTCTACACGACCATCCTCAGGGCTATGGAAGAAACGCTTTAATTGGCGTGCGGCAAGTGCAGTGTTCGCAGCAGGGGTTGTGTTTGGACTTTTTATGGTCAATTATCAGCATATGAATTCGAGCGAATCCGCTGATTTTAGCGCATTGCAAGATCAGGCGAAGTCTGACCAATATAATCAGTCTTCAGAGCAGAAGGGCACGCTAAAATCTGAACATGCATACCGATTCGATGAGGGGCAAGATAAGAATAAGGATCTTCCAGCACAGGGTCAGAAGTCGGTGGGAGCAGATCAGACGCCATCAACGCCGCCAGATTCTAAGTCTGTACCCGGAGGTTCTGCTGAGTCAGATAACAATCCGTCGCGCGGCAAGGTGAGCAAGGAGCCAATCCCAGCCTCTACCTCTACGGATGCGTCAAAGAAGATTACTGTGCCAGTGACTGAGCCAAGTAAACCGCCCGCTCAACATAATAAAGACAAATCACCCAAGCAGGAACGAGGACTTTTGCCTGGAGATAGGGACAAGGACAAAGAAAAAGGGACCGTTGAGAGCAATGTGGATCAACCTCCTGGCACGATGAACTTTTTTAAGATCGATGACATAGTTGAAGCTGCTTCTCCAGATCAGCTTTATGTAGTTAAGTGGCAAGCCAACAAGCTATCATTGTTCAGCAAGACTGCAGATACGAGCAAAGAGATTCAGACTGTAGCACTACAAATGAAACCTGTATCCATCCAGTGGTCTGATGACAGCAAACAGATTCTCGTCACGCTAAATGATGGTCAAGAGCAGCTTATTGCTTATGCAATCACCGATCTCGGGATGGCTAGTATGGATCCTGTTTTATTCTCGCCTAACCCGTTAAATAACAAACAGAGCCATTCGGATTCTAACTTGAGCGGCAGTCAGGATGATACGGTCAAGCAGTCGCCTTCTGAGTCTGGAGAAGAAACAAGTTATGCTAATAGCGGTGGATAGAGACAAGGCTCACTGGAGTAAGCAAGGCAGCGTGTTAACCGTATTTTTTTAATTAAGGGTACCGATTTGTATGCACACATTGCTTACCGCGTACGTATAGTATCATATAAAGTAATAAGTAAAGGCGTTCCCGTACGTCGTATGACCGTTAGCGTTAAGGACCTAGGCCTGTTAAAGCGCTGACGTTTATCATAGATGGTATGGGACAAAGGGATTGTGTGGCAATTGCCGCACAGTCCCTTTGTTTTTGGGGTGAAGTTTGATATGATCAAGAACGACAGGTTAGGGGGAATTAAACGTGGATTTAAAGACAGCCGTTAAGGAGATCAAGCGAGGAGAATCGCGCTCCTTATACGTGCTATATGGAACAGAAAAATACCGCATGCAAGAGTTCGTACAATTATTAGTAGACAAGCTTATCCCGGAAGAGCACCGCGACTTTGCGATTATGAAGATGGATACTACGGAGCATGCGATTGAAACGGTAGTCGAGGAAGCGGAGACGATGCCATTTCTGGTTGAGCGTAAGCTGATTTTAGTAAAGGACCATTCCATCTTTGCGTCCGGCAAGGATAAGCTGGAGCATCGTACGGATCGCCTGCTGGCATATATGGCATCTCCGCTTGAGAGCAGCATTGTTGTGTTTCTTGTGCAGGCGGACAAGCTGGATGAACGTAAGAAGACGGTCAAGTTAGCTAAGACAGCAGGTGTGGTGCTGCCCTTTCAGCCTTTCAGTGCGGATGAGCTCATGCAGTGGGTCGCAAAGCAAGTGGAATCCGTCGGCAGTAAGATAGATGCACAGGGGATTGAAGCTTTACTGAACAACGCGGGAACCCAATTGCAGACTTTATCTGCAGAGATTGAGAAGCTAAGCTTATATGTAGGGCCTGGAGGGTCTATACATGCAGATACGATTGAGCAGTTGATTACCAAGACGACAGAGCAGAACGTATTTCAGCTTGTCGAGGATGTCATCAAGCGTCGTCCGGAACAAGCGATGCAGATGTTCCGCGAGCTGCTGAAGCAAAAGGAGGAGCCGATCAAGATACTGGCCCTAATTATTCGGCAATTGCGAATGATGCTGCAGGTGAAGGAGTTAACGGGCCAAAGCTTCAGCCAACAGCAAGCAGCCTCTCAGCTTGGCCTGCATCCCTATGCTGTCAAGGTAGCCGCGGAGCAAGCTAGAAGCCATGACGCAGCCTCACTAGCGATATGGCTGGCTGAAGCGGCGGAGCTTGATTACGAGATGAAGTCAGGTCGCGTGGATAAGACACTCGGCTTAGAACTGCTTATTCTTAGAATCGCGGCAGACATGCCACGCACAAAAGAAGCCCGAAGGTAAACGCAAGTGCATTTACCTTCGGGCTTCTACGCTTTAAGCTCTAAGTATGAAAGGCTCTTAAGCTTGTGCTTGCAGAGCGTTCAATTTTTGTGCCAAGCGAGACTTCTTGCGAGCAGCTGCGTTCTTGTGTACCAAGCCTTTAGTCACAGCTTTATCCAATTTCTTGGACGCCAAAGCAACTGCTGCTGTAGCAGTTTCCACTTCGTTGTTAGCCAAAGCTACGTCTGCAGCTTTAACAGCTGTACGAAGTGCGGATTTTTGAGAAGCGTTCAACAGACGACGTTTGTCATTTGTTTTTACGCGTTTAACAGCGGATTTAATGTTTGGCATTGCTTTCACCTCCGTTGCATCGTAGTGCGACAATAGAATCTATTTCACCAATGCATGATAAAATGGATTCACAACTTAAAGTATTCTATCACGTTGTATAGTAAAAAGCAATACATGATGAGCAGCAATGCCCCTTTGCTTGATAGTGAGGAACGATCAGATGCGAACGTTTTCGGAACGAAGCAGCCCGTATAACTTTGTGTGCGCTAACGCACAATACGACCATAACCATATTGGTATTACGGGAGGAAACAGGATGACAGCTGATCTGAGAGATTATTCGGTCCGAACGGACTTGGCGCTTGAAGCAAGAGAACTAGCCCAGCCTGACGTACATATTCCGATTCCAGGCGTTCAGGAGAGCGTGGAGCATAAGGCGGGAATTAAGGTGACAAGTATTCATGTGCAAAATGAAGAGGGCTCACGTGCAATTGGTAGAGTGCCAGGACGCTATGTAACGATGGAAGTCCCTGGCTTGCGGCGCAAAGATTCAGACTTGCAGGATCGTGTCGCTACAAAATTCGCCCAATTGTTTGCCGGTTTCTTAAAGGATATTGGCATTAAGCCAACTGACAAAGCTTTAATTGTTGGCTTGGGCAACTGGAATGTAACACCAGATGCGCTTGGACCAATGGTTGTTGAAAATGTATTGGTGACGCGACATTTTTTTGAGTTAATGCCGGAGCAGGTTAGTCCTGGCTACAGAGAAGTGAGTGCAATCGCGCCTGGCGTTCTAGGCATTACGGGAATTGAGTCAAGCGAAATTGTGCAAAGTATCGTGGATAAGACAAAGCCAGACCTTATTATTGCAATTGATGCATTAGCTTCCAAAGCACTTGAGCGAGTCAACACAACTATACAAGTGGCGGATATCGGTATTCACCCCGGCTCGGGCATTGGCAACAAACGTAAAGGATTGACCAAAGAAATTCTCGGTGTGCCGTGTATTGCGATAGGGGTGCCCACAGTATGTTACGCATCAACGATTGTGAATAACGCAATTGAGATGATGAAAGAACATTTTAAGGGGCAGACTGCACAGACACGCGACATTCTAGGCATGCTGGACGAGATTGGCGAGCAGGACAGGCTGTCATTGGTCAAGGAAGTGCTGGAGCCGCTTGGTCATGATCTGATTGTTACGCCAAAAGAAGTAGATGAGTTTATGGAAGATATGGCGAACATTATTGCCAGCGGATTAAATGCAGCGCTGCATGAAGCAGTTGATGCTGACAATGTAGCTGCTTATACTCACTAAGTAAGCATAACGTTGCGTCTAGTATCTAATCATTTCAATTTGTGAATTCAGCCGTCAACCATACTAATGGGGTGACGGCTTTTTTCTTTCATAAGATATAGCTTGTTTACCAGAGCATAGCTAAAGTCAATGGCATGATAGTTTGGATACCCAATGTTCATCCGTTAAGGTTCTGTTAAGGCAGCGTTTGGCATCAGGAAAGCTTCGTCATGTAGTCTAAAAGAAGATCAAAGCCATTTCTCGTGGTAGTGAGGTACAATTGATGACATAGATGAGCGTAGTAAGAGCAAGGACAAGGGAGAGGATAGATATGATGGAGTGGCGGGAAGCTAGCGTATTGGTTGTTGAGGATGAAGCAGCCTTGCTGAACCTAGTAGTGACTGTACTTCGAAAGGAAGGGTTCCTTCATATACATACTGCGTCTGATGCAGAACAAGCATTAGAGCTGTGTCAGCAGCGTTTCATGGACTGTATCATTTTGGACGTAACGCTGCCTGGGAGGAGCGGGTTTGATGTTGCCCCCCATATTCGGGCACATACGGATGCGCCGATTGTATTTGTAACAGCTAGAATGACAGATCTTGACAAGCTCACAGGCTTTGCGTTAGGTGGTGACGATTACGTTACAAAGCCGTTTAATCCTCTGGAACTGGCGGCACGTGTGAAAGCACATTTGAAGCGTCATCTTGCACTGAAACAGCGTGTGATCGAAGGTATACCGACACAGCAAAAGATGTATATGGCGGAAATGACACGTTCTGCCTCTAAATCAAAGCCATTCAACGAATATGACTATGGACACTTCCTAATTCGCGAGGAAGCAGGGGAATTAATAGTAGATCGGAAGCTTGTAGATTGCCCTGCAATGGTATTTCAACTCCTGCTATTTTTATGTAAAAATCCGGGTCGAATCTTTTCAAAAGGGGAGTTATATGAAAAAGTATGGGGGTTGGACGCCTTAAAGGATGACAATACCGTTATGGTCCATATTCATCGCATACGGGAACGAATTGAACCTAACCCAAGCGAACCTCAATATTTGCTTACGGTACGTGGCATGGGATACAAGTTGATCGGTGCAAAGTCTGGAAGCGGCAGTGAATCGGGGACGACATGAATACGACTCGTAGATTAGCTTGGCATTATGTACGGCAGTGGACGTTTGTGGCTCTTGTGCTGATTGTTTGTGCTGTAGGATTACTGTTTTGGATTGCGGAACGAATGTCTTCATTGGATATGAACCGATCTTTTTCTAGGAATGGAGTGGATTACATAACGGAGTCCTTATATAAGGACAGTACCGGCTCTTTAAGATGGAGCGGCGACATGGTGGATCAAGTAAAAGCAAGCAAGGGCTGGATGCAGTTGCTAGATGTAAACGGACGTGAGTTGTACGGCTTTTTTACACCGGATGATGTGCCCAAGCAATATGATGCAGGTGCGCTTGCAGCATATATGCAGCGTACAGTGCCTTTTCCGTATGAGATTGTTGTGTACATTAGGATGGTAGGCGAGGACATGTATACGATTGTTTACGGCAGCAAGCCGGAAGCAGAGGAGTTGCTGGCCAGATGGCAGGTGGAAAAGGGAATGATGCTGCCAGAGATGCGCAAAATTCATGCATGGACACAACTGTTGGATAAAGCCGGAAATGAATTGGAAAGCTGGAACAAGCCTGCCAGCGCAGGTAATGAAAAACGGATGAATGCTAGTGATCTTGCACTTCGTTCAACTTATGAAGAAAGGTATCGAGAGCAATTTGCCTATCAATATGACGAACTAACAGGCAACACGTGGGTACTTAGGATGCCCTATGATCCCGCTCAGGCTGCAGTTGATGTTGCCGGATTCCGAATAGAGAAAGAGTCCGATCTCATTATCATTGGAATCATTGTATTTCTGATTATTATGCTGCTGTTGTTTGTCCTTATGGCATCTTGGCAAAGTACGCGCAATGCGCGGCCATTATCACATTTTATGCGATGGGCGGCACAAATGGCGCAAGGGAAATATACCGAGCCAGTGTTGAGCAGTGGACGATCGCCTGCATTTAGACGGAGCGGAAAAATGAAATCGAACTATCGACTTTACGGAGATGTGCGTCAGGCTATGGAACAGTTGTCCCAACGATTAGAAGCAAGCGAAGACGAACGAACACTGCATGAGGTGCAGCGCGATCAATGGCTTAGTGGCTTGTCCCACGATCTAAAGACTCCACTCGCATCGATTATTGGTTACGCGCATCTGTTAAATGCGGAACAATATAATTGGACGGAAGAGGAACGTAAGGAATTTACAAGGTATATTCAACAGAAGGCGGAACGGATGGACGCTCTGATTTTAGACTTGAATTTGACTTATCAATTGCAAAGTCAGTCGCTCCCACTTCAACTGGAAGCCATTGACCTTAACAGTTGGTTAAGAGAAACCTTAGCAGGTATGCTGCCGATTGTCGACTACCCCACTGCCAAACTGGAGTTTGATCCTGCACCACACCCTGTTTATTGGAGCATAGACGCAAGATATCTCACCAGAGCTGTTGAAAATGTATGTATGAATGGCTGGATTCATAACCCGAGTGGAACAACCGTCAAAGTGAAGCTTGAAGAGACTTGTGCTGACGTAATCATTTCGTTTCATGATGATGGTAAGGGGATGGATGATGAATTGCAAAACCATTTATTCACACGTTATTATCGTGGGCGAACGACAGATGATTCGGATAATGGCAGCGGGTTAGGTATGGCAATTACGAAGCAGCTGGTTGAAGCGCATGGCGGATCGATTCTAGTATCCAGTCATATTGGAAGTGGTACCATTATTCAATTTCAATTTCGAAAATAAGGTTCTAGCAGATCGGTTGTCCTCATAGATTCTAGTAACAGCAATCTTTTAAACTCTTTTAAAGCTATTTCATACTATTAAATAGTTTTAGAAGGTGAATCGTAGTTCAAGATTGCTAGGGTCGCTAGACTGCTAGTGAGGGAGGACCATTTAAATGAAGCCAACGGTAAAATGGATTGATATTGCACGTTTTAAGCGAAAATGGCTGGAATTGTTGACGATGGGGCGTACATTTCTGCTTATGGCTCTCGCATCGGCCGTGTTTATAGTGGTAATCGGAGTCGGGGGTATTTTGGAGCAGCGTCTTCAGACCTCTCCCTTATCCTCAATGAAAGGTGCCGCAGCGCAAATTTCAACTCAATGGTTTGCCAACATGTTAGCAATGGAAATGCCAACGATGGAATCGTCACCCGAAAAGGCGGCACTGTCACGACAAGATGTGGCCCACATGCTTGTGAGACTTGTAACCAATGTCAATCCGCTTGATCCGAAAACACTGCTAGCAGGTGAGATGCCTGGCGTGAGTCGAGATACATCCGTACCGTTAAGGTTGGCAATTGGTAATCAAGCTGCCAAAGGGCCGGAAGAATTTGTACCTGCACCAGGCGAAGAGGATGGTGCTGAGCATGGAGGAGCCCCGGAGAAGGCTCACGATGATGAGAAGAATGGTGACGTGGGTCAGTCAGAGACGGACAAGCCTGATTCTGAGCCAGTTGATGAATCGACACAATCGAGTCATATCGATGATGAAGTCGTGTTTATTTATCATTCACACAACCGTGAATCGTGGAAGCCTGAACTGGAGAAGCAAACGGACAATCCGAACGATGATAAGAAAAATATAACTCTCGTAGGAAAACGGCTGCAGGAACAGCTGAAGAAGCAAGGAATTGGCGCACTTCACTCGAGCAAAGACTACGTATCTACTATACAAGGTTACAATTGGAATTTTTCTTATAAATATTCGAACCAAACCGTAAAAAAGGCTATGAGCAATAATAAAAACTTGAAATTCTTCTTTGATATACACCGCGATTCCGCACGGCGCAAAGATACAACGGTTACGATTAAAGGAAAAACGTATGCGCAGGTGTACTTTGTGATCGGGCATCGGAATCCCAACTGGAAAGAAAACGAACAATTTGCCGCTGACATTCATGAGAAATTGGAAGCCAAGTATCCAGGTATTTCCCGGGGAATCTGGGGGAAAGCAGCCTCAAAAGGCACAAATGGGGAATACAACCAGTCTTTATCTCCGAATAGTGTCATTATCGAGGTAGGTGGCATTGAAAATACGTTGACCGAAAGCAATCGTACAGCAGATGTACTGGCTGAGTTGATTGCTGAAGTAATAAAGGAACAAAAGGGAGCAAAACCTGTAAACAAACCGATCTCTAAGCCATTAAATAAACCGGCTGCAACAGTAAGTAAGCAAACGACAAATAACGGGAATCAAGCGTAATGGTTTGCGTTAATTCTTATAAAGGGTCGGCATGCAAGCAGCATCCAGATCGCACTACTTCCAAGTCGTTGCATAGACATGGCATGTCTTATAGGGGGGATAAGCATGAAATGGTTTGGTCCTAAGTTATTTGGTTTGCTCGGTTTACTGGCGCTGGGGATATGGATTGGTATGGAGTTGACACAGTCAGGAATTGAACGTGTATATGGGCCTATGGCCACTACGTCACAACAGACTGTTCAGAGTATCCAGGATACTCAACATGCACAGACGCGAGACATTACGTTGCCTGCTGATCGAAAATCCATTCAGGAGGGAAGCAGAACAAAGTCTCAACGTACAGATGAGGAAGTATGGACCGAGGATGAGAATCGGGAAGATGGTAGCTCACCTGTTGGTGTCCATGAGCCAGATATTCAGCGCGAATCTAACTCTCAACCACCAGCAGAGGATGCGCCTGTCAATAAGTTGGCAGACAAGACAGCGGGAATCCTTCAGCAATTATCCGAGGCGGGAATCCAAGCGGTAGTAGGATTATTTAGCGGGTTGTTCTAAAGGTAAAGTTTGATTTCCCTGTTGCCATTGCTGAGGGCCTTCACTTCCGGTATAATAAATAAATTGAATATATGGCCAGTAGTGGGGGTATAGAATACGAATGACGGAACTGCTGACGCGTCAGAAGAAGATTCGCAATTTTTGTATTATCGCACATATTGATCACGGTAAGTCAACACTTGCCGATCGAATCTTGGAATATACGGGAGCTTTATCTTCTCGTGAAATGCAAGCCCAGGTATTGGATCAGATGGATTTGGAGCGGGAACGTGGCATTACAATCAAGCTTCAGGCAGTTCGCCTGACTTACAAGGCGGATGACGGAGAAGAGTACATTCTGAACTTGATCGATACGCCGGGACACGTAGACTTTACGTATGAAGTATCCAGAAGCTTAGCAGCTTGTGAAGGCGCATTGCTTGTCGTTGACGCTGCGCAGGGGATTGAGGCTCAGACGCTTGCAAACGTTTATTTAGCGCTTGACAGCAATCTGGAGATCATTCCAGTTATTAACAAGATCGATCTTCCAAGTGCTGAACCTGAGCGTGTGAAGCAGGAGATTGAGGACGTAATTGGCCTGGACACCTCGGATGCGGTTCTTGCGTCTGCTAAGGCAGGTATTGGTATCCGCGAGATTTTGGAACAGGTTGTACAGAAAGTTCCAGCGCCAACGGGAGATCCTGAAGAGCCGCTTAAGGCACTTATTTTTGACTCGCACTATGACCCTTACAAAGGGGTTATTGTATATGTTCGTGTCGTAAACGGCTCGATCCGTCCAGGCAGCAAGATTAAGATGATGGCAACTAATAAGACGTTTGAAGTTATCGAGGTTGGTGCATTTAAGCCGCGTATGTCGGTTGTGGATGAGCTTAATGTTGGTGACGTAGGCTTTATTGTGGCCGGAATCAAGAACGTAGGCGACACTCGGGTTGGTGACACGGTTACCGATGCCAAGCTGCCGACAGCAGAGCCGCTGCCAGGCTATCGCAAGATTAACCCAATGGTGTTCTGTGGATTGTATCCAATAGAGACATCGGACTATAACGATCTGCGTGAAGCCTTGGAGAAGCTTCAGTTAAATGATGCTTCCCTTACGTTTGAACCGGAGACTTCCACGGCGCTCGGATTTGGATTCCGTTGTGGATTCCTTGGTCTGCTTCATATGGAGATCATCCAAGAGCGTATTGAACGCGAATTTAACATTCCGCTGATTACAACAGCACCAAGCGTTATTTATCGTGTTACGTTGACTAACAACGAAGTGCTGCAGATTGATAATCCGTCCAACTATCCGGAGCAAGGCAAGATTGAATATGTAGAAGAACCGTTTGTTAAGGCTTCAATCATCGTGCCTAATGACTTTGTTGGCGCCATTATGGAACTCTGCCAAGGTAAGCGGGGCGAGTTTGTAGACATGCAGTATTTGGATACAACACGAGTTACGATTACGTACCAGATTCCATTATCAGAGATCGTATATGACTTCTTTGACCAATTGAAGTCCAGTACGAAGGGTTACGCCTCCTTTGACTATGAATTGTCTGGCTACCGCCGCTCGAACCTGGTGAAGATGGATATTATGCTGAATGCCGAGCAAGTCGATGCATTGTCCGTTATTGTGCATAAGGAAAGAGCATACTATCGCGGCAAGGCGATTTGCGAGAAACTGCGTGAATTGATTCCACGTCAGATGTTCGAAGTGCCGATTCAAGCTTCAATCGGAACTAAAGTTATCGCCCGTGAGACGGTTAAGGCTATGCGTAAGAACGTATTGGCCAAGTGTTATGGCGGTGATATTTCCCGTAAGCGTAAGCTCCTCGAGAAGCAGAAGGAAGGTAAGAAACGCATGAAGCAGGTCGGAAGTGTTGAGGTTCCGCAAGAAGCGTTTATGGCTGTCCTGAAGATCGACGAGACTAAATAATGATCGTGAGATGGGGGCGCTAGCCCCCATTTTTGTTGTTATAGGGATTGTATAGTTGCTTGATCGGTTAAATTAGAGTTAAATGAAAACAGTACCGTTTGAACAAATAGGTACGTATCAGCAGTAAGCTGTTATCCTCATAAGAGACAGTTAAGCCTGATAACTTAGCAAGCAGGAGGGACTTAGATGACAACTGCACCTCGTGCGGTATATATACACATACCTTTTTGTACGAACAAATGCCATTATTGTGATTTTAACTCCTATGTGCTTAAGGGCCAGCCCGTCATGGACTACTTGCGAGCACTTGACCGTGAAATGGCATATACAGTGGCGCATAATCCGCCAGGTGTTATCGATACGATTTTTGTGGGTGGGGGTACCCCGACCGTATTGAAGCCGGATGAAATGGCCTACTTTTTGCAATCTGTACGTACGCATTTCCCACAGTGGAGTGAGAATATTGAGTTCAGTATGGAGGCTAATCCTGGTACTACCGATGCGGATAAGCTGCAAGTGATGCGAGAGGGCGGCGTTAATCGCCTCAGCTTTGGTGTACAGTCTTTTAATAATGAGCTTCTGCACGGCATTGGTCGAATTCATAATACAGACGATGTGTACCGCAGTATTGCCACGGCACGGAGCGTGGGCTTTGACAACATGTCAATCGATTTGATGTTTGGTTTGCCGAATCAGACGGTCGAAATGTTGGAACACAGCTTGGATAAAGCGCTGGAGTTGGATCTTCCACACGTATCCATATACTGTCTAAAGGTGGAGGAGAACACACTTTTCCACGCCATGTATCATCGTAACGAGCTTCCGCTGCCAAATGAAGATGATGAGTTGGATATGTATCTACTTATTATGGAACGGATGAAGGCCGCAGGATATCATCAGTATGAGATCAGCAATTTTGCGAAGCCTGAGTTTGAGAGCCGTCATAATACGACGTATTGGCGCAATGAGGACTATTATGGATTGGGTGCCGGCGCCCATGGCTATGTAGGTAGACAGCGACATATTAACATTAAAGGTGTTAATCCATACGTAGAGGCTAGCAAGGAAGGTTTGCCGCGGCTTGACTCCTTTACCGTTGACGAGGCCGAAGCGATGGAGGACTTTATGATGGTAGGCCTTCGCATGTACAGCGGGATTAGCCGTCAACGGTTTGCGCAGCAATTCGGTGACAAGAGCTTTGATGATGTTTTTGCAGTGCAGCTGAAGAAGCTTATACAATCCGATTTATTAGAAGTGATCGAGGACGGCTACCGTTTATCGGAACGTGGAGTTCTGTTTGGAAACGATGTATTCGGTTCTTTTGTCGGTGTTCTGACCCGGGAAGAAGCAGTAGCAGGTAGTTAAAATGAAGTTGTAATTGAAAGAGGATGTCTGGTTCCCTATGAAGGGTGAATCAGACATCTTTTTTTCAGAAAACTATTGAAAAAATATTCATTATGATGTATATTCATACACATTAACGAGATGAGTCAGTTCTGAGCAAGGGGGATAACGATGAGAGCGATGACGATGGCAGTATGCAGACGCGCGGTAATCGCAGATATAGAAGCATTATACGAATTAATACAGGGCTATGCGCTACAAGGGATAATGCTGCCCCGCACGAGAGAAATGCTGCAGGATCAGTTAGAGCACTTTATCGTTGCCGAGGCAGATGGAGAGTTAATCGGATGCGGCTCATTGACGCAGTTGGGTACAGAGTTGGTTGAGATTCGCTCATTAGGTATTTCGCCCTCCCACAAAGGCAAGGGGATTGGGACCATGCTGGTGGATGAACTGTTGGACATGGCACGTAAACGCCGGTTGACTAGAGTGATGGCATTAACGTATGAGGAGCGCTTTTTTATTAAAAATGGTTTTCATGTGGTGGAGAAAGATATTTTTCCGGAAAAAGTATGGAAAGACTGCATTAACTGCAGCAAACGTCATGCTTGCGATGAGATTGCCGTGCTGAGGATATTAAATTGACCTGATATAAATAAATGAAGCTGCTGCTTATTGGTGCATGTTCAGGCTGATAAGGAGTGGCTTTTTATATGCTGAGCGGTATGTAACGTATTCGTTTATGTTGGAACATAAAATGATATACCGTGCTGTACATACAGCATAATCGAACAAGCTCATTCTTGTACAGCACTATTTGGTGAATGATGGAAATATTGAAATCTGAAGTTTGAAGACAGCAGTACATTTGAACAAATACTATCTCTCACGTCTTATTTATGTTAGTGGTTATGTTCATAATAGAATCGTTCGTTATTACACGGTACAAAACCATCGATATGTATTAGAGACGGAAATCAGATAAGTGGATCGATAATTTTTTATCATCTATATAGTTTGTTTCGCTTTTGTAATAACATTTTACGAGATCTAGTGGTATAGGGCTAGGTCTATAAAGAACCTTAATAAAAGAAAACATCGCAAAAATGCAAAATAGACGCATTTAACATACTGAACTGACTTGACAATAGACTTGTCCGTTTGGTATTTTTGTATTAACAGTTAGCACTCGTTGAGGATGAGTGCTAACGACCAGTAAAGAAGAAGCACCTAGCGATATGCCGAATAGGCATTCATAGGGTGCTGTCTGTGCATCTGGATGACTCAGAGCAAGCTTAGAAGGGTATGGACTAGACTAGGAAGACAGAAGGGGGAATGTGTCATGCTGACTGAGCGCCAACGACTTATTCTAACAGCTATTGTAGATGATTATATCAGCTCAGCTGAACCTGTAGGCTCACGCAGCATCTCAAAACGCGGTGATGTAGCATTTAGTCCCGCGACGATTCGAAATGAGATGGCGGATCTTGAAGAGCTTGGGTACTTGGAGCAGCCGCATACGTCGGCAGGACGCATTCCTTCACAGAAAGGCTACCGTTATTATGTAGATCATCTGGTTCGGCTGGACGATCTGTCGCCAGAGGAAGTCATACGGTTGAAAACGATGTTTGCGGAAAAAATAACAGCGATGGAACAGGTGGTTCAGCATACGTCAACGGTGCTTGCACAGCTGACGAATTATACTTCAATTGCATTAGGACCAGAAATGTTTAACACGTCGCTGCGGCATTTTCAGCTATTGCCGTTATCGGAAGATACTGCCGTTGCCATTATCGTGACCAGTACAGGACATGTGGAGAATAAGACGGTACCGATTCCACCTGGTGTTTCTGCTGCAGAGTTGGAAAAAGTCGTCAACATTCTAAATGCCAAGCTAACGGGGATTCCTTTGATTCAGCTTAGGGCGCAATTGTATACAGAGGTTGGGCAGGAGCTTACGAAGTATGTCTCCCATGCACAAGAAATGATTGCGATGATTGAGAATGTGATGAGTGGTGAGGAAGTACACCGCGAGGTATATTTAAGCGGCACAACCAATATGCTCACGCAGCCGGAATTTAAGGATGTTGATCGAATCAAGACCATTTGGGATTTGCTTGAGGAAACACCGACGCTAATCAAGGTAGTGGGGGAATCTCCAACTGGTATACAAGTGCGAATTGGTCAGGAGAATTCGCACGAGGCCATTGCCAATTGCAGCTTAATTACGGCGACATATACGTATGACGGACAGACATTAGGTACGATCGGGCTATTGGGGCCTACGCGTATGGAATATGCAAAGGTCATGAATCTTATGAATCAAGTTTCGGGCCAGATGTCACTGTTTATGAAGCGTTGGAGTCGCTGATGAACCATAATAAGAAGCGATAATCATCATGAAATGATAAAGAATAAATAGGAGGAGCGTCGTATATGTCTCAAGGTCAAAGTGTATGGCAAGAAAATGATGATAAGTACGCAACGCTCCTCAACAACGCACAAGCTGTGCGAGCATTATGTTCAGCTGTAGAAGGCACGTTAGGTCCTAAAGGGCTGGATGTTATGTTAGTTGGGCAGCAGGGTGAGGTTATCATAACGAATGACGGAGTAACCATCTTGGAAATGATGGATGTGAGTCATCCAATTGCCAAGCTTGTTATTCAAGTAGCTAGGGCACAGCAGCATGAAGTTGGCGACGGGACGACTACGGCAACCGTATTGGCTGGTGCGCTTGTGCAGGCCGGCGTTGATCAAGTAACAAGAGGTGTGCCAGCCGCAAAAGTTGTTGCCGGAATCCAATTGGGAGCTGACTTTGCGAGTGAAGAACTGCGCAAGCGTGCCGTACAGCTGGATGGATGGGATGACCCGCTGCTGCAGCGCGCTGTTCACATCGCGGGGCGAGAACAGACTGATATTGTCAGCCTTGTGCTCGAAGCAGGAAAGTCTGTCGGCTGGGAACGATTGCGCGATCCACGATTCCGCTTGGCGGAGACGGTCGTTGCCCATGAAAAGGCGAGCAATGAATGGTTTAATGGCATGCTGCTCAAGCAGAAGCCGCTGCAACGAGAATGGCTGGCGGAAAGAGAGAATTGTCGTGTACTGGTACTGCGTGACAGTTTGGAGCCAGAGGCATTGGATGAACAGCTATTGACAACAGAAGCGGGCTTCCAGCAGTACATGCATTTACGGGCCAATTTCATGGAGCAGTTGGAGCGTCTGCACGAGCTTGATGTTGGCTTTATCGTACTGGAACGAGGCATTCACCCCGAAGCGGAGCAATTTTGCTTGGACCACGATATGATGGTTCTGCAGCGCGTAAGCCGTGACGATGTGCAGCGTGTCGCACGCCTCACGGGGGCAAAGCCGTTAAAGCGTGCCGCGCTCGGAAAGGATGCCGCTTCGCTCGCGGGCATGCTCGGCTGTACGGCGCGCGCTTGCTACGACGAGCGGCTTGAGCGCGTACGCTTATACGCGCCGGATGCCGAAGTGGCAACACCAGCTGCCCGCGATAAGCTGGTAACGCTAGTGGTCGGCGCGAGCACGCGCGAAGTTGTCGGCGAGCGGGCGCGTATCGCTGCCGACGCTGCTGCCGCATTGCAGGCTGCCATACAAGGCGGTATACTGCCAGGTGGTGGGGCTGCCGAATTGGCCGTAGCCTACGCCTTGGAGCGTTACCGCGAGACGGTGCGCGGCATGGAGGCATTTGGCATTGCCGCTGTCGCGGAAGCGCTGCGTAAGCCAATGGCACAGATCGTGCTTAATGCTGGTTTTAATCCACTGGAGAAGCTGGAAGAAGCAAGAGCCGCACAGGCACACGAGGCGACCGATACAATTGGCATTGATTGCGACACAGGGGCTGTGCTGGATGTATTTGATGCAGGTGTCGTCGATCCAGCAGCTGTTAAACTGCACGCCTTGAAGGCTGCGAGCGAGGTTGCTGCCGCTGTACTGCGAATTCATACTGTCATCAAGATGCGTGTGGATGCTGGCTGATCATCCAAGCGGTAGTTTGCGCAGATGCTGTCGGATGTCATGCAGTAGGGATAGATAGGACTAGGGGCTGGAGTTGAACAGCTATCCTTGATGCTTCATTGTAGGTATTTATCGGATAAAGATGTGTATTCGACATCATACTCCGCAACATATACAGTTATATTAGTGAACTACATAGGGGAGGTGAAAGGGTTGAAACCAGAACAAGATCAAATGAATGCCGATATTGAGCAATCCCCTCAAGTAGAGGAGATTGAAGAAACGGTTGATGAGCAGTTGGAAGAGCAAGCAGAAGCTGCTCAAGACAACGAGCTGGAGCAAGCTAAGGCGCAAGCAGAGGAGAATCACCAACGTTACCTTCGCGCGCAAGCAGATTTCGACAACTTCCGCCGCCGTACTTTAAAGGAGAAGGAAGATCTGGCGAAATATGCTTCCTTGAAGCTTGTAACCGAACTGGTACCAATATTGGATAACTTTGAACGCGCAATCGCGACCAACCCAAACAGTGGCGATACAGAATCGTTCACGAAGGGCGTCGATATGATATTCCGCCAGCTGCAGCAAGTATTGGAGCAGGAAGGTCTTACTGCAATGAATACAGTTGGCGAAGCGTTTAATCCTGAATTCCATCAAGCGATCATGCAAGTGGAATCGGATGAGTATGAAGAAGGCATCGTCGTTGAAGAAGTACAAAAAGGCTACATGCTTAAAGATCGTGTGCTTCGTCCAGCAATGGTCAAAGTTAGCGGCTAATGGCAGACGTTTAATAACAACGTCCGTGTCGTCAAGCGTGAGCTGTTGATTACGATAGAGACAACTGAAGTCCACATGAAGGACATGAACCATTTTAAAGGGAGGTTATTTTCAAATGAGTAAAGTAATTGGTATTGACTTAGGTACAACGAATTCCTGCGTAGCGGTAATGGAGGGCGGAGAAGCAGTTGTTATTCCTAACCCAGAAGGCGCGCGTACTACACCTTCTGTTGTAGGTTTTAAGAAAGATGGCGAACGTGTTGTCGGTGAAACTGCAAAACGCCAAGCGATCACAAACCCTGATCGCACGATTAGCTCAATCAAACGTCATATGGGAACAAATCATTCCACAGCTATTGACGACAAGAACTTTACGCCTCAAGAAATATCCGCAATGGTGCTGCAAAAGCTGAAATCCGATGCGGAAGCTTACTTGGGCCAAACGGTAACACAAGCCGTTATTACGGTTCCAGCTTACTTTAATGACTCCCAACGTCAAGCAACTAAAGATGCAGGTAAGATTGCTGGTCTCGATGTACTTCGTATTGTCAATGAGCCAACAGCGGCAGCATTGGCATATGGTGCTGACAAGACGGGTGACCATACGATCCTTGTCTATGACTTGGGCGGCGGTACATTTGACGTTTCTATTCTCGAACTTGGCGATGGTTTCTTTGAAGTTAAAGCAACAAGCGGCGACAACAACCTTGGCGGAGATGACTTTGACCAAGTCGTTATTGATTACCTAGTAGCTGAATTTAAGAAAGATAATGGCATTGACTTGAGTAAAGACAAAGCTGCTGTACAACGTTTGAAAGATGCAGCTGAAAAAGCGAAAAAAGAATTGTCCGGCGTGCTGACAACTACGATTAGCCTTCCGTTTATCACCGTTGTAGACGGCGTGCCTCAGCATTTGGAAGTGAACTTGACTCGTGCGAAGTTCGAAGAACTGTCTCACGATTTGGTAGAGCGTACGCTTGGACCAACTCGTCAAGCGATGCAAGACGCAGGCTTGACTCCTGCTGATATCGAGAAGATCGTACTTGTAGGTGGTTCGACTCGTATTCCTGCAGTTCAAGAAGCAATCAAGAAATTGACAGGTAAAGAACCTTACAAAGGCGTTAACCCTGACGAAGTAGTAGCACTTGGAGCTGCTGTTCAAGCAGGTGTATTGACAGGTGATGTAAAAGACGTCGTTCTTCTCGACGTTACGCCATTGTCCCTTGGTATCGAGACGGCTGGTGGTGTGTTTACGAAGATGATCGAGCGTAATACAACGATCCCTACTAACAAATCACAAGTGTACTCCACTTATGCTGACAGCCAAACTAGCGTAGAGATTCATGTATTGCAAGGTGAACGCTCTATGGCAGGCGACAACAAGACATTGGGACGCTTTATGCTGACGGACATTCCACCGGCTCCACGTGGTGTGCCTCAGATTGAAGTTTCCTTTGACATTGATGCCAATGGTATCGTTAAAGTGTCTGCACTTGATAAAGGTACAGGCAAGAGCCAAAACATCACAATCACATCTTCGAGCGGGTTGTCCGATGAAGAAGTTGAACGTATGATGAAAGAAGCAGAACTGCATGCGGAAGAAGACAACAAACGTAAAGAAATGGTTGAGATCCGCAACAGCGCTGACCAATTAGTATATACTACAGAGAAGACGCTGAAAGATTTGGGCGATAAAGCGGATCAAGCGGATATCGACAAAGCTAACGCAGCTAAAGATAAAGTGAAGCAAGCACTTGAAGGCAACGATGCCGATACAATCAAAGCAGCTACAGACGAGTTGATGGAAATTGTGCAACAATTGTCTGTGAAGTTGTACGAGCAAGCGGCGCAAGCAGGCCAAGCAGAGCAAGGTGCGCCAGAAGGCGGAGCGGCGAAGCAGGATAATGTTGTTGACGCGGACTATGAAGTCGTAGACGAAGACAAGAAATAAGCGTCTCCATACAGAGTCAAAGCCGGGATAGGTCTCGGCTTTGACTTTCCTTTTGTTAGGCTGTTATCATCAGTATAAGCTTATAACATGGTAAATAGGGCTAGTATTGCAAGTGGGGGTGGTATAATGGCAGATAAGCGTGATTATTATGAGGTGCTTGGCGTTAGCAAGGGTGCAGGAGAAGAAGATATTAAGAAGGCGTATCGGAAGCTTGCCCGTCAATATCACCCAGATGTCAACAAAGCCGCGGACGCGGAGGATAAGTTCAAAGAAGTAAAGGAAGCTTATGACGTATTAGGCGATGGCCAGAAACGTGCCATGTATGATCAGTATGGACACGTGGACCCGAATCAGGGCGGAGGAGGCTTCTCGGGCGACTTCGGCGGCTTTGGCGATATATTTGATATGTTCTTTGGCGGAGGCGGAGGCAATCGGCGTGACCCGAATGCACCGCAGCGTGGCAGCGACCTGCAGTATACAATGACAATAGAGTTTAAGGAAGCGGCTTTTGGCAAGGAGACGGATATTACAATCCCGCGTACAGAGCAATGTGATACGTGCTTCGGTACAGGAGCCAAGCCAGGCACGAAGCCAGATGCATGCTCGAAATGTCATGGCAGCGGACAAGAAGAAGTGGTGCAAAATACGCCATTTGGACGTATGGTGAACCGCCGGGCTTGTTCAAGCTGTCAAGGACGCGGCAAGATTATCCGTGAGAAATGTGGAACTTGTCACGGCGCGGGTTCAATGAAGAAGCAGCGCAAGATACATGTACGCATTCCTGCAGGGGCATTCGATGGCGCTCAGCTTCGTATGTCAGGCGAGGGTGAAAGCGGTCAGCGCGGCGGTCCAGGCGGTGACTTGTACATCATCATTCGTGTGAAGCAGCACGAATTTTTCCAACGGGAAGAAGACGACATCTACTGTGAAGTGCCGCTTACGTTTGCACAAGCAGCACTTGGAGATGAGATTGAGATCCCGACACTACACGATAAAGTGAAGCTAAAGATTCCTGCCGGCACACAGACAGGCACACAATTCCGCTTACGCGGCAAGGGTGTTCCACATTTGCGCGGCAATGGTAATGGCGATCAACATGTAAAAGTTGTTATCGTTACGCCCACGAAGCTTAACGACGAGCAGAAGGAAGCGCTCCGTGAGTTCGCAAATGTGAGTGGTGAAGCGCCGAGCGGCACTCACGAGGGAACTTTTTTTGATCGTATGAAACGGGCATTCCGCGGAGACTAATGTCATCTCTATATTAGAGAAGCCTCTCTACCTCAGGTCTACAACCTGTAGGGGGAGGCTTTTTGTTTTGAACTTGAAATTAAAAAATGAAGATAAATATGCAGTGTCAGCACCAATTTCTTATCGAGTACTATCAGTGTGTCCTGCGCGTATGGGATACAGGTAGAAACATATCAATGACAGCAGCAGTGCTGCAATTGGAATGCCAGCCAGCATCAGACGTATTCCTACAATCGCTGTATCCGGTTGAGTTGTGGCTTGTGCATGATAGCCGCTGTATTCCAGAACAACGCTCATAATAACGGCTTGCAGCGATACGCCAAATCGTATAATAAAACCGTTCATGCCAAAATACATCCCTTCTCGACGTGCTCCAGTGCGACGTTCATCGTCGTCAATAACTTCCGCCAACAGCACTTCTAACAGCACGATAATGCCGGCTAATCCAATTCCGATCCCTGCTGAAGTGATATAAGCCGCTAAAGAAGCAGTGACCCAGAGCAGAGGGCTTAAGGATACTGCATAACACATAATAGTCGCTAACATAACTGCACGCGGGCCATAACGATTCGTCAGGCGTCCCCAAAAGTATACAAATGGTATGGCCGTAATAAACACGGTTCCAAGCATAATGGTATTAGCAAGTTCAGATTCAAGGAGCACATACTTTGTAAAAAAGGGTATAGCTGCAGGCAGCAGAGCAAAAGTAAGCTGAACTAAAAATCCGCCTAAAACGTAGATTAAAAATGCACGATTACTCAAGGTATAACGGATTGCGTTCCAGAAACCAATTGCAGGTGCAGCTGCATGTTTATTTTCACGCGCACCCCATACTATTGCGGATAAGGATACGATAGAGATCAACCCGAATAATAACCCCATCATCTTCCAACCGTACGTAACATATACAAGGGGAGGAACGGCAACGCCAGCAATCATGCCAAGTATGCCGAACATCTGCTTCCAGGAGGATGCAGAGGCCCTTTCTTTTATAGAGACAAACATCTCAGGAAAGAGGGCAGAGTAGTTTAGAATAACAAGAACATACAGCACATCGTAGATAAGGACGACCACTAAAAAATACCAGATTAGTCCAGGTCCGGATGTCAACGGAACCCAGAGCAGTGTAAATACAGCAGCTAGTGGCAGCAGGCCAAAAGTGATATAAGGAACACGTCTTCCCCAGCGGGTACGAACACGGTCGCTCGTATATCCGAACAGTGGATTCAACAATGCGCCGATCAGCCCGTGTATAACCATCACAATTCCAACATGTGCTGGCCGAACTCCTAATATATCAACGTAATAGTAAACGATGTAGGCGGAGAACATCTGGGCCATAAGATTGGCGGCAAAATTGCCTGAAGTGAAGGCCGCTTTATGTGCTAATGTTGTATGCAGCGGTGATTTAGCCATCCAACACCATCCCTTATCATTACTCTTTTAGCCTATTGCGTTGGACTTGACGGACATCGAGCCATCTGACAAGCTGAATGTTCTCTTCTCGCAGCAGCTCACGAATGTCGGGATCACGAAATAGATCAAATTCAAAGCCTCGTTTTTGCCAATGTGGTGTAATCGATTTTAGCTCGTCAGAGACGTGCGCAGGGTGTATAATAATCTCAGATAACCCCGGCTGCAACCCGCGCAGCAGAGCACACATAGATGCTTTGGCCACCTCATACGTTTCCCCAGTCTCAAGCGCATATCGTAGTCCAAGAAGATCATCGAGGATCATAATTCCTTGTTCTCCCGCCTGTTCAGCTCGTTGTTTCGCAAGTGCTGTTAATTCAGGGGGGACATTCATACCTGCTTTTGGCAGACGGAACGGCAGATCGTAAGCAGAACATAGATCGAATACGAGCTGTAAGAAATCTCTGCCCGTTTCAAGTCCATATACACTCCCCATATGATTATCCAGGTGGGACACATCAATTCCTTGGTGCAGGGCTGCTTCGATCTGAGCTATGAACTCATGTCTAATCTGTTCAACCTCCGCTTTTTGCTCAACAACAAGGCAACTCGCCGGGAAATACCCGCGTTCTGTCGTCAAGGAAGAAGTATCTCTTCTCTGGCAGACGGGCCCCCATTTGTATCCATCCCATTCACTTGTTAAAGTCAAATGAACTCCAACGTCGAACTGGCGGTTAGCAGCACTCCAGCGGGCAGCATCCTCGGACCAAGCACACGGCATCATAATCGTCGCGGATGAGATGACTTCTTCCTGAAGTAACTGCTTGATAGCTTCGTTTACGGAACGACACATACCGAAGTCATCGGCATTAACGATTAGAAGGCGTTGATTGTGATCAAAGCCTAGCCGTTCATTCATCCTTAACATCATTTGCCTCCTTTTCAGCCAATCTACGTTTAGTAAGCGCTTACTTATTTAGTTGCTATTATATTCGCACAGAACAAATACGATCCCAAAGAAGACAAGCTAGTTTCTATTTTTGTTTGTGTTTGTGAATAAACAAGGATGGAGTTAGCTGTTATAGTCTCAAAATTAGACTGTTGTCACAAAGAATAAGACCGCGCACCGGATAGATGACGCGGCCTTATCTGGTAGTTAAATGGTTGACAATGAGGAAGGGGGCTGTCGCCCAATTAACCGATTATGTGGAGAGAACAGGGATTAGTTAACGCCGACTGCTTGATAAGCAGATGTAACGGAGGCTGCTTGGAACGAGTTGGCACCATACAGATCCTTCGCGGATTGAATAGCGGCAGCACGCAGTGCAGAGAAGTTGGATGTTGGTGTTAAGTAGTAAACAAGCGCATGGTAGAAGATACCGGCTGCTACATCGCGTCCGATAGCATTTACATTTACGTTGTAGTGAGTTCCGCCTTCAGAGAGGAGATAGAATACTTTGTTGTTTATACCACTGTTGATGTGAACTCCGCCGTTGTCAGAAGAACCAGTGTAACGATTGCTGTAATGATCGGGCTGATTGTAGAGTGTAGGGTTCTGCAAGGAGCGAATCGCTTTGCCTTGGCGGTGAATGTCATCACCGAGCAGCCAATTTTTCTTTTGAATATTATTTCCAAAAATATCGGAAATGGACTCATTGATAGCGCCTGATTCACCATAATAATTAAGGTTTGCTGTAAATTCAGTAAGACCGTGGGTCAATTCATGACCTACAACGTCCAGATCAGCAGAGAATGGATAGTAAGTAGTGGAGTTGCCATCACCGTATACGATTTGAACACCGTTCCAGAAGGCATTGCTATAGTTGTAGCCGTAGTGAACTGTAGATTTGATGAGGAAGCCGTTGCCATCCAAGCTGTTGCGACCGAACTTATTGAAGTAGTAGTCGTAGACTTTACTTGCATAGGCATGTGCATCAACAGCTGCCCGATCTGTAAAGTTGGTCGTTGTACTCTTTACAACCGTACCAGGCAACGAACTGGAGTTGTTGGCGCTAAAAGTGTGGATGCCGTTTCCGCGTGTTGCGTCCTTTAAGTTATATGCTCCGCTTGCATAGGTGGCTTCAAATGTTTTGGAATCGCCAAGTACGCCAGTTCCGGTAGCTGCGACTTCTTCGAGCAGGTCATACTTTTGCACAACGTCTCCACTCGCTGCATCAATAAAATAATGTGTACGCAGCGGCTGTGGTTCAAGAACGTTAACTTCTGTGAAGTAGACGAGATGTGTTACGCCATCAAGAGGGTAGTAGTAGAGGGTAGCAGTTGGTGTTTTCTGAGGTTCGCCCAGCTTGCCGACTTTCTTCTCGGCATCGGCGTTGGCAATCGAGATAGCATCGGTTGAACTAAGCTTCGGAAGTGATTCAAGACTCTCTGTGCTACTTGTTACGATACTGCCTAAGTATGAGGAGATGTCGCCTTTCTTGTCCAAATGGATCGTTTGTTCAGCGCCATATACCGGTATTCCTTTAATGTATTGTTGGAGTCGATAATGTTGGGTGCCTGTCTTTGGATCGACAAGTTTCTTCGTAATCCGCAGTTGATCCTGCGCTTCGCCGGCAATGTTGAGGCTTTCTCCTTGTGCATTTAAGTAACTCCAAATTTTCTCTTCTGTGGAACCGCTAGCAGGAGCTTTCCATTCTTCAACCAGAATTTTTTGACTAAAATCTGCTTGTGATTTGTCAGGCTGATTTCCTTGTGCGCCGACTGGAGCCGCTCCTACCAATAATGTTGCTCCCAAAAATAAGATCGCAATTTTTTTGTTCATGCTTCTCATCTCCATTCATCAATTTTATACACGTAAAAATGATGACTGTACCTAGATGCGATGCCACAGATAATTCACTATCTCGGTCTTACTTCTATAGACATCACTCCCCTCAATAATAAATTGCAATCGGGATCTTAGGTCATAACCAGGTGTATAAGATTGAGTTGTCAATCGTGGGTGGAAATGAAAGTGGGAGAAAGCGAAGTGGTTATTTGTGTGATGAAGGTAAAAAGATGACGTAAATAATTAAATTCACTAAATTCCAATAAGAATACTTGTGTTAATTAAAATTATAAATTAAGTTCACAATATTGTCAATCATATTTTAATATTTTATTAACAAGTGGTTAAAGATCGTGTTCAGGACATCAAAAAACGGCCATCTATCCGCTAGTTACACGTAAGAGGCCGTAAAATGAATATATGCTAGCTGTTATTTTCTAGAAGGAGTTCATCCAATTTCTTGCGGCGCTGCTTCTCCTTTTTGCGGTACTCGCGTTCCTCGTCATGAAGAGCTCTTGATATAGAAACAATCATACACAGCAGCACAACGGTAAACGGTAAAGCCGTCATAATAGACGCGGTCTGTAGTGCGTTTAAACCGCCGCTCATAAGCAGCACAGAAGCAATTAATGAGGTGAATATGCCCCAAGTGAGCTTAATGCCGGCTGTTGGGTCAGGGTTACCGTCAGAGGACATCATGCCAAGGACAAAGGTAGCAGAATCAGCCGAAGTAATAAAGAAGGTCACAATTAAGGCTGTCGCCAGCACGGCCAGTAACGTACCACCTGGCAAGCTCTCCAAGGTTACAAATAAGGCTGAGGTTAGATCTGCCTTGACAGCTGCAGCGATGGGCTTGCCTTGGAATATTTCCAAATGAAGAGCAGTTGAGCCGAATGTTGCAAACCAGATAAAGCTAAACCCACTTGGCAGCAGCATCGTTCCGAGCACAAATTCTTTAATGGTGCGTCCCTTTGACACTCTGGCAATAAAGGAGCCGACAAAAGGAGCCCATGCGATCCACCATGCCCAATAGAATAGTGTCCAGTTGGCGATCCATGAATTTTCGGAAAATGGCGTCAATCGGAGGCTCATTTGAATAATATTTTGCAGGTAAGAGCCTAGCGTTGTGGTAAAGGTGTCCAGAATAAACCATGTAGGACCAATTAGAAAAGTGATAATAAGCAGTCCGATCGCCATGAGCAGATTAGTATTCGAGAGCAGACGAATCCCTTTGTCTAATCCAGAAATGGATGAGGCTAGAAACAAAACGGTAACAACCGCAATTATAACTAGCTGAATCGTTATGTTGCTGGGCAGGCCAAAGACGTGATGAAGGCCCCCATTGATTTGCATGGCGCCCAGTCCCAGCGAGGTTGCTACCCCGAATGCCGTAGCAATAATAGCCAGAATATCTATCGCTTTGCCAATTGGCCCGTTTACATGCTTCCCTAACAAGGGATAGAACGTCCAACTAATAAGCCCTTTGAATCCTTTACGAAATGTAAAGTAGGCAAGTCCTAACGAAACTAGTGTATAAATTCCCCATGGATGCAGCCCCCAATGAAAAAAAGAGTAGCGTAGTGCGGTTCGTGCTGCATCCGCTGTCAATGGCTCGCCAGAGGGTGGTGTCATAAAGTGGCTAATAGGCTCGGCAACTCCCCAAAATACAAGTCCAATGCCCATCCCTGCGCTGAACAGCATCGCAAACCATGACATATTGGAATACTCCGGCTCATCATCATCGTCGCCAAGACGAATGTGTCCGAATTTGCTGAACGCAAGATAGAGTGAGTACACAAGTATAATTAGAGCGGCGATCAGATAGAACCAGCCAAAACGGTTCGTAGCAAATGAGAGTGCCATATCCGTCGTCTCCGACAGGTGCTGAGGAGCGAACAATCCCCATAGAACAAAAGCTAAAATAATAAGGATAGATATTAAAAATACCATCGGTCCACTCCTTGAATATGTAATGTAGAACTGGAACTATTATTTCCCGCTACCAAACAGATAAATCACCCTCTTTTCAATTTTAACAAAGTAAATGTAAGTATAATCTTATAAATGGATGGATATTAAAGGAAATATTTCAAAGAAGAATAAATGCATAATGGGGCAGCAAGCTCGGAAATACTGTACTAGGAATTGAAATGAGTTTAACCCATTACACTTACAACAAGGAGGGTGTCCGAAATGACATTCAAAAATGAAAACTCATCTGTAGCAGGCTCAGGATTACTTGGTGCTGGAGCTGTAAATAAGAAGGTTGGCGCATCCCAAGCAAATGATGTTGAATTTGCTGCAGATCAAGCTAATGACACAGAATTCGGCGCTGAACTGGCTAACGGAGTAGGTGCTGCCGGAGTTGCAGGTGCTGCGGGTGTCACAGGGGTTGCAGGAGTTGCAGGTACAGCCGCTGGTCGTGCAACAGATGTAGAGTTTGCTGCTGATCAAGCAGATGCAGCAGATCTTGCTGCTGCAAAACGTGCTAGACAAGCAAATACACGCGCTGACCAACAATGAGTTATGTAGAAGCGCACTTCAACCATGCGGATGAAGCCCGTATGTGCGAGATTAAGCTGCAGTCACTACGGCTGCCATCCGTTCGGATGACAGAAGAAGTTCAGACTTCGCCAGAGGTTGGAGCTTACTTGCTGCAAGCAGAAGTGCCGCAACAGATGTGGGAGCGGGTGCAGGTCATTATTCAAGACCACAGCGGCTTGCCAAGCTGAACACGATTCCTATAATAAAGTCCAAGCAAACTCCTTACACGTCAGCATGCATATGCAAAAGCTGCTGTCGTTGTAAGGAGTTTGCTTTTTGTGTAGAATAATAAGGATGTGGATAAGCAGATTGGAAAGATTCCAATCTAGAATGAGCTGTTTAAAGGGGGATATCCACCCGTGCATTGGCATGAATTGACGATACATACAACAGAAGAAGCGACAGAAATGATCTCCAACTTTTTGCATGAGGCTGGAGCAGGTGGGGTTAGTATCGAGGAGTCCGGTACGTTAAATAAAGTACGGGATACTTCTTATGGCGAGTTGTACGACAGGCCGTTAAACGATATACCTGAAGGTCAAGCGGTTATGAAAGGTTATTTTGCAGAAGGCTCCGATTTAGAGGCGATACACAATGAGGTTCACAATCGGATCGAAGAGCTTCGAACCTATGACATTGATCCTGGAATTGCTACGCTTAGCTGGCGGCGAGTACATGAGGATGATTGGGCTGATGCATGGAAGCAATATTTCAAGCCGCAGCGTGTATCCGAACGCTTAACGATTAAGCCCACATGGGAAACTTATGAGCCGGTTCATGTAGATGAGCGTATTATTGAGATAGACCCGGGCATGGCTTTTGGCACAGGAACGCATCCAACGACTTCATTGTGCTTGCGTACGCTTGAGCATGTTATTCAGGGTGGTGAGGATATTATTGATGTTGGCACTGGCTCAGGCATACTCGCGATTGGCGCCTTAAAGCTCGGAGCTCGTCATGTGCTTGCTATCGACTTGGATCCGGTTGCTGTTGGCATTGCGGGTGCAAATGTCACGCTGAATGGCTTAAGTGAGCAGGTTACGGTTCGAGAAGGCGACTTGCTGCAAGTGATCAAGACTAGCGAAGCAGAGGATTCCGCTCGCCTTGGTGTGCAGCTGCCTGTCCAGATCATCGTCGCTAATATTTTGGCAGAAATTATTTTGTTGTTTGTGGATGATGTCTATGAAGCATTAGCTTCTGGCGGCCTGTACATTGCTTCTGGCATTTATAAGAACAAAGAACAGTTGGTTGCAGATGCGTTAGTGAAAAGTGGATTTAGCATAGAAGCGACAAATCACGACGATGATTGGGTCGCATTTGTTGCACGTAAAGCATAAGGGAAGGCGGAGAGTTCATGGGAGATTGGAACAACTTTTTTGCAGTACCATTAGACACACTGCCTTTTCTGCTGTTGGTCCTCATGATTGCATTCACAGTTCATGAGTTTTCTCATGCATTCTTTGCATGGAAATTCGGAGATCCGACAGCCAAAATGCTTGGCCGCGTATCATTGAACCCAGCCAGACATTTGGATGTGTTAGGTACGTTATTGTTTGTTATCGCAGGGTTTGGGTGGGCTAAACCTGTGCCAGTCAATCGCGACAATTTTAAAAATCCGCGTCTGATGGGAATTATTGTGTCTGCTGCAGGACCGATCAGTAACTTGCTGCTTGCTTTTATCAGCATGCTGGTGCTTCATTTGTGCGCAAAGTTTGGCTGGGTTGATTTTAATGCTGTAGATCGTGTTCAGTTGGCGCTGAAAATATTTTTCCATTACTTGATCATGTACAATATTCTGTTATTCTTGTTTAATTTGATTCCGCTGCCGCCGCTTGATGGGTATCGTATACTAGAGGACCTTGCACCGCGCAGCATGCGACTTAAGTTAATGAAGTTTGAGCAGTGGTCGGTCTTTATCTTTTTGCTGATCGTCTTTCTTCCGCCATTACGTCGTGTGACACTTGATCCTTTATTTGATCTGATTCAGCCGATTTATATGCTGTTCTCACGGGCGGCTTACTTCCTGGTTGGTGTTTAGTCTTTATTTCAGTTAGTATAATGTGCCGGATTCGCCCTTGTTACAAAATGTTGTAAACGGTGGCGATCCGGCTTCAAAACGTGTATGATGAGGGATGTTGACCACGATGCAAAAATATTTTGTCGCTCCCGAGCAATTCGGAGAGCATTATATTGAAATTAGCGGGCAGGATGCCCATCATTTGACTCATGTGATGCGCACAAAGGAAGGCGATTTATTTATCGTAAGCGATGGGGAAGCTCGCGAAGCGCTTGTAGAGTATACTTCTGTTGAGGCGGGTGCGGTGAAAGCACGTATCGTCGAAATGAGGGAACTTGATCGTGAGCCGCATTACGATGTCGTCATTGCGCAGAGTCTGCCGAAAGGCGACAAGATGGAGCTCATTATTCAGAAGTGCACAGAGATTGGGGCTGCGTCATTTGTTCCTTTTGTATCGGAACGCACTGTGGTGCAGTACGATGCCAAGAAGGAAGCGAAGCGTATCGAGCGTTGGAGTAAGATTGCTAAAGAGGCAGCAGAACAGTCTCACCGTAATCGTGTACCCTCGATATCTTCCAGCATGAGTTGGAAGCAGCTGCTTCAGCACGTGGCCAGCTATGAGCTTGTGTTGTTCTGTTATGAGGACGAGCGTGGCACCCAGTTGCGGGATATTATCCATCCATTTGTAATGGAACGCCGTGAACATAAAGGGAATGCCAAAGTGATGATTGTTGTAGGTCCGGAAGGCGGATTCGCACCGCGCGAGGTGGAGGAGATCACCAGCGCAGGTGCTCGTTGTGTTGGGTTGGGACGCCGCATATTACGTGCGGAGACAGCAGGTATGCTGGCACTCGCATGCCTGCTGTACGAGACTGGTGAGATGGGGGGAGTGTGAACATGCCATCGGTAGCATTTTACACATTAGGCTGCAAAGTTAACTTCTATGATACCGAAGCCATC
Organism: Paenibacillus sp. UMB4589-SE434; assembly: GCF_030226685.1. NCBI lineage: Bacteria > Bacillati > Bacillota > Bacilli > Caryophanales > Paenibacillaceae > Paenibacillus > Paenibacillus sp. UMB4589-SE434. Next base: position 2,181,272 of record NZ_JASOYK010000001.1, on the reverse strand, counting down.
TGGCAATTGTTTAAGTCAGAAGGGTATGAGCAGGTTGATTTCGAACAGACTGCTGACGTGTATCTAATTAACACTTGTACGGTTACGAATACTGGCGACAAGAAGAGCCGCCAGATCATTCGACGTGCGGTTCGCCGCAACCCGGATGCGATTATTGCGGTGACAGGCTGCTATGCGCAGACATCGCCTGCAGAGATTATGGATATCCCGGGAGTAGATTTGGTCATTGGTACGCAAGACCGCGAGAAACTAATGGATTATGTGAATCAGCTTCATGCAGAGCGCAAGCCAATTAATGCCGTACGTAATATCATGAAGACCCGGGCATTTGAGGAATTAGATGTGCCTGACTTTGCTGAGCGTACGCGTGCATTTTTGAAGATTCAAGAAGGATGCAATAACTTCTGTACGTTCTGCATTATCCCATGGTCACGTGGATTGTCCCGCAGCCGGGAGGCTGAAAGTGTACTTAAGCAAGCACATCAACTAGTAGCTTCAGGTTACAAGGAAATTGTGCTTACAGGTATTCATACAGGCGGCTACGGCGATGATATGGAGAACTACACGTTAACCGATCTGTTAAAGGATCTGGACAAGGTAGAGGGGCTTGAGCGGATTCGTATCAGTTCCATTGAAGCGAGTCAGATTGATGACGGTATGATTGAAGTGTTAGACAAGTCTACCAAGATGTGTCGTCATCTTCATATACCGCTGCAAGCTGGAAATACAGAAGTATTAAAACGTATGCGCCGTAAGTATACGACTGAAGAATTTGCGGACAAGATTGCCCGAATTCGAAAAGCTATGCCTGACGTAGCGATCACTACTGACGTGATCGTTGGCTTCCCTGGGGAGACGGACGAACAGTTCCGTGAAGGGTACGAATTTATGAAGCAAGTTGGATTCTCAGAAATGCATGTATTTCCGTATTCAAAGCGTACGGGTACGCCTGCCGCAAGAATGGAAGATCAAGTAGACGAAGAAATCAAGCATGCACGCGTGCATGAACTGATTGACTTGTCGGAAAAGATGCAGCTCGAGTACGCGGAGCAATTTGTAGGCCAAGTGGTCGATGTAATTCCAGAGCGGGATTCCAAAGGGGCATCTGGACAAGGCAAGGTAATGGGTTATTCAGATAATTACTTGCAAGTGCTGTTTGACGGAGATGAATCTTTGATTGGCAAGCTGTGCCGTGTCAAGATTACGGAACCAGGCGTTAATGAATGTCACGGGGTACTCGTACGTGTATTAGATGCGCACATGGATCAGGCAGCTAGCATGTAAGAGATGAATAGGCAAGTCACGGAGGATTTCAGTTCCCTATTCTGGGAGAGGATGAAATCCTCCTTCTTATGGGCTAGTATGTGAGTAAGGATGTGTACATACCCTCTACACCAATAAACAGCTTGCGTTTAGTGCCAATCTGCACAAAATAGAGTTCAACTATATCTTATCAATGACGGGAGGCATCAGTGTATGAAAGAGATATCTGCTGGGGGTGTAGTTTACCGCACACGTAGCGAGCAGTTGGAGATACAACTTATCCAAGACCGATATGGTAAAGTGTCGCTTGCCAAAGGTAAGATGGAGCCCGGCGAAACAATTGAACAAACCGCGCTTCGTGAAATTGTAGAGGAAACCGGAATCCGCGGTCGAATTGTAGCGCCAATCAACGTGATTCATTATCAGTACGAGCATGCGGAGCATGGAACTGTGGACAAAGAAGTCCATTATTACCTCGTTGAAGCCGAAGAAGGCGAACTTCAGGCGCAAGTAGAAGAAATTCGCGGTGTGAATTGGTACAATCCGGATGAGGCTTGGCAGCTTCAACAAGAGTCGGGTTATGACAATAACGATGATATTGTACATGGAGCGTTTTCCCTCTTGGGTATTCGCATCTAACAGAGCCACAATTTTGTTGATATTAAGATATCGTGCCGCAATGAGCGATGGATTAGTTTGGGTTATATACGCTTCCATACCGGTAAATAACAGAAGGGGAGCGCGAGGAGTGAGCTGCCGATGTTAAATATGGTCTGGGCGCGTGCAATCTGTGACGCTGCTTCTGGTGCTAACATAGCGGATACGGCATGCAGCTGATGCAGCAGCGGGAAGAACAGCAGTGCCCCACCTACATTTAACGCAACGTGGCTCCAAGCTACATACTGACCACTTCGACTTCCCCCTATGGAGGCGATAAGCGCAGTAAAGCATGTGCCAACATTCGAACCGATCACGATAGCAATGCCTACCTCGACTGGCAATGCTCCGGTGGCGGATAATCCCATGGCCATGGCTATGATGGCTGCGCTGCTATGCACGAGCGCGGTAATGACCATGCCGGCTACAAGCGCCCAGAGCAAGCTGTCTTGCGAGCGCTCAAGAAACCAGCTAAACACACCGCGCTGTTGAAGCGGCTCACTAATCGATTTCATCCATTCGATGCCAAGCAGTATAAAGGCGAAGCCTGCAGTTGCGATTGATGCAAATTGCAGCGGCCGCCACCAATGTTGAATGCGAGGAATGAGATTGGGAGCAATATCATCCGCAATCACACTCCACATCCACGTTGTCAGGGATAAGAGAAGCAGCGGCATGGCATATTGATTAATATTCAGCCCAATCAGCTCAGTTGTTAGACATGTGCCTATATTCGTACCGAGTATAATGCCTAACGTGCGGGAAAATGCCATCAGCCGCGCATTCACAAGCCCGATCGAGATAACCGTAATCGCTGTGCTGCTCTGCATAACAGCAGTCATCAGTGAGCTGAACATCATCCCGTGAAGAGGTGTCTTGGTTGAAGAGTGCAGCATGCGCTGCATGTATGGACCTGCCCATAAATGGAGGGCGAATTCCATCGTTTTCATGCCAAATAGAAATAACGCCAAGCCTGCGATTAACGGCAGTATCATTTCGTTGAACATAAGCAAACTCCTTTTGAAATGCTCAATGGCACAACCATTTTTAAATATAAGAAGTTCCTGCCTTACATTAATCAATATGTATGCTCGTCCGCAGACAACCATGACAAGCTGATGGAGTCTAGCAGCGTAATGAGCACACAATACGGAGGAGAATTCACATCGAAGCAGCAGTAAGCCACCAACGACCACAGGTAGTACTGACACGTTCACGTAAGAAGCGTACGGAGCGTTCTCACCCATGGGTATATCAATCCGAAATTGAACGAATCGTCGGGCAGCCAGAGCCAGGTGCACTAGTAGATGTCATTACTGATAAAGGGAAATATTTGGCAACAGGCTACTATAATGCAGCCTCACAAATTACGGTCCGCATCGTGTCTTACGAACCTGCTGTACAAATGGACACAGCTTATTTCGCAGAACGTTTCAGTGAAGCGCTTAAGCATCGTAAGCGATTTTTGTCAGGAGCAACAGCGTACCGTTTCGTGTATGGTGAGGCCGACTTTCTACCAGGTCTAGTAGTAGATCGCTTTGATGACATACTGGTCGTCCAGATCGTTACGCTTGGCATGGACGTTAGACGAGAAGCGATCATTGAAGCGCTGGTACAGGTACTCGAACCAACAGGAATATATGAACGCAGCGATGTGCCCATTCGCGAACGTGAAGGGCTTGAACAGCGGACAGGACTGCTATTCGGAGATTGCCCGCGCCATGTTCAGGTACAGGAGAATGGACTAACGATCGAGGTGGATATCGTAGAAGGTCAGAAGACTGGTTATTTCTTCGATCAGCGTGAGAATCGAGCATCTATTGAGCCATTAATGACGGGATGGGGCGAGCGCAGCGGCATACGTATGCAGGAAGTGGATACAGAACAAGGTATTCAGACACTGCCTGTTAATGCTAAGGGCAAGCCTGTGACGTTCCCATGGTGGGATGGCGCTACAGTGCTGGAATGCTTCGCGCATACAGGCAGCTTTACGCTTCATGCCTGCAAATATGGAGCCAAGTCGGTGACTTGTCTTGACATCTCGGATCATGCGATCCAAAGTGCCAAGCGAAATGTAGAACTGAACGGCTTTACTGAACGCGTGGAGTTCGTAGTGGCTGATGCCTTTGAATACTTGCGTATGCAGGTGCGTGGTCAGGAGGAGCGGTTTGAGCGGTCCGCTACAGCGTCTTCGACGGGAAAGAAAAAGGTGGATACGTCTAAGCCGATTACCGCGAGCGGCGGCAGAACCTGGGATGTTGTTATTTTAGACCCGCCTGCCTTTGCCAAGACTAAAGGAGCAGTAGAAGGCGCATCTCGTGGTTATAAAGACATCAATCTGCAAGGCATGAAGCTTGTAAATGAGGGTGGCTATCTAGTTACAGCAAGCTGTTCGTACCATATGCGACCAGATCTGTTTATGAACGCGGTTCTAGATGCGGCTCAGGATGCAGGGAAAGTACTGCGTTTGATTGAGTGGCGTGCAGCCGGCAAGGACCATCCACAGATTGCTGGTGTTGACGAAGGTCATTATTTGAAGTTTGCTGTATTTGAAGTGCGATCGAAATAGAAAAGAAAGATAACAGGAACCAATAAACTTTATTTTTTAAAATTGGCTGCTAAGCACTGGCTTAAGCGCCTGAGCGCCATCCAAGGGTAGAGGATTTCACTATCTATGGATGGCTTTTTTATGTCGTGCGGGCTCACAACAGCAGTTGAAAGAAGTCAAATTCGATACGCTGTTCGTTCTCTAATCTTGCATGCTGCGGCAATCTTTACAAACGAGTGTTCTTATAATTGTCATGTTATAATGGTACCTAACAAGCAGATGGTGAACGCTGTGCATAACAAATCGTGTTATTTATTGGTAGCGTGTAAAATCGAAAAATTATTCATGTACCATTTATGTATACAACAATAGAGGAAAATGGAGGGGGAGATGGCGATGGCGTTAACATTTATGATCGGCAGATCAGGCAGCGGCAAGACCACCGCTGTACTGAACCGGCTGCACGAGCGATTAACCGCATCTCCGGAAGGTCCACCGCTTATTTTGCTAGTACCCGAACAAGGAACTTTCCAAATGGAGCATACGCTTGTGAAGTCAGAAGGACTGAATGGCTTGCTGCGTGCTCAAGTGTTTAGCTTTCGGCGGTTGGCCTATCGTGTGATGCAGGAAACGGGCGGGGCCTCATTAACCCCAATTAACGAGGAAGGCAAGAAAATGCTGCTGTATAAAATATTACAGCGGCATAAACAGGACCTACCCTTGTTTGCGGGAGCTTCTGAGCAGTTCGGCTTCATTGATAAGTTAAACTCGTTATTTGATGAGATGAAACGCTACCGCATTCAAGCTGCAGACGTAGAGGAGCAATTGTCTTTGTTGAGCGGGACAAGCGGGCATCCCCTGCTCTCCGCAAAGCTGCATGATATTGCGGGTGTGATGCATGAATTTGAAGCGGAGTTGGCTCATCACTATTTGGATGGCGAAGATGTACTGATGCGCCTTGCAGAGAACGTGCCTCATTCAGCTTATATTCGTGAAGCAGAAATATGGATAGACGGCTTTCATGGTTTTACACCGCAAGAGCTGTCTGTATTAGCAGCACTTTTACTTCATGCGAAGCAAATTCATCTGACATTAACGCTAGATCGCCCTTACGAACGTGGAGAGCTTCCACAAGAACTGAACTTGTTCCATCCTACAGCAACGACTTATTGCAAATTGCAGGATATGGCTGACACATTAAGTGTGCCCATTAACGACGTGATCTGGCTCCGAGAAGCGGAAGGCAGGAGGCTGCCGCGTTTTAATTCAGTGCCGATGTTAGCTCACTTGGAACGCAGCTTTGAACGGCGCAGGCCATGGCAGGAGGCAACAACGCAACTAGAGGAACAGCAAGCGATATCGGTGCATGCCGCCGTAAACCGCCGTACGGAAGTTGAAGCAGTGGCGCGGGACATGCTGCGTCGCGTTCGCGGCGGCGAAACTAGATGGCGGGATATGGCTATAATGGTGCGTAATATTGGGAATTATGCAGAACTGATCCAGACTGTTTTTACTGATGCGGATATTCCTTTTTTTATGGATCAAAAGCGTGGCGTTCTGCATCATCCGTTCGTAGAGATGACTCGTGCTGCACTGGATATTATGCTTGGATATTGGCGTGCGGATGCTGTGTTTCGTTTTGTGAAGACTGAGTTTATTCTTCCGGAGGATGGTTCGATTACTAGGGCCAATCTGGATCGGTTTGAGAATTATGTACTGGCCACAGGTATCGAAGGATCACGTTGGACAAATGGCAGGCCATGGCCCGCAGTGCCTTCTCTGTCATTGGAAGAACACGATGACCTTGATATATCGGCAAAACAGGCTCCGGCTTGGGTTGAACAGTGTCGTCAGTTGATCACTGAGCCTGTTGCTGACCTGCAGCATACATTGGCTCGTGCGCAAAATGTGCGCCGTATGTGCGAGGGCTTGTATCAGTTCTGGATGAACTTGCAAGTTCCGCAGCAATTGGAACGTATGAGCACAGAAGCACTTCTGAACGGTGACGTGCAGCGTTCACGTGAGCATCGTCAAATGTGGGGAGCGGTACTGGATATTCTTGACCAGATGGTTGAGATGGTCGGGGATGAAAAGATGTCGATCGAAAGCTTTGCTGGGATGCTCGAGACTGGGTTCGAGAGCGTTAAGCTTGCACTTGTGCCGCCAGCTCTTGATCAAGTGCTGATTGCAACGATGGACCGTACGAGGTCAGGTCAGATTCATCATTTGTACATGTTAGGAGTAAATGATGGCGTTATTCCGGCGCGACCACTCGAAGAAGGGGTGCTGACGGAACATGAGCGTGACGTATTGCTTGACATGGGAATGGAATTAGCCCCCGGCATACGGCGCAAGCTGCTTGACGAGCGATTCCTGATCTATAATGCGTTGTCTGCTTCGTGCAGCAGTCTGTGGGTGAGTTATGCACTTGCTGATGAGGAAGGAAAATCACTGATTCCGTCAGAAGTTATCCGTATGCTGCGTACGATGTTTCCGCATGTACAGGAGCAGCTTCTCATGACGGAGCCTAATGAATTTATGTCTGAATCAGAGCAGTTCGCATATGTATCGCATCCAGAGACTGCGCTGCGGCATTTGATTGCTCAACTGCGCGAATGGAGGCGTGGGCGGGAGATTGCACCTGTCTGGTGGGAGGTTTATCGCTGGTTTCAATCCAATCCCAGATGGCATGACCGCTTAAGCACGCTGGTGGGTTCGCTTGTGTACCGAAATCAGGTACAGCCATTAGAACAATCAACAAGTCGGATGCTGTATGGCAAGAAGCTGCGGACGAGCGTGTCACGTATGGAACGTTTTGTTGCTTGTCCATTTTCCCATTTCGCTTCGCACGGTTTAAAGCTGAAGGAACGGCAGTTATATCGTTTAGAGGCACCTGATATTGGTCAATTGTTCCATGCGGCATTAAGCCGTTTCGCAACCGACTTAAAGTCAGACGGCCGTACTTGGGCGGCTTTAACACCCGATGAGTGTCGAGCAGAGGCAGATCGAATTGTAGACATCCTGGCACCGCGCCTGCAAGGGGAAATTCTGCTCAGTACGAAGCGATATCAGCATATTTCTCGTAAGTTGAAGCAGATCGTCAGCCGGGCAGCATCGGTAATCGGCGAACATTCAAAGCGCGGAGAATTTGAACCATTGGCATTGGAAATGGACTTCGGCCCTGATAAGCCGCTGCCCCCGCTTATTTTTACGTTAGCTAATGGTTGTACGATGGAGATTGTTGGCCGAATTGACCGTGTGGACTGCGCCGATAGTGAACAGGGCATTTTGCTGCGCCTTGTAGATTATAAGTCTAGTGCGACAGATCTCAAGCTGCACGAAGTGTATTATGGGCTGTCCCTACAGATGCTGACTTACTTGGATGTGCTGTTGACCAATGCCGAAGAATGGATCGGGCAGACAGCTCTTCCGGCAGGAGCGTTATATTTTCACGTGCATAATCCTTTGCTTGCAGCATCCAATGGCATGGACGAAGACCAAGCTCATGAACAACTGCTGAAGAAGTTCAAGCTTAAAGGTCTTGTGCTGGCCGACCGCGAGGTTGTATCCAAGATGGATGCTCCGTTAGAGAAGGGGTATTCGGATGTGATTCCGGTAGCCGTCAAGCAGGATGGCTCATTTTATAGCAATGCAAGCGTCGCGACGACTGAGCAGTGGGATCTGCTTCGTCATACCGCACGCAATGTAATTCAGCGTATCGGTACGCAGATTACCGAAGGAGATGTACAGATTGAGCCTTACCGGATGGGGACACACAAAGCGTGTGATTTTTGTGATTTCAAGCCTGTATGCCAATTTGATGAACTGGTAGAGGGTAATCAATATAATCAGCTTCCGAAGTTAAGCAAGGAAGAAGTATGGATCAAGCTGCAGGAAGGGGGAAGGGAACATGAGTGATACAGATAAACAAGGGCATGCAGCTTTGTCACTTGATCGCTTGGACGATGTAGATGTAAATGTTGAAACAAGAGGCAGCAATGATGTCGGGACTGTACGGGAACTGATTATCACAGATGCAGAGTTACAAAAGAATGCCGTTCATCAGTCCGAGCACGAGCAGATAGCTGTTAGCCTTCCTCCTAAGCCGATTGGCTCCAAATGGACAGACGAACAGTGGCGTGCTGTCGTTGATGGCGGTCGACATATCCTTGTTGCTGCTGCGGCAGGTTCAGGTAAGACAGCAGTACTAGTGGAACGTATTATTCGTAAAATTAGCGATGAGAGCAACCCTGTGCATGTCGATCAGTTGTTGGTGGCCACATTTACCAAAGCGGCTGCGGCGGAGATGAGGGAACGTATTCGCCTTGCGCTCGAAGGAGCGCTGGAGCTCAATGCTGAATCAGAGCATTTGCAAAGGCAGTTGGCACTGTTGAATCGTGCTTCTATCACAACACTGCACTCATTCTGTCTTGAAGTGATCCAACGATATTTCCAAACGATAGGTCTGGACCCCGCCTTCCGTGTCGCGAATGCTACCGAAACGGAAGTCATCCGGCAAGATGTGCTGCAGGATCTTTTTGAAGAGCTTTATGCAGAAGAAGATGAATTGTTCCGCAGACTTGTGGATTGGTTTAGTGGAGAACGAAACGATGAAGCTGCTTTTCGTCTGATTCAGCGACTGTATGATTTTTCACACAGTCATCCTTGGCCGAATGAATGGATTAGCGGTATGGTGACGTCCTTTAAAGCACAGTCAATAGAAGAATTATCCCACACGCCGTGGGCGGAAAGTGTAATGAAGGACACAAGGCTAGGTCTGAATGCAGTTGTAGAACTGCTTCGTCAAGCCCTACAGCTGACGACAGCGCCCGGAGGGCCGGAACCTTATCAAGCGGCGCTGCAGCCTGAATTGGAGGCTGCTCGTGCCATTATGGAAGCTGCAGAACGTCTCCCTTGGCACGAGATGAGCGGCAGTATAGAGCAGCTTGAGTTCGGCAGATTGGCGGCCTGTCGCGGAGATAAGTATGACAAATCACTGCAGGAACAGACGAAGCGGCTTCGTGATCAGGCGAAAGCGCGGTACCAGCAGCTTCGTGAGGAATTGTATCGCCGGACGCCAGCGCAATTTCTCAAGGAACTGCATGAGATGGCCCCGCTGATGGATAAGATGGCTGGTGTCGTTAAGGCATTTGGCGAGCGTTACGAGCTAGCCAAACGGGCTAAGGGTTTACTTGATTTTTCTGACTTGGAGCATTATTGCTTACGAATTTTACGTACAAAGGATTCAACGGCAGCTCGTACGCTTCCTTCTGATGCAGCGCTGCAGTACCGGGAACAGTTTGTAGAAATTTTGTTGGATGAATACCAAGATACGAACATGGTTCAAGAAGCCATTGTTAACTTAATTACACGTGATGGTGTTGGGAATCGATTTATGGTCGGTGATGTCAAGCAAAGTATTTATCGTTTCCGACTTGCGGAGCCAGGATTGTTCTTGGCCAAATATGAATCGTACCGTCCAGGTCGCGAAGGCGAAGGCACGAGGATCGATCTTGCGCGCAATTTCCGGAGTCGCAAGCAGGTGGTAGATGCGGTTAATATGCTGTTTAGACAGGTGATGAACAAACAGGTGGCAGAGCTTGAGTATGATCAAGCTGCTGAACTGCAATTCGGCGCAGTATATTATCCAGAATCGTCTGACAGTGCAGGAGAGCCTCAAAGCGTTGCGGCAGAGCTGCTGCTCATTGAGAAGGGTAGTCGGGTAGAAGCAGTTCATGAAGAGGACGACGATGTGGCTGTTGATGAGGTGATGGCTGATCATCCGGCAGCTCCGGCTGTAGACGCCGCTGAACTGGAAACGGCACGCTTAGAAGCTCGTGCAATTGCTGCACGGATTCGACGGATGCTAGGTGATGAGGGAGAGTCGCCGTATCTCATATTTGACGGCAAGCTGCAGCGTATGCGTCCGGTCACATATCGGGATGTCGTAATCTTGTTAAGGGCTACATCAGCCTGGGCGCCTTTAATGGTAGAAGAGCTTCGACTTGAAGGAATCCCGGCATATGCGGAGTTCAGTACAGGGTATTTTCAGGCTACTGAAGTTGAAGTGATGGTGTCATTGCTTCGTGTAATAGACAACCCTTATCAAGATATTCCGCTTGCTGGCGTGCTTCGCTCACCTATCGTTGGCCTGACAGCAGAGGAACTGGCACAGGTTCGTCTGTATGGATCAAACATGCCTTATGCGGACGCACTTCAATTGGCTGCTGATGAGCCAATAGAGACTCCGGCTGGTGATGGCTCATTGCCGCATGACGAAACGGGATATACGCAGGATCAGCCACATCTTAGTATGAGCACTAGAAATCGAATTCGCTCTTTCCTACAGCAATTGGAGAATTGGCGGAACGAATCGCGGCAAGGCTCATTGTCTGAATTGATCTGGCGAATTTACCGCGAGACAGGATATTTTGAATGGATTGGCGGGCTTGCTGGCGGTACGCAGAGACAAGCTAATCTGCGTGCTTTATATGATCGTGCACGACAATACGAGGCTTCCTCCGTAAGAGGACTGTTTCGTTTTCTGCGCTTCATAGACCGGATGCGTGGTACTGGCGGCGATCTTGGCACAGCAAGAGCGTTGGGTGAGCAGGAGGATGTCGTTCGTATTATGACCATCCATAAAAGTAAGGGGTTGGAATTTCCTGTTGTATTTGTTGCAGGGCTTGCCAAGATGTTCAACCAGCAGGATTTGAATGCTTCCTTCTTGATGCACAAGCAGCTTGGATTTGGACCGAAATACGTTGATGAGGCGACACGAGTCACCTATCCCACGCTGGCTAATTTAGCAATACGGAGACAGATGAAGCTGGAATTGCTTGCGGAAGAGCAGCGTGTTCTCTATGTAGCTTTAACGAGACCTAAAGAAAAGTTGATACTTGTCGGTACGGTTAGCGATGCCGTAAAAGAAATTCGCCAGTGGGGTGAGGCGCTTGATATTAATGAGATGCTGCTTCCCGATTATATGATCGCACGGGCCAAGTCCTACTTGGATTGGATTGGTCCGGCGATCATTCGACATGCTGCCGCAGCAGATTGGCGCAATTATGCAGGGCTTCCCAATCGGAACGGTGAATGTATGCTGGAAGAGACAGCGCAGTGGAAATTGTCTATCGTATCAGCATCTGTGCTGGCGCTGCAGCTTGATACAAGCGCTGAGGATACGCTTCCGCAAGTGATGGCAGAGCAGTTGGAGCGACTCGTACAGTTGGATGAGTGGACTGAAGTCGAAGACCCATCGAATCCATCATTTCGGCCTTTCATAGAGGAGCGGTTAGGGTGGCGCAACCCCTATCGTATTGCGGAACTACTACCTGCTAAAACATCGGTTACCGAAATGAAGCGGCTGTTTACACAAGAGGAGTGGCCAGAATCTTCATGGGTACAGGCTGTCGGTGACGACAGGCAGGATGAGAAAGATCCAATGGCGGGATATACGCTCCATTTAAGGCGACCGCGCTTTATGGAGAATACTCGGCTTACAGCTGCTGAAAGAGGGACGGCATATCATTTCTTGATGCAGCATTTGCCGCTGGACCTTCAAGCAGGTATGACAACTGACATTATAAAGGCGACAATTGTGGGCATGGTGGAGCGAGACTTGATGTCACAGCCTCAAGCTGATGCCATAGATGCAAATGCAGTACAAGCATTTTTTGAGCATGATATGGGTCGCAGATTGCTGGGCAGTAAGTTGGTTTATCGTGAAATGCCATTCAGTTACGGGTTGACGGCAACAGAAGCCTATGCAATCGAAATGAACCAAGTGGAAACGGATATGGGTGATAAGCTTCGTTTTGTTGCGACATCAACCTTTGCCGCTCGTGATGATGCAGGCTTGCTGGACCATGAGACAGTGCTGGTACAAGGTGTAATTGACTGTTTGTTTGAGCATGAAGGCAAGCTTATTTTACTGGATTTCAAGACAGATCGTGTACGCGCTGCGCGCGGGGGAGTTCAAGCTTTAGTTGACCATTATCGCTTCCAACTTGGTCTGTATGCACGAGCGATCGAGAAAATATGGAAACGGCCGGTGGATGTACAGGTGCTTTACTTTTTTGATGCCAAAGAAGCACACATCCTTTAGAAGAAGATACAGGAAAGGAGGCATGTATACATGCGGATATTGCATACGGCAGATTGGCACTTCGGTCGTACCCTTGAAGGGAGAAGTCGTTTGGAGGAGCAGGCAGCATTTGTTGACGAATTGGTTGACTTGGCAGATGAAGAAGGTATCGACCTGATTTTACTGGCGGGTGATGTATATGATTCGGTTAATCCGCCTGCTGCCGCTGAGCTGCTGTTTTATGAAGCGATTGAAAGACTTTCTAAGCGTGGTACACGTCCGATTGTCATCATATCAGGCAATCATGATCATCCGGAAAGATTGGCAGCGTCTGCGCCGTTGCTGCGCCATCAAGGCATCTTCATTGTAGGACAGCCAACAGAGCAGCCCGTATTCGTGCCGATAGAAAGAACCGATGAGCAGGCAGTCATCGCTGCGTTGTCTTATCCGTCAGAGTCAAGACTGAAGCAGCTGCTGTCAGTGGACAACGATGAAGAGTCCATCCGGACGGCATATAGTGCAAGGGTAGGTCAATTGCTGGCAAAGCAGGCACAAGCCTATCGTAATGATAGTGTTAATCTGATGATGAGCCATCTGTATGTACTTGGTGGCAAAGAAAGTGAATCCGAACGTCCGATTCAAGTAGGCGGAGCTTACACTGTTGATCCCAGTGCTTTTGACGTATGCAGTGAGTCAGGCAGCAGAGCCCAATACACTGCTTTGGGACATCTTCATCGACCGCAGCGGGTGAAAGGACCCGGCGTTATCCGATACAGCGGGTCGCCGATTGGGTACAGCTTCTCTGAGGCGGGACAGACAAAGTCTGTAACGATTGTGGAGATTAGCCCTGGAACTACAGCGGCTGAGCCTGTTGAACATTATTTGAGCGCAGGAAGACCGCTAGCCAGTTGGCAAGTTAAAGGTGGTTATGGTGAGTTGTGCACATGGTTGGATGAGGGGCGTGATCGTAATGCATGGCTGGATGTGAATTTACATTTGCAGGAAGCGTTGACGATGGAACAGATTCAGCATATTCGCAAAGCGCATGCTGGCATTGTGCATATTCGCCCGGTATATCCAGAAATGCAAGAAATTCAGGCAGAGGCTGGACGCCGCAGCGACCTGCCAGTACAAGAACTGTTCCGTCGTTTTTACGAAAGGCAGACAGGTGGGGCAGTACCTGATGATGCATTAATCAAACTATTCCTAGAGCTCGTAGGTGAGAGAGAACATGCGGAGGAGGTGGACGCATGAAGCCGATAGAACTGGCTCTGTCAGGGCTTCAAAGTTATCGTGAAGAACAACGAATCGACTTCCGAACTTTGAGTGAAAATGGGATTTTTGGCATATTTGGCCCTACAGGCAGTGGTAAATCTACCATTTTAGATGCCATTACACTGGCGCTGTACGGCAAAGTGGAACGGGCGACGAACGGAACGCAGGGGATTATGAATCAGGCAGAGGATCAACTGTCAGTTTCGTTTGCGTTTCAATTAAACGGTGTTCAGAGTTCGCGTATGTTTCGTGTAGAACGACGGTTCAAGCGGACAGGGGAGGCTACTGTCAGCAATACCGTAAGTCGGTTCATTGAAATAACATCTGATTCAGAGACGGTACTTGCAGACAAGCTTGCAGATGTGACTCGGATGGTTGAGTACCATATCGGATTAAAAATGGACGATTTTACTCGTGCGGTAGTATTGCCACAAGGGAAGTTCGCAGAATTTCTTTCGCTGAAAGGCAGTGATCGTCGTCAAATGCTGCAGCGACTGTTTTCGCTGGAGCAATATGGTGACGAGTTGGCAAGCAAGCTGTCTCGTCGTCTGAAGGCTACGGAGGCAGAAGTTAATTCTTGTGCAGCGGAACAGCAGGGTTTAGGAGATGCATCCGCAGAGGCGTTGACTTCTGTAGAGTCTGAGTTGACAGCCGCAGCCGCAGTGGCAGAAGCGGCACGTGCTGCTAAAGAGGCAGCTGCTTTACAATATCAAAAGCTTGCTGAGCAAAGAGATCGCCAAGCCGATCGCGTCAGCATCGCAAATCAACTGGCTCAATTGGAGCAGCAAGCAGATGCTGTAACGACCCATGAGCTGCAGTTAAAAAGATCTGCGGAAGCAGAATTGCTGGCTCCGTATGCACAAGAAGCGGGACAGTCGCAGCTCCAATTGCTGCAGGATGAGGCTAAGCTTAAGCAAACGGAACTTGCTGCTGCAGCAAGTGAAGAGGAATGCAAGGCAGCAGAGCATGCCGCAAACAAAGCGCTGCTTGTAAGAGAGCAGCAAGAACCTGTGCTGCTTCATCGAATCGAGCAGCTAAAGCAGGCAGCGGAGTGGCATGAGGAACTTGTGCGTTTGCGTCAAGATGCTGAACGAACACAGCTTGTGCTGGCACAAGCACAGGAGACAACTAAGAAGTCGGGCGTAGAGATCGAACGTTTTACACAGCTTATCGATAAGGCGGGTACCCGACAAGCTGAATTAAAACAACAGTTAAAGACGTTGGATCGGCCATTGGCTGAACGTGAAGCATTTCAATCAGCATGGCTTTCAAAGGAGCGTTTGGTTGAGCTGCAAGCCAATGCTGTGCAGTTAGAAGCGCTCAATCAACTACAGGCTAACGCTGTAAATACAATTGAGCAGGAGATTGGGCAAGAAGTCCTGAACATTGTAGAGTGGGGGCACCCGGTACCGGCTTGGCGTCAATCTGTGTCATGGAAAGAGCGGCAATGGAAAGATAATGGCAAACGGCTGCTGCTGCTGACAGATCGGCTGAATGGCTTGTCAGCTTGGGCTGCACAGCATGTCCAGCACAGAACGAAATCATTACTGGCTGCTGAGCTTGCCAGCAGCTTGACGACTGGAGAGCCGTGTCCCGTATGTGGATCGGTTGATCATACATCTAATCGTGCGCACGTAGATCTTACTCCTGACATCGAGAGCTATCGGGTCCAGCGAGCAGCTGGGGAACAACTGCTGGAGCAATGTCAGCAGCTGCGTGAACAGGTCAAATCGCTGTTAACTGAATCAACAGTTTCGTCTGAGCGTTGTTTCATACTCCGTCAAGAATTGCGAGAGCGGCTTGCGGATGTTGGCAGCAAAACTGCGGCACTACTGGGAGACAAGCTGGCTGAACAGATTGCTGCAGGACTGGAGAACAGCAATAGCTATGATGCTGTGACAGGTGGGGAATTTGACAATACATCCGGCATACACCCTGATGCAGCTGTTACGGTCGAAAAAGTAAAGCGAGCTTGCGTTATTCTGGAATCAGAATGGGCAAGCGAAATGACAACAGTTGCTGCTGGTCAGCAACAATATGAGGAGATGTCTGAGCAGATTGAAATGATCGGGACACTTCATGATCAATTAACAAGTGAACTGGAATCATCTGTCGGCCTGAAAGATTCACTTATTCACCAATTGGATGCGCATTTATGGCAGCTGCAGCAATTGTCTTCCAAAAGAGAGTCTGCGCGGGCAGTGCATGCAGAGACTAAGGTGCAGCTATCTGTCCTACTTTCACGCGTGTCTGAGTTGAGTCGTGTATACGAAGAAAATTATAGCCAATGGCCGTACGAGCAGCTGGATGAACTGCGCGCACAGTGGCTGCTTCGTGATCAGGAGGCGGAAGATTGTCGTCAGCGCATTGACCGCAGTGTAACCTATTTGGAAGAGACACAGGCACAATATCGAGCATGCGATCTTCAACATCGCCAGGCAGAGATACAAGTGATTCAAAGTAATGCCGAGCTCCAAAGTGTGGTCAGAATAATGGAAGATCTAGACAAGCGTGTGGAGCCATGGCTGGTGCCAGGACCAATTACTGACCAGGTTATACAAGCTGAACGTCGATTAACTGATATCCGTGCCAACGCGGTACAGCTTACAGCTACCGTTGAAGCGGCTCGTCTGGCTGAGGCCAACGCCAAGGAACGGCTTGCACTTGCCAGACAGGCGTATCGATCGGCTGTGGAGCGTGCGGAGCAAGCAGCTGCCAAGCTGCAGCTGCAATTAGACAAGACAGGCTTTGCAACTGCAGCCGAAGCTGAAGCTTCGCTGCTGCCCATGCAGCAGCGCGAGGATTTGCAGCAGCAGGTGAAGCAGTATCATGAACGATGTCAAGACCTTTCAAATCAATTGCGGAGACTCGATGAGCAGCTGCAGGGCATTCAGATCAGCGAGGAGGACTGGCAGGCATGTGTCGAGACATGGGAACTTGCGCAGCAGCAAGACGAGGCGGCATTGTCAAGCCGTGCAAAGGCCGAGCGAGATGTGGAACAGCTGCGCAGCAAGCATAGTCGTTGGATGGCTTTGGAGCAGCGGCGCAGTGAAGGACAGTCGCTATTGAGCAGGCTGCAGCAGCTGCAAACTGTATTCAGGGGTAATGCATTTGTAGAGTATGTTGCGGAAGAGCAGCTTCTTCAAGTGAGCCGAGCGGCCTCTGAAAGACTAAAGGTGCTAACGAAGCAGCGATATTCGCTTGAAGTGGACTCGGGTGGTGGCTTTGTTATTCGTGACGATGCCAATGGCGGAATTCGACGTCCTGTCTCTACGCTGTCTGGTGGAGAGACGTTCTTAACATCGCTGGCGCTGGCCCTTGCTTTATCCGCGCAGATTCAGCTTAGAGGCATGTATCCGCTCGAATTTTTCTTCTTGGATGAGGGATTTGGCACGTTGGATCCGGAATTACTTGATACGGTTGTGACTGCATTGGAGAAGCTGCATACAGATCGGCTATCTGTGGGTGTGATCAGCCATGTGCCCGAACTAAGAGCTCGGCTTCCGCGCAAGCTGGTTGTACAGCCTGCGGAGCAAGCTGGTAGAGGGTCGCGTATCATGTTGGAGAGCATGTAGAGGACAGAGCGAAAGTGTGTATTACCAGTAATGTAAAGGGATATGGGCTTGGAGCAGATATCGATGTGATGGCCTTTAATGCAAGTGACGGGTTCTTGCCTTCTATTCACTGGAGAACTTAGTGGACAGTGATTAGAATTATTAATTCCTTGCTGTTTCTGGTCGTACATTTTCTGTAACGAAATGGATATTATTACGAAGTAAATGTGAGCTTTGTCACAGTTACAGTTTCAACCTACTGTTATAATACAGTTAGCCGACATCTTTATTGAATGGCACCTCGGTGATCGTATTGCTTGTGTAAACATTTTGACTCGTTTGCAGAAGAAATACGCTCACAGCGTTCAAGCGCTGCCTGCGTTTTGCAGGGTACGAGGTGTCTTTTTTTTGTTTTTATTTTGAGCCATATGAATAGTTGTCACCCCTCTGGGCCTAGGCGAATATCCTGCATTATTCAGATTACTTCTGCATGCATCAAGAGGAGGTTACTATGGAAAAAAAGAAATCGACAGGCCCAATCATTGAAAAACCAACTGGAGCTGGAAACGGGGCTAAAGCAGGGATAGGGACAGGATCAAGTGCAGGTGCAAATCAAGGAACAAATCAAGGAACAAATCTAATCCCAACCTCGAGTCCAGCGAAGAACCAAGCGTCTCTATCGCCGTCTGTTCCTATAAAAAGTCAAGTGCCCGTCTCCCCGCAGTCAGCATCTCCAGCCGCTCAAGTTGATTATAATTTGGAACCTGCTTCTACCCCATCCATGTTTCATTTATGCAAAATGCATATCAACAAAAACGTGCAGTTGACTACTGTGGATAACAATACTTATACAGGGATGATTACACACGTTGATGAGCAATTTGTTCATCTTGCGGTCCCAAATGGGCATGCTCAACATGCCTCGGCAGGGCTGCCGATGGGATACTCGGAACCAGTGCCTTGTCAGCCTATGTGCGGCTGCCAATCTTCGAATTACTCACCTTATATGTTCCGCGATCAATCTTACAGACCGTCATATGGCTATTATCCTTATCACAATTACGGTTCACCATATGCTCGTCCGCCGTATTATGGGTATGGGGGAGGCTATTACCCTGGTTACTATCCAGGTTACTACCCAGGGTACAATCCATATGGTTATGGCTCTGGTTATGGCTACAATCCCATCATTCTCCCTTTGGCAACCCTAGTTGCCTTAAGCTTAATACCTTAACATCAATCTATGAAAAATGAATTATTATCGAACGTGCCTGGTTATCGCAGAGGGGATATCCTAATGTGAAATCAGGTTTTTTTGTGTGTAAAGTAATATAGGTGTCTTTTTTATGAAAAAATATCGACAATTGTTTGAACTTTGGAGTATAATGGATATAAATAAGGCGAAAATGTGAACGAGTCCGATTGACTGTAGTCCGCGATGGAGATCTTGTGTAGGCAGCAGGAGTGCAGCGCTGATTGATGTAAGTTACGGAGTGCTTTTTCTTTTCGCAGCGCACGCTTTAGATCTAAGCACTTCCATTAATGCTATATTTCCATCAGTCGCAGCACCTACTTCCTTGACCTTTCTTCATTTTCTGATTTTCGCTTATCCTAATATTCCACGATATTGCTTTTTACATCATAAGTTTAACAATCTCACTTTTAAAATGAGGCATCCCTTGGTTTCTAACTTAATTTACCGTTCTATGTTGACAACGCTTACAAATGACTAAATAACGAAAGGGGCGGTTGACATGCCAGCAGCTAACAAGCCGTTTAAGATCCAGTACCCGACTTCTAACATACAGGCGGTGGCGGTCGTTATACTAATGATTGCGAGCTTATTTAATGCACTTCCGTTGCTTAGAACGAATTATGTAGCTGAGGTTATCTGGGCGCTTGCAGCGTGGGAGCTCGTGTGTCTTTCTTATCTGGGGTTTGTAATTCACAAGATGAAAAGAAAACCGAGCAGCTTATCGTTGCAAGAAGATGAATTATGGGTTGAAGGAGTCGCATATAAAGCGAGCGAGATTCGAGATGTAATTATAATGGGCCGTCACAAACCATCAATTGGAGTTAAGTTGATAGGCAAAAGTTTTGTGCCGATGAACCTCTGCTTCAATTTCACAGAAGGTGAACAGGAAGGGATCAACGCAATTCGAGATTGGGCGGAGCGTCATCAAGTGAAGCTTCGACAGAGCTTTTTTATTAAATGGATATAATAATCAACATTCAAGAACAAGCTGACTAACGGCATTCCCTGCATCGGGATGCCGTTAGCTGCATTATGGCTTGTCTCCAGCAAGGGGATTCCATGGTCCGGGTCCGAGTTGGTGTCCTACCCACTCTGAACCATCCTCCCATATCTCCTTTTTCCAGATGGGGACAACTTGTTTTAACCTTTCAATGGCGTATCGGCTTGCTTCATAGCAATCAGTGCGGCGGGGCGTCGACACGGCAATCACTACACTTGATTCACCGATATGAACCGTACCCAGCCGATGAGTAATAGCCGTTGCTGCACCTGGCCAGCGTGAGGTTATTTCGTCGCCGAGAGAACACAACATATGCAGCGCCATTGGGATATAAGCTTCATAATCCAGCTGCAACGTCCGCTTGCCGCCTGTATGCTCACGTGTAGTACCGATAAACACAAGGGCGGCTCCATGGTCTGGGTGCGACACCTTTCCCGCAACCTTCTCCACTTCAATCTTGTTGTATGTCAGTTCGTATCGACCGTCTTCCGTGCTCATAGAGGCTGCATCTGGCTCTGCGTGAGGTACAATCCCATCCCCACCGGATACAGGTGGAATAAGAGCGAGTTCTTGAACTTCAGTAACAGATTGGCTGTCTGCAGCATATCGCTGATCAACAGCCATAAATGATTGTTGGATTGCATATTCCGCTCGAGGATAAAGCATGCTAAGCTCCTGTTTTAATTGTGCAACAGTAAGCGAAGGCGAATCACTTGCTAATGATACTTCTGAATTTCCAACCAGATCGGCCAATCCGGCAAATAGCTGCACTTTGTAGGGCATACTCCATCTCCTTGCTTTCCCATGCATAGTGGGTTGAACTGTACTACTTATTATAGGGTGCAAATATATTAGCGTCCATGTCCATACCGAGAGCTCAAGATCGCACTAGCCTAACACAATTTCGCAAAAATTGGACGTTTTTAACGTTTTTCGGTATTATAATAAGACAAGCCTATTTGCAATGATCTTTAACACTGGTTTTGATCTATATACAAGTGTAAAAGGTATGCCATACATAAAGGGAGGTTATTCTAGAATGGATTGCATTTTTTGCAAAATTATCGAAGGTTCTATTCCTTCCAAGAAGGTATTTGAAAATGAGCATGTAGTTGCGTTCCATGATATTGGTCCTAAGGCTCCCGTACATATTCTCATTATTCCGAAGAAGCATATCGCTACCATGAACGATGTGGAAGGCGAAGATTTCGCATTGATCGGAGAAGTGCATAAGGCAGCTCAACAAATCGCGCGTGAGACGGGCGTAGCTGAGACTGGCTACCGTTTGGTTAACAACTGCGGCAAAGATAGCGGTCAGTTAGTATTTCACATTCATTACCATTTGCTTGGCGGCGAATCTCTGGGAGATTTGGTCGGCCCAAAGGCGTAACAACGGAGTAACCAGATACCGTTCAAGATTGCGAAACAACTGTAAAAAAATACGTTAAATACGTAATTGTTTACAGTTGGTATTCGCGAGGTTGACACTATATTTCTGTTTCACATATAATGTAGTTTGATGAACCGTGATTTGTTCTTGGAACGGTCTGGTCGGAGGGAGGGAAAACTGGTGTCTGAAACTAAAGTTCGCAAAAACGAGACAATCGATGCTGCACTCCGTCGCTTTAAGCGCTCCATCGCCAAAGATGGCGTGTTGGCTGAAGTTAAAAAGCGTAAGCACTATGAAAAGCCAAGCGTCAAGCGCAAGAAGAAGTCCGAGGCTGCTCGTAAGAGAAAGTTTTAGGAGGAACATGTAATAATGGATCTGAGCCAAAGATTGAACGAAGATATGAAGCAAGCGATGAAGAGTCAAGACAAGTTCAAACTCTCCACCATCCGGATGATTCGTTCGGCGATCAAGAATGTTGAGATAGATGTAAAAAGAACTTTGAATGACGATGAAGTGCTTGAGATTCTGAGTCGTGAAATCAAACAGCGGAAAGATGCCCTCCAAGAGTTCGAGAAAGCAAGTCGGTTCGACCTTGTGGATAACGTTAAAGCAGAGATTGACATATTGTCGGTATACCTTCCCGCACAACTGTCCGAAGAGGAATTACAAGTCATTGTACAAGAGACCATCCAAGAGAGCGGTGCTTCTTCGAAGGCGGAAATGGGGAAAGTAATGGCTGCCCTCATGCCTAAGGTGAAGGGGCGTGCCGACGGCAAGCTTGTCAATGCCATTGTGCAACAACATCTGCAATAAGCGAATTAAGACAACTTTTCGATGAGACAGAAACACTCCTTGTTACAAGGAGTGTTTTTTCTTTGTCAGCTCCATGTAAACCTGAAACGCTAAGGTAGTTTTTCACGTATTACTTCGTATGATCAAAAAGATTACGTTTATATATACAACGCAAGGGGAGGTCGAGGGGTGATACATTTGCATTGGCAGTTTATAAAGCGCTTATGTGCAAGTGCAGTGCTGCTGCTTGTAGTAGCAGGTATGGCTGGATTAGGCATCGTGCCGCAAGCACAGGCGCAGACGTTAGCCCAGTCTAAGGTTGCATCGACAGGCTCTGGGCAAGTAGTTGTTATTCCACTTAAGGGAACCGTTGATCCGGTCATGCATACCTTCATGAAGCGTGCATTTCAAGAAGCGGAAGCGCTTCAAGCGGAAGCAGTCGTCATTGAGATGGATACACCAGGGGGGAGATTGGATAGTGCCTCCAAGATTGGACAGCTCATTGCAGACAGTCCGCTGCGAACGATTGTATTTGTACACGGCAAGGCAGCGTCTGCGGGCAGTTACATCGCGCTCAACGCCGATGAGATTGCGATGGCGTCTGGAAGCGCAATCGGCTCAGCAGCGATTGTTAACGGAAACCATGAGTTGGTAGAGGATCCTAAATTAATCGCCATGTGGATTAGTTTGATGCAGGGAGCTGCCGAGAAGAATGGTCGTGATGGTCTTATTGCCAAGGCGATGGTTGATGTAAAGTCTAAGATTGACTTGCCAAGCATCAGCAAGACGAAGCAGCCCGGCGAAGTGCTGTCGATGAACACCAAAGAAGCACTTAAGTCCGGATATGCGGAATATGAAGCATCTTCCGTTGAGAATGTACTGCAGCAAGCGCAAATTAAAGATACTCAATTAATGCCAATTAATATGCAAGTATCTGAACAATTGGCGATATATTTAACAAACCCGATTATTGCTACGATCTTGTTATTTATTGGTATTGCGGGTGTTGCCATCGAACTTATCGTACCAGGCTTTGGAGTACCAGGCATTTTAGGCATTGTTGGATTTGCTCTTTATTTCTTCGGTGCATACGTTGCTGGTCTGGCCGGAATGGAGACAATCGTGTTATTCATCATAGGTCTGGTGTTGTTGGCATTAGAACTTTTTGTACCAAGCTTTGGTATACTGGGTATATTGGGCGGAGCCAGTCTGATTACTGGAGTCGTACGTGCAGCGTACGATACGTCTAACGCCTTGTTGTCACTAGGGATTGCATTTGTAGCGGCAGTTGCTGTTGTCATTGTAACTGCACGGATCTTTAAGCATAAGGGAATTTGGAACAAGTTTATATTAAAAGATAAGCTGACTGCTGAGGCAGGTTACGTTTCGCATTTGAATGAGGAGACGCTGCTGCATCAGATTGGGATTGCTTTAACCTCGCTTCGTCCAGCGGGAACAGCCATGTTTGGTGAACGTAAGGTGGACGTGGTTACAGATGGAACTTTTATTGACAAAGATAAGTCAGTGGAAGTTATACAAGTGGAAGGTGTTCGCGTAGTAGTCCGCGAAGCTGTTAATCACCACGAAGAGAAATAAGCAAGGGGTAAACCAATGTAGTTCCTTCTTCCTTTTTACCATATAAAGGATTGGGATAGATGAAAAAAGATTAAGTGGAGGTACACACATGGACCCATCAATCATCAGTATTTTGCTTATTGCGGTAGTTGTAGTTATCGTATTGAGCGTATTTCTTAGCTTCTTCCCGGTCATGCTCTGGATCAGTGCCATTGCATCGGGAGTCCGCGTAGGCATTATTACGCTTGTGGCAATGCGCCTTCGTCGTGTAACGCCTAGTCGTATCGTTAATCCGCTAATCAAGGCTTCCAAAGCTGGTCTTGGATTAACCCTCAATCAGTTGGAAAGTCACTATCTGGCCGGTGGTAACGTTGACCGTGTCGTGAATGCATTAATCGCTGCACAGCGGGCGAACATTAACCTTGAATTCGAACGCGCTGCAGCGATCGACCTTGCTGGTCGTGACGTACTGCAAGCTGTTCAAATGAGCGTTAACCCTCGTGTCATCGAGACACCGATTGTGGCTGCCATGGCGAAAGACGGTATCGAAGTTCGCGTTCGCGCTCGCGTTACTGTTCGTGCTAATATTGATCGCCTTGTCGGTGGTGCTGGTGAGGAGACCATTATTGCCCGTGTAGGTGAGGGTATCGTTACGACGGTTGGTAGTGCGAACACTCATAAAGATGTTTTGGAGAACCCGGATATGATCTCCCGTACTGTGTTAGGCAAAGGTTTGGATGCAGGAACTGCCTTTGAGATCTTGTCTATTGATATTGCGGATGTAGATGTAGGTAAAAATATCGGTGCAAACCTGCAAACGGAACAGGCAGAGGCTGATAAGCGTATCGCGCAAGCGAAGGCGGAAGAACGTCGTGCAATGGCGGTTGCGCTTGAGCAAGAGATGCGTGCTCGTGTCGTAGAGATGCGCGCGCGCGTCGTGGAATCCGAATCACAAGTCCCACTCGCAATGGCAGAAGCATTGAGTTCTGGCAAACTCGGGGTAATGGACTACATGAATCTGAAAAATATTGAAGCGGATACGCATATGCGCGGTTCGATCGGCGGTAAAGGTACCGATCCTAAATCAGAAGGCTAGGCGATAAGCCATGGAGAAAATAATTGACCTTGTGTTTAGCAATCCGATTATTGCCATTGCCATATTAGGTTTTTTGTTTTCCTTGCTAGGCAAGGGAAAGAAGCAAACCAACCGTATGCCGAGCTTTGGCGGGGACCAGAGAGCGGGAGATTCATCCGGACGACAATCGCATGGCGAGCAGGATGATGAGGGTGAGCAGTTGTTTGAAGAGCCAGCTCCGCAATCTCAGACGCTAATGTCGGAGTCGCCGTCGTTGGCAGCAGATTCTTCCGGTACAGCTATGCGGACTTCGTCCAGCTATCAAGAGCGTCAGGCCATGAGTCATCGAGCAGTGGCGACTCGTGACAGCATGCATGCGCCTAATCCAATTGAAGAAGATGAGATTCAAGATGAGTGGCAGCAGGCAGGTGTATCTGTAGAAGATGCGCGTCGTGGAGTCATTTGGGCTGAGATCATTGGTCCGCCGCGTTCGAAGCGACCGCACGGGCAACGATAAATAGCAAAAAAGAACACACATACTCCGATAGTTAAGGGTGGTAGTAGGCCCTTTGATCGGAGTATGTGTGTTTTGTTTTGGGGCGAAAACGATCGTTTTGATGCGATATGAACTTAAGTACTGTCCATTTTAGTACTAAAAGGCTGTTAACTCGTATACTGTGGGCTAAATTAGGCGCAGCTTATACTTTCACCTTCATAAACCGTACGGTTGCCGCATAAATTGTAAAGTACAGGAAGGGGGCCTATCGTACATGAGCCGCTTCACCCGCAAACTGCGCCAATGGACGGCACACTTGTTCGATCTGCCGCAAGATATGCTATCTAATGTGCCCCGATTTACGATGATCGGCAATCGACAACTGTTCGTGGAGAATCATCGCGGCGTTGTTCATTTTTCAAGTGATCATATGCGTCTATCACTGGTTACCGGCGAGCTTGAGGTGTTCGGCCGCAACTTGGTCATACGTGGAATATGGACCGAGGAAGTATTTATTGAAGGCAGCATAATCGAAGTTAAGGTTCACGGAATGGAGGAAACGTTGTCATGAAACCACCTGCACTTGCGAATTGGCGCGGTTACGTACGCGTTCGTATTAGGGGACAATATGCAGAACAATTATTAAACAAATTATCTGCCAAGCAAATGCTGATATGGGACGTGATGCGTGAGGAAGACAATCAGGTCAGCTTATTTTTGATGCTGCCGGATTTCTTCCGTCTTCGTCCGCTTTTAAAAGAGACAGGCTGCCGAGTTCATGTAGAGGCACGATTTGGCGTGCCATTTTCAATCAAACAAGTGCGTAAGCGCACATTTTTTATTTCCGGCTTATTTCTATTTCTCTTTGGTATGTACATGCTGTCATCGTTAATTTGGACGATTGATGTGAAAGGGAATGAACGCATCCCTACGGATGATGTGCTTGCTGCTGCACGGGAAGAAGGGATTTACCCGTTTCAATGGACGTTCCGTATGAAAAAGCTGGACACGCTCTCAAAGGAGCTAAATGCCCGCCTGCCATCAACCTCCTGGATTGGGGTGACGAGGCAAGGGACAAGGGTTGTGATTCACGTTGTGGAGTCTACGATGGCAGAGAATCGAACCCTGCGCAATCCCAGTCACCTGATAGCGCGGGCGGATGCGGTCGTTACTCAGATTATTGCGAAAGAAGGGCGCGCTGTTGTGCGGCCTAACACTCGAGTGAAGAAAGGCAGCGTGCTTATCTCCGGCATCGTCGGTTCCACTCAGGCGCAACAGGCGGTGCCTGCAAAGGGAGTGGTGCGAGGGTTGGTATGGCACGAGTATGAGATTGTTTCTCCTCTCATCAGCAAGCAGAAGGTGCTTACAGGAGATGTTACAGAACGTCATTATATACAGATCGGTGAACGTCGATTGCAAGTGTCCGGATTTGGAGATATACCTTATGCCCAGTATGAGGTAACATCCGACACTGCAGCCGCTTCTTGGGGGAGCGTATCCCTTCCATTAGGATGGATAACTGAAAAAATAGCAGAAGTCCAACTGGTGGCGGAAGAACGAAGCGAGCAAGAAGCGATGCAAGAAGGACTAAAGCAAGCACGAGTTGATATAGCGGCTAAAAATGGGCCTGATGCCCGCGTTAAAACGGAAAAAATTTTGCATCAGAAGTCGGAGAATGGTAAAGTGAAACTGAAAGTATTATTTGAAGTTGAGCAATCGATTGCTGTTGAGCAGCCGATTATCCATTAAGCTAATGAGACTGAAGGCAAGGAGACTGAGGTTTTTGTCGCAACTACAGACTGTCAAACTTTCATTACAGAATGCCACCGAAGGCTTGGCCTTGCTTGGACCACAGGACAAGTACTTGCGGCTGGT
Organism: Paenibacillus sp. UMB4589-SE434; assembly: GCF_030226685.1. Lineage (NCBI taxonomy): Bacteria > Bacillati > Bacillota > Bacilli > Caryophanales > Paenibacillaceae > Paenibacillus > Paenibacillus sp. UMB4589-SE434. The sequence goes on along the minus strand of NZ_JASOYK010000001.1, from coordinate 2,154,431 downwards.
TCAAAGCCGTACTGGTGCTCAGATCACATCAAGAGATGCAGAAATTGTTATTTCTGGCGGTATGGAAGAAGTTGAGAAATTTAAGCGGTTGTTCGAAGTGCTGTTGCAATTGATCCGCAACAATATTACACTGTCCGAGCGTGACTTCATGTATGCACTTGATCTAGCTCAGGAATGGAAAGTTGACGAGCTGCTAGATCTGTTTAAAGGTGAGATCACGACTACGTTTAGAGGCAAGCCGATACGGGTAAAAACAATAGGTCAGCGTCATTACGTGTCTACGATCAAGAAGCAGGACATTGTATTTGGTGTAGGACCAGCAGGAACAGGGAAGACCTATTTAGCAGTAGTTCTGGCCGTCAGTGCACTGAAGGAAGGTGCCGTTAAGCGTATTGTATTAACACGCCCAGCAGTAGAGGCGGGCGAGAATCTGGGTTTTCTCCCAGGAGATCTGCAAGAGAAGGTGGATCCATACTTGCGTCCGCTATATGATGCGCTGTATGACGTCATGGGACCTGATCAGACGGCTAAGGCATTAGAAAGAGGACTGATCGAGATTGCTCCACTCGCTTATATGAGGGGACGAACGTTGGATGATGCCTTTATTATTTTGGATGAAGCACAGAATACGACTCCTGAACAGATGAAGATGTTCCTGACACGACTCGGTTTTGGCTCCAAGATGGTCATTACTGGCGATGTCACCCAGATTGACTTGCCCCGGGGCAAAAAGTCCGGTTTGGTCGAAGCGGAACGGATCTTACATGATATCGAGGAGATCGGAATCGTACATTTTGCTGAGCAGGATGTCGTTCGTCATTCCTTAGTACAGAAGATTATTGTGGCTTATCAGAAGGAAAACGAAAACCAGGGATAGAGAGGACTGTTCTCTATGCTACAAGCACATCAAGGCAGCGGTAACAAAGCTCGCCCGGTTACAATGGCAGGATGGAAATACAGCATCGGCGTGCGTGTTGTCTTATTTTGTTTTATGACGGTATTGTTTTATTTCAGCTTGGCACCGAACATACTGCCAGAGAAATTCGATATCGTAGTTGGTAATGTGAACGAGAAAAATATCGTGGCACCCAAGCAAATTCCAGACAAAAAGGCAACGTTAAAAGCACAGGAAGAGGCGGCAGAGCGCGTGGCGCCTAGTTATCCTATCGTTTCTTTTAAGAATGAGAAGTTGATGGATATTGTATTAAATCGAATAGAAACGGTTAATGTCGACGAACTGATCTCCTTCTCGGAGAAGGTAGATCTGTATCGCAGGGTCATTCCGCAGATGTTCGACGATTATATTAATTCTTTTAAGATGGACAACCGCAGTACATATTCGAGCAAGTTATTGGATGAAATGTCCAAGCGTATTGAAGAACAGAAGTATCGTGTGCCTGAGGAGACGTTCATCAAGATTGCACGCTTGTCCAAGGATGACATTACGGACATGAAGCCAGTAGGTCGTGATATCGTAAGCAAGTTGATGAGCGATTCGATCGCAGATGCAACTGTCGCGCGCGCCAAGGTCGCTGAATACGTGAATGCCAGTTCTTTGACTAAGCGCTCTACGCGTGAAGTAATCCAAGAACTCGTGCGTTTATCGATTACACCGAACAAATTTTATGATGAAGAAGCAACCAAGGAAGCTAAAGTTCAAGCACGGGAAAATACGCCGCAAGTGTTCATTAAGCAGGGGGACATCATCGTAAAGCGTGGACAAGTGATCTCGCAAGACATGTATGATCTGCTCAAGGAAAATGAACTGCTGAAGTCGGAAGTAAACATGTGGCCACAGCTAGGCTTATTGTTGCTTTCCTTTATGTTTATTGGCGTATTGTTTATGTTTATGAGACAAAGCAGCAGTACGCACTTTAAGTACAATAACGCACAGCTTCTTATGCTGGCGATCATATTTACTATTAACGTGCTTGCACTTCACATTGTCGCTTACGCTCAGACGGAGACGTCTACTTATATCGGCTATGTAGCGCCTGTGGCTTTGGGTGTTATGCTGATCACATTGCTGCTGGATGTGTCATTGGCTTACATAAGCGCCGTCGTATTTAGTGTGATGGCCAGTATTGTGCTTAATACGCAGCAAGGTGAGCTGTTTGATTTTAATTTTGGCTTCTTGGCCTTAGTTGTGTCGTACGCAGCCATATTTGCGATTCATCGAGCCAGTCAGCGTTCTACGATTCTGAAGGCCGGTATTATGATTTGTATTTTTGGCAGCTTGACGGTCATTACGCTTGCCATGATGAATGGCGATCCTTTAAACAGCAGGGATACACTTCTTGCAGCGGGTCTTGCCTTCAGCAGCGGCTTGGTGACAGCAGTGCTTGTGATTGGTTTGATGCCGTTCTTTGAAGTTACGTTTGGCATTTTATCCGCACTGAAGCTTGTCGAACTGTCTAACCCAAACCATCCGTTACTAAGGAAGCTGTTGACGGAGACACCGGGAACCTATCATCACAGCGTAATGGTAGGCAATCTGGCTGAACAGGCGGCCGAATCGATCGGGGCAAACGGACTATTATGCCGAGTCGGAGCGTTTTATCACGATATCGGTAAGACGAAGCGACCAAGCTACTTTATTGAGAATCAGACGAATATGGATAATCCGCATGATTTTATCGACCCGAAGCTGAGTACTTCCATCATTACGGCACATGCACGTGATGGTGCTGAAATGCTGAAAGATTATAAGCTTCCCAAGCCGATACGGGATATTGCGGAACAGCATCACGGGACAACTTTCCTTAAGTTCTTCTATTATAAAGCGATCAAGCTGGCAGAAGAACAAGGGGGCGAGCCGGACTTTACGGAAGATGACTTCCGTTATCCAGGTCCGAAGGCGCAGTCCAAGGAGGCGGCTGTCGTGGGGATAGCAGACTGTGTTGAGGCTGCGGTTCGATCCTTACGTCATCCGACAGTAGAGCAGATCGAGACGATGATCCACAAGATCATTAAAGATCGCCTTGATGATAATCAGTTTAATGATTGTGACTTGACGATGCGAGAGCTTGATATCGTTGCAAATTCGTTAAAAGAAACGGTAATGGGTATATTCCATTCTCGAATCGAATACCCAGACACATCTAAAGTGTCAGACAAGTCACATGAGAAAATGCAGCATAAGCTGCCTGCAAAAGAAGATACTCCATCAGCTGCTCATCACGCTCACGCGGATAAGCTGTCAGTACATGCGGACGAAGAAGCCGGTAGAGTCGATAAAGCTAACTTGGAAGATCGTGAGGAAGCGGCTGAGTTCAATAAAGGACGACCAGGCCATAAAGAAGGAGAATAGTATGAAAGTAACATTAGCATGGAGCGATGAACAGGATCGGTATCCCATTTCCACTGTATTAGTGGAGCAGTTGGAGTTAATCCTAGCGGAAGCTGCACATATGGAAGGGGTTACAGAGGGGGAAGTTGCCCTAACATTTGTAGATGATGAGCGCATCCACGAATTGAACCGTGATTATCGTGGCATTGATCGTCCTACAGATGTGCTGTCATTTGCACTGAACGAATCTACTGATGAAGAGTTGGATATCCTTTATGAGGTAGAAGACGAGTCGGAGCTGTTAACCATAGGTGATATGTTAGGCGATATTATTATCTCAACTGAACGTGCGCAAGCACAGGCAGAGGAATACGGACATTCGTTGGAGCGGGAAATTGGATTTCTGTTCGTGCATGGCTTTTTGCATCTGCTCGGGTATGACCATCAAGATGATGAATCAGAGCGTGTCATGATGGACAAGCAGGAAGCGGTGCTTGCTAAGGTTGGATTGACACGCTAATGATACGGAGCAAGCGGCCTTGGAGGCATACATTTCAAGTCGCATTAGAAGGTATATGGTATACTCTGCGTACGCAGCGTAACATGCAGGTGCATTTAGGTGTTATGTTTGCGGTGACGGGACTGGGTTTGGCGCTTGGACTAGAGCGCACAGAATGGTTTTGGATTGGTTTGTGCATCACGCTGGTGATCATGGCGGAGCTTTTTAACACTGCTATTGAAACGGTAGTAGATCTGGTGATGCTCAATCCGCATCCGCTTGCCAAGATTGCGAAGGACACTGCCGCAGGTGCTGTATTGGTTGCGGCAGTGTTTGCCGTCATTGTTGGTGTAATTCTATTAGGTATTCCGGTATGGAAGCTGCTGGTCAACTAGAAGGAGGAACGTCAGATGAATGCTACACAACTGATGGAACAAGCAAAACTCGCCCGCGAAAAAGCGTACACACCTTATTCGCATTTTAAGGTCGGAGCAGCACTATTGGATGCGGATGGACACGTACACTTGGGTTGCAATGTGGAAAATGCAGCTTACGGTCCTACTAACTGTGCCGAGAGAACCGCTTTATTCAGAGCGATCGCGGATGGCTGCGAACCGCGTTCTTTTAAGGCTATTGCTGTCGTTGGTGATACGAGTGACCCAATTACACCATGCGGGGTATGTCGCCAAGTGATATTGGAGTTATGTCCGTCAGATATGCCGGTGTACATGGGCAATTTGAATGGTGAAGTAACGACTACTACAGTGGGGGCGCTATTGCCAGGCGCGTTTGACGTGAACAGTCTGGAAAGCTCGGCTACACGTCAAGCTGAACTGAAAGAGTAGACAATCGAAGCGGTTCCGCTCCAGTCTATAGACGATGCGGAGCCGTTTATATATATTAGAGCAAGTTGGCACAAGAATAAGCACAAGAACTACTAAGAACCAGAGGAGAAGTTAAATTGATGAAGCAATCCAAATCGTATAAATCAGGCTTTGTAGCTATAATCGGACGACCTAATGTAGGGAAGTCCACTTTAATGAACCATATAATCGGTCAGAAGATAGCGATTATGTCTGATAAGCCGCAGACTACTCGTAATAAGATTCATGGTGTATACACAACAGAAGGTTCTCAAATTGTGTTTCTTGATACACCAGGTATTCATAAGCGCCAATCCAAGCTTGGCGATTACATGAATCAAGTGGCACTCACAACATTAAATGAAGTTGAGGCTGTGTTGTTCCTTGTCGATGTATCTGCTGGTCTTGGGGGCGGTGACCGCTATGTTATTGAACAGTTAAAGCGCGTAAATACACCTGTTATTCTGGTCATGAACAAGATTGATCAAGTGCAGCCAGAAGAGCTGCTCGGCATGATCAAAACTTATAACGAACTGCATCAGTTTGCAGAGATTATTCCGATCTCAGCACTACAAGGCAACAATGTGGATCGCTTGCTGCAAGTACTGTCTGGTTATTTGCCAGAAGGTCCACAATACTATCCGGAAGATCAAATTACAGATCATCCAGAACAGTTCGTAGTAGCGGAGTTGATCCGGGAGAAGATTTTACATGCAACTCGCGAGGAAATTCCGCATTCAATAGCGGTTATGATTGAAGATATGAAGGTACAAGACAATGGCGTGGTGCACATTTCTGCGGTTATCTTTGTTGAGCGGGATTCGCAGAAAGGGATCGTTATTGGCAAACAAGGTGCGCTGCTTAAAGAGGTTGGTAAGCTTGCCCGCAAAGATATTGAAACGCTATTAGGTTCGAAATCGTTCTTAGAACTCTGGGTAAAGGTGAAAAAGGACTGGCGTAATCATGATCGCGTTTTGCGTGACCTGGGCTTTAGAAACGATAAGTAACGACGGCATAAAGCAACTGCATATCATACAAGCCAATTATTGCATCGGATATTCCCTACCTCTCAGCACATGATAATGCATAAGACAGAATCATTTCCGATGAAGGGGGATTTACGAATGCGTGATTTCTCGTGGAATGTGTTTGCAATGACGGGGGATGTGGATGCCTACTTGTTATATAAGCATATTGGGCAGATCTCAGATGTAGAAGAGGCGGAAGCGGAACCCGAGTTGTCTGAGCAGATCGTGGAGTGATAAGTCAGTTGTCGTAGGGGAGGACAACGGTGTTATATAGGGTGGAAGGTATTGTAATACGCAGCATGGATTATGGGGAAGGAAATAAGATTATTACACTGTGCACCAAATCGCACGGGAAGACCGGTGTCCTCGTAAGGGGAGCGAAGAAGGTGCGCAGTCGCCATGCTGCGGCTACACAGTTGTTTACATATGGAGAGTATATTTATTTTAAAGGGATGGGACACATTGGTACCTTGAACGGGTGTGAGATTCTTGAGTCCCATCATCCACTGCGCGAGCAGCTTCATCTGGCTGCATACGCATCTTATGCAGTAGAACTTGTAGATCGCGGTTTGCAGGATGAAGAGGCCGGTGGCTACATGTTCGAGCAGCTGCTTGCTTATTTGCAAGCTTTAAAAGATGGCAAGGATGAGCAGGTATTAACCCATTTATTTGAGATGAAGCTGTGTCAATCTGTGGGGGTAGCACCTGTGCTTGATACTTGTGTCATCTGTGGGCAAGCAGAGGATCTTGTTAACTTTGGATGGCGCCTGGGCGGAGCGATATGCTCAAGGTGCCGCGTACGAGAGCATGCCAAATATATGGCGCCAGTGTCAGTATTAAAACTCATGACATTGTTTGCCAAAACAGACTTGCGCAGAGTAGGTAGCATCGCCGTTAAGCCGGAGACTAAGGCACACTTGCGTGCATGTATGCGCGGTTACATGGACACTCATGTGGGAGTCCGTTGCAAGTCTTTAAATTTTATTGAGCAAATGGAAAAGTATGATCTAGCTGCGCATCAAGAGCATGTGCAGCGCGAAGAACGCCAAGATGAATGATGGTAGTCGGGCGCTCGTAATACTTGACGAATCGTTCTAATTTAGATATGATATTGACTATTATAAAATAAACATATTTGCAAGGATGAAGAAAGTAATTCGACTATCAGTTCGAAAGAAAGCGATTCGGGGACGGTGTGAGCCCGGACGAACAGACGGATGAACAGGCACTTCGGAGCAAATACCTATGAAAGTGGACCGCAATCGTTATTGGATTGGCATTGTAATCGATTGTATCGATTTAATGCGGCGGTCAAGTAGGGTGGAACCGCGGGAGAATATACTCTCGTCCCTACGTCTGGCATCAGGCGTATGGACGGGAGTTTTTTGCATGTATATCGGTTTATGAACATGTATAGACAACTTCAGACGTCAGACGCCGTCAATATGAGGCATAAAGGAGTGATAGGCACATGAATTTTCAACAAATGATCTTAACTCTGCAAAATTTCTGGGCGGATCAGAAATGTATTATTGTCCAGCCCTATGACGTAGAGAAGGGTGCCGGAACGATGAATCCGATGACTTTTCTCCGTTCGATCGGACCTGAGCCTTGGAATGTAGCTTATGTGGAGCCTTCAAGACGCCCTGGCGACGGACGTTACGGGGAGAACCCAAATCGCCTTTATCAACATCATCAGTTTCAAGTTATAATGAAGCCTTCTCCTGACAATATTCAGGAGCTTTATTTGGAAAGCTTGAACCGTCTGGGGATTGATCCAGCACTTCATGATATTCGTTTTGTAGAAGATAACTGGGAATCTCCGACGCTTGGCGCATGGGGTCTTGGTTGGGAAGTATGGCTTGATGGGATGGAAGTGACACAGTTCACGTACTTCCAGCAAGTGGGCGGCATCGACGCGAATCCGGTTGCGGTCGAGATTACGTATGGTCTGGAGCGCCTTGCTTCTTACATTCAAGACAAAGAAAATGTGTTTGATTTGGAATGGGTTGAAGGAATCACATATGGTGATGTATTCCACCAACCGGAATTTGAGCATTCCAAATATACGTTTGAAGTCAGTGATGCAGCAATGCTGTTTAATTTGTTTAATACGTACGAACAGGAAGCAAAACGTGCGATGGACGAACATCTTGTGTTCCCTGCGTATGATTATGTATTAAAATGTTCGCATGCTTTTAATCTATTAGATGCTCGTGGAGCAATCAGCGTTACAGAACGTACGGGTTTTATTACGCGTGTTCGTAATCTGGCACGTCAAGTAGCGGCTACTTACTATGAGGAGCGCGAGAAGCTTGGATTCCCGCTGTTGAAGAAAGGAGATGAGCACGATGCCTAAACATTTGCTCTTGGAACTAGGACTGGAAGAAGTGCCTGCTCGTTTTATGCGTGCGGCTATGGAGCAGTTAAAGGAACGGACGGAGCGTTGGCTCGAAGCAGCACGTATAAGTCATGAAGGAGTTCAAGCCTATGCGACGCCGCGCCGTCTGGCAGTGCTCGTCCAACATGCGGCTGATAAGCAAACGGATATTCACGAGGAAGTGAAAGGACCTGCGCGAAAGATCGCCTTGAGTGACAGCGGAGAATGGTCCAAAGCTGCGCTTGGCTTTGCCCGCAGTCAAGGGGTAGAGCCTGATCAGTTTTTCTTCAAAGAATTAAACGGTGTAGAATACGTTTATGCCAACAAAAGCAGTATTGGTAGGGATACGTCTGAAGTGCTTGCAGAAGGCTTTAGCTCCATTGTTCACGCGATGACATTCCCTAAAAATATGCGTTGGGGCGCCTATGACATGCGCTTTGTCCGCCCGATTCGCTGGGTAGTAGCGCTGCAAGGCGAGAGTGTTATTCCAATTGAATTTACTGGCGTACAAGCAAGTAATGTATCCCGTGGGCATCGATTCCTTGGTCACGACACGGTCATTCAAGAGCCTGGCCAGTATGTGGAACGTCTGCGTGAGCAGCACGTCATTGTGGACGTGGTAGAACGCGAGCAGTTGATCGTGAAACAAATTGAAGCATTAGCACAAAAACAACAATGGAATATTGCGGTTAAAGACGATTTGCTGGAAGAGGTTCTCTTCCTAGTGGAATACCCGACTACCTTGTTTGGAACTTTTGATACGTCATTCTTAAGTATCCCACAAGAAGTACTTATTACATCGATGCGTGAGCATCAACGTTACTTCCCGGTTCTCGATGCATCAGGACAACTGCTTCCATTCTTTGTGACGGTGCGAAATGGAGACCAAAAAGGTATTGATACGGTCGCCAAAGGCAACGAGAAGGTGCTGCGGGCGCGGTTATCCGATGCCAAATTCTTCTACGCAGAAGATCAGAAGTTGCAGATCGAAGCTTGCGTAGATAAGCTCAACTCGATCGTATTCCATGAAGAGCTGGGCACGCTGGGGGACAAGGTTCGCCGACTTGTCAGTATTGCTGATCTGCTTGCCCAAGCGGTACAAGCGGATGAGTCAACAGCGAAGCAAGTTAATCGTGCGGCACACATTTGCAAATTTGACCTTGTTACACAAATGGTATATGAATTCCCTGAATTGCAAGGTGTTATGGGTGAGGATTACGCGCTCAAATTTGGCGAAGATCCTACTGTAGCACGTGCCATTAACGAGCATTACAAGCCGCGTTATTCGGGTGACCCTTCACCTGAGACTTTGGCAGGCCAATTGATCAGTATGGCAGATAAGCTCGATACTATGGTTGGATGTTTTGCGATTGGCATCATTCCAACAGGATCACAAGATCCGTACGCGCTTCGTCGACAAGCAACAGGTATTGTTCAGATGCTGCTGGAGCGCAAGCTGCCATTGACCCTTACACAAGTGTTTGATATTGCGCTTGACGTATTGGATCGTACAGGTTTGTTAAAACGTGAGCGTGCGGAAGTACGTAAAGACTTGTACGAATTCTTTGGTCTTCGTGTCAAAAATGTACTGTCTGAGCAAGTGCGTTACGATGTAGTAGATGCGGTGCTTGCAGCCGGTTATGACGATGTGAAGTTAACGATCTCGCGTGGCGAAACGCTTATGGAGGCAGTTCGTCATGAAGCGTTCAAAGCTACGGTGGAATCGTTTAATCGTGTATGTAATTTGGCATCGAAAGCGGATGATGGTGAAGTTAGCGCCACACTATTTGAACAGGACGAGGAACGTGCACTTTATGCTCGTTATCTAGAAGCACACGCACAGTATAAAGCGGCAGCAGATCCATCAAGTGCGCTTGCGGCTCTCAGTAGTCTGGAGGAGACGATAACGGCATTCTTCGATAATGTTATGGTTATGGCTAAAGATGAGGCTGTAAAACATAATCGCTTGGCGCTGTTGAAGCTGATTGCACATGATTTGAAGCAGTTTGCTGACTTTTCTAAGCTCGTGTGGGCATAACGGCAAAAATCATTGAATACTGCTGCTTATGTGTTTAAGCAGATATGTAACAAGGGTAATATAGTTCTAACATCAGGTTGTAAAGTCTGTCGCGGAGCATGCGAGAAGCAATAAAATCTCGACATGTTCCGCGCTTTTTATGGTCAAGTCGACATTTTGTGATAACTTGGTTATGAAAATCGTATTTTCACAAGCAGGAATTTAAACGCACACAGCGTATATAATATAAACGGAGAATCACCGGGTTTACACCATTGGTGCACCTGAAGTGTGATGGTTTATATTCTGTAAAGGGAAAATGGTGAACCGATTGCCTCACGAAAGTCGAATTATCGTTGATGCGGACGCTTGTCCAGTAAAGACTGAAATTGTGCAAGCAGCCACGGAGTTCCAGGTGCCTGTTCTGTTTATTGCTTCGTTTGCGGCATATCAGAATGAGGCGGAGCACACAGATATCGTTCAATACATTTATGTGGATCAAGGCTTTCAATCAGCGGATATGTATATAGCGAACACAGCGCGGTCAGGAGATATAGTCGTCACTAACGATTATGGATTGGCCGCGCTATGTCTGCCGAGAGGGGCATGGGTGCTCACACCGCGAGGAAAAGAGCTTGATGGGCATAATATGGACGAGCTGTTGGCACAACGCCATGTATCCAGCAAGGCTCGGCGAGCTGGGCAGCGTACCAAAGGACCTCGTGCAATGACAACACTGGACCGCGAGCATTTCCAACATAAACTGACAAAACTTTTGCAAATGGGCAGGAGAACTTCGTAATATCGCGAATTAAAGTAATACGTGTTCGAAATGAAGGTGATGGGATATGAGTGGTAACGGACCGATACCTGATGAATTCGTAGACGAGGTGTTGAAGCATAACGATGTAGTTGACGTTGTCGGCAAATATGTCCACCTTACGAAGCAAGGCAAGTATTTAAAAGGTTTATGTCCTTTTCATTCCGAGAAGACGCCTTCGTTTACGGTTACGCCGGAGAAGCAGATATATCATTGCTATGGCTGCAAAGCCAGTGGGAATGTGATTCATTTTGTGATGGGTGTTGAAGGGTATTCTTTTCCGGAAGCCGTCAAGCATTTAGCGGAACAAGTTGGCCTGACGTTTCACTGGGGCAACCAGCCTATGGAACGCAGTCCCAAGAGCGAAGCCAAGGAACACCTTATTCAAGCGCACGAATTAGCCGCTAAGCTGTATCATTACATCTTAATGAATACGGCACACGGACAGGACGCACTAGGGTATTTGCGCGAACGAGGTATTCATGACAAGTTGATCGAGCATTTTCAGATTGGTTATGCTCCGCCGCAGTGGGACACTTTAGTGCAGCTGTTAAGCAAACGTGAGTTTTCACTTTCTTTAATGGAGCAGGGAGGCCTCGTTTCGGCAAGGCAGCAGCAGGCTGGTTACGTAGACAGGTTCCGGGATCGTGTCATGTTTCCGATCTGGGACAAGAATGGGAAAGTAGTCGGGTTCTCTGGTCGTATATTAGGCGAAGGCCAGCCAAAGTATCTAAACTCGCCTGAGACCATGTTGTTTAACAAGTCCAAGCTGATGTACAACCTTCATCATGCAAGGCCGCATTTTAAGCGCACCGGTCAAGTTGTGTTATTTGAAGGTTTTGCTGATGTCATACAAGCTTGGGAAGTAGAAGTCCTTAATGGGGTTGCAACGATGGGGACTGCATTAACTAATGATCATGTAGCGCTCTTAAGACGGAGCGCCGAGCGTGTTGTCATCTGCTATGATGGTGATGATGCGGGTCAGGCGGCAGCCTTAAAAGCTATTCCGATGCTGGAAGAAGCGGGCATACATGTATCAGTTGCGATGCTCCCAGACCGAATGGATCCTGACGATTATATTAAGGCAAACGGGGGTGAACGGTTCAGACATGCGATTATTGCTGCTGCCGTCACACCAGTTAAATTCCAGCTACTCACTTTGCGTCGCAATCATATCCTGCTAGAAGATGACGGGAAGCGCAGGTTTATAGAGGAAGCAATGCGAATTATTGCTCCCATTCATTCACCTGCCGAACGCGAAATGCACTTGAAAGAACTATCTAATCAAGTTGATATTTCACTGGAAACCTTAAAGCAGGAGTGCTTTGAAGTCCGTCAGAAGCTACAAAAAAAGCACCAGACGGGGGATAATCAAGACAATTGGTGGAATAATGTTAGGAATGATAAACGTAATATGGACACTCCTACGTTAAGACCTGCCTATGTGTACGCTGAGCGAAGTTTGTTAGCCTTAATGTTCCAAGATGCTGAAGTAGCTGTTTATGTGGAAAGACATCTTGGAGAACAATTTAATGTAGATGATCATGCAGCTTTAGCTGCTTATCTATATGCCTATTACGCGCAAGGCAAAGAACCGGATTTCAGCCGATTTCTTGCCACGCTGCGTGATGATCGATTAGAGCAGACGGCAGCCTCGATTTCATTGGCAGAAGTGCCCCTGCGTTACGATAACGACTTGTTGAATGATTACATTTCCCAAATTAAGAAAGTACCCATTCAACGCGAGATCGAACGTATGAAGGAAGAAATGGTAAAAGCTGAACGTGCTGGAGACTCATCGCGAGCTGCGCAAATTGCATCAGAATTTATTGCCCTAGACCAACAACTGAAGCGTTAGCAGTCTGAAGAATCTAGGGAGGAGGGAGTCGGAATATGGCGAATGATCAACATACTGGTCTTGAAGCTGAAGCAGTTCTGGATCAAGTCAAGGATCAGTTGATTGAAGTCGGCAAGAAGCGGGGGACGCTTAGTTATAAAGAGATAGCGGAGAAGTTGGCGACATTTGAACAAGATGCGGATCAGATGGACGAGTTCTACGAGCAACTGAGCGACCTTGGAATTGAGATTGTGAACGAAAATGACGATGAGATGGTACGTCCTAACACAGATCGTGATCAGGATGAGCATGATGACTTTCACTTTGAGGATGACCTGTCCTTACCTCCAGGTATCAAAATAAATGACCCTGTTCGTATGTATCTGAAAGAAATCGGCCGTGTTCCATTATTGTCGGCAGAAGAAGAGATAGAGCTCGCAAAACGTATCCTGCTTAGTGATGAAGAAGCAAAGAAACGGCTAGCTGAAGCCAACTTGCGACTCGTTGTCAGTATTGCTAAGAGATATGTGGGACGTGGTATGCTGTTCCTGGATCTCATTCAAGAAGGCAACATGGGTCTCATCAAAGCGGTTGAGAAATTTGACCACAGCAAAGGATTCAAATTCAGTACGTATGCCACATGGTGGATTCGTCAGGCGATCACTCGTGCGATTGCCGATCAAGCCCGTACGATTCGGATTCCTGTTCATATGGTTGAGACGATTAATAAATTAATCCGGGTATCCCGTCAATTGCTGCAGGAGCTCGGGCGTGAACCGACACCAGAAGAAATTGCGGCAGAGATGGAATTAAGCGTTGAAAAGGTACGGGAAATTATGAAGATTGCACAAGAGCCTGTATCTCTGGAAACACCAATCGGGGAAGAGGACGACTCTCATCTGGGAGACTTCATCGAAGATCAAGAAGCGTTGGCGCCTGCTGATGCCGCTGCTTATGAGTTGTTGAAGGAGCAATTGGAAGACGTACTGGACACGCTCACAGAGCGTGAAGAGAATGTACTTCGTCTGCGATTCGGCCTTGATGACGGTCGTACACGCACATTGGAAGAAGTAGGCAAAGTGTTCGGAGTAACACGAGAACGTATTCGCCAGATTGAAGCCAAAGCACTGCGTAAGCTCCGTCATCCAAGCCGAAGCAAACGTCTTAAAGATTTCCTTGAATAATGCTGCCTGAGGGACAGACCTTCTGCTGCGCTGATTATATGCGCACAGCAAGGTCTTTTCTTCCATTTGAATGCTATTCACCGAAATGAGCAATATGTAGGTTGAAGATAAGTAATAAGCTTTACTGTTTTTATCATATTTGCCTTCATTTGTGTTGTTGGAATTCATTTTAACGCTTTTCCTTCGGCAATGCAAATATTGTTGCAAGCGCTTCTGGCATGCGGATTAACTCATGATTACTACACCATGTTATTACAGAGCAGCCACGATGACAATGGTATAAAGCAGGCAAGTACATATTATTGTAAACAGTAGGTGGAATCCATACATGACAATCAAGTTATCTAAACGACTGCAGCATATCGCAGATTGGGTACCAGCAGGCAGTCGACTGGCCGATATTGGTTCAGACCATGCGCTGCTGCCAACCTATTTAGCCAGGTCAGGCCGTATTCTGCATGCGATTGCCGGAGAAGTGAATCCCGGTCCATTTGATGCAGCTGCCAAGCAAGTGGCTTCTTCGCAACTCGAACATATGGTACAAGTCCGGCGGGGAGATGGGCTCGCGGTGCTGCAGCCGGGGGAAGTGGACTGCATCACAATCGCAGGGATGGGCGGCAGTCTAATCGTCAGCATCCTCAGTGCAGAGCCGTTAAAGCTGGACGGTGTTCGATATTTGGTTCTTCAACCTAACGTGGGCGAGGAATTCGTTCGTGGCTGGCTAAGTAAGAACGGCTGGTCGCTTATGAAAGAACAGATTATAGAGGAAGACGGTAAAATATATGAGATCATGTATGCGGAACGTCTTTCCAAAGAACAATTCACTGTTTGTGAGCAGCAGTTATATGCGCCATACATGCTATCTTGCGGAATTATGCTTGATGAGACTTGGTTGAAGCTGATGGGTCCACATCTCGTCAAGAATCCTAGCGAGGTGTATATCCAGAAGTGGCAGTTGGAATTAAAAAAACAAGAACGTATTATTCAAACGATGGCTAATGCCGAGACAGAAGATGCGATGGAGCGTCGACAGAGATTCGTTACACATAAAGCGCAATTGGAGGCGATGCTGGCATGTTGGCAAAAGGACAAACAATAATTCAATGGATGGAAAAGTTGGCACCCAAATCGCTTGCAGTACCAGATGATCGTATAGGCCTTCAACTAGGATCATTGCAGGGTGAGATTAATAATGTACTCATTACTCTTGATGTCACAGAGGCTGTCGTGGAAGAAGCGATTCAAATCGGAGCCAAGCTTATTATAGCACACCATGCGATCATTTTCCGACCGCTTAAAGATTTGCAAACGGATACGCCAGCCGGACGTTTATACGAAAAGCTTATTAAACATGATATCGCAGTATATATCAGTCATACGAATTATGATATTGCGGAGGGTGGCATGAACGACCTGATGGCGGATGCGCTCCGACTTCAGCATGTAAAAGTACTGGAGAAGCTGCAGCAAGAAAAATTGCAGAAACTGGTTGTATTTGTACCTAAATCCCATGCGGAACAAGTTCGGACAGCTATTTTGGACACGGGTGCAGGCTGGATCGGGGATTACAGCCATTGCAGCTTTAATCTTGAAGGTATCGGAACGTTTAAGCCGTTAGAAGGTACCAATCCGTTTATTGGCACTACAGGTAAAGTGGAGGAAGTCGAAGAAGTTCGCATGGAAACCATTATTCCAAGTTCGGTCAAAAGCCGAGTACTTCGAGCAATGCTCAAGGCTCATCCGTATGAGGAAGTTGCTTATGATCTTTATCCGGTAGAGCTTGAAGGAAAAGTTTATGGACTTGGCCGGGTTGGCAAACTTACTGAGGCTGTTACGTTGTCAGAACTGGCGGAACAGGTAAAAACGCAGTTTAACGTACCATTTGTTCGTGTTGTGGGTCCCTTGGACCGTGAAGTGAGTAAAGTAGCTGTGCTTGGCGGCTCAGGTTCGCGCTACGTCAAACATGCCCTGTTTCATGGCGCCGATGTGCTTGTTACGGGAGATATCGACTATCATACGGCGCATGATGCGCTTGCAGCAGGGCTGTGTATCATTGATCCTGGTCATAATGCCGAGAAAATGATGAAGGACAGTGTTGCAGCACGTCTGCAAGCGATTGCAAATGAGCAAAGAAGCGACACTAAATTCCATAGTTCCGGCATTGCTACCGAAGTATTTCAAATGTTGTAAAAGTTGTGTGTTGAGTTTATCGACAGAAACTAGTATACTAACGAATGTTGTCGGAAAGTTTGACAGACAATCGCTGGTGGCTATGCCACGAGAGGAAAGTCCGGGCTCCATAGGGTAGGATGCTGGATAACGTCCAGTCAGCGCAAGTTGAAGGATAGTGCCACAGAAATGGACCGCCGATGGCTGCTGGTATCAGCAGCACAGGCAAGGGTGGAACCGTGGTGTAAGAGACCACGAGGAACGCTGGTGACTTCGTTCCTGGTAAACCCCATCTGGAGCAAGACCTAATGAGACGCATGCCCCTTGTGGGCAGCCTTACCCGAGGTGCGTCTGGGTTGGTCGCTGGAGCTGTGCAGCAATGTATGGCCTAGATAGATGATTGTCACTTTGTAGTGGAAGGGTTGCTCCCGTAATACCACGATCAGTACAGAACCCGGCTTATGGCAAGCTTTCCATCGCACAACACTTTATAATATGGCATACGTAGACCCGCATGGCTGATGAATACAGCTATGCGGGTCTTTTTGCATTGCTATCAGGACTTTTTTAGGCCCAATAGTTTCTATTCTCAATAGGTATTCCTTCATCAATTGAGCTTCAAACGAGCTATCTTGCAAGAAATGAAGCAACCATACGGTTCAACATTCGATCGACATTTTGCGGATACAGAGACAAAGATTGATTGCTCTGCGAGGCAAGACTGAGCGAACGCTCAACATCTATCAGCCCATAGCCAAAATAGATGTCTTTGCCCGAGGAACCGATATCTATTACACTTTTACGCATGATGTCATACACTTCTGTATTTTTTAATGACGGATTAATCGAACGGATCAGTCCGGCAAGTGCTGTGACGTGCGGACTCGCCATAGATGTCCCTGATAGAGCAGCGTACTGATTCTGAGGGTAAGTGCTGGCAATCGTTGTTCCAGGCGCTACGACGTCGACGTAATCTCCATAATTGGAGTACTCCGCTTTAGTTTTGTCCTGATTAGTTGCCGAGACCGAAAATACCTCGGAATACGCGGCTGGATAGCCAGGCTGACTTGTGTTGTCATTACCAGTCGCTGCGATCAACACAACATCTTTGTTATAGGCATATTTAATGGCATCGTGAAGAAATGCTCCCTGGGCGTAATTGCCGAGGCTCAGATTAATCACTTTGGCTCCATGATCTGCCGCCCAAATGATGCCCTCCGCTACGGAGTATGAAGTGCCTGCCCCTGAACTGTCCAGTACTTTAACCGGCATAATTGGATTATACCAAGTCATGCCTGCGATGCCTTCCTGATTGTTTACCCGCGCACCAATAATGCCAGCTACATGCGTACCGTGTCCAACATCGTCCTGTGGAGGATTGTTGGGTTCAAATACGTTATACCCTTTTAACAGCTTATCCTTCAAATCACGATGGTTCATATCTACTCCTGTATCGACCACCGCAATAATAACACTTTGCTTCCCTTTGGTTAAGTTCCAACCTTGATTGGCTTTGATCAGTGGAAGGTTCCATTGATAGGGCTTATAAAGAGCATCATTAGGTTCAACAGAACTTGCTTTAGAATCGGCATTACTGCGAATGCTTGCTGGCTGGAAGACTGGTGCTTTCAGGCTGGTAGGTGTTCCATCCGCTCGCTTTAAGTCATTTGTCATATACAAGTAATGTGGTTCGATATAAATCGGATTGTATTGTGCAAAGTACTGTTTTAGCTGCAATGCACTCATTGATTTCGATTTAAAAATATGTGTGTAGCCTGTTTTGCGGACAGAACGACAGTTAATATCTTGTCGCATTTGAGTCAGCTGACCATCAGAAGGGGGCTTGCGAAAACGGACGACAATCTCGTCTTTGTAATAATGACTTGTCCCTTGATTGTCCTCACCATCATTAACTGGAATATCTTCCATTGTATTCGTATCTACAGACTTGACTTGGAATTTGCTCTCGCGCGGATAAGGAACAAGCCGCAAATTTCGCTGCTGGTGGCTGCGCACGCTGTTCACGATATGTTGATTGACGATAGCCACGATGCCTCCATTGAGCTGTTTGCTTGCCAAGCCAATGACGACATGCGGTTTTCCGTTAATAAGGATCGCATCCGAACGATAATCATCATGACGTCCTACATGAATCTCTCCGCTGCGAACCAAGCTTTTGAGCTGCTTGTACTGCGCAGCGTTATCGGGATGGGGAACGGAGCCATTCGCGATTGTTTGCTTCTTTGCTGCGTTAGTCCAGCATACGTATTCATAATGGGGATGATCCCGCACAAATTCCTGAAGTTTTGCTTTAATTTGTTCAGGAGTAAGCTGGTTGTATTTAGTGATTGCAGCCTCCATATCTTGCTTGATATCCAATAAGGACATGTTTGCAGTACTCTGTACATCTGCGTTTAAAATGTGCTGCTTAGAATATTTCTCTTCTGAAGCCGTTTTTATTTGGTGCTGCTGCCCATTTTGGTTATTGTTGCCCCATAACAGCGGCACAGCAAGCACGGCAACACCTAATGCGGTTATTCCAACCACGGTTCCACGCCGCATTTTTTATCCCTCCACTCATTTCGATAAGCTTAAAAATCCTTTTATGCTTACCCATAGAGTGAGATGAACAGGGAAATTTTATTCGAAGGAAGAGGTGAGACAAACTATGGGTGGAAAGGGATACCTTTTCCATACAAATTGTGATAGGATGTTGTTGACTACCAATGAAAAGTCTTCATAAGTGAATAATCGAACAGGATCTTGTTAAGGGGGAGCAGAAATGCCAGCATCCAATGTGAAGCAGCTTTGCGAAGTGTCGAGAGAGAAGTTAAAGTTTACAATTGAGAAATTGGAGTCTTTTTTGAATGAATTCACGCTGCCGCAGCTTGTTGGCGATCAACAGGATGAAGAGACGGTTAGCTTCTATAAAGGATACTTGGCAGATTTGCGCCACTTGCTTGTTTTCTCAGAAGTAGCCTACGAGAAGCTTGGTGTTACGTTGCGTCGTGCCCATTTTGATGGAGACTTTGCTGAACGTGCTTTGTACGAAGTGTATCATAACAGTGTGAATGCCTTCTTTTATCCGAAGAATGAATGTTATTCCGAAGATGGTCGCTATGCTTATACGGGCCAGGATGCCATTCGCTTCCGCAAGAAGCCTGTTCGGGCAGCACGGGATATTATATTAGACATCACGAAAGCTTTTGAAGAGCTGCGTGATGAGTTGGGTTACTACGAGAGCGACTACTTAACTCAACGCAAGATGCAAGGTCAAAAATAAAATGATTTTATATACTAAACGTTCCGCTTGATGGCGGGACGTTTTTTTTGGTTTCAATACTTTATTTTCCTTATGCCATTGGTAGTTTTGGCACCTCTTGGCTCGAGTATGTTCCTATACCTGAGGACAACCTGTTACTGGAGGTGATCGAATGTCGAGCGAAAAACCATTAGTACGATGCAGCGTAGCCAACTGTCATTTCTGGGGCCAAGGCAACTTGTGCCAGGCGGAATCGATTCAGATTGACATTGATGCACATGCAACCAAACGTATCAGTGAAGAATATGCGGCTGATTTGGGAGAACTGCACCAAGACCAGGCTGCGACTTCCTCAGTCACTTGTTGCCACACATTTAAACCGAAGAGCAAATAACATCTGCTTCTCACCTTAGAGGTGCAAGGAGTGAGCTGAATGAACCAAGAACAACATCCGCATCGGCGCATTAAACGACATCGAGTGCGTACCTCATGGGACCGAACTTACGAGGCCGAAGCAGCGCAGGAGCTCACCGCTCCTTCAATTACAAGAGACGTATCCAGATTCGGTGATGTAACGAAGGTTGATCGCAATTCTGGTCTGGGTTATGCAGCCATCGTGTTTGCCGTCGTATCTTTGTTTATTTTCCCTATTATTATGGGTATAACAAGTTTTGTTCTAGGGCTTATCGCCTATCTGCAGGGCAGTCGTACGGCTGGCATCACAGCGGCAGTTATTGGCTTGGCTGCATTTACATTCAGGCTGCTAATGGTCACATAAGAACAATATACGATGAACAGGATGACCATGAACTGTAGCGTCGTCGCAGAGCTAATGAGAATTATATTATCCATCTGGAGTGACCTTCACCACCGCTTGATAAGTGGTCTGAAGGTTTTTTTAATTTTGGAATTTTATATGCGTCAATTGAGTGAACTGAACAAGTTGGCATCATATTTGGCCATTCTCATGGTTGAAAAAAGATGGAGATTTTACATAAAAGCGTGTACAATAATACAAGGTTCGATGGTCATTTTCATCCATTTGCGAAGCTTTGACTGTCAGCGGATGGATCGAATCATGCGGGAAGATAAGCACACAGTGGGTGTTTCTTTTTATGGAGTAGAACAAATCAAGATCTGCAGGATCAACAATGGCGTAGTAGATCGATCAACGCTATTTTGGTCTTTTTTGCTGTCATAACGCTTTACTATAGATGTGATGCCATAATAAGACTGATCGACAAGGAGGCACACCATGGTACAAGACAAAGTTATATATGCGGATTACAGCGCCTCTACCCCTCCTCATCCAGAGGTTATCCGTACAATGTCAGAAGTAATGGAACAAATATATGCGAACCCATCGTCCATCCATGAGTTTGGCGGGCAAGCGGAACAACTGGTCAAACGAGCACGAGGCGTCATTGCGGACGCGTTAAAGGTGAGTCCTACTGAGGTGCTTTTTACATCAGGTGCTACGGAAAGCAACAATATGGCTGTACTTGGAGCGGTGCGGGCTTCACGATATTCAAAAAAACCTGCTCATGCAATTGTATCGGCTATTGAACATGCCTCGGTATATGCTTGTTACGAGCAGTTAAAGCGAGAAGGCGTGGAAGTCACTGTACTGCCAGTTGATTCCAATGGCTGTGTACGTCCAGAGGATGTAGAGCAGGCACTTCTTCCAGAGACGATTATCGTTAGCATTATGCATGTCAATAATGAGATGGGGGCTATTCAGCCGCTGGAGCAGATTGGCACTTTAATTAAGCAGCATCCAAAAGCTGTATTTCACGTAGACGGAGTTCAAGGCCTAGGCAAATTGGACGTTGATCTCGAACGCTGGAATACGAGATTATTCAGCTTGTCTGGCCATAAGATCAGAGGGCCAAAAGGTATAGGTGTACTGATTCGACGGGGGCGCGTACCCTTAGAGCCACTGCTGTATGGCGGCAGCCAAGAGCAAGGCTTACGAGCAGGAACATTAAACGTCCCAGGTATCGTCGCACTTGCTAAAGCCATTCGTATGGCTGTTGAGGGGCAAGCAGACAACAAGAACAAGCTTGAGCAGTTAAAGCACAAGTTAATTGGGTATGTAAGCGATATTCCCGAGCTGGTGCTGAATAGCCCGGCAGATGCACACGGTGCGCCGCATATCGTTAATGTATCGTTTCCAGGCATGAAGTCGGAGGTCGCTGTCCATGCGCTGGAAGAACGAGGCGTGATCGCGTCTACCCAGTCGGCATGCTCGTCGAAGCTTCACAAGCCTAGTCGGGTGCTGCTGGCGATGACAAAGAATGATCGACTAGCATCCAGTGGTCTGCGTATCAGTCTGGATGCTGAGATGTCGATGGACGACATTGATCGGATCGGCCAAGCTTTACACGGTGCAGTTAGCCAACTTCGGCCGCTTGTACAACTTGAAAGGTAGGTAGTTAACGGAATGGATTATGATATGATATTACTTCGCTTCGGTGAAATTTCAATTAAAGGGCGTAACCGCGGCCGGTTTGAAAAAGCAGCTTATCGTCATGTAAAGGCAGTATTAGCGCCGTTTCCAAATACGCGGATTATTAAGGAATTCGGCAGACTATATGTAGAACTGAATGGAGAACCTTTTGAACAAGTAATCGGAGTGCTGCGGCATGTTTTTGGCATTGTATCCGTTAGTCCGGTAAAGAAGGCTCCGTCTGAATTTGAAGCAATCGTTAAGACTGCGATTGAGATGATGAAAGAATACGCGCCTGAGCAGGGTACTACTTTTAAGGTTAGCGCTCGCAGGGCGTGGAAGAAATTCCCTCATACCTCGCAGGAAATGAATCATCTGGTAGGTGCTCCTATTCTGCGAGAATTCCCGCAGTTGTCGGTGGATGTTCGCAATCCGCAAGTGAATTTGCGAGTTGAGGTTCGTGAGGAAGGTACATATATCTTCCACAAAGTCGTACCGGCAACCGGCGGCTTCCCGCTAGCTTCCAATGGTAAAGCGATGCTGTTGTTGTCCGGTGGTATTGACAGCCCAGTAGCGGGATATCAGGCATTACGCAGGGGGCTTGATATTGAGGCCATTCATTTCCATAGTATGCCTTTTACAAGTGAGCGAGCCAAACAAAAGGTTGTTGATTTAGCACAAGTATTGGCAAATTATGCGGGCAAAATCAGAGTCCATATGGTGCCATTTACAGATATTCAGACAAGGCTGCACCAAGCAGGACAAGAGCATTTGCTCATAACGATGATGCGAAGAGCAATGCTGCGCATCGCAACCGGTCTAGCTGATAAGCAGAAGGCGCATGCACTTGTAACAGGTGACAGCTTGGGGCAAGTTGCTAGCCAAACGCTTGGGAGCATGAATGCAATTGGGCGAGTGACGAACATTCCTTTGCTGCGTCCGCTTGTGATGATGGACAAGGAAGAAATCATCCGGATCGCGCAACACATAGGTACCTTTGAATTGTCCATTTTGCCATATGAGGACTGTTGTACTTTATTTGTACCAAAGTCTCCAGCTACGAATCCGAATATCAATATACTTGAACGTACGGAAAGATCAATTCCGGAGCTGGATGAGATGATTCAGGCTGCTATTGATGGGACCGAGGTTGTAACGCTCCGTGCCGGTGGTGATATACAATTGATGTCCCGTGAAGTCTCCACCAGCGAAGGGATACATTCAGCGGAGCATTCAATAAATGCAAGTGATAGAGATGCGCATGGCGCAGACAGTGCCCCAGTCGCAGCGCAGCCGGCCGCATCTTCCGCTCAATCGCCAAGCAAGCTTGATCACGGGGATTGGTTCTAAATAAATAACCAATCCTAATAACGGCATACCTCCCGCTTGTACAACATAAAACTGTACAAGGGAGGGACTAGCCGTGGATTCAATATGGTTATTGTTGGAAATACTAGTTATCAATCTGGTGCTTAGTGGAGATAACGCGGTTGTCATTGCGATGTCCACGCAGCATTTGCCGGAAAAGGAACGTAAAGTTGCTGTCTGGTGGGGAGCAGCTGGTGCTGTTATTCTCCGCCTTCTGCTGACAATTGCGGCGATGTGGCTTATGGGCATCCCTTTGCTGCAAGCAGCTGGGGGCGTCATGCTGTTTGCCATCGCGATTCAACTGCTCGCAGGCAGCGGCTCCCACGTGGGACGTAAAGAGGGCATAGTGTCTCTTGCGAGCGCGATTCGTACGATATTGGTTGCTGATGTCGTGATGAGCTTGGACAATGTTCTCGCAATAGCAGCCGTGTCCCAAGGACATATGCCTTATTTAATCGCAGGGATTGCGATCAGCATTCCGATCGTGGTATGGGGAAGCACATTAATTAGCCTCTGGCTGACACGCTTCCCGATATTGATCTACGCTGGAGCTGGTATACTCGGCTATACAGCTGGCGAAATGATAGCGAGTGATACAAAGCTAAGGCTGTGGATGCCAGAATTGTGGCTCAATTTGCATGTGATGCTCCCATGGGTGCTCACTGCGATGGTTTTGATTGCAGGTTATTGGATCAAACGTCAGACTTGCAACACCGTTCAGGAGTAAGCTGGATTCATATTCTGTGCAATGCGGAGAACTATGCTTGTCTAATGCTTGACTTCTTGCAAATAGTCGCTGAAGCGATGCATGCAGGAAGTTTTTTGCGTGGAAGGTAGTATTTTTACCACGTATCAAGTAAACTAGAAAAAGTAAAATGGGCGCGAAAAACGTCGTTCCGTGTCCTTCATCCCTGTCCAATGTATAATGGATGCAAGAGGTGAGTGTGTCATGTCCAAAAAAGAACCGATTATCGGGATTGTTATTTTGGCAGCAGGACTGTTTATTTTGTTAGGAAAATGGGGGTTCTTCTCCTTCCTGGGAGGAACAATGTGGCCGTTGTTTATTTTTTTAGCAGGCGTTGTCCTGTTTGGCCTCATTCGGGCGCGTTTGCTGCCTCCGATTGCTTTTGTTCCTGCCGGCGCGTTATTGGTGTATGGATTGTTATTTATGTTAAGCCATTGGATCAGCTGGGGGCTGTTCGGTTATTTATGGCCGTTCCTGCTTCTTGGTTTGTCATTCGGCTTATTCGGGTACTGCCAGCTTGATCCATATGCGTCTCGCAGCGCATGGATCGGTGCAATGGGATTAGGCGCGCTCGGCATCATTATGCTGCTGTTTACAGTTTTCGTAAGCATCGGCATTTATTTGATTGCGGCAGCCTTGATTGTTGTTGGAGCAGCACTGGTTTTTGGAAGCCGGACAGGCCTTTGGCGGCGCCGATAACGGTCCAAGTTAGAGAGTTAGAAGCCCCATTCATTTTTGGTATAAGAGAAGGGAAAGATCGATTGTATGCATCAAAGAGAACATATTCGTAACATCGCTATTATTGCCCACGTTGACCACGGCAAGACAACACTTGTAGACAAGTTGCTTCAACAATCAGGAACATACCGGGACAATGAAGCGGTTCAAGAGCGCGTTATGGATTCCAACGATTTGGAACGTGAACGCGGCATTACCATTTTGGCTAAAAATACAGCAATTACGTATAAAGACAATCTCATTAATATTGTCGATACCCCAGGACATGCTGACTTTGGCGGCGAAGTAGAACGTATTATGAAAATGGTTGACGGCGTGTTGCTGGTTGTGGACGCGTTTGAAGGCTGTATGCCGCAAACCAAATTCGTACTTCGCAAAGCATTGGCTCATAACTTGACGCCAATCGTCGTTGTGAATAAGATTGACCGTCCTAACGCTCGTCCAAGTGAAGTTATCGACGAAGTGTTGGACTTGTTCATCGAGCTGGAAGCTAATGATGATCAGCTTGAGTTCCCTGTTGTTTATGCTTCTGCATTAAACGGTACGTCCAGCTTGGACCCTGAGAAGCAGGACGATAACATGCAAGCGATGTACGACACAATTGTTAAGCACATCCCGGCTCCGCAAGAGAATCCGGATGAGCCGTTCCAATTCCTCGTGACGTTGCTTGATTACAACGAATATCTTGGACGAATCGCTATCGGACGCATTAACCGTGGTACAGTTCGCCAAGGTCAATCGATTGCCGTTATCGACCGTGAAGGTAAAGTGAAGCAAGCTCGTATTGAGAAGCTTTTTGGCTTCCAGGGCTTGAAGCGTGTGGAACGTGAGATTGCGGGTGCTGGCGATATCGTGGCGATTGCAGGTATCAAGGAGATCAACATCGGAGAAACGATGACAGATCCTGCTACACCTGAACCATTGCCAGTTCTTCATATTGATGAGCCGACTTTGCAAATGACATTCCTCGTCAACAACAGTCCATTTGCAGGTCGTGAAGGCAAATGGGTAACGTCCCGTAAAATCCGTGAGCGTCTGTTCAAGGAATTGGAGACGGACGTGTCGCTGCGAGTGGAAGAGACGGATAGTCCGGATGCATTTGTCGTGTCTGGCCGCGGTGAGCTTCACCTTGGTATTCTGATCGAGAACATGCGCCGTGAAGGTTTCGAGATGCAAGTGTCGAAGCCGGAAGTTATTATTCGACATATTGAAGGCAAGAGAATGGAACCGATGGAGCGCCTGATGATTGATGTTCCAGAAGAATCCACGGGTGCTGTAATGGAAAGCTTGGGAACACGCAAAGCGGAAATGGTCAACATGATTAACCATGGTAATGGCCAAGTTCGCTTGGAGTTTATTATTCCAGCGCGTGGTTTGATCGGCTACCGTACACACTTCTTGACGTTGACACGTGGCTACGGCATTATGAACCATGCCTTTGACCATTACGGTCCATATGCAGGCAGCCAGGTTGGCGGACGTCACCAAGGCGTATTGGTATCTACTGAAACAGGCAATTCCACTTTGTACGGCATTATGTCCGTTGAAGATCGGGGTATCTTGTTTGTTCATCCGAGCACAGAAGTATACGAAGGTATGATTGTAGGCGAGCATACTCGCGACAATGATATCGTCGTTAACATCTGTAAGGAAAAAGCGCTTACGAACGTACGTTCTGCAACGAAGGAAGATACAGTCCGGATGAAGACTCCTCGTATTTACTCGTTGGAAGGTGCGCTTGAATATCTAAATGATGACGAGTATTGCGAGATTACACCAACTTCGATTCGTTTGCGCAAGAAAATATTAAACAAAAGTGAGCGTGAACGTGCAGAGAAGCAGCGCAAGTCGTCTGAAGTATAATCTGCTTCAGCTTCGGCCCTCTTCTTCTAAATAGCTGCACCGATGTATTTGATTACATCGATATGGTGCAAGTTGCTAATGCTTGATGTTTGCACAAGTTTATGCCAACGTACATTTACATGCAGGCAAGACAGATGTTTAGGATTGGACATATCTTCTACAAAAGGAGTGTCTGTTCATGCAGCACTGGTTAGCGACTCATCCGATAGTCAGTTATTTGCTTATCTTTGCATTTGTAACGTATGTATTTAATAGAGTGTTTCGCGTAAAGAAGCTGCCGATCCTAAAGGAAATCGCCATCTATATAGTGATGGCGATCGGCTGCTTTATGCTGCTCATCTTCCAGATTGACAAGCTGCCTATTATACAGTGCTTGTTTGTGGCTGTTGTGCTTATGTTTATGGTCCGTATTCGTTATTTTGTGGAGGAACGCCGCAAGAAGCAGGAACAGAAGCAAGGGTAAGTACGTGCAGTATTTTGGGGAGGGCGAAGTATGAAGCTCAGCGATGCACTGTTTAATTGGCTGCAGATGGACATTGTCTCCAGCATGCGACCATATGATGTAGCCGCAAAGGAAACGTTTGATTTCTTTGCGGTTATTCTGTATGAAGATCATCAAATTCGGAATGTCAAGGCCTTGTTGACGAATGAAGATTCATATGTGATCACTTATGAATTAGACGGACAGCAAGCTCAAGCCATCTTTGACCGTCAACATGCAGAGCAGTTATGGCATGATATTGAATCGAATCCGAAATACAACGAGTAAGTGAGGTACAGTATGAGTTCAAAAACACCATTGCCACCTCGACAAACAGCGCGCAAGCAGACTAAACCGGCAGTTAAGAAAAGAAAAGGCATGCCGACATGGTTGAAGTGGTTGTTAACGATAATTATGATTGTTCTGATCGTTATTATTGGTTATGCGACATACATATTGTTATACGGGAACAGCAAGCTGGATAAGATCTCGACGGTTACCAATAAGGGCGGAGGCACCTCCACTGTAACAGAAACATTGTCCCCACAAACGGAACCGTTTTCATTTGTCTTGATGGGTATTGATTACCGTAAAGAGCTTCCGGGGCTGCGTACAGATGTTGTGATGGTTGGTGCACTGCATCCCAAAACAAAGGAAGCCGTCCTTGTATCTTTGCCGCGTGATACGTATTTTCAAGTAGGGGAATATCGAGCAGATAAATTAAATCATTTCTATCCCAAGTTCCATGAGATGAAGAAGCATAATACGTTAGAAAGTGCCTCTCCAGAGGACGAGATGAAGATTATGCTTGGCCAGTACTTAGGGATGAAATTTGATCATGCTGCTGTAATCAACTTCCAAGGTTTCGTAGATGTTGTTAATGCACTGGACGGCATTGAAGTAAATGTAGACCAGAACATGTGTTATCGCGATCGTGCCGATGGGACTAACATTAACCTTAAAGCAGGATTTCAGGAGATAGATGGACAACAGGCACTTGACTTTGTCCGCTACAGAAAGTCGAATTGCAGTCCTATGACCAAAGGGACAACTGATTTCGACCGGAATATGCGTCAGAACGCAGTTCTTCAGGAACTGGTTGGCAAGATGCAATCACTTGGTGGTATAACGAAGGTGACATCCATTATTGATGCATTAGCTGACAACTTTAAGATGGATATGACACCTGATCAGATGCGAAGCTCTATTATGACGTATCTTGATATTAATCGTAAAAATATCCATTATATTTCGGTAGATGGCGAATGGAAGAGCCCTTATATTTATGTTAATGATACCAAGCTGCAAGAAGCAAAACAGGCGCTTGAAGATGTGTTAGCAGGCAAATCCTTAGCAACGACGTCTGAAAGCTCAACAAGTGGAGATTCCAATGGAAGTACTTTAGATAGTTCAACACGATCTAAGGGAGATACCGGAACTGGTGGCAAGTAGTGTGCCGCTTGGACATTCACCCGATTTTGAGCCAAGTTGCAAAAGTGGATGCAATTTTTCCCTTATGTTATAATACAATATGTATAAGCCGTGAAGCGATATGGGAGGTCTGAAGATGTCCGATAATGATGCTGCTCTGAAAGAGGCTATGTATGCACAATTACAGCAGGACATGTTTGTGCTGCATACGACAAGTATCGTATCGCTTGGACCAATAACCAACGTATTCGCAGGGGTATACAAGATGGGGCAGAATACAGTTCGAGTGGCGCTGGCTGGTCGTTCTCGATTTGTGTCGAATATGATTAATAAGCGTGCGGCTAAGAAGCTGGACGAACAAGTGCATGCTTATACGAAGAAAGCCTAGCGGGGTCGCCGCTAGGCTTTCTGTGCATTACGCGAGCTTGTCCTTGTTGCGCTTTAATTTGCATGATCATGGGATGATTTGGTGGTTGGATTGGACCTTGATTTTGCTTTAGGGATGCTTGTTTCTGCATCAGCCTTCATATTCTTCACATCTTTAGGGATTTGTGGCACCATCCGTCCGATAATGTCGGATAATTCCTCCGTGATGCCAGCTATCGGGCGACCTCGCTTAATATCAGTAGACATTTCTTGTATTCGTTGATTGAGATCAATGTCTGCTGTAACGTACGCGTTCACTCCGTATTTATCCTTGCTTAATGCTTCAGCTACTGAGTATTTGATAGTGCCGACACGTGATCGATCCAGCTTGCTATCGACATCAATTCCAACTACTGCTGTATTACCCAACACGACGCAATTGACATGCTTAACGCCTGGAACACGCTGCGCGAGTTCAACTAAATGCTGCTTTACAGCCTCGCGATCGCGAATCGGCTCCTTGGCCGATGCTTGCTGCCTCATGTTAGAACGCATTTGTACGCTTGAGTCTGTCGTGTAAGAGTGGGCGTCTCCAACGGATTGCTTCTTCAACGTGTCGCAACCTGCAATAAACACACACAACATGACAACAGCGATTAAAGTTCTGCGCATGTATCATCGATCCTTTCACATCAATTCATGGAACAACATTGCGGCATTGCTACTGCTAATAGTGTGAGCGACGTCCACAATTTTTATGTAGCCTCGAGAGATATGTCGCAAGGCTGGTGCAAAAAGTAATGCTGCCCACGCGGAGGGGAAGCTATGAACAAGATTTTTGTATTGGACACCAACGTGCTGCTGCACGATCCAAATGCTCTGTTTGCGTTTGCTGACAATGAGGTGGTCATTCCGGCTGTTGTTCTGGAGGAGATTGACTCCAAGAAACGGAATGCAGACGAGATTGGCCGCAATGCGCGTTCTGTGTCACGGCTCTTGGATGGCTTAAGAGAACTGGGTCATTTGCATAGCGGAGTCCCCTTGCCGACGGGTGGAACGCTCAAAGTGGAATTAAATCATCGCAGCTTCGCAAAGGTTCAGGAAATGTTTGGAGATATGTCTAATGATAATAGGATTATAGCGGTAGCGCTTAATTATAGTCTGGAGCAGCATGACCAAGAGCACCCCAAAACGACAGTACTGGTAAGCAAGGACGTGCTTGTAAGAGTAAAAGCTGACGTGCTGGGTTTGTTGACGGAAGACTATTTATCAGATCATACCGTTCGTTCAGGGGATGAGCTGTACTCTGGGCATGTGACGTTATTTGTTCACCCGGCTGTTATTGACGAGTTTTACACGTACCGATATTTACTGATCAAGCATATGACAATTAAAGTGCAGCTAAATCCACATGAATTCGTTATTTTAAAAGACGAGATGGGTACGAGTAAATCGGCGCTTCTTAAAGTAAATGCCGAGGGAACAAAGCTGGAACCGCTATATTTAAGCAATGATCCGGTGTGGGGGATCACTGCACGCAATGCGCAGCAGCGTATGGCGCTTGAACTGCTGTTGAATGACGATATCCCACTGGTTACGATGTCGGGAAAGGCAGGTACAGGCAAGACGCTGGTTGCCCTTGCTTCTGGTTTGTTGAAAGTGGAGGATGAACGCAAATACAAGAAGCTGCTGATTGGCAGACCTGTGGTGCCAATGGGGAAAGATATTGGATACTTGCCAGGAGAAAAGGAAGAGAAGCTGAGACCGTGGATGCAGCCGATTTATGATAATTTGGAATTTTTGTTTGACACAAAGAAAGCGGGAGACATTGAGAAAATTTTGTTTGGCATGAGTAATATACAGGTAGAGGCTTTAACGTATATCCGAGGGCGCTCGATCCCGGGACAATTTATTATT
Organism: Paenibacillus sp. UMB4589-SE434; assembly: GCF_030226685.1. Classification (NCBI taxonomy): domain Bacteria; kingdom Bacillati; phylum Bacillota; class Bacilli; order Caryophanales; family Paenibacillaceae; genus Paenibacillus; species Paenibacillus sp. UMB4589-SE434. Next base: position 2,123,725 of record NZ_JASOYK010000001.1, on the reverse strand, counting down.
ATTGATGAAGCTCAAAACTTATCAAAGCATGAAGTGAAGACGATTGTATCACGTGTTGGAGAGGGCAGTAAAATTGTGTTGATGGGTGACCCCGAGCAGATCGATCATCCTTATTTGGACTCCGCAAGTAATGGCCTCACTTATTTGGTAGAACGGTTCAAGTCTGAAGGGATCAGTGGGCACATTACCCTGGAGAAAGGGGAACGTTCGAAACTGGCACAGCTTGCGGCTGACTTACTGTAAGGGGAGAGGTTCTGAGTTGTTTATCACAGCTATATGGCTTAAAACATGTGATCATAAATTAATGGAATATTGAGATTGGAGATGCAGCCACCTCTTAATTGGGAGGCTGCTTTTTTTTGGTGCAGACATACCAAAGTTGAAAGTGTTAAAATAGAATGGCGCCTATAGCTTAGCCTATTAGCTGCAAGGAAGGCGTATCTGCGGTTCGCTGTGGTTCGATAAAGAGCTCAGAAAGGAGTTCCAGATAGATGCCCAGTACGAAAAATACGCTAATTGTTGTTATTCTAATATTTATTACTTTACTACTTATGAGTGAGTTTGGCGGAAATCCTATTTTTATGAATACGCTGCCAAAGAAAGAAACTCGCCAACTAGAGCAAGTTGTCCCCGATTCAACGATGTCGCCAAGGCAGTTGCGGGTCGAGGTGGGGATGTCTCCCCTTGCGTTTACCAAGCTTCGTAAGCTAAATGAGGCATTTATGAAAGAACATGGCATTTTAGTGGATCTGGTTAATCGTGATACAACTCAAATTCGATCTGCTTTGCCAGAAGAATTCCAATTGCAGCAAAGTGCCGATGTAGTGCTGGTGGAGAGTGAAATGGTTAATCGCTATGCGGTCAAAGGCTGGCTGCTGCCTAACGATTCGGACACAAGCTGGATGGAGGCGGGGCCTGAATGGATCGGGGTGTATACACGCTGGAATGGCTTAATGTGGGGCTTTCCTGCGTACGTAGATCCTTATGTGCTGGTGTGGAACAAAGACAAGCTGCGGGCTGCAACGGGTCTTGGTATGCCTCCGTCTACGTTAAAGGAATGGCACAGAGTATTAAACGCGTATGCGGATTCTAAGAAGCTGCATGCAGGATCAGGGGATACCGACCAGCGCATGAAAACAACCAAGGTTGCGGTAGATAAGGATGCTCAGCCTTTGCAATTTATGTTTGCATGGCATGGTGATGACGATTATGCCTTATTGTCATTGTTATGGAGACTAGGTATCGTATTCCCAGATACTAGAGACAGTACTACTATTTCTAGAGAGGCAGCACAGCAGACAGTTGACGGAGTGCGGTCAGGCTCGGTTTCGCCAACTAGCAGAGAGCAGGATACTAAGGGTGCGACTGTCAAGACTAATACGAATACAAGCGATACAGAGCAAATAGAGGCAGGCTGGCAAGCTCGATTCGAAGAATGGGATACATACAAGGAATTGTTTCATGAAGTCTCGGAGCAAGAGAAATTGACGCTGTGGGACGAACTTGAAGCTGGCAACTACTTGTTTGCAATCGTACCCTATTCCACGGCTATGCTTCAGCTAAAAGAGCCGTTTGCCATTGAAGATCCAGAGCACATCGCATCTCCTTACAGCCATTGGGTACGAAGCAGCAGCTACGTCATCTCTGCGCATAGTGAACTGCCGGAGGATGCAAAGAAGTGGATTGCATTTATGACACAAGTTTCAATTCAGCAGGATATATTGGAATCTGTTTCGCTGTTACCTGCTGACCGTAAAGCAGTTGAGCAAGTATGGCCGTTAATGAGTCGACGTATTCCACGGATGTTTGACCAGGATAATCCAAGCCTGAAGCTTGCACTGCAAAGAACTACATATATTGAGAAATGGCTTCCCAAGGTTAAGCAGTGGCTGCATGGTAGAACGTCACTGTCAGAAGTGCAAACGGGATGGAAAGAAGTATGGATAGACAACAAATAGGAGCCTCAACTTCCGGGTCGTGTTCACCCAGAAGTTGAGGCTCCATCGTACTTACCACTTGACGGATAGCTTGACCGTTAATACATGAGGTTCAAGTGTTACTTCTTTAGCTTCAATGAACTGTATCAGTTGTTGGGGGTAGAAGTTAAGATCAAATTGCTCCTCCAACTGCTTGCGGGTAGACTCCGGCAATTCGAGTCCATTAAACTGTAATCGCTCGACATGAAACCGAATGGCATGCTCAGGGTCATTTTCAAGTGTATAAGAGCCTTCTACAATAACCTTTATCCCTTCACGCTCGCCGACAGCGGCTATTGTGCCTTTACGAAACACAAAGCTAAAATCTTTGAACAGCGGATCTTGCTTGCTCAGGAATTCATTCAGTTCCGAGTCCTTGATGGAGACGGTGTAATTTAGGCCGTCGGAAGTTAGATTTCCATTTTTTTGAATGAAATCCGGGAGTTTTTGCATGGACTGTGCAATCGCTTTAAAATAATGCTTGACCTCAAAAAGACCGACACTTTGCCAGTACTTGTTGAATTCAGCGATGAGCTGCTGCATGGCTGCTGGGTCCTTGCTGCCTGCTACATCATTGTCTAACTGGCTTTTCATTTGGATGAGACGATCTCTTTGTGCAATAAGCTGTGTTCTGACCTGCGACAGATCTTTCTCTAGCGCTGCCTGCTCTTGATGCAGACGATCAATATGCTTTACATTGTTGCGATAAGAAGTAAGTGTGTTCTGGTCCGTTTCGATCAAAAATTGATAATAGTCCAGTAGTTTAAACATATCAGACCACCGGTCTGCGGATAAGGCAGCCGCAAGCAGTGTATCACGTTCACCTATGTAATAAGCCCTTAACACTCTACCGGCTTGGTCCTGCTTATCAAACAGCGCGGCTTCCTGAGATTTCAGTTCGTCTTCTAGTTCTTGGCGCCGAGTGGCTGCTTCGCCTTGACGTGTTGTTATTCGACGAATCTCTTGATCTAGTTCTTGAATGGATAAGCTTTGCTGCAGCAGATGCTGCATTTCTTTGGATTGTTCGGCCGCCTCCCATGGGATGGGCTGCACTGGCTCTGCGTGTGTGCTGTAAGGTACAGAAGCCGCAAACAGGATAAATAGACACAACCTGAGGCAGTGCTTGGCGGCACGTCTGCCATCTATCATCAGGTACCCCCTTGTACATAGTGCGCATTATCATCATATGATAGGCATGACCAGGTCATTACCTATCTTTTGGAAATGGACGTGACAAATCAATGAACCAAAATGGCTCACAGAAGTTGATTGCCCGCCTTCGGGAACAATTGTCGCAATTTCCCGATAATCGTATGCCGTTTTCTATCTATATGTCAAGCTGTTTATATGATGTGGAGCATGGTTATTATATGAGCCATCGTCCCAAAGTAGGGCGGGACGGGGATTTCTATACTAGTGTATACGTTGGCGATTTCATGGCACAGATGATTAGCCGTTACATTGTTCAACGTACAGCGGCAAGAGGCTGGCAGCCCGAACAAGTTCGGATTGTTGAGTGGGGAGCAGGTCCTGGACGGCTGGCGGCACAATTGCTGCGTGCTCTTTATGCAAATGATTATACTCCATATTCTTATACGATGGTCGAAGCGAGTGCCCACCACCGGACAGAGGCTGAACAGACTTTGGTCCCGTTATTGTCTGCACAGACCCAGATTGAATGGTGGGACATGGCTGAATTTCAGCGCTGCGCCTCGCATAGTCCAGTAATTTTTATTGCCAATGAGTTGTTGGATGCGTTTCCTATTGAACGTGTTCGCTGGGCCACATCTCAATTCGAACAAGCCTATGTGTGCTGGGACGAAAGGAAGGACCGGCTTGAACTGATATGGGGGCCTGCTTCTAGTGACGTTATCCAATGGATGAAGCAGCATCAGATCCACCTGCGGAATGAACAGATCTATGAGGCCCATATAAGTGGGACTGTTTGGTTATCTCAGGTTATGCAGTCAATGGCCGCTGCTGAAATGATATTTATTGATTACGGTGATATAACGGAAGAATTGACAGCTAGTCACCGTATGAACGGCAGCTTGATGTGTTACCGTAATCATATCGCAAGTGATGATCCGTTTGCAGCGCCGGGAGAACAAGATTTGACTTCTTTTGTCGATTTTGATGTATTTAAGCATGTCGTTCTTCATACGGGCACAGGCGAGTGCATCGTATATCCCTTGATTCATCAGCAGCAATTTCTGCTGGAGTACGGGATTATGGATTTGCTCCAATCTCATGCTGATTTGAATCCTTTCAGCGAAGTGGCGAGACACAATCGAGCGATTCGTCAATTATTGTTATCTGATCATATGAGTGAAAGATTTAAAGTGATGCGAATTAGCAAAGGTCCATTATAAGCTTACAGTATCAAAATAAAACGACCGGAGCACAAAGCGCTCCGGTCGTATTTGTGTGGTATGAATAAAAGTGACAGGATTAAAAAGGCTTGCCCATGACGAATACAGACCAGTATGAAAAACCGGTAAAGCATACGATCATGTACGCCCAAAACGTTAAGATGTATGTACGTTCGGACAACTTCAAATAACCAAGCAACACGAAAAATGCCGTTTGCATAAAGAACAGCAAAGCCATTTCAATCATGTCCCCAGCAAATGCCATCAGACCGATGACCAATGTCCAGAAACCGAGTACGCGAAACATCCGTGCCACGATTCATCCCCCTCTCGTTACAATCGGCCCAACATTTACTAATTGACATTATAGCCTTCATGTAATCTGGTGTAAACTGTAAATGATGACGAAATGGAGAACATTTTGTGTACGGCCGTCTGAATGTGATATTCCGCATGGACAAAGCCTACGTATGTTTCGTAGAGAAATTGGTTATACATTTTAGTATCCGATAGATTCTATGAACTCTACCATGGGCATAGAGATGAATAAGCGGTGAAATACCGAGAGCAATAATGATGGATGTCGTTAGGAGGGTATGGCATGACAGCAATAAGACAGGATGCATGGACTGCAGATGATGATTTAATATTGGCAGAGGTAACGCTTCGGCATATTCGTGAAGGAAGCACCCAATTAGCGGCCTTTGAAGAAGTAGGAGAGAAAATAGGGCGGACATCGGCTGCGTGCGGGTTCCGGTGGAACAGTTGCGTTCGTAAAAAATATGAAGCTGCAATCCAACTGGCCAAAGCACAGCGACAAAAACGGAATTATTTCAAGAAACAGCCGATAGGCGCACAAGTGGCTTCCATAGCACTTACAGATCATGAGGAACTGAATATGAAAGCGGATCTATCGGAAGACTCCTTGTCTATCGATATGGTCATACGCTTCTTACGTCAATGGCGCAATAACCATCAGGATGTAACTCGCCAGTTAAAGCAGTTGGAAAAAGAACTACATGATAAAGACGAAATTATGCTGCGCCTGCGTCAAGAAAATGATTATTTGTCCAAACAGGTAAATGAGGTTCAAACCGATTATCGTACCGTTAATGATGATTATAAGGCGCTTATTCAAATCATGGATCGTGCACGGCGTCTTGCTATTCTCAGCGAGGATGAAGAGGACAACAAGACTAGATTTAGAATGGACGCAAATGGAAATTTAGAAAGAATCGAATAGACCACATCAAAAGCGGATTACGGAGGATTAGTCTTCCTGTAATGCGCTTTTTTTGTATTTTATGCAGAGCTTTGATATAACTAACTTAGCATATAAGCAAGAAAGAAAGGTGCGTAATATTGTTATTTGATATTGTTGGTGCAGGTGCAGTTGGTTTGTTATATACGTCTGGCTTAATTCGTGCAGGAATTCACGTACGTTTGTGGACACGAACGAAGCAGCAGGCAGACATACTTCGAACAGAAGGCTTGATGGTAACGGAACGAGATGGGAGTCTCACAAGATGGCGCCAGGTTGAAGCTTACCCGTTTCAGGAAGCTGCTCAAGTTATACAAGACAGTGGCAGTCCGATAGAGATATTAGGACTATTTGTGAAGCAGACACACTTGACGAATTCATTTATTAATCAGTTGGGTGCTCTGCCAAGAGCGACAGACAGTCTGTTTGTCTGCTTTCAAAACGGCATTGGTCATATAGAGCGATTACAGTCTGTTATCGCTGGAGAACAGCTTGTTAAAGCGGTCACAACAGAGGCGGCTACACGAGTAGAAGCTAACCGTATCATACATGCAGGATCAGGTATAACCTGGCTCGGACAAGACTTAACAAGCTGTGAGCGACTGCAAAAGAATATAAAAGTATTAAATAACTTGTTGAATCAGGCAGGATTTCAGTCAAATCTGTCGAACAACATCGATAATATGATTTATCATAAACTTCTCATAAATGCTGTTATTAATCCGATTACAGCGATGCTTCGCATCCCGAACGGCGAACTGCTCCAGACGGAGCGACGTGTTCAGCTTATGCGGGATGTGTATGAGGAAGTGACGTCTATTTACCGGGAAGCAGGTATTCCGGTTGCAAATGATGCATGGGATAATGTCCAATTGGTATGCCGAAACACGGCCCATAATACCTCCTCTATGCTTGCAGACGTACTGCAAGGCAGGTCCACAGAGATCGATTCTATTACGGGAGAACTGCTCCGCAAAGCGGATGCCCATGCTTTAAATGTACCTGTACAGCGTGCGCTCTATCAATTTATACAAGCTTTGGACCCGATGAACCCTTTACTTTGAACGTGAGTTCCATACCCCCTTAAAGAAAGGAGCGGGCCTTAACCAACATGATAAGCCTTATAGCTAACTCTTTTGGTCTACTGGCAGTTTTACCGTTTTTTCCATTTGCAGCAGTCTTTTTCTTATCATCCTTCTGGTTGGAGGACAAGAAGAAGCGACTTATGCTGGCAATGGATGTAACAACGTTATTTCTAATCGCTTCTGTCTCCGGCATATTTAATGTGTTGTTTCATTTTTCCTTTGGTTTGTATGGACTTATTATGTTTCTTCTTTTGGCAGCTGGCTTGCTTGGGAATATGAAGCACCGTAAGCATGGCAAGGTCAATATTAGACGATTGATCAGAACGATTTGGCGGTTATCCTTTTTTTTGCTGAGTATTGTATACGTGCTGCTGCTTCTCATCGGTATAATTGTGTATTGGACTCATGTCTAAGACATCGCACTCAGCAATGCGAGGGTCATTTACTATGGATAATAGACTAAATTTGAACAGTCTTCCACTTTGACGGACAGGAATATATTTGTGTACAATCAAGTCAAAAGAGGGAGGCGGCTTCATATGATGTCTTGGCCTACAATGCCAATTCCAACGCAACAAGATTTATCCCGACATTACATAGAACGTAATGGTGAGATCATACATAAACTGTACGAGTTTCATCCTGATGAAGATTGGGACAAACGTGTGCAATGGATTGATGAATCACATTCTACACGTGTGAACAGATCAGAACTCGCTGAGGTTCTAGAGCGTTATCAAAAGTTGGTGAATCCCGCTCCAGAAGCTATGCAGTCGCTTTCTCGACTTAAGGAAGAAGAGGCGCTGGTAATAGTAGGGGGGCAGCAAGGTGGTCTGTTTATGGGACCACTGCTCATGATATACAAGGCGATCTCCATCATCCGCATGTCACAGGAAGCTGAGCAGCGCCTTGGCCGGCCTGTAGTTCCTGTTTTCTGGCTTGCTGGAGAAGACCACGATTATGATGAGGTAAACCATACGTACGTATTGACAACAGATCCGGCTATTCAACGGATTAGAGTGGATAAAGACACAGATAAGCGTATGCCGGTCAGTCAACTGCATCTTTCTGATGAGGCGTGGCAGGCAGTCTTGCAGGAGCTAGAAACATCGCTGCCACAAAGTGAATTTAAGCCAATTATGATGGATCGGCTGCAGCGCATTTGCAGCGATGGCCGCTCCCTGACGGAGGCGTGCGCCCTCATGCTTGGGCAGTTGTTTGGCCACTATGGTTTGGTGCTGCTTGATTCGGCCGATCCATTGCTTCGCAGGCTGGAGCAGCCGATGTTCGAGCAGCTTATCTTGAAGCAAGCCAAACTGCATGAAGCAGTAGATCATAGTGAACGTAATATAACTGAGAGTGGTTACACACTTCAGGCTGTACACGCGGCGAATAGTGCGAATTTGTTTCTAGTTGAGGACAGCGAACGGCTGCTTTTGCTTCGAGATGAGGACGTGTATGCAGATCGTCAAGGTCGTGTCAGTCTTACGCAGACTGAACTGCTGCAGCGTCTGGAGGCCCATCCAGAGCAATTCAGTAATAACGTACTGACGCGTCCGCTAATGCAAGATTATTTATTCCCTGTACTGGGGACGGTACTTGGCCCAGGCGAGATTGCTTACTGGGCCCAAACTAAGGATTCTTTTCATGTGTGTGGCATGAGAATGCCTATCCTATGGCCTCGTATGGGCTTCACATGTGTCGAAGGTACCCTGCAGAAGCTGCTGCAGAAGTATGGAGTTGAGGCAGCAGATATTTGTTTCCGTTATGAGGAGAAGCGTGATGCATGGCTAGCTCTACAGGACCAAATCCATTTGGATGATCGATTCGGAGCTTTGAAAGAAAATGTAGATACCCAATATAAAGAACTGCTCAGCGTGATTACAGAAGCACTGCCCTCGCTAGGCAAGCTAGGGCAGACAAATCACCTTAAAGTGCTTGAACAGATCGATTTCCTTCATCAGCGTGCGCAAGATGCGCTGTCCAAGCAACATGAAACGGGATTGCGCCAGTGGGAGCGTTTGAAGCTGGCTATTTGGCCGCTGGATCGGCCGCAGGAGCGTGTGCTGAATCCGCTCGTGTATGAGTGCCGTTACGGTCAAGATTGGTTTGCACCAATGATGGAAGCACCGGTTGTATGGAATGGGGAACACCGCTTAGTGTCATTATAAACATTCTGGTTGTATGTGCAGGGTGGGTAGCATACCAATGATTGACGCTGGCGTAGAATATATGTGGAGGGATTGTAGATGTCGACTAAGGCTTTGCAAGACAGCATTATTCGTGATATCGGCTTAGCGCCGGAAGGGCACTTGAAGATTGATTGGGTTAGAGCACATATGCCAGTATTGAACCGTATTCGCGAGCAGTTCGAAGCGGAGCAGCCCTTTAAGGGGCTAAAGGTAACTATATCACTTCACCTGGAAGCCAAGACTGCTTACTTAGCAAAAGTCGTTCAGGCTGGTGGTGCGGAAGTAACGATTACAGGCAGTAATCCACTGTCTACCCAAGATGACGTCTGTGCAGCTCTTGTCGAAGATGGCATTAAAGTATATGCCAAATACAATCCTGACCCAGAAGAGTATAAACAACTCTTGATCAAAGCGCTGGAGTCGAAGCCAGATTTGATTATCGATGATGGCGGCGATCTGATCTCTATTCTTCATTCCGAGCGTCCTGATCTTCGTGCGCAGGTGCGTGGCGGAGCAGAAGAGACTACTACCGGTATTTTACGTCTTAAAGCTATGGAAAAAGAAAACAAGTTGGAGTTCCCGATGGTGGCGGTTAATGACGCTTTTTGCAAATACTTGTTTGACAATCGATATGGTACGGGTCAATCTGTATGGGATGGTATCAATCGGACAACTAATCTAGTCGTAGCAGGCAAGACGGTAGTAGTTGTTGGATACGGCTGGTGCGGCAAGGGTGTTGCGATGCGTGCCAAAGGCTTGGGTGCTAACGTCGTAGTAACGGAAATAGATGCAATAAAAGGCGTAGAAGCGTACATGGACGGATTTACAGTCCTGCCGATGAGTGAAGCGGCTAAAATCGGTGATTTCTTTGTAACCGTGACTGGTAATAAAGATGTTATCCGTGGAGAGCACTTTGATGTTATGAAGGATGGAGCAATTCTGTCTAATGCGGGCCACTTTGATGTTGAAGTAAACAAACCTGAACTGGAATCACGCTCTAGCAGTGTGCGCACGGTTCGTCGCAATATTGAAGAATATCGTCTTGTAGATGGACGCAGCATTTATGTATTAGCTGAAGGTCGATTGGTTAACCTTGCTGCAGGTGATGGCCATCCAGCAGAAATTATGGATATGACGTTTGCCCTGCAAGCGATGTCGCTGAGGTATGTGAATGAGCAATATGAGCAATTAGGCAAACATGTTATTGCAGTTCCGTATGAGTTGGATGAGCAGGTTGCGCGTGTGAAGCTTGAATCTCTTGGCATTCATATTGATGAGCTCAGCGAGGAACAAAGATCCTATTTGGATAGTTGGCAAGAGCATTAACATCGGCATTTTATCATTGGAATATTTCACAAGCATCGGGTGCAACAATCCGATGCTTGTTTGCGTTTGGGGATTAATACCAGATATAAACAAACTTAGATTTACACATGAGCAGAGAATTTATGCTGTTAATCCAGACACAAGACATCAGGGAAAAGTAGAAAGGGGCGATGTAATGGAAACACAAAGCGTAATTGAAAGTAATAAGAACAGCAGAAATGGTAGAACTATTTTATGCAGGTTGAGATGTATACGCAGGCATCCTATCGTTTGGGTGAGTGTGTGCTTATGGTTCATCCTTGCTGTACTGGCAGCAGGTTGTTCTAGCTCTGGAGGCAAGCAAGATGTGGTGGCTCGTCTGGAATCGACTGCTGCTTCCTCAGAAGTAAATAGTGAAGTCAGTAGCGCAGATAAGGCGGCAGATTCTAAGGCACTCCAAGATCAGGGGGAGCGTCCCGTAACAACAGGGCTGTCCGAGCCACAAGCGCAGACGGATCGTAAGCTGATCTACAAAGCAAACCTTACGATGGAAGTGGAGAGTTACGATAAAGCGAAGCAACAAATTAACGATATCATTCACTTGGCTCGTGGATACATTTTATCTTTCGAAGACCAGTATTCGGAATACGAACGAGCTGGGTTATATGTCATGAAAGTGCCTGCGGACGGTTTTCAACCCCTTCTTGAGCAGATAAACAAGCTACCTAATTTGAGGTTTCAGCGCAGCTATTCAGCAACGGATGTCACAGAAGAATATGTAGATTTGAGCGCACGATTGAAGGCTCGCCGGGTGGTTGAGTCACGATTGTTGGGATATATGGATAAGGCGGGGAATTCCAGCGATTTGTTGAAATTTTCAAACGAGCTGGATACGGTTCAAGAAGAGATTGAAAGAATAGTTGGTCGTATGCGATATTTAAATAACAATGTAGCAATGTCTACAATTGAACTTCGACTATACGAGACGATCCAGGTAGATCATACGAAAGCGGCGCTGACGGCTCCGTTTGGAGAACGAATTGGCAGTACATTATCAAGCAGCATTCAATCGCTTACCGAGCTGTTTAAGAATATCGTGCTCTTTACCGTTGCGGTGTTACCCTATTTAATTGTTTTGGTACTGCTTGTTCTTCCGACTTGGTGGATGATCCGATTCAAGCGAAGATCAAGTGGTGTGAGTGGTAGTGATCCGTATACCGAGCATAATCGACGGCTAGCAGAACAAACAACTACAGCAGACCCTAAACAGGATCGTCTTTTGGAGCAGAATGGCGATTCCTCATCCGTTTCTATGAATGAAAAAGAACCTTTAGACAACAACAAGTAAAGTGATTTTGGAATAATGGTATTATAACCAAATATCGGATGTAGAAAAATCCTGCCTTCCAAGCAGGATTTTTTGCTTGTGTGGCGAATAAGTTAACCGTCGTGGTGAAAAGTGGTGAGTTGTGGTGGAAATAGGGAGAGGAGTGGTGGCACATGTTCATGGGTGAATATCAACACAGCATCGATGACAAAGGCCGCTTAATCATTCCTGCCAAGCTCCGTGACAATCTCGGCACTACTTTTATTATTACAAGAGGATTAGACCAATGCTTATTTGTATATCCCATGGATCAGTGGAGCTTGTTGGAGCAGAAGCTGCAGGCGCTGCCGCTTATGAAGGCGGATGCTCGTGCGTTCTCGCGGTTTTTCTTCTCAGGGGCTTGCGAATGCGAGTGGGATAAACAAGGCCGTATTAACATTCCGAACCATCTGCGAGAGTATGCCAAGCTTGAGAAAGAATGTATGGTTATAGGGGTACAGAACCGTGTGGAAGTGTGGAGCAAGGGCGCTTGGGAGCACTATTTTAATGAATCTGCGTCAACCTTTAACGAGATTGCGGAGACGTTGGTTGATTTTAATTTTTAGTGCAGCAGCCTTAAGTAGACACATAAGCGGCACAAGGTACGTTGACTGAGGTCTAGAAAACAGTAAATATTGGCATACAACTAAGAGGGAATCGGAATGCAGGAGGAATGGAAATGTTTCATCATATAACAGTATTGCGGGAACAATCAGTCGACGGTTTGGCCGTTCGTCCTGATGGTATATATGTGGATTGCACGCTTGGTGGTGCGGGGCATAGCGAGTTGATCGCGTCCAAGCTATCAGCAGAGGGAAGATTGATTGCGCTTGATCAGGATGACTGGGCTCATGATAATGCAAAGCAGCGTTTGGCTGCATATATGGACCGTGTCACACTTGTCCGCACGAATTTTCGTCATTTGGAAGAGGCGTTGTTAGAAGCAGGTGTGCCGCAGATTAATGGCGTGCCGCAAGTCGACGGCATTTTGTTTGATTTAGGCGTGTCATCCCCCCAGTTGGATGAAGGAGACCGTGGATTCAGTTATAACCATGATGCGCCGCTTGATATGCGTATGGATCAGTTAGGACTTCTGACAGCTCATGATATTGTTAATGAATGGTCAGAGGCGGAAATAGCGAAGATTTTGTTTGAGTACGGAGAGGAAAAATTCTCACGACGGATTGCCAAGGTTATCGTAGAGGCGCGGGCGCAAGAACCGATCGAAACGACAGGCCAACTGGCTGAATTGGTGAAGAAGGGGATACCTGCAGCTGCCCGTCGTACAGGCGGTCATCCTGCGAAGAGAAGCTTCCAGGCGCTGCGGATAGCGGTCAATGACGAGTTGGGCGCATTTGAAGATTCGCTTCACCAGGCAGTCAGATGCTTGAACCCGGGTGGTCGTGTAGCTGTTATTACGTTCCACTCGTTGGAGGATCGTATATGCAAGCAGACGTTTACCTCTTACGTAGGCAGATGTACGTGTCCGCCAGGCTTGCCAGTGTGCGGCTGCAACAGTACAGGCAGCCTAACCTTAGTGAATCGCAAGCCTATTCTTCCAAGTGAGGAAGAACTCGAACACAATCCTCGCTCACGTTCCGCTAAGCTGCGTATTGCCGAGAAGTTGAATGGAGAGGGGAACAGGTAATGGGATATGTTAGAGGTAATTTAGCTGTTCGTCCTGAACGGCGTCCACAGGTACAAGAACGATATAAGGAAACGACTAAGAAAGTTGTACGTAAGGCTAGTCTACCTATGCGCGAGAAGATGCTGTATCTGCTCACGATTGTATTCTGTTCAGCGGTTGCGTTCATGCTAATTGCCCGATATGCAGACATCTATACGTTGAATCGAGAGATTCAAAGCTCCAAGCGGGAAGTTGACAAAATGGCTACCGAGATGGGCGTGCTGAAAGTAAAGCAGCAGCAATTATCGGATTGGGATCGGATCAGACAGGTCGCAGAGGCTAATGGCTTGCGTTTACCCGATCAGCCTGTGGAAATTCATTCATTCAAAGTCGATAGCGGGAATGAGTAATGGGGCAGCAATATGATTAAACGTATAAAAATTCGAACGTTAATAATTGGCGGCTTGTTCTTACTATTTTTTGCAGTTATTATAAGTCGCTTGTTCTGGTATCAGGTGTGGAACCAGGATTTTTGGCTCAGTAAGGCAGAAGCGACATGGTCTGTTGAGAAAAATATCCCTGCGAAACGCGGTACCATATTTGACCAGAATGGTGAAGTGTTGGCTATGGATGCTCCTGCTTATGATGTGGTTTTGAATCCAAAGGTTATCCAGGAACTGAGGACTAACGATAAGCTGGTCAAAGACCGCATAGATGTGGAGCGTTTGATCGTAGAGAAATTACATGAAGTGTTGGGCAAGTCGGAAGATGAATTATACCAACTGGTACGTAAGCTGAATGATAAAGGAAAATACCATGTTTATCGTGAAGTAAGAAGTGAAGGTTGGAAAATTAATCAAGAGCCTGCAGATAAGCTGACTACGTTTATTTCCGATTTGAAAAAACAGACGGAACAAGCGGACATCGGCTTATATGTGCTTAGAGACACCAAGAGGTACTATGCCAAAAACACGCTTGCTTCCCATGTGCTTGGCTACATAAACAAAGAGGGCAAACCAGTGGGTGGCATCGAGTCCCAATTTAATGATTTGCTTGATGGGACAGATGGCAAGCTTAATTATCAGAAAGATCGGCAAGGGAACAAGCTTCCATCAGCGAATGAATTGTATGCGCCGGCACAAGATGGCAGCAATATTTACTTGACGATAGACCGTACAATCCAACAGTATATCGAAGAAGCGATGAAGAAGGTGTACAACCAGTACAGCCCCCAGAGTATGACTGTCATTGCTGCTGACCCAAGCACGGGGGATATTCTAGGCATGACAAACCTGCCTACCTTTGATCCGAATAAATATTGGGAATCAGCAAAGGATCTTCGTTCATTTAACAACTTAGCAGTAAGCGGAGGATATGAACCAGGGTCCACCTTCAAAATTGTAACGCTGGCGGCTGCCGTGCAAGAGAACTTATTTAATCCAAATGATTACTTTCAGTCAGGAAGTATCGTAGCCGGCGGCAGAAGAATTCATGACCATAACAAAGTTGGGTGGGGCACAATTCCTTATCTGGAAGGTTTGAAGCGCTCTAGTAACGTCGCCTTCGTCAAGCTTGGGTTTGAAAAGCTCGGTGAGACACAGTTTAAGTCCTATATTGATCAATTTGGCTTTGGTAAAAAGACAGGAATTGAACTGCCGGGCGAGATCGGCGGGAAAATACACTTTCAATATCCGGCTGACGTTGCAGCTGCTTCTTATGGACATGGTCAGCTCGTTGTAACACCGCTGCAGCAAATTATGGCGGTATCTGCTGTTGCGAACGGCGGCAAGTTGATGACGCCGCACATCGTCAAGAAGATCGTAGATCCGATGACGGGCAAAGTGGAGACTCGTGAGCCTGAAGTGCTGCGTCAAGTGCTGAAGCCAGACATATCCAAGCAAGTCAGCGAATACTTGGAACAGGTCGTTTCCGATCAGAAAATCGGTACAGGGAAAAATGCGTATATCGAAGGTTATCGTGTAGCGGGTAAGACGGGCACAGCGCTTAAAGTTATTAATGGTAAATATGACGATGTCAGATCCGTTGTATCCTTTATCGGATATGCGCCGGTTGACAATCCGAAGATCGCCTTAATCGTTGTCGTCGATGATCCGAATGATTTTTATGCGGGCGGAGGCTTCGTGGCTGCGCCTTTATTTAAGGAAATTGTAAGTAAATCACTCCGTCACATGGGTGTACCTACTACAACTGAATCGCAAACATCGGTCCAAGAGAAGAAACAAACCATGACAACACTTGCCAAAGCTCCTAATATTCAAGGGCTGAAGCCGTTTGAAGCCAAGAAACGCCTTGCAGAGAAGGGCATTGTCTTTGAGACGGTAGGAGCAGGTGTTGAAGTAAAGCGGCAGTACCCTGAGCCTGGTACGGAATTAGCGGTGGGGCAGCGCATTTATTTGCTCACCGATGAACCTACCAAGATGCCACTTCCAGAGTTAAAAGGCAAATCATTACGTGACGTGCTTGAGATTACATCCTTGCTGGAGTGGAAGCTTACGATGGAAGGTGAAGGTTATGTGAAGGAATATACGAAGTCAACGGAAAATGGCCAACGTATCGTTCATGTAAAGCTTGAGCCTACATTAGCACTAGAAGCTGACAAGCCGGATGAAGAGAAGACTGAATAACGTCCTCCCCTCTTTAAGCTCTTAAAAGCTCTAAATAGCTTTTAAGAGCTTGTTCTAACCCGTGGTTGTTCGGAATAGGTTGATTATAACCATTGTCGGACAAGGGAGGGATTGACGTGAAAGTATCTGGTGTAACTGTCCGTAAACGTCTAATCATTGGATTTGCGCTAATGGCGGTTGGCTTTATGGCGCTTGTCGTCCGTCTTGCCTACGTACAGCTGTGGCAAGGCAGTGAATTGGGCGCCAAGGCGGAGGAGTCTTGGCGACGCAACATTCCTGTAATCGCAAAGCGAGGGGAAATCGTAGACCGCAATGGAGAGCGATTAGCCTATAATATTAGCTCTCCTTCAGTCATGGCAGTGCCAGCACAAATCAAGGATGCCCAACAAACAGCGGAGCAGCTTGCTCCGTTACTTGGCATGTCTGTAGACAAAGTGCACAAGGAAATTACAAAAAGAGCTTTAATTGTCCGACTGAAACCAGGCGGTCGCAAAATACCGCTTGACTTGGCGACTCAGATCCGAGCATTAAAGCTGTCAGGGATAGTAGTCGCAGAAGATAATAAGCGCTTTTACCCTAACAAGGACTTGGCCTCACACATATTAGGCTTTACGGGGATTGACAATCAAGGTCTGACAGGCATCGAGGCCAAATATGATACGGCATTAAGCGGCCTGCGTGGAAGCATCACATTTTTGGCCGATGCCAAGGGACGGTTAATGCCAAATTCAACTGAAAAGTTTGAACAGCCACGAGATGGGTTAAATTTGCAATTGACGATTGACAAAGATATACAGACAATAATGGAGCGGGAGTTGGATCAGGCAATGCTTGATTTAAGCCCCAAACATATCGTCTCCATCGCGATGGATCCGAATAGCGGCGAAATTCTAGCTATGGCAAGTCGGCCGAACTACAGTCCAGAACATTACCGGGATTATCCTGCAGAAGTGTACAACCGTAATTTACCTGTATGGATGACTTATGAGCCAGGATCAACCTTTAAAATTATTACACTGGCCGCTGCACTTGAAGAAGGCAAGGTGAACTTGTATAATGAGCATTTCTTCGATCCTGGCCGAGTAGAAGTTGGCGGTGCCAAGCTTCGCTGCTGGAAGAAGGGCGGACATGGCAGTCAGACATTCTTGGAAGTTGTCGAGAATTCATGTAATCCCGGCTTCGTAGCTCTTGGTCAACGCTTGGGCAAAGAGAAGCTGTTTGAGTACATACGCAACTTCGGCTTCGGCAAGAAGACGGGCATTGATATGAGTGGTGAAGAGAATGGCATCATGTTTAGACTGGATAAGGTTGGACCAGTGGAATTGGCAACAACTGCATTCGGCCAAGGTGTATCTGTGACGCCGATTCAGCAGATTGCAGCTGTGTCAGCGGCTATCAATGGAGGAAAGTGGTATAAGCCGCATGTTGCAAAAGCTTTTATCCAGCCGGAGACAGGTTTAATAGTGGATGAGGTTAAACCCGAGATGGTTCGTCAAGTCATTTCACCAGATACCTCTAAGAAGGTGCGG
This sequence comes from Paenibacillus sp. UMB4589-SE434, assembly GCF_030226685.1. Classification (NCBI taxonomy): domain Bacteria; kingdom Bacillati; phylum Bacillota; class Bacilli; order Caryophanales; family Paenibacillaceae; genus Paenibacillus; species Paenibacillus sp. UMB4589-SE434. The sequence continues at coordinate 2,106,367 of NZ_JASOYK010000001.1, read as the reverse complement.
GATGCGCTTGAGCATGTCGTGGCTCAGGGCACTGGCCGTAATGCGTTTATTGATGGTTACCGAGTAGGCGGGAAGACAGGAACGGCCCAGAAAGTTATTAACGGTAAATATTCACCAGATGAACATATTGTATCCTTTATCGGCTTTGCGCCTGCCGATGATCCAAAGATTGTGATTTATACAGCCGTTGATGATCCCCAAGGGATTCAATTCGGTGGATTGATTGCAGCACCGATCGTAAAACGTATTATGGAGGATGCGCTGCATGTGCTTGGAGTCAAGCCGAGACAAGATCAGGTGAAGCGAGAATATCGCTTTGATGAGCAGCCATTAGTTACGGTCCCGAACCTCGTGGGTAAGACGCTGACTGATATTTACGAAGATATGAACGTGAATTTTCAGCTGGCCAAGTCTGGCGCAGGACTTACTGTTATTCATCAGGCGCCTAAGCCGGGTACAAGAGTAGAAAAAGGAACTACCATTCGCATTTATATGGGTGAGGATACGGAGGAATAACTGATGCAGCAGATGAACTTAGCAGTAGCAACTTCTCAAGTAGTAACAGCGTCATTAATTGGAGACGGAAATACCGTGTTTAGTGGTCTTGCTGTCGATTCACGGCGTGTGCAGAAGGGGGATTTATTCTTCTGTATTTCCGGAACGGCTGATGATGGACACCGTTACGCACCACAAGCAATTGAAGCCGGTGCAGCAGCGTTGGTCGTTGAGCGGGAGCTAGAGATCAATATCCCTCAATTAATTGTCAAGGATGCGAGGCACGCATTAGCTGTCTTGTCTAACGCTTATTATAAACACCCGAGCCAGGATCTCCGCTTAATTGGGGTGACGGGCACTAATGGCAAAACCACAGTTACGTATTTAATCGAAAAAATATTAACTGACGCACGCACAAGCACAGGGGTTATCGGAACAATTGAGATGCGTTATGCCAATGAGACGTACTCGATGTCTGGAACGACACCGAATGCCTATGAACTGCAGCACGCGCTGCGTGATATGGCCGACAAGGGTGTTCAGGCGTGCGCGATGGAAGTATCTTCGCACGCGTTGGAGCAGGGGCGCGTGAAAGGCTGTCGCTTCCGCACAGCAGTGTTTACCAACTTGACACAGGATCACCTGGATTATCATGGAACAATGGAAGCTTATCGTGAAGCGAAAGGTTTGTTCTTCTCTCGTTTGGGCAATACATTTGCTGAGAAGGAACAAGATCGTTCGTATGCTGTCCTGAATGCAGATGATCAGGCTACTGCGTACTTCAAGTCCATAACAACGGCGGAGACGGTTACGTATGGACTTCACGAGTCGGCAGATATTAGAGCGGAAAATATCCGAATAACAGCGCAGGGCACCAGCTTTACAGTACACACGTTCAAAGGTTCTGCGAACATCCAATTGAAGATGGTTGGTAAATTTAACGTATACAACGCACTTGCTGCAATCGCAGTAGGCTTGTTGGAACATATTGAACTGGCCGATCTGGTTAAGAGCTTGGAAGCAGTTGAGGGTGTTGCTGGTCGTGTTGAAGCGGTGCAGGCAGGGCAGTCATTCTCTGTAATCGTTGATTATGCACATACGCCTGATGGCTTGGAGAACGTGCTGAGTACCGTAAAAGAGTTCGCTGAAGGCCATGTTTATTGCGTATTTGGATGCGGTGGGGACAGAGATAGGAAGAAGCGGCCGATTATGGGGCAGATTGCAGCGAAGTATGCGGACTATATTTATGTAACGTCTGATAACCCGCGTACGGAAGATCCAGACCTCATTTTGCTTGATATTGAAGAAGGCCTGAAGGTGGATAGAGTACCTAAGGAGCGCTATGAGTTAATTGTGGATCGTCGAGCTGCAATTACGAAAGCTATTGAAAAGGCAAGCCCTCGCGATGTAGTATTGATTGCGGGGAAGGGCCATGAAACGTATCAGTTGATCGGCAAAGAAATTCATGATTTCGACGACCGTAAGGTTGCGGAAGAAGCGATAAGGGGATTGAACCGGTGATTGAAACGAATTTAACATCAATAGCAGCGATGTGCGGGGGCACATTGCTGGACGCTGCACAAGAACATACGGCTGTGCGGGGCGTATTCACGGACTCGCGCCATGTTGAGCAAGGCGCACTGTTTGTCCCGCTTGCCGGAGATCGCTTCGACGGACATACCTACGTCGAACAAGCTCTTGCAGCAGGTGCAGCCGCCGCTTTATGGCAGGCGGATCACCCGCTTCCTGAAGCAAGGCTGCCGCTTGTGATTGTAGATGACACGCTGCTTGCTTTACAGCGTATGACAACCAATTATATCAAGCAGCTTGATGTCAAGGTGATTGCCGTAACGGGTAGTAACGGCAAGACAACGACCAAGGATCTGATTACGGCTGTGCTGTCTCGCTCCTATCGTGTTCATAAGACTGAAGGCAATTTCAACAATCATATCGGCCTGCCGCTTACCGTATTGCGAATGCCAACTGATACAGATGTTGCGGTGCTGGAGATGGGGATGAGTGGACGGGGAGAGATAGAACTGCTGACCAAGCTTGTTCATCCTGACATTGCCGTCATTACGAATATTGGCGAGGCGCATTTGCTGCAGCTTGGTTCGCGAACAGAGATTGCGCGGGCTAAACTGGAAATTATCAGTGGTTTAAAAGAAGAGGGTGTGCTTATTTGTCTTGGTGACGAGCCGCTTTTGGAGCAAGTTATTGCCGAGCCGGAGACGACCCAACCAGCGTGCATGAATGTGGTTACATACGGTGTTGGGCCGCGCAACGACTACAGGCCGGATTCGATCATGCAAATGGAAGACGGAATGGCTTTCTCTGTGACGACTGCTGCAGGTGAGAGTGCTGTCTACAGCATTCCGATTTTGGGTCAGCATAATGTGTTAAATGCTATAGCTGCAATTGCAGCAGGTCGCTTGCTTCATGTTCCAGAGCAGATGATCAGGGCAGCTTTGGAGAGCGTTCAGATCTCCGGTATGCGCATTGAGAAGATTGACACGGAACAAGGCTGGACGATCTTAAATGATGCCTATAATGCGAGTCCTACTGCGATGAAAGCAGCAATAGACGTATTGGCATCTGTGCGTGGAGGCAAGCGGATTGCGATTCTGGGCGATATGCTTGAATTGGGCGAACAAGAGGCGCAGCTCCATCGTGAGGTTGGAGCTTATATAACGTCTGAAAAGACAGACGTACTATTAACTTACGGCAGGCTGGGGAGTGAGATTGCAGAAGGTGCAAGATCTAATCTGCCTGAAGATGCTGTAAGGTCGTTCCAGAATAAAGAGGAACTTAAATCCTATATGCTGGAGATTGTAGAGCCGCGCACTACCGTGCTGGTTAAGGCGTCACGCGGGATGAAAATGGAAGAAATCATTAAGCAATGGATTCAGATTAAGCATTAGCGGTCTGTGGTAACGGGAGGTGAAAGGAATTGGACTTCAAGTTGATATTAATGACAATCGGGGTTTCTTTTATACTAGCTGTCATATTAGGCCCGTTATGCATACCGTTGTTAAGACGGTTGAAATTCGGTCAGCAAGTTAGAGAAGATGGACCTAAAGGGCATTTGAAGAAAGCAGGTACTCCCACAATGGGAGGAGCTATTATTTTGCTTGCATTCACGTTAGCCTTTTTGAAGTTTTCAGTAATGGATACGGACTTTTACGTGTTATTGGTAGCTACATTAGGATTCGGTTTAGTCGGATTCCTGGATGACTATATTAAAATTATTTTTAAGAGATCACTGGGATTGACAGCCAAACAAAAGTTGTTCGGTCAGCTTTTGTTCTCTGGCATTGTATGCGTCCTGCTCGCACAGTCGGGACACAGCACCTTTGTTGGTATTCCAGGCACATCCGTCGGGTTGGAGCTTGGATGGTTCTACTATGTGTTTGTAATATTGATGATGCTGGCAATCAGCAATGCGGTTAATTTTACGGATGGTTTGGACGGCTTGCTGTCTGGCGTTAGTGCAATTGCGTTTGCTGCATTTGCAATTATTGCGCTGCAAGCATCCGAAATCGCAGCTGCAGTCTGTGCAGCAGCAATGATCGGTGCGGTACTTGGTTTTCTGGTCTTTAATGCACATCCTGCTAAAGTGTTTATGGGAGATTCCGGCTCGCTTGGTATCGGCGGAGCTATTGCAGCGGTAGCGATCTTGACCAAGACGGAGTTGCTGTTTATCATTATCGGCGGTATATTTGTCATTGAGATGCTTTCGGTTGTTATTCAGGTCGTATCTTTTAAGACAACAGGCAAGCGAGTATTTAAAATGAGCCCTATTCACCACCATTTTGAATTATCGGGATGGTCGGAATGGCGCGTTGTCATCACGTTCTGGGTGGTCGGCATCCTGCTAGCTGGACTCGGACTATGGATTAACAAGGGGTTGTAACATTATGAATCATCCAGATATGTATCGTGGAGAACAAATTGTTATTTTAGGTCTTGCCAAGAGCGGGTTCGATGTAGCTAAGCGTTTGCATGAGCGCGGTGCAATCGTGACCGTCAATGATAAAAAGGAACGCCACCAGTGTCCCGAAGCTTCTGATTTGGAAGCTTTGGGCATTTGTGTTGTATTGGGTGCACATCCGGATAATTTGATCACCGAGCAAGTGAAACTGCTTGTGAAAAACCCAGGCATCCCTTACAGCGCAGCGCCAGTACAGCGTGCTATAGAGCTTGGCATTGATGTAGTTACTGAGATTGAGGTAGGCTATCATTTGTGCGCAGCGCCTATCATTGGGATTACAGGCAGTAATGGCAAGACAACAACAACGACATGGGTCGGACATATGTTGGAAGACGCGGGACTTCAGCCTATCGTTGCAGGCAACATTGGAACACCGTTCAGCGGTATTGCGGCAGATGCCTGCGAGGACCAATGCGTCGTTCTTGAATTAAGCAGCTTCCAATTGAAAGGAACTCAACAGTTTCATCCTCATGTTGCCTGCTTGCTGAACATAGCGGAGACACATCTAGATTATCATGGTGGTATGGAAGACTACATCAGTTCTAAAGCGAAGCTGTTTGCCAACATGGACACTAGTGATATTGCGATACTTAATGCGGACGATCCAACCTGCAGCGCACTTGCATCTACTGTTCAAGCACGCATTTGGAACTTCTCTTCCAAGCAAGAAGTGAAGATAGGTACATATGTAGACCCGTCTTTCCCTTCAGACGCTAGTGCTGCATCTGAGCAGACGCATCGAATTGTATTCCGGGATGAGCATGGGGTTAAGCATGACATTATTAACGTAGATGAAATCGGTTTGCCTGGTCGTTATAACGTGGACAACGCATTGGCCGCTGTTACGATTGCGGTGGCTGCAGGCGCTAAGCCAGAGAGTCTAAGGGATTCGCTGCGTTCCTTTAAAGGTGTAGAGCATCGTTTAGAATGGGTACGTGAGCATCAGGGCGTCCAATATTATAACAACTCGAAAGCAACAAATACGATTGCGACACAGATGGCCTTGGAAGCCTTTCAAGGCAATATTGTACTGATTGCAGGCGGGTTAGATCGTGGCCTCGATTTTAAAGAGCTTGTCCCTTATTTGCGCGAGCGGGTAAAGGCAGTGGTTACATTAGGCGAGACGCGTCATATTTTTAGAGACGTTGCGTTGGATGCGGGTTTGAAGTCTGTTAAGGTCGTCGACAATAAAGATGATGCCGCAGAAGCTATTCAGGAAGCGGTAAGTGCCGCTGAACAATTTGCGACAGAAGGCGACATTGTCCTATTATCACCTGCTTGTGCGAGTTGGGACATGTTTCCTTCCTATGAGATACGTGGAAGCATTTTTAAAGAAGCGGTGCATAGTCTTAAGTAGAGGGGTGTTCAAGCCTCTACATTGTCCAATGAGGTGTACCGAATGGTCAAAGCAAAAACCGCGCCCGATGTGTGGCTAATCGTTGCTGTCGTATCGCTTCTCGCGATCGGTATCGTCATGGTGTACAGCGCAGGAGCTGTTGTCGCCTTTCATGATTACGGGGACTCCTTTTATTTTGTGAAGCGGCAGCTGCTTTTCGCCGGATTAGGCCTGGCTGCTATGTTTGTGACGATGAATGTGGACTATCACGTCTGGAAGCGGTATTCCAAAGTCGGGCTGGTTGTCTGTTTTTGCTTGTTGATTATTGTATTGATACCGGGTATTGGAAATGTGCGGGGTGGCGCACGCAGCTGGCTTGGCATCGGTTCATTTGGCATACAGCCGTCTGAATTTATGAAGCTGGCTATGGTGACTTTTCTGGCGTATCTGCTGTCGCAATCGCAGCATACGATTACGAACTTTACAAAGGGACTTCTGCCTGCACTTGGCATTATGGGGCTGGCATTTGGCATGATTATGCTGCAGCCTGATCTAGGTTCAGGTACCGTTATGGTGGGAGCATCATTACTCCTTATCTTTATATCAGGCGCTCGCATTCAGCATTTGCTGGGCTTGGCTATGGTTGGGGTAGCGGGCTTAGTAGGGCTTATATTAGCTGCACCTTACCGGATGGATCGAATTACTGGTTTCCTCGACCCTTGGAAAGATCCGCTTGGTACAGGCTATCAGATTATTCAATCGCTTTATGCGATTGGCCCTGGTGGCTTAACGGGGCTAGGACTTGGTGCAAGTCGTCAGAAATACAATTACGTTCCGGAACCGCAGACCGATTTTATATTTGCTATCTTAGCAGAAGAGCTTGGGTTCATCGGCTGTATAACGGTCATTATTTTGTTTTTGGTACTTGTATGGAGAGGGATGCGTGCAGCTCTGACAGCACCGGACTCCTTTGGCAGCCTGCTTGGTGCAGGCATTGTAGGGATTGTAGCTGTCCAGGTTATTATTAATATCGGGGTTGTGATCGGGCTTATGCCGGTTACAGGAATTACATTGCCACTTATTAGCTATGGCGGTTCATCGTTAACTTTGATGCTTACCGCATTAGGAATTCTACTTAACATATCACGTTATGCGAGGTGAACGACATGCGCGTCGTGCTTAGCGGCGGTGGCACGGGGGGACACATTTATCCTGCGCTGGCCATCGCACGGGAATGCGAGAAGCACTATCCCAGCTGCGCTTTTTTATATATTGGAACCGAACGCGGTCTTGAGAGCAAGCTCGTTCGTGAAGAGGGCATACCATTTGAATCTATAGAGATTACTGGTTTTCGTCGTAAATTGTCAGTGGAGAACGTTAAAACGGTACTGCGTTTTTTAAAGGGTGTTAGCCGCGCCAAGCAGTTGCTAAGAGATTTTAAGCCTGATGTTGTAATCGGGACGGGTGGTTATGTTTGTGGACCGGTTGTATATGCCGCTGCCAAGTTAGGCATTCCGACGATCATTCATGAGCAAAATGTGATACCGGGCCTGACTAACAAGTTTTTGAGCCGTTACGTAAATACGGTAGCTGTCAGCTTTGCAGAGTCAAAACCATACTTTACCAAGGCTAAGCATGTGCTGTTCAGCGGCAATCCTCGAGCGACTGCCGTAGTAGAGGCTAACCGTGAACGGGGCTTTGCATCGCTCGGGCTTCCGCAAGACAGTCCGATTGTGCTTGTTGTTGGAGGCAGTCGTGGTGCAAAAGCGATTAATGATGCGATGGTTGGAATGGTTCCGATGCTAAAACGGCTGCCAAACGTTCATTTCGTTTATGTAACAGGTCAGCATTATTATGAGCATACACGTAAAGAAGTGCTCAAGAGCAGTGATGGCGTTCGCAATCATCTGCACGTGCTGCCATACATTAGCAATATGCCTGAGGTGCTTGCAGCTACAACGCTTGCCATTAGCAGAGCAGGTGCATCATCACTTGCTGAACTTACGGCGCTGGGAATACCGTCGATATTGATTCCGTCCCCCAATGTAACAAACAATCATCAAGAAGCAAACGCACGTTCGTTGGAACAGGCTGGTGCTGCTGTGATGATGACGGAGAAGCAGTTGACAGCCGAGCTGCTGTTTGGCCAGATTGAACAATTGTTAAAGAACGATGGTCATCGAGAGACGATGCGGGATCGTTCAAGAGCGCTCGGACAGCCGGATGCGGCGATGCGAGTAGTATCAGAGATCGAACGCTTAGCGGGCAAGTAATATTTGCCCGCTTTTTGCTGTTCTATTTTAGAACAGCAACTAAGTATCTCTCTCAAAAAGCATCCATGCACTTTCACATCAACTTCAGATGAAGTGGGCGTCTGTCACACAACCTGAGACACTGTCATAAGATACACTATAATCGTGACAATCTCCCATTGGCAGCAGCTTTGACGGTTATTTTGCCTTTTCTAAAATCGCTTCATTACACAGTTGGCAGGGGCTAAATGCCGCATGTCATTCGACGATCTTGGGTACAGGGTATTGTGTTCCTGAGGCAGACTGTTTGTATGAGCGGAGTCAGAAGCAAAGACCGGTCCATAATTCGGGGAGATAACTCCTGACACGGTTGGCGGGGCCGTGTAGACGAATGAAGGTGCAAAGGGGAACGATGTGTCACGCCTATTTGAATCTGCTGAGATTGTACGGGAGACAGGAGATTGGTGATTTACAGCGTGGAGGAAATGCATTTTGCGTACCGTCATTCCATTTCGCATGATCAAAAGGCATCGTGGTGGAGGCGAGGTTCCGTCATGGAACTGGAGCATTGCAACGATATGGCTGTGGCAGGCGGCGCCGGAGTTTCCACGCAGCATCTCAATTTCATTGTAAACACCGGGCAAGCAACAGCGTCAACGTGCTCACCCTTATAGAACGCATACAACAGATAGTCCCGGAGGATTTCGGGGTGCAGTTGGTGCCCGAAGTATTGGCGGTGGGTGAGCGGTAATCTCGGAGGTGATACATTGGACAAATTGGTGATTGAGGGTGGGAAGCCTCTTTCGGGAACCATTCGTATCCATGGAGCGAAAAATGCCGCTTTACCGATTATGGCAGCTGCCATCTTAGCCGACGGTGTCGTTCAGCTTGATAATGTCCCTAAGTTGCTTGACATCGAGGTCATGCTGAACATTTTAAGGCGTCTTGGCTGCCGGGCGTCACATGACGGTCACACGGTCACTATCGACAATACAAGTGTACATTCGTCTCATGTGCCTGAGGATCTGATGCGGCAAATGCGGTCCTCAATCTTCCTGATGGGTCCGCTGCTGGCACGATACAAAGAAGTACACATTTATCAGCCCGGTGGGTGTGCGATTGGAGAACGTAAGATTGATCTTCATCTCAGAGGTTTGCAGGCGCTAGGAGCTGCGCTTGTGCATGAGGGGAACCGGATCACATGCAAGGCAGAACAATTAATTGGAACGGAAGTTCATCTTGATTTTCCGAGTGTCGGCGCAACAGAAAATATTATGATGGCTGCTGTGTTGGCAGAAGGTACAACGGTATTAACGAATGCTGCGCGTGAACCTGAAATTGTTGATTTACAACGGTTTTTGAATGCAATGGGAGCGAACATAATTGGTGCAGGAACCGATACGATTACGATTGAGGGTGTGCGGGAACTCAATGGCTGCCGCTACGAGATTATTCCTGACCGGATCGTCGCCGGGACGTTGATGATTGCTGCTGCAGCAACAAGAGGAGCGGTAACGCTAACCAATGCCCATGCAGGTCATTTAACTGCTCTCATTCATATTCTGCGCAGAGCCGGGGTGCAGATTGCTACAAGTGATGGTATAATTAACGTGACTTGTTTTGGCCGACCTAAGGCTGTGGAACGCATCGTAACTTCGCCGTATCCTGCTTTTCCTACTGACCTCCAATCTCAATTGATGGTTCTGCTATCATTGGCCGACGGGGTTAGTGTGATGAAGGAGACGATATTCGAAGGACGGTTCAAGCATGTTGACGAGCTTGGCAGAATGGGCGCGGACATCCGTGTAGATCTGAGCAGCGCTTTTGTAAGAGGTGTTCCACGTATGTACGGTACGACTGTGGAAGCGACTGATTTACGTGCTGGTGCAGCGCTTGTTATTGCGGGTCTGGCGTCGCAAGGCCATACAATTATTGAACAGGTGCATCATATTGATCGTGGTTATGACCACATTGAGAATATGTTTAGAAAGCTTGGCGCTAAGATTGAACGTTACACACCTGTTCCGAAGCTGGACTTTGCGAACGGCTGAAGTAAAGGTGAGAAATGGTGCTTGGTCCCCTCTTGCAAGAGGGGACTATTCACGAGAAAGGGTTTGGAGCGATTGCAAGCGAGAACGATTCCACGACTGCCTGACCAACCGAAGAAGAAGCGGAAAGGAACCAAGCTCATTTGGTTGCTCTTTATTTTATTTCTCGTGCTGCTTGGAGTTCTCTTCTTCCGATCTTCCATCAGTAAGATTACAGATGTACGGTTTATTGGCAACACATTAGTCAATTCAAGTGAGTTAAGCGGAGTAAGCGGACTGCGTGTGGGTGAGCCTTTCTTTTTGATCTCGGAAAGTGCGATTACATCCCGGGTGCAGGAGCGCTACCCTTATATTAAAGGATTGCGGTTGGAGAAGCATTTTCCAGGCCAAATCGATGTGTATGTGCAAGAATATGAAACAGTTGCTTTTGAATTAACGTCGGACGGGCAGGTGATGGCCTCGCTGGAAAATGGTTCTGATGTGACACTGAAGCAGGAAAAGAAGCTTGTATTGGAGAAACCAGTACTTACGCAGTGGTCAGACAAGGGGGCGCTTGCAATCAAGGCTGACTTGTGCAAGAGGCTTGCGAATATTCCGAATGGCTTGCTAGCCGACATCTCGGAGATTCGATATGATCCTTCTGACTCCTATCAGGATCGAATCAAGATGTATACCCGCTCAGGGTTTGAAGTGGTTACGACCGTCTCAATGCTTCCGGATAAGATTGCTTATCTGAGCGGGGTTGTAGAGACGCAGGAACCGGGTCGGATCACGATGCTGAACGCAGATTCATATATCTCATATACGAACCTGAACCAGGGCCAACAGGAAAAATCCGACGTTTCAGAATAGCAAAAAAACTCTACTCAACAAACTGAAAAAATGCTAGAATAATAGTTATGGTATTTCTCGTTACAACCTGCTTTTTTCTTCAAGTTTTTTTAAAAAATGTCTGTCAGTGAATATTTCACTTGACTACATTCAAAAAAAATGTAGAAAAAAGAGGGAATGACTAAAGTTTGTTGAATACATACAAGGTGTCCGGGGGATACAAACATACCAATTTACTTGGAAGTGGGAGGTGCCACGGCTTGAGCAGCAATGACATCATTGTGAGTTTGGACATCGGTACATCCAAAGTGCGCGCTATCATCGGCGAAATAAACAACGGAACGCTGCAAATTATCGGCGTTGGTTCTGCTGAATCAGAAGGAATTCGCAAAGGTGCGATTGTAGATATTGACCAGACTGTGCAATCTATACGTAATGCGGTTGAACATGCTGAGCGCATGGTCGGTATTGAAATATCGGAAGTGTATGTTGGAATTACTGGTAACCATATTGGATTGCAAACAAGTCACGGCGTAGTGGCCGTATCTAATGAAGATCGTGAAATTGGCGAAGAGGACATCGTTCGTGTGCTGAAAGCAGCCGAAGTGATTGCTCTGCCGCCTGAACGTGAGATTATTGATGTAGTAGCGAAGCAATATGTCGTTGATGGGCTGCATGATATTCATGACCCTCGCGGCATGATTGGCGTTCGTCTGGAAGTGGATGCTACAATTATTACAGGTGCAAAGACAGCCATTCATAATCTGATGCGCTGTGTGGAGAAGGCTGGACTCCATGTGAAGGATCTCGTGCTGATGCCACTGTCTGGAGGTCAGCTTGCGTTGTCGAAGGACGAGAAGATGGTTGGTTCCGTTCTGGTTGATGTTGGAGCCGGAGCAACGACGATATCTGTCTTCCAGGACGGCACGTTGACAGCTACCTCAACGCTTCCAATAGGAGGCGACTTCGTTACGAATGATATTGCGTACGGTCTGCGTACGATGTCAGATCAGGCGGAGAAGATCAAGCTGAAGTTTGGTTGTGCATGGATAGATGATGCCTCCGAAGATGCAGTGTTCAAAGTGACACGAATTGGGAGTAATGTGGAAAAAGAGTTCAATCAAGTGTTCTTGGCGAACGTTGTCGAACCACGTGTGCAAGAAATATTCCATCTCGTTAAAAATGAAGTGAAGCGCCTAGGCTTTAATGATTTGCCAGGCGGTTATATATTGTCGGGCGGAACGGTCTCGATGCCAGGAGTGCTGAGTGCCGCTCAAGCGGAACTACAGACTTCTGTTCGGATTGCCGTACCTGATTTTATAGGTGTTCGTGATCCAGGCTTTGTGAGCGGTGTTGGCGTGCTTCACCACGTGCTTCGCTCTGTACGTCCGCGTGGAGGCGGTGGTGCCAAGAAGACGGCTCCACGTAAAGTGACTCCTGCGGAAACATCAAGCAAACCTGGGTTTATTGAGCGGCTGAAAAATATGTTTAGTGAATTTATTTAATATGGAATGTTACGAAAGAAAGTGACCTCGCGCCATCCATGCACATTGAAGGGGAGATGGAGAACTCATGTTGGAATTTGAATTTGAGATGGAACAATTAGCCCAGATTAAAGTTATCGGGGTCGGCGGTGGCGGCAGCAATGCTGTTAACCGAATGATTGATAACGGCGTACAGGGTGTTGAATTTATTACAGTAAATACGGACGCGCAGGCGCTCCACTTCGCAAAGTCTGAGCATAAGCTGCAGATCGGGGACAAGCTTACGCGTGGGCTTGGTGCAGGTGCTAATCCGGACGTAGGGAAGAAAGCTGCTGAAGAATCCCGTGAAATGATCATGAACACGCTAAAAGGCGCTGACATGGTATTTGTCACTGCTGGTATGGGTGGCGGTACTGGAACGGGAGCTGCGCCTGTTATTGCTGAGATCGCACGTGAGTGTGGCGCATTGACAGTTGGTGTTGTCACGCGTCCCTTCACATTTGAAGGTCGCAAACGTCTTTCTCAAGCGGAATTGGGCATTGAGGCTCTTAAAGAGAAGGTAGATACCTTAATCGTAATTCCGAACGATCGATTGCTTGAAATCGTAGACAAGAAGACTCCGATGCTTGAAGCGTTCCGCGCAGCAGATGGCGTGCTGCGCCAAGCGGTTCAAGGCATCTCCGACCTAATTGCGGTGCCGGGCTTGATTAACTTGGACTTTGCTGACGTGAAGACCATTATGACAGAACGTGGCTCTGCATTGATGGGTATCGGCATAGCGACGGGTGAAGAACGTGCGTCTGAAGCAGCACGCAAAGCCATAATGAGTCCACTGCTTGAGACATCTATTGATGGAGCGCGTGGTGTCATCATGAATATTACCGGCGGCTCAAACTTATCGCTTTATGAAGTGAACGAGGCTGCTGAAATCGTGACCGCTGCGTCTGATCCAGAAGTAAATATGATCTTTGGTGCTATCATTGATGAGAACATGAAGGAAGATATAAAGGTAACAGTTATCGCGACGGGCTTCGAACATAAGCCTGCACCGCAGATTCCTTCCGTACGTCGTCCATCTGCGACTCACAATACTACTGCGCAGGAGCCCCAGGATTCACGTACATCCACGCTCCGTCCATTTGGCAATCAAGCCTCTTCGGACCAGTTGGATATACCAACTTTTTTACGTAATCGTCCACGCAACTCAAATAACGATTAATAGGTATTACATCTTAAGGGATGCCCTCAGTCTATTGACTGTGAGGGCATCCCTTTTTAGTATTTCATCGATGATAATACTTATCGCACATGTTATCGTTGACTCTCCTCGACAAAAAAAGTGACATTCCTCACCCAGTATTAGACAGACTTCGAAGCTTGCGATCATTATACTAGTCTTAATCTCAATGAACTCAATAGATACTGGCGGTTTAGTTAAAGGAGGGAGCGCATTGGCCGTCATTTATGCCGATCTTGTCTTTGGTTTAAACGCAGTTCTTGACTGGACACTGCTTGCGATGTCGGCGCGCTTGCGGGGCCTTCGACCGCCAAAATGGCGAATGGCAAGCGCATCAGCAATTGGAACGGTATATGCGGCTGTTCTATTTGTGCCAACAGTCCCTTTCCTCGTTACTATAGGGGGAAAGGTGCTTATATCTATATGTATGCTTATAGTGGCGTTTGGATTTCACCAACTTGGATTTTTCTTACGTAACTTGTTAGCTTTTTATTTTAGTGCGTTTGTTATAGCAGGTGGTGCATTTGGCATTCAGTACTTAATAAAGGATGCCACTTTGTGGTCCGCATTTGGAACAACAAGTACTGAGGCTGTGCATGAACAGCTGAAATTAGGTGCGGGAATGCTAGTATTCGGCCTTGCTGCTTCCTATGCGATCTATCGAATCGCTTGGCGTCAGCAGAAGGATCAGACTCAGATGAACAGCTTTATTGCAGACGTCGAGATCGGAATAGGCGATACGGTTAGAACGTGTCAAGGACTTATTGATACAGGAAATAGCTTAAAAGAGCCTATATCGGGTGCTCCTGTTATGATTACTAACGCAAGCTTGTGGGACGGGGTACTACCGACAGAATGGCTTAAAGCGATTCAAGAAGGAGCGGTTTTGGATTGCTTTCACACATATGACGCTGAATCTTCGGCCAATGGAACATGTCCGATTGATGAAGCTAAGCTGCGTATTTTGCCTTACCGTGGTGTCAATCAGGCAACACAGTGGATGCTAGGTTTTAAGCCTGATTATATAGTAGTTAAGCATGAAGGACGTATCTATAGGAGCCGACAAGTCATTATCGGGCTCGATAGTGGTCGTCTATCGCAAGATGAACAGTTCCAGGCAATTATACACCCGGAACTTATAGCAGCAGCACTGCAACAACCGGAAGCCTCTGTACCGGTATCTACGAAGGCATCTTAATAGGATAGTTGCGTAAGAGGCACTCCTATCATCATTATTTTATTTACGTTCATAGGGAGGAACGGCGATGCGGTTGAAATGGAAAATGTTTATACAGATTCAAATGTACAGAATGCTTCTGCTATTAGGCCTTAAGCGTGCGGATGTGTATTATATTGGAGGAAGTGAAGCACTGCCACCACCTCTTACCCGGGAAGAGGAAGAGTATTTATTAGGCAAGCTTTCCTCAGGGGATACGGCAATACGGGCTATGCTGATAGAGCGAAATCTACGACTTGTCGTTTATATAGCACGCAAATTTGAAAATACAGGTATACACATTGAAGACTTGGTGTCGATTGGTGCTATCGGGTTGATCAAGGCTGTGAATACCTTTGACCCTGAGAAGAAAATTAAATTAGCCACTTATGCTTCACGATGTATTGAAAATGAAATTCTGATGTACCTGCGACGTAACAGCAAAACAAGAACAGAGGTTTCTTTTGACGAGCCGTTAAACATCGATTGGGATGGTAATGAATTGTTATTGTCTGATGTATTAGGTACGGAAAATGATACGATTTACAAAAACATTGAAGAGCAAGTTGATCGTAAGCTGCTGCACAAAGCACTAGATAAGTTAAGTGAACGCGAGCGTATGATAATGGAGCTGCGCTTTGGTTTATCGGACGGTGAAGAGAAGACCCAAAAGGACGTAGCCGATCTGCTTGGCATTTCCCAGTCTTACATATCCCGTCTTGAAAAGCGTATTATTAAGCGATTGCGCAAAGAATTTAATAAAATGGTGTAAAAGGCGGGCCCGAAGTCATTGTATAGATTTCGGGCCCTTTGTATGCAGAAATAGCCTTAAATTTTTTTAAGAGAAGAAAAATGAAAATATCGTTGATGGGATGCGACTTTGAGCCCTGTAAAGCGGACTTGAGCATTCCATCTTGCTAACGGAACAGGAATAATTCGGGGGTCCAAGGAGATAATGTACATTAATGTTTCTCCTTGGGAGGTAATCACGAATGACCCGAAATAAAGTCGAAATTTGCGGTGTCGATACATCTAAGCTGCCCGTGCTCACGAACGCTGAAATGCGTGCATTGTTCGTGGCTCTACAGGAACGAAACGAACTTATAGCCCGAGAGAAGCTTGTAAACGGCAATTTACGGCTTGTGCTTAGCGTAATACAACGGTTTAACAACCGTGGTGAGTTTGTGGATGATTTGTTTCAAGTCGGCTGCATCGGTCTTATGAAGGCAATTGATAATTTTGATCTAGGGCAGAACGTTAAATTTTCAACTTATGCCGTACCGATGATTATCGGGGAGATCAGGCGTTATTTGCGGGATAACAATCCCATTCGGGTATCGCGCAGCTTGCGTGATATTGCTTATAAAGCGCTGCAGGTTCGGGACGCGTTAACGAATCAAAATTCACGTGAACCGACCATTCATGAGATTTCGGAAGCTCTAAATGTCCCAAAGGAAGACGTTGTGTTTGCTTTGGATGCGATACAGGACCCCGTGTCTTTATTTGAACCGATATATCACGATGGTGGCGACCCGATATTTGTTATGGATCAGATCAGTGATGACAAAAACAAAGACGTGTCATGGATTGAAGAGATCGCGCTTCGTGAAGCGATGCGCAAGTTGAATGAACGCGAGAAAATGATATTATCCATGCGCTTCTTTGAAGGTAAAACACAGATGGAGGTGGCAGACGAAATCGGAATATCACAGGCTCAGGTCTCGCGCCTCGAAAAATCAGCCATCAACCAGATGCAGAAGCATGTCCGAGTATAAGATGCCATGCGACAAGTGCAGCGGATTATGCCCCTGAAGTGGATTCCGTTATATATGCAAATGTAGAGGTGAGTACAAAAGGCGATCGCATCCCTGATAACTTAGGATGTGGATCGCCTTTTGTTGTGTATTGATGTATTTTCAAGCTGCAATTGTATCCTGTAAGCTTGTACGCTGCTCTTTTTTGCCTGATTCGTTCATATACTAGTTGAAAGATGGCAGAGGGTGTGATGAGCGCAATGAAAATATCTGACTTTCAAACAAAAGATGTTATCAATATCGTGGATGGCAAAAAGCTAGGCCAGATCAGTGATTTGGAGCTTGATCTGAAGCAGGGACGAATTGAGGCAATTGTAGTTCCTAACTACAGTAAGTTTCTTGGCTTGTTCGGTGGGGGGGCTGAGCTTATTATCCCATGGCGCCATATTGTCAAGATTGGTGCAGACGTCGTATTGGTGAAGATGGAAGAAGTGAAGCCGCCGCGGCTTGACGAGGCTGAACATGCAATCGCTCCTTATAAAGTCCAGCCATAACAGCCCTGTAGGTAGTTTTGCCTTCGCGGATTGTGGTAAACTGTACGTTGAGGTGAGGACAATGGAACCTTTTGAGCTCAAGCACTCCGAGCGCGGTGATTCGCCAACTGTATTGGAAATAACAAAATGGGTGAAAGAAATACCTGGTTTAACAGTTGGATTTACAACGAGAATCGGTGGCGTAAGTTCCGGCGGATATGATTCTTTGAACTGTGCCTTACATGTAGATGATCATAAGGAGACGGTCATAACGAACCGTCAACGGCTAGCTCAGGTGAGCGGCTTACCCTTCGAGACTTGGACATGCGCAGAACAAATTCATGGCAACCGTGTACATATAGTAACAGCGAATGATCGGGGCAAAGGTCGATGTGAACGTGAGGATGCGATTGCAAATGCAGACGCACTGCTAACCGTCGAATCGGGGTTGTGGTTAACTTCGTTCTATGCAGATTGCGTTCCGCTGTTATTTGTGGATCCGGCAACACGTGTTGTCGGACTCGCTCATGCAGGGTGGAAGGGGACCGTTGAACAGATTGCGATTGCAACTGTGAACGCCATGGTAGATCAATTTGGATGCAAGAAGGAACATATCCGAGCGGCGATAGGACCTTCTATAGGCAAGTGCTGTTATGAAGTGGACGAGCGGGTCATTCATCGCATTCGATCGTTGTATGAACAGTTGCAGCTTGATATAAGAGATGTACTGACACCTGTGTCTGATGGGCATGCCATGGTAGATCTACGGGAAATCAATCGACAATTGTTGATCAAAGCAGGAATTTTGACAACAAATATCGAATGTACTAATTGGTGTACTGGCTGTCGAACAGATCTGTTCTATTCACATCGAATGGAAGGCGGACAGACAGGACGTATGGCAAGTTGGATCGGTTGGCTGGAAGAAGGGATGACAATATGACGCTGCAGCACAGAATAGACAACGTAGAAGCACGGATTCAAGCCGCGTGTACACGAAGCGGAAGAAGCCGCGAAGACGTTCATGTGATCGCGGTGACCAAGTATGTATCGCTTGACGTGACTGGTGCAGCTATACAGGCTGGACTAACACATATTGGAGAGAACCGTTGGCAAGATGCCGAAGAGAAGTGGAATTCCTTTCACTCAGATGCGACGTGGCATTTTATCGGGTCGCTTCAATCAAAGAAAGCTAAGGATGTCGTTGGTAAGTTTCCGTACATCCATTCCTTAGATCGTGTGTCATTGGCGGAAGCAATCGAGAAGCGTGCGAGTTCACTCCAGACGAAGGTGCGCTGCTTTATTCAAGTGAATATTTCAGGTGAACAAACTAAGCAAGGGCTTGCTCCTGATGAAGTGAAGCCGTTTTTGGAGCAGTTGCGTGAGTACCCGCATATTGTGCCGTTTGGGTTTATGACAATGGCACCTTATGAGGCAGAGCCTGAAGATACGAGACCTGTGTTTCGCGGCTTGCGCCAATTGCGCGACGAGATCAATCACAATTTGTCGGAACCTATACAACATCTATCCATGGGGATGTCAAACGATTTCGAAGTAGCAATCGAAGAGGGAGCAACCTGGGTTCGACTCGGTTCCATCCTGGTGGGGAAAGAAGGGGAATAAGATGGGCGTAATGAACCGTTTTTTGAATTTTATCGGTATGCAGGAAGAAGAAGAATATACAGAGCGGGAGAAAGTAGCTTCTCATGATGATTATGAGCAGGAAGTTGAAGCGCCTGTATTTGATCAACATCGTAAATCTGCGAAGGGAGCTAATATTGTGAGTATACATTCACAAAAGGCTAGCAAAGTGGTACTTTATGAGCCTCGCTCTTACGATGAAGCGCAGGAAATTGCCGATCATCTTCGCTCCCGCCGCTCGGTTGTCATCAATCTACAACGTATTCGCAATGATCAAGCGCTGCGTATTATCGATTTTTTGAGCGGAACCGTGTATGCTTTAAGTGGTAACATTTCTAAGATCGGTAGTAATATTTTCTTATGTGTGCCTGAGCATATTGAAGTACAAGGTTCGATCACAGAAATGTTTTCCGAAGAGCTTGATTATAATCAAATGAGGTGAACTTAATTTGACTGGTTTGGAATATCAAATAATTAAGTATATAAATGTGTTGTTTGAGGTCTACTGGTGGCTAATTATTATTTATGTACTGATGTCATGGGTACCGAACGTTCGGTCTAGTTTTATTGGGGAGACAATTGGTAAATTGGTAGAGCCTTACTTAGGGATATTCCGTCGCTTTATTCCGCCACTCGGTGGCATGATCGACATTTCACCGATTGTTGCGTTGTTTGTGCTTCGATTTGTAAATATGGGATTAATTACGGTTGTTACATCTATTTTGTAGCAGATGAAGGATAAAGCAGATGGGCAATGAACAATTAATGGTTCACTTTCATCCTGAAGAACGGGTATTTGTCGACAGAGTTCTAGAATGGATTGAGCGTGCCGCAGAACATCATGAAGTACGACTTACAGATTTCATGGATCCGCGACAAATCTACATCGTGCAAACGTTGGCGAACCGTCATCCAGACGTTCATGTTCGGGTGGATGGCGGATATCCAGGTGCGGAGCGTCAACGGGCTTGTATTGCTCCTGATTATGTATATCTGGAAGCGGAGCCGATGAACATCCAGGTGTTAGACATTCAATCACCTGATCGCAAGTGGCTTGAGTTGGAACACGGAGATTTTATGGGAGCGATACTCGGACTCGGCATTAAGCGGGACAAGATTGGAGACATCCATGTGGCGGACGATTGCTGTCATGTGCTTGTCACTGATGATATCTCCTCCTTTCTGGATACACATTTGCAGCAAGTGCACCGTGTGCCTGTATCAACAGGGATTGTGCCTCTCTCTAGTCTTCGACCTGTAGAAGTTACGCTTAAGCCGATGCAGCTGTCCGTCGCCTCGATGCGGCTGGATGGAATCGCAAGTGATGTTTACCGTCTTAGCCGAACCAAGATCGTCGTGCCTATCAAGGGTGGACGATGCAAGGTAAATTGGAGGGTCGAGGAAGATCCATCCGCACAGCTGAGATCAGGGGATGTCGTTTCTTTGAAAGGGTTTGGCAGATTCAAAGTGCTTGAGGAAGAGGGCATGACGAAGAAAGGCCGTATCCGTGTGACTGTCGGCGTATATGTATAGATGTATAGCCAGAACAGAAATAATTAGACTAAATAAAAGGCAGGAATAATGACAGTTCCTGTCGAATGATTGTAACCACTAACTGTTTTAGAGGGTTCGTAAATTTGAGGAGGTGCACACCATGCCTTTGACACCATTAGATATACATAATAAAGAGTTCGGGCGCAAGCTGCGTGGATACGATGAAGACGAAGTAAATGAATTTCTGGATCAGATCATTAAAGATTATGAAGCGATGATCCGTGAGAATAAGGAAATTCAGAATCATGCGCAGTCTTTGCAGGACAAACTGAACCACTTTGCGAACTTGGAAGAAACGTTAAGTAAAACGATTATTGTTGCACAGGAAGCTGCTGATGAAGTGAGAGGCAATGCAAAGAAGGAAGCACAGCTTATCCTGAAAGAAGCAGAGAAAAATGCAGACCGTATTGTGAACGATGCCTTGTCGAAGTCACGTAAAATAGCGATGGAAGTAGACGAGCTGAAGAAACAGGCTTCTATATATCGAGCACGCTTCCGTACTTTAATAGAGGCACAGCTTGAACTGCTAACTCAGGATGGTTGGGAAGCGCTTGAGCGGGCTGAAGTAAGAGAACCTTACTAACGCCCCATTTGTAGTGTATACCGGGACAGCGTTTGACTTTTTCTGCGAAACGCGTTATAAATAGTTATAATTTACGTATGGCAGCATATGTTGCCTAGTTGTATATCGTAATTTCATGGACGGGAACGCACCTTAACGTACATGGTTCTACCAGAGAGTCGGATAAGCTGAGAACCGATGAACATGACGTAGAGGACATCATCCCCGAGATATTATGCTGAGAGCAGGCTATGTGCTTGGACCGTAAGCATAATCGGCTTCCGACCGTTATCCGGGCTGTTGAGTGCCGTTGATTGAATGAACAGAGGTCTCTCTTTTACTTGTATGTAATGAGACTCGTTCGTGATGATGATTGACGGAACAAGGGTGGTAACGCGAGCTAACCTCGTCCCTTTTTGGGGGCGGGTTTTTTTATTTTCTTAGACTGAAAGGAAGATTGCTGTGAGAAAAGTAGACGTCAAAGAACGTGCACGTGACCGTGAACTGCGAGTGTTGCAAAAATGGAATGGTGAAGGCACATTTAAAAAATCGATCAATTCCCGTGAAGACAAGCCGAACTTTGTATTCTACGAAGGACCGCCGACTGCTAACGGCGAGCCTCATATCGGGCATGTGCTCGGTCGGGTGCTCAAAGATTTTATTTGCCGCTACAAGACGATGTCGGGTTATCGTGTTGTTCGTAAAGCTGGATGGGATACACATGGACTTCCAGTAGAACTAGGCGTGGAGAAACAGCTTGGCATATCTGGCAAGCAAGAGATTGAGAATTATGGCGTCGAAGCCTTTATTAAAAAATGTAAAGACAGCGTATTTGTATACGAACACAAATGGCGTGAACTGACAGAAGCGATCGGATACTGGACTAACATGGACGATCCGTATATTACGCTGGATAATAAATATATCGAGAGTGTATGGCACATTTTGTCGACGATTCATCAAAAAGGACTCCTGTATAAAGGTCACCGTGTAAGCCCTTATTGCCCTTGCTGCCAGACAACGCTCAGCTCACATGAAGTGGCACAAGGATACGAGACGGTGAAAGATCTGTCCGCAACAGCCAAGTTTAAGCTGCATGACAGTGGTGAATATGTGCTCGCGTGGACGACGACACCTTGGACGCTGCCGGCACACGTAGCGTTAGCGATGAATCCTGCAATGGATTATGTCCGGGTTCAGCAAGGGGACGAAGTTTATATCGTAGCAAGTAATCTTGTAACAGAGGTTATGAAAGAGGATTACGAAGTACTGTCTACACATAAAGGTGCAGAGTTTATTGGGAAGTCCTACGATGCTCCGTTCACTTATGTGAAGCCTGAGAAGGGACATCATATCGTTGGCGCCGACTTTGTGACGGATGCAAGCGGTACGGGAATCGTGCATATGGCGCCTGCACATGGTGAGGATGACTATAAGGCATGCCGCGATAACGGGCTTAGCTTCGTGAGTGTAGTCGATACACACGGACGTTATACGGACGAGATTACAGATCTGGCAGGGCGCTTCGTGAAGGATTGTGATATAGACATCGTGAAGATGTTGTCCGAGCGCGGAACTTTATTCAGTAAGGAAAAATATGAGCACAGCTATCCATTCTGCTGGCGCTGTAAATCCCCGTTGTTATATTATGCAACAGAATCCTGGTTCATTAAGACGACAGCGGTTAAAGAACAGTTAATAGAAAATAACAGCAAGGTCAACTGGTATCCTGGTCATATCCGTGAAGGACGCTTTGGTAACTTCCTAGAGGATTTGGTGGACTGGAACATCAGCCGCAATCGTTATTGGGGCACACCGCTTAACGTATGGGTATGTAACTCCTGTCATGGAGAATATGCACCGAGCAGTCATGTTGATTTGCGTGAGCGTGCAACTAGTCCGGTAAGTGAGGATTTGGAATTGCATAAGCCTTATGTAGATGCAGTGCACCTGCATTGCCCTCACTGCGAAGGCGGTGTGATGGAGCGTACATCCGAGGTTATCGACGTTTGGTTCGATAGTGGATCGATGCCATTTGCGCAGCAGCATTACCCGTTTGGTGATCAGCACAAATTTGAGGAGCAATTCCCGGCGGATATGATCTGTGAAGGAATCGACCAGACACGCGGCTGGTTCTTCAGCTTGCTGGCGGTGGCTACGCTGTTCAAAGGAGTGGCACCGTATAAAGCGGTTATGGCGACGGGGCATATTTTGGATGAGAACGGTCAGAAGATGTCCAAATCCAAAGGCAATGTCATTGATCCATGGGAAATCATCAATGAATACGGCTCAGACGCATTCCGTTGGGCGCTGCTCTCTGATAGCGCACCTTGGAACTCGAAGCGCTTCTCCAAGCAGATCGTTGCCGAAGCCAAGTCCAAAGTAATTGATACACTTGTGAATACACATGCATTTTATGCGTTGTACGCTACGATTGATAATTATGACGCAAGCGCATATCCAGTGAAGCCATCCAGCAATAAGTTGGACCGTTGGATTTTGTCTCGTCTCCATACGCTAATGACAACAGTAAGCAAAGGACTAGAAGCTAATGACTTCTTGAATCCTGCCAAAGCTATCGAGTTGTATGTTGATGAGCTGAGTAACTGGTATATTCGCCGTTCACGTGATCGTTTCTGGGGCAGTGAAATGACAGACGATAAGCTGTCTGCTTACCAGACGCTGCAACAGGTGTTGTTGACGCTGTCCAAGTTGATTGCGCCATACGCGCCAATGCTGGCAGAAGATATGTACGGCAATTTGGGTGGTGAACATGAGAGCGTGCATCTGGCCGATTATCCGCATGCTGATGCTGCAATGATTGACGTAGAGCTGGAGCGAGATATGGAGACGGCTCGTCAAATCGTCGAATTGGCGCGAAATGTTCGTAACGAGACTAGTATCAAGACACGTCAGCCGCTTTCAGAATTGATCGTGTCGATGGATCGTGAATTCGATCTTGGCGGCTACGAGGAAGTGATCAAGGACGAAATTAACGTGAAACAAATTCGCATCGAGAATAGCGATAATGGCTTTGTAGACTTTAGCCTGAAGCTTAACCTGAAAGTAGCGGGCAAGAAGTACGGCAAAAATGTCGGCCCATTACAAAATGAGCTCCGCGCTATGAATGCGCAAGCAGCGCGCAAAATCGTCGAAAGTGGATCGTGGTCCTTTACAAGCTCTGATGGAGAAGTGCTGACGGTTACGGGAGAAGAGCTTCTGATCGAGAAGATTGCGAAGGAAGGGTTTGCTTCCGCATCTGGCTACAAGATGACAGTAGCGTTGAATACAGATATTACACCTGAACTTGAGCAGGAAGGCTGGGTGCGCGAAGTGGTTCGTGCTATTCAAGATACACGCAAGAAGCACGATCTACCAATCGAGAAGCGTGTTGACCTCGTCCTGCATGTAGATGCGGAACTGCAAGCGGCCATCCAAGCATTTGAATCCACACTGCGGGACAACGTTCTGGTGTCCGCTCTGTCGTTTGGTCAAGAAGCAGACATGGAAACCATTGAATTAGGTTCCAAGACGATTGGGCTAGTGATTCGTTAATTGGATGATAGGGTCTGATGATTGTCTGATTGTAGGATGTTGAGATGTTGAGATGCTGCGATGTTAAGCATATAACCGATCTCTTCTGGTCACACTAGAGTGTGAACGTGGGACAGAACAACTTCAAGGCATATGAAGAGAGCGTCGACCGAAGCGGCACACAGTCGCGGGCGGTCACGCTCTTTTTCACAGGATACCATTGTTGACCCGAACAGGGGGCTTTCCTTAATGAAAAAGAAAAAGCAACAAAGTGAAGAGGAATTATCTGCTAAGCTTACTAAACAAATTTCGGAATGTATTCAAAATAAAAATAAATCAGACCGTGAAATATTGGAGCAGGTACATCTTCTTACGCAGAAGCTTGCGCTGCAAATGGAAAAGTCCCGTATGTACGAATATACGGAGCTTCTATTAAAACCACGCAAGTTAATCTGGGTCAACCTGATGGCTGGGGCAGCCAAAGGTGTTGGCATCGCTGTTGGCCTGACGGTAATTACAGCGATGCTGCTGTATGTGTTCCAATGGTTAGGTGCACTTAATCTGCCTATTATTGGTGATTATATTGCGGATATTGTACGAATTGTACAGCGTCAGCTGGATACGAAGATGTATTAACATTAACGCCAGTCTTCATCCAAATCTGTTATGCTGCGCTCTTCTTCAAGCAACGGTACACCTTCGCCGGCTGCAATATAACGTTCATACTGACGATTTCGAACAACTGTGACATGTCTTCCGGTCATATCGGTAGCAACAAAGCTTTCAAATGCTTCGACGCAGCCATCAAGCTCTTCCGACGCTTCAATGTATAGTTGATCATAACTATCAACGTCAGTTTGCTCGTGCATGGCAGGTGTATCGGATGTGCCCCACGCTTCAACGATCTGCCAGGCATCCTCACCATCAAATCCGTTCTGATCATCACGTTCATCAAGACTTGTGCGTCCAAACGGCGGGGTGAGAAACTGCTCTTCTACTGGTCGTCGATCAGATGTAAACGTCTCAGGGCAGTGATCGATGCAATACATCGTAGAAGGAACAGCGTCTAGACGATCGTATGGAATGGACTGACCGCACACAACACATTTTCCATAAGTACCTTGGTCAATGTGCTGTAAAGAGGTATCGATACGTTCAAGTTCAATCTCATGATGCTCATTTAGCGCAATATCCTTCTCGCGTTCATACAACTCAGTGGCAAGATCTGCGGGATGGTTGTCGATGCCGGAAAGTTCACCTGTTTGTTCGCGCAGGGAATCGGCTAGTCCATAATGATCGGATTGATGAAGACGCTGTTCATAATCTTGCTTCATTTGCTGCAGGCGAAGCTTGAGTGACTGCAACTGCTCGGAGTTGATATGGGACATGTGTCATTCTCCTTCCTGTTGGTACCTTGCTTATAGGGTGTGCGAAATTTGGATTTTTCGACATGGTAAATGAATCAGCGACTGGCTTCTATTGGACGTTATTTTTGTTCGTATGTTACAATGAGCGAGTTAAGGGAAGAATGGACAACTGTATTTTACAAATGAGGTGACTAAAGTCTGTGTGGTATTATGTACTCGCATTAATTGTGTTTCTGCTTGACCAGGGCACCAAGTGGTTGATAGCAACACGCCTGACGATTGGGGAGAGAATTCCGGTTATCGGCGACTTTTTTCTAATTACATCGCATCGTAACACAGGTGCAGCTTTCAGCATTCTTGAGAACCAACGTTGGTTTCTGCTTTCGATTACCGTAGTCGTTGTATCAGGTATTATATGGTACCTGCAGAAAATAAAGCACGGGCATGGTCTATTGCTGCCTACAGGGATTGGACTCATTTTAGGTGGGGCTATCGGCAACTTTTTAGATCGTGCACTCACAGGTGAAGTAGTAGATTTCCTAATGTTTAACTTTGGAAGTTATACGTTCCCAATATTTAATGTAGCGGACATGGGTATCTGCATTGGGGTTGGACTAGTACTTCTCGACACCATTTTGTCTGTGCGTCGTGAGAACCAAATGAAAGAGCAGGAAAGCAAGCAGGAAGGAACGGTTGAGGAAACATCATGAACAACGAAGAACAATGCATTCCAAGCCCCATTGAGACAGATTTAGATATGTTGAATTGGACGGTTACGGCTGAATATGCCAAGGAACGAATCGATAAATACATTACAGAATCTATTGAACATGACGTGTCCCGTTCACAGGTGCAGTTATGGATCAAAGACGGTCATGTGTTAGTTAATGGAAAGCCCGTAAAAGCAAATTACAAATGTATGCTGGATGATGTCATTGAACTTCATATGCCAGAACCAGAAACTGTTGACCTGCTTGCAGAGGATATTCCGCTTGACGTCTACTACGAGGATGCTGATGTGATTGTTATCAACAAACCACGCGGTTTGGTTGTTCATCCAGCGCCTGGACATAGCTCTGGCACGGTTGTGAACGCTTTGATGTATCATTGCAAGGATCTGTCTGGCATTAACGGCGAGCTTCGTCCTGGTATCGTACATCGCATCGATAAAGATACTTCCGGCCTACTGATGGCTGCGAAGAATGATCGTGCTCATGCTTCATTGGCTGCACAGTTGAAGGCGCATACGGTTATTCGTAAGTATATTGCCTTGGTTCACGGGAATGTGCCGCACGATCAAGGTACCGTTGATGCACCAATTGGTCGCGATGAACACGATCGCAAAATGTATACGGTAACGGATCGGAATAGCAAACATGCCGTTACACATTTCAAAGTGCTGGAGCGATTCGGCGATTCTACTCTTGTGGAGCTGAAGCTGGAGACTGGCAGAACGCATCAGATTCGGGTACATATG
The DNA here is from genome assembly GCF_030226685.1 of Paenibacillus sp. UMB4589-SE434. Classification (NCBI taxonomy): domain Bacteria; kingdom Bacillati; phylum Bacillota; class Bacilli; order Caryophanales; family Paenibacillaceae; genus Paenibacillus; species Paenibacillus sp. UMB4589-SE434. The sequence continues at coordinate 2,079,055 of NZ_JASOYK010000001.1, read as the reverse complement.
AAATTTATTGGTCATCCGCTGGTGGGAGATCCTATGTACAGTCGCGGCACACGGGGCCTGACGATGGAAGGACAGGCATTACATGCTGAGACACTTGGATTTGTTCACCCGGCAACGGGGGAATTGCTGGAATTTAAAGCACCGATTCCATCGGATATGGATGATTTACTAATGAGAATTCGAAATCGATAATACGTTTACCTAGACAGCGATAGGATCATGGGCTGTATGCAAACAAGTACAAATGTTTGCATATATCATCCATACCCATCGCTGTCTTTGCTATTTTATACTTGATAAAAGTAATGACTTCACTTGTAGTGCATCCTAACTAAAGACTAAAGATTAAAGATGGGACGTCGTACAGGGATAGCATTGTGCATGGATATCGGAATTAGTAAAGATAGACGAAGGAGAGATTGTCGGATGACGATTGAACAATATCAGGAAACTTACATTCAACAGGTGTTCGCTAATCGGATCGGCGGAGCGAATTACGGTAAAGATACGAATATTTATAAATTTGAAAAAATTAAACGTGCCAAAGCAGCTGCCAAGCTAGTCCATCCAGATGTTGAATTGATTGATATGGGTGTGGGTGAACCAGATGAAATGGCGGATTCAGGAATTGTAGCAAAGCTGGCAGAAGAAGCTGGAAAGCCTGAAAATCGAGGCTATGCAGATAACGGGATACGTGAGTTCCAAGCGGCTGCAGCTAACTACTTACGCGATGTATTTGGCGTCGAAGGCATTAACGGCGAGACTGATGTGCTGCATTCCATTGGTACGAAGCCAGCTCTTGCTATGCTTCCATCCTGCTTTATTAATCCAGGAGACGTCACGATCATGACCGTTCCGGGTTACCCGGTGCTAGGTACTCATACGAAATATTTGGGCGGCGAGGTATTTACGGTTCAATTAACCAAGGAGAACAGCTTTCTCCCGAATTTGGACAGCATTCCAGATGACATATGCAAGCGTGCCAAGCTGTTGTATTTAAACTACCCTAACAATCCTACTGGAGCTGCAGCTACTGTGGAATTTTTTGAAAAAGTGGTTGTCTGGGCCAAGAAACATGAAGTGATCGTTGTACACGATGCTCCTTACTCTGCCCTTACGTATGACGGTGTTAAGCCGCTCAGCTTCCTCAGTGTCCCAGGTGCAAAAGATGTAGGTGTTGAATTGCACTCTTTATCAAAATCTTTCAATATGACAGGCTGGCGTATTGGATTTATTGCGGGCAATCCCTTGATCGTTAAGGCATTTGGGGATGTAAAAGATAATAGTGATTCAGGCCAATTTATAGCTATTCAAAAAGCAGCGGTTTATGGCTTGGAACATCCAGAAATAACAGAAGCGATCTCGGAGAAATACTCCCGTCGTCACAATTTGCTGGTGGCAGCGTTGAATGAGATTGGCTTCCATGCCGAGAAACCAAAAGGTTCTTTCTTCCTTTATGTGGAGGCTCCGAAGAGCGTGGTGGGTGGACCGGAATTTGCAACTGGTGAGGAATTCTCCCAGTACTTGATTCGGGAGAAACTCATTTCAACCGTGCCGTGGGATGACGCGGGTCGCTTTGTTCGGTTCTCTGTTACATTCCAAGCAAGCGGCGCAGAAGAAGAAAAGCGTGTTATTGCCGAACTAAAGCGGCGATTGACGGATGTGCAGTTTGTATTTTAAGCAGTAAGATGTATGATATTTATCACATAACCTTGACAATGTGCGGGTACAGTGGCATAATCCTATTAAACGCATATTGAACCTTTAATTCAGTCCCGAGAGACTGGCAAGGTCACGCTCGTCATGCGAATGAGCTAACGGGTAGGTCAAGGAATGACTATGTGCACGAGATGCCATAATTTCCTATACACATCTACCTAAGTTGGTTATAGATTACAGTGAGACGGAAGCTCATGCCCATTATTTGAGGTGTGCAGCATCAACTGGATCTATATACAACGATTTTTCATTAGCCATTCATTGTTATTTAGCATACGAACTCCTTGCCTTAGGGCAAGGAGTTTTTTTGTATCCAAAATACGGCTGGAGAAGGAACTCGGAGCAAAGTAAAGTTGTGAGTTACGCATAGAGGTTCAAATACGTGTGAAGCTAAGACAAGATCAGAGTCGAAGGGAGGGCTCGTATTGAGCACGATGGAATACAACATCATTATGGATGAAGCCGCAATTCGCAGAGCGCTGACTCGGATTGCTCATGAGATTCTCGAACGCAACAAAGGTATTGAGGATTGCGTACTCGTCGGAATTCGCACAAGAGGAATTTATTTGGCAGAACGTATTGCGGAACGGATTCAGGCGATTGAAAGCATGATCATTCCCGTAGGCGAACTGGATATTACAAGATACCGTGACGATCGCAAGGTTAATGAGATCGACACGAGTTCGACATCTGGCGAAGGCTTTCCGATATACGGCCAAAAAATTATTTTGTGCGACGACGTTTTATATACGGGCAGAACGATACGCGCTGCCATGGACGCTATTATGGATCACGGTCGGCCGGAAATGATTCAACTTGCTGTACTGGCCGATCGGGGGCATCGCGAGCTGCCGATTCGACCGGACTACGTAGGCAAAAATGTACCAACTTCTAAATCAGAAGAAATACAAGTAGCGTTAAAAGAAATTGACGGCATCGACGAGGTTAAAATCGCGCACAACAGGGGGTAAGGTCGATGGTAGCAGTACACTTGGAACGTTCAATAAAGGATCGCAGTTTGTTAGGACTAAAAGACATCAGCCGGAGCGAAATAGAGTCCATTCTGGACCGCGCGGCTTATTGGGAAGCTCAAACTGTGAAAGTAAGCGATAAGCTTCAACATAAATTTATTGCCAACATGTTCTTCGAGAACAGCACCCGAACGCGCTGCTCTTTTGAAGTCGCGCAGAAGCGGCTAGGTGCCGAAGTCATCAACTTCACGGCAGCAGCATCGAGCGTGGAGAAAGGCGAATCCGTCTATGATACGGTGCGGACCTTAGAATCAATGGGAATGGACGCAGGTGTCATTCGCTTGAAGCCAGCAGGGGTGCTGCAGCAATTGGCAGCTCAAGTCAAAATACCTTTAATTAACGCCGGGGACGGCAACAATGAACATCCAACGCAAGCCTTACTCGATATGTACACAATGAAGAAACATTTCGGTGAGCTAGAAGGATTGCGAGTAGCAGTAGTAGGGGATGTAGAGCATAGCCGAGTTGCTAGATCCAACCTTTGGGCGCTGCGCAAATTTGGGGCTGAGGTTGACTTCTGTGCACCAACCAATATGAGAGCAAACGAGTTGGACGTCAATTACATCACCATGGAAGAAGCGCTCAAGGCAGATGTGGTCATGATGCTGCGTGTACAGCTAGAGCGTCATAAGCACAACATGTTCTCGACTTCAGAAGAGTATCGCTCCGCTTATGGTATGACGGTTGAACGTGCAGGCCAGCTGCAAGATCACGCGATTATAATGCATCCTGCTCCAGTTAATCGCAACGTTGAGATTGATGATGCGGTGGTTGAATGTAAGCAGGCACGGATTTTTGACCAAATGAGCAATGGTGTACCCATCCGAATGGCTGTTGTAGAACGCGCTTTGAGCTAATGTGGGATGACATGACTCAGACATAAGGTTAGGTTAACGACAAGGCATAACAGGCTGAGAGGAGAACGATTTGATGTATATACTAACAAATGCCAGCATTCTGAACGAGCAAGGTGACCTGGTACGCGCACATATCTGGGTTGAAGAGGGCGTTATTCGCCGCGTTACAACTACGGAAGAAATGATTCCGGCAGGAATCGAGACGGTAGACGTGGATGGAAAGTTTGTCACGGCCGGGTTTATCGATATGCACGTGCATCTGCGTGAGCCGGGATTCGAACATAAAGAAACCATTGCGACAGGTACTCGATCGGCGGCAAGAGGCGGATATACAACAATTGCATGTATGCCTAATACACGACCTATTATAGATACACCGGAAACCGTAAAATTTGTGCTGGATAAAGCAGCTCATGAAGGGATCGTTAAAGTCTTACCCTACGGAGCGATTACGAAAAATGAGCTGGGCCGCGAGTTAACGGACTTCGAAGCCTTAAAGGAATCAGGCGTAGTCGGATTTACGGATGACGGAGTAGGCGTGCAGACAGCTCAGATGATGAAAGATGCAATGGCTCGCGCCAAGAAGCTTGACATGCCAGTAATCGCGCATTGCGAGGATGAGTCACTGGTTAAAGGAGCTGCGGTAACGGACGGCGAATTTGCCCGCAAGCATGGCATGAAGGGCATTCCAAATGAATCCGAAGCGATTCATGTTGGTCGCGACGTACTGCTTGCTGAAGCAACAGGTGTACATTATCATGTGTGTCATGTCAGCACTGAGCAGTCCATTCGCTTAATTCGCCAAGCGAAACAGGTAGGCGTTCGAGTCACAGCGGAAGTATGCCCGCACCATCTGCTCTTATCAGATGAAGATATTCCGTCTATGGATGCGAACTGGAAGATGAACCCGCCGCTCCGCTCACCGCGTGATGTGCAAGCGTGCATCGACGCAATCAAAGATGGCACGATTGACATTTTGGTTACGGATCATGCTCCTCATAGCGCAGAAGAGAAGGCAAAGGGCATGGAGCTTGCACCTTTCGGGATAGTCGGCTTGGAGACGGCGTTCCCGCTCATGTACACAAAGTTTGTTGCAACAGGTGCTTGGCCGCTGGAATTGCTCGTCAAAAGAATGACCTCCGATCCGGCACGGGTATTCAGCTTGAATACGGGCAGATTGGAAGAGGGAGCACCTGCGGATCTCGCAGTCATCGATCTTGATACAGAGCGCGAAGTTGATCCTGCTCAGTTCCTTAGCAAGGGACGTAATACACCATTTACAGGCTGGAAATTAAAAGGCTGGACAGTGATGACAATTGTTGATGGTCGAATCGTATGGGCGGATAACAAGTAACCTAATAAACACTTCATACTATGGGGATCATCGAAATTCCATCCGCTTATACGGGTAATGTTAAACGATGATTAGGTACTACAGATGAGAACAATATAAACAGATATAGATAGAAATTGATGCGGCTTATACGAGTCAGATAGGCCAGAGAGAGCGAGGAGAGACGTATATGCAAGCAAAATTGTTGTTGGAAGATGGCACTCTGTTCACAGGTACGGCATTCGGGGCAGATTGTGAAACAGTAGGAGAGGTCGTATTTAACACAGGAATTACTGGTTACCAGGAAGTATTGTCTGATCCGTCTTATTGTGGCCAGATCGTAACGATGACATATCCATTGATCGGCAACTACGGCATTACGCGTGACGATTTCGAAGCCATCCGCCCTTATGTTCATGGGTTCGTCGTTCGTCGTCATGAAGAGATGCCTAGCAACTGGCGCGCTGAATATTCAGTAGATCGCTTGCTGAAAGAATACGGAATTCCAGGGATCAGCGGTATTGATACACGGATGCTCACTCGTAAACTGCGCCACTTTGGCACGATGAAAGGTATACTAGCAACTGGAAGCAAGCCTGTGGAAGAACTGCAAGAGATGCTTGGCGCAGCGCCAATTGTTAGAGACCAAGTTGCACGTACATCTACTAAACAACTCTTCTCTAGCCCTGGTAATGGCGAACGTATCGTACTTGTTGACTTTGGTGCAAAGAGCGGCATTTTGCGCGAATTAACGCAGCGCGGCTGTGACGTGGTGGTGGTGCCGCATGACACGACAGCAGATGAGATTCGTCGCCTTCGTCCTGACGGCGTTCAACTCTCTAACGGCCCTGGAGATCCGAAAGACGTTCCACATGCAGTGAAAATGCTGCAAGAGTTAATCGGTGAAATTCCGATCTTCGGTATTTGCTTGGGACACCAATTGTTTGCACTGGCGTGCGGCGCTGATACTGGACGTTTGAAGTTCGGCCACCGCGGCGGCAATCATCCTGTCAAGGAGCTCGCAACCGATCGTTGTTATATCACTTCACAGAATCATGGATATACGGTTGTCGAAGATTCCATCGCAGGAACTGAGCTTGAAGTGACACATATCAATAACAATGACAAAACGATCGAAGGTCTGAAGCATAAAAAGTATCCGGCATTCACGGTTCAATACCATCCTGAAGCAGCACCTGGACCGCATGATAGCAGTTATCTATTCGACCAATTCATCGATATGATACACGAACACAAACGTAATTTGCCTAAAGTTCCGCGTCAGGCGGAATTGGCAGCTCAGCTGAAAGGGGAACAATAACATGCCTAAAAATACAGAACTCAAAAAAATTCTCGTTATCGGTTCCGGTCCAATCGTCATTGGTCAAGCTGCGGAATTCGACTACGCAGGAACCCAAGCATGTCAAGCTCTGAAAGAAGAGGGCTTGGAGGTTGTTCTTATCAACAGCAACCCTGCCACGATTATGACAGATACGAATATGGCAGACAAAGTATATATTGAACCTATCACGCTGGAATATGTAACCCAAATTATTCGACAAGAACGTCCGGATGGATTGCTTCCGACATTAGGTGGACAAACCGGACTTAACATGGCGGTAGAACTTGCACGTGCAGGTGTATTGGAGCAAGAGAATGTTCGTTTGCTCGGCACGCAGCTTGAAGCCATTGAACGTGCGGAAGACCGCGATCTTTTCCGTGAGCTGATGCGTGAATTGGAACAGCCTGTGCCAGAGAGTGTTATCGTGACCTCGGTCCAAGATGCGGTTGATTTCGCAAATCAGATTGGCTACCCGATTATCGTTCGTCCAGCTTATACGCTTGGTGGTACGGGCGGCGGAATTTGCGATGATGAGGTGCAGCTTCGTGATATCGTAGCATCTGGTATACGCTATAGCCCGATCGGTCAATGCTTGATCGAGAAGAGCATCGCGGGTATGAAAGAAGTGGAATATGAGGTCATGCGCGATGCCAATGACAACTGTATCGTCGTATGTAACATGGAGAATTTTGACCCAGTTGGCGTTCACACAGGTGACAGCATCGTTGTAGCTCCAAGCCAAACGTTGTCCGATCGTGAATACCAGATGCTTCGCTCTGCGTCGCTTAAAATTATTCGCGCTTTGAATATAGAGGGCGGATGTAACGTGCAGTTTGCACTGGATCCATTCAGCTACCAGTACTATGTCATTGAGGTGAATCCTCGTGTGAGTCGTTCATCAGCACTGGCATCCAAAGCGACGGGCTACCCAATCGCCAAGATGGCCGCTAAGATCGCGGTCGGATATACACTTGACGAGATCGTTAATCCTGTTACTGGTCAGACATACGCGTGCTTCGAACCGACGCTGGACTACATCGTATCGAAGATTCCACGCTGGCCGTTTGACAAATTTACGCAAGCGAACCGCAAGCTGGGCACACAGATGAAAGCGACTGGCGAAGTGATGGCTATCGGTCGAACTTTTGAAGAGTCGATGCATAAAGCTATCCGCTCTCTGGAGATCGGCGTTCACCGTTTGTTCCTGAAAGGGACGGACGAACTGGATAAAGAAACACTTGATGCACGTTTGAAATCGCCAGACGATGAGCGAATGTTCTTGATTGCGGAAGCCTATCGTAGAGGATATAGCTTACAAGAAATTCAAAGCTTAACTAACATTGACTGGTGGTTCTTAGATAAGCTGGAGCGGATGATTCGGTTCGAGGATCGTATTAGTGCGGAGGAAACACTATCTAACGAAACATTATATGAAGCGAAACGAATGGGCTTTACGGATCGTGCTATTGCAGAAATCCGCAGCCAAGCGTTCCCTGGAGGTTACTTGACCAAGGAAGCAGACGTGCGGAAGTTGCGCAAAGATCAAGGTTTGGTCCCTGTATATAAAATGGTAGATACTTGTGCGGCTGAGTTTGAAGCAACAACGCCTTACTATTACTCGACCTATGAAACCGAGAATGAAGTCACTTCTTCTAAAAAAGAAAAAGTAATCGTATTAGGCTCCGGACCGATCCGTATTGGTCAAGGTATTGAATTCGATTACTCAACCGTGCATGCGGTATGGGCGATTCAAAACGCAGGTTACGAAGCGGTTATTATCAACAATAACCCCGAGACGGTATCGACGGACTTTAATACCTCTGATCGTCTCTACTTTGAGCCTTTGTTCTTCGAAGATGTGATGAACGTTATTGAGCAAGAGAAGCCGATTGGGGTTATCGTACAGTTCGGTGGTCAGACAGCAATCAACTTGGCAGAACCACTATCCAAGGAAGGCGTTCGTATTCTGGGTACGAGCCTTGAGAGTATTGATGAAGCGGAAGATCGGAAACGATTCGAAGCACTGTTGTCCCGTCTAAACATTGCACAGCCTCAGGGTAGCACTGTCACATCTGTGGATGAAGCAGTTGGCACAGCACAAGGACTAGGTTATCCAGTACTTGTACGTCCTTCGTATGTACTAGGTGGACGTGCGATGGAGATCGTTTACTCTGACAACGAGCTTTTAAGCTACATGGAGCAGGCTGTCAAGATCAATCCGGATCATCCGGTGTTAATTGACCGCTATATGCTCGGCAAGGAAGTTGAAGTAGACGCGATCTGTGATGGGGATACGGTGCTGATCCCGGGTATTATGGAGCATGTCGAGCGTGCAGGTGTTCACTCGGGTGACTCGATTGCGGTATATCCACCGCAGCATCTTAAACCAGAATTACAACAGAAGGTTGTAGAAATTACGATCCGAATTGCAAAAGAATTAAAGACAATCGGCCTTGTGAACATTCAGTTTGTTATCTATAAAGATGAGGTGTATGTTATCGAGGTGAACCCGCGTTCATCCCGAACAGTGCCTTTCCTAAGCAAAGTTACGAATATTCCGATGGCAAATATTGCAACGAAGCTTATTCTGGGCAGCAAGCTGAATGATCTTGGTTATCAAGAAGGACTGTGGCCTGAAGACGAGTATGTATCTGTCAAAGTTCCTGTGTTCTCCTTTGCCAAGCTGCGTCGTGTCGAGCCGACACTTGGACCGGAAATGAAATCGACCGGTGAGGTTATGGGGCGTGATGTGCAGTATGCCAAGGCTTTGTACAAAGGGCTTGTGGGATCAGGTATGAAAATCCCAACAACTGGCTCCATCATCTGTACGGTGGCTGACAAAGATAAGGAAGAAGCCATCGAGCTGATGCGCGGATTCGTCAACCTGGGTTACAAGATTATTGCAACCGGAGGAACGGCTGTAGCACTTGAAGAGGCAGGCTTAAATGTCACACACGTGAAAAAGTTAACAGAAGGATCTCCTAACATTCTGGACTTGATTCGCAACGGTGAAGCTCACTTCGTGGTGAATACGCTGACCAAAGGCAAGACGCCTGAACGTGATGGCTTCCGCATTCGCCGTGAGGCAGTAGAAAATGGTATCGTCTGTATGACTTCACTGGACACAGTAGGTGCCTTGCTTGGCATGCTGGAGCAAATCAATTTCTCTTCACGCCCGATGCCAACAATTCAATCCTAAATAGATGAATGTTTAAAGCTGCGAGGAGGCCATCAAGGCCTCCTCGGGCTATGAACGGGGGCTTGTATTCGGAATCATAGAATAGAGTGGAAGGGGCTGTTATCTTGATAAATGCAACGACGGAGCAAATGGCAGGCCGCATCATGGTGGCGTTAGATTATCCGAATGCAGACTCAGCTAAGCAATTAATTAGACAATTAGAAGGCATTCCGTGTTATATGAAAGTGGGGATGCAGCTCTTTTATGCGGCGGGTCCAGACTTTGTACGTGAGCTAAAAACACGAGGCTATAAAGTGTTCCTTGATGTCAAGATGCACGATATACCGAACACGGTAAAAGGTGGAGCGAACAGTGTAACGAAGCTGGGCGTGGATATGTTTAATGTCCATGCTGCGGGTGGCGTACAGATGATGCGCGCTGCACTTGAAGGTGTAGAAGCGGCAATAGCGGCCGATGCTTCACAAATAAGACCTACGGTTATCGCAGTTACCCAATTGACCAGTACAAGTCAACAGGTGATGAATGACGAAATAGGCATAGCTGGCTCTGTATCGGAAGCGGTAGTACGTTATGCGCGCTCCAGCTTAGAAGCAGGATTGAATGGTGTAGTTGCTTCTCCTCAGGAAGTAACAATGATTAAGGAAGCTTGTGGTGCTTCATTCCAAACGATAACGCCAGGAATCCGTCCTGCCGGCAGCGATCTGGGAGACCAATCCCGGGTTATGACACCTAAAGCAGCGTTTGCAGAAGGGACTGATTATGTCGTAATCGGTCGCCCGATCACAGCCGCCGCTAACCCTCGCGAAGCGCTGGAAACTATTTTGAAGGAGCTGGTCTAACATGACAACGAACCAACTGGAACTAACTATTGCGAAGCATTTACTGGATATTCAAGCGGTGGCATTACGTCCGAATGAGCCATTTACGTGGACTTCTGGCATCAAATCACCGATTTATTGTGACAACCGCTTAACGATGTCATATCCGGAAATTCGGAACGCCATTGCAGAAGGCTTTGCTCAATTAATCAAAGAGTTTGCTCCTGATGCAGAAGTTATTGCTGGCACAGCAACAGCGGGGATTCCACATGCGGCATGGGTGGCGGATAAGCTCGGTTTACCCATGGCTTATATTCGTGATAAAGCAAAAGGACACGGTAAACAAAACCAAATCGAAGGACTTATTCGTCCGGGTCAAAAAGTGGTAGTTATCGAAGATTTGATTTCAACCGGCGGAAGCTCGATTAAGGCAGCGCAAGCCATTCGTGAAGCCGGGGCAGATCCGCTTGCTGTATACGCCATTTTCAGCTATCAGTTGGACAAGGCGGTTCAAGCTTTTGCTGAGGCTGGAATTACGCTTCGCACACTATCGAATTATTCTGCGCTCATCCAAGCAGCGCTCGATAACAACGTCATTAAAGAAGCTGATCTCAGTGCGCTGCAAGCATGGCGTGAAGATCCGACTACTTGGGGCGTGTAACAAGGCTAAAAGTACGTTACCGTGCTGAACAACAGGATGCTTGACAAGCTGACATGGCATTAAATGCTGTCAGCTTGTTTTATACCCTTGACGGAGTAATCAGTTATTAGGAGGTCACCTAGTCTTTATCATCCCATTCTATTTGGAGAATGCGACCATCTGCAGCTGCTATATCAAGCTGAACGTATCGTCCATCGACGGAGCGAAGTTCGACTTCATACACCGAAACGCCATCATCTGTGTCACGTTCAATCTCAATAAGAGAGCCTGACACTTGCTGAAGGGCGATTTTAACCGCTTGTTCTTTAGAAATGGTCTGCTTAGTCTTTGCTGGTTGATTGTTCTGTGTTGTGATGCCCTGTGTATGTTTTGTATCTTGCATGCTCACTTGTTCGTGCTTAGATTCATGCTTAATCTGATTCTTTATGCTTTTTTTCTCCCATGTGGCCTTGCCAGTCAAGGCATCGATATAGAGCTCATCAGCATTGTCTGCCCGATTCGAGAATTCTACTTCATAATAGTAACGGCCGCCTTGCTTGTGCAGTTCGATCTCCTCAATGATGCCTTCTTTGACAGTGGCTAACGCTATTTGCTTTGCCTCGTTCATTTCGAGAAGGGCAGCAGGGTTGCTATCCTTTACTTGGCCAGCTAATTTGGAACCTGTAGAGCTACTGTAACCGGCTTGTGCGATATGCGCAGTCCCCATACTTATGCCGGCAATAAGCATTATCCCCCCCAGTAATCCCGCGACTATTTTGGTACGTTTATTCATATCAAATTCCTCCTTGTATCTGCCTTGTTCGGCTATAACGTTCATCATACTAGGACAAGATGAGAGGAATACAATAGGAAAATGAGAAAACGATTAGAAGTCTTTGACCTAATCACCTAATCGCCTACCCACATAATCATCTAAAGGGAGCTTTTTTCAGCACGATCAACGCACTGCAAGCGGTATAGATGGCATTTAATTAGCGATGAATCTCTTCAAATGCGAATATGCATTAGCAGATCTAATCCTCCCATTTAACAGCCGCAATCTCACCAGAGTATGCATTTACGTACACAGTAACCTCCTCTTTATTAGCTGCTGTGATTTCCACCTCGTATACAAGCGTGCCATCTTCATCCTCCAATTCGATGGATGAGACAATACCTTTTACTTTCGCTAACGCGATTTTTTTAGCTTGATCTGAGGTGAGTCGGGTCGGCTTGTTAGGCTGCTTACTCTCGTCTGACTGTTTGGAACTACGGGTAATATGAATAATCTTTCCATCCCGCCTGTTTATTTTTACAACCGCTCGCATCGTGCTGCTCTCCAATTGAACAACGTAGACCTGAGTCCCATTTTTGTCGGTATTGATTTCTACGGATTGGACCGTACCTTTGAAGCGGGTAAGAGCAATCGTTTTAGCCGCTTCTTTGGTGATATGCACTGATTGATCGGGCATAGCCTCGTCCTTTTTATCAGTCGGACGGTTAGGGGGCTCATTTGTACTGCTTTTTCGCGTAAGCTGCTCAATAGTGCCGTCATGACCATTAACCGACACGTGATAGGTTCCATGTTGGTTCGAGATAGCTGCCACGTATGTTGCGGCTTGCCGCGAGGAAACGAGCTCAACCTGAGAGACAGTGCCTGAATACTTATTCTCGAGGAGCAAACGAACATCAGCTTCCGTTAAGAGAGGTTGTTCTCGCTTAGATGTAAGCAAATACAGGGACCAACCTAACAGAAGCGATATAAGTGCGCAACTGATGATTATCTTAGCTGCTCGGGTCATGTTTCTCATCCTTTCTTTTTTTATATAATATCCGGTCTACATTAGAAAGGGCTGAGAAAGGCAGAGGGTAGAGACGCGCCTATACCTCTGATCTAGGTAATAAAATGGTAAAGCAACTATACTCCCCTTCTTTACTGTCGACTTCGATGCTGCCGCCATGCAAATCTACTATACGTTTGGCAATGGCAAGTCCTAGACCTGTGCCCCCGCTATTCCGCCCTCTTGCTTTATCTACCCGATAAAACCGGTCAAATATATGGGGCAACTCCGAGTCGGGAATTCCAATTCCAGTATCAGCCACCGCTATAAAGGTGTTATTTCGGATGATGCCTACTCGCACCTCAATATCATTTGAACTGTACGCTATTGCATTTTGTAGTAAAATATACATCGCCTGTTTGAGCTTCTCACTATCTGCTTGTACAATTACAACGTCGGTACTGCAAACCGACCGTATGACACGCTGGAATCCAGCGCTTGTAAAGCGTGTGGTTTCGTCAACCAGTTGCAGCACGTCTACGTCTGTGACATCCAGATTCCAGTCTTGGTCATGACGTGCTAAGTCAAGCATTTGCAGTGTCATTTCCCTCATTCGCAGTGCCTCGCTATAGATGGCTTCGACAGATTCATCCAACACTTCCGGATCATTTTTACCCCATCGTTTTAACATTTTGGCGTAACTTTCGATCACGGTTAGTGGTGTTTTTAACTCGTGGGAGGCATCAGCTATAAATTGCTGCTGTTTAGTGAAGTTGTTCTCCAACTGCTCCATCATTGTGTTAAAGGTAATGCCTAGTTTGTAAATTTCGTCGTTTGAATGTTGTTTTAGTTCTAATTTCTTAAAAATTTGTTTGCGCTGGATTTCTTGCATCGTCGATATCATCGTATGGATCGGGCGCAGCATGAGAGTACTAAGCCATCTGCCGGCCAAGAGAGACGGGATAAGAACAATTAAAGCAGCTGTAAGAAGAACCCATCTCAAGACGTATAAGTTGTGTTTAGCGGTATCCATACTTTCGGACACTTCTAGCGTGACCACGCTGCCATCCTGCCAAATGATCGGGAAATAAGCGACAGCATACATGTTCCCGTTGACCTTATGAAGTTGGGTATGTTCTCTGGTCTCGTATAGCAGCGGAAGCTGTGTATATTCAGGCTCCTTGGTAATTGTAAGTGCTGACTTCTCATTATTCTGAATAAGTCTGATCATGCCATTGACAGGAAGAAACGCACGCAGCACATCGCCAGTTGCCGCCTGCTCCTCAGATGTGGACGAGGGTAGGGGGTGGACAGCTTCAGTGATTTGTTCCGCCTTAGCATGGATTCGCGCAAGCGACTCCTTAGTTGTCATGTTAGCGAAGATGATATAGATGGATACATTAACAATAATGGTAATCAACATAAGCCATACAGTCGTCAATAAATGAATTTTCCGTCGCATATTCATCCTGCTATTCCCTTAATACATAGCCGACACCGCGCACCGTATGTAGAAGCGGGGCAGGGAAGGGATGATCCACCTTTTTACGCAAATAACGAATGTAGACGTCAACGACATTGGTATCTCCTAGGTAGTCGTATCCCCAGACGTTAGTCAGAAGCTGCTCGCGATTAAGCACCTGGTTCGTATGCCGCATTAGAAACACAAGCAGGTCATATTCTCTTGGGGTTAGCTCAATAGCAACGCCGCCGCGAACAACCTGTCGTGATTTCTCGTTAACGCTTAAGTCTGCCACTTGGATCTTGTCCGTGACCTCGTTGTTAGCGGTATAATCGGTAACTAACTGCAGCCTCATTCGCAGCAAAGCACGTATGCGCGCTAGCAGTTCTTCAATCTGAAACGGCTTGGTTACGTAGTCATTTGCTCCTAGATCCAGTCCGCTTACTTTATCGTGAATAGAGTCACGTGCCGTCAATAAAATGACAGGTGTCATATTGTCGTTCGCTCTTAAGCGACGCAGTACCTCCAAGCCGCTTAATTCTGGAAGCATGACGTCCAGCAATATGAGGTCCCAAGGCTGCTCCGTACATGCAATCAGCCCGCGAAGGCCAGTGGCTGCGCTTTCTGTAAAGTATCCCTCGTACTCCAGTTCAAGCTTCATGACTCGTGATATTTTAATGTCGTCTTCAATGATAAGAATTCGAGCTTGTGCCATTACTGTACTCCATTCTATTAATAAGTGGTACTGCAAATACAAAGCCGCTCTGTACAGGGCTAGTATTTACTCAGAATATGAGATTACGCAATCGTATTCAAGCAGGTGCGAAAAAAGTTTGTTTAAAAGCAGAAATATCTAATTAACGCAAATTAACGCAAAAAATTAAAATATAGTCATATTTACTCGTTTTGGTAAGTTAGTGAACTTTTTCAGCACAATCAATCGGCAGTGTTTGTATTTTTTTCTAACTTTTTTTATGGAAAGTACGTCAAACCGTTACAATCATTGTAACTTTTCATACATTCATTTCGTTTATACTTGAGAAGAATTTTTAAGAACCTGTCCGAGAAGGGGGCAACATCATTGTTTAAGAAGCTTCGCTTAAAGAAACAGGGCAAAGAAGCGGACTTGACCCCAGTTAACCCGGCAGAAGAGACCCATCAAGCCAACATCACAGAAGGAGAAACAGAACAAGCAACGGAAGCACTAGAAGAAGCGGCATACATAGAACAACCTAACAAACAAGATAAGTGGCCGATCCGCACTAATGTCAATCCGCACGAACCGCTGCTGCTCGTTAAAGACGTTGAGCGTACCTTTAACGTAGGTGGTCAGAAATTGCATGTTCTGAAAGGGATCCATATGGAAGTCCGCCCAGCCCAACTCGTCATTCTTAGAGGACGTTCAGGTTCGGGCAAGACTACACTTCTGAATATGTTAGGCGGTCTTGATCTGCCTACTAAAGGGGAAATTATGTTTCGAGGAGAGCCCTTTTCCTCATGGAGCGATGACAAGAGAACAATCACTCGCCGTAACGATATCGGCTTTATATTCCAGGCTTTTGCGCTTATGCCGCTGTTGTCTGCCTATGAGAATGTAGAGCTGTCTCTTCGTATGGCCAATATTCCGCGTCATCTATGGAAAGCTCGCGTTCGCCAGTGCCTTGAGCTTGTCGGCCTTGGCAAACGGATGAACCATCGCCCGTTCGAGATGTCAGGCGGCGAACAGCAGCGGGTAGCTATTGCAAAGGCGATCGCCCATAAGCCGCTGCTGCTGCTTGCGGATGAGCCGACGGCCGATTTGGATACGCATATGGTTGCACAGGTCATGGGTGTATTTCAGCAAATTATCCGCTCTGAAAATATTTCCATCTGTATGACGACCCACGATCCTACTATTTTGGAGGTAGCAGACCATGTCTACGAAATGGTTGACGGTAAATTCGTCTCCTAAATCACACGTATTAAAGAAACGCAATTGGCGTAAAGCCATGCTGGTGCTGATTTCAAGCACCTTGTTATTTACTTCTGCCTGCTCTTTGCTCCCTAAAGAAGAAGAGGAAGAAGTGCTGCCTACTATTACGCCTCCGACGGCATCGAAGAAACCGGAATATGAGGTGACCCGCAACACATTGGAAACCAAAGTATCTTCCACCGGCAAATTAATGTCGGAGCAAGAAGAGACGTTGTCTTTTACAGTCGATGGCTTGCGTATTAAAGAAGTTAAAGTGAAAAACGGGGATAACGTCAAGGCTGGTCAAGTTATTGCCTCGCTGGATGTAGAGAAGCTGCAGAAGGAACTTCGCAATCAACGCTTGCAACTGCGGCTTGAAGAAGCAAAGATGAAAGAAACGCTGCGTAAGAAGGATGAAATGGACCCTATTGATTTTGAGCAGACACAGGTTGCCTATCAGGAGAAGCTGCAGGGCATCACGGATGCAGAGAATGAAATTGCTAAAGGAACACTCGTGGCACCATTTGACGGTACAGTTGTATCTGTCTCAGCTGTTAAGGGAGCCAACTCCAAAGCATATGATCCGATTGCGATCGTTGCAGATACTTCTCGGTTGACTATTGCTGTTCAAATGTCAAAGGATGACCAGAAGCGTATTTCTATCGGTATGGAAGCAAATGTGAGCATTAACAATATTGACGGCGTTATCAAAGGCAAGGTAAAAGCGCTGCCTGTCTCTACATCAGACGGGAACAATAACGGCAATTTGCTGCCAGGTCAGACACCGACAGAGAAATTAGAGAACTTTGTTATTATTGGTGTTGATAAACTGCCAAAAGGGTTGAATCGGGGGCAAATGCTAAGTGTAAGTATTGTTACCCAGAGGAAGAAAGACGTTATTGTCATTCCTGTATCCGCATTGCGGACCATTGGCTCACGGACGTACGTTCAAGTCGTGGACGAGAAAGGCAAGCGCGAGGTGGATATTGAGATTGGTCAGCAGACATCAACGGAAATTGAGGTATTACAGGGGCTTCAGCCTGGTCAGAAAGTAGTGGGTCGCTAATGGGAATTCCGCTGTTACGATTTTTATTTCGCAAGATGTGGAATACCCGCTGGCTAACCTTAAGTACGTTGGTTGGACTTATTGTAGCGGTATCCTTTACCGTTAGTATTCCGATGTATGCTGATGGCGCCTTAAAACGAGTAGTCACCAAGTCGCTGCAAGAAAATAGTGGCGGTATGCCGGCAGGGTCCTTGCTGCTGCGGTATCAGGGGGCAGGCGGTGCCAAGACGGATCTAAATGCATTGGCTAACGTTGACAGCTATATTAAGAATGACGTCAAGAGCGACATTGGCTTTCCTAGTCAAGTCTACGTCAACAGCAAGTCCATAAAGGGAACGGAAGTTATCCCCGTTGACCCGACGAAGGTAGACGCTAGCCGTGTGCGCAACATGACACTCACCAGCATGTCCGAGATCGACAGCAAGATTGACTGGACGATCGGCAGGGCATTCAAGGATGGCGAGAAAGACGGTATCGTGGAAGCAGTCATGCTGGAAGATGCGATGTACCGGAACGACCTTCATGTCGGTGACGAACTGGATTATCCGATATATGGCGGACTGAACATTAACATTCGTGTCAAGATTGTAGGCACTTTTAAGCCGCTGCAAGAGACGGATGCTTATTGGCAGCAAGGTCTGGAAAGTATGATGAACTCGCTGTTTATTACATCTAAGACGATGGACGACACCCTGTTAAAAGAGAAACAAATACCGCTTCATATATCGAACTGGTATTATGCATTTGACTTGCGCAACATTCAGACGAGTCAAATATCGGCACTAGACAGTACGCTCACGCGTATGCAGATTGAAGTAAGCCAGAAGATGAAGGGTACCAATCTGGAACTTTCATTTGCAAAACTGCTTGGTGAGTTTCGCAGCCAAAGTCTTCAGCTGCAAATGATGCTGTTTACACTAGCAGCACCAATGATTGCAATGGTGTTCTACTTTATTGCCATGAATGCAAATCAGGCGCTGGAGAAGCAGCAGAGTGATATATCGGTTCTGCGAAGTCGGGGAGCGAGCACCAGACAGATCATCGTGATGTATTTGATCGAAGGCGTTATATTGGGTAGCATGGCGTTGGCTGTGGCTCCATTCTTCGGTTGGTTTATGGCAAAGTCGATTGGTGCAGCAAACGGCTTCCTAGAGTTTGTGAATCGTAAATCTATTCCTATCGGATTTTCGTCTGATGCAATTATTTTTGGACTCATTGCGGTTGTTATCGCAATACTTGCCAGTGTCATACCGGCTGTTATATTTGCGCGGTCTTCGATCGTAAATCTGCGTCAGAAGATGGCACGCAACAAGCGTCCTGTCTGGCAAAGATGGTACTTGGACGTTGTACTCCTTGGCTTGGCTGGATACGGTTACTATTTGTCCAACCAGCAGCAGATGTTGTCATTCCAAACAGGAATGACCTCAGATCAGCTGCAGGTGCAGCCGTTTCTGTTCTTTGTTCCTGCCTTGGCTATATTTGCGACGGGGCTGTTTTTCTTAAGGTTATTTCCTTGGATTTTACGTTTGCTGCAATGGATCGGAGGGAAAATGCTCCCACTTCCGTTGTACTTGACCCTAACACAGTTGTCGCGATCTGCTAAAGGTTACTACCCGCTTATGATTCTGCTTATTTTAACGTTGGGATTAGGGGTATACAACTCTTCTGCAGCACGTACAATCGATCTGAACTCGAAGGAACGTACACTTTATAATGTGGGTACAGATGTCGTCATTTCGACTGTATGGGAAGGAACACCGGAGGCGGATCCCAATCCTGGAAAGGGTGGAGGTTCAGGCGGCAAGCCTGGTGGGCAGCAGCCGAAGCCAACAAAGACAATCTATAACGAACCTCCATTCCAGTTGTTCAAAGAGCAGCCTGGCGTAGAGGCGGCGGCCCGAGTTTTACAAACCAAAGGGAATGTAATCGTATCAGGGAGATCGATCGGGCAGGGCAAGCTGATGGGCATCGATAACGTGGACTTTGCCAAAGTAGCCTGGTTCCGCAACGATATGTTCCCTTCGCATCCGTTCCGTTATCTCGATACTTTAGGCAAATATTATGAGCAAGGTGTCATTATACCAACTAACGTAGCAGAGAAATATCAACTGAAGCTGGGTGATCTGGTATCCATTGGCATTCAAGAACAGATGGTAGAGTTTGTAGTTGTTGCAATTCTGCCTTATTGGCCAAGTCAATACCCAGATCAGACGCCTTTCTTTATTGCCAACCTTGATTATATTTACGATCAAGTGCCGATGATGCCATACGAAGTTTGGCTTAAGATGAAGGAAGGGGCTAAGCTAGGCCCTGTTATTGAATCGTTGCAAAAAGCGAACATCGATATTGCTTCATTTAAGGACGTACGAGCAGAACTGGTTACTCAGAGCAAGCATCCTACAAGAGGTGGCGTATTTGGTATTTTGAGTATGGGCTTCCTCGTTTCGATTATTGTCTCGTTGATTGGGTACTTGTTGTTCTGGTTCTTTAACCTGTCAGGTCGTGTTGTACAATTTGGTATATTACGAGCAATGGGCCTTTCGCGTAAGCAATTGACAGGCATGCTGCTGCTAGAGCAGCTGTTTACAGCTGGTCTGTCAATCGGACTAGGCGTTATCATTGGTAAAGTAGCAAGCCGATTGTTCCTGCCATTCCTGCAAGCGACAGAGAATGCGCAGATGCAGGTGCCTCCTTTCCGAATCGTCTTTGAAGCGAAGGATACGATGCAGCTCTACATGGTCGTAGGTGTCATGATGTTGATGGGAGCATCTATGCTCTTTATTCACATCCGCCGCTTGCGTGTGCATCAAGCCGTGAAGATGGGAGAGGAGCGTTAAGCAATGATCCATTGTGAAGGACTTGTTAAAATATTTAAGACAGAAGATTTAGAAGTTGTCGCATTACAAGGTCTAAATCTGTCTGTTCAGCAAGGCGAGTTGATGGCGATCATCGGCAACAGCGGCAGCGGTAAATCAACTTTTTTGAACATTCTTGGCGGATTGGACCGTCCTTCCGCCGGGACAATCAAGGTTGGTGATTGGGATCTCTTAAAAATCACCGATGAGCAGCTTGTCAAGTATAAGCGGGATACAGTAGGTTTTATATGGCAAAACAACGCCAGAAACTTGCTTCCCTACTTGACTGCGCTGCAAAATGTTGAAGTTCCTATGATGCTTGCTGGTAAGCTGGACCGTGCATATGCCAAGCAATTGTTGGAGTGGGTCGGTCTTGGTCATCGCCTCAACAATAAACTTGCTCAGTTGTCAGGCGGAGAACAGCAGCGTGTAGCCATTGCGATATCATTGGCTAACAAGCCCAAGCTGCTGCTTGCCGATGAACCTACAGGCTCTGTGGATACGCAGACATCCGACATGATTATGGGTATTTTCCGGCGTATGAACAAGGAGATTGGTGTCACGATTGTCATCGTTACACATGACATTACATTAGCAGGTAAAGTTGATCGCGTTGTGGCAATACGTGATGGATTGACGAGTACGGAGTTTATAAAGCGTAATCCGAATCTAGATGGCGACGGACTTGCTGGTTTTGGTGGCGGTCAGCAGGATGTGCATGAGGCTTACGTGGTTGTTGACCGTGTTGGACGATTACAAGTGCCAAAGGAGTTTCTGGAGGCGCTTGATATCGGAGATAAGGCTTCAATGGAATTTGATGGAGATAAGATTGTAATTCGAACACCGAACAAGTTGGAGGGTGAAACAAAATGAAACGGAATCAATGGGTTAGAAAGCTAGTAATGACGTCCGTCGTATTAACGATGGTATTTCCGATGCTTGCCGCATGTAGCGGCGGCAAAGATACGAAAACAGGCCAGGAGCGCACTTTAAGAATTGGAGTTCTGTATGGCGGTTACGACGATACTTACTTCCGTCAGCAATTTACAGATGTATATGAATATACACACCAGAACGTTAAAATTGAAATCGTACCTGCAATTGATCAAAGCGATCAACAATATAATCAAGGCGAAGAAAAAGATAGGAAAGAACCTAACCGTCTTGAAGCCGTCAAAAAAATTATGGATGGCTCCAACCCAGTTGATATCATCGTGACTGACCCGGCGCAATTCCGTATACTGGCTCGCGACGGTATGTTAAAACAATTGGACCCACTAATGCAGCAGGATAAATTTGATACAAATGACTTTGTTCCAGCGGTGCTGGACGGTATCAAAAGTATGGGCGACGGTAATATGCTTGGTCTAGCACCAACGTTCAATTCTTCTGTGCTGCTCTACAATAAGAAATTGTTTGCGGATGCAGGAGTTGAGCCGCCTACAGACGGGATGACATGGGATGAAGTGTTTAACAAAGCACGTCTTGTAGCAAAGGGTGAAGGCGCAGATCGGAAATACGGTTTTTCCTTTGACCGTTATGCAGGGGGAGATCCGTTCTGGTCCATGACCTACAGCTACATTACACCCCTGCAGCTGCGTATGTTTGACAATAAAGGCGAGAAGATGACAGTTAACACGGGTCCATGGGAAAAGGTGTGGAACAGCATTACTAAATTGTCCACTGACAAAATTATGCCAACACAAAACGATGGCATGATGGATAACAATACGAAACCAGGCCCGTTTGATCATGACAGCTTCTTGTCAGGCAAAGTCGCTATGGTATTATCGGACTTTGGCTACCTAAACAATGATTTGGCAAATGCTATGCGTAATGCAAGCAAAATTAAAGGCTTTAATAAATTTGATTGGGATGTCGTTACAGCGCCTTCCCATCCTGAAGCTCCAGGTGTATCAGGTTCTGTAAATATGAACAACATATTTGCTATTAATAACAAAGCACCTAATCCAGATGATGCATGGGATTTTGTTAAATTTATCAATAGCGAGGACTGGGCAAAAATCCGTTCACGCAGCAGTTATGAAATGGTGTCACGCAAACAGTTTATTAAACCTAAAGATGGTTCTAGCTATAATATTGATGCATTCTTTAATGTAAAACCGGTAGTACCTACGAACCAAGATGCGGAAGACTTAATGAGCGAGAAGCCTGCTTTATGGCAAGTAAATGATATTGGACGTACATTGTTCCAAGATGTAATAAATGGGAAGAAGTCAACAAAACAAGCACTGGCTGAGTGGGAAACGAAAGGTAACGAAATGCTGCAGCAAATTAAAAACAACCCAAATGGCGGCGGTGAGACTGTCCCAGGCGGGATTTACGGCGGTTAATAAATCTTGATCACAAAGGGGTGGCTCGCAGTTAGAGCCACCCTTTTTGTGCTGTCAGATGAGTATGAGCGTTAGAAGTGACTCCAAATGGGAACAGTAAGGGAAATGGAAACATTATAGTCATGACCCATCCCATTATTAATCTGAGACCGGCTAGGAGGCGCATGTGAGTTGTTAAATTGGATTTATTGGGGCAAGCTGTACAATTCTAAATTTCAGGCTCAGACACTGCAGCAGCGTTTGGAACACGACGCTTGGATATATGGCTACGAGACACCACAAGAAATTGAAATATTCCGTTCCAGAAGGGGAAAGTACGGGGTTCGATTTTTGTTGTAAACTTTTTTAAAGAGGTGAAATTTAATGCTTAATAAGCAGAATAATAATGGCATAAAATATTTTTTGAAAAAGTTCTTGACGTAGGTTAGGTAAGTGCGGTATAGTATTACTTGTCGCTGATGAAACACGACGAACACAAATGACGCGGGGTGGAGCAGTTCGGTAGCTCGTCGGGCTCATAACCCGAAGGTCGTAGGTTCAAATCCTGCCCCCGCAACCAACATAACGCTCAACGTATTTCATACATACGGGCCCTTAGCTCAGTTGGTTAGAGCGGTCGGCTCATAACCGATTGGTCGGGGGTTCGAGTCCCTCAGGGCCCACCATATACCTATTATTAATATAAACGTGCACTTTACATGCCGGGATGGCGGAATTGGCAGACGCACAGGACTTAAAATCCTGCGGTAGGTGACTACCGTACCGGTTCGACCCCGGTTCTCGGCACCATTTATAACTTCTAGCACTTTATGATAATAGGGTAATGTGGATGATATAACTCCTTTCGCTGACTAGCGGAAGGGGTTTTTTATTTGTAATCGAAATAGAATAGAGAGGATGAATTGTATGAGCTGGAAAGTGGACAATGACTGGTCTCAACTTCTTCACGATGAAGTACGGAAGCCTTATTTTAAAACATTATGGACATGGTTAAGAGAAGAGTATAATCATCAAGTGATTTACCCTCCATTTGACCAATTATTTACGGCCTTCCAGTTAACTTCCTATGCGGACACAAAAGTTATGATCGTGGGACAAGATCCGTATCACGGTCCAGGCCAAGCTCACGGTCTTAGTTTCTCGGTGCAGCCAGGCGTACGAATTCCTCCGTCACTTCTTAATATGCTCAAAGAGAGTGCGACTGATGTGGGTACAACGATGCCGAGTCACGGATATTTAAAAGCGTGGGCGGAGCAAGGCGTATTTATGTTAAATACGGTTCTGACTGTTAGGGAATCACAACCAAATTCTCATAAAGGTCAGGGCTGGGAAACATTTACGGATCAGGTCATACAACTGTTGAATGAACGAGATCGTCCTGTCGTCTTTGTATTGTGGGGTAGTCATGCACAGGCGAAAGCTAAAATGATCGATCGCTCCCGTCATTTCATCGTACAGGCACCACATCCAAGTCCGTTGTCTGCTCATCGTGGGTTCTTTGGCAGCCGTCCGTTCTCGAAAATCAATGATCATTTGCAAGCGCTTGGGGAAGAACCTATTGTTTGGCAGCTTCCTCCGATTGAATCATAAAAATAAAAGAGACTGCTTGTATCTAATGCAGAAACATCTGCACAATGCAATGCAGTCTTTCTTTTCGTGATAGGATAAGTGGATTTGAAAGTTCATGTTGAAGGGCGCTACCGTCATGCTTCTGAAATGTTCTAGAAGTGTGTAAGCAGTAGTAAGTAGTACTAACTATAAACTGTGCATGAATACATGAACAGTAAACGTTGACAATGACTTTGGCCGATGATATATTAATTGATATATTCACTGATTATTTGTTGATTTACTTCTAATAATGTGATCTGTTAGCTCAGCTGGGAGAGCACCATCTTGACAGGGTGGGGGTCAGTGGTTCGAGCCCACTACAGATCACCATACACACTAACGCAAAACCCTTGATGATGATCAAGGGTTTTTTTATTTTTAGTTGATGTCGAGATCTATGCTTCTATTAAGCGAGCCGTTGTTAAGATTGGAGCACCTCAATGCTGCTACAGCGGAAAGCAAGGAGCTTTTTTTGATTAGACAAAAAGGACTGTAAACTATAAGCATTTCTTCGTTATCATCCTGTTATGCTTGTCCTGACGATCAAGTAGATGTAAAGAAGCTGACATTTGGCGCTCGTGACGACTAAAGCTGGTGACTTGATCATACATTGAAGAAGAATGATCACTACCTTCTCCAAATGGAGAGGACAAGCGGAGGGATATGATGCTGGGAGCTCAGTTATTCGTTTGGCTATTAGGCGTGTTCGGAATCGTAGCGGTGTTGTGCTGGCTGCTATCACGACTGTTGGTTCATGACAGCACCAACCAGGATGAGCGGTATATATGGCTTCGTAAAATAGATGATGGCTCTGGCAAGGAGCATTAGTTAAGCTTTGGCTGCCTGAGCTTAGAAGAAATTTAAATACCATGTGGTGTGTAGTCGTTTGCAAATGGTGTTTAAGATTATCTGTTTACG
This sequence comes from Paenibacillus sp. UMB4589-SE434, assembly GCF_030226685.1. Lineage (NCBI taxonomy): Bacteria > Bacillati > Bacillota > Bacilli > Caryophanales > Paenibacillaceae > Paenibacillus > Paenibacillus sp. UMB4589-SE434. Next base: position 2,054,118 of record NZ_JASOYK010000001.1, on the reverse strand, counting down.
GTGAAAATGGTGATATACATCGTTGATATGTCAATTGGAGGGATGTATGATGCCGAGACCGAGGCCTTATTTCAAACCAATAGTTGTTGCAATTATCGTTATTGTAGTGCTTGTGAGTAGTTCAGGCATGATGATAGCGAGCCCCGACCAGTACAAGGATCTTGAACCTCAAGAGGGAACAGTTCCGATCTATGAGGATGTATATGGCAAAGTTGTGCCAAACGATGTATATCAACCCTGATGAACAGATGACTTTCGATCAATCAAATACGAACAGGCCCTGATGGTAACTCCAGGTTGCATTAGGTACTGTTCGTATTTTGCTGTGCTTTATACATGGTCAGGATCACGATCTCGAGGATCTGTCGCTGAAGTAGGCGAATCTGATCGCTCCTCTGTATCCCACTTATGCGTGTATGCTTTTTTGGTAACGATAAGCAGCAGGCAGACCGTACCAATAACCATTACTACTACGGCCACAATTGTTGCGGTAACCGTGTCCATTAAGTACCTCCTATTATTGTAAGCGTATTCGATAGCCTTACTATACATGAATTTCATTTTTTTGTATAATATAATTTTGTTCATACATATGGTAAAATAGTTGCTTATAAATGACGGAGGTGAGGCTAGTGGCAGCTGAGATTATAGAGGTCAAAACCCAAGAGCAATTGGATGAGTGCATCACTATCCGTAAAGAAGTATTTGTTCAGGAGCAGAATGTGCCTGATGAACTAGAATGTGATGAATACGATACATTAGATGCCCCGGCCTTCCATGTACTACTCATGATTGATGGCAAATATGGGGCTACAGGACGAGTTAAGCTGCTTGATGAATTTACGGCAAAAATGCAACGAATTGCAGTCAGAAAGCCATTTCGTGGCTTAGGAATAGGTCGGACCTTAATGATTGGATTAGAACAAATAGCTAGGGCGCATGGCGTTGAGAAGTGTGTGTTGGACGGGCAGTGCCAAGCAGAAGGGTTTTATCAGTCTTTAGGCTATGAGACCGTATCGGAAGAGCCTTTCTACGACGCAGATATTCTGCATGTGCGTATGGAGAAGAAATTGACTTAGTACACTTTTTAAGTTTCTCTATTTTATACCTGATACTCTTGCATAAAATGTCAGTCGTTCGGGAATGCTAACGATTCACCGCATCTGGTACAAAGGTTCGGTCTCAGAAGAGGCTTTATCATGTGGCCAATATTAGTAGAAGCGAGAAGGATGGGATAGCATTGACAGAACGTGAGACATTTACAGCGGTACAACGTAACGGGGATGGGGATCTGACATCGTTTCAGACAAGCTCAGGAAGAGTGCTAAACTATACTGAGGCTTTGCAGGCTGTCCATAATGGGGAAATTGCCGGAGCAAACACGTTTAAGGGAAAAAACGGAGGCACTTATATCCGGGGTGATGCTGATGGCGATCCTTCCAACAATTTGGACAACCTGCCGACTTTTAACTAATGCAATGGATCACGTTGTTATAAGAGCACTTTGACCGTATCATACGGCTGAAGTGCTCTTTTCTATAACAGCAAGCTACATTAAGGTATAAATTTGATGCTGGTTAATAAAGGGCATTGGACCGGTACGGCCTTCCCATTGAGGTCGCTCATCTCCGTAATGCATTAATGAAATACGCTGCTGCAAAGGTATCGGCAATGATAGCAGCTCATGTATGGTGGAGTGTACTTCGCCTGTTCCGATCAGCTGGCAGTCATGCCATATATGTTCAACCCCATTATCAACGAGGGATTGGAGCAGCTCAAAGTTAAAGCGCATATCTGCTGTGTAAAAAAAACGTTCGTTAATGAGCAGCGAGTAACTATTTTTACCTGGCATATGATCGGTTTTTACCCATTTGACTTGCAGATCAGCGGCAAGGGGATGGTTAAGCTCCGGTTCCATTGGCAGCACATCAAACACATCGTCCAATTTGTTAATCCCGTCTTGGCTCATTCCACCTTTAAGTGTATTTTCCCATAACATATCCACCAGAGATGCCGCGATATATAGCTTAGGCTTGCGCTTGTATCTGAATTTCATCTGGAATGCATATTCTTCCAGGCCGCCGACATGATCAGCATGCAGATGAGTGACGATGACGCCATCGAACTCATTGAAGGATTTGCCTAGCTGGTGAACAGCCATAGGCGCTGTAATTCCACAGTCAATTAAGAACGCATGTTGAGTGGTGTGCAGTATGGCATTATTGTTTAAATATGTTTTGGCAAAAGCACTCCCTGTGCCTAGCATTTGCAGTTGAATAGTCATCTCTCTTCCAGATCCTCCAAGCTCTATTATTTTACACCCACTGTATCATGGGCTAGGTAAATGCACAAGCGAACGGCGCTTGTCTCACATAGTATGAGGGTGAAGCGATTTGCTTTGCAGTGTGAGACGTGGGAGAAGTGGGTGAGCTATTGTGGCCAAAGGAAAAGGCGCCAAAAATAAGAAAAAAGAGCTATCTGGGGGACGTGCCCAGTATACGATGCGAGTTGTGACTTCTGACCGGTGCATCGTGTGTCCGACGCCTTGTACAAGAGGTCTGAAGTATGTCTCACGAATGACTGAGCCAGGAGCGGTCGGCAACGGTGTACCTTGCGTGTTAACACGAACTAAGCTTGGTAAGTAATTAACTAAAGGCTTTGGGATGGACACAACGTCAACTTGAACTGCTCAGGGAACGGATAGTATGTATATTCAAAAGTTCAAGCATTTACTACTGTTACTTTCCCTTCCCTGGGTCATCACGCGCATCCATGTGCGTCAATCACCTACTTACTTAAAGAACACTTGATGTGATGTCGGAGGGATGAGGTGGCATGGGATGAATATCGTGTGGAAAGGTAATGCGTATACCAATTCATGCGTTCGCAGGGGACAAGTTCCCCAGATTATAGTTAATCATATTGCATCTGCTCGTATGTCAACATTGGATGATTGGTATACGAACCGAAATAACAAAGTATCCTCGGCTCATTATGGCATTTCCAAGAAGGGCGATATCCATCAATATGTAGCGATAGAACGTGCGGCTTTGGCAAACGGAATCCCCCATAGCAGCATTAAAGCAGCTTCATCTTTATACGTGAGAAGCAAGCAGCACAATCCTAATTTATACAGTGTCTCCATTATTCATGAGGGAATGGAGGGCGAGCTAACCGATGAGCAGTTTCAAGCGTGTATAAAGCTGCATCGTTATATCCAAATAATGATTCAGGAAAAATGGGGTCATCATCTGCCGCTCACATCTGATTATGTGATCGGACATCATCAAATTGATCCTATACACAAAGCAGCCTGTCCAGGTTATAAATTTCCATGGGGCAGATTATATGAGGCATTAGCCTGTATCCCAGTTTACGACGAAAATATTGAAACCATTATTAAAAAGCTGCATAACGCCGATCTTCATCTAAAGCGTCTGGAGCAGCGGCTTGCTGCGCTGGAGATGCAGGAAAGCAGGACTGACGAACACGGTGAGCACAAGAACTAAAATGAAACTAGCCCCGCTCCTGGTGACATTTGACAGTAAAAAAGACAGGGCCTCCCTAGCCATACGCCAGTACAGGATGAACGTGCATAGAGGATATTACTTAAAAAAGCCTCAAAACCTTGCTGTAAAGAGAGTGAATTGCAAATGTTGCCGCAACTCTCTTGCATATTAGGAGTATAACTATACAACTAAGCTGTTGGAGGTTAGCACTCATGAAATGCAGGAGAATTGCCGCGCTTGTCTTACTCGGTTCTATTGTAGGTGGATCACTGGCCACTACGATACCGACAGTTGCTGCGGAAAGCAACACAGACAAGGTGCATGTTGAATTAAACGGCCAAGCGATATCAGATGGGGGGGTAATGGTAGACGGGCGAGCCTATGTGTCTGTACGCGATCTGCAAGAAGCATTGCAAGCATTCGTATACTGGGACGCCGCCAATAAGAGAATATCGATTCAGAAGCCTAATATTCATATGTTGATGTTCCAGGACAAGGCTACTTTTGGCAAAGTTAAGACTGGAAAGACAGCATTCTCCGTACTGGTACAAGTTGATTCGCTGAAGACGCAAGTTGACGCCATTAAGCTGACGATAACAGACCCGAACGGGAAATCTTCAGATATTCAACAATCAGATATTGATACGAAGCAGGACAATTTCTGGTTCCGGTCTTCGGATTATAAATACGATTTCAAAGCAAAAGGTGAATATACTGTAAACTGCTATTTGAGACAAAAAAACGGCGAGTTCACTTTACTGTCTAAAAAGACGATAGAAGCGGTGTAATTACGGATTTGCCCATTTATGAGTGTTATTTTTGAACGTTACATATACTAACCTTCAAGGGTGTCATTTCGTTGACCTTCCTCACATATCGTGGTACGATACGAGGGATGCAACATACTATTTGCACAATAAAGGAGAACTATGTAATGAGCGAACATAACCATAATCATGACTGCGGCTGTGGCGAGAACCACGACCATGAGCATAATCACGAAGAGTTTATCGTCACACTTGTGGATGACGAAGGTAACGAAATAGAAATGGCATTGGTCGAAACGTTTAACGTTGAAGAGCAATTGTACGCGCTGCTTCTAGAGAGAAACAACCCTGAAGCTGATGGTATCATTGTACGCGTAGACGAAGACGGCGAGGACATGGTCCTTAATGCTATCGAAGAAGATGAAGAGTGGGAACGTGTACAACAAGCCTATGACGAGCTTGTTGCCTCCCAAGAAGGTTAATTCCCTTCCATAATAAGGTACTAGGAGAGCCCTAAGGCAACTTGGGGCTTTTTGTTATATACGCGGTTATTTACGGGGATTAAAGTACATCTTCCGCCCGTTAAACAACGTAAGCTCAGCCTTCCATGTGCGTGCCAAATACTTGCATAGCTCATTGCCTTTATTCGAATCCCCCTGCGTGGATGTGTCAGGAAGCACAACTTCAACATAATGACTAACGTTGTCCTCTGTATCATGTGTACCAACGCCGAACAGGATATATCGGTACAGCGGATGATTGCCTCGCAGCAGGAAACCGACCTGTTCTTGGCCTGGCTTAGTCTCGAACGTGTAAGGAAAGGCTGCTTCAGCATAATCCCAACCCAACTGGGTGCCTGTTAAGCGGGCTTGCTCTTGATAACAAAGCAACTGCTGCTTCAAATCTTCCAATGTTGCGGAAGGTACCGCTGATCCATCCTTAAAAGCAATTATGGCACGTTGACTCACCGTACTCCCTCCTAAATATACCGTAATCCAAGTCCTATCATAACACCCCTTAGTAAAAGTGGCAATATTTTCATGCTTGCATTTTTACAATCCATTTACAGCTTGGTTCTGGTTGATAAAAAATGGAAAAACATGATATAGTGAAAACGTATCAGTGCGAGTTGGAAATAATGGTTGTGGGAAGGAAAACCGAATCGTGAGGAGGAGATGTCATGTATGAGCATTTGTATGAAGTGACGGAGCAAGCAAATGTCAGTTTCATAGGATGGGCTGCTGAGCAAGGACGTTACGATTTCGCACTCATCTACTCCAATCATTTCATCGGGAAGACGCTAGTCGTCTGTATGCAGACCGGAAGATCCACACTGTTAAGCGAAGAGGACCTGACGCCTGAACAGGTTCGAGTATCTTTTCAACTAGAAGATATGACCTCTGCCAAGGAAGCTGTGCAAATTCTAAGCACCCGAATTCCTGCACTGCAAGTAAGAGACCAATACTAACGATCGCATCAGTCCATAGAACTAGCTGACATAAGGAGAGGCCTCCCATAGGGAAGCCTCTTTGTTGAGCATCTATTCAAATATAGCGGTTTCTTCCTTAATAACCTTTACAAATTGAATGGAACGGTCTTCAGGCCCTTTGACAGGCAGACCGATATCCACGTGATCACGTATATAGTCAATGTTTTGCTGTGAAATGACTTCACCCGGAAGTAATATCGGAATACCAGGCGGATACACATAAATAAACTCAGCAATAATACGTCCCGCAGATTCTTTGAATGGAACAATCTCTGTATCCCCATAGAATGCATCGCGCGGTATCAGGGACAACTGCGGAATTTCCGGTATTTTTACGATTAGTTCTTGAACCTCATTACGATTAATATGTGCGGCAGACAGCTCACGTAAAGCGTCAATCAGGATGCTGATCGTTTCATCAGTATCTCCAGGTGTGACAAGGCACAAAATGTTGTACATATCACTCAGCTCAACTTCAAGATTATAATGATCACGAAGCCAGTTCTCCGTCTCATAGCCTGTTATGCCAAGATGACGGACATGAATGGTCACTTTTGTCGGATCATAACTAAATGTAGCTTCACCGCCAAGAATTTCTTCCCCGAAGCAGTATAGACCAGGGATTTGGTTAATTTCATTTCTTGCATAATGAGCGAGTTTAATCGCACGTTCCGCTATGTCATGTCCATTCAGCGCCAAGTTCCGGCGTGATGTATCCAATGAAGCAAGCAGTATATAGGAAGTGGATGTTGTTGTGAGCATGCTAAAAATGGTTTGGATCCGATGAGGATTGACCAGTCCATTCTTCGTATTTACGTTTAGTACAGAGCTTTGCGTCATGGAACCGCCTAATTTGTGAACGCTCGTGGCAGCCATATCCGCGCCAGCCTCCATGGCTGACATAGGAAGCTTCTCGTTAAAGTGGATCAGAACACCGTGTGCTTCGTCTACTAGGACCGGCACTTCATAGGAGTGCGCAAGATCCACGATTTCTTTTAAGTTTGCACATATACCAAAGTAGGTAGGGTTGATAACAAGTACAGCCTTGCTATCAGGATGCTTCTCTAGTGCTCGACGAACCGAACGTGTTGTGATGCCATGGTCGATCCCCAAATTGGAGTCGCGAGCAGGTGAAACGAACACCGGTCTGGCGCCAGCGAAAATAATAGCAGCCATAATAGATTTATGCACATTGCGCGGGACGATAATCTTATCGCCGGGCGAACAGACCGACATAATCATCGTCATGATCGCGCCACTCGTGCCCTGAACGCTGAAGTAAGTATAATCCGCACCAAATGCATCTGCTGCCAGCTGCTGCGCTTCCGCGATGACCCCAGTTGGTTGATGCAGATCATCGAGCGGTGCAATATTAATAAGATCTATAGCAAATGCCTGATCACCGATAAATTCTCGGAATTCTTTGTCGCTTCCTACACCTTTCTTATGCCCGGGAATATGAAACTGCACCGGATTACGGGCAGCATGATTCGTTAGAGTAGTGTACAAGGGAGTTCGATGATGATCCATCGCGGGCTCACAACCTTTCATATTCAGAATCCTCCTGTATGTACAGGAGTTGGTGCTTACAAACAAACAAGGATTAGTTTAACAAAAACCCCCCGGAATGCAAGTACATTTTCCAACCAATTCGTGTCGAATGTTCGGAATTGATAAAAGCTTCAAATTTCATTCATTTTGCTGACCGTTAAATTGTGGTAGGATGAGAAATACGGAGGGAACGTAAAAATGAACAAACAATTAACTGTCGTTGTACTAATGCTTATGATGGTCTTTATTGGCTTCGGGATTGTCATTCCTGTACTACCACTTATGATTACCGATGCAGGAGCTAATCAATTCCATCTTGGTCTGATGTTAGCGCTGTACTCACTCATTTCGTTTATTGTATCCCCATTTTGGGGAGCGTTATCGGAGAGGGTGGGACGCAGACCAATCATTTTGGTAGGTATATTAGGTTTTAGCTTAAGTTATCTATTGTTCGGCTTGGCAGACGGTCAGCTGTGGCTGATGTACGCGTCACGCTCGCTTGGTGGGTTATTCGCTGGCGCTGTCACCGCTGTAATTGTTGCCTATGTGGCAGATATTACAAGCGAGGACACTAGAACCAAAGGGATGGCGCTTGTCGGTATGGCGATCGGACTTGGTTTTACATTCGGCCCTGCATTTGGGGGGCTATTAAGTAAATATGGTCACAATACACCGTTTTTTGCTGCTGCTGCATTAACGTTATTTACATCTGTACTAGGTTTTATCCAGCTGAAAGAATCTTTGCCTCCGGAAAAGCGGACAAGTAAAGGTACGGCTTCACCTTCACGTTGGTCTGCGTTTACAGGACGTATGAAATATTTATATTTATTGTCTTTCTTTGTCACGTTTACGTTGGCAGGCTTAGAAGCAACGCTCTTTTATTATGAGGCTGTGCGTATTCCTCATATTTCGACTGAGGATATCGGATGGATGTTCTTTTTCTGCGGCTTAGCAGGTGCGCTTGTACAAGGGGGAATTGTACGGCGTTATATTAAGAAGGGCGGCGAGAAGAAAGGTATTGCTGCAGGATTAATCATATCAGCAATCGGGTTTGTGATGCTGCTGTTCTCATCCAGCGTGCTGAATGCCACACTCTACTTATGTGTGTTCGGGATCGGCAACGCTTTAATTCGCCCGTGTGTGACGTCTCTGATTACGCAGAAGACAACGGTAAGCCAAGGGGTTGCATCTGGTCTGAACTCATCGATGGACAGCTTTGGGCGCATAGCAGGCCCTCTGCTTGCGACAGCTGTGTTTAACTTAAACGTTAATTTGCCGTTTTTGATCGGTGCGGTACTATCAATAGCTGCACTTGCACTGCTTGCACAATTTGTGAAGTTGGATCAGAGTTCTGTGATCAAGACACGCATATAACATCCTGTACATATACAACAGGCATGAGCACCGAACTTTTGTCAGGGCTGTTTACAACGCAGCGTGGCAGAAGTTCGGTTTTTTTGCGCTAGCATGTCTGCTTGTACACAGACTGTAAAAGAAAAGTGCCTTCCCTCCGGCTGGAGGGAAGGCACTTTTTCCTTGCTGAGGCTGTCTTTTAACATGATAACAACCAAATATGTGCACTTAATACGTCTCTCTCTTTGCTGTCGGTACGTCATCGCTCCTATAAGCTTCAACACCTCTTATGGTGCACTGCGCGTTCTCTGGTGATTGCAAACAGTATATGAGAGGTGCTGATTAGGCTGCACTACTGGATTATATCGATTCACCTGCAAGCTTGTATAGCGGCATTAGCGTGCGAACGGTGTCGTCCACAAGCTTCATGAAAGCTTGTCCGTCAGCGAGAATTGGATCAGCTGCATCGATATGTCGACCAATTAGCCATTCTGCCGACTTCACATCACGGAAGCGATTCAGCGTCTGTATGAACTCTTCTGCAGATAGATCTCCGACCCGATTTGCATGTTTATTCATATGATCCATCGATAGCACATAATGATCAGGTACAAGCTTCTTGACATTGTCTAGTTGTTGAAGAAAGGATTGCGCAATCTGTTGTTTATTTGTTGCTTCATAAATAAAAGCGAGCCAAATAAACACATGATCATCAAATAATCCGACCTGAAAATGGGGGAGCGACTTGTAACCACGCTTGTTAGGGCCAACCGCAAGCCAAGTGTCTTTGGGTGGATTTACGGTGCGCCGAGCATGCTTAGCGATGTGCAGATACATTTCCTGTCCGGCTAGCAGCGCCGCTTCTCCTGTCAGATGTTCACCAATGAAGCGAAATTTAGGCTGTATACGATCACGGATCGCCTCCATCCGGGCTTCAAGACCTTCAATTTGGAAGGTATCAAAATCCGAAGCGTTAAATCCGGTAAAAGTTGCTGATAAAGTCATCGTTGATCCTCTCCTCGTCCATGATTCAAGCGGGTGAGCGAGCATATTTCACGCACATTTACACACCGATATTCGAATATTATACCACAACGAATGCTGCAGCCATGCTATTTCATCACATTAGGCAGAGATTAAGATGAAATTGGAGTCAATAATCCAAGTTGCACGATCATATGATGAAGTATGCAGACGAAGATTAGGTAAGGGGGAGTTGCCGTGAATCGTAGCGATGAAGTTGAATATTGCAACCTGGAGTTACGTTTTGACCGCCGGCAAATCCAGAACCTCATTCGTGATCTCATACAAGAAGGATACTCGTTGTATTGGAGCGAGAACGAATCGTTGTTTATCGTTTCCATACGAACCGGCCGGAAGCTGATCAAGCTGCGCTTTCAACGGGTTCATCACCGTTATAAGATTGTGGGGGACTACACTATTCGTGATGAGCGCCTGGCCGAGTTTATGGAGAAGATGATAGGAGAATCACGTGGGCATGCGGTAGTGAAGAGGTTCAAGGATAGACATATATTTGTAGAAAACATCATGTTCGGGGAACGGATCCGTTTGGTTGAAATCTGTGGATTAGAGCAAAAGGTTCTATATCAAAAGCGTCCAGTGATAACAACAGAAGAGATGATTCGTGCTTTCCAATCTACAAGAGCAGAGGAGCGTATAGATACGCTTCGTAATGAGATCGATCAGGAGTTGGCGGATCTGTACAAGGCGATGTCACATGAGGATAACGATACGGTGGTGCACTGTAAAGAGAAATTAAGTGCTCTGCGCTCGGAAATGATTCAACTTGAATGGTAATAAGCTGCTCACCCTCACATTTGCGGGGCACATTGGCGCTCAAGCAAGGCTGCAGGGTGTTTTTCTGTGTATACGGTGGACAGGAGAAAAAGACAGGTCGTATTTCTCGAATAGGAGATATCGGTATGTGAGAAATGGCACATTGGACCTGAAGCAGGGGTTCACTTCTCTATGCAAAAAGGGTACAATAGCAATAATGCAAACCATACACTATTAGATAAAGGGTGGAAAATCCATATGGCTAAAACACAAATTGGCGTGATTGGACTTGCGGTCATGGGTAAGAACTTGGCCCTCAATATTGAGAGCAGAGGCTATTCGGTATCGGTGTACAACCGTTCCCGCGAGAAGACAGACGTACTCATTAGTGAGGCGCCTGACAAGAACTTAACGCCTACATATACGATTGAAGAGTTCGTTCAATCGTTGGAAACTCCTCGCAGGATCTTAATTATGGTTCAGGCAGGACAAGCTACTGATGCTACAATTGATCAATTGATACCACATTTGGATCAAGGTGATATCATTATTGACGGCGGCAACGCCTACTTCCCTGATACACAACGCCGCAGCAAGTACCTGGAAGACAAAGGTTTCCGTTTCATCGGAACTGGCGTATCCGGTGGCGAAGAGGGAGCATTGACAGGTCCGGCCATTATGCCTGGCGGTCAAGAGAGTGCATATCAGCTTGTAGAGCCAATCTTGACGGCGATTTCCGCTAAAGTGAATGGCGAACCTTGCTGTACTTACATCGGCGCTGACGGCGCAGGACACTACGTGAAGATGGTGCATAACGGCATTGAGTATGGCGACATGCAGCTTATTTGTGAAGCGTATCATCTATTGTCCAACGTGTTGGGTGTAGATGCCAAAGAACTTCACGAGATCTTTACAGATTGGAACAAAGGCGAGCTTGACAGCTATTTGATCGAGATTACGGCTGACATCTTCTCCAAGTATGACGAAGAGACAGGCAAACCGATGGTTGAAGTGATTCTGGATTCGGCTGGTCAAAAAGGCACGGGCAAATGGACAAGTCAAAATGCATTGGATCTGGGTATTCCGTTGTCCATGATTACGGAGTCCGTATTCTCACGCTTCTTGTCTGCGTTAAAAGATGAGCGCGTTGCTGCAAGCAAAGTGTTGTCAGGTCCTCAAACAACAGCATTTGCTGGTGCCAAAGCTGAGTTTATCGAAAAAGTTCGCAAAGCGTTATTTGCAAGTAAGATCGTATCTTATGCACAAGGATTCTCGCAAATGCGTGTTGCTTCTGATGAATACAACTGGAACTTGCCACTTGGTGATATTGCTAAGATTTTCCGTGGCGGATGCATTATCCGTTCCCAGTTCTTGAATAACATTAAGGAAGCATACGATCGTGATGCGGATCTGAAGAACTTGCTGCTGGATCCTTACTTCAAAGAAATCGTGGAAGCTTATCAAGATGCTTGGCGTGAAGTAATCAGCGTTGCAGTAACAAGCGGCGTTCCGGTTCCTGGATTCTCTTCAGCACTCGCATACTTTGACAGCTACCGCACAGAACGTCTGCCAGCAAACTTGCTGCAGGCACAACGTGATTATTTTGGTGCACATACATTTAAACGTATAGACAAAGAAGGTACGTTCCATTACAATTGGTTGTCCAATTAATTGAACGAACAGCATTTCACATACAAAAAACGCCGAGCTGATATAAGCTCGGCGTTTGTCATAAGCGTAACTATTGTGACAATAGAATGGATTCCGCTTCTAATCATCTTGCATTGCAGGTGACCACAGACCATAGGCTGCCTCTGCCAGATAAAAGCGGAGCCGATCACTTTCCTGATCAAACTTGTTATGCTGCAGCAGCATAACTGATACTTCAGCGAAGTAACAGAAATTTCGTTTGATCCGGTCTGCATCAAGAGCTGATAATGCTTCGTCATTACAAGACAGCTTGCTCTTGACCATATTCAGCACCCAGACAATATCTTCTTTGCACAAAGGGTGCTGCTTATCCATTATTCGTTCCATGCGGGCAGCAATTGTTCGTTGTGTCTTGTAGCGATCAGTTGGGGGCGGCGAAGACATCATCATTCACTCCTATATAATGGCATGTACTACCATCTTTACGTTCATCCCTTTCATTTTATACATCCTGATTGTCGAATAGAAGTCAGCTATGGTATCATATGGGCAGTTTATCGGTAGGAGAGAACGATGATGGTGATGAATGACCACGAGACAAGTATTGTATTGATAGGATTTATGGGGACGGGAAAATCGACAGTCGGCCAGCAGTTGGCGCAGCATCTAGGTTATGAGTTTATTGATCTGGATGCAGAGATTGTGAGACGGCAAGGCAGAACAATCCCTGAGTTGTTTGCACAAGATGGAGAAGCGTACTTTCGACTGCAAGAGAACCGTATCTTAACTGACTTGCTTCAGCATAAGACACGGCTTGTCATTGCTACAGGCGGGGGGGCCGTTCTGGATGATAATAATTGTAAAACGATGCTGCATAACGGTTTTGTTGTTGCGTTAACAGCCCAACTGGATACCATCGTCGCACGTGTTCAAGGTGATACGAATCGGCCGTTATTACAAGGAGACGTCACAGAACGTGTACATGCGTTGATGGAGGCCCGCCTAGGTCGATACGACTTTGCTCATTGCACAGTTGAAACGGATTACTTAGCAGTAGAACCAATCATAGCAGCGATCATGAGTGCCTATGCTAAGCATTCACTTCGGTGAGCAGGAGGACTAGAACTGGATTGGACCCTCGATGTCAGCCCAAGCCAGCATACCGCCCTCCATGTTTACAGCCCCTTCAATGCCGAGATGTTGTAAGTATTCACAGACGCGTTCGCTGCGATAACCGCTTCGGCATATAAAAATGATCTCAGAGGTACGTTCAACCTCTTGGATCCGATCAGGAATCTCATTCATGGGAATATGCTTGGCACCAGGAATGATGCCTTGGGCTACTTCCTCATGCTCGCGCACATCTATGAGGTTTAACGCTTCACCTCGTTCAAGGCGTAACTTTAACTCTGAGACGTTAATCTGCGGTATAGTATTCATATGGCCTCCCTTAAATCTAGTGATCATATATCTTGCATATAAGATATGATGTATATCACAAGTTGTCAAAATGATCATAATAAGCGTGTTATCTTTTGTCAATTCACATCTACTGCCCCTTGTTGGGTGAAAGTAAGGTAAATGTGTAATTCGATATTTAGTACAGAATAATAAATCGATAAAAAGGAGTGGTTGTAATGGACATGCTGGTCAAGCCGACAGCTCAATTAAAGGGTGATATTCAAGCGTTATCTTCCAAAAACTACACAACACGTTATTTGCTCGTTGCTGCATTAGCGGAAGGAACAAGTACGATCTATTATCCGGCGCACAGTGAAGACAGTGATGCCATGCGCCGCTGCTTGCAGGATCTCGGCGCTATACTCGAAGAAGATGATACAAAGATCGTATTAACGGGTTTCGGAAACATACCACGTCTACAGCCTGCATCAAAGGAACTGAACGTTGGGAATGCGGGGGCTGTGCTGCGCTTCTTGATGGGAATTGCTTCTTTGCTGCCGGAAGTACATTTTGTAAATACATACCCCGAATCACTCGGCAAGCGACCGCACGACGATCTAATTGTTGCGCTCCAACAGCTAGGAGCTGATATCGAGCATCGTGAAGGCAGATTGCCGATTACGATCCGTGGTGGGCAGTTACAAGGCGGACATATCAAAGTATCCGGTAACATTAGCTCACAGTATTTGAGCTCCTTGTTGTTTTTGCTGCCGCTGCTGAAAGAAGACAGTGTTGTCGAGGTGACGGATGATCTGAAGTCAAAAGTAGTGGTTTGTCAGACACTGGAAGTTATCCGTGAGGCAGGTATTACGATTGAAGCGAGTGAAGATCTGATGCACTACCGTATTCCGGGAGGGCAGCATTACACAGCCCGAACTTATCACGTGCAAGGTGACTATCCAGGTTCAGCAGCTGTGCTAGCCGCTGCTGCCGTAACACATTCCGATGTGACGCTGCGCGGTTTGACTGTGGACAGTAAGCAGGGGGAACGTGCCATTGTGGATGTGCTGCGAATGATGAATGTACCCTTGACTCATGAAGACAGTGTCGTACGTGTACAAAGTGCTGGCAAGTTGACCGCGATTGACTTTGACGGGGATGCCGCAACAGATGCTGTGTTGGCTATGGTTGCAGCAGCGGTATTTGCAGATGGAACTTCGCGGTTCTACAACGTAGAAAATCTCAGATACAAGGAATGCGATCGTATTACTGACTATGTAAACGAACTTCGTAAGGCAGGCGCAAATGTGGAAGAGCGTCAGGCAGAGATCATTGTCCATGGACGCCCAGAAGGTGTGGAAGGCGGAGTAGAGATAAACGCGCATTATGATCACCGCGTTATCATGGCGCTGACCGTCGTTGGATTGCGTGCTAAGCAGCCTATCCGCATCAAGGATGCACATCACGTTGCTAAGTCATACCCGCAATATTTTGATCATCTTCTGGCGTTAGGTGCGCAAGTGGAATGGATCGACGGGTAGATATATTTAAGCTTCTGATAAAGGATAAACGCATAGCCTTAAACATGAACTAAAGCATATATGAGAATGGAGGAATTCGCGATGGCATATGAACATCCTTCGCAAGATGCACTTAAACAATTGCTGTCAGCCAGCAAGACGATTGCTGTTGTTGGGCTGTCAGAAGATCCGACACGTACTTCGCACATGGTTGCAGCAGCGATGCAGAACAAAGGGTATCGTATTATTCCGGTTAACCCGAAAGCGGCTCAGATTTTGGGCGAGACTTGTTATGCCACGCTGGAGGCTGTTCCAGAAGCGATAGATATCGTCAATGTGTTTCGCCGCAGTGAGTTCTGTCTCGACGTTACCAAGGAAGCAGCGGCTGTTAAAGCAGGCGCTGTATGGTTACAGCAAGGTATTGTTAATGAAGAAGCTGCAGCTTATGCGAAGGAACATGGAATGGACTTTGTAATGGATGCTTGCATTAAAGTTGTAGATGCGATACTGCTTCCTGAAGGGAAACCGCACAAATAAATATAGAGCCAGCAAACAAGAGCCGACTAGGAGCCATTCCTTGCGGCTCTTGTTTGTGTTGGCTAATATGTTAATCGATATGCTCACAGAGGGGCTAGGTAACAAATTTAAAGTTAGCCTCCTGGCTTTTAGTCAAAGAAAAGGCTACCTTGGCTAATTAATTATTGTTGTTTGGGTTGGAGGTAGCGTATAATAGTCATGGCTTTGGACTTGGATTACATGTGAAATGGGGAGCTTTTCTTACTATCCACAGTACTATCGTCCTAACGATGAGACATCGTTTATATTGACTTACATAACCTAAATTAGAGAATATATTTTGACACGCGCTGGAAGGAGAGAGGTGCTCTTGAATCAATTAGGATCGTTGCAGCAGCTTTCTCGTGCTTTAATGCAGCCGCTTATGGCTCTGCCGGCGGTTGCTATCTTGCTTGCCATTGCCCAACTCTTAAGCAGCTTAGGATTCGCTGACGCTTCCATTTGGATGGATTGGGCGGGCAAGACCATGCTGTACATGATGCCTTATTTGTTTGCTGTAGGCGTTGCGCTTGGATTGTCCAACAACGAGGGGAATGCAGGTTTTGCAGCTTTAGTGGGTATGTTTATTTTCCATCAATTGCTCCAATACACAACGCCAGCGGGTGTTACGGTTGTTCAACCTACCATACTCATCGGTGTGCTGTTTGGTGTGCTTGCAAGCTTGGCCCACGACCGTTTTCATCATTTTCAGCTGCCTGAATATTTACAGTTTTTTGGCGGCCCTCGCTTTGTGATGATCGTGATGTCATTATGTTCGGTAGGGTTATCATTTCTGCTTGTGTCGATCATGCCCTTTCTGGAGCAAGGGGTCACGTTTGTAGGTGATGAGATATTGGCAATGGGCAGCTTTGGCGTATTTCTATATGGAGTACTTCATCGGGTGCTGGTCGCTTTTGGTCTGCATCATTTGTTAAACAATATCGTTTGGTTTCAAGTCGGTTCTTACAACGATACGAACGGAATGTCTTTTACAGGTGATCTGCCCCGGTTTTTTGCGGGAGATCCTACCGCTGGCACGTACATGGCAGGCTTGTTTCCGATTATGATTTTTGCGCTGCCTGCGGTGGCGATGGCGATCATACATGAATCACGCGAGGATTTACGTCCGAAGGTGTACAAGACTTTTTTAAGCGCTGCATTTTTATCGATGTTTACGGGCATTACCGAACCTATAGAGTTTGCATTTTTGTTTGCTGCTCCATACTTGTTTGTCGTACATGCGCTGCTGACAGGAGCGGCTATGTGGCTTACAGCTGAATTAGGCATTCATCACGGATTTTCTTTCTCAGCGGGGGCATTAGATTATATTGTGAACTTTCATCTTTCAACCAATGCGATTTGGTTAATCCCGATCGGTATTGGGTTTGCCATTGTATATTATGTGCTGTTTCGATTTGCCATCCATCGATTTCAAATCCCTACGCCTGGACGAGTAGAAGGTTCGCTGCTGGATGATATGGCTGGTGACCTTATTCACCGCGTACCTCTGATTATTCAGGCGCTTGGCGGTAAAGATAATCTTGTCGACATTCAAGCCTGTATTACACGTTTGCGTCTGCGCGTACATAATGACAAACTGATTGATCGTCGTACGCTTCGTTCCTTGGGATCAGCAGGTGTGCTCCGTCTGGGCGGAGGACATGTGCAAGTTGTTTTTGGTACGTATTCCGAGATTCTACGGG
This sequence comes from Paenibacillus sp. UMB4589-SE434, assembly GCF_030226685.1. Taxonomy (NCBI): domain Bacteria; kingdom Bacillati; phylum Bacillota; class Bacilli; order Caryophanales; family Paenibacillaceae; genus Paenibacillus; species Paenibacillus sp. UMB4589-SE434. The sequence continues at coordinate 2,036,823 of NZ_JASOYK010000001.1, read as the reverse complement.
ATGAGATGTTAAAACGTATACAGCGCGACATGAAGCAGGTGTGGTTTGTGGCACCAGTACAGGGTCGGATGATCCCAATTGACGAAGTGCCTGATACGATATTTGCTAAGAAACTGGTCGGTAACGGTGTTGCCTTCTATCCAGACAAAGGAGAACTTGTATCTCCGGTTGCCGGGTTCATTAGACACGTGTATCCAACGATGCATGCAGTTGGGATAGAGACGCCGGAAGGTTTGGAAGTATTACTTCATATCGGAATCGAAACATCGACGTTGAATGGAGCGGGCTTCCAAGCTGTTGTTGAAGAAGGCGAAGAGGTGAAGCCAGGTCAACTGCTTGTCAAATTCGATATCGCCTACATCAAGAAGAGGAGCCGATCAATGGCCACACCAATGGTTATCACCAATTCAGATAAGGTTGCATCATGGAGCTTCGCACCTTATGCCCAAGTGAAGAAGGGACAGACATCTGTGCTGTCCGTAGTCCTGCGCGAAGACAGTAATGGGGGTGAGAAGCGTTGACTCAGAAGGTTAGAGGCATAGGAGCATCAAGTGGTATCGCGCTTGGTAAAGCATTTGTACTCCCTACATGGGAGTGGGATGTACCGGAAGAGAAGATGGACCCATCCGATTTGGCGAGAGAGTTCGAGCGCTTATATGAGGGTGTTCGCTCTTCCAAAGATGAGATTGAATATATTAAAAATGAAATCCGCGATATGGTGGGTAGTGAAGAATCAACGATTTTTGACGCCCATCTTGCTATATTAGAAGATCCTGTGTTTATGAATGAGATTCAGGGTATTATTCAGCGACAATACAAAGCCGCAGAAGTTGCAGTAAAAGAAGCAATTGATCATTTTGTCACCATGTTTGATTTGCTCGACGATGAGTATATGAAAGAACGCGCGCTTGATATTAAGGACGTGGGCAACCGACTGCTTAAGCATTTATTAGGAGCACCAGAAATAACGCTGCCTACAGATACTCAGCCTTACATTCTGGTGGCTAAGGAATTATCTCCTTCACAACTTGTCCATCTGAATCCAAAAAATGTGCTCGGGATCGTAATGTTAATGGGAGGCAAGACTTCTCATTCGGCGATTATGGCACGCGCACTGGGCATTCCGCTGGTTTTGGGGCTGGATGGAAAGTTGGAGAAGCCGATTCAGACTGGCGACATGGTCATCGTGGATGGTGAGCATGGCTACGTGTACGTAGAACCAACCGATGAAGTGATGATATGGTATGAAGAGCGCCGTCATGTGTTTTTGAAGGAAGCGGATGAACTGGCTAAAATGAAGGACCTTCCTGCGGAGACAAGCGATCACCATAGGATACATCTTGCAGCGAATATTAGTTCCACCAGAGAACTTGATATTGCAGAGCACAATGGAGCGGAAAGTATTGGCTTGTTCCGAACGGAATTTATGTATATGGATCGTACATATCCACCTAATGAGCTGGAGCAGTTCACTGTGTATAAGGAAGTAGCACAAACTTTTCAAGATCGACCAGTTATTATACGTACGCTCGACATCGGTGGGGATAAACCGATGGATTATTTACAGCTGCCTGAAGAGGATAATCCATTTCTAGGATACCGGGCGATCCGGATTTGCTTGGATCGAACGGACGTGTTCAAAACACAGCTTCGTGCTGTATTGCGTGCAAGCGCCTTTGGCAAGGTGAAATTAATGTTTCCGATGATCAGTTCCTTTGAAGAAGTGGCGGCCGCTAAAAGGCTGCTGGAGGCTGCTAAGGAAGAGCTTCGTCAAGAAGGAACTGCATTTGACGAACATTTGCCTATTGGGATCATGATTGAGGTGCCCGCGGCTGCGGCCATCGCGGATCTTCTTGCTGAGGAAGTTGACTTCTTCAGCATTGGAACGAACGATCTGGTACAGTATACGCTGGCTGTGGATCGTATGAACGAGCAGATCGCACATATGTATGATCCCTATCATCCTGCTGTGCTTCGACTCATACGCCACACGGTAGAGTCCGCGAAACGAAGTGGAATAACGGTTGGGGTATGTGGAGAGATGGCGGGCGACCCGCGTGCGGTCCCTCTTTGGATTGCACTAGGGGTTGACGAGCTGAGCATGTCTTCAAGATCTATTCCAAGAGTGAAGGCAGCTATTCGGCGGACAGCACATCTGACATGTGTTGAAGTGACCAAGCAAGCTTTCTCTAGTCGGAACAAGGCAGAATTGGAACAAGTCCTTCATTTGGATCAATTTCCTAATTCGGCACCAGAACAGACGGGGGAAAAGTCAATGAATTCTGGAGTTGAATTCTGATCGAAAATGCAAATGGGGCGGTAGTCAGTAAACGATTCTTGGAGCTAATTCAGGAATTTAGATGAAAATATAATGGAGCACAAGTACGACTGAGGGCTATCACGATATACTATGGCTGTTATAGCTTTGACATGCATGAAGTGTGGCAGGATGACTCCGCACCACACTTCGCGCATGAACCTAGGCATAGACTATTGTTATCATATGCCTGCGAGTGCATCGCAGAACGCTTTGCCGTAAGCAGGCAAGTCTGGTGGACGACGTGAGGAAATAATATTTCCGTCAACCACAACATCCTTGTCCAGCCATATAGCCCCTGCATTTTCCATATCATCACGAATACCTGGAGTAGACGTTACGGTTCTGCCGCTCAATATTTTGGCGGAGATTAACACCCAGCCTGCATGACAAATTTGTCCAATTGGCTTGTTGGCAGCATTCATTTCGCGTGTAATACGCAGCACATCTTCATAACGGCGCAGCTTGTCCGGCGCCCATCCACCCGGAACGAGTAGGGCATCATAGTCAGCTGTATTTACGGTTTTAAAGGCATAATTCGACGTAGCGGGAACACCGTATTTCCCCATGTAAGTATGCCCAGCCTCCGCACCAACCAAGTGAACCTCAGCGCCTTCTTCACGGGCGCGGTAGACGGGGTACCACAATTCCAAATCTTCGAACTCTTCATCAACCAGTGCAATGATCTTTTTTCCAGCTAAACGCATCGAGTAATCGACTCCTTTAGATTTATAGTTTATGGTGTCAAATAGTTAAATGACGTGCAAATAATGGTATAGCTACACGTATTTAACCACAATTGCCTTTAAATGAACATACAAAAGCGTAGGCAAAGGCTTATAATTGTGAGTAACATCATTGTTTATTATACATGAATTGAATTCTCATTTTCTAAATGTGTAAATAAATACATGCTTATTGGAGCAGGAGAACGGTTAATAAAGTCGAAATATACGTTAATCCATACGCGAGCAGAGTAGTTGTTGGGGTTGAGATGCACGAATGCAAATACGAGAGACGAATGTATATGTAATCTAGGGGTGATCCAGTATGAACAAGCGTTGCACATGCGGTCAAGAGATGGATATGACATTACGTACAGTAGTACATGCACGAACCATTGAGATTCATCACGTTCCTGTATACACCTGCACTTGCTGTGATCACTCAGAGTTGTTCCCTGAGTTAAAGCAGGATGTGATTAGGTTGATGAAGCTGTTAACAAATGACGAATCTGCAAAAAGAAAGCGCATTTATTTTGATGAAGAACATGAAGTAGCCAGTGTATTTAAAGAATGTCTGGATATGGGCGGGGATCATTTGCTTGATCTATTTAACCATATGGTAGTAGAGCGGGTGAATCATCTGCTTGACATTTATTTACTCGCCAAGACTTGGGGCGATGTTGAGTGGATGATCGACATTCAACGCCGGTTAAAACAACTAACAACATTTAGTGCTACTCCTTATCAGGTTAAAATCAGTTAAGTTAGCAATAATGTAATATATCAGCGTTAGAGGAGGAGGGTATTGATGTACAATGTGGATACGGATTCCAAGCTGCATGAACTGATCTCCAAGTCCCATGAACAGCCGGTGGTGTTGTTCAAGCATAGCACACGCTGCCCAATTAGCACGAATGCCGATGAAGAGATGTCGCTTGTAGTTAAGGATTTTTCACAAGGCCCTATTCAGTTTGGCTTAATTTATGTCGTTGAGAATCGAGATGTGTCGCTGCTGGCAGCAGATGAGCTCGGGATCAAGCATGAATCTCCGCAAGTATTAGTGCTGCAAGATGGTAAAGTCCTCTGGCACGATTCCCATTATGGGATTCGATATGACAAGTTGGAGCCAATACTTTCTCAATTTAGCTAAAAGACGACAATTTATGTATATGAGTTGACGTGTCATTGCGAATTTTCTGAAAATATCGTATTATTGACTTTAATATGTGAGTACGTATTAAATAACTAGGTAATTGGAGAGAAGGATCGTGACGGTAACTATTTATGATGTAGCGAGAGAAGCAGGCGTCTCGATGGCGACTGTCTCCAGGGTTGTAAATAACAACCCGAACGTAAAGCCTCAAACGCGTAAGAAAGTTTACGAAGCGATTGAGCGTTTAGGTTATCGCCCCAATGCGGTTGCCCGCGGACTTGCGAGCAAGAAGACAACGACAGTCGGTGTTGTTATTCCTGACATTTCCAATTCCATTTTTGCTGAGATTGCGCGTGGTATTGAAGATATAGCTAATATGTATCATTACAATATCATCTTGTGCAATGCGGACAAGAAGAAGGAGAAGGAAATTCGTGTTATTAACACGTTGCTCGAGAAACAAGTGGACGGCTTGCTATTTATGGGCGGAGTGGTCACGGAAGATCATGTACAAGCTTTCCGTACAGCTTCTGTACCTATCGTGTTATGTGCAACGACGGATGAGAACGGCGTTATCCCATCAGTAGACATTGATCATGAAGGGGCCGCATTCGATGCTGTGAACACGTTAATTCGTCACGGCCACCGTGACATTGCGATGATCAGCGGCACGCTGCAGGATCCAGCGAATGGCTTTGCTCGTTTCCAAGGGTACAAGAAGGCTCTTGAACGCGCTGGTATTGAATACAAGGAAGATCTGGTACGGATCGGTAACTATCGATACGAATCGGGTGTTGAAGCGATGAAATATTTCCTTGGTCTGAAGAAGAAGCCGTCGGCAATCTTCTCAGCAACCGATGAGATGGCTATCGGTGCCATACACTGTATTCAAGATGCAGGACTTAAAGTGCCTGACGATTTTTCAGTCATCAGTGTGGATAACATTCGCATGGCTTCTATGGTGCGCCCACAATTGACGACGGTTGCACAGCCGATGTATGACATCGGAGCGGTAGCTATGCGTCTGTTGACTAAGCTTATGAAGAAAGAGAATGTGGAGCACTCTCAAGTGATCCTGCCGCATGAGACGATTCTTCGATTGTCGGTAAGCTCTGTGAACGAATAAGCGCGCGAGACGGTGCTAAGCCCCGAGTAACGGGGCTTTTTGCATGTACGGACACGTCTGGCTGTGGTACTAGGTAACAGGAATGGATACGCGTGGGAGGGAATAAGATGACAATCGGAATTATAGGTGCAATGGATGAGGAAATCGCTTTGCTGCTTACTGCTGTATCGGACATGCAAGAAGAGACACAAGCGGGCAACCGATATTATAAAGGATTGCTGCATGGCCATCAGGTCGTAATCTGCAAGTCCGGTGTCGGCAAGGTTAATGCAGCAATTACAACTCAAGTATTAATTGACCGCTATCAAGTAACTCAAATTTTATTTACCGGTGTCGCGGGTGCGGTTAATCCGAACTTAAACATCGGGGATATTGTCATCTCAAGCGCGTGCATTCAGCATGATATGGATGTGACGGCGCTCGGGTTTAAGCCAGGTGAGATTCCTTATCAAGCTTGTTCAACGTTCACGGCAGATGCACAATTAATTCGCCTTGCCGAGAGTGCGTGCGCGAACCGATTTGCAGGACGTTATATGAAGGGAATCGTATTGTCAGGTGATCAATTTATTGCGAGCCGTGAAAAGGTTCGTGCCTTGTTTGAGACCTTTGAGGGTGCTTGCACAGAGATGGAAGGCGCTGCAGTGGCACAGGCTTGTATGTTAAATCATGTGCCGTTTGTTATCATACGCTCGATGTCTGATAAAGCAGATGGTTCGGCTCACGTCAACTTTGCAGAGTTTACGGTTACAGCCTCAGAACATTCTTTCCAGATCATCGAAAGCATATTGCTCGAGTTGCAAGCTGCAATATAGTGCACACTGCAAGCACTCTAGTTTACTGCGGCTATATCACATGTCTGTAGTCATATCCAAATAAAAATGGTTGAGCAGTGTTTACATTGCTCAACCATTTTTATTGCTGTATAAGCTGGACAATACTTGGGAAATTATATCAGGTTAGACATATCAGTCTGCTATAATGAAGAGCTAGTGTATCCTAACGTACATACTCCAAAGCAATGTTTTTTACTTTGGCATTATGTTCTTGAATGATTCGACGACGTGGCATAGGTTCCCACAAGTTTACATTATCGAGCCATGTGTGGGGCAAGTCTACTGGGGAACGGTGCTGCCAATGCTCAATCCAGTCGGTTGGGATGGACTTTAGTGGTGCTTCGGTTAATTGTTGAATAAGCGGATGATCAGTCATCTCTAGCCATAATAGGCTCCAAGCACGCGGCACGACTCTCCATATTTCGTAACCGCCGCCTCCAAGTGCCACCCAGCGCCCTTCACAATAGGTATGAGCGAGCTTATGAATGATACGTGGCATCTCCTTATAAATCCGCATGCTGCAGTGCATGTGAGAAAGCGGGTCCAGTGCATGCGCGTCACATCCATGCTGGCTGATAATAATATCTGGCTTAAACGAGTGGGTGACTTGTTCTATCGTGTCCTGAAAGCATTCAAGCCACGATTCATCTTCTGTATAAGGTTCCAATGGGACATTCACACATGAGCCAAAACCTTCACCTGATCCGCGCTCATAAACAAATCCTGTGCCAGGAAACAGAAACTTGCCTGTCTCATGAATAGAATAGGTCATAACGTTAGGATCGGTGTAGTAGGACCATTGAACGCCATCTCCATGGTGTACATCAGTATCGATGTACAGGACTCGTGCATCGTACTGTTCTCTAAGCAAGGCGATAGCGACAGAGGCATCATTATAGACGCAGAAGCCCGCGCCTTTACCAGGGAAGGCGTGGTGAAGACCACCTCCTAGATGGATCGCATGTTGCGTACGGCCTGACATAACGGCATCACAGGCGGCGACAGAGCCTCCTACAATAGCAGATGCTGCTTGATGCATGCCAGGAAAGTAAGGCGTGTCGTCTGTGTCTAACCCGTAGGAAGCTGCTTTAAGAATCCAGTCTGGGTCAGGCAACGGTTCACTTAGTTGGCGGACTGCATTCACGTAGTCAGACCTATGTATAAGCTGAAGCGCTTCCAATCGGGCAGAAGCTGGCGACATCATCTGTTCGGGTTGCAGTGCGCCTATTCGTGCAAGTAGATCCTGCGTCATATGCAAACGCGCCTGATCAAATGGGTGATCCGCGTAAAAATGATAGTTGAATGTGTCGACATGTTGAATAAATAAAGCGTTCGGTTTACTACTCATGCGGTAAATCCTCCAATATTTAATACATGAAACGCTGTCTAAAGCGGACACGGTCAAATTGTTCTTTAGAAGAGAGCGGCACATCCTTACCTATACGTACCATTAAGCAGTTAGCTGGATGAGAGCAAATCTCAGGGTCGTCCGTAGCATACCAAATCATGTCGACAGACTCCATCAGCTTCTCCATCATTTTTCGGTAGTCCCAAACATTAAGTCCGGTTCCGTCCAAATCCCAGTGCCAGTAATATTCGGTTGTAAATACAATGTAATTTTCTAGCTGACCTTCCTCAAATGCTGTCTCAATCATACGACGCCCGAGTCCAAGTGAACGATAATCAGCTGCCACTTCAATCGCACCAAGTTCAATCAGGTCCTCCATGTTACCTTCAGACCAACGTTCCAGTTCATCGGGATAATGAAAGGTAACGTATCCAACGATTTTGTCCTCATCACGTGCAATAATCATTCGACCTTCAGGAAGTTGGGCAATCTCGATAAGTGCTTGATGTTGTTCTTTAGGCCTTCGAAAGGCATTCAGATCGGAATGCATGTCTAGCACCTGCAATACCGCTGGCTTCACGGGTCCTTCTACAATAACAACACGATCGCCATAAGGGACGATATGTGCGCGATAGCATTTACGATGTTCCATGAGCGACACTCCTTTTAGGGTTCATCTTCGTTTATAGCAAATATTACAAGATTTGAAAAGGAGAGTTTTGAAGAAGTTGTCGTTAATTTGCAAATAGTGAATGCTGTCGAAGCAGTCATCACTAATGCGGATGAAGAAAAGAAGCTGTACATGCTATGTGATTTTATCGCTAACAACGAAAAATGAACGTTCAAAACTAAAATATTACAGGAAAAGAATAGGCGAAAATTAATTCATATGCTATAATGATTGTGCCAAAAAGTTCATAATATTTCCCCTTGACATCAAGCGAATACATCATCGTCCCTTATTGATAGTTTCATGAAAGCGGTTAAATAATCGCCATGCAGACAGACGCGTCTAAAGAAGATTGAAACAGGAGGATGAAACGGAATGGGTAATGTGCAAGGAGAAATCATTGCTGCCACAGCAACAAGTCCGAATTTGACGAATTATGAGGTATCTGCAGAAAGTTTTAACTGGGAGGAAATTGAAAAGCACTTTACATGGCATGAATCAGGAAAAGTCAATATGGCATATGAGGCGATAGATCGTCACGTAGCCGAAGGGCGTGCTGATAAGATCGCTTTATATTACAGCGATGCGCAACGCGACGAGTCTTATACGTACGGTGAGTTAAGCAGGAAGTCGAATCAATTTGCCAATGTGCTGCGCAAGTACGGAATCGGCAAGGGAGAGCGTGTATTTATTTTTATGCCGCGCACACCCGAACTGTATTTTAGTTTGCTTGGAACTTTAAAAGTTGGAGCGGTTGTGGGTCCTTTGTTCGAAGCGTTTATGGAGACCGCGGTTAAAGACCGATTGGAAGACAGCGGTGCGATTGCGATCGTGACAACACCTGCACTGCTGCACCGTATCCAGCGAACTGAGCTGCCTGCTCTGAAACACATTGTTGTAGTTGGCGAAGGTGTGCAGGCCGAAGAAGGGATTATTGACTTCTACGCTGAGATGGAAGCAGCTTCTGAGGAAACGGAGATTGAATGGCTCGGGCGCGAAGACGGACTGATTATCCACTATACATCTGGTTCAACAGGTAAGCCAAAAGGTGTTTATCATGTTCAGAATGCTATGATTCAACATTATTATACAGGGAAGATAGTGCTTGATCTTAAAGAAGATGACGTCTATTGGTGTACAGCCGATCCAGGATGGGTAACAGGTACATCTTACGGAATTTTTGCGCCATGGTTGAATGGGGTATCCAACGTAGTCCGTGGTGGCAGATTCAGTCCACAAGATTGGTATGGCACTTTACAACGATATAAAGTAACCATCTGGTACAGCGCGCCTACGGCTTTCCGTATGTTGATGGGAGCAGGGGATGACGTATTGTCAGGGTTTGACCTATCTTCAATACGTCACGTATTGTCTGTAGGTGAACCGCTTAACCCTGAAGTTGTGCGCTGGGGGTTAAAGGTGTACAACCAGCGCATCCATGATACGTGGTGGATGACGGAGACTGGCGCACAGTTGATTTGCAATTATCCAAGCATGGATATTAAGCCTGGTTCGATGGGGCGTCCTATACCTGGTGTGCAGGCTTCTATTATCGATGATCAAGGCAATGAGCTGCCGCCTTATCGTATGGGGAATTTGGCGATTCGTACATCCTGGCCTTCTATGATGCGTAAGGTATGGAACAATCCTGCTAAGTACGAAGAGTATTTCCGCTTGCAAGGGTGGTACGTATCAGGTGACTCGGCTTATCGTGACGAAGATGGATACTTCTGGTTCCAGGGGCGGATCGACGACGTAATTAATACCTCAGGCGAGCGAGTAGGACCATTTGAGGTTGAAAGTAAGCTTGTAGAGCACCCTGCGGTTGCAGAAGCCGGTGTTATTGGTAAGCCTGATCCGATGCGAGGTGAAATTATTAAGGCCTTTATCTCGCTGCGTGAAGGTTATGAGCCATCGGATGAATTAAAGGCGGATATCTCAAAGTTCGTTAAGGAAGGCTTGTCTGCTCATGCTTCACCTCGTGAGATTGAGTTCAAAGACAAACTGCCGAAGACACGTTCAGGTAAGATCATGCGTCGTGTATTAAAAGCATGGGAGCTTAATCTGCCAACAGGCGATCTGTCAACAATTGAAGATTAACATCGATAGACAGATCCTTATTCATTCGATAGATTGATGAAGGATAGGCCTTATAATTTGTTCATAAATCATTACAGCATGAATGAGCTACAAGGGCATGGGTAACTCAGCCCTTTGATTGTACATGTGATTTCTGATGTCTGGTAAGCAGGAAGACATGCATTATATAGCTAAGTCATTTGACAGCTATATAATGTGTGTCTTTTTATATTGGCTTGAGGAGGGACGACTAGCGCATAAAAAAAGTGGCTGAGCGCCTAGATTTAGGCTGCTCAACCACTTGCTCAGCAGTGCTGCATGTCTTGCTGCTATTTTTCAACGTTAACTTGTCTTGAGCCCTTGGATTCGCCCTTACTGTTAGCCGCGGTTACATAGTACCACCCTGATGGGTTCATCGTAATCATTTCGAATTCAGGAATCGGCACAGAGCCGATTCGTTCGTACTTGCCATCACGAGCAGCACTATAATACACGTGATACTCCGTCGGGCTGTTATTGGAAGCTTTCCAAGCCAGACTTACACCAAGATCCGTTAACTTCGCTCTTAGTTGAGCAGGGGCATCTGGTAACTCAGCAACTGGGGGAGATTGATCTCCCGGTTGTTGAGTAGAGCCGTTGCCCCCAGTCTCTGGTGTAGTCTGGTCGCCTGGCCCTGCAGCTTCTCCACTGCCTGGTGGAATTGTTTGCCCTCCTGAGCCTGGTGTGCCAGTGCCGCTTGAAGGTGGTGTAGTACCGCTGCCTCCACCCAAAGTAACAATAGCGGATGGAGCCGACTCTTTGCCTACAACGTCAACAGCAGTCACATAGAAGCTGTAGTTGTTGCCAGCTGATACATAATTGGTGAACCGAGTGTCATCACCTGATAACACAGTTACATCCATCTTCTGATAAGCCCCGCCATTTAAAGAACGGTATAAACGATAACCAACGACATCCCCCTGCGGGCTCTTACTAAATGATATACGCGCGGATGTACTGTTGATTGATTCTGACCGAACGGACGTTGGTGCGCTAGGTGCCGCTCCGTCATCTTTGCGTGGGTCTTTTTGGGATGGAGCATCCAACTTGGCATCTGCAGGCAGATAGTTATCCAATGAACGTCTTCTGCTGCTTGACGACAACCGATCTAAACCTCTGCGAAGCTCTTCAATCAACTCTTGAATTGGCTTCTCCCGTTTCACAACAACTTGTTCATGAGTGAAGTCATCAGGAGTAGCCGGATTAGGAATGTAATTGACTCCGTTATAGGTAATATACTTCATCATAACGAGCGCATCTTCTTCTTTGGTAGGAATATACTTGCGATTGAAGATATCGGTTACTAGACGATTGGCTGCTCTCGTTAGTGCGTTAGGCAGCTTGCCACTGAAGCCTGACACGGTCATCCTAACGATTCCATCCGGACGTTCAAAGTTCTTGTTGTGAAGCAGGCCAGGCTTCGCCTTCATTACTTCATTCATCACTTTGGACCATATTTCCGTTGATCGTGAATATGCGCTTTTGTTAAGGACGTGAATTTGCTTTTCATAACCTATCCAGATTCCCATTGTGACATCAGGTGTATATCCAATAAACCAGGAATCTGCATAGTTCTGCGTAGAACCCGTTTTGGCAGCTACATCATATTCACCATATCCATTAAATAATGATTTAACTTTTCTGCCTGTTCCACGTGAATCGCTGATTACGGTCTTCATCATATCAGTCATTAAATATGCACTTTGCTTGGATACGACCTGATTCGGTTCTGACTTATGCTTATACACTTCGGTTCCAGTAGGCCCATAGATCTTACCAATAAAATAAGGTTCATTATACTGGCCCTGATTCGCGATAGCACCGAATGCATTCGTAATCTCTTCTACGGTGACACCGTATTTTAAACCGCCGATAACACCAGTCTGCGCTTGATAATCTTCGGGTTGAATCGTTGTAATGCCTAACTTTTGCACGAAATCCCAAGACTTTTTAATCGTTACCTTGTCTAAAAATATTTTTAGAGCAGGCAAGTTCAAGGATTGGTTTAAGGCATCCCGAGCCGTTACAAGTCCTTGATAACGATTGTTGGCATTACCTGGTATATGGAATCCCTTAGAGCCGTCCTTTAGAACGATAGGTGCATCATCCAGAATCGAAGCAGGTTGAACTAAGCCCAAATCGATAGCAGGCAGATAAGCAGCTAACGGCTTCATCGTTGATCCCGGCTGGCGCATCATCTGTGAAGCCAGATTCATCTGTTCTTCATAGAAATCACGGCCTTCGATCATACCAAGAATGGCTCCAGTCCGGTGGTCAATCATGACACCTGCGACTTGCTCAATACCTCTTGTCTCGTCAGTTTTTGTAAAGTTGTCTGCATTCTGTGAGACTCGCTTCATTGCATCGTATACCTGTTTGTCAATCGTCGTATAGATGCGATATCCGCCGCGTAACAGTTCCTGGCGAGCATCTTCTACCAATTGATTGTTCTCGCGCTTGCGAAGATCCGCCTTGGTTAGTTTCGGATTGCGCTGAAGCAGGAGAGTCTCAGCTGCCACGCGCTCAGCTTCAAGCATGAGATACGGGTATGTAGAATAAGCTTTCTCTTTAGGCTTGGCAAGCTTGGCCCGAATATCGTAGGCGAGAGCGTCATTGTATTGCTGCTGCGTAATTTTATTCTCTTCCAACATACGTTTTAAAACGAGCTTTTGGCGTTCAATTGCCCGGGCAATACCTTTCTCATTGTATTCCCCTTTGCCAGTAAAAGCCGTATAAACGGATGGAAGCTGCGGCAATCCTGCTAAATAAGCGGATTGCGCTATTGTAAGCTTACTCAGGTCTTCCACATTAAATATGCCTTTTGCGGCTGCTTTGATCCCGTACACATTGTAACCATTGGATCCGTTACCGAACGGCATCTTATTTAAATAGGCTGTAATAATCTCTTCTTTACTTAGCATTCGTTCAATACGAAGTGATAAAAATATTTCTTTTGCTTTCCTTGCATCTGTCTTATCCAAGCTGAGGAAAACACGTCTTGCAAGCTGTTGCGTTAGCGTACTTCCGCCGGTTTGAACCGGTTGATTCATCACTTTCTGGACGACGGCGCGGGACAAACCACGAAGGTCAATGCCCGGATGATCAAAGAAACGGTTATCCTCTGTAGCGACGAGCGCGTCTATAACAGACTGTGGAATCTTGTCATATGTGGTTAGGGTGCGGTCTTCATCGGTTCTAAGCTGTCCGATTGGGGTACCGTCCTTGAAGAACACGTATCCGGTGATCGCGTTCTCTGCTATCTTCTCCTGTATCAGTTCCTTCGAACGTATAGGTTCATCTTTGACGAGAGAAGTTACATATCCGAGGACAACTCCTCCTGCAAGAAAGCCACAGAGCAGACCAAAGAACAGGATCCACTTTGTTACACCCCAAAAGCGACGACCGAAGGAGCGCTTCGGCTTAAGCTTGGGAGTTTCTTGTTTCGTCAATTTCTCCTCAACCATGCATAATATCCTCCTTAATAATTGCAGCGCTTTCCATTATACCACATAAATAGATTTGATAGCTCTACCTATAGACGAATATCCTTGCAATATGTTCCATAGTTCGTACAATTTGTTGGCGATAGTTGTCGTTACATACAGATTTTCCACCCGAAAAATGGGAGTGAAATACAACTCAAAGAAGTGCTGTTAGTGCGGGGTAGGTATAAGTATATGTATTTGGCCATAAAAAAACGTTGGAGCCAGAGGCCCCAACGTTTTTGATGTTCGTTAATATTAACGGCTGTAGAACTCGACGATTTGTTTCTCGTCGATATCTTGGGACAACTCACCGCGGTCAGGAAGACGAATGAACTTACCTTCCACTGCAGCTTCGTTGAACTCCAAGTAGCCTGGCAAGTGATGACGGCCTTCAATAGCCTCTTTGATCACTTTCAAGCCACGGCTTCTTTCACGCAAGCCGATAACGTCGCCAGTGCTTACCAAGTAGGAAGCGATGTCGACTTTCTTGCCGTTTACAGTCACGTGACCGTGGGATACCAATTGACGTGCGCCTGCACGGGAGTTGGAGAATCCAAGACGGTATACAAGGTTGTCCAGACGGCTCTCAAGCAAGAACATGAAGTTCTCACCAGCGATACCTGGCAACTTCGTTGCACGATCGAACAAGTTGCGGAATTGCTTCTCGTTCAAGCCGTACATGTGACGCAATTTTTGTTTCTCTTGCAATTGAACACCGTAACCACTCAGTTTCTTGCGTTGGTTAGGACCATGTTGTCCTGGTGGGTACGCGCGTTTCAATTCTTTGCCAGTGCCGCTCAAGGATACGCCAAGACGACGGCTTAATTTAAATTTAGGACCTGTGTAACGTGCCATATTAAAGTTGACTCCTTCTCATTCATGATATGGTTTGAATGTGGGTCTCTTTGCGCCGATTCTCATACTATAGCCAATTAAGAAATAGAATTCTTATCCAGCTCATCCTTGGCTCAGGCACGAAATGTTTCAGCCGCAGTCGTGCCTGCGATGGAAGTCGTGAGGGGTGACACAACAGTTCGCCCATATACATCAAGTAATTTTATAAGATTGGGTATAGAAATGTCAAGTTGTAAAATCTTTCTTTATCACGACAATGCTTCAAATAAGTGAATTGCCCATGGATATAAAATACATTTAAATTACAAAATAAAACTATATAGATGCAAATTAACAAAAATAAAAAGCAGATCGACATAATACGACAGAACTATACCGCAACGTTCGACATAGTTCTATTGTCCTAAAAAATATGGTTGATAACCCTCCGAAGTAGTACCTTTTGAGTTGATTTTATTGTATGATACAAATAGATAAACCTTAGTTTTGAAGGAGAAAAGGATGACGGATAGCCAGCACTCACTTCAGAGAACATTGCCACTGTTCGTTATTGGCGGACAGCCCGGAATTGAGCATAAGCCCTTAGACAGAAGTCCGGATAATTGGCTGTTGCAGCGTGATATTACGGTGCACGATTTGCCATACATACAATTACTTGTGCGGACGGCTTATGTTCAATGGCTTTCGGATATTCCTGTTCACGTGCACGCCCAATTGGGCAAGACAGCATTGTTTGATTACAGGGGCGAGTGTCTGGAAAGTGATTTGTCGCCGATCGGCAGCAATGAGCCATTACTTCTATCGTCATTTGTTAACAGCGTGCTGTCAGAACAGAGTACACAACGTCATATTATAGATGACGTATCTGGATATATCGGAGTTCCAATTGTCTCCAGACATAGCAAGTTGGTAGCAGCTGTCATTGTATTTGATACAAAGCTTGCAGTAAGTGATCACGGTCAACTGGCGGTTGAAGGATGGATGACTCAATTTCACTCTGCTTTCTACAGAGAATTCGAGCATATGTTTATTAATGAAATTTACTATTCTCAGCGTCTTGCAGAACGCGAATCCAAACGAAGAGACATTCTTTACGATGTGGTGCGGCACATTCATGATCATATAGATGTAGATTCTGTTATTTCACAGATTATAGAAGGTATAGATAAACTTGTTCCAGAAGCAAAGCTGGAAGTGTACTTGTCGCAAGATCATAGGAGCGAGAATCCAAATGTAAAGGCGCTGATATTTAAGTCATGGAGTGACCCGCTCGTGATGCAAGCCTTTATGAATGGAGAAGCTTGCTACGCGGAAACGGACGACAGTGGTCTTGAGGTGGCTGTTGCACTGACAGGCAAGCAAGGATCATATGGTGTGCTGAAGATGATATTTTATCATGAACGGCCAGATCCTTCAGACATTCAACTCATTCAGCTTATTATTGAGACGGCTGGAACGGCGTTTGAGAATGCGCGCTTGCATGAGCAGGCCAATGCTGTGATTCAAGAACTGCGTTTCATTAATGATTTGACCAAGCGGATTAATCAAAGCTTAAGGTTGAGAGATGTGTTCCACGATGCGACACACGAATTGTTGCGAGTGTTCCGGGCAGACTTCTGCATGCTGTTGCAGTTAAGCGAGGATAAGAGCAGGTTCGAGGTTGTATCTTCCAATATGGTTGAATACAATGGTGCGACGCTGCCGTCCGAATCTGGTTTGTTCGGGTATATGTTCTCCCTTCGAGAACCTGTCATCGTATCTGACAGTCAAGAGCAGATTCAAGATCGGATGCAATTTTTTGAACAATTGAATTTACGTTCTGTTATTGCTTCTCCACTCTTCGGCGGAGGGGAGATGGTGGGGATAGTAGTAGTGGCGGACAAACGTCCTCATTTCTTTACGTATGACAACTTTAAGCTTCTGCAGATGCTTGCGGGTCATATGGGGCTTGCAATCGCAAATGCTACGCTGCATGCGCGTGTCAAACATTTAGCCAACAAAGACCAACTAACGGGGCTGTACGCCCGTCATTATTTGGACAAGCAAATCAATCGGCAACAGAAGAATGACTTTTGCGGCTCTTTAATTGTGGTGGATATTGACTATTTCAAACAAATTAATGATAAGCATGGGCACCAGATTGGCGATAAAATATTAAATCAAGTTAGCGAGATCATACGTTCTTCAATTCGTGAAGCAGACATTGCCGCCCGCTGGGGTGGTGAGGAGCTTGCTGTTTACTTGCCGCAGTTGAACGTGAATCAGACTGTGCGTGTGGCGGAACGGATTCGGGCACGTGTGGCAAATGAGACCTCTCCTCATGTAACGGTATCCTGCGGCATTGCAGAATGGAATTGGCAGGATGAGAAGATAAGTGTGGAATCTTTGTTTTATCGTGCAGACATGGCGCTCTACGATGCTAAAAATTGCGGACGTAATCAGATTCGCATCAGTTCGTCGTCATAAGCTGTACTAACTTTTAGATGTATAACGGAATGAAGGTTGAGTTACGCTAATACGAGATAGGTGATCCTTGCCTATCTCGTTTTTTTGTTTCCTAAAGTGTTAGTAAAGGACAGGATGTGGAAGCGATGATTAGACGATTGCCTCATAAAACTTGGTGGTTGTCCATATGTATAATGCTGCTGAACATTCAAGGTTGTGTAATGCCGATGACTCATGATCCTGAGGATGTTCTTACACGATCAATCAGTGGATTGTCGGGCAAGGATCAATTTTTATTCCGAGGACTTGCTGAAATCCGTACGGGAGAGCGGCAAGTGCTGACGAAACAGCTGCGCTTTGATGGTGAAGTACGTCAACATAAAGGTGTTTCTATGCGTATGAGCAGGGTGCAGGATGAAGTGCCTACAACACCACAACGTTGGAACCCGCTGCGTGTGCTGGAAGAAATTCGTCTCGCGCGTAAGCACGTTAGCCGATGGGAGGAGGGGAAGACAACTCTTCTCGCTCAATCTGTGGAGTGGGGTGCCAACACAGCTAAAGGGGAGCAAAAACCGACTTTTTCAACAGATCAAACGTTGCCATACTTTGTACAGCTTCATGAAGAGGACGCTAAGCGGATATTCAAGCAAAGAATTCTGGATGAGTACGATAGTCTCATTATTCCTCATCAGAAAGTAAATCAAGTTAAAAAGAAGCTAACCCCAACTCAGATTACTGCGCTTGAAGGAAAGCTGAATGGGGCTGCACAGGACTACCGCAAGCAGCTCTTAAGTATGCTGCACAGCTCACAGGTAAGTGCAGAGTACATCATATGGATTGACCGACGGTCACAGCTTCCGCTTCGTCTAGAAGGTGTGATGCAAGCGCATTATCAAGACGCTGGAAAACTGGCGGCAGAGACAATCAGGACGGTGGCCGAGTTCAGCCAGTATCGCTGACTTCCCTCATGATACGTGATACAATATCGTTGCCATGGTAACAATAGCCATGGGGGGACAGTGAAATGTGAGACGTACAATAGTTATGATTGAGTTGGAGGAGGAGCAATAATGAAAGACCCAAGAATACAACAATTAGCGCAAAATTTGGTCAATTATTCGATTGAAGTTCAACCTGGTGAAAATATTCTTGTTGAAATGATCGGTTCTGAACGTGATCTTGTAAAATGTATCGTTGATGAGATTGGTAAGCGAGGAGGCCGTCCATTCGTGCAATTGACGGATCGTACCGTGCTCCGATCGCTGCTTATGAACGGTTCAAAGGAACAGATGGAGACGTGGAAAGAATTTGACTTGCTCCGTATGGAGCGTATGCAAGGGTACATCGGCATCCGTGCTGGCGAGAATGTAAATGAGCTGTCCGATGTTCCTAGTGATAAACAGAAGCTGTTTGATTCGATCTATTCCCACCCGGTACACATGGAAGAGCGTGTTAAGCGCACAAAATGGGTTGTACTCCGTTATCCAAATGCTTCAATGGCACAGCTTGCTAATACGTCAACTGAGGCATTTGAAGATTTCTATTTTAATGTCTGTAACCTGGATTATTCTAAGATGGATCGAGCAATGGATGCACTTAAGGCACTCATGGAGAAAACAGATAAAGTCAGACTGGTCAGTCCTGGAACCGACTTGACGTTCTCTATCAAAAACATTGCGGCAGTCAAATGCTCTGGGCAGCGCAACATTCCAGACGGTGAAGTATACACAGCGCCAGTTCGCGATTCTGTCAACGGTACTATTACATATAACACACCAACGTTGTACAGCGGCACAACGTTTGAAAATGTATCGTTCCGCTTTGAAAACGGTAAAATTGTAGAAGCGAAAAGCAACGATACGAAGCGTCTGAATGAAATTCTGGATGCAGATGAAGGTGCTCGTCATATCGGTGAGTTCGCAATTGGCGTGAACCCGTATATTTTACATCCAATGAAGGATATCCTGTTTGATGAGAAGATTGCAGGCAGCATCCACTTTACACCTGGACAGGCATACGAAGAGGCGGACAATGGAAACCGTTCTTCCATCCACTGGGATCTGGTGCTGATTCAACGTCCTGAATATGGTGGCGGTGAGATGTACTTTGATGATGTATTAGTACGTAAAGATGGCTTGTTTGTACTACCTGAGTTGGAGCAATTAAATCCCGAGAATTTGAAGTAATTAGTGAGTAAAGGAAATATTGTCTTTAGCACTATTTTCATCCGAAATATCCTTGCGTCGTTGATTTGGTTCAAGGTATGATGGTATTAGAAATTGAACATCAATTCCAGCATTTATATTGGAGGGTTAACAATGGCGGATAATAACGCGGCAGTTGTAGAAATTTCGCAAAGAGCGAACACATTCCGTTCCTCAATCGTGTTGCAAGCAGAGAATAAATACATCGACGTTAAAAGCATATTAGGCTTGTTCACAACGCTTCTCGGCAATCATGCATATGAGCTTCATGTCCATGGACCAGATGCTGAAGAAGCAAAAGAAGCAATGGCAGCTGTATTCGAAAAATACGGTTTAAATGTAACCATTATAGGTGAATAATACTAAATAAGAGGGTAAAAGCCGGGTGACGATTCTCGTTCTCGGCTTTTTCTGTACGTGCATCTTGTGTTCATAGTCAGATTCGTCTAATATGATAATAGAAGATTCGTGACTACAGGTCATAGGGGGGAATATAGGCATGACTTCGTCGAATGTGTTGCAACAATTAAATGATAAAGCGCTCGCGTTGCTAGAAGAAGAGGCGCTTCAAATAGAGAAGCTGATACAAGTTCAGATGGAGAACTTGGCGACACGTTATTGCCCTCTCTATGAGGAAGTGCTGGACACTCAGATGTACGGTTTCTCACGTCAGGTTGATTTTGCCGTTAAGGCTGGACTTGTGGAAGAAGGTCTTGGCAAGCAGATCGTAAGCAAGCTGGAACGGAATCTTGCTTCTTTGTATGAAGCATTAGAGAAGTCGGTCCGCAATGCTTAATGCATAAATATAGCTTGGATGACATTTGTCGTCCAAGCTTTTTTTCGTACACAGAGTTGTATAACGGATTCCAACGTAATGCATACACATGAGATGCGATTATACGCAAGATCTAGAAAAATGAATAAGTTATTGCCCTTCACTGATTTAGGTCAGCGCGATGAGCTGGTGTTTTTCCTGCTTGCTTTAGGGGACCAGGTAAAATGAAGCCCCAAGAATTAAATAGACAATAAGCAGCATAAGCCCCTTATACCAGTTGGATCTACCATCCTGTGATATTGATTTTGCGATAAAGACTGCTACTCCAATCGCCACAATTTCCAGCACAGAGAACACAAAATCCATCGTGTTTCCGAAAGCAGCACTGACAAATACAAGCATTGGTGCCACAAATAAAGCGATCTGCAAGCTGCTTCCGATGGCGATCTCTATAGAAGCACCGACCTTGTTTTTCATCGCGAGAATGACTGCTGCGGCATGCTCTGCTGCATTACCAACAATTGCAATGACAAATGCCCCAATAAACAGTTCAGACCATCCGAATTGTGTTGAGAAGGTGTCGAGCGTATCGACAAGCCATTCGCTGGCGAAAGCAACCATAACGGTAGCGATAACAAGCATAAGGATGGACGTACGTTTGCTCCAGTCAGGCTGCTCAGCTTCGCCTGATACTTCTTTTGCTTCCTCAGCGAGCAATTCCTTGTGGGTGACCATAGAGAAAATAAGCCAGAGTATGTATGCGGTAATTAACAGACCAGCTACGATTAGACTAAGGGTTTTTGTGGCTTCATCGCTGATCGCATGGGTGTTAAAGAAGACGGCTGGCACAAAAAGTGCAATCACGGCTAACACCATCAGTGACCCATCCATATTGGCTAGTGTTAAGTTAAAGGATTGTTCTTTGAATTTAAAACCGCCTAGCAGTAGGCTCAGACCAAGCACAAATAACAAATTGCCGATGATCGACCCAGTGAGGCTAGCTTTGACCATATCGAACATATTTGCTTTAACGAGGAAGATGGCGATGATAAGTTCAGTAGCATTACCAAAGGTAGCATTAAGAAAGCCCCCTACACGTTCACCTGCATAAAACGCGACATTTTCAGTTGCTTTGCCCAAAAATGCTGCAAGAAATACGATTGCTGCTGCGGAAAGAAAGAAGTTTAACACCATACTCCATTCTAGGAAATGTCCCATCCCGCTTAATACAAACATTCCAATCAGCATCCAATTAAACATTCGTGCTTTCAAATTGCTCACTCCTATTCTCTCTCTAACTCCTCACGGTATCATTCGTATGACTCGCTGCAGTAACCCCAACCTAATTTATTTACCCCAAATACCCAAAGTTAATAACAGGAGGGTTTGATTTCATGAACATGGATAGTTACAATAGTATCAAAGATAACCATGCTTTTGCAGTGAGGTATTGCTGTGAATAATGTGTAGGAGGATTGACGACGATGACGGAAGAACAATTGTTAAACAAAGAAGGTAACATAAGGATCTCTAATGATGTCGTCGCCACCGTTGCGGGTCTGGCAGCTTTAGAAACTCCTGGTATTGCTGCAATGTCTGGTGGACTGTCCGAGGGCTGGGCGAAGCGACTTAGCGGCAAGAATGTGCAAACCGGAGTTACGGTTGAGGTTGGTCAAGTGGAGACTGCCGTTGATCTGCGTGTCATCGTGATGTATGGAATGCCGATTCAGGAAGTATGCCGTCAATTACAATTAAATGTTCGTGAGTCGGTACAGAATATGACAGGATTGGCAGTTGTTGAAGTGAATGTGAAGGTGGAAGGCGTAGCTTTCAAGGACGAAGAATTGGATGATCTGCAGCGTGTAAAATGATAGGCTGTAAAGAAAAAAAGACTACACAGGCCGCAAGGGCTGGTAGTCTTTTTTGTGTGAAGCGCCTGATTTACGATTGGGCGTCTTGGATTGTGCTGCACGCATGTACTCTCGCGATATACTAAGCAGTATTCCGATACTTCCCATCGTAATAAGAAGCGATGTCCCGCCATAGCTAATAAAGGGAAGTGTGACCCCTGTTATGGGAATCGTCCGAGTGACGCCACCAATGTTAATGAAGGCTTGTACGGCGATATTACCGATAATGCCGACGCCTACTAATGTTCCGTATATGTCTGGACAGCGAAGTGCAATAAGCAAGCCGCGCCATATTAAGTAGGCATACACAATGAGGAACATAGTCGTGCCGATAAAGCCTAACTCTTCTGCGATAACAGCAAAAATAAAGTCATTGTAAGGATAAGGCAAATAGAGAAGCTTCTGAATGCCTTGCCCGAAACCGGCACCTGTCCAGCCACCATGCGAGATTGCCTTGAGCGACTCGACCAAGTTGTAGCTTGAAGCCTGAATGTCATGCAATGGATCAAGCCATGACTGAATCCGGCCGAACTTATAACCAGAAGTAAGTTTATCGGGCGAGATGAGATAACTCATACCGAGAACTGCTCCAACACCGAGTAGACCAACAAATGCACAGTTAAATATATGCTTCATGTTGGCTCCGCCTGCAATGACAATAATACCTGCTGTCATCGCCAAAATCATTGCAGAGCCAAAGTCCGGCTGCAGCATGATCAGCCCAACGACAACCCCCACGATGATCATGACAGGGAACAAGCCGCGTTTAAAGTCACGGAATACCTCACCCTTTTTGGTAATGAGGGCAGCCAAGTACAAGACAGTGGCGATCTTCGCTAATTCGGAGGGCTGAATGCCGATACTCCCGACGCCGAACCAACTTTTAGCACCATTCAAATCTTTTCCTATATAAGGAACTAAAGCAAGCATAATTAAGGTCACGATAAAAAAGGGTATAAACCATTTCTTATAAAAGGAATAAGGGATGTTCATTGCGACGAGCATCGCAACAAATCCAATGACGGCCCACATCATTTGGCGTTTTACGAAGTATAGAGCATCATAGTTGTATTTTTCTGAAACGGCAGCAAGACTGGAACTCGCACTGAATACCATGACAACACCGAACCCGACAAGCAGCAAAGTAAGCACGAGTAATTGGAAGTCAGGCGTACCTTTACTTAACAGGGGCGGGGTATCTCGTTTCATGGGTTTATAGGTTGTTCGATTCAATGATGAACCCTCTAGGCAATCAGAGCTTGCTTGAATTGCTCAAGCTTCTGTGTTGCGGCATTAACGATCGCTTGCGGGATAGGAGATTCATAATCCAGTCCATGCGGGAACGTCGCTTTGCCCATATATACCGCTTCAATGGCGAGCAGCGTATCGGGCTTTTCCAGTTTGCCTTCCGTAACCCGTGTATTTACACGTACGAAATATTCCGCGCCATTCTGCGTATCTTCCAATTTCAGATCGTATGTAGCTCGATAGTATTCCCATTGCCAGCGAACAAAACCAAGCGATTCGGACACTTCATCGAGATGTGCCAATTCAGAGACAATACCGTTCAGGCCTGAATTTTCAATAATCATGTGCCAGTTCCTCCTTATTCTATAAAACGCCAAGTTCAAATCTCTTTTCCATGATAGTATGTTTCCAGTTCTTCTGCAAGAGATCGGCAGGGGTCAGACCGAGCAAAGAGAAGTGAATGTTGTGTGACTAAATTGTGACAAGCATCGGACGGTAGAGGTATGTTACAATATGGTACAACAATAGGCAGGGTATATCACGGCTTGGGGGAGAGGACGTGAAGTCATATGTGCAACGAATGGTCAGTTGATAAAGCGGAGTGGCACTTTGATGAGATGGTGGAATGGCGTCGATACTTACATAGGCATCCAGAGTTATCTTACGAAGAGGCAAATACGTCCGATTATATCGCGGAGAAGTTAACATCTTTTGGCATACCAATTAAGCGGAATATTGGTGGCCATGGAGTAGTGGGCATCGTTAAATCAGGTGAGGGCAATGTTATTGCACTCCGGGCTGATATGGATGCGCTTGCGATACAAGACGGTAAGCAATGCGATTACCGCTCTACAGTACCTGGTGTGATGCACGCTTGCGGACACGACGGTCATACGGCCACGCTGCTCGCCGTCGCTAGGCTGTTGCAGGAGCATCGCGACAAGTGGCGGGGAGAAGTAAGGCTGCTCTTCCAGCCAGCTGAAGAGGTGAGCCCTGGCGGTGCGCAGGCTATGATCAAGGACGGTGCTCTTCAAGGCGTGCAATCCATATATGGCGTGCACTTATGGACACCGCTACCTGCAGGGAAGATAGCTACACGTCCAGGTCCTATGATGGCGGCTGTTGATGATTTTTTCTTGACGATTCATGGAAAGGGAGGCCACGCGGGTATGCCGCATGCATGCATTGACGCTGTTGTCATAGGCGCTGCATTGGTGCAGCAGCTGCAGACAATTGTCAGTCGCAACGTATCCCCGTTGGAATCGGCAGTGATCTCCGTAGGTTCGCTTCAGGCAGGAACTACGCAAAATGTCATTGCAGACTGCGCCATCTTAAAGGGAACTGTGCGCTCCTTTGATCCTACGATTCGATCGTTGTTAAGAACGCGCGTGGAATCCATGATTGAACATACGTGTGCTATGTATGATGCAGAATATGAACTGGAATATAGAATAGGTTATCCGGCACTCGTAAATGATAAGGCAGAAGCAGAGCGGGTTCTCCGTGTAGCGGCAGCATGTTTTGGCGAGGCGGCTGTACATACAGCGGAAATGATGATGCCTGCGGAAGACTTTGCTTACTATAATAAAGTCGTTCCCGGTTGTTTTATCTTTGTTGGCGCAGGCAATGAGCAGAACTGCCGTTACCCGCATCATCACCCGATGTTTGACTTTGAAGAAAGCGCGATGCTGCAAGCAGGCCAATTGCTGCTGGCTATGGCCTTTGATGCGCTGAAAGTAACACGGGTAAGCGACTCGGAACTTAATACAGTATAATCTAAAGTATGAAATAACGTTAGGATGGGAAGTATATGCCTGAACAGGAGGGATATCCATGTCTAACGTTAGAGAAGTAATGACTGATTCATGCTCGACCTTGACGCTGCTAGATAATGTATACGAGGCTGCTGTACTGATGAAACAGCAGGATATCGGCTTCGTACCGATTGTAGATCAAGGGCGGGTTGTTGGTGTGGTAACAGATCGTGATATCGTTATACGCGGCGTTGCAGAGAAGCACCCTAACTCCGCACATATTCGCGATGTCATGACAGAGCATATTATTTCGGTGCGCTCAAATATGTCAGTCGACGAAGCGGCAGAGGTGATGGCAGAGCATCAAGTTCGCCGCCTCCCAGTAATTGACGACGGTCAATTGGTAGGTATAGTATCCTTGGGTGACTTGGCTGTTCGCAGTCCTCTGGCAGATGAAGCTGGTCAAGCGCTTAGTGAAATTTCTGAATCGCCGTATACTCATTAAGCAGATTTTAACTTTGGAGTTCATCTTTCTCTCTTCCGCCAATGTATGCGTCTAAAGCGCTGGTGGGAGAGCGGAGATGAACTTTTTTGCAGTGAACATTCAAGGACAAAATGGTGTAATTATACATAGCTGTTGTGATAAATATCGGACTTGTATTAGACAGAAGTAAGGCAGGTGCAGCCTGCGAGATCAAAAAGATATGAACTGAAAGTGATATAACAGAAATTTTGAAGTAAACAAATCATAAATCTATCGCTTGTCCCGATGAGGAGGTGACAGTTTTGTCCATTTTTGAAATGGTCGTTCAACAAGACTTAACTGTACTGGTACATGATAGTAGTTCGCGTTATACGGAGATTCGCCCGAAGCTGCAGCGCTTCGCGACACTGATTAAGCATCCTGCGGGGATACACACTTTTAAGATGACTCCGCTTACGTTGTGGAACGCTGCTGCTGCGGGGATGTGTGCAAAAGATATTACTGATACGTTGGAACAGTATGCTAGTTGGCCGATACCGACACGTGCGAAGCAAGAAATTGCGTTATGGATGGGACGGTATGGATTATTTATTCTTGTTGGGGAAGACAATGCGGAAGCGCTTCGTCTCAATTGCAGTGATCAGAACTTGCTGACTCGCTTTATACACGACAGCGAGATTGGCACATTATTTAGCGGGACATTGGGAGCCTGTGCTGTCAGCGTACCCGCAAAGTTCAGGGGTCGAATCAAGAAGGAGCTTGCACGAATCGGCTATCCAGTCATAGACCAGGTAGGATACCAGGATGGAGAGCCGCTTGTATTTGCACTGGCGGCTGCAGTGGAAGACGATGCTGCATTTCAGCTGAGAGACTACCAGCAGGAGGCGGTAACAGCGTTCACGGGAGGCGTTGATAAGCTGGGTGGCGACGGTGTTATCGTGCTTCCCTGCGGGGCAGGCAAGACGGTTGTAGGCATTGGAACGATGGCACAACTGCAAAGTGAGACGCTGATTCTGACTTCAAATACGACATCGGTTAAACAGTGGAAACGCGAAATTCTAGAGAAGACTACGCTGGCGGATAATAAGGTCGGAGAATATACGGGCCAATCAAAAGAGGTTAGGCCGATTACCATTGCGACCTATCAGATGATGACTTATCGACATGCGGAAAATGAGGAATTTGTCCATATGCGGCTGTTTCATGAGCGGAATTGGGGGCTTATCATTTACGATGAAGTCCACCTGCTGCCTGCGCCCGTATTTCGAACGACAGCCGATTTACAAGCGACGAGACGTCTTGGCTTGACTGCAACGCTGGTGAGAGAAGATGGATGCGAGCAGGACGTGTTTTCATTAATTGGGCCGAAGCGGTATGAGCTGCCGTGGCGTCAGTTGGAGGAAGCGGGCTGGATTGCGAAAGTTAGCTGTGCAGAGCTGCTGGTCCCGATGTCTGCTCCATTAAATGAACGGTATATACGCGCGGAGTCAAGAGAAAAAGCTCGTTTGGCAGGGGAAAACATAGACAAGTTGCGAGTAATCAAAGAACTGCTTGCACGCCATAATGAACTGCCTACACTTATTATCGGACAATATTTGGATCAGCTCAGGCTTATAGCTGCAGGAATACAAGCGCCGCTTTTAACTGGAAGTACCCCTCAGGAAGAACGGCAGCGCTTGTACCAGCAGTTCAGAAATGGAGAAATTCATGTATTGGTTGTATCTAAGGTGGCCAACTTTGCTGTTGATCTCCCTGATGCCACGATCGCAATACAAGTGTCGGGAAGCTATGGCTCTAGGCAAGAGGAAGCACAAAGACTGGGACGACTGCTGAGACCAAAGTCAGACGGCAGGCGTGCTTATTTCTACACGCTCGTATCGGAACATTCGAAGGAGCAGGAATATGCGATGAAGCGTCAGCTCTTTCTGATTGAGCAAGGGTATCAATATGACATTGTGAAGGAGGAACAACTGCATGAATACGGCACAGCTGCTTGCGCGGACAGTTGAAATAGGCGGGCATCCTGCACAATCGTATTGGCGGAAATATGCGGCTTCAGCCGAAGAGATTAGGCAAGTTGTACTTAAACTGCCGCCTGATCTGCTTCGACAATTCGAAGTCATTGTCAAGCGTGCAGGTTCCCTGCCTTTTAACGAAGATAAGATTGGACAGTGGCATAGTGCTGAGGCGGCAGGCGCATACTTGCTTGCAGCACTGCCGTATTTACAGCAGTTGGGCTTAATAGCAGCTTTGCGCAAATCATGGGGAGAACGGATCTATTTCATACCACGTGATGTTTATTTCGTAATGATTGATCTATATTGGAGCAGGGCAGGCGCCTCTCATATTGAGGGGCGTAATGATTTGGCATTAACCAGGAATACGCCGTTGCACCTGGAGGCACTTCCTGGCAGCGACCGAGTTGAAGCTGGAGAAGGAGCTGCAGGAGATGTATTCCGCCTGCTTGTATACGCCGTGAAGGAAGGATTGCCCATAACTGCTAAAGGCGTGCTGCATAAGAAGACGATGCAGCGGCTCTTCGACGTCATGGAGATGTCAGATGAAGCCCTTATGGCAAGTGGATGTGAGTATCCCCAATCCTCGATTCTTGCGCCTTCATTAGCAGTAACGTTAGATATTGCTCTGCGGTTTGGGGTGCTGCGAAAGGAAGCACAACAATACGCAGTTCGTCCGGATATGCTCCAATATTGGATTCAACAGCCGCTCTTTAAATGGCGTGCGGCCATTTTTGAGATCGCTTTTGAGCACTTTATACCAGGACAAAGTGGATTAAAGCATGCTATTGCAGCGCTTGCGATGATGGGACACACTGCTGACTGGCGGCAAGTTGATGCCAGCTTGCAGGTTCTTGCGCATGATAAGTGGTTGCATGCAGATGAAATGCCAGCATATCGCAGCTGGCTGCTTATGACACACACGATGGGGTTTTGCGATCTTGGCACAGATGTGGAAGGTAACTGGTGGTACAGGTGGAAAGAAAGTTATTTGAGTTGCAGATATGCTGCTTCAACAGTACAGAATAAGAATGAATCTGAATCGTTTTCTGGGTTGTTTATTCAGCCTGACTTTGAGATTATAGTGCCACCTGACTGCCCGTTACATGTACGGTGGGAGTTAGAGATGATGGCTGAGCGCGTCAGTTCAGATGCAATGCACACGTTCCGCCTCACAAGAGATTCATACACAGCGGCTGTGGAGCGGGGCTACACAATAGATAGAGTTGTTTCTTTTATGGAAAGCTATGCATTTACAGGAATTCCTCACAATGTAATGGATGCTGTGGAGCGTTGGCATGCTCAGTACGGCCGTGTGCAGTTTGCCGAAGTTGTGCTGCTGCGCTGCGCCGACGAGGAGGCTGCAGCTGCACTCCGATCGGTCTGGGAGGCAACTGGAGAACAAACTGTACTTACTCCAATTGGCACGCAAGATTTTATCGTTGAGCGCCAAGAGGTGGATCGGATTCGCCGCAGGCTGGAGCAGATTGGCATGGCTCCAATGCAACGTTGGGGCCAGCAGGAGGTTCTTGGTTCGAACCTAACGCCGATCGAGTGGAACGTGGGGGCTCTTGGCCGGGAAGCAAACGCGGGAATGATAGGTGTAAGCTCCAACGAAGAGGTGCTGCAGGATGAGACTTCGACAGCACTTGGAGGTTATGATGCAAAAGGGATGGTTTACAGTCCAAGTTCATTGCAGTATTATGAAATGGATACAGATATTTTACAACAAGATGCTGTATTATCGCCGTTCTATCGCCTGCCAGTCATGTGGACGAATGCTGTCCGCTCGTACCATGCATCTACGATGAAAGAATTAGTTCAGACCGCGATCGAACAGATGCTGCCGCTCGAAGTCGAGCCGGGTAACGCCGGCAGCGAAAGGGAAGTAATTGTTCCATTTCGAGTACAAGAACTGCCAGAGTCAGCCTGGCTGCTGGAAGCTTCAATCTCACGGGATGGCACTACGAATCAGACGAAGGTGCAGCCGGATCAGTGGAAAGGCGTTCGAATCCTATTGCCAGAGTGGCTTGAACGAGTACGCGGGAATGAATAGACCGCAAATAGAGAGTTGAGCGTGATAACAAATGCCACAAGAACATGAACCTGTTGACATGGCCGCTCTGCTTATCCAAGCGTACGAATTAGGAGACATGATTAAGGATTCAGCCGAGATGGCTTCTTATTTATATTGGAAAGAGCGCATGGCAACTCAACAAGATGTGCAGCAATTAGTTCTTGAATTTGCTCGCAAGAAAGAGACATTTTCCGAGACGGAACGCTTCGGACATTATCATCCGGACTATCATGAGGCGAAGGCTGCCGTGAAGGCGGTTGAACGTCAACTGCACGAATATGAGGAAGTGCGTCAGTATAAACAAGCGGAGGAGCAATTGGACGAGATGTTATATGAATTGTCCAAGACGATAGCTACC
The DNA here is from genome assembly GCF_030226685.1 of Paenibacillus sp. UMB4589-SE434. Taxonomy (NCBI): domain Bacteria; kingdom Bacillati; phylum Bacillota; class Bacilli; order Caryophanales; family Paenibacillaceae; genus Paenibacillus; species Paenibacillus sp. UMB4589-SE434. Next base: position 2,006,923 of record NZ_JASOYK010000001.1, on the reverse strand, counting down.
GCGGTATCAGACACGATCAAGGTACCAAGCAACTCGCTTAAGTCTACCGGTGGCTGTGGTAGTGGCTGCAGCGGAAGTTGCGGAAGTTGTTAATGAATGCATTGCAGTCTATCGATATTCGCTCTCTTGCGAAGCGTAATGTAATCGGAAAGCGAGGGAAAGCAGCATGTTTCCAGATCGTACAGGTTTTATCATTTGGGTGAGCGACGTAAAGGCGGCTCGTAATTTGGAGAAATACGGTTCGCTGCACTATGTGTCACGTAAGATGCAGTATGCCGTTCTTTATGTAAATGCTGAACGTGCGGAAGAGACGATGAAGAATATTAAACGTCTTAATTACGTAAAGAAGATTGAACGCTCATATCGTAATGAAATTAAAACAGAATATAGCGGCGAGTTTGAAGAGAAGACAAGATTTTACGGAATGTAAATTTATAATCCTACAAGGTTAAGTTACAGAGAGAACACAAGGCAACGGCATGTGAGACCACTATCATGGTTCCACTACCGTTGTCTTTTTTGTCATAACCTCGACATCTTGTTAAAGATTTCCTAAAAACAGCTAGTTATGGCCCGTATGAACTTGAGAATCGTTTACGCATCATGTAATATTATGGGTAAATATACATAGAGAAAAAGACCTATCTGGTGGAGAGTGGTACCGGTGAGAGACAAGGTAATGGAGCGTTGGAGCACATATGAGCCATTTTATGTCTGGCTTGGTGACAAGAAGATCGCAGACATCGTTATTACTAATCATGCAAAGACACGCTGGAACGATCGTATTGCGAAATCGGATACCGATGTGGAGAGTATTGCAACGTTAATGTGGGAGTATTTGAAGAACCAAAGTATGACGTCGTATTATCGCCATGAGGAAGATGTATATTTAATTGATGAAGATATCGTTATGGTGGCTGAGTTGGTAGAGTCGGATCGCGACTTCGACATTACGGGCTGCCCGATGATGAAGATGGTTGTGGTAACTTTTTTAGGACGCATGTCAGAAACGATGGAGCTGCGCGATTTGAAGACTTATTATTCGTGGCTGCGCCATTCCAGACGGATGACCTTAGTAAAGAATTCGCGGAAGCGCAGGTAGGTAGATGCCCCCCCGTTATACGTATGAAGTGATGCCGCATCCTGATAGTCAGGATGCGGCTTTTTGTATGACTGGTTATGTGACCTGTGCGACCTGTGTATGAGGGCTATGTTATAATAGTTCTATATATAAGTGAGGGGATGCGGGAGTAATGGGGGTTAGTTTTCATCAACTGCATATTTTTTACACGGTAGCGTCACGGGGCAGCTTTTCGGCTGCGGCTCAAGTGTTACATATGACTCAACCCGCTGTTACGATGCAAATTCAATCCTTGGAGGATTACTTCGGTTCGAAACTGTTCCACCGCTCTACAAAGAAGCTGCAGTTGTCTGATGCGGGGCGTACGTTGCTGCCTTATGCCCGCCGCAGTTTAGATCTTGTACAGGAGACAGAGCAGGCAATGGTTTCGTTTACGAAAGAACTTCATGGCAAGCTGCAGCTCGGTGCAAGTTTAACCATTGGTGAATATGTGCTTCCTCATTTGTTAGGTAGGTTCGGGGTGGAACATCCCCAGATGTCCCTAAGTATGAGAGTAATGAATACAACGCAGATTATGGAAGGGATCCGTGCGCACCGCCTTGACTTGGGTTTGGTGGAAGCTCCTGTAACGGACATCGACATGGTTGTCGAAGCGGTCATGGAGGATGAGATGATGCTGATCGTACCTGGCAGCCACCACCTGGCAGGAAGAGAACAAGTCACTTTGCAGGAGGCATTAGCTTGTTCCTATGTGCTGCGTGAGGAGGGCTCTGGTACGAGAAGTGTGATGGAGGATGCGCTGCAGCAGCAAGGAGTGGATCTTAGAAACCTTCAGGTAGCAATGGAGTTGGGCAGCACTGGTGCGGTTAAATCCGCCGTGGAAGCTGGACTTGGTGTGACGATGTTGTCTCCGTCAGCGGTCCGACACGAACGCCAGCTGGGATTGGTGAAAGTGTTACGGGTTAAGGGGCTGTCGCTTAGGAGGCAGTTCTACGTCGTTCACCGTAAGGAAGGCGTGTTGACTTGGCCGGCAGCGTCGTTTTTAAATTTCTTGCGGCAGCACCGAGAGAAGGAGAGTGAATAGATGACTACAGGTGGATGTGCAGAAGTTGGTTTTCCGATCCAACGTGGAGGGGCTGATTTGCATTCTCATACGACGGCGTCTGATGGAATGGAATTGCCGCGTGATAACGTTCGTTTGGCTCATCGTGCGGGGTTAGAAGCATTGGCGGTAACCGATCATGATACGGTAGCAGGTATTGCAGAGGCTATGGCAGAGGCGAATAAACTTGGCATACACTTAGTTCCAGGTGTGGAGATCAGTACTGTGGAAGCAGGCGTGGATATTCATGTGCTGGGCTACTATGTTAATGACCGCGATCCAGTATTGTTGGAACGTTTGAGCGGTTTACGCAGGACACGTGATCGTCGTAATGTTATGATGACAGACAAATTGACAGAGCTTGGCATTCCTATCACGATGGAGGAAGTGGTGGCCGAGCTTGGCAGGCCGCTTGCTGATGGAGAAACCGTTGGGCGGCCTCATATTGCAGATGCACTGGTTCGTAGAGGTGTCGTCCAAGATATGAGAGAAGCATTTGATAAATATTTAGGTGCGAGCGGTGCTGCTTATGTAAACCCACCCCGCATTAGACCGCATGAAGCGGCAGATTGGATTCGTGATGCTGGAGGGGCTGTTGTGCTTGCACACCCTGTGTTGTACGGCAGTGATGAGCTTGTAGAACGAATTGTTTATGAGATGAAGCCTGATGGTATTGAGGTATGGCACTCGGATCATGACGAGCAGGACGTGCAGCGTTACGCTGCTCTGGCGCAGCGATTCAACTGCATCATGACAGCTGGCTCTGATTTTCATGGCGCTCGCCAAGGAAAAGTGTTTCATGGTCAATTAGGCAGTCGACGTGTGAGTATGGATACGGTAAACGAACTGTATCAGATTGCAGAGCGCCGCCGACTAACCTAAGGACCTCACGAGGGAACAAATGCTTGTATATAAAAGGCCGGTATCCTGTTGTAAGGGCAGGATGCCGGCCTTTAGTCATGTAATTAAGCGTTGCCGCTTTGCTTCATCTGGAAGGGCATGCTCGCGATTCTTTGTGCATCAGGTGTGATGTAGAGCGTTTTCTGTCGCTCATAGATGACAAAGCCGGGCTTAGCCCCGTTTGGCTTGCGTACATGGCGTACAAGCGTATAGTCGACAGGAACTTGGCTTGAATGTTTGGCCTGGCTAAAGTAAGCTGCAAGCTGCGCGGCTTCTTCCAAAGTGGAATCCCCAAACTGCTCGCTGCGGATGACGACATGTGAGCCGGGAATATCCTTGGTGTGAAGCCAAGTGTCGTTGGCGTTGGCCAGCTTCGTGGTAACATATTCGTTCTGCTTATTGTTTTTCCCTACATAAAGCGGGATGCCTTCAGAAGAAGTATAACAATATACAGTCGGTCGCCCGTCCTTCTTCTTGCGTCTTGATTTGCGATCACGATCTCGAACGAGGCCCTGTTCAATCAATTCTTCTCTAATCTCTTGCGCATCCTGTACGTTTGCTTCAGACAGCTGTTGGAGCAAAATATCATAATAGTCGTTTTCTTTTCGTGCTGCAGCCATCTGTTCTTCTACGACCTGCATACTGTTCTTGGCTTTATTGTATTTCTTGAAATAACGCTGCGCGTTATCTGAAGGATGCAGCAGCGGGTCAAGGGTAATATGCATCGTTCCGCCGTTCTCATCATAATAATTGACAAGCTCAACAGTGCTGTCGCCCCGTTTAAGCTGATGAAGAGAAGCAAACAGAAGCTCACCCATAATTCTATATTTATCCGCATCCTGCGCTTCATCCAACGTCTCTTGCAGCTTTTTCAGCTTCTTCTCGTTCTTGACTCGTTCTTGCTGCAGAAAGCGGGTTAGGTCTCCTACACGCTGCTTGACCATATCTCTGATGGCTTTCTCGCCATAAAAGGCTTCCATACAAGTGCTCATCGCTTCATATTGAGTTGATTTACCTTGTATGTGTGTGATTGGCAGCGCTGAAAAGTATACTTTTTCCGCTTCATCTTCCAAGATGGTAGGAACGTATTGGTGAAGCCGGACGGATTCCATTAACGCGTGAAACGCATTCCATGAACGAGTCAAGCGTGACTCTGCCATTCCTTGCTCCGCGCGATACTGCCACTCGTTTGCGATGCGCGGACTAATACCGGACATGTGCTGAACAAGCCATTTGGCAAGCTGATTAGGACCATCTCCTATATGAGTGGAGGTGTCAGCCTCCCCGTGTGCTTCTCCATCTGTTTGCTGCCACAATTCCTCAAACGTTTCGAAGTCAACCTCTAAAGGATTCGCTTTTTGCTGTTCAGGCGGCTCAACATAACCAAATCCGGGCATGACAATCCGGTAACTGCTGATTGAAGGTGTAACATGGTGGATGCCATCAATAATCTGATTGGTTGCGGGGTCAATCAGAATGATGTTGCTGTGACGTCCAGTAAGCTCAATAATCAGCTTCTTGACAGACTCGTCCCCCAACTCGTCCCGCTGCCTAATGTACATATGAATGATTCGTTCCATGCCTACCTGTTCCACTCGTTCAACGAATCCGCCTTCACAGTATTTACGCATCAACATACAGAACATCGGCGGTTCTGCAGGATTGGAGAACGTCTGCTCTGTAAAATGAACACGCGGATAAGTAGGATTGGCTGATATAAGCAGCTTGTGATTAGCTCCTCCAAACCGCACATGGAAAATAACGTCGTGTGGTGATGGTTGGTGAATTTTATGGATGCGGGCGCTCACCGTTTGCTCAAGCTCATGTGCAAGCGCACGGGTAACAATACCGTCTAATGACATATTGGTTTCTCCTATTCCTGTTGCGTTCTTATCTCCCTATGATGCCATACTTTCAAGCAAAACTTAAGAGTACGTTTTTAGATTGGGATATTTTTAGTCTCGTCCGAATAACTTTAATCTAAAGGCTGTCCGTATGAGCACTTGAATGGTTCCTCACGGGTTACTACGCTGTTCAAGAATATTGGATTCACACGAAATCATCGGTGCAGCACAATTGGGTAGAAAGGGGAACGGAACATGGAACAAATCAAGTGGCACCGGCTGACGTGTACACAACTGCTGGATACGCTGGGCGTCCACGCAGACCAAGGAATCACAGAAGAAGAAGCCGCACAACGTCAAGACCGCTATGGAGCTAACGAACTGTCGGAAGGTAAGCGAATATCCCCCTTGGCTTTATTTTTGAATCAGTTTAAAGATTTTATGGTACTTGTCCTGGCGGGGGCGACACTTGTATCCGGTATGCTTGGCGAATATCTGGATGCAGTGACGATTATCGCCATTATCATTTTGAACGGGGTGCTTGGCTTCGTCCAGGAGTTCCGAGCGGAGCGCTCGCTTCGTGCACTGAAGCAGTTATCAGCCCCGATAGCCAAAGTGATTCGCTCTGGTCAACTACAGCATCTTCCAGCAAGAGAGCTTGTACCTGGGGATATAGTCGTGTTGGAGAGTGGAGATCGTGTGCCTGCTGATATTCGTTGGTTGGAAACGAATAGTTGTTATGTCGAGGAATCGGCTTTAACAGGTGAATCTGTGCCAGTTAATAAGCATTTTGAGGCCATCAATCGGGATGATATTCCACTGGGTGATATGAAAAATATCGGCTTTATGGGTACGATGATGTCCCGCGGCACGGCCAGAGGGATCGTTGTACGGACAGGCATGGACACGGAGATGGGCAAGATTGCGCATTTGATCGAGAGCACGGAGTCGATGGAGACACCGCTGCAGCACCGTTTGGAACAATTGGGTAAAATTTTGATTATCGTAGCTTTGGTACTAACCATTATGGTTGTTGTGGCAGGTATTATGCATGGTCAACCAGCTCTTGGCATGTTTTTGGCTGGCGTAAGTCTTGCGGTTGCAGCCATTCCTGAAGGTTTGCCTGCCATTGTAACCATTGCACTGGCTCTTGGGGTGCAGCGGATGATCAAGCGTAAAGCGATTGTGCGCAAATTGCCATCTGTTGAGACATTGGGTTGCGCATCTGTCATTTGTTCTGACAAGACAGGAACACTGACGCAAAACAAGATGACGGTCACCAATTTGTGGCTTGGCGGCCGAACGCTTGAGGTGAGCGGTGAGGGGTATGAGCCAATCGGTCATATTTCGGAACAAGGCCAACCGTTGGACTTGAAAAATGACCAGCAGCTTCGTCGCCTGCTGCAAATTAGTGCGTTATGTAACAATGCGGTGCTTGATGAGGTTTATCCAGAGGAAGCGGAAATGGAGAAGTCGGGTAAAGGCGCGAAACGAAAGGGACGAGATGATGTTCAGCCTGTGTGGGGCATTAAGGGAGATCCCACAGAAGGAGCTCTGCTTGTTATGGCGGCCAAGCTGGGCGTGACGGCGTCTTCAATTGGCAGCGCCTATCAGCGCGTACAGGAGCTTCCGTTTGATTCGGAACGGAAACGTATGTCTGTAGTTGTTGAGCATCAGGGTGGCAGCATACTGTTCACAAAAGGCGCGCCAGACGTACTAATGGATCGGTGCGCGTATGTATTATGGGATGGTAAAGTGGTTCCCTTTACAGGCAGTCTCAAGCAGAAAGCTCAGGCTGCTAATGAGCAGATGGCGAAGCAAGCACTGCGTGTGCTTGGCACAGCTTATCGTGAGTTAAAGCCGAGTGAACAGGTTGACAACGAGAATGCTGTAGAATCTCAACTTATTTTTGTTGGGTTGGCCGGTATGATGGATCCACCGCGGCGCGAAGTGCGTGATGCGATCAGCCAATGCCGTAGGGCAGGTATTAAAACGGTGATGATCACTGGGGATCATCAATTGACTGCCGAGGCTATCGCAGGTCAGCTAGGCATTATGCCGAAGGGGGGTATCGCAGTAAATGGTGCGCAGTTAGCCCATATGACAGATGACGACCTGGACAAAGTTGTCGATCAGATTTATGTGTACGCGCGTGTATCACCGGAGCATAAGCTGCGTATTGTGAAGTCGCTGCAGCGACAAGGACATGTCGTAGCGATGACGGGGGACGGTGTCAATGACGCACCTGCTATTAAAGCGGCAGATATCGGCATTGCAATGGGGATAACCGGCACCGATGTGACAAAGGAGGCTTCCTCCCTTATTTTAAGTGATGATAATTTTGCGACAATTGTCTCTGCGATTGAAGAAGGTAGAGGAATCTACGAAAATATTCGCAAGTTTATCCGTTATTTGCTCGCGTCCAACGTTGGTGAAATATTAGTGATGTTCTTTGCGATGATGCTAGGACTGCCGCTGCCGCTCATTCCGATTCAAATATTGTGGGTTAACCTAGTGACGGATGGTTTGCCGGCAATGGCACTTGGTGTAGATCAAGCAGAGAAAGACTTGATGGAGCATCGACCGCGTTCTGCAAAGGAAAACATATTTGCAAGACGGCTTGGCTGGAAGATTATTAGCCGCGGCTTGCTGATCGGTGTCTGTACGCTGGCAGCTTTCTGGATGACGCTTAAAGCCAATCCAGATAGCGCTGAGCAGTTGATGAAGGCGCAGACGGTTGCTTTTGCGACGCTGGTCATGGCTCAGCTTATTCATGTGTTTGATTGCCGCAGCTCACGTTCTATCTTCCATCGTAATTTGTTCCAGAATAAATATTTGGTGCTGGCTGTCCTCTCATCCGTGCTGCTTTTGCTGGGCGTATTGTACATTGAGCAGCTTCAGCCTATATTTAAAACCGTTCCGCTAGGCTTGCGTGATTGGGCCATCACATTTGTAATGGCTGGAATTCCAACTTTCTTGCTTGGCATCGGCTCTGTAATGTCTGGCAAGAAGTCGACCAATAGACGGAGAAAGGCGACTTATCCACCGCGCCGCCGTGCTGCTTAGGTGTTCGTTGGTCTGTTCATTTTTACGTGATAAAGTGCAAACATTTTTTCAGTTCATCAATATACATTTTTGTCCTTTTACGGTATCCTTACTTTATAAGTTGCATATCTAGTTATCTGATGTGAATAGGGGAGATTAATCTCTTCTGCTTTAAGTAAGGGGAGACACATTGACGATTTGCGGCGAAGTAGAAGGAGTGACAGTCGATGCAGTTTACGAAGATGAACGGTCTTGGAAATGACTTTATCGTGGTACATGGCGAACAAGCGCTGCCTGATCAAGTATCGCAGCTTGCGATAGAGACTTGCAACCGATTCTTCGGTATTGGTGCTGATGGTCTCGTATATATTCTTCCATCTGAGCGTGCCGACTTTAAGATGCGAATCATTAATTCTGACGGTACAGAAGCTGAACAGTGCGGCAATGCGATTCGTTGTGTAGCCAAATACGTAGCAGATCGCGGATATGTAACATCAGACGAGCTAACAATTGAGACAATCGGCGCAGGTGTACAGCGGGTTCAGCTCAATACAGATAACGGGATCGTGCAATCTGTACGAGTCGATATGGGTTCACCGATTTTGGATGGCCTCCAAATACCCACTACAATCGATGCTAAGCCAGTGGTGAACATGCCGGTTGAAGTGGCTGGTCATACGTTTCATTTTACAGCGGTGTCGATGGGCAATCCCCATTGTGTGATCTACGTAGAGGATGCCACTACTTTTGATGTTCAGCAGTGGGGGCCTGTATTGGAACGGCATCCACTATTCCCGCGCAAGATCAACGTTGAATTTGCTTCCGTTCAGCGTCGTGACTTTGTGGATATGCGGGTGTGGGAACGTGGTGCGGGACCAACACTTGCTTGTGGAACAGGCGCTTGTGCGACACTTGTAGCAAGCGTACTGAACGGCAAAACCGAGCGTGAAGCCACGATATCGCTAGCTGGCGGAGATTTGTTTATCGAATGGAATGAGCAGGATAATCATGTCTATATGACTGGACCTGCTGAAATTGTATTTACAGGTCAATGGGTAAAAGGAAATCTTTAAAAAAATAGATGAATACTAGGCTTTTTTTAACGCATTTTTGGGAATAAAGCGGTATAATGGAAAGAAGTCAAGCAGCTAGAAGGTTGAATCATGGATTCCAGTTCTAGTTGTCTGATGTTGCATGAGAAGCGTGACGCCCCGCTCGGGGCGTCTTTTGTTCATAAATAAACAGGTATCCAATAGTGTGGAGTGGGGTGGCTCATATGATAGGGAAACTGAAGGACTTAAGACAAGCTGTGCAGCAGGGTATTGTAGTTGGTGACGGTGCTATGGGAACGTATCTATATCATTTTGGTTACCCGGTCGGGATTTCTTATGAAGCGCTTAACATTACGGAAGCTGACGTTATCCGTAACATTCATCGCGAGTATGTAGAGGCAGGGGCGCAGCTATTAGAGACCAATACCTTTACAGCGAACCGAGAAAAATTGTATAAGCATGGACTGGAATCTAAAGTCAAAGATATTAATAGAGCAGGCGTTCGCTTGGCGCGTGAAGCGGCTCAAGGTAAAGCCTATGTAGTCGGTGCTCTCGGCTCCATTCGTGCGGGTAAGCGAGAAAATATTCACACCTCACTTGTAGCGCGAGATTACGAGGAGCAAATCTCAGCCATGCTGGAAGAAGGCGTGGATGGTATTATGTTTGAGACCTTCTATGACCTGGAAGAAATGAGATTGGCATTACAAATTACACGTCGCTTGGACGCGCAAGTTCCGACAGTTTGTCAATTCGCAGTAGAAGAATCTTATCGTACCAAGGATGGATTTACGCTCGCAGAGGCGTTCCGTGTACTGCGTGAAGACGGGGCGGACATTGTCGGCCTGAACTGCCGTATGGGACCTAACGGTATATTACGTGCATTCGAAGCGGTGAATGGACGTGTCGGCCTGCCAATGTCTTCTTTCCCGAATGCAGGTCTTCCGGATTATGTAGACGGTCGCTATAACTTTGTCGCTTCCGCAGAGTACATGGCGCAAAGCGCGGTGGAGTTTGCTAAGCAAGGTGCCCGTATTATTGGCGGCTGCTGCGGTACTACTCCTAATCATATTCGAGCTATCGCTGATGCGCTAAGTCAGGTGAAGGCTGAAGAGCTTCCTGATATAAGCCTAATGGTAGAGGACGAGACGACCATAGAAAGTGGATCTGCGCTGGAAGTCAGCGGGACTGTGTCCACCCAAGATCGTAATGATGGCGCACAGCGCGAAGACAGTATTGTGGATCTGGTCGCGAAGCGTCATACCGTTATTGTCGAGCTTGACCCGCCACGTGATCTGGATACCGCCAAGTTTATGAAAGGCGCGCATGCGCTAAAGCTTGCGGGTGCGGATGCTGTTACGTTGGCAGACAACTCACTTGCAGTGACTCGAATGAGCAATCTGGCGCTTGGCCATTTAATTCAGAAGGAAGCGCAGATTCGACCTTTAATTCATATCGCATGTCGTGACCGCAACTTGATCGGTACACAATCACATATGATGGGATTGGATGCGCTTGATATTGATCATGTGCTTGCCGTCACCGGAGATCCTGCGCGCTTTGGAGATTTGCCTGACTCGAGTTCGGTGTACGATCTAACTTCATTTGAGATAATAAGAATGATTAAACAGCTAAACGCTGGGGTAGCGTTCTCAGGCAAGCCGCTCAAGCAGCGCGCTAACTTTGTTGTTGGAGCTGCATTTAACCCCAACGTGAAGTATTTGGAGAAAGCGGTTGACCGTCTCGAACGCAAAATTGAAGCCGGGGCAGATTATATTATGACCCAACCTGTGTATGACGTTGAACTGATCGCTCGAATTGGCGAGCTTACGCGTCACTTGAATATTCCGATCTTTATTGGGATTATGCCGCTTGCAAGTGGAAGGAATGCAGAGTATCTTCACAACGAGGTGCCAGGCATTACGTTATCGAATGAGGTTCGTGCCCGCATGGCTGGGCTAGAGGGTGCGGCTGGGCGAAAGGTCGGAGTTGAGATTGCCAAAGAACTGCTCGACGAAGCCATGAAACATTTTAATGGGATTTATTTGATTACTCCTTTTATGTTCTATGAGATGACAGTAGAATTAACATCCTATGTATGGGAAAAAGCGGAACGCCCGGCCGACCCCTTGTTTCGACTAACATAATGAATTAGAATAGAATAATGGATGTGGTTCCGATGGTTTTCAGTATGACCGGATATGGTCAGTCCACCCAAGAAATCGGTGGATATAAGATTAGTATGGAAATGAAATCCGTAAATCATCGATACAGCGAGATCGTGGTTCGAATGCCGCGGGAATGGACTTGTTATGAAGATCGGCTGCGTCGTATGGTGCAGCAGCGAATCGTTCGCGGTCGTGTAGATGTCTTTATTAACAAAGAGCGTGCAGGCGAATCCACAAGTTCGGTTGAAATCAACATGCAAGTTGTTGATGCATACATGCAAGCAGCTGAGCAGCTTCGTCAGAAGTACGGCATGTCTGGTCATGTAGATGTGAATGAATTGCTCCGTCTACCGGATGTGATGACGGTTCGTGAAGTGACGACTTGGTCTGATGAACAGCTGCAAGCTTGCTTGGAGGACGGATTAAGCGAAGCATTGGAAGGTCTATGTCGGATGCGTGCAATAGAAGGCAGTCACTTGGAGCAGGATACCAAGGAAAGACTGGCCCGTCTTGAAGCCATTCATACTGAACTAGTAGAATGGGCGCCGGTAGTAGTAACAGATTATCGGGCGAAGCTGAAGCAGAGACTCGAGCAGTTGGCGGATCAGCATCTTACGTTTGATGATGCGAAGTACGGTATGGAGGTCGCGATTTTTGCGGAGCGCTCCAACGTCGATGAAGAACTAACCAGGCTGAAGAGTCATTTACAGCAATTCAACCAACTGCTCTCCAGCAACGAACCGATTGGACGGAAACTTGATTTCCTGATACAGGAGATGAATCGCGAAACGAACACGATAGGTTCAAAGGCGAATCATCTGGAACTGGTCAATCGGGTAGTAGAGATGAAGGCAGAGTTAGAGAAGATTCGCGAGCAAGTAGCGAACATGGAGTAACATGGAGCGTCGAATTAGAGGGAGGACCAGGAATGGCAATTAAGCTGATTAATATCGGTTTTGGTAACATCGTATCTGCCAACCGCATTATTTCGATTGTGAGTCCGGAATCGGCTCCGATCAAGCGTATTATCCAAGAAGCACGTGACCGTCATATGCTGATCGACGCGACTTACGGACGACGTACGCGCGCGGTTATCATTACGGACAGCGACCATGTCATTTTATCGGCGGTTCAACCGGAGACGGTGGCTCATCGCTTATCAACGAAGGATGACGACAACGACGAATAAAATGGAGAAGAACATGAAGAAGGGTTTATTGATTGTGCTGTCCGGTCCATCCGGTGTTGGAAAAGGGACGGTATGTAAAGCATTGCTGAAGAAGACATCGAATCTGACGTATTCGGTGTCCGCTACAACTCGCCAGCCTCGTCTTGGCGAAGTAGATGGCGTGAATTATTTCTTTAAGTCACGTGATCACTTCCTCCGTATGATCGAAGAGGATGCTCTTCTGGAGTACGCAGAATACGTCGGTAACTATTACGGAACACCACGTGACTTCGTCGACACGACATTGGAGCAAGGTAAAGATATTATTCTTGAGATTGAAGTGCAGGGCGCACTGAAGGTCAAGGAGAAGTTTCCGGACGGTATTTTTATTTTCCTCTTGCCACCGTCGCTGGACGAGCTTAAGGATCGAATTATTGGTCGTGGTACGGAAAATGAAACGGTTATCGACCATCGTATGAATGTAGCGATTGAAGAGATCGCGTTAATGGAGCATTATGATTATGCTGTCGTTAACGATGAGATCGACATGGCTTGCAAACGTATAGAAAGTATTATTATAGCCGAACATTGTAAAATTTAAGTCTACCGCGTAGACTTTAGGAAGGCGCACTTTTCAAGTGTGCCTTCTCACGGTTTGAATTTGCCAAAAGGGGTGCGGAACTATGTTATATCCATCTATCGATGAATTGGTAAGAAAAGCCGACAGCAAGTATTCTTTGGTTGTTGCAGCTTCTCGTCGTGCACGTCAGCTTCGTGAAGGGGAGCGTTCGGAGTTGTTGCAGCCGAAATCTCACAAATATGTAGGGATGGCGCTCGAAGAAATTTACGATGAATTTATTCGTATCGAGCAGGACCCGCAACAGCAATAAAGCTGCAGGAGCATCGCGTATTGAATCACCTGCGGGAGATTCAGTAGGCGATGCTCTCGCATGTATGATGGCATGGTACAATAGGACAGGCTTATTGCCCAGAAATGGTTCAATGAACGTCAAGGCACCATTAACGCTTAATCGGCTTGTTACATAGCAGTGCAGGATGCCTTGTTATACATGTGCTGTTCCTACGGCACTTATGATGGAGAACATTAAACAACCGCAAGGTTGTTATTTTTTTCATATGGACGATTGTTCTTTAACCAGGTTGGCTTATAGAGTGTCGAGTTTATAAATAACTGTTGCATTTGCAGACAGTGGTTTATGCAACTAGTGATATATACAACTAATAGTGATTTATCGAGTATTGGTGTACAGCTTGAAGAGATTTAGATCACGAAAGGCGGGAGCTTATGTTGCACGGGAAGACGATTGTGCTGGGCATAACCGGAGGGATTGCGGCCTATAAAGCGGCAGCGCTTTGCAGCAAGCTGACTCAAGCGGGAGCTGCAGTCCATGTTATCATGACAAAGAGCGCTACTCAGTTCATATCCGAGCTGACGCTGCAGACATTGTCGCGTCAGCCGGTGTACACGGACACCTTTGATGAACGTGATCCATCAGTTGTGTCGCACATCAATTTGGCCGATAGTGCGGATCTGTTTCTGATTGCCCCAGCAACCGCCAACATTATCGCAAAGATGACTTATGGTCTAGCTGACGATATGTTATCTACATCTTTACTGGCGACAACCGCGCCGATTATGGTTGCCCCGGCAATGAATGTTCATATGTATGCACATCCGGCTGTCCAGCAGAACTTGAATACGCTGCGTGAGCGAGGCGTATTTATGGTGGAGCCTGGCGAAGGACTGCTTGCCTGCGGATATGTAGGTAAAGGTCGCTTGGCGGAGCCGGAATACATCGTTGAACAAGTGGAACATTTTTTTTCTAGCAGCGAAAAGCACATAAATGTTGATAGCACACAGCAAGAACAACAGAAGTCATTAACGGGCCGCTCAGTTATCGTTACTGCGGGCGGTACTATCGAACGAATCGATCCTGTGCGTTATATTACGAACGATTCATCGGGTAAGATGGGCTTTGCTGTAGCAGCGGCTGCACGCGACATGGGGGCTGAAGTTACTCTGATTGCGGGACAGACACAGGTCACACCTCCTGAGGGGGTACACCTGGTCCGAGTAGAATCTACACAAGATATGTATGATGCTGTCTTGGATCTATTCCCGACTGCTGATGTTGTCGTGAAGGCTGCAGCAGTAGCGGACTATAAACCTGTCGTACGTGCAGATAGGAAAATGAAGAAAACAGCTGACAAGTTGATGCTGGAATTAGAGCGCAATCCGGATATATTGGCAACGCTTGGCGAACAGAAACAGCAGCAAGTGTTAATCGGGTTCGCCGCCGAGACGAATGATGTACAGCGATATGCAATGGATAAGCTGCATCGCAAGAATTGTGATCTTATTGTAGCCAATGACGTGTCTCGCGATGATGCAGGCTTTGGAACAGACAATAATGAAGTACAAATATATGATCGTAATGGCCTTGTAGAGTCTATTGCGTTGACCTCAAAGTCAGCAATCGCCCATCGCATAATGGAACTGGCTGTGGAACGCATCGTACAAGAGGTGCATGCGATTGAATGATGAACTCTTATTCAAGCAGGACTTCGATCAAGCTGCGGAAGTTAAAGACGAGGCGGATGAAGTAACTTGGATTGCGCGTGTCATTGTTGATATTCCCAGCAAGCAGACGAATCGTCCGTTTGATTATAGCGTTCCTGAATCGATGCGCCCTTGGTTAGAAGTGGGCAGCCGTGTAGGCGTTCCTTTCGGGCCAAGAACTGTGCAGGGTTTTGTGATTGGGCTGACAGTGGGCTCGGATATTCCTTCTGCCCGGTTAAAGGCTGTTCAGCAAGTACTTGATCTAGTCCCGCCATTACCTGCGGACTTAGTCATGCTGGCGGAATGGATGAGCCATCGATATGTGTGTACACATACGGCAGCACTACAAGTTATGATTCCTAGTGCTTTAAAAGGGAAGAGTGAAAAAGCGCTTCGTCTTGGAGAAGAAGCGCGGGCTTACCTGTCCTCAACCAGATCTCAATTGATGGATTGGGAAGATGAAGGGCCTAATGAATCGATAATCAGCGAAGAATCAATGGGGATCCGAGATGCTGGGGACCAGCATGGTGTTGGAGACCAGACGCTAATCGGGTGGCTTTCGCAGTCGATGCTAGACGAGCCGACTGTAAGAAGGCTTCTTCATTATGTAAAGGAACACGAACCTGTAGTTACAGATAAACTATTGCAGGCCTATCCCTATGCGGCAAGAGCGATCAAGGCTTCGTTACTTGCCGGATGGTTAGTCGAGACGGAACGTATTAAAGATCGCATCGGAGTCAAGAAACTAAAGCGAGTAATGCTTCAAGTGTCGTCTATTGAAGCGGAATCATTTCTGGCGTCGCTAAAAGCTAAGCGGCAGCGAGAGACCATGGAAGCGCTGCTGTTGATGGATGGAGAAATGCCGCTTAAAGACTTAAACGCTGCGGCCGTTAAAGCACTTGCTGACAAAGGTATTGTCGCAATAGATGAAGTTGAGGTACTGCGAGACCCTTACGCAGATCGAAGATTTAAGCCGTCAGATCCTTTGCCATTGATGGAAGAGCAACAATCCGTGTTCAATCAGTTGGCACTGGCGCTGGAGGAAGGCAAAGCCCGTTCTTTCTTGCTGCACGGTGTTACCGGGAGCGGGAAGACGGAAGTATATTTACAAGCGATTGAACGGAGTCTAAAAGCCGGTAAAGAGGCGATCGTGCTTGTACCTGAAATATCGTTGACTCCTCAGATGGTAGAGCGGTTTAAGGGCAGATTCGGCTCAAGGGTAGCCGTTATGCACAGTCGTCTCTCTCAGGGAGAGCGGTATGATGAATGGCGCAAGATTAGAGAAGGTCGAGTACAGGTAGCGATTGGCGCACGATCAGCTGTATTTGCTCCTTTTCGACATATAGGTCTTATTATTATTGATGAGGAACACGAAACCTCTTACAAGCAGGAAGAAACGCCAAAGTATCATGCTCGTGATGTAGCAATTGAGCGTGCCAGATTACACGATGCTGTGGTGGTGCTTGGTTCAGCTACGCCTTCCATGGAATCCTATTATGCTGCGAAGATGGATCGATATGATGACATTCCGCAAGGGTTAGAACGACCAAGATGGAAGCTTGCACCACTTGCGATGCCTACTCGTGTAGAGGGGAGGGAACTGCCTCCCGTCACAATAGTTGATATGCGCGAGCAGCTTAAAGTGGGCAACCGTTCCATGTTCAGCCAGCAGTTAGAAGCGGCGTTGGAAGCAAGATTGGAGCGAGAAGAGCAGACTGTGTTGCTCTTGAATCGGCGGGGTTACTCTACATTTGTAATGTGCCGAACGTGTGGGTACGTAGCCCAATGTCCAGAATGTGACATCTCTCTGACCTATCATATGAAGACAGAGCACATGCGCTGCCATTATTGTGGTTATACAGAGCGAGCGCCTTCCGTTTGCCCATCCTGCGAAAGTGAGCATATCCGCTTCTTTGGAACCGGTACACAGCGGGTAGAAGAACAGTTGGCGCGTCGTTTCCCAGGTATTCGAGTCATTCGTATGGATGTGGATACGACAACTGAGAAGGGATCGCATGAGCGGATGCTGCAGCAGTTCCGTGAACGGCGTGCTGATGTACTGCTTGGTACGCAGATGGTTGCTAAAGGATTAGATTTTCCTTACGTCACGCTTGTAGGTGTCATTGCGGCTGATTCTGCATTGCATATGCCGGACTTTAGAGCGGCTGAGAAGACATTCCAACTGCTTACGCAAGTTGCTGGTCGTGCAGGCAGGCATCATCTTCCAGGTGAGGTTGTCGTACAGACGTATGCGCCTGAGCACTATTCGATCATCCATGCGTCGCAGCATGATTACAGCGGCTTTGCATCTGATGAGCTTCGTCATCGCCGGACTCAGCTCGTGCCGCCATTTTGTCGTCTCGCGCTGCTCACGATGACACATGAACAGCTCCCGCTGCTAGTTAGAGCTGCAGAGAACGCGGCGATTCGAATCAAGGAGCTAGCGGAACGTCAAGGGTGGCTGAAGCCGCTGCACACTACAGCAAAAGCTGTTGACGTATTTGGTCCAGTCGCGTCTCCAATACCGCGCATTAAGAACAAATACAGGTTCCAATGTACTGTCAAATGCAAGGGAGACATCGATTTGTCGGCTTTAATGGCCGAAGTGCTTGTAACGCTTGAACCCATGTCGCGTGAGCAAGGAGTCTTGTTTAGCGTGGACATAGATCCGCAGATGATGATGTAATGAGCGTGGAGTTATTGAATTATGCTATATTTGATTTAAATTTGATTTAAACCTAGATTTAAAGTCTAAGGTTGATCGCCTGTTATCCACACGGGTAATGTAAACTGGGGTTATTCAATGATAACTGCTCATATATGCCCATATAGATAGGGGTATAACGTAAATAGATCATTAAAAGGACGGTGCTTTAACATGGCAATTCGTATTATTGTACACGAACCGGATCCGGTTCTCCATGAAGTGGCTAAAGAAGTAACCAAATTTAACGCAAATCTGCACAAGCTTCTCGACGATATGGCAGATACGATGTACGATGCGGAAGGTGTGGGGCTGGCTGCTCCGCAAATCGGCGTATTAAAGCGCGTGATCGTTGTGGATGTCGGAGACGATAACGGACTTATTGAAATGGTAAATCCAGAGCTGATTGAGATGGAAGGGGAACAACTCGGTCCAGAAGGATGTCTGAGTATTCCCGGTTTAAACGGTGATGTGCGACGTCACCAGAAGATTAAAGTAAAGGGCTTGGATCGCAACGGTGAAGTGTTCGAAATGATTGCAGAAGACTTCCTGGCACGAGCATTCCAACATGAAATTGACCATCTGAACGGTATTCTGTTTACGTCGATAGCGGACAGTGTATATGAAATTCAGCGTCAAGGCAAGGAGTAGTCGCATGACAAAAATCGTATTTATGGGTACACCGCAATTTGCGGTGCCTTCCCTGGAAATGCTGCTCGCCGAGGGATACGAAGTGGCAGCGGTTGTTACCCAGCCGGATCGTCCCGTGGGCCGCAAGCGGGTGCTGACACCGACTCCAGTCAAGCAGGCGGCACTGGATAAGGGGATAACTACGGTATGGCAGCCAGAGAAGCTCCGTACCTCTGAGACTATTGAGCATATTCGCGAATTGGCTCCTGATCTGATCGTAACGGCGGCTTATGGACAGATTCTACCGAAGGTGCTGCTCGATATTCCGCGTTTAGGCTGTATTAATGTACACGGATCACTGCTGCCGGGCTATCGCGGTGGAGCGCCAATTCAACGTTCCATCATGAATGGTGAGCCAAAGACCGGCGTCACGATTATGTACATGGCGGAAGGCATGGATACTGGTGATATGATCAGCCGTGTAGAAGTGCCGATTACTGATGCTGACAACGCAGGGACTATGTTCGATAAGCTTAGTGCCGAAGGTGCCGAGCTGCTGCGTCGTACCTTGCCTGAGCTGCTTGCTGGTCATGTACAAGCAGAAGCTCAGGATGAAACGCTGGCGACATATGCACCGAATTTGAAGCGAGAAGATGAAAGATTGGATTGGACTCGCTCTACGCGTGAGTTGTTTAATCAGGTTAGAGGTCTTGTTCCTTTCTCTGGTGCTTTCACAACCTGGAACGAAGAAGTATTTAAGGTGTGGGCGACGGCAGTTCCTGTAACTTCAGATGCAAAAAGCAGCATTGCTGCTGGGCTGGATGTAGTACCCGGCACTGTGTTGACGGTGAGCGAAGAAGGAATCGAAGTAAAGACCGGCGACACTTCCATTTTCTTAACTGAAGTGCAGCCTGCGGGGAAAAAGGCGATGTCAGTTCGTGACTTTGTTCGTGGAGGCAAAATGACGCCAGGGACGGTGCTGTTGTGAGCCATAAAGGAACGGAAGTACGTCCTAGACGAAAGACAGCACGTGAGGTAGCACTTGATGTGCTGATCATGGTCGATAAAGAACAGTCTTATAGCAATTTGCAGCTCAATGAGGCGCTAAATGAAGCAAAGCTGGAACGTGTGGATGCGGGTCTGGCGACAGAGCTCGTGTATGGCACTATTCAGCGGCTCTACACGATAGATGGTGTGCTTGCGCGCAAAGTGTCCAAGGGCACGAGCAAGTTAAAACCTTGGATGCGCAACCTGCTCCGTATGAGCTTGTACCAATTGCAGTATTTGGATCGTATCCCTGCTCATGCAGCAGTTAATGAGGCTGTATCCATTGCCAAGCGACGTGGTCAACAAGCGATGGCCGGGTTTGTGAACGGGGTGCTGCGCGGGGTCATGCGTGATCCGCAAGTATGGGATGCACCTCAGAATGCCAATGCGGTTGAGCTTATCTCTTGGAATCATTCGCACCCGGAATGGCTTGTTGCTCGCTGGATTAAGGCTTATGGCGAGAAGGAGACTGCTAAAATGTGTGCTGCTAACAATGAAGCACCACATGCAAGCGGTCGAGTGAATCGTCTGCACGGTACTCGCGATCTGCTGCTCGAGGAGATGAGTGAGCTTGGATTGGAGGTTATGCCGTCCGCGCTTAGTCCTGACGGAATAATCGGGTACGGCGTTGGTAACTTAGCGCAGACCTCATGGTATCAGGATGGGAGGCTGTCGGTACAGGATGAAAGCTCCATGTTGGTGGTTGAGGCTGTGCGTCCAACAGCAGGCATGCGAGTACTGGACTGCTGTGCAGCCCCTGGTGGCAAGACGATGCATATTGCGGAGCGCATGGGCAATCAAGGTGAAATTGTCGCTAACGATGTACATGCGCACAAGATTGCACTTATTGCAGAGCAGGCGTCCCGCCTTGGCTTGTCTGCTGTACAAACGATCAATGTTGATGCGGCGACGTTAAGTCAAGAATTGCCTGAAGCGAGCTTTGACGTGGTTCTGCTTGACGCTCCTTGTACCGGCTTTGGTGTCATTCGCCGCAAACCGGACTTGAAGTGGCGCAAGGACGCACAAGATGTTGCTTCGATCTCAATCCTACAGAGCCGATTGATTCAGGAGGCTGCCAAGCTGGTTCGTCCAGGGGGCAGACTAGTATATTCCACTTGTACGATCGAGCGTGAGGAAAATGACGAGGTTGTAGGTCAGTTTCTTCAGCAGCATACGAATTGGAGCCTTGACGATTCGTGGAAGCTTCATTTGCCTGCGGACAAGCTTGCGGCTGCCCTTGAGCGCAGCGCGAAAGGGATGCTGCAGGTGCTGCCGCATGATGCTGATTCCGATGGTTTCTTTATCGCGTGTTTACAGCGCGACTAACAGGATACACAGTTACAGATAATACAAAGTTTACGATACGGAGAACCCGCGCTGTAAGGGACTGCATGGACCCTGTATGGTGCGGGTTTTGTTAGTTGGGCAGAGTTATTTTTGCAAACTTGCCATTTGTGGTAAAATAAATCGACTACAACGTTATAATGGGTGAGGTAGATCTTTCATATAATCGTTGTAAGCTATAACAGAATAGGTAGTGTGATAATTAATGAAACCATTTATATACGATCTGTCGTTCGACAAGCTGCAGGAGTGGCTGAAGGAGAACGATGAACCGGCGTTTCGTGCCGGGCAAATCTTTGACTGGATTTACGTGAAGCGAGTGACAGACTTTGAGCAGATGTCCAACCTGTCTAAATCACTGCGCACCAAGCTGAACGAGCAATTCCAATTTGTAACCCTTAAAGAAATAACCCATATGAAATCACAGGATGGAACGATTAAGTTCTTGTTTGGATTACATGACGATCATGCCATCGAAACAGTCGTTATGAAGCATAACTATGGCAACAGTGTTTGTGTGACGACGCAAGTGGGATGCCGGGTCGGATGTACGTTTTGTGCTTCTACTTTAGGGGGACTCAAGCGTAACCTTACAGCAGGGGAGATTGTAGCCCAAGTTGTTGCAGCGCAGAAAATATTGGATGAAACAAATGAGCGTGTGAGCAGTATCGTTATTATGGGCACAGGTGAACCATTTGAAAACTATGAAGCAACTATGGACTTTTTACGAATCATGATCTCGGAGAAAGGTCTTCATATTGGTCAGCGTCATATTACAGTGTCTACAAGCGGAATCGTGCCTAGTATTTATAAGTTTGCAGATGAGAACACGCAGATTAATCTGGCTATTTCGATTCATGCTCCTAACGACAAGCTGCGTTCTAAGCTGATGCCCGTTAACCGTCGTTTCCCGTTTGAGGATGTAATGAATTCGCTCAAATATTATCAGGACAAGACAGGCCGTCGGATTACGTTTGAATATGCGCTTATTGGCGGCGTCAACGATCAGGTGGAGCACGCTGAAGAGCTGGCTGATGTGTTGAAACGAATGGAAATGATGGCGCATGTCAACTTGATTCCGGTTAACTACGTCCCGGAGCGCGACTATGTTCGTACGCCTCGTAACGAAATATTTAAATTTTACAATACGCTTGTGGATAAAGGAATTAATGCGACGATTCGACGTGAGCAGGGTCACGATATCGCGGCGGCCTGTGGTCAGTTGCGTGCGAAGCATATGGAATCTAATGCGAGGTGATCATAATGAAAGCTGTAGATCGATCCGATATTGGGCTGATCCGGGCAGTAAATGAAGATCGTGCCTACACAGCTACACTTACGAACGGTTATACGCTCGCAATTGTAGCTGATGGTATGGGCGGACATCAGGCAGGAGATATCGCAAGTACCTTGGCGGTAGATACTGTTGTGAGGGAGCTATCCTCTTTACCGGAGCATTTAGAAGAGAAAGAACGCGGGCAGGCGCTAAAGCATGCTATTTTACGTGCCAACGACACGGTCTATCAGATTGCTTCTCAGGATGAAAAATACAACCATATGGGAACGACCATTGTGGCGGCTTTTTTGAAAGGGCAATCAGGTGTGATCGGTCATATTGGCGACAGCCGTGCTTACCTAATTAATCGGAACCGGATACAGCAATTAACGGAAGATCATTCCTTAGTCTATGAATTAATGAAGTCTGGTCAAATATCGGCGGAAGAAGCAGAGCGACACCCGAGACGGAATGTGTTGACTCGTGCGCTAGGCACCGATAACCAGGTGCAAGTAGATCTGAATGCATTAAAGTTGACCGAAGGGGAGTCACTGCTCTTATGCAGCGATGGTTTGACCAATATGGTGAGTGTATCTGATATTTGGTCTACTGTCATTGACCCGTCCTTACCGCTAGAAGTGAGAGCTGATCGTTTGATTGACCAGGCTATCGAAGCGGGCGGAGAGGACAACGTTACGGTTGTGCTCTTGCAAGGATCAGGTGCGGGCACCGAGAAAGAGGGGTGGAACGCATGATTGGCACTACGTTAGCTGGAAGATATGAGATTATCGCTCGCGTTGGCGGAGGCGGCATGGCATTGGTGTACAAGTCGCTTGACGTGCTGCTGAATCGTTATGTAGCAGTTAAAGTGCTGCGGCAGCAGTTTGTGCACGATGAGGAGTTTATTCGTCGTTTTCGCCGTGAGGCGCAATCTGCTGCTTCGCTGTCCCATCCTAACGTCGTCAGTGTGTATGACGTGGGGCAAGAAGAGGATATTCATTTTATCGTGATGGAGTACGTGGAAGGCTATAATCTGAATGAAATTATTAAAGAGCGGGCACCGTTGCAATCTGACGAAGCCGTGCGCATTGCCATGCAAATCTGCGATGCGCTTGATCACGCACACCATAACCATATTATTCATCGCGATATTAAACCGCATAATATATTAATTGGCAATAATGGCCGTATAAAAGTAACGGACTTTGGTATCGCACGAGCGGTTACTTCCTCTACGATCACACAGACTGGCTCTGTGGTCGGGTCTGTCCATTATTTTTCACCTGAGCATGCGAAAGGTGTCTCGACAGGGGAGAAGTCTGACTTATATTCTCTCGGTATCGTGTTATATCAAATGCTGACAGGCAAGCTTCCATTCCTTGGGGAAAGCCCGATCAGTGTGGCGTTAAAACATTTGCAGGAGCCTTTTGAAGAGCCGAGGCTTGTGAATCCGTTAATCCCGCAAAGTGTGGAAAATGTGATTTTGAAGTCCATGCGGAAAAACCCGATTGAGCGATACCAATCGGCGAAAGAAATGTTAAACGACCTGGACACTTGTCTTCAACCTGAGCGGATGTATGAGCCTAAAGTTACATTTGCGAACGGCGGTGCAATATTCGATGATGAGCAGGAAACGCGTGTAATGCCAGCCATTCGTCCTGACGTCTCTACTGGAGCGACAGAATATCAAGGTCCGGACAAGGATCGGTATGCCCCGTCTTATGACAAATCAAGAACAGCAGCACCTGGGAGTTTGTCTTCTCGTGCTAGTGGACGGGATGAGGGCGGCAGCAGCAAGCATGGCTCTAACAAGCCTCCTGTTAAGAAATGGGTGAAACCAACGATCTGGATTGGCTCAACGCTTGTATTTCTAGGCATCCTCATCAGTGTTGTGTTCTACGTCAAAAGCTTACTCGTTGTCGATGAGGTTAAACTCCCTGACCTAGTCAAGTTGACAGAGGAAGCGGCGCTGCAGGAGCTTGCTAAGATCGGCATTCATGCGGAGGACCCGATTATTAGAGAGCCTAAGGAAGGCTTTGCGAAAGGGATTGTATTTAACCAAAGCAAAGCGCAGGGGACAATGGTTAAGGAAGGATCATCGATTAAGTTGTATGTTAGTGAAGGTGAACCTGCCAAGTCGCTGCCGGATTTAAAAGGATTGACCTTTAACGATGCCGTGAAGAAGCTGCTGGAGATGGGCTTCGACAGTTCACGGATCTCAGAGAAACCTGTGTTTGATGAAGATGCGGAGATCGGTATTGTTGTGGGTATGGTGCCGGAGGCAGGAGCGAAGCTTGATCCCAGAACAGGGACGGTAAAGCTCAATGTCAGCAAGGGTAAGGAATCGTTTGGGATGCCAAATCTAGTAGGAATGACTAAAGATGCAGCGATTGCACAGATCGAAGCAAGCCAACTCAAGCTGGCTAAGGATGGTATTATTGAAGAGGCAAGCTTTGCGGCGCAGGGTTCTGTTATTAAGCAATATCCATATGAACCTAATGATCCTGTTATGAAGGGTGCTGAGGTGAAGATTTACGTTAGTTCTGGCTACCCTCCCGAAGCGATCAACTATACATTTAATTTGCCTGTAACTCCAGCGGAGGAAGGCAAGACAAGTACGATCCGCATTGTGTATACAGATGCGCGCGGCGAGAATATGGAGTGGGGCTCAAAGAAGATCAATACCACTCAAGTCTTCTCCATCCCGCTTGTGCTCGCTCCTAATAAGGATGGTGTAGTCTCATTACATCGTGATGGGAAGTTTGTAGATACGTATCCGATCTCATATTCGGACGCGAAGCAAGGTACGGTACCTATTCCAGAAGTGCATCCTGTTGATGGCAAACCAGATGACGGGGCAGGCCAAGCTGAAGAAGGTCATGGACAGCATGCAGAGGGCGGAGCGGGGCAAGGTAACGATTCTGGAGGCAATGCTGGAACTGATACTGGAACCGGCTCCGGAGCACATGGCGGTTAAGTATAAATAAGCATCAGACATTGGAGGATGAAGTATGCCGGAAGGTTTAATCGTAAAGGCGCTGAGCGGCTATTATTACGTTCGACCGGACGGAGAGTCGATGCAAGCAACGGTTCAGTGTCGAGCAAGAGGTATATTTAAGAAGAGAGGCGTGTCCCCGCTTGTCGGGGACCATGTCGTCTTCTCTTTGACTGATAATGGCGAAGGTACGGTTGAAGAGATTAGATCGCGTTCCACGGAACTTATACGTCCGCCAATAGCCAACGTTGGTCTTGCGCTGCTGGCATTTTCGGTATTAGAGCCGGATTTTAATACGCAGTTGCTAGACAAGTTTCTTGTACATATTGAACATGCAGGACTAGATGCGGTCATTGTGCTTACCAAATGGGACTTGTTAGATCGTCTTCCCGCAGCAATCGGTCAGAGGCAGCGTGACGAAGTGCAGCAGTATATCGAGACGTATCGCCAAATCGGCTATAACGTGATCGTAACCAGCTCAAAACATGGCTTTGGCTATCAGGAGCTGGAGCAAAAGTTGTCTCACGATGTTAGTGTGTTTGCTGGTCAGTCTGGTGTAGGCAAGTCATCCTTGCTAAATGCCATGATTCCAGGAATTACGCTTGAGACGAATCAGATCAGTCATCGCCTAGGGAGAGGGAAGCACACAACCCGTCATGTGGAGTTGATTGCACTGCCAGGAGGAGGTTACATCGCAGATACTCCCGGCTTTAGTCAACTGGATTTCTTGGAGCTTGGCGTCGAGCAGCTTGGGGCGTGTTTCCGGGAGTTCCAGCAATATGCTGACGAATGTAAGTTTCGTGGCTGCACACACACACATGAGCCGGGCTGTAAAGTAAAAGAGGCGCTGGAAGCAGGCCAAATCGCCGCTTCACGTTATCATCATTACACCCTCTTCTTGGAAGAGATGAAAGACAAAAAGCGGAGGTATTGATATGTTAAAGATTGCTCCATCCATATTATCAGCAGATTTCTCACGCCTGGGAGAGGAAGTGGCGGATGTCACTCAAGGCGGAGCCGATTGGATACATATCGACGCGATGGATGGTCGATTTGTGCCCAACTTGACATTTGGGCCGCTTGCTGTACAAGCTGTTAAGCCGCATACAAATTTGCCGCTTGACGTGCATTTAATGATTATCGAGCCTGAGAAATATGTAGCAGACTTTGCTAAAGCGGGAGCCGATATTATTACTGTACATGCAGAGGCTTGCTCGCATTTACATCGTGTCATTTATCAGATTAAAGAACAGGGTGTGCGGGCTGGTGTCGCATTAAATCCGCATACACCGATATCTGCAATTGAAGAAGTGATCATGGACATCGATCTGGCATTGGTAATGACGGTTAACCCTGGTTTTGGCGGCCAACGTTTTATTAGCAACTGTGTAGACAAGATTCGTCGCCTCAGACAATTAAGCGACCAACGCGGGCACAAGGGCCTCCATATTGAAGTAGATGGCGGCATTACAACTGACACGGCCCGTTCCGTTGTTGAGGCAGGTGCAGACGTGCTCGTTGCGGGTAGTGCGGTATACGGCAGCAAGGATCGTGCTGCAGCCATTCAAGCCATACGCCAAGCAGGCACACACATCTAGGATTACGGAAAAGGGGAGATACCGTATGACATGGAGAACAGCGTTAACAACCGGTTTTTTTAGCTTTCTGTGCGGCACACTGGTAGGCTGGTACGCATTTCTGCCAATGCCGTTTAATTTGCTTAGCTCCGTAGGAGCACTTATTGCAGGTGTGTGGTTCTTCCGAAAATTCGATTCCCGAAAGATGCGGATTGCTTTTATTGTGCTCTCTATCTTTTATATGGTGTTGTTCCTTATTTTAATGTCGTTATACATTACGGTATCCCAAATGCCGATACCTTCGTAAATAGGTGTTAGCGGAGTCTCGCTGGCTGTAAGGCCTGTCCGACTGTAAACCAACGAGTTGGATAAGTCCAACTCTAGACAGCGGCAGGGAGTTAGGGAATTGATGCTGTGACACGCATACCATGCCAGTACTCGGCATATGATGGTTACATGAGCAATGGACTCATGTAACCTTTTTTTGTCCGGATAGGAAAGTATAAGTTCGCTGTAGCTTTGGATGTGTTGCGAGAACTGCGTTCCTGATGGGGAATAAGCCAAATCTGTGCTTTCGAAGCGGAGCAGCTTCGTATCTTCTAGGTGCTCATCCTCCGATAGCCTCGTCAGCGTGAAGTTCCAGTATAGGTGGAGTGAAGCGATGAGAGGACTGAGAAGGAAGGCAATATTCGCTCTTAAGCATAATTGAGAACAACGAGGAGGGTGGAAGATGAAATTTTATACGTTTAAGCTGCCTAAGTTCCTGGGAGGATTTGTGAAGGCGATCTTAAACACATTCAACAAGAGCTGATGTTGCAGGCGGCCCTTTTGCTGAATCCGTCACCTTCCATCCGACACGATCATTCCGCGAGAGCGGTATAAATGACTCAAAGGCGGCACGTACGTTAAGTGTATGTACACGGGTTTCGGCACGCGCACGTAAAAAAGCACCTGATTCGAGTTCAGGTGCTTTTTGTATATTGAAGCTAGGGATTAGACGCGAGTCACTTTACCTGCCTTCAATGCGCGCGTGCTCACGTATACGCGTTTCGGTTTACCATCGACCAAGATGCGAACTTTCTGAACGTTAACGCCCCAAGAGCGACGAGTCTTGTTGTTCGCGTGTGATCTAGAGTTACCCGATCCAGGGTTCTTACCTGTGATATAACATTTGCGAGCCATGCCTAACACCTCCTTATCCCATAGCGACCAAGCGTACAATCAAATACTCAAATATCATAACATAGGCTAATTTACCTCGTCAACTGAAACGATAACTTTGTTTATTTCTGTTGTTTATTTCTGTTTTCTCTTATAGTACAATGGTGAATAGTCTATAATACTCAAAAAAGGAGTGAACGAACCATGGCCATTGAACTTGGAATGGAACTAGGTAAAGTAAGCATCTCCGAAGAAGTCGTCGCTGTGATCGCAGGTTCAGCCGCAATGGAATGTTACGGTCTAGTGGGCATGGCTTCGCGCAAGCAATTGAAAGATGGTATAGCTGAATTGCTCGGTCGCGAGAATCTGACACGTGGCGTTGAAGTTCGCCGTGTTCAGGATGCGCTGCATATAGATTTGTATATTGTCGTTAGTTACGGAACGAAGATTTCAGAGGTAGCGCATAACATTCAAGTAAAAGTGAAATACGTGTTGAATGAGGTTGTTGGTCTTACCGTAGATCAAGTGAATATCTTTGTACAGGACGTACGTGTATTAAGCTAGGAAGGGGAATTTTCGTTGAACATGCGTTCTTTAAGTGGGACACAATTTGCCAATATGGTGCTAAGCGGTGCGGACTCTCTCAACCGCCATGCCGAGTACGTTAATGCTCTTAACGTGTTTCCGGTACCAGATGGAGACACAGGCACTAATATGAACTTAACGATGACGGCCGGAGTGGCGGAGATGAAGGCTAAGATGTCCGCCTCGATCGCCAAGACGGCAGAGGTGTTGTCCAAGGGACTGCTTATGGGAGCCCGTGGCAACTCTGGTGTTATCTTGTCCCAGTTGTTCCGCGGTTTTAGTCGCGGTGTAGCTGGACTTGATGAGGTGAACGCCATTCAATTCGCTAATGCGCTGCAAAGTGGTGTCGACACAGCTTACAAAGCAGTTGTAAAGCCAGTCGAAGGAACTATTCTGACCGTTGCCAAAGAAGCGGCCAAGCATGCGGTACATATCGCACGCCGGACACCTGATGTCCGGGAGCTTGTAGCCGAAGTAGTTGCAAAAGCCAAGGATGCACTTGCCAAGACCCCTGATTTGCTTCCGGTATTAAAGCAGGTAGGAGTAGTAGATTCAGGTGGACAAGGCTTGGTGTATATTTACGAAGGCTTCCTCCGTTCCCTAGAAGCAGGGGCAACTGAATTTGTTGCGGATACCAGCGAAGTTCAATCGGTGACATCTCCTGCGGCACCTGCAGCTCCAGTCGTTAAAGAGACGGCGAAGCGCGAGCAGAACACATCGGCTCAAGCCAAGCTGCATACGGAAGATATTGAATTTTTATACGATATGGAATTTTTTATCGATCTTTCGCGTGGAGCCAAGCGTCCCTACAAGGAAGAGGAGTTCGAGAAAGCGCTCGCAAAGAACGGCGATTCCATCATCCTGATTGCGGATGACGATATTGTTAAGGTTCATGTGCATTCCCGCCTTCCTGGCGAAGTGTTGGATTTAGCCATGCAGTATGGAGAATTGATTCGTATTCATATTTTAAATATGCGTGAACAGCATCGTGAGCTGCTGCATGGTGAACACGGCGAATCTGCGATGGCTGACGTGTTCGCAGATATGCCTGTAACAAGCTCTGTGTCGGAGCCTGTTGCGGTAGAGCCTCCTGCAGATGAGATTGCACCATATGGCTTTATCGCCGTTGCGATGGGCCAAGGCATCACGGATATTTACAAGAGCTTGGGTATTGACGTCGTGTTGTCTGGAGGACAGACAATGAACCCTAGCACACAAGACTTTATCGATGCGATCGAGTCTATCACGGCACAGCATTTGTTTATTTTGCCTAACAACTCTAACATTATTATGGCTGCGAAGCAGGCGGCAGAGATTGTTGAACGTGACGTAACTGTACTTGAGACAAAGACGATCCCACAAGGGATATCCGCTGCGTTTGCCTTCCAGGAAGAAGAGTCCGTAGAGATCAACACGGAGCTTATGCAAAGTGCAATCGCTCATGTGAAGTCTGGTCAAGTCACGTATGCAGTACGTGATACCAGCATGGACGACCTAGAGATTAAAGCGGGTAATTTCATCGGTATCTCAGGTGGCAAGATTGTAGCCACGACCGCAGAGCTGACAGGAACCTGTGAGCGGCTGCTCGACAAGATGTTAGAAGATGGCGGCGAGATTATTACGATCTTAACGGGCGAGGATGCGAAGGAAGAAGAAACGGAATCCCTGCTGGAGTGGCTGTCGCTGCATCATGCGGATGCAGAGGTAGAAGTTCATCAAGGTGGACAACCTATTTATTCCTACATTATTTCTGTTGAATAAGCAACTGAAATAAGTATCATAATTGCAAGTTGAAGGGGAGGCAACGACATGGCTCAAGTTCGAATCGTGACCGACAGTACCGCTGACATTCCACTCGAATTACGAGAACGATATGGCATCGAGATGGTGCCGCTCAAAGTTCATTTCGGGCAAGAGATGTACAAGGATGCCATTACGATTGAACCGGATCAATTTTATGATAAATTAGTCCAGTCTTCCAAGTTGCCAACTACATCTCAACCTTCGCCTATAGAATTTGTAGATGTGTTTAAACGTCTGAACGAAGAACCGGAAACGTCTATCATTTCTATCCATTTATCATCTGCTTTAAGTGGTACGTATCAATCGGCCATGCTTGCTAGCAATATGATGGAAGAAGAAGCTGATATTACGGTAGTTGATTCTCGTTCTGCTTCATACGGTTTCGGTTTGTTTGTTGTTGAAGCAGCCAAGATGGCTCAAAACGGACAATCGAAGGAAGAAATTTTAGAGATGATCGCACGGATGCAGCAGGCGCGTAAGTTGTTCTTCCTTGTTGATTCTCTTGAATTTCTACAGAAGGGCGGTCGTATCGGGAAAGCGGCCGCAATGTTTGGCACTTTGCTTAACATTAAGCCCATACTGTCCATCGATCCGGTAGGCGAAGTATACGCGATGGAGAAGGTACGCGGCTATAAGAAAGCTCTTCAGCGAATTATTGAAATATTAAGCAGCGATTTTGCAGAGAAGCCTATTCATCTTGCCATTGGTTATGGCAAAGTAAAAGAATCGGCTGATGAAGTGGTAGCAGCCCTTCAGACGCAATTTGATATCCGTTCTGTACAATATACGCGCATTGGCGCAGTTGTTGGAACTCACGTCGGACCCGGAGTCGTCGCCATGTTTGTATGGCCTGCGGAAGTGTCCGCAGATAAGTCCTAGTCGGAGTGTGTGCTGACTTATGATTGACTATTCTCAAATTCCAGTAACGATGATTAAAGGCGTGAGCACTTTGAAACAACAAGAGCTTCACGCCTTTGGCATCTCTACTGTTCAGGATATGCTGCTATATTTCCCATTTCGCTATGAAGACTTTCGAGTACGGCAATTAAGTGAAGTAAAAGACGGCGAGAAGATTACGGTGGAAGGACGCATCGTAAGTGAACCTGTCCTACAGCGGTTCGGCAAGAAATCACGCTTATCGTGCCGAATCATGATCGAGAGCTGGCTGGTGACCGCGACTTGGTTCAACCGGCCTTATCTGCGTGAGCAATTATCTCAAGGTCGGGATATTCTGGTTACCGGCAAGTGGGATCAGCGCAGATTACAGCTTACAGTCTCTACCTCTGAATTTCCGGATCGAGGAGTATTCCGCAAAGATACGCTTCAGCCGGTCTATTCCGTTGGCGGAAAGATTACACAGCAATGGATGCGCAAGACAATCGCTCAGGCACTTACTCAGTTTGGGGAGACGATCCCTGAGATTTTGCCGCAGGAGCTTGTGCGGCGCTATCAGTTAGTGCCGCGCAAGCAGGCGATTCGTACGCTGCACCAGCCACAGGATGCGGAGGAAGGCAAGCATGCACGGCGCAGAATGGTATATGAGGAGCTGTTCCTATTTCAGCTCAAGCTTCATATGTTTCGTGCACTGACGCGCAAGCGAGCAGATGGTGTTGTACATGAGGTTGCTAATTCCACTGTGCGTGAATTTGTACACTCGCTGCCCTTTGAACTTACGGAAGGGCAGAAGAAGTCCGTGACGGACATTTTGCAAGATATGCGTTCTCCATTCTGCATGAATCGTTTATTGCAAGGCGACGTTGGTTCAGGCAAGACTGTAGTAGCAGCGGTTGCGTTATTCGCAGCAGTTCGCTCCGGTTATCAGGGAGCCCTTATGGTCCCGACAGAGATATTAGCTGAGCAGCATATGCGTTCGCTTACGAAGTTGTTCGAACCGCATGGTATACAGGTTGCGTTATTAACCGGCAGCGTGTCAGCACGCAAGCGGCGTGATTTGCTGGGCGCTTTGCAGATGGGAATGGTCGACATACTGGTTGGAACGCATGCGCTTATTCAAGACGATGTTTACTTTCGCAAGTTAGGGCTTGTGGTAACAGATGAGCAGCATCGTTTTGGGGTTAATCAGCGCAGCGTGCTTCGCCGTAAAGGGCTTAACCCGGATGTGCTGCTGA
Organism: Paenibacillus sp. UMB4589-SE434; assembly: GCF_030226685.1. Lineage (NCBI taxonomy): Bacteria > Bacillati > Bacillota > Bacilli > Caryophanales > Paenibacillaceae > Paenibacillus > Paenibacillus sp. UMB4589-SE434. Next base: position 1,974,734 of record NZ_JASOYK010000001.1, on the reverse strand, counting down.
TGACAGCAACGCCGATTCCGCGTACGTTGGCGATTACCGCATTTGGAGATATGGACGTCTCCTCTATTAAGGAGCGGCCAGCAGGTCGGAAGCCAATTAAGACTTATTGGGTGAAGCATGAACTGCTGGATCGAATCTTGAACTTTATTAGGCGCGAAATTGCAGATGGCAGGCAAGCCTATATCATATGCCCCCTTATTGAAGAATCAGACAAGCTGGACGTTCAGAACGTAATTGACGTTCACGTCCAGATGCAGCAGGCATTCCCTGATCTGCAGGTAGGTCTGCTGCACGGCAGGTTAAGCGCTGTAGAGAAGGACGCTGTGATGCGTTCTTTTGGTGAGGGTGAGATCCATGTACTCGTCTCCACGACGGTCATCGAGGTTGGTGTAGATGTGCCAAACTCTACCCTGATGGTCATTATGGATGCGGAGCGCTTTGGTTTGTCCCAGCTGCACCAGCTGCGCGGGCGTGTTGGACGGGGACAGCATCAGTCGTATTGCGTGCTGATTGCCGATCCGAAGTCTGAGATCGGACAGGAGCGTATGCATATTATGACCGAGACGGAAGATGGCTTTGAGTTGTCACAGCGTGATCTCGAACTGCGTGGTCCAGGTGATTTCTTTGGAACCAAGCAAAGCGGCATGCCGGAGTTTAAGCTCGCTGATATGGCGAGTGACTTTGCTGTTTTGGAGCAGGCACGCGATGATGCAGCTGAGCTTATTCGTGCGGAAGAATATTGGACCTCACCGATGTATTTGTTGCTGCGGGAGGAAATGCAGAAGGATCAATTATTCCAAGGTGAGTTAATGGACTAATAACCTCCATTTTTTTGGACGGTCAGTTGACAAGCTGTCGGGCATACAATGGTACAGATTATGTGCAGTGCAGTGTTTGTTTCAGCAATATGCACTGGGCATGTAAAGCAGCCTACTTTTCGTTGTAAGGGCTGCAAGATGCACCGGAGGTGTGCCCTACTATGAGTTATGTCAAATATGGGATTAGTCCGCAGTTGGTTGAACGGATCAAAACCAAGCTGCGCAATCCTGCGTTAAAAGATCGAGTTAAGCGTCATTTGGATGGCGTGACCAAGTATGATTTGCAGGATCGTACCAAAGTACGTTCACTTATTCGTCAGGTGGCCAAATCTCTTAACGAGCCGTTGACGATTGTACAGGAAGATCAACTAGTCAACTTTGTTATTTCACTTAAGATAGACCCGAACAATACGTTTCATTTGCTTAAACTATGGGGAATGTTTCGTTAGCATTGCAGTAGAACCGGGTGGATGTCGCCTGGTTCTTCTTTTTATTTCTCCGCAGCTGTCGTCATATGGAAAGGCAATGTGCCTTGTTTGATTATTTACTGTGTAAATATATCCATATTAAGGGAGTTGTGGTATGATCGATGTATAGAGACCAGCAGGAACCAACTGCATAGGGGGAATTCGATTCGTGTTATCCATGTTACGTAAGAAAAAAAGTTCTATGTTCGATAGCCTTGATAGTGGTTCGTGCCGTATTGATGTATCACAGGCGATGTTGAGTCAACTGCGCATGATTGGGTTGACTACACTTGACCTCGCTATGCTAAAGCAGTTGAAGCCTCATGTAGAGGACAGCATTGCCAAAACTATTGACTCATTTTATGACACGGTGAATAAAGAAAAACTGTTAAGTGACATCATCCGCAAGCATAGCCACACAGATCGCCTGAAGCTTACGCTGCGGCCGCATCTGATGCAGCTGTTCGAAGGAAAGATCGATGAACTATACATAGAGAGACGCCGCATTGTAGCGCATGTTCATGTCCGCATTCATTTACCGACCAAATGGTATATCGCCTCTTTTCATACGCTCCAGCAATCCATTTTAGAAACCGCTTACAAATTAGGAATATCTTTGGATGAATATAAGGCCCTAGAACAGGCGATTACTCGCATGCTTAATCTGGAGCAGCAGCTTGTGCTGGAAGCGTACGAGCAGGAGCATAGTCGTCTTCGCGCCGAGGCAGAGGTGGAGAAGGAGAAAGTTCGCCGTATGGTGTCTGAGGCAAGCGCAGCTTTATCCCACAGCACGGCCGAAACACAGCAAGCCTTAAACGAAATGGTTCAACGATCTCAGTGTATGTTTGATAAAGTACGTTCTAGCAACCAGACTTCTGACTCAGTAGCCGTGCTTTCTCATGATGGCAGCCTGATGTTAGGTGAGCAGCAAGCACGTATGGAGAATATCGTGTCCGCGATGAATAATGTAACTGGCCGTATGACGGAGCTAATCTCTATATCTGAAGAGATACATCAGATTATGGACATCGTACAGGGGATATCGCAGCAGACGCAGCTTCTTGCCTTGAATGCAACAATTGAAGCCGCACACGCTGAAGAACATGGAAAAGGCTTTGCCGTTGTGGCGCGTGAGGTTCGTCGTATGGCGGAGCGGACCAATGAATCGTCAACTGTCATTCAGCATTTGATCGGCAAGACACATGAGAAGATTGCTGTAATCAATCAAGTGATGCAGGAGGTGGACAACCGTATTCAGACGGGCAACGGGGAGACGGGTAAAGCGTTTGAGTTTTTCTCGTTTATTTATGAGCAGATTCAACATCACCAACAGCAAAGCCAGGACGTACTAATCGACGTTGAGTTTCTTGGCACGATGCTGGAGGAGATTCGCGAAGCCTCGGATGCGGTTAATCATCAAGCCGATGTGCTGATGGACATGATTCAGCAAGAACAGAAGGCTTGATCCACAGAAGGCTGTCAGTCACTACGACGAAGGTAGACGACTCACAGCCTTTTGCATATACATCAGTAGTTGAAACGTAACCTTAATTTAGAATAACAGCGGGGGATCACTAATCGCCGTTATACATTCAGGCGAATCATTTTTGACGCTGCCCACTTTAGTATCTACAGCATACATCTCCAGCCACTCAGGCGGGCAAGGTTTTAATAAGCGTTGCAGCTTATCCACTTCTTCTACACTTCTGTCCAGCCATATGACAGCCTCTTCAGGGCCCAGTATGACCGGCATTCGATCATGCACTTGCTCCATGGCCCGATTCGGAGTTGTCGTTACGACGGTAAAAGTGCTGATCTTCTCTCCCTGTTCATTCCTCCAGGTGTCGTATAGACCCGCCATACTGAACAAGCCTCCATTTGCGGGTACGATACGCAGCGGTTGTTTCTTGCCATCGGGAGCAAGCTTCCATTCATAGAAGCTGTCTGCTGGAATCAGGCAGCGCTTGCGCTGGAATGGTTGACGAAACGCAGGCTTCTCTAGCAGCGTCTCAGCACGAGCATTAATGGTGCGCCATCCCATCTTGTCATCCTTAGCCCAAGAAGGTATTAATCCCCACCGCAGAGGCCCTGCTTTAAGTTTCTCCCCATCATGAATAAGGGCGGGTGCGGTTTGCCCGGGCGCTATATTATAGCGCGGTTGATGGCAGGGAATGGACGGGCCTTCCTCCAACTCGTAATAAATGAGAAGTTCTTCCCACGTTATGGTTAGTGTATAACGTCCGCACATCTATTTAACACATCCTTTGCTTTACAGCTTGTGCAACGGGGGATGCAGCGTTAGGTGAATATGTCTGCATTGTAGCATATCGTGAATTGATTCGACTAATGAAACGGGGGAATCGCCGCAGATACCTAGTTTTTGAACACTCCGTGATAAGTCAAGCAAACAATGACGATAAAGATCGATATGCTGTATGCCAATAGACCCTAGTTATCTTTCAAATGCTGAAATCTATTAGATGTTTGACAGAATCTTGTCATATTTCATAGCTTTGCCGCATATCATAGAGTATCAGTGCAAAGAGCACTGTACTTATAGAACTGAAAAAGCATAGGTTGTCTCGATGATTTTTCAGTTATCCCAGCACTAAGTAAGCTCAATTTTAAGGGGATTTCTCAAACTATTAAGCTGCGATACGTCAAAAGAGTAAGGGTAGGACGATTAAGATAGGAAGCTCATAAAAGATTAGGAGGTTGAGCTTTATGTTTATCCATCCGATCAACAAGGCTTCATCCGAATTTATTGGTATTTCATTAAAAGCAAAACAGAATGATCTGACTGCACAACGGTATCAACAGCGGTCTAACGAGCGGAATAAACATCTGTCAGAACTGCAACGCAAAAATCCCTTTGAAGTGGATAGTCCTGAAAGGGCTGCGCAACGCCAAGAGTTTATTGATCCAAGAGACGGCATGGCGCTGGAACGTATTTTAGGAAAAAGCGACTTATTTCCAATCAGTTTTTTTGAAAAGGGGCTGCAAGTCAGTAAGGCCATCTGCAGAGTTGAGATCCGTGATCGAACCGGAAGAGTCGAAGGTTTTGGGACAGGCTTTCTGGTGACCCCTAATCTGCTGCTAACGAATAATCATGTCCTTCCTAATTCGGATACTGCGTTATCCAGCATTGGCCAGTTCAACTATGAAATCGACCTGAACGGGAAAGAACGAGTGATTCATAACTTTCGACTGATGCCGGACCAGTTTTACATGACGAATGAGGAATTGGATTTTACATTGGTAGCAGTCGAGGAGCAAGCTTCTGATGGAACAAAATTAGCTGAATTCGGTTATTTGTCTTTGGTTAAACAAACAGGTAAGGTACTGATTGGAGAATACGTATCGATTATTCAGCACCCATCCGGCGCACCCAAAGCAGTGGTCGTAAGGGAGAACAAAATAACAGATATGTTGGATAATTTTATTCACTATTCTGCTGATACATTGCCAGGTTCATCAGGTTCTGCCGTGTTTAATGATGAATGGATGGTAGTTGCTCTCCATCATTCGGGTGTCCCTGATCCGCAGAACCCAGCGGAATTTATTGCGAATGAAGGTGTTCGAATAAGCAGTATCCTCAAGTATATTGAAGATAAGAAGCCAAGTCTAACAGCTCAGCAACAGCAGTATGTTGATCGTTTAATTTTATCTGCTGAAGGAGTTGGCCCAGAAGGAGAAAGTCTTACGGTAGGAGAGGAGTTAAGCTTAGTTTGGTATGAGGGTTTAACTGGCCATGACAGCAAGTTTCTAGGTGACTCCCATGAAGTTCTGCATCCTTCGTTTCGTATTGATCTTGAACCAGACCTGGTCAGGTTGAAACAAGGTGGCACTATTCTCCATTACACGCATTTCTCCATTGCCATGAGCAAGTCCCGGAGATTAGCTTATTACACTGTGGTCAATATTGATGGCAGCCAATTAACCGACTATGAAAGGGTAGATTGGCGCTATGACCCTCGTATCGACCGGATGTATCAATGTGGCAATGAATTGTACAAGGACAACCCTCTAGATCGAGGACATTTAGTAAGAAGAAGGGATCCAGTCTGGGGGGGGACTGGAGCACAAGCCAACATTGATTCCTTTCATTTTACAAACTGCTCACCGCAGCATGAGAAATTTAATCAGCATATTTGGCTGGGGCTAGAGGATTATATTTTAAATCATATGAGTAACATGAAGCGCAAAGCAACTGTATTTACAGGGCCAATATTCCGCAAGGATGATATCTGGTATCGAAATGTCCAAATTCCTTCTGAATATTGGAAAATTGCTGTTATGATCGATCATAACGACCGGCTATCGGTCACGGCATACCTCACATCCCAGTGGAGTTTAATTAAATATCTAGGAAAGGCGAAGGAAGAACAACCTGTGCTAGGCGCCTACAAAACATTTCAGGTTAAAGTCTCCTTGCTTGAGACTTTGACGGGGCTGGATTTTGGAAACCTGCGTATATACGACCGGTTAGATCTTAAGGAGTCCACATTTGGACAAGTTCCGATTGAACGCTTTGATGATATACAGCTGATCTGATGGCTTTCTTCTGGCTCAATTCGGGCTGAAAATAGAAGTGTGCTGCACTGACAGTCAGAGAGGTCAACCAGAACACTGGCTGGCCTCTCATCACTGTGACCGATAGATTCAGTCAAAATACTCTTTATAAGTTACTTAACTTGGAGATAAGACTGTCCGTATATCGAGCTAATCGCTTACTTATTGCCATCCTCATGTACTCTTTTGTTATAATAAAGCTATCCTCATAGTTACGGTAGGTATAGTGTAAGTGCATTGTACTGTCGTGCTTCTCTTCATTTATAATTCGAATTTCTTTCTCCAGCATTTGTTGTTTCACTTTGGACAAGTCTTTGTAGATAGTCGTTGCAAGGATCTGGGCTGTTTTGGCATAAAGCGCTTTTAACGTTTCAGATGAGACCTCAACTTCGTGAATTTTCTTGGTTACCAGTGTGTACATGACCGGAAGCAGAATATAATCACGCATTAATTCAATATCTTCCCTCTTCGGTTGGTTTGCTGTATCACTCGGTGTGTCACGTTGTCTGTTCAACAAAGCTTCCCGATGCTGCGGCAGCATCATCCGGCTGGACTCCCACAGGCCATTCTTCTCCAGCTTTTTACTCATTTATAATGCCCCCCGATCTTTATGGATCTTTCTAGCGCTTGACCTGCACGGGTAAGGGAAGAAGCTCTTACAATTGCTGCACTGCCGTATCGTTCTTTAATGGTATCGGTCACTTTATCCAATGCTCGAGTTTTCTCCTGATCCTCGAAGAGTGTCAGTTGATAGTGCTGGTCATCCACCAACGTGCTTAACATAACGCCCGCACGGCGTACAGGCATATGGTCCCAATATTGATAAAAGATTTTTTTTACCGTCTCAAATACTTTATTCGTATTGTTCGTCGGGTCTGGCATTTTCATTTGACGTGAAAATCCTGTAGGAGCTTCATACGGACTGCACATGCAGCTCACGGTTACAACCCAGCCCATATATCCTTTCAGCCGACAATCTCGGCATACCTCCTCCGTCAATTCAAGCAGAATCGTATCGATCTCTGCGGAAACTGCATAATCTCGGGGCAAGGTCATCATGTGGCCAATGGACTTTGGCGGCGTATGAAAGGTACTCGGTGTAACTGGGCTATCATCTAGTCCATTTGCCGTCCGCCACATCACTTCGGCGTGAATATCCGACTGCTTGCCAAAGCGAGCCCGAAATTTATCTTTAAGCTGCGGCAGCGGAGTTGTTGCAATATCCCCGATTGTCACCATTCCTAGTTTGGCAAAGTGCTTGCTCATCCGCGACCCAACACCAAACATTTTATGGACGGGTTCTTTCCAAAGGGTGGTTGTAATATCGGATGGGGGTAAGGTAAAAATACCGGTTTTATTTTTCTTTGCCCAGATGTCTGTCGCAATTTTAGCCAATATTTTATTGGTACTGATTCCGATACGAATCCTTACTCCTGTCTGCATCATTACTCGTTGTTGGATCGTCTTGGCAATGGTGATCGGGTCACCAAAGATCGATAGGCTTGCCGAGACATCTAGAAATTGTTCATCAATACTGAATACTTCAACTAAATCTGTAAAATCCTCATATATTTGAGTAATCATCAAAGAAACATCGATATAGTGCTGCATACGAGGACGCATAATAATAAGATCAGGACATTTTATGAGGGCTTCCCCTAACCGTTCGGCTGTCGTCACACCAAAACTTTTGGCAATCGGGCACGCGGCTAGAATAATACCTGACCTTCGTGTAGGGTCGCCAGCTACTGCTACTGGTTTATTTTTATATTCTGGATGTTCCGCTTTCTCTACGCTCGCATAAAAACTTTCGCAGTCTGCTAAAAAAATAACCCTTTCACTTTTTTGACTCACATTAAGCCCTCCAATTATTAAGACCGTGGTACTAACCTAAATTATGAACATTGTAAAGCCAGAGCGGCATGTAATACTTAATTTATCCACGAAGGGAACATATATTCTTATTTTATTATATACCGAACATACATTCGTTATGCAAGTGAATTTTCTGGAATTACTTATACAAATAGCGTTGTTTTTACTAAGATTATAAGGGAATTTATGTAAATATTGGTATATTGCTGTTTGACGTATAGGTGCCCTTAAAGTATAATTTGAGCATCTAATGGAAAAGGCGGTGTCTATTTGGTGGTATGCCTGATAGATGCCTTATTACGCATAAAAGTGGGTATAGTCTAGTGCTATAGCTGCTTTTTCTTTGTAAAGCATTTTAAAAATGTTATATTTTTCATTAAAACACTTTTTCTAAAATAGGTGGTTAACTATGAGTATAGTAATAAGACAAGAAAGCATCGAAGATATTGACGAGGTATTTTATGTAGTGAGGAAGGCTTTTGAAAAGGCTGACTATTCAGATCATGATGAACATCATTTAGTAAACAGACTAAGAAAAAGCGACATGTTTATTCCAGCATTGTCGCTTGTAGCTGTAGATGAAGACAGAATCGTTGGTTATATTCTGTTTACAGAAATAAAAGTTGGGGATCATATTCTGGTTGCTCTTGCGCCTGTTGCTGTACTACCAGAACTGCAAAAGAAGAGCATAGGGAAGCTGCTGATTATGGAAGGACATCAACTCGCCTCCCGGCTCGGATATAAAGGTTCTATTGTTATGGGTCATGAACAGTATTATCCTAAGTTTGGTTATCAAAAAGCTAGCCAATATCAGATTAAAGCTCCATTTGAAGTACCTGACGAATGTTTTATGGCCATTGAGCTTACAGAGGGTGGTCTTTCAGGAGTACACGGTGTTGTGGAATATGCTAAAGAATTTTTTCAGCAGTAGCAGCCAGTAAATGGTCTCTTGTTTCGTTTATTCAGGGCGTTCGATACAACCCGTAATAAAAAAAAGTAGTCGATTCGATGAGATCGACTACTTTTCACAGGAGCTCTGTAATATGAACTGTCCTGGCTTAACCTTGTCCTGATGCCATTACGGTGCGATCGTATCCGGTTGTGTCGAAGAATGAATATGCAAGTAACGCTTCATTAGGCCAGTGACCTCGGTGCGCAGCAGGCCGCGCAGCATATAGAAAGAATGCTCGTATCCTCTACACATGTAATGTACGCGTATACCATGAGTTTGTCGCTCTTCATCGTATACTTTGATTCCTCTTTGTCTGAATTGCTTACGAATGCGGTAGAGTTCTGCGGTCGCCTCGTCCTGAGCTTGGCGCAGACTTTCTATGTAAATATAAGCCATCTTCAGCGAGGAAGCAGCTAGTCTGGCTATATCACGCTCCAGAACATCGAGGACAAGTGTCTGCAGCACATAATGCTTTACGAGTAGTGCATCATCGGTGTGGTGGGGCAGCGTCCCTTGAGGGGACATTGGACGGGAGCTCATCTGACTCCTCCTTCGTATCGTTATCATTAACCATTATACGAACTTGTGTTCTTATTATATTCAATATAACGAACAAATATTCGATTATCAAGCGGAAGTGAGTGCCAAAGGGCAGGAATGAGAAGGACATTGTCGAAATGTATCAATGGCTATAACAAAGGAGTGTGGGCAGCAGATGATTAAATTAACGAAGGAACAACGGGAAGTGCTAGTAAGTGAAGTTCAGCATTATTATGAGGTTGAACGATCGGAAACGATTGGAGAGCTTGCATCGGCAGACATATTGGAATTTATGCTGAAGACGATAGGTCCATACGTTTATAATCAAGCATTGGAAGATGCCCGTAAGATGTTAAATGATCGTTTTGCGGCTGTTGAGGATGAATTGTATGCGATGCACAAGCGTCCACTGAGATAATACCAGACAATCCCTATTCAAGCAGTCAAGTAAAAGGACCAAGTAGGCTGCAAGGAGTATCGATGCAGGTTCGTTCGAGCATTGAGGCGAGGAAGGGTATGATTTTACTGTACGTGCAAACAGGAATATTTTATATCCTGTTCAATGACATCCGATTACGATAATGTAGGATAGGGGGCATGTGTGATGCCGGATAGCAAGCAATGGCTGCTCTGGGCACGACAGCTTCAGGCCATTAGTCAGAACGGCTTGGCCTATTCAAAGGACCCGTTTGATGTGGAACGATTTGAACAGATTAGACATATAAGCGCAGCTATAGCTGCTTCGCATACGGATACAGATGCGGAGCAGCTTGTTCAATTGTGGTCAGGGGAGCAAGGCTATGCGACACCCAAAGTAGATGTAAGAGCCGTTATTTTGCATGAAGACAAGCTGCTGCTTGTGCGGGAGAACAGTGATAATCGTTGGGCGCTTCCAGGAGGCTGGGCGGACAGGGGATTGTCTGCCGCAGAGAACGTTGTGAAGGAAGTGTACGAGGAGGCAGGGTTCCAGGTGGAAGCCGTCAGACTACTCGCTGTGTTGGATAAGCACAAGCATGAGCACCCACTTGGCTGGAATGATGTGTACAAGTTATTTTTCCAGTGCACAATTACAGGAGGAAGTGCTGCACAAGGCATGGAGACGAGTGAGGTGGCATTTTTCCGCATAGGAGAATGGCCTGAACTCTCGGAATCACGCAACACTGCGCAGCAGTTAGATCGTGTGTGTCGTTTGGCGGTTAGCACGGACTTAGGGGTGTGGTTTGATTGATGAACCGTACGGATGAAGTCGGTAGATGGAGCTTCAATGAGGCAGAGCAGCGTATACTGGCCTGGATTGCTGAGGATGAGATCAGAATGTCAGAATTGCAGGCTGTTCGGGAGATGAACTTGCCAGATTGGTGTATCGGAGCGGGCTACGTACGCAATTTGGTATGGGACAAATTGCATCGTTATGCAGAGCCCACACCTTTGAATGATGTCGATGTTGTCTATTATGATTCGATATGTACACAGGAATCGATTGAGAAACAATATGAGCAAGCGTTTCAAGCAAAGCTGCCGCATCGAAAGTGGTCGTTTAAGAATCAAGCGCGCATGCATATGCTGAGACGAGACGAGCCATTTATTTCTACGGCAGACGCTATGATGCATTGGCCGGAGTTGATGACGGCTGTAGGTGTACGAATGGAGGCTGATGGGGCGCTGACCTTCATATGTCCGTGGGGGGAGCAGGCCCTTCAAGACTTAATGGAGATGAACATTCGCCAAAGCCCCAAATTTACGGATCGTGCGTATTATGAGGCGCGGGTACGCAATAAGGGGTGGCTGGTCACATGGCCTCATGCGCGCATGAAGTAGCAGCTATAATCAGGGATGAGCGGGGGATTATAGCAGAACGGAGGATACGAGTGATAAACCATGTACAATTTGAGCGGATTGCAGAGGAAGGAAGCAAGGCTACCTATGAATTTCGTGCGGAAGGAGCAGGACCTGATGAGGTCGTGCAGGGCATGTTTGATATCGATCTGGAGCGGTACCGGAACATGGAAGCCGAGGGGCATGACGAGGCAATGAATCAGGCCATTTATTGGTTGACACCAATTCAGAGCGATAAGCAATATTGGCTCGGGATGCGGGTCTTTTTCCGTATCTACAAGCATTACTTGGAGCAGGGCGTTTACATAGAACATCAGGAAGCTTAGACACTGTGTGGCTGATCCACAGACGTGGACAAGGCTGATCAAGCGCTGGTATGTATTTTGGAGCATGTACATGGCGAGAGAGACGCAGGCAGCAGGGCGGTGTATGAGTATGGTCAGATGGAGGGGCATATAATGAAAATGACGTTGCACAAAGGGGAAGTGCTGTTCCATCAAGGGGATCCTGGCACTTATTTATACCGTATCATTAGTGGATTGTATAAAGTAACACGTCTGCATGAGAATGGGAATATTGTGTTGTTTAATATTTTATATCCGGGAGAGGTCGTGCCGCACCATTCGCTGATTTCTCCTAAAGATTTTCATGGCACAGCGACAGCCTTGACACATGGGGAAGTGGAGCGCATCTCCGCGAAGGATTGGTATGCGGAATTGGCAATAAGCACAGACAAAGCATTAGATGCCGCCAAGCTGCTGCAAGAGAAGCTGCGGTTTATGCAGCAGCGTATCGATCATCTGACAATTGGATCGCCGGCGGAACGACTGGAGCTGCTGAAGAGGTGGATGAACAGTTATGCCAAAGAAGAACGGGTGACGGATCTGCTCACGCAAGAAGAGATCGGCCAATTTATTGGTGTTCGTCGCGAGACAGTAAATCGGCTTATTCGGCAAGGGGTATAGTGATAACGATGAGCGTGTAAGAAGCGGATGTTGTATCCTGTTCCATATGATGTCGGTGTGCTGCAAGGAGTGCTGTCGAGCATCAGGCATTAAGGAAGCGTCAAATGGTGTGACTAATAAAGAAAGCCAAGAGACCGTTCCTGTAGGACGGTCTCTTGTGTATTTAATATGCAATATAAGGATATTATTTAAACAGGGTATGTTTTACTTTCCATTTTTCCAGTGCTATAAATAACCAAAAACTGTATATACCAAACGTGATAATACACAATAGCCACCACTTAATCCAATTGCCGAACAGACCGACTGCGGTTCCTGTAAACGCCAAACGTCGCCCCTCAATGACCGTATGCTCTACTTTCCAACGATACAGCATTGTAAAGCTCCATGGCAGACAAATGCCAAGCGTACACACCGTCACCATAATGCCTAGAATCGTTAACCCGATGTACTGCAGCAATCCTCCATCAAAATAAGAGTCTCCACTCACCTGATCCTGCGCATATGGACGCGCATTCATCGTCATACTCATCTTGTTTTCCCCTTTTCTATGTAATCTACAAGTATACTTCCATTTCCATGTTGCTTTTTCCTGCCTTGTTTTTAAATATGAACTTTTTTTCACATATTTAAAGCCGAAGCCTTGATGATAGCGCAATAAAGGCTCTGGACTAAATTCCAGAGCCTTTCATCTAATATATATTTTTAGTTGGTCGGGAGTATGGTTGATCGTCGTTATGATGAAGGGATAAATTCTATTGCTGATACTTAAAGATTCTAGGTTTTTTTGAACACGTCACACAATACTTAAATCTACGTATTAGCACTACCTTTTTTTTCGTTATCAATTTGCTGTTTGAAAATAGAACGAAAAGAGTAAAGGTATAATATCCACAAGACTAGAGCAACAACATCTATCACGTATGATTTTCCAAAAGAAATTGAAAGCAATAAACCACGGATACTCATGGCAATGCCTAGAAGTCCACATAAATATACGAATAGACGCCTGTATTTCATAGCTGCTTAACCTCCTGAATAATTGGACTAAAGAAAAAATCTGCATTTTACTCGTGCAGATTTTTCTTGTTTACCTACAAAATTGAGTATGCATTTTTCATGGCATCGTTAAGGTCTTTCCAAGCGCTGTAACCTTGATAGGCAAGTGCTATCGCAGTTCCTCCAGCAATTATTGCTGCAATGGCATTTACGAATGGGATTGCTCCAGTTGTACCTGCGATAGCTAGTGCATACGCTATTCCGCTATTGTTATATATAGAAACCGAGTTAGCAGCTTGTGTTGCATAAAGCTTAAAGTCTGAAATTGTAGGGTTATTCGTACTGTTTTTCACTAAATACTTTTCTTTGTACGCGTTGTGTACATCTTGCAGATTGTAAGATACTCCAGAGCCAGTGTACAAGTAACATTGAGTTTGTGAGTCGCAATTATAATTGGTGTATTTCCAGTGGCCGCCAGAGTCGAGGGAAGAAAAGTCATCATTTACTTCTAGGGGAGTAACTAATTCGTTGTCGATATAATTGTTTCCGAGTTTGTCATGGGAAAATGTTGTAGTGCGTGTAGTAGTATTTAGCTTATCCTTTAAGTCAAAATCATCATTCAGTTCAAAAGAAATAACTTCTGTTACAGTAACGTGTATAGTTCCATTAGAATCATGAACAGGGGCTCCTAAAGTAACCTCTTTCTTTTGCTTTCCTACCACGTTCCCGTCGAGGTCAGTATAGTCGTAGTAGAAAACATTGCTAGTTGCAGTTGTATTCTGCGCTGAAACAGGTGTTGCGGTCAATAACAAACAGACGACTAGGAACAAAGACAAAGAATGAGAAAAAAATTTCTTCAAAAGAGCACTCCTCTCAAAGTGTAATATATTTCCTTAAATAGAATAGCATTCAATCAGATAGATATCTATGGTTCTTTAGAATGAAAGTAATTCCATCTTCAAGTAGAATTTATGAGAGATTTTGGCGATTTTCAAGAAGGCCTGAAAAATTGTGAGGACAACAGGAAAAAAGTCCATGTTATATTGGATACATCGAATTAAGCGATGTTGAAACGCACAGTGGTTTAACACAGCACATTGACTTGTGGCGGGAACTGTTTTCTAAAATGCCGCTATGATTAACAAGTAGATTTGAGTGCAAAGGAGTTAGGTTCTCTGAGTAAGTAACCAGCCGCCGATTGATCTCGACGGCTGACTAAATTTTGCAAAGCGTTTTGATTCCTGTCTCAAAAATGTGATCGGCTCCTGCTATACAACAGACGGCTAATCATTATTGCTCCCAATACTTTCCTGTCGTCAGACGCTCGGCGAGTCGCTTGCTCGATTGACGGCGAATCTTGCGCAGCTCAGAGCGTTCCGCTGCCGATTCGTGCAGCAGGCATTCTTCTTCTGTCTCGGGAACGACAGGGGCTACCGGACAAGGCTTTCCATCCTCATCTCGGGAGACAAAGGTCAGGAACGAAGTGGCTGCGATGACACGTTCGCCTGTATATAAATTTTCAGCGACAATCTTAACGAATACTTCGATACTTGTTCTTCCCGTATGGGTGACAAACGACTCCAGGCATACGGAGTCCGTTTGATGGATCGGCCGCAGGAAATCAACGGAATCCGTGGAAGCTGTCACAACGTTGCAGCGGCTGTGCCGCATAGCGCTGATAGAGGCTACTTCATCGATCAAACTCATTAATTTGCCGCCGAACAATGTCTTATGATTGTTCACATCATTTGGAAATACACGGCCAGTCCGAAATACTCTGGATTCTTTGCACTTTTTCGGTTCAAGCTGGAAGTTAATTGATTCTGGTTGTTGAGACATGATGAGACGCCCTTTCATGAAAAATGACAATGGTCTAATTATAGCGGATTATAGCCAGATGTCGATATCAAATAGCATTGATGCTAATTACACCATTTATTCCTTACAGGGTCTAGCTTGCATGGAACCATTAACGACAAGAAGCCGTCAATCCACACCTGTTGGTGGAATTGACGGCTGTGCACAGCTTGAACAATCAAGCATACTTCGTATGCATAAGCGCCTGATAGATTGCCTTCATTATACAGACCACGCTTAGCAGGAAGTCTGGCCGTGGCTTAGGACAGCTTTCTTACTGCTCCAAGGAGCCGGCAGGACCAAAAAATTCATAATGTACGCGGGAGCGGTCCACTTGCAGTGTGTCCAGCGCCTGATAGATTGCCTTCATAAAAGGGACAGGTCCGCAAAAGTATACATCAGCTTCTGCCAAGATTGCAGCAGGTACAACGGAAACCAGCCAAGCCGCATCTATATAGCCAACATGGTCGCATGTGTCACTGTCGCCGGCCTGCTCGTAGCAAACAAACGAATGGACACGCTCATGTTCCTCAGCGAGCGCAGCGATCTCGCTGCTCAACGCGTGCATTGCGCGGTTCTGCGCCGCATGGATGTAATACACTTCGCGTTCCGGCTCCTCAGACGCGAGTGTATGCAGCATACTTGTCATCGGCGTTAAGCCTACGCCGCCGCTGAGCAGTAGAACCGGCGCGGAAGTGTCGCGCTTCAGCGTAAAGTCACCAGCGGGCGCAGTCGCTTCAATGATATCACCTTCATGCACAGCAAGGTGAAGGTAGCTGGACACCACGCCGGCAGGGGCGTTGGCATTGCCGTCCTCCCGCTTTACACTGATGCGATAAGTGTCCGAACCCGGTGCATTCGACAGACTGTAGTGGCGATAATGCGTATTTTTATGGCCCTCGGGCTGCACACGAACAGTCAAGTATTGACCAGGCTCAAAAGAAGCGATCGCTTGGCCGTCCTCCGGCTTCAAATAAAAGGACGTGATAACATCGCTCTCTTCTACTTTGCGTGCGACCACAAAGCGACGCACGTCTTTCCAACCGCCGCTTTGTGTCTCTGCTTCCTTGTACATGTCCTTCTCGACTTGAATAAAGACGTCTGCGATTACACCGTACGCCTCCGCCCAAGCGTTTATAATATCGTCCGTAGCAGCTTCGCCAAGTACATCTTTGATAGCGAGCAGCAAATGCTTGCCAACAATTGGATAATGCTCAGGCTTAATGCTCAGCGCGCGATGCTTTTGGGCGATCTGCTTAACGACAGGGATAATCGTCTCCAACTGATCGATATTGGCTGCAGCTGCGTATACGGCGTTCGCGAGCGCCATCGGCTGACGGCCCTGACGTTGATTCGCATGGTTAAACACATTCAGAAGCTCAGGATGATTGGTAAACATCAATTCGTAAAATCGTGTTGTAATTGCAGGACCATGTTCCGCCAATACCGGAACGGTAGCTTTAACTAATTCAATTGTACGTGGACTTAACATGAGGACATCCTCCTTAATTATAGGTCAAAGTTAAAATGATACTGCTGGATTGTGAAGTGCTCTTTAGCACCAAATGGTCAACATGGCTGAATGAGCTTGAGTCACATTAAAATGTCTGAATTGTTCCTGCTGCCCGGACAACCACTTCGGTAGACGCATAACCTATCATGTAGGGCGGACAGCAAAGCGAAATGTTTATAACAGCAAGCAGCTTACAGTTGTCATTTTACGGATGTGATAAACATCACAGCGTGATCTAACGCACATCAAATGTGATCGCTTCTTGAACATCTGTACTATCTATTATGGTTATTTACCATAGTATGGATACGGGGGGGTCAATTTAAGTAGGAAATGTTGGAAAAGTGTAAATGCGTCAAATTCACGAGCATGGCAGAGCAAATACAGCAGGAAGCAGACCATAGATGGGACTGGTTCAGGCTCGTTCCCGTTAAATGCGGTTAAATCCAGACGGCAGCGATATTTGAAGAATGGATGCGGTTTGGAGGGCATATAGATTGTGGTATAATATCTTTAGCTAAGGTTAACCCAAAAACAATTACAGAAAGGATCAGGATACCAATGCGTCCCCGAAGGATGATGCCCCAAAGGACAATCTGGAAACGTTATGATCTTTCCTACATCTAGCTTCTCTCGCAGATCGTGAAGTCACTTGACGAATGAGACTGACTGCGAAGGAAGCGTGACGAAGATGAATCGAAGGATGAAGTCCTCTATTTGTATTCCCGCAGTCAGTCATAGGCAAACTATGCGACAGACGAGAGGGAACAAAGATGAGGAAAAACGAACAATTACGTAACATAGGTTGGATGTTGTTAGGATCAATTTTACTTGCTTTTAGTTATTATCACATTAATTTTCAGAACCATTTAGCAGAAGGCGGGTTCGTAGGCTTGGCGCTTATCGGCAAATATACATTTGACTGGTCGCCTGCTCTCACCGTATTGCTGCTCGACATTCCGGTATTTATTGCGGCTTGGTTCTTCAAAGGCCGAACCTTTATTATGAACACAGCGATTGCTACAGGCGTATTCTCGCTTACTTATGAGCTGTGTGAACGGTTTTCGCCGTTTGTGTTTGATTTTGGTTCGAATTTACTGCTTGCGGCTATTGTGTCCGGGATACTGACTGGATTAGGCGCAGGAATTGTGCTTCGCTTCGGCGGCGCGACAGGCGGCGATGATATTGCAGCACTGTTTATAAGTCGTATTACGAAGCTGAGCGTAGGTACTGTATTTATATTGATTGATGTCGCGGTATTGCTTGTGTCCATGTTTTTCCTGCCGCTTATGGATACGTTGTATACGATTTTGGCGGTAAGCGTAGCGGGCAAAGTGATCACGTGGACCGTTCAAGCAGGTACGGCACGTCGTCCGGTAAAGGTAGCTTCCAAAGTACCTGCAGTGCCGGCAGTTCGGCATCAGCATGGATAATAGACATTTAATAAGGAACCGTTCGATTGCTGCCTGTGAAGGGGAGGATCGAACGGTTCTTTTTGCCTTGCGCTGTACAGCTGATTGTGCCACAATGGGGGTAACTCAGGATGTATGTCGGACGTGATTAACGGGGGAGCTATGGAATACGAGAAAATTAGAAAAAGCATCGAAGCAGCGAAGCTGTATTATTTGCACGACTACAGCCAACAAGATATTGCAAGTCGACTCGGCGTGTCGCGTCCAACGGTATCGCGCCTGCTGCAGCAGGCCAAAGAAGAAGGATTCGTAGAAATTCGTATAATGGACCCAAGGGAAGACAGGAAGCAGCTTCAGGAGGAACTGGAGCAGGCGTTTGGGTTGGAGCAAGCGTTGGTCGCTTCGATTCCGGCATTTGATGAGCCGATCATTAAGCAGTACATTGGTATGCTTGCAGCGGAATACGTGAACAGCATCGTGAAGGATGGAGATATCATTGGCACGACATGGGGAACGACCTTGTATCAAGTTGCTGCACATCTGGAGCACAAAGCATTAAAGGATGTACAGATCGTACAGCTCAAGGGGGGCGTTAGCCATTCCGAACAGAAAACATATGCATCTGAGATTTTACATTTGTTCGGACAAGCCTATAACGCGATGCCTTATCATCTACCGCTGCCAGCCATTGTGGACCATGTAGTAGTGAAGCAAGCAATCGAAGCGGATCGCCATATCCGGAGGCTGCTGGATTTGGGCAGACAGGCGAATATTGCGTTATTTACAGTAGGTGTTCCGGATGCAAACGATTCGTTATTGTTCCACCTTGGTTATTTTACGGAAGAAGATATTCAATTGTTGTCCCAACATGCTGTTGGTGATATTGGATCGCGGTTTATTGACAGAGAGGGACGAATTTGCAACGAGCAGCTAAACGCAAGGACGATTGGAATTGAATTGGAGGAGTTAAGGCAGAAGGAAAAGTCGGTATTAATTGCGGGCGGAGCACAAAAGGTTGACGGTATTCGTGGAGCCTTGCAGGCGAAGTATGCCAATGTGCTGATTACAGATCAATTTACGGCAAGACTTCTGTTGAATCGGGATAATCTGAATTAGCTGTACAGCTCTTTCATAAAAATAGATCATACTAGAGATACTGTCATAAGGCAGTATCTCTTTTTGTGCTTGTGTGTACATAAATAGAAATTAACAATTTGAGATGTTATGATTTTACAAATGTTCAATATGGTATGTGAGGAGGTAAAGATTAAAGAGAAGATGATACAAAATAGTTGAATTGGGAATGAATACGTTGTGGAAATGCTGGAAATAAAGCAATATTGAATAATTTAAGAACATGAAGTCGAATGAATATAACATTTGTTCAAAATAGTATTTACAAAAGTTCAAATGCTTAGTATATTACATTCGTAAGGCGTACATGATTGCGGACGTGCGAATCAGGGTACTGATTAGCGTGTTATACGTTAGAAAGTAAGCGCTATTATAAAGCAACACATTAAAGAGCTGGAGGCTATAGAATGAAATTTGTGTATGCCCTGTTAGGACTGCTGCTTGTCTTTGGACTGGCGTATGCGGTCAGCAACAACCGCAAAGGTATTCGTTACAAACCGATATTTGCGATGATTGTTACGCAATTGGTGCTCGGATTTATCGTATTAAATACGGAAATCGGGATTGTGTTGATTAAATTTGTATCAGGGCTCTTTGATAAGCTGATGCAGTTTGGTATAGGCGGCGTGGAGTTTGTATTTGGTGGTCTGCAGAATGAAGGAGCTTCTACATTCTTCTTAAACGTATTGCTGCCAATTGTCTTTATTTCGGTACTGATCGGAATATTAAACTTCATTAAAGTCCTGCCCTTTATTATCAAGTATGTCGGATTAGCTTTAAGCAAGCTGAACGGCATGGGCAAGCTGGAGAACTACGTTGCGGTTTCCGCAGCCGTGCTTGGACAATCGGAAGTGTTCCTAACGACAAAAAAACAATTGGGACAAGTGTCCAAACAGCGGCTCTACACTTTGTGTACGTCAGCAATGAGCGCAGTAAGCGTGGCGATCGTTGGAGCGTACATGACGATGCTGGAACCTAAATATGTCGTAGTTGCGATCATCTTAAATATCTTCTCGGCACTTATTATAGCGAGTCTGATCAATCCTTATAAAGTGACGCCAGAGGAAGATGTTGCCGTTGTACAAGAGGAAGGCAAGAAGGAATCGTTCTTCCAAATGATTAGTGAGAGTATAATGGATGGCTTTAAAGTTGCCATTATCGTTGGCGCGATGTTGATTGGTTTTATCGCATTAATGAATATGATCAACTGGGTATTTGAAGCTATCTTCCAAATATCGTTCCAAAATGTACTTGGCTATATATTCGCTCCTGTCGCTTTCTTAATGGGAGTTCCTTGGTCCGAAGCCGTATCTGCGGGTGGCATTATGGCTACAAAGCTCGTAACCAATGAATTTGTGGCGATGCTTAACTTTAAAGAGATTGCGAGTGGTATGTCCGACCGCGCGGTTGGTATCGTATCTGTGTTCTTGGTAAGCTTTGCTAACTTCAGTTCCATTGGAATCATTACCGGTGCTGTCAAAGCACTAAATGACAAACGTGGTGACGAAGTGGCGCAGTTTGGCTTAAAGCTGCTGTTTGGATCTACGCTGGCTTCCATTTTATCGTCAACATTAATTGGATTATTCTTGTAATTGCGGTTTTACCGGCTAAGCCGGATCACTATAAACGCATCGTTGGAGAGGATGGCTTATGATGAGAATGGTTGACTTGATTACGAAAAAGCGGGATGGCGGACAACTGACGAAGCAAGAAATCGACTTTATTATTGAAGGTTACACAAAAGGTACGATTCCGGATTATCAGATGTCTTCCTTCTTAATGTCCGTATTTTTTAAGGGCATGACACCTCAGGAAACAGCAGACATGACAATGGCAATGGTGGATTCAGGCGATACGATTGACCTGTCCGCTATTAAAGGAATAAAAGTAGACAAGCACAGCACAGGTGGTGTGGGCGATACAACAACAATTGTGCTGGCTCCCCTAGTCGCAGCAGTAGGAGTACCAGTAGCAAAGCTGTCTGGACGTGGTCTTGGCCATACCGGAGGCACGGTTGACAAGTTCGAAGCAATTCCTGGCTTCCATGCGGAAATTGACAATGAACAATTTATCAAGCAGGTGAATGAAGTTAAAGTTGCGGTTACAGGACCCACAGGCAACTTGACTCCTGCAGATAAGAAAATCTACGGATTGCGCGACGTAACAGGAACGGTAAACTCGATACCGTTGATGGCAAGCTCGATTATGAGCAAGAAGATCGCCTCCGGATCTGATGCGATTGTGCTTGATGTTAAGGTTGGCGCAGGTGCGTTTATGAAAGACTTGGAGGGGGCCAAAGCGCTTGCCGAAGCGATGGTTGAAATCGGCAGTAATGTTGGCCGCAACACGATGGCGGTCATTTCCGATATGAATCAGCCGCTCGGATATGCGATTGGTAATGCGCTTGAAGTGAAGGAAGCAATCGACACGCTGCGTGGCGAAGGTCCTGACGATCTGCACGAACTGTGCTTAACGCTTGGCAGCCATATGGTGTATTTGGCTGAACATGCCAAGAGTGTTGAAGAAGCGCGCCGTCAGTTGGAGGATGCGATTGAGAGCGGCAAAGCGCTGGCAACGTTTAAGGCGTTTATAGAGGCACAAGGCGGCGATGCATCCATCGTGGATGAGCCTTCCAAGCTTCCAGCAGCAAACTATCAGATCGCTGTTAAAGCGAAGCAGGACGGTTATGTATCCGAGATCGTTGCAGATAGCATTGGGACGGCCGCTATGATTCTAGGTGCTGGCCGTGCGACAAAAGAGTCTGAGATCGACCTTGCTGTCGGACTTATGCTGGAGAAGAAGATTGGTGATGAAGTGAAGCAGGGGGATACGATTGTAACGATCCACAGCAACCGCGAGGCAGTAGAAGATGTGATTGAGCGTATCTATGAGGCTTATACCATCACAAGCAATAAAGTGGAGCGTCCAACGCTGGTTCACGCAGAAATTCATTCCAAGTAAGCTGCAGCATAAGGAAGTGGCAAGTAAAATATAACCCAATTGAGTGGAGGAACCCTACATGAACACTGAACAAATTGCACGTTTAATCGATCATACTTTATTAAAGCCTGACGCAACGCGCGATGCGATTATCCGCCTAGCGGAGGAAGCAAAGCAGCATCATTTTGCATCAGTATGTGTGAACCCTGCTAATGTAAAGACGGCATATGAAGTATTAAAAGATACGCCTGACGTCAAGGTGTGTACAGTAATTGGTTTCCCGCTAGGGGCTTCTACACCTGAGGCGAAGGCATTTGAGACACAAGATGCGATTGCTAACGGAGCCACAGAGGTAGACACCGTTATTAATGTAGGCGCGTTAAAAGACAAGCTGGACGAGCTTGTAGAGCGTGACATTCGTGTAGTTGTGGAAGCAGCAAAAGGTAAAGCGCTTGTTAAAGTTATTATCGAAACATGCTTGTTGACGGATGATGAGAAAGTTCGTGCTTGTGAGTTGTCTGTACGCGCAGGCGCTGACTTTGTAAAGACATCAACTGGTTTCTCGACAGGTGGCGCAACAGCGGCCGATATCGCGTTAATGCGTAAGACTGTAGGGCCTGACGTAGGCGTCAAAGCTTCGGGCGGTGTCCGCAGCGCAGAAGATTTCGCAGCAATGGTACAAGCTGGCGCGAGTCGGATTGGAACGAGTTCCGGTATTGCGCTGGTGAAGGGTGAGCAGTCTAATTCGGCTTACTAAGTCGGACGGATAAGATGTTTAAAAGACTTTGATATAAATAGAACGTCAGGAGCTGTCTTTGGTGTACGTGGCCAAAGGCAGCTCTTTTTTGCGCGGGTACATAGTTATAAACAGAATTAATAATGGAAATAAAAACAACCCTACCCATTAAGAATGCATGTTCGCCCATACCTGCGCATATGCTTGTATTATACAGGCATTATGATGCGGATGGAGGCGTTATGATGGAAGCGATCATAAAGGCAATGTTGGAGAAGCTGCCGCCTTGGGGCTATCATTTGTTTACCGTTGTTATATCTGCAGGCATCATATTTTATTTTTTTAAAACGCTGTATATTAATAAAAAATTGAGTGATATGGTATCAGACGTGATGACAAGAGATGAGCGCATGCAGACGTATCAGGAAAAGTTGGATACGCTTCGCACATCTCAAATGGATAGTGAGCACGCTGCTCAGCAATCTCTTTCCGCGCTGCGCAACTTGAAGACATTCACAGATACATGTAGTGACCTGCGAATGCTATTAGACCCTTACATGGCGCTGACAGAGTCGGCTTTTTTGCTACAGCGGATGCTGGACATGCTTGCAATCGACATGAAAATGAAGCCGGGAGGCCACCATCGTTGTGGAATATGGTTGTACGCAGATCAGACCTTAACGCTTCGTTTTGCGTCTGCGGGCTTCCCCAAAAAGTATGTTGGTGAGCGGCAGCTGCATGTCGATCGCTCCGTAGCAGGCCGCTCCTTTCGAAAGCAGACGGCAGTTCATTGTTCCGACGTTAAAAAGGATGAGGACTGGGAACGTAATCTAGATTCCAAAAGTCCGTATCAATCACTGCTCTGTCTTTCGTTAGGTGTGCATGGTGTATTAACTATTGATGGGCTGGAGCCCTTCCATGAAGCAGGCAGAGTCATTGCTGACATGTATGCCAGCCTTATGATAGGCGTGCTTGCAGACCATGCTGCCGCCTTCCAGCTCTGGGCAGCTTCCAGGCTGGAAGAACAGGGGGGAAACGTAACCGCGTAGGCCCGCATAGGCGCGCTAACCTTCTGCGGACCTCCTGCAGACTGTGAAGGATCAATATGAAACCCCGAACCGCATTAAAACGATAAAGAATAACTTCTATTTTACAGTGTGCATGCCTTACACTTAGCAGATGGAGCAGTTGCAAGGACAGACCATACGTTTTGATGATGTTGGAGTCCTGCTCATGATGCAGTCACCGTGCATAAGCCTTTAAGAATAACGAACACTACCTCTGTATTGTGATGAGATATGGAGGCTGATGTAGGCATGAATCGATTTGGTACACAAAATGTGCTTAAGTCCCGACAAACATCCCGATGTTTAGTACTGGGAGTCCTACTGTTAATCGGGCTGTGCAGCGGCACAACAACTGTAAGTGCGAGGTCGGTCAACCATCCAGGACAAGAAGTGAATCAACAGATCGACTACCCGCAAGCTGCCTACATACGCGCTGGATCGCTGTGGATTAGCAAGGGTGGTGTGGAATACCGAGCTACTGATCAGACGAGGGCGAGCTTGCCCAAATGGTCCGCAGATGGCAAGTTTATTGCTTATTGGGTGGCAGAGCAGAACTTGTGGGTATATGACGTGGAGCGCAAGCGAAGTGCACTTGTAGTGGAGAGCGCAGATCAATACAGTTGGTCTCCCAAGGAGCATATACTGGCTGTTAGGGAAAATGGACTGCTAAGTGTTGTGGATATTGCACGGCTAGCGGCAGGACAGCTCCAGGTCCAGCAGCCAGTCGTATCAGGTGTCGGAAATTATTCATGGACACCTGACGGAAGTGGCTTTCTTGTGTCATCGCTAGCTCAATTGCAACCTACAGGCTGGACCAATGTCAAATTGTATGTGGTTCCACTCACGGCCAACATGGACCCCAAGCAGGTAAAACAGCTTTATATGCTGCCAAGTCAATCGGACGACTTTTTTGCGGTAGGGACAAGTATATTTAAGTGGTCTTCAGATGGGAAGTGGATCGCCTTTATCGCCAAGCCTACCGCATCGTTGTCGGCGGACGGCAATCTATTATGTGTGTTGTCTCGTGACGGATCGAGATTTTACACGCTAGACAAAATGTTAGGTTATCCGTCTTGGTTTAATTGGGCACCACAAACGAATAAGCTAGCTTCTATTACAGGTGAAGGGCGATTCTCTGTTGAAAATAAACAGCTAACAGTGGACGAACTTCCAGTGATCCAATCCAAATCCTATACACCAAGCGGGTATGCGGACCGAGACTTTACATGGCTTGATGACTATCATATCGTAGTTGCACGAGCAAAAGAGCGGGCATGGTCAAACACACCGGGAGAAAGACCACTACCCGCATTGTACAGAATTGGGTTAGATGATAACCAACAAATCCGAATAACAAACCCTCCATCGGGAAGTGGAGATTTCTTTCCTCAGCACGTGAAGTCCCGTAGTGATCGTTTGACTTGGATCCGGACAACCCGAAAGCAAGCAGATGCATGGTCATCGGGACCATCAGGCGATAAACCGTATCTGATCATAAAGCAATTGGACATGCCAAATGAATATTATGATCATTTCAATTGGGAAGAAGTCATTGCGTGGTATGGGGGGAGAAGCAGGGGAGACTTCCAATAAGAACTTCCTACGGATGGTTAACGCTGTCTCATATTTTCTGTCTGTAATAAGAATGAGTTGGTAATTGTTTCTACCAACTGATATGATAATATGTACATTTGGAGTATATATTTCTTATAAGAGACGGAGAATCGTAGATGTGGAGAAATCGAAACGTATGGATCGTGTTGGCAGGTGAATTTATTGCGGGGCTAGGCATGTGGACCTCCATTATTGCGAATCTCGAATTTATGCAGCAGCATGTTCCATCTGACTTTATGAAGTCACTTATTTTATTTACAGGTTTGCTAGCGGGAATTATTGTAGGTCCTTTAGCTGGGAGAGTTGTTGATTCAAATCGAAAGAAGAAAGTATTGATTATATCAGGTGTAGGCCGGCTGATCAGTGTATGCTTTATGTTTCTGGCGTTGGCCTTTGACTCTGTGACATGGATGGTGGTGTTCGGGGTAGCGTTGCAATTGTCGATGGCATTTATGTTCCCGGCTTTGCAGGCGCTCATCCCGCAGATCGTGGCAGAGAAGGATCTGATGACACTGAATGGTGTATTTATGAATGCATCAACAATTGCAAGAATTTTGGGAACGGCTCTTGCGGGTGCACTGCTGCTTGTCATGAGCTTGTACACGTTGTATTTATGCTCCTTTATCGCGTATGCGTTGCTGCTTGTTTCTACCTGCTTCCTGAAAGTAGATGAGGAGATATCGACTGACAAGCAGGGCAAGAGTAACAGCAAAGGTGCGTTTAAAGAGATGATACCAGTATTAAAAACAATGCCTGTCGCGATGATGATGCTGGGTATTTCATTGCTGCCGATCTTGTTTCTTGGATCGTTTAATTTGATGGTTATTAATATCAGTGAACTGCAGAACAGCGTGCAGATTAAAGGTTTATTGTACGCAGCAGAGGGGATTTGCTTCTTTATCGCCGCGTTGTTTGTCAAACGAATAATGGGTAAAGGCAGCACATTAAAAAAGCTGTTTGGATTATCGGTCGTTATTGCCATTTCACAATTCCTGTTATTTTTTGCGGACATTCCAATCATCTCGATCGTGTCGTTTGGTCTGTTAGGATTTGCTCTGGGTTGTTTCTTCCCGCTCGTCGCAACTTATTTTCAAACGGGAATTCCAAAGGAGTATCATGGTAGATTCTTTTCGCTGCGCGGTATGTTAGAACGATTATTATTCCAAGTTGTACTGCTGTCATCCGGATTTTTCCTGGATACGATCGGATTAAAATACATGGTGCTGATCTTTGGCGCTTTATCCATTACTATAGTGCTGTATGGTCTATTTCAGGCTAATCGGTTATCCGCATATAAGCTGGAGGCTTCTAGCTCCGTTTCATAATTGGCGTCAATCAATTGCATATACGAAGACCTGTGACCTGTTGCTCCATCGGAGTTGGCAGGTCTTTTTTTATTTTAGGAATGCAGTGTAGAGTCTCGATTATAAGAGCTTAAATCAGAATTAAACAACCATAAGCGCACATAAATGATCAGTCACGAATCTGTTGTGTGAATTGCGGGCAAACTGAACGAGACATTGAACTTATTCCCATTCCTAATGTTCGAAGTGTCGAAAGAAAGATAGGTTGAACATGGAAGCTAAGGGGGCTGGTACGATGAGTTTTGGATTAAAGTGCATGCTGCGAATAAGCTTATTTATAAGTTTAATAACAATAAGCACAGCAGGCTGTCTGTGGCCCGAATCAAGGGCGGTGTCCGTTGACGACAAGCCATGCCAATTCAACGGATATATTGTGACACATCAGGTAAAAGAGGAGCAGGTGCTGTTTGTTTGGGGTAACATCAGAGCACAGGACTTGGAGGACAAATCGGTGCAGCAGCTTATACAGTTGGTCAAGCCGAATGCGCTTTGGGTAGATATCCGCTCCATTCCACAATCATTCAGTCCAGGCGACAAGGTTCATTTATGGATTTCCGAACGCGATGAGATAGCTTATCCAGGTACGGCCAAGGCGATCAGATTGGAGATTATAAACGGATCAAAATAAGAAGCAGCTGCGTGCAAGAAAGCTGCTTCTCTGGCGTCAGACGTGTAGATATGAATGTATGCTCCCTTGTTACATCAGTGCAATGACAAGAAGCTCAAATAACACTAAAGGTAAGATGACGTTGTTGTAGTAAGGATTGAAGGCACGGTAAAAATCGTAAGGGCTAGGGCTGTGACTGTAGGAGTGGCAGCCGCAAGACTGGCCGGGCATGGACTGCATAGGGGTCTGATGCATGTAAGTCATATCATATGAATAAGGCATAGGCTGTTGCGGTTGAGGCTGCGGCTGGCCTGCAATGCTTAAATGAAGGATGCTGCCCTCGACTTTGACAATGACTCCTTCATAAATTTGACCGTCAATGGTTGTGATTTTGACATGGGAGTTAATATAAGGGCTAACGGCTTGTTGCGCCCGCTCGCGGACGCCTTTCAGATTGGTAACCGTATTTGGTGTGGCTTGATACACCACTGCAGATTCGCTAGCATTAGATGACATATGAATAACCTCCGATATTGTAAATAGGGATAATGTATCGTATGCGTTAGCCCATGGATAGGTTCACAAGTGCAGAATCGAGGGCAAAGATGATTTGTTCGGTAACAATGTGTATAATATGACATATATTAAACTGAATTCCGAGGTGAACAGGCAGAAATGAATATTGTAGTGGGAGTAACAATAATTGCACTTGTGATAGGAATGGGAATTGTGGCGGCGAGCTTATATTTTTACAAATTGGCGGTCAAACGATCGAGCAAGTCGTTTCTGTCAGGCGACCCGGATACGGAAATAGCCAAGGAATGGAAACGTCACGCAGAAGAGAACCAGCAATGGTTGAGCCGTCAAAGTTATGAAGATGTAGAGATTCAATCGTATGACGGGTTGAAGCTGCATGGCTACTATATGGCAGCGAAGCAGCCGACGAATAAGTTAGCCATATTAGTGCATGGTTATTCCGGTCAAGGACGCGACATGGTATCTTACGCAAGTATTTATTATGACTCGTTAGGATATAACGTGCTTATGCCGGACAATCGGGGACATGGTCTTAGTGAAGGCCATTACATCGGATTTGGTTGGCATGATCGCAAAGATTATTTAAAATGGATTGAGTATCTAATCACACGGTTCGGCAATGAGGTAGAACTTGTTTTGCATGGGGTATCTATGGGAGGGGCGACCGTATTGATGACTAGCGGGGAGGAACTTCCGGAACAAGTCAAAGTGATCGTGGCTGATTGTGCGTACACTTCTGTGTATGACCAATTGACTTACCAGCTCAAACAGATGTTTAGGTTACCCAGCTTTCCGCTATTATCCACAACCAGTCTGGTGTGCAGACTTCGCGCAGGCTATTCTTTTAAGGAGGCAACTGCACTGAAGCAGGTAGAGCGTGCCAAGACGCCAATTCTGTTTATACATGGGGAAGAAGATACGTTTGTTCCGACTCAGATGGTATATCCACTGCATGCGCGATGCAAGAGCGACAAGGAGTTATGGATCGTTCCTAAGGCAGCTCATGGTGCCTCGATCCTAGTGGATTACGATGGATACGTGGAGAAAGTGAAAAATTTTGTAAATCGATATATTCCCGTATAAACAACATGTTTATATGGATCTGTTTATAGGCTTCCAATCGACTTAGGTGCACCATGAAGATACATGTTGCAGCTCTTTCGATGGGGCCTATTTGGTCATTTTACCTCTAATTAAAAAACGGAAACCCACATACTGCCCGCGTCTTAATGTATGATCTATAGCTTTTGAGCTCCTACTTGTTGCTGTTCTTACCAGGTGATGAAGTGTGATTTGACCCGATACTGCACGTCATGAAAAAAGGCCCTCGGAACTAGTCCTACGGCCTTGGAATCAAAACGATATCGTCTTATATGTTAATTAGCGTAAAATGTAACCCCCGTCTGGGAACAGGGTACTGCCTGTTGTGTAGCCATTTGTCATCAAATAAATAACGGTATGTGCGGCTTCAGCAGCCTGCCCCACTCTCCCCAACAGATTCATGCTGGTGTAGGCATCGTAAGCTTGATCTCTTACTTCCTGCGCCGCGCCTTCCCAATTAAATGCTGTATAGATGGTGCCAGGGGAAATGACATTTACCCGAACAGGAGCTAGTTCAACTGCTAACGCTTTGCCCAAGCTTTCGATGGCTCCGTTACAGGCGGCATATGAAGCACCGTCAGCCAGCGGTCGTTGACCAAAAGCGCCAGACATGAGCACGATCGAACCATGCGGATTAAGATGTGGAGCCGCATATTTTGCTGCATTGTATTGTGGCCAGAACTTGGCGTCAAAGCAGCTGTGTGCTACCTCTGTACTAGAGGAGAGCGGACCTCTTACATAAGAGGCGCCAGGTGTAAATAAGTGATCAAATTTGCCAACATGCTCAAAAAAAAGCTGCAGCTCCGCTTCATTTTGATTATCTAAAGGGAAGGTTTCTACAGAATCATTGTTTAGATACTGAAGGGCGATATCAAGCTTAGTCTGCGAGCGACCTGCAATAATGACATGTGCTCCTTGTTCGATGGCTTGCTGGGCAGTAGCCAGACCTATACCTGAGCTGCCTCCAATTATGACCACACGTTGATTGTTTAGCGAAATGACGGGCATCTGTACTCTCTCCCTCTCCATAATTAAGCACTGCCAGTTATAGACTTGTTAGAGCTGTGCTCTTCTTATTATTGGGTACAACGGGAGCGTTGCAAAGTACGCACTTGGTTCGTACTTAGTACGAACATTCGTACCATAGTGCATATCATGGGATTGCGAGCTGACAGAAGGATTCACAATAGTGGTGCAAGATGAAAAATCATTTTGTATGATGGACAAAGAGGTGAATCTGATGAACAGGAATAATCAGGAGCCGCGATTAACAGGCGTACTCACAACACTTGACATCGTCGGTGGCAAATGGAAGCCATTGATTTTATTTATTTTGCTGACGGATGGTACCAAACGTTTTGGCGAGCTTAAACGGATGATACCGGAAGTTTCACAAGGAACATTAACCAAGCAGCTGCGTGAGCTGGAACATGACCAACTGATCGAACGTGTGGTCTACCAAGAAATACCGCCGCGAGTGGAATATAGCGTATCAGAACATGGTCAATCTTTTAGATCTGTGCTGGATAGCATGTGTGTTTGGGGAAGAGCGCACACAGATTATATAAGCGCGGATGACGAGGAATAGGGGAACAGGAGATGGAGAATATAAGTTATCTATTGTAAATGTATTTTCACAAGGGAAATATAGATGCAGCCATTATGGCCGAAGTCCTACATATAGACCAAGATTGGATGGATGATCGTTATCCGATACAAGAGGTATCAACTGGACTTCCAGTCCTAGTTGTCCCTTTAAAGTTATTGGCAGCAGTTAGAAGTGTGCACACATTCAGATGGAGAAATATACGGAACTCATTAGGGATAGAGCGGCAAAAGCAGTAGTGATGTTTTCGCCAGATGCTGATCCGCTGATCATGGCAGTAGGGGATACGATTAAACTTAACAAAGCGGCCCAAAGTCCACAGAACTTGAGCCGCTTAGCAAGATCCTATTTGATTGCTCACGAAGAGCTTTGTAAGGGGCTGCTTTACCCTGCTGCTCCTCTATTTTTATCCTTATGATTATAAATTATGACTGCACACGGGACCATAATGCTGGTACGATAGACGGCTCCCAGCCCGTCAATGAGGTATGTGGCTGTATACATTTATATACGAATCCACCATATGAGACAAGATCGCCAGCTTTGTAAGCAGTGCCTGCCCGCCATGGAGTGGTTCCCGTATCTTTGTCGGGCAGCTTCGTTGTTATAGGTGAGCTATGCGGCGACACTTTGCCCTCGGCATTTTTAGCCCTGACTGTAAATGTGTAGGTTTGCCCCGAAGTAAGCCCGGTTACCGTATAATTTTTCACCGCAGTAGTGGCGATAAGGTTCCCTTGATTAAATACTTCGTATTGGAGGCCGAGCGCAGTACCGTTAGGATCGATCCATGTCAGGCTGGCCGTATCATAAGTGACACCGGTCACCGTTAACTGCTCAGGTGCTTTCAGTACCACAGGCTCTGTATCACCGGGAACGATTTCGGCATTATTACCTGACACCACTAATGCGAACGGTTGCGCGCCTTGTGGTACGTTGTAGCCTTTAATGGTCACAATGTAGTCGCCAGTTGACGGTGTGTTCAGATAGACGTTTTCAACGTTGTTGACGTGGTCAGAACTGGCGCATGTAGAGCTTGCTGTGTTCTGTACAAAACAGTTGCCTTTTAATATTTCATTATTTGGAGCTTTTACCTCAAGATCAAGATCGTTTACCAATTGCTTACCTGCTTGGACTGCTCCTTGGTAATCGCTCCAAACGAGAGAGATTTTTAATGGCTTGCCTGCTGTAGATTTCACGCGGTACGATATGGAACCATTTGTATTTAATCCAGCTTGGTTGTCAATAAAGCCGCTTTGTCTTCCATCGGTTGGGGTAAGTGAGTTAACCAAATTCACACGGCCCCAGCCTGTCTCTCTACTCATCCAGCCATAACCTACATCTTCTGCTCCGTTAATAAGTGTAGCCTTGATGAGTGCCGACGATGGTGTTACCTGTTTATTTTGGATATAAAATTGGCGAACAATTGCAGCTGAACCAGCAACGGCTGGAGTGGCCATGGAAGTGCCTGATAAGCTGGTGTAGTAATTGTTCGGGTTAGGCGTTCTGGTTGAAGCAGATGATCGTGCCGATATGATATTGGAACCGGTTACAACAAGATCCGGCTTAATCCGGCCATCAATGGCATACCCTCTGCTGGAAGTTGAGGCGATTTGATTCGGGTTCGATTTTTGTAGGTTACCAACCGTGATCGTGTTTTTGGCATTGCCAGGAGTTGAGATGGTATTGTTCGAGCTGCCGTCATTTCCAGCTGCGAACAGAACCGTGAAGTCCTTGTTGTTGAACGTAAATTCGTCAACACGCGAAGAATTGGCGTTATAGGAGTAATTCAAGCGGGCTCCCCAGGAGTTGGTATGGATGGCTGCTCCTTGCTGCTTCGCTGTACCGAACAAGTCGCGCACATCGCCAGGGCAAATGGAATCTCCACCGCAGCCTATCGCCTGGAAAAGTAGTTTGGCGCCGTAGGCAACACCTTTGTACTTACCGTTAGACATGGCTCCGCTGCCAAGCACGGTACCAGCTACGTGGGTACCATGGCCGTTCGCGTCAGACCAGGTACCAGTTGATGGATTCGGGGCTGGCGTGGCATGAAGCTGTCCTTCAAAATCCTTGTGCAGCGTGCTTAAGCTTCCTGAATCCAGGCCGCTGTCAGCCACACTAACCACTTGGCCACTGCCTGTCCAACCTTTGCTCCACACACCGGTTGGTGTAGAGGCGTTTATTTGATTAGTAATAAAGTCATTGGATATTCCGTATTGTGGCTTTTGCTCAACGAAGGTTACATCTGAATGCTGGAGTACTAGAGGAATTTGTTCATCACGCAGTACGGCTTCGATGAAGCCTTGCTGTACATCGGTAATTGTAATTGCTTGCTGCTGCAACGAACCGGCTACTTGTGATTCGCTTCCTTTGAATATGGAGATGACGTAATTGTTAGATTGGCTGTGTGTTGAAGATAGGGTGGTGCCGTCCTTCCATTGGGCTTGAAATGGAGTGACGTTGTAAATGAGTTCGTTTGCGGCGAGGATGCCGGCTTGTTGTGGATTCATACGTACGAGATAAGCATAATCAGGAAGATAGTCGCCAATTTCCGCCCCAGTCTGAAGCAGCAGCTGCTTGGATGACTCGGTTATGACATCCCTGAATTGAACGACGTACAATTTATGCTCCGTGCTGCCACTCTCCTCCAGGAGATCGTCGTTCCATGTTCCCTCCTGTAGATTGACACTTCCTGTCCTCAGATGGAGTAGTCTCTCAGACGGTCCGCTCATCTCAGACTTTTCGTATGCCCCGACTGCTGAGGGCATTAGGCTGAGCGCCATAGCAAGCGATAGAACAAGGGAAAGTATTCTTTTGTTTTTCATTTTTCATTAATTCCTCCTCTATAAAATGGGTATGCTTTCCGTAATTGCGGATAAACCAAATAACATCATCACTCCCTTGTATCAGGATTACATTTTCGCACCATTAAAGTTCATTAATAGTTCTTAATAGGTTAATAATTTGGACAAAAATGTATATTGACATCTTATTAAAGATCATATTAGATTTCAATAGCTTTCTTTTATTTTTTAATATTTTTTTAATACTTCGTATAAGACAGGGGCAATAAAGACTGGAAGCCTATACTCACATGCATGTGCTCTGTTTTATCATCTTGAATCCTTTTTCATATATGATGTGTTCAAATTATAGGTCAATTCTTTCGTTTAATGATGGTATTTTGAACTATATTGAGAGGCTTCTTGCACATGAAGTACCTTCATGAGAGAAAAAGGAGATCCATGCACACACCCATTTCAATGTTCTTAGGACTAAAATAAACCTAAGGTCAAGTTAAACATAAAATAACGTTACCTGACGTATAAATAGCTTGTTACAAAATTAGTTTACAAAATTGATTAACTGGAGTATTATACATTGCGGTCCAATAGAACAAATAAGAAAAATTTTAATTCGCTTAATTTCCAAAATGGAAAGCGGGGGAACCATTATGTGATGTATGCATACATGCATGTCCATCATATGTGGGTGAATCCTGATGCGTTGGACAATTATGAAGTCCGTTAACGAATCAGGTAGGGCTACTCTCACGGCCCGAATCCGTCAGCTAACCTCGTAAGCGTTGATTGGAAGGTACGAACTTAGGGTAGAAAACACAGGGTTAGATGCTGTGTTTTTTGTTTGCCTAAAAATGACTAAACGATTTAGATCCGGAGTTTATTTTTGAATTGCAGGGTACTATACAAATAAAAAAAGTGGAGTGAAACTCATGTGGTCTTCGCTAAAAAGATTTTTAATTGGGCGACCATTAAAATCGACTGAATTGGGCGAGCAGAAATTAAATAAAACAAAAGCGCTCGCTATTCTCTCTTCAGATGCTTTATCCTCAGTGGCATACGGCCCTGAACAAATATTGTTAGTCTTAATTACGGTTAGTGCTGCGGCTTATTGGTATTCGATCCCGATCGCTATTGGGGTGTTAGTGTTATTGACAGCCCTTATCTTGTCGTATCGCCAAATTATTTTTGCGTATCCTCATGGTGGAGGCGCTTATGTTGTCTCAAAGGAAAATCTAGGGAAGTACTCAGGGCTGATTGCGGGAGGATCTTTATTAGTTGACTATATTTTAACGGTTGCTGTAAGTGTATCAGCTGGGACGGATGCGATCACATCGGCGTTTCCAAGCATGCATGATCATAATGTAATTATCGCAATTGGATTCGTTATTTTTATAACGATATTAAATTTAAGAGGAGTAACAGAATCTGCTTCCATTTTAGCTTATCCGGTTTATTTGTTTGTTCTTGCTTTATTTATTCTCATTGGTGTAGGGGTTTACAATATTTTGTTTGGTCATGTATCACCTGAACTGCACACACCCATCGGAACACCCGTTGCTGGAGTTAGTTTATTTCTGCTTCTGCGAGCATTTGCCTCGGGCAGCTCCGCATTAACCGGGGTGGAAGCTATTTCAAATGCGATTCCTAACTTTAAAAGCCCAGCACCAAATAATGCTGCCAAAACGTTAATCGCAATGGGCTCCCTGCTTGCAATCTTGTTTTCAGGAATCGTTATTTTAGCTTATTATTATGGAATTAGTCCTCTAGCAGAGGCAACGGTTGTTTCTCAAATTGCTGAACAAACGTTTGGCCGCAACTTTATGTATTACTTTATACAAGGTACTACTGCATTAATATTAATTCTGGCTGCGAATACCGGCTACTCTGCTTTTCCATTGCTGGCTGTTAATCTGGCGAAGGATAAGTTTATCCCGCGAATGTTTACGGTTAGAGGAGATCGATTAGGTTATTCCAATGGCATTGTTATTTTAGGGCTGTTTTCCATTCTGCTCATTATTGCTTTTGAAGGGCAGACCGAACATCTTATCCCCCTTTATGCAGTAGGGGTATTTATTCCATTTACACTGTCTCAGACAGGAATGATGCTGAAATGGATTCGTGAAAAACCTGCTGGCTGGATGTCGAAATTTATCATTAATACAACAGGAGCATTGATAAGCTTTATTGTTACGATGATGTTCTTTTTAACGAAATTTATGCAGGTTTGGACAGTGTTTGTATTTTTACCAATCATCATCTTTATTTTCCATCGTATTAACAAGCATTATGAAGCAGTGGCTGATCAATTGAGAATCACAACCTGTGAACCATCCGTGCCAATTGAGGGAAATGTGATCATTCTGCCTGTCGCGGGTATCACCCATGTAGTAGAGAACTCCTTAAATTATGCTAAATCATTGTCGGCTCATCAAATTATCGCTGTATATGTGCCATTTGAAAGAGAAGATGAATTGGCGTTTGAGGAGAAATGGAAAAAATGGCAGCCTGATGTGAGATTAGTGACATTAATCTCTCCATATAGAAGCATCATTCAGCCATTAACTAAATTTATTGATACCGTTCAGCGTAAAGCGAATGAATCCAATTATCAGGTTACTGTTATTATCCCACAATTTATACCTAAGAAAGGTTGGCAGAATATATTGCATAACCAATCCAGTTTGCTGATTCGTGCCCATTTGCTGTATCGAAGAAATGTGATTGTTACAACGGTACCGTACCATTTGAAGTTTTAAGATCTAGTTAACATTTAAGATCCGGTTAACGTTAAGAGTCAAGGAAATAGGGGCTGCATCCCGTCAATGAGACAGGGATCAAAGCACCTCGCAAAATGTAAGCAGCCAGTCGTCGAAAATCAATCGGCGACTGGTTATTTTAATTCGTTTGAATAGGATAGAGTTTATCCGATGGCCTATTTTTTCAGCAGGACACATTTTTTGTTTTTTATTTTTTGAATCACCACCCCATATAAAATGAAAAACTGCAGACTATGGGAGTGGAAAGACCCCTATATTATTAATACATTAATGGTGCATACATAAGAAACGGTAACTAGTATGACTTTTTGTGGGTAAGAATCAAAGATGCTCAAAAACAGAAGATATTGCTCAATAATTGCAGGCAATACGGAAAATGTTAATGAGTGATGATTGATATTAGCAGTATGCTGCATTTTTTGTTTAGAAGGGAATGAATAAACGTGAAATTATGGGAGACGGCTTATCGTATTAACAATAGTAGTATAAGAACCACAGAGACTAATCATTCACCCTATAATCATCCAGATATGTATGTCGGTAAATTAATCGGAGAAAATTGGATTCCATTTGATGTATACACGTATGAAGAGGGAGAATATACAGATTTTTATAATTATTTTGGCGGTCTGCCTGTTATAAATAGAAAGACATATGAATGCCTAAGACCTTATTTGGAAGGTGAGGTAGAGTTTCTGCCTATTAATCATCCTGGAGCAGAACTGTTTGTCATGAACGTTGTCAGTGTACTTGATGTTCTAGATTATGAGAAGACAATTGTCCCAATATCACCGTTTGGTAATAATATGAGATATGTCGACTTTGTTTATTTTTCAGAGGAGAGAATAAATCAAAGTGTGTACATTTTCAAAGTTCCAGAAGCCGTTACCTCAAGATCGTTTGTTACTGAGCGTTTTGTAGAGTTGCTAGATCATTTTAAATTAAGAGGACCACAGCTCAATCTTAGTTGGAGAACTGAATTTATTTCTGATGTACCCCAGAACCAAATCGAACGTTATAATCAGGTATTACAACAATTATGGAATGATGTAACTAGTGAAAAAAATTCCTTTTTCACAGGCTCTAATTGACATTCAATCAAACAAAACGTATAGAAGTGGCGAATATAAGTTGAAGCTTGACTATGGAGACATTCGGATCGGTACTCTTACTAATGAATGCAGATTCGCTTGAAGAGACTTGCACTACATCACACCTAAATTAGAAGAGTTGTTGTGGCACGAAGACGACACAAATGATTTTGGTGAATTTATTTAACACGGATTGATGTAAATATGCAGGATTCCTTTTTACCTATCTATTCACATATAAATAGTTTTTTTCTAAATCAGAAAAATGACATACCTCAAGGGACCCTGGATTTTATCATAGAACTATACAATTAAAGTGTGAAATACGGAGGAACCAATGCAAGGGATTATTTCGAAAATAAACGGTGTGTCGCTTTGGCATATTGTTCAAGGTCAGGGTATACCAATTGTGCTTATTCATGGGGGGCCAGGCTCGTATGACTATTTAGAACCTGTGGCTGAATTGTTGGATAAGAGTTGTTTCCAAATTATTCGATATGAACAACGAGGAAGCTGGAGGTCTGAGAAAACCGGTCCGTATGACGTAGAGACTTTTATAGAAGATTTAGAACAACTAAGGATACATTTAGGTGTGAAGAACTGGATTGTATGTGGACATTCTTGGGGGGCGTCACTGGCGTTGGCATATTCCACAAAATATAGTTCTAATGTTACAGCGCTAATCTATATATCGGGAACAGGGATAAATCCAGCTTGGCATGCTGACTATCGTGTAAATAGACTTGATAGAATGAGTCTCGGAGATAGAGAAGAATACATCTATTTACGATCAATTATAGAAACATTAAGAGACGAAGAAAGAGATCATACAAAAGATCGAATACGTGAGATCAGTTTAAGAACTGATTTAAATGATCAGGTTAACTATGATAAGCTGCCTCGTAGTGACGGACCATTTGTAAACAATGAAGTGAATCAAAAAGTTGGTGCAGAATGTAATGAGTATTTTGAAAATGAGAAATTTAAAACAACGGTTATATTAAATAGTTTTCCCTCTCTCTTTGTCCATGGAGAGACAGATCCTCGTCCGTATAAATACGTGAGAGAGCTTGCGTTCAATTTGCAAAATAGCGAATTTATATTGATTCCTAATGCTGGGCATTATCCATGGCTTGATAATCCTAATGCTATAGGAAAATCTCTTAATGAGTTCTTGACTAGAATTAACCTCTACTTGTAATTATTTCGTATAGCCTATCCATTATCACTTTTAATTGTTTGATTGACGAATGGAAATTATTGCAATAAACTAATGGTGTTCAAGCGTCTTGACAAATAATAGAAGGGAATGATGGATCAATGGTTAAAAAAGGCATATCAAGGGTGATGATACTTGCGCTTCTGTTGAGCTTTTCGTTAGGTACAAACGTAGGTGTGTTCACACCTTCTGCAGAAGCTGCCTCAAGCAGTGCCACGTTTAACTGTACTAGTTATGGAGTGACCACCATTGTACCCATCGGCACGACGCTGCCAGCTGGCTGGATCATTTCGCTGAAAAACGGCGACACATTCACTGCTCAGTGCTTAATTGGTGGTGCGACAGGCGTGACGGCCATTGCTATGCTTGGTTCTGCAGTTCCAAGCGGTTGGGTGGTCATCAATCAAACAAGCACTTATCTTAACCTTCAAAATACAAATGGAGCTAGTTATGGTGTAACATATACTGTCGTTCCTATCTCGCCGCTGCCAGCTGGCTGGGCGATGATAAACAGAACGGACAGTACAGTGTGGATCAAAAACCTCAATGGCGCACCTAAAGGTGCTCAGGTCACAGTTCTGATTGGTACTCCATTACCGAATGGATGGGCGATTGTCAATACAATAGGTTCAACGATGACCATTAAGTACTTGATAGGAGCAAGCTTCGGCGAGATCACTACGATCTTACCGATCTCACCGCTCCCATCTGGTTGGGCGGTCGTTAACAAAACAGATAGTACGGTTTGGATTCAGAATCTGAACGGGGCTAGCGTGGGTACGACGGTGGATGTCCTTCCGGGTTTCCCTATACCAGCGGGCTGGACAGTAATAGGGACAGTAGGCACTGTTGTTAAGATTAAATATACAGGATAATTCCAGAGCAAACGCTAGTGCTTCGAAAGCATCAGCCATCATTTTGTACTGCCGCTAGGAAACGCAGTCCGCATGTGTGCAGAAGGGTGCCTTCGCATAGATATATGAGCGCATATACTGTATTTTTACAAAGAGTCGAGTAGAATCCTACGACTCTTTTTTTATGTAACATTTATTTCAATGTGTCTGTTCAATTTACTGTAGCAGATTCAAAGAATGCAGGAATGAACAAGTAAATCTACAAGCAAGATCATGCAGTTATTAAGTACGTGCGATGTACTTGAAACGTCTGTTATATTACAAATCGAAAATGCTTTACTAATGAAATCAAGGGCTGTATCTGAGTATGCAGTTAAATGTGGGATTGATCAGGGTCAGAGATAGGAGAGGTCTAAAGTATTCATAAATAAGAAATCGTCCCCAATTGTACCCAATATCTAAGATTGTGGTGTTATGAAAGTGAAGGAAGGTTATAAAATCCGTGATACATAAGGCTTTATCAAACATTAATTGAGCGCCCTATTGCTAGGGCGCTCTCATGGGAGAGGAGAAACCGGACGAAGAGCTTATGGGGAAACGTAAGTCTTCTCCGCGGTTGTCTACGACATTCGATGATGTCGATAATTAAAGGATTGCCCATACGGGTTGAAATATACCTGCTCCTTATAAAAAAATTACACAAGCATGAAATGGAAGGTCATACAAACGAGCAACAGGGTATTGCAGTTCATGTGAAGACGCATGTTATGGAGGATGTCTTTAACTGTGAAGATGCTGGTCGTCATCAACATTTTGGAGGAGGATATTTTGTCATGAAATATGTAGTTATTAACACACATCCGAACACAGAAAGCTTTAACTACGCGATACAAGAGACAGCAGTAGCGGCACTACAGGATGCAGGGCATGAAGTGCAGCTGCGCGACTTGTATACGCTGAACTTTAATCCCGTATTGTCTGTGGAAGACTTTGCGGGATCGAAGTCCGGCCAATTACCTGACGATATCAAGGCGGAGCAGGATTTAATTAGTTGGGCGGATGTTCTAGTTGTCATTTATCCACTATGGTGGGCCTCGCTGCCTGCCCTGCTAAAAGGGTACATTGATCGTGTATTCTCTTATGGATTCGCCTATTCAATGGATGGAAATGGACTTAATAAACTGCTTGTCGGAAAAAAAGCAATTTTGTTCACAACGATGGGAAATACAGAAGCACATTATCAGGAAACCGGTATGTTTGATTCTCTGGCGAACACAGTAGACAAGGGAATTTTTGATTTTGTAGGGATCGAAGTGCTGGAAC
The DNA here is from genome assembly GCF_030226685.1 of Paenibacillus sp. UMB4589-SE434. NCBI lineage: Bacteria > Bacillati > Bacillota > Bacilli > Caryophanales > Paenibacillaceae > Paenibacillus > Paenibacillus sp. UMB4589-SE434. The sequence goes on along the minus strand of NZ_JASOYK010000001.1, from coordinate 1,934,157 downwards.
ATCGTTATTTTACTTCCGTAACGACCGTTGATGATGCAGAACGTAAAAAAATGTTAGACGATGTGAAAACAACGCTTGGCAAAGTAGGATCTTAATTCAATTTAGCGGTAGAGCTCCTTTCTATATACTTAGGAAGGGGCTTTATTTTATCGAATTAGCTTCCAAGTTCAAAATGGTTATTGTCATTAAACGTATGCTCATTCATATGAGCATTTTCCCGTTTATGTGGCGGTCTTATGACAGGATTGACTCAACAATCGATATAAAATGTGTTACGATATACGACGAAACAACGAAATTGACGTGTCAATTGAACAACGAAGAATGAAATGTGGTGAGCTATCGTGCGAGTGATATCGGGAACAGCCAAGGGGCGTCAGCTTAAAGCGGTGCCTGGCAAAGGGACACGTCCAACGACAGACAAAGTAAAAGAAGCGATGTTTAGCATGATCGGGCCGTATTTCGACGGCGGGCTAGTGCTGGATTTGTTTGCAGGTACAGGAGGTCTAGGGATTGAGGCGCTGAGTCGAGGTATGGACAAAGCTATTTTCATTGATATGGACCCTAAGGCTATAGAAGTAATCCGTCATAATGTGCAAGCTGCTGGTGTAGGCATCCGCTCTGAAATATATCGCAATGATGCTAGACGTGCGCTTAAAGCATTGGCTAAGCGAGGTACAACATTTGACCTTGTGTTTATGGATCCTCCTTATCGGTTAACGGATGCTGATACGTTGCTAACAGATATGATGGAGAGTGACTTAATTGCGAATCATGCAACCATTGTTATGGAGCATGACACAGGTCATGAGTATCCGGAGCAGATAGGTCTTTTTGTAATATGGAAGAAAGCAAATTATGGCGAAACGACATTAACGATGTACCAGCAGCGTCCACGGACAGAGCATGTTGATTCAGATATGTAAAGGAGTCGAAAAGTAATGACAGTACCATTAACGCACCAACCGCGCATTGCCGTCTATCCAGGCAGCTTTGACCCGGTGACATTAGGACATCTTGATATTATAGAACGTGCGGCCAAGCAATTTGATCGTGTTATTGTAGCCGTATTAAATAATTTGAGCAAAAAGCCTTTATTCACGGTTGAGGAACGTAAGGAATTAATGAAGGAAACAACTGCTCATTTGCCTAACGTAGAGATTGACAGTTTCCGAGACCTGCTCGTGAACTATATGGATCAGAAACAAGCACATGTGATCGTACGTGGTATTCGTACCGTTACAGATTTTGAATACGAACTGCAGATGGCCAGCACGAATCAAAAGCTGAATCCGCGTATTGAGACTATCTTTATGATGACGAATCCGAAGTACTCCTACTTAAGCTCCAGCATGGTTAAAGAAATTGCACGTTTTCGTGGCTCTGTAGTGGACTTAGTTACACCTGAAGTAGAGTCAGCTATGCGTAGCAAGTATTCCGAATTGAAGGAATAGGGACTGCAGTCATCGGGTAAGGCGGGATAATAAATAACAGATGGTACTCACACAGACAAGCAAGCAGATAAAAAGAGTACATGCTGTTAGTAACACGAGTGGCTGCTGCCATCCTTCTATCTGAGCGACAATCTGTATAAAATGCAAAATGTCGAACGAGCCAGCTTCTGTTACCATTTGGCTGCTTCCGTGAATGGTTGGGCTCGTCTCAAACACAGGTGCGGCTTGCTCTGAACCCCGCAGCCAGATTTGCATTGGAGCCCAAATTACATAAGTGAGGCCAAATGCTACAGCCGCATGAAGCAAACGGAACCGAAGAAAGCGTGAATAACGCAAATCGGTTCCTTTTATTAAGCTGTGAACTTGCAAATGGGCGCTGGCACCGCTCCAGGCGATTACGGCACCCATTAATGCAGCTTGAAATACAGGTGAATCGAATGCAGCGGTGCCGATCGCAAACGTACCCAGATTAATTTCAAGCAGCCCGTTTAGCATAAAGCTGCCAAATTGTTGGGGGATTGCGATTCGCAGAACCTGCACAATGACGGAAAAGATCATCATGTAACCGCCGATCATCATCAATGTCTGCACGGCGGTCGTGACGGCATCTCCAAGGAGCTTGCCTAATGGACGACTATCATGACGGTGAGCATTCTCCATAGCCATGATAAGGCTTGTGCTGAATGAAGAAGGGGGCGTCTTCTCTTGGTTATTAGAAGAGGTCCTGTCTGACGCTGATGGCTTAACGGGTTCTTGAAAACTGCTGGAAGAACCAGTGCTGGCTCTATTCGAAATAATGTTATATTTTAGATTATCCAACACCCTGAGTAGCAGCATGGATAAGAGTGCAGCAGCCCAGTGCACAATAGCGATAATTAGCCCTGTGTCTGCATGCTGCATGAATCCGACACCTACAACGGCAATGATAAACACAGGGTTGCTGGCGTGAGACAAACCAAGCAATCTTTCACCTTCTTGCCGGTTAACGAGTTGTTGACGACGCAGCTTGACGACCGCCTCTGCACCAGCAGGATAGCCGGCCGTCCAACCAACTGCCCAAGCCCATCCGCCTACTCCAGGAAGCTGCAGCAGCCAGCGCATAATGGGATTGAGGAGCACGCCTAAGCCATGCACCCACCCATAGGCCACGAGCATTTCCGATAGGACAAGGAATGGTAAGAGAGCAGGGAAAATAATGTTCCACCAGACTTTAAGCCCCTGCAAAGATGCTTTGAAAGCGGCATCTGGGTAAGACACAATGCAGACAACCAGAATAAGTGCGATAGAACCCGCAATAGCTGTATATAAAGGATGCTGCGATCGGTTAGAACGAAGAAAACGGGATAATTGCATCAATGGTCACCTCTTTGTAGAGTGGGGATCTTGTCCGATCAACGGATATGCACATATACCTTATGTTTACGTATCGAAAAAGGTCTTTAGACCTGTGACTGCTAGAGGAGGTACAACTTTATGACGGATGAGAACTTGCCATATAAGAATCCTGTAAAAAATTCTTGGTCTGCTTGGAAATGGTTTGTTGCCGGATTATTACTTATTTATTTTTTGGTGTTTATGCCGACTCCCTATGTAATATATGAGCCAGGCAGTGCAGAAGCAGTTAAACCGATGGTAGAGGTAGCAGCGGGGGACAATGTGGAACGGGGTACCTTTATGTTGACTACTGTTAGGCGTACATATGCCAATATGGCATTGCTGGCTTGGAGTTCACTGGACAAGAACACTCAGATCGCAAAGAAAGAGGATGCGCTTCAGGGACGCTCGGAAGCAGAATATTCAACAGCACTTACCTTTATGATGAGCGGGTCGCAAAGCAATGCAGTACTTGCTGCTTATAACAAAGTAGGAGTTCCTTATCAGATTGTTAAGCATGGAATTTTTGTGATATACAACGATCCGAAGATTGCACACAATGAGTTTGTGACCAACGATCGAATAGATACGATTGAAGGAATAAAGACAAACGGGTATGAGGATATACAGAAGGCGCTTCACAATCGTAAAGCAGGAGAAACCTTAACGGTAAAGGTGGAACGCGAAGGTAAATTGATCGATGTGAAAGCAACGCTTGCCGCGTTTGTATCTTCACAGAGTCCTGATAAGAAGATAATCGGATTTGGTATTCAGTACGGGGAGAAAAAGGAAATTGTACCCGCTGACAGTGGTAAAAAAATAGTATTTAAAGACAGTGATATCGGTGGACCTTCTGCGGGGCTGATGTTTACGTTAGAGCTGATTAACCGTTTGACGCCAGGAGATTTGACACATGGCCATAAAATAGCAGGTACAGGTGAGATCACGCCTGATGGTCAGGTGGGTATTATCGGAGGCATTCAGCATAAAGTGGTTGCTGCGGACCGTGAGGGTGCTGTGATGTTCCTTGCGCCTGAGGGCAACTATGCAGAAGCTAAAGCGAAGGTGGACACGATGGACACCAAGATGAAGCTGGTGTCCGTGCGCACGCTGGATGATGCATTGCGTGCGCTGGACGAGCTTGGCACTGCGGGCAAATAAGCCGATTCACACGGCTTGTCCGCCAGTGTCTTGTTAAGGTGTGCGCCGTGGCGGCTCATAAAAGTCACGCCGCGCCGCGCGCCCATTCCATTGCGGGCTTGCGGCTGCGTATACCGCAGTGGCCTGTGCATCGGCGGCGAGTCCGCAGGGGCCGCCAAGACCGCTGTTCTCTCTAGTCATCTGATGGATGACAGGGAGGGCAGCGGTCTTCTTCATGCGCTTCAAGAGTGCTTGTCCCCGTGCATTGAAGCCGAGCACTCGAATGTATGCAGGCCCTGATGCCAATGCTGGCGGGCCGAATGCTTCCTTCGTATGACCAAGCAGAATGTGCGTCAGCATGCGCTGCAGTTTCGTTCTGGTGTAACGTTTTGTCTTGAGCGCTTGCAGCAGCAATTCGACAGATGGAGCCTCCAGAGTGGACAGTGTTTGCAGTAAACGATATTCGAGTCCCTCCGTTACTTCCAATATGTTCGTCAATTGTTCACGGGAATCGACGGACAGCTTATAGAATAACAAATGTGCGAATTGCTCCCAATTCATGGGCAGTCTTTCGCGTGATCTCTCATCTTGCAGGATACGTACAGTGGAGGTGGGAACGTATCCTGAGATAGGTGTGTTCTGCTTAGTGGCGCTGATCAAAGGAGCGTCTGTACTACCAAATAAGAGACGCCGAATAGCAGTAGCGCTCGCGATGGGGCTGTCATTAACCTCCACATCGTGATACCCCGCTTCTTGTCTTGTAATCGTATATGCCTCGATACTACTGCCTAATCGCTGCAGCGCCATCACATAATGCAAGCCTAACGAATTGTTAGGCTTATTTAGCCAACCTTCAGCGGAAGCAGCCAAGGTGAAATCATCTTTATGAACCGCTTGTAGATGGGATGCAAAATTGGACTTATGTGTCTGTTCCTCAGGAGTTATATGGGCTGCTTGTTGGCTGTCTTGAGCGGCATAAGCATAAGCGGATGGGTAACTGAACCCTTTTTTTAGGGCGGCTTGCAGCCGCTGTGTGAACTGGGTTGTTTCACAAGTCAATTGACGTGCTGCTTCACTTATCGCAGCAATATTTCCGATCTCGCTGCCAAAGCAGAGCGCATCGACGACCCCTGTCGCGTGCAGTGTGGCAACTGCGCCGTGAGCAAACCATTCTGCAGGCTGCACGGCATAAGCAACAGGCAATTCCAACACAAGATCCACGCCTTGCGCAAGCGCCATATCTGCGCGAGCCCACTTATCGAGCAGCGCGGGCTCGCCTCGCTGCAGAAAATGACCGCTCATTACAGCTATTGATGCGTCTGCTCCGGCTACGATCTTGGATTGTTGGAGATGATATACATGTCCGTTGTGCATCGGATTATATTCGACAATGATGCCGACTGTACGCATACTAACACCCCCTTTAGATGAACAGATTCCTTCTTATTCCACATCATTAGACATAAGGAGGCTATTGTTTTTTTGATGAAACTATCATATCATGAAGCAATCGCTTCCGCACAAATAGGCGGCTGCTATGGTCCTTACAAACTGTCAAACGAATTTGGTTGACAAAGCATGAGAATAATCGCTATAATTAATTTTGTTTGTTTGGAGTGATAACATGAACTTTTCTTTTCGGGATACCATTAAAGGTCATAAAGTGCATATCCACGACACATTCCGTGCTGATGAAGTCATCAAGGGACGTAGCGATATTCGCCATATTGAACCGGTTGACGTCGACTTAACAGCTGTATCGGAAAGCGACGACAGAATTGGTGTTAGCGGCCAGTTGAAGGCAAATTTGGGCATTGTATGCTCACGTTGCTTGACACCGCATACCGAGACGGTTGTCATTCCGTTTCACGAGCAATTTAAGCTGACGGACTCTACTGATCTTCCAACAGATGACGAGGATGACGTCATTACATTGACGGATGATCGCGTTGATCTGACACCATATGTGGAGGAAGCGGTGTTCGTTCATTTGCCGTATGCGCCTCTATGCAGAGAGGACTGTCAGGGTTTGTGCCCTACTTGCGGTTCGAACCGCAATGACAATCCTTGCGGTTGCTCGAATGAACGAATTGATCCGAGACTTGCAGGGTTGAAAGATTTCTTTAAGAAATAACAACCAACAAAGTTGTAGTACGTAATTTTGGTAAGGAGGTGGGAACATGGCAGTACCTCAAAGAAGAACGTCCAAAACACGCCGCGACAAGCGTCGTACTCATTTTAAATTAGAGGTTCCAGGTATGGTCAAGTGCGAACAATGTGGTGAGTTGAAGTTGGCGCATCACGTATGTAAAGTTTGCGGAACATACAAAGCAAGAGAGATTATCAAACAATAATCTCATACTTATGGAGCGCGCTGCTGTAAGGCTGCACACACTCCAGTACGGGGAAAGTAGTATCTCATTTTGGATGAGGTACTACTTTTTTTGTTTTTAGGACACGCGTTTATCTATATGGGATACGTGCTGGTTACTAGAAGGAGTAATACTCGATTTTTAGGGGAAATAGCTGATTTTTGGCGCAGAACAAAAACTGGCGCTTTTCATCGGGCTGATTTTTATATATACTGGTTTAGTACCAGGTTCTAAGATGTGCCGTTAACGCTGTGAGAAGTAGCAGCTTTATTGGCTTACGTTACATAGCATACGATTACAAAGTATAACTTAACCAATATAGAGCCTTGGAGCGAGGTAAAGGTGGTGCGGGACATCGAACGGTTACCGAAACGACAACGGCAGCAGCAGCTTGTTCATATAATTGAGGATAATCCATTTATTACGGATCAGGAATTGACCCGCATGCTTCGAGTCAGTATACAGACGATTCGACTTGATCGCATGGAGCTTGGTATCCCTGAATTGAGGGAACGTCTCAAGTTGATGGCAGAACGCACTTACGATCAAGTACGATCCTTGCCTTTACATGAGGTAATTGGAGACATTATTGACTTGCAGCTTGATAAGAGCGGTATTTCCATCTTTGAAATAAGCGAAGAACATGTGTTTTCCCGTACGCAAATTGCAAGGGGACATCATCTGTTTGCACAGGCAAATTCCTTGGCTGTGGCGGTTATTAATGATGAAATTGCTCTGACTGCGTCAGCTGATATACGATTTGTGCGCTCAGTGAAGTTGGGAGAGAAATGTATTGCTAAGGCATATGTACGCTCCATTTCGGGCGAGCGCAGCAAGGCCAAAGTGGAAGTGTTTAGTTATGTGGGGGAAGAGCTTGTTTTCCAGGGGCACTTTATCATTTTTCGCTCGACAACAGAGATAGCCAGCGTCGAAGGAGGATACAGTCATGAAGATCGTCATTGATGCAATGGGTGGAGACAACGCCCCGCAAAGTAATGTGGAGGGCGCGTGTGAAGCTGCGCGCAACTGGAAAGATATTGAGATTGTTCTTGTCGGTGATGAGGCGCAGATTAAGCCGTTTATGAAGCAAGTGCCAGCCAACATAACTGTCGTGCATACAGAAGAACGGATTGAGCCAGATGATGAGCCGGTTAAGGCGGTGCGTCGCAAGAAAGGCGCTTCTATGGTTATGGCAGGTCGAATGGTAAGAGAGGGCGAAGCCGATTGTATGATATCGGCCGGCAATACGGGCGCACTGATGACGACGGGGCTGCTGGTTGTAGGCCGTATGGATGGTGTGGAGCGTCCCGCCTTAGCGCCGATGATTCCAACGATGGATGGTAGAGGAGTGCTGGCGCTTGACCTCGGGGCCAACATGGATGCCAAACCAGAGCATCTGTTGCAATATGCGCTGATGGGCAGTATATACCGTGAGAAGGTGCACGGTATTGAACGACCTCGGATTGGACTGCTTAACGTCGGCACGGAAGCAAGAAAAGGTAATGATTTGACCAAAGAAGTTTATCCGCTGCTGGAAAAGGCACCCGTACACTTTGTTGGAAATGTAGAAGCAAGAGATGTACTGGAAAGCAACTGTGATGTGCTGGTATGTGACGGATTTGTTGGTAATATTATGTTGAAGTCGTTTGAAGGAACGGCTGGCTCCTTGTTTGGCGTATTAAAGCGCGAGTTTACGCGCAATTGGATGACCAAGCTCGCAGCGGCTGTGCTGATGCCTGCCTTGAAACGACTAAAGAAGACGATGGATTACAAAGAACATGGTGGTGCGCCGCTATTAGGATTGAACGGACTTGTGATCAAGGCCCATGGCTCATCAGACAGCAGGGCTATGCTGAATGCAATCCGACAAGCACGTACAGCCTTGCAGCATGATCTGATTCGGACGATCTCTGCTGAGATTAACGGGAATACTAGCGGGAAGTGAGTGATAGACAGTGAACATGCGATCAGTTGGGATCATTGGAACAGGGAAGTATGTGCCTGAGCGTATCTTAACAAATGAAGACCTGGCACAATTAGTAGATACAAACGATGAGTGGATTGTCAGTCGAACAGGAATGAAGGAGAGACGTATTGCTGCAGAGCATGAGGCAACATCGGATTTAGCTTACAAGGCTGCGGTGCGGGCTCTTGAATCATCAGGGATAACGGCTGAACAGTTGGACTTGATTGTTGTATGTACAGTTACGCCTGATATGGCTTTTCCGTCAACGGCGTGTCTTGTCCAAGAGAAGCTAGGTGCTAAGAAAGCTGCTGCATTTGATCTATCGGCTGCTTGCGCAGGATTTATATACGGATTAGCTACTGCCTCTAATTTTGTCAAAACGGGTATCTATAATTATACATTAGTTATTGGTGCAGAATGCTTGTCCCGCATTACAGATTACACGGATCGTAATACATGTGTACTGTTTGGTGACGGTGCAGGTGCAGCGGTACTCGGTCCTGTAGCAGAAGGGCGAGGATTCCAATCCTTTGAGCTTGGCGCAGATGGCACGGGGCAGGAACTATTAAAAATCGAGGGTGGCGGATCACGTCTTCCTGCTTCCGTAGAGTCACTTGAAGACAAGCGTCATTATATTTATATGAATGGACGTGAAGTGTTTAAGTTTGCTGTGCGCATCATGGGCAGTGCTGCTGAGGAAGCACTGGCTAAGGCCGGTAAAACCAAAGAGGATATCGACTTGTTCATTCCACATCAAGCCAATATGCGTATCATTCAATCGGCTATCGAACGACTGAATGTGCCAGTGGAAAAGTGTGTGATTAATTTGCCTCGCTATGCTAACACTTCGGCGGCTTCGATCCCGATCGCTTTGGCAGAGGCTGCTGAGGAAGGGCGCTTATCAGAAGGTGATACCGTTGTGTTGGTCGGCTTTGGTGGCGGACTGACGTGGGGCTCTTCTGTTATTACATGGTAGCTGGAATCAACGGAGTCAGGATGTTAAGCGCATCATCGAGATATCGTCAAGTTAGAAGGAGTGGACATGTTGGGTAAAGTAGCATTTGTGTTTCCCGGTCAAGGCGCACAAGCTGTGGGCATGGGACATGACGTTTATGAGAACGTTGCTGCGTCGCGGCAAGTATTTGACATTGCTAACCGGGTTCTTGAATACTCGCTATCCGATCTGATCTTTAATGGTCCGGAAGATCTGCTTAAGCAAACGGCTCATACGCAGCCTGCACTGCTTACGACAAGTTATGCGTTGTATAAAGCATTCGAAGAAAAGGGCGTTCGACCGGATTTCGTTGCAGGTCATAGCCTGGGCGAATACAGCGCGCTTGTTGCCGCAGGTGTCATGAAATTCGAGGAAGCAGTAGCGGTTGTTCGCAAGCGTGGACAGTTCATGGAAGAGGCGGTTCCAAATGGGGAAGGCGCGATGGCAGCTGTGCTTGGCGCAGATCGTGTGAATCTGGGTGCGTTGTGCGATGACATTACCGCTTATACAGGTCCTGTTGAGATGGCAAATGTCAATTGCCCGGGGCAGATTGTGGTCTCTGGTTCTACTGCGGGTGTACAAGCCATCGTGGAACGCGGCAAGGAAATCGGTGCAAAGCGTGTTATTCCGCTTGAAGTTAGCGGCCCGTTTCATTCAACTTTGATGAAGCCCGCAGCTGAGCGTTTGGAAGCGGCCCTGAGTGAACTTGACCTTCGCGACACGGACATACAGGTAGTCGCCAACGTATCCGCACGCCCTGAGCAATCAGCTGAACGTATCCGCGAATTGCTTGTAGAGCAGGTATGTTCCCCAGTGCTTTGGGAGGATAGCGTGCAGTATATGATTGAGCAAGGTGTAGACACTTTTATCGAGATTGGATCAGGTACGGTGTTGGCAGGGCTGATCAAGAAAATCAATCGTTCTGTTAAAGTCGTGTCGATTAATAGCTTGGAAGCTATTCAAGCTTATGAAGGGTAGATGAAATAACCTACGAGGACTCTGTTTGAGCTTCTGGTTATGAAGCTTTTGCGACGTTATTTAATAGCTGCATTATAACTAAAACATGCGGGCATACCCCGCTGCGGCGTATGCCCGTAAATGGGTCAAGGAGGGTAAAGGATGTCCAATGTGGAAGGTAAAGTGGCACTTGTCACCGGCGCATCCCGTGGAATCGGACGCGCAATCGCCATATCGCTGGCGGCTGCTGGAGCCGATGTTGTGGTGAACTATGCTGGCAGCACTGCCGCTGCATCCGAAACTGTCGCGTCGATTGAAGCGATGGGACGCCGCGCCATTGCGGTGCAAGCGAATGTTGGGAAGGCTGAAGAGGCAGAGCAACTGGTGAAGACGACGTTGGAGCAATTTGGACGTGTTGACATTCTTGTGAATAATGCCGGCATTACAAGAGATAATTTAATTATGCGGATGAAAGAGGAAGAATTTGATCAAGTCATTGAAACAAATCTAAAAGGCGTATTTAATTGCCTAAAGGCTGTTACAAGACCAATGATGAAGCAGCGCTCGGGCCGCATTATTAACATCTCTTCCGTAGTCGGAGTGCTCGGAAATGCAGGACAAGCCAACTACGTAGCAGCCAAAGCAGGAGTCATCGGCCTAACGAAGGCTTCGGCACGTGAACTGGCTTCGCGCGGTATTACCGTGAATTGTGTAGCCCCTGGCTTCATTGAAACGGAAATGACCGATGTGCTGTCAGAAGACATGAAGGCACAACTGTTGGCGGGTATTCCACTTGCTCGACTCGGACAACCTGAGGACATCGCCAAAGCCGTGTTGTTCCTTGCATCCGAAGATGCACAGTACATGACTGGCCAGACACTTCATGTTGATGGCGGTATGTATATGTAAGGCTTACCAGTCTATGTTTCATAGACTTTGAGCATTTTTTGTTAGTTGTGCTGTATGGCAATTTAAAAGGTTTTCTCGTATAATACCAAAGAGGAGGTGAACCGGATGTCTGCTGAAGTATTTGAGCGTGTTAAGCGTATCGTCATTGAGCGTCTTGGCGTTGACGAGGCTGAAGTTACTCTCGAAGCATCTTTTAAGGATGATCTTGGCGCTGATTCCCTCGATGTGGTGGAATTGGTAATGGAATTAGAAGATGAGTTTGATATGGAAATCTCTGATGAAGATGCAGAGAAGATTACATCAGTTGGTGAAGTAGTCAACTACATACAATCTCATACGTAAGATTGTTGAAAATGAGTCCCGTTCGTACGTAACGTAACGGGACTTCTCCTCATTAATGGAATGGAATAAGTAGTCATGGTAAGAGGTGCGAATGATACCATGCGTTGAAATATATTCGGGAACTGAAATAGGCTGAGGTGATTTCGATTGAAGCAAAACAGGGTTGTAGTGACCGGTATGGGTGTTGTAACTGCCCTCGGTTCGGACCTTGCCACGTTTTGGAGTAATCTGGTAGAAGGCAAGTCGGGAATATCCTTAATTGAGGCATTTGACGTGTCGGATTATCCGACCAAGATTGCAGCGTCCGTCAAGGACTTTAATCCGGAAGCATACATGGATAAGAAGGAAGCGCGTCGTATGGACCGCTTCGTTCAGTTCGCTGTTGCAGCCAGTGTTATGGCGCTGGAAGACGCAAAGCTGAACGTAAGAGAGCAGACAGACCCAGAACGCGTCGGCGTAATCGTCGGTTCGGGCATCGGTGGTTTAGGGACATGGGAAGATCAGCATACGGCCTTGATGGAGAAAGGCCCTAAGCGTGTGAGTCCGTTCTTTATTCCAATGATGATTGCCAACATGGCTTCGGGACAAGTGTCCATGACAGTTGGAGCTAAAGGGCCTAACACGGCGGCAGTATCCGCTTGTGCGACAGGCACGCATTCCATTGGCGATGCCTTTAAGATCATTCAACGCGGCGATGCTGACGTTATGGTATGCGGTGGTGCCGAAGCAACGATTCGCCCGCTTGGTATGGCAGGCTTCTGCTCAATGCGTGCGATGTCGACGCGCAACGAGGAGCCAGAACGTGCCAGCCGCCCGTTCGACACAGAACGAGACGGCTTTATCATGGGCGAAGGTTCCGGCGTACTTGTCATTGAGTCGCTCGAACATGCGGTAGCACGCGGGGCCCATATTTATGCTGAGATCATTGGCTACGGTATGAGCGCCGATGCGCATCACATGACAGAACCAGATCCGACAGGACCAGCACATTGCATGAGACGCGCGCTCAAGGACGCAGGCTTAAATCCGGAGGACATTGACTATATCAATGCTCACGGTACATCGACTCCGGTTGGTGATAAGTCGGAGACGACTGCAATTAAGAACACGTTTGGCGATTATGCTTACAACGTTGCGATCAGTTCCACGAAGTCTATGACAGGACATCTGCTCGGCGCAGCCGGCGGCGTGGAGGCGGTAATATGTGGTCTTGTTTTGGAGAAGGGCTGTATACCTCCTACGATTAACCTTGAGAATCCGGACCCATTGTGTGATCTGGATTATGTACCAAATGTTGCGCGTCAAGCTGATGTCAACGTAGCGATGTCAAACTCGTTCGGCTTTGGCGGGCACAATGCAACGCTAGTATTAAAGAAATACGAAGCATAAGGGGTCAGGCAGTTGAGTGCAGATATGAAGCAATTACAACAGAAACTGAACATTTCATTTCGGAATCGGCAGCTGTTGAAAATGGCATTCACTCATGCATCCTACGTGAACGAACACCGCTTCGGACACCACCAAGATAATGAGCGTTTGGAATTCCTTGGTGATGCCGTGTTGGAGTTAACGGTCTCCGAGTTCTTGTTTGACCAATGCCCAACACGGCCTGAAGGTGAGCTAACGAAGATGCGTGCATCTATCGTATGCGAACCTTCACTCGTCAAATTTGCGAACCATCTCGAATTTGGACAGTACGTTTTGCTAGGCAAAGGCGAAGAGCTGACAGGGGGCCGGACACGGCCAGCTCTGTTGGCTGATGTGTTTGAGTCGTTTATTGGCGCGCTGTATTTGGATCAAGGACTTGATCCTGTCCGTGATTTCTTGCGGCGCTTCGTCTTTCCACACATTTCGCTCGATGGTAAGCTGCAGACGAATGATTATAAGACGCAGCTCCAGGAGCTAACGCAGCATCACAATTTAGGCGTGCTGGAATATCGCATTGTCGAGGAGCGTGGACCGGCGCATGAGCGCGAGTTCGTATCCGAGGTGTATATGGGAGAACAATGTTTGGGTCGCGGAGCAGGCCGCTCCAAGAAGGAAGCGGAGCAGCAAGCAGCAGCACAAGCTCTTGAACATGTAGTCATACCGAAATCATAACGTACTGAGGGCCGGCGCGATTGCCGCCGGCTCGTTTCGCAGAAAGAGCAAAGAACAGCGTGCGAGACGGGGCAGAAGCCATACCGTTAGTGGCTGGTTTTTGCTCTTTCTTTTCCGAATGGGAGAATTTTGGCGAGGATATGGGCGCATAATCGCAGTCGGATAAGCGATTCGAGTACAAGAGAGACGTTGAGGTGAGTAAAGAAAGATGTTCTTAAAGCGGTTGGAACTGGCAGGCTTCAAGTCGTTCGCAGATCGAACCGAATTGGAGTTTGTGCAAGGGATTACAGGTGTCGTAGGTCCGAACGGCAGTGGTAAAAGTAACATATCGGACTCCATCCGCTGGGTACTTGGCGAGCAGAGCGCAAAGTCGCTGCGTGGAGGCAAGATGGAAGATATTATTTTTGCAGGCAGCGACGCACGCAAGGCAGTCAACTACGGGGAAGTGTCTTTGACGCTGGACAACAGCGATGAGGCGCTGCCGCTTGATTATAACGAAGTGACCGTCACACGTCGCGTTCATCGCAGTGGAGACAGTGAGTATTTTATTAACAAGCAGTCGTGTCGGCTGCGTGATATTACCGAGCTATTTATGGATACAGGTATCGGGAAAGAAGCCTATTCAATAATTGGGCAAGGGCGTATAGAGGAAATATTGAGCACCCGATCGGAAGATCGGCGCGGCATATTTGAAGAAGCGTCAGGAATTGTGAAGTACAAGTCCAGGAAAAAGGATGCTACAAGAAAGCTCGATGAGACGGAACAGAATCTGCTGCGGATCCATGACCTTGTGACAGAATTGGAAGATCAAATCGGGCCACTTCGAGAGCAATCGGAGAAGGCGCGCCATTTTAAGCAGCTTCGAGAATGGCTAAAAACAAAAGAAATTGCTGTATACGTACACCAGATCGAGCAGCTTCACCACAATTGGCAGGAAGCAAATGACAAGCTGGCTCGCTTGAAAGAAAGAGAACTGTCGCTTTCTACGGTTGTGAGCGAGCATGATGCCAAACTAGAGGTCCACCGGATTGAACTTCGCAAGCTGGAAGAAGAATTGGAGAAGCATCAGGCCACGCTGCTTCATTACAGCGAAGAATACGAGAAATGCGAAGGACAGGGAGAAGTACTGCGCGAGCGTAAGCGTAACCTGGTTGCGAATGAGCAGCAGCTGAAGCAGTCCATCGCGTTGACCTCTGAACGGATGCAGGCTAAACAGATTGAGCTGCAGACTGTTCGAGACAAGCTGCGTGCTGTAGAGATTGAAATTCAAGAAGTCAACCACCTCATACAAGCGGAGCAGGAGCGGTTAGTCGGTGTTGCTGGTGGGGCTAGCTCTGATGCTGAGGAGTCGCTTAAAGGGCAATTGCTGGAGATTATGAACCAGATGGCCCAGCAGCGCAATGACATTCGGTATTATGACCAGCAGAAAGAAGCGCTTCAGAAGCGGCTTGATAAGATGTCTGCGGGTCGCAACAAGCGTGAAGCCGAACAGAAAGAACTGCATAAGAAAATGGATGATACCAGACGTCGCATGGAATCGATGGCGAATGATCTGGTATATATACGTAATCGTTACATGCAGGAGAGCGAGCAACTGAAACAGGACGAACTTCTGCTCGAAGAAGGGCAGCTTGCGGCTCGTAAGTGGCAGCAGAAGTATGATTCGATTCTATCACGTCGCGATACGATGCAGGAGCTTCAGGATGATCTAGACGGCTTTATGCTCGGCGTGCGCGAAGTGCTGAAAGCTGCCCGACGTCCGAATGGCTTAGCAGGTGTTCATGGGGCAGTAGCAGAGCTTATCAGAGTTCCGGAGCAATTGGAAACGGCGATGGAGACTGCTTTGGGAGCGGCGCTGCAGCATGTTGTGATGGAAAATGAATCCGTGTCCCGACAAGCCATTTCTTTTTTGAAGCAGCGTCAGCTTGGACGAGCAACATTTCTTCCATTAGACGTTATTCGTGCGCGCTCCATGCATGATTCGGATCGTCGGGTTGTTGACGGCATGGAGGGCTTTGTTGGAATTGCCGCCGATCTGGTAGAGACACAAAGCGCATATGCGCAAGTGGTAGGCAGCTTGCTTGGCAATGTTGTCATTTCCAAAACACTTGAAGATGCGAACCGGATTGCAGCAAAGCTTAATTACCGTTATCGTGTTGTCACCTTGGAAGGTGACGTCGTCAATGCTGGTGGCTCAATGACCGGGGGAAGTTTGAATAAGAAATCTGCAAATTTGCTTGGCCGCCAACGCCAACTGGAACAGCTTGGCAAGGAGATTGCGGAAACAGAAGCTCAGCTCAAGAAGCTGACAGATTCAATAGCAGAGCTAAAGCAGCGCACAACTACTGGTGTGAAGCGGTTGGATGACTTACGTGAGCAAGGAGAAGCCAAACGAATTAGCGAACAGCATCTGGCAAGTGAGCTTCAGCAAATAGAAAAAGAAGATCGACAGCTGCATATACAAGTAGAAGCGGAGCAACAGGAGCTTGCCCTTGCAAGTGACGAGATGAAAACGTTGGAGGCGGGACGTCACACAGCAGAACAGCGTTTGGCTGAGCTGAAGGTAGACGAAGACCGCATGCATGTGATGATTCAAACAGCAGAGTCGGCAAGACGAGCTAGTGAATCTGAAAAAGAAGAATTACAATCCCAATTGACTGATTTGAAGGTCCGCCAAGGTAAATTGGATCAAGAGCTATTCTCGTTAAGTGAGCAATCGCAGCGAGCTGAACAGGAATCTAAGACTTACGAGCGGGAATATTCTCATCAAACACAGTCGTTAATTCAGGTTCAGATTGATTTGGAGACTGTTGAACGTGAGACAATGAAACAGACGGAAGACTTGAATCATTTCGGTGTGAAAAAGCAGGAAGCTACTACTAGCATCGAATTCAAGCGCGCAGATCGGGCGGTATCCGTACAAAAGCTGGATCTTGCGGAAAGTGAAACTCGTGAGCAGCGTACGGAATTAAAGCAGGTAGAAGAAGCGATGCGGCACACGGAGATTCAGGCGAATCGCCTGGATGTTGAGTTGGACAACTTACTGCGCAAGTTAAGCGAAGAATATGAGATGAGCTATGAACTGGCGAAGCATCGTTATCCGATGCCTGAGGACATACAAGCTGCACAGTTGGAAGTTAAGGATTTAAAGCGGCAAATCTCTCAGCTTGGCGAAGTCAATCTTGGCGCGATTGAAGAATATGAGCGTGTTAATGAACGCTATCAGTTTTTGAGTGAGCAGAAAAACGATCTAATCGAAGCCAAAACAACTCTTTATCAAGTCATTAAAGAAATGGATGACGAAATGTCCAAACGATTCAAACATACTTTTGACGCGATTCGCAAGCAATTTGTCGTCGTATTCTCGAAGTTGTTTGGTGGAGGACGAGCTGATTTGGTTCTGATTGAGCCAGACCGCATATTGGATACAGGCATTGATATTGTAGCCCAACCACCGGGCAAAAAGCTGCAAAATCTACAACTGCTATCTGGCGGAGAACGTGCACTGACAGCTATGGCGCTGTTGTTTGCCATTTTGCATGTGAAGCCTGTTCCGTTCTGTGTATTGGACGAAGTAGAAGCGGCGTTGGATGAAGCTAACGTTACACGATTTGCGCAATATTTACGTGAGTTTTCGGAGCAAACCCAGTTTATTGTGGTGACTCACCGCAAAGGTACGATGGAAGAAGCCGACGTTTTGTACGGTGTCACGATGGAAGAAGGCGGCGTATCGAAGCTCGTATCTGTGAGACTGGAAGATGAAGAAGCAATCATTGCATAGAGCGGAGGAAGACAATGAGCTTTTTTAAGAAGCTAAAAGACAGTATAGCGGCAAAAACAGAAGCAGTGACATCGATCTTTAAAGATGGTCTGGAAAAAACCCGCAAAGGATTTGTTGAAAAGGTTACAGATCTGATCACACGACGTAAAAAAATTGATGAAGAATTTTATGAAGAATTAGAAGAAATTCTAATTGGTGCGGATGTCGGTGTTACGACTGTTATGAATTTGATTGATGATTTGCGTGCTGAAGTGAAGAAACGCAAGATTGAGGAAGCGAAGGATCTGCAACCGATTCTATCTGAGAAGCTAATTGAACTGCTGCGTGGTGATGAAGCCAACGATTTGCGAATGAACCCTGACGGATTAACCATTATTCTATTTGTGGGTGTTAACGGAGTAGGGAAGACAACTACAATCGGCAAGCTTGCACACCGCTTTAAACAGCAAGGCAAAAGTGTACTCTTGGCAGCCGGGGATACATTCCGTGCGGGAGCGATCGAGCAGCTGGAAGTGTGGGGACAACGAGTTGGTGTGGATGTTGTGAAGCATCAATCTGGTTCAGACCCTGCAGCGGTCATGTATGATGCGGTACAGGCTGCTAAACAGCGAAATGTTGACGTACTGCTCTGTGATACAGCAGGTCGTTTGCAAAATAAGTCCAATCTGATGGAAGAGCTGAACAAAATATTCCGTGTTATTCAACGTGAAGTTCCTGACGCGCCGCATGAGGTACTGATGGTACTGGACGCAACGACTGGGCAAAATGCGCTATCACAAGCTAAGCTGTTCGGAGAGAAGAGTGGAGTTACAGGTTTAGTATTAACTAAACTTGATGGTACGGCCAAAGGTGGTATTGTTATTGCGATTCGCCAGGAGCTTAACTTGCCAGTGAAGTTTGTCGGTCTAGGCGAGAAGATGGATGATTTGCAGCAGTTTGATTCGGAACAATTTGTGCATGCCTTATTTGCAGGCTTGATTCAAGAGCAGGAACAGAAAGAACAGTCTGAAGAACAATAGGCTGCATAGAACAGGACTGTCTAACCTACGGTTGGACGGTCCCTTTTTATTTGTAGTGTTCAGTAGATAGGGGACTCGGTTTATTTAAAACATTGGGATACGCAAGGGGCATCCTTTAGTTTAGTTCTTTTGCATGACTAAAGAGACGACCCTTCATAGGATGAATTCTGATAAAGTCAATGATGATGTGCTATACTCCATCTCGTCTACTGTACGGAATGCATAGACACTTTATTACTCTATGTAAACAGTGAAGGGTCCACATAAGCAGATTTTGTATGACGACGTAACCAAATACCAATTATGGAGGAGACAAAGAACATTAGACCACCTGTCAAATATACAGCTCTCGCTCCAAAAGTGTCGGCAATCAAACCGCAGAACACGATCGATAAACCAAACAGGATAGTGGATAAAGATTGTTGGGCCGCAAAAAGTATCGGCTGTTCCTCCAACGGAATGATGCGCTGAATATAGGTACGCTGAGCCACATCACGCAGCTGATAGCATGGACCCATAATAAGAACCAACAACAGGGCAACGTAGGGAGTGCTGTTCCAAGCATAGAACAATACCAGCAAACTGAAGCTGAAAGAACCGATGATGATAGATCGTACCAGGTGATGCTCTACCTTATTTGCTAACTTGACAATTAATAATCCCCCAAGTAGAGTCCCTGCATAATAGGCTGCATTAATATACCCCCACCAAGCCTCTGTCTGGCCAAGAACTTGTTGGACAAACACAAGTGTAACCGCACCAATCCATATACCGCTGGCTATGCCTTCGATGATATCCATAATGGTGATCATCCTGACATGAGGCAGCGTAAAGAGAATGCTCCAACCAGACCTTAAAGAAGTCTTAGAAGTTGTCGATCCGTGACTTTCCTGCAGACGTACACAGAACAAAATTAAGCTGCTTAGTCCTAATAGAAGAGCACTTAGCTGGAGCACGGGAATTTCTCCAAGTGTATGTATAATGATCCCTCCAACGGTCCAGCCAAATAAGGATATCATTTGCGTGCCGGTTGAGACTAGGCTGTTGGATTTCACCCACTGATCTTGCCGTACAACTCGTGGAAATATAGCAGATGAAGCGGCAGATGCAGCACCTTCCGAATATCCGATACATGCTGCACAGACAAGAGCCGTCACAATAAGAAGGTTATTCGAGAAGTTGTTCTGAAAGGGCAGCAGAGCAAAGGCAAACAAGATACCAAGCATGAACTGTAACAGTTGAAAACGGTGGGCGACTATGTGCAAGGGGTACTTTTGATACCAAAAAGGTAACGATAAACCACTTAATAACACAGCTATGGAGCGTACAAAAGTAACGGCACCAGCCATCAAAGCGGACTCTGTTGCTCCGTATATAAGGGCTATCCATGTCATTAACCAGAGCGAGCTTGCTAAACTGGACAGTGAACGGCTTGTCCAAAGCATGTAAAACAATCGATTCATCCTTGTCACGATCCCTTATCACTTAGTAAATAAAAATGTTTCATAAGTGTATCATCGTCTTCCATCATTTGTCTATACGGAGCTGCGCTGCAATTATCCAATTGCAATGCAACTGCATATATTGTTAATCCAAAAGGGAATAGGCAGGTGCGGAGGGGGATGATGCAATGACAAGTAATCGAGCACAGCGGGAAGAATGGGCAAATACCTGGACACATGGATGGGGGCTTATCCTAAGTATCATTGCAAGCACTGCACTCTTTATTAAAGTGGGATGGAGCGGGACGGCGAGTCAGCTATTAGGTGTAGTTGCTTATACATTATCATTAATGTTAATGTTTACAACTTCATCACTTATGCACCGCTTGCCAGAGGGGGCGAAAAAAGAACGATACATTATGTACGATCATATGGCCATCTACATATGTATCGCAGGTACGTATACTCCATTTTTACTGTTAAAAATAGGTACTTTTGCAAGTGCTGCACTTCTAATAGGTATATGGATTCTTACCATTGCGGGTGTGGTGTGGAAAAGATATTATACCGGTAGATTTATATTATTATCTACACTTATATATCTAGTAATGGGCTGGTCTGTTGTACTGATCTGGGATAATTTAGCTGATGCCTTGTCGATTGAAGGTGTTGGATGGCTCTTGAGCGGCGGAATAGCTTATACAATCGGTATCATATTCTTTCTATGGCGGGGATTGGTCTATCATCATGCGATCTGGCACGTTATGATCATTATTGGCGCAGCTTGTCACTATATATGTATGTGGAGGTATGTATTCACATGAAGCAATGCCCAAATACCCCTGGTATCATCTCATCCATGAAAGGGGTATTGTAGTGGGGTTATTAGCCTGTGTGTTGTTCGCTGTCACTTGACCATTCGTTGTTAGTTCCATAATACTGCCGCAGTTCTTTCACATAGTGGCTCTGTTTTCTGGTGTCAAAGCCGTTAAATAACTGGTGCTGTTCAAGCACACAATCCCCGTTCAAGTGCGCAATGGTACGGTCGACGGTCTGAATAAGTGTCTGTAGACGTTCTGCTTTCTTTAGCAGCAGTTCCCGGTGATGGTTTAATGCTTCTAACTGATCGAATGAATCTTGAATGATCAGTTCTTGAATCGTTGACAGCGGCATATCTAGTTCACGGAAAAAAAGGATGTGTTGAAGCTGAACGAGTTGAGCTTGCTCATAATAGCGATAGCCGTTATCCCCATAGTAAGCGGGGTTCAACAATCCAATCTGATCATAGTAACGAAGTGTGCGGATACTTACGCCAGATAGTTCAGATACCTCTTGAACGGTGTAGGCCATGGGTCATCTCCTTTCGTGATACTAGCATAAAGGATGACGTAACGAGAGAGTCAAGTATTATTTCATCAATTGTTTATTGTCCATCCTTATTTATGTCTGTGATTTTTAATAATATGATTTGCTTATGAATCTCATAGTGACAACGCTATCATTTTGATATTATAATAGATTTGGAAGTGACAATATAATCCAACGGGAGGCGAATTGATGAATTTAAAATTTCCGTACTCGCGCAGCTTTATGGTGCGAAGTTTAAGCGCTTTGCTCGGGGTGACGATGCTAGCATCCGGAACCCTTACGCTAACGGCCAACGCTCAAGGGACAACAAGTGAAGTAGTCTCACAAGCAGCCGTGCAAGCATGGCAGGCGAACAAGGCATTTGTTGCCGGTGACATTGTGTCTTATAGTGGAAAGCTCTATAAGGCAAAGTGGTGGTCCTTTAACAGCAGACCAGATCTGAATGCCGATTCTTCCTGGGAACTGCTTAGCAGCGAAGATACAACGCCGCCAACAGCTCCTACCAACCTTGTTTCGACTTCACAAACCGCCTCATCGATTACGTTATCTTGGATTGCTTCTACTGACAACGTAGGTGTTATCGGATACGACATCTACCGTAATGACATCAAAGTGGGATTTACGGTCTCCAAACTTTTCACCGATTATGAATTACAGCCCGACACTTCTTACCAATATGTTGTTAAAGCCCTTGATGCGGCAGGCAACCAGACGAATAGCTCATCCATATCTGTGAAAACGATTACAGGAGCGCCAGAACTATCAGTAGGTGAAAGTCGGTTATTGACAGATTCTCAGATCATTTCTTTGTGGAACGGGATTGATTCGCAATATAGTCCCGACAAAGCAGAGGCAGCGATCAATGCAGCACTTCCTAAAGCACAATATGAAGACTTATTCCCGTTACGCGCGGGGACACCAGAGTGGCACGCTATTGCAAAAGGAAAGTACTACTATAAAGAAGGTCTTACAGATTATTACTCGTATGACAATTTGATAGCTGCTGTACGAGAGGTAGCTAACGTCAAGTACAAAGATGTATATCGTGAAGGCGACGTATTCGCCAAGCAGATTTACCGCCTTGATAAGGCATCAAAGAAAGAGACGCTAGTCTACCAGTCTGCTGACTTTAAAGCTCCTAAAAATGTGAACAAGCCGCTGATCAATCGGATTGTGGATTTTGGTACGTTTGTGAAGGAAGGGGCGGAGAACAACCGCAAGCGTGAGCTGGCAGCATTTCTAGCTAATATTGCCCATGAGACTGGCGGTGGCTGGGCGACTGCACCAGGCGGCGAACTACGTTGGGCACTGTTCTTTAACGAAGAGTTAAACTACGTCAATGGCACGGGTGGTATTGGCTATGTAGATCAAGATCATCCCGACTACCCTCCTGTTCCAGGCAAGTCATATCATGGTCGCGGTCCCATTCAATTAAGCTGGAACTACAATTATGGCTTGATTGGCGCCATCATTTATGGGGATCAGAATGTGCTGCTCCAGAATCCTGACGTTGTAGCTCAAGACGGTAAGATTGGGTTCATGACTGCACTCTTGTTCTGGATGATTCCGCAAGATCCAAAGCCATCCAACCATGACATTATGGTAGGAAATTATGTGCCTACGGCAGAGCAGTTGGCGAAAGGGCTTGTTCCTGGGTTTGGCGCTACTATTATGGTCATTAATGGTGGACAAGAAGGCAATTTGGATGAGTCTGATGTTCGTATCAAGCGCCGTGTAGGCCACTACCTTGATCTAACAACACGCAGTGGGGCTAACATTGAAGGCGAGAAGCTGAACACACTTGGCATGCAGCCGTTCTAATTTAAGAGGGGGTATCTTCGTACAATTTGACTTATTCATACCAGTATTCATACGACAGGGAACTTTGGCCCTGAATCACACTAACTTAGGAGGCTTATTATGTACTCAAAATATCCTTTTTCGCGTGCCTTTATTCTTCGTAGTTTAAGTGCAGTGCTTGGGGTGACGTTATTATTGTCCAACACTCCGATCGCGATGGCGGCTGGAGAGCCAGCACCAAGCGTA
The DNA here is from genome assembly GCF_030226685.1 of Paenibacillus sp. UMB4589-SE434. Classification (NCBI taxonomy): domain Bacteria; kingdom Bacillati; phylum Bacillota; class Bacilli; order Caryophanales; family Paenibacillaceae; genus Paenibacillus; species Paenibacillus sp. UMB4589-SE434. Next base: position 1,910,893 of record NZ_JASOYK010000001.1, on the reverse strand, counting down.
CAGGACGCAACAACCCAATCGACCGCACCTGCGTGGCAGGCTGCTAAAGTCTACGTTGGCGGAGATATCGTATCGCATGAAGGCAAGCTGTTTAAAGCCAAGTGGTGGACACAAGGCGACAATCCTAATACTGCACTAAGCAGTTCAGATTCACCTTGGCAGCATATTGGTTCTGATACAGGCGGAGGAACTGATACAACGCCTCCAAGCACCCCACCAGGACTTTCCTCGACAGCTCAGACTTCCACTTCGATAACGCTTGCTTGGAACGCAGCTACTGATAATGTAGGTGTGACACAGTATGATATTTACCGCAACAATGTTAAAGTTGGCTTCTCCGCGACGACTTCATTCACTGATAATGGCTTACAAGCAGATACGACTTACAGTTATACGGTCATCGCATTGGACGCTGCTGGAAACGCTTCAACGTTAAGTTCTGCCTTATCGGTCAAAACTGCAGTTGATAACGGTACTGGTGGACCGTTCCTGCAAGTCGGTCAAAGCCGTGTTATTACAGATGTGCAAATACAAGCGACTTGGGGGGGGATAGACCCGCATTATGCACCTTCTCAAGCAGCAGCATCCGTGACAGCGGCGCTTCCTCAAGCGGATTATGAAGCTTTATTCCCGCTTCGTATCGGATCTGCTGAATGGCACACGGTTGCGGTCGGCAAGCCATACTATAAGCCAGGTCAAGTTGACTATTATTCATATGATAACTTGATTGCTGCTGTACGTGATGCTGCAAATATTAAATACAAAGAAGTGTACCGTGGCGGCAGCACTTGGACCAAGCAAATCTGGCGCTTGGATAAAACGGCCAAGACAGAAACGCTGTTATACCAAGAGCCAGAGTTTAATGCTGAATGGAATCTTAATAAACCGACAACATCGCGTATTGTCGACTTTGGCACTTTCCTTAAGGAAGGTACAGAAACCAACAAGAAACGTGAGCTTGCTGCGTTCTTGGCAAATATCGCCCACGAAACAGGCGGTGGTTGGGCAACTGCGCCAGGCGGCACATTACGCTGGGGCCTGTTCTTTAATGAAGAAGTCTCTTATATTAATGGACAGGGCGGCGTTGGATATGTACAAGCCAATAGTGACTATCCAGCAGTTGCAGGCAAATCTTATCATGGTCGTGGCCCGCTTCAATTAAGCTGGAATTATAATTATGGACTTATCGGATCGATTATATTCGGCGACAAAAATGTCTTGCTTCAAAATCCTGAAAAGATAACACAAGATGGCAAGCTCGGCTTTATGACAGCGATGCTGTTCTGGATGACACCACAGGATCCGAAGCCATCGAGTCATGACATTATGGTTGGCAACTATGTGCCGACCGCTGCTCAGATAGCCAAGGGACTCGTTCCGGGGTTCGGAGCGACAATCATGGTTATCAACGGCGCGTTCGAAGGCAACAAAGACGAAAGCGATGTCCGAGTCGGCCGCCGAATTGGCCATTATCTTGACATTACAGGACGATCAGGTGTTAATGTGCAAGGAGAGAAGCTGAATACGTTAGGTATGCAGCCTTTCTAAGGATTATATAAGTGGTTATAAAAGATCCAGTTCCCGAGGCAAACAGCTTCGGGAACTATTTTTTTGGATGTTGGTTTTATGTTAAGGTAAACCCCTTGACATCTGCTCTGTAATTCGATATGATAAGGAACGTCGATGGGCTGTAAAGTGTTTTTCCTTGACGAAAGGAGTGGCCCGTATGAACGATGAACAGTTGTTAGCCAAGACGAATCGCATTAATATGTTATTCGACTTTTACGATCAGTTGCTGACTGAGAAGCAACAGACTTTTCTGAAATGTTATTTTCAAGATGATTTTTCCTTAGGCGAAATTGCTGCAGAGTTTGGTATTAGCAGGCAGGCCGTGTATGAGCATATTAAGCGGGCGGAGCAGACGTTGGAGACTTACGAGAGCAAGCTTCAATTGCTTGTGAAGTTTGAAGCTCGCACGAAGCTGCATGCCCAACTGCAGAACGCCCTTTCGGATATAATGTACATACCCGACCCGCAGCGCGCGGAACTGCAGATGATTGTCCGTGAACTGCAGGCGTTGGAATAAGGGAACGGGGTGAAGGTTATGGCATTTGAAGGATTATCAAGCCGATTGCAGAACGTATTTAGCAAGTTGCGCGGCAAAGGCAAAGTTAACGAGGAAGATGTAAACGAAGCAATGCGCGAGGTGCGACTTGCACTTCTTGAGGCGGATGTTAACTTCAAAGTCGTTAAAGATTTTATTGCTAAAGTTAAAGAAAAAGCCATAGGCCAAGAAGTGATGAAGAGCTTCACGCCTGGGATGGTTATTATCGACATCGTTAATAAGGAATTAACGGAACTGATGGGTGGTACAGCTGCCAAGCTGGAGAAAGCAACCAAGCCTCCTACCGTCATTATGATGGCTGGTTTGCAAGGGGCAGGTAAGACAACGACGTCCGGCAAGTTGGCTAAGCTTCTTCAGAAACAGAACCACAAGCCACTTCTCGTGGCTGCGGATGTATATCGTCCGGCTGCAATTAAGCAGCTCCAAGTGTTGGGTAGCCAGATTAACGTGCCGGTGTTTGCTTTGGGAGATCAAGCAAATCCGGTTGATATCGCGAAGCAGGCGCTTGACCATGCACGTGAGAATCATCTAGATTATGTCATTATTGATACAGCAGGTCGACTGCATATTGATGAGGCATTAATGGATGAACTAAAGCAAATTCATGCCACAGTTAATCCGTCTGAAGTACTGCTCGTGGTTGATGCCATGACAGGTCAAGATGCCGTTAACGTTGCAGAAAGCTTTAACCAACAGCTTTCGTTGACAGGTGTTGTCTTAACGAAGCTGGATGGAGATACACGTGGTGGTGCAGCACTTTCCGTTAAAGCAGTAACGGGTTGTCCGATCAAGTTTGCGGCGCTCGGAGAGAAGATTGACGCACTGGAGCCGTTCCATCCGGAACGCATGGCTTCACGTATTCTCGGCATGGGGGACATGCTGTCGCTTATTGAGAAGGCGCAGGCAGGTATTGATGCAGATAAAGCTAAGGAAATGGAGATGAAGATGCGTAACGCATCATTTACCTTCGATGATTTCCTGGAGCAGATGCAGCAAGTTAAGCAGCTTGGGCCGATCGATCAGATTCTGGATATGATTCCTGGTATGAATAAGGTAAAGCAGACACAGAACTTGAAGGTTGATGAGCGTCAGATGGGACGCATCGAGGCGATTGTACGTTCAATGACACACGCAGAACGTCAAGACCCTGATCTGATTAACCATAGCCGCCGCAAGCGTATTGCTACGGGTAGCGGAACTACGCTGGCCGATGTGAATCGACTCATCAAGCAGTTTGATGAGATGCGTCGTGTGATGAAGCAGTTTTCAGATATGATGGGACCCAAAGGTCCGAAAATGATGAAGAATCTCAAAAGCAAAGCCGGTAAAGGGATGAAATTCCCGTTCCGTTAATGCCTATAGTTAGATAATTCCGTTAAGGAGGTGAATTTCGTGGCAGTACGTATTCGTTTGAAACGCATCGGTGCTCATAAAGCGCCTTTCTACCGTGTAGTTGTTTCTGATTCCCGTTCCCCGCGTGACGGTCGTTTTATCGAGGAAATCGGTTACTACAATCCGGTAGCACAACCTGCAGTAGTTAACATCGACGAAGAAAAAGCGTTGAAATGGCTGCAAACAGGTGCTCAGGCTTCTGACACGGTTCGCAACTTGCTTAGTCAAGCTGGCGTGATGAAGAAGTTTCATGAATCTAAATTGCAGAAATAAATAAATCGTTCGGAGGGTCGCGAATGATAGAGTTAGTGTCAGTAATTGCACGGGCTTTGGTCGATCATCCGGATGAGGTCCGTGTTGAAGTTGTCGAGAAAGAGCATGTTGTCATCTATGAGCTTTACGTTCACCCCGACGATGTCGGAAAAGTGATTGGGAAGCAGGGCCGCATTGCCAAGGCGCTTCGCACGGTCGTCACATCGGCAGCCGTTAAGGTTCCTAAACGGGTTGCTGTGGACATTATTTCTTAATAGGTCGATGAGGGTTAGGAGAAATCCTAACTCTTTTTCGTATGAATAGAGCAGTTGAATTGCTGTACTGCGTCGTGTTAAGCAGGAGTTAGAGTCAGAAGTTGACTTTACATACACGTACTGATAGGCTTCATCTAGGCAATATTAAAGCATATTACGAAGATAACCCCGTTGCAGGAGGATAAAGATGGCTGAACAATTATTTACGGTGGGCAAGGTTGTTAATACACATGGCATCCGAGGTGAGATAAAGGTTGTCTCCCATACCGATTTTCCAGAAGAACGATTTGCGCCTAAAAGTAATCTTGTATTATTTAACGAAGAGTCTCGTCAGACAGTAGATGTCACAGTTGAGAGCTCCCGCTCACATAAGAACTTATTTATTATGAAGCTGAAGGAATATTCGAATATTAATGAAGTGGAGAAATATAAAGGCTGGCTGTTAAAAGTATCAGATGAGCATCGTGCTGAGCTGGAAGAAGATGAATATTACTACAGTGATATTATTGGCTGCAGGGTTGTATCAGACGAAGGCGAGGAATTGGGTACAATTAGCGAAATATTAGCCCCAGGTGCCAACCATGTCTGGGTAGTTAAGCAGCCTAAGGGTAAGGAATTATTACTTCCCGTTATTGATGAGGTTGTGCTGAACGTCAATGTAGAGGACAAGCTTATCACGGTCCATGTGATGGAGGGATTGATCTAATGCGAATTGACGTGCTGACGCTGTTCCCGGAAATGTGTGAAGGTGTGTTCAGCACCAGCATTATGGGTAGAGCGCGGGAAAAAGGGCTCGTACAGCTCCAAGCAACGAACTTCCGTCAATTCTCGACAAACAAGCATTCGACCGTAGATGATTATCCGTATGGTGGAGGAGGCGGAATGGTATTGAAGCCAGAGCCGATCTTTGCTGCGGTTGAACATTTGATGGAATTAACATCGATGCAGCCTGCACAGGAGAGTACGCTGTTAACGGATGTACAAGTCTCTGCCGCAAGTGGGATACTTGAGCAGGATATGTTAAGAGATGCTGGGATGAAATTGAGAGGAACAGGGAGCGACGATTCCTGCCATGAGGATCAGGTACATTCCTCTTCGAAGGCTGCTTCGCCCAGGATCATTCTGATGTGCCCACAAGGTGAAACATTCACCCAAGCTAAGGCAGAAGAACTGGCTCAGGAAGAGCATCTTATATTTATTTGTGGCCATTATGAAGGATATGATGAGCGTATTCGTGAGCATCTTGTCACGGATGAATTGTCGATAGGTGATTACGTATTGACAGGAGGAGAGCTTCCCGCGATGGTCATCGCCGATGCGGTAGTACGTTTGCTGCCGGGTGTACTTGGCAACGAATCGTCGGCAGTAACCGATTCATTCAGTACTGGGCTACTTGAATATCCGCATTACACACGTCCAGTCGAATATAGAGGCTGGCAAGTGCCGGATGTGCTTATATCTGGTCATCATGCGAATGTGGACAAGTGGCGTCGTGAACAGTCGCTTAGACGTACATGGGAGCGCAGACCGGATTTGTTGAATAAGGTCGAGTTGAGCGCGAAGGAACGAAAGTGGCTGCAGGAACTGAAGTTGCAAGCTGTAGAGGCACGCAAAGATTAACAGAAGGAGGTCATCCTGTGTGGAAGAGGATGACTTCTTATACTTGCTTGTACGATGAATTTGAAGAACAACAAATATAAAAAAGGCCGCTTCAGAGGTCAGTGGGTACTCTATGAAACGGCCGCTTTAGTTCCTACTTGAGAATACTGCGGTGATCATATTTGGTTTAGCTAAAACGACAAAAGCCCTACCTCTCTTCCGTCCTTGCGGCTCCTTGACCGCGCCAGTGTGAATCAGTATTACCAATTGAATCGTCAATTCTTTAGGGTTAGTTGGGAATTAGACTTTCATATGAGGAGTTAGCTATTCTTGCTTGAGGAACTTAATGTGAGGATGGATCTCACATGCAACTATAATAGTATATCATTAATGTATAATTAAAGCTAGCAAGTTCTGTTGTATGGAAATTATTTCATTATTTCTGCTGTATCCATTTCAAAAAGTAGAAAACATAGGAGCGAGATATGAACCATTTGGATGTAAACATACTAACATTAAGAGCAGAAACAATCTTGAACGACTTAGATCAATCGGATGATGAAGTTAGAATCGTAATGAAAGAAATGATTGATAACCTGCGAATGCTAGAAAAACAAAATGAAAGCTTACGTAAACAAATCGCAGCTCAACAAAAAAATAAAATGTCCAGTAAGCTAAGAGATGCATTGTATGAATAGCTATTTATAGCTCCTTTAATCAATCGTATTGTTAAAGTTATAGATGCTGTTTCTGGTGTTCAAATGTTTGATGTAAAAGAGACTATACAACTGAAAGAGCAGCGTTTATAGAGATGCAAGGCCCCTGTTAATAAATTGGTTATGCTCAACCGTGCCACACCACTTTATGCAACGGGGGCTTTTTTATTTTTTCATGAGGCTTATATTTTCCTTTAATGCAATTAAATGTTTAGACAATAAAATGATCATATGATAATTTATTTATTGCTCATGTCATATCCATTAAATTGTTTAAAAACTAAATAATTTTAAAAATGTATATTTTTTAAAAATTAAGACGTGGATAGACAGAGTTACAGCATATATAAAATTATTGGGGGAGTTTGGGATGAAGAGGCTTAAATTATCATTTGTTTTATTGTTTTCAGTAGTATTATTGTTAACGGTTAGTCCTGTATTTGCTGCAACAAGTCAATATACGAATGGTTTGTTGGATAGGGTGCCTATATATGTTGGCTCGGCGGTAGACGAAGGTACTACAGTTTCCGAGATGACTGATGATAATCCAGCAAACAGAGCTATTGTAGATACAAATAAATTAGCATGGTATAAATTTGCTACTCCGAAGGTGATCAATTCGTTCGTTCTAAAAACTAATGGTGAAACGAAAATTCAATTTTACGATGATAAAAATAATCTAGTTGAAGTAAATCCGTTGCCTATTGATGGGGTACAAACATTACCTAAGGCAATCACCGTATCAATCATAGTTTTAAAACCAACTACCTCTGCATATGTGCATGAGTGGAACGTATTTGAAACTCCTTCAACTCCACCGTCTGCGACAACAATCACCTGGATTCAGGCAGGTGATAAAGTGGTGAATCTTGACTGGAAGTCCACAGGTGCAAAGTCATACAATGTCAAACGAGCTACATCGTCAGGTGGGCCTTACACAATCATAGCATCTAATGTTACTACTACTACATATACAGACAAGACTGTAGATAATGGGACAACTTATTATTATGTTGTTTCAGCAGCGAATGAAGCGGGAGAAAGTGCGAATTCACCAGAGAAGGGAATAAAACCAGAAGCAACACAATACACTGGAGGTTACCTGGATGGTATTAAAATTAACCTAGGAGCAAAAGTGGGTAGTGTCTTGGAATCAGTTAAAGAAATGACTGATAACAATCCAAACAGTAGAGTTGCGATTGAGGGCAATAAATTTGCATGGCATACCTTTGTCGATCCTGTGGAAATAACCTCTGTGGTTGCTAAAACGAATGGTGATACTATTATGGAATTTTATGATGAAAAAAACGAGTCGATGTTAGCATATAAGCCATTATTAACAGATGGAATTCAGACTTTGCCAAAAACTCTTAATAAAGTGAAAACGATTGTTTTTAAGCCTGCTTCACAATATTCATCATATATTCATGAATGGAACGTTTTTGGAACACCATCTATGGCACCAGCGCAAACAAAAATTAATTGGATCTATGGTGGAGATAAGGTTGTCAAGCTAGAGTGGGTCGATACAGGTGCTAAATCATACAATATTAAACGTTCTACTTCAAAGGGAGGGCCCTATTCTTCACTCGCAGCAAGCATAACGGGTACTTCATACACCGATAAAGCTGTCACGAATGGAACGACTTATTATTATGTAGTAGCATCAGTAAATGAAGCGGGGGCGAGCGCATACTCACCTGAAAGAATTATCAAACCACAAGCTACCAATTACACTGGCGGCTTACTTGATGGCCTTACGTTAGATGCAGGTGACAAATTTTTGTATCCAACTACACCTACAAAAGTGCGAGAGTTAACAGATAATGATACAGATACTTCTTTATCAATAAGTAGCAGAACAGCGGTAGTATGGTATACATTTGATTCTGGAAAAGAAATTTCATCTTTTATTGTTGGATCACGTGCTTCATTTAAATTGGAACTTTATAATAATAAAAATGAATTGGTGTATGAACAAACTACTGCGGTAAAAGAAGGTGTTCAGCTACTTCCATCACCTATCGGAAACGTATGGACTGTTGTGCTAAAAGGTGAGAATTGGGCGAGTGAATGGAACGTGTTCGGTAAAAATGAACATCAACCTGTGCCAGCGCCGCTAAACCTGACTGCTACAGCTGGAGATAAATCAGTTGTTTTGAACTGGAGTAAGGTCAACAATGGAACAGGATATAATGTAAAACGCAGTACAAAAGCAGGTGGCCCGTATGTGACGGTTGCTACCGTAACAGGCAGTACTTACAGCTACACAGACAATACAGTCACAAATGGTACGACTTACTACTATGTAGTATCTGCAGTAGATGCGATTAGTGAAAGTGGAAATTCCAACGAAGCATCTGCTACGCCAAAAGGTGGAGACGTTGTTATTCCACCGATAACAGATGATGGCCAATCCGGTAATCGTGCATTGCTGCGCCTCATTCTGAACAACGGCATTGAAAAAGAATTTGATTTGTCGATGAAAGAAGTAAATGCTTTTATTACTTGGTACGAAGGCAGGGCAGCTGGAAAAGGATCTGTTATGTTTGCAATTGATAAGCACAACAATAATAAAGGTCCATTCAAAAATCGTAAAGATTATGTGTTCTACGATAAAATCATTACATTTGAAGTGAACGGCTATGATTCGGCTGATCAACCATCAGTACCAGAGCAAAAGCCGAATGGCAACGGTTCAAATGGCAACAACCAACCTGAGCCTGAAGAGCTAATGTAACAATAGTTTGAACGTTTATGATATGACTGTGTAGGTATTATCTCTTAGATGACAGTTGGATAAATACTTAACAACAAAATATCATTGATATGTCTTAACAAGTTGGAATCCAATGCTTCATTTAGAAACAGAACTCCATATGATGGTTGTGTTGGCAAAGTTCGTTATTGCTTTTCATGAATTGTTCAGTCTCCTTCACTAAAATAGGTACAAAAGACTATTTTCTTATAGTGGAGGAGCCCGAGAGATGCAAGAAGAAACACAATCTGAAAAGGAATACTTATGGGTAGGGGCTTTGTTAGTTGGTGTGTTTATTGGTTGCTGCTACGTCATAGGACAATCGTAATGTACTGATAAATGAGCTTGAAGTGTGCCTCTCTACATATTTGTTGTATTCCGCTGCAGGATATGCTACAATACATCTGTTGTGTTGAATACGGCGGTCCTCTACATACTGTGACGAGTAAGCCATTGATGCTGCTCTGAGGTGTAAGAACGTCTGTGTGGAAGGAGGGAGTCATAGATGAATATCGTACAAGCAATTACACAAGAACAACTTCGTAAAGATGTACCAAGCTTCCGCCCTGGTGATACTTTGAAAGTATTTGTTAAAGTTATCGAGGGAACTCGTGAGCGCGTTCAGCTGTTCGAAGGTGTTGTAATTAAGCGTCGTGGTGGTGGAATCAGTGAAACATTCACTGTTCGCAAAATTTCCTACGGTGTAGGTGTTGAGCGTACATTCCCAATTCACTCGCCAAAAATCGATAAAATCGAAGTGGCTCGCCGTGGTAAAGTGCGTCGTGCGAAGCTTTATTATCTTCGTAATCTTCGCGGTAAAGCAGCGAGAATTAAAGAAATTCGTTAATTGGAACAACCGGGGGCTTGCACATAGCGCAAGCCCCTTTTGCTATCTATTGCGAAATGGTTTACGCTTATAGCATGATATAGACAATCTATACGCATCCTAAGAAGAAAGCGGGGCAAGCTTGTGGAGCAAGAAAAGCAATTAAACGAAACGAATACAGTGGATCAATCCAGTGTACAAGCGCGTAAAAAAAATGAACTTGTTGAATGGATTAAAGCGATTGCAGTAGCTGTAGTGCTGGTTGTTGTAGTCAGATGGTTATTATTCGCCCCGTTTATAGTGGATGGTCCATCGATGGAACCTAATTTTTGGACGGGAGAGCGGCTTATCGTTAACAAAGTGCTGTATGATTTCCGAGATCCGAAGCCGGGAGAAGTAGTTGTATTTGAGGTACCGGCAGAGGGACGTGATCTCATTAAGCGTGTAATCGGCGTAGCTGGTGATACAATTGAGTACAAAGGTGACGATTTGTTCATAAACGGCAAAAAAGTAGAGGAGCCTTACATACAAGAAGCATTGGATAAAGCGCACCAGGACGGCGGGCTTTATAACAACAAGGATTTCCCGAATGAGATGCTAAAAGACAACAAAGTACCAGAGGGGTACATTTTTGTGATGGGGGACCATCGTAATAACAGTACGGATAGCCGAGTGCTTGGTTTTATACCATTAAAGGATATTATAGGTAGAGCGGATGTCATCTTCTGGCCTTTGAAGGATATTCAAATGATCAAACATCACTAACACATAAACATCAAGAGAACAGATAGGGGGTGGATAGCGATGTCGATTCAATGGTTCCCAGGACATATGACAAGGGCGCGGAGACAAATACAAGAGAAGCTTAAGCTGATCGATGTGACAATAGAGCTGCTGGATGCTCGATTGCCGTTGTCTAGCCGCAACCCGATGATTCATGAGATACTCGGTGATAAGCCAAGGCTCATATTGCTTAACAAGTCAGATCTGGCTGATCCTGACGTGACAGCTAGATGGATAGACGTATTTCGTAAAGAAGGCCATACAGCAATTACGGTTGATGCTTCATCCGGAACGAATATACAGAGCATCCAGGTAGAGGCTCGCAAGCTGCTGGAAGAGAAATTTGCTCGTCAAGCGGCAAAAGGGATGAGACCACGTCCTGTAAGGGCTTTAATCGTAGGAATCCCGAATGTTGGCAAGTCAACCTTGATCAATAAACTTGCGGGTCGCCAAGTAGCAGCTACAGGCGATCGCCCCGGCGTCACGAAAGGGCAGCAATGGATTCGGGTTGGCAATGAGATGGAATTGCTCGATACACCAGGTATTTTATGGCCCAAGTTCGAGGATCAGATGGTTGGTTACCGTCTAGCTGCGACTGGTGCAATAAAGGATCAAATATTAAATGTTGAAGATGTAGCTTTCTATGCAATAAAATATTTATCCACCCATTACAGCGAGCGATTGCAGGAACGATTCGAATTAGAGTCGCTGCCTAATATTGAGAACGATGACCCGAATGAGATTGTTGCCGTGATGGAGCAGATCGGACGAAAGCGCGGCTGTCTTGTTAGCGGCGGACGTGTTGATTTGGAGAAGGCATCAGGGATCATTTTACGTGAGCTGCGTGCAGGTAAGATGGGAAGGCTAACGTTCGAAGTACCTGAGGCGCGCAAGCGTTCTTAGAATACGAGACATGCAATAGTTATAATAAGTAAGCCGTCAGCACCTAGGGGTGCTGACGGCTTTTAAGCGTTGCTCTCTTGATTGGATAAAGTAGCTCTATTAAACGAATAAAAATAAGATAATAGATGTAAATGTTTCTAGTTGTATTGCCGTTACTAGGCATCTGGATATACAATATACGGATGAACCGGAGAGGGGGATCGGAATGGCACGTGTAAAACAAGAGAGTGCAGATGTGGATCTGCTATTATGGGAGAAACGATATTGGGATCAGGGGTATGAATGGATAGCGGGAATCGATGAAGTAGGACGCGGCTGTCTGTTCGGAGACGTAATAGCCGCCGCTGTGATTTTACCTAAGGGAGTTATAATTGAGGGGATTAATGACTCTAAGAAGTTAACAGAGAAGAAGAGAGAGTTTTTATATGATCAGATTATTGGACAAGCTGCGGCTTGGGCTGTAGCAAGAATGGATGCAGCGAAGATTGACGAAGTTAATATTAAGCAAGCTACACGTTTAGCGATGAAAGAGGCAGTTACTCAACTGCAGATACGTCCTGATGTTTTATTAATAGATGCGGAACGGATAGAATGTAATTTACCTCAGGAATCCATCATTAAAGGGGATGCAACCAGTCAGTCAATAGCTGCAGCATCTATTGTTGCCAAGGTAACACGAGATCGTTTGTGCGCAGGTGAGTGGGATCAACTATACCCCGCATATGGGATTGGTGTACATAAAGGATATGGCACGAAACTCCACCGTGAGAAGCTATTGGAGCTGGGACCAACTCCTATGCATCGTAAATCCTTTTTAACAAAAATATGGGATGAACAGCTGACCTTATTCTAGTGAAATTAAAAGTATGCCTGATGAAGACATTCCCAAGGGAGTGTCTTTTTTCGATAGACTGAGCTGCATAATATTGCCGGTATATCCAAGCGAAATGATATGTTATGATATTCGTGCTTTTGAAGTGTACAAATGTCCATTCAAAGAGGACAAAATGCAAGGTTTGTCCGCAAGACAGCTAGAGAGGGGAACATCAATGAAAAAAGTGGGCCTGTTAAGCCGTATCATAATTGCGATCCTATTAGGAATCGGTCTTGGGATGATTGCTCCGGATTGGTTCATTCGAATATTTGCTACATTTAATGGGATTTTTGAAAGTTTTTTGAGCTTCTGCATTCCGCTAATTATCGTTGGGTTTATTGTGCCTGGTATTGGCGAACTTGGGCGGGGTGCTGGCAGAATGGTTGGACTAACTGCTATTATCGTATATGCCTCGACGATTGGGGCAGGCATGTTGGCTTACGGTACAGCAGAGCTGACGTTTGATTCGTTGTTGTCAGGAGCTTCACTTGTCAATTCGGGTAATCCAGCGGAAAAGCTTTTGAAAGGTTACTTTTTACTAGAGATGCCACCGCTGTTTGATATAATGACTGCCCTTATCTTGGCGTTTATGTTAGGGATCGGGATAACGGTTGTGCAGGCAAAAACGCTAATGAGCGCCTCCGTTGAGCTAAAAGGTATTATAAGCAAAGTGATATCAACTATGATTGTTCCATTGCTTCCGTTTCATATTGCTGGAATCTTTATGAATATGACACAGGCAGGAACTGTTGCAACGATACTGCAGGTGTTTATTAAAGTGTTTGCTGTAATCTTATGTTTGCATATCATCAGCTTGCTGCTGCAATACTCGATAGCAGGAGCTTTAAATAAGCGTAATCCATTTAAGATGCTGCGGACAATGCTGCCTGCATACTTAACTGCACTTGGTACACAGTCCTCTGCTGTCACTATTCCTGTTACACTACAGCAGACTAAGAAGCTTGGGACTGACGAGGAAGTAGCCGACTTCGTTGTACCCCTGTGTGCTACGATTCATATCACGGGCTCTACGATTACGATCACATCTGTGGCAGCGGCTATTCTGATGTTGAACGGACATATGCTAACGCTGGAGCAGATGTTTCCATTTATCCTGATGCTAGGTGTTACCATGATTGCTGCGCTTGGATTGTTCCAGTCCATGTTAGGATTTGATGCTGCGATGATCAGTTTAGCGATTGCGTTGTACGTGGCGCAGGATAGCTTTGGAACTGCAGCAAATGTGACAGGAGATGGAGCGATTGCCCAAATCATTCATTATTTTAAAAATAAGAGCAAGCAGAAAGATCGTCTGAGGCTTCAGGAGAAGAGTGTTCCTGTGCAGGGATAGAATCAGTTGAATTGAAGTCATGACGCCGCTAATTTTGCGGCGTTTTTGTTATGATGCCATGATCAAAACGTCTGGAAGACCAGAAAATGGTGCATGCGGTTTGTTAGATATGAAAATGAATTTAACTGCCGCAAGTGGTAGGTAAATGTGATATGTTAAAATCAAAGATTGAATATATCAAATAAGTTCGGATGTCGCTTGAGGGGGAGAACTTTATGCCAAAAATGATGTCTAAGCTGATATGGCTGATTGGCGCAATTGCGTTAGTATGGCTAAATAATAAGGTGTTGGACTATGGAAGCATGTGGTCTAGTAAGGAATACGTGAATACCTATAATGTTATTGCAAAAGTGCTGGTTGCATTTTGGTCAGGTGCGTACTTGGCTTTAATAGGAGGATTAAGAAGAAGAAAACCCATTCAGAAAATGTTGCTGCTAGGTGTCAGTCTTCCATGTTTGTTTATTGTAATTTTACCGTATTTATCATGGAATATACCCTATGTTAACGTGTGGTTGTTTGAGTTGATGAAAAATTCATATCATGTAACCTATTTTAGTATAGCTAGTGGTTTTACAGCCATGTTGTCCTTCTTCAGATTTCAGATTTGAAGAGGTAAAGTAAACACGCGGAGAACTGTTTTACTCTTTTTGCGATAGCTGTTATTAAAATGTCGATTAAATATATTGGATAAATTGCCGATAAAAAGTATATCAAAGGAAGTTGTAATAGGCGGGGGATCGCATTGAATATAACAAATATGGTGCGCGGTATGATGGGGGATGCAAAGCCCGGAGAGACACGCGCGTTAGAATTAAAAACAGGCCAACAGGTCAGAGGCGTTATCATGAGTACGTCTGAAAATGGCCGTGAGGCAGTTGTGCAGATCAATGGTGTATCTGTGCGTGCTGTATTAGATACACCTATGCAGCCCGGACAGGCGACATGGCTGCAAGTTCAGGGTCAGCAAGAGGATGGCATGGTTATTCTTAAGCCGTCTGAAGGGCCTAACTCCAAGCCATTGCCATCCATTGCTGAGGCTTTGAAGCAGTCTGGACTGCCAAATGAGCCATGGGCAAGACAACTGCTGAGCGAGTTGCAGAAGAGTGGTATGCCACTTACAAAGGAACTTGTAGATAAGTTGGCGCAAGCGATGGTGATGAAGCCGTCAGGAGTTTCAACAGAACAATGGATGCAGGCTGCAGCAGTTGCGATGAAACGTCAGCTTCCGCTGACTGCAGATAGTTTGCGCGGCTTGCAGCAGGCGATGTTTGGCAAGCCATTGCATGATCTGCTTGCAGCCTTTTCGCGTGCGGGTGATATGCCAGCGCCCATCGGTGCAGGACAAGCTGCTTGGGCTGCGCCGCTCAAGGAAGCGCAAGCGCTTATGCGGGCTTTAGTAGCTGCGATGCCACAAGCAGAGGGGCAGTATCCTCATTCGGGCAGTCAGTCAGGTACACCTGTGTCAATGCTTCGTGCATCAGCCGAAGGCGCACTCCAACAGGGAAGTGGAGGGGGGAATACAGGCAATAGTACGGGGGCGAGCCAAGCGGGTACTTCGGCTCAAGCGTCACAAACTGGCTCTACGGGAACAACTGCTGGGAGCGGGACGGGCTCAGGGATTAATGGCACGGCTACGGGAGTTGGAAACACCCAGGGAACAGTAGGGAGTGCTGCGAATATTGGCGCTACGTCTGGTAACGCTGCAGGAGCCTCTACTGTGGGGACATCCGCTAACGGCATAGGATCAGGTCAGCCTCAAGGATCAGCAGGTATTCATTCAACAGCAGCACAATCGAACAACGGTGTGTCTACACCAGCATCTGCACAATCAGGCAGTGTTGTTTCGTCAACAACGGGAGCAATAACAGGACAACAAGCTGGCACGAATCAAGTGGCTGGAGCTGGACATGCTGCACCTGAAGGGGCAGGCAATGTAATAGGCCGCATGTTGTCGTTGTTAGGGGTGTCACATGAGCGTGAAGTGCAGCGGGCCATACTGCCGCAACTCTCTCTTTCTGCATCGTCAAATGCATCTGCGCAAGCTCCGGCCTCGGCGCAAGCTCCGGCCTCGGCGCAAACTTCAGCGCCGAATGCACAAGCGGTCCTGGCGTCCGCGATGCCGGACGCAGCGCAGGACGCGTCGCGTGCCACACAGGCGGCACTGACGCGTACGGGCATAGATGCGGCATTGCCCGCTGCTATGCCGCAACAACATGCAGCAGGCACGGCGGCTGCTGCATCCGAGTCGCTGAAGAGCACACTGCTTCAGCTCCTACAGAGCGAAGGACTGCCGCCTCACATGAGGGAGGCAGCCCAGCAGATCGTGCAGCACATTACAGGGCAGCAGCTGCTGCTTACAAGTGA
The DNA here is from genome assembly GCF_030226685.1 of Paenibacillus sp. UMB4589-SE434. Classification (NCBI taxonomy): domain Bacteria; kingdom Bacillati; phylum Bacillota; class Bacilli; order Caryophanales; family Paenibacillaceae; genus Paenibacillus; species Paenibacillus sp. UMB4589-SE434. The sequence goes on along the minus strand of NZ_JASOYK010000001.1, from coordinate 1,894,675 downwards.
TCGCTCCCTGCCGTTTTCGCATGTTACGCTGTTTGTCCCGCTTGTTACGCCAGATGGGACGCAGACTGCTGCAGTTCATATCCAATCTCGTCAAGGCGGAAAAGGGGAGCTTGACGCTTCGAACTGCCGTCTTTGGTTTGATTTGAATCTCAAATCAATGGGGCGTACATTGGTAGACGTTAATGTAGTTGATAAGTTAGTTGCCCTTAATGTTCATCATAACGATGAACAAGTACAGGAAATGCTGCAGCCGTTACGACCTGAAATCGATGCGGCCATATCTAAGATTGGCTATCAGTTATCAGCGTTTAGAACTTTGCCGCTTCCTGATCGTGAGTCTGAGCTGCAGACGCCAGAGCGAACATTTGAAGATTACGCTCCTAAGAATTATAAAGGAGTGGATCTTCGTATATGAGCTCGGAGTCTGTTAATAAGAAGCACAACACGGCCAAACAGCCGGCCAATAAACGAGCAAAGGCAGTCGCCCTGACTTATCAGCCAGGACAAAGCGAGGCTCCAGTCGTCGTCGCAAAAGGGCAAGGCCTTATCGCTGAGCAAATATTGTCCAAAGCTAAGGAAAGCGGAGTACCCATTCAAGAGGATGCTTCTCTTGTAGAGGTGCTGTCGAAGTTGGACATTGATCAACAAATTCCTGCAGAGTTGTATCAACTTGTAGCAGAGGTGCTCACGTTTATATACCGTTCTGATCAACGCGCTGCAAAAGGGAGGATGAATCATGAAACGTGATTCTTCCTCTGCCGACAATGGCAATAGTAAAGCAAGAGCTGCGCGTAATAAAGATGACCGCAGAGCACGCGGAGCTAGAGCAGAGCAGCTTGCAGCTACGTACATTGAATCATTGGGATGGATGATTGAAGCGCGTAACTGGCGCTGTCGATCAGGCGAAATAGATCTCATTGCTAGAGATGGGGATTGTATTGTATTTATTGAGGTGCGTAGCCGCAGCATGGCTGCCGCGTCTTTTGGCACGGCAAGAGAGGCACTTGATGTACGAAAGCAGTTGAAGGTCCGGTCGATTGCTGAAGTATACGCAGCTTGCAATCGGCTGGAAGGTAACAAGATGCGCTGTGACGCGGTTGTGATCACGTATTATGAGTTTGGGCAGGAACCGGTGTTGGAGCACATCGAGTCTGCTTTCTGAACGGGGGATGCACAGTAAGGAAATGGATTAAGTTTGTGAGCATTTGATAAATCTGTAATCTGATCTGAATGATTCCCAACGTACAAAGACTTTGTCTATGTTTTACCAATTGAAACAGAAATAATTTTGCAGGTCAATCCGCAAACCCTCTCTAAATTGAAATAGGCTTCACAGGAATACAATTCTTATCTATTACCACACATTCTCCAGTGGACTTCGATTTCACTTTTATGTCCAGAGCAGTCGTGCGGTGTCTGCAGCAAATTGTTAACTCTCCTAATAGATGTACCTCTAACGATTACTCACTATAATTACACTAAATAGCTTTGTATTAGGGGCACACCTAATTTGTAGTCTTTTATAATCCCGATGCACTATATTAATAAGTAAACAACACTACTCATCGTTTTCATTACTGATTTAAAAAAATGTAGTGAGCGTCTGAGTAGTTGTAGTTTTGAGGCCCCTTTCGGGTAATTTATTTGGGCTGACTCAATTATGATACTTATAGAGCGTATTTGACCAAAGTAGCAGTTGACACAGGAGCGATGACTTTTTGGCTTGTTCCTAACTGTGAAGCCAGTATATAATCCCATAAAACCGTCAATGGTTCCGATAATTTACCGGATCTAACTGATATAAGGAGAGGGTTAGAATGGGTCTCTGTTTGTCTAACAACGCTTCAATTATTTTTAATTTCATGGTGTTTCTGAATCAAAAGGATAACGAAAAAAGGGAGTTATTACATAATAACTTCCCTTCATTATTTACTATGAAATGGAACGGCCTTGTGGATGATTTTGTTCCTCAATCTGTGGATGAAACAAACAGAGATTTTGTTCGTTGGGATAACAAACATGTGCTAGAACGAACTGATTTTTTTGGCCCCATGTTTCGTGATAACAATTCTTTTGAGTATGCTTGGAACAGGTTCTCGGGCATCTGGTATACAGACATGCATATTTTAGACATTAATTCAGATCAAGTAATTCCACGGATCGGTGAACACTTGATGCAGATGGGCAGGTCTGAAGGAATAGATATAAAAGGAAACTATTGCATTCAAGTTATAATAGATAAACCAAGCTATGATGTGACAATGCAAAATAAAAACTTCATCCTTGCAACGGTAAAAGAGCTTGAATCCACACTCGATATTTCGAAGAAATTATATGATATGATCAAAGTAAGTTAAATAGAAACCTGTACTTTCTTCTTGTGATAACCTAGCAAATTTTAATATTTTCACATCAAAATAATGCAGCAATAGCATTATCACCTGCTGGTGCTCCTTCAACAATACTTGCCTCAAATAACATTATAACTGTAATCCGTAAAAGCATGAATGTAGATGCCCCATCTGCCTCATCTCAGCCAGCTGTATGAATGACAATGTTTGCAACGTCGAAGGCTTGTTGTAATAAATCTGTAAACATATGCTTATAGCAGTAACATGAAGTGTTTAATAATGCTCTAGCGACTTATTTTAATTTGTCCATATTACGATAAAGGACGGCCTCTGCGATATGAGCTACGTCTATTTGTTCACAATCATCAACGTCTGCGATCGTGCGTGCAACTTTTAAGATACGATCATGGGCCCTTATGCTTAGGCCTAATTGCTCATATACATCCCGCAGCATCTGGGCAGCAGAAGAGGAGAGAGGGCAAAATCGTTGCAGCAGGCTTCCACGTAGCTCGCTATTAAACTGCAATGGGAGCTGCTTGTACCGCGATGCCTGCCTTTCCTGAGCTGTGATCACTTTTAGCTTCATGTCAGCAGAGGAGATGACGGTTCCCGTCCACTCGGCAAGTGGTGCGCGTGGCACCTCGAGCTGAATGTCAATTCGATCAAGCAATGGACCAGAAAGTCTAGAACGGTATCGGCTCAGACGAGCAGGAGAACACGTGCAGGTGCTGTAGGTTGATCCGGCCATTCCGCAGGGACATGAATTCATCGAGCTCGCAAGCATCACATGGGCTGGAAAACGAAAGACGGCGCGAGCCCGGCTGATAGTGACGTGCCTATCTTCCAGCGGTTGGCGTAGAACTTCCAGTGCTTGTCTAGGAAATTCAGGAAGCTCGTCAAGAAAGAGCACGCCGCGATGTGCAAGACTGACTTCTCCTGGCTTCGGAATGGAGCCTCCGCCGATTAATCCAGCTGCTGAAATGGAATGGTGGGGCGCACGAAATGGCCTGCTGCGGATCAGTCCATTTGAAGTTCGATCCCACTTGCCAGACACGCTGTATAACTTCGATACTTCAAGTGCTTCCGTGTCCGTCAAGGCAGGGAGAATTGAGGGCAGCCGACGGATCAGCATTGTTTTTCCTGTACCTGGGGGACCGCTGAGCAGAACGTTATGCATTCCTGCCGCAGTGATGGTTAAGGCTCGTTTAGCAGTTGCTTGTCCTCGTACGTCTGCATAGTCTTCTATATCATCGTCGTAAAGAGGGCGCATCTTGTTATAAGAGGAATCATCTTTATCATCCAGCCATTGCAGCGGAGCGAGCTGAATAATGCCTGCTGTTGAAGTACATTCACGAAGCTGGGATAAGCTGCGAAGACCGTATACGTGAATACCTTCAACTAGTGCGGCTTCTGCTGCATTCCCCTCGGGCAGTAGTACACTGGTTATGCCGTGGCGCTTTGCTTCGTCAACCAAAGAAAGCACCCCTGGGATGACACGTGTTGTGCCATCAAGTGCAAGCTCACCAATGATTAACATCGACTCAAATGGTGCTTCATTCATCTGTTCGCTCGTAAATAACAGTGCGATTGCAACCGCCAAGTCAAATGTTGTACCTTCTTTGCGCAAGTCAGCCGGAGCTAAATTAATCGTTATCCGCTCTAGCGGGAATCGCCATCCACAGTTTCGAATCGCACTTCGGACACGATCAATAGATTCCCGCACCGCTGCGTCTGGAAGACCAACGACGTTGACTTGGGGCAGTCCGTGTGCAATATCTATTTCAATCTCAATCAGCTTGCCGTCCACGCCGTAGACGGATGCGCTGCATACTTTTCCATACATAAAAACACCTCTCCCTTCACATTTCGGGTATGTCTGCCATACTGCGAAATGCGCAAAGAAAGGTGCTTCCTCTACCTTTACGCTTATCTTTAAATTCATTATATGAGCGTTTTCATGCAGTGGTCAATACGAGATTATTTAATAGAGACTGTATAACCAGTTAACAATTTACCATCTATATCAAAATGCGATTGAATCGATATCAAATAAATGTACATTCTTGACAATTTAGGGGCAGTCACGGCAATTGAATCATGATACAATGTGTTCGGATTGGTTTATATTACCGTCGATGCCGACCGTGTCGAAGCAGACGGAAGCGTTTACTTTTTTTCGCGTTCTTGTCAGAGCGGTGGGAGATGCATTATGCACTGTGGTGGGTTTTTTAATAAGATTATAGCCAAGCACAGCATCGACATTTACCCAGCTCGCGTCAGTATTTACTTTTACAGGCAAACGATCGGATAGGGGGATTACAATGAATATCCATGAATATCAAGGCAAGCAAGTATTGAAACAATACGGCGTTGCCGTACCAAATGGCAAGGTTGCTTTCACAGCAGATGAAGCAGTAGCAGCAGCTCAGGAATTGGGTACACCGGTAGTTGTCGTAAAGGCTCAAATTCACGCAGGTGGACGCGGTAAAGCAGGTGGCGTCAAGATTGCGAAGAGCTTGGATGAAGTGCGCGAATATGCACAGGAACTGATCGGCAAGGTGCTTGTAACGCATCAGACGGGCCCAGAAGGAAAAGAAGTGAAACGTCTGCTCATCGAGCAAGGCTGCGACATTAAGAAAGAGTACTACGTAGGTATAGTTGTTGACCGCGCAACTGGCCGTGTCGTTATGATGGCATCTGAAGAAGGCGGTATGGAGATCGAAGAAGTGGCTGCACATTCTCCAGAGAAGATCATTAAAGAAATCGTAGATCCTGCGATTGGTCTGCAAACATTCCAAGCGCGTCGTTTGGCGTACGCTATTAATATCCCAGCTGAGCTGGTGAATAAAGCAGCGCAGTTTATGCTGTCTTTATATCAAGCTTTCGTAGATAAAGACTGTTCAATTGCAGAAATTAATCCGCTTGTAGTGACAGGCGATGGACAAGTTATGGCACTCGATGCGAAGTTGAATTTTGACTCAAATGCGTTGTTCCGCCACAAAGATATCTTGGAACTGCGTGATCTGGATGAAGAAGATGAGAAAGAAATCGAAGCATCCAAATATGACCTTAGCTATATTGCCCTGGATGGCAACATCGGATGTATGGTGAACGGTGCGGGTCTGGCCATGGCTACAATGGACATTATCAAATATTATGGCGGCGAGCCTGCTAACTTCCTTGATGTAGGGGGCGGTGCGACGACCGAGAAAGTTACGGAAGCGTTTAAGATTATTTTGTCTGACAAGAATGTAAAAGGTATCTTCGTCAATATTTTTGGCGGTATTATGCAGTGTGACGTAATTGCGAATGGTGTGGTCGAAGCTGCTAAGCAGATTGGTCTGGATCGCCCGCTTGTTGTACGCTTGGAAGGTACCAATGTAGAACTTGGCAAACGTATTTTGGAAGAATCCGGCTTGAACATCGTATCTGCGGATTCCATGGCTGACGGCGCACAAAAGATTGTCGCACTGGTTTAATAATCTGCAGACGAAAGGATGGATTGTCGATGAGCATCTTAATCAATAAAGATACAAAAGTAATTACACAAGGCATTACGGGCAAGACTGCTTTGTTCCATGCAAAGGGTGCCTTGGAGTATGGGACACAGATGGTAGGTGGCGTAACCCCTGGTAAAGGCGGCCTTACTGCAGACATCACGCTGGATAACGGAACACTTGTTCAACTGCCGATTTATAATACAGTTGTTGAAGCTAAGCAAGCGACTGGCGCTACAGCTAGTGTAATCTACGTTGCTCCAGCTTTTGCTGCAGACGCCATCATGGAAGCGGTTGACGCAGACTTGGATATCGTCATCTGCATTACAGAAGGTATTCCGGTTCTAGATATGGTCAAAGTGTCACGCTTTATGGAAGGCAAACGTACCGTGCTGATTGGACCAAACTGTCCTGGCGTCATCACGCCTGGAGAGTGCAAAATCGGAATTATGCCTGGATATATCCACACGCCTGGTCATGTAGGTGTTGTGTCACGTAGTGGAACATTGACTTACGAGGCTGTTCATCAATTAACGACTCGAGGAATTGGCCAGTCGACTGCTGTAGGTATTGGTGGAGATCCCGTTAAAGGATTTGAATTTATTGATGTATTAAGCCGTTTTAATGAAGATCCTAACACTTATGCTGTCATTATGATCGGAGAGATTGGTGGAACAGCAGAGGAAGAAGCTGCAGAATGGATTAAAGCCAACATGAAGAAACCTGTTGTGGGCTTTATCGGTGGCGCAACAGCACCTCCAGGTAAGCGCATGGGTCATGCTGGTGCAATTATTTCTGGTGGTAAGGGTACAGCGGCAGAAAAGATCGCCGTGCTTGAAGCATGTGGTGTTCAAGTAGCGCCTACACCTTCTGAGATGGGATCTACGCTTGTTAAAGTACTGGAAGAACAAGGATTGCTTGACAAGTGCATTACGCATCAACACGCTTAATAAGATGAAGGTAAGCAACCTTCCGACGCCATTGCGTTGGGAGGTTGTTTTTTTATTATCAGCCTGTAGGAACATAAGAACATCTGTGAACACAGCGCATTCATACTTGCAATATTTAACGGACTCAAGCACAATAAGGAAAGTGGTCTAACGCTTTCCTTCATTATAAGAGTGGAGGGTTAGAACGATGGGAATATGGTCTAAGCAGCAGCTGTTATTTGGGTTACATTGTATTTCGGGTGTGGGTTGGCATACGATTCAGTTATGCTCTCATACAGTTGGTCTGAATGGCTTGGAGGCATGGCTCGACCGTAATGAAAAGGATTGGCACGAGCTGGGTGTAAAGCCAGCAGTAGCGCAGCGATTGTCCGCCGGGTTTACTGTGGATAGTCTAGATAGACAATTAGAATTGACGTATAAATCAGGGACGCAATGGATTACGCTTATAGATGAGCCATATCCCGAACTGCTCAAGCATATACATGAACCTCCGTGGGTATTGTTTGGCCGCGGAGATATGTCACTTTTAAGCAGACCTTCAATTGCCATGGTGGGTACTCGACAGCCGACTGTATATGGCAAGAAAGTAGCCCATAAGCTAGCGGTGGAGCTGACAGAGCGCAAGTTAATTGTAGTTAGCGGTTTGGCAAGAGGGATCGACGCTGCGAGTCATGAAGGCGCTCTCACAAAAGGTGAGACGATTGCAGTCTTGGGAACTCCCTGCGAGGTTACCTATCCTCCCGAACATTCGGATCTGGCGAGACGTATATCATTATCGGGTATAGTTATTTCCGAATATCCGATGGGAACAGCACCTCACCCAGGCCTTTTTCCTAGACGTAATCGTATTATTGCAGGTCTGACACTGGGGACAATTGTTGTTGAAGCTGCGCAAAGGAGCGGCGCCTTAATAACTGCCTATTCGGCAATGGAATCATCACGTGAAGTATACGTAATTCCAGGACCAATAACGTCACCAAAGTCTGCAGGAACCTTGCAATTATTGAAAGATTCAAGTGCTAAAGCGATTGATTCGGCAAACGATATTATAGCTGATCTTCGGTGTCGGTTGACAACACTCCCCGAGACAGACAATAATGGAACGGTCATGAATTGTTTCAATGAAGCGGCATTGACTGCGTCAGAACAGGCAATACTGGACAGAATTGAAGATAAACCATCTACAATGGACGAATTGCTGCGTGATAGTGAACTGTCATTTGCAGAACTGCATCACATTTTGTTATCCTTACAGTTGAAAAAGCGAATTCATGAGCGCCCAGGCGCTGTATATGGTTCGATATGGACGTGAAAGGTTGTTGGAGAGGAGGGTGCGCCTATGGCGGATTCACTAGTAATTGTAGAATCGCCTGCGAAAGCCAAGACCATTGGCAAGTATCTAGGCAGCAAATATATTGTTAAAGCATCTATGGGCCATGTACGTGACTTGCCCAAGAGTCAGATCGGGGTAGAGGTAGAGAATAATTTTAATCCCAAGTATATTACGATTCGCGGCAAGGGATCCGTACTTAAAGAGCTTAAAGATGCAAGTAAAAAAGTGAAAAAAATATATCTCGCGGCTGACCCGGATCGCGAAGGTGAAGCTATTGCATGGCACTTGGCGCATGTGCTTGATATAGATGAGACTCAAGCATGTCGAGTTGTGTTTAATGAAATAACGAAGCAAGCGGTGAAGGATGCGTTTAAAACACCGCGTCAAATTAATATGGACCTCGTTCATGCCCAGCAAGCGAGACGTATCCTTGACCGTTTGGTCGGTTATAAGATTAGCCCGCTTTTGTGGAAAAAGGTTAAGAAGGGCTTATCGGCAGGTCGTGTTCAATCGGTGTCCGTTAAGCTAATCATTGATCGTGAGAATGAGATTGATGCCTTTATACCTGAAGAATATTGGACGATTACCGCAATGCTAGAGACGGGAAAAGCAGTCGTTGAAGCTAAGTTTCACAGCTTGAATGGTGCAAAGCGGGAACTTGGATCGGAGCAAGATGTACAGCTAGTGCTGCAAGCGATCCAAGACGGCGATTTTTCCGTTGCAGAGGTGAAAGAGAAAGAACGTTTGCGGAATCCATCTCCGCCATTTACAACGAGCTCAATGCAGCAGGAAGCAGCCCGTAAGCTGAATTTCCGTGCATCCAAGACGATGTCCGTCGCACAGCAGTTGTATGAAGGTGTGGATTTAGGCAAAGAAGGAACGGTCGGTCTGATTACATACATGCGTACGGATTCGACACGTGTTTCCCCTACAGCACAGGAAGAAGCCAATGGATACATTGTCGACAAGTACGGACCGGACTATTGGCCAGAAACGCCGAGACAATACGTGAAGAAATCTGCGAATGCACAAGATGCGCATGAAGCGATACGTCCGACTTCTGTGCTGCGTGATCCAGAGTCGATGAAGCCATTTTTGAGTCGGGATCAATTCCGTCTCTACAAGCTTGTGTGGGAGCGATTCGTCGCAAGTCAGATGACATCTGCCATCATGGATACGATGACGATTGAAATCACGTCAGGAGATGCTGGCTTCCGTGCTAACGGTTCCAAAGTGCGATTCCCTGGTTTCATGAAGGTATACGTGGAAGGTAACGATGACGGTACAGTAGAGACAGATAAGCTGCTGCCGCCGTTGTCTGTAGGAGATAAGCTAAAGAAGCAGGCACTAGAGCCAAAGCAGCATTTTACACAGCCGCCTCCGCGATATACAGAAGCTCGTTTGGTGAAGACGCTGGAAGAGTTGGGAATAGGACGGCCAAGTACTTATGCGCCAACGTTAGAGACGATCCAGAAGCGCGGCTACGTAGCTATTGAAGAGAAGAAATTCATGCCGACAGAGCTTGGGGAGCTTGTAATACAGCAGATGGAGCAGTTTTTCCCAGAAATACTGGATGCGGAATTTACTGCACACATGGAAGAAGATCTTGATCACGTTGAGGAAGGTCAACAGGATTGGGATAAAGTCCTTGCCAATTTCTATGAGTCTTTTGAAAAACGATTAGAAGTGGCAGAAGAAGAAATGAAGGAAATAGAAATCGAGGATGAAGTTTCCGATGAGATTTGCGAGAAATGCGGACGGCATTTTGTATATAAAATGGGGCGCTTTGGTAAGTTTCTTGCATGTTCGGGCTTCCCAGACTGTCGTAACACTAGACCTATCATCAAGGATACAGGGGTAGGTTGCCCTAAGTGCAAGGACGGCAAGCTAGTTGAAAGAAGAAGCAAGAAAGGACGTATCTTCTATGGATGCGACCAGTACCCCACTTGTGATTATGTGATGTGGGATAAACCATCTACGAAGCCTTGTCCATCATGCAGCAGCTTAATGATTGAGAAGCGATCCAAACAAGGCACGAAGCTGCAGTGTACACAGTGTGAGCATACAGAGCAAGTACAAGAATCAGATGACGATGAATAGAATTTAGAGGGATGGCCGCTGGAGCGTTCTGCGGCCATTTCGCTTAAGCAGCAATGAGGGGGAGCATATAGATGAGCAAGTCAAAAGTGACTGTGATTGGAGCGGGGCTAGCAGGAAGTGAGGCTGCTTGGCAGATTGCACAGCAAGGAGTACCCGTGACCTTATATGAGATGCGGCCTGTAGTCAAGACACCTGCCCACCACACGGACCAATTTGCTGAGTTGGTCTGTAGTAACAGTTTACGGGCGAATGGTCTCACAAACGCAGTTGGAGTGCTTAAAGAAGAGATGCGAATGATGAATTCGTTAATTATGTACGCTGCGGACAAACATGCTGTTCCCGCAGGCGGTGCGCTTGCGGTGGACCGTGAAGGATTCTCGGAAGAAGTAACTCAGCAGCTGAAAAACCACCCGTTAGTGGAAGTTCGTCATGAGGAAATGGAGTCGATCCCTGTTGATGGCCTAACTGTCATTGCGACAGGTCCGCTGACATCTCCTTCGTTGTCTGGGCAGATCAAACAATTAATGGGGGAAGAGTATTTCTACTTCTATGATGCAGCTGCGCCGATTGTTGATAAAGACTCTATCGACATGGAGAAAGTATATCTGGCTTCCCGGTATGACAAGGGCGAAGCAGCTTATTTAAACTGCCCGATGACGGAAGAAGAATTTAATGCCTTCTATGAGGCGTTAACTACAGCAGAGACGGCCGAGCTGAAAGAGTTCGAAAAAGAGATATATTTTGAAGGTTGCATGCCAATTGAAGTCATGATGAAACGAGGTAGGCAGACTGCATTATTTGGACCAATGAAGCCAGTAGGGCTTCCTGATCCGCGTACAGGCAAGACGCCATTTGCGGTAATTCAGCTGCGCCAGGATAATGCAGCGGGTACTTTATATAACATTGTTGGTTTCCAGACACATTTAAAATGGGGCGAACAAAAACGTGTATTCCAGATGATTCCAGGATTGGAGCGGGCGGAATTTGTACGTTACGGTGTTATGCATCGTAATACATTTATTAATTCGCCAAGACTGCTTGAACCGACCTATCAGTTTAAAGAGCGTCCAAACTTGTTTTTTGCTGGTCAAATGACAGGTGTAGAAGGGTATGTAGAGTCGGCAGCTTCAGGATTAATCGCGGGAATTAACGCAGGACGCTGCGCTGCTGAAGAACAGTGTATTACGTTCCCGCATGAGACGGCACTTGGTAGTATGGCGCATTATATTACTACAGCAGACGCTAAGCATTTCCAACCAATGAATGCTAATTTTGGGCTGTTTCCTGCGCTTGAGACCCGTATCCGCAACAAGAAGGATAAGAATGATGCGTTGGCACAACGTGCATTGGATGTGCTGCGCAGCTTTAAAGAACAGCTTGGAACGAAACAACAGTAAAGCACGTATAAAGAAGCAGCCAGAATACTAGCTGTTTCTTTTCCATTTTGAAAGAAGGGTGTGGATACAGATGGAAATGCAATTTCATGCAACAACGATCTGTGCGGTCAGACATAATGGCCACGGCGCAATTGCCGGAGATGGGCAGGTTACTTTTGGGCAAAATATGGTAATGAAGCAGCATGCCCGCAAAGTTAGACGGTTGTACCGCGGTCAAGTTTTGGCTGGCTTTGCTGGATCTGTAGCGGATGCAATAACGTTGTTTGAGAAATTTGAAGGCAAGCTCGAGGAGCATCATGGTAATTTGCAGCGTGCTGCAGTGGAATTGGCTAAAGATTGGCGTCAAGATCGAGTGCTGCGCAAGCTTGAAGCATTAATGATTGTGATGGATGCCCAGCACATGCTGCTTATATCGGGTAATGGTGAAATTATTGAACCAGATGACCACGTCTTAGCGATTGGCTCAGGTGGTTCTTTTGCCTTATCGGCAGCTCGTGCATTGAAGCGACACGCGGCTGACATGACCGCAAAGGAAATGGTAGAAGCATCACTTCGTATCGCAAGTGAGATTTGTGTATATACGAATGACAATATCGTTGTAGAAGAATTGTAAACGCAACATAAAGAGTGGAGGGATTACAATGAGCGAGCAAGCATGGACGCCGCGACAAATCGTTGCTGAATTAGATAAATACATCGTAGGTCAGAAAAAAGCGAAGCGATCCGTTGCGATTGCACTACGCAACAGATACCGCCGCAGTTTATTGGATGAGTCGATTCGAGATGAAATCGTACCTAAAAATATTTTGATGATTGGGCCAACTGGTGTGGGTAAGACAGAGATTGCCCGACGATTAGCGAAGCTGGTCAAGGCTCCATTTGTCAAGGTGGAAGCGACGAAGTTTACAGAAGTAGGATATGTAGGCCGTGATGTGGAATCTATGGTTCGCGACCTTATCGAAACTTCTATTCGTATGGTGAAGCTGGAACGGACGGAGAAAGTAAAGGATAAAGCTGAAGAAATGGCTAATGATCGACTTGTTGAGCTATTGGTGCCATCTTCAGATAATCAAAAAAATCAGCGTAATCCGTTTGAGATGCTATTTGGACAAAATAACAATCAACAGGCGACAAAATCTGAGCCGGAACCAGACGCAGGCTTACAAGAGAAGCGGCGCAAAGTGAAATTTGATTTGCTGTCTGGTAACTTGGAGCAGGATATTGTCGAGATTGATGTGGAAGAAGCGGCTCCAAATATGTTTGACATGTTTGCGGGACAGGGCAATGAGCAGATGGGGATGAATATGCAGGAAATGCTCGGAAGCCTTATGCCAAAGCGGACGAAGAAGCGTAAACTGTCCATTAAGGAAGCGCGTAAAGTGCTTACACAAGAAGAAGCAGGCAAGTTAATTGATATGGATGATGTAATACAGGAATCTATTCATCGTGCGGAACAGTCGGGTATTATTTTCATCGATGAGATCGATAAGATTGCTTCGGCCACACGTGGGTCAGGACCAGATGTATCCCGTGAAGGTGTGCAGCGCGATATCCTGCCCATCGTAGAGGGCTCTACGATCATGACGAAGTATGGTGCAGTAAAGACCGACTACATCTTGTTTATGGCAGCAGGTGCATTCCATATTGCGAAGCCGTCGGATTTGATCCCTGAGCTCCAGGGGCGTTTCCCGATTCGGGTCGAATTAACAAGTTTGTCCATGGAGGATTTCGTATCGATTCTTACGGAGCCTGAGAACGCATTAACTAAACAGTACGTGGAACTGCTAAAAACGGAACACCTGGAGTTGGAGTTTTCATATGATGCAATTGAAGAGATTGCCCGTATAGCCCAAAGTGTAAATCAAAATATGGAAAATATAGGGGCTAGACGCTTACACACCATTATGGAAAAGCTGCTCGAGGACCTCTCCTTTGAAGCGCCTGAACTAAATTTGGGGCAGTTTGTCATCACGCCAGAGTATGTCCGTGAAAAGTTAGTCGATATTTCACAAAACCGTGATCTTAGCCAGTATATTTTATAAAAACATGAACATATAGTCATATATAATACTTGTTTTGCACGCAGTATATATATGTTAATTAAATTGTTTTCCACTATTTGCCCTGTCTTTCAATCGAAAGATAGGGCTTTTTTCATATTGTTTTCTCTTGTAAAGTTTAAGATGATAAAAGTGCGCAATTTCAGACAAAATGTTTAATTTTGAGATGTCGAGTCGTTTTTTATGCAAGTTATGGCAAGGGATTTACGAATGCTCACGCCTGTCAGTGGTAATTTGTAATTTTTAATCGAATTTTGTCGATTAAAAGCAGGAAAAAGCAGTTTAACGTTGAATCATGAAATAAAGATTCATTTGTGGAGAAAGCGGGGGAGACCATGTGGATTTATTGAATGGCTTACAATTTAGACAACTTGAAGGTGCCATTCAGGCAGCTGCCGCAAGGCAGAACGCAACTGCCAACAATATCGCCAATGTAGATACACCATATTACAAGCGATCTGATGTTCAGTTCGAATCGATCCTTCGCGATCAAATGAATGGAGGATCGTTAACTGGCCGACGGACAAATGAAAAGCATTTTTATATTGGACCGTCACAAGGTGTGCCAGAGTTCAAAACCGTCCAAGACGAATCAACTGTTATGGGTAACAATGCAAATAACGTTGATATGGACCGGGAGATGGCGCTGCAGGCGGAGAACCAATTACGTTATTTTACATACGTACAGCAAGTCAATCATCACATTAACATGATGCGTACCGGTATGGATGTCAGGAGGTAAGTTGAGGAATGAACATTAGTAACAGCTTTCAGATCAGTTCTTCAGGATTAACGGCACAACGGTTACGGATGGATGTGATCTCTTCGAATATTGCGAATGGAGAGACAACTCGTGCTCAGGTAGTTAACGGGCAAGTCGTACCTTATCGTCGAAAAGTAGTTGTGATGTCGCAAACGCAGCCATCCTTTCAACAAACATTGGATTCCGCAATGCAAGGAACAAAATCAACAAGTGGCGTAAGAGTGAGTCGAATTCAAGATGATGCTTCGCCTTTTAAGCTTGTGTATCAACCAACCCATCCGGATGCGGATGCGAACGGTTATGTATCCATGCCGAATGTAGATATGGCTAGAGAAATGGTTGATATGATATCAGCTACTCGATCTTATGAAGCCAATGTCACAGCGTTAAATGCTTCAAAGTCCATGATTACAAAGGCATTGGAAATTGGAAGGGCATAACGGGCATTGAACTTGAACTAATGCGAAATGAGGGTACAGGATGATCACGAACACGATGATGTTGCCGATGCAACCATCTCAAGTGCAAGCCACAGTTAGTAACATCTCATCATCAGCTCCAGCAACACCAGCGGAAATGACCAAGTCATTTGGGGAATTTCTAGCGGATTCACTTCAGCAAGTTGATGCACAAGAGCATCAAGTCCAAAGTATGAACAAACAATTTATGATCGGTGAAGTTAACGTAGACCAGCTCATGATCGCCTCAGAACGCGCGCTTCTAAGCTTACAGTTGACGACACAAGTACGAAATAAAGTAGTCGAAGCTTATCAAGAAGTCATGCGCATGCAAATGTAAAGACGTCTTGTCTTACACAGTTTTGGTGGGGTGACGAGAATTGAAAGAGAAAATAGGCCAGTATCGGGAACGAGCTTCTCAATACTGGAATCAATTTGGTAAAAGAACGAAGTGGATCCTAATATCCACCTTGGTACTGTTGGTTGTTGCGATTAGCTTAATAACCTATCAGCTATCTAAAACGGAATATGCGTTAGCATTCCGAGATCTGAACTCGAATGACGCAGCTGGAATTATTGAATATCTGAACACTAACAAGATACCTTACGAATTAAGTGCTGACGGCAGTTCAATTTCTGTCCCCGAGGCGTCTGCGTCTAAAGTAAAAGTAGACATCGGTGCACAAGGTATCGTTAAAAATGGCTCTATTGGCTTTGATTCATTTGGTGCCGACGGTCTTATGGGCGGCATGACGGATAACGTGTTTGATGTTCGTTACAAGGATGCCTTGAATGGCGAAATAGAACGACTCCTTCGTAACATGCAAGGGATTAACGACGCACAAGTCCTGGTTAATCTGCCTAAAGAAAGTGTATTTGCAACAAATGAAGAACAACAAGCATCTGCATCTGTATTATTAAAGTTCAAACCAGGCTACAGCCCGAAACAAGAAGTTGTAGATGGATACTTTAATCTCGTCAAATCGGCAGTGCCTAACCTTACAGCTGACAACATTACGTTATCAAGCGATGAAGGACCTATGTATGCTTCCGGTTCGCCAGGTTCAGGGAAATCCGGAATTGCAAGTGAAGTCGAAGAGCAACTGGTCATCCAACGCCGCTATGAACGCGACTTGGGCGATAAAGTACGCAGCTTCTTAGCTGGTGTTGTCGGTCCCGAGAACGCAAATGTCTTGGTATCCGCCAATCTCAACTTTGATAAAGTGAACAAAGAAGAAAATATGGTGACTCCTGTTGATGCTGAGAACATGAAAGGTATTGAAATCAGTGTTCAAGAGCTGCAGGAAACATTCACGGGTAAAAGTGCGCAGCAAGGTGTAGCGGGTACAGGCAGTGAAGATGTTACCAATTACCCAGGTGCGACCGGAAACGGAGATACCTCATCAGAGAAGTCTCAGAAGACCGTAAACTATGAAGTGAACCGGATTAAAAACCTGATTCAGTCCAGCCCGTATGCTGTTAAAGATTTAACCATTCATGCTGCAGTTGAATCGCCTGATCTTACGGATGAGAAACTCAAATCCGTGGAGAAAGTTCTTCGTTCTATCGTAGCAGCTCAACTGAAAGAATCAGGCTCTACTATAACTGACGCGGAATTAGAAGGAAAAGTTTCTGTCATTTCACAAAATGGGACTAATGGCGGAGTTTTGAGTACGACTTCTATCCCGACTTGGGTATGGTATGGGGCTGGAGCACTTGCTCTATTGTTAATTGGTGGAGGAATTGCATTTGCAGTTGCTCGCAAACGCAAAAAGCGCGAAGAAGAATTTATCGATGAAGATGGAATGAGCTATATTCCAACGCATGTTGAACTTCCTTCGATTGATTTGGAATATGCAACAAACGAGAATCAGGTGCGCAAGCAATTGGAATCGTTGGCGAAGAAGAAACCAGAAGAATTCGTCAATTTGCTGCGGACTTGGCTAGTTGACGAATCGAGGTGAGCATAGATGGCTAGAAACAATCAAGGTTTAACAGGCAGACAAAAAGCGGCGATCTTGCTCATTTCATTAGGTCCTGAAGTATCGGCGCAAATATTTAAGCATTTAAGAGATGAAGAGATCGAGCAATTAACGCTTGAAATTGCAAATGTAAGAAAAGTTGATTCTGTTGATAAAGAAACCGTGTTAAGCGAATTTCATCAAATTTGTTTGGCGCAAGAATATATTTCGCAAGGTGGTATTACGTACGCCAAAGAAATATTGGAAAAAGCGCTGGGTGCTTCTAAAGCGGTGGACATTATTAACCGTTTGACGGCAACTTTGCAAGTTCGTCCGTTTGACTTTGCTCGCAAGGCTGATGCTTTGCAAATTTTGAACTTTATTCAGAACGAGAGCGCGCAAACTATTGCTCTCGTCCTATCCTATTTGCAGACCGAGCAGTCATCTCAGATCTTGTCATCGTTAAGCCCAGATAAACAAGCAGAGGTTGCACGCAGAATCGCTTTAATGGACAGCACTTCTCCAGAGGTAGTCAGTCAGGTGGAAAGTGTGCTTGAGCAGAAGTTGTCTGCTACAGTAACGCAAGATTATACAAGCGCAGGTGGTATCGAATCGATTGTCAATATCTTAAATGGCGTCGATCGCGGTACAGAACGTACCATTTTGGATTCTCTTGAAATCCAGGACCCTGAATTGGCCGAAGAGATCAAGAAACGGATGTTCGTGTTTGAAGATATTGTCAATATTGACAATCGATCGATCCAACGTATTATTCGGGACATTGATAACTCGGACTTGCAGCTTGCACTCAAAGTGGCAAGCGAAGATGTACGAGGTGTTATTTTCCGCAATATGTCGAAACGGATGGCGGATACTTTCAAAGAAGAAATGGAATTTATGGGACCTGTGCGGTTGCGTGACGTGGAGGAAGCGCAGACGCGCATCGTTGCTACAATTCGTCGCTTAGAGGAATCGGGCGAGATCATTATAGCGCGCGGCGGAGGAGACGATATCATTGTCTAACGTGATTAAATCTTCCCACTACATTCCTGTTGAACAAATGAGAATGCTGGAGGCAGTACGACGTCACCAAGAACGACTGTTAGAGCAACAAGAGCAGGCGGACGAGGAAGAACTAACGGGTGACAATTTGTTAGCCAAAGACACGCAGTTGGCTGCTTTGCGGCAAGATATTCTTGCAGACGCGCAAGCATTTGCAGAAGATCAAGTCCGAGTGGCATCAGAACAATCTGAACAGATGTTGGAAGATGCACGTGCAGAGATCGAAGCCTGGTGGGATGAGCGCAGAACACAAGACGACGAGCTTCGCAGTGAAATTCAACAGCAAGCTCAGACCGAAGGATACGAAGCTGGAGTATCACAAGCTGAACAAGCTATTAAAGAGGCTTATGAGTTAAAAGTCAGCGAGGCGGGTGAATTGCTGAAGCAGGCGTATGCAGCAAAAGATCAACTGATTCAGGAAGCCGAACCTTTTGTTGTATCCTTGAGTTGTTCTATTGCGGAGAAGATTATTGATCAGCAACTGACCGTGCAGCCTGAGCTTATTTTGGAAATGGTGAAGAAGCAGCTATCGCGTAAGCGGGAAAGTGGAGTAATTACTCTTTGTGTATCTCCTGCGCAATTTATGTTTATCCATGCAGCGCGCGAAGAATTAAGCATTGCGATTGATTCACAAGCGGAACTTCAGATTATTCCGGATGGAAGTGTTCAGGATCACGGCTGTGTCATTCGCTCGTCATTGGGAAGCATCGATGCGAGAATTGATACACAACTGGAAGAATTAAAGAAGGCGCTGATTCAAGTAGCCGTTCATCACGGGGAGCATGTCAACGATGAAATCTAATGCAGAGCACGTTTGGAATGTAGATAAATATACAGAGTTTCTCAAACACGTGGATCCCGTTCGCGTGAATGGAAAAGTAACTCAAGTTATTGGATTGACAGTAGAATCAGAAGGGCCGGATGCCAGCATCGGTGAGGTATGTTTTATTCATCCGAATAAAGGTAACGTCCCCTTAATGGCTGAGGTGGTAGGTTTCCGCGACAACAAAGTGCTGTTAATGCCGTTAGGTGAGCTTAACGATATTGGCCCAGGCTGTGATGTCGTTGGAACTGGCAAACCATTGACCGTACAGGTAGGATCGGAACTTCTGGGGAAAGTGCTGAACGGATTGGGGCAGCCTCTGGATGGGTCCTTCCTCCCAACGAGGATGGCCAAGTGTTCTACGTCGAACATTCCATCGAATCCGCTGAAGAGACCACGTGTTCAAGACCCCATTGGTGTTGGCGTACGTGCAATCGATGGGCTGCTTACGATTGGAAATGGACAGCGTGTAGGGATATTTGCTGGCTCCGGCGTTGGTAAAAGTACGCTGCTTGGTATGATTGCGCGTAATACCGCTGCCGATGTGAACGTCATAGCTCTTGTAGGAGAGCGAGGTCGAGAGGTACTCGAGTTTATCGAGCGAGACCTAGGTCCTGAAGGGTTGGCACGCTCGGTTGTTGTGGTGGCAACATCGGATCAACCAGCACTTGTTCGAATTAAGGGTGCGGTAATAGCAACTACGATAGCTGAATACTTCCGTGATCGGGGCATGAATGTCATGCTGATGATGGATTCCGTCACACGTTATGCGATGGCTATGCGGGAAGTAGGGCTTGCGATTGGTGAGCCGCCTGCAACCCGCGGGTACACGCCATCCGTATTTGCAAGCCTGCCCAAGCTGCTTGAGCGCAGCGGTACAGGCCCGAACGGCTCGATAACCGCATTTTATACGGTGCTTGTTGATGGTGATGACATGAACGAACCTATTGCTGATGCGGTGCGCGGGATATTAGATGGTCATATTGTGCTTAATCGTAATATTGCCCAAAAAGGACATTTTCCAGCGATTGATATATTGGCGAGTGTAAGTCGAGTCATGAAAGATATCGTACCTGAAGAACATCAGCTTGCGGCTGAACAATTAAAACGTTTGTTGGCCGTATATAGGGAATCAGAAGATCTCATTAATATTGGTGCGTATCAACGGGGTTCGAATGATGCTATTGACGAAGCAATAGAAGCAATTGATGACATTTATGGTTTTACCAAGCAGCGTATCAATGAATCAATGTCATATGAAGAAACGATTGAGCGGTTGACCATGCAATTTCAAGGGAGATGAGTAGCGGATGCGCGCTTTTCAATACTCTTTTCAGAAAGTATTGGATCTGAAGACAAACACGAAAAAACAATCCGAGTGGATGCTTTCGCAGGCCATTGGACATTTGCAGATTGAAGAGGACCAATTGGTGCGAGTGAAGAATGAACGGAAAGAGGCTGCCGACACGCTACAGAGCATGATTGACTCAAGTGCCCCAGCTCATGAATTGCAGCTCTGGCAGCATTATATCGCCCATATGGATTCACAGATTTTTGCAGCCAATGAAAGAGTGCTGGCCGCTGAAGGGCGTGTTAGAGTCAGACAAGACAATCTGAAAGATTGCATGACAGATGAGAAGTTGTGGAAGAAAGCACGCGAGAAGGCGGAAGACCACTTTAAACAGCAACTTGCACTTATCGAACAAAATGAAATGGACGAAATGGCGACCGTACGTTTCCATATGGCAACTCGATAGAATTGTGACGGAAAAGGTTAACCGCCGCTGAAGCAGGAGGGATGGCAGTGGCTAAGGAAGTGCTGGAAGATAACGGAAGTCAGTATTCAGGTTTTGAACGATTTTTGTTTTTTGCAACGCCAATCTTGTTTACGATTGTGCTGTTAGTAGTCCTGCTAACGTTATTTAACGTCGACTGGCGAAATAATATTTTGAACTGGGCGCAGGATGTTCCAGTAATTAATAAAGTACTTCCTGCTCCAGATGAGAAGGAAGCAGAGAAAGACAGCAAGGACAAGAAAAGTAAAGAAGCAGCTCCTACAGAAGCAGAGCAAATTGCCGACTTGAAAAAGCTTCTGGCTTCCAAAGATAATGATCTGCGTGTGTTGGCCGAGAAACGTAAAACATTAGAGGACGAAGTCAACAAACTGACGCAGCAAGCCAATCAATCGGCGCAAAAACAAGAACAGCAGCGTGTAAACGCTGACCAGTATGATAAACAAGTGAAAGATCTGGCTGGTATGTATGCCAAAATGATGCCAAGCAAGGCTGCGCCAATATTAGAGAATTTGACGAAGGAAGAAATGGTTCTGGTGCTGCACGCGATGAAGCAGGAAGAACGCGTCAAAATACTAGAAAAAATGAATCCCAAAACTGCTGCGGAAGCATCTATTCAATTAAAAGATGTGCAGACGTCTGATAATTTGAAAATTGCTGCCTTGCAGGCTCGTCTCAAGAAAAATGAAACGGCTGCACCTGCAACAACAGGTTTGGACAAGACACAACTCAGCAAGACTTTTTCAAGTATGTCACCAAAGAGTGGTGCCAGCATCTTGCTAGAAACATCCAGAATCAATCCTGGGAAAGTATTGGCTGTATTAAATGCAGTAGATGACGCAACACGCTCCAAATTGATTGATGCCATGACGGAAGCAGACAAGCAAGCAACTGCAAAGCTAGTGTCCAAGTTGTTCCCGAACAAATAAAGTAGCGTACTGCTGTGTTTGAAAGGAGGTGATATATATGTCAATGTCAGTTTCTTCAGTACCAACAGCTAATGCGGTATCCGGAGCAAGTGGCGTCTCCACAAAAGGAGGAGCTACTGATGCCGGTGTGTTTTTCGCCACTTTATCACAATGTATGAATACGGGTTCGACGGGTCAGGAAACAATGGCGTCTCTTATGCCACTGGTTGCTTTTGCCGAAGCAGGTTCGCTAACAGATGAAGCGCTTGGTTCACTTGACGAACTTATTCAATCTTTACTGGCTGCGCTGCAGAATAACGAGTCACAGCTAGAGTCTGATCCAGCATTGCTTGAATTACTTCAGCAATGGATAGGTCAAGCACAGGCGCTGCTCACACCGCTGCAAGCAGATGTCACACCTGAGCAAGAGGCGTCAATTGATTTGCTCGCTAAGCAGCCTCAGACTGTTGCCTTTGTCGTTCGAGATCAGCTGGAGCAAATTCAACATTTGTTACGACAAGCGAACACAGGCACTACAGGAAATGCTGCGTTGAATGAGCAGGCAGGCAAGTTGTTGCAGCAATTAGGTCAAGTGCTGAATCGACCTGCCGTACAAACGGATGCTGGATTATCGCAAGCCGCAGTTCCAGCCCAAGCACAGGCGGAAGTTGGTCATACAGCTGCTGTAGCTAAGGGGACAAACGTCAATTCACAAGCAGGGCAAGGTCAATCTTTCGCGAGCTTGATGGGAGGACAGGAGTCTACTGGTGCAACAGATGATGGATTGGACCTTAACAATCAAGTCATGACAGCAGGCCAATTTGCAATGAAAGCTGAAGGCTTAAATGCTACCAAGCAAGTTCCTGTTATTCGTGCACAGCATTTTGCTCAAGAAATGTCTGGATTTATGGTAAA
This sequence comes from Paenibacillus sp. UMB4589-SE434, assembly GCF_030226685.1. NCBI lineage: Bacteria > Bacillati > Bacillota > Bacilli > Caryophanales > Paenibacillaceae > Paenibacillus > Paenibacillus sp. UMB4589-SE434. The sequence continues at coordinate 1,872,304 of NZ_JASOYK010000001.1, read as the reverse complement.
ACAAATGCTGATTACATCACGTAACGGTGTGTCCGAAGCCAAAATTACATTGTATCCAGAAAATCTGGGGCAAGTGAATGTGCGATTAACGATGCAGAATGGTCAGTTGGTGGCACAGTTTATGACGGAGCATGCTGCAGCTAAAGATATGCTTGATCAGCAAATGTCCATGCTGCGCGGTGCGCTTCAGTCTCAGGGAATCCAGGTTGAGAAGCTTGAGGTAAGTCAGCAGACTGCTGCGGCTTCAGAAGCTTCCATGTCCTTCTCTATGTTCCAAGGAGACAGACAACCTAATGCGAACCAAGAACAACGTTCTTCACGCCGTTCAGCGGGGGGCGCGGACGATAAAGAAAACAACGGAGAGCCGATAAACGGAGTAGATTCGGAAACGGCTCGAGCTGTTCAGTCCCTTACAGGGTCTTCCTTTACCGCTAGTGTGTAATTGGTCTCAATTAATCGAGTCATAAGGAGGTGTACACATTATGACTGCGAATGCAGGTGTGGTTAACAGCTTGTTGTGGCCGAACTACAGCAAAGAAAACCTGGATCGGCTCAAGCCGACAGGTGAGATGAAGCAGTTGGGTAAGGATGACTTCCTTAAAATCTTGATCACGCAGCTGTCTAATCAAGATCCTACTCAGCCACTGCAAGACAAAGACTTTATTGCTCAAATGGCACAATTTACGTCTGTGGAACAGTTGACGAACATTTCTTCGCAACTGAATTTCTTACAGCAATCGCTTGGAATGTCATCAAACCTGATTGGCAAGGAGATCTCTTGGATCGCAAAAGATCAATCAACTGGGGATGGTTCGGGCGAGACAGTAGTGTCATCTGGCGTGGTGGATTCGATCGTTGTTCGAGCGAATGTTCCATATGCTAAGGTCGGTGACGCTGAAGTTGAGTTAAAAGATATTACGGAGATTAAAGGTCCGCATGCTGAAAGTGGTGGCAATGGCGCTAATGCCAATGCAGGGGCCGCTGTCGGGGCGGGTGATAAGCAGTGAATATAAAGTTCCCGCTTGGAGGGATTGGCGCCAACACGCCGGTTCAACCGATACAGCAATCTTATCGTAAAGACAACAAACAACCGTTACATAACGGCCAGGACGTGTCGTTTAAGCAATTACTGAATCAGGAATTAATCCGATCAGATAAACTTAACTTCAGTCAACATGCTTCACAACGTATTCAGGAGCGCGGCTTAAAGATGACACCGGAGCTAGTCGGTAAAATGTCTGATGCGATTGAGCAGGCGGCTGCTAAGGGCTCCAAGCAATCACTGCTGCTTATCCAAAACGCAGCTTATATCGTTAATGTTCCGACACGTACAGTTATTACAGCGCTTGATGACCCTTTTAAGCAGGGGCATGTATTCACGGCAATTGATAGTGCTGTATGTATTGAATAACAGAAGCAAGGCAGGCTGGACCATTCTGGAGGCCTGTGCTCATGGAACGATTGAAGTGAGCAGAATGTGATCTATTTATAAAAAGGAGGAATAATTGGATGATTCGTTCGATGTATTCAGGTGTTTCGGGTATGCGCGGTTTCCAAACAAAGCTGGACGTAATCGGCAACAATATCGCTAACGTGAATACGACGGGCTTTAAAGCTGGTCGTGTCATGTTTAAGGATATTATGAGCCAGACGATGTCAGGCGTTACAGCACCTGAGGAAGGCGAGCGTGGCGGCGTTAATGCTATGCAGGTAGGCCTTGGAGTTCAAGTAGGTTCCATCGACACAGTCCACACAGGCGGTAGTGCGATGACAACAAACAAACCACTCGATTTGCGTATTGACGGAGATGGATTTTTTGCAGTCAAGCTGAACGGTGATCAAGAGGTACCGTTTTTGACTCGTGCAGGTGATTTTCATCTGGATGCAACGCGTCAATTAGTCACATCTGACGGTTTGTTGGTTTGTGGTGCAGACGGCGGTCCAATCCAGTTGGATGAAGACGTTACTGCATTTACCATCTCCCAAACGGGCCAAATTATCGCAAAACGGTCTGATGGTACAACAGAAGCAACGGATCTTCAAGTTGGGGTAGTAAAAGTAGTTAACCCAGAAGGTTTGGAGAAACTTGGAGGCAACTTGTACCGCACGACACCAAATGCGAATCCTGATGGAGAGATCGAAGTGGTAGCAGCTAACGATCCTACACTTGGAACGGGTGCTATCATTTCCGGTCAACTTGAAATGTCCAACGTTGATTTGACAAACGAGTTTACCGAGATGATCGTTGCACAACGTGGATTCCAGGCGAATTCACGTATCATTACGACGTCTGATGAAGTGCTGCAAGAAGTTGTTAATCTGAAACGATAACATTAAGATTGCAACGCCATGCCTGATAATCCTAAGCCGCTCTAGAGCGGCTTAGGAAATGGCGCGGTATAAGGGGGTAGAGGGACCATGATTCAAGTGACGAGATTAAACGGCTCTTCTGTATGGGTGAACGCGCTGCTTGTAGAGGCAGTTGAAGAAACACCTGACACTTACATCACACTTTTTAACGGTAAAAAACTAATCGTCTTAGAAAAGGCCCCTGAGATCATCCGCCTTATTACTGAGTACATACAAAAGGTCGGTGCGGTTGGAGGTACCATCAAGTTGCAATCAACGGAGGGACAATCATGAAACGAATGCTGCCATGGTTGGTAACCATGCTGTTGGCCATCACGTTAATCGCGCTTGTCTTTATTATGCTGATGAATTCGACGAACAGTTCGCCGTCGAAGGGCACTGACAGCGCGCAGGAAATGCAGATCAAACGACTTAGCGCAGATGAAATTGTAGAAATGACAGCTACGGTTACTGATGTAAAAACGAATCTGGCAACCAACGATTATGTGGTACTGACTGGATTTGCATTTCAGTTGGACAACAAGAAGACCAAAGAACAATTTGAGAAAATTAAGGATCTAAAGGTCAAGGCTGTCATCTTAAAGACGTTGGCAGATATGAAGCCTGAGGATTTACAAGGCACTAAAGGTCAGGATCAGTTATGCGCAAAGCTGCTGGATCTGATTAACAAGACATTGCCTGAAGGTAAAGTGATTCAAGTCGATATTACCGATTTTATTATGACTCGCATCTAGCATCTTACGAAATTGATGCAGCTGATACCTGTAAGGGGGTGAAACGATTGGTTGACGTTTTGTCGCAGAACGAGATAGATGCTTTGTTAGCAGCGCTGTCTTCTGGGGAAATGGATGCGGAGGAACTGAAAAAGGAAGAAACACAGCGTAAAATCCGTTCCTACGATTTCAAGCGAGCCGTTCGTTTTTCGAAAGATCATATTCGTACATTAACACGCATCCATGAAAATTTCGCGAGATATTTGACGACCTACTTCTCAGCGCAATTGCGCACATTTGTTCAAATTAATGTCGTTCAAGTCGAACAGTTACCTTACGATGAGTTTATTCGTTCTATACCGAAGATGACCATTTTGAACATTTTTGAAGCAGAGCCTCTAAAAGGCCGCATGGTGCTTGAAGTCAATCCGAACGTAGCTCTAGCCATGCTTGATCGTTTACTTGGAGGCGCAGGGCTCGCACCTTCCAAGATTCAAGGTTTGACCGAGATTGAAACGACAGTTATGGAGCGTATTTTTAGCAGAGCATTTGATAGTTTGCAAGAAGCGTGGAAGACGGTATTGGATATTCGTCCACGTCTTGAAAGTCTGGAAACCAATCCGCAATTTATGCAGATTGTGTCTCCCAATGAAACGATTGCCCTAATATCTTTAAGCACAAAAATCGGGGATACGACAGGCATGATCAATATATGTATTCCTCATGTCGTCATCGAGCCTATCATGCCGAAGCTGTCGGTGCATCACTGGTTTGTATCTGAGAAAAAAACAAGTGAACCGATAGAAATTGAAAAGCTGCGCGAACGTGTATCGCGAGCAGAGCTCCCAATAGTTGCTGAATTAGGTAATTCGCAAATAACGGTGCATGAGCTTATGCAGCTTTCGATTGGGGACGTCATCCCACTACGCAAAAAAGTAGAAGAGGGATTGACGATCCGTGTCGGGGATCGTGCCAAATATATTGGAACGCCAGGGAACGTTAAAGACCGGTTAGCTGTACAAATCGAGCAAGTGGTAGAGGAAGGAGTGGAAGAGCATGACGAGTAAAGAGTACTTGTCTCAGGAAGAGATCGATGCATTGTTGAGAAAGTCAGGAGAAGATTCCGTAGAAGCAACGCCAACTCCTTCAGTTGAACAGTTTCTAACACCTTTAGAGATTGATGCGCTTGGTGAAATTGGCAACATTACGTTTGGTAGCGCTGCTACTGCGTTATCTACTTTGCTTGGTCGTAAAGTTGACATTACAACTCCAATCATCAAATTGTTAGATAAGAAAAATCTGGAAAGTGAATTCCCGCATCCGCACGTAGCTGTTCATGTTCACTATGTGGATGGATTCCAAGGGGTTAATTCACTAGTGATTAAGACATCAGATGCCCAGATTATCGCTGACTTGATGTTGGGTGGAGACGGACGCAACGTTGCTGGTGAATTAAATGAAATTCATATTAGTGCAGTACAGGAAGCGATGAATCAAATGATGGGTTCATCAGCTACTTCCATGTCAACAATTTTTAATCAATTGGTTAATATTTCCCCTCCAGGCATCGGCATTTTAAATGCTGAAAAAGGGGAAGGGAATGAGATGCTGCCAGAAGATGACGTGCTGATCAAAATATCATTCCGCTTGACGATCGGCGATCTTATTGATTCTACAATTATGCAGTTATTGACCATCCCGTTTGCCAAAGACATGGTGAACCGCTTGATGGGTGCAGCGGAATCCATGACTGAGATGGAAACAGAGGCTCCCGCAGCAGTTGCCGTTGACCAACCGGTTTCTTCAGGACAGATCCCGAATACACCGACGCAGCCAACTGCAATGCCAAACCATTACGAGGAACATGTTGGAGGAGGATATCCGGTGGCTCATGAATCGTATCCGAATGCTCCGCAGCAACAGGCGAATATGCATGCTTCCATGAATGCACATCAAGGTTCAATGCATGGACACTATGCGGCAGCTTCAATGGGAACAGCACCTTCACGTCCAGTGAATGTACAGCCTGTTCAATTCGCAAATTTACAAACTTCGACATATGTGCCAGCTGATGATTCAAATATAAATTTATTGTTGGACATCCCGCTAAGAGTCACAGTAGAATTAGGTAGGACACACAAACAGATTAAAGATATTTTGGAACTATCACAAGGTTCTATCATTGAATTGGACAAGCTGGCAGGCGAACCTGTGGACATTCTGGTCAACAACAAGCTGATTGCCAAGGGTGAAGTCGTCGTTATTGATGAGAACTTCGGTGTGCGCGTTACAGATATCATTAACCAGTGGGATCGCATTCAAAAACTACAATAAAAGATTTAGGGAGGATTCTCAGCGATGGCAAACCGTATTTTAATCGTAGATGATGCAGCATTCATGCGCATGATGATTCGTGACATTTTAACTAAAAATGGTTACGAAGTCGTAGGTGAAGCAGCGGATGGTGCTCAAGCGATTGAAAAGTATAAAGAACACAAACCAGACCTCATTACAATGGACATTACAATGCCTGAGATGGACGGCATTACAGCATTAAAGGAAATTCGCAAGTCTGACCCAAGCGCAAAAGTAATTATGTGTTCAGCAATGGGACAACAAGCAATGGTTATCGATGCGATTCAAGCAGGAGCAAAAGACTTTATCGTCAAACCGTTCCAGGCTGATCGTGTTATTGAAGCGATTAAGAAAACGTTAGGATAAGGTATGGTTCCAGACACACAACTACAGCAAACGTCCGGTTTCGATTACATGGGTAGCTTGTTTACCGTACTGTTATCACTGGCTGTCATTATTATTCTGATTGTGCTATTCATCAAGTTGTTAAGCCGGAAAAATAAAATGTGGCAGATGAACCAGAGTATTCGTACGTTAGGCGGAACCGGACTAGGACAAAACAAGTCGCTGCAGGTGGTCGAAGTGGGAGATGTCGTATACTTGCTCGGTGTTGGTGAGGATATCACCTTGATCGACAAGGTAAGCGATCCTGAGCAGGTTGCACATCTTTTATCTACCTTTGAACGAGTACAGGTGGCACAAGGCGCTCTGCCTGTCTCTGTCTCGGCATGGATCAAGCAATTACGCAATAAGAGACGCTCCCACACGGATAATGCTGCGCCTCATCAAGAAGAGACGGACTCATCATCTGTATCCTTTCACGAGATGCTGCATGCAAAGCTGGAGAAACAGCCTGATCGCAGCGCTCGCGTGGAACGATTGTTGAATGACAATACCAAAGAAGATCGGTAGATGGATTCATGAAGAAGAAATGCTTAGTTGCTCTGACTGCAATGACCCTATTTTCTTGCTTTGCAGCCAATTGGGCGGGAGCAGCTCCTGTCATTCCCGGAATCGATATTAAGATCGGAGATGGCGGAGCACAGTCGGGCGTAACGTCGATGTCATTAGTGCTGTTAATTACGGTATTGAGTCTGGCTCCGGCTATTCTCATCCTCATGACTTCGTTCACTCGAATTGTGATTGTTCTGGGCTTTGTTCGTACTTCTTTAGGTACCCAGCAGATGCCGCCCAATCAGGTGTTAATCGGCTTGGCGCTCTTTATGACATTGTTTGTGATGTCCCCAACACTAGGTCAAGTTAACGAAGTAGCGCTGCAGCCTTATTTGAAGGGTGAAATTACCCAGACTGCTGCTTTAGAGAAAGCTGCAGTGCCAATGAAGAAATTTATGTTCTCTCATACGAGAGAGAAAGATTTACTATTGTTTATGAAATATACGAAGACAGAGAAGCCAAAGTCATATGAAGATATCCCGATTACCGTATTGGTTCCTGCTTATGCGATCAGTGAACTAAAGACGGCATTCCAGATGGGATTTATGATCTTTATACCGTTTTTGGTCGTTGATATGGTAGTAGCAAGTACCTTGATGTCAATGGGGATGATGATGCTGCCTCCGGTCATGATTTCATTACCTTTCAAAATACTGCTCTTCGTTATGGTAGATGGCTGGTATCTCGTTGTGAAGTCGCTCTTGATGAGCTTTAATACCTGAAGACGCTGCTTGGCAGTCCGGCAGCGATTCACGCGTGAATATCATTAGTGAGTGCAGGGAAGGGATCAGTCGATGAGTGCAGAGTTTATTATCGGATTGGCCGGCCAAGCAGTGTTTGCTGTATTAAAGATCAGCGCTCCGATGCTGATTGTAGCTCTGGTAGTCGGCTTGTTAATTAGTATATTTCAAGCGACAACCCAGATTCAAGAACAGACGCTTGCGTTTGTTCCAAAGATTGTCGCCGTGTTTATTATTATTTTAATTTTTGGACCGTGGATATTAACCACAATGATAGATTTTGCGTTTAATATTCTTAACAATTTGCATCAATATATCGGTTAGGCTGTGGAACCATGGAAATCGTAACTCAGGCGTTCCCTGTTTTTTTGCTTATGTTGTGTCGAATTAGCGCGTTCTTTGTCGCAGCACCTGTCTTTTCTTCGCGAGGCGTGCCGAATATGTTTAAGATTGGACTCGCTTTTTTTATCAGCATCATCGCCTATTTATTGTTTGGCCTGGGGCATAGTGTCCCTACGGATGGCACGTACATAATAATTGTTGTCCGTGAGATATTGATAGGGTTGCTCATTGGATTTATTGCGCAGTTGTTCTTTACAATTGTGCAGATTGCGGGTTCCTTTATCGACATGCAAATTGGCTTCGGGATCGCCAACGTTATCGATCCGCTTACTGGAGCTTCTGCACCGGTCATTGGTAATTTTAAGTACATATTTGTGGTACTGCTGTTTCTCGGTATGAATGGCCACCATTACTTTATCGACGGTGTGATGCAGAGCTTTAACTGGCTTCCCGTTAGCAACGATACTTTTTTTCAGCAGATCAGCAACGGCACTGTTCATCAGTTTGTACTGAAGTCGTTTGCTCAAGCTTTTATGATTGCGTTTCAAGTAGCTGCACCATTAATAGTGGCATTGTTTTTAGCAGATATAGCGCTTGGATTCCTGGCTCGAACTGCGCCGCAGTTTAACGTGTTTGTCATTGGGATTCCATTCAAGATTATTATCGGTTTGGCTATGTTGCTACTAATTGTACCGGGTTTTGTGTATGTGATGCAGCAAATATTCGAAACTTTGTTTAAAGCGATGGGCGAACTACTGCGTGTGCTGCCGGGAACGGGGGCCTAAATTAATGGAACATCTAAAACCTAAATATCGGCTCTCGTTGGATTTGCAGCTCTTTTCACAGGAAAAGACAGAAAAGGCAACACCTAAGAAACGCGATGATTCGCGGAAGAAAGGGCAAGTTGCCAAAAGTATGGACCTTTCGGGTTCATTCATTTTATTAATATCATTTATGAGTCTGTTTATGTTAGGCGGCTTTTTTAAGGAACGACTTATATCCATGTTCAGCGATCCGTTGCAGCATCGGCTTAACATGCAGTTGTCAGTGAACAATATTGTAGACTATTTTGGTCATTTATTGGTTCAATTCCTTATTTTGCTTGCTCCAATCTTTATCGTTGCGGTTGTGATGGGATTGTTAGTGAATTACATGCAGATTGGCTTTCTGTTTACTGGCGAGCCGTTAAAAATGCAATTCAGCAAAATCGATCCGATTAAGGGTTTTAAAAACATTTTTTCCATGCGTTCAGTAGTCGAATTCCTTAAGTCTATTATTAAGTTGACTGTGATCGGCGTGATTGCGTACATCTCCTTGTGGGGGGAACGGGATCGAATCATCGAGCTCAGTCATGTACCACTAGGCGGCATATTGTCTTATACAGCAGAACTTACAGTCATGCTGGGAATTAAGACAGGAGCAGCCTTAACGGTCTTGGCAGTATTCGACTATATGTATCAGAAGTATGAATTCGAGAAAAGCATCCGGATGTCGAAGCAAGATATTAAAGATGAATATAAGAAGATGGAAGGCGATCCGCTAATTAAAGGAAAGATCAAGGAACGCCAGCGTCGAATGGCTCTTATGAGAATGATGCAGGAAGTTCCAAATGCGGACGTTGTCATCACGAACCCGACGCACTTCGCCATTGCCTTGCGTTATGAGGGCAATTCGATGGAGGCTCCTAAAGTGATTGCGAAAGGACAAGATTATGTCGCTCTGAAGATAAAAGCAATTGCACAGGAGAACGGCGTCATGACTATGGAGAATAGGCCACTCGCGCGAGCGTTATACGAGCGAACTGAAATCGGCGATTCCATTCCGGCCGATTTGTTCCAAGCGGTCGCAGAAGTACTGGCATATGTATACAAATTAAAAGGCAAAGCAAAATGAGCGGACAGGGATGGAGGACAATTCCGTGAAAGCGAAAGCGAGAGACATATTCGTCCTGGTGGGCGTCATCGGCATCGTATTAATGATGGTTTTGCCGATACCCAAAGTATTATTGGATATTTTACTTATCATTAACATTTCAATAGCACTTATGATTTTGCTTATTGCGATGAATACGCGAGAAGCGTTGCAATTTTCCATCTTCCCAGCTTTGCTGCTGATCACAACGTTATTCCGATTGTCTCTGAATATTTCGACCACTAAGCTTATCTTAAGTGAAGGGGAAGCAGGAGACGTTGTTCACACGTTTGGTGAGTGGATTACACAAGGAAATATTGCTGTAGGTATGGTTGTCTTTCTAATTCTAGTAATCGTTCAGTTTATCGTTATTACGAAAGGATCTGAGCGCGTCGCAGAGGTGGCTGCTCGCTTTACTTTGGATGCAATGCCAGGTAAGCAGATGGCGATTGATGCGGATTTGAACGCAGGTCTAATTAACGAGATGCAAGCGAAAGAACGACGACAAAAGATTGAACGCGAAGCAGACTTCTTCGGGGCGATGGACGGTGCCAGCAAATTTGTCAAAGGGGATGCCATCGCAAGTATTATTATTCTAATTATAAATCTCTTAGGCGGATTTATTATCGGAATGGCCATGCATGGCATGGACTTTGGCACGGCAGCTCAGACTTATTCCATTCTCTCCATTGGTGATGGACTTGTGAGCCAGATTCCGGCGCTTCTTATTTCGACTGCTGCGGGTCTAATCGTTACACGTTCCGCATCAACAGGCAATCTGGCTGAGGATCTGAGTTCACAAGTGCTCGCTTATCCTAAGTTGTTGTACATCGTATCCGCCACAATTGCTATGCTTGGCTTATTTACTCCAATCGGCCCGCTTGCTACTTTGCCGTTTGCAGGATTGATGGGTTATGCAGGTTATAGAATGCAGCAGACGCTGGATCGAAATACGATATCTGAGGAGCAGCTTGAAGAAGAGCAGCAGATTGAAGAAGTTCGGAGTCCAGAAAGCGTCATTAATTTGCTGCAGGTGGACCCGATCGAGTTCGAATTCGGCTACGGCTTGATACCACTTGCTGATGTTCAGCAAGGCGGGGATCTGCTCGATCGTATCATCATGATTCGTCGCCAATGCGCACTGGAGCTAGGACTAGTGGTACCAGTGATTCGTATTCGCGATAACATTCAGCTTAAACCTAATGAGTATGTCATTAAGATTAAGGGTAATGTTGTGGCGCGAGGGGAATTGCTGCTTAATCACTACTTGGCGATGAGTCCAGGTTATGACGATGAGACTGTAACAGGCATTGAGACGGTAGAGCCTGCATTTGGTCTGCCGGCATTATGGGTAGACGAAACGATGAAGGAACGAGCAGAGATGTCTGGTTATACGGTCGTTGACCCGCCTTCTGTTGTGGCTACGCATTTGACGGAAATGGTTAAGAAGCATGCGCATGAACTAATTGGTCGTCAAGAAACAAGGGCATTGGTTGATACGGTCAGAGAGCAGTATCCTGCCATTGTCGATGAGTTAATTCCGAATATTCTGTCCATCGGTGATGTACAGAAAGTACTTGCCAAGTTGTTACGTGAGAAAATATCTATTCGTGATCTCGTATCCATATTCGAAACACTGGCGGATTACGGATCTTACACTAAAGATCCTGACGTATTAACGGAGTATGTAAGACAAGCGTTAGCGCGTCAGATTACGCAGCAGTTTGCTGTGCCAGGCGAAACACTTCGTGTCATAACGGTTGGACCAACGCTGGAGAAGAAAATTGCAGACAGTGTGCAGCAAAATGAGCATGGCTCTTATCTGGCAATGGACCCAGGAACGACACAGCAAGTGTTCCAACGGTTTCAAGATCAGATTGGCCGTATTATTCAATCAGGTTATCAGCCTATTGTGTTGGCATCTCCGACGATACGGATGTATCTTCGTCAGCTTATGGAACGTGCCATGCAAGATATACCGGTATTGTCATATAACGAATTAGAGCCAAATGTTGAAATTCAGAGCGTTGGAGTGGTGAATGTATGAGGGTGAAAAAATACCTGGTCGAGACGATGCCGGAGGCTATGAGCCAAATTCGTCAAGAGTTAGGAAAGGACGCCGTCATTGTCAGCACAAAAGAGGTTAAAAGCGGCGGAATTCTAGGCATGTTTGCGAAAAAGATGATTGAGGTCACAGCAGCAGTCGATGATTCCCCAGCTAAGCAGGCTCCACAACCTAGGCCTGCGGCAAGACCGGCTGTCCCAGCCGCAATGGCTCGCAATGCCTATGCTGGTAAGCCGCCTAATCCACCGAAGTCGCCAGCTGTCACACAACGGCATGAGCTTGCCTCACCTGCTGCTGATCAGCTAGACGAAGCGTTGTTTAAGGACTTGCTGCAAGAATTACGTGGCGGTGGCGAAGCAAAACCTGCTGAGCCCACACAGATAGCACCAGCCACTATAACTAATTCCGTTAAGGCTCCTGTTACACAGCAGGAGCCTTGGCGGGATGAAATACGTGAAGTAAAAGAGATGGTTAAGTCTATGCTGCGTAAATCAGAGCATGAGAACTGGACAGCTTATGCGAAACAATTGGAGACACGATTGTTGGAGCAGGGAATTACTTCTGAGCTTAGCTACAGCATTATTGATCGTGCGATGTCTAGCTGTCGTACGGAAGGCTCCGCTGAACCAGCACCAACGCTGCTACACAGTCGTGTGGAAAGCGTGCTAGAAGAAAAATTGGCTCGACAATGTAAGCCAGGCCTCTCACGAAGCACTAACGTTGTATATTTTGTAGGTGCTACAGGTGTAGGTAAGACGACAACGATTGCCAAGCTGGCAGCGGATCAGATGTTCCATCATCAACGCAAAGTTGGATTTATTACTTCTGATACGTACAGGATCGCAGCAGTTGAACAGCTGCGTACCTATGCGTCCATACTGAATGCTCCAATTGAAGTGGTTACTTCGCCTAATGACTTGCAGCGTGCACTGGAATCATTGCAGGATTGTGATCTTATCCTGATGGACACCGCTGGACGCAACTATCGGAATGACATGCATGTCAATGAGATTAATTCAATGTTGAAGCCTGTCGAAGGCTCCGAAACGTTCTTAGTGTTAAGTCTAACGTCTAAGACCGAAGACATGATGGCGATTATTAACCGATTTGCGAAGCATACGATAGATCGCATTATCTTTACGAAAGCGGATGAGACCGACACTTGTGGTTCTATCGTTAATTTGACTGACAAGACGGATATTCCTTTTAGCTATGTGACTTGCGGTCAGAATGTGCCAGATGATATTAAGCCGTTTGAGCCGAAGGAAATCATTCGTTTGCTGTTAGGGGATTGACAACATGATGGACCAAGCGCAAGCACTGCGCAGATTAGTTGCGAGGTCAAATTCATCCGCCTTATCCGTTGACGATCCGTCAACACGCCAGCATCGCACGAGGGTTATTACTGTAACCAGTGGTAAAGGTGGAGTAGGCAAGTCTAACTTTACGTTGAACTTTGCAATGATGCTGCAGGAGGCCGGCTATCGGACATTGATATTTGATGCGGATATTGGCATGGCCAACATTGACGTGTTGATCGGTTCTCCTGCTTCCGTCAATTTGTATCATGTGCTTAGCGGCATGAAGCGTCTCGAAGATATCGTTCAGATCGGACCGAAAGGAATTCACTATGTCCCGGGCGGTTCCGGTTTTCAGGATTTGTTGAACATGCCGGAAGAGTCGCTGGAATCTTTTCTGTCTGAGCTTGAGAATTGGGCTGAACGTTACGATGTTATCCTTTTTGACACAGGTGCAGGTTTAAGCAAAGAAACGATCCGATTTGTTATGGCGGCCGATGAGACGTTTGTGATTACAACGCCTGAACCGACTGCAATTGCAGATGCTTACGCCTTAATCAAAGTTGTGTATGGCATGTTTCCTGATACCAATTTCCGTCTCGTCGTCAATCGAATATCGGATTGGGCGGAGGGCCAGCAGACGGCTGAACGGGTTACATCCGTCGCCAGAAGATTTTTGCAGCTTGAGATTCCGGTACTGGGTTACATGTTTGACGATCCGCATGTGATGCAAGCCGTTAAGAAACAAACGCCTTTCTCCCTTCTGTATCCCAATATCCGGGTGACAGAACAGGTAAGGCAATTAGCTAGGGCTTATATGAACAACGGACAGCAGCCGAAGAACGATGGCGGAATGAAGAACTTTATTAGCAAGTGGTTAAAACGTTGGACATGATTGTTGTAGTCGAAATGGCTCGTAACATGTAAGATGGAGATATAGCTAAGCAGCCATCCCACGATTCATCCATACGTATTCCATAACTAAGGAGTGTGTGGTAGATAATGACAACAAAGAAGATTCTTGTCGTGGACGACTCGCCTTTCATGCGCACGATTATTTCAGATTTGATTGCGCTGGATACTGGCTTTAACATTGTCGGAACCGCTCGAAATGGGGTAGAGGCAGTTGAGAAGGTCAAGCTTCTTACTCCTGATGCGGTGACCATGGATGTGGAAATGCCAATACGCAATGGATTGCAGGCGTTGCAAGGAATTATGGCTGAGTGCCCAACGCCTGTCATCATGCTGTCCAGTCTGACGGAAGAAGGACGTCAAGAGACCTTATCGGCGCTTGAACTGGGTGCATTTGACTTTGTATGCAAGCCGAGTCCTACCAGCGGAAGTCAGGATATACATAAAGTTGGTGAGATGCTGCACGAGAAGCTGCATGCTGCAATTCTTTCTCACGAACGGCGCCAATTACTAAAGAGAATGCGCGAAGAGTTATCGAAGTCGTATGCCCGCGAAACAGAAGCACGCCAGCATAAGGTTAGCAAATCAAAGGCACTGGAAGCTAAGCAGTCGACGGGCAATCATGAAACTCGCGTTTCTAAAGATACGGTTAACAAAGTACCAAAATATTCGGCAAATGATAGCACGACCAACTTAAAGCAGCAGCAGACGCTGCCCAAATCCGTCATGCCTGTGCCGAGTAAGTCAGTGCCAAGCTCAACCGCCTCAAGGCAGCAAGAATCTGTCACTCGAACGCAGTCTAGCGAGGAAAAGAAACAAGCACCGCGTAATATGGGTGCAGCGGACTCCCTTGAGAAACAATCGGTGCAGAAGACGGAGCAGCAAACCTCCGGCAAGGACTTGAAGCAAGCGGTGGCATTGGATACTGGGGTTAAGAAAGTCTCAAGTAGTTCGACTGCGAGAAGTTCTCATTTCAAACATATTGTAGCTGTAGGAACTTCAACAGGAGGACCACGAGCATTAAAAGAGCTGTTGTCTCAGCTTCCAGGGACACTTAAAGCACCAGTGCTGATCGTTCAGCACATGCCGCCGAACTTTACGAAGTCTTTGTCTCAACGGCTTCATTCCTATAGTGAGCTTGAAGTTCGAGAAGCACAGCATGGCGACGTTCTTCAGGCGGGTGTGGCCTATCTTGCTCCTGGAGGTCAGCATATGACTGTAGTCTTACAAGCAGACGGCAGTTATGCTGTGTCTCTGAATCGCCAAGAGCCACGCAGTGGCCATCGGCCATCGGTGGACATGATGTTCGAGTCTTTGCTTCCGTTTAAGCAGTTGCAGCGACACATCGTGCTCCTGACGGGAATGGGGAGCGATGGTGCACGGTCGATGCGGAAATTGTACGAGGAAGGGGTCCGCTCTACCTTTGCCGAAAGCGAAGATTCATGCGTTGTATTCGGAATGCCAAGAGCCGCTATTGAATTAGGCTGCGTCTCACGTATCGTACCGATTCAAGATATGGCTCAAGAAATAGTCAGAGCAATCAATTAGCGGCTGAGGCCGACGAGGATACTGTTTAAGGGGGTGTTCGAGCATGGATTTGAATCAGTATTTGTCCATGTTTCTAGATGAAGCAAACGATCATCTGCAAGCTTTGAATGAGCACATGATGGAACTGGAGAATCAACCGGAAGACGTAAGTATCGTTCAAGTTATCTTCCGTTCGGCACATACGTTGAAAGGGATGTCAGCAACGATGGGCTTCGAAGATCTGGCATCTCTTACACATGAGATGGAGAACGTGCTCGATTTGGTTCGCAACAATCAGTTAGCGATGGACGGTTTTATATTTGATACCTTATTTAAGAGCTTGGATGCGCTAGAAGGTATGGTTTCTGATATCGCGAACGGCGGAGACGGCAAGGCAGATGTTTCCGCTATCGTGAAGTCACTTCAGTCTATTGTCAGTGGTGATCACAAGAAGCAGGAGCCAGCCGCGGCTGTTGAGGCTGAGGTTGTTCCAGAACAGAACACCGACGAACGTTTGGATGAATTCCAACGTAGTATCATAGAGCAGTCTATTGAAGCAGGAATGACTGCTGCCTACATAAATATTACACTTCGTGAAGACTGTGTGCTTAAAGCGGCACGTGCTTATATGGTATTTCAGGCGCTTGGCGAAATGGGTGAGGTCGTCAAGACATCCCCGCCAGCACACGATATCGAGCAGGAGAAGTTCGACAAGGGTTTCTCTATCTTCTATGTGACAACAGAAAGTGAAGAACAAGTTCGCAAAGAGGTCGCCAACGTATCTGAGGTGGAGCAGGTGGATCTGCAAGTGCTGACATTAGAGGCGCTTAAGGACTGGAATGCTCGAATCGAAGAAGTAAAAGCTGGCAAGTCTGAGGCAGCTGCTACCACTGCATCGGCAGGGGCTGCAACTGCAGAAGTAGCTGACACACCTACGAATCAGGTTGTTAGATCACCAGAAGGACAAGTCAACAAAAATGCAGGGGCTACAGCGCAAGCCAAGCCGTCTCAAAATCGAACAATTCGTGTAGATATTGAACGTTTGGATGTACTGATGAACCTGATAAGCGAAATGCTAATTGACCGTGTTCGCCTGGAAGAGATTGCATCCGAAGTCAAAAAATCAGAACTGACAGAAACCGTTGAGCATTTAGTACGCGTAAGCGGTGACTTACAAAGCATCGTGCTCAAATTGCGGATGGTACCGATTGATGTTGTGTTTAATCGATTCCCACGAATGGTTCGTGACCTTGCAAAAACACTGGACAAAAAAGTCGACTTTGTTATTACAGGGGCCGATACAGAACTTGACCGTACTGTCATTGATGAGATTGGTGATCCGTTGGTTCACTTGCTGCGGAATTCACTTGACCACGGTGTAGAATCTATTTCAGAACGAAGAGCTACAGGCAAGCCTGAGACAGGTACTGTACAACTACGAGCATATCAAAGCGGTAATCACGTCTTTATTGAGATTGAGGATGACGGCAAAGGGATCAACCGTGATATCGTCCTTAATAAAGCGATCAAAAATAACGTGGTCACACCAGAAAAAGCTGCTACGATGACAGATGAACAAGTTTATCAGCTATTATTCGCTTCTGGTTTTAGTACGGCTGAAGTTGTCTCGGATATTTCTGGTCGCGGAGTTGGTCTTGACGTTGTCAAATCAAAGATCTCTGCACTCGGTGGACATGTTGTAGTTAATTCCAAGCTGGGACAGGGTACTACATTTGTTGTGCAGCTTCCATTAACACTGTCGATCCTCTCTGCTATGCTGTTCCGTCTCGGAGATGAGAAGTACGCGATTCCGTTAACTTCGATCGTAGAGACTGGTCTGGTGCAGCGAGAGAACATTCGTCGTGTGCATGGTGGCATCCGAATGATAGATTATCGGGATAGTGTTATTCCTTTACTGTCGCTTAGCGCTTTATTTGAATGCCCTAGCTACTCTGATTTTGACGAGGAAGAGGTTGAGATCATTATTATCCGTAAAGGAGATCGTATTGCAGCGTTGGCTGTAGACGACTTCATCGGTCAAAATGAGATTGTGCTAAAACCGTTAGGCAACTATTTAAAATCAGTTCCTGGCGTATCTGGAGCGACCATTCTGGGAGACGGTCAGGTCGCACTGATTGTCGATCCGAATGCGCTATTAAAGTAATCATTGGGGAGGAACCATCATGGCGGAGGATTTAAAAGTTGTTGTCTTTAAGCTTGCTGATGAAGAATATGGAATTGAAGTAGATAAAGTACAGACGATTGAACGAATGATGCCGATCACACGTGTTCCCAAAACGTATTCCTTCATTAAAGGTGTTATTAATCTACGTGGCATTGTTGTGCCAGTGATGGATCTGAATGGTCGCTTCGGACTTCCAGAAACAGAGACGACAGATCAAACGCGTATCATTATTGTTAATGCGCATGAGATGGAAGTTGGATTTATCGTTGATTCTGCTAGTGATGTCATCGACATGAACGAAGAGAACATCGAGGAAGCACCTGAGATGGTAGGCGGAATTAAAGCGAAGTACTTGCGCGGCGTAGCCAAAATTGGAGATAGTCGGTTGCTCATCATGTTAAATTTGGCTGAGGTGCTGAATCGTAGCGAGATCATTCAATTGGAACAGTTAGAGGTTTAACGTCATGCAACTTCATGAGATTCTAGGCGAGTTTAAACTTGACGTACTGAAGGAGATCGGGAACATTGGTGCTGGCAACGCCGCAACAGCACTTTCCAGACTCTTGAACCGTCCAATCGATATGGCAGTACCTAAAGTACGGCTGCTTCCGTTTGAGTGTGTAGCGGATGAAGTCGGAGGTGCAGAGCAGGTTGTTATCGCCATTTATTTTCGGGTGGAAGGCGAGGCACCTGGGCACTTGTTCTTCATTTTTGAGATCGAGCCTGCCAAGAAACTATTGTCTTATTTGCTAAAAATGAGTACGGAAGAAGAATGTTTATTCTCAGATATGGAAATATCCGCATTATCCGAAATTGGAAATATATTGGCCGGGTCGTACTTATCTTCTTTAGCTGACTTTACCCATCTAGCAATGTCACCAACTGTTCCACAGCTTGCGATAGATATGGCGGGAGCTGTTCTGAATTATGGGCTCATTCAATATGGGGAAATGGGCGACAGTGCCCTGTTGATAGACACGAAGTTCTTGGAAGGGTGCGAAGAAATACAAGGGACGTTCTTTCTCATTCCAGACCCGGACTCATTCTCTAAAATATTTGCTGCATTGGGAGTGCCATCTGAATGATTGAAGAGTCTACAGTAGTAAAAGTCGGCATGGCCGACCTTAATATTACAAAAGTTGGAGCAATCCGGACGACGGGGCTTGGCTCTTGTGTCGGGCTGACTTTGTTTGATCCGATGACCAAGATCGGAGGGATGGCCCACGTCATGCTTCCGTCCTCCGACATCGCAAGAGAAGGTACGCTGAATATTGCAAAGTACGCCGATACGGCGATTCCTGAGCTGATTCGGCGTATGGAACTAGAGGGAGCTCGATTGTCCAGGCTAATTGCCAAGATGGCAGGGGGGGCCCAGATGTTTGCATTTTCATCAGGAAACGACATGATGCGAATCGGGCCTCGTAATGTAGAATCCTGCAAACAGATGCTCCAAATTCACAATATCCCTCTTTTGGCAGAGGATACAGGGGGAAATTACGGCCGTACGATCGAGCTGCGGTGTGAAGACGGTCTTTTAAATATTCGCAGTGTGCAAATGGGGATAAGGGATATCTGATGAGTGGATCAATACGTTGGAATTTTGGGCTTGGCGTTTTAGGTTTTTTTATTACGTTTTTGGCTTCTTTAAGTTCTAACCTGATGACAACAAGTCTCGTTAGGGGCGCAATTGCATTTGTTATATGGTTTGGATTAGCGTTTGCGATACGTTGGGTAGTAGGGGAACTCACACAGCCTAATCGCCATGCTGACGGGGGCACAAATGTATTCGAAGGGATCGAGTCCGATCGGGGATCTAACGTAGATATCACTACGCCTGATGAGACTGAATCGCTGCATAATTTATTGAAAGACAATTCAGTAGCGGATCCAGCAGAGAAGAGTGAGGCCAATGAACAACAAACGGGATTTGAGCCGTTGGCGCCACCTAAACTAGTTAGCAAAACGCCGTTGAAGGACGAACAATTGGCACAAGCCGTTCGTTACATGAAAGACAAGTAAGGAGGTTAAGAGTTCATGAGCGTGCAGAAGACTACCAAATGTTCTAATTATGAGCTGTGGGTGCAATGGAAAGAACATGACAACTTAGAAGCAAAGAAACAGCTAATAGAACTCTATTTACCGATTGTCGACTTTGTGTCTAACCGAATGGCTGCGGGATTGCCGCGCAGTGTTTCCAAGGATGATTTATCCAGCAATGGCGTGATGGGGCTGATTGATGCGATTGAAAAGTTTGATTACCGCCGGGGGCTGCAATTCGAAACCTATGCATCATGGCGAGTTCGCGGGTCCATACTTGATGGCCTGCGTTCTGGTGATTGGGTGCCTCGTTCAGCAAGAGAAAAGGCAAAGAAGATAGAAGAAGCATACCAACACTTGGAGCAGCATTATTTGCGTTCTGTCACTGACGCAGAGATGAGTGCATATTTGGATGTCACTGAACAAGAGTTTCATGGTATGCTTCAAGATGTAGCAATAATGTCGTTATGTTCATTGGAAGATCCGATTCGCGAAGAAGAATCGGAAATGCGCATTTCCGTTATGGTTGATGAAAAGGCAAAAAATCCGGAATATAAAGTAAATGAGCATTATTTGAAGCAAACTTTGATTGAAGGTATTCACAAGCTAACGGAAAAAGAACGAACGGTCGTATCGTTGTTCTACTACGAAGATTTGTCGTTAAGTGAGATTGCTGAAGTGATGACTTTATCCCCTTCGCGAATCTCGCAATTACATTCGAAAGCAATCATGCGTTTACGCTCCGTATTAGAGAAGAATAAATCGATGCTTCTGGAAGCATAAACGCTGTTTCTTAATAAGTAGATAGACTAGACGAAAGGGGGAGCGGCCATGAGTACAACTATCTTGTTGGAGGATTATTTGGATATTACGTTATCCGATGACAAAATGGAAGCTTATATGCATTTTTTGAAATTTGATGATACGTTTCAATGTCGCAAGGATGATCTAGAAGGGTTCTTGCTCAGCAATCAAATAAAATTTGGTGTTAATCATGAAGTGTTACGTGAGATTACCCATCAGCCGCAATTGTTCACTAAGGGTCCTACTATGATAGCTAGTGGCAAAAGAGCAACAAACGGCAAAGACGGTCACATTAAAGTATTGTTGGCTGCGGATGAAGCGGTTCGGCCACAAGAGCAAGAGGACGGCTCTGTTGATCTTAAAGAAATTAATCAACTAAACAATGTGAAGCGGGGCCAACGTATCGCTGAACGATTCCCAGCTAGCAATGGGGTACCTGGTATGAACGTGCTTGGTGAGCTCGTTGCTGGTAAAGACGGTAAGGAAGCACGATTTAAGATTGGGAAAAATGTCGTATCGGATGATGCAGGAGTGGCTTTATATGCTGCAATAGACGGTCTCGTTGTTCGTACAGAAGGTGATAGACTTAATGTTTTCCCTGTCTATGAGGTTAACGGCGACGTTGATTATCGAACAGGAAATATTGATTTTGTAGGGACAGTAGTTATCAGAGGAAATGTATTAACAGGCTTCAAAATTAAAGCTTCCGGAGATATACGCATATATGGTGGGGTTGAAGGAGCACAACTCGAAGCGTTGGGCTCTATCGAAGTTATTGGTGGTATTATTGCCGGGAATAAAGGATACATACATGCTAGACAACAAGTAAAATGTTCGTTTGTACAGGAGGCCAGAATTTCAGCAGGTACAGACGTTATTGTATCACAAAGTATTATGCACTCTCAGGTCCGGGCTGGCAGACAAGTTATTTGCAACGGGACTAAGGGACTTATTGTAGGCGGCACTATCCAAGCTGGAGAACGGGTGGAAGCGCGTACAGTTGGTAACGGTATGTCAACTGTCACTGTCATTGAAGTTGGTGTTGTACCCGAGACAAGAAACGAACTTCAAGAATTGCGCGTACAATACAAAAACAGTATGGATAATTTGGAGAAGACCGAAAAGGCTCTCCGTATTTTGGATCAATTTGCGTCTACTGGACAATTGACGGCAGATAGGATGGAAATGAGACATAAGCTGAATACAACGAAAAAAAGTGTGTTGGCTGAACAGGCGGACATGCGTGAGCGCATTTTTGATATTGAAAAAATGCTAGAGGACACCGTTGTTGCGCGTGTTGATGTAAATCAGACGATCTATGGAGGAACAAAGATAGTAATTGGGCGTTATACCCGTTTCGTCAAGGACGTATGTAAACGTGCTACATTCCGGCTTATAGATGGTGAAGTTAATATGAGTTCACTATAAGGCGTCATTCAGCTAGACTTTTTCATAAATGAGGTGATGAGATGAATATGAAGTCCGTTGAACTGCAAGTTGCAATTCCTCGTACACAAGAAGTATCATCCATTCATCAGCAGATGCAACAACGCCCCACGATAGAACAATCGATGCTGAATGAACAAGCAGCTAAGCTTACAGAGTCGCTAAGACAACGTAACGAGAAAGTAGATGCGTCTTCAGAAGGGCGAATCCGCGACGACGAAGAGCACGCTTCCCACCACGATTCTTCCACGCCAGATAAACAACCAGAAGACCCGGAGAAGAAGAATGCCGCAGTGCCGGCAGAACATCCCTATAAAGGCAAACACATAGACTTTTCGGTCTAAAGAGACGCCGTTGTTCCGGGAAACTGGAACACGGCGTTTGTGTGGTTAGCATGGTTAGGCGGGAGATAGGGAAACGTACATCGATAAATATCACGATCAGCGTCAGTAGATTAGAGGAGTCACAGCAAAGGTAAAGGGGGCACAACATGAACGAGCCGTGGATATATTTGGCGCTGCTTGGCGGCGTAGTTGCTGTTGTTGGTCTGGTCCGCCCAACTTCACAGGATAGTCATGCCAACTTGAAGCAGAACATTGAAGAAACATTAGAGCATTATGTACAAGAAATCAGTGAAGAAAATGAGAAGCTGCTGCAGGCAGTTGAGCGGCTCAAAAAGGAAGCTGATCTTCGCGATGAAGCGATGCGGCGCAGAATGGACATGCTGGAAGCGTCTGTGCAGCATGCGGGCGAACAACAGCGTCAACAGGTATCACAGATCGAGACTCTTTCTTCGTTAGTGAACAGACCGCAGATCGTTCAAACTGTGCAAAATAAGGACACTGCGGAGCAGAACACCTTTGAAGGTATGACAGCGGTAGAAGCAGCTAGTGGAGTAGAAGTTGTAGAAGATTCACCCCCAACAATACGAGATCGTTATGTTGATTTGTTTGCTTTACATATGAAAGGGGTAAAGGCGGAGCAAATTGCAGCACGATTAAATATGCCATTAGGTGAAGTGCAGCTTATATTACAACTCAGTCTGCAGGAGGATCAACGTGTTTAGAAATCGTTATTTTCTAATCGGATTAGGGACGGGCATTATTATTGGCGTATTATTACTACAGATCATGCTAATTGGTCAAAAGTCAGTGCCACAACTAACGGAGCAGCAATTAATCCGGGAGGCGGAGCGTCAAGGATTTGATCTGGTTCAAAAACGAAGTAGTGCGCTGCCAGAGCGTTCATCTACGACGGAAGCAAATCCTCCTGCGAAGGATACAGTCCGAACGTCAGCTCTCGATCAGCCTAGTAAAGCAGATAAGGCAAGTAAGGATGCTGGCGCTGTCAGCAGCATCAGCAAGCAGCAGCCCGATAATATAAAGATAAAGCAAGTTGACAAAACACAGGTATCATCAGTCCCAACAAATGTGAAGAAAGACAGCTCGCAGAAGACAAGTACCAAGCCCAAGGAAAAGCAGTCTAAAAGCATTCGAATTATTCCTAATTCGAGCGCCAGCTCCGTGTCCAAGCAGCTTGCTGATGCTGATATCGTGGATGATGCAGCCTCATTTGAAGCTTATATTAAGAAGCAAAAGAAGCAAACAAAACTTCGTGCAGGAACGTTTAATTTTGAGGTGTTATCTTCATACGAGAAAGCGTTGGCTGTATTAACATCACATCCAAATGCCTAGTTGTGAAAATGGTTGCATCTGATAGTTCATTGTGGTATATTAATTGACGGTGTTAAGAACACACGCTGATTAATTTTGTCAAGGGTGCTTGTTGTCGTGGGTAACCGTGGGGCAAGTCTTGTCGAAAGATGATATTGGCGGCGGAAAAATAACCATATGTAGGAGGTGTAGTGAAGATGGCAGTTATCTCCATGAAACAGCTTCTTGAAGCTGGTGTACATTTCGGTCACCAGACTCGTCGCTGGAACCCAAAGATGGACAGATATATCTTCACAGAACGTAACGGTATTTACATCATTGACTTGCAAAAGACAGTGAAAAAAGTCGAGGAAGCTTACAATTTCGTAAAATCCCTTGCAGCTGACGGCGGCACTATGCTGTTTGTTGGTACTAAGAAACAAGCTCAAGATTCCGTTAAGGAAGAAGCTGAGCGTTGTGGTATGTACTTCATCAACCAACGTTGGTTGGGTGGTACATTAACGAACTTCCAAACGATCCAAAAGCGTGTAGACCGTCTGAAACGTCTCGAAGCTATGGAAGAAGATGGAACATTCGAAGTATTGCCTAAGAAAGAAGTTATCTTGCTCCGCAAGGAGAAAGATCGTCTTGAGAAATTCTTGGGTGGTATCAAGAACATGAAAGACTTGCCAAGTGCATTGTTCGTAATCGATCCTCGTAAAGAGCGTATTGCTGTTGCAGAAGCTCGCAAATTGGGTATCCCAATTGTAGGTATCGTTGACACGAACTGTGATCCGGACGAAATCGACTATGTTATCCCTGGTAACGACGATGCAATCCGCGCGGTTAAGTTGTTGACATCCAAAATGGCTGAAGCCATTATGGAAGGTAACCAAGGCGAAGAAACAACAGCTTAATTCATACGAATGAGATGAACAAAAGGGTGGCAGGCAGGTGATACACCTATCTCCACCCTTTTTTTGAGTCGTAAAGTAATGCCAGCTTAGTTTCCATCAAGGAGATGGCGGCATAATAAACGGTTGGAGGTAAACGACATGGCAGTTAATGCTAGTGCAGTAAAAGAGCTTCGCGAGAAAACAGGCGCAGGTATGTTGGATTGCAAAAAAGCTTTGGAAGAAGCTAACGGCGATATCACTAAAGCTGGTGAGATTCTTCGTGAAAAAGGCTTGGCAGCAGCAGCAAGCAAAGCAGGTCGCATTGCAACAGAAGGTGTAGTTCAATCTTACATCCATGCTGGTGGACGTATCGGCGTATTGGTTGAGATCAACTGCGAGACAGACTTCGTAGCTAAGACAGACCAATTCCAAGAATTTGCTCGTGACATCGCAATGCATATCGCGGCATCTGCACCGAAGTATGTTCGTCGTGACGAAGTGCCTACTGAAGATCTTGAGAAAGAAAAAGAAATTTTGAAAGCTCAAGCGCTTAACGAAGGCAAGCCTGAAAAAATCGTTGAAAAAATGGTTGAAGGCCGCATCGGTAAGTACTATGAAGAGTTCTGCTTGATGGAGCAATCCTTCATTAAAGACCCAGACAAAACAATCGACAATCTGCTGAATGAGAAAATCGCAGCAATCGGTGAAAATATCTCAATCCGTCGCTTCGTTCGTTATGAACTTGGTGAAGGTATGGAGAAAAAACAAGATAACTTTGTTGAAGAGGTTATGGCACAAGCGAAAATGTAATCCTGCTGGACTGCATTTTACACGTAAGCCAATAGGCGATCAACAAACGCTCTGGAAAAGTTGGAACACATTGTGTTCCTTCTTTTTTAGCAGTCGTTCGGAAAAAGTGGAGGGTATACATTGGAACAACCGGTTTATAAACGCATCGTATTAAAAGTTAGCGGAGAGTCGTTAGCAGGTCAAGCTGGTTACGGCATTGAATCTGATATGATCAATTCAATTGCAGAACAAGTGAAGGAAGTCGTTGAACTTGGCGTGGAAGTAGCCATTGTATGTGGCGGCGGCAACATTTGGCGCGGCATTGCAGGCAGCGAAAAAGGAATTGACCGTGGAACGGCTGACTACATGGGAATGCTTGCTACGGTGATGAACTCGCTAGCCTTGCAAGATGCGCTGGAACAAATCGGCGTACCTACACGTGTCCAGACTTCGATTGCTATGCAGCAAATCGCTGAGCCATACATTAGACGTCGCGCAATCCGCCATTTAGAAAAAGGCCGCGTCGTTATTTTTGCAGCGGGCACAGGTAACCCGTTCTTCTCGACGGATACGACTGCAGCGCTGCGTGCTGCTGAGATTGAAGCAGATGTTATTTTGATGGCAAAAAACAAAGTTGATGGTGTGTATTCTGCTGATCCATTTAAGGATGACACAGCTGAGAAGTTCGATCAATTAACGTATTTGGAAGTGCTAAACCGCAACCTTGGCGTTATGGATTCGACAGCAACATCACTTTGTATGGATAACAACATTAACTTGCTTGTATTCTCCATTAGCGAACAAGGTAACATTAAACGAGTCGTACTCGGTGAGAAGATCGGAACAATTGTAAAAGGGAGTGTAGACTAATGCCACAATCCGTGAAGAAGCATGCCGAAGATCGTATGGAGAAAGCCATTGCAGCTCTTAGACGTGAATTAGCGACACTTCGCGCAGGTCGTGCTGCTCCAGCATTGCTTGACCGCGTGCAAGTGGAATACTACGGTGCAATGACTCCTGTTAACCAACTAGCGAATATTAATACACCTGATCCACGCACGTTGATGATTCAACCGTGGGACAAAACATCGATTGGTGCCATCGAGAAAGCGATTATGAAATCGGATCTCGGTTTGACACCTGCAAACGATGGCTCAATGATTCGGATCACGATACCTGCTCTGACGGAAGAACGTCGTGCTGAGTTGGTTAAGCAAACGAAGAAATATGGAGAAGAAGCTAAAGTTGCGATTCGTAATATTCGTCGCGATGCGAATGATGATATCAAGAAGATGGAGAAGACAGATATTTCAGAAGATGAATCTCGCCGCCATCAGGAAGATATTCAGAAATCAACAGACAAGTTTATTACGGAAGTCGACAAAGTGTTGGTTACAAAAGAAAAAGAAATTATGGAAGTGTAAGGAAAGACAACTTTCACAATTTATGCCCCTCCGAACGGTGGGGTTTGTTGTCTTTTTGTTTGAAGACTTCATAAGAACATCTTCTTATCCGTTAACTAACTGTTGTGTACAGCCATTCGGATGGTAGATGGCTTTAAAGTTACGTTAACTCATTACCGTGGTTGGAGGAGACCGAATGATTAAGCGAATCCAAGCGTGGTTTAAGCAAAAGGGAACAGACCATGCGCCACTGGAGCTTTCGTCTGACAATATCCCGAAGCATGTCGCCATCATTATGGATGGCAACGGGCGTTGGGCTAAAAAACGCGGTCTGCCCCGAATCGCTGGTCATCATAGTGGGATGAAGGCGGTTAAGCGCGTGACGATCGCGGCCAATGACTTAGGTGTCAAAGTGCTTACCATGTATGCTTTTTCAACAGAGAATTGGAAACGCCCAAAGGAAGAAGTCGATTTCTTAATGAAGCTGCCCCAGCAGTTTCTTGCGATTGAGTTAGATGAATTGATCGCTAACAATGTTCAGGTACGGATGATGGGATTACGTGATGGCCTGCCAAGTCATACGATTCAAGCGCTTGAAGAAGCAATTGAGCAGACCAAGCATAATACAGGACTCATTTTAAACTTCGCATTAAATTACGGTGGGCAGCGGGAATTGGTAGAAAGTGTGCGTTCGATTGCACAACATGTTCAAGCCGGCAAACTAAAGATTGAGGATATCGAAGAGGCCGTAGTACAGGAGCATCTGATGTCCAGCGAACTGCCCAATCCCGATCTGTTGATTCGAACGAGCGGTGAATTGCGTTTGAGCAACTTTATGTTATGGCAGATCGCATACAGCGAACTTTGGTTCACAGATGTGTATTGGCCAGAATTTAATGAACGGCATTTGAAAGAAGCTGTGGCTGAATATCAACGCCGTTCCCGGCGATACGGTGGACTACAATAGGTTGGAGGATTAATCGCTATGAAACAGCGCATCATCACGGGGGTTATTGGAGGAGCGATATTTGCAGGGTTCGTGTATATCGGTAGCATCCCTTATGAATTGCTGTTGATTGCTTTAGCACTCATCGGTTATTTCGAATTCGCTCGTATGCATCATGAAAAGGCATTTGATCTGGCATCAATTGTCGGTTATGCGCTTGTATTAATACTAGCTGTGCCGTGGGCCAAATGGGGAGTCAGCTTCCATGTGTCAATGGAATCAACGATGTGGCTCGTTATGTTTGCCTTTTTGTGTGTAACGGTTGTGACTAAGAATAGGGTGCCGATTCAGACCGCGTCTCAGTTATGGCTTGGCGCATTTTACATCGGTATCGGCTTTAAATATATGATACTTACCCGTACCATGCTAGACGAGGGTTTGTTCTGGACAATACTTATGTTTGCGGCAATTTGGGCCTCCGATATCGGGGCTTATTTTACAGGACGAGCTATCGGCAGGCATAAGCTTTGGCCTGCAATCAGTCCGAATAAGACAATTGAAGGAGCGGTAGGCGGCATTATATCAGCAATGGTTGTGTGTGTACTTGCTCTCTTCGTTCGGCCCGATGTACTGGGTGTGCCGCAAGCTCTAGGAATTGGAATTGCTGCATCAATCGTTGGACAGATGGGGGATTTAATTCAATCGGCCTATAAACGAATTCGCGGTGTCAAGGATTCTGGTACTTTGCTGCCGGGTCATGGTGGCGTGCTTGATCGTTGTGACAGTTGGCTTATTGTATTCCCATTTATACATCTGATTGGCTTAATTACGCTATAGCCTATAATTTAATAGATAAAGAGGTGTTAGGATGAAGCGGATATCCGTACTTGGTTCGACAGGATCTATAGGTACTCAGACCCTAGATGTTGTTGCTAATCATCCCGAACATTTTCAGATTGAAGCAATGGCAGCAGGTAGAAATGCTGCCTTATTTTTAGAGCAAATTAAACAATTCCATCCGAAACTGGTCTCCGTTCAGGATAAAGCTACGGCTGACCAAATACGCCCTGAGCTGCCTCAAGGGACTAAGCTTGTTTATGGAGATGAAGGTTTAATTGAAGTCGCGGCTCATCCGGCTACCGATACCGTTGTGACAGCTGTCATGGGCAGTGTTGGACTGAAGTCAACTTTAGCTGCAATAGAGATGGGAAAATGGATTGGCCTTGCGAATAAGGAAACGCTCGTAACAGCAGGACACTTGGTTACTGCGGCGGCTGCACAAAATAACGTCAAGCTCATGCCAATAGACAGCGAACATTCAGCTATTTTCCAATGTCTAAATGGAGAACCAAGACGAGCACTTGAAAGCATTACGCTGACGGCTTCTGGTGGAAGTTTTCGCGATTTTTCGCGAGCGGAACTTGAGGGTGTATCAGTAGAGCAAGCGTTGCAGCATCCGAATTGGTCCATGGGAGCCAAGATTACGATTGACTCTGCAACGATGGCGAACAAAGGATTAGAAGTAATTGAGGCACATTGGTTATTTGGACTCAATTATGATGATATTCATGTGATGCTGCACCCAGAGAGTATTATTCATTCTTACGTGGAATACGTGGACGGCTCTGTTATTGCTCAATTGGGTACACCGGATATGCGTGTGCCGATTCAGTATGCACTCACTTACCCAGAACGTTTCCACAATTCATCTGCTAAGCTGAACTTGGCGCAGATTGGCACTCTTCATTTCCGTGAATTGGACATGGAAAGATACCCGATGGTCCGTTATGCTTATGAAAGCGGCAAATTGGGTGGTACAGCTACTACAGTATTTAACGCTGCCAATGAAGTTGCTGTTGCACGATTCCTTCGTGGAGAAATTTCATTTTTGGATATTGAGCGTATCGTAGAACAAGCATTGGAACGTCATCAAGTTGCGGCAGAACCTACGTTGGAAGAGATCGAAGAGACAGATCGCAAGACACGTCAGGAAGCAGATAAAGCTTTTCTATAAAAATAAAATACGGGGTAAATTGGCGCATTGCATCCATAAGTGGACAAAAGGGGATTCTCTTGTGCGAGATCGGAGAATAATGTTAATCTATAAGACATACGGCGACCCGAAAACGTAAAGGAGGATGCAACGCTGTGCAAATGGTTCAAGTCGTATTTTTATCAATACTCGTGTTTTTCGTAATCGTCACGATACATGAATGGGGACATTTCATCTTTGCGAAACGTGCGGGTATTCTGGTGCGTGAGTTCGCAATCGGGTTTGGGCCAAAGGTGTTCTCTCATACTCACAAAGAGACACGATATACCTTGAGGCTGCTGCCAGTAGGCGGGTTTGTTCGTATGGCAGGCGAAGACCCGGAAGTGGTTGATATACAGCCCGGCCAGACGATAGCCGTTCGATTAAAAGACAATCAAGTGACAAAGTTGTATCTCGATCAGCTTGACCTGCGCAAGCAGGTTATCCGTGGGGAAGTAGAGTCTATTGACATCGAGCATCAGTTAAGTGTCACGCTGGATGTGGAAGGGGAACATGTCACATACCCGATTCATCCCCAGGCCATGATGGTAGTTAAAGGACAAGAGATTCAGATTGCACCTTACAACCGTCAATTCGGCAGCAAGTCCGTAGGCAAGCGTGCAATGGCCATTTTTGCGGGCCCGCTGATGAATTTTATTTTGGCGTTTGTTTTGTTCGGGGTGTACATACAGCTGGCGGGTATGCCAGTGGAGAACCCGAGTTATGTCAAGATTGGTGAAGTCACAGACAAGATGCCAGCTGCCAAAGCTGGTTTGGTCAAAGGTGACGTCATCAACAATGTGAATGGTATTGCCATTGGCGGCGATCGTGAGCGATTAATTAAGATGATTGAAAATTCAGAGGGGAAACCGATGAATTGGAGCATCTTGCGTGATGGGAATCCATTAAACGTTACGCTGACACCTGTTAGCATGGCGGGACAGAAGGGCGGCAAAGTAGGTATTGCCCCGATCTTGCCGACACGAACGGCGTCTTTTGGTGAGACGATTAATTATGCCGGCAACGCTATGGTAACGATGACCAAAAATATATTTGAAGGCTTCAGACAACTTATTTTTGGTCAGTTCAAGTTGGATGACTTGGGTGGTCCAGTGCGAACATTTGAAGTAACTGGGCAATTTGCTAAGCAGGGTATTGACCAGCTCACGTTGTGGACGGCAATACTCAGCTTATATCTTGGTATATTCAACTTGCTGCCGATACCGGCATTGGACGGAAGCAGACTTGTGTTCTTAGGTATCGAGAGTGTGCGCGGCAAGCCTATAGATCCAAACCGCGAGAGTATGGTGCATTTTATTGGCTTTGCGATGCTGATGCTGCTCATGCTTGCGGTTACCTACAACGATATATTACGATTAGTCAAAGGTTAATAATGTTTAAGGCACATATGAGGTTTAGCTCTAAGCTATTTTGTATGTGCCTAATTACGGGAGGATCATATCCGTTATGTCGAAGGAGAAGCAGTTCGTTACTGAAATTACACCACAGCAAGAGGACTTCTCGCGCTGGTACATTGATGTGATAAAGAAAGCTGATTTGATGGATTATTCGCCTGTTCGCGGGTGTATCGTATTCCGTCCTGACGGCTTTGAGATTTGGGAACATATTCGTGAAGAATTGGACCGCCGCTTTAAGGAAACAGGACATCGTAATGCTTACTTTCCTATGTTTATTCCAGAGAGCTTTTTCCAGAAGGAAAAGGAGCACGTGGAAGGATTTAATCCAGAACTTCCATGGGTGACGGAAGCAGGTGGGGAGAAGCTCGAAGAAAGATTGGCAATACGTCCAACCTCAGAGACGATGATTGGGCATATGTATTCCAAGTGGATTCAATCTTACCGTGACTTGCCTGTACTCATTAACCAATGGGCTAACGTAGTCCGTTGGGAGAAGCGTACGCTTCCATTCCTACGTACAAGCGAATTTTTGTGGCAAGAAGGGCACACTGCTCATGAGACAGAAGATGAGGCTCGTCAAGAAACGATGCAAATGCTCGACATTTACCGTGATTTTGTGGAGAACTACTTGGCAATTCCGGTAATCGTAGGTCAGAAAACTCCTTCTGAGAAGTTTGCAGGAGCTGTAGACACATATTCCATCGAGGCGATGATGAAAGACGGTCGCGCCGTCCAAGCGGGCACCTCGCATTATTTAGGAACTAACTTTGCGGTTGCGTTTGATATTCAGTTTTTGGGCCGTGAAAATACTCAGGAATATGTGCATACAACCTCATGGGGTGTAAGTACTCGCCTTATCGGTTCGCTTATTATGGTGCATGGAGATGATCGCGGCTTGGTACTGCCTCCGAAGGTGGCGCCGACTCAAGTGATTATGATTCCAATCGGTCCTGCCAAGATGCGCGAGCAAGTCGTTAGTCGTGCAAATGAGCTGTTCGCAGAATTGAAGTCTGCGGGCATTCGTGTTGGTATGGATGACAGAGCGGACATGAGCCCAGGCTGGAAGTTTAATGAATACGAAATGCGCGGTGTTCCTGTCCGTTTGGAAATAGGGCCACGCGATATGGAAAATGGCGTTTGTGTACTCGTATCTCGAGTATCGGGTGAGAAACGGGTCGTAGAGCAAGCGAATCTTGCTGCAGAAGTGAAGAAAATGCTGGCGGACGTTCACGATGAGATGTTTAACCGTGCACTTGAATTCCGCAATGAGCATTACTACTCCGTGGAAACGATTGACGAGATGAAGCTGCTTATGGACGAGAAGCGCGGCTTCACAATTGCTGGTTGGTGTGGTTCTACGGCTTGTGAGAAGCATGTCAAGGACGAGACAGGTGCCACTAGCCGTAATATTCCGTTTGAGCCCCAAGAGAAGAAGACGAAATGTCTTGTTTGTGGAGAGGATTCAAAGCATACGGTAGTATTTGCCCGCGCTTATTAAGCACGATAGATTTATTGGAATGGATGAAATGGCTTCCTATGCGGGAACATCCAACGGAACACCGGACGATGACTCGACAGATGGGGGCCTTTTCTGTTCTTTTTGCACAGGGGGGATGAAGCAACTATGGATGATAAAAGACAACGATTGGAACTGTTAATGAAGCAGGTTGATTTGCCTTTTGAACTGGTGACCAACTATTTTCACGATAGCTGGATTCAACAGGTGGAGACAAGCCGCTCCAATCGGGAGTGGACAATTCATATCGGCAAAAAATCCGTCCTGCCTGCTGACGCTTACCGTACATTCTGTTTGAAGGTACAGGACAAGATGTCGCATATTGCAAAGATACGTATCATTTTTCATTATGAGGATATGGTACCGCATCAAGAAGTGGTAGAAGCGTATTGGCACTTGTTTGTCGAGTGGGTCAAACGTGAGGTTGCCTCTGTTAATGGCTGGTTGCATCGGGCGCAATTCGAAGTAGAAGGTGATCTCTTGCACCTGCTGTTAACCGACGCTATGACGTTGGAAATGGCGAAGAAGAAACAAATTGATACCTACATTAAAACGTTTTTTGAGACTTATTTTTCTCGTTCGCTGCGGGTTCAGATGAAGGTTGGCACGCAAGATCAAGAGGCAGTGGAAGCGTTCCAAGAGAAGCTAATGCAAGAAGAGCGCAAGGCTATCCAACAATTGATGGAAGATGCTGAGCGAGAAGCTGCTGATCAGGCGGCTGCTGAAATTGGAGAGATCCCAGATAAGCTGCAGTACGGCTATGACATCAAAGACGCACCAGTTTCTATTATGGATGTGCAGGATGAAGAGAAGCGTGTGACCCTTCAGGGGACAGTATTCGGTTTAGAAGTAAAGGAGTTAAGAAACGGCAGCACACTCTATACGTTTAACGTGACGGATTTCTCCGATTCTATGCTGGTAAAAATGTTCGGCAAAAACAAAGAAGATGTATTAAAGCTGAACTTAATCTCCAATGGTAAGTGGGTGAAGGTGCGCGGGCGTGTTGAATATGATCGCTTTATGATGACACCGGAGCTTGTTATGATCGCATCCGACATTCATGAAGTGACGGCCCCGCCGGAACGCAAAGACACAGCACAGGAGAAGCGGGTCGAATTCCATCTTCATACAACAATGAGTGCGATGGATGCTGTAGCCTCTGTAGATGCTTATGTGAAGCAGGCTGCAAAATGGGGACACAAAGCAATCGCGATTACGGATCATGCTAATGTTCAATGTTATCCGGATGCTGCTAAAGCAGGCAAGAAACATGGTGTTAAAGTGATCTATGGCCTTGAGGCCAATATAGTTAACGACGGCACTGAAGTTGTGTTAAATGCGGAGCCGCGCAATATTAAAGAAGCGGTTTATGTCGTATATGATATTGAAACTACAGGTCTGTCTGTATCCAACAATAAGATAATTGAACTTGCGGCTGTGAAGGTGCAGGATGGCAAGGAATTAGAGCGTTACAGTTCATTTGTTGACCCTCATGAGCGTATCCCGTACAACATTCAACAGTTAACTAATATTACAGATGAGATGGTTGCGGGCGCACCGGAAGTAGATGAAGTGCTAAAGGGCTTTATTGAGTTCGCAGGCGATGCTATTTTAGTTGCGCATAATGCTCGTTTTGATATGGGATTTATACAACATAATCTCAAAAAAATAGGACTGCCTGAGATGACGAATCCAGTATTGGATACGTTGGAACTGGCACGCTTGATTTTCCCAACTCTTAAAAATCACCGTTTGAACACATTGGCGGATAAATATAAAATCTCCCTTGATAATCATCACCGCGCGATTGATGACACGGCTGCATTATGTGGTATCCTTCAAGGCTTGTTAAATGATGCTTATCAGATCAAAGGGATAGAGATGCTCGATCGCCTTAATGATTATGTAGGTCAGAACTTATTTAACAGCCGCCCATTCCATTGCAACATTTATGCGCTTAACGATATCGGCAAGAAGAATTTGTATAAGCTTGTCTCTATGTCACATACGCAATATTTCCACAGAGTGGCTTGCATCCCGAAGAGCAAGCTTGTTGAAATGCGCGAAGGCTTGCTGCTGATGTCCGGTTGTGAGAAGGGTGAGTTCTTTGAGACCGTGCTGAACAAGTCGCAGGAAGAAGCGGAAGTTATTGCGGAATTTTATGACATACTAGAAATTCAACCCGTTACCATGTATATGCATTTGGTGGAGAAAGGGTTTGTTGGCTCCCCCTCTCAGATAGAGGACGCGTTGCGCAAAGTCTGTGATATCGGAGCCAAGCAGGGCAAGCCGGTAGTCGCGACAGGAAATGCTCATTATTTAAATCCACGAGACAAATTGTTCCGTGATATTACGATTCATGGCATTACCGGATTTAGCCCGTTAAAGGACATAAAGAAGCCGGATGCCCATTTCCGCACGACAACAGAGATGCTGCAAGAATTTGAATTTCTTGGCAAAGAACAAGCATATCAAGTCGTTGTCACTAATACAAATGAATTGGCGGATCGGTTCGAGACGATCAACTTGTTCCCTGATAAATTGTTTACACCAATAATTGATGGCGCTGATGAAGAGATGCGTAATACGTGTTATGATACCGCCAAGCGTATATACGGTGATGCCGTGCCAGAAATCGTGGTAGCACGACTTGAGAAAGAGCTGGAACCGATCATTAAATACGGATTTTCGGCCAACTATTTGATCTCGGAGCGTTTGGTGAAGAAATCCAATCAAGATGGGTATCTGGTTGGTTCCC
This sequence comes from Paenibacillus sp. UMB4589-SE434, assembly GCF_030226685.1. Taxonomy (NCBI): domain Bacteria; kingdom Bacillati; phylum Bacillota; class Bacilli; order Caryophanales; family Paenibacillaceae; genus Paenibacillus; species Paenibacillus sp. UMB4589-SE434. The sequence continues at coordinate 1,837,235 of NZ_JASOYK010000001.1, read as the reverse complement.
GGGGGTCTGTCGGATCTTCTGTCGTAGCAATGTTCCTTGGGATATCAGAAGTTAATCCGCTCCCGCCTCACTATGTATGCCGTAATGAGTCCTGCAAGCACAGCGAGTGGTTCACGGATGGCAGCATTCCTAGTGGATTTGATTTGCCGGATAAAGCATGTCCGAACTGTGGCCAGACGATGAGAGGAGACGGACAAGATATTCCGTTTGAAACCTTCCTCGGCTTTAAAGGGGACAAGGTTCCAGATATCGACTTAAACTTCTCAGGTGAGTATCAGCCGATTGCCCACAACTATACGAAGGTTTTGTTTGGTGAGAAATGTGTGTTTCGTGCGGGTACGATTGGTACAGTAGCAGAGAAGACCGCATTTGGATTCGCTAAGAAATATGAGGAAAGCTACCATAAGAAATGGCGTGGAGCGGAGCTGAACCGGCTCGCGTCTGGCTGTACAGGAGTTAAGCGAAGCACAGGTCAGCATCCAGGTGGTATTGTCGTTGTACCTGACTATATGGATGTTGAAGATATTACACCAGTACAGTTTCCCGCTGATGATAAGAATGCGGAGTGGAAGACAACGCACTTTGATTATCACGCTTTTGACGCTAACTTGTTAAAGCTTGATATTCTCGGGCATGATGATCCGACGATGATGCGCATGCTGCAGGACTTAACGGGAGTGGATCCGACTACGATTCCGATGAATGACCCGAAGGTAATGAGCATGTTTAACTCCGTTGAAGCGCTTGGTGTCACATCAGACCGGATTCGTACTCCGGTAGCCACCTATGGAGTGCCTGAGATGGGGACGCGGTTTGTGCGACAGATGTTAGTTGAAGCGCAGCCGGCTACTTTTGCCGATTTACTCCAAATATCTGGACTTTCGCATGGTACAGGTGTATGGCTTGGCAATGCGCAGGAGTTAATCAAGAGCGGAATATGTACGATTAAGACCGTTATTGGTTGTCGTGATGAGATTATGTTATTTTTGATCTACAAGGCGGGGATGGACGCAGGCCTTGCCTTTAAGATTACGGAGAATGTCCGTAAAGGGAAAGGGCTGTCACAAGACTGGATTGACGAGATGAAGAAGTGTAACGTTCCGCAGTGGTATATTGATTCGTGTTTGAAAATTCAGTATATGTTCCCGAAGGCCCATGCTGCTGCATATGTCATCTCGGCTGTGCGAACTGCCTATTTTAAGCTGTATCATCCGATTGAGTTTTACGCCACTTACTTTACTGTGCGTGCGGAAGATTTTGATATCGAATTGTGCTGCCAAGGGTATGAAGCGATTGGTCGCAAGATAGATGAAATCGAGGCAAAGGGCTTCCAAGCAACAACGAAAGAAAAAAGTATGATCGCGATTCTGGAAATGGCGCTTGAGATGACCGCTCGCGGTTTCTCATTTAAGCCGATTGATCTATATCGGTCAGATGCGTCCAAATTCCAGGTTGACGGTAATTCGCTCGTTCCGCCGTTCTCTGCTGTGCAAGGAATTGGTGAGAATGCCGCGAAAAATATTGCAGCTTCCCGCGAAGGAACTGAATATTTATCTATTGAAGATTTCCAGCAGCGCTCGAAAGCTACTAAGACGATTGTAGAGATGCTGACGCAAATGGGCTGCTTCCGCGGCCTGCCTGAGAGCAATCAGCTCTCCTTGTTTTAAAAGTAAGTCGTGTGCACATGTGTCGAGAGGCCACTGGTAAAGGGGTTGTTAAGGTCACACCCTTGCCATTTGTCAACTGGCTATGATATAATTTTTTTGGTAATCATGTGGATACATCCGTTGCGTAAAGAGTGGGGAAACCCACTCTTTCATATTTGATACCGACTTTATTCGGGCTTGGTGCACCGCAGCGGGTTTCAACATATTAGTGAGTGACACCTTATTCGTCATTTGGGAGGTACCCAGCTTGAGCATACCGAACATCAGATCGGTCGTTGAAGACATGGTCAATCCGTACTTGGAAGAACATCAATTTGAATTGGTGGACGTTGAGTACGTAAAGGAAGGCAGCAGTTGGTTTTTACGAGTGTATGTGGACAAGGATGGCGGAATCGATATCGAAGATTGCGGCCGCGTCAGTGAATATTTGAGTCAGAAGCTGGATGAGAATGATCCGATTACTGACGCTTATTTTTTGGAGGTATCTTCTCCAGGAGCAGAGCGTCCACTCAAGAAAGCTAAAGATTTCATGAAGTCTATCGGTAAACATGTGTACGTGACTACATATGAGCCTATTGACGGCAATAAGGAATTCGAAGGAACACTTGTTTCATTTGATGAAGCAACAGTAGTCGTTCGAGTCGGCAAAAAAGAGCATTTGTTGCCTTATGATAAGGTTGCAAGCGCCCGATTGGCGATTATTTTCTAAATTGGTATGATTTTTAGTGCTCTGTACACACCACATTTTAATTCATATTCAAAGAACGCGAATGAGCCAGTTATTGGCTGAAAGGGGGAACCAATCACATGAGTATTGATTTTATCGAGGCACTAACCGAGATAGAGAGAGACAAAGGGATTAGCAAGGAGATTTTGATCGAGGCGATAGAAGCGGCCTTAATTTCCAGTTACAAGCGTAATTTCAACGCTGCGCAAAATGTCCGTGTGGATATTAACCGTTCAACAGGTGTTATTAAAGTATTCGCCCGCAAAACGGTTGTTGATGAAGTGATGGATCCGCGTCATGAAATCTCTGTTCACGCATCACGCGAGTATAATCCAAATTACATGGTAAATGATGTTTGTGACATTGAAGTTACACCGCGAGAATTTGGGCGTATTGCTGCACAAACGGCAAAACAAGTTGTAACACAGCGCATTCGTGAAGCGGAGCGCGGGCTTATCTATAACGCTTTTATCGACAAAGCGGATGATATTGTTACAGGGATTGTGCAGCGTCAAGATACACGCAATGTTTACATTGATCTGGGTAAAGTAGAGGCTGTGCTGCCATTAAACGAAATGATGCCAAACGAGAAGTTTAAGCACGGGGATCGTGTTAAGGCATACATTACGAAAGTGGAGAATACCACTAAGGGGCCACAAATCATTTTATCGCGTACACATCCAGGGTTGCTGAAGCGTTTGTTTGAACTGGAAGTACCTGAAATTTTCGAGGGTGTAGTAGAGATCAAATCCGTTGCTCGTGAAGCAGGTCAACGTTCCAAGATTGCGGTATATTCCCGCAACCCGGAAGTGGACCCGGTTGGATCATGCGTAGGGCCTAAAGGCTTGCGGGTCCAAACGATTGTAAATGAACTTCGCGGCGAGAAAATCGACATCGTTCGCTGGTCTGAAGATGTGGAAGAGTACGTAGCTAACGCACTCAGCCCGTCTAAGGTGGTCGAAGTTGATGTGCATGAAGAAGAGAAGATGGCGCGGGTTATCGTGCCTGACTACCAATTGTCATTGGCTATCGGCATTAAGGGCCAGAATGCCCGTCTTGCTGCGAAGTTAACGAGTTGGAAGATCGATATCAAGAGTGAATCCCAGGTCGAGCAGCCAGAGTCGAACTCAAGCGGCATAACATGGAGCGACGAGCTTGATATGAGATCGATGCATTAATTGTTGAAGGTGAACCAATACCGTATGACTCGGTCGCCTTCAGCTGAGGCTGGGGATGATAACTTCAGTCGTTGAAGGAAAGATCGGATCGTAAGGAGGGGGATCGTCATGAAACTAAGAAAAATTCCGCTGCGCAAATGTGTGGCGTGTCAACAAATGATGCCAAAGAAGGAACTTATCCGTGTGGTTAAGTCTCCAGAGGATGAAGTGCTGATTGACTTGACAGGCAAAAAGTCAGGAAGAGGCGCTTATCTGTGCGGTAAGTTATCGTGTTTTAAATTGGCTCACAAATCTAAAGCTCTTGACCGTGCACTGAAACATCCAGTGCACGCCAATATATATGAACAGTTAGCGCAAGATTTTATTCGCGTCGAAGATGAGTTTCTCGCGAGCAAGGAGCGGGATCATGATGATGAAGAATAAAGTGCTGTCTCAGCTAGGACTTGCACAGCGCGCCGGGAAGTTAGTTACCGGAGACGACATTGTGTTTAAAGCAATACGCAGCAATCAAGCTCGTTTAGTGTTTGTGGCAAGCGATGCTTCGGAGAACACTCAGAAGAAGTTTCGTGACAAATGCCAGACCTATAACGTACCGCTTGTCATTGGATTCACACGCGATGAGCTAGGGGAGAGCTTAGGGAAGCTGGACCGAGTAATTGTGGGTGTGACAGACAACGGCTTCGCGAGCATGATGAAGAACGGGCTTATTACTTTGTCGGAGGTGGAGTATATTGAGTAAACAAGAGAAGGAAAATAAGGATAAACTAAGAGTTTATGAGTATGCTAAGCAGTTGAATATGAGCAGTAAAGAAATTATTACGATTCTAAAGCGACTTGATTATCCTGTAAACAATCATATGAGTGTAATGGAGAATGATGCTGTGGGTAAAGTAGAACAGTTTTTTAAAGACGTCAAAGCAAATGCGCAAGCGAAGCGTGAAGGTCAGCCTTCGAAGCAAGAAGCGCAAGTCAGCCAAGTAAATCCATCTGCCGAGGCGCCGAAGCGCTCGGATCAGCCTGCACGTCAAGAACGTGCAGAAGGACAACGCACGGGAGAACGAGACAGTCGTCCATCTCAAGACAGTCGTGAACGGACTGGTCAATCCGGCGGTAATCGTGACGGTCAACGTCGTGACGGTAATCGTCAAGGCCAAGGACAAGGAGATCGTCCGTCCCGTCCGTATAACAGCCAAGGCCGTCCGCAAGGACAAGGTGGCCAAGGTCAAGGACAAGGAGATCGTCCGTCCCGTCCGTACAACAGCCAAGGTCGTCCGCAAGGACAAGGTGGCCAAGGTCAAGGACAAGGAGATCGTCCGTCCCGTCCATACAACAGCCAAGGCCGTCCGCAAGGACAAGGTGGCCAAGGTCAAGGACAAGGCAACCGTGATAACAGAGGCGGTCAAGACCGTCGTCCACAGAGCGGTGGAGCACCTGGTGCTAACCGCAGCTCCTTCCAGAAGCCTGCTGCTCCAGCAGCAGCTCGTCCAGTTGGAGAGAAGCCGCAACCGGCTCGTTTGAACCAAGGTACCCGTCCTACTAAGTATGATGACAAAGGTGCAGGGGATCGAAACAAGCCAGGTGCAAGAGGCACGGGCAAAGGCGGCAGAACGGATAATAAACGTTTTGACGACAGCCGTAATATGCGTGGTGGCAGAGGTAAAGGTAGAGGCAAGAACCAACGTCATGGAGAAGTGCGCGAAAAGGTTGATAATACACCAAAGAAAATTATCGTGCGCGGAGATATGACTGTTGGTGATCTGGCAAAGCTGCTTCATAAAGATGCTTCCGAAGTTATCAAAAAGCTCTTTTTGATGGGTCTTATGGCTACAATTAACCAAGAGATCGATCTGGATACGATTCAATTAATTGCTGACGACTATAAGGTCGAGGTAGAAGTGAAGCTTCCAGTGCAAGAAGATCCGTTTGAAGAAGAAGAAGAAGTAGAAGAAGCGGAGAACTTAGTCGTACGGCCTCCAGTTGTTACGATCATGGGTCACGTTGACCATGGTAAGACGACGCTGCTTGACTCGATTCGTAAAACAAACGTTACAAGCGCAGAAGCAGGCGGTATTACGCAGCATATCGGTGCGTACCAAGTCGAGATTAACAATAAAAAAATCACCTTCTTGGATACACCAGGTCACGAAGCATTTACATTAATGCGTGCTCGTGGTGCCCAAGTTACGGACATTACCATTATCGTTGTAGCAGCGGATGACGGCGTTATGCCGCAAACGGTAGAAGCAATCAGTCATGCTAAGGCAGCTGGTGTCCCTATTATTGTAGCTGTCAACAAAGTCGATAAGCCTGGTGCTGATCCAGACCGTGTTAAACAAGAATTAACAAATTATGAGCTCGTTCCAGAAGAGTGGGGCGGAGACACTATCTTTGTAAATGTGTCTGCTAAGCAGCGTACGGGCTTAGAAGAGTTGCTGGAAATGATTCTCCTTGTTTCTGAGGTGAATGAATTCAAAGCGAACCCTAATAAGCTGGCTCGTGGTACAGTTATTGAGGCTGAGCTAGACAAAGGTCGTGGACCAGTTGCACGTATTCTGGTTCAACAAGGTACGCTTAAAGTCGGTGATCCATTAATCGCTGGTACGTCCTTCGGGCGTGTGCGCGCCATGGTAAACGACCGCGGCCGTCGCTTAAAAGAAGCGGGTCCGTCTACTCCAATCGAGATTACTGGTTTGACTGAGGTTCCACAGGCAGGGGATCCGTTTATCGTATTCGAAGACGAGCGCAAAGCACGCTCCATTTCGGAAAAGCGTACAACGACACTTCGCCAAAGCCAATTAGGCGCCAATACACGCGTTACATTGGATGATCTCTTCAAGCACATCAAAGATGGTGAAATGAAAGAACTGAACGTAATCATCAAAGCCGACGTTCAAGGTTCTGTTGAAGCCCTCAAAGGCTCCCTTCAGAAGATTGAAGTAGAAGGCGTGCGCGTGAAGATTATTCTTTCCGGTGCGGGTGCGATTACGGAGTCTGATATTATTTTGGCAACAGCATCCAATGCTATCGTTATCGGTTTTAACGTTCGTCCTGATGCACAAGCTAAGTTGACGGCAGATCAAGAGAAAGTTGACGTTCGCTTGCACCGTGTCATCTACAAGATCGTTGAAGAAATCGAACAAGCGATGAAGGGCATGCTTGATCCAGAATATAAAGAAGTAGTACTTGGTCATGCTGAAGTGCGTAACACGTTTAAGATCGGTAAAGTCGGTACAATCGCAGGTTGTATGGTAACATCCGGCAAGATCGTGCGCAACGCGGAGACTCGTGTTATTCGTGAGGGTATTGTAGTCTTCGAAGGCAAGATCGATTCCTTGAAACGTTTCAAAGATGATGCCAAAGAAGTGGCCCAAGGCTATGAGTGTGGTATTATGCTTGAGAAATATAATGATCTTAAGGAAGGCGACATCATCGAAGCGTTCGCAATGGAAACAGTAGAACGCAAGTAGTCGCTACCGAGAATAAGAGGTGATTTTTATGGCTAAGATTCGTACAGGTCGCGTCGGTGAGCAGATTAAGAAAGAATTAAGTCTGCTTATCCAGACAGAACTTAAAGACCCTCGTATCGGCTTTCTCACCGTCACAGGTGTAGATGTAACGAATGATCTGTCTTTAGCTAAAGTGTACTTGAGTGTTCTGGGAGATGAAGAAGCCCGCGAGAATTCTTTAAAGGCACTGGATAAAGCGAACGGATATCTTCGTTCGGAGCTGGGCAAACGTATTCGTTTTCGTCACACGCCAGAGCTTGTATTCAAGTTGGATACGTCCATTGAGTACGGCAGCCGCATTGAACGGTTGCTAAATGATGTTCGTGATGGGAACGAATCCCATGGCGAATAAGTTTGATGCTGCCAATCAATTAAATATGGGAATAACAACATCTGCAGTGAGTATGCATACTTCTGCAGATGGGTTGTTCCACCCTACATATGCGCACGATCTTGATCGTGCGTTGCGGTTTATTCAGGAACATGATCAGTTTCTGGTTGTGGCACATGTAAATCCTGACGGTGACGCTATAAGCTCTACGCTTGCTATCGGCTGGCTGCTGAACTTGTGGGACAAAACGTTTACCATGGTTAATGAGAATCAGATACCAGTCCGTTTGCAATTTATGGCTAATACAGACAACGTCATGATACATGAGGAGCTGGATCAGGCAGAAGCGCCTGCTTTTCAAGCGGTCATATGTGTAGATTGTGCGGATTATGACAGAATTGGCAGGATCAAGGAATGGATTACGTCAGACGTTCCTCTGCTGAACATCGATCATCATCCGACTAACAATCGTTATGGAAGTGTTGCATGTATTCGCGATAATGCTGCCGCAACGGCTGAGATCTTGTTTGATATGTTTGCACAAGGCAAGGTCACATTGGACCTTGACGTCTCTACGATGCTGTATACGGGATTGCTGACGGACACAGGCGGATTCCGCTATAGCAACACTACACCTCATGTAATGGCAATAGCCTCTGCACTGCTTGCGCTGGGTGTTGATGGCAATGATATAGCAGATCGTTTGTTAGAAAAGATGTCCTTTGCTCAAATGAGTCTGATTCAAAAAGGTCTTGGCCGACTTGCATTTTCAGATGATCACCGGATTGCTTGGTTGTATATAACACCAGAAGACATGACGGAGACGGGTGCTTTAAACGAGGATCTGGAAGGGCTGGTCAACTACCCGCGAAATGTAGAGGGTGTCGAGGTAGGTTTGTTGTTTAAAGTTAATGCGAATGGCCGTATTAAAGTGAGCATGCGTTCAGCTGGTAAAGTCAACGTAGCTGAGGTTGCACAAACGTTTGGCGGTGGAGGACACGTGAGAGCAGCAGGCTGTACGTTGACCGAGCCGCTGGATGACACGATAAAAGCCGTATTAGAGCAGGTGAAACAACGATTATGACAAGTCTAAATGGCATCCTTCCGGTTTGGAAGCCAGAAGGATGGACATCACATGATGTCGTCGCCAAAGTGCGCGGCATCGTAAGAGAGAAGCGAATCGGCCACACGGGGACACTTGATCCGCAAGTAACCGGTGTGTTACCGCTATGTGTAGGCAAGGCAACACGAATTGTGGAATATTTGCAAGAGCTGCCCAAGCAGTACGAAGCCGTGCTTCGTTTTGGAGTTGCTACGGACACGGAAGATAGCAGTGGAACTGTTATGGAAAGAATGGATGCTGCTCATCTTACAGAGGAACGGGTTCGAGAAGTTATGGCATCATTCTCAGGTCAGATTGATCAGGTTCCACCGATGTATTCGGCCGTAAAAGTCAACGGACAGCGACTTTATGAATTAGCTCGTGAAGGCAAGACGGTGGAACGTAAATCACGCACCGTAACCATCCATGATATTGAAGTGTTGGATATGAATCTGAGTGTGAGCGAACCAACAGTTCGATTCCGGGTCACTTGTTCGAAAGGGACATATATTCGCACTTTATGCGTGGATATTGGACGGGCATTAGAGGTGCCATCTACGATGGAATCTTTAATTCGAACGATGTCTGCTCAGTATACTGCAGAACAATGTTATACGATAGAGCAGATTCAGCAGGCGGCAAATGAGGGATCGGTCGAGGCGCTTCTGCAGCCAGTTGAGCAAGCGATGTCACATGTACCTGCTTTACACATGCTTGACGCTTTTGCTCATTATGCCGTTCAAGGTCGAGGCATTCCATTTCGAGCCTGTTCATTCCAACCTTTGACGAATCAGTTGTATCGGTTGTATGATGAACAAGAAGCATTTTACGGGTTGTTCCACGTACCTGCCGAAGATACGTGCTTGCGACCGGTTAAAGTGTTTTTACCATCAACAACTTAATTAAGATGGCGCAAGCATGAAGTCGCTGTTTAAGCTTGCGCCCTTTTCGCAGCAGATATTGTGAATGGAAGAACATACTAATCCCGGGGTGGATGTAGGAGTTTAGAGAACAATGCAGACAATAGTACTTCAAAATTCATTAGAGGATGCCACTTGGGAGCTGAACCATGCGGAACAAGTGCTCGTTCTCGGTCACTTTGACGGCATACATCAAGGGCATGCACATGTTATTGCGCGTGCTTTGAAGCATGGTAGAGAACATGGCCTTTCTGTAGGTATGATGACTTTTCATCCACATCCGAAGCATGTATTTGGCAGAACAGGTTACGACCGTTATTTAACGCCACTGCATGAGAAGGAACGTATTTTGGCTGAGATGGGACTGGATCGATTATATGTAGTCGACTTTGACACAGACTTTGCACTTATTACGCCAGAACAATTTGTACAAGCTGTATGCAGGCTTGGTGCCAAGCATGTGGTGTGTGGCTTTGATTATCGATATGGCCATCGCGGAGCAGGAACTGCTGAGAACCTGAAGGTGGCTGGAAGCAATTGCTTTACAGTTGATATTGTAGAGCCTTGCGATGACGAGGGTGTGAAGGTTAGCAGTACACGGATTCGGGGTTGTCTGCTCGAAGGTGATATGAGGCAGGCTAACCATTTGCTTGGGCGCACTTATTCTATACGCGGCGAGGTTGTGCATGGTGAGAAACGTGGACGTACAATCGGGTATCCGACTGCTAATGTTCATCCAGAGGAGCCTTATTTTATTCCGCGTCTTGGCGTATATGCGGTTCGTGCATTTGTACGCGGCAAGATGTATGACAGCGTAATGAGTATAGGATTAAAGCCTACGTTCCGCAGCGATATCATGGAGCCGGTCATCGAAGCGCATCTGTTTGATTTCGATGAAGATATCTATGGCGAGACCATGACCGTGCACTTAGTAGAGTATTTGCGCTCCGAGAAGAAATTTTCTTCTGTGCACGAGTTGATCGATCAGATTCAACGCGATGCGGATGCAGCACGGAAACGTCTGCAGGCGTTTCCGTCATAATGTTTTACTTTGCGCGGAATTGATGATATACTGATAACATTGTCGCGTTATTCGCGGCTTGTCCATAGCTTGGTTACTCGATCTCACCGACGGTGACGAGGCTTTCGGATATACTATATTATTTATTTTGGGAGGTGAATAGGATGGCTTTGACTCAAGAACGTAAGCAACAGCTTATCGAAGAGCACAAGACTCATGCTTCCGACACGGGTTCTCCGGAAGTTCAGATCGCTATCCTCACGGAAAACATTGTAAACTTAACAGATCACTTGCGTACGCATAAGAAAGACCATCATTCCCGTCGTGGATTGTTGAAAATGGTCGGTCAACGTCGTAAGCTGTTGGCTTACTTGAAAAACAAAGATGTTACCCGTTACAGCGCTTTGATCGCCAAACTCGGTCTGCGCCGTTAATAGCTTGAACCCAAGCAGCCTGGTTGTGATACGCCGCCGACAACGCGGCCTGCAACCGGGTTGCTTTTTATCGTAAAGCGGATGTTATTCACTGAGGCACCTTCGGGTGCTTTATACATAACTAATGGTTGTTGTCCTATAGATGGCATTAGTGCCGATTGCCCTTGTCATAATAAAGTTGGGAAGAGCACGGTTTTTGCGGCTTATAGCAGGAAATAATGGGATTAGCATAGAAAATAGTAACGTTACATTAAGGAGGGATTTCCCATGCATCGCATCGAGATGGATCTCGGCGGCAGACCGTTTGCCTTGGAGTACGGCCATTTGGCTAAACAAGCAAACGCAGCGGTTAAGGTGATTTACGGAGATACAGTTGTGTTGTGTACCGTAACCGCATCTAAAGAACCTAAAGATTTAGACTTTTTCCCGCTCACAGTTAACTATGAAGAGCGTTTGTACGCTGTAGGTAAAATTCCAGGTGGATTTATTAAACGCGAAGGACGTCCAAGCGAGAAAGCAATATTGGCAAGCCGCCTCATAGACCGTCCAATTCGTCCATTGTTCCCGGAAGGGTTCCGCAACGATATTCAGATTATGGATATCGTTATGAGCGTGGATCAAGATTGTCCACCAGAAATTGCAGCGATGATCGGTACTTCCGCAGCACTTTCAATATCGGACGTTCCATTTAACGGACCAATTGGCGGCGTAATCGTTGGCCGTGTTGACGGACAATTTATTATTAACCCAACGGTAGAGCAAGAAGAGAAAAGCGATCTGCACGTAGTTGTATCAGGTACTAAGGATGCCATTATGATGGTGGAAGCTGAAGCAAATGAAGTATCCGAAGAAACGATGCTGGAAGCTATCATGTTTGGTCACGATGTAATTAAAACAATCGTAGCTACGATTGAGAAATTTGTGGCTGAAGCTGGCAAAGAAAAGATGGCTGTAAAGCTTCATACGGTTGATGCAGAAGTGAATACAGAGGTTCGTGCATTTGCTCAGGAGCGCTTAGTGGAAGCTATCCGTATTCCTGAAAAGCATGCTCGGCAAGATGCAATTGATGTTATCAATCAAGAAACAGTTGAACATTTTACTGCAATGTACGCTGAACAACTGGACAAGCTGGATGACGTCAAAGAAACTCTTTATGACATCGTGAAGGAAGAAGTTCGTCGTTTAATTACACATGACAAAGTTCGTCCTGACGGTCGTCAATTGGCGGAAATTCGCGCTATCGAGTGTGATGTGAAGCAATTGCCACGTACGCACGGTTCTGGTCTGTTTACACGTGGTCAGACACAAGCTTTGTCGATTTGTACGCTAGGTGCACTTGGTGATGTGCAGATTCTTGATGGCATTGGCCTGGAAGAGTCCAAACGTTTTATGCATCATTACAACTTCCCTCCGTTTTCCGTTGGTGAAGCTCGTCCATTGCGTGCGCCAGGTCGTCGTGAGATCGGTCATGGTGCATTAGGTGAACGTGCTTTGTCCAAAGTTATTCCATCTGAAGTGGAATTCCCATATACGATCCGTCTCGTTTCCGAGGTATTGGAATCCAATGGTTCTACATCACAAGCGAGTATTTGTGCAAGTACTTTGGCTATGATGGATGCTGGCGTACCTATTAAAGCTCCTGTAGCGGGTATTGCAATGGGCTTGATCAAAGATGGAGAACATTTCTCAATCTTGTCTGATATTCAAGGGATGGAAGACCACCTTGGCGATATGGACTTTAAAGTAGCAGGTACAGCTGAAGGTGTGACTGCCATTCAGATGGATATTAAGATCAATGGTATTGACCGCGATATCTTGACGCAAGCGCTGGCACAAGCACGTGAAGGCCGACTTCATATACTCGGCAAGATGATGGAAGCCATTCAAGAGCCACGTGCAACGTTGTCTCCATATGCGCCTAAGATTTTGACGATGAATATTAATCCTGACAAGATCCGTGACGTAATCGGCGCTGGCGGTAAAGTCGTCAACAAGATTATTGAAGAAACTGGCGTCAAGATCGATATTGAGCAAGACGGCCGTATCTTCATCGCTTCGCCGAGCCAGGAATCGAATGAACGTGCCCGTGAAATTATTGAAGGCATCGTTCGTGAGGTTGCTGTTGGTGAGGTGTACACAGGAACTGTTAAGCGGATTGAGAAATTTGGCTGCTTTGTTGAAGTACTTCCGAACAAAGAGGGCTTGGTTCATGTATCCCAGCTGTCGACAGAACGTGTGGCTAAGGTTGAGGATGTTGTAGCGATTGGCGATAAGATCGAGGTTAAAGTGACCGAGATTGATCAACAAGGTCGTATCAACTTGTCACGTCGTGTATTGCTTGAACCTGCGGGAGCAGAAGGAGCAGCAGCATCGGCTCCACAATCAAGACCGCAGCGCTCTGATCGTCCGGACCGCGATCGCAGACCAAACAGCGGACCACGTCCGCCGCGTAACGATCGTCCGACACAATCCTAATTGCCCAACCTCTTATTACAATATGTACTAAGAGGTTGTTTATACCGTTAAGGAAAGAGGCAGATCCAATTCTGGCTCTTTTTTTGCATTTGTAATATTAGGTTATTAGACTTGTCCGCATAACGTTATCCTTTTTAGCATAGAATGGAAAAGGACAATGGTATGAGAAGGGATGGACAAGATGGGGCCAAATATACGCAAAGCAATAACGGTCATAATGAGCTGCATCTTTGTATTAGCGATTGTACGGCTGACAGAGGTAGGCTCTTTTATCAAAGAGCAAAAAACCACTGCTTCATGGATGCATGCCTTTGACAGTAATGAACAGTCGGTTATGGTAGCTGATCCATTAATGGAACGTATTATGGATATAGCAAAATCTCGTACAATTCAACCTATAAACGCAACGATAGATCGTGTGTGGAAAGCCATTCCAGGTTACAATGGGCTTGAAGTAGATGTTGAACAAAGTTATGCGCTTAATAAACGTGTGGATGAAACGAAGATGCCGCTTCAGCTTGCTTATCGCGAAACGGAGCCGACTGTTACCTTGTCGCAGCTTCCCCCGAGCCCCGTGTTTAAAGGTAATTCGAATAAACCTATGGCTGCTTTGATGATTAATGTGGCGTGGGGAAACGAATTTATCGAGCCCATATTAGAGACACTGCAAAGTGAGCAGGTAAAAGCGACCTTTTTCTTTGATGGATCTTGGCTAACCAAAAATCCAGAGCTGGCTAAAGCGATTTATAAGGCAGGACATGAGGTTGGCAACCACGCTTATACACATCCTAATATGAGTACGCTTAGTGAAGGACTTCAGCATCAAGAAATAGCAAAGACCGAGAAAGTAGTTAAAGCGACCTTTGGTGTGAATAGTAAGTGGTTTGCCCCACCTTCTGGTGATTTTAATGCTCTTACAGTCCGAACAGCTGCTTCGCTTGGGATGCGAACCGTTATGTGGACGTTTGATACGTTGGATTGGCGTCATCCAAGCCCTGCGACGATCGTCCAACGGCTAAGGGCGAAGCTCGAGGCGGGTACCTTAATTCTCATGCATCCGACATCGTCTTCAAGTTCAGCCCTTCAAAGTATGATTCATGTGATCAAACAGAAGAAGCTGGCTCTCGGAACGGTAAGCGAAATATTGTCGGAGAAGCGGCATGGGGAGTTAAAAGTTGAGCCGTGACCATTTTTTTGATAGGATTAGATAGGCATTGATCACGGTTGAGGAGGACCTCCGTTGAAGAAATTGCAATTGCGTAACGGCTTGAGAGTCGTATTAGAGAAAATACCTACATGCCGTTCGGTCTCGTTTGGTATCTGGGTCAAGACTGGATCCCGTAACGAGAATGAGACAACGAACGGAATTTCCCACTTTATTGAACATATGCTGTTCAAGGGAACAGAGAGATTCGATGCACAAGCAATCGCGGAATCATTCGATGCTATTGGCGGAAACGTTAATGCTTTTACATCGAAGGAATATACGTGTTACTATGCAAAAGTGTTAGATGAACATCTTCCGATCGCGGTAGATGTACTCTCAGATATGTTTTTCCGATCTAATTTTGACCCATCAGAATTGGATAAAGAGAAGAACGTCATTTTAGAAGAAATTGCGATGTATGATGACACACCGGACGATACGGTTCACGATCTGGTGACACGTGCGGCTTACGGATCTCATCCGCTTGCCTACCCGATCTTGGGAACTGAAGAGCGGCTGCAGCCGATGAAGGCCGAGCATTTGCGTCAGTACATGAAGCAGCATTATAGTGTAGCAAATACGGTTGTTGCGGTTGCTGGCAACTTTGATGACTCAATCATAGAGCTGTTAGAAAATCATTTTGGTCATTATCATAACGATCATGAAGAGCAGCAATATGATGCACCTGCATTTCACAGCGATTTGTTGTATCACGAGAAGAAGACAGAGCAGAACCATATTTGCTTGAGTCTTCCTGGTTGTTCAATGACAGATCCACGCTTATACGCGATGATTATTCTGAATAATGTCATTGGCGGCGGAATGAGTTCTCGTTTGTTCCAGGAGATACGTGAAAAGCGTGGTCTCGCCTATTCTGTATATTCTTATCATTCTTCTCATGCGGACAGCGGCCTATTTACGGTGTATGCGGGTACTGCGCCAAAGCAGACGACTGACGTGCTTAACCTAACGCTGGAAGTGCTTGAAGGGATGACAGCAAAAGGATTAACCAGTGACGAACTGATGAAGGGCAAAGAGCAGCTCAAAGGCAGTCTCATCCTGAGTCTGGAAAGTACAGGCAGCAGAATGAATCGTCTAGGCAAGAACGAATTGATGGTAGGCAGACATTATACATTAGATGAAATTATCGCTCGCATTGAAGCTGTTACGATGGATGATGTGGATCACATCATTAAGCAAATGGTTTCCAAGCCCTTTGCTGTGTCCATGGTAGGTGCCAATGATCAGGCGATTTCGGCTTTTAGGAGGGATTATCTTGTTGCAAGCGACTTACGAGGTACAAATTAAGAAATTACCAGGTAACGAGGATGTTCCGATGCCACAGCAGATGTCTGAATTGGCAGCAGGATTTGATCTATATGCAGCAGTTGAACAGCCAATAACTCTCGCTCCAGGACATCGTGCGCTTGTACCCACTGGATTTGCGATGGCGCTACCGCCTCAGTTAGAAGCACAGGTTCGACCACGAAGCGGGTTAGCGTATAAACATGGCGTAACATGCCTTAACTCACCAGGCACAATTGATGCCGATTATCGTGGTGAGGTCAAGGTGTTATTAATTAACCATGGTCAGGTGGCATTTACGATCGAGCGAAATGAACGTATTGCTCAAATGGTGATTCAAGAAGTTCCAACCGTCCACCTTATTCAGGTTGATGATTTGTCTGAGACGGTACGTGGTGAAGGCGGATTTGGCCACACAGGTACTAAATAATGTCATAATGAACAGCACGACCTCCGTTAGGAGGCTGTGCTGTTTTTTTATCACTACGCGGAAATAAAGATATTCTTCTTTCATGAGTGCATCTCTACATTTTTAGTGCGACAGCTGCTGCACCCTTTCTAGGCTATTGCATAAAATGTTCTATATGTGTAGTAGGGCAATTAGAAAGGAGTGAAGGGCGAACATGTTGACCGGAGTTCATGTCGTGTTCATAGGCGGAGATGCCAGACAACTCGAAATGTTTCAGAAGCTTGCGGAGCTGGATGCCAGCGTGACCTTAATCGGATTTGACCAATTGTCGAATCCCTACCATGGTGTACAACGTCAACCGTTGTCTCCTGAGCTGCTGCAGTCCGCAGATGCACTTGTGCTGCCGGCAGTCGGAACGGACGAGAACGGTCGTGTACATGCGATATTCACTTCCGAAGAGTTAACGCTGACAGAAGAGCTAGTCGCAGCGCTTCCAAAGCATGCGGTTGTTTTTACAGGCATGGCCAAACCTTACTTAAGCAATCTTTGCGGAACACACAATATCCAGTTGGTGGAATTGTTCGAACGTGATGACGTAGCTATCTATAACTCGATTCCGACAGCGGAGGGTGCCATTATGATGGCGATCCAGCATACGGATATTACTCTTCATGGCTCTGAGACAATTGTTCTTGGCATGGGAAGAACAGGTTTCACAATGGCTCGAAGCCTCTTAGGTCTGGGTGCAAATGTGCGTATTGGCGTGCGCCGAGATGAACATTTTGCACGAGCTACCGAGATGGGTTTTAAGCCGTTTTATGTGGGTGAATTGTCAAATCAAGTGACAAATATCGACTTGCTTTTTAATACGATACCGACTATGATAGTCACAGCACAGGTCATCGCTCAGATGCCGAACCGTGCGGTGCTTATAGATTTGGCTTCTAAGCCAGGAGGCATTGATTTTCGTTTCGCTGAGAAGCGCGGAATTAAAGCCATGTTAGCCCCTGGATTGCCAGGAATCGTAGCACCGAAGACCGCGGGCCGCATTCTCGCTCACATCATCAGCCAACTGCTGTCGGAGATTACGCAGAAGCGGGGGAATGAGGCATGAGCCTTGATTATAAGGGGATTACCGTCGGGTATGCTTTGACGGGATCTCATTGTACGTTCGAAGAAGTAATGCCGCAGATTCAGCGATTTGTAGATTTGGGTGCACGTGTTGTTCCCATCGTATCCAATACGGTTATGACAACAGATACCCGCTTCGGGAAATCGCAGTACTGGCAGCAGCAGTTGAAAGATATTACGGGGAATGATATGATTTCTTCAATTGTTGAGGCTGAACCATTAGGGCCTTCCAAGCTGCTGGATGTACTTGTTATCGCACCATGCACAGGGAATACAACAAGTAAGCTCGCAAACGCCGTAACAGACAGTCCAGTATTAATGGCTGCTAAAGCACAGATGCGCAACTTAAGGCCGCTAGTGCTTGCGATATCCACCAATGATGGGTTGGGTCTGAATGCAGCTAACATTGCGAAATTGCTTGTAACGAAGAACATATACTTTGTCCCGTATGGTCAGGATAATCCGGCACAGAAGCCGAATTCATTAGTTGCTAGAATGGAATTGATTCCTGAAGCGTGTGCAGCGGCTCTTGAAGGGAAACAGTTGCAGCCGCTCATCATTGAACGCTTTCAGTATAAATGACATGGCTTGACCGAGCGTGATGATCGATGATATCACGCTCTTTACGCACTTATGCGGGGTAGAGGGGAGAAACGACAAATGACGAATCAAAAGCGGTTTAATGTAGCAGTAGTAGGCGCAACAGGGGCAGTTGGGGAGCAGATTTTAAAGCTGCTCGCAGAACGCAATTTTCCTATTCAGGAACTTAAGCTCTTGTCTTCTGCCCGTTCCGCTGGCACCAAGATCAACTTTAATGGTGTAGAGCATACGGTGGAAGAAGCTCATCCAGAAAGCTTTAATGGAATTGATATCGCGTTATTCAGTGCAGGTGGAGATGTAACAAAAGCACTTGCTCCAGCGGCTGTCGAGCGTGGTGCGGTTTGTATCGACAATACGAATGCTTATCGTATGGACCCGAACACTCCGCTAATTGTTCCTGAAGTCAATGAGGATAAGATTAAAGAGCATAAGGGGATTATTGCAAATCCGAACTGTTCGACGATTCAAATGGTAGCAGCTCTCAAGCCGCTGTATGACCGTTATGGCATTGATCGTATTATCGTTTCTACTTACCAGGCAGTATCCGGCGCAGGTAGTCGTGCTATTGACGAACTGCTCCGTCAATCCAAGGAAGTATTGGATGGCAATGCGGTTGAGCCTGACCTTTTGCCGGTGTCTTCTTTACCGGTAAAGCATCAGATTGCATTTAACGCAGTTCCGCAAATTGATAAATTCCAAGATAACGGCTTTACGTTGGAAGAAATGAAGATGATCCGTGAAACGAAAAAGATTATGGATGATGAAGATCTCCAAGTTACTGCGACATGCGTACGTATACCGGTCGTGTATGGCCACTCGGAATCCGTATACGTTGAGTTGAAAGACGACTTTGACTTGGCAGAAGTTCGCCAATTGCTGCAAGATGCTCCTGGCATTACGCTGCAAGACGATATCGCCACTCAATCTTATCCGTTAGCTACAGAAGCAGCGGGCAAGCCAGATGTATTTGTTGGCCGCTTGCGTCGTGACTTGTACCATCCTCGAGCACTCAATATGTGGGTCGTTTCCGACAATTTGTTAAAAGGCGCTGCTTGGAACGCGGTACAAATTGCAGAGTACATTGCATCGGAGCGGCAGGAGTAGCAAGACCGCTCCTGCTTTTTTGTCCAGACCTACGTTCTGGCAGTCAGTCTTCATTGTTGGAGGAATTACGCATGCGTATACTTGTACAGAAGTTCGGTGGAACTTCCTTATCTACATCTGAAGCCAGAGAACGGGTTATCCACCATATTCGCCGTGAATTGGCACAAGGGTATCACATTGCTGTTGTCGTTTCCGCCATGGGACGCAAAGGGGAACCTTACGCAACGGATACTTTGTTAGATTGGATCGATCATAATGGCAATCAACTACCTGCTCGCGAACAGGATTTATTGCTGTGCTGCGGTGAAATTATATCAGCTACCACTTTATGCAGTTTATTGTTAAGCGAAGGCATACCTGCCACGGTATTTACAGGAGCACAGGCAGGGTTTAAGACAGATCAGCATTTCGGCAATGCTCGCATTCTCGATATTCGTCCTGATCGTGTTCTAAATGCATTAAAAGAGAACAAGGTTGTTATCGTAACTGGGTTTCAGGGACAAACAGAACAAGGTGACTTTACGACATTGGGACGTGGTGGTAGTGATACTTCGGCAACAGCACTTGGTGCGGCATTACGTGCCGAAATCGTGGATATTTATACCGATGTTAACGGAATATTAACAGCAGACCCACGTCTGGTAGAGGATGCGAAGCCTTTAACGATTGTTAGCTATGCTGAAATATGCAATATGGCCCATCACGGGGCTAAAGTCATTCATCCTCGTGCGGTTGAGATTGCTATGCAGGCGCAAGTTCCTGTACGCGTACGGTCAACCTTCTCAGATGATGAAGGGACGTTGGTAACTCATCCCGAAGGGTTCAGTGATTTCCACCCAGGTATTGTTGATCGCTTTGTAACGGGAATTGCATACGTTAGTAACGTTACACAGATTACGGTTGAGGCACACGATGGTGCTGAAGACCTCCAGTTAAACGTATTTAAAGCGATGGCGCATAACCAGATAAGTGTTGACTTTATTAATGTTACCCCATCTGGCGCCGTATATACGGTGTTTGATAGTGATGCGGAGCGGGCACTTGAAGTACTTCACCAACTAGGCTATAAGCCGAAGTCATTGCCAGCGTGCGCTAAAGTGTCTGTAATTGGGGGAGGCATCAATGGAGTGCCAGGTATTATGGCCCATATTGTAGAAGCACTTACGAAGCAGGAGATTCAAATTTTACAATCGGCAGATTCCAACACTACCATCTGGGTACTTGTTCGTAAAGAAGACATGGTACGTGCATTACGCGCATTGCATGCCAAGTTTGAACTTCATCGCTAAAGTCATTTGTTGTGTAATTGGCTTTCTTGGCTTGCAGAATGAATGCGCAAGAGAGGAGTCCACTAATGGAATTCGGAAGATTAATTACGGCGATGGTTACGCCGTTTCATGAGGACCTGACAATTAATTGGCAGCAAGCAGAACAATTAATCGATTACTTAATTGACGTTCAACGAAATGATAGTCTTGTCATTTGTGGGACAACTGGCGAATCACCTACGTTATCGGATGAAGAGAAAGCGGCCATGTTCCGCTTTGCTGTAGAGAAGGCTCGCGGTCGAGCACGTATTATTGCAGGAACAGGCAGCAACAATACAGCACATTCCATCCATCTGACGCGTATTGCTGAAATGTCAGGGGTAGACGGGGTGCTGCTTGTTGTTCCATACTACAATAAGCCAAATCAGGAAGGCATGTACCAGCATTTTAAAGCTATTGCAGAGTCTACTCGACTTCCTGTTATGTTGTACAATGTACCGGGGCGGACAGGTGCAAGCATCAGTGTAGATACAACACTTCGATTGGCACGAGACGTATCGAATATCGTTGCCACAAAGGAATGTGTTTCTATTGAACAGATGTCATTAATCGCTGCGGGAGCGCCCGCTTCATTCCGTGTGTACAGCGGAGATGATGCTGCTACCTTGCCATGTTTAAGTGTAGGCGGCTATGGTATCGTGAGCGTAGCAGCTCATCTTGTAGGTGCTCAAATGAAGCAGATGATAGAATCATATGTGGCTGGTCATGTGCAAGAGGCAGTGGACCTTAATCATCAGCTTCATCCTGTTTTTAAGGGGCTTTTCGAAGCGCCGCATCCCGTGCCGAACCCTGTGGCAGTCAAGTATGCTCTACAGCTAATAGGGTACGAGGTGGGCAGTGTACGGCTTCCTCTCGTACCGGCTTCGATTGATGAGCAGGCTTTTATTCGACAACTGGTTCAGAAATCAGTCGAACTTTAAGCTCCTAATTTTCGAGAATTTTATTATCATTTCAGTTATCAATAATACTTATTTACTGCTTGTTAATTATGGATACGTAAGAGGAGCGGCCTTAGGCCGCTTCTTTTTATGAGAACATTCTAGGATCGCTTATGATGTCTAATCAGCCATCCAATCGGTCATTTTAGCTATTTTTATGAGTGAAATGATAAGAAGTTTATCCGAATTAGCTGATATCAGCATCTCTTTTTCATTTTTAGGGGAAGATATTCGTATCAAAACGCTGACTTGTGTTTTTTCCTAACGTTCATGTATAATGATTATCAAGTGACTGGGTGCGGTATATTTTTCATAACAAAGAGTGTTCGTTGGTGCGACGGCCAACTGAATATATAGGAGGTTTAAGATTACATTGTCGAAGAAGACCAATACAGATAAATTGTCTATTTTTGCTTTGGGCGGCGTAGGTGAAATCGGAAAAAACATGTACGTCGTTCAGTACGGTAACGATATCGTAGTAATTGATGCCGGATTAAAGTTTCCAGAAGAGGATATGCTCGGAATCGATATCGTCATACCTGATATATCATACTTGACTGAGAATCGTGACAAAGTTAGAGGAATTATCATTACGCACGGACATGAAGACCATATAGGTGGTTTGCCGTATGTATTACGTCATTTGAACGTTCCGGTTTACGGCACACGTTTGACACTCGGCTTGATCGAAAGCAAGCTGCGTGAAGCGAATTTGCTTGGTGACACAAAGCGTATCTTGATAACAGCTGATTCGGAAGTGCCGCTTGGAACGATCACAGCGAGCTTCTTTAAGACAAATCACTCGATTCCAGATTCGGTCGGCGTATGTCTGGACACACCTGAAGGTGCAGTCGTACATACGGGGGACTTTAAGTTTGACCATACACCTGTGAACGCGCAGTATGCAGATCTTAACCGAATGGCCGAGATTGGCAAGCGCGGGGTGTTGGCATTACTGTCTGACAGTACTAATGCAGAACGTCCAGGCTTTACTCCTTCCGAGAGCAGTGTAGGAGTGAAACTGGAAGAGATCTTTAGAAAGTCTCAACAGCGAGTAGTAGTAGCTACATTCGCTTCCAATATTCATCGTGTGCAGCAAGTTATTGAAGCAGCACATGCCACTAATCGCAAGTTAACCGTAGTAGGTAGAAGCATGGTGAACGTCGTCACTATCGCTTCTGAACTCGGATACCTTAACATTCCAGACGGGATGTTGATCGAGCCAGAAGAAGTTAACAAGATGGCTGCTGATCGTGTTGTTATTTTGTCAACTGGAAGTCAAGGCGAACCGATGTCAGCATTGACTCGTATGGCTCGCTCTACGCACCGTAAAGTTGATATTTTACCAGGCGATACCGTCGTAATCGCTGCTACACCTATCCCAGGTAACGAGAAATATGTTGGACGAACTGTTGATGAATTGTATCGCCTAGGGGCTAACGTCATCTATGGCGGATCTTCTACAGGTGTCCATGTATCAGGTCACGGTAGTCAAGAAGAATTAAAGCTTATGCTGAATCTGATGCAGCCGAAGTACTTCATTCCTATCCACGGTGAGTATCGTATGCTTCGTCATCATGCGCAATTGGCGGAAGCTGTCGGTATTGAGCGTGAGAACATCTTTATCACAGATATCGGTGACACGGTAGAGATTCAGAATGGCGTTGCACGCCGCGGATCCAAGGTTCCATCCGGATATGTACTCATTGACGGACTTGGTGTAGGAGATGTGGGTAACATTGTGCTACGCGACCGCAAGCTGTTGTCGCAAGATGGCATCTTGGTAGTCGTGGTCACTTTGAGCAAGCAGGATGGCACGATTCTGTCGGGGCCAGACATCATTTCTCGCGGATTCGTTTATGTACGCGAGTCAGAAGGGCTGCTTGATGAGGCGAACCGAATCGTTACGTCGACTCTTCAGCGCTTAATGAGTGAGAACGTCAACGAATGGGCGTCATTGAAGACTCACGTCAAGGATGCGCTCGGTCGTTTCTTGTATGAGCAGACTCGACGTCGCCCAATGATTCTGCCGATAATAATGGAAGTTTAATGTTATTAATACCAGTAGTGTGACCTTTGGTCGCACTCAAGTCACTGCATGTCTAGAGCTCTTGGTGATATCCCTTTACCGCAGGGATACTGCCAAGAGCTTTTTTGGTTTCCGAATAAGTCTATACCGGATAGAGCAACCTATGACAGCATCGGTATAGAATGGAGGGAACGATGTGTCACAAAACGAAATACAGTCGGATCAGGGAACTCCCCAATTTAATATGAATAAGGTGCCTAATTCAAATTGGATTACGAATGATCAACCGCCTCAGGTGCCTGCTTTTCCGCAAGAGCCGATCGGTGATAAAGCACCCCCAACTGTACAGAACATACAGCAGCTAGGTACTGCATCTATACCTAGTCCTGGGGAATCGAATATTTATTGCCTTAATATTATAGGGCAGGTGGAGGGGCATATTATTTTACCTCCGCAGAATAAAACAACAAAATACGAGCATATCATTCCGCAATTGGTTGCAGCAGAGCAGAATTCGAAGATTGAAGGCGTTCTTGTTATTCTTAATACGGTTGGCGGAGATGTGGAGGCTGGTTTGGCGATTGCAGAAATGATTTCCTCATTGTCTAAACCTACGGTCACATTGGTGTTGGGCGGAGGACATAGCATAGGTGTGCCTATAGCGGTAGCATCCAACGTCTCGATTATTGCAGAAACAGCAACAATGACGATCCATCCGATTCGACTTACTGGATTAGTTATTGGTGTGCCTCAGACGTTTGAATATTTGGATAAAATGCAGGAGCGGGTTGTTCGGTTTGTTGTAAGTCATTCAAATATCACAGATGATGCCTTTAAAGAATTAATGTTTAAGACTGGTGAGCTGACAAGAGATATAGGTACAACTGTGATCGGCACAGACGCAGTGCGTGTAGGACTGATAGATGAGATCGGCGGTATCCAGACTGCTTTACAGCATCTAAATCGTCTTATTGAAGTGAAGCGGGCTACAGGGACCACGGATAGTATTGTGAATAAAAAAGGTCTCGTCGAAAACGGACATATACCAAATAACTTAGCAGAGGGGCAGCAGCCTGCAGCACCAATGTATACAGAACATTCTCAGTCATCGATATCGCAACAAACGAATCCTCCAGGACGGGGGAACTAATCATGACGATGTATACAATAATGCCGCTTGAAGTGGTGACGCAGGGAATGGACAGTCATAAACCAGTATTTGAGGAAATGAGCTGGCAGGGCAGGATGCTCTTGGTTGAACGGATCTCTATGCATGAGGTGAGAATAGAGCGCTTGCTTCAAGGTACGACAATTAGCGACTACTTAGAAGCTGCTTTGCAACCCGGACATATTATTCGCTTCTCATAGTGAAAACGACACCCTGCGTGGTTAGTCTACAGAAATTGTCGGGGACTGACATAATGCATAGGATGGAACCGTACAGATCATGTACGGTTCTTTGTGCGGAATGCTGCAATGACAGCGCTAACGGCACATAGGAAGAACGGCTGTTCTGTGATATAATGTCCGTTGGAGGTGGCAACATTTGGCCCGAAGAAAACGCAAGAAGCAGTCGTTTAGCAAGAATCTCAAATATGAAATATACGGCATTTTGCTTATTACAAGCTCTATTCTCGCATTGTCTGGCGTAGGACCCTTTGGACGTGTGTTGTCCATGCTGTTTGGTTTTATGCTTGGTAAATTTTATTTTTTCATACCTTTAACCTTGATCTATTCAGGTCTTAGCGTGATGATCAGGCGCAATTGGCAGTTAAGCTGGAATCCTCGCATCTCAGGCATCGCGTGTATTCTTGTTGCGCTTACTTTAATCAGCACCATAGCAGCGGCTAATGAAGTCATCGTGCGCCATACACCAGTAATGCAAGGGGAGCTAAGTGCAGGCAAAATATTTAGCGAAGTTAACAAGGACATGCTTGCCGAGTTGTGGAAGCCTGTTCATACAGGCACAGTCAGTGATATGCTGCACAAAAATATTAGCGGTGGATACATAGGTCTGTTGGCGTATTGCTTCCTGTATGCGCTCTTCGGATCACTTGGCACGAAGTTAGTAACTATTGTACTTTTATTTATTGGTTTTATGTTGTCAACCCAATTATCGTATGTGGAATTGGTTCGACTCATTCGAACTCAAATGAAGAAAATTTATTCCGCCTTTATGAAGAAACGTAAGGCACGTTTGAATGAACGTCGACTGGAGGAAGGGACGCGACCCGCTAGAAAGTCTGAACGTGAACCGATTCCTGACTTCTCTGAGGATGATGATGAATATGGACCGCCTAAGAAAGGTTATAAGACACCTGTCTTTTTCCAATTGTTTAATATGAAACGAACACTGGAGCGCGGTCAAGATATGGAAGATGCAAATGATGATTGGGAAGCGCCAGAGGCGAAGCCAAGCAGAAGGCGCAGACGCGACGATAGTCAAGATGCTGATTGGCATGAATTCCATGAGGAGCAGGGACCAACAGCAAGTGTATCCAATCCAACGGCTACTAATGTTAATGCCAGACGATCTGCAGCTTTGGCTGCTGGTGGGGCTCATCTTACGTCAGCGATATCTGATGCGCAGCATGAAGGGCCTGTGTTCCATGATTTTACTGCCGAAGCGCATCAATCGTCATGGGACCAGCAGGATCATACGATACCTGGACAGGATGACATTGATGATGATTGGTCTGCACAACCCATAATACCAAACCCCCATGCACAAGCTCTTGGTGATATTCCAGTCGTGCTGGAAGAGGAATTGGAAGGTATGGGACTTGACAATAACATTTCGTCAGCCGTGGATCAACAAGAAGGCTTAAGCTTAGAGACTGAGGGGACAGATCAAGTGGAGTCAACTCCTGTTGAGCCACCCAAGCCTCCTGTGAAGCCCTATAAGCTGCCAAGCTTTCAATTGTTGTCCAAGCCGCAAGGCAGTGGCAAAGGCGGTGATCAGGCTGATTTTATGCAAACTGCACGTAAGCTTGAAGCAACGCTCGAAAGCTTCGGAGTAAGAGCAAAGGTGCTGCAAGTTGTTCGTGGCCCAGCAGTAACACGTTATGAGATTCAACCTGATATTGGGGTGAAAGTGAGCCGTATCGTTAGTTTGACGGATGATATTGCGCTGGCACTCGCTGCCAAAGATATTCGTATGGAAGCGCCAATACCAGGTAAGTCGGCTATAGGTATCGAAGTGCCTAACAATGATGTATCGATTGTTACGATGCGCGAAGTGATGGAAACGCCAACCTTTGTGGATGCTGCTTCGAGGATAACGATCTCGCTAGGTAGAGATATCGCCGGCACACCGATCATTGGCAACTTGGCAAGAATGCCCCATTTACTCGTTGCAGGAGCAACAGGTTCAGGTAAGTCTGTCTGTATAAACGGGATTATCACTAGCATTTTATATAAGGCGAAGCCAGATGAAGTGAAGTTTCTAATGGTGGACCCGAAAATGGTGGAGCTTAACGTGTATAACGGTATCCCGCATTTGCTGGCTCCTGTTGTAACAGACCCTAAGCGAGCATCGCTTGCACTCAAGAAGATTGTTGTTGAGATGGAGAAGCGGTATGAACTGTTCTCTAAGTCAGGCACTCGTAATATAGAAGGATATAATAAGCATGTTGAAGCAGATAAGGATAAAGTGTTGCCTTATATTGTTGTTATCGTTGATGAATTGGCTGATTTAATGATGGTAGCAGCCAACGATGTAGAGGATGCAATATGCCGTTTGGCACAGATGGCGCGTGCGGCTGGTATCCATCTTATCATTGCAACGCAGCGCCCATCCGTTGATGTCATTACAGGTGTAATTAAAGCCAATATCCCGTCTCGAATTGCTTTTGGAGTATCGTCACAAGTCGATTCCCGAACGATATTAGATATGGCTGGGGCTGAGAAACTGTTAGGCCGCGGAGACATGCTGTACTTGCCGATGGGCTCTTCCAAGCCAATTCGTGTGCAGGGAGCATTCTTATCCGATGAGGAAGTGGAAGCTGTTGTGTCCTACTGCAGCGATCAAGCTGCAGCTAATTACGACGAGGGACTTGTACCTGAAGTAGATGAAAATGGTATGGCTGCTGATGAACCAGTCGATGATTTGTATGAACAAGCTGTTCAGATTGTGCTAGAAGGGCAGCAAGCTTCGGCTTCGTTATTGCAGCGCAGACTGAGAGTCGGTTATAACCGTGCGAGCCGGCTAATTGAATTTATGCAAATGCAAGGCATTATCGGTCCTCCGGACGGTAGTCGTCCACGTGAAGTGCTTGTGACATTGGAGCAATACCAGCAGGCGAAGATATCCTCTTAAGGAATTCATGTATAGAACGATTACCATTTTCTCATAATAATGTTGCCAATCCTGTCAATACATCAAGAGAGAGGTAGACATTAGATATGAGAAAACGGATGATTTGGATTACAGCTTGCATCGTGCTCGTTCTGTTTGGCGCATATCAATTGAAGCACGTATCTGATACGGTTGCTACGTTCAGCAGCGCCACGTTGAAATACGGCTCTAAAGGCCAGGATGTTAACGAGCTTCAAGGACGTCTCAAATTTCTTGGTTATTATTATGGAAAAATAGATGGCGTATACGGGACGGCTACACAGAAGTCGGTCAAATGGTTCCAGTCCGAATTTGGTATTAAAGTGGATGGAATCGTGGGTGCTAAGACTAAGGATAAGCTGGTCAAAGCCACGAAAAACTGGAAGCCGTCCTCTTCGTCATCAGGAGGAAGTAAACCGCCAAGCTCAAAACCATCGGATTCTAACGTTAGCAACTCAAACAACATGGGTTACTCCGAGAATGACCTGAAGCTAATGGCAAACGCTGTGTACGGAGAGGCTAGGGGTGAGCCGTATGAAGGGCAAGTGGCTGTAGCTGCAGTCATATTGAATCGTGTGAAGTCGCCAAGCTTTCCAAATTCAGTCTCTGGCGTCATTTTTCAACCGAGAGCCTTTACTGCTGTTGCGGATGGTCAGATATGGTTAACACCTAATGAAAGAGCACGCCAAGCCGTTCAGGATGCGATAAACGGCTGGGACCCTTCGGGAGGTTGTTTGTATTATTTTAATCCCGTAACCGCTACTTCCAAGTGGATTTGGTCTAGACCTCAGGTAAAAACAATAGGCAAGCACATATTCTGTATGTAATGTGTGTGCAGAAAGCGGGAGAAGCGATGGCAGAACCATCTGCTTCTTCGTTTTGTATTCAAGACTGCCCGTAACGTTTATGCAGGCTAAAGAGATAGCAATGCTCTATAGCTGCATATATATCGAATATAAGATATGATCAACCGTAGTCTGCTTGATGCGGGAAAAGGAGAGCCTGCTATGATGACAACTCGGACACCTGCTTTTGAGAGAGGTGCTGTTAATGGCATACGATTGCATGTAATGCCTACGACACGATTTAAGACGTTTGCAATTGCTGTATATATTGGAATTCCGCTTCGGGAAGAGACGGTTACACCTGTGGCTTTGACGCCATTCGTGTTACGACGTGGAACTGCGGAGCTGCCTGAGACAATCCAATTTAGAGAACGTTTGGATGAGTTGTATGGTGCTGGTTTTGGTTTTGATGTGTACAAACGCGGCGATTATCAGATCATTCAATTTCGTATGGATATCATTAATGATGCTTTTGTTCAAACGAAGGATCCCCTGTTAAAACGAGGGTTTCAATTCCTAGGCGATGTAATTACATCACCAGCATTGGAAAACGGCATTTTTCGTTCGAAATATGTGCAGGAAGAAAAGGAAACGGTGCGAAAGCGCCTCGAGGCTATCGTTAATGATAAAATACGTTATGCACAGGAACGATGCTTGGAAGAAATGTGTAAGGATGAGCCGTACCGACTTCATCCCCTCGGTAACCGGTCTGAGTTGCCTCCGCTTGAAGCAGAACAATTGCACGAGCGATATAAATGGTGGCTTGATCAAGCTTGTATTGATGTGTACGTCATAGGTGACACTAATTTGAATGAGATTGAACAATGTGTGAGTGAGCATTTTCATGTCAGTCGTCAAGAGATAGCCCCAAAATATGCAAGAACAGTGCCCGTCCCTCGCGTAGGCGAAGCGCAGCAAGTCATCGATCGACTTGACGTCACACAAGGAAAGTTAAACATGGGACTGCGCTCTACGATCACGTACCATGACGATTCGTATCCCGCTGCATTGTTATATAATGGTGTACTGGGCGGTTATCCACACTCTAAATTGTTTATTAATGTCCGTGAGAAAAACAGTTTAGCATATTATGCCTCTGCTCGGTATGACGGTCATAAAGGCATTTGCGCCATCCAATCTGGTGTGGAGTTTGATCTGATTGAGAAGGCTACGGCAATTATTAAGCAGCAATTGGATGCGATGCAGCAAGGGCAGATTGAAGCTTTGGAGTTGGATCAGACAAAGGCCATGCTGGCTAACCAGCTTCGTGAAATTGACGACTCCGCATTTGAAATGATTGGCTTTGATTTTAACCGTGTTTTGTCCGGCAAAGAACGAACTACAAGCAGCTTGATCGAACAGTTAATACACACGACAGCAGACCAGATTCAGACAGCGGCATCGACGTTCCACCTCGATACGATATATGTTCTGCGCAATCGAGAGGAGGTATGAGGAATGGAACAACGACAGTTTAAACAGGTGCAGGAAACGTTGTATTATGAACGGATGGATAATGGTTTAGATGTATTTGTACTGCCTAAGCCGGGCTTTCAAAAGACGTATGCGACGTTCTCAACTCGATACGGTTCGGTAGACAATCATTTTCAAGTGGAAGGCCAGACACCGATTCAAGTGCCGGATGGGATCGCACATTTTCTGGAGCACAAGATGTTTGAGGAGCCAGAGGGCGATATCTTCGCAACCTTTGCCCAGCAAGGTGCCTCGGCTAATGCTTTTACTACGTTTGATCGGACGGTTTATTTGTTCTCGGCAACAAATCACGTTGACCAGAACTTAAGTACACTGGTTGATTTTGTGCAGCGCCCTTATTTTACAGACGAAAACGTCAATAAAGAGAAAGGGATTATTGCTCAGGAAATAAACATGTATCGTGACAACGCGGATTGGCGCGTATATTTTGGATTGATTGAAGCTATGTATCATCAATATCCGATTTATATCGATATTGCGGGAACCGTTGAATCCATTAATACCATAACCAAAGAAACGTTGTTTACATGTTATCATACCTTCTACCACCCTACTAATATGATGCTATTTGTGGTAGGTGGTGTAGATCCTGAGGCGATTATGAAGCTCGTGCGCGACAATCAAGCAGCCAAACCATTTAAACCGCAGGGTGAGATTAAGCGGATTTTTGAAAAAGAACCCGAAACGGTAAGAACGCCTCGTTTTGTCACCAAGCTGCCGGTATCTAGTCCTAAGTGTCTGTTTGGCTGCAAAGAGCCTCGTCCTGGTTTAACTGGAACTGAGCTGCTTCGGTTTGAGCTCGCAACACGAGTTATGATGGATCTAATGCTCGGCAGCAGCTCACCCTTGTCCCAATCGTTGTATGAATCAGGACTGACGTCTGATAATATAGGTCATGAATATAACTGTGAGACCGAATATGCATTTTCTATCATGGGCGGCGAGACGAAGGACCCTGACGAATTGGTGAAGCGGGTACAGGCTGCGATTGAAGAAAAGAAGAAAGAAGGCTTTAAAGAAGCAGAGTTTGAACGGATTCGTAACAAACGAATTGGAACCTACTTAAGAATGTTGAATTCACCTGAATCTATTGCTAATGAGTTTACCAAATACAAGTTCCGTGAAACTGATTTGTTTGATATACTGTCGGTATACGAGTCCTTACAGTTGGATGAAGTTAACGACAGGCTGCGCAGTCATTTCCAATGGGACCGCTTGGCGGTATCGATCGTTGAGCAGCCTTAAGCATGGAATGTAACGATTTCAGGCGTACCTTCATTACCGAAGGTACGCCTTTTATTATGTGGCGTTATGTTTTACACACTCTTATATAGGGGAGCGGATGTCAATGAAATTATTATCAGAAACGACCGTGCTTATAACGGGAGGCAGTCGGGGAATTGGTGCAGCTATAGCTGAGCGCTTTGCTTCAGTAGGAATGCGGATTGTCATCCATTATTTAGAAGCACATGAAGCGGCAAATGAAGTTGCACGCCGTTGTATTGCGCTTGGGAGCGAAGTGATGACGATTAGTGCAGACTTGCGTTCCAAAGAACAGCTGCGCAGGATGAAGGAAAAGCTTGATGCCGAGGGCTTTGTTCCGGATATTGTGGTTAATAATGCGGGTGTGTCCTACTATGGATTATTTACAGATGTAACCGAGGAAGAATGGGACGAATGCATGGCGATCAATTTAAAAGGCACATTTATGTGCAGTCAATTATTTGTTCCACATATGATTCGTCAACGTTATGGCAGAATTATTAATGTATCCTCTGTCTGGGGAATAGCGGGCGCCTCTTGCGAGGTCATGTACTCAGCTGCAAAGGGTGGAATTAATGCCTTCACCAAGGCATTAGCTAAGGAGTTGGCTCCATCAGGCGTTACTGTTAATGCAGTAGCTCCTGGAGCCGTAGATACGGATATGATGAAACACTTGGATGAAGAAGAACGGATTTCTTTGCAAGCTGAGATTCCGGCAGGGAGAATGGCAAACCCCGATGAGATTGCGTCACTCATTTATTTCCTTGCGCTGCCTGAATCCAGCTACATAACCGGTCAGATCATTAGCCCTAATGGAGGTTGGCAGGCTTAAAGCTTTAGGAGCTAACATTCGATGGCGTTACGAATAAGCAAGCTGTCTTTCGCACATATTACGACTGTAAGTTGCTGTGTACAAACACAGGGCTAGTTACTATGCGCTTAAAGGAGGCTTACTTATGTCATCTGTATTAAAAAACTTCGATTCGTGGAAAAACTTTCTTGGAGACCGTGTTAAAACGGCAAAAAACTTAGGAATGAACGAAGAGACAATCGCTAAACTGGCGTTTGAAATCGGTTCTTTTCTCGACGAGAAAGTAGATCCACAAAACCTTCAAGAACGTGCTATCAAAGAACTATGGGATGTAGGCAGCGACGATGATCGCAAAACGATCGCTCGTTTAATGGTAAAGCTGGCCGAAAAAAACGGGTAATTGTGAATTTTTGCGGAGAGGACTTGACAAAAGTCCTTATTCCGCTTCTTTTTTTCAAATGACACATGAATACATGCTCACTATCTGCTATAATGAATAGCGGCTCCAACTTCACCAATGGGTTTCACTATGATAAGCGCTTTAATTTTAATTTTTAGGCTGTATAGTGGAATTCAGGTGGTTTGTATTGTAGAATGGAATCGGACAATCGCAGATTGGGGTGTGTCATGGAATATAAACAGTGGTATATGGAATATAAGATACATAAGAACCGTCCCGGACTATTAGGTGATATTGCTTCACTGCTCGGGATGTTAGAGGTTAATATATTAACGATCAATGGCGTCGAGGGCAAGACAAGAGGAATGCTTCTTCAGACAGACGACGACGAGAAAATTGAGATGATGGGACAGATGCTGAAAAAGGTGGATAACATCACGGTATCTGCACTGAGGCAGCCCAAGTTAGTGGATATCCTTGCTGTTCGTCACGGCCGTTATATCGAACGTGATTCAGACGATCGTAAAACATTTCGTTTTACGCGGGACGAGCTAGGTCTGTTGGTTGACTTTCTAGGTGAAATCTTCAAGCGTGATGGTCATCAAGTGATAGGTCTCCGCGGGATGCCAAGAGTCGGCAAGACAGAGTCAATTATTGCTGGCAGTGTATGTGCAATGAAGCGTTGGACATTTGTATCCTCAACACTGCTGCGCCAGACTGTACGTAGTCAAATGTCCGAGGAAGAGATGAACCCACATAACATTTTTATCATTGACGGGATCGTGTCAACAATTCGTTCGAATGAGAAACACGAGATGCTGCTGCAGGAAATTATGAATATGCCTTCTACTAAAGTAATTGAGCATCCGGATATTTTTGTCCGTGAGACCCATTATGATTATGATTTCTTTGATTACATTATCGAGCTGCGCAACGCGCCTGATGAAGAAATTACGTACGAAACGTTTACCGTCAATTACAACGATTTATAATAGATATATATATAGTCTAAAAAGTTGGGACATACATTCTAGACAGGAGGTGAAATTGTGTCAGAATTAGGTCAATTGCTTAAAAAGGCCCGATTAGAGAAAGGTCTGTCACTGGATGATGTACAGGAAGCTACTAAGATTCGAAAACGGTATTTGGAAGCAATCGAAGAAGGGGATTATAAGATCCTTCCGGGATCGTTTTACGTACGCGCCTTTGTGAAGACATATGCGGAAACTGTCGGGCTGGATCCGGATGAGGTTGCTCAGTATTATCGTCAAGACATTCCTGCCGCAGAACCAGAGCCTACTATTGAACCTATGATTCGGAAAAAGCGTTCCGTTCAACATAGTGACAAATTTGGGAAATGGGCGACGACACTGCTCATGTGGTCATTCGTTATTTTAATTATCGTTATTGTGTACTATTTCTGGGTGAAGGCGTCCGATACTGGCAATAATTCGAATAGTGCAGATTCGAGTAATATTACGAATGGCATTAATCAGAATGAAAAGCCAAACAGCGGTAACAACACACAAGGTAATGGCCAGACAACAACACCAGAGCCAACACCTGAACCGGAAGAAACTAAAGATCCGATTGTTGCTCAGGTTAGCCCTGCACTTGTAGTCGTCTCTGCTGCAGATGAGAAGCCGTTTAAGCTTGAAATTAAGATCGAAGACGGCGTGTGGCTTGGAGTTCGTACGATAACGAATGCCAACCAACTGGCTAAGGATGTATTTGACAAAGGGCAAGATCAGACGTTTGACTTGGGAAAAGACGGGCTGGATATCACGTTTGGTAATGCAGGACGTTGCAAAGTGCTCATTAATGGCCAGACTATTGACATTGGACAAGGAATGAACAAGAAAGTTCGGTTCGAATGGAAGACTTATGAAGAGGCATTGCAACTAAAACAAGGTTCGTCTGTGAGTGATGATACGGGAACCACTGCGGATACGAATAACGGATAACGTCCTAATCATAGCTGTTCGGAGAGGTGGATAATTTTTCTTGATTGCCATTACCGCATAATCTGATCTCCTCGGGAGAGAATAGGGAGGCGGCGATTTATTCTCATTTTAGAGAGGGGTCGTTATCATGGCAGCAAGTTGGGTTGTTACAGGTCTCGGTGTCATTGTCAGCTTGTTAGGTTATTATTTGACGCCTAGTGCATGGGGCTATGGGATTCTTGGTTTCGGCTTGGCCCATATTGTGCTTGGGGTGCTGGACATGTTTCGCACACCAGTTCGAGGCCGCTACTAAGCCCGGTTCAAACACGATGAACAGCAGCACATGGGCATTCTTTTGCGATTTCGATTGCAAGGGGATGCCCTTGTGCATTTTCTTACATAATTTAAGAATTATATGAACCTATTATGAAGGAGGATATCGCAAATGGCAGACAGTTCATTTGATATTGTATCTAAAACAGATTTGCAAGAGGTAAGCAACGCGGTAACACAGGCGGAGCGTGAGATCGAAACCCGATTTGATTTTAAAGGCAGCAAGAGTTCCATTAAGCTGGAAAAGGAAGAATTGATTATTGCATCGGATGACGAATACAAGCTGAAAAGTGTCATAGATATTTTGCAATCCAAACTTATTAAGCGTGGAATCTCCATCAAAAACATGGAATTTGGCAAATTGGAAGGTGCATCAGGCGGCTCCGTGCGTCAGCGTGTAAAGATGAAGCAAGGAATTGAACAGGATATTTCTAAAAAGATCAATATTTTAATCCGTGATTCTAAGCTGAAAGTTAAGAGTCAAATTCAAGGAGATCAAATTCGTGTAACGGGTAAGAACAAGGATGATTTACAGGCAGTCATGAAATTGTTGGTCGATGCTGATTTGCCGCTTGACTTGCAATTCACGAATTATCGCTAGAGAAAAGCATATCCTTTCGCGGGAATTGCCGCTCTATAAGGTGATATGTTTAGTTTTGATTACGATTTTGACTAAGAGGTCACCCTGTATTATACTTGACTAGATAAATAGGGCCGTTCAGAGAGGCTTCATTGCGCGGCAGAAGACGAACTGCAATACCTAATTGGGGGATGCATTCATGACAGAGAAGATTAAGATCGTGACATTAGGCTGCGACAAGAACTTGGTTGACTCCGAGATTATGTCCGGTCTGATTCATGAGCGTGGATATGAATTGGTCACTAATGAACTAGAAGCTACTGTTATTATTGTCAATACATGCGGATTTATTGATGCTGCCAAGGAAGAATCCGTTAACACTATTCTCGAGCTCGCAGACCTCAAAGAAACGGCACAACTCAAGGCATTGATTGTATCTGGCTGTTTAACACAGCGTTACAAAGAACAACTTCTGGACGAGATGCCTGAGATAGATGGTATCGTGGGTACGGGCGACTTTGACAAAATTGCTACAATCGTTGATGAAGCGCTTGCTGGCAGTAAGCCAATACATGTTGGTAATCCCGTATTTAACTATGATCAGGCGCTCCCGCGCAAGGTGGCAACTCCTAGATATACGGCTTACGTTAAGATTGCGGAAGGCTGCGATAACAATTGTACGTTTTGCAGTATTCCAATTATGCGTGGCAACTTCCGTAGTCGCACGATGGAGTCCATTCTGGCTGAAGTCACACAGCTTGCAACTCAGGGCGTTAAAGAAATCAGTCTCATTGCTCAAGATTCAACGAACTATGGTACTGACATTTACGATGGTTTTAAGCTGCCTGAGCTGATGAATCAAGTGAGCAATGTTCAAGGTGTTGAGTGGGTACGGCTTCATTACGCATATCCTGGATTTTTCTCGGATGAACTCATTGAGACCATTGCAAGCAACCCTAAGATTTGCAAATACATTGATATGCCGCTGCAGCATAGCGAAGATAATGTATTAAAACGTATGCGGCGGCCTGGCCGACAACGTGATGCTCGTGAATTAGTACAGAAGATTCGTACGCGCATCCCGAACGTTGCAATGCGAACATCCATTATTGTGGGGTTCCCTGGGGAGACGGAAGCAGACTTTAACCGTCTGTGTGAATTTGTTCGTGACATGCAGTTCGACAAGCTCGGAGTATTTACGTATTCTCGTGAAGAAGATACACCTGCTACACGACTGAAGGGGCATTTAGACGAAGAAGTGAAGGAATGGCGGGCCAATACGTTGATGGAGATTCAACGTGAGGTGTCGAAGCAAGTAAGTGAGAAGCGGATCGGACAAGTCATTGATGTGCTTGTTGAACGTTACGACGGGCGAAATGACGTGTTTATTGGTCGTTCGCAGTTTGATGCGCCAGAAATTGACGGCGAAGTATTTATTTCCAACAGCAAGCTCAGCATCGGAGAACTCGCACAGGTTCGGATTACGCATGCGTTGGAGTTTGATTTGGCTGGGGAGGGTATCCAGTGAATTTGCCTAATAAGATTACATTAGTTCGTATCTTCTTAGTGCCTATTATGATGTTCTTTTTGCTGGTGAATTTTGATTATTTCAAGCCTATCCAGATAAACGATTTCTCGATTACGTATAATCAAATCATAGCCGCGCTTATCTTTATCATTGCGGCTAGTACGGATGGGTTGGACGGTTACATCGCCAGAAGTCGGAAGATGGTCACAAATCTGGGCAAGCTGCTTGATCCGCTGGCGGACAAGCTGCTTGTTGCTGCCGTTCTTATCTCGCTAGTTGAGATGGGCAAATGTGATGCATGGATAGCGATCGTCATTATTAGCCGGGAATTTGCCGTGACAGGCTTACGGCAAGTAGCTTTGCTTGAGGGAACAGTTGTGGCGGCAAGCAAATGGGGCAAATGGAAGACAGCAACGCAGATCACTGCGATTATTGCGATGCTGCTTAACAATTTCCCGTTTGTGTTGTTTGATATTCCATTTGATATCATTGCAACATGGCTTGCAGCTTTGATTACGGTTTATTCAGGCATCGATTATTTTGTTAAAAACAAAAGCGTACTACACATGTCATAATATACGGACACTTCAGTAATAGGTTCAATCCTTCGCAGTGCGAAAGGGAGGGGCCTATTACTGCTTTCAGAGGAGACGATTGTTATGAAAGCGGAAATGATTGCTGTAGGAACTGAATTGCTGCTAGGTCAAATCGTTAACACAAATGCACAATACTTATCCCAACAGCTCGCTCTATTGGGCGTGGATGTCTACTACCAAACAGTAGTCGGTGACAATCCCCATCGTCTTAGAGATGTGATTCAGACAGCCAGCAAGAGAGCAGACATCGTACTGCTCACAGGTGGCCTGGGCCCTACTTTGGACGATATCACAAAAGATGTTGTCGCAGAACTGCTAGGGAGAGGCATGCTAATTCATGAGCCATCCATGCGCAAGATGGAGGATATGTTCAAGGGTAGAGGCATACATATGGTAGACAGCAACCGCCGTCAAGCCAATTGGATCGAAGGTTCAGATGCACTAGCCAATGAGGCAGGTTTAGCCTTGGGGAATGCTGTCCTGCATGAGGACGTGGCGTATATCTTATTGCCAGGACCGCCAAAAGAAATGAAGCCTATGTTTCAGTTGGAAGTTGTCCCTTGGCTGGAGAAGCATTTGTTTGATGAACGGACGTCCTTGTATACTCGTATGTTAAAGTTTGCAGGCATTGGAGAGTCGAATCTGGAAGCACAGTTGCTTGACCTGATCGAGTCTCAGTCTGATCCGACGATTGCGCCTTATGCAAAGGAAGGAGAGGTTCTGATCCGACTCGCGACCAAAAGCGACTCGAAGCAAGAAGCAGGTCGCAAATTGGATGAATTGGAATCTGTTATCCGCGGCAGGTTGGGACAGCATATATTTGCAACAGAAGATGTCTCCTTGGAGCATGTCATCGTGGAACAAATGACAAAGCTAGGTCTAACCTTGTCTGCTGCTGAAAGCTGTACGGGGGGCTTGTTCTCCGAGCTGGTTACATCTGTACCGGGTAGCTCGGTGATGTTCCATGGAGGGGTAGTCTCGTATGCCAACGCACTCAAACAGAAGCTGCTTAACGTTCCCTCCGAGCTGTTAGAAGGAGAGAATGCTCCAGGGGCGGTTAGCCAAGAGACGGCGAGAGCGATGGCAGAAGGCCTGCTTCAGTTAACAGGTACTGATATTGCGGTATCTATAACGGGGGTTGCAGGTCCAGGTCAGTCGGAGCGTAAGCCAGCTGGCTTGGTATTTATCGGAATAGCGCAAGCTGGACAGGAGACGTTGATTGAGGAACTGCGGCTCAATGGTAATCGAGATATGATCAGGCTGCGTGCGGTCAAAATATTGCTGCATCGTATTTGGCGGCTATTGCAGGAGCGGAAGTAGTCGGCTTTTGTATGACAATCTACTTTTCTACTTCGCAAACCGCACGATGCGGTTGGACTTTCAGAACCTATGTCATATTTCGTGCCTATTATATCGGACTGCCGCCGTGTCATATTGTATATGATGAGATATGGTGAATGTTGGAGAGCAAGCATATAAGGTCTTGTGATTAGAAATGAAGTATGGTATATTTTTCATGATTTTAGCTGCGGAAGAACCGTAATAAGGCGCTATTAGCCTTGTTGCGGTTTTTTAGTATGAACAAAATGTAAAAAAGAGGTTTTAAATCCATTTAAAAGGTGGTGTTGTTCTAAAAATCGAATGTATGTTCGAAAAAATGCTTGGCAAAGGTACAAAAACACGGTATTATGAGTATACAACGTTAATGAAGGAAGTGAGTATGTGTCAGATCGTCGTGCTGCATTAGAAATGGCATTGCGTCAAATAGAGAAGCAATTCGGTAAAGGTTCCATTATGAAGCTTGGAGAATCCAACCACATGCAAGTTGAAGTTGTACCTAGCGGATCGTTAGCACTTGATATCGCACTTGGTATTGGAGGATTGCCTCGTGGCCGTGTCATTGAGGTGTATGGACCTGAATCATCCGGTAAGACAACCGTATCCCTTCACGCGATTGCGGAAGTACAGAAGACAGGTGGACAAGCTGCATTTATTGATGCGGAGCATGCATTGGATCCTCAATATGCCAGCAAGTTAGGGGTCAACATTGATGAGTTGCTCTTGTCTCAGCCAGACACTGGGGAGCAGGCTTTGGAGATTGCTGAGGCGCTTGTACGAAGCGGAGCAGTGGATATTATCGTTATTGACTCCGTAGCTGCTTTGGTACCTAAGGCGGAGATTGAAGGCGAGATGGGAGATTCCCACGTAGGTCTTCAAGCACGACTTATGTCGCAAGCTCTTCGGAAGTTATCTGGAGCTATTAGCAAGTCCAAGACTATTGCAATCTTTATTAACCAGCTTCGTGAGAAAGTTGGCGTAATGTTTGGTAATCCAGAGACAACACCTGGCGGACGTGCCTTGAAGTTCTATTCTAGTGTTCGTTTGGATGTACGTCGTGTGGAATCAATCAAGCAAGGCAATGATATGGTAGGTAACAGAACCCGAATTAAGGTCGTGAAGAATAAAGTTGCACCTCCGTTTAAGCAAGCGGATGTTGACATAATGTATGGTGAAGGCATATCGAAAGAAGGCAGTATTGTAGACATTGGTACCGAGATGGATATCGTGCAGAAGAGCGGCGCATGGTATTCCTATGAAGGAGAACGACTTGGACAAGGACGTGAGAATGCCAAGCAGTTCTTAAAGGAACATACGGACATTTCTCTTGTTATTGAGAACAAGATACGTGAGGCAAGTAACTTGACTACTGTAATCTCTAGTGATGCTTCAGTTGATGACGAGGACGAAGCGGAATTGTTGGAATTGGAAAAGGAATAATAGCTTTGCAATAGCTGTTACTTGGGACAAGCACCTTCATCTAATGAGAGGGGGTGCTTGTCCTGTTGCATATAGGCACGTATGGAGAGTAGCAGAGGGGGCACGTTGTGAGTGAACAGGGACAGACAACTGTCATTATACGAGTAGAGCAAGATGAAGCACAAAAAGGACGGTATACGATCCACTTCGAACATGCGGCTCCATTGAACGTGCATGAAGATGTTATGATAAAGTACCGCTTGTTAAGAGGGGCCGAGGTATCGCTCGATTTTATGGAAGAGATTGTACGAGCGGATGAGAAGACAAGGGCTTATGTGCAGGCACTTAAATATTTGCAGCGCAAGCCGCGGACAAGTACCGAAATTTCACGGAATCTCATCCAAAAAGGCTACGATGAGGAGATTATCCAAATCGTTGTGCAACAATTGGAACGGGAATGGCTGGTTGATGACGGTGCATACGCAGAGCAATGGACGGAACAGCGGGTGACCCGACATCTTAAGGGTAGAAGATGGGTGCAGCATGAGCTGAAGCAGAAAGGAGTCCATGAACGTCATATTGCAAACGCAATGGCCTCTCTAGACCCTGAACAGGAGTTGGAAAGTGCATTCCATGCAGCACGTAAGAAGTGGCGTCAGACAAGCGGAGAGGCGCATCTGAGACGGCAGAAGGTAGCTGCTTATCTGGCTCGCAGAGGGTTCCCAACAGACATGGCGAGAAAGGCAGCTTATGAAGCATCTCAACATATGGAAATAGCAGACGATGAAACTAGCGATGAATGACAAGGTATAGTTGACGATTGCTTGACAATATCTTTAACTGAATACTAAAATGAACATGTATCTTTATTTTCACGAAATCAATCTCTCCTTCCAGATATTGATTTCTAAATGATTCATTTCGCCAATGAATGGTTTCCGAATATCGCCGCAGGGCGATACACGTGTATGCAAGCGCGTGCACTTTCGCCGACATATGATGTCGGTCCTTCAATTGAATTGGAATGAAACGCACGAACAACCGAAAAAAAACCTAACCCAAGCAGTGCTTGGAGGAACCAACGGGGAGGTGGAAATGATGCCAATTTGGCTCGATATCGTTCTCGTTGTGGCCGCATTGTTCTTAGGGTTTGGAATCGGTTATCTGATTCGCAAATCGCTTGCGGAAGCGAAAATAACGAGTGCCGAGCACGCCGCGGAACAAATAGTGGAAAGCGCGCGTAAAGAAGCGGAGGCACTGAAGAAAGAAACAGTGCTCGAAGCTAAAGACGAGATCCATAAACTTCGCACCGAAGCGGAGAAGGATACCCGTGAACGCCGGAACGAGATTCAACGACTTGAACGACGTGTACTACAAAAAGAAGAGTCGCTGGACAAGAAGTTAGATTCGCTAGAACGTAAAGAAGAACAACTGGTTCTCAAAGAGAGACGAATTGAAGAAACACAAGAACAGGCTGATCGTATTCATCAGCAGCAGATTACCGAATTGGAACGCATTTCGAACCTGTCCATGGAGGATGCAAGACAGATTATTCTGACCAATGTGGAACAGGAAGTACGACATGAGACAGCCCAAATGATCAAGGAAATCGAGCAGCAAGCTCGCGAAGAAGCGGACAAGCGCTCGCGTGACATTATCACGCTTGCGATTCAACGTTGTGCAGCCGACCATGTAGCAGAGACAACCGTTTCTGTAGTCGCATTGCCTAATGAAGAGATGAAAGGCCGCATCATTGGCCGTGAAGGTCGAAACATTCGTGCGCTTGAGACGCTTACTGGTATTGACTTGATTATTGACGATACACCGGAAGCGGTTATATTGTCAGGGTTTGACCCGATTCGTCGCGAGATTGCTCGTACATCACTTGAGAAGCTGGTTGCGGATGGACGAATTCACCCTGCACGCATCGAAGAGATGGTCGAGAAATCACGTAAGGAAGTGGATGAGCGCATCCGTGAGTACGGCGAGCAAGCAACCTTTGAAGTTGGCGTTCATGGATTGCACCCTGATCTTATCAAGATTCTTGGCCGCTTGAAGTTCCGTACAAGTTACGGACAGAACGTGCTCAAGCACTCAATGGAAGTAGCTTATCTTGCTGGCCTAATGGCAGGAGAGCTAGGCGAGGATGTAACATTGGCAAAGCGTGCCGGTCTGTTGCATGATATCGGCAAAGCCTTGGATCATGAGGTGGAAGGATCTCACGTCGAAATCGGCGTAGAGTTGGCGAAGAAATATAAAGAACATCCTGTTGTTATTAACAGTATTGCGTCCCACCACGGTGATTGTGAAGCAACTTCTGTTATAGCTATGCTGGTTGGAGCAGCAGACGCCTTGTCTGCAGCACGTCCAGGCGCACGCCGCGAGACACTTGAGACGTACATTAAACGTCTGGAGAAGCTTGAGGATATTTCCGAATCATTTGAAGGTGTCGAGAAATCGTATGCTATTCAAGCGGGGCGTGAAGTGCGTGTCATGGTACAGCCAGATAAGATCGATGACAGTGAAGCTTATCGTCTTGCTCGTGAAATTACGAAGAAGATCGAGGGTGAACTCGATTATCCGGGGCATATTAAAGTCACGGTTATCCGAGAGACACGCGCAGTGGAATACGCGAAGTAAGTTGAATAACGGGAAGATGGAGAAGTGGCCGGTGGCGGCCACTTCTCTCATTTGTAAGGGGGACTGGATCCGATGAAAGTCATGTTTATCGGCGATATCGTCGGGAATACCGGCCGTAAGGCTCTGAAGCTTCTGCTGCCAGAACTGAAGCAGAAGTATAATCCGCACATCATTATTGCAAATGCGGAAAATGCTGCAGCTGGACGCGGGGTTACTGCGGCAATTATCAAGGAATTTATGGAATTGGGTGTTCATGGCTTTACGATGGGCAACCACACATGGGACAACAAAGATATATTTGATTGGATTGACGATGAGAAACGGGTCATCCGTCCGGCAAACTTCCCGCCAGGAACACCAGGTCATGGGATAGCAACAATTAAAGCGAACGGGAAAGAGCTTGTCATCATCAATCTGCAAGGCCGTACTTTCTTGCCAGCTATAGATTGTCCATTCCGCGAGGTTGATGATTTGATTGCTTCGCTAGGGAAAAAGCGCAAGCCTGTACTTGTTGATTTCCATGCTGAAGCTACTTCAGAAAAGATCGCAATGGGCTGGCATTTAGATGGCCGAGCTTCGATCGTTGTCGGCACACACACACACGTTCAGACAAACGATGAGACTATCTTGCCAGGCGGTACCGCTTATTTAACGGATTGCGGCATGGTCGGCTCAAAAGATGGCGTATTGGGTATGGAACGGGAAGCTGTGTTGCGCAAATTTAAGTCCCAACTTCCAGTTCGATTTACGGTATGTGAAGGAAAATGGCAGTTCCA
This sequence comes from Paenibacillus sp. UMB4589-SE434, assembly GCF_030226685.1. Taxonomy (NCBI): domain Bacteria; kingdom Bacillati; phylum Bacillota; class Bacilli; order Caryophanales; family Paenibacillaceae; genus Paenibacillus; species Paenibacillus sp. UMB4589-SE434. The sequence goes on along the minus strand of NZ_JASOYK010000001.1, from coordinate 1,793,521 downwards.
CGCCATCATTGTCGAAATAGACGATGAGACGGGGGCAGCCAAAAAGATAGAGAAGATTCGCCTGCGAGAAGATGAATGGATTATGAGCTAACAAATGGATAAGGTAGATCTAACGTGTAATCCGAACCTGTCAGGGGTGGATTACACGTTTTTATTACCAATTGATTGAACCGGGAAAAGAAGGTATTTCTAAAACTTCGGGAATGAGATGCCAAGCACGCGCATAGTAGTGATACATAGCGATAAACGTGCATGACCGTTGTGCAAGTGTTGTCCGTAAACCGCACATCAGGACAGGAATGTTTACGATGTTCACGAATATGCTGTATTAATGGAATCTCACCCACATTCCCGAGGAGGTACTTTCCATGGAAGTATTAAAAGTTTCAGCAAAATCCAATCCTAATTCGGTAGCTGGTGCTCTAGCAGGAGTGTTGCGCGAACGGGGAGCTGCCGAATTACAAGCGATTGGAGCCGGTGCTTTAAATCAGGCTATTAAAGCAGTTGCAATCGCACGGGGGTTCGTAGCGCCAAGCGGAGTAGATTTAATCTGTATACCCGCCTTCACCGATATTGTCATCGATGGAGAAGACCGCACGGCTATTAAGCTAATCGTGGAGCCACGATAAGCACGAAATGCAGCAGACGTTGTACCTATGTCTTAACCTGTTTACGTTGTAAGCAGGTTTTTTGCTGTCATTAGATCAGGATCTTGATTACGATATCAGGGCTTGGGTGTGTTAATCTATATTGTAGAATGCATACTTGGATCGGACAAGCTGTAGACGGTGCGAAAGCTATGCAGAGCACGATTATCTGTAGGTGGATACGACGCGCTCGCACCAATTGAAGTCCAAGTCTATGTGAATAAAGGAAGGAATGACACGATATGACTCGTCGAGTTATTGATTTTCATTGTGATGTACTATATAAGATGCTGTACGAGGGCAAGGTGAATATATCGCAAGAAGACCTTATGGACGTTACGATTCCAAGACTTCGGCAAGGAAATGTAGGTATCCAGGTACTTGCGTTGTTTCTTGAGCCTCATTTGCTAACAGGTCCACCACGGTTCTCACAAGCATTACGTGCAATTGATCTCTACCGGGAACATATCCAGTCACATGAGGATGTGATAGACATTCGCTGGCAGGAAGACTTGGTACGATGGAACGAACAGCCCGATAAGCTTGGGATGATTCTGTCACTGGAAGGTGTTGATGCACTGGAAGGGGATATGGTGTATCTGCGTACGATATACGAGCTTGGTGTGCGATTCCTGGGTCTTGCTTGGAACAATGCCAACTGGGCCGTAGACGGGGCGCAGGAGCCGCGTAAGGCCGGATTTACAAGAGAAGGGATCACTTTAATACAGGAGTGTGATCGTTTAGGAATCACACTTGATGTAAGTCACTTAAATGAGAAGGCATTCTGGCAATTGCTTGAATTAACGGACAAGCCGATTATCGCATCACATTCTAACAGTGCCTACATTATGCCGCACGTACGCAATTTGACAGACGAGCAGATTCGGGCGATTATTGCACGGGACGGCCGAATAGGGGTTACATATGTGCCGTATTTTGTAGCGGAAAAAGGGCGTGTTGAGATTGAAGATCTCGTGCGCCATATTGATCGGATATGTGAGCTTGGAGGACACAATCATATTATGTTAGGTTCTGACTTTGACGGAATCGATAAAAAGATTGTTGGCCTGGAACATGCTGGGATGCATGGAGAATTGTTATCTGTACTGGATAAGAACTACGGTGCGGCCTTCACAGATGAGATTGCTTCTGGCAACGCAAAGCGATTTTTGGCTGCGCACTTGCCAAGACGCGAACAATAAGCATTAATTCATCTCGCAACGGTATTAAATCTATCTAAAGTTGCTATTAAGAGGCGCAGCGAAAACGCTTGCTTTTTAAGAATACCGGACATACAATTGTGGTGACTCACGCATTAGAAAAATTTTACTTCTTACATTTGTCAAATCATAATGCGTCTCTGAAGTGGGAGAGGCCAGTGCGAGTCACTTTAAAGGAGTGGGCGAGCTTGATAAGTCAATTGTCATGGAAAATCGGGGGGCAACAAGGGGAAGGCGTAGAAAGTACGGATCGTATTTTCTCGACAGCATTAAATCGTTTAGGTTACTATTTGTACGGCTATCGTCACTTTTCTTCGCGGATTAAGGGTGGCCATACAAACAACAAGATTCGCATTAGTACGAAGCCAATTCGTGCAATCTCAGATGATCTGGATATTTTGGTCGCATTTGACCAAGAAACGATTGACTTGAACGCACATGAATTACGCCAGGGGGGCGTAATCGTAGCTGATGCCAAGTTTAATCCCGTGGTACCAGAAGGTGTAGAAGCACGGTTATTTGCCGTGCCGATTACGGCAATTGCCGAAGAGTTGGGAACGTCTTTAATGAAGAATATGGTTGCTTCCGGCGCATCTTGGGCGCTGCTCGGGCTGCCGCTTGAAGTATTTAATACAGCTGTAGAAGAAGAGTTCGGACGTAAAGGTCCAGCAGTCGTTGAGAAAAACGTGGAGGCTGTGCGTCGTGGAGCAGACTTCGTGTTGGAGCAAGCTGGAGGACCGCTTGGTGAGTTCCAATTGGAACCTGCTGATGGTGAGCAAAAGTTGTTTATGATTGGCAATGACGCGATGGCGCTAGGCGCGTTGGCGGCAGGGTGCCGGATTATGGCGGCTTATCCCATTACGCCTGCTTCCGAGATCATGGAATACCTGATTAAGCAGCTTCCGAAGTTTGGTGGTACGGTCGTGCAGACGGAAGACGAGATCGCGGCCGTTACGATGTCAATCGGTTCGAACTATGCTGGTGTTCGTTCGATGACGGCTTCTGCCGGGCCTGGCTTATCGTTGATGATGGAGGCTATCGGACTGGCAGGAATGACAGAAACGCCACTTGTCATCGTGAATACACAGCGCGGCGGTCCAAGTACAGGGTTGCCGACCAAGCAGGAGCAAAGTGATGTCAACGCCATGATCTACGGTACTCACGGGGAGATTCCGAAGATCGTAATTGCACCAAGCTCTATCGAAGAATGTTTTTATGACATGGTCGAAGCTTTTAATCTTGCTGAGCGTTACCAGTGTCCAGTTATCGTACTGACAGACTTGCAATTGTCGCTCGGCAAGCAGTCGTGTGAGCCTTTGGATTATGAGCGGATTATTATCGATCGCGGCAATCTTGTAACCAACGTACCGCCTTCCGAAGATAACGTGCTATTTAAACGTTATGAATTCGTTGAAGGAGGCGTATCTCCACGTGTTCTTCCAGGTGAAAAAGGTGGGCTGCATCATGTGACAGGCGTCGAGCATGATGAGACAGGACGCCCATCGGAAAGCGCGATTAACCGTAAGAAGATGATGGATAAGCGGCTTCACAAGCTAGATAATTTGCAAGTAACCAATGCAATTCGAGTGGATGCACCACATGAAGACGCAGATCTGCTTATTGTTGGTATGGGATCAACGGGCGGAACTATTGATCAGGCCCGTATGCAGCTCGAACAAGATGGCATTAAGACCAATCACGTTACCATCCGTCAAATCTATCCATTCCCGGTTGCACAGTTCAAGGCTTATGCTGATCGTGCTAAGCAGATTGTTGTATTGGAGAACAATGCAACAGGGCAGCTGGCAAATCAGATTAAGCTGAACGTTGGAGTTGGCGACAAAGTTCGTAACATTACGAAGTATGACGGTACCCCTTTCTTGCCTAGCGAAGTATATAAACAAAGCAAGGAGTTGGTCTAGCATGGCAACTTTTAAAGAGTTCCGCAACAATGTAAAGCCTAACTGGTGCCCGGGTTGTGGTGACTTTTCGGTACAGGCTGCCATTCAGCGTGCTGCGGCGAGCGCCGGCTTGGAGCCTGAAAAGCTTGCTGTCATCTCTGGAATTGGCTGTTCTGGCCGTATCTCAGGTTATATTAATGCTTATGGCTTCCATAGCATCCATGGACGCGCGCTGCCAATAGCCCAAGGCGTGAAGCTTGCGAATCGGGATTTGACGGTTATTGCTTCCGGGGGCGATGGCGACGGGTTTGCTATCGGGATGGGGCATACCGTTCATGCGATACGACGTAACATCAACATGACCTACATTGTCATGGACAATCAGATTTATGGCTTGACCAAAGGACAGACATCTCCGCGGAGCGCTGTTGGCTTCAAGACCAAGAGCACGCCGGAGGGTTCGATAGAATCAACCTTGTCTCCACTGGAGATCGCACTCGCTGCGGGTGCTACCTTCGTAGCCCAGTCTTTCTCAAGCGATCTCAAGCAGTTGACGTCGTTAATTGAGCAAGGCATCAATCATGAAGGCTTCTCCCTTATTAATGTATTTAGCCCTTGTGTCACGTTTAATAAGATTAATACGTATGACTGGTTTAAAGAAAATATTGTTAACCTGGATTCAGTGGAAGGTTACGATGCATCCAATCGTGTAATGGCGATGACCAAGCTTATGGAAACGAATGGTATGATAACAGGACTTATTTATCAGAATCAAGATAAGCGATCTTATGAGAATTTAATTACTGGTTTCCGCCCGGAGCCATTAACTAATCAGAATTTGCAAATATCAGTGGAAGATTTTGATAAACTGCTGAAAGAATTCAAATAATTTTCGCAAAATTGTTGAAAAAGGCATGCGTCATTGACGTATGCCTTGTTTAATTTCGTAGTATAATACACTTTGGTACTTGAACTAGAGAGAAATCGAGAGGTGGAAGACACATGAAAACTGTACCTGTCGGCGTATCTGGACGTCATATTCATTTGACTCAAGAACATATTGAGGCTTTGTTTGGCCCAGGACACCAATTAACTGAATTCAAAGCATTATCCCAACCTGGCCAGTATGCAGCCAATGAAACGGTAGAAGTACACGGACCTAAAGGATCTTTTAAATCGGTTCGTATTCTTGGACCAGCTCGTCCTGCATCCCAATTGGAAGTATCCCGTACGGATGCTTTTTCGCTCGGCTTAAAACCTCCTGTGCGTGAGTCTGGCGACATTGCTGGAACACCAGGCGTGAAGCTTGTAGGTCCACATGGCGAAGTGGAGTTGGAAGAAGGAGTTATTGTGGCAGCTCGTCACATTCATTTCCATACTTCAGATGCTGCTAAGTGGAACATTGAGGATAAACAGAAGCTCCGTGTTCGTGTCGGTGGGGAACGTGGCGTCGTGTTTGAAAATGTTGTTGCACGTGTTCATGCGAACTTTGCATTGGACATGCATATCGATACAGACGAAGCTAATGCTGCAGGCGTTAAGAATGGTGACACTGCCGAGATCGTCGAATAATTCATACTTTGAATGGCAAGAACAATCAGAAAAGCGGTCCCCAGTGGGCCGTTTTTTTGTTTGCCAATTTAGATAAAAACAGGGGATATCCTAGCTTAATTGGGTCCATGCAGGATAAGTCTATATAAGCAGGACTCTAGTAGCGTAAGGGTGGAGGATATAGTGCCTTGCTCTTATTATTGATGAAGTATTTGTAATATGAACTGTCGTAACCTGTCTAGGGATTGATGCTTATGGCGGATTTTTTCGAACTGAGAAACGGTTATAATAAATGTACATCAAGCAAATATTTACTATGACATTTACCTACCTTTATATAATTCGGAGTCTGAACGATAATCCCCTCAATTGGAGAAGTTCCTCGGCAAGGACTGACAATTGATCGACTTAAGTTCATCCCGCCCCCGCATCTCCCGGCATGCTCATGTTGGGAGATGCTTTTGTGTGTCTTGGAAACGCAGGATGAGAATGTTATAATTAAAGGTATTGGTTGATTTAGCCATATTACTGCAATGTTTGAATATAGTCGACAGACATAGATAAAAGGAGTGACTATTGAGGATGGGTCAGGAGAAGAAGGATTATTCCAAATATTTTGATTTCTCTCAAGCTAAAGTCATTAAAGAGGATGAGCATGGCAAGAAGATTAGAATCAACGGACGTGAGATTCATATTATGTCCGAACCGAAGCATAACCAAGAGAAGCAGCGCGGCAAACAGAGCATTCAAGTACACTATGAAGAAGCGGTGCCGGAGTCTCTTCGCCAGCTAGGTCATGGTAAGCGCTATCTTATTTATACGTTCGGTTGCCAGATGAACGAGCATGATACGGAGACGATGAGTGGTCTGCTGGAGGAGATGGGTTACCAGAGGACAGAAGACCGCAAGCAGGCTGATCTTATTTTACTTAACACATGTGCGGTCCGTGAGAATGCTGAAGATAAAGTATTTGGAGAACTAGGGCACTTGAAGACGCTGAAATTGGAAAGACCGGGCCTGATCTTAGGTGTATGCGGCTGTATGTCTCAGGAAGAGAACGTAGTTAATCGTATTATGCAGAAGCATCAATTTGTAGATATGGTGTTTGGCACCCACAACATTCACCGTTTGCCGTACCTGGTTCAGGATGCGCTCTTTAATAAAGAGATGGTCGTTGATGTATGGTCCAAGGAAGGCGATATTATCGAGAATCTTCCTAAGAAGCGTTCAGGTATGCGTGGATGGGTGAACATTATGTACGGCTGCGATAAGTTTTGTACGTATTGCATCGTTCCTTATACGCGCGGCAAAGAACGAAGCAGGCGTCCAGAAGATGTAATCGCGGAAGTTCGTGAACTTGCTCGTCAAGGTTATAAAGAAATTACGCTGCTTGGGCAAAACGTCAATGCTTACGGCAAGGACTTCGAAGATATCCATTATCGCTTCGGTGATTTGATGGATGATATGCGAAAGATTGATATTCCTCGTATTCGATTTACGACATCCCATCCACGTGATTTCGATGATCATTTAATCGAAGTGCTTGCGAAGCGGGGCAACCTGGTCGAGCACATCCATTTACCAGTCCAATCGGGCAGCAGTGAAGTGCTTAAGAAGATGAGCCGCAAATATGATCGAGAGCTGTTCTTGAATCTGGCGCGCAAGATTAAGCAGGCTATGCCAGACGTTGGGTTTACGACAGACATTATTGTTGGTTTCCCAGGTGAGACAGATGAGCAGTTTGAAGAGACGGTGTCATTACTTCAGGAAGTCGGATTTGATATGGCTTATACGTTTATTTATTCACCTCGTGAGGGGACTCCAGCTGTACATATGGTTGACGACGTGCCAATGGAAGTTAAAAAGGCACGTCTAAAGAGGTTAAATGAAGTGATGGCAGAATTAAGTCGCAGCAGTAATGAACAAATGGTCAGTAAGACGGTTGAAGTGCTGGTAGAAGGCGAGTCAAAGAACAATAGCGAGATACTATCCGGCCGAACGCGTACGAATAAGCTGGTTCACTTTGCAGGCGGCAAAGAGTTGATTGGTCAATTTGTACAGGTTAAAGTGACGGACAGTAAGACATTTTATATTAAAGGTGACCTTGTCACAGAACCGATAAAAATGAGTTCTTAATATTATCGAGGTTATCAGTTACAATAGACTCAGCATGTTTAAAACCTCATTTGAGGAGATTGACGTTAGAGATGGGAGAGGTTCTCGTTGGCTGAACATATACAGGATTCGCATCAGGAACATGCGCACAACCATACAGGTTGTGGTATGCCTTCCTTTAATACGCGTGACCTGCTCGTGCGCGAAGATATCATGGAGAAGGCAAAGCAATTGGCCGATATGATCTGCACGACGGAAGAAGTGAAGCAGTATCAGCAAGCAGAGAAGCAGATTCAGGATCACACGCACATTCAAGAGGTTATTGCCAAGTTGAAGAAGAAGCAGAAAGAGATTGTAGCGTTCCAATCTTTCAAAAATAACCAAATGATTGAGAAGATTGAAGGAGAGATCAATGATCTGCAAGATGAACTGGATAATGTGCCGCTTGTGGTTGAATTCCAACAGAGTCAATCAGATGTAAACTACTTGCTGCAGCTTGTTATGTCTGTTGTTAGAGATACGGTGTCCGAAAGAATCAATGTAGAAACCGGTGCCGAATCCGACCCGGATACATGCAGTGATTAACGGTCGCTTATACTTATGATGCGCTTCGCTTGATGACGTCAGCGCATCATTTTATACGGATAATAGGACACCCCCGATACAATTAGTATTGGGGGTGTTTTGTGATTGGCGAAGCTGAATCGTTTCACGAATATATGATTAACATTATACGATTAACATGATGAGAAACACCAGCTGTCAAAGGGTGCTTTTTGTACCTTCAGGTTAACATTTTACGAAACTCGGATGTCAACAGCGGTATGATCTCAAATAAGTCACCCACTATGCCGTAATCAGCCACTTGAAAGATTGGCGCCTCGGGATCAATGTTAATCGCTACAATCACCCGCGATTGGCTCATGCCTGCGAGATGCTGGATCGCTCCGCTAATCCCACATGCAAAATAAATTTCTGGGGTGACTACCTTTCCAGTTTGGCCAACCTGAAGTGAATAGTCACAATATCCTGCATCACAAGCGCCTCGTGAAGCCCCCACAGCACCGTTTAATACAGATGCCAGCTGCTCCAATGGTTTAAAGCCGTCTGAGCTCTTAACGCCACGGCCGCCAGAAATAATAATTTTGGCTTCAGTCAGGTCTATAGCCCCAGACATCCGCTGAACCACCTCATGAACGACAGATCGTAGCGATGGGGAGGGGGTAGGCAGGAATGTCTGCTTAATGTCGGCGGCATTAGCTGACAGACTGTCCTCCAGGTGATCTATAGCTTTAAAGTTATTAGGACGTATCGTGATAATCCATGGGGTAGCTTGGTTAGCAAACTGGCGGGATTCGAACGCTTTTCCCGCATATACCGGGCGCCGGAAGGTCCAGCCTGTCTCAGAAGCCTGAAAAGAGACGACGTCAGACAATTGTCCGCTCTTTGTATGAGCTGCAAGCATAGGAGCTAAATCTCTGCCCATCGCAGTATGGCCAAACAGGACGATATCGGGTGATACGATATCGTTAAAAGTGCGCACAGCGGCAAAATAAACTTCAGGCTCATAGTACTTATACGAATCGTCGTCTGCGATAATGAGCTCTTGAATCCCAGTTTTCAATAGAACACTGCTGACGGCATCTAATTGATGACCGATAAGCAATGCTACAATTCGATCCCCAGGCGTATAAAGTAGTTCCGCAGCATGAAGCGCTTCGAAGGTTACCTGCCGCAATTGATTACCTCTCATCTCTGCAATGACTGCTATCGTGCGTCCCATGTGATCGCACTCCTTTCATCTATCGTTATCCGATACATTTGGCTTCATCACGCAAACTTCGAATCAATTGTTCGACCTGCTCAGCAGGGCTTCCTGCGAACAGCTTGCCAGATAGGCGGGGGGGAGGGAGCTCGATCGAGGTCCTCAGCGTACCGGCAGCTTGTGAGAAGTCAGGACACAATGTCATTGCATCAATCTGGGTAAGCGGCTTCTTCTTTGCTTTCATAATGCCTGGAAGTGAAGGATAGCGCGGCTCATTTAATCCCTGCTGCGCTGTAAATAACGCAGGCAGTGTCACTTCAAGACGTTCCGTGTCCCCTTCGGCGTCTCGATCAGCTTTGGCACGCTGTCCTTCCATTCGTTCAAGCTTCGTAATTGCTGATACGTGCGGGATGTCCAAGAGCACAGACAAACGAATAGCTACTTGAGCGCTGCCTTGATCAACGCTGAAATGGCCAGCTAACAGCAGCTGCGGCGGTTGATCCTTAAGCGCGGCGTACAGCAGGCTTGATACCACATGCTCGTCAAGCTGTTCAGCAGCGCTGCTCTCGACATGGATGAGAACGGCTTCGTCTGCTCCCATCGCCAATGCTGTTCGTAACGCTTCCGCACAACGTTCAGGACCGACAGAAATGACGGTTACTTTGCCCCCATAGGCTTCCTTCCAACGCAGTGCTTCCTCAACGGCATATTCATCATAAGGATTTATCACCCATTTTACACCGTCTTGACTTACTTGTCCGTTAACAATGCTCACTCTTTCCTCCGTATCAAACGTTTGCTTCAGTAAGACAACAATATCAAGCGGTGAATGAGCTGATTCATTACTTAAAAAAGTCATAGCACACCTCGATTCTGCAGCATTGGTCTTAGGACCTTCATTTCAATCATTACTTGTCTATATATATGTGGGGAAGACAACGAACATTTCTTCATCAAGCATTTTTTACGTAATAAGTTCATATCCATCAACCATAAGGACTAATACGAGCTCAGAACGTGGAGCCGTATGTTGTCCTAATACCACCATGATGAACATAGATTGGCAGAAGAGAAGAAGGGGGAGATGATAATGCTTCTGCTGGTCAAATGGATTTTATGTCTGTCATGCATGTCCATCGGAATGACGATGTTTATACACGTGATAAGGATGCGCTGGCAGTATGTACGTCTTGGCATGCCTTCTACTGTTCTGGACAACGTGAGCGGCAGGGTGTGGCAAGCATTGCTAAAGACAATGACTCAAGGGAAATTGTGGAAGGATTGGCGCAGCGGGCTGATGCATCTGTTTTTGTTCTATGGCTTCCTTCATCTGCAGATTGGAGCAGTTGATATTATATGGAAGGGATTAACAGGGAATCATCTGCCACTGCCAGGATATGAGGCGTTTGTCATTGCACAGGAATACACGGTCATGATTGTGCTGGCTGCAATTCTTTACGCGGGATATCGACGTTACGTAGAACGGCTGGCGCGATTAAAACGAGGCATGAAGCCAGCTTGGGTACTGTTGTTTATCGTCTTGCTGATGGTAAGCGTAGTTGGAACGATGGTGTTTGATCGTGCGTTGGAGGGTGCAACAGAAGTGACAGGGTCGTTAACAGCATGGATTGCTTCCTCAATCGTACATTCGCCACTGTTTATATTGACCATTGGTTATGAAATTTCATGGTGGCTTCATCTAGTGGTGCTGCTTGTTTTTTTGGTGTATGTGCCGCAGTCCAAGCACTTTCATTTAATAGTAGCTCCAATCAATCTAGGCCTCCAACGTTCGTCGCATGAGATTGGCAAGCTGGAACCGCTTGATTTGGAGCAGGAGGAAGCGGAAAGCTTTGGTGTTGGTGCTATTGAGCAGTTTAGGCAGAACCAGCTAGTGGATTTGTATGCATGTGTAGAGTGTGGCCGTTGTACGAATGTATGTCCTGCAGCCAGTACAGGAAAATGGTTGTCACCGATGCATTTGATTACAAAGTTACGCGATCACTTAACGGAAAAAGGTGCTGCCGTTACTTCAACTACACCATGGGTTCCTGCTCTACATGCTGGCGTCATGACACATCGTTGGATAAATATGGGGAGTAATGAAAGTGAAGTGCTTGTCCAGTTAACGGATGCACATCCTGTTGCTGGAATTGAGCAATCAGGTGCTGATGTATTACAACGTGCCGCTGGAAAGTCTGCCGCGCCTATCTCATATACATTATCGATCCAGAAACAGCAATGGGTCGGTGAACGCTCACATATCAAATCAACCGAGAATGCTCATGACGCACGGTCATTGGAATTAATTGGTGATGTTATGTCTGAACAGGAATTGTGGGCTTGTACAACGTGCCGAAATTGCGAAGATCAATGTCCAGTCGGAAATGAGCACGTGGATAAGATTATTGACATGCGGCGATACCTCGTGCTGACACGCGGCGAGCTCCCGGCTGATGCTCAACGGGCAATGACCAATATTGAACGTCAAGGCAATCCTTGGGGCATCAATCGTAACGATCGGCATCAATGGGCACTGGATTGGGAGCGCAGCAGTGGCCGTCATGTACCGGTAGTAAAGGAATCAACGGCTTACGATGTATTGCTGCTTGTCGGTTCTATGGGTGCGTATGATCGTCGTTCTCAACGTGTCATCCGCTCGCTTATTCGTCTCATGGAGGCGGCCGGTATCCGATACGCTGTGCTAGGTAATGAAGAGCGCAGCTCAGGAGATACAGCTCGGCGACTAGGCAATGAATTTCTGTATCAGGAGTTAGCGCGCGACAATGTCGCCTTGTTCAAGAAGTATGACGTTAAGCAGATTGTAACAGCTTGCCCTCATACCTATCACACTATAAAGAAGGAATATCCAGACTTTGGGTTAAGCGCAGACATCGAAGTGTATCACCATACCGAATGGTTATGGAAAATGTGGCAGGAAGGACGAATTCAGCTTAAACATGCGGTGAACGAAAAAGTGGTCTGGCACGATTCCTGTTATCTTGCTCGCTATAACGACATCGTCGATGCTCCGCGCGAATTGGTAAGAGCTATCCCGCAACTATCCCTTGTTGAGATGGAACGGCACGGCAAAGATGCAATGTGCTGCGGAGCGGGCGGCGGCCGGATGTGGATGGAAGAGACAGAAGGCAAGCGAGTTAATGTGACCCGTGTAGAGCAGGCATTGCTCACGGAACCGACTGTGATCGGGAGCGCATGCCCGTATTGTCTCACGATGATGGAAGACGGTACAAAAAGCTTGGAACGTGATGAGATACGATCGTATGACATTGCTGAATTGGTAGCGATGTCAGTCCTTGGCGAACGTGAGTAATCGATGAAACGATTAGGTATTCGCTGTGTTTTATTTCTTCTTACTAGTTACGCTTGCACAGAAGATGCGAGCGAACAATAAATGCAGCTGCTTCATGATACGCATAACACAAGTTGTTTTCCAATATAGCAGTAGTAAGGCTTTATAAGCGAGTAGGACTGTTAGCTGATTCATGGAACAACCAATCCATGAAACGACAGATTCCTAGAACGTAAAGGAGTGAACAATGTGGCGTTAAAACGATGGAATGAGGTACGGACCGCTGCGGTAATCGGATCAGGTGTTATGGGGGCTGCTATCGCTGCACATTTAGCGAATGCAGGCATACGATGTCTACTGCTTGATGTTGTACCGAACTCCATAACCGTCGAAGAAGAAATAAAAGGGCTCGCCCTAACAGATAAGGCTGTACGCAACCGCTTAGCAACTCAGGGCATAGCGCGACTGAAGAAAACAAATCCATCTCCCTTGTATATGGAAGCGTTTGCGGATCGGATAGCAGCAGGCAACACCGAGGATGATATGCCCCGTTTACGAGGCGTAGACTGGATTATAGAAGCTGTAACCGAACGTCTGGATATTAAGCGTGTCGTATGGGATGAGATCGAGGCACATTGGACGCCTGGCACGCTTGTCAGCTCCAACACCTCAGGAATTTCTCTGACTGCGATTGCAGAGGGCCGTGGGCAGGCATTCAAGGAATCGTTTGTAGGCACACATTTTTTTAACCCGCCGCGATACATGCACTTGGTTGAGGTGATTCCAACCGCGGATAGTGCTCACGATACAGTAGAGCAGGCACGCGAGTGGTGCGAGCGCAGACTTGGAAAAGGTGTCGTTATCGCTAAAGATACGCCCAACTTTATCGGCAATCGCATTGGTACCTACAGCCTCGTGACAACTCTTCAAGAAATGGAACGTGCAGGATTAACGATCGAGGAAGTGGATGCGATAACTGGGCCAGCGATGGGGAGGCCCAAGAGTGCAACCTTCCGCACGCTGGATCTTGTCGGACTGGATACGTTTATGCACGTTGTTGGTAACTTGACAGAACATGCGCCAACTGAATCTGAACGTCAATTGTTCAAGCTCCCGAGTTGGTACCACAAGCTGGTAGAACAAGGTCATATTGGAGAGAAAGCAGGTCAAGGCTTCTATAAAAAAGAGGGCAAGGGCCGTATTACAGCACTTCGCTTCGATACGATGCAGTATGCAGACAGACAATATGTTCAAGCCCCTTCGCTCGAAGCCGCAAAGCGAGCTAAAGGAACGGGTAATAAGCTGAAAGCACTGCTGAATACCAAGGATAAATATGGAACTTTTGCTTGGGATACGACCAAACAAATGTTGGTTTATTCTGCATCGCTAGTTGGTGTTATCGCAGACGATATTCAGAATATTGATCACGCGATACGCTGGGGCTTTAATTGGCAGTTGGGTCCATTTGAAATGTGGGATGCCATTGGAGTTAGAGAATCAACGGCCCGGATGCAGGCAGAGGGGGTGGACGTACCTGCTTGGGTGCTGGAGTGGCTGGCAGCAGGACACGAAACTTTCTATATGAAGCTACCGAGTAAGGGGAAAGCATACGCCCATCTTGGTGGTTATCGAAATGTGGAAACTGCCCCTCAACATATTTCGCTGCGTGAGCTAAAAGACGCTGGCGCGACGATAGCCAGTAACGCAGGAGCTAGTCTGATCGACCTTGGTGACGGCGTGGCTTGCCTGGAGTTTCATTCGCCGAACAACGCAATCGGTGGAGATATTTTGTCAATGATCCAACGCAGCGTAGAACTCGTGGAACAGCAATATAGTGGCTTAGTAGTGGCTAACGAAGGCAAGCATTTCTGTGTCGGCGCTAATATTATGCAGCTGCTTGCAGAGGCCCAAGCGGAAGAATGGGAAGAAATTGATGATATTATTAAGCATTTTCAGCAGTCGATGCTGCGGCTGAAGCGATTGCAGAAGCCAGTTGTGGCCGCGCCTCATCAGATGACGCTTGGCGGTGGTGTTGAAGCTTGCTTGCCTGCTGACGTCATTCTATTCAGTGCAGAAACCTACTTTGGGTTAGTTGAGACTGGAGTGGGCTTAATTCCGGCAGGTGGCGGCTGCAAAGAACTGCTGCAGCAGCTCTCGGCAAGGTTTCCTCATGCGGAGGATGATCTGACGCCGCATGTACTGCGGATATTCGAGACAATTGCGATGGCTAAAGTATCAACAAGCGGCTTTGATACAGAAAGGCTTGGTTACAGACGGCCAAAGGATGAGGTGTTAATTGACAGTAAACGCCGCTTTTATGAGGCGAAACAAATCGTGCTTGCAATGGATGCCTCTGGATTTAGCAGTGAGCATTCACCCGTCATTCGAGTGGCTGGCAGAGAAGCCAAAGCTGCGATGAAGCTGGCTATCCAGGGGATGCGCGAAGGTGGCTACATAAGCGAGCATGATGCTCTGATCGCAAATAAGCTTGCTCATATACTGTCAGGTGGCGACGTGCCGAGCGGAGCACTTGTATCGGAGCAATATGTACTGGATTTGGAGCGGGAAGCATTCTTGTCGTTATGCGGCGAACAGAAGACACAGCAGCGGATGGAGCATATGCTGCGTACCGGTAAGCCATTACGCAATTGATGGAAGGGGGATGAATAGATGATGAAACCATCTTCAGGCACAAGAACACCAATACCGACACATCGGGAAGCGGTGATCGTATCTGTGGCAAGAACGGCTGTAGGCAAAGCAAAACGTGGGGCGCTCGCAGAAACACGCGCAGAGGATATGGGGCGGGCTGTTATTGAAGCCGTGCTGGAACGGGCACCTGGCGTAAGCCGGGAAGTGATCGACGACGTCATCCTTGGCTGTGCAATGCCAGAGGGGGAGCAAGGGCTTAACGTAGCGCGAATTATCGCGTTGTATGCCGGTCTGCCATCATCCGTGCCTGCAGTGACGGTAAACCGCTTTTGTTCATCTGGGCTGCAGGCAATCGCTTACGCTGCCGAACAAATTCAATCAGGAAGTTCAGATATCGTGATTGCTGGGGGAGTAGAGAGCATGTCGCATGTGCCTATGACCGGCTTCAAGCTGGCGCCGCATCCGCGAATTGCGGAGGAGATGCCAGAAGTATACATCGGCATGGGACATACGGCGGAGCGAGTTGCTGCTCTGTATGGCATTAGCCGCGAGCAGCAGGACGCCTTCGCCTTGAACAGCCACCGTAAAGCTGCGGCAGCACAAGCAGCTGGCCTGTTCAACGATGAGATCGTGCCCGTTCAGTCACTTCATTCTAAGGAATCGCCGAGTGGACATTACACACTTCATTATAAGCCCTTCGAGCATGATGAATGTGTTCGCGCTGATACGAGCATGGAGGCTCTTTTACGGCTGAAACCTTCGTTTGCAGCCAGAGGCACGGTGACGGCTGGCAATTCATCACCAATAAGCGATGGTGCTGCAGCTGTGCTGGTGATGAGCCGAGAACGCGCCGAGGCGCTTGGATTGGAGCCGCTTGCTACATTTCGAGGCTTCACGGTAGCGGGAGTGGCCCCTGAAGTAATGGGAATCGGCCCTGTGGAAGCAATTCCAAAGCTGCTGCGACAAGTAGGATTGGAAAAGAACGATATTCACCAGTATGAAATAAACGAAGCATTCGCAGCGCAATGTCTCGCCATTATAAAGCAGCTAGAGCTAGACGAGGCACAGATTAATGTAAATGGTGGTGCGATTGCATTGGGACATCCGCTCGGCTGTACAGGAGCTAAGCTTACTACGAGTTTGGTTCAGGATTTACGTCGAAAAGGAGGCGGATTCGGCATTGTATCGATGTGCATCGGTGGGGGTATGGGCGCGGCGGGTTTGTTCGAGGTTCATGCGCCAAAAGCATCAGCAGAGGAGGGCGAATGAAATGGACGCAAAACATGTAGTCTCAAAACCGGTAGGCGGCGGTTTTTTGTTGTATGAATCTTTACCGGATCAAATCGTTACCCCTGAAGACTTTACAGAAGAACAGCGCATGTTTGCGGACACTACTCAAGCATTTTTGGAAGGGGATGTGCTTCCAAATGATGAGCAGTTGGAGAAGCTGGATTATGAACTGACAGTTAAGCTGATGCGCAAGGCGGGTGAATTGGGCTTGCTGGCAGCAGATGTGCCGGAGGCTTACGGTGGTTTAGGCCTTGACAAAGTCAGCTCTACGATTATAAATGAGACGCTGGCGCAATCCTCCTCATTTGCCCTATCGATCGGCGCGCATGTTGGCATCGGAACGTTGCCAATCGTATTTTTTGGCTCGGAGGCGCAGAAGCAGAAGTATTTGCCTGAGCTGGCATCAGGCGCCAAGATCGCCGCATACTGCCTTACAGAGCCTGCATCCGGATCTGATGCGCTTGGCGCACGCACGACGGCTAAGCTGTCTGATGACGGCAAGCACTACGTGCTGAATGGGTCAAAGATCTATATTACGAATGCAGGCTTTGCAGATTTGTTTATTGTGTATGCCAAAGTGGACGGCACCAAATTTACGGCCTTTATTGTGGAACGTTCGCTTCCTGGTTTTACGATTGGTCCTGAGGAGAAAAAGATGGGTATTAAAGGTTCTTCCACGTGCCCGCTATATTTTGACAACATGCCTGTCCCGGTTGAGAATGTGCTTGGCGAGATCGGCAAAGGTCATTTAATCGCCTTTAACATTTTAAATATCGGCAGATTTAAGTTGGGAGCAGGTTGCCTGGGGGCAGCAAAGGAGGCGATTCGGTTGGCGTCTTCGTACGCCAATGTACGGACACAGTTCGGAAAGCCCATCAGCCACTTTACGCTTATCCGTCAGAAGTTGGCGGATATGAACGCCATTACTTATGTACTGGAAAGTATGGTCTATCGTACTTCTGGCTACATCGATGGCATGCTGAGCGATATGAATCATCAAAGTGCTGAAGCTGGCAAAGCATCCGCCAAGGCGATTGCAGAATATGCGCTTGAGTGTTCCATCAATAAAATATTTGCTAGCGAGGCGCTCCAATTCGTGGCAGATGAAGCGGTGCAGATTCACGGCGGTTATGGGTATACGCAGGAATACAAGGTCGAACGAATCTATCGGGACGCACGTATCAACCGTATATTTGAGGGGACCAATGAAATCAATCGCTTACTCATACCCGGTACACTGCTCAAAAAAGCGATGAAAGGAGAGCTTCCGCTCATTGAACGATTAGAGTCGCTGCAGCAGGAGTTGCTTGCCCCTCTCCCGCCAGCATCTCCGTTTCATGACTCATTGTCTGAGCAGAGCGAGTTGTTGTCCCGGTTAAAAACGATATTTTTATTTGTCGGAGGAAGCGCTGTTCAGAAATTTGGTCAGGGTATAGATGAGGAACAGGAAGTACTGGCGCACTTATCAGATATGATTATATCGATTTATGCCGCTGAGAGTGCACTGCTGCGAGCTGCGAAGTTGGCTGAACGCTACGGGCAAGAGAAGTCCGCACTGGCTGCTGCAATGACGTTAATCTACCTGCGCGATAGTATTGCTGCCACAGATATTAGCGCGAAAGAACTTCTGGCATATATATCAACGGGGGATACGTTAAAGACACAGCTCTCAATCTTAAAAAAATTAGTTCGCACCCAATCGTCTTCCTTGACCCCATTAAAGAGAACCATTGCCAGCCAAGTAGTTGCGCAAGAAGGTTATGTCACTGTCGCTACGTAGCCCATCACGTCTGTCAGCAGGGAATGACTATGGCCGCTCATCCGCGGCAGGAAGGAGTGGATAGTCATGTTGGGGGATCAACCATGGCTCGTCCATTATCCCGCAGAAGTCGCATCAACCTTCGACTATCCGAAGCACAATGTGGGGAGGCTGCTGATCGATGCAGCCTCTGCCTTTCCCACACACACAGCAGTGGAGTTTATGGGAGGGAAACTAACGTATCAGGAACTACTGGATGGTGCTTACCGTTTTGCAGATGGACTGCACAGCTTAGGTATCAAGCCTGGCGAGCGTGTCGCCATCATGCTGCCCAATTGTCCGCAGGTGATTATAGCCTATTTTGGCACATTGCTTTATGGAGGCATTGCCGTAATGACGAACCCGCTCTATATGGAGGGGGAACTGACACAACAATTGTCAGACTCAGGCGCAGTAGTCATTGTTACACTTGATTTGCTTTTCAAGCGTGTCCTCCGAGTCAAGCCGCATACGCAAGTACAGCATATTATAGTGGCTTCTATAGCTGAATATTTACCGTTTCCTAAAAACTGGATATATCCGATAAAAGCAAAAAAAGATGGTCAAGATTTGCATGTACCGGACCTTCCGTCTGTTTATAAATTTAAAGCTTGGCTGAAACGATGTCATCCTCATCAGGTATGCAAAGAGGTGGATGCCGAGCGTGATGTAGCAATCCTACAATATACGGGGGGGACAACGGGCATCGCTAAAGGTGTCATGTTAACCCATTACAATTTGATCGCAAATACGATCCAGACAGCAAACTGGTTCTATCAAGCCAGAAGAGGAAAAGAAGTATTTCTAGCGGCGCTGCCCTGTTTTCATGTATTTGGCTTGACAGTGCTGTTAAATCAAGCGGTACATTTGGCAGGACAAATTGTACTGCTGCCGCGATTTGATCCGAAGCAAGTGCTTGCGGTAATCGAAAAGAAACAAGTGTCCATTTTTCCAGGTGCTCCTACGATGTATATTGCCATTAACCATCACCCTGAGGTGAAATCATATAATATTAGCTCTATACGTGCATGTGTAAGCGGTTCAGCGCCGCTGCCGCAAGAAGTGCAGGAGCAGTTTGAGGCGTTAACTGGAGGCAGACTGATTGAAGGTTATGGTTTAACCGAGGCTTCACCCGTAACCCATGCCAACAACGTGTGGGATTACCGGAAGCTGGGCTCAATCGGGATACCATTTCCAGATACGGAAGCAAGAATCGTGAATGCCGAAACGGGTGAACAACTGGCTGTTGGAGAAATTGGTGAGCTTATCGTCCGCGGTCCGCAAGTGATGGTTGGGTATTGGCAGCGGCAAGCAGAGACGGCGGCGGTACTTCGTGATGGCTGGCTGTACACAGGAGATATGGGGAAAATGGATGCAGAGGGCTTCTTTTATATCGTAGACCGGAAAAAAGATATGATTAACGCGAGTGGGTTCAAAGTATATCCACGTGATGTGGAAGAAGTGTTATTTGAACACCCAGACATCAAAGAAGCCGTCGTGATTGGTGTTCCCGATGCTTACAGGGGGGAAACAGTGAAAGCCTACGTTATTCTCAAGGATGGCTCGGATGTGACGGCTGAGCAAATTATAGCGTGGTGCAGAGGACATCTTGCAGCTTTTAAAGTACCGCGGCTTGTTGAATTTCGGACAGAGCTGCCAAAGACGATGGTCGGTAAAGTGCTGCGGCGCAAACTGCTTGAAGAGGTCGCACAAGAACAGATCGAGCAGGCACTGGCAGATGAAAAAGTGGTTGATAAGACGGAATAGCTTGATTGGACGTGTTGGAATGGGGTAATGTAGAATTAGGTACCGTTTTACTCAGAAGTAATGTAGATACAATCATAGGTTGTGACTAAGCCGGTCGTTATGGCAACGGCCGGTTTATATGCAGCTTTATGGGCGAAAGCCTAACCCTTAACGCATACAAGTGAGGTGTCAGCATGGGGTACACTCAGGATGATTTAAAGGCGATGGAAAAGCAGGCACAGGCTACATTTTGGGGTCACTTGGGATGCGAAATAGTCAGTCTGACGGATGAAGAAGCGATCGTACGGATAGCGATAAAACCTCATCATTTAAATATGATGGGAATCGTTCACGGCGGGGTTACGTCCTCCCTGATTGACAATGCGATGGGCTTGATTACAAATGCAGTGCGTCCAGATACGCCGATGGTCACTAGTAATTTAAATTTACATTTTGTAGCGCCCCTAACGGGAGAAGTGCTTGAGGCGCGGGCCCATATTATACACGAAACGACCCGCTCGCTTACATGTTATGCAACGGTAACCGATGAATTTGGCCAGGTTGGCTCGATTGGGACAGGAACATTTCGGGCCAAGCGGAAATAGAACCAAAAATGGTTTTACATATTGGGAAGTTGACTTTTCGGTTTAATTTGTCATAATGACGTTAATCTGCAGCATTTGAACTGACTAAGACATATAGAAGGAGCACATGCCATGAAAGCACTTATTGTTATTGACTACACGGTTGACTTTGTAAATGGCAAGCTGCCATGCGGCGATCCAGCCATAGCGATTGAGAACAGGGTGGCTGCACTTGTGGAACAATTTGTTCAGCATGGGGATGAAGTCGTCATGGCGGTGGACGTTCATGATGAACATGACCCTTATCATCCTGAAACGAAGCTGTTTCCACCGCACAATATTCGAGGAACTTCAGGCAGAGATTTATATGGTAAAGTGATGAATGTGTACGAGACATCTAAGGACCAAATCTATTGGATGGATAAGACACGTTACAGCGCATTTTGCGGTACGGATCTGGATCTCCGGCTTCGTGCGCGAGGTGTATCAGAAGTGCATCTCATTGGGGTATGCACTGACATTTGCGTGCTTCACACGGCAGTAGAAGCCTATAACTTAGGCTACAAGATCGTCGTGCACGAAGACGCTGTAGCGACTTTTAACGGACAAGCCCATGAGTGGGCGCTTCAGCATTTCCGCAACTCACTCGGAGCGTTGATTGTGAGTCAAGGCGTAACAACGGTATAATCCATCATATCGATGTTCATCTAGAAGAAAAGAGGATTACAATCATGAATACATCAATGGCCTTACATACGGACAAATATCAAATTAATATGATGTACGCACATTGGAAAAACGGCACGCATAACCAACGGACTGTGTTTGAGGCATTCTTTCGCAAGATGCCGTTCGGCAATGGCTACGCTGTATTTGCCGGTCTGGAGCGTATCATTGAATATATGGAGAATCTCAGTTTTACGGCAGATGATATTGACTACTTAAGCTTACAAGAAGAGCAGTATGACGCAGACTTCTTGGAGGAGTTGCGTGCATTTCGTTTTACTGGTCAGTTGGATGCTGTTAAGGAAGGTACGCTCGTATTTGCGAATGAACCGCTTATCCGCGTAGAAGGAAGAGTGTTCGAGACACAGCTCATCGAGACAGCTTTGCTTAATTTTATGAACTTCCAGACATTGATTGCCACCAAAGCATCACGAATCAAGCAAGTCGCAAAAGACGACATTTTGATGGAATTTGGAACTCGGCGCGCCCAAGAAGCAGATGCCTCATTATGGGGAGCACGTGCCGCTTATATTGCAGGATTCCATGCAACTTCCAATATGCTGGCGGGCAAACGGTTCGGCATTCCGACCAAAGGCACACATGCGCATGCGTGGGTGCAAAGTTTCACGAATGAGCTGGACGCGTTTGAAAAATTTGCAGAAGCGCTGCCAAATCAGGTCACTTTATTGGTGGATACGTACGATACGCTGCACAGCGGTATTCCGAATGCGATTCGTGTCGCACAAGAGCTGGAGCGGAAGGGCAAACGCTTACTTGGCATTCGTCTCGATAGCGGGGATTTGGCCTATTTATCCATTGAAGCACGTAAGATGCTGGATGCAGCTGGCTTAACAGATGTCCAGATCGTCGCTTCCAATGATCTGGATGAGAACACCATTTCCGATTTGAAGATGCAGGGTGCCAAGATTAATAGCTGGGGAGTAGGGACACAACTGATCACGGCTTCTGACCAACCAGCGCTTGGTGGTGTGTACAAGCTGGTGGAGAGAGAGATTGATGGTAAGATGGAGCCTACAATTAAGATCTCCGCTAATCCAGAGAAGGTGTCTTACCCTGGCAAGAAGGACGTATACCGTATTATTCATCCGAAAAAGAAAAAGGCGATTGCCGATTACATTTGCTTGGCAACAGAAGACGATGTGGAGCGTCAAGCAAGGCTCAAGCTGTTTGATCCGCTTCATCCTTATATGCACAAGCATGTAGATCATTACTTGTCAGAGCGGTTGCTGCAGCCGATCTATCAACAAGGCAAGCTTGTATATGATCGTCCATCGCTGGCGGAGATCCGCACCTACCATGAGAAGCAATTAAAGCGATTCTGGCCCGAATATTTGAGGAAAACCAACCCGGAGCCTTATCATGTCGATTTTAGCATAGAGGCTTGGAATTTAAAGCGTGATTTGATTGAAGAACACGTTCAGGAGAAAGCGCAGTGGCGGGCTGAGCGTCAAGATCATGATACAGAAGAAGTGCATGACGACGATTTGTGAATGTCGACATATGAATAGAACAAATAGCATTTATTTCGCATCCACAGTATAACACGTTTAAGTGCCGAGGTTGTGACTAGTGCAGCAAGCAGGTCTGTGATCGATAAGCGGTTTGTGACAAAAAGTAAAGCAGAGCAAGCGGGGGATCAGACATGAAGGTTGATAAGGAAATGTGTTTAGGCAGAAACACTTGTCTGAACCAGACTTATCAAATAAGGAAAGTCATTTCAAGAAGTCATCTGTCAATCGTATATGCTGCTCGGCATAACGAGAGCAAGCTTACTTATGTGATCAAGGAATTTTTCCCAGACGCTTTGGCAAAAAGGGAGATTGATCGTCGTTCTGTGAAGTGCAGGCAGTCCGCAGCCTTTACGCAATTTGAGTCATTAAAACGTTCGTTTGATCAAGAAGCGGCATTGTTAAGTGAACTTGAACATCCCAATATCGTGCAGCTTATTGACCATTTTGAAGAGAACGGCACTAGCTACGTGGTAACGGAATTTTGCCGTGGTGTAACGATGGATCAGTATTGTGGATCAGATGGCAGCAGGTTAAACTCTGAATTTCTGTCCAGTACCATGTTATCGATAATCGACGCGTTAGCGTACATTCATAAGCAGGGTATTATTCATCGCGACTTAAAACCTGATAATGTGGTCATAGGAGAGGATGGGCAAGCCAAACTTATCGATTTTGGCTCTGCTGTACGTATACAATGCGCGGATGCGGGAAAGCCAGAACATGCTATCTTTACATCAACCGGTTATTCACCGCTTGAGCTGTATTCGGAGAGAGCTCAACAAGACAGTCTCGTTGATATTTATAGTCTGGCGGCAACCCTATATTTTTGTCTTAGCGGCGCAGCCCCTACAGATGTTAAGAAACGACTGTTTGACGATAGCCTCGAGTCCGTTCGAACTAGAAATCGGATTGTGAGTCCAGTGCTGTCAAGTGTCATCCAATGGGGACTGGTTGTCAAGACGAATAAGAGGTGTCCCTCGCTGCACTGGTTCAAAAAAGCGGTGTACCTTGAGGGGCTCATATGGAAAGGCAAAGCACGCTGGCTGCCGTCTAAGGTTGGCAGGAATGTTAATTCCAGTGCTAAGTCTGATCGACAGTGACAATCATATAAAGAGGGTTTATCGCAAGGAGTTTCTGGCTCTATTCCGAACCTAGAACGGATAGATGAGTACTCGACTTAATGGTTTTATATCGAAGCTCAATTTCTGGTTTACCATCCTCAACTGTAATGGACATTTTGTCATTATAGTTGAGGATTTCTTTGTGTGTAGAACGCTATGTTTTTTGCGCTTGCGAGGTATCCACACCAAGAGCCAGAAATGTGCTTGTGATGTGTTGTGGGGACGTAAAAGAAAATAAGCCCTGCACTTGCCACTTTATATTCCATAAGCGATACTAAACATAAGTGGCTTGGCTAGTTTTACTCGAACAAGTAACTTTGGTGCGAACCCCAGGTGCACATGAAATCCCCGGGAGATCCACACCTCTTGCTGCACAAGGGATTCCGGCATTTTGTCAGTTGATTGTCAGTGAAGTTTGCCTTGTATTTTGGAGACCCGCACTTTTGGGGCTGGGAGCCCTAGTGGGACAAGGGCTTTTTGTACCCGCAGTCGCACTCTATACGAGTGCGTGGATAGAAACTGCGTCATACGTACTGCTCCCATTGGCTTGATGTTTAGTCGCACTCTATACGAGTGCGTGGATAGAAACTCATATGAGCTTCGTATAGACGGAGGCGATATGGATATTGTCGCACTCTATACGAGTGCGTGGATAGAAACAATGTATCTTTAACTTTACGCAGTACAACAGCATTTGCGTCGCACTCTATACGAGTGCGTGGATAGAAACATCTTTTGTAGTTAGCAGTCCAGCTCTAAGAGTAGTCGCACTCTATACGAGTGCGTGGATAGAAACATAGTAATCTTTTAATTCTGACTCTCCTGAATGAGTCGCACTCTATACGAGTGCGTGGATAGAAACACCCCGATGGCTATCGATATTGCCGTCAAAGTAGCACCCGTCGCACTCTATACGAGTGCGTGGATAGAAACAACTGAGCTCCACTAACACCAGCCGTACCACCATCAGAGTCGCACTCTATACGAGTGCGTGGATAGAAACTGTGCAACATCATCCTGCGTAGCCCATATGAGAGAGTCGCACTCTATACGAGTGCGTGGATAGAAACAGTGTCATTCCAAGTAAATCCGCCTGAATGTCAAACGGGTCGCACTCTATACGAGTGCGTGGATAGAAACACAACATGCACACTTAATTCTTCCATAAGTTTCATTTAGTCGCACTCTATACGAGTGCGTGGATAGAAACAACACATGATATACACAGATGAAATCTTTTGTCTGGGTGTCGCACTCTATACGAGTACGTGGATAGACGTACACTTACACGACCAAGATTGAGCTGACGTGAGAACAAAAAAGCATAAGTAGAACGTTTAAAGGAAATTAAAGGTAGTACACAGCTTAAAAGTAAAACCGGATATATCTACTATTGTGGTGAAGGTATAGGTTGACTAGAGAGGTAGATCAGGGTGGGTCGGAAAGAAATCGTTTTGAGATGACCCACAGGAGGGGTGACATGTCCTCAAAAGAAGTGATATTTAAGTCGGATCAGATCCGACAGCTGCAAAACAAGCTGCTTGAGCTGAGCGAAGAGACCAACCTGCTGCGGCAGCGCCTCAATGGCCAGGCTAACTCGTGGAGCACTGAGCTGCCGATTTGGGGCTCAGTCCATCAGGCCCAGCGGGAGATCAACCGGCTGACCGAGGATGCGGAGAAGCTAGCCGAGGTGGTTCGCAAGGCGGTGCAGGGTGTGGAGAAGGTGCAGCAGGAGAACCAGCGCGGGGCTGAAAAATGGGCACAGCAGGCGATGAATCTCACCCATTTGCTCGGGAAGTACCAGCAGCAGGCCGTAAATAGTTATGTGCAGGTCGTGGGCAGCATGGGCAAAGCGGCAAACCATCTCGTGGAGCGTATCGCCCAAATGTTCCGCCAAGACGAGTTAAGCCATGACCCTACGGTAAAGCAGTTGCAGCAGCTCCTGCGCACACAAGGGCTGCCGGACGGGCTCCGTATCCAGAGCGAGCAGAAGTTGCAGGCGATCTTTGATGCGCGTAACCTGATCGCGAAGTCACAGGTTGCGTATGAGGTGTACAAGCGCTACGGCAATAAGAAGCTGATGGAGCAGGCGCATAAGCAGGCTAAGGCGAGCCGAAAACTGCTGAAGGCGATGGGGATTCAGCATCAGCAGTTTGAAGGCGGCAAAGAAGGCATATACCGACTTTGTAGAAGGCTCGGAAACAGAGCGAATAGAGATGATGGGTCCACTAATACACGACTTTACCCCATTGGGGAGAGTCTTCAAACTTTCGAAGGTCGCTAAAGTGACCAAATCCGTAGGTGGATTAGGGAAGAAGTTTAAAACGATAGTGTCAGATACGGATATCCGCTCGATGCTTGAGAAGCTGAGAGAACGGGTTAATCTCAACATTCCGTCTACTCGGAGTCCTGCTTTTGCAGGAAATTCGATAAGTGGGCCTAATGAGGTTCATCCGCCAGTGAACCGGATTGATCAAGGGGAGGCTTCTAAGGGTACTGGAAAAGTGTATCCAACGAGACAAATAGATTCAGTAGCAGAAGCGCATATAATTGATAGAGTGAAGGAACTGAGAGGGAATTTGACTAGTGGATATAAAAAGTCTGGGAACTTTGCTCTAGCATAAGTGAATGTTAATGGTATTGATAAATCAGAGTTTTTTGCTCAAAGTAGCATAGATGAGCTTACAGATAGTATAAAGGAAAGAGTGCCTAATATTTCTTTGCAACCCCAAAATCCTATGTTTAATGCAATAGAAGCACCAGACAAAAAAGGAAGTATGTATTTAAGGGATTCTGATACAGAGTATAAAATATTAAATGATATTGCTTCTCATCTTGGAAACAATACTGAGGCGACAGGAAGAATTAAGTTATTTACAGAACTAGATACGTGCGATAGTTGTAACCAAGTAATGGCATAATTTTCAAAAAAATATAAAAATCTTGAACTAGAAGTAATACATAATAACGGAGAAAGACTAAAACCCAACTAATAAGTAATGGAGAGATTTTTAATGGAAGACTGGACATACAACGAGTTGTTTGAAACAATTCAAGAGGTATATAAAGAGTTTTTATCTCAAAATAGAGGACATAGACATGCAATAGCAAGAATAGTAGATGATTTCAATAACTTAGGTAAAATAGAGGATATTATTGTAGATGTTGCTATAGGAGAGATTTTAATCACTTATGATAAAGTTTTCGTTGGTTACGTTGAGGGTTTAACAAAGAGTTTAAGTATGTTTAACCCAAAAGAAGCAGAAGACGAACTAACATTAGAAGAAATAAAAGACTTATCGAGACGAATAAATAAAGTAATAGAAGGACTAAAAAATGCAGAGGTTGATTATAATCCTTCAGCAGAGTAGTGATATTTATAAAGGATTGGTAACATCGGTTGATTATGTGAGAAATAGAAGGCTCATGATTGTTGTACCATCATAGAGTATTATGTGCAATGATAGAATACAAAACGAGATACGAGCTTTGGCGAGATACCATTTTACTGGGCAATGAGGTCTCTCAGCGCTGGCTGTCTTTCAATTACTATTCTCGCTTATTTTATGGAAATAATTGGTTTTTACTGTTGGAGAGCAGCCGCGGCGCTTCGTTGCCAGGCAAAGATGTGGTCTACCGTTTCTTGAATCATCCGGGCTTTGCATGGCGAGCTTTTCTTCATTCGCTCAGCCTGACACGGTGGTTCGACAGTCTACTTCACTTACCTCAGCCAAGCGTGTAAAAGTATTCATCATTGAAGACTCCACCATGCAGCGCAATCGCAGTAAAAAGGCAGAACTGCTTGCCAGAGTATTCGACCATACAACAGGCCGATTTACCGGAGGATGCGAGCGCTGTTATGGGGACGTAGAGGAAAATAAGTCCTGCACTTGTCACTTTGCATTCCTTAGGCGATACTAAACAGAAGTGGTGAGAGTTATTGTTGCTTGATACGAGGGTTTGGTGCGGACCCCAGGTGCACATGAAATCCCTGGGAGATCCGCACCTCTTGCTGCACAAGGGATTTCGGCATTTTGTCAGTTGATTGTCAGTGAAGTTTGATTTATATTTTAGAGACCCGCACTTTTGGGGCTGAGAGCCCTAGTGGGACAAGGGCTTTTTATACCCGCAGTCGCACTTTATACGAGTGCGTGGATAGAAACCTAACATCAAGATAATATTTGGTAAAAACTATAAGCGGTCGCACTTTATACGAGTGCGTGGATAGAAACATTAACATATACGTTTTTAAATCCCAATCATAATGTCGCACTCTACACGAGCGCATAAATTGCAACTTCAAATGGCTACTGCAAGCAACAATGAGGGATCACATCTTATCAACATGAATTCCCTTTTTAAAGGAATCAAATTAACCCTGTTATTTACAAACATAGGTCGTATCCTTTAACGGAAGCGGCCTATTTTGCTTTGGAAATGTCTGTCTGAGAGCGGGAAATGATAAAAAAATCCTAAATAGAATCAAGATGATGCTTTTGCAAATTGGGAATTAATGATCTATTTTGTCGTTATATTTAAATTTAACTTTAATGGTTTAATTTTGATTAAATAGAAATATTAATTTGTTATTTGAATATATGATCTGATATGATAGGTATAGTGAATAGTTCAAAAGACTTACATTCTAGTACGTTCATTGCCTTATTTTTTTCGATTCAGGTCGATTTATGACTGATCCCATAATGTCCATGAAGAGGTGAAACTAATGTCAGAGCAACAATCAGCTCCTATTATTCGCCTGACAGAGGTACAGGCTAGAATCGGTAAGATTCAACAGTCGTATGCTAGTATTCCGAATAAAGAGTGTAATGATTGTAAAGAGTGCGAAAAGTGCAAAAATATACGTGCACAGGAGTATCAGGTTGAACTGATTACGCCGATGTTTGGTGATACGAGTCTGATAGAACATCAGAAAGAGGTCGTGCCTGTCCGTAGTGCGGCAATCCGCGGTCATTTACGTTTTTGGTGGAGGGCTACTCGCGGGGCTGCGTATTCGAGTGTTTATGATTTGCGTGAGCGCGAAGTGGCTATCTTTGGTGATACAACTACGCCTAGCCGTGTGAAAATAAGTATAGAAATGGACGATAAGGCGGAGAAGTTGGATGCAATATCTGCCAAGAGATTACTTCCGTATGTATTATTCCCTTTAAGGGAGACTGATACACCTTCATCATCGCAGCTTCTCCAGCCGTTCTCATTCCGCTTGTACATTCAATATTCCCTACCACGTAACTCTCATGAATTAACCATAGTACAATTAAAAGAAGAAGTAGAAGCGGCGTTATCTGCCTGGATCCATTTTGGTGGGCTAGGGGGCCGAACGAGACGTGGCTGTGGCAGTCTATACTGTAAGGAATTTTCGATAAAGCGTATGGGCAATGGCCATGTACAGCTACAAAATTGGTATTCGGCTTGGATGACCAAACATAAGCTGCAACTACTGCCACGAGGAGAATATCGGCAATGGCCAACTTTATGTAATGAAATTTATAGCCAAGTTCCGAGCGCAACACACGTCAAGGAACCGAAAATAGTATGGAAAGACATTATTTTGGTTTATCAGCTTTTCCGTCAACAGCGTAACAAATGGAAACAAGATGATTCTGAAACCTGTAAATTCGCACGCTCGTTATGGCCAGAGGCTGATTCGATTCGTCAAATTACAGGTATGGCGGTGGAGAAACATAGTAAAATTTGTCCTGGAGATAAAATAAGAGGCAGGTACGCGTTTCCACGAGCGCAATTAGGATTGCCAATTATATTTAAGTTTAAGTCAGAAGATTGTAAAGCGAAATATCCTTTACGCGAACCGTACAACACAGAGCTTGCACCAGTAGGCAAGACACGTTTGGCGTCACCTCTTATTTTAAAACCTATTGCAATAGATAATAAAAAAGCTGTTGGTGCCATAATACTGTTGAATCATAAACCATTAACTGCACTCAAGCTTGAAACAAGAGAGAAGTATGCTCTCCATGAGGTGGAAAACAAGCTGGAACATACCTCTATATCACATCACCATATTTATCCCAACTTAACGTATTCCAGAAGTCCGATGAAAGCGGAAAATGAAACGTCTACTACATGCGCTATTGCTGCCTTCCTTTCAAGTGTTTTCATTAAAAATTGGATGGATGGTAAACAGAACAATCATGAGATGCGTACCTATAATTCATCTCCCTCTAATAAGCAAGGCAGAACACCATCACCCTACCAACACAATAATCAGCAGCAAAATCGTTCTATGAAACCGAATTCGCACCATAGAAGCAACAAGTCGAAAGGAGAACGTTGATGGAACAGTTGACAAAACGGTATATCATCCAGTGCACGATTGGACCTGTACAGCAATTTATTGCGCAGGCGAGAAAGACACGGGACCTTTGGTTTGGATCGTATTTGTTGTCTGAATTGGCACGTGAAGCAGCGCTTACGTTGCATAACTTAAACAGCGAGCTGATATTTCCTGCTGCTGCTCAGTTGGAGGATGACGTGCAGAGTACGGCTACCAAGGTAGGCCACATTTCCAATAAAGTAGTAGCTGTTATTCATACAAACGATCCGCGTGAGGTTGCACTTACTGTTCGCAAAGCTGTTAATGATAAATGGCGGAACTATGCTCATCAAGTACGGGAAAAGCTAGATGGCAGCGTTCATGAGGAAATGTGGCAGCGCCAAGTAAAGGATCTGCTTGAGTTCTACGCGGTTTGGACGGCATATCCTGAAGGTGCTGATTACAGTGTTGTACGTAAGCGTACAGAGGAATTGATGGCTGCTCGCAAAACGTTAAGAGACTTTCGTGCGAATGAGCCTATTCGGATATTCGGAGATGAGTTATCTACACTGGACAGTAGAAGAGAATCTGTACTTCATCAGGAAAAGTATGCTCAGGTTGCACGTTATGGAATCAAGTCAAACGAAACACTGGATGCCATCTCGCTTGTGAAGCGAATGTCGCGTTACGTCATGCAAGAGCGAGAATTCAAGTCGGTTTGTGACGTTGCATTTGAACCGTATCAGCCCCTTCTTTCTACACCAAAATGGAAAGATGCACTTCATGAATACGGCACCGTATTAAACCAGTGGTCGAATGAACTTGATTTGAGCATGATGCAGCACAAGGGCTGGGATAGTCATTTATTTTATGACAATCGGATTGCGGAGTGGGTGGATGAGAATCTTACAAAGCAAGTCGCGGCAAGCCAAAAGGAACACATAACGGCTAGTATACGACAAGGATTGGAACAATTTTATACGAGGGTGAAGCTGCGGCCGCCTTCCTATTATGCCTTTCTTATGTGTGATGGAGACCGTATAGGGAGACGCTTGAGCAGCTTGCGTACGATTGAAGAGCATCAGCACTTTAGTGAGAGTCTTTCCCATTTTGCCAAACAGGTCGAACATATCGTGCGAAAGCATCAAGGGCAACTTGTATATAGTGGCGGGGATGACGTTATGGCTTATTTGCCAATGACATCCTGCTTAGAAGCGGTAGCGGATTTGCAGCAGGTGTTCCAGCATACGTTGGCACAAGCTTTTCCGCAAAGCCTGGATACAGGAGATTTGCCCACTAGCTCGGTGGGGATTGCAATAGTACATATGATCGAGCCGCTGGGGGAAGCACGTCGTCTTGCACTCGCAGCAGAGAAACAGTCCAAGCAGAATCGGAACGCATTGACGATTCATTTCCAGAAGCGAAGTGGTGGAGATCAGTTGCAATTCACCGATTCATTTGTACACGACCCGATTGCGGGTTTGAAAAAGATGCAGGATTTATACGAACAGGGTATGTTTTCAGCCCGTTTTGCCTACGAATTGAGATCACTTTATCTGGAGTATGAAGCAATGCTGGCGCAAAGCCACGATCAATCGATTTATGGGGGACAGCTTGATCTACTATTACGACAAGAAGTTCTGAGGCTGGCGCGTAAAAAAAGGGCTTCAGGCTGGGACACGGAACAGGTGGAGTCGGCATTAGAGCCATTACTAGCACGCATTCAGGGTGAGAATAAAGAAGCGTTAGAACAGCTCCGCCAATTTGCAGAGCAGTTTATTATGGCCATTACATGGATGAAAGAGGGTAGCGTAGTTGAAGAAGACGTTGCGTATTGAGCCGCTTGATCCTTTGTTAATACGAGACGGACGTCCATTTAACAGGACGCCTGGAGTAGTGGCGCGAAGTACATCTACCATTGCACCAAGCGTAGTGGCTGGAACATTGCGGACCGCGATGTATAAACATATACAGTCATCTTGTTCGCCATCCGTTTCTAAGGACCAAATCGAGTGTATTCGAAAATCGATTACAAAATCCGTAGTGCGTGGACCGCTGCACAGCATGTATGGTGAAGTATATTATCCATTTCCACAGGATGTGGATGTATCAGAAGTAGATGGGGAAATTAAGGTTCATTTTAGACGGCCACGGACTCACCTGAATGAGGATGAGGGCTTTCTCGGCACGGATACGAATAGTCGTTATACAGGTCAGCTGTTGCCCGTACTGCATGCAGCCACTGATAAACCTTGGCCTAAGAAACCAGCTTTTGTCTCCGCATCATGGATGACCCGTTGGTTGGCAGATGAGTTAACGGAGAGCGATTGGGAAACCGCTTTACAGGAATGGAGCGCAGTCTGTAAGGATCGCTCTACAGCGCTTGAGACTTGGAATCAAGTATTAGCTAATGAGCGTCCAATGCAGATGACATCTTCCACTCACCATCATCAACAGATATCGGCTCCTTATTTTATGGCAGCGTTCGAGCATGAACTGCGGACGCACACGGCGATAGATGAACAGACATATGGTGCAAAGGACGAGCATTTATTTGGCACCGAGATGCTAGTATTACCAGAGGGATTAAGCGTGCTGGCGGAGTGCGATTTGTCAAACGTTAGACAGGAATGGCCAGAAGGTTCATTGGCGACGATTCATTCGATGGGGGGAAAGAAACGACTGGTTCATATCCAGGAGTCGTTATCTACACAAGTCTGGAATTGCCCTGCGGAGCTGAGTGAAAAAATGGCAGAAAATTCGGCAGATAGACAATGTGACAGAACGGAGCAATTGGGGAACGGAGAGGGAGACCCAGACCCAAGCGCTATACGCTTGGAGCGCGACGCGTGTTATGTTCGTATGGTTTTGGCTACGCCCGCTTATTTTGCGAAAGGCTGGTTGCCCAGATGGGTGAATACGGAAACGTTGCTGACCGAAAGGGCGGGTTGGCTCGAAAATATTTCATTGAAACTAGTATGGGCTTGCCTATCAGACTGGCAACCTGTATCGGGATGGAGTTATACGGAGAACAAGAGTAAGGCGTTACGTCGGATGGTGCCAGCAGGCAGTGTCTATTTCTTTAAGGTGATGGAAGGTGAGCCATCGGATTTGCTTAAGCATGACTGGCTGCGATCAGTATCGGATGCCAACCGTCGCAAAGGGGCATTTGATAAAGAGGATGGTTTTGGGCTTGCCATGTGGGGATTGTGGCGTCCGAATTGTGCAGAAAAGTAATCACACCATTTTATGAAATCATTGGAGGTTTGGACATGAGCGAGACGTGCAATTTGTATTTTATTCATTGCCTTACACCTTTACATATCGGAGCGGGCGAAGGCGCAGGAATTATTGATATGCCTATTATAAGAGAAAAATTAACAGGATGGCCCTTCGTGCCTGGTTCCAGTGTAAAAGGGGTCCAGCGTGATTATTTTCGCCATCACTCATTTGGGCAAGCAGATCAAGAATGGTTGGAAACTTTATTTGGGAGCGATCTGCAACAAAGCAAGGAAGCAGCGGATACTGTGGCTGGGGCGATCGCGCTGTCAGATGCGCGTATGCTTGCTTTTCCGGTTGCCAGCAGCGTCGGAACTTTTGCATATGTCAGCTGTCCGCTTGCTATAAAGCGACTGTTACGGGATATGGGGGCGGCTAACCTGTCGCTACTGCCCGAACTTGACTGGGCGAACATCGTATCTGTACTTGAAAAAGAGGATCGTGCGCTAGTCGGCTTTAAGGATGCGGTTATCCTCCATCATAACCCCCGTCAAGCAGCGCAAGTTACCGTCGAACTGGACGAGTTTCAATGCAAGGCAGAAGTTGACGCTGCTTTAGGGTTGTGGGTGGATCAACTGGCAGCTTATCTTTTTGTAGATGAATTTTCAAAACAGATGTTTAGAGAACGCTTTGTGCTGCTTCCTGATGAGGCGTTTCAATATATGGTGAGGAACTGTTGTGAGATTATACCACGTATACGTCTTCAAGAAGAGACGAAAACAACTGTACGTGGAGCGCTCTGGAGTGAGGAATACATACCTGCGGAAGCTGTATTGTATGGATTAACCTGGTGTGATCATACAGGGACCTCACAGCAGGCTAGAGCATCACGCCAATTTGTAGAACGCTTGTCCCAAGCGGAGCAGGTGGTGCAGATGGGTGCAAATGCTAGCGTGGGGAAAGGAAGAGTCCGTTTCCGCGTTGTGGGAGGTGGCGAATAATGAAATCAGTGCAGCACGATTATGCAACAACTGCGCTACGTCATATCCATACGATCCAAGCAAAATGTAGTGCAGCCGATCGCCAGCAGTACGGCAGCTTATGTCATCGTTTTCCGGCTATGGTGCAATTAAACGGTTTGCGTCTAACGGTAGCTTTTTTATCTATTCAAAAAGGGATGAGAGGAACCTTCTTAGACCATATCAATGAAGCGATCCAGGATTTCACCCTCAAGCCTGCTAGTTTTCCAGCTACTATGCAGGAATATCGTGTACTGACGCACAAAGTGCTTGAGGCTTCTGTCTGGTACAAGCGGTATGCAGAAGCGGTGTTGGGGATTAGCCCTGAGGACGTGTTGGATGAGCAGACGGAGGCGGGACTATGAACGCCTATTTGAACTTGACTAAGCATTTAGCCAGCAAGCCGAAATCTGAGCTGGAACAGACGGTAGAAAACTCTGCATCCCGGCAAACATTTTATACGCATTATTTAAAGGCTTATTACTCCAGTTGGCTGAACAAGGATGGACAAAAAACGTTACAGCATAAATGGTATGATACTTTTTTTGAGTTGCATTATAGTCGATTATCTCAAATGGTGGGTGAATCTCTTTCTAATCGAATCCTAAGAGGGCGGTCTCCGCTTGTGACCGGTCAGGGACAGCCATCAGTGCTAGAGACGCATTTAACGTTACATCCGACTTATGGAATTCCGTATATTTCGGGGACAGCTTTAAAAGGAATTTCAGCTCATTATTGTCATCGATATTTGGGTGAAGAAGATGAACACTTCCGTGTGGGTGGTGCTTACTATGAGCGTTTATACGGTACAGCTGGACAGATGGGAAGTATTTGTTACCATGATGCGTGGGTGACCCCTGCTACAGTCTCGAAAGCACTTTCTCTGGATGTGTTAACTCCACATCATCAGGATTATAACCAAATTGTGCTACGCCCTGCTGCTGGCTTGGCGTGTGTGGATTCGGCAGAACGGAATCTATTGCTTCAATCTCGTCGCGAGGCAGAGAAAGTAGCACCGCATGATGATGATACCCCTGTGCCCGTTCATTTTCTTAATGTCCAAGCGGACTTTAAGCTTTTGCTCACTAGCTCTATGAAAGGTGCTGAAGGGATTGAGTGGCTGCAAATTGCTGCCGAAATACTAGCTGCTGCGGTACAGCACGAGGGTGTTGGTGGAAAAACGAATGCGGGATATGGAAGAATGGTACTCGAGGTATGTGAGGAGGGAATGGCATGAGTCAGCAGAAAACAGGGCCAAATCACGGCGTGCTGATTAAGTTAGTAGACAATTACAAGCAGATGGAACGTAATATTGTAGGCGAGTTAAACTTTAGAGTGCAGCATGATTTAACTATGGGAAGCTTTCGAGAAGATGTCTGGAAAGTGATGTTTGAACAGATGATTCCACGTAAATTCTCTATCGAACAGTCTGTCTTTATCATTGATTCTGAGGGACAGGTTTCGAATGAGGTTGATCTAGCAATATTTGATGAACAGTATACCCCTTATATTTTTCGATATGGCCGGATGAAATATATTCCCATTGAAGCGGTGGCTGTGGTTGTTCAGTGTAAAAGTACCAATGTGGATGAAGAGAATCTCAAGACATGGACCGACAGTATTGATAAGCTAAACACCGTTTCCAAGTCCATAGTCCGCATGGCCTCGGAAGTGGTATGTACAGGGTTTGAAGCAAAACTGCAGGTACTTGAAAGTCAGACCAGTTCAAAAACAGGCAGGCTATCGACACAGACGGCCACACGACCTATTAAAATATTGTGCAGCACAAAGTCAGCTGGTACTAAAGTTAAGGGGTTATTTGATATCCTTATTCACCCTCAAGGGGAACAGCTGCGAATCGTATTACCTAATGAAGCTAAAAGTTTAGATTGGTGGTATGAGCAATTAAATCATTATGGCGCAGCAGATAAAGGTATATCCATTAAAAAGGCTGACGAAGCATTAACTGGGGTTAAACTTTCTGATTATCGTGTTGCTGTACCAGAGGATTGTCGCAGTGAGGTGTCTCTTTTATCCTTAACGTTTCAACTCAACCAACTGCTTATGCTGATAAACAATCCGATTTTGTTCCCACATTTGGCTTATGTGAATTTGTTTCAGGGTGCCATTCAGGAGTAGAGACGAATTGGGGAGGTGATGGTGCGAACCCCAGGTGCACATGAAATCCCTGGGGGATCCGCACCTCTTGCTACACAAGGGATTCCGGCATTTTGTCAGTTGATTGTCAGTTAAGTTTGCCTTGTATTTTGGAGATCCGCACTTTTGGGGCTGGGAGCCTTAGTGGGACAAGGACTTTTTGTACCCGCTGTCGCACTCTATACGAGTGCGTGGATAGAAACATCTCCGATGGCTTGTAGTGCCGTTTTGTCTATCTGGTCGCACTCTATACGAGTGCGTGGATAGAAACATGCGGCTATTTCCCGCAGTATTCCAGTCGCGGGTCGCACTCTATACGAGTGCGTGGATAGAAACAATCAAGTACCGATCCTTAAGGCCGGGACTCCAAACCAGTCGCACTCTATACGAGTGCGTGGATAGAAACGCAACTGCAAGTTCTAAATATGTTAGCCCTGTATCCGTCGCACTCTATACGAGTGCGTGGATAGAAACAGATGCTGGGACTAAACGCCGAACAAATGATGTCGTCGCACTCTATACGAATGCGTGGATAGAAACTGGCGCGGATGGTGATGCCGATGATCAGCAAGAAGTCGCACTCTATACGAGTGCGTGGATAGAAACGGAGGACATGTGCGAATTTGAGAAGGATGAGGACAACTGTCGCACTCTATACGAGTGCGTGGATAGAAACATCTAAATTAAAATCAGTAAATTTTAGTGCCAATAGTCGCACTCTATACGAGTGCGTGGATAGAAACAGTACGAGTCTATCAATTATTTGTTCTTCCTCTACGTCGCACTCTATACGAGTGCGTGGATAGAAACTGGGAAGCAGTAATTGAAGTACCACAAGAATAAACGTCGCACTCTATACGAGTGCGTGGATAGAAACAAACCACAATAGCAGTCCACCAAGCCAAAAATCGTCGCACTCTGTACGTGTGTATGGATAGAACAACACGTAGTGGCAGAAATACATTATATAAAACCACAAGTATTTCAACGTAACAATAGTTTTAATGGTCTGCTCCCTCTACCTATTAACTTTCATCGGTAGGTGTGAATAGCTGCTTTGGTTTATTATCTCATCAGGGAGGGAATAAGAGTGTATGTAGAAAAAATTATAGGACCACTTCGAGAAAGATTAAATTAGAATTACGGTGAATTGCTAATCCAATTGTTTGAAGGAGACGTGGGCAACTATTCATGTGATTTTCGTCCGCCAGCTACGGAGATTCAGATTCAAACGTTACAGGCTAATGGAATTGTTTTTCGCTGCGTAGGTGTCATCGCTAATCGTAATCTGCGCACGATCAATCTGGCCAGCTAACCTGGTGCATATGATAACAAACATCTCCTTCGTTGTGGGAGCATACTTTCAAGGCGGGGACATGGTGTAGTCTATATCTTCGTTTCATGACTCAGCAGCATATGTATTGTTGGGTATATCTGGTATAGCGACAATACCAGCGTTATATATGTTGGCTTTTACTGCGTAAAATTGAAACAAAGGAATGACACCTCAATGCTGTAGAATATAAGCTTGGCGACGACTTGCACTTTTGGCAGGTAACCGTATCAATTGCTGTAATTTGGTTTCTAATAGAGGTAGTCCTATTTTAAAGTGTTATACGGCCCTTCAGAGAATTCCATGCTGGACCGAGGATGAATAGTTACAACAACTTCCCCTGTCTAAACCGTCTCGTTTCTCCAAAGTGGGGTGCGCGTATTATTGTTAAAGATTCGGTGCTCAGCCGCAACTGGCGTAAAAAGAAGTGCTGCTGGTACGCGTATTTTATAATTAATAATTAATTTACCCAATTAAAAAAAACGGTCAATACGAGCACAATTATTGAAGCTAACTGCTTCTCGCTTCGACTTGGCAGTGGATATCGAGATAACTATAATATCCTATTATTCTTTCTATAGTAAGCACTGACAAATATGACTGCAAAGTAGTTGTCCCATTAATGCAAATCATTCAAGGACAAGACCTCTCCATTAACGGCATGCACACCGAAATGACAGTCCAATTTTCCGCACAATATATACTTTGTCTGGGTCGCATCATAAACATAAACGGGTGACAGCTCAATCAAGTCTTTAAGCTTGGAGAAAGCCTCCTCGTGACTGATTTTAACATCTTCTGCGCGTTCAAATGGATCAAACATACGGAGCAATGTAATGTTGTCCATATGATTTACGACGGCACTACGCTCTGTATCTATGAACAGCAGCAGTTTGCGTTGAAACATATGATTCGTTGTCTTCTTTTTTCGGAGTACCGCTTGAATATACCCTCGATCACGTTGCAAGGCCTTGAGCACCCATTGTCCTGAATCGTCAGGATAAAGCTGTACCATTGCTCTTTTTACTACCGTGATGCATTTCTCTTGCTCCTCCGTTGTGATGGGAAAGGTGTCAGGATGAGGCTCGCGTACAACAGCCTGTTCTACGCTAATGATCTCAGACAAGTTCACGTCTACTCTTTCAAAAGGTTCGGTTTGTATATTTGTAAAATCCCACGCCACGACCTCATCGATAGTTAGGTGAGTTGGGCTGTTTGCTGTGAACTGAAATGGCAAAATCCCCTGTCCATCATTGCTCACATAAATTTCTTCCATTAAATAAAATGGAATGTAACGCTGTTGCTCTTGGGCGGGGTACTCAATCAGCTGCAATTGCTTCTTAGCAAACGATTCTACTTTATGCAGTGACAGCGAATACAACTCCTCTTGTATGCTGGCTGCAGGTGGATATTGACCATATATCGAATACTGCACAAGTTTTCCCATGTGATCGAGATGAACCTCGATTTGCCCAGAAGGAGCGATAGGAATGCCGCCTACACAAATGAAAAATTGGAACCTGTTATCTTTTTGTTGTGATAATTGAAACTGCTTGCCATAGACCAGAGTAGATTCCCTTTCCACCCATCTAATGATTTCATTTAAGCTGAGAGGTGAACAAATAGGCCCATTTGCGTATGACATCCCTTGTACAAAGATGACACTCCTGTATTGACCCGTGTCTAATTGATATTGAATGACAGCAGTCCCTTTCGGGTTTACTCCTTCCTCATCCTGTTCCATCATGTGTGCCGGATACCATTCCATACTGAGACTGTAGATCGTCTCATTAAACTCATTTATGCCTCGATAAAGTTCTTGCTGACCTAAATGATAGTTGTCCAATCCAAATTTGAGTTTGGTGGTCTCTATAATTTCTTTAATTTTATTTTCCATGGTTATCCACCTCGATTTATAGGTCTACAAATACGGTTTATCATTTATCTAATTTTTACTTTTCATTACTAGTTATCCATATGTGCTGTAAATGAGTAGGATGTACATTAAACGGATTGGGCAATTTATAAACCATTTTATAATTTTTCTGTCATAATTAAAAATCGCGTAATTGAAGATAGGCTCAGGTTGTAGGTGTATATAATTGATCGACAGAGACAAATGAGGCAGCAGCAGGGACCCTTTTATTTCTCCGGAAAGCGCATGAAACGGCAAAAATATTCACTTATATCGATATTATGACTATCCAATTAGAGCGAAATACGCTACAATATCTCGTAAAATGGGACAATATCTCTTTTTCATGTTAAAGAATGAAAATCTTCATATTTCCAAAGTGGAATAATTCTCGTATACTGAACGTAAACCTGATCCGAAAGGTAGGTTATATATGTCAGAGGCCGATGTGAAGACCAACTCTTACATTCCGCTTTCGCATCCGTAGCAGCGAATCTGGTAGACAGAATAACGGCATGAAGATGCTGGCATGCATTGTATTATTGGATGGGCAGCAGCTGAAAGTAAGTTGGATGAACCGCAGCTAAGAGCCGCCATTTATCAGAGCGTGAGCAACCACTATGATGTGATCAGAGCCGTGGTGCTATTTCACGAAGAGAACAGAATTCCGCACCAGCGTTTTGAACCTTTTAGATGATTTCCAATCCTTACATAAGACTTCACCTCAGACTCATCTCCAGAAGCTGCATTTCACAAATGTTTTCGATTCCGCAACACACATCATGTAAGACTCTAACCTCAAGTTCAGGCATACCATTTTGGCTTATTTTGCATTGATCCGATAAGAATCGGCGACTACTCCTAATTTCCTAATTTCACTACTTGATCGCCGATGGTTGGTCACTATGATGACTGCCGGTACATGGAAGCGTTACTTTCAATATGATCAGCACAATGATCCATTTCCAGAAGATCACGACGAACCTTATTCACAGTCTACTTCACGCTTGTATGCCACATACATGGAGCGAGAAGTATGTTAATTCGCATCTTTGCCCAAGAAGCGCGATCGTTTTTTCTGACGGGAACAATTTTGAACACCGCCGAACTGCCAACACCTATTCGATCTCCTTTTACAGGCTTGAACGTCAGACGTGGACGATTTCGGATGCACAGATGTGTGTTGTGTCATACCTGACGAGACTTTACTAGGCGATGAATGGTCCAACTTGGAATTCTGTCGGTGGTGAAGATTAGCGATATCATACCCTGTACATTCGCCTACAATACAAATTGCAGGATTAGACAAGACAACGGAATAGCCTTCATCGTGGAAGCCGCCTTCATGCAGACAACTTGCTTATATGATTTAAACGTCAGGTTCAACCGGTCTATCCTTCAATTTAACGGTCACATCTCTATTTGTTCCACATCTTACGGTTACGCAGATTCGCTTGCATGACCATGCCGATGATGAATATCCAATTTTACGGGTGATAAGAGAAGGTTTAGCAACTGTAATTTAATATTCCATGTGGAGGTAAGGACAATGACAAAATGGGCAATTTGGTTTCCAGGCCAAGGATCGCAGCAGGTAGGTATGGGAAAGGCATTAACAGAAAAATACACAGAGGCCAGACAAGTTTTTGAAGAAGCCAATGACGCATTAGGTTTTGACTTGACCAAGCTTTGCTTTGAAGGACCACTGGATCAGCTTACACGAACCGAATTTGCACAACCGGCTATTTTAGCAACTAGTATTGCATCATTTCGAGTATTTCAAAATTATTTCTCAACCGTGCCTGACGTGCTGGCTGGGCACAGCTTGGGGGAATTGTCGGCACTTACAGCCGCAGGCACAATGAGTGTTGCTGATGCGGTTCGCCTCGTCAATCGCCGAGGCCAGCTCATGCAGGAAGCAGCAGTTAGCGGAGGGGCTATGGCTGCAATTCAAGGCTTGGAGGCACAGCAGGTCGACAAGGTATGTACCCAATGTTCAAACGAAAGCGGGACGGTTGTTGTTTCAAACTATAACAATCGTTCTCAGACGGTTATTTCGGGGGAATCTCAAGCTGTAGAACGGGCAATGTCCCAACTGGAAGCTTTGGGCGGAATTGCGATTCCCTTAAAGGTAAGCGCACCGTTCCATAGCCCTTATATGGAACAGGCATCGTTGAAGTTCCAATCCGAGCTGCAGGCGATCTCATTTAAATCGCTTGCTGTTCCAGTACTATCTAACGTAACCGCCAAGCCTTATGTCTCGGAGGCAGAGATCATTCCGCTGCTGACTCGGCAGATGACATCAGCGGTGCAATGGCAGGCGATGATGGACTGGATGAAAGCAGAAGGAGTTACGTATGCCGTCGAGATGGCTCCAAATCAAGTATTGACTCAGCTTGCTGCACGAGGCGGCATGCCATTTAAAACTTATACATACAATCAGCCAAAAGAGTGGGAACAAGTACCGGCTGATTTACGAAACGCCATGCCAGCAGTCACGGCTGAGCATACTTCTGGCGAGGATGTTCACATCGTAAACGAGAAAGCTAAAAAATTTGTAATTCGAGCGCTTGCGATCGCTGTATGCACCAAAAATAGCAATTGG
Source organism: Paenibacillus sp. UMB4589-SE434 (assembly GCF_030226685.1). Lineage (NCBI taxonomy): Bacteria > Bacillati > Bacillota > Bacilli > Caryophanales > Paenibacillaceae > Paenibacillus > Paenibacillus sp. UMB4589-SE434. The sequence continues at coordinate 1,751,020 of NZ_JASOYK010000001.1, read as the reverse complement.
AACGATGATGAGTATCGTCGGGGAGTAATCGAACCTTACCGTGAAGTTCAACAAATTCAAGAGGAACTGGATCGAACGGGTGCTATTCCTACTCGGGATCAGATGGACAGGGCACTCCATATGCTTTGTTCAGTATTTGAAACCAAACGAACACCTGATCAAGAACGGGATGAGCGGTTCGAGCAGCTGTTTGACGAGACGGATACAAAGCCGTTGTTTACGGTATGGAATTGGAGACAAGCTGTCCTAAGCTGAGCAGAGTAGGGGCTGAATGTCCACACACCCGAAGACGGAGGCCAAGACTGAACGGGGGAGTTTGCTCCCCTCTTCAGGAAGGGAGATCTGCTAGCGGGGAACGAGCACGTCAATATCAATCAAGTCATCATCCATGTGCGCGGGCAATGAGATGAAGCAAAGATTAGGCAGGCTGCTGCTTAGATGGTGAGGCGGCACGCTGCATTACGGATGATTTTTGTCACCGAGCGGATGGATCGCCCATGGCCTATGCAAACTTCTTTTCATGGCGATACCAAGCTGATCCGCAAGCCTGTAAAAGGAACGGAGACGATCTCTTGTTCGGTTGTCTTAATGGATAAAACAAGGGATTCCATTTGCAGAAGTCGAACATTATACAGTAAAGAAAGTGCATCGATTTAATAGGGAAGCTATAGTAGACAAATAAGGTGTATCAGATGTGCTGGATAGTTAGCTGCTGGAGAAATTTCACTTGAAGATATGGAGCAGATCATATGGTAGCATATTCCGATCAAACCGCAGGAATAAAACAGGTTAATGCGGAATGCCAACATGGCAAATATTTGCCGGTGTCCGGGAAGAAACCGATAGTATGGTTCATTCGAGTACAGCCTGATCGCTATGAGCTGCAGCAAGGCGAGCAGGCAAATAAATGGAAAAGCAGGCTGCCTCTTTCTGAGTACTGTCGTGTGCTGTCTTATCGGATACACGCTGATCGAGTCCGATGCTTGGTTGGGTATTTGGCTGTTCGCCTGCTAACTGCTAAGATGACAGAAATAAAACCAGTTGATCAGCCTTGGAGCAGGACCCCGTATGGAAAATTGAGCTGGGGCTTTAATAAAGCAGGTCAACAGCAGATAAATCTTGATTCTGCAGAGGAAGAGGAAGATACGCTCGATCCTGACGATGTTAAGCACTCGTGGCATGTAAATCTGTCACACTCTGGTGATTGGATTGGAGTGATTGGGCATATAGAGCCAGTAGGCATCGATATTGAGGAGCGCGGACGCATCTCATATGACATAGCAGAAAGATGGTTCCATCCGGCTGAGGCAGAGCGGATTCAACAAGCGCTTGATCAGCAGGCTGCACTGGGTGACTGGTGGACTCTTAAAGAAAGTTATGTCAAGTGGGACGGCAGGGGGTTGTCTTACGGACTGAATCAGTTTGCTATTCTACCGCAGCAGCAAGTGCATGCTGTTCCGTTGGAGCTGCAAACAAGGATGGACGTAGAGCCATTTTTGTGGCGTGAAGCAGGATGCTTTAAAGGTGATCAGCTGGAGCAAGATGAGCGTGTTAAGCTGCAGTATGGCAGTATAGCTGCAAATTACAGCGCATCGATATGCATGTCAAGCAACTCGCCATCGCCTTTCGTGTGCATGTTAACGGACGAGATGCTTATCGAGATGTGGGAAGAGTATATGACACAGGAAAGGGGACGTCTATGAGTGAAATTAAAGTTAGACTGTGCTGCCTTCCCTATGCGGGGGCGTCTGCATCTGTCTATATGCGGTGGAAACGCCAATTGCCAAGTTATATCGAGTTAATCCCGCTTGAACTCGCTGCGCGAGGAAGAAGATTTGGAGAAGCACCATACTCTTCTGTTGAAGATGCCGTCAGTGATATAGATCTTATGATGCAAAATATTTTGTCAGACGATAAGCCTGTTATCCTATTTGGCCACAGTATGGGTGCTTTGTTGAGCTACGAATGGCTGCGGCGGCAGCACGAGAACAGGGGGCGACTCCCAGAACGTGCGATTTTGTCGGCTCGCTCTGCTCCCCAATTCGTTAAGATGGAGGAGTCGATTGTTGGCTTGCCGGACGGACCCTTTATTGAGAAAGTGGCCGATTATGGTGCGGCAGATGCTTCTGTCCTAAGCCTGCCTGAAATGCGGGATGTTTTTGTGCCCATATTACGCGCTGACTTTGCTATAATTGAACGCCACACGCAACAAAGTATCGAAAGCAAGAAAGAAGCGGACAAGATCCCTGTGCCTGTCCAGGTATGGTACGGCGAGGACGATAATTCATTACGCGGCGAGATGGAAGGTTGGAAGAATTGGTTCCAGCACGATTTTCAGGTAGATTGCTTTCCGGGAAACCATTTTTATATTGTTGAGCATGAGGAGCTAGTTGTCAGTAGGCTGGCGGCCTGCTGTTACTCGATAATGCAGGAGCAACTGCAGGTATAGGAGTAAGAGTTATGGAACAGCTAAAGCAATATATTAAGCAATTGGCCTCGCTTACATGCGCGCTGCCGGATTAACACTTGTGGACGGTCGATGGTGTGAACAAATATTTACCCCTGGTGGGTATATAAAAGGAAATTTGAGCTTTGATACACAATTATTTTGCATATCGTCAAAAGAAGTCGCTTTCATCGATCCGGTTTAACTAAGCCAGACGGAGAAGTTCAGGTGCGTAGTAGTGAACGTTAGGTGCATTTTTGCTGAATGGGGACTAAGAACTACGAATTCAGTTACACCAGCAATGAATCAACATCCACACATGAATATATGTACAAACATACACACAATTATGAACCATAACAGCCCCTGTCAGGAGGTTCGCAGAACCAGCCAAGACAAGGGCTGTTTATGGTTAATCGTTGCGGCTGTACAGTTTACAATTAAACATGCTCCGGGAATATGCTTTTAATGGCTTGTTTCATAACCGTAGCGGAATGTTCGAACTTCAGCTGTTCATTCGGTGTGAGCTTGAGCTCGATAATATCCCGAATGCCTTCTCGTCCGATAACAGCAGGTACACCGATATAAAGATCGTTTAGACCGTACTGGCCATCCATCAGAGCAGATACAGACAAGATGCTGTTCTCGTTGCGCAGCACCGCTTTGGTCAGGCGGGCCAGACCCATCGCGATCCCGTAGTAGGTAGCACCTTTACGCTCGATTATATGATAGGCAGCATCACGCACATTTACAAAGATTTCATCCAATTTCTCTTGTGAAGGATAACCATGGGTGGCTTGGAAATCTTCAAGCGGCATGCCTCCAACGTTCACATGACTCCAGATCGGCAATTCTGTATCGCCATGCTCTCCCATGATGACGGCATGGACGCTGCTCGGATCGACTTTAAGTTCGTTGCTGAGCAGAGAGCGAAGACGCGCGCTATCCAATATTGTGCCTGAACCGATCACACGGTTGGCAGGCAAGCCGGAGTACTTCCATGTTGCATAGGTAAGGACGTCGACCGGATTCGTGGCTACGATAAAGATTCCATCAAAGCCGCTCGCCATAACAGCGTCAATAATTTTTTTGAAAATAGCAGCATTTTTTCCGACAAGATCAAGTCTCGTCTCACCGGGAGCCTGATTGGCACCGGCTGTGATCACGACGATATCCGCATCTTTGCAATCACTGTAGTCGCCTGCCCAAATACGCATATTACTGGCAAATGGAATGCCATGGTTCAAATCCATTGCGTCGCCTTCTGCTTTTTTATGATTGAGATCGATAATAACAAATTCAGAAGCGACACCTTGATTGAGCATCGCAAAGGCATAACTCGCACCTACAAATCCAGAACCGATCAGGGCTACACGGGATACTTTTCCAGCGGGTTTCATAACAAACACTCCTTACATTCTTGGTGTGATCATATGTGATGTGAATCATATGTATCTAGTAAAATTTTAACCATTAAACTGACAGTTTGGCAAATGTTAATCATAAATGGGCTTTATATCGGTTAAAATACCCATTTTAAGAAAAAATCATACCCGATATAAAAATTACTTGAATAGGGGTGGGGGGTATGTTAATATGAATTCAAGAAGGAGGTTGTCGCTATGAATGAACACGATGTCCCGCATCATACACCAGACGACGGTAACTGTTGTTCCGATGATCATGAATCACATTGCGGAACGGGTGAACGCAGAAGCCATCATTCGGATGAGACGAAGAAGAAGCTTGTACATCGTTTGAACCGAATTGAAGGCCAGATCAGAGGTGTTAAAGCAATGATCGAACGGGATACGTACTGCGATGACGTTCTGCATCAGATCGCATCTGTTCAGTCAGCTCTGAATTCTGTGGGGCGCTTGCTGCTGGAAGGACACATGAAGAGCTGCGTGGTTGAACGCATACAGGCGGGAGAACATGAAGTGCTGGATGAGCTGCTGTTGACGATGAACAAGTTGATGAAGTAAACCATAATCTGAAGGAGGACGTCCAATATGACAAACGTTACATGGCATGTAGAAGGTATGACTTGTGGACATTGCAAGCAAGCAGTAGAGAAAGCGGTAGCGAATGCAGGAGCACAAGCAGAGGTGAATTTGGCGGATAAGCAAGTGACGATTACGTATGACAAAGAGAAAGTTACTCCGGAAGTATTGCGTGAAGCTATTGAAGATCAAGGTTACGATATTGTATAAGTAGACATGAAGTGTGCGTGACTGCTGGATCTGCCGGAATCGTGGTATAGCTGCTACGCTATCGGCACCAGCACTCACGCAGCAGCCTTATTCCTAACAACGTCTTCTAAGATGACGGGTAGGAATATTATTTTACCCTATAATATAGGGTGTGGGGGTATACGAAGAGGAGCTGATACACCATGAATCATGAGGAACGGACATTTCAGATTGAAGGCATGACATGCGCAGCATGCTCGACTCGAATTGAGAAGGGCTTGAAGCGAATGAATGGCATGGAGAATGCATCTGTCAATCTCGCAATAGAACAAGCGACAGTGAAATATAACAGCGACACCATCAAATGGGAAGATGTGGTTCATAAAGTCGAACAATTAGGATACCAGGTTCCTAAAATGACGTATGAGCTGCAGATTGAGGGGATGACCTGTGCAGCCTGTGCGACCCGGATCGAGAAGGGTCTGTCAAGACTCAAGGGAGTTGAGCATGCTGCGGTGAATCTGGCGACGGAGACGGCCCATATTGAAGCAAGCGGTGCAACATTGGATGATATCGTTGGCAAAGTGGATTCATTAGGCTACAAAGCGTATAAGAAACAAGAGAGCCTGGAACAAGAGCAGTCACCAATTAATCGGAGCGCGCAGCAGCTAAAGACAACATTTATGATATCAGCAGTGTTATCTTTTCCGTTATTGTGGGCAATGGTGTCCCATTTTAGCTTCACCTCCTGGATATGGCTGCCTGAATTCCTAATGAACCCGTGGGTACAAATGGTTTTAGCTGCACCTGTGCAGTTTATTATCGGTTCGCGTTTCTATCGGGGGGCTTGGAAAGCACTGCGTAATAGCAGTGCGAACATGGATGTACTCGTATCTCTTGGGACTACAGCTGCGTATTTATACAGTGTGTATTTGGCCTGGCAGTGGCAGACAGGTGCCCTCCATCATGCAGAGATGTATTTCGAGACAAGTGCCGTATTAATAACATTGATTCTGCTTGGCAAATGGTTTGAGGCCTCCGCTAAGGGGCGTTCTTCACAAGCTATTCGTGCTCTCATGGGCTTACGGGCAAAGACGGCTACTGTTATACGTGATGGAGCTGACGTTGAAGTGCCTGTCGACCAAGTAAAGGTTGGAGAACTGCTTCGTGTACGCCCAGGTGATAAGATTCCAGTGGATGGTGAAGTGGTATCTGGAACGTCCACAATTGATGAGTCTATGCTCACAGGAGAGAGCATACCAGTAGATAAACAACAGGGTGATCAAGTGTATGGCGCTACGGTAAATGCACACGGATCACTTGTCATACGGGCAACACAAGTTGGCAGCGGTACGGCGCTGGCACAGATCGTTCGTATCGTCGAGGAAGCGCAAGGTTCTAAAGCGCCGATTCAGCGCGTTGCTGACCGGATATCCGCCATATTTGTTCCGATTGTAGTTGGCATTGCAGTATTAACATTTGTTTTGAGTTATTTTCTACTCGAACCGGAACAGTTTGGAACGGCATTAGAGCGTATGATTGCGGTTCTTGTGATCGCTTGTCCTTGTGCGCTCGGTTTGGCTACGCCAACTTCAATCATGGCGGGAACGGGCCGTTCGGCGGAATTTGGTATCCTTTTCCGGGGCGGGGAGCATTTAGAGACCGCTTACCGTGTAAATACAATTGTTTTGGATAAGACGGGAACGGTGACAGAAGGACAGCCTGCACTCACAGACTTTGTAGTTACGGGACAATTCGAAGAAATGATGGTAAAACGGATGGTGCTGGCGGCGGAGCGTCGTTCGGAGCACCCGTTGGCTAAAGCGATCGTCGAAGGGCTGCAGTCGCAGGTTGAGGCTGAGGAGCCCGAGACGTTCCAAGCGATTCCGGGATATGGTATTGAGGCATCAATCGAAGGCCATGAAGTTCTGATTGGAACGCGTCGTCTGCTTGCCAAACATGAGATTGATTATAGTCCTGTTGAAACGGATATGCAGAAGATGGAGTTGGACGGTAAAAGCGCCATGCTAATTGCAGTCAACGGGAAGTTGGCAGGTATCGTTGCTGCTGCTGACCGCGTGAAGCCGACTTCCCAAGCAGCCATCGCCCGTCTGCATGAGCAAGGATTGCATGTTGTTATGCTAACAGGTGACAACCAGCGAACAGCAGAAGCGATCGCGAAGGAAGTCGGCGTTGATCAGGTGTTCGCTGAGGTGCTGCCAGAGCAAAAAGCAGAATATGTGCGTCAGTTCCAGCAAGAAGGTCGGGTCGTTGGGATGGTCGGCGACGGCATTAACGACGCGCCAGCACTTGCCTCGGCGGATATCGGGTTTGCGATTGGTACGGGTACTGACGTAGCAATGGAGACGGCTGGTGTGACGCTAATGCGTGGCGACCTGAATGGTATTGCCGATGCGATGGATATGAGCCGTAGAACCATGCGTAATATTAAACAGAATTTATTCTGGGCGTTGTTCTACAACTCTGTTGGCATACCGGTTGCAGCACTTGGCCTATTAGCGCCATGGCTGGCAGGCGCGGCAATGGCTTTCAGTTCGGTATCGGTTGTGCTTAATGCGCTGCGCCTGCAACGGGTGAAAATGCAGCAAAATAATTAAAGCTTGTAATACAAAGAAGCAGAATCAATGCGCTGAGCATAGGCGCTGCTTCTTTTCTTAAATTTGGTAATAGATAATAGGGTATGAGTAGGCAATTTGGACATAACATGTTATGATCATTGTTACAGAAGTTCATCGCAAATACATCAGGATGAGCTAATAGAAGATGATAGAGGAGGAAGTCATATGCAATTGCGGGTAACCTCTGAAGCTGTACAACGTTTTCAATCTGAATGGGGATTTGTAGCTGGCGATAGCGTACGTGTCTTTGTCCGATACAGTGGATTCAGCGCGACAGGACCCTACTCATTTGGTATTATGAAGGATAGTCCGCGATATCCGGCTGTGACGGTGCAGTTGAACGGCATCACATTTTACATGGAGCAGAATGATATCTGGTTCTTGGAGAATGAGCAGCTGACAATTGACGAGCGGAACGAAGAAATAGTCTTTGTTCGGGAAGGCTAGTTGATCTTACTGCAAATTGGCGGTCGTTATATTCAATGAAGCGATGTATGGTTCGTATAACCGGCACATAGCTAAATTATATTCGTGCAACTACACTTGGATACCTTCGCCTTTATTAATAAAGTGCACCCCTTAGAATGCACATTGGAACAACCCTTAGGGTATCCAATGATTCTAGGGGGTGCATTTTTGTGGCCAAGAAGGGCCGAACAATTAAACGTTTACACATGTGAAGAAGGCGGAGGCCATAGCAACAAATTTTGAATAAGTATATTAATTTTGAATGAATATATTAAGAGGAGACAGTTACAAATGGCTGTGTATATTGTAGAGGGTGATTTATTAAAAGCAACAGAAGATATCATTGGGCATCAAGTTAATTGTCAGGGTGTAATGGGATCAGGTATCGCCAAGTCGCTGAGGGCAGCCTATTCTAACCTCTATCCCATGTATAAAGAATTCTGCTCCAAACACCAGAGCCCGTCCCAATTGCTTGGCAAGTGTCAGATCATTAATACTGGATCGAATGAAGTAGCCAATCTATATGGGCAATTAAACTATGGAAGACAAAAAACAGTGTATACTAATTATGAAGCTCTTAAAGCTGCCCTAGAAACATTAAGAGATTACGCAGTACTAAATAATTTAAGTGTAGCTTTGCCTTATAACATTGGTTGCGGGTTGGCAAATGGGGATTGGGACGCAGTAAGTAGCATTTTAAGTGAAGTGTTTATGGAATATGAAGTCACTTTGTATAGGTTTAAATGATAATAAAGATTGATTATTAAATTTATACTAGCATGAGTACAGGAGGTTGACACATGGCAAAGGCAAAAGTACCAAAACGACCTACACGTGATGAATTTGTACTAGAGGAACTTGGTAATCAGATAACAGAAGCCTATCAAGAAGAATCTATTGTTGTCCTTACAGTATGGGGATGGGATGAGGGAGTGAAAGGACAGATTGTCCAATTGGACTCTCGTACAGGTAAAGTACATGTAAATCAAGAAGGTGCAACGATTAAGGTTCCGTTTATGGATATTATGAGTCTGGATTATCCAAGAGACTAAGTCTGAATCCAATGTGCGATCAGGTCGGATAGTGGAAAATGATAGAATGATCGTTGAATAGTGGCTTGAACTAAAAATCAGTGTATGGGAGCTGATTCGTTGAACAACATAAGCAAAGCTATCATACTCGCTACAAAAGCTCACGATGGACAAGTGGACAAAGGCGGTAATCCCTACATACTGCATCCGCTTCGTGTCATGTTGAAAATGAAAAGCGAGGAAGAAAAAATTGTAGCGGTTCTGCATGATGTTCTAGAGGATACCGAGCTCAATAGCAAAGAATTACTTGAGCTCGGATTATCCGAAGATGCAGTATTTGCAATTGAATGTCTGACTAGGCATAAAGATGAATCGTATATCGAGTTCATTCAGCGTTTGAAATCTGTTCCCGTTGCTAGAAGCGTTAAGATTGCAGATATTATGGATAACATGAACTTATCAAGAATTGAGTCGCCGACTGAACAAGATTATATAAGAAATTTGAAATATCAAAAAGCGCTAGACGAGCTGCTGTCAGATTAAATCAAAGCTATTAACAACTCTTGTGCAGCATAACGGTTCTTACCTCAAAGTGCAATGCAACATACGTCCTGTTATTACTTAGTTTTTCGTTAAGGGTACGGTAGCGGATGCCCCTAGTTAAATTTGCAAGCCTGCTGACGGCTATAAGTATTTTTAGTTATGGGGCTTGGTGAAGATGAATAAAATGAAATGGATTTTGGGAAGACGAATCAGCCCAAGACGCGAGAAAATTTTGTTTATTTGATTAATTTAATTGTATTTACCTCTATTCCGATAAATACACTAGATAATAAAAGCTTGTCATTTGTTCATGCAGCAGATATAATCAGGACAATTGGTTACGATAACCAACGCAATTGAATAGATGAGAACAGGTGCTTTGGGTAACGTCAAAGCTTAATAGGGAAGTCGGTGCAATACCGACGCGGTCCCGCCACTGTAACAGCTGAGATGCAGCTAACTATGCCACTGGTCTTGATGATCGGGAAGGCAGTTGACATCGATGAGGTTGAAGCCAGGAGACCTGCCCGTTCTGACGACACTGCATAACCTACGGGAGATAGGGAGGTGTTACGTGAACACGGATGTTCCTTCATAAGGCTTGATGGCTGGCATAGAACCAGACCGAGGAAAGCTTTATGTATCGCGGATAATCTTGGTGTTTAACTGCTGTCATATGCGTATAATACGCAAGACTGCATTCGTCTGACGTAAGCAGATAGAATGTAAGAGGTAGTTGAATTCAAGGAGCTATACGCACATCTGATGTTGTTCTTTGACATGACGTTTACGGGCATTGCTATCTTTGTATGCAAAGATAGCAATGCCCTTTTTTGTGTTTTCGAAGACGTAACGACGTAATGACGTAACAGCAAATTATAATTTGACATTCAATTTGGGGAGGCTGCAACAATGGGTCAATTAAACACTAGTGTCATCGGATATCCTCGTATCGGGTACAATCGTGAATGGAAAAAAGCTTTGGAACAATATTGGGGAGGCAAAACTTCTTCTGCACAATTGGAAACGGAGTTAAACCGTATTGAAGCAGAGCGTCTTACGACGTTGGTTGACGCCAAGCTGTCTTATGTTCCTGTGCAAGATTATACGTGGTACGATCACGTACTGGATACTGCAGTTATGTTTGATATTATCCCTGAACGTTTCCGTCATGAGTTTGCCGATCAGTTGGACACATTGAAGTCATCACAAAGTGATGCTGCTGGTACACCCCAAGCGATAATAGATGTTACATTTGGCATGGCGCGCGGTACTGCACAATCAACTGCATGCGAGATGACAAAATGGTTTAATACCAACTATCATTACATCGTTCCAGAATGGGAAGACCGTGCACCTGAACTGTTGTATAACCATCCGGTAGCAGCAGTACGCCGTGCGAAGCAGGCGGGAAGTGTGGACGTGTCCGTATGGAAGCCAGTCCTCGTCGGACCTTATACATTTGTTCGCTTAATGAAAGGAATTGCTGCGGCCGATCGTGCTGCTGTCGCAAAACAGTTTGCTGTCGTATATGGCGAAGTGCTTGTTGCTCTTGCTGCTGAAGGGGTTACAAATGTTCAGTTGGATGAACCTGGATTCGTGCTGCCGATGAATAAAGAAGAATGGGTAGCCGTCAAAGAGATATACACATATCTTCGTGCACAGTCTCCATCCCTCTCCATTTGGGTGCAAACTTACTTTGAAAGCGTATCTGACTATGAATCGTTTGTAGAGCTGCCAGTTGACGTACTTGGTCTCGATCTTGTACATGGAAAAGCGCGTAACCTGGAGGCAATTCAAAAACTTGGATTCCCTGCTGATAAGCGCATTGCTCTTGGCGTCATCGATGGACGCAACATTTGGAAGACCGATCTTGCCGCAGTGACAGAGCTGTTGACACAATATGTGAAGCCTCAAGTACCAGCTGAACGTTGGATCGTGCAGCCGTCCTGCAGCTTGCTGCATGTTCCATTGACGTTAAGCAGCGAGACTGAGCTTCCAGAATATGTACGTACGATCTTAACCGGAGCGGATGAGAAGCTGGTTGAACTCGAACTTCTGGCCCAGCATCTCGCGAATCCTACGGCGGACACGGAAGCTGGTATCGTTGCCAGTGCGCAAGCTGTTGCTGAATGGCGCAGCTTGCCAGAACGCAACCGCCCGCAGGTGAAAGAAGAATTATTACGGATTCAGTCGTCTGAGGAAGCGTGGACACGTGTTCCGTTCTCCGAACGTCTGGCATTACATCAAGCTCGCTGGTCCAACCTCCCGCTGCTGCCTACAACTTCAATCGGGAGTTTGCCGCAGACAGCTGAAGTTCGTAAAGCTCGCTTAAAGTTCCGCAAAGGCGAGTGGAGTGAGGCTGCATACACAGCGTATTTGCAAGCCGAAATGAAACGATGGATTGATATTCAAGAACAAATTGGTATCGATGTGCTTGTTCATGGTGAATTTGAACGTACAGATATGGTAGAGTACTTTGGTGAGAAGTTGGAAGGGTTCGTATTTACCAAGAACGGTTGGGTGCAATCTTACGGTTCGCGCTGCGTGAAGCCGCCTGTATTGTACGGGGATGTAGCATTTGTGGAAGCGATGACGGTCGTCGAGACGGAATATGCCCAATCCCTTACCAGCAAACCGGTAAAAGGAATGTTAACAGGACCAGTGACCATCTTGAATTGGTCGTTCGTACGCGATGATATTTCACGTGAGGAAGCAGCCTACCAATTGTCATGGGCTCTTCGTCAAGAGATTCAAGCTTTGGAAGAAGCGGGCATTGGCATGATTCAGGTCGATGAGCCAGCGGTCAAAGAGGGTATGCCGCTGCATCCAGATGACAAGCAAGGATACCGTGAATGGACGGTTAAAGCGTTCCGCCTGACGACAAGTGGCGTAAAACCGGAGACGCAGGTGCATACACATATGTGTTACTGTGATTTCTCGGATATGGTCGACTTGATCCGGGAAATGGATGCAGATGTCATCTCCGTAGAAACAGCACGCAGCGGAGGAGACATCGTAGAAGTATTCGCTAAGCATCAATATGAGCTGGGTATCGGGCTTGGTGTCTATGATATTCACAGTCCGCGCATACCTGCTACAGCAGAAATGGCTTCCTTTATCGAATCGGTACTACAAGTGATGCCTGCACGTACCTTCTGGATTAATCCAGACTGCGGTTTGAAGACTAGAAATGAGCAGGAAACGATCGCTGCATTGTCTAATATGGTTAAAGCAGCGGAGCAAGCTCGTGAACATTTAACGACCAAGAACTCCTAATTAATAAGCTAGAATTAACTTAACGCCGTGTTGCGTACGCTGCAATAGACAACAATCCTAATGATGGAATGAGGGACTCGAGTGTCTATAATAGTGCAGCGTATGCGGACACGGCTTTATCACGTGATTACACATATATTGTTTTTATAATTTAAATCTAAATATATGGAATTAGACAATAAAGGCTCTCAAGACAGCTAATTTGTGCTATAATATAATTGTAAGCGGATACAACATAGCGGTTTAATTATTTACTTTCTATAAGTAATGCCGTATTGAGAGGAGTGTTCAGACATGAAATGGCTGACTAACTGGTACCGCAGCGTCGTTAAAGCGAAAAATAAAAATTATGAGTATGAAGAAGTAGTGGTCACTTTGAAAGATGTAAAGCGTGCCATGTTAGCTTGGGAACATGATATGCCTGAGCAGATGATACGTACACAATTATTACGTGAAGACCAGAGTATCGATTTATATCGATTGCGTCGTTATCTGGGCGGGATCTCCAATCAGAAGTTCTATATGTCCCGTTTCACGTATCAAATATTTGAAGAACAAGACAAGCATATTCCTCGTTATTTGGACATGGTACAAGCTGCGGTTGATGACTACATGGATGAGAATACCCAGCTGCCTGTCGTTAACGGGACAAGGAACCGTCAGGTTCACTATGATAAATTAATTCAAGGACACTATTTAAATGAATTACCTAACATTCCACTGTATGTAACAACAGAGGAGTTTTTGTTGACACACGATTCCGACTGGCATCAAAGCTATGTCAATTAAGTTGTTTTCAATTTATAAAGCAGGCCATTAATGGCCTGCTTTATTTGCGCCAACTATTAGTATCCGCAAGCGGTCCCGTTTCACTGTTTGAGTAAAAAGGAGTTGCCGTCCTCATCTTGAAACGTAGCGTATGTACCCCATTGCATTTGCTGGGGTTCACCCTGGAATACAACACCCCTTGCCTTTAACGTATCGTAGGCCGCTTGGACGTCTTCGCACAGAAACACGACAGACGGCCGTTTCTCGTGCCAATCTTCCATCAAAGCACGAGGGTAGATGACAAGGCGGCTAGCAGCACCTGCTGGCCCGACCTCAAGCCAAGTTGCGTAAGGGCCCATCGGATATTCGGCTATAACTTTGAATCCGATCTTCTCGACCCAGAATGCCTTGGCGCGTTGTTGATCTGCTACATATACGGCCGCTGTCGCTATATGATTAATCATGATAACACCTCTGAATAGGACAAAGTTTGCTTTACCATGAATGTACACATGAATGTATATAAATGCAAGCTATAATGAGGGTTGGGCATGACATTTGCGACAGACCGGATAATAGGTATCATTCCCACCAATAAGAATCTGTTCTCCGCTATATACAGGCTGCCCGTGCTCGTTGACACGCAAGTTCATGGTTGCTTTTCGTTCACAGAACCAGCAAATCGTCTTCATTTCCTCAATCTTATCCGCGTAAAGAAGCATATATTTACTGCCTTCAAACAGCTCATTGCGAAAATCATTTTTTAATCCAAAGCCCATCACAGGTATACGAAGTTCGTCAACAATTCTGGTTAGCTGCAAAATCTGGTTTTGATTCAAAAATTGTACTTCATCAATGAGCACGCAAGATATCTTTTCCTGGCAGCTTGCCGTAAGGGCATATACGTCTGTATCCGAATAAATAGCAGTTGCTTTGGCTCGTATGCCGATGCGAGACTTGACGTAGCCTACCTCATCGCGATTGTCCAACGCCGAAGTAAAAATAAGTACGGATTTGTTCTGTTCTTCATAGTTATGCGCCACTTTTAAAATTTCTATAGACTTACCGCTATTCATTGCGCCGTAGCGAAAATATAATTGAGCCAACCTCAGCCACTCCGATCTGATCAATATGGTCGAAAATATATCATAGCATATTGACCCCAAAAGTGAATAATAATCAGCAGCAGAATGGTTATTTTTTTAACTGTTTGTTGTATGAATTGCGAAGGATTTTATTAATATAACTCTTATCAAATAAATAGAACGATGCTTACATCAGTGTGTCGTCACCATTGTCTGGGCGCTGTCATAGGCTGATGTAATAGCGAATGGTGTAAAGGAGACAACAAGCATGAATGCTAATTCGAAGCGTCGGGCTGGTACGGCGCAGTCTGCAACGACATCGCGTCCACTTACTAACAAGCAAGCCATGTCACCTAAGGGAACTTATCGGAGCATGTCACGTCCTGATTTGTATCTCCCTGTTAATACTGCTGTCTTTAGTTCTTCTGCAGGGTCTTCTCTAGATTTGATGCAACAGATGAATAGAGTATTACAACGTATACGAGACTCTAAGGACTATGCAGCAGAGGTGATGGATGCCGCTCAACGTGGAAATGAAAAGGAAGTAATTCGCCTGTTAAAAAGTACGCAAGTAAGCGCAGATATAAGCGTCAAGTTCACACCAGACGGACTTCACATGCGTTTTTCAAGTGGTCCTACAGAAAATTATTGCTGCATTACGGAAGTGATGCTGCGTTGGACTAGGCGGAACGAGTAACTAAAGTTATAGGAAGTGATGGCTTAAAGAGTGGGTGTAATAGAAGTAATAATATAGGCGGACCGTGTCATTTGATGACTGAACGGTCCGCCTATATGTGCTAATATGAATTAAAACGTTTCTTGGATAACGGACCGCTCCAACGGGAAACGACCGGAACCATGAGCTGGAGAAAGCGATTTGCCAATTGTTATCAGCATGACCGGTACATAACGGCCAGGAATGTTATACGTCTCAATCAGTTGGGCGGGATTAAAGCCGCCAATTGGACATGTGTCATAACCTTTTGCTTTGGCAGCGATCATAAGCTGCATGGAAGCAAGCGAGGCGTTACGAATGGCCTCTTCGCGGCCAATCGTTGTCGAATTGGCATATGCACGGGTTACGTTTCCTACCAAAGTATCATGTACTTCTTGTGTAATATATCCACCAGCCAGTGCAGGGCCGTATACTTCTTCTGCTACTAAGTTGGCTTCTGTGTCGCCAAGTACAACGATAACTGCCGAGCTGTCAACGATCTGCTGCTGATTGTAGGCGATTGGCAGCAGCTTTTGCTTGTTGGCCTCTTCCTGGATAACAAGGAAACGCCAGTGCTGAAGGTTCCATGAAGAAGGAGCGGAAGCTGCAAGTTCAAGAATCTCATTCAGCTCTGCTTCAGGAATAAGATGTGCAGGGTCATATTTACGTACAGAATGGCGGGAGAGCATAGCTTCCGCTGCAGTCAGGTTAGTTGGTGTGGACAAGTGTCATACATCCTTTCATATCATTCAATTATAGTATTCGCATATGAAGCTTCTTAAACACCTTGGTTATTAACTTACTAAAACATAGTAACATGAAGTAAGCAACAAATCAAAGGTAAATTAATGGGGCGTCCGGTTTGTTCTCTTATTAAAATGACACCCTTGACACTGTAATTAATCCTATGTTAAAGTAACTCCACAAGAAATACAACTAAACTTATCGGAATATACAATTATAATGGTGTGACATGCTGACCTGTCAACAGGAGGCCCCTTACTTACAAAAGGGGCCTCCTGTTGTATTATGGGCCACATCGAGAATGTTAACCGCCCGCTGGTACATCCCAAAAGAAGGGAGAATGGATATGAACATCGATCATATAGAAGCCTTCATTTACATTTCTCACTATGGCAGCTTTAATAAAGCTGCTGAGGCATTATTTCTATCGCAGCCATCGGTATCAGCACGTATCCAGACGCTGGAAAGGGAGCTGAATTGCACACTATTTAACCGCGAGAGCAGACGAGTAGAGTTGTCTGAGCAAGGTAAAATATTTCTTCCATATGCTAAGCAATTACTTCAAGTCTATGAGCGGGGCATGCAAAAGCTACAACTGCAGACGCCTGATCGACAAGAGCTTCGGATCGGCTGCACGATATCTGTGTCCAATTATATTCTTCCCTGGCTGCTTCCTGCTATTAGAGAGCAGCACGAACATTTTCAAGCAAGATTAACAACGGAGTTGACAGATCACATCGTATTAAAAGTGCTCAATAAAGAACTGGATGTGGGCTTTGTTCGTAATATCACACATCCAAGTCTGCAGTCCGTAGCTTTCTATGAGGACCCAATCAAACTGTTTGTACCGGAACATCATCCATTTGTAGGAGAGAGCTACATCTCATTGGAAAGGCTGGCAGGGCAAGAACTCGTATTTTTCGAATGCGGTTCGCTGGATTGGGTTCGTATTCATCGTTTGTTCGAGTCCCTCGATTACCCGCCACGAATTGTATACCACGTTGACCATTTAGAAACGGCTAAGAAATTGGTGCTTCAAGGTTGTGGCATATGCCTATTGCCAAGTCTGTGTGTGCAAGAAGAAGTCAAGAGCGGATCGCTGCATTCTATTGCAGTTCCTGAATTGGAAGACATCTCATTACGGACTAATCTAATTTATTTAAAAGAACAACCTTCGCCATTTATTTCAACACTTCTAGAGCTCCGCAAACGTATTTGGGTTAATTCCTTTCAAACTGTATCAAGTTTATCACATCCCCTAAACTAAGATGCATAGATAACTTCTATTAATAGATCTAAATACGCTATCGTAAAAATATTTACTAATAATGTAGGATGTGTTAGATTTGCTGAAATATATCCGATAAATCCGATATGAATTATATAAGAGGAGGGCGTTTATGCGTACAAACAGACAATTAAAGCTTGGTGTCATGCTTCATGGAGCAGGTGGTCATATTGCAGCTTGGCGGCATCCTGATTCACCAGCCGATGCCAGCGTCAATTTTGAATTTTACAAGCAAATTGCCAAAAAAGCAGAATCAGGCAAGTTTGATCTCGCCTTTGTCGCTGATGGATTGTACATTACTGAAATATCACATCCAAATTTTTTAAATAGATTTGAACCGATTACAATTTTGTCTGCGCTTGCGGACAGCACATCGCACATCGGACTTGTTGGGACGTTGTCCACCTCATACAGCGAACCTTATACAGTCGCGAGACAGTTTGCTTCATTGGATACGATTAGCGGTGGCCGTGCTGGATGGAATGCTGTAACCTCACCGCTGGAAGGTTCAGCCTTAAATTATGGCAAGGAACAACATGCGTCACATGAGCTCCGTTACCGTATTGCAAATGAGTATATACAAGTGGCTAAAGGTTTGTGGGATTCATGGGAAGATGACGCATTTGTACGTAACAAAGTGTCGGGCAAGTTCATCGATCCCGATAAGATGCATCGACTTCATCATAAAGGAGAATTTTTCTCTGTCCAAGGCCCGCTAAATATTGCAAGATCCAAGCAAGGACAGCCAGTGGTCTTTCAAGCTGGTTCATCCGAGGCGGGCAAGGATCTAGCTGCTCGTGAGGCAGACGCCGTTTTCACGGGACATGAGACAATTGAGGAAGCAATAGGCTTTTATCAGGATGTAAAGCAGCGTGCAGCAGCCTTTGGTCGCTCCCCGGACGACATTTTAATATTTCCTGGCATATCACCCATCATTGGGGACACCGAGGACGAAGCGCTTGTTAAATATGAACAGATCGCGAGTTTAGTCGATATTCAAGTCGCACTCCATTACTTAGGACGCTTCTTTAATCATTTTGACTTCGCACAATTCCCGCTTGATGAGCCGCTACCTGATCTGGGCAATCTTGGTTCAGAGGGCTTTAAGAGCACTTCGGACAAGATTAAGAAGATTGCAAAGGAGCAGGGACTAACGCTGCGTCAACTCGCACTTCAAGTGACAACGCCAAAAAGTGCTTTTATCGGTACGCCAAACCAAGTTGCAGATCAGATCCAACGTTGGTTCGAGGCACGTGCAGCAGACGGGTTTATCGTCTCACCTCTAGTGCTGTCACAAGGGGTCAATGACTTTGTAGATAAAGTGGTTCCAATATTACAAGATCGGGGCTTATTCCGTAAGGACTATGAATCAGACACGCTGCGTGGCAACCTTGGGTTAGGCGTGCCTGAGAATCGATACAGAGCCGCAAAAGCACAGGTAGAAGTGCATCATCGCTAGAAACAGCGGTGATTACATACGGGGGGACGCTGACATGATTCAACTCACGAATATTCACAAATCGTTTGGCAAGCAGAAGGTGCTGAATGGTATCGATATGACGGTACAAAAAGGTGATGTTGTTGTTATATTAGGTCCAAGTGGATCTGGAAAGACCACGCTGCTGCGTTGTGTTAATTACTTGGAGAAACCGAATGAAGGGAGTCTAACGATCGGGGACCTTACTTTGAACTGTCCTCACCCCACTAAACAAGAGGTATTGTTACTACGGCGAAAGACAGCCATGGTGTTTCAGCATTACAATTTGTTTAAACACAAGACGGTGCTGCAAAATGTGATGGAAGGGCTTGTGGTCGTGCAGAAGCAGCCTGTTGAACAAGCTAAAGCCGTGAGCGTCAGCGTTCTTGAAAAAGTAGGTCTGCTCCACAAGCAGGATGCTTATCCCAGCCAGCTGTCAGGAGGACAGCAGCAGCGAGTTGGTATTGCAAGGGCGCTTGCTCTGAATCCGGAAGTTATTTTGTTTGATGAGCCGACTTCTGCCCTTGATCCTGAACTAATAGGCGAGGTGTTACAAGTCATTAAACGTATCGCGCGGGATGGAATTACGATGATTGTGGTTACCCATGAAATGGGCTTCGCTCGTGACATCGCTAACCATGTCATTTTTATGGATCAAGGTGTTATTGTGGAAGAAGGCAGGCCAAATGACATTTTTCATCATCCTCAGGAAGAACGCACCAAGCAATTTCTCAAGCGGATTACACCAGAGTGGAATTATTCTATTTAGCAAGGAATAGGTTGATATTTGGAAAATAATAGAATGTTGATTGGAGGTGCCAGCGCCTACTATGGGGGAGCCGGTAGATGGCCTGCATGGAGCTGATGACGAGCTGGAAGCCAAGTTAATTGCGATACGCAGGCAGCTTCATCGTTATCCAGAGCTTGCGAATGAAGAATACGCAACAACAGAAGCGATACGGGAGTGGCTGCGAAACGTTGACATCCGGCTGCTTGATTTGCCGCTTGCGACGGGGGTTGTGGCTGAGATTGGCAGACAGGAGCCTGGACCTGTCGTGGCGCTGCGTGCTGACATCGACGCGCTGCCTATTCAGGAGGCAACGGGATTATCATATGCGTCAAGCGTAGCTGGCAAGATGCACGCATGTGGTCATGATTTCCACACAGCTTCATTGCTTGGAGCGGCCACGTTATTAAAGCGCAAAGAAAAGGAGCTGCGGGGCTGTGTGCGCCTCTTGTTCCAGCCTGCTGAAGAGAAGGGGATTGGGGCACAGCAGATAATCAAATGTGGTGCATTGGACGGCGTCCAGCTCATCTTTGGTATGCACAATAAGCCAGATCTGCCCGTCGGAACGATTGGGATCAGACCAGGTTCGTTGATGTCGAGTGTCAATGGACTGCGTATCGAGATCAAGGGGGTAAGCACGCATGCAGCGATACCTCATGCAGGGGTTGATCCGATTTTAGTATCCGCTCATTTAATTATCGCGCTACAAACTGTTGTAAGTCGGAATGTAAGTGCTGTGGACAGTGCGGTTATCAGCATTACGCAGATTCATGCGGGAAATACATGGAATGTAATCCCTGAGCTTGCTGTATTAGAGGGAACTGTCCGCACTTTGCAGCCAGATTCCCGGATTTTTATTCGCCAGCGGATAGAAGAAATAGCGAAAGGTATCGCGGCGACGTTTGGTGCGGAGATCAAGCTGCGCTGGACAGATGGACCACCTGCAGTTCACAATAACAAACTTGCAGCAGATATTGCTGGCTTGGCAGCGCAGCAAGCAGGATTACACGTTATATTACCTGAGCCGTCAACAGCAAGTGAAGATTTTGCTTACTACCAGCAGCATGTGGCTGGTGCGTTTGTATTTATGGGGACATCAGGTAATCATGAGTGGCATCACCCTGCATTTACAGTGAACGAACGTGCGATATGGAAAAGCGCACGCTACTTTGAAGCCTTAGCGGAATTGGCACTGCTGAAATTGACGATTCCGGAGGCAGAAGAGATTAAGCATACTTGAGTGGGGTAGCCAGCTTTGGCGCAGCATTCGTGTGAAATAATCATTAATGTTGTAATATAATGGAAATTAAGCTGTTTAATAGTTGCTGTGAGGCAGTACACAAGGGAGAGAGGGAATCAGCATGCAATCGGGATATGACGTCATTGTTGTCGGAGCAGGATCGATGGGCATGAGTGCCGGGTATTACTTGGCAAGACGCGGTCTTAAGACGTTGATGATTGATGCGTTTGATCCACCGCATGAGCAGGGAAGCCATCATGGCGAGACTCGACTCATCCGACATGCGTATAGTGGTGATGCCTTGTATTCGGCTTGGGCGTTGAGGGCGGATGTGTTGTGGCAGGAACTTGAAGCTTTAACAGGGGAGCAACTCCTGCTTCGATGCGGTGTACTTCATTTATCTGTAACAGGAGAAGCAGCGTTAGTGGAGAAAGCGCTGCGTGCCAAACAGCATTATATTCCATACGAAGTAATAAATGCTGAAGCCATAAGCAGGAAATGGCCGGGCATCTGTGCTGCCGATACGATGAGAGGATTATACGAGCCGAAGGCAGGCGTATTGTTTAGCGAAGCTTGTATTCGTGCTTACCGTCGACTTGCACTTGAAGCCGGAGCGCTGCTCTTGCCCTATACTAAAGTTGAACATATTCAAGTGGAGAAAGAACCGGCAAAGGGTGCTGCGGTGACAACAAATAATGGACAGTTTTTTGCTCGTCAAATGGTGATAACTACCGGTGCGTGGTATCAGACGCTGGAGCCGTTTGTGAAGCTGCCAATCCGACCCGTACGCAAAGTAATAGGCTGGTTTGAAGTGGATAACAAACTTTACGGTAGTGATTGCTTCCCGGGCTTCACAATGAGTACAGCTTCAGGTGATTATTATAGCGTACCTGACATTAACGGCAAGGGGCTTAAAATTGGCAGGCATGATGGCGGATTGCCTTGGCAGGCAAATGCTCCTTTACCGCCATTTGGCGATCACGCAGAAGATGAGGGGGATATACGTCATCTGCTGGAAACCTATATGCCCAAGGCAGCGGGAAGGCTGCTGCTGGGCGCTGTGTGCAAATATGAACTTACACCGGATGAACACTTTATTATAGATCGGCATCCGGTCTATGATAATGTTTGGTTGGCCGGTGGATTTTCCGGTCACGGCTTTAAATTTGCCAGTGTGGTGGGTGAGACGCTGGCAGATCTGGTGGAGAAGGGGCAAACAGAATGGAAACTTGATCGGTTCCAATTAGCCAGATTCCATCAGCAGCAAGAACAAATCGCTTATTCAGATTAGGTGCAAGTTAGGTGCAATAATAAATACATCAATTGAACGAGTATCGGAATACTGCTCTTTGGTTGTCGATAAACCTGTTGCTGTACTCATGCTGCGATCACATGTCTGTATTCGTATTTTGTACGCGAAAATAGAGATTCTTATGCGTGAGATGTGACCGGACGAAATAGAAAACAAAAACCTTCTTGACACCATGTAGCGATGGCGCCAAGAAGGTTTTGTTGTTACATTTTGTCTGCGTAGCCAGCGATTTCATCAAGCAGCAGGTTAGCAGATTTGATGCTGCCAGACAGGTTCCAGATCACTTCATCAACTTTGAACGCTTTATTATTTTTGGCAACTCCAAGTGTTTTGTAAAGAGGATCATTCATCCATTCCTCTTGCATTTTAGTACCGGCTTTGCTTTCATCATAATCGGCGTTAAAGTAGAACATGATGTCACCATCAATCAAGGACATTTGTTCTTTGGTGACAACCTCCATAAAGTTGTCCTTATCTTGGGAAGCTGGTCTTGCGAATCCGAGATCTTTCAAAATGATGCCGGAGAATGTATCTTTCTGATAAATGCGAACGGCTTTAGGCGTAAAGCGAACAACGGAAACTTTAGTGCTGAGCTTGGAGCCTGCTTTGTCTTTCACTTCAGCAACATGCTTATCATAGTTAGCGATTGCTTGATCGCCTTCTGCTTTTTTGTTTAACGCCTCAGCGTACAATGCTAAGTTAATTTTCCACTGCCCCGCCAAATCTTCTGACATAACGGTAGGAGCAATTTTATCTAATTGAGAGTAAATTTTTTCGTGACGGACTTTATTGCCGATAATGAGGTCGGGCTTCAAGCTAACGATCAGCTCCAAGTTAGGCTCGGTTTCTTCACCAAGTTCTGTGACACCGTCCATCTCAGCTTTGATATGGGGGAACCATGTCTCACCGGCCCCGGACTTCACAGCACCAACCGGTTTCACTCCTAGTTCAAGCGCTACTTCAGTGCTCTCGTTGGTCAGAACAACGACCCGTTCAGGGGTACCTTTAATCTTGGCGGTGCCCATGGCATGCTTTACTTCGCGTTCCGTATCAGCAGTCGCTGCTGGTGTTTCAGCAGATGTCCCTTGTGGAGCAGTTGGTTCGCTGGTTGCAGCTTTACTACCGCAGCCGGACACGAGTAAAGCAAAGATCGTACAGATAACCAATGTTACGGACAAACGAGACCCTCTTTGACGAATCATATTTGGTTATTCTCCCTTCAGTCTGTTATGCGTTCATGTTCCTATACGCATATTTTACAATGATAATCATTATCATTTTCTATTGTGGAACAACTAGTACAAGTATGTCAACAAAAATTTTCTTAAAAAGGGTTGATATATAATTAATAACATATAATTCTTTTAGTGCTAAATTAAACCAAGTCACTTATCCAGTTAGGCAGTTGAGCTGCGTCCTTTATACAGCAATAGCAGGAAAAAGGGCGCGCCAATCGCTGCCGTAAATACACCTGCCGGAATCTCAGTTGGCGAGAACACCGTTCGACCTGCCATATCCGCCACTAGCAGCAGTAAAGAACCAATTAATGCTGATACTGGGATTAGTACGCCATGCAGCGGACCAACTAGCTTGCGGGCGATATGGGGTGCCATTAAGCCGATAAACGATATACCGCCCGCAACCCCAACCGCAGCTCCAGACAGGGCGACACTAATAAACAACAGCAGCAAGCGATGGCGCTGAACGGTATTTCCTACACCATAAGCGACCGGATCTCCTAGCAAATGCACATTGAGTACCCGTGCAAGCAGCAGAGATAAGGGCATAAAGATACAAAACCAAGGAAGTATTACCCAGACGTAATCCATCGACAAGCCATATATCGTACCTGTCATCCAGCCTAGTACCTGTGAGGCAAGATAGGCTGGACCACTAATTAGCAGAAATGTCGTTAATGCAGACATCGCGGTCGAAAAACCGATGCCGATAAGTACGAGTCGATAAGGGGATACTCCACCTTTCCAGGCACACAGATAATTCAGCATGGCAATGATCATGCCGCCAATAATTGCGATAAAGGGTATCCAATGAATGCTCCATTGACCACCGCCGAGCGTCATAAAAGCGACGGCAGCTACGGAAGCACCACCGGTCACCCCGGTTAATTCTGGCGAAGCCAATGGGTTGCGAATGACACCTTGAAGCAGCGTTCCAGATACAGCTAAAGCTGCACCGATCATAATCGCAAGCAGCGTCCGCGGCAAACGCAAGTCTAAAATGACAATGGAGTACATTTCATGATGAGCTCCAAGAAGGACAGAGATTACATCACCAAGCGGTATTTGCATGCTGCCAATCGAAATACTGATCACAGAGGTTGCAACAATGAGCATTATGAGAAGGGCAATAACACGAATTCCCCTTGACGATAGCTGGGTTGAAAATGCAGTCTTTGAACTTCGAATCGTGATTTGCTTATTCATACGTTCTCCTTCTGGCGATTGCAATTAAGAAAGGCACGCCAAGCAAAGCGGTAGTCACGCCAACGGGTACTTCCTTCGGCATAAGCAGAAATCTTGCTGCGGTGTCGGCTGATACTAGGAGAAGTGCCCCTGCTACTGCACAAAATGGGATTAGCCATTTGTGGTCATTGCCGATTAAATAACGGCAAATATGAGGGACAATGATGCCGATAAACGCAATCGGTCCAGCAAGAGCTACGGAGCTTCCAGCCAATAAAATAACAACGACCATGATCGTAATCTTGGTCAGCATAGTTCGTTGACCAAGGCCTTTGGCGACATCGTCACCGATAGCCATGACATTTAGCGGACGAAACATAAAAGCCACGATAACCCATCCTGCTAACATATAAGGCAGTACAGTAAGGAGCTCGCTCATCTCGCGGCCATATACCGCCCCAACTAACCAAAATAAAGCTTCCGTCAAGGAATCATTGTTAAGCAGCATTAATCCGGATGTAACAGAAGATGCAAAAGCCGCGATAGCCGCACCTGCAAGTGTAAGCTTAACGGGCATAAAGCCTTCTTTGCCTGCTGATCCGAGTGTAATCACCATAACGGCGGTGACGGCAGCACCTGCAAAGGCAATGTAAATCATCTGCTCAAAGGGCAAGTCCACTTTAAATACAGACAGGCTTAACACGATAAACATGACCGCTCCGGCATTAATTCCAAATACGGAAGGAGAAGCCAATGGATTTTTGGTTAGCGTTTGCATTAATGCGCCGGCAATCGCGAGGTTAGCTCCGACTACAGCGGCAATGCATGCAGCTGGAATTCGGACACCCCGCAGCACAAGATGCTCTTGTGATCCGTTAAATTGGGTGATGGAGAGCCATAACGTTTGAAGATCAAATATGTGTATGCCTAGCAACATGCTAGCTAACATACTAGAGAGCAGTGCAACGATTCCGAATCCGAGGAGTAGAAGCTTAAGGCTGCTTTTCTGGATCAGACTTACCACGCAAAAAGCTCCTTTCTTATGTATCAATGTATGAGGCAATTCGTATTAAACAGAAGAATTGTAAATAATTGCGTCTCCGTTGTCAATGAAAATGAGAATCAAACATGAATTTGTTTTAAATTATAAGTTTTTTCTCAAGATCTTCATTTAATGCTTGAAATGATAATTGCTATCACTTAAAATGAGCACGAGCGATAGTGAGAATTGTTCTCACAATATTTTTATTGGATAATGCGTCGACGCTTAATGCATGATGCAGAAGGAGCAAATACATGGTAAATGCTAAATCAGTTGCCGAGCACATGTCGATGCAGAGCCTGTTGAACTGCTATATTCGTGAGACGGGAGAGGGGACTTGGGTGGAAGGGGACCGCAGTCTGCTCAAGTTCTATCACGATATGGGAGTGCCGTTATCATCTACATCATTTTATAGGTGCTATTTACCGATACATGGGGCTGCTTGCTATATACCTGTTCGCTACCGGTCCTTGACAGGGATGCATAGCTTTCATTTTCCAGCTGTTTATCGTTTTGCACAGCAGTCACACTATATGGAGGCTGATTATGTTACGCTAACTGCACTATTAGTGAAAGAACTGACGATGACTTACGGCAGGAAAGGCAGCTATGACGAGCTTATGCTTCGCATGATTGAAAGCTGCAGGTGCATGCAGCGGTTTATTGAGGAAAGGAATCAGGACACAGAGCTTCTTTACGGCGAGAGGTTCAGCTTTATTGATTCGGAGCAATCTCTTCTGTTTGGCCATTGCGCTCATCCTACACCCAAGAGCCGTCAAGGCATCATCGATAGGCAAGTACCCCTCTACTCCCCTGAATTAGGAGGAAAATTTCAACTTCATTATTTCGAAGCACCTCAAGATCTAATTGAAGATCAATCTTCTTTGCCGTCATCGGCATCTGAATTGATACGTAACTGCTTACTTGGCGATGCCGCCGCTGAATCTAGTGCTGCAGAATTGCTGGAGCTGGATACTGCCAAGTGTCTGCTGCCGGTGCATCCTTTGCAAGCCGAGTGGCTCATGCAGCAGCAGGACGTAATCGAACGTATCCACAGCGGGCAACTCGCTTATTTAGGACCGCTTGGACCTCATTATTATGCCACTTCATCCTTGAGAACGGTATACCACCCTGACAGAGCATATATGTTCAAATTATCATTTCCAGTGAAAGTAACAAATTCGATGCGAATTAACAAAGTAAAAGAATTGCCTAGTGGTGTTGAGATGAATCAACTGATGAATACGGAGCTTGGGGAGTTATTAAGAACGAATTTTCCACAATTTTGTATGATTGGTGATCCAGCCTCTATTACGCTAAAGCCACAGTATGAGGAGCAAATTGGCGCTGATGATTCTTCGCTGCTTGAAGAAGCTGTACGCAGAAAGGACATCGGTGTTAACTGCAGTTCAGGCAAGGGAGCAAAGAAGCTGCGGATGGAAGCATGTGGGGAAACTGGCTTTGAAGTTGTTATCAGGGCGAATCCTTTTGTTGGACAAGAAGCGGAGCAGGTAACCGTGCTGGCCTCCCTTGTACAAGAGCCCCTCCCAGATAGGCAGTCTAGACTATCTCGAATCATTCATCGTTTAGCGGAAGAAGAGCGCCGCACGGTGCGTGAGGTGAGTCTGGATTGGTTTGTGCGATATTTAAACATCTCGTTGAAGCCGATGGTCTGGTTGTACGTCGAACACGGGATCGCTTTAGAAGCACATCAGCAGAACAGTTTAGTCAAGATCCAGGATGGATACCCAACACAATATTATTATCGGGATAATCAAGGCTTTTATTATGTCGAATCCCAGAAAATGAAGCTGCAGCAGCTTGTTCCTGGTCTAGGCGAGAAGAGTCGTAATTGGTATTCTGATCAACTCGTAGAAGACAGATTCCGGTATTATGTCATCGTTAACCATATTTTTGGCCTGATTAACAGTTTCGGTCGTGATAATTTGGCAGGTGAGCATGAGCTTCTCAGCGTGTTGCGTGATGAGTTGTCGGCTTATGTGTCTTCTGGGGATGAGACTCCAAGTATTGTTAAAAAGTTATTAGAAGAAGATACAATTCCTTGCAAAGCCAACCTTATGACCCGATTCTATGACATTGATGAACTGGAGGGAATTGATGAGACCCCATCCGTATACATCCGCATTCTCAACCCGCTCGCATACCTTACTCGAAATCAAGTTGACATTCCCTCAGTGCAAGAATCCCTTCTGCCTGCGGAAGAAACGTTATCAGTTGCACCATAAGTACGCAGTTTATTCGTCAAAAGCTATATAGGACAATGAAGGTTGCAGCCGTATGAGCTTTTTCATGTACGAATCGATAAGTAATTGAAGTGTTAAAAGCGTTCAGGGGGACAAGCATGCGAGCACCTATTAGTAAAACATATAGGCCATTTCTTCAACAACAACCACCGTTCATTACGCATGAAAGTAATCAAAGCGTGTTGCACACCGTTCAACGCAGAGTTATTCGTCAATTTATAGAAGCAGGACTTTATGAGGGGATGTTCCAAGTCGAGGTGCAGCCTCAAAGCATGGACAGACCAGAGCACACATCGCTATTCATTATAAAAGGGCATCCAGTAACTGCAAGGTATAAGGAGTCGGCTCAGCGTACAAGCTGTGATGCTGTTCCTGATATTACATATCGTTGCTCGGGGAGCAGGATGATGTCTTATGGACGTTATTGTCTAGACCATGGGCCTGTGATTCGGATTCAAGATGGTATCGAGGCTGAAGCATTGGATATCGAGCAATGCGTGCTTGAATTGTTGGCTCATCATAACGTGGAAGGCAGGTTGACACATCGCTTTATTGACGAGCTGCAGCAAACCGTGATTAACGACAGCATGTGTCAGAAACGGCGCATAGAGAAAGGCATCGCATTAGCCGGGAAAAGTTATGAAGAGCTGGAAAGCGCATTAATGGAGGGTCACTTGTACCACCCGTGCTACAAATCTCGTATGGGGTGGGACGTGAATGATCATAGGGCTTACAGCCCTGAATTCAGTCCAAGCATTGAACTCATTTGGCTGGCCGTGCGTACAGCGTATGTGCACCTTGCAATGCCTATCGGGCATTCATATAAACAGACGTGGCAAAGTGCGATGGGACAGCAGCAATGGGATTTCCTGACCCGCATGCTGCGAGCAGCCGGACAATCTGAGAAAGAGTATGCATTTGTTCCCGTTCATCCTTGGCAATGGTATAACCAGTTGTACAGAGAGGTTGAGCCACTGATAGCTCAAAAATGGGTGGTTGTATTGGGGACGACGGGCACGATCTATCGTCCGCAACAGTCATTGCGTACGCTAACCAATTATACGGATGCATTGCTGCCTTATATTAAATTATCCCTGCATATGACCAATACCTCCTCGGTACGATCCATTACACCACATTCAATCGCCAGCGCTCCAGCGATATCCGCGTGGCTTCATGGAATTGTAGAGAGGGATTTATTTTTAAGCCAGGAAGCAAAAGTAATCATCCTGCAAGAGTATGCCGGCTGCTACTGTCATTGGGATCGACCTTCCAATTCCGATACCGATGGGAACGATTCGATAGCTTATAAGACAGGAAGCATTTGGCGTGAAAGCCTCGTTGATAAGCTGGAAGACGGGGAGCAAGCTGCCCCTTTTCATGCCTTATTCGCGCTAGATCTGGATGGGCAATTGTATGTAAAACGCTGGTTGGAAGCATATGGTGCAGTTGAGTGGCTTAAGCAGTTAATAGAAACTTGTGTACTTCCTGTGATTCATTTGCTGGTGCAGCATGGCATAGCGCTTGAAGCCCATGGCCAGAACATGATTATTATTCACCGTGATGGACGTCCTGTCCGTGTTGCCCTCAAGGACTTCCATGAAGGAGTCGAGTTTGTACATGCTCACCTGGCAGAACCTGAACATTGTCCAGATTTCGCGAGTCTGCACCCAGTCTATCAAAGCTGTGACCGTGATGAACATTATGAGATGAGCGACATCAACTATTTGACTGCATTAACGCATGACTGCTTGTTTGTGTTTAATCTTAGTGAGCTTGCTATCAAGCTGCAGCACGCTAATCTTATAACTGAGAAGGAGTTCTGGCGTGTGGTTGTTGATGTCATTGAAAGCCACCGTCAGCAAGACAATACGTTTAACGAGAAGTTTGCAGCTTATGATCTTTATCGAGAAGAATGCGCTGTCGAAAAGCTTGCATATCGGAGATTGGTCAATGGCAGTGAGTGGCTGCTTCATCATGTGCCGAACCCGTTACATACGGCATATACGTTAAAGATGAAATCACGGTAAATACACGTACAGGAGGAACGGTTATGTTTAGCATCAATCGAGAGTATGTGGATAGAAAGACGTATGATGAACGTATAAAAACTTATCAATCCATTGAATATCTTCAAAATCCTTCTGGATGCAGCTACGCGATTTGCATACAATCTGTGCTGGATACGATTGCCCTTGTCTTGTATTTTAAGGAACACGGGGCGTCTGTCATGCTGGTGAGAGTGGATACGCCCTTACAAACTGTCATGAGATTGGCAGAAAAAGCGGGTTGCCGCATCGTGATTTATGATGAGATCGATCAGTTCCACCTTATAGCCGAGGGTGAAGTTTCTTTATCCCGTGAGGCACCTTCGCTGCTGCAGTTCAGTTCCGGCACCACGGGGGAACCGAAGCTCATAGAACGAACCTGGCAGAGCATCGACCACGAAATAAGTTCTTATAATGAAGCCATTCAATTGGACAAGGCAGAGGTGCCTATCGTACTGTCCTCGGTTACACACTCATACGGCCTGCTGTGTGGCGTCCTGGCTGCATTTCAAAGAGGAGCAGAGCCTATCATTGTTACTGCTGCCAACCCCAAATTAACACTAAGCGTGATACGGCAGCTGCCAGCGCATATCGTGTATGGAGTGCCTGCGCAGCTGCGCATGCTGGACGAGATGACAGGGAAGCGGACGTTGTTCCATCGTCTGATGACATCGGGAATGCCTATTCCCCCTGGTGTATTCGACGAGTTGAGGCAGCGGACTGCATTTATGATGCAGCAATATGGCTGCTCGGAGGCAGGATGTATTAGCATCAGCAGCCAGATGGACTCACATTTGGATCTTGGCTTTGCGCTTAATCATTATCAAGTCACTGCTGGAACGGATATCGAGCATCCTGGTGAGATTGTAGTTAGGCAGTCAGAAACTATTATACATACGGCGGATCTTGGTTATATGACAACAGCAGGGGGATTACGGTACGTTTCCCGCATGGATGACGTCATTAATGTATCCGGGCTTAAAGTATTCCCGCTGGAAGTCGAGCAAATTATCGTTCAGATGCCTGGTGTTGTGGAGTCAGTTGTATTTCGCGGTATACACCCGGTGATGGGAGAACAAGTTTTATGCCACGTTGTAGCAGACTCACAGCTCACACCAGATATGATTCGGGAATGGTGCATCCAGCAGCTTCCTACCTATCAAGTGCCAGCTCACATTAGCTGTGTGAATAATATTCCTAAGTCACCCACTGGCAAAATAAGCCGCACACAATTGGAAAAGGAGGTCACGTTCAGATGAATCGTGATCAGTGCAAACAACAATTACTGGAAGTTATGCGTACCAAGCTTAACCTGCATCATATCGAAAGGCTAGAGGAGAAGATGCATCTACAAGAAGAACTGCGAATCGATTCTGTTACGCTGATTCAGTTATTGGTGTACATTGAGCTGGAGATGGGGTATGAAGTGCCTGACGAGGATATCGAACCGAGTACCTTTAAAACAGTGGAAGGGCTTATAGACTTTATAGCTACATTAGAACGAAATGATCTGCATCAGGTGAGCGTACAGTCCAACACGGAGGATAAACAATGATTAAAGTACATTGTATTGTCAGCTGCTTATGTGAAATTGTAAAACGTCGCAGCATGATTGATTATCGGCCTTTCTACTTTGGGGTGTGGGATGCGAATTTTGAGCAAACAGACCGTGGCGAGATCACTTATTATTCGGACGGCGATGATTACTCCTCTTACATGACCTGGTATGAGAAGCTGTTTGGTACAAAAGTAGTGCAGTGGTACGATCAAACTAAGACGAAGCAGGACAATGTGGCCCGTCTTCTAGAGCTTGTCGCTAACAAGCAAGAGCATCAGCATATTATTTTACAATTGGATATGTCGTTGCTGCCAGAGCGCGAGAACAAGTTTAATCAAAGTCCTTTCCCGCATTATTTAATGGTGGAACAAGCTGAAACAGAAGACGAATGGTTTGTACTGGACCCAGACTTTCGTTGGGAAGGCATTATGAAAAAGGAACGCATCCTTCAAGCAGTAGAACATAACCCGCTAGGCGGTGGTTTTGTAGTAGATGCTTCGCAATTGCGAGCTCCATCTGCGAAGGAAGTGGAAGAAATTTTTGAAGCTCATTGTCATTCTTCCTACAATGAACTGACATCAGTCCTTCGTCATCTGATTCTGACGATGGCTGAGGAGAAGAATGGCTTTACGTTATCGATGCTAACACCTGCCGTGAAGCAGATGAAAGTGATCGCTATTCGTAAGTATAGCTATGAATATGCATTTATGTATTTTAAAGATCGGCTTTATTATTCAGAGGAACGATTTGAATACTGGACGGATCGCGTGGAAGATATCGTAAAAGGACTTAATAAGATTCAATACTTGGCGATAAAAATGTCAATGTCTGGACACACGAAACTGCTGCCCTCTGTGCTGCAAACGTGTGACCTTATCGATCAAATGGAACTTGCGATTAAGCGAGAACTTGTTATGCAGTATGAGCTTTGGAAAGAAATGACCATTGATGCGGAACGCAGACTGCTTCCCTTTGGGGATTCAACTGGCGGTTTCGACCTAAATGTGAACACTGACGTCAGGCCAACGGTACAAACATAAACCGGTTATCCAAGCAAGATACTATCGGATCAACGAGAAACTAGA
Source organism: Paenibacillus sp. UMB4589-SE434 (assembly GCF_030226685.1). NCBI lineage: Bacteria > Bacillati > Bacillota > Bacilli > Caryophanales > Paenibacillaceae > Paenibacillus > Paenibacillus sp. UMB4589-SE434. The sequence goes on along the minus strand of NZ_JASOYK010000001.1, from coordinate 1,718,586 downwards.
GGTGGGATTTACATGAAGCTGTCCGTATGCACGATATCGTTCCGTCATCATCTGGTGGGGTTGTCCGATATCGCACGTTTTGCTCATAGCCAGGAAGCGAACGGAATTGAATTATGGGGCGTACATGCCCTTAATGAGATGGAGCAGGGAAAAGAGCACGTTTCCGAGATTATTGCTTATATGCGCTTGCATCATCTAGCTATTCCATTAATTAGTGACTACTTGGACATTAACGGTCCTATGCTTAAAGCATCCACGGTAACTCGCTGCTTTAGGCTGCTTGAAGCGGCTCATTTGTTTGGGGTGCCTTATATTCGCACGTTTGCGGGTCAGTTGCCGAGTGCATCTGTGGAGCGGGGAGAACGCAGAAGAATGGTTTCTCAACTTCGACTGCTTGCTGATGAGTGCGGCAGATACGGAAAAGGCTTATTAGTTGAGACACATCCGAATACGCTCGCGGATTCGTTGTCCTCTACGATCGAGCTGATGGAAGAAGTTAATCATGAAGGAATAGGTGTTAACTTAGACTTTCTTCATATATGGGAGGCAGGGACCGATCCCGTTGTAGCGGATAGAGCCCTAAAACAGTGGACAAGACACTATCATCTAAAAAATATTCATTCCCGCAGCCAACTTCGTATATTTGACCCACATAATGTGTACGCTTCAAGCGGCAATCGTGAGGGTATGGTCGCGCTGCGGAATGGAGAAATCCGCTATGACTATATATTAAAGGAAATTCAACATGCTGATCATTTTGCTTCATTAGAGTGGTTTGGCGATTCTCCTTATAAAGTGTTATCTGAAGATCTGGCTTGGACGCGCAATCAGCTTCACGCCTATCCGTGCCTCCCTACTTGACAACTGACTGATTCTCTAGGAAGATGTTGAGAGTTGCGCGCACTTTGAATCAAGTGGTGTGCTTGTACTCTATAGTATTAGGAGAATTAGAATCAGATGAGCTTGTTAACGGTAGAGGAATTAGGCCACAGCTACGGTGGGCGTGTATTGTTTAACGATGTATCGTTCCGGCTGTTGCCAGGTGAGCATGTTGGTTTAGTTGGTGCAAATGGAGCAGGTAAGTCCACCTTAATGAACATCCTGACAGGAAGTGTATTGAAAGACAATGGACGAGTGGATTGGACACCACGTATTCGTTACGGATATTTGGATCAGCATACGAAGCTAACGCCAGGGAAAACGATTCGTGATGTATTACGTGACGCTTTTCTGCCTTTGTTTGAGGCAGAAAAGGAAATGATTGAGATTACGGAGCAGATGGCTGATGCCGATCCAGATACATTAGAACAATTACTGGAGCGTATGGGTGAGATCCAAGAAGAACTCGATCACAGCGGCTTTTATATGATTGATGTTAAGGTGGAAGAGACGGCAAATGGGCTTGGATTAGGTGCTATCGGCCTCGACCGTGACGTTGCTTCATTAAGCGGTGGCCAGCGCACAAAGGTTTTGTTGGCGAAGTTGCTGCTTGAGCAGCCGAACGTTCTGTTGTTGGACGAGCCTACCAACTATTTGGACGTCGAGCACATTGGATGGCTAACGAATTATTTGCAGAACTATCCGTATGCGTTTATGTTGATTTCTCATGATACGGAATTTATGAACAAGGTTGTTAATGTTATCTACCATCTAGAATTTGCAAAGCTGACTCGTTATTCGGCGAACTACGAGAAGTTTTTGGAGATGGCGGAAATGAACAAGAATCAGCATATCAATGCTTATGAGAAGCAGCAGGAATTTATTAAAAAGCAAGAAGATTTTATCCAACGGAACAAAGCACGTTATTCAACGTCGAGCCGAGCCAAGTCACGTGAGAAGCAATTGGATCGCTTAGAACGAATCGACAAACCGGAAGATGCGATCAAGCCAACCTTTAACTTTAAGGAGTCCCGTGCGAGTGGACGTCTTGTGGTTGAAGCTAAAGAACTACAGGTAGGGTATGACTATGCACTGCTGCCCAAGATGAATATTACGATTGAACGTGGCGAGAAGATCGCAATCGTCGGCTGCAATGGTGTCGGCAAATCAACATTGCTGAAGACGATGCTCGGGGTTATCAAGCCCTTTGGCGGTGAGGTGTTTATGGGTGATTTTCTGTATCCGGCATACTTTGAGCAGGAAGTCAAAGCACCTAACTTGACACCAATCGATGATGTGTGGAATGAGTATCCGCATATGAATCAGCATGAGGTTCGTGCGGCCCTTGCTCGTTGCGGATTAAAGAATGAACATATTACTCGTCAGCTTAGTCACTTGAGCGGTGGTGAGCAGGCAAAGGTTCGCTTGTGCAAGCTTTTGATGCAGGAAAGCAACTGGATCGTGTTTGACGAGCCTACCAATCATTTGGATGTGCTGGCCAAAGAAGAACTGAAGCGAGCCTTAATAGCATTTAAAGGGACAGTTGTCATCGTCTGCCATGAACCAGACTTCTATGAAGGCTGGGTGTCCAAGGTTTGGGACGTGGAACAATGGTCGATGCAAAGCTAGACAAGGATAAGCAAAGAGGCGGTAACCTAATAGGGGTTACTGCCTCTTTTTGCGTCGGAAATACTCTTTGCTTATACTCGTCAGTGTTGTAATAGCAAGTACGATACTGACGCTTATGCCAGTAAAGGTAACCGCAAGTGCCAAATATTCAAACAAGGAATAATGCAGTGCCTTTGTCCAGTCAATCGGAGCCTTTAGGTCCTCAATCACTTGATTCATGCCATAGATGCCGCTAATAACGGTAAATATGGTCAGGACCGTCAGAATGTAGTCAGAACGCTTGCTGGTGGCGTTGGACTGATAGTCGTACAAAGCGGACAGTGTCAGCTTTACATCTTTGAGCAGTTCATCGTTGCCATGCAGACGACGCAGCAGATGAAAGATATCGTGAAGCTGGGACTCTGCTACCATCTCGCGATAATAGAAGCGAGAGGAGAACAGCGTAATGCCGCGTATCAGGTCTTCTACGCGCTCGCGATTGCGGTCTAGCCGCAGTCTTCCGTAGTGATTCGATAACTTTAATAGTACGATCTTGTGGAATAAGTTTAGCAAAAATGCATAATAGTAGCTGCCGAACATTTTACTTGCCAATGATTTAACAACGGCATTGGTTTCATTGGTGACACAGCTAAATACATGTTCGTCTGCAATGTGGTAGGTGCTAGGGGCCCATCGGTCATACACACGCTGATGCACATAATTAGCAATATAGTCTGCGTTGCTTGAGCCAATATAAGGCTGCCCTTTTGAATCAAGGCCATTCAGCCGCACGGCACGGAACAAGTCGGCATTTGTCACCGTTTCATCTGCATCAAGTCCATAAAGCGCAATCGTAAACATTCGTTCGTTAATAAAAAAGGGTAGGTTTGCAAATACATTATCATCATTCTCTTCTTGATCCATCCAGTCGAACAGTCCAGGGAAAAGCTCATCGTTGCAGAAAGAAACAATTTCCCTGTGGACGGCATGTTCAGTCTTTACATAAGTGACCTCGTCTTCTGGCTCTAAATTTTCCAGCGTACGGAATCGCTTGGCAAATTCGAGCCCTTGACTGTAGGAGACATCCTGCTCCAGTTCGGTTCTAATGGTTAACATCCCGATCTCATAGGGGCACAAAATGACGTCAACAGAATGGATTCGAAACGGGATAATAGTATCCGGCATATAAAATTCACAATCTAAATCTATCTTCTTGGAGTAACGTTGAAAGCTGAGCGATTCATTCGCCTTGATCGGAAACAAAAACTGATTTGTGAAAGGCAAAAACATATGCTCCATTTCCCGGTGGGAAACTTGATAGTGGGAACCGTAATATTCATGTTCCAGCTCTGTATTTGTTAATTGGAACGGACAGAAGCCTTTAAGCTGCAGATCGTGCTTCATCTCGGCATATGCCGCTTTCCGAATAGAGAACGGAAATATAAACTGGTGCAAGACAGTGCTAGCTGTTTTCTCTTTAAGCGATATTTGCTGCATGGATTGGCCTCCAACTTGTTCCGGTCTGTATTGCATAGTCTATTTTAAACCAAAGACAGCTATAAATAACATAGGGCGTCGGTGATCTGTTTGAAAACATGATAACATTTGCCAAATAACCATTTGATGGTGTTAAATATGAATGTATAATCAATAATACATAATACACGAGAGGTGTTTGAGAGGAATGATATGTTAGGGAAAGCAGATCTAGCCTCAATTGAATAGTTGCACAAGGTGATCCAATACACTTTACACTTTATTAGAATCATTAATCGAACACCGTGGAGGAATAGTGGATGAACGTATTTGAGCTAACAATGGAAATAGAGGGGAATCATGCTTCATTTGCGGGAAGTATTCTAGTACATGATGGTGAGCAAACTGTTCTTCAACAGGCGTATGGACTGGCTAATCGGAGCGAGCAAATGGCTAACCAAGTAGATACAAGATATGGAATGGCCTCTGGATGCAAAATATTTACGGCAGTTGCCATTTGTAAATTAGTAGAGCGTGGATTGCTAACATTTGAGACCCCGCTTCACACTTGTATGGACATATCGGGCACAAGCTGGAGCCAAGAAATTACGATCCATCATTTGCTAACGCACAGTTCCGGTGTGCCAGATTACTTTGATGAAGAATATATGACAGATTATAGTGAATTGTGGCAAACTACTCCGATGTATACGATCTTATCGCCGCGGGATATGCTGCCTTTGTTCCAAGACCAGCCAATGAAGTTTAACCCCGGGGAGCGCTTTTCTTATAATAATTCAGGTTATATTCTATTAGGTATTATTGTGGAAAATGTATCGGGTATGCCGTTTCATGCGTTTGTTACACAGCATGTGTTTGAAGCCTGTGGGATGAGAGATTCCGGTTACTATCGGTTGGACCAGCTTCCGGAGCGTACGGCGACAGGATATATGCTCGATAAAGAAGGAGCTTGGCGGACGAATATGTATTCTATTCCGATTATGAGCTTGCCTGACGGCGGTGCATTTACGACTACGGCGGATATGGATATCTTTTGGACGTCGTTAGTGAACAATCGTTTGCTTACTGAGGAGATCACACGTACGATGCTGACACCATTTGTGAAATCAAGCGAGTATGTAAGTTACGGGTACGGTGTATGGATCAACACCGTTGATAATGAAGTAATTAAATATTATGTGATGGGATGTGACCCTGGAGTAGGGCTGATATCTTCCTTATACATGAAAACGAAGGCACGGGTACATGTTCTAAGTAACCTTACAAATGGAGCAAGCAAGCTCGGTCATCGGATCAATGAACTTCTTTTTCAAGTGTCGAAGCGGTAATAGACAAACTTACTAGGGTTTTTCTGTTTGTATCAAATAGATATTTTTAGCTGAGCCTTGCAATGTGCAAGGCTTTTTATGTTGTTAGCACCGCCTATAATCTATGACAGTGATACCGAAACCTATTGGACTTCTTGTTCCAGATATTCTCACTCTCTATCTCACCCAGTCAAACTACCTTTCCAAAACATAGAATATGTCTGAGAAGATACAAAAATGATCGATGTAGGAGGATGAATGTCTGATGAGTGAAGATCAAAAAGATCAAAAACCAGCTTCGCTTCTGCTGCCAAACAGTGTATTGAATTTACTAATATCAGATTCGTTTCACCGTAATGGCATAACACCTGATGATCAACTCCCCATTGCAGATGGACATAAGACACAAATTAAAACCATGGTAGAAGATTTGTCTAAGCAGGTTCAACAGTATATGGAGTCGCAGAAAAAGTTGGAGGAACAGCAGAAGAAGGCTGAAATGAAACCAGAGTACGTTCAATTTATGAAAGAAGAACGAAGAAAAGCAGAACGGGCAGAAAAGCCGCAGCGGATAAAACCTGCCGAAATGAAGACTTCGAAGCCGCCGGTCAAGAAACCAGCCGCTTCTTCCAAGAAAGAGAGTGAAGAAAGAAAAAAACTTATTAAAAAGCAAAAGGAACAAAAAAGCGAGGAAAAAAAGAAACCGAAGAAAAAGTAACCTCATAAAAAGCGCCTTAGGGCGCTTTTTAAAATACTTCTCCCCATATATTAATAGAATGTGCGTTTTAATAGAGAATTCATCTATACCATTTGGTTGTTTATCGAATAGAAATAGAGTATCAAGGAGGAGGTGAAGTTCATGAGCAGAGGAGATGTTAACCAAGAGGCTGATCAAATCTCGAGCACATGGCAAGGCTCAGAAGAACTCATATTTATACAAGACTCCTGTGGTGTCACGGTGGAATCCACCGATACAAAGATTACAGCAACCTTACAAATAGCTTTGCAAGCTGCAATTGCAATCGTCGTCAATCTGACGATTGCGGATGGGGAGCGTGCGAAGGCGGTTACGCAAGAATTACTGCAAAAGGTACAAGTGAAACAACAGAGCTATCAAAGAACCATCATCAAACGCTCCGCTAATGTTAACGTTTCGACGACAAGCACAGATGTATCGTTAAATATACAGGCCTTGCTGCAAATCTTGTTGGCGTTGGTCATTAAGATTGATGTCTTGTAAAAATACTAAAGTGAGGTGTGAACCCTATGAGCTGCCAAGATAAACATGAGAAAAAACACAAAAAGTGCAACGATGATCACAAGAAACATTATCACTGGTCGGCACTGGAGCATTGCTGTCATCCATTGGATCATTCTACGGTTAACCAAGACGCAGATCAGATTATCGAAAATGTACAGGCATCCTATGAGGAAGTCATTATTAAGGATTCCTGTGATGTCAATGTGACAACAACGGATACGAAGATCGCAGCGTCCCTGCAGGCTTCCTTGCAAGCAGCATTAGTGGTTGTTATCAGCATTTCGATCGGTAGTTCGACTCGTGCAGAATCGATCGTGAACGATTTGCTGCAAAAAATCGATGTGAAGCAGACGAATCGTCAACGCGTCGTGATCCAAAATTCGAAAGGTGTTGTCGTATCCACTACGGATTCATTCGTTTCGGTCAACATTCAAGTACTCCTGCAAATCTTGCTTGCTCTGGTCATTCAAATTGATGTGCTGTAATACGTGAAGATGCTAATTTTACCGAAGGGAGGAGGGATTCCTTTGGAAAACATTAATAATATGGAAGACGTACTCGCTCAAATTAAGAAATTCAATGAACGTAAGATGGAATCATTGATGGCGCAGCTTAGAGAAGCAAGAGCACAACGTAAACTTGAGCGGCTGCAAGCACCAGATGAAGTATCTAAAGAAGTAGAAGCTCCAGCCTCTGCCTCATCCCCTTCTGATGTTACGATGGAAAAATGGGTGTCGCTGCTTCAAGAATTATCCAAAAAATAAGTGGTTGGATCATGAGGGTACCATCATTTCCCCTGCCGTTAAATACGGCAGGTATACATAGTATACGGTGAAGCGGTGCCAACTTGTGAGCACTGAAAAGGCACGAGCTAGCCCCAGGAGGCCCGAGGCTGCTCGGATGTGAGATTGCCGTGAGGTGGTATTTATAAGAGGACAGCAGCGATGGCTTTACGACCTTGTCTATGAGCTGAAACAACAATAGGAATTGGAGAATAAATCATTGGTTTGTAGGGTAAGACGGTGTTATTTTCTACGGCTGGAACGGTTTTTCCCCTTTGTTTTGTGTAATGGCTTGCTGGATGTTCTGGTTTTCTTCAGGGCCTGCTTTTGCTTGCTGTTAATATTGATACCATCGTCACCATATCCACCAAATCCGTCGTTAAAATTGTTCTCAACACGACGATGACACTCATGGATGTGTCTAGGTACGGGGACACAATGAATACGTTCTACGATCTCAATCGGGTGAATGATGGGGATAATTTGGGGGACGAAACGATCCTGAAAGATTACCGTTGGGCGGCAATGAATCGGATCAATTGGACGGCACTCACGATGACCAGACATGCAAACAACTCCTTTCAGTGATAGTTCATTATATTAAAGCCCATTATGAAAGGGATGTTCCTTTGTCCTCGTTCTATTTGTATTGATAAAAAATGGGTGCTCATGTTAAAAAGCCTGCTTGTACGGTATTAGCCGATACAAGCAGGCGAGGGCTGCGATTGCAGCCCTAATTGACTGACAAAAACGAGTTGTTAACTACACGCACAGTTCAGTACGGGCTTACGTGCTGCTTGTGTCTCGTCTAGACGACGGACTTGGGTAGAGTAAGGTGCATTTAATAACAGCTCCGGATTCTCCTTTGCTTCTTGTGCAATCTGTATCATTGTATCAATGAAAGAATCCAGTGTTTCCTTACTTTCAGTCTCGGTCGGTTCAATCATCATACATTCCTCTACATTAAGCGGGAAGTAGATGGTAGGCGGGTGGAAACCAAAGTCCAGCAATCGTTTGGCTACATCCAGCGTGCGGACGCCGTATTGCTTAAGCGCACGTCCAGACATGACGAATTCGTGTTTGCATACTTGGTCATATGGAAGTTCAAAGTATGGTGCAAGGCGGCGCATCATGTAATTGGCGTTCAGGACGGCACATTCAGATACAGTGCGAAGCCCCTCAGGTCCGTAAGTACGCATATAGGTATATGCGCGCACAAGTATGCCGAAGTTGCCGTAATAAGCTTTGACACGTCCAATCGATGAAGGACGATCATAGTCCAGATAGTAGGTGCCGTCTGCACGTACTGCGACAATCGGCTTCGGCAGGAATGGAATCAGCTTGCTCTTCACGCCGACAGGGCCTGCACCTGGACCACCGCCACCGTGTGGCGTGCTCATTGTCTTGTGCAAGTTCAAGTGAACGACATCAAAGCCCATGTCGCCGGGACGGGTGATTCCCATAATGGCATTAGAGTTAGCTCCATCATAATAGAGTAATCCGCCAGCCTTATGCACGATTTCGGCAATTTCTACAATGTGTTCTTCGAATAAGCCGAGTGTGCTTGGGTTCGTCAGCATAAGTGCAGCTGTGTCTGGACCAACTGCAGCTCGCAAGGCATCAAGATCGACCATTCCTTGTTCGTTGGACTTGATTGTTATCGTCTCTAACCCTGCGACAGTCGCACTTGCTGGATTCGTGCCGTGTGAAGAGTCAGGCACGATAACTTTAGTACGCATTTCGCCGCGGCTTTCATGATAGGCACGGATCATCATCAGCCCAGTCCATTCACCATGAGCACCTGCAGCTGGCTGTAGCGTCACTTGATCCATTCCCGTTAATGCTCCGAGATCCTGCTGCAGCGTATACATCATCTCCAACGCGCCTTGCAGGCTGGATTCTGGCTGATACGGGTGGATTTTGGCAAAGCCATTAAAGCGTGCCGTGTCTTCGTTTATCTTAGGGTTATATTTCATCGTACACGAACCAAGCGGATAGAAGCCATTGTCAATCCCAAAGTTGCGGCGGGATAACTCTGTATAATGGCGAATGACATCAACTTCATATACCTCTGGAAGTTCGGCCGGTTGACTGCGTAAAAAGTTAGCAGGAATCAGACTCCCCACATCTTCAATAGGTACATCGCAAGCGGAAAGGGAATAAGCGACACGCCCTGGTCGGCTTAGCTCGAAGATTAGCTTTTTATCCTGCTGGATAGGGGCTTGCGCTCGAGATTGAGCTTCGGGTTGTGTGTGTTGGTCCGTCATACGAGCACCTCCTTGAGCTGCGCCTTAAAGGCGTCGATTTCTTCCTTCGTACGTCGTTCAGTTACGGCAAGCAGCAGATGTCCAGATAGTTCTGGATACGCCTGACCGAGATCATAGCCGCCGATGTAACCTTTAGCAATCAGCTTCTCGTTAATGGCTGTTATCGATGCTCCGTCAGGAAGCTTAACTACAAATTCATTAAAGAATGGGGCATAGAAGGCAAGCTGCAGGCTGTCGTCTTGTTCATATTGCTTGGCTGCGTAATGCGCTTTCTGAACGTTAAGTTGTGCGACTTCTTGCAGGCCTGCTTTGCCCATGGTGGACAAGTATACAGATGCACATAAAGCAAGCAGCGCCTGATTCGAGCATATGTTGGACGTTGCTTTCTCACGACGGATATGCTGCTCTCGTGCTTGCAAGGTCAGTACAAAGCCACGCTTACCATCGAGGTCTACGGTCTGTCCAACGATACGTCCAGGCATACGGCGCATGAGCGCTTCCGATACAGCGAAGAATCCGCATGTCGGTCCGCCAAGTGAAGCGGATATGCCAAATGGCTGTGCGTCTCCAACGACAACGTCAGCACCGAGCTTGGCTGGTGTTTCCAATAATCCCAGTGAGAGCGGATTGGTGCTCATCACGAGCAAACCTTTATGGGCATGTACAATGTCACTTATGGTTCTCACATCTTCAATGGCACCAAAGAAGTTAGGGGACTGAACGACAACCGCAGCTGTCTGATCCGATACAAGTTCCTTAAGCTTGTTGAGGTCCGTAGTGCCCTCGTTATAATCAACCTCAACGACGTCCAGATCAAGTCCTTTTGCGGTCGTGTATACAATTTCACGTGCTTCAGGATGAACGGTTCGAGAGATCACGATTTGCTTGCGCTTTGTATGTGCACTGGCGAGTGCGCTTGCTTCACCGAGCGCGGTTGCCCCGTCATACATGCTTGCATTGGCAACGGCCATCCCAGTTAGTTCACATATAAAGGACTGAAATTCGAATATTGCTTGCAGCTCGCCTTGGCTGATCTCTGGCTGATACGGTGTATAGGCGGTATAAAATTCCGAGCGAGAAATGACATGATTGATAACCACTGGCACATGGTGATCGTAGATGCCTGCTCCAAGAAAGCTGACATACTGTTCGAAGTCGGCGTTGCGCTCAGCAAGCTGTTTCATATGCTTCAAGAGCGCCGGCTCATCCAGCGCTTCTGACATCGGCAGCGTACCTTGGTAACGAACAGCTTCGGGAATATCGTGGAACAGCTCCTCCACGGAGGAAATGCCAATAACCTTCATCATCTCGGCTTGATCCTGTTCCGTCATCGGAATGTAACGATGCTTCTGCTTCATCTTGTAGTTCTCTCCTTCGGTCAGGATGGATTAGTCAACAGATGCTTGCTGTATGAAGTATGAAATGAACATAGTGTCATTATGCTTGATTACGTTTGTAAAATGGTGCTTTGATTACTTGGGCTTTCAACTGCTTTCCGCGTATTTCCACGTACACTTCGGTTCCGAGGTCCGTGTATTTGGTATCGATGAGAGCTAAAGCAAGATTACGCTTGAATGTGGGTGATTGTGTACCTGTTGTTACTTCACCGATCTGCTCGCCATCAGCGTATACGGGGTAGTGCGAACGGGCGATGCCTTTATCAATCATTTCCAATCCGATAAGCTTGCGCTTAAGGCCAGCTTGCTTTTGCTGCTGAAGGGCATCACTTCCGATAAATGGCCCGCTGTCCAGCTTAACAAACATGCCAAGTGAGGCTTCAAGCGGCGATATATCCTGTGAGAGCTCTTGCCCGTACAGTGGAAGTCTCGCTTCGAAGCGCAGGGTGTCACGCGCGCCAAGTCCTGCTGGCACGAGTCCGTGAGGCTCCCCAGCAGCCATAATGATGTCCCACAGCTTAGGTGCATCTACGGATGCAGCATATAACTCAAAGCCGTCCTCTCCCGTGTATCCCGTACGGGATACGAGTGCAGTCAGACCTTGAATATCTACGCGCTCCTTAAAGTGAAAAGGCTTCAATTCTGCCACAGGTGTGTCTGTAAGTGAACTTAGAATGGCAACGGCATTTGGTCCTTGCAGCGCAATCAATGCAGTCTCGTCGGATACATTACGGAGGCTAACGCCGCTATCGGGTAAATGCTGCTCCAGCCAAGCGAAATCCTTGTCGATATTAGAGGCATTAACGACTAACATATAACGACCCTCGGCAACACGATAGACAAGCAGATCGTCTACGACGCCGCCATGTGGGTAGCAGAGCAAAGAATATTGTGCTTGACCATCAACTATGCGGGTAACGTCATTTGTGGTCATTCCTTGAATAAAGGCTTCAGCATGAGGGCCTTCAATCCAAAATTCACCCATATGCGACACATCAAACAAGCCGGCTTGTTGACGAACGGCATCATGTTCTTTTTGAATACCGGAAAATTGAACAGGAAGTTCCCAGCCACCGAAGTCAATGCAACGGGCGCCAAGATAGTTGGCATATTGCGGAAATAAGGGGGTTCGCTTCAATTCTGTCATGTCATCACCTCGTATTATCTGTTTGACCAGCAACACATGCAAAAAAGGACAGGCAAAAGAAACGCAGGCTTAATGAATCAGCCTTCATATCTTCCGCTCTGTCCTTTGTACCTGAGAGTGTCCTCATAGCTTAGAAGCGATCGCGTTACTCGGGGTGAACGCTTACATCATTCTTTATGAGTTTCCCCTTGGGTGACCTTGTCACAAGTACAAGCCGTTGGCTCGCGACTGGCAAGATTCTCTCCAGAGGTGCGTCCGGTAAAAGTCCTTTTGCCTGAGAGATTCACCTTCATGGCTTACTCCTTCGGCGTTACGCGCTAGATTGCTAAGCCGTAATCTCTCCCTTTACCTTCATCCGCTGTTTTTAATTGTTATATCTACATTATTACTTGAACATTCCTGACATTGTCAATCCATTTATTCAATTTTGACGAAAAAGATAAGAGTATTGACAGGCACTATCCAACTGCACTACCCTAGAGGTAACTCGGGGACGCCTGCACAGGCGTTAAGAATAAATGGAACATATAAGCAATTTGTTTGCACACACAGAATCAGTCAGTTGTCTGTATGTTTAAAGTAGTGTATTCATTCCTTTATATATTCTTTATGGTCATTTTGTTATGATTACGCAAAGAAGAGAGGGTTCTATGATGAGCGAAATTAAGAACAACCTGCTGTACAGTGAGGAACATGAGTGGGCACTGGTTATTGATGAGCGCACAGTGCGTATCGGCATTACAGATCATGCACAGCATCAACTGGGCGACATCGTTTTTATTGAGTTTCCTGAGGTAGGTACAGCGTTGTCTGCTGGCGACAGTATGGGTTCCATTGAATCGGTAAAGACGGTGTCTGAATTGTATACACCGGTTACAGGTAAAGTGACGAAAGTTAATACAGGGCTTGAAGATGCGCCCGAGCAAGTAAATACAGAACCTTATGAGGGTGGCTGGATTGTTGAGATCGAAGTTGAAGGCAGTATGGAAGACGCCTTAAAACAGCTACTTTCCCCTGAACGTTACGCGGCTATTACAGAATAAGGGTACTATAGTACGAGTGTTACATATTTCGAGTCTGTACATCTGTGAATACGGGGATTATCGTATACCCACAAGTTTATACTTTGTTATATGAACAATAGGGACTGATGCTCTCTACTACCATTGCCTGCACTTTTTCTGCAGGGCAATGGTAGTAGAACGCAGTCCTTTTTGGCGTTGAACCGTGTGTCAGATACGCGGGCGCTATGTACGCCTCTTACTAGTGCTGCGCGGGTTGCGTATGCTTAAACTACATTCCGAGCAGACTCAAACTTCTAATTAGACTGCACTTGTTGAATGACATGGACAACAACTTTTGAAACAATAAATAAAAATAATGCTTGAAATGGTAAGACATGCTCCTTTTCTGGCATCAGTCTCTATAGAAGCGGATAATCATGGCAAGAACAACAAAGATTTTGTAACTTGCAGCAGAGGAAATGAGGTTGGATGATGGTGATGACAACAGGCGAATTGTTCCGTCAGAGCGCAGCTGCGCAATCAATTGATACGACAGCGGCAGCGGAAATTTCCACAGTTCATGACACAGAGGAGGAGAAGCACACGCGTGAAGAGTCAGAGCTTGTGAGGCTGGCTCAGCTTGGGGATCGCAGTGCATTTGGCGAACTCGTGCGCAGACATCGGCAAGAGGCATTTCGTTGGGCGAGGCAGATAACCAAGCAGGATGCGCTGGCGGAAGATATCGTACAAGATGCTTTATTAAAAGCATTCTTGCATGTGGGATCGGTAACGGATGCAAGCCGATTTGTACCTTGGCTCCATCGTATTGTTCGCAACCAAGCCTACACGAAGCTGCGCCGTGGCGGTCCATATGCCAAAGAAACGCCTGTTTCATATGATGAAGCGCCTCCTCATAACTTTGGGGTGGACTGTGCCAATGTAGAGAGCATTGCCAGACACGTGGCCTCGAGACAAGCAGGCACTTTAGCGAGTACTTCGGGCTCTACCGCCAGTGAGAGTAGAGGTAATGAGACACTGGAGAAAGTGATGCGCGGCGAAACAGCCGTTTTTATGGTGCAGATGCTGCAGCATCTAAAGCCTAAAGAACGACGCATCTTTGAGGCTCATTTCTTTGAGCAGCTGGCGCCTGCCGAGATCGCCGAACTGCTGCAAGTATCAACGGGTGTTATCTACACGTCTATCCATCGATCCAAAGCTAAGCTTCAGCAGCAAGTTATTCGTTCAACGCTCCGCTTCATGATACACGAAAGGAAGGAGCATGGCCTGATGAAACGCAAAGTGCTGGATTCGGAACGTTATAAGCAATTGTTCCGCAGGGCAAATGGCAAGCCATGTGCATGGTCATCAGCAGGATTGGCAATGTATGGAATGTTATCAAGTGCAGAACCGGAGCGGAACATCTCTTTGCATGAAGTCATGGGCTTGAGCTCGTTGCCATTCCGTCTGCAAGTTAAGGAGGGCACCGTAGATATTGCGGGCCCGACAGCTTACGATTGGCAGCATGTCTTTCGGCAAGGGATGCAGCGCTGTGGGGCTGAGATTCGTGTTGTTGGCACCGATTGCTTTCAAGCCCCGACTGCAGACCAGTTGAGTGATGCCCTTCGACTTATTACGGAGAGCATTGATAAGGGAGTACCGGTTATGGTGTGGGATATGCACGTATCTGAATTTGGTCTGATTTATGGCTACGATGACAAACAACAGGTTGTGTATGCGATTGATCCGCTTGGGGATGGACCAATTTCTTATGAACAGTTGGGCCGTAGGCAATTGGGAGAGTTGTTTGTAGCAGCTTATCGCTACCAGCAAAAGCTTAGGTCCATAGATGCATTCCGCATGACTTTACAGGATGCTGTACGGCATCTTCGCGGGGAAGATTGGCACATTTTACATTTTAGCCATGGGCTTGAAGCATACACGGCGTGGGTTCATGCGCTGCGCAGCGGTACGGCTGATGTTTTAGGGAATGCCTATCAAGCAGCAACGGCGGCTGATGATCGCAGCTACGCTGCGCAATTTTTTTCGAGCTGGGTAACATACTTCAAATTGAAGCAGCAGCAATCCATAAGCGAGAAGATACAGTACGAGGCGTGGATGAATGATGCCGCGTGTTTGCAACAACTGTATGATCGAGCCGGTCAAGCACTCCTCAGAGTTGCGAAACGGTTCCCTTTCCCAACTGGGGGAAACCCGCGTGATCCAATAGCAGTTGACTATGCGGTCGCGGATCTAACAGAGGCTCAAGATGCGGAGCGGGAAGCGGCAGCAGTGATGCAGGAACTTATTTATAAAATGGAACGCTCTTTAGAGACGAAAGGATGATGAAAATGTTTAAATCCATACATTGTGCAGCTTTATATACAGAGGACATTGAGAAGTCAAAAGCATTTTACGGCAAGTTGGGCGTTCAGCCTGCGTGGGAAGTGAAACGACCGCTAGAAGGCGGGCAAGAGTGGACGCTCACCGGTCTGAAATTTCCTGATGGCGGGGCGCAGCTGGTTCTGCAGAATAATCCGCAGCTAAAAGAGATCGATATTGAAGTTCAAGTAGAGAGTGTCAGTTTGGTGTATCAGCTCTTAAGCCAAGATCCTGAAGTAAAATGGATTCAGACCCCTTTTCAAGTAGAAGACGGAAATGTTGCTGTTATGCAAGCGCCTGATGGGAATGTATTGGTGCTAGTAGGCCCTTAATAGGATAAATGTGTTTTGCCAGTCATAATAAATAATTACAAACGCTGCCCCGTCTACCTATCAATAGAAATGGACGGGGCTATTTGACTGTCTGGTTAATGCTGTCTCATGATCAAAGGGAATGCCCCGTAGCGATTGTAACAAGATCAGATGGCTGTGACCGTGGCAGCATAACAATAAATGTAGTTCCTTGTTCTATTAAGCTCTCCGCTCGTAGTGTGCCTCCATGAAGTGCTGTGAGCTTAGCGGCGATGGCAAGGCCGAGTCCAGAGCCGCCATGTTCGCGTGAACGTGACTTTTCCACGCGGTAGAAGCGTTCAAATATGTAGGGCAACTCCGCTTCTGGAATACCTTGACCGGTGTCCCTAATATGGATTTGAACTTGCGCCTCGGAGGGGAGAATAGATACATGAATGCTGCCCTGCTTCGTGTACCGAATGGCGTTGTCGAGTAAATTTAACAACAATTGTTCCAGTCGTACCGGGTCGCCCCATACGAATAATGGCGGGTCCCCAGCTTCGACTTCAAGATTAAGCCCTTTCTCAGTCGCGAGGCGTAATACTTTTTCTACGGCATACGCCGTAATTAAACGAATATCAACGTGCTCCAATTTCATGCTGATCTGACCTTCTTCCATTTTGGACAAATCAAACAGATCGTGGATGATTCGATCCAATCTTCTGGCCTCTGAGCCGATAATTGCCAAGTATCGCTTCTTTTCCTCCTCACTTTCGTATAATTCCTCCTCGATCACCTGCGCGTATCCTTCTAAATAAGTTATCGGTGTCTTTAATTCATGCGAAATATTAGCGATAAATTCATTGCGTGAATCCCGATAATGCTTTAATTCAACAGCCAGCTCATTAATAGAACGTGCGAGCACACCAATCTCATCGTCGGAATGAACCGGAACGCGCGTATTCAGCTTGCCTGCCGCAATATGTCGTGTTGCGCTTGCCATCTGGAGCAGGGGCTTGGACATTTTCCGTGACAACAAATAGGTGAATCCAATGGCAATGACAATCAAGCCAAGCGTAGACAGCAACAGAACTTGTCGAACTTCTGCAATAAATTCCTCCACTGTTTGCAAGGAGCTCGCCACAATAACGGCTCCGCGAAAGCGATCCTGAATCATCATAGGCAGTCCTGCCACGATGTAATTTTCTTTGTTTAAACGCATCTCTGTGTCGAGTGGGTGACCCTGGCGCAACTGTTCCAAGTTCGCTGCTGTCAAAAAGGTAAAGCCGATCCCATGATGATGCTTGCTCTTGGCCGCAAGCTTACCCTCTGGATCAAGGACAAACACATGAACCTGCGTAAACTCTGCCATAGTTGATATGGCATCCAAATTAATATTGTCACCTGCGCTCATCATCGTAATAAGGTGTATAGCCAGTTCATTTGTTTTCCGATGCTCTTGCTGGACATTATAGCTCGTTAAAATACGTTCTGTGATCAAACTCATCGGGACAATGATGATAAGAAACAACGACATGATCGTAAATCCGATCTTAACATCAATTCGTTTCCACGGTCTGTTCATATCGGAGTACCTTTTAGATTGAATTTGTAGCCGACGCCCCATACCGTCTGAATTGGATCATAGCCAAGCCCGGCGCGATCCGATTTATCGCGAATGTTCTTGACATGATTATCAACGGAGCGGCTGTCTCCAACAAAGTCGATAGACCAGAGCTTGTCTAGGATGAGATCGCGCGAATAAGCCCGCTGCGGGCTTGCCGCGAGCAGATGCAGTAGTTCAAATTCTTTTGGCGTAAAGTCAATAAGGGTGCCGTTGATACTAACTTCATGACTATCCACATTAATTTCCAAGTTAGGAAATCGTATTTGCAGCTGCTCTTCTTTGCTTTCTGCCATGTTGAACTGATGTGTACGCCTAAGCAAAGCCCCAATACGCGCGATGAGCTCGGCCGGAATAAAGGGCTTAACCAGATAATCATCTGCTCCGTGGTTAAAGCCGCTGACAAGATCCTGCGTATCGCTGCGTGCAGTCAGCATTAATATGGGAATGTTCATCGTTTCGCGGATCGTGGAGCATACTTCCCAGCCGTCTATGCCGGGCATCATAATATCAAGGATAATGAGATCGTACTTCTCTTCACGGAGCAGTCGAAGTGCTTCTTCACCGCTTGCCGTTTCCGTTATCCCATATCCGTGACGTTTCAGATGAATCCGTAATAAATTGCGCATGTTAGCCTCATCATCAACGACAAGGATACGATATTGTGCAGGAGTCTCAGCAAACCTCATTAGGAATTCCCCCAGTATTAAAAAAGTACGTAAGTGCATTGTACCTTGAATAAACCATTTTCGAAAATTGGAGCTCGAATAGAAGGTTAGTCATTTCTCCCTGCTGATGATATCAGATAAATGTATGGAATATGTGTACGGGGCCCTTTTGAGCGATTTGTCATATATTCGGGTTATTTGTCACTGATGGCACTGCTTATTTAGGCAGGTACATGTGAAAAAGAGCATACCGAAACGCTGCGACAATTCGATATAATGGCTTATCCAACATCGATCCTATACATACGAAGACTATAACAAGACAGGGGTTGTCATAAAATGAAAAGAAACCGCGTGTTTTTCATTACGCTGGCTGCGGCAGTGATCTTGGTGGGTGTGTTTATACTAGGCATGACTTCATGGGAGAAGAAAAAAACGGATGACCAACAGGTGGCAACTGCAACGCTAGCTTTGGATACAGTTACTGCACAAATGAATCTATCGCAACAGCCTGTAAAGGGTGACCGAAAAGCTTCAGTCCAAATCGTAGAATTTGGTGACTACAAATGTCCGTCTTGCAAAGTATGGACGGATACGATATATCCGCTGCTTGAGCGTGACTATGTGAAGACAGGGAAAGCCGCATTTTATTATATGAATGACCCTTTTCTAGCTCCTGACTCCACATTAGCGGCGTTAGCGGGAGAGTACCTCCACAAGCAGGATGAAGGTTTGTTCTGGCGCTATCATGAATTAATGAATGAGAAGCAAGGTGCTAAAAAAGAGGCATGGGCCAACGAAACATTTCTCATTCAATTAATGGAGGAGCATTTTCCAGAAGTAGATCAAAGTGATTTCCAAAGCAAGCTTCAAGCCAAGGAATTCGAATCTATGGTAAATGCGGATATTGAAGTGGCACGCAAGTTTGAAGTAGGCGGTACACCAACTATATTTATAAATGGGAAGATGGCGCCAGATGGGGATTATGAGTCTTTAAAAGCCATGATTGAAGCGGAGCTTCAGGCGACAACTGACGAATCTACTAAATAATGGACAAAATAACAAGTGAAACGTGGCTATTAGATGGATTACATCAATTCTACACAATTTGAAGATATACTGGAGCCAGAGGAGGAGATCAACATGAAAAAACGTCGTTGGATATTTACAGCTAGTTTGGTGCTCACCTTGGCGCTAGGTACAGGTGCTTATGCCGCTTCGGCATGGATGAACAAGGATATGACAAGCAAGACAGATCGAATGTCTTATATGAGAGAGATGCATCCTGAGATGACGGAGAAACAGATTGATCAAATGGAAAAGAACTGCCATGGAAAATCAGATCGCAATCGTCAAGTTCATGACGGTTCAATGATGAGAGATCGAAATGATATGTCACATATGATGGGCCAAATGTAAAATTGAGGAGCAGCACAAAAAATAGGCTGTGTCAGACCGTTGATGGAAGGGGGAAGCACTCTTTCAACAACGGTTTTTTTACGTATATTATGAAAAGAAAATGAGGTTTGCTCTAGTTGTCCAATATAATATAATCATGGAAATGAAAGGAGCATTAACGAGGTAAGTTAGCTCACACGCTGTAAACAGGAGGATCACAATGAAAATTGGCTTAATGAGGCACTTTAAAGTAGATTGGACGCCTGCTAACCATTGGATGACAGCAGATGAATTCGACCAATGGATAGTAGATTATAACCATTCGAACATTATTCCCGATCAGACTCAGGTAATGGATACGGATTGGAATATATGTTTATCAAGTGACCTGATACGTGCACGAGACACGGCAAATATCGTATATTCAGGTGATATTCAATGTCTGAACCTTTTAAGAGAAATTGACATAGCTCCAATTCTGCGATTGCGAGTGCGGCTTCATACTAATATATGGCTAGCGTTAGGCCGGCTTGCGTGGTACTTTGCACACCGTTCTCAGCTGGAATCGAGAGTTCAAGTTACTGCACGTGCGCAGCACGTAATCGATCTAATAGAGTCGTATCAAGTAGACAACGTATTGGTCGTCAGCCATGGGATGTTTATTAAAGTATTAAATAAACAGCTGCGGGTGCGGGGCTATGAAGGACCATCCGTTAATGTCCCTCGTAATGGGGACTTGTATACGTACGAGAAATTGTAAGGAGCTGCTTATTACAATCATCACAGGGATTTAATGTAAAGAAGCTGAGGATGATGTATACTATATCCAGAGCTTTACTCAACCACACATGGCAAGTGTTGACGCTGAACGTGAATAGGTCTTCATTCAGAAATAATACGACAAGTCATTTTAGAAGCTTGTGAACTGGAGGAAACAAGGGATGCCAGAACGACCATCAATTGGAGAGTATGATATTTATTATGAGAAGTACATAGGTTTAGTCTCTGAAGGGAACGTAATTGAGCGTCTAAAGGAGCAGATCCTAGTCAGTGTTAATCTGTTGGATACGCTAACGGAAACCCAGGCAAATCATAAGTACGCTCCAGATAAATGGAGTATAAAGCAAGTGTTTGGCCATCTTGCTGATACGGAGCGTATTATGAGCTACCGCTTGCTTCGCATCGCTCGGGGAGATGCCACGCCGCTGGCAGGTTATGATGATGAGGCGTATGTGAAAAGCGCATCTTTTGCGACCCATTCCATCCAACAGCTTCAAGCGGATTATCTCGCAGTTCGTCATGCTACGATCTCATTGTGTAATGGGATGGAAGAATCAGCTTGGCTAAGGGAAGGTATTGCTAATAGCAGCAGAGTAACCGCCCGCGCGCTTGCTTATATCATAGCAGGGCATGAAATCCATCATCTTAATATCATTCAAGAGCGGTACTTAAAGTAATCCAGTATTGGAATCATTTACTCACGCTATTCATCCTAAGGCAGTCAGAATCAATTTAAGCGTTGTTTTGAATCTGCCTTAGTTCGTAATAGATAGAATGGCCTTATCCTCGTAGTTGACGTTCACCGTCGATGACCAGCGTCATTGTAAGCGTGGTCGCGTCATAAACTAGGCAGAGGCCGATTAAATCTAAGTTGAGGTGAGTTCAATGGAGATCAATTACGTGTCGGATCAAGATTATCATGTATCGGGGTTAATGATTCACAATATTCAAGCACAAAGGTTCTGCGTATTTGATATTGAAGCAACAGGGCTTAACCACGAAACGGAACATATTATTCAGATCGGCGCGGTCATCATTGAGCATCAGCAGATTCAACAAGCCAAAGTATTTAAGACCAATATTAAGTCCCCGAAGCCTATTCCAGCCGCAATTGAACGATTTACTGGCATCTATAATGCAGATATCGAAGATGCTCCCCCCTTACAAGTTATTTACAAAGATTTTGTTGAATTTACAAAAGAGAGTATTCTAGTCACACACGCCGGTTACGAATTCGACCTCCCCTTATTACATCAGGAATGTTCTAGAAATCGCTTACAAATGCTCGATTCACCATGTCTGGACATTAAAGCACTATTTTCATATCTTCATCCGGAAATTTCGGATATTTTGTTTATGGATTATTTGATTCAATACTATAACGTCGCTGATACTAATATTAGAAGGCATGATGCGCTTGGAGACAGCGTGTTGACAGGGCGTATATTGTTGAAAATGTTGGATGAAATGGCCGAGCGTAATATTGAGCATGTTCAGTTCGCACAACCAGTGACTGTGAAAAGGTATCAAGTGAAGCCTTTATTGTAGATGAATTTTTTAGTGAGTGAGGACGATATGCCTAGATTGATCTACAGAAGAGTTTATACCAACTTATAGGGGCCGCCTCATTTGATCCTGATAGGTATCGCGCTGACGGTGGCCCTCTTACATCTAATGTAATTAAATCAATATCCCAATATCGATTTCTATAATTGTTGACATACATGATGGGCATTGTAGTTTCCATGATCATAGGGGATGCAGTGCATTGATACGCCATCTTTAAAGAAAGAAAATGGAGGAAGTTGGCATGAACTGATGATGGATGTCTTTGTATACATTTCTACGTAGGAAGGGAGGGTACTCGTTTGCTGCGGATGAAGCATGTGCAAAGCAGACTGGCAATACTCGGTATTTTATGTGTGTTCTCGCTAGCTTGTTTGTTCTTGGCAAGATATATAAGACAGTATACAGGACGCAACGTGTATACCTTTTTACATTGGGATATATTTTTGGCATGGGTCCCTGTTTTCTGTGTACTCCTGATTGAACTCGTATATTGGGGCAAGTGGACAAGTCATAGGATCAGAGTCTTAATCATGTCGCTGTTAGGTCTGATATGGTTGGCTTTTTATCCCAATTCAGCTTACTTGATTACGGACATGCTCCATCCCTTTGTGCATTATAAGCCTGCGGCAGGGATCCGGTTTACGCATGACATCGAATTTTGGCATCATCTGCTTGTCTTTGTTTCCGCAGCTTGGATAGGCTTAACGCTTGGGATCTATTCCCTCTACATCCTGCACTCGTTAGTGGCCCGATCGTTCGGCTGGATTACGGGCTGGTCGTTTGCTATCGTCGTGTTGGCTCTGAGCAGTGTGGGCATCTATATTGGCAGGTTTGTGCGCTGGAACAGTTGGGACCTGCTCACCAAGCCGGGTATTCGGATACAAGAGTTGTACCATATGCTCTTTGATCCCGTTCGTTTATATCATCTCAGCTCTTTTTCGCTCCTTATTTTCGGCATTACCATTTTAAGTTACGGGTGTGTGTACTGTTTTACAATTATCCGCAAGTAATAGGGTTACAGGGCCGCTAAATTAGCGGTTTTTTGCTGTAAATGGAAATTAGATATGGAGGAATTATGAGGAACTTGGACGGGAGTGTTACACGAATGATCATGAAGTTATATAATAATGGAATGGAAATAGAAAGATTTATGAGAATTATGGACAACGCGTACGTCTGATGGGTTGTTCAATGTTTGATTAGGGCGATTCCTCTATACGAGCATCATCATCGTTAACAACATGGTGAGCGCTTAGCTATTATGGAGGCCACAATGGAGACACTGCAATAATAATCTATTAGGCGGTTCAGTAGTAGCACCGCTCCCTAACTTACGAACTAAGGGGCATGCTAATTCTAAGATATGATTATTGAATCGATCTACTGGCAATGGAGTTGAAATAGGAATGACCAACAGCCTGATCGTAGTATTTATTCTTACGATGATTATCCATACGGCTGAGACTTTGTCTTATTCGGTAAGATATGCTGGCGTTAAATTAAACAAGATAGCGGTTGCGTTATCTTTAACAGGAATTATCGTACTCGTGTCAAGAACAGCTAATTTGATTCAAGCGCCGCTAACCGCCAAATTTGTTGATTACGCAAAATTGCATCCCACTTTTGACTTGCTTGGCCATCTTCGTATTATTTTATTTGCAGCGTCCATTGGGACGATCATGGCGATTATTTTGTTTCCGACGTTTGTAAATTTGTTTGGCAGAGTAATTGCAAAACTGGAGATAGCAGGCTCGATTCCGCGATTAGTATCAAGCGTGACGATTGGCCAATTAAAAAACACCAAGCACTACTTGAAGAGACCATCATTAAGATTGCAGCAATTCAGAGTGCTGGGCATACCCAAGCGCTTTATCTTATTAAATGTCATTGTGACGGCCTTTTACACGGTAGGTGTACTCTCGTCCTTATATGCAGCCCATCTATTGCCGGCGTTCAGTACAACCGCATCTCAAGCTTCTGGCATCATTAATGGCGTTGCGACGATTTTACTTACTATATTTATTGACCCGCAATTGGGGCTCATCACCGATAAAGCCCTGCGTGATGAACAGTCAAGACAGCAACTGGGGAAGATTTATACTTTGCTGATGACCTCCCGCTTTTTGGGTACGTTGCTGGCACAAGCACTAATCGTGCCGGCAGCTTATTTTATTAGTTGGGTTGTAGGGCTGATCTAGGGAAATATTATACATGATCATGTTCTTATCTGAGCATCTGCGGATGTTATTTCTGAAAGAGCCGTGTATTTGTTATCGCAGAATAGGTGATGCAATTTGAACAAATGATGGTGGAGGAATCGGATGACGCAGCGAGGTTATGAATTCTATGATAATCAACAAACTTTTGATAACTATATTGAACGGAGATCCTGGAACGATAATGTAAATGACACAATAGAGAAACCTATTGTGATGGAGATGATTGGCAATATTGGTATGAAGCACATCTGTGATTTGGGGTGCGGCACAGGTTCATTTGGAAATGAGTTGTTAGATCTTGGAGCTTCTTCTTATATTGGTATTGAAGGCTCGCAGAACATGGTAGCTCGGGCGAAGCAGGTGCTTAATCGCAGCAACAGTAAAGTCATACATACCGCTATGGAAGAGTGGATGAACCCAACCAACACGTATGATCTAGTCATTTCAAGACTAGCTTTACATTATATTGAGGATTTGGACGCTTTGTTTGGCAAAGTGTTTGCTTCGTTGTGTTCAGGCGGAAGTTTTGTCTTCTCTGTGGAACATCCTGTTATGACTTCCTCCTTTGGTATGACCAGACAGGAGGGGTTAAAGCAGGATTGGATAGTGGACGGATACTTTGATACAGGTGTTCGTAAACAGGAGTGGCTGGGTGGAATAGCGTTGAAGTTCCATCGGACAGTGGAGGATTATTATGTTGCCCTGCAGGGAGCAGGCTTTGTTGTGGGCAGTCTACGTGAATCCAAGCCACGAAGGGTACAATTTGCTAATGAAGAGGCTTTTCTGAGGAGAATGCGAATTCCGCTATTCTTGTTCCTGGAAGGTAATAAAAATTAGCGCGGAGAAGTCAGATAGCAGAGGGGAACAACTGCTATGATTCATGGATCTTTAAACATACGGGCTCCATCCGAATTGTCGTATTTGTGCCCGTATGCTCTAATCTTATTTAATTAGGCTATTGGGGTCCCGTTCGCGACAGGAAACTCAGGCGCTAACAATATAACGTCCCCTTCCTCTGGCACGCCGCCCAGGACAAGAACTTCTGACTTATAACCTGCAATTCGACGCGGCGGAAAATTAACCACAGCTACAATTTGTCGTCCAATAAGTTTGTTCGGCTCATAACGTCTCGTTATTTGTGCAGAAGATGCCTTAATGCCCAATGAACCAAAATCAATCTGCAATTTAATAGCGGGTTTGGCTGCCTCCGGAAAGGGCTCAGCATGAATGACGGTACCGATCCGAATATCCAGCTTAATAAGGTCTTCAATTGTTGCCATATCCGATGTCATAACTAATCTCCTCGTTCTTTGAAAGGTAATTTGGAAAGTATTTAATACTAGCATTATAATTGAATGTGCGTTGCAATGGAAATAAGAAAGAAGTTGGAATCATGAGTGTGCAGAATGCAAGAGTAGCACAAGGACGAACAGCAGAAATACTTGGTTATGGCGAATGCTACGTACTAAAATGGTTCAGACCTCACATTCCTCGATCATTTGCGGAAGAAGAGTTTCGTATTAGTCAACTTGTATATCAGATGGGTGTTTCCGGGCCTAAGCCAATTGAACTTCTCGAATATGAACAACGTATAGGTATTGTATATGAACGTTTAGCTGGGAGGACAATGTTAAGTTTGATCGGAAGCAGACCGTGGAACATACGGAGCGAAGGGAAACGTCTTGCTAGGCTGCATGCGGCCATACACGCTGCATCCATTCAGGAGCTGCCACAGCAGCATCGTGTGTTGGCAGAGAGAATTGAGCAGGCCCCCAGTTTAACCCACGCTGAGAAAAAGAGGGTCATGGACCAATTGCTGAGCTTACCAGAAGGCAGACAATTATGCCACGGAGACTTCCATCCTGATAATGTCATGATTGACCGGAAACAAGAATGGGTCTTAGATTGGATGACCGGGATGTCTGGCAATCCTGCTGGAGACGCAGCAAGAACGATAGTGTTGTTGGAGATGGGGGCAGTGCCTGAAGGAACTTCCCGCTGGTTACAATCATTGCTTTCTTATATAAGGAGGCAGCTCGTGTACCATTATAAAAAGTCTTATGTGCAGTTAACTGGAATGCAGCTGAAGGAGATAGAGGATTGGATGATCCCGGTAGCAGCCGCAAGGCTAGTTGAAGGTGTGCCTGAAGTGGAGAAGTCTCAGTTGACTACTTATATTCGCAAACAGCTGCATATCATGAGCATTTGAATGTTGATCTGAATCACAACATGTTTTCATTTATCGCTTTAATAAGGTTTGAGGTGGCATGGATCGCCTAGTCTTTAGGTAGGCGGGACAATTTACCTGTTCTTAGGGAGAAATGAAGCACAATTTTGTGTTAAAATAGAGTGGTTACTTGTAGGGAAGGAGAATATTACTATTATGAATAAGCCCAATAAACCGGATTCACTACAGCACGTTGGTATTGAGCTGACGGCACTTGAGATTCACGAGAAAGAATTTGCAACCCGTATGCGGGGATATGATTCGGATGAGGTCAACGAGTTTTTGGACCGCATTATTGTGGACTACCAGAAGTTCGCTGTGGTTATTCGAGATATGCAGAAGCAGATTGACGAACTTAATGCACGTGCTGCTCATCAGCGGCAGCAGCCGTCGATTCCTGTGCAGCCTCCTCAATTTATGCAGCCGTCTCAGCCTGCACAACCACCAGTTACGCAGCCTGTTCAACAACGTTCTATGCTGCCTCACTTTGAGTTGGAGGAACTGCTGTTCCGTGTTCGTGAACTAGAGAAGCAAGTGTTTGGGAGATATCGCGACTAATTATACTTGTGCTACATATAGGATATAAGATGGGGTCTGCAGCTTATGCTGCAGATTTTTTTGTTTTTGGCCGATACTTAGCGTGGTGCAGCGGCAGCGGAGCATGTGCAGGGAACGTAATTGGCTCGTCAAAATCGATGAAGATGGAATATAATGTATCGTAACAGCAGGTAGAATTTACAGAGCTTTTTTACCCCTGATAATCAAATATGTGGTTTGCAGAATGGAGGAAGTATAATGGATCACGTGATCTTGATGAAGAGCTCGATACCGATGCTGCGCATATTTGACGTGGCAAAAGCTCAAGAATTCTACGTGGAGTACTTGGGCTTCCAAGTGGACTGGGAGCATCGTTACGGTGATGACTTCCCACTGTATATGCAGGTATCTTGGGGCGAATGCGTCATTCATTTGACAGAACATTATGGAGATTGCTGCCCAGGTGGAGGACTTCGAATAGAAGTCAGTGATATTCAAGCATTCCATCAGCTGCTTCATTCCCGGCCATATCGATATGCACGACCTGGACTTGACGATCAGGCGACAGAAATGGCTATTAGCGATCCATTTGGTAACCGTCTGATTTTCCACAAAGCCAGATAAATGCAGATCCTCTATTCTATAGCAGTAATCCGATTGTTGTAAAAGTGGATGCAGGATGCGTATATTTGTAAGTGTTGATTATAACATAAACATAAGGCATAGAAGGGATGTAATCATGATGTCCAGTCGTGAACACGTAAGCACAGGCTCTCCATGGGAACCTCTAGTAGGCTATAGTAGAGCGATTAGAGTAGGAAATGTAGTGGAGGTAGCGGGGACGACAGCAATGAAGGATGGGAAAGTCATAGCAGTTGGTAATGCGTATGAACAGACCAGATACATTTTACAGACGATTGAACAGGTGCTGGCACAGGTGGGAGCAAGCCTATCGGATGTAGTACGGACCCGTATGTTTGTGACGGATATTTCTGCATGGGAGGATATTGGGAGGGCCCATGGGGAGTACTTTAACACGATTAGGCCGGTAGCAACGATGGTGGAAGTAAAGGCATTAATTGATCCGGATTTACTTGTAGAAATCGAGGTTCAAGCCATCGTGGACAACGATAGAGCGATTGGATAAGCGTAGTGCCTCATATTTTACGCCGATCTAACAACTTAAAATATATTACAAATTAATGGTATTGTTAGGTTAAGATTTTGTATAATAGAACGTAGATTATAAATTGAAAGGAAGCGTGTACTATGAAGTTTAATGAATTTAAGTATGAACGTCCTGACATTAAAGAAATTGAACAACGGTTTAAAGAATTGTTAAATGGCTTTAATTCAGCTTCCAGCTTCGAAGAGCAGGATAAATACATGGCAGACATTAATCATTTACGCGGCAGCATCGACACACAAGCAACAATCGTAAGCGTGCGACATTCTATCGACACGACGGACGAATTTTACAAAGCAGAACAAGAGTATATGGATGAAATGGGTCCGGTCATTCAAGAGTACATAACGGATTACTATCGTGCGTTAGTTAATTCTAAATTTAGAACAGAGCTTGAGGACAAGTGGGGCGCCCAATTGTTCCAATTAGCTGAGCTGTCCTTGAAGACTTTTAGCCCAGATGTTATTGAAGATTTACAATTGGAAAATAAATTAACGACGGAGTATTCCCAATTAATTGCTTCCGCTAAAATTGTTTTTGAAGGTGAAGAGCGTACGTTGTCTCAATTGACTCCGTTCGAACAGTCTACAGATCGTGAGATGAGACGCCGTGCTTCTGAAGCACGTTATCAGTTCATGGCGGAGAATGAAGAAACATTTGACCGTATATACAGTGATCTGGTAAAAGTACGCACGAAAATTGCAAAGAAGCTTGGTTATGACAATTATGTAGGGCTTGGCTACGCTCGTATGAACCGGACCGACTACAATGCGGAAATGGTTGCGAACTTCCGCAATCAGGTATTAGAACATATCGTCCCAGTAGCAACGAAGCTGAGAGAACGCCAAAGCAACCGAATTGGTGTAGACACTCTTAAGTTTTATGATGAAGGTTTCAGCTTTAAGTCTGGCAACCCGACTCCTAAAGGAGATCCAGACTGGATCGTCGCTAACGGTTCAACCATGTATTCAGAGTTGTCTCCAGAGATGAATGAATTCTTCTCCTTTATGGTAAACAACGGCTTGATGGATTTGGTTAGTAAGAAGGGCAAACAAAGCGGCGGCTACTGTACTTATTTCCCTGAATACAAAGCGCCAT
Source organism: Paenibacillus sp. UMB4589-SE434 (assembly GCF_030226685.1). Classification (NCBI taxonomy): domain Bacteria; kingdom Bacillati; phylum Bacillota; class Bacilli; order Caryophanales; family Paenibacillaceae; genus Paenibacillus; species Paenibacillus sp. UMB4589-SE434. The sequence goes on along the minus strand of NZ_JASOYK010000001.1, from coordinate 1,689,462 downwards.
TTATTTTCTCGAACTTTAACGGAACATCAGGCGATATTGACGTACTGACTCATGAAGCAGGGCATGCGTTCCAAGTATATGAGAGCAAGCACTTTGAAGTGCCGGAATACAACTGGCCAACCTATGAAGCATGTGAAATCCACTCCATGAGTATGGAGTTCTTTACATGGCCATGGATGAAGCTCTTCTTTAAAGAAGATACAGATAAGTATCATTTTGATCATTTGTCATCCGGATTGCTGTTTATTCCTTACGGTGTGTCTGTCGACGAGTTCCAGCACTTTGTATACGAGAACCCGGATGCAACACCTGCTGAACGTAAGAGTGCTTGGCGTGCAATTGAGAAGAAATATTTACCACATCGCAATTATGACAACAATGACTACTTGGAGCGCGGTGGCTTCTGGCACAAGCAAGGTCATATCTTCTCAACTCCGTTCTATTACATTGACTATACTTTGGCTCAACTATGTGCTTTCCAATTCTGGAAACGTATGAATGCTGATTTCAAACCAGCCTGGGATGACTACTTGAAGCTGTGTCAAGCTGGTGGCAGCCAATCGTTTGTTAATTTGGTTGAATATGCAGGTCTTATTTCTCCCTTCCAGGATGGCTGTATTGCTTCCGTTATTGGTGAGATTGAAAATTGGCTTAACAGCGTAGACGACACCATATTGTAACAATCTCAGAATCAACTGAAACGCTTGAAAGCCGCATGCACACGCATGCGGCTTCTTTCATTTAGAGCAGCAAGCTATTCAGAAATAGTAGAAATGTGTTATGATTAAACTTTAGAGGAACAATATGGATATTGTAAAGAGAGGATAGATTATGTTAGACCAACAGCAATGGATCAGGCTTACGGAGGATTACGTCCAGCAGCAGCTTCAACATGACAGCAGCGGACATGATTGGTGGCATATCGTTCGGGTACGGAATATGGCTGTCAAGCTTGCCCAGAAAGAAGGGGCAGATGTCTTTATTTGCGAATTGGCGGCTCTGCTCCATGATGTAGCAGATGAGAAATTAAATCCGACAAAAGAAGCTGGACTTGCCAAAGTAAACGATTGGATGGCTTCGATTGATCTGGATGAAGCAGTGCAGCAGCGAGTGATGCTTATCATCTCGACGATGTCATACAATGGAGGCCATAATCCATTGATGGAGACATTGGAAGGGATGGTTGTTCAGGATGCCGATCGTTTGGATGCAATCGGTGCCGTAGGGATCGCTCGTGTCTTTGCCTATTCCGGCTCCAGGAACCGAGTCATTCATGATCCGGGAATAGAGCCGATTCATTTTGATACGAATGCTGCCTATCGTCAGCACCAGGGCACTGCGATCAATCATTTCTATGAGAAATTGCTGAAATTAAAAGAACTGATGAATACGGAGCAGGGTAAGTTAATGGCTGCAAGCCGGCACCAGTACATGGTAGACTATTTGGCACGCTTTTATGAGGAATGGGATGGACGAGATACCTAACAAAGGGGACATAGATGGTTGGCCTGTTGTGGTATGCCGCAATAAATGCTGCGATTTATGGTGTACTTGAAGCCTGCAAATATGACATTTCCGGAATTACACACGGATCGATTGCTATTAAGACAATTACGAGCAGATGATGCAGAAGATTTGTTTAGTTACTTTTCACTGGATCAGGTGACTGAATTTTATGATCTGGACAGCTTTACGAACTGTGAGCAGGCTCGTGAGCTCATCTTGAGTTGGGTGAGCCGATATGAACGGCAAGAGGGCATCCGTTGGGGAATTACCTTAAAGTCCGAAAACCGTGTTATCGGTACATGTGGTTTTCACAACTGGTTTAAGGAACATTTTAAAGCGGAAGTCGGATACGAGCTTCATCCAGACTATTGGCGGCAGGGGATCATGTCGGAGGCTGTAAATGCGATCGTCGGATATGGTTTCGAGCAGTTGGAGCTGAATCGTATTGAAGCGTTTATTGATCCTGCGAATGAAGCCTCCAGAAGGCTGTTGACAAAGATCGGCATGCAAGAGGAAGGTTTGCTCAGAGCGTGCTTCTTTGAAAAAGGTAAGTTTGTAGATGCTTCATTGTTTGCCATTTTGCAAAAAGGTAATAGAGATAAATAACAGAGACATAGGGGTAGAGGAATAAGATGAGTATGGGAATTAATGAAGTTGTGAACAAGCAAGCGGAGTCGTTGCCTCCTTTGGGCGTGTCGGGTCTAGGTGGATGGCTTATTATAGTTCAAATGGGGCTTTTCGCTACTGTAGCAATGAATCTTGCAGGGATTTATCAAAGTTGGGATTTTGTTTTTGCAGAAAATATGTGGGATATGATCACAACGGAAAGTTGGGAATTTTATCACCCTTTATTGGCGCCAACTATTTTATTTGAAATTGTCCTTAACCTAGTAGTAGGTGGCCTTTCGATTTTTGCTTTGGTCCAGATGTATCGCAAGAAATCAAGTTTTCCAAAGTTAATCATAACCCTTTACATTATGTTTGCAATTATCCAAATCATTGATTATGCACTAATTATGCAGATTCCGCTGTTAAATGAAATGTCTGACATGAATTCGCCTAAAGATTTGGTACGGAGTATCCTCAATTGTGTAGTTTGGATCCCTTATTTTCTTCGTTCGGAGCGTGTGCAGAATACGTTTAGACGATGACATAATATGTTTGTATCGAATGTATCATGCTAAAGAACAGCCAGAGAGAATTCTTTCTGGCTGTTTGCTGTGCCTATAACAGATAAATTTGAATGCGACTTCTTGACGGAATGAAGGGATGGTCTTATGATAAATACGTCATCGATAATCATTATCAATTAATGTGGTCGATGCTTATCTATACAGTAGAAAGTTAATGGATGATGGAATTGGCAAATTAAGCCTTAATGTTAACATATTGGCTGAGACTGCTGTCTAAAATGGGGAAATAGCTAGGAGTGTAAGTCATGAAGAAGAGAGCTCATAATAGAACTAACACCACAGAGAATAAGGTCGACTCTGAATCTTCTGGTGCTGACAGTAAGCTAAGTCGTAGAGAATTATTAAAAATGGCTGGTGTTGGGGGAATTGGGTTGTTGCTTGGAGGGACTAGTGTAGGGAGTCTTCTTTCTGCTACAAGCAGTGATTCCTCCACAACGAACAGTCTACCTTCATCCACTGAAGATAAAGTTTCATTTTATGGAACACATCAGTCTGGCATCACGACACCTGCTCAGAACTTTGTTTGTTTTGGCGCGTTTGACTTAACCACAACGTCCATCGAAGATGTACGCAAGCTTCTTCAAACATGGACAAAAGCTGCTGCTGTGATGTCCGCTGGTCAGATGATTGGAGATATGAACGATAATCTGAATATGCCTCCTTCCGACACGGGGGAAGCAGTGGGCTTATCAACTTCGCGGCTGACGATTACCTTTGGAGCAGGTCCCGCGTTGTTTGACAGCCGCTTTGGACTGGCAAGCAAGCGTCCGGCTGCATTTCCGGACTTGCCCAAATTTGTGGCAGATGATATTCAGCCGCAATGGTCAGGCGGAGATCTTTGCGTACAGGTATGCGCGGACGATCTGCAAGTTGCGTTCCATGCGCTGCGTAATCTTACGCGGATTGCTCGCGGTACAGCCGTATTACGGTGGACGCAGGACGGATTCCAGCGCTCCAGCCATGCTGATCCATCGGGCAGCACGCCGCGTAATCTAATGGGCTTCAAGGATGGGACGGGTAATCCAGATGCTAATGATAAGCAGAAGATGAATGAGGTCGTGTGGGTCCAACCAGGCAGTGGAACTTCCTGGATGGAGGGCGGCAGTTACATGGTCGTGCGCAGAATTCGGATGCGAATCGAAGTATGGGATCGCTCTAACCTTCAAGATCAGGAAGTGACCTTCGGAAGGCATAGAACGACAGGAGCTCCACTTGGCGGCACCGATGAATTCGAGCCTCTTGATCTGGAGAAGCGAGATGCTGCCGGAGAACTTGTGATCCCAGCCACAGCACATTCTCGACTGGCGCATATGGATGGCAAAGTTCAAATTTTACGTCGTGCATTTTCGTATTCTAGTGGTCTTGATGCAAAAACAGGGCAGATTGATGCCGGTTTGTTTTTTATTTGCTACCAACAAGATTTGCGTACTCAATTTATTCCCATGCAGAAGAAACTGGCAGCTACGGATAAGTTAAATGAGTATATTGTTCACGTAGGCAGTGCTACGTTTGCCTGCTTCCCTGGTGCTCGTGAAGGGGGATATATTGGAGAAACCCTGTTATAGCTCATAAGCAAGACAAAGCGGATCAGGTCATTGAATGCCTAATCCGCTTTGTCATGTGTTGGGGTGTCATTGAAGGCTATTTCATCGCGGTTATGCGATGGAGCTGTGCTTCTTGATAAGTGAGGAATATGCGCTCTTAGCACGCAGTCCAACCAGCTTGTCAGCAGCCTCTGCTTGTTTTAGGAACAACACGGTTGGGGTAGACATAATGCCATATGCCGCTGCTGTGGCAGGCGATTCGTCTACATTTACTGCTAGTATCGTAACCGTCTTGCTGTGTTCTTGTTCGAGTTCTTCCAATAGGGGGGCTAGTGCCCTGCAGGGTGAACACCATGGAGCACTAAAGTATAATAAAGTTACACCAATATTTTGAATATATTCAGTCACATTGTGATCCGTTACATATTGCATGGATCGTCCTCCTTTGGATGAGCCATATCGGCTGTAATCGATGAAATACGCTCTACCAGATTAGATCTGATCATCGTTAACAGTGTAATTTGACGATCGATCTCCTCCAGTTTTTGCTGGTATACTGGCAATACTTCCTCGCAAAAGGCTTCTTTATTTTTTAGCACACAATGCAAAAAGCTTGATATTTGTTCAGTTGACAAACCTAATTTTAAATACAATTGAATCGTCTGTACTTGTTCGACAGCAAGGGATGAATATTCTCGATAACCGTTCGGCTGCCGAATTGGTTTTATTAAGCCTTGCTGTTCATAATAGCGAAGCGAGCGCAGGCTTGCGCCGGTACGTGCCGACAGTTCCCCAATTTTCATATCTGTTCTCTCCTCGCGAGGGATTGTGTATATCATAATCCCTATCATTAGTGTTAGGGTCAAGTAAAATTTCTTAGGATAGGCATGCTCGGCTCAATCCGTTATAATGCTTGATAATAGTTATCAATTACAAGTGATCAATACGATATCGGAGCGAAGCGTATGAAAGAAAGAAATTATCAGCCTGATTTTCATCACAATTTTAATCAATTTTTTGATGTGCTGCAGTTGGATAGATCAGATCGAGCGAGGACAGAAAGTATGGCATTCCATGCTCAATTAGGTCATGGTAGCATACATCGATATGTACCGCGTATGGATATGGAAGTGATCATTTCGGAGTATCAATTTCACCAACAACACCATATCAGCTTATATGCCAACAATCCTATGGTGGAATTAAGTTATTGTGTCAAAGGCAGACGAGCCGTGAGTATAGGGGGCAGCGAGCACGAAGTCGTGCCTGGTACGTGTATGCTGCAATTTATTGATGATGTTCAGGTTCATTTTGAGTTTGACAGCAGCCAGCCTTTTTATATGGTAAGTATGGCGATCCCTGTCGCCACTTTCCATCATTTCATCGAGCAGGCAAATGGTGATAGAGCTATTGAGTTTAAGGATATCATGGATAGACGTCCATATCGGATGTTTAATCAAATGATTCAGCCTGCGGATTCAATCCTTCTGAACCGAATCATTCGGGCATCCCAACTGCCCAGCACCCGTAATATTGAAATGGAGTGCGGTGTGTTGGAATTGCTTTCATCAGCTTTTCGTTCCTTTCTACTAGAAGGCCAAGCAGAATCGAGCAAGTTGACAAGAAGTGATATGAACATGTTGAAGCATGCCCGGGACATTATGCTGCAGCAAATGATAAATCCACCGACGTTGTTAGAACTGTCGCGAATGATCGGAATGAACGATTATAAGTTAAAGATTGGCTTTAAGGAGATGTATGGCAACACCGTATTTGGTTATTTGCGTGAGAAACGGCTTGAGAAAGCTTTTTTATTGCTGCAGGAAGGAAACGTAAATGTGACAGAGGCTTGCTGTGCTGTCGGATATTCCAACCCGAGCTATTTTGCGGAGGCATTCCGCGACAAGTACGGCATTAATCCTGGAGAGTTCGTTAGACGCATATAAACGTATTTTTCAGCATCGAATGTGTATTGCAATATTTTAGGAGTCAGCCTGATCAACAGGCTGGCTTTTTTGTGCTGCATGCTGCTGGCACTTATCCCGCCAACCAGTGCCGTATTCCGTCTACTGGTAGATGTGTGACCGCTGCACATTGTAACATGCAAATGACGATAATGAGAATCGTTATTATATGGTTGCCATAAGTGCCACCGAGAAAAGGGAGAGAAATATTACGTATGTGGAGAAAAAAGACAATAGCAATGATGATGGTTGCGATAACGGTATTATTTTCGGTGGGTTGTGCATCCTCCAGTGAAAATTCTAGTGAAGGTCGGTTAGCGACGCCTTTAAATGATAACCAAGAAGTTGTTCAACAATCAGAAGCGACCTTCCCGAAAACGATTACTCATTTGAGCGGTGAGACTGTGATTGCTCATAGGCCAATCAAGATTGCGACCCCATATATCGCTTTTGTGGATTATTTGGCGGTACTGGACGTATATCCGGTTGCGGGGCAAGGGATAGGCACGATTAATCAAAATTTTCCGAATCTAAGCAAGCTGCTGCAAGGTAAGGAGATCATTGACCTTGGTATGGAAGTGAGCATGGAGAAGCTGCTAGCCGCAAATCCAGATCTCATTATTGCTGCGGATGACATGATCGATAAGTACGACCAACTTCAGCAGATAGCACCTACCGTCATCCTGCCTCAGGCTGGAAATTGGCGGGAGACGTTAATCCAGCTTGCTGACATGATCGGCAGGGAAGGGAAGGCGGAGAGTGTACTGGCTGCCTTTGACAAGAAATCGGCAGCGTACAAAGCGAAGCTTGCCGAGCGCGGACATGAGACTGTACTGTTTGCGATGTACAGCGGCAAGGAACAATTCATCACTTGGGAATGGGAGCGATTCGAACCATTCTACAATGGATTAGGACTTAAACCAGTACCAGGTACGGAAAAAGGGGGGCCTTTAACTTTAGAAGGCCTGGCAGTTCTAAATCCGGATCATATATTTGTCATAAATAATTGGCAAAATCCGATCCAGGGAGGCGTAAGCAAGGCGTTAAAGGATAATGAGGTTTGGCGGAGCATGGAGGCTGTTAAGAAGGATCAGGTTTATTATCTGGAAGACCCATCACTTCCAGGACCGATGGCACTAGCCAAGATTAACGGCATCGAAGATATCATTCAAGCGATGGGACACTAGTGCTTTACGAGAATGTGAAGGAGAGAATAAGAGATGAAAAGTCGATTCATGATCATGTTCTGCATCGTGCTAGGTGCCATGATTTCGATTGCTGCCTTTAATCCTATAATTGGACCCTTGTCTCGTAACTTGGGATTAAGCGAGTTCCAATCGGGATGTCTGGTAGCGATATCGGGATTATGCTGGCTTCTTGGAGGCTATTACTGGGAAAGAAAACGATTTATGCCGAGGAAAGCGATGCTAATTATGGTCATGGTCGTGTATTTGTTGACACTGCTCGGATTCGGCTGGCTTGCGGATCATGCAACTGCTATTACATCAAGCACTACCGGCTTGTTTTGGATATTTTTTGTACTACGTACAGTAGCAGGCTTCTTTTATGGCGGAATTCCTTCCTTGTCTCAGGCCTACATCATGGGATGGACAACAGCAGATACCCGGACGAAGGGAATGGCGCTTTTTGGGGCTGCTAATGGACTCGGCTTTGTCATGGGCCCTGCACTTAGCGGTGCAATGGCACCGATTAGTTTAACAGCACCGATGTATACGGCAGCGATATTCCTACTCTTAATGGCAATTTTATTCGGGATATGGATTCCCAATATGCCATATCAAGAGACGAGAACTCGTACGGCCTCATTATCGCCAAATGATAGCCGTATCCGCCTTTATTTAGGGATAGGCCTAATTTTATCCGTCGCGCTAAATATCGTTCAAGTGACGATCGGATTTTACATCCAAGATCAGCTGCACTATGATGCCAGCGCTACGATGCAATTAATTGGAACGGGCTTGGCCCTTTCTGGTGTAATGGTAGTCGTGTCTCAGGTCGTGATCAGTAAATTTTTACGCTGGAGTACAACCGGTCAGCTTTATTTGGGTCTTAGCTGTGTTGGAATAGGATTGTTGGGCTTTGTTTTGTTTGTGGATTATGCATACGTTGCTTTTATCATACTAGGGGTTGGTATCGGATTTACGATGCTTGGATACAGCGCAGGTGCATCACTGGCTGTGCAGGATCATGAACAAGGAAGTGTGGCGTCATATATTGCTTCTTTACAAGGTGGAGGTGCATTTGTAGGTCCGTTACTCGGAACAATGCTGTATACGACGTATATTAAGCTTCCCTATGTGCTCGGCATTACGTTAATGGGGTTGTCGTTACTGTTTGTATGGCGCAAAAGACAAGTGCGGCAAACCGCAATGTAATTATTTCCTTCACGAGAAGAGAGAATTAAAGTATAATCAAAATATTGATAATGATTATCATTATTTATTGTAATGTAATTTTATAGTTTTAACGGATTTACTTAGACGATAAGGGAGATGGTGATAGCAGTCCAGTCAATAGAGAGCAGTTAGAAAGACTGCTATTGTGTATGTACATGATAAGCTCGGGTAATTGATGGGGAATTGTTCAGCCCGCTAATTGAAATAAAGCTTTTCAGTCGAAGGACTGAAAAGCTTCTATTTATGTGTTGCTTGTCTATTTTGTACAAAAAAACAGTTCAGTTTGTCCATTGCAGTGTGGTTAGGCTCTGGCCTACAATATGTTTTATGTGCGATTGAGAATCAATATCAATATAATTTACTTTTTTGGAACATCATCTCGAGAACAAGGGTGGCAATCATGAGTCAAACTATTCGTTCAGCAGTTGAAGCAGAAGCAGAACCAGCAGTTAAGTTCCAATCTCGGCCATTGACTGCAACGTTGATCCTTATTGGGGGTGTCATTGCCTTAATATTTGGGATCGGTATTTCGGTATCCTTGGGTGCAGCAGATATTAAGCTGCCTACTGTATGGGATGCAATCTTTAACTTTAATGGAGAAGTGACGCAGCATCAGATCATACAGGAGCTTCGCCTTCCTCGTGTATTAGCAGCAGCTATGGTAGGTGCGTGCTTTGCAGTTGCCGGTGCGATTATGCAGGGGATGACACGTAATCCGCTGGCGGATTCAGGTCTCCTAGGCATCAATGCAGGCTCTGGCTTTGTGTTAGCGTTATGCTTTGCCTTTTTACCTGGACTGCCGTACATGTATCTCATCATGTATTCCTTTATTGGGGCGGCTGTGGGTGCTGGGCTGATATATGGTATTGGATCACTTGCGAAAGGCGGTTTAACGCCTGTACGTCTAGTATTGGCAGGTGCAGCATTAAGCGCACTGTTGTCTGCATTAGGAGAAGGAATTTCATTATACTTCCGCATTGGTCAGGATTTGGCCTTTTGGAGCGCAGGTGGAGTAGCGGGTACGAAGTGGTACCATTTGGAGATTATGTTTCCTTGGATTGCAGCGGCAATAATCGGAGGGCTGATTCTGTCCCGTTCGATTACGATGTTAAGTCTTGGGGAGGATATTGCAAAAGGCTTGGGTCAACGAACCGGTCTGGTTAAGCTCGCTGGCACCATCATTGTACTTATTCTAGCGGGTGCTGCGGTTTCGGTTGCGGGTGCGGTCAGCTTCGTCGGTTTGATTATTCCTCACTTGACTCGTTATCTGGTAGGTGTTGATTACCGCTGGATTATACCGTGTTCTGCTGTGCTTGGTAGTTTGTTAGTTGTTTTTGCAGATTTAGCGGCTAGAATGATTAACCCACCGTACGAGACGCCAATTGGCGCTCTTATCGCCCTTATCGGTGTTCCTTTCTTCTTATATCTAGCACGTAAAGAAAGAAGGGAGCTGTAGAGATGGAAAATACAATTATAGCGTTAAGTGAGCGGCGGAGGAAAAAGCGTGGCGTAACTGTGCTTGTCATATTAGGTGTATTAATCGTTATTGCTTTAATGATCAGCGTAAATACCGGGCACATCCGGCTATCCCCGATGGAGTTGATACGTACGTTGTTCGGCTCGGGCACAGCAAAGCAAAATCTGATCTTATTTGAATTCCGCTTGCCTCGAATTGTTATAGCTGCCTTAATTGGGGCGGGATTGGCTGTATCAGGGTGCATTATGCAAGGGATCTCACGGAATGCATTAGCGGACCCCGGCATTCTGGGTATCAATGCAGGAGCAGGGTTAATGGTGATGCTGTTTATCTCCTTCTATCCGACGACGGCTGCTGCACCAGTGTATTTGCTCCCAGTGCTGGCATTGATTGGAGCAGGCTTAACAGCAGCTCTCATTTACGCGCTTGCTTACAAGCCGCATGAAGGTCTGTCTCCGACGCGCTTGCTGCTGACAGGGATTGCAGTTGCAGCGGGAATAAGCGCTGCGATGATCGTATTGACCTTAAAGCTGAGCCCGGAAAAATATCAATTTGTAGCGACCTGGTTAGCCGGAAGTATTTGGGGCTCCAATTGGAAGTTTGTGCTGGCGCTACTCCCATGGATTGTCATTCTGCTTCCATATGTGTTCTATAAAGCACGAGTAATGAACATTTTAAATCTGGGAGACCAGACGGCAACTGGACTTGGTGCCCCTGTAGAAAAGGAACGCTTCGCCTTGATTGCGGCTGCAGTCGGACTTGCGGGGGCGTGTGTAGCAGTAAGCGGTGGTATTGGCTTTGTCGGCTTGATAGGTCCGCATTTAGCACGGAGACTAGTTGGTCCGAAGCATCAGCTGCTGCTGCCTGCCTCCGCATTAGCTGGAGCACTGCTTGTCCTCGTGTCGGACACGATTGGACGCTGGATCATCCAGCCTTCTGAGGTACCTACTGGAATCGTAGTTGCTGTGGTAGGCGCACCGTACTTTTTATACCTGCTTGCAAAGTCCAAAGCATAGGTATGTTACTAGCGCAGTGTCAAAGAACTTTAAGATGAGAGTGAGGGAATATAATTGCTGCGACGCTTTTTCGCCTATTACAGGCCATACAAATGGCTGTTTATATTAGATTTCTCTTGTGCCATTATTGCTGCGGCATTAGAACTTGCATTCCCGCTAGCCGTAAATCAGGTAGTAGATAAGCTGCTGCCAAGCGGACATTGGGATTGGATTCTTTGGGGCTGTGCAGGATTACTAGGGATTTATGTTATCAGCTCATTTTTGCACTTTGTTGTTACTTATTGGGGCCATAAATTGGGGATCAACATTGAAACAGATATGCGAAAGAAATTGTTTGATCACGTACAAAAGCTGCCGTTTCGGTTCTTTGACAACAACAAGACAGGACATCTTGTGTCTCGTATGACCAATGACCTGATGGATATCGGGGAGATTGCACACCACGGCCCTGAGGACTTGGTTATTGCGATTATGACGCTGGCAGGCGCATTCGGCATTATGCTGGGGATTAATTGGCAGTTGGCGGTGCTTACCTTTGTCATTATTCCACTTATGATTTATTTATCATTATATTTCAGCCGCAAGATGTCGCGAGCTTTTGATCGATTGTTCAAAGATATAGCTGATTATAATGCCCGCGTTGAGAACAACGTCAGCGGCATTCGAGTCGTGCAAGCATTTGCAAACGAGAAGCACGAGATTGCTCGTTTCGCTGAGCGTAATGAACGTTTCCGTCTAACCAAGTTGATCACGTACAAGATTATGGCTTGGAACTCTTCATTAAGTTATATTTTAATGAAATTTGTATCGTTATTTGTGCTCGTGTGCGGTACTTGGTTTGTTATTGAAGGAAAAATGACATACGGTGAATTTATAGCTTTTGTGATGCTTTCAGCGGTGTTTCTACAACCTATTCAGCAGATCAACTCCGTTATTGAGACCTACCCTAAAGGTATCGAGGGCTTCAAACGATATCTGGAACTGCTGGAAATGGCGCCTGATATTGCAGATGCTGAGCATGCCAAGTCTGTCAAACATTTAAAGGGAGATATTGCTTATAAAGGTGTTACCTTCGGATACGAAAATAAAGATAAGGTGCTGCGTAAAGTTGATCTCACGATCAAAGCGGGTGAGACTGTGGCGCTTGTTGGACCTTCTGGCGCAGGCAAGACGACGATTTGCAGCCTGCTGCCTCGCTTCTATGAGATTGATGAAGGTGCAATCACCATTGATGACATCGATATTCGAGATATGACTTTAGAATCATTGCGCAGTCATATTGGTATCGTGCAGCAGGACGTCTTTTTATTTGATGGGACGATTCGCGAAAATATTGCTTACGGTAAATTAGGCGCTCCGGAACATGAAATCTGGGAAGCAGCGCGGCGTGCGCAGCTGGAAGAAGTAATTTTGGCGCAGCCAGAGGGTCTGGATACTGTAATTGGGGAACGCGGCGTGAAGCTCTCAGGGGGGCAGAAGCAACGTTTGTCTATTGCACGTATGTTTTTGAAGAATCCTCCGATCCTCATTCTCGACGAGGCAACGTCGGCGCTTGACACTGAGACGGAAGCTGCTATCCAGTTGGCGCTCACTCAATTATCGAAAGGAAGAACAACGCTTGTTATAGCACACCGTCTAGCTACCATTAAGAATGCGGATCGTATCGTCGTGGTTGCGGATCAAGGAATTGCAGAGCAGGGCAGCCATGCACAGCTTCTTGAAGTAGGCGGTACTTACAGCAGATTACACGAGGCACAATTTGGCGCGTAACATATCAAGCTGCTGCTAGCATCAAAGTCTTGATCGTTCGTAATCTAACAATACACCATTGGACCTTGGGGGATTTGACATGTCAGAACAATTGGAACTGTATGATGTCACCATTATAGGAGGCGGCCCCGCCGGCATGTACACGACTTTCTACAGCGGCATGCGTGATCTGAAGACCAAACTGATCGAAGCGAAGAACGAGCTGGGCGGACGTATGCTGATATATCCAGAGAAGATGATCTGGGATGTGGGTGGCGTTACTCCTATTTTATGCGGAAAGCTGATTGAGCAATTGGAACAGCAAGCTAAGACGTTTGACCCGACTATTGTGCTTGGACAGCAGATCACGGGCTTGGAGAAGCAGGCAGACGGAACTTTTATATTAATGTCAGACACAGGTGAGAGGCATCATACACGTACCATTATTTTGGCAATCGGTTATGGAATCTTAACGATGCAAAAATTGGAGATAGAAGGTGCGGACCGTTATGAGGTGACTAATCTGCACTATACGGTGCAGGAACTCGAGGTATTTAGAGACAAGCGGGTTGTCATCTCAGGTGGTGGGAACTCGGCCGTTGACTGGGCCAATGAATTGGAGCCAATTGCTGCAAGTGTTACTATTGTCCATCGTCGCGATCAATTTGGCGGTCATGAGCGCAATGTTGTGAAGATGAAAGAATCCTCTGTTCAAGTCAAAACGCCTTATGCAGTTAGTCAATTGCACAGTAATGGCGAATCCATTCAACAGGTAACAATCTCTCATATCGAAACGGGGGAGACCGAGCTGGTGGATGTGGATGCAGTTATTGTAAACCATGGCCTGAAATGTGATTATGGTCCGCTAGCGCAGTGGGGATTAGCGATGGAGGACGAGACAGCGTTAGTTAGTCCGAAAATGGAAACTAACATACCAGGCATCTATGCCGCTGGAGATTTTGTTAATTTTGAGAGCAAAGTTCGCTTAATTGCAGGTGCGTTTACAGATGCAGCTCTTGCATTAAATAGTGCCAAGACTTACATGGACCCGGAAGCACCTGCAGTGGCCTATGTTTCCTCTCACAACGAACGGTTTAAAGAAAAAAACAAGGCGCTTGGTGTAGAGAGCTAAGTGCGGCCTGTCTACATTAGGTATATGTTGTAGCTTTCATCATACTGCACGTCATAAAGGCATCATCTGATATTAAGAAGGAGGCATCCAGGATGCAAGTGCTAAAAGAACGTCTTCATACCGAGCAGCTCCAAATTGCATATGGGGATACGCCAATCGTTAAAAATTTGAATTTGACGATACCTGATGGAAAAATCACGGCGTTAGTTGGCGCCAACGGTTCAGGCAAATCTACGATTCTAAAGGCGATGGCGCGACTTATGCGACCCAATGCAGGAGCAGTACTGCTGGACGGACAGTCCATACAATCGAAGTCAACCAAGGAAGTAGCAAAGCAATTGGCTATACTGCCGCAGAATCCAACTGCGCCCGATGGATTAACAGTGTCTGAACTAGTCTCTTACGGGAGATTCCCGCACCAGAAGGGCTTTGGCTCCTTGACGGGTGAGGACAAGAAGATCATTCAATGGTCGCTTGAAGTGACGGGCATGACTTCATTTCATGATCGTCCAGTAGATAGGTTGTCTGGTGGTCAACGTCAACGTGCTTGGATTGCGATGTCGCTGGCGCAGCAGACGGACATTTTATTTTTGGACGAACCGACAACGTTTTTGGATATGGCACATCAACTGGAAGTACTGCAATTGCTTCATAAGCTGAATCGGGAAGAGAAACGAACGATCGTTATGGTTGTACACGATTTAAATCATGCCTCAAGATATGCACAGCATATGGTTGCCATCAAGGCGGGGACTGTTATTTGTGAAGGTACTCCCGTTGAAGTTATGAATAAGAAGGTTCTGCGGGAAGTGTTTGCGATAGAAGCAGATATTATGCCTGATCCGAGGTCCGGGGTTCCGCTTTGCTTGCCGTACGAATTGGCCGCTTTGTCTGCTGTGAAAGCATAAAGACGGGAGGGGGATGGGATGGATGCACAATCCATATACACGATCCGTCAAATTATTCGCAAGTGGCATCGCTATTTAAACAGTAAAATGTTCGGGACAAAGTATGTCATTCTGGAAATTATGAGCGAGCATAACAATTGTACAGTTGCCGATCTGGCAAATATGCTATCTTTAACGTCTGCTGCAGTTGAAGAGGCTATCCATAGCTTGGTCATTAGCGGCTTGGCGCAATGGGTGCCCGGCAAAGAATCAGTGATCGTTCCTACAAGCACGGGCATTAAAATAGCGCATTCTGTTCGTGCAGGCCGAATGAAGTGGGCGCAGCAGCATGTTGGCGGCAGTGCTGTTCAAGAATTTCAGCAACTCTTTGAATTGTTAAATGAAATGGTATGTGATGTTGAACAACAAACCGCAGCAGCGGCCCAACTTCAGAGTGCGGACGATTCTGTTATAGATCCTTTTGGATACATGGTAGAAAAAGAGGCGAGCAGTCCATAAGCGGGACCGCTCGCCTCTCATTTCGTTCAGGAGTTGTATCGCTTACATTTTTAGCTCGGAATCTCAAAAAGGTTTCATGCCCAATGTATCCAGCTTCTCATTGGAAATATTAATTCCCATCTTTCCAGTAATATCACGGTAATGTCCAGCACGACGCTTAACTGGGCTGCCATCTGTTTCGCCAAGATTGGCCTCGAGCCCATTCAGAACCATGATCGTAACACCAAATCCTGGTGAACTTAGTCCTTTCGCAGTCAGTTCCTTAGTTGGTTTCCACTTTCCGACCATAACATCATGTGCGGATGGCTTTGGCGCTTGTGGAGTCATCCAGAACAGAATGGCTGTCATAAATCCGACCTTTCCATCTGCGGCAACAATTTCAGGATTTTTGAGCAGGATCTCTTTGTCTCCATAAATAACGGAGCTGAACAAGCCGTAGTTAAAGTTCCAACTCAACATGATCGGCCCCCGGCCATAGTATCTTTTGTCCTTGTAGCCAGGGTAGAGTTCGCTGCTATTCGGATCCACAAAGTTTGATGTGTTTTTACCGGTTCTACCTGCAATATTTTCGTTCCAGAACAGTCCCCAACGCAGCGGACCGCCTGGAGCTGTGTCCCAGCCGCCGCCTGTCTCATGTGAGAGATTCGCGAGTAAAGCCGCAAGTTCCCGCTTACGGTCTTTCTTGGTACCTTCTTTCAAAAACGAGCCGTAATCGACAATCTGGACGACTAAATTACGCTTGCGGTTGATATCAGAGTTAAAGTTTGCAGAACGAGATACTAGCGTTTCTGATCTGGCATCTTTATCGAATCGGTATACTTCCTGTGCATTAAGGTCACCTTCTCGGCTAATGACCTTGTACTTAATGTTTGCAACTTCAGCTACGGCTTGAATCAAATTGTCGTAGGAGAAATAATCCGTCTGGTTGGCATTGTAATAATCTTTGCCTTTGGCTGCTTTGTGCCATTCGGTAGAACCTAAGCGATAAGGAAATAATTGTTCATAATCTTGTTGTGGTAACGCTGCCTTGACCGCCTCTACCGCTTTATCCGGCACATAGTCAGGGTCAATACCGTCCCATTCTTTACGAATTTCCTTTCGAGTGAGAAGTCTGCTCTCGCCAACTTGCAGCGAACTTTCTTGATTATACCGATCGCCAGTGTGAGATTTGTGATGGGAACTACTGTTATGTACCTGCTCGGTAGAATAGGTTGAGATGTTTCTACCTGCAGCAGAGAGGTCAGATGCAAAGGCTGTAAGCGGTGCCATAACAAGTGATGCGCCAACAGACAAAGAGACAGTCCGGTGCACCAGGCGGCGTGTTAAGCAATTTTTCCTTGCGGACATAATCATCCTCCTTTAATTAGGGAATGGTTCATACATATTCACCTACTCAACTAATCATGTACAATTTGACTGTTTGACATGTTCTTAACCAGAAACAGATAGTATGAGCAGCCTTATACGTGAGGAAGCCGTCGAGAATAATCGACGGCTTCGAAGGTATAGGAAGTCAATTATGAATTCTTAGGAGGTTTGGCTTAACAGTAAGGGAAGTGCCTGAAGGAGTCGCTCTCTTGTTAGAGCATCGCTGAGATTCCAGTGTAAGGCGTTTACTTGGTATACGTACCCAGCGCGAACGGCCGAAAGTTGTTGCCAGCTATCGCTGCACATAAGCCGTCTCGTTGCTTGCCTGGAGAGCTCATTGCCGTTGATCAGCATAAAGATACGGTCTCCAGCATAGTCGGCAACTTGTCCAGAATTAATCTCCATAAAGCCAGATCCAGAATCTAAAATATGTTGGATCTTGTCCACTGGTCTAAATCCAACAGGATGATATAGAGCAGATGACAGCCCTGTAGTGCCCATCACAAAGAGTCGATCACCGTGATCATAAATAAAGACAGAAGCTGTCTCACCGGGCTTGATATGGGCTCGTAGTTCACGCCACATGGCATTTTCTTTGGCCGTATAGGTGTCAAGCCATTGCTGGGCCTCACGCTGCTTGCCAAGAAGGCTGCCAAGTGTATGCAGGCGTTGATCCAATGGAGCAAAGGAATTAAACGTAACAGTTGGCGCAATCTGTGAAATAGAACGATACAAGCTTTCGTCTTCATTTGCCATGATAATTAAGTCAGGTTCCAGCATTCGAGAGGCGTGCGGGTTGCAAGGATGACCAACATCCTCAATCCGATGCACATATTCCTCACAAATTGTACCTTGAATAAAATAGGAGGAGCCGCCAACAGCCTTTACACCTAACGCAACTAGATCACCATAAGTCTCACCATGATAAATAATACGCTGTGGTGTAACGGGTATGTCCACTTCATGACCGGTCCAATCTTTGACACGAACTTTGCCTTGCATCCGTCGTGCATATTGTTTAGGTGTAATGCCAGTAGTATGGCGAAAACGACGGTTAAAATAGTATTCGTCCGTAAAACCCACGCGCTCAGCAATCTCACGTAAAGGCTGATCTGAACAGCTTAACAGCTCTTTGGCACGGGTTATACGAAGTTCTGTCAAGTAGTCAAGCGGTCTTCTTCCCGTTAATTCTTGGAATATTGGCGTATAGCGCCATTGTGACACATTGGCAAGTTGAGCAAGCTGCTTGACGGTAATTGGATTCATGTAATTGTTCTGCATATATTGGATGGTGTTCTGCACCGATTGACTCGTTCCTTGAGAATGGTTTGAGCGAAGGTTGTGCTCCAGTATGAAGCCCATTAGCTGTACGAAACGAACTTGTTGTGTATACCATTCCATTTCCGTCTTGCCTGGCTTGCCAGCGTATAATTCTTCAATCATTCTTAGCAGTCTTGACCAAGGATAAGTTGATATTTCAAAACGGCCTGGAAACAGCTGCTGTGAGTAACTTAAATGCTCACCATCTGAATGGGTCTGAATAATTGTAAATGCGATCCGGTAAACACAAATTTCACTACTACCGTCGCTATCTACACGAAGTGAAGTTCCTGGCGATACGAGGTAACTCTTTCCAGCCATATATTCAAAAGTCGTCTGATTGATATGGAGGCTGCCGCTGCCACGCTCAAATACGAGTAAAGTGTGCATCGTACAATCCGTTGAAGTAGAGTGCCAATCAGCCAACTGTTCGACTCGAGTAATATCGGACAATTGGAAGGACAAGGAACGTAATGGAGGAGTATGTATGCTAAGTTGTGTCAATGGGTGTAACTCCTCTCTTTGATGATAATCATTATCAATGATATCATTGTATTAAATATAGTAAAGCTTTTCAACGTAAAGAAAGATCCAGCCCATAAATAAATATGATGTTTCAACAGGAAAACGTGGTAAGTACATAGAATTATGAATATATGAGTTGATAATGATATATTGCAGATAAGGGGAAAACAACATGTACGACAAACAGCAGCTTATTACGCAATTTAAAATATGGATTCCATTTTTGCAGCAGCTTCTTGAAATAGAAGAAATATGGAGTCAGCCGATAGCGGAGAACAAGTGGACCGTCAAAGAAGTAGTCAGTCACATCATGTTATGGGATCAATTTTTTTATGAAGAGGCGATTCGCAAACTAGCAGACCATGCTCCTTTATCATTTCAGCACGTTGATTTTGATTCTTTTAACGAGCATGCCAAGCTGTATGGGCATTCCAATACGATCTCTCGCATCGTATCGGAATCAATTGTGTATCGAAGCGCTATTCTGGATTGCATCGAGTCGATGTCGCCACAACAGTGTGAGCAAGATTATCCGATGATAGATGGCAATCAATTTAATGTGTTACAATATTTACATGATTTTATTAGGCACGATCAACACCATATGAGTCAGATCGAGGCGTTAATGGCCAACACATTGGTACACGAGCAGGCGTAAAGGAGTCAAGTCAAGTTGAGTGATTTTGAACGCAGGAGAGCAGGCATGTGATGGTGTGCGGGAACAAGAAGAGGAACTTGGCATCTAAGTTGAGTGTGAACAATTAACGGCCTGTGGTACAGCAGCTGAGGAACAACAGATAAGTGATTCAGTGATGGATAGGGAATTTTGCCACGTACATATATACTACTGTATACTTCCGTTGGAACAGTTCCGACGTCAGATCGAAGAATTGGCCGGGCTATATTTTATCAAGTTAACAGCCGTTATGGCTATGATCGAGGGAAATGCTGCTTCCGTGTGCGGCCTGGGAATAATCGTTGAGACAAGCACCGATAGTACGACACCACATACAGCCATCTTCGATTCATCTCATTTTGTACCCCATTCGATCGTATACTACAAACGAATATGGAGTGCTATTATGCAAGACTAGCAGTATAATGAGTGGAGATGAACGGAATGGGGGGGCCACGTAAATGGAACCGATAATTGTGGAAAGACCTGAACTAAAGTTAATCGTGCTACATGCCGAACAGAACGGCGCTGATGTTAGAAGAGCGTGGTCTGAGATTCAGCACCAACTGGAGACACACGAGGTGAATTGGAATAATAGAAGTATAGGGTATGTGATCGTGCCGGAGTGGCAGTGGGCTAGTGGGGTGAAAGAACTGTGGGTTGGTGTGGAGACGCACAGCTTGGAACATATTCCTGAAAGGCTTGATACAAAGGTCATTCCAGCAGGGATGTATATGAAAGTGCGCTGCACTGGTGATCGCAATCATATGCTGTCGATCTATGCTTCAATCGATAGATGGATCAGTGAACACGAATACGAACGATTAAGCGGCCATGGAAGCTACAGCGTAGAGGCGAATCGCTTGCAACCGGTTAATCCCTTCCAGATACCAGCTGACGTTATTGAACAATTTGACTATGATATCTATGTTCCGGTCAAGTCACTGCATGATTAGTCTATAGATTAGGCAAGAAGGAGGGGATCCCCCTCCTTCTTCTTTGTATTTTATGAGGTTTTAGAATGTAATCTGAGTTGCTGTATCAGCTTTATTATTTGTTCATTAATGGTGTTCGGGTCATGATGATGCACATAATGCCCTGCATCTTGCAGGACGAATTGCGTGCTTTGGCTAGACCAATCAGTCAGGTTTTGTTGCGTCGTTACCCATTCGGCGAGAGTTGTCCGACCAGCGGTGAAGATGAGTAATGGTATATTTCCGATATGACCGGCTGCGGATACTTTACTCGCATTGTCGATGGAACAGTTTAATTCATTAATTATCATTGGATTGTAGACATTTTTTAGAGTCATCGCCAGGCTTAATTGTTTTAATTGTGAGGGAAGTTGATCTCCATAACCTGCTTCTATAGTTGTAATAAAGTCAGCTACATCAGGGATGTAGGATAATGTTCGTACTAGCCCGATGTTTGTTGCGAGTCGAATGGCATACATAGGAAGAATCTGCTGCCAAGTTACCGTGTTATTTTTGTAGAAATCAGGGTTTCCTCCGTCCAAGAGGACAACCCCTGCGGTCTCACTTTTGTACTTCTGTGCGAAGTGAATCGCCTCTAAAGAGGCAAGCGAGTGCCCGACCATGATGTAAGGGGGGCTTACTCCAGCTAGCTTAAGCATTAGATGTAATTCATCCGTAACCGTATCAATATCAGGCGTCCTATCTGTTGGCTCGCTCCACCCGTATCCAGCTTTCTCATAAACGATCACACGAGTATGCTTAGCAAGCGCTGTGTAGAGCGGATAGAAATCCGCATACGGACTTGGTGTGCCAAGTCCAGCACCCAGTACTACAGTTGGCCCACCTTCACCAATGCTATAGAGATGCATTTGGTGCCCGTTAATGGACAGAAGCTGGCCAACTGGGGGATACTGTGCCTGATCCTGCTTCACGGCAAACAATTGGTACAGCATCCCTGTACAAACAAGCACCAGCAGAACAGCAAAAATGATAAGTACTACTCGGGGCCATTTCTTTTTGCGGGGGACTATTACAGCTGTATTCGAATCTATTAACATGCGAACACGCTCCCTATCTTTTACGTTTAATAGAATACGACAATTATGAACAGAAAAACTACTTCAAAAATTAAAAAATTATGGATCTTTTATGCAGAGTGGCAACATACAGATTGCAACTTAAACTACTCGAATGCTTAGCATGATTAGTGTAGTAGAGCGATCCTATACAGCGGAGGAACGATTGATGATATACAGACGACAGACGTACAAGTTATATCCGGAGCACGTGGATGCATATAATGATTTTTTTCACTCGCTTGTTCTTACTAGTCTTACCCAATATGGTGTTAAGTTAGTTGGTCGATGGAAAACAGAAGAGCAGCACGAGATAATGGAGGTGTGGGCATATCGTGATAGGGAACATTACGAAAATGTGGAGAAGAAGATTCAAGAAGAAGAAGGGCAGTACGGGTTGCAGCAGCATCTATTGAATAGGGGCGACATGTTGAGCGATACCCGTCAGGATTGGTTAACCTCTACTACAGATTTGTATAATCCTCCTAAGCACATTATAGCTACAAGCGCATATGTCACTAATGATAAAAATCATGTTCTTCTGGTTAAGACAGCGTACCGTTCGGATACTTGGGAAATGCCAGGTGGACAAGTCGAGATTGGCGAGTCCCTGATTGATGCTGCTATACGCGAGGTGGCGGAGGAAACAGGCGCAAATATTCGTATTGATGGTATATCTGGCATATATCAGAATATGAGCAGTGAGATTATTAGTATTGTTTTTCGCGGCACTTACATAGATGGAGATCTTAAATGTCAGACAGGCGAGACGACCGATGTACAATTTGTTAAGCTGACAGAACAAAGCGCAGCCCAGTATATAACGAGGGAACATTTCTGTACACGACTGCTGGATGCGATGAAAGGAACGTGCCTGCCAGTTGAAATGTTTCAGCTAAAGCCGTATCAGATCATGGACAGAATAGAGACGTTCCATTTAAAGTAGTTAATGAATTCATAAAGCTATGGTTTCTCCATTCCAAATAAAGTGGACTCAATGGCCCCTTCTTTGTCTGCCATGACGAAGAAGGGGCTTTCGTGCGATGCATTGTTGGTTGATCCAGTAGCAGTTGTTTAAATTCCGTTTACATTCACGCATTATGATGTATCCCATAAGCAATGCGGTCAAGATGAGGGAGTGGAAGTTATGGAAGATAAGAGAGAATTAACAGCATCACAAAAAGGATCTATCAGCAACTGGCGGCAATTCATGAACTTAATTAACGAGACGAAGCCTTCCAAATTAATGTTAATGGTCGCGCTGCTCATGAGTATCGGTTCGACTGCGGTGTCGCTGGTCATTCCGATGTTTACAAAGGGGATGGTAGACAATTTTTCCATGTCCAAGTTAGATGCAATGCAGATTGCTTTACTTGCGGGAGCCTTTATTGTACAGACGATTGCTGCAGGGCTGTCCATTTACTTGCTGAATTTGATCGGACAGAAAGCTGTTGCAGGCTTAAGAGATCGGTTGTGGAAAAAGATGCTCGTACTTCCGGTCTCGTACTACGATCAGAATAAAACAGGCGAAACGGTCAGTCGAATAACAAATGATACTGGTATCGTTAAGGCCTTTATAACCGAGCACCTTGCGAGCTTCTTTACGGGAATAGTATCCGTCGTCGGTTCGTTTATCGTGTTATTGTACCTTGACTGGCAGATGACGCTGATTATGTTCATTGTCATTCCGTTAGCGGCACTTATTTTAATTCCGCTCGGCAAGCAAATGTTTAAAATCTCAAAAGGCCTTCAGGATGAGACAGCTTCGTTTACGGCTGTATTAAGTCAGGTGTTGTCGGAAATTAGGTTGGTAAAGGCTTCTAATGCGGAAGCTCGTGAGTACGAGAATGGCAGCAAAGGCATTAACAGCCTGCAGCGATTTGGGATTAAAGAAGGGGTTGTGCAGGCACTAATTTCACCGATTATGTCTTTTGTTCTTATGGTACTGCTTGTCGTTGTGATCGGATATGGCGGCATGAGGGTGTCATCTGGAGCGTTGTCAGCAGGTGAACTGGTTGCATTTATACTGTATTTAATTCAAATTGTGATGCCGATGAGTCAATTGTCGATGTTCTTTACCCAACTACAGAAGGCTATTGGCGCTACCGAGCATATGATCTCCATACTGGACACAAAAGAAGAGGATCATAGCGGTGGCGCAGAAGTCAAGCAGGCCAACCAGCCGATCACGGTTGAACAAGTTCACTTCTCTTATTCAGAAGCAGAGCCTGTTCTGGAGAATATTAACTTTACGATCAAGCCAGGGAAAGTAACGGCCATCGTTGGACCGAGTGGTGGTGGCAAAACTACATTGTTCTCGTTGTTCGAGCGTTTCTACTTGCCAACTTCGGGTATAATCAAGTTAGGGCAGCAGGGAATTAATGAATTTTCATTGCAATCCTGGCGGTCACAGATCGGTTATGTATCTCAAGAAAGCCCTTTAATTGATGGGACAATTCGGGAAAATATATGTTATGGCATGAGTGAGGAAGTATCGCAGGAAGCATTGGAACGGGCAGCCGAAATGGCTTATGCTGACGGATTTATCCGAGAGCTGACGGACGGATATGAGACAGAAGTTGGCGAACGCGGCATCAAGCTGTCAGGTGGCCAGCGGCAAAGGATCGCCATTGCGCGTGCTCTGCTTCGTAACCCTCAGATTCTGATGCTGGATGAAGCGACATCCAGTCTGGATAGCAGGTCCGAGATTGTGGTACAGAAAGCTCTAAACAACTTGATGAAAGGTCGGACCACGTTAGTGATAGCCCATCGACTGTCAACCGTGGTGGATGCAGATCAGATCTTGTTTATAGAGAAAGGGAAACTGACAGGCAGCGGCAACCATAATAAATTGCTGGAAAGCCATGCGATGTATCGAGAATTTGCGACGCAGCAATTGCGCATTCAAGAGCAGCACAGTTCATAAAAGTAATTACCCGTGAAAGGCGGAGTGTCAGTATGAACACGATCTTAATCGTTGATGATGATCCACATATTCGTGAATTAGTGACCGTGTTTCTTCAGAAGGAGGGCTTCCGGACAACGGAAGCCTCGGACGGAGTCGAGGCCATGCAGCTGATGGAGATCGATCGAGCGGATCTCGTCATACTCGATATTATGATGCCTAATATGGATGGATGGGAATTATGCCGCGAGTTGAAATCTTTATATGAGATTCCGCTGCTCATGCTGACCGCCAAAGGGGAAACCTCGCAAAAGGTAAAGGGATTTAATTTGGGAACGGATGATTATTTAGTTAAGCCGTTTGATCCTATGGAATTGGTTGTGCGAGTGAAGGCGCTTCTGAAACGCTATCAGATCGCGTTATCGCAGACGGTTCAGTTCGGGCAAATGACGATGAACCGTCAGACGTTTGAAGTAACCTTGTTGAATCAAAAGATAACGCTGCCCATGAAAGAGTTTGAACTACTCTTTAAGCTGGGGGGATACCCTGGGAAGACCTTTTCTAGAGAACAGTTGATCGAAGACATTTGGGGATATGACTTTGAGGGGAACGAAAGAACACTAGATGTACACATCAATCGTTTGCGTGAACGATTCCCAGAGCATGATCATACGTTTAAAATCAAAACGATAAGAGGTTTAGGCTACCGATTAGAGGTGCTTGAATGAGTCTAAGACAACGCCTTAGAAGACTAAAGACGAACAAGATGTGGCGAGTTTGCAAACTGGTATTTGGCATCGCCGTCATTTTGTTGTTTATGCTTGCATGCTGGTCTATTTCCTATTTCATTACACCGTATTTGATGACCTGGGCAGGTTGGAGTCTTACAGACTACTGGGCATTTGTCATGGTTTGTATCGTGGCCTTACTCCTATTAAGCGCAGTTATAGGCATATTCCTTCCATTAGCACGCAATAAACACTTGGTGTTCTACCTATCTATCGTTGATGCCGTCAAACAAATATCCCGTGGTGATTTTGATGTTAAGATTACGCCGCAGGAAGACTTTGAGGAGGAATTTGGCGCATTGGTGGAAAGTATTAACCACATGGCAGGAGAACTAGGACAAATGGAGAAAATGCGCCAAGAGTTTATCTCCAATGTTTCTCATGAGATTCAGTCTCCTTTAACGTCCATTCGTGGGTTTGCTCGTGTGTTACAGAATAGGGAGTTAAGTGAGGACGAGCGGCACCACTATTTACAAATCATTGAGATGGAAACGATGCGCTTATCCAAATTGAGTGATAACTTACTGAAATTAACATCATTAGAATCGGATCATCATCTGATTGAACCGGTATTGTTTCGACTGGACAGCCAAATTCGCAAGCTGATCCTTGTTAGTGAGCCACAATGGTCGACAAAAGAACTGGACATCGACCTGAACTTGGCGAAGGTAGATATTGTCGCGGATGAAGATATGTTTAGTCAGGTGTGGGTGAATCTGATTCATAATGCGATCAAGTTTACACCGGATAAGGGGCTAATTCGCATCAATATGAAGGCATCCGATCATGAGGTGGAAGTGGTTGTGCAGGATAGCGGTATCGGAATTGAGGCGGATTATGTGCCACACGTGTTCGAACGTTTTTTTAAGGCGGACTCATCACGTAATCGTGCGCAAGGCGGCAATGGATTAGGGTTGTCGATTGTGCAAAAGATCGTGCAGCTTCATCAAGGAACAATTGATGTGGAAAGCACAAGAGGAGTAGGTACAACCTTTACGCTGAAGCTGCCGCTGCGGACCACTAATGTTGGGGAATTGGTTGTTCGTAACCCGACAACGAAATAAGCGCCTTTCTCATGAACGAGGGAAGGGCGCTTTTTAGCATTTGTTTATCCAAAATTACGGTACCGTTTATTTCCTGCGAGGTATCGTTAAAGAGGACCACTCATCGGCTCGAAGCAGCTTGGCAATGTATATGATCTGTCCGACATGATAGGCATAATGGGAGAGTTGACGTTCTATGGCCTGCAAGACGGTATGTGGCTGTTGACGAATAAATACCGTGTGCTGCAGGTGTTCAGGTCTTAATTCTCCCAGCGTTTCGAGAAATACGTCCCATCCTTGATCCCAGACGTTTAACAGCCTGTTCCTTGTTAGGGTATTATCCTCATCTTCAAACTCACAATCCCGATTGCGATTCGGTTTCTCGCCGTCCGATGTCAGGAAGTCGGTCCAGCGTGAGATCATATTGCCGCTCATATGCTTGACGATTGTTGCAATACTATTCGAGTCTGCATTCATGCTCCAGTTCCACTCGTCCTCGCGTAGTTGGTCAAATGTACGTTCTGTCACCGATTTTAATTCCAGAAACTTCTCTACCACGACTTGTAAATAATGTTCTCCTAATGAAACTGACTGATCTGCTGTCATTGGACATAACCTCCATCAAGTGGATTATGATGCCGACACTATTGTGATGAATCATATCCATAACATATCATTTCGTGGAAATGATGACCAAATCGTATAATTTCTTAGGTCTATTAATACAATTAATCACATCATAAGAAAATAAAACTGGGAGAGACGTACAGCGTGGAATATATGAACAAATTGTGAAATGTGAATAATATTCTACAAACAACTGATTATATGGAATCTTTTTCCTTATAATTGGTTTTAGAACATGTCATATTTTAGTTGTTCTACCTGCCATACATGATGAAACGGGGGATAATGAGTGAGCACATCGCAATTGTATCTGATTACGACTTTGGAAGGCCTAACACCTCAGATCGGCAGATTAGTGTCCATGATGAATTATGTACGGCACACGACGTTAGAGAGTGTTCAGGGATGTACCGTTGATGAACTGGATTATCGTATGGATGCAACTTCAAATTCAATTGGCTCTTTATTGCTTCACGCCGCAGCGGTTGAATATGCGTATCAACGAGAAACATTTGATAACAGGGAGCTGACAGAGGAAGAGCTGGAGCTGTGGGGGGCTGCTCTAGATCTGGGTGAACGTGGTCGTCATATACATGGCAATCCGTTAACCTACTACTTGGAAGCAATGCAAGAGGTAAGGGAGAATACGATACGTCAGCTGCAATTGCGGGAGGATGAATGGCTGGAACAAACGACTTCATTCTGGTATAATAAACCAGCTAACCATTATTTTAAATGGTTCCATGTGTTCGAGGATGAAATTAACCATCGGGGTCAGATCAGATGGATTCGTAAGCGCATACCTATTAGCCAGACATAGTAAGGTATAAGATGAAGGCCGACTTCTGCTTGCCAGAGGCTCGGCCTGTTTGATTTCGTTATCTGAATTTTTAGCGATCATAAACGGAGGTCACTGAATGGAAGAAGTCATTGTGGTAGAATACTCGACTAATTGGGTGCATGAGTATGAGATAGAGCGTATTAAAATTGAGGAGGCGCTACTAGATCTGCCCATCCAGATAGAGCATATAGGCAGCACCGCAATAAAGGGTCTAGGTGCGAAACCTGTTATAGATATTATGGTGGGTATAGCTGAATTGTCAGTTGTAAAGGAGCACCATATGGATCGCCTGCTGCAATTCGGCTATGAATATGTGCCTAAGCCTGAATTTCCAGATCGATTATTTTTTCGCCGTGGTAAGTGGAGGGCAGGAACTCATCATCTTCATATGTATGCTTTGGGAAGTGAATGTTGGTCGAATCAATTGTTGTTCCGAAATTACTTGCGTGATCATCCTCTAGAAGCGGAGCAATATTATAAGTTAAAAAAACAGCTTGAGCAGTGCCATAAGTATGACCGAGTTGCTTACACGAGTGGCAAGGATCGTTATATTAAGCATATCCTTCTTAAAGCCGCGACAACTAGAACGGCCTTATAGACGTTATAGAGCAGAAAGAGATGTATTTTCAAGCTGAATACCTTTAATTAGAATTAAATACTCATACAAATATGATAGTATATGTTATTAACTAGCATAGCCAATAGTAGATTCAGGAGGGGTTCATATTATCACTCGCTGTACTCGATTACCCCGCTGTACATAAACGAATGGACGAGTCTTGGGCTGACGCTTATATTCATGAGTATTTAATTCCATTTGCACGAACAACTCACATCAGATCTGAGGCTGTTTACCGAATACAACAGGAATCGGTGGAGGTGGAACTGCAAGTACCTTCTCAAATCCGGTTGCTCGTAATGCGGGGCACATTAGCAGGATCACTCGTTCAGGATGCTGACCTTGATCATTATTTGACCAGCCATCCTGACGCTGAAATCGTTCATTTTGCTCATTCCGGCCATGATGTTGAACGTACAGAGCCTTAGATACGCGGATATAAAGTGTTCTTGTCCTTATCATCGCCTTCGTCGTCCTCTTCTTCTTTCTCCTGCTTTTCCTCGTGGAATTCAACGGATGATTGACCAGTAACGTAGTCAAATGGCGTATAGTCATTGCTTGGGAGAGCTCGCCCCCGAATAATCTTTAGTGAAATAATAACAAGAATAGCAATGATGGGGACAATTAAGGATAATATCATAAATGGTACGATATCCAAGCTAATCATGCCTCCTATGCTTTGGTTTAGAAGCTATTACGATTCAGATGGTGGGTGGTTGCAACTTAAAGTTATTCAATCCAGCAGAAAAATGGTTCTTAATATATTTAAAAATGTGTCAATTGAGCAGGTAGGACGAGGGTCAACCTAGCCCTGTAAGTAGAAATCCCTAAAATCACCTAGTATAATATAAGAAGAATATAGTAAATAAACATATTATTTACTATATATTTACGAGGTGGTGAGTTCCTTCACATGATTCGTGGTTTAAGTTACGCGTCAAAATGGAAGATTTCAGCTGTCGTTATCTTGTACTTAATACTGTTTGCAGTGTCGGCTTGGTACCGATTTAATGAACGAGAGCAGTTAGAGATGACGGATGTGGGACGAGTCATGTCTGCTCGAATCTTTGAGAAGATCAACGTGTCGACTGACGCTGACATCCAACAAGCGCTATCCAAGGCGCGGCGTCTGCATAAGAAAATATCCGTCTCAGGTGCGAAGCATAGCCAGGGAGGCCATACCTTTTACGAAGATGCAATAGTTCTTGATATGCGCTATTACAATAAGATGCTAGGGCTGGACAAGTCGCATAAGGTGCTGCGTGTTCAGAGTGGGGCGACTTGGGAGCAGATACAGGATTATATTAATCCTCACGGTTTAGCTATTCGTATTATGCAGTCTCCTAATATTTTTACAGTCGGAGGTTCGATGAGCACCAATGCGCATGGTCGTGATCCGAATGAAGGCCCGCTGATTGAGAGTATCCAGTCCTTTAGGCTTATGACAATGGATGGACGAATCATTCAAGCAAGCCGCACAGAGAACAAGGAACTTTTCCGAGCTGTAAATGGCGGATTTGGCTTAATGGGAGTTATTTTGGACGTAGACTTGCAATTGACAGATGATGAGTTATACGTTGAGCATATGGTGCCTATGACTTACAAACAGTTTCCGAAATACTTTGACAATAATATAATGTCCAACCCTATGGTAGCATTGACAGTCGCAAGATTATCGACTGCACCTCATTCTTTCTTGACCCAAATGTACACGATTAATTATGAGCGTACTGATCAGCCATTAACGCCCGAATACAGTGAACTGCAGGACCAACGCGGTATAGGCACGGCAAAATTTATATTCGGGTTGGCACGCAAATGGGATTGGGGTAAAAATACAAGCTGGAAGCTGCAAAAACGTCTTTTCGCTCATGACGAAGGTAAGTTGATATCCCGCAACAATGCTATGCGACCGGACATTACATTTACCGAATATCGAGATGTGCAGAAGACGGATGTGCTGCAAGAATACTTCGTTCCTGTACAACAATTTGTACCATTTGTAGATGGATTAAGACATATCTTAAAGGAAGAGAACCTAAATGTTGTTAACATTACTGTGCGGTACGTACCTAGGTCGAGCACAGCACTGCTCTCGTACGCCAGACAGGACAGCTTTGGTATCGTATTGTTAATCAACCATAAAAAAAGCGCTGCGGACATGTTGCATCTGCAAACAGCTACGCAACGTCTTGTGGAACTGTCACTGCAATTCAAAGGGAGCTACTATTTAACGTATTTACCTTTTCCAACTAAAGAGCAGTTCAGACGGGCCTATCCGCAGGCGGAACTGTTTTTCCGCATAAAGCGGATTTGGGATCCGGAAGAGCTATTTATGAACGAATTTTATGCGAGGTACAATTAAATGAAGTCTATTGTTCAAGCACGAACGGCTGCCACTTCTAGGTTAAGATGGCTGATGCTCTCCCAAAGCATGATGACTTTTGGGGCGGGTATCGTATTTCCGTTTTATATCATATTTGTAAAAGAGATCGGTGGAGACTTTACTGAGTTTGGCTTAGCCTATGGGTTGTTTACACTATGTGCAGCCCTGCTTAGTATATGGTTTGGCAAGTCCTCTGACCGTTACGGCAAAGTACGTTACTTGGTCCTAAGTGCGTGGGGAACATCGGTGTTGTTTTTGATATTTCCTTTAGTAACGGATATTGTGCAGATTTATGTGCTTCAAGTCGTAATGGGAATTTTCGGCGCCATGCAGCGTACTTGTGAACGGGCGTTGTTAGCTGATATGACAGATAGCGGGCGAAGCGGGGAACAGATCGGAAGGTATCAAGCAGGTGTATCCTTATGCGCCGGGCTGGCGGTGATTGCTGGGGGATTCCTGATCGATTTATTTACGCTTGACCTCATGTTTTATTTCGGCTCTATATTGTCGTTTGTTAGTGGAATCTTGGTGCTGCGAGTCAAAGAGCAGCGCGCTGAGGTCGATCATACATAGGCTCTTATGAATGGAGTCAGGTACCTGCTTTTATGCTTTTAACGATAACGAGTATCAAGCCAGGATCATTATAGAGAGGATGTTGAAAATGTCTACACTTCAAGCACGACCGTTTTCCTATTATGTATCAGATGCTCAGCAGAGCTTTACAGGCTGGGACTTTTCTTATCTGGCAGCTACAGGTCGGATGTGTGAAAGTCCGCTTCCCTGGAACTTGTATACGATGATCGAGCCTATTATACGAGATGCAGAGAGCATGCTTGACATGGGAACAGGGGGTGGTGAGTTCTTAAGTCGACTGGCGCCATTGCCGCCTAATACATATGCCACCGAGGGATACATGCCTAACGTACTCATCGCAGCAGAAAGATTGAAGCCTTGGGACGTCAAAGTGATCGCATATGAAGATGAGCAACAATTGCCGCTGCCTTCTGCTCACTTTGATCTGATTATGAATCGACATGAATCGTTTGCATCGCAAGAAGTGTATCGGATGCTCAAACCGAATGCCTTGTTTATAACGCAGCAGTGTGGCGGGCACAATGATATTGAGTTTAACCATATGTTGGGAGTTTCGGATCCTGAATACGTGCATTGGAACATGGAGAGTGCTGCTGAAGGATTAAGGGCGACGGGTTTGGAAATAATAGCGCAGCAGGAATATAAGGGGATCACTCGATTTTTTGATGTAGGTGCCATTATATATTATTTGAACATTATCGAGTGGCAAGTGGAGGATTTTAGTGTGGAACGTTATGAACAGCAGTTACGAAATATACATGATCGAATTGTGACGGAAGGTTATGTGGACGTGACATGTCACAGATTTCTACTTGCTGCTCGCAAAAAGGAATCGTAACTTAAGCCTTCATAGTGGTATAATGATTTTTATGATGATATGGAGCGCTTGGGTGAAGACATCAAGAAACTCAGACTTGGTGTCTTTTGTTTCTTGTTGAAGAATGACTGGGCGGTCGGTGAAGCAAAAACGAGTCGAATAAATAAAAGAGATCCACAAAAAAAGGTGAAGCAGGGGATAAATCAAGTAGAGATGAGGTGGCTGCATGAGACTTATTATTCAAGCGTTACATTCGGAGAAGGTATTAGAAGAGTGGCAGGAAGCCTTTACGATTCATGGTGTGCAACGACCAGAAGGTTATTTCGAACGCTGTTATCATGAATGTAATCAAGGTGACCGCGTTAGTCTGCTGGCGTACGTTGATGACAAGCTGGCCGGATGCATTCACTTAAAGTTGATATCGGATTATGCTTACTTCGCACTGCATGATGTCCCTGAGATTAATGATTTGTTTGTATTTCCCGTATATCGACGCTTAGGAGTTGCCACACGTTTGATAAGCGAACTTGAGTTGGAAGCGGTGAATCGTGGCAAGAACTATGTTGGGATTGGCGTAGGATTATATCCTGATTACGGACCTGCCCAGAGATGTTATGCACGGCTCGGATACGTGCCAGATGGCAAAGGCATTCAGTATAACAATCAGACGGTAACACCTGGCGCAACGGTATGTGTAGATGATGATCTGCTCATCTACTTGGCGAAGCCGCTCGCAGAGCATCAGGGTCATGTTCCTTTTGATTAATGGGGGAGCGGATATGCAGGCAGGTAAGCGTGTGAAACGAAAGGAGTCAAACAAGTGAATAGCAAGAAGATTGCAGCTGAACGCGCTGTAGCCTCTGTTGCAGACGGAATGATTGTCGGTTTGGGAACAGGCTCTACTGCTTATTGGGCAATTGAGGCAATAGGTAGAAGAGTGCAAGCTGGTCTGCGCATTCAAGCAGTTGCCACCTCGCGCGCCTCTGAAGAGCAAGCGAGTGGACTTGGCATCCCTCTGCTTCCGTGGTCTTCCATCGATCGGATTGATCTTACGATCGATGGCGCGGATGAGGTGGATGGTGATTTGCAGCTGGTCAAAGGCGGTGGGGGCGCACTGCTTCGTGAGAAAATTGTTGCATTCGCAAGCGAGCGGCTGATCATTATTGTGGATGCTACAAAAGTGGTGACACAACTTGGTCAGTTTCCGCTTCCGGTAGAAGTAGTGCCCTTTGCTTGGGAAATGACCAATCGACATATTCAAGCATTGGGCTGTCGCTCATCACTGCGAATGAGAGATAATTCCGTATATGTTAGCGATAACGGAAATTATATTCTAGATTGTCAGTTCGATTGGATTCAGCACCCTGCTGAACTGCATAAGCAGCTTAATTTGATTCCAGGTGTTGTTGATAATGGACTTTTCATCAGCCTGGCTTCCACTCTCATCATTGGATATGAAGATGGCCATTGTGAGGTCAGGCAGGCCGGCAATTAACTTTATTAGACTAGACTACACAAAGTGTAGTTCTGGTCTTTTTTTATGCCATTACAACATCATACGCGGTGTATTAGAGGCACCACACTTATCTTCTGCTTTACGAGCATGAACATCTCTTTACTTGAACATGTGCATGATATGCAGTAAAGAAGGGAACAATTCGGATACATTGTTAGCAGACTAGCTGATATAGAGAAAAGACATATTGTCATGGAATGCGACAGGTGAAAGGAGATCCGGAAATTGTCAACATTCAGTTATCAAATCTTTGATAAATTAGGAAAGCTGCTAAATAACAGCTCTGATTTGGTCGTAAAGAGTGTGGGCAATGATATGGCAGTTGCGTATATGTCGTGCGTGGTACAGTGCAGCGAACTGAACACACACATCCTGTCTGTGCTGATGAACCAGGATCACCGACTTACATTGGAGCAGGTACTGACGGTAATTCCGATAGGCGGGAGCGAAATCCTACCTGACATAGATGACACGGCAGCTATTAAGATGCTGCAAGGCCGGGTATTAATCGCCGTAAGCGGACAGCAGGGTTGTGTGATGATTAATGCAGCAGACATTCCAACCCGTCAGCCATCCAACGCGGAAAATGAAACGTTAATGTTTGGTACGATGCAGGCCTTTATTGAATCGCTCGACAGAAACGTTGCGCTGATGCGTGCTTTTATTACGGACCCGGCTCTATGCAATGAACAGTACGCAGTGGGCAAACGGACACGAACACAAGCTTGCTTACTTTATCTGGACGATGTGGCGGATCATCAATATGTAGACTTGGTACGAACGCGGATTATAAACATGAAAAGCGATGGTGTCATTGGAAGCGCACAGTTTCTACAGTTAATTCAAGACAGCGGCTACTATTTATTTCCGATGCTTAGTTTGACGGAAAGGCCAGATCGAGCAGCACAAGCCTTGCTGGAGGGAAAAATTGTTGTCATTGTGGAAGGTAATTCGCAAGTGATCATTGGTCCCAATTCGTTTGTTGATTTCTTCGTGTCTACCGAGGATCGTTTCTCTTCATGGGGCTTAGGGACTTTTTATCGTATGATTCGTCTTATCGGTTTGTTTATGTCCGTATTTCTAACCCCTGGGTATGTGGCGGCGTTAACTTTCCACTATGAAATCATCCCAACAACTTTGCTGGCACCTCTAATTATATCCCGCTCTTTGGTTCCGTTTCCACCACTGATTGAAACGTTAGTTTTGGAGCTGACGATGGAATTGCTGCGGGAAGCAGGGGCGAGGCTGCCAACGAAGGTTGGTCAGACGATGGGCATCGTAGGCGGTATTGTTATTGGGCAGGCTGCTGTCCAGGCTGGTTTTACAAGTAATATTCTTATCATGCTTGTGGCTTTGGCCGCACTAGGGTCGTACACGACACCAAACTATATGATGAGCGGAGCGATCAGATTTGTCAGATTTCCGATCATCGTATTCGCTGGCTTGTGGGGAGTAATAGGTATCGTTTTTATGACAGCGCTCATTATCATTCATTTGTTGAAAATGACCAGTCTTGGCAGGCCTTACATGTACCCGATTTTCCCATTTCGCGTCAAGGAAATTTGGAGAGACATGCTGGTGACTCACGATTCCCATTTTCTACATAAGTCAGGTTTTACCCAAAATGAGCATACGCATGATGAGCAAGAGCAGGGTAAGGAGCACAGCAACCAACACAACAATCAACAACACAATAGCCAACACCAACAGGCCAAAACAGGCGTTAAGGAATAAAATGGAGATAGATGAGGTAACCAGATGGACATCATGATTCGGCCCAAGCCCCATTATATGTTTCAAGCTTATATGCTTATTTTTATGGTGCTCAATAGTCAAATAGGCGTAGGTATTTTTGGCTTCCAGCGATATATATACAGGGAGTCGGGACATGATGCGTGGGTGTCTGTACTCGTAGCCGCGCTGTTTTGCCATGGCTCCGCCTGGCTGATCGTATCCGTATTAAGACGTTACGAATCTACAGACTTGTACGGAATTCACCGGGATGTTTTTGGAAAATGGATTGGTGGTTTTCTCAGCGTCTTGCTTATGATTCACTTTAGCTCCATCACAATAACGATCATACGTACTTATATTGAAGCGGTTCAATCCTGGATCTTCCCTAGTTTCCCGACTTGGCTAATGGTGTTGATGATGCTGAGCCTGGCATTGTACGGTGGGGCAGGTGGTATTCGTGTGATCGTGGGCATGAGCCTGATCAGCTTTGTCATTATATTCTTGATTGCAAGTTTGTACTATTATCCTTTAAGATACGCGCAGTGGACGCGACTGTTACCGTTACTGGAAGCAAGTCCATCCCAGATATTAGCTGGTGCAAAGCATATGGGTTTTACAATGACTGGCTTCGAGGTCATTTATTTTCTATATCCTTTTGTTCGCGACAAGCCAAAAACAATGAGAAATATACAAATTAGTATTGCCATTTCAAGTGTGCTGCTTATTTTGGTGATGGTCATATCCATTGTCTATTTTAGTGAAAACCAGCTGTTAAAAGGAACGTGGAGTTCGATCAACATGCAGAAAATCGTAAAGTATCCGTTCATCGAGAGGTTGGAGTTTGTTACGCTTGCTTTGTGGATGATTACTTTAATTCCGACCATCATGCTGATCACGTGGATTACGTCCAATGGATTAAACCGATTATTTGGTTTTCGCCAATATCGCATGAGGTATGTCATCTCTGGATTTATCTTTATTTGTTCGATTTTATTTGTCAACCGCGGACAGATCGACAAGTTAAATGACTACATAAGTGAATCAGCCGTGATTTTCAGCTTTGCATACCCCCTTTTTATTTATGTTGCCATTTTCATTAAGTCGAGTTTGGACAAGAATCGTGTCAGCAGCAAGGAGGAAGTATGAACAGAACTTTTAAGCGTGCTGTGCTTCTAGTTTGTTGTTTGTTCTTGATGACAGGCTGCGTCCGTACATCGGTGCTGGAGCGGTTATCTTTAGGTGTAGCCGTTGGGTACGATCGTTTGCCGGATAATAAGATGTCTGTTACAACGGTTACACTGGCGTCTGTGCCAGAGGCAAAGGAGAAACGCCAAGTCGTGTCAGTTGAAGCTTTGACAAGCAAAGGTGCAAGAATGGCCATGAATCAGCAGATGGCCCGCCTGCTCGTGAGCGGCCAGATCCGAGTTATTTTATATAATGATAAATTAGCAAAAGAAGGCGTCATTGACATTGCGGATACGTTAAGTCGCGATCCTTCCTATGGAGATATGATCTATCTTGTCGTCAGTGACATGTCGACACGTGAACTATTAAGCTTTGATTATGCTGAATATCCGAATATAGGGCTGTACTTGTATGGAATGATTGATCAGAATGTACGGAATGAATGGGTCCCTTCCTGCACCGTTCATGAATTCCGCAGAGATTATTACAGTATTGGCAAGCAGCCGGTACTGCCGATAGTTGCTCGTCAAAATGGCAAAATTCTCATTAAGTCCCTTGCTTTGTTCAGAGGTGGCAAGATGGTCGGTGAGGCAACAAGAGAGCAAGGATCCTATTTAAAGCTGCTGTTGAGGGAGAGGCAGCCCAGTCAATTTGAAGTTGTTATGCCAATGGACGGAATGCGCAAGTTTATCAAAAAAGGGGAGACGGTACACAACAAAGTAAATGCAGTGATTTCAAACTTAAGCAGCTCATCTTCGCTTAAGCTTGTAGCATCCTCTCCACTAACATTTAAAGTACGAATAAAGATGAAGGCCGAGCTGCAAGAAATCTCTGAAAATTATGATTTCACAGATAAAGAGGCAATTGGAAATCTACAAGCAGAGCTCAGTAAAAATATGAGCGCAAAACTGATGGAAGCCTTGCATCATTTTCAAAAGCTAGATGCGGATGTTGTAGGGTTTGGGGAGGTGTATCGAAGTTCAATCCGAAACTCCAAACTAAATCCAGAAGTCTGGCAAAAACTATTTACAAATGCTCGCTTTGATGCTCAAGTGGAGGTTAACCTCATTAGAACCGGGACGATTGAGTAACTATTGTACACTAAATCGACATAATTGGTGTGAGTGTAATCACTAATATATTGTGCCGTCTATTTTAATGTAAAGATAAAGAGTGAACTGTAATGCACATGATGAGGAAAGTCAGGCAACAGTTCACTTTTTTTACTTAACTATGTGAAAATAATAACATTATTATTTCTAGCCATTGATGAATATGACAAATGAAGTGCAAGAGTAGATGAGGCGTTTCCATGAATGACTGCAATTGGAAATGAGGAGGAAACAACGATGACAGAGAAACAGAAATTGGTCGTAATCGGTAATGGAATGGCAGGTATGAATGCGATTGAGCAATTGTTAAAGCTTACTGATCGGTATGAGATTATCGTAATTGGTGCAGAACCTCACCCGAACTATAACCGTATTATGCTGTCTTATGTGTTGGAAGGAAGCAAGTCAATTGATGATATTATCATAAATAATCGGGAATGGTATGCGTCTGCTGGCATTCAGTTAATCACTGGCTGCAAGGCGGTGCGACTGGATACAACACTTCAACAAGTAATCATGGAAGATGGATCAGCAACCGCGTATGATCGTGTGTTGATCGCAACGGGCTCGAATCCGTTTATCCTACCTGTACCAGGATCGACTTTGGAAGGTGTCATTGGATTCCGTTCGATAGAAGATTGTGATTCGATGATGGAGGCTGCTAAACAATATAAGAAAGCAGCGGTGATAGGTGGTGGACTGCTTGGTCTTGAGGCAGCCAAGGGGCTTGTCCAATTGGGCATGGAGGTTACAGTAGTACACTTGCCGGATTACTTGATGGAGCGGCAGTTGGATGTACCATCGGCCAAGATGCTGCAGCAGGAGTTAGAACGGCAAGGCTTAAAGTTTGCACTTGGCAAACAGACGACAGCCTTAACGGGGAGTACCCGAGTGACGGGGCTAACCTTTGCTGACGGCACATCACTCGAAGCTGATTTGGTCGTCATGTCTGTTGGGATTCGGCCTAACATTGACATCGCGATGGGGAGTGACATTCAGGTAAACCGTGGAATTGTGGTAGATGATTATATGCAGACTTCGGTGCCGGGCGTATATGCAGTAGGTGAGTGTACCGAACATCGTGGAATCTGCTATGGACTAGTAGCGCCTTTATTTGAGCAGGGAGCTGTGCTGGCGAAGACACTTGCGGGTGTTGAAACAGCACCTTATGAGGGATCAATCGTATCTACAAAGCTAAAAGTATCCGGCGTGGACGTGTTTTCTACAGGAACATTCTTGGAAGAACCTCATCATGACATTATTAGGCTTCATGACGGGTGGAATCGAACATACAAGAAAATTGTATTGCATGATCGTGTCGTTGTAGGGGCTGTCCTGTTCGGCAACATCGATGATTCGTCAAGACTTGAGCGTCTGGTCAAAAAGGGCGAGCAGATGACGGAGGAGCTGTATCAGGAGTTAACAGGTTCGGGAGGCTGCTGCGGAGGCAAAGCCAAGTCCAACATGGCCGCTGAACTGGTCGATGATGATATCGTGTGCGGCTGTAACGGTGTGACCAAAAAGATGATCGTGGATGCGATTCAGATCGATGGCTTAACTACATTGGATGCTGTGAAAATGAAAACAGGTGCTTCCCGTTCCTGCGGCGGCTGTAAGCCTATGGTGGAGCAGCTCTTGCAGCATGTGTTGGGCGAAAGCTTCCAATCAACACAAACCAAGCAAGGTATTTGTGGATGTACCTCGATGTCTAGAGACGAGATTGTAACGGCGATAAAGGAACAAAATCTGCATACCATTGCGGAGGTGACACAAGCGCTGGCATGGAGTCAATCCGAGGGCTGCTCGAAGTGCAGACCGGCTTTAAATTATTACTTGGGAATGATGTGGCCGGAAACCTATGAGGATGAGCGGGCTTCGAGATTTGTAAACGAACGGATGAATGCGAATATTCAGAAAGACGGTACCTATACGGTAGTTCCGCGTATGTACGGTGGGATGACAACACCAGAGGATCTGAAGAAAATCGCGGACGTTTCGATTAAATATAAAGCGTCACTCGTGAAAATGACGGGTGGACAGCGAATTGGCATCATTGGGATTCAAAAAGAAGACCTTCCAAAAGTGTGGGAAGAGCTGGAGATGCCTTCTGGCTACGCTTATGCCAAGGCTCTTCGTACAGTTAAGACCTGTGTAGGCTCTACTTATTGTCGCTTTGGCACACAAGACTCGCTTGGGATCGGAGATTTGATAGAACGGAAGTTTGAACGGGTTGATATGCCTGCTAAGTTCAAATTTGCTGTGAATGGATGTCCACGAAATTGCGCAGAATCGTGCACAAAAGATATTGGCATTGTTGGTAATGACGGTGGCTGGGAGATTTATGTTGGCGGTAATGGCGGGATTAAAGCAAGGCTCGCTGATTTATTGTGCAAGGTAAAGACAGATGATGAACTGATGGAAATGATATCTGCAACAATGCAGTATTACCGGGAAACTGCCAATTATTTGGAACGGACGTCAGAATGGATTGAACGGATTGGACTAGAGCAAGTTCAAAATACGATCGTGCATGATGCAGAACAACGGCAGCAACTAACTGCTAGAATGGAAATTGCACTTAGCAAGCTCGAAGATCCGTGGAAGAAAATGGTGGGGGATCAAAAGCTGCGAAATGCGTTGTTCGAAAAAGTTATTGTCACTGAAAAAGTTGCACATTAAACGAAAGAAAGAGGTGTTAGCTTATGTCTCAAGCTGTAGCTGAAAGAAAGGTATGCATCGGCAAGCAGGATGATTTCTTGGAGCGGGTAGGGCGGGCCGTTGAGGTTGAAGGAGAAGTAATAGCGGTATTTAGAACGTCTGAGCAAATGTATGCACTACTCGATCACAGTCCCCATCCGAAGGGCGGCCCGTTAAATGAAGGCATCGTCTCGGGATGCTACGTGTACGATCCATTGTACGATTGGAAGATAGATATGCGAGATGGCAAGGTGCAAGAACCTGATACCGGCCAAGTCCAGACGTTTCCACTTGTTGTTGAAGGCGAGCATGTGTATCTCTTACTAGCAGGGGATCAGTTGGTCAGCAAGTAAGTAAAGTAGATGATAGATCGTGAAATGAGGGAGAGAGATGTATCAGGCTACGATCGAGCAGGTTAATGAGGCGGTAGAAGTTAAGAAGTCGTTAATGAAATCAAGCTTTATGCGTTATGTAGTCGCCACTTTGCTTGCCGGTGCTTACGTCGGATTTGGAATTATGCTGATCTTTACAGTAGGTGGCCCGTTTAAAGCTGAGGGGGCGGCAGCTACTCCAGTGGTGATGGGGATGTCATTTGGTATCGCACTCACGCTTGTCATTTTCGCTGGATCTGAGTTGTTTACGGGAAATAACATGTTGTTTACTGTAAGCAGCTTATCCAAACGGACACCGTGGTCTCTGACCTTTAAGAATTGGATCGTCGTTTTCTTCGGGAATTTGCTTGGTGCTGTCTTGTTCAGCTTGCTTGTATACGGTTCTGGCATATTCGGCAAGATCGCTCCAGACCATTTGTTGTTTTTGGCTACTGCCAATAAGATGAGCATGCCTATATCTGAATTATTTTTCCGAGGTATCCTATGTAATTGGCTCGTTTGTCTGGCAATCTGGACCTCGATGCGTGCTAAAGAGGATACGGCTAAATTAATTTTGATCTGGTGGATGCTTTATGCCTTCATCGCGTCTGGATATGAGCACAGCGTTGCCAATATGTCTTTAATGACAGTTGCTCTAATTTTACCCCAACATCCAGAAACAATTACATTGGGTGGTTGGCTTCATAATATGATTCCCGTAACATTGGGAAATGTAATTGGTGGTGCAGTCTTTGTAGGGATGGCTTATTGGTATACGAGTTCAGCAAAAACATCTAAATAAGCGAACCAAGCTAATTACTAACCCTGTTTCAGTTACATCTTAGGCAGAGAAAATGACAGTAAATCAAATCGAACTGAACCTTAGCACCCCGTCTCTTGGTCGAGATAGCGGGTGCGGGTTCTTTTTGTGTTTTCTGCCTAGGGTCAATTGATTTGCTTTCACGCAGGAGAGTGCCTTATCTAGAAAAAAACAGGAAAACAAATAGAACGCTATTACAAATAACGCAATTGTGCGGAAATGCTTTTTACGAAACTACCGTAATATGTGGTATTATTTCTTCACAGCGATGATAACGCAATCCATTTTAAACCAGAGAGGAAGAACCAATATGCAGAAAAGACTGACTCGGGTTGACGTGCCCTTGGAAGCAACATGGAGACTGGAAGATTTATTTGCAACATCTGCATTATGGCTTCAGGAAGCAGATCAGCTCTTAAATGATTTGCGTACTGTCACACAATATGCAGGTAGATTGGGAGAAAGCGCTAATACGCTGCTTGCATGTCTGGAGTCGCTGGAGGATGTGCAGGCCCGCATCTCGAGATTTGCTTCATACGCACATCTACATACCTCAGGAGACAATACCAATCCGGATAATCAAGCACGTTCAGCGCGATCCGGTGACATCGTGTCCAAAGCTTCAGCAGCGCTATCTTTTGTGTCGTCAGAAATATTGTCTCTTCCAGAAGGGGCATTGGAACAGTACTATAAAGATCAGCCGAAGTTGGAGTTGTACCGTCGTTACTTGAGCCGCTTAATGGCCGTTCAGCCTCATCAATTAAGTGCGGAGACAGAAGCTGTGCTTGCTTCTCTAGGTGAAGTATGGGGGGCACCGTATCGTATTTATCTGCGCAGTAAATTGTCGGATATGTCTTTTGAGTCTGTACAGGACAGTGAAGGAGAGACATGGCCCGTATCCTTTGCATTATATGAGAATAAATATATTCAATCGCCTGACACGGCGCTGAGAAGAGCATCCTATGATTCCTTTACGAAGACGCTGGCTGCTTATCAGAATACATTTGCCGAGACATATGCAACAGAAGTGAAGAAGCAAGTGGTCATGTCGGGATTGCGGAAGTACGATTCAGTAACCGATATGCTGCTGCAGCCGCAGGAAGTATCGAAAGAGTTGTATCAAAATATTTTGGATACCATTCAAGAGGAACTGGCTCCGCATATGAGACGTTTCGCCAGTCTGAAGCAGCGCGTGCTTGGGCTGGACAAGATGCTGTACAGCGATCTTAAAGCCCCGCTCGATCCTGATTATAATCCGGAAACAACTTATGAGGACGCATGTCGTCTCATTCAGGATGCTCTTCAAATTATGGGGCCCGAATACAGTGCTATTGTAGAGGAGGCTTTTTCCGATCGCTGGGTAGATTATGCGGACAATGTCGGTAAGTCTACAGGGGCGTTCTGTTCAACAGCATACGGCAGCCATTCCTACATACTCATCTCATGGGCAGACAATATGCGCGGTGCATTTACATTAGCGCATGAAGTCGGGCATGCTGGTCATTTTACGCTCACAGGGCGTCACCAAAGCTGCATCAACGCGCGACCTTCCATGTATTTTATTGAAGCGCCGTCTACGATGAATGAGCTGCTGCTTGCACAACACATTATGAAGCAGTCTGACGATAAACGAATGCGTAGATGGGTCATTGAACAACTTTTGAACACGTATTATCATAACTATGTCACCCACTTGTTAGAGGGGGAGATGCAGCGTAAGGTTTATGCAGCAGCCACGGCAGGCGAGGCATTAAATGCAACAAGATTAAATGAATTAAAGTTGAGCGCACTGTCTACCTTCTGGGGTGATACCGTTGAGCTTGACGAGGGCGCGGGTTTAACCTGGATGCGCCAGCCTCATTATTATATGTCGTTGTATCCGTATACGTATGCAGCCGGACTGACGGCTTCAACAGCGGCAGCCCAGCTTATTCAAGAAGAAGGCCAACCGGCTGTTGATCGCTGGCTGCAAGCATTACGGGCAGGCGGAACATTA
This sequence comes from Paenibacillus sp. UMB4589-SE434, assembly GCF_030226685.1. Taxonomy (NCBI): domain Bacteria; kingdom Bacillati; phylum Bacillota; class Bacilli; order Caryophanales; family Paenibacillaceae; genus Paenibacillus; species Paenibacillus sp. UMB4589-SE434. The sequence goes on along the minus strand of NZ_JASOYK010000001.1, from coordinate 1,646,068 downwards.
AGCCCTCTTGAATTAATGAAGCTTGCTGGCGTTGATATGTCCACCAAGCAGCCGATTCAGGCAGCTGTTCGTTATGTCGGTGAATTGATCACAGAGCTAGAGCAATTATTCGATGAAATAGACGGATAGAAGGTGTGGCTATGTCAGAGGGAATGAAGATGAGGAAATCCGGAAGAACTAATTACGTGAACTGCAGCTGAATGAGTTCGGCCACAGTCGTCACAGACTGGTGGACTATACGTTTTGTCATCTGTTGGAATAACCTTATCGCTCGGTGTAGAATGCCGCTGGACATGGCAATAACTAAAAACAAGCGGCTGCCTAGGCAGCCGCTTGTTTCTTACTATATAGGCCTTCAATTTGGCTAGAGTTCATGAAACGAATTCATTAGTGACGGATGGGTAAAGCATAGTAATTAAATGCTTGATCCAATAAGGCACTAGCTTCTTGACGTTTCAAAAGCTCTTTTGAACGGAAGTTCACGGAGCCATCAGATTTAACCTTAGTATCCGGGTCCATGATCCCTTGGGATACAAGCGCTTCGATGGCTTTAACTGCCCAAGCGTCCGTTTTGCCATTCAGTTTAATCTTCGTTCTAAGCTCTACCTGTTTCAGGTTTTGGATCATTACCGCCGCCATTTGTCTAGTGATCGGAGAATTAGGATAAAAATTAGACAGTCCGGCTACCATCTGCTTCTTATTGGGTTCAATCATGTAAGGCTGTTTATACCACCCATGGGCGCGAAGCAGCACTTCTGAGAATTCAGCTTGAGTGATCGTTCCTTTTGGATCAAAGATATGGACAGACTTCCCGCTCATGACTTTCAAGGCGTTGAGATTATTAATATATGGTTTATACTTGCTGCTCGCAGGTACATCAGAGAATGGTGAATCAACGTTAACTTTCTCTGCCATTGAAGCAGCCTCTGGTAGAGTCATAACATACATATATGCAATTTTGCCAGCTGCGTTTTTGTTAAACGTCACTTTATTACCTGATTCATCTTCGAACAATGAAGGGCTGATCATCTTCAGCGTATGCTTGCCTGAAGGTGTTTCCGAAACTAGTTGCCCGTTCGAATAAGAAACCTTAGATCTAAAACTATTCATACGAATGTTTTCATATAATCCGACATACGCTTTGGCTTGCTGCTCACTGAGTGCCGAATAGGTTGGCTTTACCTCTTTCTTTTTTGGATAATAGTGATTCATAAACGCTTGATACACTTCAATGCTAAACCAGGGGTTGTCGTCATTGTTGGTCATATAAAAGGCTGCATTTTTCTCAGGCAGAATAACAATCAGGGATGAATGCCCTGTAACATTTCCTCCTTTTATAATCACATGTTGACCATTCATCATCTCAGGGAAGTAGCCTTCGAACCCGATTGTTGTAATAGGAACCGTTTTATCAGCAAAATACTGGTATGTGTGCATTTGCTCTATGCTTTTTTGGCTCACAATTTCTTTGCCATCATACTTTCCTTTGTTCAGATGCATTAAGAGATACTTCGCCATGTCATCTGCTGTTGAGATCATACCACCTTCAGGCTTTTCTGTAGGCATTGTTCCATCCATAGGGATCCTCTCACCCTTCAGTGAATAGTGAGCAGCCATTCTGCCTACTAGTTCGGGCGTATTCCGCACACTCGTTGAGGTCATGCCTAACGGGTTGAAAATGTTTTTCTCCATATACTTCGAATAGGGCATTCCCGAGGCGTTCTCTACCGCATACCCCGCTATCAAAAACCCAAAATTGTCATAAACGTAAGTTTCTCCCGGAGGTCTCACAACCGTTGTCATATGTGTTTTAAGAAAATCCTTTATTGGATATTCTTTATTAACATATTCCGTTGAATAATACGAAGCGATATCGGGCTTTTCAAATCCGGTTGAATAGGTAAGCAGATCATACATGGTCAGCTTTTTCCCCGTTGTATTCGGAATCTTCAATCCTCCTAAGTACTTTTGAATGTCGCCTCGTAAATCGATTTTCCCCTTATCGACCATCTGCATAGCAGCTAAGGCCGTGAATTGCTTGGTAACAGAGCCGATCTGGAAAACGGTGTCTTTATCAACGGGAATCTTCTTTTCTCTGTCGGCATAACCGTAACCTTTGCTTACTAACACTTTCCCATCGGCTACGAGCGAGAAATTAGAACCGGGTACGTTATGCTTCTTCATCAGGTCCTTAAAAACACTATTTACAAATGCCTCTACTTCCTTGGCATTGCGGGGCCCCTCCAAGCTAAAATTTACAGGTGCATTAGTTGTGGACGTTGTCGCGGCAGCCGCTACCTGGCTGCTAGGTGGGATAATTGCAGTCGTTGCCATAGCGGATAATAGTAGAGCCGCGATGGTGCGAGTCTTTTTGTTCATAAATGGTCTCTCCTCAAAATGTATTTGCCTCGTAACAACTGGCTGAACCGAGTATGGCAAAAAACATGTCATATCAACAAGTTACTATTCGTCACCAATTAACAAGTTTCATTGAGTCACTCACAATGCCAAGACACCTCAAAATGTCATATGACATTTTGGCACTAGGATTTATGACCATAAAAGAATTAAGATTCCCTCAAATGGCCGAATAATTATTTCTTTGCTTAATGACGACTATCGGTTATTTTTCTTCACTTGGGCTGCTTTATTTCCCGTTATCTCTTTCGGTTAGCGTCTTCGGGGCCATGACTGGAATGCTGTGTAGTTACGCCCTTGGACGGAAATTCGGCAAGCCGCTGCTGTGGAAGTATGGGAAATGGATCAGGCTCACGACAAAAAGATTGGAGAAAACAGAAAGTTGGTTCGAGCGTTATGGCCCCTGGGCAATATGTACAGGCTATTATATTTCGGGTCTCCGGCATCTAACTTGTTATCTGGCAGGTATGAGCGCTATGAGCCTTAGGAGATACCTACTCTACTCGATCGCAGGGGCTCTGTTTTGGTGTGCCTTTTTTATATCCATCGGCTATATCCTTGGAGCATCGGCCGATTTCTCCGATGCTCATGCTTCTGTTCTCTGATTATTCTTCTGATGACATTGTTCTGAAAGGGGAGCCATCATTTCTAACATCTAGATCATTTATTGAGGAGAAATTTATGAAAATTATTGTCACCCTAAAGAAATGGACGCTAGAATCCATTAAATTCAAGCTAATTTTCCCCATCGTGCTCGTTCAAATTCTTGGTACGAATATTGGTAAGTTCGTTAACTTTATATTGGATACCGGTAAGGAAGTTATCGCCAAAGCAGGAATCCAAAACGATTTTATGGAGGGGAACATTGGCTTATACGTATCTTCTATTTTCAGCATACTAATATTGGTTCTAATTATTGTATTCATGTATGATCGACTAATCCTAAGGAGACTTCAATTGGTTGCGAGATTTACAGATAAGCTTGGAGCAGGCGATTTGTCTTCTGAACTATACTTCAAGGGGAACGATGATATAAGCAAGTTAAGTAAATCTTTAAATACAGGCTCAACAAGTATCAAGAATTTAGTGGTGGGAATTGATAACGCATCGAATAACATACAACAATCTAGTTCGGCAATGTTGGACGCAACGCGCAATTCAACAGCGAATATTGCAAGGATTCAATCGAATTCACATATTCTTGCGCAAGACGCGACAAATTTGTTAAACGATACACAACGCGCTAAGTTGTCCCTTCTTGAAATGACTAGATCCAATGATGAATTATCACATAAAGTAAAGGCTTCCTTAGAAACCTCTAGCGCTATAAGGACAAGAGCAACGCAAATGGAAGTCGAGGCCGTTCATTCCCTTGAGAATGCTATTCGAACGTATAAGGAGAAGCAGCAGAATCTTCGGAATGCCATTGATGCTGGGCGCATCGTGGATGAGATTCATGTTATTTCTGCAAGTATTAAGGAAATTTCTTCACAGACCAACCTATTAGCCCTAAATGCTTCCATTGAGGCAGCGAGAGCAGGTCAACAAGGGAAAGGATTTCAGGTTGTAGCCGAAAGGGTAAAAAAATTGGCTGGCGAATCGACTGAAGCCATATCTCATATTGATGAAATGGTCGTTCAAGTGAAAGATGCATTCCTAAAACTGGGGAAGAGCTCACAGGACATATTGGACTATATGAACAAGGAGGTAAAAGCAGACTATGAACTGCTTATCCAGACTGGTCAACAATACCAGCGAGATGCACAAGCCTTTCTGTCGCTTTCTGAGGAAGTACATACTTCTACGGAATTAATGGGTTCTTCCGTAGAGGACATTGAAAATGTCATTGAAAGTGTTGCCGAAAGCTCTTTTAGGGCTGCAAATTATACCAGTGAAATGAAGGAAAGTCTAGGTGAAATGAATGAGATGATGCATAAAGTCACTCATTCCATGGAGGGACAAGCCGAAATGTCCAATCAATTAAGGGAATCGATTAAGAGGTTCAACTTGTAGGAAATGCGTCAGGGACAACACCGTGTCCAAGTAACATCTTAAAGCTTTGGATATGGCCTGACTTTAGTAGCAAAAACTACGTGTCTTTTCGTTTTTCTTGTGGTGTTTTTCGCAAGATATGCCCCTTAAGTGAAACGTATCATACTTCAGAATTTTAACGAAATCCAGCGTTTCTATAGCCAAACTGTGCCGAGGGCAAAGGTCTCTTTTTATATCTTTTCTGATTCCAATAATTTAATCATCGAAAGCAGCGATGGGGTTTTTGAATACGAACTTAATGACCATTTGGGTCAGCAGTTAGAAGCATTTGAATCAATCAGGGACACGATAATTAAATAAAGACAGTTGAATGCAGCCGGCTTCTTGTGATCGGCTGCATTTTCTCAACTTACGGGCAGAATAGTGGAATAAACAAAGAAATTTATTCAAGACTTGGTGTGATGTTAATGGTAAGTATAGGTATGGTTTCACTAACTGCGGAGGAGCAGCCGACGCTCTCAATAGGGGAGACGATTTGATTATATATAGTTTGGACTTAGACGATACGATCCTAGATAACTCTACATGGTTTAGCATTGGACTCATTTAATCTGGAATGCATTCTGTATCCAGAACAGGAGATTGCGTTTTTTATTGCTGAGAAGCAAAGTAGGTAACGAATTTAAGGTATTACTTGCAAGGTAGAAATTGCTCGGCGATGATCTAGTGGGTAAAAGTAACGCTGCAGCCACTTGGAGACAAATTAGGTTAAGTCTCTAGGCATTCATCACGTTAAGGGATTCAAATTTGCATTTCATCCAAAATCTATCTATATAATGTCAAACGGTTGTATCATGTTTATAATAGAGTTTTAGAACAAAGGTAATGGAACGAGGTGTATCATTTATGTATAGAGTGGCTATTTGTGATGATGAAGACAAACAAAGAGAACTCGTTAAAAGCATTCTGATTACTTTGTCGATAAAGACAAATATCGATTTTGAAATCGAATCATTCGGCTCTGGAGAGCAGTTGGTATCCTATTATGAGTGCCATGAAACTCCATTCCATATTTTAATTTTGGATATTGAAATGGGTGGGATAAACGGGATTCAAACAGCCCATAAAATAAGAGGGTTAAATAACCTGGATGAACAAATTATTTTTCTGACAAGCTACCCTCAATATATGGTGGAAAGTTTTGACGTCATGACATTCCAGTATTTGATAAAACCCATTGCCCCCTCAATCTTGGAAGAGAAAATCATCAAGCTGCACCAATACTTTCAAGCACTTAATAAAAAGTATATGGTCATCAAGTCAGGCTATGAAGAAGTCGTATTAAAATATGATGAACTTATCAGTATTGAAGCTGCCAAGAGTTTAACCATAAAAAGCAAACTGCATTTTACGACTACGAACCAAACATATGAAAGCAAAGGCACCATTTCAGATTATGCTGTGGCCTTAAAAGACTGTAACTTCTTGCAAATCCATCGTTCCATCATTATTAACTTGCTTCATGTGAGGAAGTTTGCTAGCGGAGTTGTTCTCATGTCCAATGGGTTGGAATTACCCATAGGCCGTTCTAAAATTAAAGAGGTTAAAGATGTATACACCAAATTTATGATTATGAAGGTCGATTGATATGATTCAAAATAATTTTCTTATTGTCTGTAGCATTGTACTTCTGATGGGTGTTCAAGTTAATTTTTTCTTCAACTCGATTTTTGATAAATCAGCTAAAAAACAAAACCGATTCATTTACTTCATTATCTTTGGGTTGCTCGATTACCTATATCTCGTTATTCCCGTCACTCCTATTTTATCTTCGATTCTCACCTTGCTAATGATATTTAGTTTTGCGCAATCTTATAAAATAGAATTTAAAACCAAGTTCACTTTTTCAATACTTTACGCTGTATTAATAACTCTCACTAATTTTATATCCCTTTATCTTTTTTATACCATAGATTCAGTTGACTTTAGCTTTGATCCTGTAAATGAACAAGATCAAATAGCCAACACGAAAGCTATTATACTCGGTTGTGTGATCATGTTTGCGATCATTCAGATCATACGACTAGTTGCAAAACGCAGAAGTTTATCTTTAGATAATCGTTACTACGTATTATTCTTAGTTATTCCTATCGTAAGTGTTTACCAGCTGAGTATTCTAACTTATAAAGACGTTTATTCTTTCATTTCCGTTATTGGATTTCTTTTCTTAAACGTTATGATTGTCTATATTTTTGATCATATCGTTGATAAATTTCAATTCATGCATGAGAATACTCAGTTGCAACATCAGATGGACTATCAGGATGCGAATTATGAAAAAGTCGTTCACAGCTTCAAATCCATTAAAAGAATCATTCACGATACGAATCAACAGTTTTTGTATATTGAAGAGTGTATTAAGCGAAATGAGTTATCAGCAGCCATGGAACATATTAAGACGACATTAAATAAAGTCGAGGGAGCCTATCACCGGGTGAATACGGGGAATCTGGTTATCGATGCTCTTGTCACGAATACGCTTAATATTGGACAAGCCAATGGCATAAGAATAGATACGAAGCTTAACTTATGTTCACAAGAAGTCCATATTGACCGTTATGACTTATGTGTTGTCATTGGAAACATGCTAGATAACGCAATAGAAGCTTCTAAAAAGTTGAAAATCGCAGAAGATAGGTACATGCTTATCAAAATACATTCTACTGAGTCTACCCTTCTCATTCACATCTTGAATCATATGGAGAATGAAGTTGCCCAATTATACAGCCACAAACCAAACCCGGAATTTCATGGTATTGGATTAACAAACATAGCTAGAATCTGCGACAAGTACGGTGGTCATATGACCATTGAAACGAAACATAACGTATTTCATAATATGGTCCTACTGCCATTTTAAACGAACAATCCTTAGACAACATGTTGTTTAGGGATTGTTTTTTTCGTTTCAGGGTGATTTTTCATAAAACAGCCTTCTTCCTTGTATGCTGAATTCAGCAAGTCACATCTAGAAAGAATTCGAGGAGGAATTATTAATGAAGAAGATGGTTTCTGTATTCATGACCGCTGTACTTATTGCAATACCGGTCACCCCTGCTTTTGCTCTAACGAACCATGATACTGTAAAGGAAAAGGCACAGGAGCTGGCTTCGAAGATCATGTCCGATTATGGTGTAAGTGGGTTGCAATATGCAATTATGGATCATGGATCCATTGTTCTATCCGATAGCGCTGGTGTATACGATAAAGCGACCAAAAATCCGATCACCAAAGACACCATGTTTGGAATTGGCTCGGTAAGTAAAACGTATGTGTCTGCTGCAACGATGATGCTAGCTGATTCTAAAAAAATTGATATTGATAAACCGCTAACCACGTATATCAAGGACTTTAAAATGGCAGATGAACGATATAAAGAGATTACGCCACGCATGTTGATGAATCATTCTTCAGGAATTTACGGTAGTCACTATGCGAATAGTGTATTGTTTGATGATCATGATGCGAAAAATCATGATGAATTATTGATCAAATTACAATCAGAACACTTAAAGTCAAACCCCGGCGAGTTTTCGGTATATTGTAATAATGGTTTTCAGCTGCTTGAACTCTTGATTGAACGAGTGAGCGGTTTAAGTTATAGCGAATTTCTTGCAACCTATATTAGCAAACCTCTTCAATTAACCTCAACCAAAACACAACGTGATTCATTTGATAGAGACAGGCTCACAAAAACTTATTTTCCTGGGATCGACCAGTCTTTACCTGTTGAGAATGCCAATCTCCTTGGGACAGGGGGCATCTACTCCACAGCTGAGGAATTAAGTAAGTTCGCAGAAGTCTTAATCGGGAATCGAACAGATATTTTATCCGAGAAGTCAGCAAAGGCCATGCAAAGTCATGAGTATAGAAAAGGGGTGTGGGTTTCTGAAGAGACAAACACCGTTAATTATGGTCTTGGTTGGGATGCCGTCCGTTTAGCGCCGTTTAGTGATTACGGAATAACCGCATTATATAAAGGTGGAGATACGTTAATGTATCACGCTGCTTTGACTACCCTACCCGAACATGATATTTCTATAGCTGTGCTTTCATCAGGCGGGAGTTCTTTGTACAATAGTATGCTTGCATCTAATGTTCTATTGGAATATGCAAGAGCCAAGGGCATCATTAAAGAGATCCTACCTGAAAAAACATTTGAAGCTCCATTGAAAGTGGATATGCCATCGGATTTGATTGCTTACTCTGGACTATACGGTACCGTAGGTAAAACGGTAAATCTGGGGATAAAGAACGGAGAGATTGATCTACCAGTTCTAGGAAATGGATTGCTGCCGCCTCAAAAATATGTATATACGGGCAATGGACAATTCAAAAACAACGATGGGAATGTAACTCTAAGCTTTGACCAACCGAAGAATGGAAAAACCTATTTAAAGCTTAACGCTTACATCAATATTCCAGGATTAGGTCAAACGGTTATGGTGATGTATGAATATCAAAAGTTAGATTCTAATTCTCTAAATCAGGCAACTAAAACGGTATGGGAAGATAGAAATGGAAAAAGTTACTACGCCTTGGATGAAAAGATAACTTCAGGCATGTATCTTACTAAAGCACTGGTGGCCAAAAATATATCCGTTGATATCAACCATGGATACGCATCCGGTACTAAAATTGTTGATAAGAATAAAGCAATAAATGTGATGAGTATTCCTATTATGAAGGGAAGAGACACTTTTGATTTGAATTTCTATAACGTGAACCATGCAGAACATTTAGTGATCGATGGACAATCCTACATCAGAGAAGATGCGATTCAACCCATTTATGAAGGGAATGATTCATTTTGCAACATACCATCCAATGGTCAGGCTGTATGGTATAAAATTGATGGAAAATCAGCCAATCGAGTCATGAACGTTGAGACTCCGGTAAGTGGGGGATTTGCCGTTTATGACGCGAATGGAATGGTTGTGAACTTTTCAAAGGTAACGAGCAAACATTCGGTAGTACTACCTGAAGGTGGGATGATCGTTTTTGGCGGGAAGGCGGGTGATATATTTAAAATTAATTTGAAGAAAAAATAGATTTGTAACATAAAAGTCCGCATAGTCAGCGGACTTTTTGATTTAAGGATATAAGTTTTTGTCCAATGCTCGAGATGTATATTTTCCTTAATTATGAGGATTATACCAATTATTCATCTGTCAAAGGAAAATATAGTATTAGATCGAGTTTGTTGATTCTAAGCAGTTTTTGAATAGCAAAATCATCAGCCACTGTAAAATAAGTTATAGACTGCCCCGTAAAAAAGGAGTTACAGACTAGGACTTGAAAATAAAGTTTTTGACTCCCTTTATGTTTAACTATCGTTCTTCGTTAACGTAAGGAATCATGTTTATGCTCTTCGTCCCCATGAATAATCCAACTCACCGCATGAATACACCCCTGGTAGTAGCTTCGCAGGTACTACCTTTGGTCGAGAAAAAGGGACCAAATCCAGATTTGATGGGTCCCTGCTTACCTCATGTTTGACCCCATTTTCATCGGTGATCTTCATCTTTAATTGCATCAACTGCTTGAACAGGTCCACATACTCCTTGAATTCGTTTTCCGTTACCTATGATGTTTACCCATTGACTGTCGCAGCTATTATTTTTACAATTTAAATATTAAATGATTTATTTGTTTCAGGGCATACATATAATAGCGATAACATAATCGAAAGGAACATATATGATGGACGATATACAGGATTACGCTAACCGAATCGGCATGTCCATGTGGCGCACGCAGCGGAAAATGTCCTCGGAAGTGATGGAGCATAAGCAGATGGGCCTTACAGGGCCTCAATTTTACTTGCTTAATTTAATTGATGAGGAAGGGGCTGCCAAGGTAGCCAAGCTTGCAGAGCGGATGGACGTGAAGCCAAGCGCAGCTACGGTTATGTTAGACCGCTTGGAGCAAAGCGGCTTTATCGAGCGTCAGATGGACAAGCAGGATAGACGAGCGGTTATTATTACGTTAACGGATAACGGCAGCCACATACTGGATCAGACACGACAAGCTTCGCGTGAGGTGTTTATTCGTTATTTATCGGTGTTTACACCACAGGAGCTTGAGACGTTTGCTGCGCTGTTTGAAAAGTTAGAGCAGCATACACATGCCTCACAAGAAGAGATTTAGCCAGCTTCCAGGTTCCCCCTCCCTGCTGTATGGCTAATTTCAGGGGTTTTAGTGAATAGTGATGCGATGATATACGCTGCGCGTATCTTTTTGAGGAAGTCAATCGTTAATAAGGTGTATCCATTAATTCTAAGGTCATAGGAGGCCTGCACATGACTCATCACCAGCAAGTGGAATCGACTGAGAGGGCGGCTGTGGGCGAATGGGGCCAGATGAGATCCGTCATCTTTCGCTACTGTACGGGACTAACGGGTTCTCGTTGGGATGCAGAAGACTTGACGCAAGATACATTTTTGAAAATGCTGCCTGTTTTACAGGGGAACGAGGGCCATCCTAGTCCTGTCGCGTTTGCATTGCGGATTGCGAAGAACAAGTGGACAGATCAGCGCCGAAGGTATCACATGTCAAAGGGGAAGGTAGAACTGCTTGCGTACGAGATGCAGCTGAATTCCTGCTCGAGCGACAAAGTGATGGATATCGAGTTAGCTGTTGCCCTGCTTCTACAGCGTGTACAGCCGCTTCAACGTACTGTATTTCTGCTGCGTGAGGTGCTGGGTTATTCCACTATGGAAGTGGCTTCCATGTTGAAACGAACTGAAGGTGCAATCAAGTCGCTGCTTAATCGGGCACGTCTTGCTGTCCGTTCGATTCGTGAAGATGACTCTGAATTCGTGCTGCAGGCCGTTTGTTTACAGGAGCTGGAAGATAAACAAATGCTGAAGGCGTATGTGTCAGCGATTATGGAAGAGGACGCCCAGCGGCTGTTGTCCCTTATTCAGGATGAACTTGTTAGCCATACGTATGCAGCAAGCCAAGTGAGGGTGTCGCCAACTGTACGAGGCTATCGAGCAGTTCCACAAACAGATGACTCAACGCGATTATTGATGGCTGCCTGACGAAGTGTGAAGGGGGATGTAATATGGGGGTAATTCCTTATGTAATCGAGCAGTCCAAGGGCGGGGAGCGCAGCTATGACATCTATTCGCGATTGCTCAGGGATCGGATCGTCATCGTAGGCGATGAGATTCAGGATCAGATGTCGAATGCCATCGTTGCCCAGCTGCTGTTTTTGGCTGCAGATGATCCGGACCGGGACATCCAAATGTATATCAATAGCCCCGGCGGTTCTGTCACAGCGGGCTTTGCTATCTACGACACAATGCAGCATATTAAGCCGGATGTGTCGACAATCTGTATCGGCATGGCGGCCAGCTTTGGAGCGGTGCTGCTGGCAGGCGGCCAGAAGGGCAAACGCTTCGCCCTGCCGAACAGTGAAGTCATGATCCATCAGCCTCTGGGCGGCGCGCGGGGCCAAGCAAGTGATATTCATATTCACTCGCAATGGATTTTGAAGACACGCACAAAGATCAATGAGCTGTTGGCTGAACGGACGGGGCAGCAGCTGGAACAAATTGCGCGCGATTCAGACCGCGATTTCTTTATGAGCGCGGATGACGCCAAGGCTTACGGGCTCATTGATGGTGTTATTACACGATAGACGATATGCTTTCGAATGTAATGGATTGCATTTCTATTCACGACACACATGTACAGTAAAGGGGATATCCCTCTAGTCATTTTGGATGACTGTGGGATATCCCCTTTGTTCAATGACACGTCATTACATAATAAAGACGAAATAAATTATGGCAGCCAGCACCAAACGGTAAATCGCAAAAGGTACCAGTTTAATGCGGTTAATCAGTTTCAAGAAGAAACGAATTGAAATTAGAGCAAAAATAAATGCGCTGATAAAGCCTACAATAAAGAATGGCAGGGAATCCAACGTGAAGTTCTCCCAGTGCTTCAGAAGTGACAGGCCGCTAGCGCCCGCCATGACCGGCACGGCCATAATAAACGTAAAGTCAGATGCAGCGCGATGACTCATACCAAGTAGAACGCCGCCCGATATCGTTGATCCGGAGCGGGAGAAGCCAGGCCACAATCCTAAGCATTGGAAGAGTCCGATCCCAAATGCTTGACCATAGGTAATCTGATCGACTGTCTCTGCTTTTGCTCTTCGAGGACGGAACCAATCTGCTGCGATCATCAGAATTGCTCCGATGACGAGACCAATGACAACGGTCTTTGTTGAGAACAAATATTCGTCAATGTAATCGTTGAAAAGTACACCCAACACACCTGCCGGAATAAGCCCAACCAAGACTTGCAGAAGATTGAGATGTCCACCCCGTCCAAGTTGGACAGCATCTTGTGAACGTCTACGCTTAAGTCCAAGCAAATCTAGAAATCTGTCTTTGAATACAACAACGACTGCCAAAATGGACCCAAGCTGAATAACTACTTTAAAGGTGTTTGCTACCTCTGGAGAAAACAAGTCTTTCGATTGAAACCAAAAATCATCCACAATAATCATGTGTCCCGTTGAAGATACCGGAGCAAATTCCGTTAATCCTTCAACGACGCCTAGTATAAAGGCGACAAACGTTTCCCACCAATTCAAGCTGATTCACTCTCCTACATACATTCCTTCTATAATGACAAGCACACAAACTGTATTATATAGCTTTTTGCGAGAGTGTGAAAGTAGTGCTCCTTGAAATGATTGTCAAATGAAGCGCTGACGGTATTGGCGGGGGGAGATGCCTTCAAGCTTGGCAAAGCATGCCGTAAAGTAAGCAGCTTGATTAAAGCCAACTAAAGCGGCTACTCTAGCAATTGAGTCATCGGTCTGCAAGAGCAGCAGCTTGGCCTGTTCAATTCGATATTTTTGCAAGTATTCAAATGGAGAACAGCCGAACTGCCGCTGCATGCACCTTGCAATATAAACAGGATGAAAGTTAATATTCTCACCCAGCAACTCTGCGGTGATATGCTCTTGATAATGATCGCGCAAGTACGTCGCCGCTAGTACAGCGCATTCGGAAGCGGATGAGTGACCTACAGCCTCGCCTGTGCTGGCTAGCTGTAAGAGCAGTTGTTGAAAGAGTAGCTGCTGCTGCCACCGATTGAGAGTTAGGTGATCGTTCAGAAGGGGTGACGAGAGCTGATTTAACAGGGAAATAAATGGATCAGGCTGCTCAATAGCACTGAACTGCGGCAGCCGCAGTTGGAATTGCTGCGCAAAGATAGGGATGTCAGGATATTCTAATCCGGTGTCGGTTGGCTGCGTGTTGGGAGTGAACGAGTCAATCTGTAGCGGTGGTGCATGTTCTGTGTTGGTCAACGTCCAGCAGCCCTTTGTTTGAAAATGAATCCAATCATATGAGGTCTCTTCCTGGCATTCACTTGTAGGAAAATGATATTTGTTTGGAAGTAATATCAGTGCGTGTTGAGCGGATAGTTCGTAGTGTTGTTCTTCCTCTCCGATATACAGACATCCTTGTCGGACAACGATTAATTGAAATAGATCGATATGACGTCTGGCAGGCGGCTTGTTCCCTGGTGGCATAATACGATGACCGCTATTGATGAAATGAGGCAGTGGTGGGGCGGATAAATGAATTGTTGGCATGAGGGCACCTTTTCTTATGAAGAATATTTAGGTTGGGATATCATAAATGAAATCTTCTAACATGGCACTCATGTCTGAGTATACCATCTATAATTTATATGTTCTATACTTTGAGCAATCTGCTCGTATCCCGTTGGCACATGTGGACTCTGTGCTATGTCAAGCCCAGCGCTAGTTTACGCTCGATTGCAAATAGGTTGTGTAACTTGTCATAGGGGTGTCACAACTGTATGCTACGATAACCATAAACGTTGTAAAGGAGCTTACTTATGGCAAGCTATGATTATCCGTCTAAAGAGGCACTAACAAATGCTATACATACTGCATACTTATTGCTGGATCAGGAATTTGAGGACATTGATAATAATAAAAAGGATGTGCTGATTCCGGAAGTAGACAAAACACCTGCACAAATAATCGCATATCAGCTCGGTTGGCTTGACCTGGTTATGGGCTGGGAGAAGGCTGAGCGATCGGGGCAAGAAGTGCACATGCCAGCGCCTGGTTATAAATGGAATCAACTCGGTGCGTTATACAGTTCTTTTTATGCAGCTTATGCCAGCTATTCTCTAAATGAGCTGCGCATGCTGCTTCAGCAGGCGGAGCAGCAGTGGCTCTGCTGGGTAGACACATTAAGCGAGGAGGAACTATTTACACAAGGGGCTCGTAAATGGACAGGGGAGAAGACGAACTGGCCTATGTCCAGATGGATTCATATTAATTCTGCTGCGCCATTTAAGACATTTCGTGCAAAGCTGAGAAGATGGAAAAAGTATGAACATTAGTTCATACTTTTTTTCTGTAGTTCTGTTATATAGTATTAGTTAAGTTGTGTTATTCCAATGCTGAAAGAGGGCTAAATGAGCTTATGATTGGAATCGATTTGGGAACGACAAACAGTTTGGTTGCTTACTGGGATGGTGAACAGGCTGCGCTGATCCCGAATGTTTTGGGGGAAAGATTGACGCCTTCTGTTGTAAGTGTTGATGATAATGGAGCAATATTGATAGGAAGAATTGCACAGGAACGTCTAATTACACACCCCCATCTAACGGGAGCTTCCTTTAAGAGATTTATGGGGTCAGAGAAAAAATATAAGCTGGGTTCATTTGAGTTTACACCGGAGGAAATGTCTTCGTTCATTTTGCGAACGTTAAAAGAAGATGCCGAGGTTCATCTTGGAAAATCAGTTGATGAAGCGGTGATTAGTGTCCCGGCCTACTTTAATGATGCCCAGCGTAAAGCGACCAAAAAAGCAGCGGAACTGGCTGGCTTGAAGGTGGAGCGTCTGATTAGCGAACCTACAGCGGCGGCTCTGGCATATGGCCTGCACCAAGGGCAGGAGGAGATGCGGTTTTTGGTTTTTGATCTCGGTGGTGGAACTTTCGACGTGTCCGTTTTAGAACTGTTTGAGGGCGTGATGGACGTCAAAGCCATTGCCGGCGACAATTATCTGGGTGGGGATGACTTTACAGAGTTGCTTGTTTCTCATTTTGTTCAGCATCATCAGCTTAAGCTGGAACAGCTTGATGATAAAACTGCATCTTCACTTTACAAGCAAGCGGAACAATGCAAGCGCAGTCTAGGTTCTGAAACTGCAGGGTGCATACGCACGGTTATGGAGGAACGGGAACTTATACTTCACATAACCAAGTCAGAGTTTGAGCAGTTGGCACAGCCTCTCCTTATCCGTTTGCGCCAACCGGTAGAGCGCGCGCTGCGGGACGCAGAACTGCTGCCCTCCGATTTGGATGGTATTGTAATGGTAGGCGGTGCAACCCGAATGCCGCTCGTGAAGCATGTCATTGGTCGGATGTTTGGTCAGATGCCGTACGCTTCCATTGATCCGGATGAGGCTGTTGTACTTGGGACGGCCATTCAAGCTGCCTTGAAGGAGCGGAATCAGGCGTTGGAAGAAATCATTCTAACGGATGTTTGTCCTTATACACTGGGTACTAGTGTGATACAGGAAGGAGCAAAAGGAAAGCTAAGCGGCGGTCACTATTTACCGATTATCGAACGAAATACGCCTATTCCCGTCAGCCGGGTGGAGCGTTTGTGCACTGTTTATGATATGCAAAAAGTGTTGAACGTGGATGTGTACCAGGGCGAGAGTAGGCTGGTTGAGAACAATCTGAAGCTTGGTAAAATGGATATCTGTGTTCCGGCGGGCAAAGCAGGAGAACAGCGTATCGATGTCCGTTACACTTATGATATTAACGGTATTCTTGAGGTCGAGGTTATCAGCGTGGCAACAGGTGAGAAGAAGCAGATGATCATTGAACAGCATGTGGGGGCAATGAGCAAGGAACAGATTGAAGCACGTCTGCTAGAGATTGCAAGTATTAAGATTCACCCTCGGGATCGAACGGAGAACAGGCTGCTTATTGCCAAAGGAGAACGGCTATATGAGGAGTCACTTGGTCAGCGGAGGGAATTTATTGCGAAGTGTCTAAAGGAATTCGAGGATGCACTACATACGCAAGACGACCGGATAATTAAAAAAGTAGCTCAGTGGTACAAGGAGCAGCTTGCACAGATGGAAGGATGGAGTTACTTCTCGTGATAAATTGGAAAATGTTAGACATAAACCCGACTGACGATAAGGCTGTTATTAAGAAAGCTTATGCTAAGCAGCTCCGCATCTATCATCCCGAAGATAATCCAGAAGAGTATCAGCGGCTTAGGGAGGCATACGATGCAGCGATGAAGCAGGCTGGCAAACCGGAGCACTTTGCCGGAGGGCGATCCAGACCAGAGATAGCTCTTCCTATGCTTGTCGAAGATGCTGCGTCAGATTCAGATCGTTTGAATAGGGTCTCGCTATTGTCATCTGTAATGGAACCCGAAATCATTGACGATATGGTTTATGGATCCCAAGACGATGTTGAAGATGAGTCTCTAGCGAAGTTGCGTCTTGATCCACTTCAGTTATTTTGGCAGGAGCTCCATGAACGTTATAGGGATTTTAGTCGTCGTGTAGACCCACAGCAATGGGAAACATTAACGAAAGAAGATTTTATGTGGGATGTGGGGTCTGTGGAGAAGCGGTTTGATGTGCTTATTCGCTTTTTAACCCAGAACCGATACATGCCGCTTGACGTATGGATCATGCTTGATTCCATGTTTGAGCTGAGTAACAATTTCGAGTATATGCAGGAGCGCTATGATAACGATGTGATCGAGTATATCACATTACAAATTAGCGGTGCGTTGGAATTGGGATATGAATGTTTACTAGATCGGCAGCTTGAATGTGACGTTGATGATTACCTGAGACTTAGAGAAGAAGCCCAGTTTTTTCTCATGAGAAGACAATTGGAGGATGCCCAACAGCGATTGGTTCAGGCAAATGAGTTATTTCAGGAGGACCCGGATCTGCAACTGATGCGGGCCAAATTAGCCCTAATGAATGGAACGTCTAATGAAGCACTGGATATTCTCAATCAAGTGATCAGTTATAATCCAAAGGAATGGGAAGCTTATTTGCTGCGGGGACGATTACTGTTCAACTGGAAAAAGTATATTGAAGCACAGCAAGATGCTGAACTGCTGCTTCAGCATGTTCCGGACTCGCAGGATGTAATATGTCTAGCTATGGAATGTCGTATCGCCCTAAATCAACTAGAGGGAGCATGGGCGATAAAGCATGACTCAAACAAGGCCCATTTCCGATATTATGCTGTTATGATGGCTCTTTGCAACAAACATTTACATTCACAGAAGTCTCGAAAGAAAACCTTTAACAACACACTAAATGTTATGGGATATCGGATATTGGACTTTTTCCTTCTACTCTGGAAGCTAAATTGGCTGCTCCTGTTCATCTATGCTGCTAGTGGCTTTTTTATTGGTTTTGGGTCTCTGCCCGCATATGTTGCGGTAGGGGCTATGCTGTGGCGGACATGGAAGGCCATTCGAACTACATATTTGCTGTTGACCTAATGGTAGGAGGGCAACCCTATGTTTCAAAATTATCAATCTATAAAGAAGTATAAGCTGGATCTCTATTTCCGTTGTCTATCGGCTAATTGCTTCAATGGGGCAATCGGGAACTATTTTGTTATACATGAATTCTCATCGAACTTTTTCGCGTCCAGCAAGGGGCAAATCTCCAAGGTACTCAGACACTGGAATATATCAAATGCTGATGAATTGAAGAGCCAAATCAATGTGCTGCTAGGAAACAATTTCTGTCTAGAATATCAATTACTCCATGCGCAGTTGAATGGGCTGTCAGAGAAGGCGCGCATCAAATATCTGGAGTCGTATCGCAGCCATGAGGATTATGCGAAGTTGGTGCTGGTTCATACTTGTCTGCATCAGCTGTCTTCCGGCAACATTGTTGGCTATGGTGCTTCATGGGTCATTGCCCTATGTCGAGTGGGTCAGGCTGCAGGCATGCTTACAGAAGAGGAGTCCTGGGCCTATAGAGTGCAAGCAGCCAGATTGATTCAAGCAGCTTATGATAACTGGGGAGATTTCTTCATTGCCTTCTCCATCGGTAGCTACTTCAACCAAGCTAAACCGGAGCTCCAAAAGTATATGTCGCCTACAAGCATGTTTACACTGATCAATAACAGTTCACTGTTGTACAAGCGGGTGGCGTGGAATCAGAATTTAGAACACCCAGTCGTGCATAAGAAGATAACGTAACTGAGGGTAAGGCTTTTAAGGAATAGACATCAAAGATACAGAGTATGGTGGGACTTAGACTCATCTGCTCTGTTTTTTTATGTCTAAGAAGAACTGGGGTTCATGCGCAGCCGCAGCATTTTTAACGAAGCCTGACATGATTTAACGCTATTTACTTTGCCATACTTCCGCCATGTTCAGATGCATTTTATACATACATAATGTTGTTAACGAGTTCAGATATTGTCTATAACTAACCTTTTTTGGAGGAATTCGCATGTTAAATAAAACGGTGGCGTTACAGCCCTTTGTTGATATCTCAGCACATGTTGAGGGTTTTGAGATTATATCAACACAGTTCGGTGCAGATGGACGCGTATATGTCCTGCTCATAAACCAGATCCCAGAACGCGAACGTGGCATGTTCGTCCCAGCGGCTTTAAAGGAAACGTATACTTACAAGGTCCTAATCGTAACGGATCAACATATCGACGAAGTGGTGATTTGGGGCCAGTATTATAATTATCATTTTGTACAGCCTCTCGAGAATCATCTACTGTTGGTCGGAGCGCGCTGCACTTACTATGACAAAGGCAAATATGATTTGAACGCCAAAGTGTGTGATTATGAAGGTCACACCGTTCGAGAGTTCTTACTTGGAGATGGGATTCAAAGTGTTCAGGTGACAGAGAAAGATACCATTTGGACCAGTTATTTCGATGAGGGCGTATTTGGGAATTACGGTTGGAATAACCCCATTGGCGCGTACGGCCTTCTGGCTTGGGATGAGCATGGCAATAAAATATACGAAAATCACACAGCGGATATTGCCGATTGTTATGCGTTGAACGCGGTTAATGAAAAGGAGATCTGGTTTTATTATTATACGGACTTCTCGTTAGGCTGTATCACTGGCGGACACGAGCAAGCCAAGGTCACCTTTATGAACCCGGGAATTTCCGGCTCCTCCGGGTTTTGTACGGATGGTTATCACTTTTTATTCGACGGCGGTTATGGGAAACACGGAACGTTTGTGCTCAAGAAAAATGAAAAACCGGGGATTTTGACCAAAGGGTGCAAGGTACACTTTTTAAATGAACAAGCAAAGCCACTCGTGGCGACTACACAAGACTTCCGAAAAAACCGTGTGCTGTTCGGTGCAGGGAATTTGTTGTATCAGGTGGCGGTTGAAGAGTTGGTCTAATTTTAAGTTCCTGTCCTAAATAGGGCTGCTGCTTCGAATGTCGCCTGATGTTGCTAGCTGGGGGAGATAGCATGCTGAAAGAAGTAGAGAAGGGGCATTATGCTATAATAAGACTTATAAGGCAAGGTGTGTTCTATTATTTGTAGGAAGAGACGGAAACTTAAAAGATGCTGCATAGTTTGGATATAAACAGCACGGTTGATTGGCTGCGCAGCTTTGGTCCATGGGCTATTGTAGTCAGCCTGCTCATGAATGTGCTGATTAGTGCTGCCGGATTTATCCCCAGCGTATTTTTAACAGGTGCTAACGTACTTGTATTTGGCACAGGGTACGGATTTATTATTTCTCTGCTTGGAGAAACGATCGGAGCTGGCATCACGATACTGCTCTATCGTAAAGGTTTATCGCGCCTGCCATTTATTCACTCGGACAGATGGGGATGGCTGCAAAGGTTGAATCAAGCGCCGCGGCGACGGCAGCTGGCGATTATTGCTGTCGCAAGACTTATTCCGCTTATGCCGTCCGGCTTGGTTAATGCGGTTGCCGCTCTGTCCAGCATGCGGCTTGCAGATTTTGTACTCGTAACTTTTGTGGGCAAAGCTCCTTCCATTTACATCGAGACAATGGTGGGTGAAGCTTTTCTGACAAATGACCTTTTATTTAAATTGTGCATATCGGTTATATTGTTAGGATTGCTATATTATGGGATCAAACGGATAAATAAGAGGAATGGAGACTAGGGCATGCATATCGTTACATCTATACCGTTACGGCCTGAATTCATGAATCGTTTACAGCAGTTATGTCCTCAGGATGAGATTGACATCGTTAATCCGATAGAGCAATACGAAGATACGTTAGGTACGGCAGAAATCGTAATTACTTATGGTACGGATATTACAGCTGCGATGCTAGATCAATTGAAACAGGTTCGTTGGATTCAGGTGTTCAGCGCAGGCGTGGACCAAATGCCATTGCGGACATTAGCCGAGCGGAATATTACCGTGACGAATGCACGCGGCATTCATGCTGTGCCGATGTCTGAATTTGCGATCGGACTCATGCTGCAAGAGTCGAAGCAATTTGTACCGATGTATCGGCATCAACAGCGTTCGGAATGGAGCCGCAAGCTGGAAATCAGTGAATTGCACGGCAAGACGCTATGCATTGTTGGCACTGGTGCCATCGGGCAAGAGATCGCTCGCAAAGCTGGCGTATTTGGCATAACCTGTATCGGCGTTAACTATACAGGTCGGAGCGTACTAGGATTTGAAAAAGTGTATCCATATACGATGGCTGATCAAGCTCTTCCAGCCGCAGATTATGTTATTGTGGTAGCTCCTTTAACAGCAGAGACTAGACATTGGTTTAACAAGGAAAGGCTAAGCCTGCTGCAGAAAGATGCCGTACTAATCAATTTGGGTAGAGGCGAAATTGTAGTGGAAACGGAACTTGCTGCCGTTCTTCAAGATCGGCGCATACGACGTGCGTACTTGGATGTGTTTGAGGTGGAGCCGTTGCCAGAACATTCACCATTATGGCAGCTTGATAATTGTATAATTACTCCGCATATTTCGGGGATATCCAAAATGTATTTGCCTCGCTGCATATCCGTATTTGAACACAATCTGAATCTGTACCGCCGTGGAGAAGGCTTAATCAATATAGTTGATTTGGATAAGGGATATTGATTCCTATTCAGGCTAAACGGGTATAATAGATATATAGAGATTTATAGCTGTTCATACGGCAGGATATAGAAAGAAGGTTTGCTCGATGACTACTAAACTTGTACTTATTCGTCATGGTCAAAGCGTGTGGAATCTGGAAAATCGATTCACCGGGTGGACAGACGTAGACCTGTCAGAGCAAGGTTTAAATGAAGCACGGCAGGCGGGGGTTATTTTACGTCAAAATGGCTTTATCTTTGATACGGCTCATACTTCCGTGCTGAAGCGAGCGATACGAACGTTATGGATTGTGCTGCATGAGATGGATCTTGTGTGGATTCCTGTGACCAAGACGTGGATGTTGAATGAACGCCATTACGGTGCGCTTCAAGGATTAAATAAGACAGAAACGGCAGAAAAGTATGGTGAAGATCAAGTTCATCTCTGGCGCCGATCTGTTGATGTTAGACCTCCGGCTTTAGAGATGGATGATGAGCGGTATGAAGCAGAACATCCTAAATATGCAGAGCTTGTCAAAGGAGAATTTCCATTAACAGAGAATCTGGAGGATACAGAGGAACGTGTAATCAAGTATTGGAACATGCATATTTTGCCAGATTTACATGCCGGCAAACGGATTGTTATTGCGGCCCACGGCAATACAATCAGAGCACTTGTCCAGTACCTGGACGATGTGCCAAGTGATGGTATCGCAAATCTGAATATACCAACTGGCGTTCCGCTCGTATATGAGCTGGATGATGTCACGCTGAAGCCAATTAGGCATTATTACATAGGGGCAGATGGTGAACTGCCAGCTGACGAAATTCCTAATAAAATATAAAGCATTAACTCCTGTCAAGCAGTCGATAAGTTAGGAGATATCAGTCAGAACAAACCTTGACGATTCCGTGAAGTTAATGTTAAAATTGATTAATCCACTAGGGATAATTAGATTATTACTTTCGCTTTAATCATTGACCAAACTGTTGGAGACGATAGATATGTTATCGTCTCCTTTTTTTAGATTTGTGCAGTTTAATAGTAGTAACGAGAACCCATTATCCGCATCATGCTGTGTAGAAGATCCAGCAGTGCGAATGGGGCTTTTTGCTGTTCAGACATTGCAGCCAACCAGAGCGTCTTATGCAGCAAAATTTACAAGTTGGAAGTGAGTCGAAAAGGATCAAGACATACGTGAGACACCTTACAAACAAATTTGCATAAAGGTTGTAGGGTGATGATGAACTAACCTGTGCTTGCTCTAACGGTAGATACGTTGCTGCGGCTGACTGGAATTTGTGAGTTTGTGCTAGCGTTGACGCGTCTACACGATTTGTACACAATTGGTGGTTATACTCCTTAACAGAGATCGAAGTAAAGGAGACAAAGCAATGACTAAACGCACACTATTGAGATGGACAACAATCATAATTCTTACTACCCTATTGGTTTCAGGCTGTTCAACGAATGACGAGGCTCAGCAGATGAATCAGATGGATCACTCCAAGATGAATCATGGTTCTACGCAGGAGAGGGGCCGTCAGGGCGGGATGCCGAAGCCTGGCACTGAACCCGATAAAGGGTCATTGGCCAAGGCACCTCAACGAGTTGACGGTACACAGGTCATACTTACTGCGCAGCCTGCCAACCTGCGGGCAACAGCGGGAATTACACTGCCGGTCTGGACTTTTAACGGGAGTATACCGGGTCCTGAGATTCGAGTGAAAGTAGGAGAAACCGTGAAGGTCACTTTGAAAAATGAGCTGCAGCAACCTGTCTCCATCCATTGGCATGGATACCCCGTACCTAACGAGATGGATGGAATCCCTGGTGTGACACAAGATGCTGTTGTGCCCGGAGCCTCTTTCGTATATGAATTTAAGGCGACTGTGCCTGGAACGTATTGGTATCATTCGCATCAGGACAGCGTAAATCAAGTTGATAAAGGGCTATATGGCGCAATTGTCGTTGAGGATGTGCGTAAGTCTTATGACCGGGATTATACGCTTGTGCTTGATGAATGGATGAGTATGGTTAACGGCAATATCAACAATCAGCCTCATTCTGCTGAAAATTCAGCGGGGAATGAGACAGCTCATAGCAGCATGACACACGGAGAAACGAATGATAAGTCAGAATCTGCCGAGCATGACATGAGTATGTACGACCTGTACACGATAAATGGTAAAAGCGGTGCCTCCATCCCTCAGCTTCAAGTTAAGCATGGCGAAAAGATCCGCATTCGGCTCATAAATGCAGGCTATTTGTCTCATCGTATCCACCTGCACGGCCATGAATTTAAAGTTGTTGCAACGGATGGACAAGCTATTAATAGTCCCGCAGTAGTGAAGGATCAGGTAATCGCCATTGCCCCTGGGGAAAGGTATGATATTGAATTTGTGGCAGATAATCCGGGTAATTGGCTGTTAGAGGCACATGGAATCAACAAAGCGGTAATTGGCATGAGGGCTGTCATTCATTATACAAATGATAATTCTCCTATATCTGCATCCAACACTGCTGCTGATCTTCCACTGCTTGACCTTGTTCAATACGGCGCCACGGCGAATAACGTGTTTTCATTGGAAACAACGTTTGATCAGCACGTGCAGATGGATCTGGACACTAAGGTTGTTAATGGGAGCACCGTCTACACAATTAACGGAAATACATTTCCAAATACAGACAAGATCAGGGTGAAAAAAGGTGATAAAGTGCAGGTTACGTTTGTGAATAAGTCGAAGTCAGATGATCATCCTATGCATTTACATGGGCACTTTTTTCAGATATTGAGTAAAAATGGCACAGTTGTTCAAGGTTCGCCTCTGATTAAGGATACACTGAACGTTAAGCCTGGTGAACGATATGTGATTGCATTTGAAGCAGACAATCCCGGAGATTGGATGTTCCATTGCCATGATCTACATCATGCCGCTGCAGGAATGATCACGGACGTCCATTATCCAGAACATAAAAAGACATATGTACCTGATCCAAAAGTAGGAAACAAGGCGGAGTAATCAAGATCGTAATCAAAAATGCTAAAATGAGAGAGCAGAATTCTACAAATTTGGAGCGTGACGTATGTACGATTTTGACGAAATGTGGGATTATCAGCACCCGGACGCAACAGAGCAGAAGTTCAGGCTCAAGCTGGAACAGGTTCGTAGTTCTGAAGAGGTGGGCTACTTGGCTGCGCTATTAACTCAGATTGCACGCGCGCAGGGGTTGCAGGGAAAATTTATAGACGCCCATGAAACGCTTGATCAAGTTGAAGCGCAGCTGCCTAAGTCAGACGATACTGCCCGCATTCGTTATTTGTTGGAACGGGGCAGAGTCTATAATTCTTCCTCGCAACAGGAAGAGGCAATTCCATTATTTCTAAAAGCTTGGGAAATAGGAGTTCAGGCTAAAGAGGATTACTACGCGGTTGATGCGGCACATATGCTGGGAATATCCGAGTCCACCCCGGAGACACGTCTGGCATGGAACATGAAGGCTTTGTCTCACGCGGAACAGAGTCCTAAAGCCGGAAAATGGTTGGGTTCTTTGTATAACAATATCGAGTGGGCAAAGGTAGAGACGGGGGCTCTTGATGAGGCGCTTGACCTATTTGAGCGTGCTTTAGAATTTCGCAAGTCTCAAGGGGAACCGGGTGCACTGTTTATTGCCAGATGGTGTGTGGCGAAAGTACTGCGCCTGCTAAAGCGGGTAGAGGAGTCGCTAGTAATTCAGCAAGCCTTGCTGGCAGAAACAGAGTTAACGAGTACGCCAGATGGATATGTGTATGAAGAGATGGCGGAATGCCTGCTTATGCTGCATCGCAAGGAAGAAGCAAGACGTTACTTTGCTCGGAGTTACGAATGCTTACGCCACGATAATTGGCTGATCGCACATGAGCCGGAGCGCATAGCACGTATCCAGCAGTATGCGAACGGGGTTTAAGGACTTGTTGGTAGACAAACCATTTTGATGATAACAGGAAACGGTCACCAGCAGTTCAAACATCTGTTGTGACCGTTTTCTTTGTCCTGCTTGAATGTTAAAATGATGGATTTCAACACATTTTATAAGTTAAAGCGCTTGATCTGCCCCCATTGACCTTCTTGTTCAAGAATAGGCCTTTGACGTGTTCCGATCAGATCAAAATGAGGAAAGGGAATTCGATTATGGATATATTGAACCGGCAGTTTGTGCTTGACACACCATTCCTGTAAACGTATGATGTCCGCGCAGCCAACCTTTGTGACGGAAGTGATGCCTGGATAGCGATCATCCAACCAATAGTGGGTAAGATACGCAATTTCACCACGTAGTACGTCCTGCTTCCACTGGATGAGTTCCTGTCTATTGATGCCAAAAGCCATTCCATACTTCACCCTTTATCTTCACAATTTGTTGTAGATTACTTGTGTCTAATTTCAGTATAACAAAATGAATGCACAAGATAAGTGTAACAACATTAATAATAAATGGGATTAAGTGGTTATTAAAATTGTCTGTTTGCTAAAGATTAGGTAAAATTTTATTCAGCTTGATGCTATTTGAACATGAGAAAAAATCTAAAAAACATTGATGCAGCAACAAATTAGAGCGCTTATCTTTTTTACAGTTCTCGACATATTATGATTTGTTCACGCTTTGGACCCTTGAAAAGCTAAATCGCACTTGCTAATATAAAAATAGATTCGCAAGAATCCGCAAGATCTACATCGAGATTATTTCTGCATACTAGGCATTCCCCGGCTGTATAGCTGCTGTTTCATACATTGCGGACATCCTGAACACACCCTTCCGCGATACACCTTTCCTGTTGTTACGCATTATTTCCAATACACTGAATGTCGCTATTATGAATCTCATATGATGGGGGATTGACTATGAGCCATACAGCTCATCTCGCACCTGAACCAATTGTTCTGCATGAGCTGACTCATCCGCAGAAACGTATTTGGTATATCGAAAACATTTATCCATCGATTCCGATTCATAACATCGGAGGAACGATCCGTATTAAAGGTCACGTTGACTTGGATGTGCTGGAGGCAGCGATCAGACATGTCATTCAGCAGCACGATGGTTTGCGGATTCGTCTTCGTGAGGTGGATCATGTAATATACCAATATGTGAGTACAGTACCAGAAGAGCGCTTAAATTTTGTTGACTTCTCTGGCAGCAGCGATCCTGAAGCTTCCTATCAGCTATGGCTGTCAGAACAAGCGCGTACACCATTTCAGCTTACAGAGTCTCCACTGTACGATTTGAAATTATTCAGAATCTCAGACGGTGAGAGCGGATATTTGATTAAGCTGCACCATATTATTGCTGACGGTTGGTCCACGCAGATCATGACGGAGCAAATATACGATGCATACAACAAATTTAGTAATGGCGAAAATAGCGAATCAGCAGCAGCCCCTTCCTATTTGGACGTCATTGATTCGGAACGCAATTATTTACAATCCGAACGTTATAACAAGAATAGACACTTTTGGATTAATAAGTTTACGCCATTGCCTGATGTGAATATGTCCTACGGCACAGATCATATCGTCGGAACTAGGATCACCCACACCTTAGACCCGCTAACTTCTGCTCGCATGCAAAGTTTCACCGCAATACATAAGACCTCTCTTAATACGCTGTTTGTGATGCTATACCTACTCTTTATGTACAAAACAACCAACCAACAAGAAATAGTGATCGGTACGCCAGTCTTGAACCGTTCAGGTCGCAAGGAGAAGAGAACAATCGGTATGTTTACGAGTACAATGCCGTTTGCTTATCAGATAGACGGAAATCGATCTGCTATTGACATGCTGACTCATATGGGCAAGCAGCTAATTGAATGCTATTTCCACCAAAAATACCCATATGATTTGCTCGTGCAGGACCTGGAACTTAAACGACAGGGATTCGATCAATTGTTTCACGTATGTGTCAATTACTACAATTCCAAGCACGTTAATGATTGGAATGGCTGTCCAGTAGTAAATGAAGAATTCTATAATGGATATCAATTGTACGCGAAACAGCTTGTCATCAAGGAATGGTCTGATACAGGATGTATTACGCTGGATGTCGACTATAAACCGACTGATTATGATGAACAGTATGTGTCCATGATGATAAACGGAATGATGAGTATGTCAGAACAGATCATGTCGCATCCAGAACGACCGCTTGACGAGCTTAGCTTGCTCTCAGAGCAGCAATATCAGCAGCAAATCATTCGATTTAATGATACAAAAGTACCTTATCCGGAACAAACAACGATAACAAGACTGTTTGAAGAGCAGGTCGAACGGACACCGCATGACATTGCCGTGAAATTTAAGGGAGAACAGTGCAGTTATCAGCAGTTAAATGAGAAGTCAAACCAATTAGCACGCGTGTTGCATGCCAAAGGTGTACGCAGCGGTTCGATTGTGGGATTGTACACGGAGCACGGGATGGAGTCGATTATTGGCATATTGGCCATTATGAAAGCAGGCGGAGCCTATCTCCCCTTAGATCCGAAACATCCTGAAGAACGAATTGCCTATATGCTGGCGGATACAAGAGCTGCCGTATTGTTGACGAATACCAATCTATTTGCAGATATAGGGTATGTAGGTGAAGTGATTGATCTCCGTCAGGCATCCCTTTATCGCGGAGATGCGTCAAACTTAGCGAATGGAAGTGATCCTTCCGATCTAGCCTATATTATTTACACATCGGGCTCTACAGGTACCCCAAAAGGAACAATGATTGAACATCGCGGGTTGGTCAATTATAGTTGGTGGGCCAAAGAAACTTATATGAAAAATGAACGCGCCGTATTCCCTCTATATTCTTCACTAGCGTTTGACCTGACGATAACGTCTATCTTCACACCGTTAATTGGTGGAGGACTGGTCACAATATACCGTGATGACGAGGATGAGTTCGTGTTGTTTCGTATATTGGCAGACAACGAAGCAACAGTTATCAAGCTGACACCAGCCCACTTGTCCTTGTTGCAAGAACGTCGTTATCCGAACAGCTCAGTCAAACGTTTTATCGTAGGCGGAGAGGACTTAAAGACGTCACTTGCTTCGCAGGTAGAGGACTGCTTTGATCATGAGATCGAAATTTATAATGAATATGGACCAACAGAGACAGTAGTTGGTTGTATGATTCATCAATACGATCGTACGGAGTTAACTTTGTCTGTCCCGATTGGTGTTCCTGCGGACAATGTAATGATCTATATTTTGGACGCTCATTTGAACCCACTTCCGTGTTACGGTATCGGTGAGCTTTATATCTCAGGCCACGGTGTCGCCAGAGGGTATTGGAACCAGCCAGAGTTATCCGCAGCCCGTTTTATCGACAATCCCTTCCATCCTGAATATCGGATGTATCGGACTGGAGACCTTGCGTTCATGAGGGAAGATGGCTCGATTATCTATATGGGACGAATTGATCATCAGGTGAAAATCAGAGGTTATCGTATAGAATTGGGCGAGATTGTTCATGCCCTTACCAGTATGACAGCGATCAAGGAATCGGTTGTGATTGATCGAACGCGCGATAATGGCGAAGTGTATTTATGTGCCTATATCATCAAGCAAGAGTCAATTACCGAGCATGAGATCCGAGTTATCCTGAAGCAAAGCCTGCCAGATTATATGATTCCCGCTTATTTCGTCGAACTAGATTCCATTCCTTTAACGGCAAATGGAAAAGTAGACCGTAAACAGCTGCCAGAGCCCTTAGTTGCGAAGATAGCTAGTGATAGGATCGAGCGGAGTATACCGATTGATGGACTGGAAGCTATCTTTATGGCCACAGTTGAACAAGTGCTCAATCAGTACAGCTTGTCATGGCAAGACCATTTCTTTTATCTGGGCGGCGATTCAATTAAAGCCATTCAACTGGCATCTAAGTTCAAAAGCATAGGCTATCAATTAAAGGTGAAAGACATACTATCCAACCCTGTATTAATCGAAATGGTGAAGCAGGTACGTCAATTACACGATGAAATTAAAATCGATCAGTCCCCTCGTACAGGGACAATCGGCGCAACACCAATCATAACCTGGTTTCGTGAATTGGCGTTGCAGCACCCTAACCATTATACACAGTCCGTACTGCTGCAATTAAAGCAGGATGTGAGTACAGAACGACTGACAGAAATGTTAAATGTCTTATTTTATCATCACGATTCCCTACGAATCTATGTTAGAGCAGAGGATCAGCAATTAGCTTATATGGAACATGCAGAATATGCAGATCGTACGATTTCCATAGGAAAGACCGATCTGACTGGATACAGTGCAGAAGAACAGCGTAAAAGACTGGAGTCGACAGGCTGTCAACTTAAGTCGGAAATGGATATCCATCGCGGAATGATGTTTAAAGCCCATCTGTTTGATCTGGGAGAGCAAGGAATTCGCCTGCTGCTAATCGGCCATCATCTTGTTGTAGACGGTGTGTCATGGCGTATTTTGCTGGAGGATTTGGTTCAGTTGCTGGAGCAATCAGTGTTGGACTACGGGAAGATTAACTTGCCGGACAAGACATCTTCTTATCAAGATTGGTCTGGATATATGACTAGACTTGAGGCAGAAGCAAGAAAAGAGCAGGCGTATTGGGAAGCCGTCATTCATGATCCCCCTGTTATTCCCGTTCAGGACTCAACAAAAGGGGCAGTGCTTGCAACTTCACATACGCACCATCACGTATTTGACAAAAGTATAACCGCTAATCTTTTAAGGGATGCAAATAAAGCATACCGAACAGAGCCTAAGGACTTACTAATCACGGCGTTAGCCTTGACCATATTCCATAAGTTCGAGCTTGATGAAGTGGTATTAGAGCTTGAGGGACATGGTAGAGAACTGTTAGACAGCAGCTTGGACTTGTCGAGGACAGTAGGATGGTTTACTTCAATCTATCCAGTGCGGATTCAGAATAATACGGGACCTATTACCCATAAAATTAAAACGATTAAAGAATTACTGCGATCTATTCCCTATAACGGAATTGGGTATGGGGTACTTCGGTATTATACAAAGACGTTAAAGGATACCCGTCTCCAGCCACCTATACGATTTAATTACTTGGGCGATGTGGATACCACCTTTAACAACGATTGGTTCTGCATGGCACATGAGCCTTCAGGTTCAGAGAGTGATTTGCGAAACGTAATGACTGCTTTACTTGATGTACAGGCGATTGTGATCGATCAACAATTGCATGTTGAAGTGGTTTGCAGTCACATGCATTTTAATGAAAGTGAAGGAAAAGAACTAGTTGCCATGTATGTGGATGAGTTGAGTCAACTCGTGAACCACTGTTGCAGTAAGACAGATCAGGACTATACGCCATCCGATTTTGATGCCGTTCAGATTACTCAGGATGATTTGGACGAGCTGTTTAATTGAAACTATAAATGAAAGAGCCAGATTATTTAGATTAGAGACAACAATCTATAAGTGGGGGATGGGGGGCTACTATGGCAAAGGTGCTATATTTTAGCGTGGATCTCCATGGTCACGTAAATCCGACGTTGGGGTTGATTCACAAGCTGGTTGAATCCGGCGAGGAAGTCATCTATTATGCCAGCAATCAGTTTCAGGGGAAGGTCGAACAGACGGGGGCGCAGTTTCGAAGTTATGAGGGAACCGTTGGTTTTGCTACCCATGATGGGCACGGCATCGATACATTTCTAGTGTTTGCTGACTTTATTTTGAGTCGAACCGAAGCTGTGCTAGAACGTTTTTATGACGAGATCGCCGCTTGGAAGCCTGATTATATTATTCATGACGCCTTTTGTTATTGGGGAAAAGTATGTGCTGAACGCCTCGGAGTGCCAGGTATATCCTTATGTGCTAACTTTCCGTATATCGATGAGATGGCGGATCTGGATCCGGATTTTTTCGTGGAACATGTTCTAAGGGCATCCAATGATCCCTTATATCAGAAATTTAAAGGTAGCAGCATCCTTTATCGCAAGCTGCTCGACAAGATGTCAATGCTTATTAGCAAGAAATACGGCTTGTTGCATGTGAATGTCATCAATGACATTTTTTGCAGCAAGCAGCCGTTGAATCTTATTTTTTCCTCACGTTTTTTTCAACTTCATGAAGAAGCGTTTGACGACAGTTACTTGTTTTTGGGGTACCCGATCTTTCCGCGTGCAGAAGCTGTAGAATTTCCGTTTGAACGATTAGATGGCAGACCATTGATCTATTTGGCATTTGGCACAATCTATAATCAGCTGATAGATACGTACAAAGCGTGCTTTGAAGCTTTTGCAGATTCAGATTGCCAAGTCATCATGTCGGTAGGACATCAAGTTGCCCTTACCGAGCTTGGGCATATTCCAGATAACTTTATCGTTCGGCCCTATGTCCCGCAATTACAAATATTAGAGCGGGCAGACGTGTTTATTACGCACGGTGGAGCAAACAGTATTTATGAAAGTATTGCCCACGGCGTCCCAATGGTCGTTGTCCCACAAGTGTTCGACGAATTTATGGGAGCGATGATGGTGGATCGAGTTGGAGCAGGCCTGTATGTGACGGATCGTGAGCCGACTGCGGTTATGCTTCAACAGGCTGTAGAGCGGGTGCTTGGTGACGATTGCTACCGTACAAACTGTCTGGATGTGAAGCGAAGATTCGACGAGGCAGGTGGACTAGCTGCCGCAGTGGAGCGAATTTTCCAGTACGTAAACCAGTTTTACGGCAGTACAGTCCATAGTTGAGGCGCTTATTCCATAACCATTAAATCGTAAATGAGGGTCCGATATGATTCGACTAAAGCATTTTCCGATATTGGCTATTATCTGCTGTTTGCTGCTAATTCCAATGGGATCAGTGTCGGCGGCTGATCTGTTCGCGGGCAAGGAAAAAGAGATTGAAGCCTACATTGAGCAGCAGATGTCCAAAGGGGACATACCAGGGGTATCCATTGTCATTCTCCAGAATAATAAGCCGGTGTTTACAAAGGGGTTTGGTTATGCTGACCAATCGTCGTCTACTCCGGTAACGTCTGATACAGTCTTCGAATTAGGCTCGACAAGTAAAGCATTTACGGGAATTGCTGTGCTTCGCCTTGTGGAAGAAGGCAAATTACATTTGGAGGATACCATAAATCGATATATTCCTACATTTAAGGTTACGTATGAAGGAAAACCTGTAGATATTACGTTGTATCAGCTTCTTCACCACACAAGCGGAATTCCGTTTGACACGATCGGTGACATACCGATAGCAGACGGAGATGATGCGCTTCTACAGACGGTGAAGACACTCGAAGGTCTTGAGTTGGACGATAAGCCTGGGGAAACGTATTCTTACGCTACAATTAACTATGATGTGCTCGGTTATATCATCCAACTCGTAACAGGTAAGACCTATGAGCAATATGTGACTGAGCAAGTACTCAATCCGCTTGGATTACAGCATACTTATTTATTTCGGGGCGACGTTCCTGCTGAAGAGATGGCTAAAGGATATAAGTTCAATCTGCTCAGAACCATTGAATACGATGCACCTGTATATAGAGGGAACACGCCAGCCGGTTATGTCATGTCCAGTGCCAATGATATCGGCAGATGGTTGAGCATCCAGCTTGGTCAGAAAGACGGTATCGCACCTACATTTCCACAGCAAATTATCGATAAGTCGCATGCACCTGATCGGACGGTGATGCCAGGTGGAGATGGATCGTCCTACGCTGCTGGTTGGACGGTTCACCAACGGGGCAGCGGTGAAATTACACACGGGGGAGAGAACCCCAACTTTTCATCCGCCTTTTTGTTTAGACCGCAGGATGGGATCGGCGTAGGTGTACTCGCTAATCTGAACTCGACGTATACACAGACTATTGGACACGGGATTATGCAAATGCTGTTAGGCAAAGAGCTTCCCGATCCTGCTACAGATCAATATAAAAGCATGGACAATACCGCATCTGCTATCTTATTTATCTCTATTCCCGCGATGCTTATGATCATTTGGTTCTCGGGTACTGCTGTATGGGAAGCAGTGAGAGGCAAGCGGCGGTATGCCGGTAGCGGCAGCAAGCTGGCAGCCAATCTGCTTATTTCCCTGCTGTTTATGTCAGGATTCACGTACTGCTTGTACCGGATTCCAGATGTGATTTATGGCGGGTTATCGTGGAGTTTTGTGAAGGTGTGGGCTCCACAGAGCTTTATCACAGCAATTATATTGTTATTTTTTGCAGTGCTGCTGTTTAACTTTTACTTCATTTGGACCACGTTATTTCCTAAGAAGAATGATCGCTCGATGTTTACGCTGACGCTGTTAAGCATAGCGAGTGGATTCGGGAACGCACTTATTATTTTTATCGTCAATGAGACCCTTAATCGGGATGATGGCTTTCAGGGTGGGCTTCTGCTGTACTTTGCGGTGGGGATTGCGATCTACGTAGTTGGTCAGAAGCTGGTTCGGACAAGATTAATTTACATTGCAAATGACATGGTTTATGAGAAAAGGGCAGAGTTGATCGATAAAATTCTGGATACTCCCTACCAGCGGATCGAAGGTTTAGAGGACGGATCGATTCAGGCCTCGCTTAACAACGACACAGAAACGATCAGCGAATTTTCCGGTATCGTAATTACCGGGGCGACCAGCTTTGTTACGTTAATATGCTGTTTTGTATATATGGGCATTATCAGCGTGTATGGCCTAATTGTGTCGGTAGCTTTTATTTTTATTGCAGCAGGATTACACTTTGCAATTGGTCGTCAGGCCAACAAGTTGTGGGAACAAACAAGAGATATTCAAAATGTATTTTTTAAGTTTATAAATGACTTGATTACCGGCTTTAAAGAACTGAGTCTGCATGACGGCAAAAAGCAGGACTTTAAGGCGGATATGCAAGCAAGCTGCAACACGTATCGTGAGAAACGGATTCAAGGTGGATTGAAGTTTGCCAACGTCAACGTTATCGGTGAACTATTGTTTACTTTAGTTATTGGAGCTGTGGCCTTTCTATTTCCGCTGTTATTCACTGATCTTAAAGTGAACGCGTTAAGAAACTATGTCTTTGTTCTTTTATACATGACAGGACCTGTCCATGGCATATTAGGAACGATTCCGAATATATTCCGAGTTCGGATAAGTTGGAATCGGATCAGTGAGTTATCAAAGCAGTTGGACGAATATCGGGCACAACAGCAACGGATACAAGTTGATCATACGTCACCTAATACGAAGGTGGAGGAGCAGCCGCTTGATGTAGAACTGCGAGCTGTAGAGTATCAGTATGACAATAAGGAAGGTGATACCTTTACGGTAGGGCCGATTCATTTTTCCTTCCGGGCGGGAGAGATTACGTTCATTACTGGAGGCAACGGAAGTGGAAAGTCAACACTTGCCAAGCTGATCACAGGTCTCTATACACCGACAAAGGGCGAAGTGTTTATCAATGGACAGGTCGTTGACAGTCTAACACTTGGTCAAAAATACGCTGCCATTTTTAGCGATTTTCATCTGTTCGAGAAACTATACGGACTGGAAACAGAACATAAAGAAACAGAAATTCAAACTTATTTACGTACACTGCATCTGCAGGACAAAGTCAATATTGAAGACGGTAAGCTGAATACGATTAAGCTCTCAACCGGTCAGCGCAAGCGGTTGGCGCTGCTGATCAGTTATTTAGAAGACAGGCCCATCTATTTGTTTGATGAATGGGCGGCAGATCAAGATCCAGAATTCCGTGCCTTTTTCTACCATACGCTGCTGCCAGAGCTTCGGCAGCGGGGCAAATGTATCATAGCGATTACACATGATGATCGATTCTTCGAACTGGCGGATCACATTATTAAGATGGACATGGGCCAGATTGTACGTCAGGAAGCTGGACGCTTGCCTGAGATCGCAGCAACTGCAAGTTCCGAGAAGAAATCATTGTCGTAAGCAATATATGGAGCACAATGGAACATGGAGAGGATGAATGTTGTGGCTGCTACTGGGCAATCCAACAAAATAGACAAGTCAAATGTAGAGGACATCGTATCGTTAACACCTACGCAGGAAGGTATGCTGTTCCATTATGTTAGACAGGAAAATCGTTCATTTTATGTGCAGCAGCTTGTATTAACACTGACAGGCCAAATTGCTGTCGATCATATGCGTTCGGCGTGGGATGCCGTCATCTCACGAAATGAGATGTTAAGAACACTCTATCGTTGGGATAAACTGGAGAGTCCGATTCAAGTTGTACTAAAGCATAAACCTGCTGTACTGCATGTGTACGATGGAACCACATTGGCAGAAGACGAACTGCTTGCAAGGAGAGAAGAACTGTCATGTACGGAACAGCTTGCAATCACGTTAGAGGAGCAACCGTTTCGTATTGCGCTGCTGTTAATCCAGGCGGATCAATGCGAGATGATCATCAGTTGGCACCATATTTTATATGACGGGTGGAGCAATGGAGTTGTCTTGAAGGAATGGATGGAGGAATATGAACGGTTATCAACACAATCAATGTCTTCCGGAGAGACTCCGCCCCAAAAAACAAAATTTAAAGAGCTGGTAAAGTGGCTAAAGAATCAGGACGCCGACAAACAGCGTAGATATTGGAATGACTTGCTTAGCGGTGTAGAAGCAGGAAAGTCGCTTCCGATGGCTAACGAGGCTTTTATTGCGCAAAGAGCAGCCTCATCTGTAAAGCATGTAACTGTCAACCTATCCGGTATAGAGTCGGATGAGGTTTCTGCTTTTGTACGACAGCATGGAATAACTCTCGCATCCCTTTTATACTCGGCGTGGGGAAGTGTGCTGCAAAAGTACTTACAGTCTTCTGACATCGTAATAGGCACTACGGTGTCGGGAAGAGTGCCGGAATTAGATGGTGTGGAAGATATGGTGGGGTTGTTTATTAATACCATTCCGCTGCGTATCACAATGAAGGAAGAAGAGCCAGCATTGGAACTGGTGAACCGTATTCATGAGCAATGTAAAAGACGAGAAGAATTTGAGCATACACCGTTGATCGACATTGGAACTTACAGCGGGTTGTCTGGGGCGGAATCATTGTTTAACACGATTGTCGTTCTGGAAAATTATCCATTGGATGAACGAATACGCTCAAATCGTATCTTGAAGATTGACAGCTATCATATGCATGAAATGACACATTACGACGTTACTTTAGGTGTCATGACGATGGACATAATTGAATTTGATCTCTCCTTTGATCCGCAGCGCATTTCAATGGACATGATGGTACGAATGGCTGGTCATCTGAAGACGATGCTTCTTGGCATCATTCGAGACGCTCAGCAGCCGGTATGCCAGTTAGCTATGCTGACCGAGGAAGAGTGGAGCGTCATCACCACTTGTTTTAACAAGCCTGCTGCTGCGCAGGATGCGGTTGAACCCGTACATCGTTTATTTGAGCGACAAGCTGCAGTCTTTGGTGATCAACCGGCAATTGTGCATCGCGGCAATCCTATCAATTATAAGCAGGTGAACGAACAGGCGAATCGACTGGCTAAGCGTCTAATTGAACAAGGACTCTTGTCAGAACAGCCGGTTGCGATTCTGTTGGAACGATCAGCTTGCACGATCATTGCCATGCTTGGAGTTCTAAAGGCTGGCGGTGTCTATATTCCGATAGATGATCAATATAGCGAGGAACGAATTCAATACATGTTACAGGACAGCCACGCTAAGGTGCTAATCACAAGTGAGGAATGGCAGTGCCGTATTTCATTTAATGGTACAATACTGCAGATGGAACCTGGATTGGAGACGGCGGAGTCTGACTGCGTAGAACAGCGAGACTTTGAGAATTTGCCACAACACGTAGAAGCCCAACAAGCTGCTTATATCATTTATACCTCTGGTTCAACTGGCAAGCCTAAAGGAGTAATCGTTGAACATCGTCAGTTATTGGCTTACACTGCAGCCTTTCAACAAGAGTTTCAGCTGACAAGTGCAGATCGCTTTCTTCAACAGTCCTCTTGTTCTTTTGATCAATTCGTGGAAGAAGTGTATCCCGTGCTCCTAGTAGGAGGAACCGTCATTGTTGCCGACAAGCAGGATGTGCTCGATCTGGAACGGTTGGCACAGCTCACACGCGATCATAACGTAAGTATCGTGTCGTGCTCGCCGCTGTTGTTGAATGAGATAAACAAGCGCCATGGTTTGCCAAACGTGCACACATATATTAGTGGAGGAGATGTGTTAAAGCCCGAGTATATCCGGCAGCTAGTCCAAGTGGGGCGGGTTTACAATACGTACGGACCCACAGAAGCAACCGTGTGTGCGGCTTATCATCGTTGTACAGGCAGCGAGCAGCAGGATGTACCGATCGGACGACCTATTTTCAATTATAACGTGTATATAATGGACGATTATCTTCAACTGCTGCCAATTGGTGTGGTTGGTGAAATATGTATAGCAGGACATGGTGTTGCAAGAGGTTATATGAATAGGAGTGAGTTAACGGCAGAGAAGTTTGTACTCGATCCTGTACACCGACAAAGCCTAATGTATCGGACAGGTGACCTTGGCAAGTGGTTGCCGGACGGAAGCATCCACTATGTCGGCCGCAGCGATGAACAAGTCAAAATCAGGGGATATCGAGTTGAATTAGGAGAGATTGAACACCATTTGCGCAATCATACGGCTGTTCAGGAAGCTATAGTGATGGCAGTAGATGATGGCTATGGGAGCAAGATGCTGGCGGCTTATATTCAGCTAACAAATGATTCGGAGACTGAGCGTGCAGGGCTAACATTACGAGAATACACAGCGGACAAACTGCCTGCGTACATGGTGCCAGCGGTGATGTACCGCATGGATGCCGTACCGTTAACCATTAACGGTAAAGTGGACAAAAAGGCGCTGCAGGCGATTAACCAAAGACTGCATGATCCACTGGAAGATGGCGATCAGACAGATTTGACCAGCACGGAGGCGCTTATTCTTGAGGCTTGGCAGGACGTGCTGAGAAGAGAACATATAGGACGACACGAGCCGTTTTTTGAGGCAGGAGGCAATTCGATCCTGCTTATGCAGCTCCATACTAAGCTGGAGAAGAAGTACAACTGGGGGACGACCGTTACTGATTTATTTACACATACGACCATTGCTAAGCTTGCAAAATATGTCGATCTGAAGCATGCACAAGTTTCAGAGGTTCCCCAAATTGCCTACCAGCGCCTGCCAGCTGAATACTTTTCGCACCAACCCTTAGCTGGTGGTTCAATGTCTATTAAATGCCAGCTTGAGCATGGAACAGTGACTTCTTTAAGACAAATGGCGCTTGATCATGAAACGGAGTTAGTTGATCTCCTGCTTTCCATGTATGCCTATTTGCTAACACAGATTAACGGCAGCACGGAATCGACGATCCAGTTAATGGATGAAGATGGTCAACAAGTCATTCCACTAGCCATTAACTTGTCAGAATTGCAGGGGTTTGCACAGTTGTTCAGTATTGTGCATACAACACGCTCAGAACCTCAGGTACGCTATTCGATAAACACAGCGCCTCGTATGTTAGTTCATAAGTCTAAAGGAAATGAAGAAATACTTTCGCTGGCAGCGTATAACACGGAGGTGTCACAGCGAAGCGAATGGTTAAGGACATACGATCTGATGCTTCTATTGGACGAAGAAGAGGTAGGGTCAGGCCTGACTGCAAGCTTTAGATTTAATGATAAGCGACTGAAGAAAGAGAAAATATCGGCATTGCTGCAAGCTTATCAAGATATGCTGCATCAGTTGTCTGAACGTTATGCTCGTACGTAAAAGAACGTGTGCTTGATGAGAAGGAGGTGGGATTGTTGGATTTTAGCTCCATTACATTAAAAAACTCGCTGTTTGAGGAGTCAGCAGCAGCTCCCGATCCATTCCAGAGCGACGTAGATGAGGCCTACGATATTGCGATTATCGGAATCGGGTTAAAGCTGCCGCTTGCCGACACTGTGGAACAATATTGGCACAATCTCAGAGAAGGAAAAGATTGTGTCCGTGATCTTCCGGAAGCGCGCCGAAAGGATACGGATCGGTACTTTTATCATATCGGCAAAGATCCCCATACCATTCAATATGGTGCAGCGGCATATGTGGAGGGCATTGATCAGTTTGATTATGGCTACTTTAAGTTGTCACCCAAAGAAGCAGCATTGATGGACCCCAATCAACGTCTGTTTCTACAGACGGCATGGAAAGCCATCGAAGATGCAGGATATGGGGGAGCAATGCTGACGGGCAGCAACACGGGCGTATATCTTGGTTATGGTTCAGATGCTGATTACAAAAACATGATTAGCCTAGTGGAGCCTGAGGCCTATTCCATGTCTATGCCAGGCAATGTTAGGCCGATGATCGCGAGTCGAATTGCGTATTTGCTGGATCTGAAAGGCCCTAACATGACCGTAGATACGACCTGTTCCTCGTCATTGGTTGCTATTCATCTGGCTTGTCAGGCGATTCGCAATGGAGAGTGCGAT
This sequence comes from Paenibacillus sp. UMB4589-SE434, assembly GCF_030226685.1. Lineage (NCBI taxonomy): Bacteria > Bacillati > Bacillota > Bacilli > Caryophanales > Paenibacillaceae > Paenibacillus > Paenibacillus sp. UMB4589-SE434. The sequence goes on along the minus strand of NZ_JASOYK010000001.1, from coordinate 1,605,986 downwards.
CTAGCGATTGCAGGCGGAATACAGCTTCATCTCATTCCAGTGCGTGATTTTGAAGTGGGGGTGGAATCATCCACATCAAGAACACGAGCACTGGATGATAGCGCTGATGGAACAGGCACGGGAGAAGGCGCTGTAGCCATATTGTTGAAGCCGCTGCGACAAGCGCAGGAAGACCGCGACGCGATCTACGCGGTTATCAAGTCAAGCGCAGTCAACCAAGATGGTACTTCTGTAGGTATAACCGCACCAAATGCGGAAGCGCAGGAGCAGGTGCTTGCCGAAGCATGGTCTCGTGCCAATATTAATCCCGAAGCAATGGGATATATTGAGATTCACGGAACCGGAACCAAATTAGGTGACCCGATTGAAATGGATGGCATCCGGCGTGCGTTCCAGCGATATACGAACAAGGTGCAATTCTGTGCGATAAGTGGCGTGAAGAGTAATATCGGACATCTGGACAGCTCGGCTGGTATTGCCGGTCTTGTCAAAGCAGCACTGTCTTTAAAGTATAAGGAGCTGTTCCCTACACTTCACTTTATGCGCCCGAATCGTAAGATCAGCTTCGAGGATTCACCCGTTTATGTAAATGACAAGCTGCGCGAGTGGACCAGCAATCCTGCTGAAAAACGGTGCTGCGGCGTTAGTTCATTTGGTATCAGCGGCACGAATTGCCATATTGTTCTGGAAGAAGCGAATCAACCTGTCAAAAATCGTCAATCGACGGATCTGAATTCCGCTCCCCGATTACAGACGGATAAGAAGGAATACATTTTTGTACTGTCTGCCTTAACAAGGGACGCACTGCAGCAGTCGGTTAAAGATTACATCCATTATTTAGACGTTGGAACTGATATGAATTTAAGTGATCTATGTTATACGTTGCAGACCGGTAGAGGCGAATATCAGCATCGACTGGCCGTAGTGACGGGAAGTAGTGAGCATCTCAGATCCACTCTGCTTACGATACAGCAAGAAGGACTCCGTCAGGGACAAGTGCATTACTACTATTATGATGCTGGACCTGAATCCGATAGTGACCGCAAAGAACTGTCATTAGCAGGTAATAGAGCATTGCTTAATTATATGGAATCGGACCAACTAGCGTGTTACCAAGTAGCTGAGAAATATACGCATGGTGCCGAAATTCAATGGAATACGCTGTATCGCAGAGTAAGGCCAAACAGGCTGCATGCACCTAGCTATCCGTTTGAAGGCAAACGTTGCTGGCTGAATTTGGCGGATTATGATCAGCACACAACCGCGACTACAGATGATAATCGCTACTACCATACTGTATGGCAACCACAGCCCTTATCCGGGGACTATTCGGCTGGGATGAGACGAGCTACAACGCTTGTATTCAAAAATGACGATGGGGCTGCTGCAGCTTTTAATGATAAGCTTCGCCAGTCAGGAACAACTGTTATTGAAGTTGGTTATGCCGGACGTTACAAGCAAGTTGATAGGGATGCATACCTGATAGAAGACAGCGAAGCCGACTATGACAAACTGCTGCAGCAGCTTAAGGAAAGGAACGTTCGCCACATTGTATTTATGTGCACGATACAAGAAGCGACAGTACCTGCAACACTTACGGATCTCCAGAATCGTTTGGAGAGCGGGGTATATCGGCTCCACCGCATCATTAAAGCGATCATTCGTCAAGAGTGGAATGAAGCATTGGAGTTAACGATCATTGCCCGCCGCGGCACCTCGACAATCGGAGGCAAGATGCAGGCGTCGTTTGAAGGTCTGCCCGATCCGTTGCTGCCTGAGCATGCGTCCTTATTTGGATTCAGCAAAGCAATCGGATGGGAATATCCATACATCCACATCAGATGTTTGGATATGGATTCGGATTCAGACATGGATTGCTGTATACATGAAATCAATACACCCGCAGCAGAGTATGTAACAGCTTACCGACAAGGTATCCGTTACGTAGAGCGCTTGGACAAGCTGGACTTGCCAAATCCAAACAAAGAAATGGATGACAATCAGCCGGTGATCAAGCCTCATGGCGTGTACGTGATCTCCGGAGGACTTGGAGGCATCGGACTTCACATAGCCCGATACTTGGCTTCGCAACAGCCTGTTCAGATCATCTTGCTTAACCGATCTCCGTTCCCGGAGCAAACACAATGGAACCATATTCTTCAAGAACAACCCACCCACCACGAGTACGTTTTACATCAGGAACGTTTATCCGATCATAATCACCATTTTACAATTGACAATTCTTACGACGTTTCACATACAGCTGTACATGAAATTTCTAATACAGATCCATCTCATCATGCACCTCAAATGAAACAGCATATGACAGGTGGCTACTTAAGTCGTACCATCGCTACTCTACAAGAAATAGAGCGATCAGGCTCAAAGATTGTATGTATACAAGCTGATATTACGAGCGAAACGCACATAAAGGCAATCATGGACGATATTAGATCACGATACGGTTTCGTTACAGGTGTTATTCATGCAGCAGGAATTGCTGAAGGAGACATAAGCGGACGGTTGACACAGGATCATTTCGAAAAAGTGATGGCAGCGAAGGTGCAGGGCACATGGGTATTGGATCAGGTACTGCGAGATGACAATCTGGAATTTCTTGCTTTGTTCTCCTCTGCCATTACACTTGTCGGTGGTATGGGCTCGGGACCTTACACGGCTGCCAACGCTTATCTTGATGCTGTTGCGGCAAACCGTTCATTGATTCAAGGCAAGCGGACGTTTGTCTTGAATTGGCCTGCATGGGATAACACGGGTCTGTCAGAGAACTCGGAAGTTGATGAAGACAAAGAGCTGTTTAAAGTACTGCCAGTAAAAAAAGGGATCGAAGCTTTTGCTGACGCGTTAAGGCATGAAGTTACACAAATGTATGTAGGTCCATTAAATGTAAATTCTGTCTTGTTCCAGTTAGGGGACAAGCTGCCGTTCCGCATGACTGAACGTGTTCAAGAACAGTTGGAGAAACGGGTAATCGGGATTGAAGCGAAGGATCACGTCAAGGGACAAGGCGTAGGCAGTCCTGCTTTGCAAATTAAAGCAAGTGCAATTGCTCTTAAGGGGAAGGCAGATAGTCATTATACGAACATCGAGCGGAGTATTGCTGAAGCCTGGCGGCACATTTTAGGTTATGAGGAATTGGATATTCACGCTAACTTTTTTGAAATTGGCGGCGACTCAATACTGGTCACAAAAGTACATGCGCTGGTTGAAGCTCAATATCCGGGCATGGTGACGATATCTGATATGTTCTCCTATGCCACCATTGCCAAGCTAGCCGAATATGTTAGCTTTGGCCTGCAAGCTTCGGCGCCAGTCCCAATGGAAGAGGAAGACCGTTTTGAGGCCGAGGTGTCCGCATGGTTCGATCATATTGAGGCAGGAACGTTGACGATCGCTGAAGCTGTTGAACGTTACCGTTTAATGGAGGTGGTTCGAGTATGAAAGCTGCTCAGATCATATTTGAACATGTGGCTGCCGGCAAGATGGATCGAGCGACAGGACTTCAAGTTCTGAAGGCTCTCAAGTTGCAGGAACACGCGCCCAGCGTGAAGGATATTGCGGTGATTGGCGTTGGTGTGGACATGCCTCAAGCGAACACATTAGAGCAGTTCTGGGCTAATATTCGCGATGGCCAACAATTTGTCAGACCCTTGCCGCTTGAGAGGCAGCAGGATACTCGACCGTTTATTACACAATTTACGAGCCTTGATGAACAAGAAATTACTTTCAGCCAAGGCGGATATTTGGATAGAATTGATCAATTTGATTACGGATTTTTTAACTTATCTCCCAAAGAAGCGGCATTAATGGACCCGAATCAGCGCCTGTTTCTGGAAACGGCTTGGAAAACAATCGAGGACGCTGGATATGGCGGGAATCGGTTGAAAGGAAGTCGTACGGGGGTATACCTAGGTTATGCAGATTGGCCCGTATATGGTCAATACATTTCGAAGCGGCAGCCAACACTGGTGGATATGGCTAGTATTGGGAATACGCCATCTCTAATCGCGAGCCGGATTTCTTATTTGCTAGATTTTAAAGGACCAGCCTTTCTGGTGGATACGGCTTGCTCTTCCTCCTTGGTAGCTGTACACCTGGCTTGTATGGCTCTACGAAACGGGGATTGTGATCAAGCGCTCACCGGAGGGGTGAAGGTATGCCTCATGCCAGTGGACGATGTGTTTGCGATTGGAATCGAATCGTCAAATGCTAGAACAAGCACTTTTGACGACAGCTCAGACGGTACGGTCTGGGGAGAAGGTACAGCAGCATTGCTGCTGAAGCCATTGGAGCGGGCTGTCGAGGACGGGGACCGTATTTATGCGGTCATCAAAGGCAGCGCGGTTAATCAGGATGGAGCATCAGCAGGCATTACTGCACCCAACGCGCAGGCGCAGGAACAACTGCTTCTGCAAGCATGGAAAGACGCAGGTATTCCGCCGGAGTCGATCACCTACATCGAAGCTCACGGTACGGGTACCAAGCTTGGTGACCCAATCGAAATTGACGGTATCCAGCGCGCCTTTAGACGACGCACAAGTAAGCAGCAGTTTTGCGCGGTGGGCTCGGTCAAAACGAATGTGGGCCATTTGGATAGCGCTTCTGGCATAGCTGGGCTTGTGAAAGCGATAGCTGCGCTTCAATATAAGCAGCTTCCGCCAACCCTTCATTTTATGAGGCCCAACCGCAAAATTTCATTTGAAAGCTCGCCAGTTTATGTAAATGACCAACTACGTAACTGGGAAGGAGGGGATACCCCACTGAGATGTGGAGTCAGTTCTTTTGGCTTTAGCGGAACGAATTGTCATGTTGTGTTGGAGGAAGCGCCTACTGAGCATGCGCTCTTGACCACTAATCGAGTGGCTGAGCAGCCTAAGCAAGAGCTGGTGGCCTTGTGCTTATCGGCTAAAAGCAAACTAGGAATTAAGCAGCTTATTGATGAGTATGCAGCTTTACTGCCTAACTCATCAGCGGATCTACAATCCATCTGTTATACAGCAAATACGGGTAGAGGACATTACGGATATCGATTAGCTTTAACCGCACACGACAAGAAAGAACTTTGGCAAAAGCTGACTCAACTTCAACAAACAGACCTAACTCCAGTTCTTCAGCTCGAGGGCGTGTACTACGGCGAGCATCGGATTCGAAATGTACAGCGAGGAGAAAGCCAAGTAGGGGCACTGACAAGTGAAGAACTAAGAACTAAGAATGAGCGGTGCAGGGAACTGATTCAACAGATGCTGGCTCGTACATCAGCGTATTCAGACGGACTGTATGAGGTATGTCATCTTTATACGCAAGGTGCCGACATCGAGTGGGAACTGCTTTATTTGGATGAAGAACGATATACGGTCAGTGTACCGACCTACCCGTTTCAGCGGTCACGCTGCTGGTTGGAATCAATGACTGATTATACAGAGGAGAACAGAAAGGCAGAAAAAGGGGGTGATAAGTACTCGTCTGATATTGGTGAGCGAGGTCCTGTCTTACCTGATCAAGCGGCAGTTGTGAGTGCAGCTTCGTCTTCGATTGCGTTTGTGAAATTAACGGGCAGGGACAGCAGGCAATACAGCGAGACGGAACAGACAATTGCAAATGTATGGGGAATGCTGCTTGGGATAACTGAAATTGACGTCTACGATTCATTCTTTGAGCTAGGCGGCAACTCCATTCAAGCTATCCGAATGGAGGTAGAGTTGGGGCGGCAACACGTCACGATCAACTCAGATGATCTGTATCGATTTAGCTCAATCACAGAGCTAGCTGCATACGTAGTCGGTTCAAGTCATGAGGCAATATCAAATGATATACAAGAGCCAAGCGCTACAATGTCAGTCGCTCATACAGAAGCTGCTGCGACTATTGCAGAAGTGTCTCAAGCTGAAGCAGCACTCGTTGAGTTGACCGACTCTGAGATGAATAGAACACCGCTACAGGTGATCATTCCGGCGATTGAGCCATTTAACGATGTGTTCTACAAAAATTGTTTCTTTAACTCGGTATTTCCAATCGTGCGGCACTTTGGTCAAGACCCACTGCGCATAATGCTTAACGATCTAATTCTATATGAATATGACCACGAGGCAGAGAGCGGGCAGCATGAGGCAAATCTGGACAAAGGGTACCGCATCCGTTACGACGAGCAATATCCGATGCAGCAGATGTTTAAGCAATTGAATATTAAGGTGGATATACGAGCAGATTCCAGTAACATTGTGGCCGAGCTAATAGAAGCAATTTCACATGGTAGTCCTGTAGTGGTGTGGGTCGATGCTTACCACGAATCGATACGCAAAGATACTTTTGAAAAGGAACATCTGGATCATACGCTGCTTGTATATGGTTACAACAAGGCGGCACAGATGTTCCATGTGATAGAGCATGACCGTCGAGAAAACTTGTCATACAAGAAATGTGTTCTGTCCTTCACAGACCTGGAGCAGGGACACCTTGGCTTCCGTGAACGCTTTTTGCATCGCGGACATGAGGCGACTCACTATATTTTCAGCGCTGAATCTTCCTCCCTGACAATCCATGGAGAAGTCAAACAGCCGCTTCACGCTTATGTCTCACTGCTGAATGGACGCTTGAATTTGTTGGAACAAAGTGTGCAGGCGCTTACCCTTTATATCGAGTCATTCCGTCGCTGGACATCCGATGAGGAGCAGCTCAAACTCCATTTGGACGATACGATTGCATTCTGCAACGAAGTGATTAACGCCAAACATGTGGACAGCTATCGCATAAGGCAGTTATACGGAGTTGAGAGTGATACTTTGCAGTCCATCGAACGCATCATTAAAAAATGGGATGAAGTACGTAAAGGCGTCGTTCGTTATTTGTATCTGCCTGTGTACAAACCAGAAGTGTTCCAATCCTGCTGCATCAGGTTACAGGAAGTTGTGGAGGAAGAACGTCGCTTGACCCAACTGCTGCTTACACCTTGCAATTAAATATATAAATCCATCATTCAAACATTTTAGGAGGAATTTACAATGACAACCGAACTTCAAAACGACTTGCGGGCACGTGTAATTGAAATGCTGAAGGACAATGTTGATGACAGTGATGCTTTGGACCAACTAGGCCCAGATGATGAGCTGACGGTGTTAGGAGTCAACTCGGTTACGTTTATTAAGCTGGTTATAGCTGCAGAAATGGAGTTTGGTGTGACTTGGAAAGATGAAGATTTGGATTTTCGTAATTTTATGACAATTAACAGCATTATGAACTACATTTTATCTTCGGATGGCGAGAACGAATAATCCTGCTATGTGCCTGTTGACCCTGCAACACAACCCTATATATAGAAGATGAAGGCGAGGAAACTAATATGTTAACTGAAGCAATAGGTTTAAGAGATGAAGCACTAAATGATTATGTCCGCAATTTAACACCAGAGATTAAACAATTAACACTTTTCCCGTCTGAGATGTGCAATTATCGTTGCAGCTTCTGCCACATTTGGGGGGAGACAGGTTGGGCGTTAAAGGAGCCGCAGCGTGTCATTCGTGAACAGCTCGACATTAACGTTCTGAAAGGGTTTATCGATCAGGTGACGGCGAACAACAAGAAGTTGGGTGTCATAATTACGGGCGGCGAACCGATGCTGTACAAGCATTTAAATGAGCTGGTTGAACATCTGCGCAGTAAAAAGGCCAACATTTATTTGTTGACAAATGGTTCATTAATGAAGAAGCAGATTCCGTTTATTATGAAAAATATTGTAGCCATGAATATTTCTCTGGACGGACCTGAAGAATTCCACGATTCCATTCGAGGCAAAGGCAGCTTTAATACGGTCTGTGAAAATGTTGAAATGTTGATTCAAGAGAAAAAACGAAACAATAAAATGTTTCCGTTTATCAACATTACGATGGTATTGTCCAAGTATAACTACAAAAGTACCAAAAACTTTATGCAAGCGCTCAGAGATCGCTTCAAGGACGCCAACATTGTCCTGCATGACACGAAGACACCTTGGACAAAGCGCCGCGATATGTCGGTTAACTTCGCTCCACTGCTGTTTACGTCACAGGAACGCGGTTTAATGTACGCAGAACAAATGAAAGAGCATCTGGATTGCAACGTATCTCCTGCTTGGCAGGGCTTTGTTGAGGAAGATATCGGCATCGATACCCAATTATTAAAGCGTGATATGGAAGAAATATGGCGTTCGGAGGGAGTCGATTCCTCGCAGTATATCGATATTCATGAATATTTCACCGACATTGATAACGTATTTGGCCATACCAAATGTGTTGCACCATGGCATGAGCTGGTTGTCCGTCGTACTGGGGATGTATACCCTTGTGTAGATTTCCCGGATTATAAATATGGCAACATTTACGAAGATACGTTCCAGGATATGTGGGAAGGGGAACGTGCAGTCAAATTCCGCAATTATATGCGAAATGACAATTTATTGGTTTGTAATCGATGTGTCCGCATGTTTGCAGATAAAGATTCTTTCTAATCCATTTTATTGACCTACTATACTACTCAGATAAGAAATGAGGATTTTCATGCGGGAGAACATATTACCTTTTAGCCAGCCACAATTGTATGGTTTTCTGGGGCATGCCTATGTACTTGGTGTTCTTCAAGATGACGAGCGCTGTATGGATTGGTTTTACACAAACTATGTTCAGCTTCATATAACACAGCAGTACATTGATCTAGGTGAGTATCGATTGGATTTTTACCCGGACCTGTTAATTATTTTTGGCAATGTGCCTTGGCTGGATTATCATCGTACGGATAAAGAGATGTTGACCCGAATGAATATCAACATACGTGATTTTATTATCGATCATATAGATCGGGGCTTTTACTTCTTCTCTTATATCGATGAATATTACATTCCAAACACGTTGTGCTATAATTTCCGGCACATGACCCATGATCTGCTAGTGTTAGGGTACAATTTGGACAAACAGACTTATACGGTTGCGGGTTTTAATAGGGATCGGGCTTTTAGCTGCCGGGAAATTAGTTTTGAAGAGTTTGAGACGGCCTACAATAGTCCAACAACACACAACTATATTAGTATGTTCCGTAAAGCTGACAATTATGAACAAACCAAGTATGACTTGAAATACGGATTATATGATTTTGATCTCGGTGTGATGATGGAATCATTGACAGAGTATCTCCACGGCATTAACTCATCCCGGCGGATGGGCTTATATCGCAACTTGGAACCAGGTGTATATGGAATGAAAGTTTATCAGGCGCTACAGCATTATTTCAAACTGCTGGGGAAGGATCAGATTGCCTTAGACGTTCGTCCTCTGCATTTGCTCTGGGAGCACAAAAGATTTATGGTGCAGCGAATTCGTTATTTGCAACAGCATGGGTATCTAAATGCCGACAGCACAACACTTCAGGCATATGAAAGTATGGAGCGTTTGGCACTGAAGCTGAGAAATTTGTTGTTAAAGTATTATTTTACAACGCTTCCCGCTTTGTTGGATAAAATAGATGAAGGTCTTGAGACACTGTTCACGACTGAAAAAGTAGTGTTGGATCAACTGCTTGACGAGCTCTGTGTCAATAATGGCATCGAGCGGTCTTCCCTTGATAAAAGGGTTGTAACTGTATATACAAGTGAGCCTGCCACAATATCATAAATAAGAAGAGCAGACGCTTCCATGCTACTGGAAGGTCTGCTCTTTTTGGTTGAACTTCTTAAGTTCTAATTAATAAGGCGCCGCAATGCTGTATGACCATTTATCAGCACCGCCGTCAGCATATACTCGGATCACATATTGGCCAGGATCAAGTTGGAAGAAGGTATCAACCACCGTTTTGATACGATAGGCATTAGGATGAGGCTTGGGCTCTGATAAATCAAAATTAATAAAAATATCATTTTCTCCAGGCATCTCACCCCAAGGGGTAATCTTAAACAATCTAACGACAAACTGACGTGTACCGCTTGTTTCAGGACCTTTATATGCAACATCAATTTTGACATTCAGATGGCTATATGTGTTGTGTTGATAATATTGATAACCTTCATATGCAGATGCTGGTGAGGAGAATAAGAGTGCTACCATAACATACAAAAAAATAACACCGGACAATCTTTTCATCAATCATCATCACCCTTCGATTTGTATAAGCTACATGTGTCGACCCATAGCTGTGAGCAAGCTAAACAGTATGAGCTGCAACCACCTCCCCCAGCACTCTATTATTTCGAGCCAGTCCATCTGTATCGTCTATTAGTGAGAATATCCGAATTAATAAAGAAAGAAAATAGAGGCTAACATGGGATGATGAAAAGTTGAGTGTCGAGCAAAAATTAATGAGGGTATGAGGATTAATAATTGTCGGCGGCCAAACGTTACGAAGCGGGTTGTTAAATGGCAATTCTATTAACATTATTTATATCACACTTGGTTAGTTGTTTCAATTGTTTTGGAAGCGTTTTTTTACATTTTATTATTCTTGGCATCACAAAGAGCGGAGCCCTGATATCTCCGCCGAAATGTGATAGCCTCTTATTCTGAAACGTATTGAATGTATGTGAACCAGTGTTCACAGTGATCCGTTACTCGGACAATGGGAGCTTATTGCGTGACAGCTGAGCCCGTGCAACAAAAATAAATGGCAAGTAAAGCAATATAAACAATACAAACGCCACAGCTTCTAAAGATAGTAAATACCATGGATATGGACCTAACAGATCAAGCATAGAGGCTGTGTCCGGTTTCTTCATCAGGAACATATAGTTCCCACCTACGGCATAGTTAATGGAGCCGACTACTACCAGCAATACATTTAAGAATGCCATCGCTAGCCCTACGGATTTAAACGTCGGCCTGTATTGTTCCACCCATACCATATAGAGCACAGCCAACATGATTGCAAAGTGGGCAATAAAAAACTCAAGAAAGCGATAATGAGGGAAATCAAAGGTGAGAGCGGGCGTAAGTATGGCTTGAAGTGCCCCACCAATTCCAGTGAAATAGACAATCTGAAATAGAAACCGATTATTAAACAGCAGCATAAAAACACATAGATATAATGAAATGCTGCATAATTCCAACGGGAGTGTGTCCTGAAGACGGAAAACGCCTTGTGTGATGTACCATATATTAAGTGTCACCTCACATAGTACTAGAACAGCAGCCAAGATAAATCGTCCGTATTTACGATAGTGGCTTTTGTGAAGGCGCTGACGATTGACATATAACAAAATCAGGCATAACACAAATGCAGATAATGCACTCAAGTGTGCAGGTGAATAAAACGTAAAGAGCTGGGTATGATTGACATCAAAATAACGATTCATATCGGAAGCCTCGTCACTCCTTTCCAAGTGATGTACTTTTATTATTTATTTTACAATAAAAGGAACAAGATGCATATATAATTTGAGTAGGGGAAACGATATTCAACAAAATAAAAGTAAGTTACTTGATTGTTGTAACTATAAGAGTTACAATGAGTGTACTTAATTAAATATGATGACAATCAAATGTGGAGGTCTATTATGAAAGTTGAAATTTGGTCTGACTACATGTGTCCATTTTGTTATATTGGTAAACGCCGTTTTGAGGAGGCGCTGGATCAATTCCCGCATAAGGATAAAGTAGAAGTGATCTACCGCAGCTTTGAGCTTGATCCTGAAGCTGCCCGTGATGTTGATTATGATGTCCATACGATGCTGTCGAAAAAGTACAATATGAGTGTACAGCAAGCAAAATCAATGAATGATAACATTACGGAGCAAGCGAAGAGTGTCGGATTGACTTACCATTTTGATACGATGGTGCTGAGCAACTCGTTTGATGCTCATCGATTGACTCACTTTGCCGCTCAGAACGGCAAGATGCGAGAGATGAACGAAGCTTTGTTCCGTGCCGTATTTACGGACTCCAAGCACATTGGCAATCATGACGTGTTGTCTGATTTAGCTGTTGGTGTTGGCCTCGATCGAGAGGCAGTTCTAGAGATGCTGGCGAGCGAGCAATATGCTCAGGATGCGCGTTTTGATGAGCAATTAGCGGGACGACTTGGCATTCGTGCGGTGCCGTTTTTTGTCTTGAACGAGAAGTATGGTATTTCTGGTGCGCAACCAACGGAAGCATTTGCAGAACAACTGCTTAAAGCCTGGAACGAAGCCGCAACACAAGAAGGGGTAGCGGGGTCAAGCACAGGAGATTCATGCTCAGATGGTGCTTGTTCGATTTAAGATGGTGAACTTGCTTGGCGTTATTGTTCATATAATGAAATGTAAATAACATGTAACCTTATTGGTCAAGCTTACGTCTATTTTACAGAAGCTTGTAAGAGATGAATGTATGCTGCTGCCGAGGAGGATCCATGTGTTTATTCGAAGCAGGATTTTGTGGGCTCGTGTAATAGGAATAGTTCTGCTGCTTAATGTCTACGTTCACGATCAGGTGCACGCCACCAGCTGGATTCGGATGGAGCCAGAAATGGTCGTTCAGCGGGCTCAACTTGTAGTTACAGGCATATATACGTTTAACGACCCCACCGCAGATCAATCATCGATGTGGGAAGGATATAATTTTACGGTCTCTCACGTTATAAAGGGGTATTGCCCCAGAATGATAATCGCAGGAATTGACCGAGATGATCAACAGGGAGCTCTTGATCATCAGAATGCAGGCGGGGAGTATCTATTGTTTCTGGAGCGGGACTTAGATACTAATCTCATGACACCTGTCGGCGGAACTAATGGCATGGTGCGCATAAAGGACACAAAAGTGCAGCAGCAGGATGATCCCCATGCACAATTGCATTTTACGCAATATTTGGCTGTACATGGTATAGAGGCCAAGCTGCCTAAGCCTAGTCGTCAGCTTGATTCTACCTTTAGTCCATTGCTGTTATTTGTGCTCGTTAGTGTTATTCTGACAACATTAGGTTGGATTATTATTCAGAGTCGCTTAACTGGCAGCAAGAAGATGTAACATTTTGTATGCAGTAGAGGAGTCGTGGGGCATTGTCCACGGCTCTTTTTGTTATCCCTTTTTCAGAAAAACAAGCAGCATCTTATGAAACTGGCGTATTGTATCCTATATTCTCTATCTATTGGGAAATGCTGCTGTTTAGTCGTATAATAAATAAATGAGAGAAGGATCAGAAATGTCAGAAATAGTCTCTTGCTAGGCTCGTTATTTTTGTGGAGGTATCAACTGTATGCTTCAAGTAAGTCAACTTACATATCGATATAAAAACAGAAGGGTACTTGACGACTTATCCCTGGTTGTGGAGTCAAGTCAACTGCTTGTACTAGTTGGTGAAAACGGCTCTGGAAAAAGTACCTTGTTGAGAGTGCTAGCTGGGCTGGCCGCGCCTGATAAAGGCAAGATCAGCATAGACCCGCGCGTGGATGCTATAGGTTATGCACCTGAACGAATGCCGCTGTTGCAGCTTACGCCGAGCGAATACCTCACCGCTATGGGGCGTGTTCACCGGATAAGCAAGACAATACTAAGTCAACGAATAGAAGAATTGCACCGGCAGTGGGGCATAAGCCACTCGCAGTATAAGCGCATGGGCACCTTCTCAAAAGGCATGCTGCAGAAAGTCAATCTGATGCAAGCAATGCTTCATCAACCCGACTTTCTGCTGCTCGACGAGCCGATGTCTGGTCTCGATCAGGAGGCTCAACAGGAGCTGAGACGACAATTGTTGGCATATAGGGAGCGGGGGGCCACGATTGTTGCGGCGTGCCACGAATCCATATTAACGAAAGATGCAGATCAAGTGGTGGAATTGAGCGGCGGCAAGCTATTAAAGTCCTACTCCAAGGCAGACCATTTAGAGTCCTTGGTCATAGGCATGGAGTATAGTGAGTGTCACAACACGTCTCAACATAACAAGCGCATTAAATGCTGCTTGCGGCACAACGATCAAATGACGGTGATTCAGCAGCAGATCGGATTTATGGGCTGGATAACTGCAGAAGAGCGGCATACGCTGGTAGTTGCCGCCGATCATTGTGATGACATGCTGCGTCTGCTGCTTAAAATAGATGCTACGATCTGTACCGTGTCTGATGAGGAGGATTGTTCAGCATGAGCACGATGATTACATATTTACTACGGCAATATGTGCGCTCTAATCGTTATTTTCCGCCTTTGGCGGTGTTAGGATTGTGTCTGATGATGCTGTACTCCATGCAACCTAATCCAGTATTAGATAGTTATGCAGCTAGTGCCGTGATGCTGTTTTTTATTTCGGCATGGTTCTGTTATGGGTTCGGCCACACGGAGCATCCTTATCAAGAGATGATATCAATTGTCCACATAAAGAACCCGAATTTATATTTCTTAAGTAAATTAATTGCAGCAAGCGTATTAATAGGCATCAGTTGCTTGTTTGTTGTCCTTTTACCGGTGCTCATGCAAGTATTTGATCGACCAGTCACATGGAAAGATATGCTATTGGGATTGATCGGCCATTTAGAGTTAGCCATTCTAGCCGCGTGTATTACAGCATGTTTTCAATCCAAAGGAGTGGGCAAGCGGAGCGTGGTTCTCGGAGGATTAGTGCTAACTTTAATCCTATCTTTATGTCAAGGAGCTTTTTTGCACAACTTTCCAGATTGGCTGCTGCCGCTTAGCTGGTTCATTCCGCCTGCTTACCATGTAATGGACGTGCTAATGAATGCAGGCAAACGATCAAACTGGGACTTATACTGTGTACTTCTGATGACGCCAGTTTACATAGGGGCGCTAGTTCTGGTGCTTCTCAGGCTAAACAGTCGTCATTATCGATAATCGGATTAACTGTGCATTTACCTTACTTGGCCTGCTTGCTTAGCGATTATCCTGATTTAATGGGCTTCTTTCTCACTAAGATTCTGCTTAACCATATTTATAAAATGCTGGGCAGGCTTGGATAAATAATGATCACGCATCCAAATCAGAGCTGTGGAAGAAGTGGCATGCAGATCTTCGATGGTATAAATGTTTAATTCTGTTGCACGATGAACTTGCAGTAGTGATTCAGGGACAATAGCTGCACCAAATCCAGACCTGACCAGCTCCAACATGGTGTAAATATCCGAGCACTCGCATATAAAGCAGGGATTTAAACTTCTTTTGGCAAATTGCTCCACAATAATGTGATGCAGACCTAAACCTTCTGTACTGGGGACAAGAAGAGCCGTTTGTTCCATCTCAGCGAAAGTGACTTGCTTGCGGGGATACCGATAGGTAGGTGACGCTATATAACGAAGCGGTTCCGTTATTAAGTTAATTACGGAGAAATCCTGCAGCTCCAAAGGCAATTTAATAATCGCTAAATCGATCTGGCGGTCCCGTAAAAGCTGACATAGATGGGCAGATTCATTCTGTTTAATCTTATAGTCTATCATTGGGAAAGACGAGCGAAATTGAACGAGCAGGTTAGGCAGGTCGGGATAAGGTAAGGTGTTGACTCCAATGGATAACTTGCCACGTTGCCCCGCACCTGTCTCTTGAACCTCAAGTTGTGATTCCTCCATTAAAGCAGTAATTCGCAAAGCATGTTTATACAAGGTACGACCGGCTTCTGTGAGTTCTAGTGTTCTACCTCTTCGTGCAATCAATTCCACTCCTAATTGATGTTCCATAAGTTTGAGCTGCTGGCTTAGAGGAGGCTGCGCGATATGCAGCCGTCTGGCTGCAGAAGTAATATTTTGTTCTTCGGCGATGGCTATAAAGTAACGAAGCTGTCTAATATCCATGCTGATTGCACCACCTTTTCATATGTTAAAGATATGATAACCCAATCTATTATATATTTTTCATATATGAAATCCAATGGTACCATAAGTGTGCAGCGTGCATGAGGCATGGAGTGATTGCTGAAGCGCATCTATATAATAATAGGCAGGGACAACCTCGTATTATCAAGACGATGGACTTAGCTGGATATTGGAGGTATTAAGATGAAAACGTCATATTGGATTAAAAATGTCAGTCTGGACACAGGATACTTATATGAAGACGAGCAAGTGGTAGGAACCTGTACGGAATTGTTTCACATTCGGATAGCCGATGGACTCATACAGGAAATTGTTCCGAGATCTAGTATAATCGTTGACGAGCAGTTGACAACGTATGATGCAAATGGAAAGCTTCTGATTCCTTCCTTCCATGACGCGCACATTCACTTGGACAAGACATTTTATGGTGGAAGTTGGCGAGCTGTTCGCCCAGCAGCGAGCATATTTGAGCGTATAGAGCAGGAACGTAAACTACTCCCGGAGTTAATTCCTGTAGCCCGTCAGCGTACGGGCCATCTCCTTGATCTTCTGTTATCTCATGGGTCGACTCATGTGAGAGGACATGTGAATATCGATCCAGTGAGCGGCTTGAGGATGCTGGAGTCGACACTTTCGGCACTCGATGATTACAAAGGCCGAGTTACGTCTGCGCTTGTCGCTTTTCCGCAGCATGGTCTGCTTCACTCCGACTCCGCAGCACTTGTCAGAGCAGCCGTGCAAAATGGTGCCCAGTTTGTAGGGGCTGTTGATCCGGCGACTGTAGATCGTGATATCGAGCGCTCCTTGCAAACGGTCATGGATATTGCTGTTGAGACGGGAGCAGGCATTGATGTGCATATTCATGATCAGGGTGCCGTGGGATTAGAAACCCTTGTCAGGTTGGCCGACCTGACGGAGGAAGCAGGATGGCAGGACAAAGTTACCGTGAGCCATGCGTTTGCATTTGCTACTAATGCATTGGAAGAAGTTACTGCGCTTGCCAAACGGTTTGGAGAGCTTGGCATAGCTGTAACTTCAACGGTGCCGATAGGCAGGATGAATATGCCCATCCCACTTATGTCCCATCATGGAGTACCTGTCATGCTTGGGACTGACAGCGTGACGGATCATTGGTCTCCATTCGGCAATGGAGACAATCTGGAGAAGGTAGGACGTTTGGCTGAATTGTACGGGTATAGCTCTGAGTTCGCATTATCCCAGTCGATTAAATATATTACCAATGGAATTTCACCTTTAGACGAACAGGGAAACCAAGTGTGGCCATCTATTGGCGATGAAGCCAGCCTTGTGCTAGTAGAAGCAAGCTGCACAGCCGAAGCTGTAGCCAGACGAGCAGTGAGAAAAGCGGTTATTCACAAAGGTGCACTAGTGTATGGAAGCATGTGCGAGGAGTAAAGCTGTACATTTTTGATGCTTAAGCTAGAGGAATAGTAGCGTAATACAACCGATTGGGCAAAGATTTCTTTTGCTCAATCGTGTTATATATTGTGCACACGTTGTGGGATTCTGGGCTTGATACAGTCGCTCCATTCGTAATGTTGCCTGTATCAGGTGCTGTTAGAAGTATTAAAAAGTCTTGCCTTTTTCATCGCTTGTCTGCTTCTTGCTCCGTATGATAAGATTATGCTTTAAATCATGGTAGGGGGGTGTGGCAAGTTGACGAAGCAGACTCATAGTCGATATCATTTCTTCACAGTTATAATGATGGTGCTCGTGCTGCTGGGTTCGTTATGCCTTCCACTGCTTGCAGCACAGAGTGAACCTACTATCCATCAAACAATAGAATTTGGAAGTAACTTGGAATCGGCAGATGCGATGCTTGTACGCAAGTCGGCTCTATCTGTTAAATATACACTGCTGCATTTGATATTAATTGTAGTGATGTATCGTTTGTTTATCAGCTCCATTAGACGAATATGCTTCCCTTATCATTCCACGTATATTGCTACCGCTATAAGACGTTTATTTCTAATGCCCATCAAACGGACAACGACAGCCATTATCTGCTCTCTTTAACAGCAAACAGGGCAGCCTGTTTATTTTGTGCTGCTCTTTTTCAGCCTACATTGCCGATAAAGGGAGCGTTAACGTTATGAAAATGAAAAGACTTGCTGCATTTATATGTACGGTTATGATCACTTTTATAATCATTGCAGTGACATCACCACAGCTCATCCAGAACACGAAGCTCGGACTTGATCTCAAAGGTGGCTTTGAGATTCTGTATGAAGCACAGCCCGTAGAAGAAGGCGGAACGATCACGAAGGAAGCGCTTCGTCAGACGGCACGGAGCTTAGAAAAGCGTGCCGATGCTTACGGAGTTGCTGAGCCGGAAGTGACACCTGAGGGCACGAACCGAATTCGTGCGCGAATTGCCGGCGTAGCCGACGAACAAACTGTCCGGGAAATGATGAAGAAGCCAGCTAACTTGACGTTTAGAGGTCCTGACGGCAAGATCGAGCTGCATGGCAGTGATTTTGTGGAAGGTGCTGCTCAGGTAGGCTTTGATGATCTTCATCAACCGTTAATCCAGATCAAAGTACGCGACAAGGATAAACTGAAGCAAGTCACAGAGAAGCTGCTTCACCAGCCGCTCTCCATTTATTTGGATGAGGAAGAGCTGTCGGCACCTGTTGTCAGATCCGTGTTGACAGATGGCAACGCGTCGATTACAGGCAGCTATACTCAAGCTGAGGCACGCGAGTTGGCTGAGGTTATTAATATGGGGGCACTGCCGCTTAAGCTGACCGAAAAATATACGCAATCTGTAGGCGCAACATTAGGGCAGCAATCGTTAGAACAGACGGTAAAGGCAGGAACGCTGGCCTCTATATTTATTTTGCTGTTTATGATTATTTTGTACCGGGTTCCCGGAATTGTGGCCAGCATCTCGTTAATTACGTATGCCTGGGCGCTTCTCCTAGTTATGAATGCTATACAGTCAACACTCACTTTGCCTGGGATTGCCGCATTTGTACTAGGAATTGGGATGGCAGTGGACGCTAATATCATTACCTATGAACGGATCAAAGAGGAGATTCGAAGCGGAAAAAGCATGGTCTCCGCGTTAAAGGCAGGATCTAAACATTCCTTCCGGACGATTATGGATGCCAATATCACGACTATTTTAGCCGGTGCTGTACTTTATTATATGGGGACAGGTGCGATCCAAGGCTTTGCACTAACCCTTATTTTAAGTATTTTGCTGAGCATCGTCACGAATGTAATCTTTGCTCGATTCTTGCTGCAATTATTGCTCAAGAGTAATTTGATTACGAAGCCTGGATACTTGGGAGTAAAGCCATCACAGATCACGTCTATTGCTGAACAAGCAAACACTACTCGCCAGATCACAGAAACTAATGGGAAGTTTGACTTTGTAAAATACCGCAAGGTGGCATTCAGTCTGTCTATTGCAATGACAGTGGCGGGAATTATTTCGCTTATGACTTTAGGTTTTAATTTCGGAGTGGACTTTAAGGCAGGCACATCCATAGACATTACGATAGGGAAATCAATAACAAAGCCCGAAGCGGATCAGATTGTTCAATCGACAGGACTAGTACCTGGCACAATGACAATCGGTGGAACAGAGCAGGATCGTATTACAATTCGCTTTGACAAGGTGCTTAATAGTGACAAAGGAGAGGCTGAATCGATTATACAGGCTTTCCGCAAGGCATATGGAGATCAAGTATCTGGCGAAGAACATACGGTCGACCCGGGAATTGCGCAAGAGCTTGGTTTAAAAGCCATTTATGCTGTCTTACTCGCCAGTATTGGCATTATCATCTACGTAGCTGTTAGATTTGAATGGCGCTTTGCACTTGCTTCTGTACTTGCTTTGTTATACAGCGCATTTATGGTAATTACCCTATTCTCACTACTGCAGTTGGAAGTGAATCTGCCGTTTATCGCTGCGATTCTAACGATTATCGGGTACTCGATCAATGATACGATTGTTATTTTTGACCGCATACGGGAAAATTTAAGATTTGCTACACTGAAAAACGTGAACGACTTGTCGGCACTTGTTAATAACAGCATCAAGCAGACTTTTGTACGGTCGATGAATACGGGACTTACAGTAATGGTGGCCTCGCTAATTTTATATGTATTCGGAAGTGAATCGATCCAGTTATTTTCCCTTGCGATGACACTTGGACTTATATTTGGTGTATGCTCTTCCTTGTTTATTGCGGGACAAGTATGGCTCGTATTAAAAAAATCAGCTTTATCTGGCAAATCTTCATGAGGTGAGGAATGGAACAGTTTATTATTGACATCGTGCATCAGTTTAAACAATTATCTTATGCTGGTATTATTATGGCGCTAACCTTTGAATTTATCCCTGCGGAAATCGTGCTGCCTTTAGTAGGCTATTGGGTGTTTCAAGGTGATATGAACTTGTGGCTTGCCATATTAGCGGGTTCGATAGGAGGCGTTACAGGACCTCTCACCTTATATGCACTTGGCAAATATGGTGGGCGACCTTTAATTTTGAAGTATGGAAAGTATTTCTTGATTCGCGAACGGGAAATAGTAGCTTCGGAACGTTTCTTTGCTAAATATGGCGCGGGAGTTGCATTTTTTGGGCGATTTATTCCGGGCGTAAGAACTGCCATATCATTGCCATGCGGTATGGCTAACATGAGTCTTGTTAAATTTATTGCTTACACTTACGCTGCCATGCTGCCGATTACCAGCTTATATGTGTATCTGGGTTATCGTCTGGGGCCAAAATGGAAGGACGTTGCTCCACTCGCAAAAGCCTACTTGATGCCTGTAGCGATAGTAATCGCAGTACTTCTAGTTTGTTTTGTTGTTTATCATTATGTAAAACGAAAAGTAAAACTCGTCTGAATTAATACAACCGACTGCTCTCAATTAGGGCAGTCGGTTGTATTTCGTTAAGCTTATTTTTTCGTAGGAGGTCTCTTTTGAATCTCTTCTGTCACGATGTAAGCCAAATCCTCGTTTCCAAATAAGGAAAGGACAGCAAGCAGCGTGTGATCGGGTATCTCACCAGCTTCATCTGCTGGGACGGTCAATTCTATTGCTTGTTGCAGTGCGTGATTAGCAGTCTGTTGGGGATATGCACGCTGGTACAATTGTTCCGGGTCCAGCTTATGGTTAACGCACCATTGCGCAAATACAAGAATCATCATGTTTTCATCCTGCTGATAACTTTGAATCATTTGTTCTTCCATTTCTTTAGAGTTCATTGCTTAATCTCCTTAATCACGTTAATATGGGTTCATTATAGCGAAGCTAAAGGGGTTATCACAATGATAAAGAATGAAAAAATAAAAGCCGCAGAAGTTCATGTGACGGGTATCAATGGTGAAGACTTAGGTATTATGTCCACAAAAGCGGCACTGGTCTTGGCAAAGCAGCACAAAGTCGATTTAGTGTGCACCTCATTAATGAGCAGTCCACCACCATGCAGGTTAGTTCGATCAGGTGCGGTGAAAGAAGAAGCACAGCAGTCCCGCAAACGGGAACAGAATTCTAAAGTAAAAGAAATTAGACTAACGGCAAGAATTGAAGATCACGATTATGAAACCAAGCTTAATCAGGCAGAAAGATTGTTAAAGTCTGGAGATTCGGTACAATTGGTTGTCAAAATAACCGGTAAGGAAGGGGAGCAGGCCAAAGCGCTGCTGCAGCGAATGCTGGTGGACTTGGCACATGCCGGCAACAAGCAATCGGGTATTCAATTAAGCGGTAAACAAGCATGCGTTCAAGTGAATCCACTATAAACTAACGGGGTACATAAATGTGCAGGCATAAATAAGGTCATTGACGTGCAGATTATCATTTTAGGAAGCTGTTTAAGGTCCGTAAATGGGTTATTTGTGCGGAGGTGTGCCGATTTTGCAAGCTGACAAGCGATCTGATTTATTAGCGCTTTCATCTATTCCCTTAATTATGACGTTAGGCAATTCCATGTTGATTCCCGTCTTACCGGAGATAAGGAGACAGCTTAAAGTCAGTTCTTTTCAAACAAGCCTGCTCATTACCGCTTACTCCGTCATGGCCATTATTTTAATACCAATCGCAGGATATTTATCAGACCGCATTGGGCGTAAGGCGGTTATTATTCCGAGTCTTGCTATTGCGGGTATAGGTGGTGGTATATGCGGCGCTGCAGCAGTTTGGATGGATAAGTCCTATTCCATTATTTTAATCGGCAGGGTGCTGCAAGGGATTGGAGCAGCGGGGGCGATGCCGATTGTGCTTCCGTTAGTCGGGGACATGTTCAAAAATGAAAAAGATGTAAGC
Organism: Paenibacillus sp. UMB4589-SE434; assembly: GCF_030226685.1. Lineage (NCBI taxonomy): Bacteria > Bacillati > Bacillota > Bacilli > Caryophanales > Paenibacillaceae > Paenibacillus > Paenibacillus sp. UMB4589-SE434. The sequence goes on along the minus strand of NZ_JASOYK010000001.1, from coordinate 1,583,923 downwards.
AGTGGTCTTGGCTTGATTGAAACCTCCAACACAATCGGGAAAGTTTTAAGCCCTATTTTGGGCTCGGCTTTGGTTGCCATTGTCTGGTATTTACCTTTTTGGGCTGTGCCAGTATTATGCTTTATTTCCATATTGTTGGTGCTGTTTCTAGTCAAAAAACCGACTGCTGCAACCGAGCATAAATCCGTCCCTGTGCGAGACTTTTTGCGTACCACAATCCAATTGATTAAAGATAATTTCAGATGGTTAATGGCACTGTTTGTTATCGGCGGCATAGGCATGTTTATGTTATTTGGCTCGCTATTTTATTTGTCTGAGACATTAGAAGAAGCCCATGGCTACAAAGGTATTGTAAAAGGCTGCATTATCGCGATTCCATTAGCCGTCTTGAGTGTGGCTTCATACATTGCAGGCAAGTCGATAGGCGAAAACAAGTATGCAATGAAATGGATCGTCTGTATCGGATTCACAGTGTCCACCATCGCAGTTATCCTTTGTCTGTTGTTTCAGTCAGTGGTTGGAATAATGACTTGCCTCAGCGCTGCAGGATTGGGGTTAGGCGCGTCTTTGCCGTGTTTAGACTCTTTTATAACAGAGGGAATTGAGAAGGAACAGCGAGGTACGATTAGTTCTTTATACAGCAGTATGCGCTTCGTAGGGGTGGCAGCAGGACCTATGGCTGCTTCACTGCTCATGAATGGTTCGAATAAGAGCTTGTTCCTGACACTTGCGATTACTGGAGCCGTAGCGGCCGTATTAGCATTAACGGCAGTAAAGGTTAGAAAAGCACCTGCTAAAATGTAGCGGTGCTTATTTTTGTGCCGCCGTAGAAATACAGAGGAAGCTCCTAAAGAGCTAGGAGCTTCAAGCTAACGCATTTTATTTATAGGATTACAAATAATTTATTCGATGCCAAAATAAATTTTTGCAGCAGCGATGTCGGCCTCATATTGTGCATTCTGTTCGTCAAGCTCCCATTGGTCATGCGCATTGCTGCCATCAGTCCAGTATTGCTTTGTTAGTGCATCCAGATAAGTGTTAAAGCTGGTATAACTGTGAAGGTTCACTAGAGGATGAGCAGAAGCAGCTGAAGTCGAACCCCACATGGAAACAACTACTGCGGCACATAAAACGGCAGACCTTAATCCTTTGTGCATTGAAGTCCCTCCACAACTAATTAGTATGATTCTTCCTGCTACTAGAGCATATAAGAACAAGTAGAGAGAAACAATGACTTTACCATAATATAACATTAGCTTACGCACTGGAATAGAATCATTAGAAAGCGTGTTGGCAGTCATTATGGACGCCGTGAACTAATAAACTAAATATAAAATGCTTTCTCAATGAAAAAGAGGTGAGCAATTAGATGATTTCCTCACGGTGGTTAAGCGATTTATCGCTGCCGGTCATTGTTGCCCCGATGTTTCTCGTTTCCAATCCCCGTATGGTTATTGAAAGCTGTCTAGCAGGCCTAGTTGGAACCTTTCCCCTCTTAAATGCTCGTACGACCGTACAACTCGATCAATGGATGACATCCATTGCACAGGAATTAACAGCGTTCCGCGACTCCCATCCAGAACAGAAGATTGGCCCGTGGGGGGTTAACTTGATTGTTCATCGCAGTAATAAACGATGGATGGAGGACACCACGCTGATTCGTAAACACCAGCCGCCAATCGTCATTACTTCACTTGGCAATCCTGCATCGGTTGTTGAATTCGTACATGATTATGGAGGAATTGTACTATCTGATGTGAGTACGATTACACATGCGAGAAAGGCAGCCGATTGCGGCGTTGATGGTCTTATCTTGGTATGCAATGGAGCTGGTGGTCATGGTGGAACCATTCATCCCTATGCTTTTGTGGCAGAGGTAAAGCGCTGGTGGAAGGGCATAACAATACTGGCAGGCTGCATCTCCAATGGTCAGCATATTCGTGCTTCCATAGCAATCGGAGCGGACGCGGTCTATATGGGGACGCGCTTTATCGCAACAGTCGAGAGCGGAGCGAATGATGCTTATCGGCAGATGCTGATCGAGTCAACTTTAGACGATATTATTTATACAGATGCTGTAAGTGGGGTAAAGGCTAATTACTTAAAGAGCAGTTTAGAGAACGCTGGAATAAGCCTAAGCCTCTCTGATCCGCATCGTCATGCTGGTATGGTGAATCTGGATACGAAGGCGAAAGCTTGGAAAGATATATGGTCGGCTGGGCAGGGAGTAGGAGACGTAGATAGGGTGCTGCCACTTAGTGAGCTTGTGAATCAACTAAAGCAAGAGTTCAGACAATCTGCTGGCTTTACGGAGAGATGGAACACCCTTGGCTGAAAGACCAAGGGTGTTCACTTTTCTCAGCATACACGATTTACAAAAATCAGCGCTTGCCAGCAATTAGCTCATCCAAGCTAACAAATTGATAGCCTTGTCTATTCGCCTCGTCTATAATGCGGCCTAAGGCGCCATCATTGTCTTTTGAGATAGCATGCAAAAGAATGACAGCCCCAGGATGCAATTGTTTAATGACATTATCATATGCGTATTGCGCCCCGCGCTGCTGATTTACATCCCAGTCTTTATAGGCGATGGACCAAAACACATTCACATACCCTAATTGTCGGCTCGCATCCAACGTTTGCTCGTTAAAGATGCCACGTGGCGGACGAAGATACCGCATCTCTTGTTGGCCGGTTACTTGGGACACTGCTGTCTGCACTTTGTCTAATTCTTCTCGCAAGCGTAGGGAGGACACTTGAGTCATATCAGGGTGACTCCAAGAGTGATTGCCGATAATGTGACCCTCAGCATACATCCGTTTCAGTAGATCGGGCTGCGTCTTAACATAATGGCCTGTTACAAAAAATGCAGCTGGCACTTTTTTAACCTTTAGTGTATCCAGGATACTACCAGTAAATCCATTTTCGTAGCCGTTGTCGAAGGTTAAATATAATACTTTGCGGTTTGTATCTCCTAGAAATACGGCTCCATATTTGTCGACGATGGGCTTGAATCCTTCCTCGTTAATTGATGGCATACTTCCGTTTTGGCTTTTTTTGAAACCAAAGTGATAGGCTGGGCCTTGATGTGCATGAACGTTAGTGCACCATGCTGCCGTTGAGGCCAACATAAGGACCACGATTACCATCGAAGCTAGATATGGTTTTAGCATGTGACTCCTCCAATTTTGTTATTTCACAACTTGCTTTGATTTGGAGCGTTGATCCGGGTGAATGACCTTCTGCTGATTGCCGCTGATACGTATTAGCTCTGAAACGGTAACAAGCTGGAACCCTTTTTTTTGTAATTCAGGCAAAATAGTTTCAAGCGCTTGCTCGGTCTGAGTTTTTCCAGGCACATAATCATGGAATAGTACAATATCTCCGTTGTGCGCGTTTTTAAGCACCTTATCACATATTTTGCCGACACCGGGATGCGTCCAATCCTTGGTGTCTTGATGCCATGACCACATCACTGATTTTAAGCCCAGCAGGTGAGCTGTGTTGATGATTCGATCGTTGTAATTACCTCCTGGTGGTCGAAACAAAGTAGGCTTTGCTCCTGTCACCTCATAAACAGCGAGTTGGGTCCGTTCAATCTCTTGACGGATAAAGGAAGCGGTCGATCTGGCGTTGAAATAGGTATGAGAGAACGTGTGATTAGCAATCTCATGCCCCTCGGCAATAATTTTTTTAACGACTTCGGGATGCTGCTTCACTCTGCGACCGAGCACAAAGAAAGTACTTTTTACACCATACTGTTTTAAAACATTTAATATGGCGGTTGTTTGAATCGGATCAGGCCCGTCATCAAAAGTTAAAGCCATAACGCGTTGATCCGTCTTTGCCTCCCATATTATGTGGCCCTGCTTCTCATAATCTTCTCTGCTCTTTTGGGTAGGCCAGGCGTTAACTTCTATTGTTAAAAAGGACAAGCAAAAGCAGAGTATTACACTCACAACTATTCGTAACATATGTATCCCCTTTTCAGGAAGCTTAAGTCTTTCCAGCAGGTATTATTTACTCTATTGTGCGAATCTTGAAGTTGAAATAAACTGAATGTTTTTGGAAATAAAAAAGCCTATGTAGAGCGATTATTTTTGTAACACTTCGTATACGAAAACATTCGAAGAGCAGATAAAGTCCTTGCCAAAAGTAAAATCTGGCAAGGACTTCCGGCCGTTTAGATCGGCATTGTTGTTCCGCTGTAATACAAAACACACTTCTACTTTGATGTGAAATCCATTCTTTGGCCAGATCGAACCCTTGATTGAGACAATGCTGGAGCAGACAAGTAAATAAGTTCACTACGGAAACCACAGGATGCAGGACAGGAATGCCATACATTGCAGTTTCTTTTATAAGATTCGCTTCTGCTGCCAGAAGTAGAGTATAGTAAGAGTTGTTGAAATATATTCCAGGAGGCGACAGCCCGTGTCACAGGAGATTTGGATTAACCTGCCGGTCAAAGATGTTGAGAGGTCAACTGCCTTTTTCAATGAGATTGGATTCCATGCGCTGAGCGTTGGTAACGAGAGAGCGAAGCTTGCTATAGGTCAAACAACAATTCTGCTGTTCCCGGATGCGGCGTTTGAGAAATTTACAGGTTCAAAAACCGCAGATACTTCCCATAGCGCAGAAGTAATATTTTCGATTGGTGCGGAAAGCAGAGAAGAAGTAGATGCCTTTATTCAAAAAGTAGAGTTTGCCGGAGGAAGCATCTTTGGCAAGCCAAGTGAAATGGACGGCTGGATGTACGGCGCAGGATTTGCCGACCTGGACGGTCACCGCTGGAACCTGCTGTACATGGATGAGAGCAAAATGCCGAAACGCTAATATGGAAACGCCGGCCACCTGCTTAAGGTCACCGGCGTTTTTTACACCCGGATAATCTCATTTCTGTCATTACTGAGGCATATTTATATTTTCGATTTTCAACGTTGGTAACCCTTTCACAAGTAAATACACTGATGCAGCGGATTACATCTCGTTATCTGCATATAAGTCCAATATTGTCAATTACATAAATCATCATTGCTCTATAGTGAAATGACGTTATAATAAATAACGGGACTAGTCATCTATCGTATTCGAGTTGACTTTGTTACTACATAAATTGAAATAGGATCTTCAGGGCAGGGTGAAATTCCTGACCGGCGGTAAGGCGTTATTTGACGCTAAGCCCGCGACTCGTAGTACAGCAAGCGTGTACAGCGACTGACTTGGTGGGAATCCAAGGCCGACGGTAAAGTCCGGATGGAAGAAGATCGCATGTTAGCAAGCATTTCCACAGGATGAACTGTAACTACAGATCGAAAGTGAAATTCGCTGATACCACAACCAGCTATAGTTCTATAGTTGGGTGGGGTATGTCTTCTTCAAGCACGTCTAGATCCTATATTCAACGACCTTGGGAGGTTATTGAATATGGAGAACCGATTGAACGTGGATCAAGGCAGAATGGGGAGTTCGCGCACTGGCGTATGGCTGGTTGCAATGGGAGCTGCTTTATGGGGCATTGGACCTCTGTTCCGTGTGCTGTTGTTGGAGTTATTAACTTCATCACAGATTGTACTGATTGAGCATTTGATCTTGTTTGTCTTTGCGGCGCCTGTCTTATGGCTGCATCGCCATGAGTTAAAGGGGTGTTCATGGCGTCACTTGTTTGCGTTGCTCTTTATTTCGTGGGGCGGTTCTGTGTTTGCCACCATTATGTTTACAGATGCATTCGCACAAGGCAATCCAAATGGTGTACTGCTGCTGCAAAAGCTGCAACCTATTTTCGCCGTATTGTTGGCGAGAATCCTGCTTAAGGAGTCACTGCCGAAAGGTTTCTCATCGTTGCTATTGCTAGCTGTCATAGGAACGTATTTATTAACATTCGGCTGGTCATCACCTGTTGGTCATATGAGCGATGTCATTGGAACAAGCAGTTTGCTGGCACTAGGGGCGGCGTTTTTATGGGGCGGCTCAACAGTCATGGGCAGATATATGCTCGGCAAGATGAAATACGAAACCGTAACTTCACTGCGCTTCTTGCTAGCGCTCCCGTTGTTGTTTGTCATCACATGGACGGAAGCTCCAAGCTGGAATGTGCCCGGCTCCGAATGGGGCACGGTGACGTTCTATATTCTGCTGCAGGCGCTGCTTCCAGGACTTGTGAGCTTGCTGCTGTACTACCGGGGCTTGTCTACAACGAAGGCTTCTTATGCAACGCTGGCAGAACTTTCATTTCCACTGGTAGGCATGTTGATGAACTGGATTGTGTTTCAAGAAATTGTGACGACAGCTCAAGTCACAGGGTTTGCACTTATATGGGTAGCCTTGTATCTTGTATCCAGGCAGCAATGATCATGGTTGAAAGTAGCCTAGCTCATATCAAAATCTAATTAGCTTGTTGGATCACCGGATCGAACTTTATATATGGTTAATAACCAGGCACTGCCGAGCGGCTTGTCTGGTTATTTTTATGAGAGGAGAAAAAATTGGAAGAAACCACGACAATCATGAATAAGTATGTATAGAGGAGCTGTACAAGGTGTGCTTCATTGTATATTTAAAAAGAACATGCTCACTATTTGTAAAATAATTGGACAGACGTTATGATAATGAAGTATTTGTTTCTTTTCATGAAGTCATACGTATAGTCAATTGTTCAGTCTACTTAAATAGAATTGAGGAATCTTATGGATTGGAAGAGGATTGTTGAGAGTAAGAGCGTTAGACGATTTGCCATACTGGCTCTTTTCTGTTTTGTGTTGTACAGCGTTAGAAGTATGATGAATGTTATATTGCTAACGTTTATCTTTACTTTTCTGATGGGCAGGCTGCATGAGATGGTGACCAAGCCGCTTAACCGGGTTATGCGAATTCACCCTAAGATTGTCCTGCCAATATTGTACGTCTTGCTTGTAGCAATTATCGTACTCGGTTCGTATAAGTTGTTCCCGATGATATGGGAGCAGGTTCTGCAGTTGTATCATTATATTGTGGCCATTTATACACATCCTAGGGCTAACGGACTTCCTGATTACGTGGTGTCATTCTTGCATTCCTTTGACATTAAAGGATACATCAAGCCGGGCATGGATTTTGTGTTTAAGATAAGCCATTTTGGTTTACAATTGTTTATTTCTTTAATTTTGAGTCTGTTCTTCTTGCTGGAGAAGACGAAGGTTACGCAATTTACAGCACAATTCAAGTCCAGTAAACTATCTTGGTTCTTTGATGAAGTAGCTTACTTTGGCGTCAAATTTGTACAGACATTCGGAAAAGTACTCGAAACTCAGTTGTTGATTGCGTTGATCAATTGTATTCTGACTACACTTGCTTTGTGGATGCTTGGCTTCCCTCAGCTTATCGGATTAGCGCTTATCATTTTTGTATTGGGTCTTATTCCAGTAGCTGGTGTGTTTATATCATTAGTGCCGCTGTGTACGATTGCGTTCAGCATTGGCGGACTGAAGTATATCATTTACGTAATCATATTAATTACGGTCATCCATGCTGTTGAGGCATACATGCTGAATCCGAAGCTGATGTCTTCCAAGACACATCTTCCTGTCTTCTATACGTTCCTAGTCCTCTTGTTCTCCGAGCATTTTATGGGAGTATGGGGCTTAATTATCGGTATTCCGATCTTTGTCTTCCTGTTGGATATATTAGATGTGAAGAAACAGGTCGATTAACGATTCATAACAGATGTCTACAGTCAACTTGTCGAAATAAGGGCAGGCTCACCCGCAATAATTGCGGAGAGCTGCCCTTTTTGTATTCCACCATTTATCAGTTAGACTTATAAGCTAAATTGGTGTGGGACGTCAACTAGAAGGGGAGACGTATCGATTTTTTGTAAAGAGGAAATAGCCACTTCACACCTCTTGGCGTGACGGTGTCTGCTGCTAGATGAGAGACGTATCCTGCGATTGCTGTCCACATGATGCCTTCAAGCTGCAAATAGCCTTCCAGTCCAGATCCGATATACCCCCAGAGGATGACTGCCCAGATCGTATGTGTCATGCCCCGGTGTTTAAGCCAAGGGGCGATTGCGATAAACAAGCCGAGCAGAAGCAGCCAATCCATCTGTTCTCGATAACCGAAGTAAACGACTACGCAGCCTGCTAGGCAGGCGAGTACATTACGGATAAATCCATCCCGTGCTACGATACCGAGCAACATGACTGCGATTGCGCATAAGGAGAGACCAGGAGGTACCTCGTAATTATTGGCATATAGATAAATGATACCCGTCACCATCAAGGCCCCTATCCACAGTCCTAACTCACGAAGCAGCTTGGATACCTTCCCAAGCTTGCTCGTTAATAGACTTGGGCCATCCAGATCAGCACTCAGCGCTGAGAAGGCCGACACTGCAATGTAGAGTGTGGCATTCTGCCAGGTAAATGGGTAGTAGGCTGCAGCTGCCACTCCAATTGCGCAGCCTATCCCAAGATGTGTCCTTCCTTTCATTGTGTCCTCCTTCGTTATGTATCTCTAGATGTTAATGCAAACATATGTTTGCTAATTGATTATACAGCAATGCGACGAAGGAGACAACAGAGGGCAACCCTTAAGTTATAACTCGCTTATTGCGGGGTTACTAGCGTAACTAAGTATATTGCCATATCTCAGGATGAGGCGACGACTGGAAACTGGAACCATGCGCAGCGTGTAGCTGACATTAGATTGAATCGGGTGAGCACTTCGTATAAGCTGATAAAGAGAATTGCGGGAGTTATATAAAGAATAAGTGTTGTGACTCTACATCTGTTCGAAGACTGTCATTCCTGTGTAGTTACCTTGGGCCAAGTTACTGCAATGACGAAACTATGTATGTAAATATGAAAGGGATGTTAATATATGCCTTTTACGTTAGCACACCCAGCTGTTGTTGTTCCCTTATATAAGCGAAAACATATGTTTTGCTTTACAGCGCTAGTGCTCGGCAGTATGGCACCAGATTTTGAGTACTTTATATATTTCGCACCGCATGGGCTTATCGGACATTCATGGTCAGGTTTTTTATACTTTAATTTGCCGCTTGTTTTCTTATGCAGTTATGTGTATCACGGTATCGTAAAACGAATGCTCATTCCACATTTGCCGGAACCGATCTCAACTTGGTATAGGACACATGCAGTTCAAACATGGGGGATACACTCACTTCATTCCTTTATTATATTTGTTTATTCTGCGCTGCTAGGAATGGCGACACATGTGGCGTGGGATGCATTTACGCATGTACAAGGTTATGCGGTCACCCGAATCCCTTTATTGGCTGCTTCGATAGAGATCGGGTACTGGCACATTCCATTCTATAAGTTGGCTCAGCATGGCAGCACGCTCATCGGCGGGATCTGTGTGATCGTGTGGGCTTATCGGATAAGAGATAAGGGGCAAAATCTTGCTCCTATTGTATCAGTATCTGTTAAATTGAAATTCTGGCTGCTAATTGCGATTGTTGCGCTAGTCATCCTCGGGCTAAGCAGTTATTTACGGGGAGGAATCTCTGTTTATGCATACGGAGTATGGATTGTAACGATGATGAGCAGTGTAACATCTGCGATCATTATCGTTTCTTGTGGATATGTCATCGCTCATTCAAGAACTGAGTCTTAAGTCATTTCCTAAACGGAATGCCGATGTCTGAAGTAATAAAGTATTGGACTCGGAATTATCATGACCTAAACTTAAGAACATCAAATCATATAAAGGGTTCTGCATATTAGTCATGACTAATATGCAGAACCCTTTATTATTACAGAAATTTATAAATTTAGGTCTTGATAAACTGGAAAAATAAAGTTGTAGACTGACGAGTTTTCATTAAGCGGGGCAGGATAGTTGAAAATGTAAAATGCGTATCAGAGCAAACGGTATTGAAAAACTAACTATTTAGTGTTACTTTATAGTGGTAGTAAGTAATACTGCATACCAGTGATACAAAATAGATAAAGGAGGGATTGTTCTGGAAAACCTGACGGAAATGCTCAAAGGCGTGCTTGAGGGCTGCGTACTTGAAATTTTAAGCCGCAAAGAAACTTACGGCTACGAAATCACGCGACAGCTGAACGCTCTCGGCTTCACCGATGTGGTAGAAGGAACGGTATACACCATACTGCTCCGGCTTGAAAAAAACAAGCTGGTACATGTCACCAAAAAGCCATCCGACAAGGGGCCAGCACGAAACTTCTTCAGTCTCAACGATGCAGGGTACGAGGAACTGCGTCGGTTCTGGAAAAAGTGGGAGTTCGTCGCGTCGAAAATTAATCAATTAAGGGAGGAATAATCAAATGTCTGAGTTTTTTAATAATTACTTGAATATCAAAAAAATCATTGAGAGCAAGCGCGAATACAAGCTACAGATGGCAAGAGTAGAGGCTCTGCCGGAAGACTATCAATATGTATTCAAGAAAATTCAGGGTCACATGTGGAAGTTCGCGGCGGGATCCGGATATGACATGATGGAGATCCATTATGGCCTGATAGATCTATTTGAGGCCGGTGCGGCGGACGGCAAACATGTTTTGGAGATTACTGGCGAGGACGTAGCCGCGTTCTGCGAGGAGCTTTTACGCAGTGTCAGCACATACACGGAAAACTGGCGCGAAGCGTTCAACCGTGACATTCTGAAAAAACTGGGAAAGTAATGGATAAAGAGATCAGGGAGCAGACTACCACGGACAGCGACAGTCCAGGACTTTATTTTTCGTCCTTGGCTATCGCTGTTTCCATTTCTAGGCTCAGTCTAATGCTTTCTTTTCTGACAGCTGAAGGCTCAGTTTGATGATCAGCGCAAGTGGGATGGTGGCATGTTGGATGTACGATTAATAATAGAACAAGGCAGTACCAGCTTGCGCGCAGGTTGTTCATTGTTCTGAATGCGCTCGATAAGCATCTGCATGCCGAGGACGCCAAATTGGTAAGCAGGTTGTGAGGCGACGGTCAGAAACGGTGACACCTCGTCGGCTTGTCCGAAGTCATCAAAGCTCACCAGCGAAATGTCGTCCGGCACACGAATGTCCATCGAACGAAGCAGCTTTAACGTTTCCAGTGCGAGTATATTATTAGCTGCGAAGATTGCCGTAGGCCGATCCTCTCGTTCCATCCAGCCTCGAATCACTTCACGGTCACCGCCAGTCTGATTATATTTCCATTCGGTAACATAGCTTGGATCTACTGGCAGATCGTTCAGTTTTAAAGCTTCCATGTATCCATTTAAACGCTCACGTGCCGTGGATACATGACTAGAACCATTCACAAGCGCAATTCGCGTATGCCCCTGCTGGATGAGCAGCTCAACCAGCTTGCGTGCACCATCTTTACTATCCCCGATGACAGCATCAGCTGTAATGCCAGGCACCTCTCTGTCGATTAAGACAAGCGGCATATTATTCTGCTGCAGCCGCTCTAGATGCGGCTTGGAATCGTCGCCGACCGGCGCAAACAAGACACCATCAACTCGCATAGAGAGAAAAGTATCTACATACTCCTGCTCTTTAAACAGACTTTCATCCGTGTTGCCGAACATCAACTTGTAGCCATTACGGTTTGCAGCATCTTCCGCGCCACGTGCGACGGTGGTATAGAACGGATTCGCGATATCTGTAATGAGCAGCGTAATGATGTGGCTTTGCTGCAGGACAAGGCTTCGTGCCATGGAATTTGGAACGTAATGCAATTCTTTCATTATCTTTTTTACTTTGGCCCGAGTCTTATCGCTCACTCTGCCATTATTGTTAATAACTCTCGACACCGTCATCGGTGAAACATTAGCAAGCTTGGCAATATCATATATCGTGGTCATTCGTTGTTATCACTCCGTGTGAAATGTGATCATCCATTAAAAAAAGTGCTATCTCTATTGTAGTCTAAATTTTGAATTGACAGCAAGGGGGTTAAATGATAGTTTTGAGATATCGGTATCATCCCAGTAAATGGAGGTGTTTATATGTCCACTCCGATTCAAACCAATGCCAAAATTATCGTCATGGATGAACGGGATCATGTTGCTACAGCTTTACAGTTCCTTCAGTCTGGCGAGCAGGTTAGTTATATCGTACAAGGGCAAGAGTATAGTGTTCGGTTGAAACAGGACATTATATTAGGTCATAAACTAGCACTCTTAGACATGGAGGCTGGTGTGCTGGTACGCAAATATGGAGAAGTGATAGGCAGAGCTGCACGTACAATTGTTGTAGGTGAGCATGTGCACGTCCACAATCTAGAAGGTATTAGAGGACGGGGAGATCAAGCCCGTCAGTAGGAGGAGATTTGATATGATATCTACGTTTCAAGGCTATCGTCGCAATAAAAATGTTATCGGTATCAGAAATCATTTGCTTCTTATTCCGACGGTCATTTGTGCAAATCAAGTTTGTAATCGTATTCAGCAGCTTGTTCCAAGCAGCATTGCAATTCCCCATCAGCATGGTTGCAGCCAGATTGGGGCAGACAAGCAGCGGACTTTTGATGTATTAGCAGGTACAGGCAAGAACCCGAACGTAGGTGGTGTTATTATCGTTAGTCTGGGATGTGAAGTAGTCGATCCGATCGCATTAGCAGACGAGATACGCAGCACAGGCAAGCTGGTAGAAGTATTTGATATCCAATCTATTGGTGGCTCCATTAAGGCGATAGAGCATGGGGTAGGCCTTGCAACTGAGATGCAAGCGAAGCTGGATATGATGCAAAAGGAAGCGATCCCATTTAGCGAGCTGAAGATCGGTGTAAAATGCGGTGGATCAGATGCAACATCAGGGATCGCTTCCAACCCTGCTTTGGGCGTGGCAGCAGACCGACTGATTGAATTTGGCGGGACGGTTGTCATTGGCGAGACAACCGAGATCATCGGAGCTGAGCATGTACTGGCGGAACGGTGCCGCAGTGAGGAGACATCTAAACGTCTTTACCACATTGTGAATCGCTTTGAGCGAGAAGTGGAGCGCATGGGAGCGGATATGCGCGGTGGCAATCCGAGTCCAGGCAATATCGCAGGCGGCCTAAGTACGATTGAAGAAAAGTCGCTCGGCTGTATCAGCAAATGTGGAACGGCGCCAATTGAAGGAATTGTCGAGTATGCGGAGCAGGTGCCGAGTGGTGGGTTGTACTTTATGGATTCGCCTGGCAACGATATCGAATGTGTGTCCGGGATGGCGGCAGGCGGAGTTCATCTTGTATGCTTCACGACGGGGCGGGGCACACCTACAGGCGCTGCCGTTATCCCAGTTATCAAGATTACTGGGAATGCGGCGATGTACAAACAAATGTCTGACAATATGGACATAGACGTAAGCGCGCTAATGGGAGGGGGAACGAGTCTCGAGGATAGCGGTCATACCATATGGTCAGAAATTCAGGCTGTAGCAGGGGGCAAGCTAACTAAAGCTGAGATTCTGGGGCATACCGAATTTAGCATCAATCGTATTGGTCCGAGTCTATAAGTTTGTCGATGACTTGTGAAGCTTACAGCATTTATCGCTAAGTTAATTAATTTGATAATGAATAGTGGAGGTACAGGACTATGCGTTTACTTCATAAAATTGCACTTGTAACTGGTGGCAGCCGCGGAATCGGAGAAGCCATCGTTATTCGATTAGCTGAGGAGGGGGCTGACATCGCCATTAATTATCATACCGATGCGTCTAAAGCGAAGGCTGAAGAAGTGAAGCTGAAGGTCGAGGAGATCGGGCGTCGAGCTATTATCGTGAAAGCGGATATCGGTAAATTTGATGATGTGCAAACCATGTTCCAAGAAGTGGAGAGTCAGCTGGGTAAAGTAGAGATCCTCGTGAACAATGCTGGCATAGCACCGTTCGAGTCCTTTTTGAAGGTCACGGAAGAAACGTGGGATCGCACTTACAATACAAATGTCAAATCGATCTTTTTATGTTCGCAGCGGGCATCTGCTTCCATGATCGAACAGGGATACGGCAAGATTGTAAACGTATTGTCCACGGCAAGTCTTGTCGTGACTAGTCCGGTGATCCCACATTATCAATCCTCCAAAGCAGCAGCGCATATGCTGACCAAAGGAATGGCAATTGAGCTTGGTCCGTACAACATTAATGTGAATGCGGTCGGGCCGAGTACAGTGGACACGGACATGTGTACGGAGTATTTAGCGGCACCTGGTATGCGCGAAAAAGAAATCCAAGCAAATCCGATGAAACGACTCGGCACAGCGCGGCAGATTGGTGATGCCGTTGTGTTCCTTGCTTCCGACGAGGCCATGCAGGTGAATGGGCATCTGTTGATGGTGGATGGCGGATTGACGGTAAAGGCGGCACAGCCAGATGACCATATGGAACGGTAGGTGAGTGTCGATTGAATAATATACCAAGCATCAAAAAGATGATTGACCTGTCGCAGGACATATATCATCTGTGCCCAGTGCTTCCCGCATTTGAGCCGCCAAAGTTGGATTATATTTGTGTAGGCCCCCGCGACGGCTGGAAGCTGGAGCAGATTACAATGAATCTTCACACTGCCACGCATATGGATGCACCTGCTCATATGGGGGAATTTGAGAAGACGCTTGATCAATTTCCCATCGATCAGTTCCAAGGAAAGATGGTTCTGGTGGATGTGTCTTCTAAAATTGCAGGTGAACAGATTGCAGTTTCAGATATCATACCCTACAGTAAACAATTAACTGCGGATACGATCGTATTATTTTATACAGGGTGGGGTGAGAAACGGGCTTGGACAAAGGAATGGATTTATGAGTCGCCTTATTTGTCGAATGAGGCTGCCCGCTATTTAATAGATAACCAGGTAAAAGCTGTTGGCATCGATCATTTCAGCATTGGGGGAACCGGACACGACAATGAAGAAACGCATCGTATTCTGCTAGGAGCGGGTATCTGGATTGCGGAAGGTTTACAGCTAAATGATACGGAGCTGCTGCAGGGGGATTGGCATGTGTTTGCGATGCCTGTCAAGATTAGGGACAGCAGTGGAGCTCCTGCCCGAATTGTAGCGTTGCAATGGACGTGTTCGAGATAGAGATGTACAAAGGAGAGTGCCAAATGTACGTACAGTGGGAGTATATGAGCACAGAATCAATAACAAAGCTGCAGGAAGTGGGGATCTTAGGATGGGAATTAGTTAGTGTTACCTGTTGCAATCAAGCTGAAAGATACCATCTTAAGCGTCCTCTGCCTACATTGCGGGAACAGATCACTTTGGAGCAGCGTGCCGATTTAAATCAGCAAAGCATGGTGGAGGCAGAACAATGAGAAAAGGCGGCATTCTTCATCCTCAGCTTAACCGCGTGTTGGCTGAGACAGGACATACAGACTATATCACAGTGGCAGACCGCGGCTTTCCGATTCCTGTTCAGGTAGAACGGGTAGATCTGGCGCTGACGGACAATCTGCCAACGGTATTGGATGTTGTGCGCAGCATTCATGCAGAGTTTAGCATTGATCGGATTATTCTTACCGAGGAGATGCAGAGCATCAGTCCCAAACATGTTGAAGCCTTGGAACTGGCGCTGCCGCACATCAAAATAGTTGCTGTTCCGCACGTTCAATTTAAAGCGTTAAGTGAACAATCTCGGGCAGTCGTTCGTACAGGGGATACAATTCCATATGCAAACGTCATATTAGTATCTGGTTAGGAGGGATGATAGATGCGTCTTCAGCAAAAAGTGTGTCTTATAACTGGTTCAGGCTCTGGCATCGGACAAAGTACTGCATTATTATTTGCTAGAGAAGGAGCGACCGTAATCATAAATGATCTTGACGAGCAAAAAGGTGAAGAGACGGTTGCACTCATTCAGCAAGCAGGTGGGCAAGCTGTTTTTATCAAGGCAGACGTGACGAGCCCGGAGCAAGTTCAGGAGATGGTGACACAAGTCATCCATCAATATGGTGTCATCGATGTATTGTTTAACAATGCAGGCGTCAGCGGCATAGGTGCTATCCATGAAATTGAACCCGATGCTTGGGATCGTGTGATCAACATTAACATCCGGGGCGTGTTTTTGCCCTGTAAGTATATAATTCCCCACATGATGAAGCAAGGTGGGGGCTCTATCATCAACATGTCTTCTTGCATTGCCGAGATAGGTCTTGCTCGGCGGGCTTCTTATTCGGCAACTAAAGGAGCTGTGCTGTCCTTAACCAAGTCGATGCAGGTCGATTATGCACCTTATCATATACGAGTAAATGCGCTGCTTCCGGGCACGATTCTAACGCCATTTGTCGAGCAATACTTGCGTCAATCCTATGACAATCCAGATGAAGCCTATGAATCGTTGAAGAAACGTCAGTTGAGCGGCGATCTCGGTACACCTGAAGATGTGGCGCAAGCTGCTTTGTTTTTAGCTTCAGATGAATCCAAGTTTATGATGGGCTCTCCTTTATATATTGATGGGGGCGTTGTATTTGGGAAAAACGCATAAAACGCATAATAAACTGATGTGAGAAGTAAAGGAAAAAGAGGAGGCATAATACGAAGATGAAGCTGCTTACTTATTACGAAAATCATTCTCTTAAAACAGGAGTCAAGACCAGTCATGGGATAGTTGATATTAGCAATGTGGGAACTATGCATGAGATTATTGCCGATAAGGTGAAGCTAGAACAAGCGCGTACAGCGGCTGAGCAATCAGATCACTATCTGGATGAAACTAAGCTGCAGCTTGGGCCTTGTGTTCCTGATCCTGGGAAAATCATCTGTGTAGGCTTAAATTATCGCAAGCATGCGGAAGAGACCAATGCCTCCATCCCGCAGTACCCGATCTTGTTTAACAAATTCAACAATACAGTTGCGGCATGCGGTGATGACATTGCTTTGCCTGTCAAAGTGACGTCTGAAGTGGATTATGAGGCAGAGCTTGTTATTGTAATAGGCAAAGCGGCAAAGTACGTGGATAAGGATCAAGCGCTTGCGCACGTATTTGGTTATTGTAATGTCAATGATTTATCTGCGCGTGATTTGCAAATGCGCACGCAGCAATGGCTGCTCGGCAAATCGTGTGACGGTTTTAGTCCGCTTGGTCCTTATCTGGTTACTGCGGATGAGGTGGGCAACCCGAATCAGTTGGCTATCTCCTGTACTGTTAATGGAGAAGTGCGGCAATCTTCCAACACATCGGACATGATCTTTTATTGTGATGAGATCGTCAGTTATATTTCGCAGCATATGAGCTTGGCGCCAGGAGATATCATATTGACGGGAACTCCCGAGGGTGTAGTCCTTGGGCTGCCACCGGAAGAACGAGTCTATTTGCAGGATGGAGACATTGTCACTATTGAAATAGAAGGTTTGGGCAAACTGACAAATCGGATGGTCAATGAAATGATCAGGGAATGAAATGCACCAAACTTAAATGAGTGCAAACCTGGTCTTGCGATAAATAAATATGAAATCGACGATAAACATTCGAACGGGACTTGACAGAATGCCATACTCATGTGATAGTGGAACAAATGGTTAAAAATACCTGAGAAAAGAGTGTGGCTCATGATTTTTATCGATCATCGAAGATGTGATAACAATTTCATAGTTCACTCTTTTAATAAGAGGCTGTGTGGAAGAGAGTACCTTCCGCACAGCCTCTTTCTTTTGCTAAAGCAAGAAAGGGGATGACAAAATTGAGCGTACAATCAACACCTAACGACTTTGTTCCAACTGCTATCGTATTGAATGGAGAAGAATTAACTTTACAGCAAGTTCGTGCAATTGCTTATGACTTTACACCTGTAGTCCTTGCAGAAGAAGCGGTGCAGCGCGTTGCGGATTGTAGAACGATGGTCGAAAAATTAGTGGCGTCAAACAAGGTTGTATATGGTGTCACAACCGGGTTCGGCAAGTTCAGTGATGTGACCATCTCCCCCGAGGACAGCGCCCAACTGCAAGCAAATTTGATTCGAAGCCATGCTTGCGCTGTTGGTCAGCCGCTGCCGGAGTCTACGGTGAGAGCATTAATGCTGTTGCGCGCAAATGCGCTCTCAAAAGGCTATTCCGGTATTCGACTTGACACATTACAATTGCTGCTTGATTGTCTGAACAGACGAGTACATCCTGTCGTGCCAGAGCAGGGTTCACTAGGAGCGAGCGGTGATCTGGCACCTTTGTCGCATCTGGCGCTTGTACTAATGGGAGAAGGAGAGGCCATTTATCTAGGTGAGCGTATGTCAGGCAAAGAAGCGCTGGCCCGCGCAGGACTTAAGCCAATTCAATTGCAGGCGAAAGAAGGACTCTCGCTTATTAATGGCACCCAGATTATGACGTCAATAGGTGCATTGGCATATATTCAATCACAAAATCTGGCGAAGATGGCCGACGTGATCGCGGCGCTGACTACCGAATGCCTGCAAGGCATTACAGATGCGTTTGCAGAGGAGATCCAGCGGGTTCGTCCTTATCCAGAGCAGATCGGAGTGGCCAAGAACTTGCGGGTCTTGTTGACTGACAGCAAGCTTGCAACGCGACAAGGTGAATTGCGTGTGCAGGATGCTTACTCTCTGCGCTGTTTGCCGCAAGTGCACGGTGCAACTCGTCAAGTGTTAGCTTATGTTGAAGATAAACTCATGATCGAAATGAACGCGGCTACCGACAATCCGTTACTGTTCATGGAGGAGGGGGTTGTCATATCGGGTGGCAATTTTCACGGCCAGCCGATTGCCTTTGCAATGGATTTCCTCAAGATTGGCATGAGCGAGCTTGCTAACATTTCAGAGCGCCGAACTGAACGGTTGGTGAATCCAGCACTGTCAGGTGGTTTGCCAGCCTTTTTAAGCCATACTCCTGGCATCGCGTCGGGGATGATGATTCCACAATATGTAAGCGCATCCTTAGTGTCGGAAAATAAAGTGCTTGCTCATCCGGCAAGCGTTGATTCTATTCCATCATCCGCGAACCAGGAAGATCATGTCTCCATGGGGACAACTGCGGCGCGGCATGCCGCACAAGTGATCGCCAATTCAGCCAAGGTGCTTGCTATTGAGCTGATCTGCGCGGCAGAAGCGATTCAGTTTCGCGGGGAAGAACTGTTGGCCCCGGCTACACGTGTATTATTTGACAAGGTGCGAGAGCTGGTGCCTCCCGTATTAACGGATCGTTCGACGAGCGCTGATATTGAGCGGATCGCTGCCGCTTTGCTTCAGGGGGAATTTTTGCCTTTTATTGAGGATGTTAGTGGGCCACTTTACTAGGTAGAGCTAAAATTTCGCAGCTCATGTTCAGTCATTAAGGCAGCTGCGTGATTGCTGTAAGGTCGTTCGTAGAAGTGTTTGTTTGCGATTCAACAATATAGTTTCTCTTGAGGAGGAGTATGTCCATGAATACAACAACAAGAACGATTCGCGCACCGAGAGGAACCGAACTGTCCTGTAAAGGCTGGGTTCAAGAGGCGGCAATGCGTATGCTGATGAACAATTTAGACCCAGATGTGGCTGAGCGGCCAGAAGATTTGGTCGTATATGGAGGTATTGGCAAAGCTGCTCGCAACTGGCCTTCCTATGAGGCTATCGTGCGTGAGCTTCAACGACTGGAAAGTGATGAGACACTGCTTATTCAATCCGGCAAGCCTGTAGGTGTATTTCGTACGCATGAGCGTGCGCCACGCGTATTGCTGTCGAATTCCGTGCTTGTACCCAATTGGGCGAATTGGGAGCATTTCCGCGAGCTTGAGCAAAAAGGCTTGATGATGTATGGACAGATGACGGCTGGCAGTTGGATTTATATTGGCACACAAGGTATTTTACAGGGGACTTATGAAACATTCGCAGAAGCGGCACGGCAGCATACAGGTGGTACTCTTTCAGGTACGTTAACGCTGACGGCGGGATTAGGTGGTATGGGGGGAGCACAGCCTTTAGCTGTTACGATGAACGGCGGGGTCGTCATTGCGGTTGAAGTGGACCGAACGCGAATTGTACGCCGCATTGAAACACGTTATTGCGATGTCATTGCGGAGACGCTGGATGAAGCACTTGCATTAGCTATGACCGCAAAAAACGAAAAAAAATCGTTGTCGATCGGTTTGCTAGGCAACGCCGCCGAAATATATCCAGAAATCGTTCGTCGCGGTATTAAGCCCGATTTTGTGACGGACCAGACTTCCGCACATGATCCGTTGATTGGATACATTCCAGCAGGTATGGGCTTATCAGAAGCTGCGGAGCTCCGTGCACAAGATCCAGATCGTTATATTGCGCTGTCAAAGGCCAGTATGGCCTTGCATGTGCAAGCTATGCTGGATCTGCAGCAGGCAGGGTCGATCGTATTTGATTATGGCAACAATATCCGCCAAGTTGCTTATGACGAAGGTGTGAAAGAGGCGTTTCAATTTCCTGGGTTTGTGCCGGCTTATATCCGGCCGCTGTTCTGTGAAGGAAAGGGACCTTTCCGCTGGGCAGCTTTGTCGGGGGATCCAGAAGACATTCGAAAGACAGATGAGCTTGTTCTGAAGTTATTTCCGGAAAATGAGCATCTGCGCCGCTGGATCACGATGGCACGCGAACGGGTCGCGTTTCAAGGTCTTCCAGCCAGAATCTGTTGGCTAGGATACGGAGAGCGTGCCAAGTTTGGCCTTGCTATTAACGAGATGGTCAAGAGCGGCGAATTAAGCGCACCGATTGTCATTGGCCGCGATCATCTGGATTGTGGTTCAGTCGCATCACCTAACCGTGAGACGGAAAGTATGAAGGACGGGTCTGACGCAGTAGGCGACTGGGCGATATTAAATGCGCTTATTAATACATCAGCAGGTGCATCATGGGTGTCTGTTCATCATGGGGGAGGCGTAGGCATGGGATACTCTCTACATGCCGGCATGGTAGTAGTTGCAGATGGTACAGATGAGGCTGCTGAACGATTGCGCAGCGTGCTGACATCTGATCCTGGCATGGGTGTGATTCGACACGTGGACGCGGGTTATGAGGAAGCTATTCAGACGGCCGAGCAGCATCAGATTCGAATTCCGATGCGAATCCAGTCATAGAACAGGAGGATCTTCATATGTCACAGCTTGATCTGCTAGTAAAGGGAATCGGAAGGCTTGTTACCCCGATTGGGCAGCAGGCACGCCGAGGTCGCGACATGAGCGAGGTCTGCGAAATTACAAACGCGGCCATTGCCGTACATGAAGGCTATATCGTAGCTATAGGCAAGGAAGCGGAGTTACAGCAAGAGCTGGAGGGACGTTCTATTCACAGAACGCTTGATGCAGCGGGCAACATGGTAACACCAGGCTTGATTGATCCGCATACACATCTCGTTCACGGTGGTTCGCGCGAGCATGAACTGGCTTTAAAACGATCAGGGGTACCGTACTTGGACATTCTGGCTCAAGGTGGAGGCATCTTAAGTACGGTACGTTCGACACGTGAAGCAAGTGAAGAGCAGTTGTATCATCAAGCCAAGCGAAGTCTTGACGAGATGCTATTACAAGGCGTGACTACGATTGAAGCGAAGAGTGGCTACGGTCTAGAACTCGAAGCTGAGTTAAAACAGCTTCGAGTGGTGCAGCGCTTGCAGGAGTCACACCCCATTGACTTGGTCTCGACCTTTATGGGAGCGCATGCTGTTCCGATTGAATATGCGGGCAGAACCGATGAATTTGTAAATGATATTATTGAAAAAATGCTGCCTGTAATTGCTGCAGAGAGGTTGGCTGAATTTTGTGACGTGTTCTGTGAACATGGCGTCTTTTCAGTGGAGCAATCTAGACGTATTTTGGAGGCAGGGAAGCGTTATGGACTTAAGCCCAAAATCCATGCTGATGAAATCGTCGCTCTAGGTGGAGCTGAGTTGGCTGGTGAAATTCATGCTATTTCCGCGGAGCATCTATTGGCAGCAACTGACCAAGGGCTCTCTGCAATGTCGGCATCAGGTGTCGTTCCTGTGGTACTGCCTGGTACATCGTTTAATTTAGGGCTGACGAAGCATGCGCGTGCCCGCGACATGATCGATAAATTCGCATTGCCAGTTGCGCTGTCAACAGACTATAATCCAGGATCATGCCCAACAGAATCGATTCAGCTTATCATGATGCTTGCTTCATTAAATCTTAAGATGTCGCCAGAGGAAATCTTAACGGCCTGTACGCTGAATGCGGCTGCTGCCATTGGGCGTGAGTCCTCAATAGGCTCTATCGAGATTGGGAAGCAAGCGGACTTAACCGTGTGGAATGCGACTAATCTTTCCTACTTGCCTTACCATTTTGGCATCAATCATACATTTGGCGTAGTGAAGCGTGGTCAGACAGTCGTGTGGAATCGTCAGCGCGTCAGCAGAGAGGGCGATGTTGAATGAGCAGCCATTTTCCCTATTTGACGGCTCCAGAGGCGGCCGTATTCCGAGATCAGATGGAGACTAAAGTAGCTCATTGGCTGAGACAGTGGGATGGCGAGGAACGACTGCTAGCAGGGATTGTTGGGATTCCGCTCTCGAAGTCCTCTATCTCCCATTCCGGTGCGTTCAGCACGCCTGCAGCGGTTCGCGCCGCGTTTAAATCCTTTACGACATATAGCATGGAGTATGACGTAGACTTGCAGCATCTTCCGGTACGTGACCTCGGGGATATTCGAATGCACGCAACTGATATTGGCGAATGTCATCGACGCATTGAAGAGAGCATGCAAAGTCTGTACACCGTCCAACCCCATATTGTACCTATTATTGTTGGTGGGGATCATTCCATTACGTGTCCTTCTGTGAAAGCATTCGTCGAACGATACAGCTCAAAAAAGGTGGGCATTATCCATTTTGATGCCCATCATGACGTACGGAACTTTGAAGATGGGGGCGTCACGAATGGGACCCCATTCCGTGGAATATTGGAGTCGGGCTCCGTCGAAGGGAAACACATTGTCCAGATTGGCATTCGAGGGTTTATGAATTCTAAGCCTTATCATGATTACGTGAAGAGCCATGGTGTGCATATCTATACATCGCGAGATATACGTAGACTCGGAATTGATGCTGTGCTGGATCAGGCAGTAGCGTTAGCTGGGGATGGAACAGAAGCCATTTACGTCAGCTTTGATGTGGATGTCATTGACCAAGCATATGCCCCTGGCTGTCCTGCCGTAGGGACAGGGGGAATGAATCCATGGGACGCACTGGATGCGCTTTATCGGCTGGGCGCAATGCCGCAGGTGCAGGGACTCGACTTTGTGTGTATTGATCCCACGGTTGATGTACGGAACGTGACTTCACGGATGGCTGTCCAATTTATGTTAAGTTTTCTCAGCGGCATGGCACGTCGGTGTTAAACGAAACAGTATATGAACCTTAGACGCCTGCTTTTCATCTGGCAGCAAGAGGGTTGTGAAGCACAATGTCTGTACGGATAAGGATAAGTCCGTCAAATGGATACTAAAAAGTAGAAACCTAAAGAGCTGCCGATTTAGAATCCGGCAGCTCTTCATGTATATTAAAAGGTTCGTTCAATTACATAATAGGATACATCCCCGCGGAAAATGCCATACGTATACTCAAGCGGTACTTCATCGTCAAGATAAGATAACGTAACGACTTGCAGGCACGGAGTGCCCTCTTCAATGCCCAGCAGCCTGCTGGCTGTGTTATCGGCGAGTACAGGTTTCAGCTTTTCAGTGGAGGTTCGCACATGCAGATTGTATTTGCACTGCAATAGTTCATATAATGACCCATCCGTTAATTCACTGGCAAGTCCGGGTGCGTGATTCCACGGAATATGACATTGTTCGTACAGGACAGGCTCATCATCGGCGTAACGGACACGCAGTACTTGGTGCACCGCCGAGTTCAACGGGATGCCTAGCAGTTCGTCCAGTGGTGCGGTGGCAGGCACAACTGCTGTCTTCACAACTTTACTGCTGGGCCGTTTGCCGTAAGCAAGCACATCATCAGCAAAGCTGCGGGTTGGCTTCATCTGAAGCTCGTGTTTCTTCACAAACGTACCTCGGCCTTGTGTACGTTCTAGTAAACGGTCACGTTCTAAATCTTGCAGGGCCGTACGGATTGTCGTGCGGCTTACTTTGTACATCCTGCACATTTCCACTTCTGTGGGTATTTTGGAGCCGACCGGATAAACGCCTGAGTGGATATGCTTTAGGATTTGTTCCTTAACTTTTACATACAATGAATCCGTGTGTCTCTTTGTCATAACCAATTTCCCCCGATACGAAGTCTATAAAGTTATTATATAGAAGTTTGGAGTGTATTCCCAGATATTTGCATGAGATACAGTGATAGCGTAATAAAGTTAGTTAAGAATGAAATTGACATATGTCATTACAAAAGCTATGATTTAGAAAAGGTAATTACCAATTGTATGGTCAATTCCAGGATTCACTCCTCTTTAATCCACTCCTGTGTGCAACCCAAATGAAACCGTTTATGTCATCACTTATCCAACACAAATCCAACAAAATAAAAAAAGCTGCTTGGTGCTGTGATTGTAACCTTCAATCGCAAGCATAACTGCGATGTCATACTGTAAACGTGGTCTGTTTATGAAGGAGGTGGTGTAAGAAGTTCAAATCCAACGTAGAACGATACAAATGAGAACAAGCCCACATGGATAATCACAGAAGTTAGGCTGCTGTAATGAGGCAAATGTAACTTGTCACATGGACTGAAGAAACCCAATTCATGATGAAGGAGTGTTTACCTTTATGTTCAAGAGCTATAAGCTTAAGGCGACGGCGATGATTGCTCTTCTAGTGGCAATGCTTGTTCCCGTGAGCGGGATCGTGTCTGCAGCGGGTCCGGACAGACCATTTCCGCAGCATACTAGTTACACAAGTGGATCTATTAAGCCTAATCATGTTACGCAAAGCGCGATGGATAATACAGTTAAAAGTAAATGGAACAGTTGGAAATCCAAATACTTAAAACCAGCAGGTACAGGAAAATATTATGTCAAATACAATTCAAAAGGAGAAACGGTGTCCGAAGCGCATGGTTACGGCATGCTGCTCACCGTAATTATGGCTGGGCATGAAGCAAACGCTCAAGGCTACTTCGATGGATTGTATCAATATTACAAAGCCCACCCGAGCAACAATAATTCATACTTGATGGCTTGGAAGCAGAACAGCAGTTTCCAAAATATAGGAGGTGCGAATTCTGCTACAGATGGCGACATGGATATTGCCTACGCCTTGCTGCTTGCTGACAAACAATGGGGCAGCAGTGGCACAATCAACTATTTGCAGGCAGCGATTAACATGATCAATGCGATCATGGCAAAAGATGTGAATCAATCCAAATGGACCACAAGGCTGGGTGATTGGGCTACAAGCGGAACTGAGGACACGGCTACACGTCCTTCTGATTTTATGTTGAGTCATATGAAAGCGTTTGGGGCAGCTACGGGCGATGCCAAATGGACGAACGTCATTAACAAAACCTACAGCATCATTAACACTTTATATACGAACAATAGTCCGAATACCGGGCTGCTGCCTGATTTTGTCATCTTATCAGGTGGAGTCTATAAGCCAGTCTCAGGAGAATTAATCGAATCTGAACATGACGGTCATTATCATTACAATTCCTGCCGCACACCTTGGCGTATTACAACCGATTACTTAATTAGCGGGGATAACCGTGCACTGTCACAGTTGAATCAATTAAACAGCTGGATCAAGGCAAAAACAGGCAATTCACCTGCCAACATTGTTGACGGCTATAAGCTGAATGGCAGCAATTATGGCTCGTACAACAGCGGTGCTTTCCACGCACCATTCGGTGTAAGTGCCATGACTAACAGCTCCAATCAGAGCTGGCTAAATTCGGTGTGGACACATGTTGCCAATAGTGCTGCGGAAGAATATTATGAGGACAGCATCAAGCTGTTTTCCTTGATTGTGATGTCTGGTAATTGGTGGACACCTTAAAAGCATATGACTAAAATCAGGCTATCCTGCACATGCAGGATAGCCTGATTTAAATGTTTAGAAATAATATAATTGCATGATCACAGAGACAGTCAGTATTCCTATACCTCCGCCGAGAAAATAGGCACCCAGCTTTTGAACAGCAGCGTTCTTCCACGCGAACGGAGCAGTGTGGGAAGAATGCTTCTCTTCCTCTTGCAATGCCCTAGACTTTGGTAGAAAAGCCGAACTGATCGTCGCAAAGCCTCGATACACTGGCGTGAGAAAGCCAGTTCGGATCACGTACATAACGGCCCCAATTATACACGCGGATAGGCCGTACAGGAATAATGAATTGATGATTGTTAAATCTACGTTCCTGTAGCCGGACACGATCGGAATATATCCGCCGCAGAGCATGACAGTGGCCAGGCTAAAGGCAAGTATATAATGCTTACGCATGCTTAATTCTCAACTCGTGTTGCAAAGCGCAGATCCGGATTGGAGCGAGCATCAAAAATGATGCCGGTGACTTTCGGACTAACAAGTGCGGTATCCGCCGAGAATAGAATAGGGATAATCGGCAAGTCTTCCATAAGTACTTTCTCGGCTTGCTGGGTCAGTGCCACGCGTTTGTTCGCATCTAATTCATACGTTGACTTTTCAATCAACTCATCATAAGTTTTGTTGCTCCAATTCGTAAAGTTATTGGAGTTGCTGGACGTATAATGACCAAGAACACCGAGCGGGTCTAAATAGTTGCCTTCCCATCCCATGCGGGCAATTTGGAAGTTCTTTTGTTTAAATGTATCGATGTACGTTTTCCATTCCTGATTTTCGAGCTTTACTTCAACTCCTAGATTTTCCAAAAGCATCGCTTGCAGTGCTTCGGCAATTTTTTTATGATTGTCAGCTGTGTTGTATTTAAACGTCACAGTAGGCAGCTGCGTCAAGCCTTCTTCTTTTAATCCTTCTGCAAGCAATTGCTTTGCTTTCTCTGCGTTGAACTCATAGTATTTTTCAGGCGCCTCGTCACGATAATCTTTGCCTGATGGATTGGAAACACCATAAGGCACATAACCGAAGGCCGCTTTTTCTCCGCCTTTTGTCACGTTCTTTGTGAGTATTTCGCGGTTGATTGCATATGAGAAGGCTTGTCTAATTTTACGATTAGTAAATGGCTTTTCCTTCACATTAAACGAGTATGTATACACGCTGAACGAAGGGTGGGACAAGTATTCTTTGTTGTCTTTCTCCTGATCGATTGTATCAAGCGGAAGTGCCAGAATCAGATCCAGATCTCCCGTTTTGTACATTTGATAGTAGGTTGTTGCATCTTGTACCATCTTGAAATGGATCGTCTCCATAGAGATCGCATCCTTATTCCAATATTGCGCATTTTTAGTGAGTGTAATTTGCTCATTATGTTTCCATTCTTGTGTGCTGTAAGGTCCGTTGCCAACGATCGTATTGGATTCCGCTGCCCATTTGTCATTTTTGTCTACAACTGTCGAGCGGACTGGAAGATAAGCATGGCCTACTGCAATCGTTGGGAAAATACCGAGCGGAGCCTTAAGCTCAACAAGAAGCGTGCGGTCGTCTTTGGCCGTGACCCCGACATTTTCAACACTGCCTTTTCCCTTATTATATTCTTCTGCTCCCTTGATGTAATACAAGGAAGACGGATCGTAGGCTGCTGTTTTCGGATTTAAAATACGTTTCCACGAATATTCGAAATCGTGTGCAGTTACAGGGTCGCCATTGGACCATTTAGCACCGTCACGAATGGTAAACGTATAGATTTTGGCATCAGAGGATATGTCTACTTTACTAGCAGCACCCTCCACAATTTTGCCGGACTTATCATAGGTGTACAGACCTTCGTACAGATTGTCGATAATAAAATAAGAAGTCGTATCAGATGCAAAGGCAGGATCTAACGTATAAGGCTCGCCTCCTGATAGATTCGCAGTTAGTACTTGGGGCACACCAGCTGCAGCAGTGTCCTTCGAAGGCTCAGTTGTTTTCGCGCCGCTGTTATCGCTGCCAGAGCAGCCAGTAAGCGCCGCCGCAGTGAGAATTAAAATTGCCAACATGATGTTCCATTTTTTCATGATTGTTCCTCCATTACATAAGATTAAATGTTAAGCTTCATAACAGGTTTTACATCGAGAAAGTTAAAACAGGTGACATGCAACCCAATGATTAGGACGTACTTCTTTGCTTTCTGGCATGTGACTTACACATATTTCAGTTGCAGCCGGGCATCTAGCATGAAAGGGACATCCAGCTGGCGGTGAGAGCGGACTTGGCGGGTCCCCGTGTAAAACTATGCGTTCTCGTAGTCGTCTGGCTGATGGATTAGAAGCTGGTATTGCGGACAACAATGCTTTTGTATAGGGATGTAGTGGTTCCGCAAATAGAGAATAGCGGTCTGCAAGCTCCATCATCTTGCCTAGATACATCACCCCAATGCGATCACTTATATGCTTGACCATGGCGAGATCGTGTGCGATAAACAGGTAGCTGAGTCCTTCTTCTTTCTGCAAGTCTTTGAGCAGATTAACAATTTGAGCTTGAATGGATACATCGAGTGCCGAGATCGGTTCATCTGCAACGATGAATTGCGGTTTTACCGCTAACGCTCGTGCAATGCCGATCCGTTGTCTTTGCCCACCGCTGAATTCATGTGGATATCGTGCAGCGTGATCCGGGTGCAGACCAACTCGCTCTAACAGCTCGGCCACACGATCTCTTCTTGCTTGCCCTCGCGCTAAGCGATGGGCATCAATACCCTCAGCGATAATATCTCCAATTCGAAATCTTGGATTAAGGGAAGCGTGCGGGTCTTGAAAGATCATCTGCATGTTGCGATTCAGTTCTCGTTTCTGACTGCCTCGTGCAGTTGCAATATCTTGTCCATGAAACACCACCTTTCCAGAAGTCGCCTCAAGCAGTCCGACGACTGTTTTGCCAAGGGTTGACTTGCCACTTCCGCTTTCCCCTACAAGCCCCAACGTTTCACCCGGTTGAATCGTTAAGCTTATGCCGTCAACTGACTTGACGACCTGATCCGCTGCGGTACTAAAATGTTTGCGCAGCTCATGAACCTCAAGAATAGGCTTCGGCATAGTTATCCCTCCTAGATACGGCAGGCGTGTGCAGGGCAGGAGATCGAGGATCGTTCAGCCAGCAGCGCGCGCTATGTTGCTCTGTAAATGATATGGATGCAGGTAAATGATGGACACAGACATCCATGGCGTAAGGACATCGCTCGGCGAAAGGGCATCCATCAATTGATGCGTGCAGGGAAGGCGGCGTCCCTTCAATGGGAATAAGGCGCTCCTGATCATCTGCATCCAACTTCGGAGTGGATTGCAACAATCCCCATGTATAAGGATGTTTAGGGCGATCAAATATGTCCGCTACCGTACCTGTCTCCACAATGATTCCGGCATACATGACGGCAACCCGATGGGCCACTTCTGCTACCACGCCCAAGTCATGGGTGATGAGCAAAATAGAGCTTCCCATTTGTTCTTGCAGAGCAGTCAGCATATCCAATATTTGTGCTTGGATCGTCACATCAAGAGCCGTCGTTGGTTCATCCGCAATGAGCAGTTTCGGGCTGCAGGCAAGTGCGATTGCAATGGAAACACGCTGCCGCATGCCGCCACTGAATTCGTGCGGGTACTGCTGATAACGATTATTGGCATCGGGAATGCCTACAAGCATCAGTAATTCGATTGTTTTGTTACGAGCAGCGGATCTTGTTAATTTTTGATGTTGGCGTAAACCCTCACTGATTTGTTCGCCGACTTTCATGGTCGGGTTCAGGGACGACATCGGATCTTGGAAGACCATACCGATCTCAGAACCTCTAATTTTTTGCATTTCCTTTTTGGAGAGGCGTGTAATATTCCGTTCCTTAAATTGAATCTCCCCATCTTTAATCAGTCCATATGGAGAGGGGAGCATCCCCATGATGGCGCGAGCTGTTACGCTTTTGCCGCTTCCGCTTTCGCCTACAATGGCTAACGTCTCTCGTTCGTTAATATGAAAGGACACGTCACGCACGGCTTGAAGTTCCTTCTCACGGGAGCGGAACACGACATTCAGATGATGAACCTCGAGCAAATGCTTCATGTGAGCACCTCCTTTAGTGATGTGAGCGGGGATCCAGAACGTCCTGCAGCCCGTCACCGAATGCATTAAACGCAAACATCGTAAGGGATATCATAAATCCCGGGAAAAACAGTCGCCACCATTGTCCGCTTAAAATGACACCAAGTGAGTCATTGGCCATAGTGCCCCAACTGGCAATAGGGGCTTGCACACCCAAGCCGAGAAAGCTCAGGAACGACTCGGAAAATATGGCTGCCGGAATTGTAAATGTCAAATTGACGATAATGATGCCTGCTGCATTTGGCAGCAGGTGCTTAAAAATAATTTTGGCATGTGATGTTCCCAGCTTTGAAGCGGCCAACACGTACTCCTGCTGCTTCAACAGCAGCATTTGCCCGCGCACAACCCGGGCCATGCCTACCCAACCTGTAATGGATAGCGCTACGATCATTGTCAATATACCTGGCTTCATGACGACCAAAAGCAAGATAATCACCAACAGGTACGGAATGCTATACAAAATTTCCACAATCCGCATCAATATGCTATCGATCCGATCTCCAAAACGGCTTCTGCCAGCCATGTAGCCGGAAACTCCTCCGACTATAATGCCGATGACCAAGTCTATGGCAGCTGCCGCAAATCCAATCAGGAGCGATATTCGTGCTCCTGCCCACGTTCGTGCCCATACATCGCGACCGAGATCATCCGTACCGAACCAGTGCTCCGCGGATGGCGGCAGATTCGTTTGTGTCAAGGACTGCGCACTTGGCGAGTGGGGCAGCAATGAAGGGCCTATTGCTGCAAGCAGCATAATCAACAGCAGCAGGGCTAGCCCAATGACTGCTAGTTTGTTTCGTACAAGCTTTCTTATTTTGTCTTTCCACATCGGTACACTTGTATAGGCTAATGTCTGATCAGCTAATGTACTACGGTCTACAGGATGGAACAAATGATCCAAAGGCTGATCCAACTTGGTTGAAGTAACGTTCATGCTAAGCTCCTTTGCTGGACAATTTGATTCTTGGATCGATAAAGCGGTATGACAGATCTATCAAGAACAAGGTTACAACGAGGACAATACTATAAAATATTGTCGTTCCCATAATGACGGGGTAATCTCGATTAAAAATACTGTCCACAAAATACTTTCCAATTCCAGGTATGGCGAATATCTTTTCTACGACAAAAGTACCTGTGACAACAGAGGCAAATAATGGTCCGATAAAGGACAGCACCGGGATCAATGAATTCCTTAAGCCGTGTTTGAGTACGATTTTCCATGTCGGCAATCCCTTGGCTTCTGCCGTATGAATGTATTCCTGATGAAGGACTTCGAGCATACTTGTCCTCACGAATCTCGCAATGATCGCAATAGGTGTGACGGCCAATGCGAATGTTGGCAGCAGCGTATGCTTCCATGTGCCCCACGCCGCGACGGGAAGCAATCCCCACTGCACAGCCATATACTTAATAAGCAAGGGCGCCAAAATAAAGCTTGGGATAGAAATCCCTAACATCGCAATAAACATGGATATAAAGTCCAAGGGGCGATTATGGTGCAGCGCGGCTATCGTGCCCAGCATAATGCCTGCAAAAAGCGCCAACAGCATAGACTGAATTCCCAATAAGGCAGAGGGGACAAACCCTCTGGCAATAAGTGTGTTCACATCCGTGGTCTTCGACTGGATGGAAGGGCCTAGATCAAAAGTCAGCAAATTTTTTAAATACAATACATATTGCGTGGACAAGGGCTTGTCCAGGTTGTACCTGGCCCGCATATTTTCCAGTACGGCTTCAGGAATGGCCTTGGAATCAGTAGCAAATGGATCCCCAGGTATTAGATGCATAATGAGAAAGGTTAAGGTGACGATAACCCATAAAGTCACTAGCATCGTAAACAGCCGTTTTACAACATACATAACATCTTCTTCTCCTGTCTATTTAAATTAAGTAATACACTATGTATAGTAGGATAAATAGCTATGGAAAAGTGTTAACGCTGATCTTTTTAACCAGTTGTTAAATATTAAATCTGATAGGATTAGTATGAATAATAGGGCAGTGAAGGGGGAATGTCAACGTGTCAATATGTAAAACTTTCATTTTTTGAGGGCCATAAGGTCGTAATAATAGGGGGGGAAATGAGACGTGCTGTGCTTGTTAGCGCATTCATAAAAAAGATTAAAATAATTAGTGCGCATATGAGAAATGATATGAACTAAACAGATATTTGAGTTTTTTTCAGCAAAATTTTAACTTTTTACACAGCAGGATCCTGTCAGGAAAACGCAGCGCGGATTACGTTATAAGGTAAAAACATTGCTGATCGTAATAGATGGTCTGATTCAAAAATATGTGGATGCAAGACATGATGAGCAATTCTCCTGTAACAAATGAAGTGAACGATAGCTTCCTTACAAAAATGCCAGTTAACTGAAAGGGAATTAAATAGGACATGAAGATGACTCGTGGGATAATGGGACTATCAACAAGAGATAAACAATAAACCACGAGGTGATTAAATATGAAAACCAATAATGTTCTATCTTCTTTATGCTACTTTAGTATTTTTTTGCACCGTTTCTGCTGCCCATTATCGTGTGGCTTGTTGCTGAAGATGAAGTCAAAGCACATGCCAAAAAAGCTCTGTGGACGCATTTTGTACCCTATGCGTTACTGATCACAGGATTAATTGTCTCTGCAGGTGTTGGATTTGGCATCCAGAATGTGACATCTCTTGGGATTGGAATATCCTTAACATATATCGTTTCCTTTGTAGTGGGCATTTATTATTTTGTATGGAATGTAGTTAAGGGTGTTCGTGTATT
This sequence comes from Paenibacillus sp. UMB4589-SE434, assembly GCF_030226685.1. NCBI lineage: Bacteria > Bacillati > Bacillota > Bacilli > Caryophanales > Paenibacillaceae > Paenibacillus > Paenibacillus sp. UMB4589-SE434. Next base: position 1,551,144 of record NZ_JASOYK010000001.1, on the reverse strand, counting down.
AAAAGAAGTTTAATGTAATCCTTTTGCTGCCGTATTCGAACGAGAGAAGAAAAGTAACGAACTGGATAACGAAATAGGCTTTGAAATATCATTTGGCACGACTGCTTCCCATTAGACAAGCAGTCGTTTTGTGTTATCAGGATTTTTTTTTGACTTGAATACGGTATCAGTGATATATTTTCTACTCAGTCTTGTGTTACTAGCAGAGAGAAAGGGATGTAATAAAGTGACAACTATGGAAGAAGAAAAGCCGCAATTAATGCCTACCAAGATTTTGAAGTGCAGAAATGCAGATTGTAAAGCATGGGTCAGAGAAGAATTTGCAGTTGCAGACCAAGTATGTCCGCTATGTAAAGGACCTATGATTCGCAGTATTAAGCATCTAGCTAAGGTTCAGAATAAAGTAAAGCCTAAGCCGCGCAAACCTAAATCCGAATTCTAAACGATTACACAGCAAAACGGCTGCGTGCGACAAGCCTGCGACCGTTTTTATTTATTTGATCCGTTACTTGAGATTCACTTCATAAGCAGCCCGTATTCCTGATTCAATGGCTCCTTGCACCCATCCATGGGTAAACGTCGTATGCTCACCAGCAAAGAATACTTTGCCCTCTTGTGTGCATAGATGTGGATACAGTTCTCCTGCCTGGTTGGGAATTAAGTATGAAAAAGCTCCGCATGAATAGGGGTTATGATTCCAACTAAATGAGGTTCCTTTAACGAAATGTGTGTAGACTTGTTCACCGTGCAGCACGGCGAGATGCTGCAGAGCAGAACGGACTCGCTCCTCATTGTTTAAACCGTCCCAACTTGTCGTATCATTGCCTAATGTATAGCTAGCTAATATAATACCAGAGCCTGTGGAGACGGGCACATGATCGGGGTAATACGTCATTCGCAGCGGTAGATCTGAGACAGTGAGACGATCATTCAGATCTTGCTCTATCCAAAAGCGATGCTTAAATTCAATCGCTACCTTGGTACCTGACATATATCTCAGTTCACGAATGGCTTGACGCTTAGGAAGCGAGAAGCTCGTAAAAGGCAGGAGTTCCACTTGTCGGAGAACGGAAAAGGGCAGGGTGATGATGCAATAATCTGCTGAAAAGGTGGACACTTGATTCGTACGTGTTTGTCTGGCTGATAGGGTTACCTGGTCAGCATGCTGTATCACTTTGGTTACCTTGTTATTATAGTGGATCACGTCTGACAACTGGGGGAGAAATGCATCGGGAAGCAGGTCCATTCCGCCTACCAGCTCGTAAAATGTGACTCCTGGCTGATTGTAGGTTAGTGCGGACATAAGAAATTCGAGCAAGGAATACTCTTTCATTCCTTCGTTATCAAGCAAGACGTTAATCATTTCTATGGCGCCAGCAGACAGGGGGACACCGAAGGCAGACGGGCACTGTCTCAAGTAGTTATCCAAGGACAATGAATCGTAGCTGCTTACGATATGCGGCCAATGCTGCGTGGGATCTTGATGAAAGTAATCTACAATGGGCTGAAGCGCGAGCTGATATAAAGTGGATGCAGTTAGTCCTTCTTCGTGGGGAGCTACTTGGTATCGAAGCAAAGCGGGATTGCGCTCATACTCAATCCGACGTATTTTTTGACCGTTTACATATAATAGATCCAATGGATCTGATTGTCGTAGTTTGTCGAGAGGCAAATTATACTTTTTTACATATGCCATCGTTAAATAATGGACATCTGGAATCCGGTAGGCTCCTGCATTATAAAATAAACCATTGCTAAACGGGGTGCGGATCGTGAACACACGGCCGCCAGCTCGGCTGTTCGCTTCGATAATCTCAACTTCATGTCCAGCTGATCGCAGAAGCGATGCAGCGACTAGTCCTGACATGCCAGCTCCTACAATTAGGATGCGGTGTGGCTGCTTGGCAGCAGGTAGTCCGTTATGAATCATATCAATCATCTGTTGAGGTGGCAGTTGATAGGCAGCGGCAAGAGACATTCGAATTGCTCCTCTCACGATAGGCTTAGAGTCAGCTTACCCATTTTATGTGCTGATATGGGCATATATGCTCTGTTTTGTCTATATTTAGCCACAAGAATACAATTAGGGTGAGAGGTATTAAGCTTGAATATTTACGTCCTCCCAAACGCAAGAAAAGCAGACCTAATCGTCTGCTTTTCTTGCGTGTGTGCAACTGTGAATCACTAATCTACTGCACCGACACCCATTAATTTGAAGTTAACGTCAACGTTAACCTCAGCCTCCTTAAACGCTTCGCTCCAATTCTCCTGCACTTTTTTCCATTCTGGATAAGCATAAGCTCTTGCGTACATACCAAAGCCAGCAGGGTCGATGGTGGCTCGTTGCAACTTCGTGACTAACTTTATAAAATCTCGCTTCATCAGCGCGCTAATCTTATGTTCCATCTCATGAAAACTGTTACGGATCCCTTTTGTGAACAACTTTTCAGTTAGGTAGATTTGACCATTTACACGTACATTAAATTTAAACCTGCCTTCGCTGTACGACGCTTTTACCTTTGTGTTAATATTTTGGATATTAAAACTAAGGATGTTCTGATTAATAAGCCCTACAGGCTCGTTCATAGGCATAATCAGTGTATAGGGAAACTCTCCTCGTGTCTTATTCTCTAAAATATAGAGCAGTCTTGTCTCGCCAGGTGTAATGTTCATTTGAAATGCAGCTTGCCGATCTAGCAAGGCCGTCCCCAGTAATACAATATCTTTTTCTTTCCGCAGAGCAGTAAGGCTTGGGGTAATTCCTTTCTCGTGGATCTGACGATGAAAGTCCTGGATCGTAGTTCTGGTCGTATCATTGCGCTTCAGGGCTGTGTCTATGAGCTTAGACAGATGAAAAGGCAGTCGTGGCTTGTCTTTTGGTTTGAAGTTAATGATGTCACTTACAGGCCCATCGACGTAGACCATACGTGAACTTACAGTGTTTCGAGAGTCCCGAAAGAAGACGTCAATCAAGCTTTGCCAGCCCTTTACCTTGGTTAGATTCCTCCCAATTAGCACGACCTGCGCCTTATTTGACGAAGTGAGACCTAGTGCAAGTGTATCGAAACGATCCCGCGCGCTGCGCAAGGAGTTGGCAACCACTTCATAGTCTTCTTCGTTTTCTTTAGACTCTGAACTGAATACGGGACTTGATTGTGAAATAATGAGCTGTCCATCTTCGTTGACGTCCACACCTACTACCATCGTAATTGTAAGATTCTCGATACTGTGCTGATCAAAGCAGCCTGAAATTGTCGACATGGTTAAGAGGCACACAAGGAGTAACAGCCAGCGATTTATCATGTATGGACCTCTTTCTTCGGAACTAGCTGTATCAACTTGATATACAGCAGCAGCAGCACCGGGAGTACATAAGCGACAATCAGCCCTGAATAGCCAGCCCATGTCTTCCATAGTTCAGATTGATTCCATGACGGCTGTGTAATGGTAACAAGCACAAGCGAAGCTAGACAAAACACAAGCACATGCATGGAATGATTGGATGTACCGAGCAGGCGAGAACTGCAATACGCGGCGGAATAAATATAAGGTACCCATGCTGTTGAGACGACAAATAAATACATCGCTAAAAAGATAATGTCGAACCGCTCTAGAAAGCGGAATTCCACCACTTTAAGCAGCGATAAGAATGGCTGGTTGTATTGTGTAATCTCATCAGGACTGAAATACACAAAACAACCAATCGTACTGAATACATAAAGCAGCAGCGTAAAGGTATTTCCTAGCAAAACACCACGTATGGCCAACTCTTTCCGCTTCAGAAATGGATAGGTCAGAAAGATAATCTCAAATCCAATAAATGAAAAGGTTGTCGTGTTTACAGCATTAAGGATAGGCTGCCACCCCTCCTTAATGAGAGGAAGCATGTGTATCAACTGACCCTCGCGCAAAGGAATGATAAATACTAAGCCCATCCATAACGAGAGAAAAAAAACAAATTCGCAGTATCTGGCTACTGCTAAAATATGATGGCGTGCCATCATATAAGCAGGAACAACAAACAAAGCCATAATCATCGTCATGGACATTGAAGGCAGGAACCAGGCTTGAATAAACAACATGGTGTTCACCAGCACGCTCCAACTGAAAAACACAAAATGAATGACCAGCAGCAGAATAAATACTCGCCCAATTACTTTGCCAAACAGGCGCATACACAAGTCGGGCAGTGTATCATTCGGATATTGTCGCATAACCAAAACCATAACGATGCCAAACCCTACATTCATCATCCAGGCCAGTATGATGGAGATCCAGCCGTCTGTTCCCGCAACTTCAGCCAGCTGCCGTGGGAGTGACAATATTCCCGTGCCAACTTGCATGCTGTGGATCAGGAGCGAGAATTGCAGGAATGTAATGACGGGTTTTCTTTTCATGTTGCATCACCATCTGGTTTGTTGTTTCCCTGCCGCTTACTTTGCTTTGGCATGGAACTGGTGGGGCGGGAACTCATTTTCCAAAGTGGTAATCGAACAAATGCATCCTTCCAATCTGAAAATTTTAAGGGTGACAACGGGCTGCCATAAGGAGCTCCTAACGAGGTCAGGGCTGTTAGGTGTGAAACAAGCATCATGGCTCCGGAGACTAGGCCTACTATGCCAAACATAAACGCAAGCAGCATCATCGGAAATCGGAGGAAACGAATGGCCGCGCCCATATCATAGTTCGGGATGATAAACGAGGCAATGGCCGTAACGGATACTACGATAACCATAATGTTACTTACAATTCCTGCCTGTACTGCGGTCTGTCCAATTATTATGCCCCCTACCAAGCCGACGGTTTGCCCAATAGGTGCAGGTAGACGAATGCCAGCTTCGCGCATCATCTCCAGTGTTATTTCCATCATCACGGCCTCTAGGAACGGATGAAAGGGAACTTTTTCTCTGGACTCGGCGATCGATAGTACGAGTTGGATCGGGATGACTTCGAAATTATAGGTTAAAAATGAGATATAAATAGAAGGTAAAAACAAGGCGATCATAAACGCAAAAATGCGTAGTAAACGAATAAAGGTCGCAATCGACCATCTCATACTGTAATCATCTACACTTTGAAAGAACGACACAAAAGTGACAGGAGCGATTAAGACACTTGGTGAACGGTCGACGACAATCACATATCGCCCCTGCAAGATGTGGGATGCGGCAGAGTCTGGACGCTCAGTCATTAAGAGCTGTGGAAAAGGGGAGAGCGAGCGATCCTCCACAAATTCTGATAATTCTCCCGTATTAATAATGGCATCAACTTTAACTTTGCCAATACGTTCAACAAGCTCTTCAAGTATCTCGGGATTGGCGACATCATTGAGATACATAATGGAGATGCTTGTTTTGCCGCGCTCGCCAACCATCAACTGCGTTATCTTTAATTCACGATTAGGAATGTATCTGCGAATAAGCGCAATGTTCAGCTGCGCTGTCTCCACGAACCCTTGATGAGCACCTTTAATCGAAGCTTCTATCTGTGGATCTTCAATGGCGCGCTGTGGCCATCCACTCGTGTCTAACAGATAAGCTTCTGCTTGTCCTTCCATAAAAACGACAGATTTACCGATTAATAAACCGTGTTCTATTTCACTCCACATCGTTGTGTTCTTGATGTTGCCAACAGTAACAGGAACAACACCTTCCTGATTTTGAATGCTTTGGAAAAAGGGACGAAGCACATCGTTATTAATGGAATTCATGTCTACAAGTCCTTCAAAGTAGGCAACAACTGCAGACGCACCTTGCTCGGTATCCATGCTCCGTATGACAAGGTCTGGAGCCAGCGTAAAGATCGATTGCAATTGTGAAATATTGTGCTGCAACTGTTCGTGTACTGTTCCATTGGAACTTGCCATAGTCTCATCCCCAACATTATTCATAATGTGGGAAGTTTGCGTAAATATTTCTTTTTTTATGCAGTAGCGCATTGAATGTGAACATGGGATCGTAGGTAGGATGCGGAAGTAAGGGGGAGGTAGTTGAAAGCAGCCTCGATCAACATGCAGCTGATGAGGCCATTTTCGATAAGTGACTGTGTGACTGTTGAATTAGTGCTGATGGCGTAGAAATAAATGTAAAATGTGCATGGCCGAATCTTGCTCGATAAATGACAGATCTTTTGCTTCGGCTAGAAGAATGGACTGAAGGCAAACTAGAAAGTAATAAGCGAGCACACTTGGTGATCCGTCAACGATATGTCCGGAAGCTTGGCCATCCGCCATTATGGAGGCAACCATCTGTAAATTATCATTCATCTGCAGTTTCACAGCAGCCTTTAATTCCACACTAGTCGAATCGGATGTCATAAATTGTTCCATAAACAATTGATGAAATAAAGCATCATCCCAGTTGTATACATATACTTGTTCCACGAGACACTTTAATTTTACGTCTGCAGTTGCTTGCATTTGCGTAATACGAGCCAATTCATGCTTAAAGCTGTTTATATTTTTATTTAAAAGAGATACATAGATTTCATCTTTGGATTTGAAATAATTATAGACAAGTCCGTGACTCATGCCGGCTTGCTTGGCGATATCAGATATCTTCGTAGAGTTCATTCCATTCTTGGCAAATAACTCAACTGCCGCAGACATAATCTGCTCGCAACGTTCCTTGCGAAGTTCTCGGTCCTTCTCTTCATTTCTGGCCACTTTGCCATCCTCCCCCCTACTGGTTTACATATGTAAGACCTATTTATGATAGAGCGTGTCTGAAAGAACTGTCAAGCAATTGGCTAAAGGGAAAAATTTAATATCTCACAGATTGACTTTGGGTCAATCTGTGAGATATACTTCTTCTTACAGAAAAAAAGATAGTAACAAACCAATCATGCAGAATGGAATAAGTGTTCTGAAGTGGAGGAGAGCAAACAACTATGTCTGGTAAGGAAATGAATAAAGGGCCATTGCTGATCTTGATGGTTAACATGTTTATTGCCATGTTAGGTATCGGTCTGATTATCCCGGTACTGCCTGAGTTTTTAAAGGAATTCGGTGCTAGTGGTAAGGCTGCGGGGTATCTGGTGGCAGCGATGGGATTGACGCAGTTTATTTTTTCACCGATCGCAGGTGAGTGGTCCGATCGATTCGGACGCAAAAAGTTAATCATTGCAGGTCTTCTTCTGTTTAGTGGTTCCAATTTAATCTTTGCAGTTGCAGATCAAATGTGGATGCTTTATGTATCTCGGTTTATTGGAGGAATAGGTGCTGCGGCTATGATTCCTTCCATGATGGCCTATGTAGCGGATGTAACCAGTGTTGAAAGTCGAGGCAAAGGACTAGGTATGCTTGGCGCTTCGATGTCACTAGGATTTGTAATTGGGCCTGGTATTGGCGGATTTTTAGCTGAACTGGGCATTCGTGCGCCATTTTATGTATCGGCAGGTGTAGGTGCGATCGCTATGATTGTCTCCTTGCTTGTACTCCCAGAGACGTTGTCGGTTGAACAGCGGCAACAGTTGATGAAGCATAAGCAGAAAGCCGAAAATATTTTCAAACAATTGGCTCAGTCTATAAAAGCTCCCTATTGGATCTTTTTGTTCCTCATGTTTACTTTAACATTTGGCTTGGCGAATTTTGAAGCTATTTTTCCACTCTTTGTTGATCAAAGATATGGTTATACAGCACGTGACATTTCGATTTTAATTACTGTGGGAGCATTGGTTGGTGTGTTTATTCAAGCGTTGTTTATCGATAAATTACTGAAGAAGTTTGGGGAGCGTAGGCTGATTAATGTAACCTTTCTGGCATCAGCAGTAACGTTGGTGTTGATGTTATTTTCAGGGAATATGTCGTATATGCTTGTGATGATCGTGCTCTTCTTTACGTTTACATCGATATTACGTCCTGCGATTAACACGTTATTGTCTAAGCTTGCAGGCGAGGAGCAAGGGTTCGTAGCTGGTATGAACAATGCGTACATGAGTCTAGGTAACATCTTTGGTCCGGCGCTTGCAGGTATATTATTTGACATTCATTTGGATCTGCCCTATTCGTTTGGTGCCATCATTCTTGTGATAAGCTTTGGTTTGTCGGTCATATGGGGAAGGAACTCTTCTAAGTCGGCGAACAAAGCAGCGATTGAATCCCACATGAGTTAATGCTTATAAAATGCTCATTTATGCTGATTGAAGATGGGGTTGTTTCTCTCATAGTGTAACACCACTTCTAAGTAATTAAACGAACCCCCCGCACCACTACGATAGTGATGCGGGGGGTTCTATTTTTATAGACGATGATCTATTCTGTTGGAAAATCGATCACTCGTTCTATAAAATGCCTCATTGACGCACTCTTTATTGTGGAGAGATAGGTTGTGAAGCCGCATGATGTGACGCGGTTGAAGGCCTATCATTCCGCAGAAAGATCCAGACACCGAGAATGAGCAGCACACAAGCAAACAACTGTAACGTACCAAGCGTCTCACCGAGCAGTATCCAAGCCAGCAAGCTAGCACCCACCGGTTCTCCGAGGATACTCATCGAGATCGAAGTGGCGCTTAAATATTTGAGCAGCCAGTTAAACAACATATGGCCTAGCACGGTTGGAATGACTGCCATTAAGGCGAATAGGAGCCATTCATTGGAAGAGTAGCCACCTAGAGCAATACCTGTACATAAATTGTATACGGCCAAGCTGACCCCAGCTACTAGAAATACGGAAAAATTGTAGACGTATGAGGTGACGCGGCTCCTTAAGTCTTGACCCAATAACATATGTATAACAACAGCAATCGTGCCAAGCACGGACAAAAGATCCCCGTATAAGGCTTGACCGGAAATCTGAAAATCGCCCCAACCGATCAATACCATACCAATTAAGGCAAGACCAAGACCATAGATTGCGGAACGCTTAATACGGTGCTGAAACAGCCAATAGGAAGCAATAAGGATCAGTACAGGCTCTAAGGTCAAGATGACAGTAGAACTGGATACGGAGGTGTAACGCAGTGATTCCATCCACAGCAAAAAATGGATGCCTAAGAATAATCCAGATGCTGCCAGCCGGAACCAATCGTTCACGCGAACGGTCTTCCACTCCTCACGATAAGACCACATCCATGGCAGCAACAGCAGATTAGTAAGCAGTAGTCGATACATGCCCAGTATAGAAGCAGGAGCCTCCGACCATTTGACGATAATAGCCGAAAATGAAATCGCAATGATACCGATAAACATACAAATATACAAATGCAGTGATTTCTTGGACGTCATACTGCTTAACACCTCGACACGATGGATTTTGATCAATTCAACCATCAGCAAGTATACAGTAAAATGAGCGCTAAGTGAATCTTAATTGTGGTCTTATACCCGCTTGCGGAGCAGGCGCTCGATACGTGTCTGCTGTCGCAAGTGGTGAGCAACGTGCATCACAATATGCTCATACCATTCTTCTGCATTCAGATAACCCAGATAGGGCTGTTCTATTTTTTGATTTCGAGGAATGGTAGATACAAGGGTTTCCAGTTCTCTCATCGTATTCAAAAAGGAATGCCAGCGCTCTAACAGTTGATCTTTGCTGCACGGTTGGAAAGGTGTGTGTTCAATAGTCTCGGGCATTTTAACTTTAATTGGTGGTATCGAACCGATAAAGTAAACAATCCTGCCAGACCAGGATTTCTTCTTTGGCAGTGCCGCGGCTGTCCTGCAATTCATTAAAGTCTCCATCTGAATGAAGCCTGTACCCACTACATGGTTATTCAACTCGCCAAGCGACCAGGAAGTAGGAGAGGGTTTAAATAGTAGTTCCTCGTAACTATAGCGTTTAATGGTTGTTATGTAAACTTGCGAGAGTTCTTCAAACCTTGTAAAGGCTTGTTTGGAATCCATGTCTGCTCCTCCAGTTTTTATATTTAATATTTCATCGAATCTCGTTTCAGTCAAATAAAATCAACACAAAATGATGGATTTCCCATTTGCGTTTAGATCATAATATTTAAATTTTTGAGTATCTAATGCAATGATTAAAATATGGTATTTATTGAAGGAGTGGTCAAAATATCAATCATAATAATACACTGGTTAAAATTATGTGATGAAAATCATAAGATTATAATAGATAAGTATGGTAATCAATGGTATACTTATCCTGTAAACGCTTACTAGTGTGTTACTGATTTGTTTTCTATTACCTACAGAAAGAAAGTGAATCCTATGGCTACACTTTTAACAAGAACAGAGAAAGATTTCCTTGGAGAAAAAGAAGTGCCCCACGAGGCATACTATGGTATTCAGACGCTGCGGGCAGTAGAGAACTTCCCAATTACCGGATATCGGATGAGTGAAGAGTTGATCCGTGCGTTAGCGATTGTCAAGAAGTCGGCAGCGATTGCCAATATGGAAGTGAAGCAATTACAGCCTAACTTGTGCCAAGCGATTACACAAGCGGCTGATGAGATTATTCAAGGTCTGTGGCACGAGCAATTTATCGTTGACCCGATTCAAGGTGGAGCCGGTACTTCGATCAATATGAATGCCAATGAAGTCATTGCGAACCGCGCGCTGGAGCTGCTCGGCAAGGCTAAAGGCGATTATGCGAGCTTAAGCCCAAATAACCATGTGAATCGCGCACAATCTACTAATGATGCTTTTCCGACTGCGATACACATCGCTGTCTTAACGCTTATAGATAAGCTGCTTATCACGATGCGAGAGCTGCATCAGACCTTTAGTGATAAGGCTGAGCAGTTTGATCATGTAATTAAGATGGGACGTACGCATCTTCAGGATGCCGTTCCTATTCGTCTAGGTCAAGAGTTTGAAGCTTATTGCCGAATGCTTGCTAGAGACATTAAGCGAATCGAGCACACAAAGGAACATTTGTATGAAGTAAATATGGGCGCTACTGCGGTTGGAACAGGCTTAAATGCCGACCCGCGTTATATTCAACGAGTGGTGGAATTGTTAGCACAGTTAAGCGGATTGCCTCTTAAGCATGCTGAGCATCTTATCGATGCCACGCAAAATACGGATGCGTATACGGAAGTGTCCGCCTCGTTAAAGGTCTGTATGATGAATATGTCCAAGATTGCAAATGATTTGCGTCTGCTTGCATCTGGACCCCGTACCGGATTCGGTGAGATTCGCTTACCGGCACGCCAACCTGGCTCTTCGATAATGCCAGGGAAAGTGAATCCGGTCATGTGTGAAGTGGTGAACCAAGTCGCATTCCAAGTGATTGGCAATGATCATACGATCTGTCTTGCATCTGAGGCAGGGCAGTTGGAGCTTAATGTGATGGAGCCGGTACTGGTGTTTAACTTGCTGCAATCACTGAGCATGATGAACAACGTCTTTAAAGTATTCCGCACACATTGCCTTGAAGGAATCGAAGCCAATGAGGAACGTTGTCGCTTGTACGTTGAGAATAGTGTAGGGATCATTACAGCGATTAGCCCGCATCTGGGTTATGAGGTTGCTGCACGTATTGCTCGCGAAGCGACAGAAAGCGGGAAGTCCGTTCGAGAGCTATGCTTGATGTATCAAGTGTTAACAGAAGAGGAACTGGATGTTATTTTGGACGCTCATGAGATGACCAAGCCTGGGATTGCAGGGGCAGCTTTATTTGATAGAGAATAGAACATACTTTATTTATTGACGAGGCAGCCCCTAAGGGCTGCCTTTTGTGATATAAATATCCATTAAATGCTGACATTCTTTATTTAATGGCAAACAGAAAGCAAGCCATTTTGAAAGCTAATGTAACATCAGTTTGTATCATAGAACTATCTTTGTTACGACAACAGAACCTGTGAGACAATAATAGAACTTATAGGTTCTTGGAAGGTTTAATCAAAATGACCGATCCGTCTAATGGCTTATTGCCAGATAAAATGACGACCATATTGTTATCCGCAACGAACTTGTTTTGCTTCCAAAGGATATATGCAAACGACGATACCAGAAGTGGCAAAGTACTGCAAACTTCTAAAGGAAGTGTATAGCTGCAGTATCGAAGCAGAAATTTAGCGGTTCCGTCTTGATGGCGAGAGTAGGGTTCTTACTCGTAAATCAAGGGTTCGGAATGGCCAAAAATGAGTGGGGAATACCGAATGCGACTCAGATGAGGTTTCGAATTGGCTCGGTGACCGAGTAACTGTTAGGCTCAACCCTATATGTATGCTTCATTTTTAGTTCCAGCGCATCATAAAGTGTTATTTGAGGGGGAGACGATTATGAATATCAAACTTCGTAGGTTTACGAAATTCGATGATTATCGTTACTATGAGATGTCGCAAGAAATGGGACCAGGCGAGAACGGATTTCACAATAGCTTGTACGGATTAACACCCAAGCAGTTCAGACTTGCTTTGAGTCAGTCTGAGAAGATGTCACGTGGGCTAGCTTTGGCACCAAATTTTGTGCCGCAAACCTCTTACTGGCTTCTCTCGAATGATCAGCCTGTTGGACTTGGGAAGTTACGGCATTATCTAAATGAATCTTTAGCAGAGAGAGGCGGCCATATTGGCTATGCAATCAGACCAAGCGAACGGAATAAAGGATATGGGACGATTATTTTAAAGTTATTACTAGAGGAAGCATGTAACAGAGCGCTGCAGGAAGTACTGCTAACTGTAGATGAAACCAATATGGCGTCCAGGAGGGTGGTTGAAGCCAACCATGGACGCCTTACGTCAATTCAGAACGGGATATGCAAGTATTGGATTCCCATTGTTCCGTCATAGGGATAGACGACAATGGGAAGAGGAGATCTGTGTCCCTTAATTAAGAAGGGGTTCCAAAGTGCTTCAATCTTTATCGTCTGTTTGATCTATGCTGGTATTATTGTCACTGATGATCGTACCTTGCAGTACAAATGCAATAAGCGTAATGGCAATAATAGCAAGGGTGCGAACCATACCACTAGGTACAAGCGCAATAATAACACCTAATACTATAGCTGCAAATGCCACAATACCAAATTTTTTATAGGTGACTGTACTGAGACGTGACATCATACATGAATGCCTCCTCTTCGAATTCCATTTTACAGACGATACGAAAGCGGTGCTAAACTGGTTTCGGGTTATGTGTGGATTGTGAGCGTATCATCTTATTCCAAACGAGTTGAGCATGGCCCAAACAAATCATATAATAAAATGAAAACTCAACCAATTGATGAAAAGTTCACCATAGGCTTGCCAATAACACTCAGAATAATGCTGACATTTATGACGCTTATGATCAACTTTGTGCGTAGTACATTGGACAGGGAGTAGAGAAAGATCTCTCTTATATACAATATAATAAGGAGTGAGTCGTACTTGAATTCGGACGAATCGCGTGTCAAGTCACCAACCAATTGGAGCGGTAAACTGCTGCAATTTTTCCTCCACCAGAAATTTGTTCTGTTCTTACTTATTCTGCTGCTGGTTGGATTAAACGTATATGTATTTACCAAAATATCATACGTTTTTGAGCCCTTTAAAGTACTGCTCACAACCGTCTCACTGCCCATTATTTTAGCAGGTGTGGCGTATTATTTACTTAATCCGATCGTGGATGTGCTGGAGCGTTTTCGGATCAAACGTATTTATTCCATACTGGTGTTGTATTTGCTCATTGCTGGATTGGTGACATTCCTGATCGTTGCCATCGTTCCATTTGTACGTGATCAAATCATAAGTTTATCGGAGAACTTCCCTAAGTATTATCATGAAGCACAGCTGTTGTTCCAAACCTGGATTGGCAGTGATGTATTTAATCAGGTCCAGCAAAGTCTAGGCTTTAACGCCTCTGAGCTTGTGCAGAACCTAACCGCGAAAGCATCGTCCTTCTTTAATGATACGTTTAAAGGATTAGGGGCATTTTTAGGGAAAATAACAGAGTTTGTGTTGGCTTTTGTCATTGTGCCGTTTATATTATTTTATTTGCTCAAGGATGGGAAAAAGCTTCCAGGCTATATCACCAACTTTGTCCCGATGGGTCTCCGCTCGCGCTCTTACAAAGTGATGTCAGATATTAACGGTCAAATCAGTTCCTATATCCGTGGACAAATTATTGTCAGCTTCTGTATCGGGATCTTATTGTATATTGGCTACTTGATTATCGGTCTTGAGTATTCGCTTGTGCTGGCTGTTATAGCGGCATGTACGAGCATCGTTCCTTATCTGGGCCCAGCGATTGCTATTACGCCAGCTTTAATCATCGCACTTGTTACATCTCCCGTTATGCTGCTAAAGATGGTTATTGTCTGGACTGTCGTCCAACTGGTGGAGGGTAAATTTATTTCTCCGCAAATTATGGGCAAGACTTTAAAAATCCATCCTATTACGATTATTTTTGTTATTTTAACAGCCGGTAACCTATTTGGTATCGTAGGCATAATACTAGCCGTACCAGGCTATGCTGTGCTGAAAGTAGTTGCTACCCATTTGTTCCAATGGTTCAAGTCGCGTTCTGGACTGTATGACACATAGCCCGTGTCGGATCGTGAGCTCAGCAAGTGAACTAAGGCTGTTCAGATTATAAGTTACACCTAGATAGTACCACTGCGGTTGCTATCATCATGTAAGCAACAGGACTGCTTCGGTTTACGCCGGATGTGGTCTTTTTTTTGCTTATTTCAACTGTAATAAATAAAAAAGCACAACCTATCAAAATGGGACTGAGAACATCATGTACAATAACGATACATCATTATGTCTGGAAGGGAGCAGAGATAGATGGACCATTATAATAGGATCCAAGCAGCTATCGATTTCATGGAACTGCACTTACAAGAGGATCTCCGTATTGAGCAAATCGCAAGGTCTGCATGCTTTTCAGCTTTTCATTTTCAGAGGTTGTTTCAGGCGATTTCTGGTTTCTCGGTCCAAACTTATATTCGCAGACGACGCTTATCAGAAGCAGCCATCGTACTTAAGTCAACAGACCGGAACATATTAGATGTGGCTTTAGACTACCAGTACAGTTCACAAGAGGCGTTTACCCGTGCTTTTGATAGTTGCTTTGGCGTTACACCAGCTAAATATCGAGCATCTGGCCAGCAGTTGGCGTATCAATTGAAGATAAACTTTATAGATTATCGAAATCAGGCAAAAGGAGACTTGCAAATGAATAAACCTCGTATTACCACGCTGGCGACCGTAGATATCGTTGGGTATGAGTATATAACCAATCTTCAGCAGGAAGCTTATTTTCACGACATTCCAGGCTTCTATCATCACTTTGGTGAACAGCAGTATTACTTGCACATTCCCCATCAAGCTGCTCCAGGGATGGCATACGGCGTTTCGTGCCGATTTCAGGACAATGGTCAATTTTCGTTTATCGTAGGTGAGGCTGTATACCCTTCAGATGATGTACTGACAAAAGATCTTATTCGATATAGCCTTCCAAAAGGCCTATATGCTGAATTTAAGGTTCATGGACATGCTGATGAGGTACAGAATACAAGACGTTTTATATACGGAACCTGGTTGCCCAATTCCAATTATGAACGATTGGAAGGACCTGACTTCGAAATAACAGACGTGGGTCACTCCCGTTATCCGGATCAGATGAAGATGTCTATTTATATCCCAATCAAGCAATCCGTCTAGTTTGCAGGTTATTAGCCAAGTAAGCAGGAAGGAAGCAGAACTAATTCTCGAGTCTCCCGTGCAGCAATTAGCCATATTTTATGGCTGCCTAATATGGCTGCGTATCGGTCATACATAAGTTGTAATAAAACTATGTTTTTAAACGTCTGCATGGATGTGACAATATTCTTGTCGAACAAAACACTTGGGTTTCCAAGTGTTTTTGTGTAATTTAGAAAGGCAGGAGTCGTTTGTGTATACTATTAGTATAGATTCATCTAACAACTAACATGATTACGGAGGATATCTCATGACAAGATTTGGCATTATACGACATGGCAGCACACCTTGGAATAAAGAAGGCAGAGCACAGGGGAACTCCGATATTTCGCTTGATGAAGCAGGTGAACGTGACGCTCACCTCTTGGGGGAAAGACTTTGCTTAGAACCGTGGGATTTAATCGTGTCGAGCTCTCTCTTGAGGGCCAAGCAAACGGCAGAAATTATTCAGGGAAAGTTCGGCAGCATTCCACTTCTGTTGGATGATCGATTAAGAGAAGCTAGCGGAGGACAGATAGAAGGAACGACAGAAGCGGAGCGTGTAGCAAAATGGGGCTTAAAATGGTGGGAAATCGATCTAGGTATGGAGAGTAAAGAGAGTGTAGTGGCACGCGGTATGTCCGCGTTTGAGGTGCTGCTTCGTGAACACTACGGAAAGAACGTACTTGTGGTGAGCCACGGTGCCTTTATTAAACATATGTTAAACGAGATTGTTCCTCATCCAGACCGTGATGGACCACTGGACAATACCTCTCTCACTTGTGTGGTCCATGCCGAAAAGGGATGGTCCTGCGAACTGCACAATTGTACACAGCATCTGACATCAACAAATCTATAACGAACGCGACTTGAGAAGGTCGTAGGCCTGTTCAAATGGTCAGTGAGGCATAACTTTGTGATGTATGGCAAATATTAAATCCAACAGCACGTTAAAAGAATGGAGGAACATACTTGCTTGAGGGATTTGAAATTGCCATACGAACATTGGTATCCGTTGTTGTACTCTTTTTTTTAACCAAGTTGCTAGGGAAAAGACAGGTATCACAACTTTCACTATTTGAGTATATTACAGGCATAACGATTGGCAGCATTGCTGCTTACATTTCGTTGGACGCAGAAGCAAAGTGGTATTTGGGCATAATTTCTTTAGTGGTGTGGGTTGGATTCTCACTCGGAATCGAATATCTGCAGATCAAAACGAAAAAATTGCGGAACTTTATTGACAGCAAATCAACCGTGTTAATAAAGGGTGGTAGAGTACTTGAGAAAAATTTACATAAAGAACGCATTACCTCAGATGAACTTATGCAGCAGTTACGCAAGAATAATGCATTCCGAGTAGCTGATGTAGAATTTGCGGTGATTGAACCGAGTGGCGAAATCAATGTGCTGTTGAAGAAGGAAAATCAACCGTTGACAGCCAAGGATTTAGGAATTGTGCTGCCGAACGAGAAAGAACCCCAACTCGTTATTATGGATGGCAAGCTGCTGCCTGAACCGCTGCGAGCATTGGGATTAGACCTTAATTGGCTTCATCATGAGCTGGAGAAGGTTGGGTATAAGTTGGAAGAAGTATTTCTTGGACAAGTGGATTCCAATAATCAGTTGTATATTGATCTGTATGACGATCAATTAAGTGTAGGGACGCAGCAGAAACCGAACGTGCAATTAACTATGCTGCTTAAGCAATGCGAGGCAGAATTGAGGAAGTTAAAAGGTACAGATGATGATGTGAAACTACAGCAGTTGTATGAACGTTTTAGGTCTGATTTGGAACGGGTAATGCCCGATATTACCGAGCTTTCAAAGAAATGACCTAAGCTTCAGGTGTAGCAGATTAGCATTTTTCATCTTAATACATGTAATAGAGCGCTTAGGGGTTGACCTCTTAAGCGCTCTATTTAGTATGTACTGACGACGTGAGGACATCAAGCCTTCGGAATAACAATCAACCTTGTAGCTGTCGCAAATCAGGAAAAAGCGAATGTTTTTGCAGAACACATGTAAACAGCCGCATGTTATTTTGGAGGAATTCGATTCTTAATGAGTGCCCGCGTAGCTGTTCGTAACTGCGTTTTTCACTTGTAGTGTCTTATTTTTCGAAGCGGCTCGACGACGAAGGGGGGGATATAAGTCACGTCCCGCCTGATTTTGTTTTGTTCTTATGTTGTCAAGGTGAATTTAATGAGAATTTTATAATGGTCTTTTCATAGAATCGCTTGAAGCATGAGCAGTACTGGCTTACAACAATCGGCGGTAAATTGTGGGGAAATACCTTGTGTTATCTTAGGAAAGGGTTAACCACCCCAAAAAAATAACTGAAGGAGATGAGTTCGATTGTTGAATAAAGTCAAATTCGGCAAATTGCTCGTATGTGTAAGTTTAAGTGCATCATTTTTGTTTGCGGGGAGCGTAGTTGCTCCATTGCAATCTGCGGAAGCGGCTACAATAACTTCAAGTTCAAAGGCAAATCAAATTATTGCGACTGGGAAAAAATATATGGGAGTTCGATATAAGTTCGGAGCTGCAACTGGACAAACAAGATCCTTTGATTGCTCCTCCTTTACTCAATATATTTTTAAAAAGCATGGAATTAAATTGCCAAGGGACTCTAGGCAGCAGTCCAAAGTGGGTCATGCAGTAAAGAAAAGCCAACTCAAAAAAGGAGACTTAATCTTCTTCTACTCTCCGATTCATCATGTAGCTGTGTACATGGGTAACGGCAAGATATTGCACACTTATGGTAAACCGGGTGTGACGGTGTCCAAGCTCAGCACTTGGAATTCACGAATCACTAAGATTCGTCGAGTTTTGTAACGTGCCATTTATTCGAGTATTCGTACTGTGTAGCTCATACACGCAGTGATTTATAGATAGACCGGACAAGCCTATAGAAAGGAGCCACGTTCACTCCGTTTCTATAGCTTGCCGTACATAGCTTAGACAGGTGAAGGAAAACAGACGGTAAACGTACTGCCGCGTCCCAACTCGCTCTCAACCGTTATCGTTCCATTATGGTTGTTGACTAATTGCCTTGCAATCGACAACCCGAGACCGGTGCCTCCGGTTACACGAGAGCGTGCTTTGTCTACGCGATAGAAACGGTCAAATATTTTGCTTTGTTCTGCTTGCGGAATACCAATCCCGGTATCCGCAACGGAGAAACATACGTGTTGTGGGCTTTGCGTTACACATATATCGATACGACCATATGGATTGGTGTAGCGAATCGCATTCTCGATTAAGATGACGGCAACTTGTCTTAATTGCTCTCTATCGCCTATGACATAAATGGGTTGGTCATAATGAACCTGAAGCGATATTTGATACTCTTGCTTCCATAACTGACGTAGTACCTCTTCAAGTAGCGAGGTCAAATCGACTTTATCCTTTTTAATGGATATATTTGCGTTTCGTGCAACAGCCAGTAATTGAATAATGAGCCGCTGCATGCGTTGACTTTCTTGATCCAGCGCTTGAATGGACTGATTCAGCACAACTGGATTCTGATTACCCCAACGTTTGATCAAGTTGACGTGCCCGCGAAAAGCAGTAAGCGGTGTACGCAATTCGTGTGAAGCGTTCGTAATAAAGTGCATCTCACGCTCCAGCAGTCCCTTATGCTCGTCTAATAGCTGATTAATCGTACGTGCCAGATTTGTTAGCTCGATTGGTGTTACAGGAATCGGGATACGCTGATTCAAGTTCGGCAGATTACGCATTCTACGAACGGCATTGGTAATGGAGAACAGGGGGGACAAGTTTCTGCGTGTAATATGGTAAATGAGAAACGTCCCTAGCGTTCCACTAATAATGGCCGTAAATAATAGTACTTTAATAATAATTTTTAACAAACGTTCGATTGCATTGAGGTGAACATGAATATAGAAGGTACCCCATTTTCCATTAGCTTGCCGCCACTTGACTTCATCCTGAAAGAACAAGCCGCCTTTCCAGCTCCACCAGATGGTATCGGTCCATTTAAGGTCAACTTCGATTTCCTCATTGCTAATATTATCATCCCAACCTCTTGATTGAGCCATTGTGTTACCCGCGGCATCTACGATCCTGACGTCGTAGTTCACATGCTCGGGGTAAAGCAGATCATTTAAAGTCAGATTCCAGTCCTCATGAATTTCATCTTGAAGGGTACTTTTTAGTTTTTGCTCGACGGCAAGCAGCTCCAACTTTGTATCGGCAATAAAGTAATGACTCACGTTGCCGATGATAAACAAGCCTATCCATAAGATAACCGTTAGCAAACTGAGCACATACCAAAATGTAAATCGAAACATGAGGGTATTCATTTTGAGCACAAGCCGTGCTCTTAGTGTCTGTTTCCCATGCTGGGGCATAGCTTCCTCATTCTGATCGTATGACATATCCCACGCCTCGAACCGTATGTATAAGTTTTGTATTATATTTACGATCCAATTTGTTTCGAAGATATCGAATGTAAACATCAACAACGTTTGTCTCTCCTACAAAATCAAAGCCCCATACAGCAGATAACAGCCTCTCTCTTGAGATGACTTCACCTTGATGCTCTAGCAGGAATAAGAGGAGATCAAATTCTCTTTGTGTCAGTTCAATGCGTGACTCGGCTCTGCTCACAAGACGCTTTTTTACATCAACGACTAAATCTTCAATTTGATGTAGAGCAGCATTCGGCGTACCAACAGCGCAATTATATCTGCGGAGAACAGTTCGGATACGAGCCAGCATTTCTTCAATTTCGAATGGCTTGGTAATATAATCGTCAGCTCCAGTATCCAGGCCCGCAATCAGGTCGCCAATATCATCTCGTGCAGTTACTAATATAATAGGAACATCACTCGTCTTGCGGATTCGGCGGCATACTTCAAGTCCATTCAGTTTGGGGATCATCCAGTCGAGCAGGATGAGACTCCAACTGTCCTGACTGATATATTCCAATGCCTGTTCGCCATCTTGTGCCACTGTTACTTCATAACCCTCATGTTCAAGCTCTAATTGAATAAATTGAGAAACGTTGTGTTCATCTTCTACTAGCAAAATTTTGTCTGCATCCATCATGCTCAACTCGCATTACGATTAATTTGCATTTATTATGCCCGAGGAGCAGGGGAACATGCTAATCCATGGATATTAAGATTTTTTACTCAAACAGATCCAACTGCCGTGGTCCGAGCCCTTCATAGGTAATCCCTAGCAATTGGATTAAATCTTTTGCGTTCTGGGCTGCATGCCCACCAGAGTTATTATTAAAGATGACATAAATATGCTTTGAATGCTGCTGAAGGGTAAGCAAGCGATCCCTCCATTCCGATAATTCTTGCTTATTGTAATGATACAAGTACCTGACATCACGCCAGTTCGTCTGGCCATGTGATTTCCATCCACTAACGTTACGTCCATGAAACCGTACAAGGGTCACATCAGGGTTTGTTGGATGCGGCACTATGGGGACAGATCCTTGTCCTGCTTGAGGCTCGTCACATATGCTGTGCGCCCAGTGCTGCTGTTCCATAAAGGTTAGAGTTCTTGCCCTCATATCAGGGGTAAACCAGCTCTGATGGCGAAATTCAAGCGACAAGGGCATATTACCCATGAGGTGCCGAGCTTTTTTTAGCGTATGTACATGTTCACGTGTACAGTCAAACCATGGCGGATATTGGAACAAGACCGATTTGAGCTTACCTGACTGTCTTATTGGTTCAATAGAGTGGATAAACTTGCGGAACATTTCTGCTTCAGCGTCATAAGCCATCCCTTTGCGGTCATGTCCGGTCATTCCTTGATAGGCTTTGACGATGAAACCAAACTCATCAGGTGTTTCTTTCGACCATTTCTCAAATGTTGAAGCTGCTTGAATCGCGTAAAAGGAACTGTCAACTTCCACAACGGGAAAATGGGAGCTGTATGCTTTTAATTTGTTGCGGGCTGCGACTCCGCTGCGATACAGGTCGTTATGATCTCCCCAGCCCGCAAGACCAATTTCAATCATTGCTGTTCCCCTCCTGTTATAAAAAAGATATAGGGTTCTAAGCTTAAAATCAAATAAAGGGTATTACAAAGATCAAAAAGCCCCGTTCCAGTGTGACGGAACGAGGCTATAGATTTGCAGGCTGGAGAATAGGATAGATTTATGTGTTATTTATACGCGATAGCGTATTTGGATATGGAAAAATGTCCTATGAAATCGGTCCAGACAGAAGCAGACTGATCATGGCTGTGGCTTCTTTTCGTACCAAGTTACGTTTAGAGCCATAGTCTACTGAACCGTCAGCACGAGGGGATACCTCGGGACCATAAATCTGGCTTGCGACAGCATACTTCACCGCAGTCAGGGCCCATTTATCAGTTTCGCCAACCAGCTTGGCATCCAGAGCATCAGCCCCCATAAGTTGGACTAATCTCCATATGACTACGGCTGCTTCTTGACGTGTTATAGGTGTGTCCGGGCTAAATTGATTCGTATGTGTTCCTGTAACTAGACCAAACTCGACAGCCGTTTGAATGTCTTTTGCATATTTATGTCCTTTAATGTCCGCAAAGGAAGAGGTATTATCCGATTTTCTAATATGCATACTGGAAATGAGCAGTGAGATGAAGTCACCACGTGTTAGTTCTTGATCTGGTAAAAATGTATTCCCTGATCCCAATTCAATGCCACCGCGCAGGAGCAAATCATCTATATAGTTGCGATAAGGATGATTCTCGTTAATGTCACTAATGGTTACGCTTGGTGCTGGCAGCTTCTGCAGCCATGATACATTTCCCTGATCCATGTACGTTATATTTCCTTTAGGATCACGTTTGAAACCAATGAGTTTGTTCGACTCGGTCTTAAATAGGAGCGGGCCGACTTGCTGTAATTGCTGTTTGGCCGTTGAGCTTGATAATTCCAGCACGCCTTCAGGTTTTGCTTCTACTCGTATAAGTTCAAAGCCTAAGCGAAGGTCACGATAAGCTCCTGCAAACTGCTGCAATTCTTGTTGCGTTGACTTTAAGATAGTGGGAGCCGGTTTATTGTCCGGGTAATAATGGTTCATAAAAGAGGTGAAAGTGTGCTCACGGAAGTAGGCATTAGCCGCGTCATTACGATTAAAGATAACAAATGCCCCAGTCTTTTGATCAGGCAATAACCACATCCAGGAACTAAATCCGGGGAGATCACCACCCTTGGCAAGCACTTTCTGACCGTTGAAGTTTTCACGGAAAAGGGATTCAAATCCATACGAAGTGTTAGGCAGTTCGGCAACTGAAGATACTTTAACCTCAAGCATGCTGCGTACGGACTCTTGTTTTAAGATTTGTTGACCATTATAGCTGCCTGCATTAAGCATAGCGAACATAAACTTGGCCATGTCACCACCCGTGGACAATAAACTGCCATCTGGGGAGTCAGCTGGATTAATCTCATATGGAGGCATTGGTTCGCCATTCGAATCATATGACAGCGACAACGCAGTTTTTGTGTCAGGGGTCATAATAAAACTGCTATGTGTCATGCCAAGCGGATCAAGCAAGCTTTTCTTTGCATATTTGTCAAAAGGCTCACCTGTAATTTTCTCAACAATATACCCTTGAAGGCTAAAGCCCATATTGTCATACATATAGGATTCTCCCGGTTTGCGAACAACCGTAGGCGTGTAGTGTCGTAAGTATTCAGCGTTAGTTGTCAAATGGGTGCTTAAAGGGGGATCAGGGAATTCAAATCCGCTTGTATGGGTCATTAAGTGCTCGGCAGTTAAATCACCCTCTACTTTGCGAGGAATGTGTAGGTCCCCCAAATAAGCGGATATGTCTTTCTTTAAGTCTAGCTTCCCTTGCTCGGCAAGCTGCAGCAGCACCGCAGTTGTAAATGGCTTGGTGATGGATGCCACTCGCATAACCGTTTTGTCTGGGTCCATCGGTGTTTTTGCTTTAACATCCGAATATCCATATCCCTTATTTAATAACAGCTTTCCATCCTTTACGACTACAAATACAGCGCCAGGGATGTCTTTCATCTTGGATGACGCGAATAGTTTGTCGGCAAATGCTTCTACTTCTTGGGGAGAGGTCGGACCTGCTGCTGTAGGTAAAGTTTGATGTGAAGCTGTAGTCGGGGACTCGGCTGCGGATGCATCTGATAAACAGAGCGGGTGGAAAAAGGTGATGGCTGTTGCAAGCGCAATTGTGGTGATAAGCGCTTTTTTGCCGGACCGGCGGGGAGCGGCATGTCGTTCAATGGTCATTACACGTTCCTCCTTTATTTAGATGAGTGAAAGGCAAACCATAATAGGGCTTCGTTCGTTACTATCCAATAAGACAGGAGTATCCGTTCACTGCCCTTCAAAATATTCAAAAATGAAGTTTTTCTAAGCTTTTTATGTTGGAAAAAATAGTGATATTTTTGCTAGTTGATCATCTATAATGTTTGATAACTTGAGGACAAATAAAAATGTTGATAAGAGCAATGGTCAAATAATTGGGAAATGTATGGTACAATTAACAGCTTAATTCCATTTTTTAATTTTGGGAATGTATCGATGTTTAAAAAGATGGATATCATCGTGTTGGCCGTCGATTATCGTCTGGCTCCTGAGTATCCATAAGGATGAGGATTACCGCAGCAGTTTAGGCAGCATGTACTGCCGCGATGACAACAAGGGGGAATCTGATGTTATCAGCTGTATGTACACCGTGTATAACATCAGGGAGAACGTGCCCGAACCAGCTCGAATTGTAATTAAAAATTACAATCTTCCCGTGCAAACAACGGATTCGATAACTATTAATTTAGCACAATTAAAGACACAAGCTGCTGTTTGGAAGACACAAGGTGATGTGCTGACTGTAGAGAAAGTAGTTGGATTCGCAGATTCACGTCCTTATGTTGAGCACGGTAAAGGAACTTCTTTAAAGCTGATCGTCTCGGGTGAGTTTGTTAATAACTTTACTCATGATGAATGGGTGGCTGTTGATGAAAACGGTCAGGATTATCAGGTATACATCAATGGATCGGGCTCAGCTTCTTATCATCATGTACAAGATGATCGAATGACACTTACCTTAAGCGGGGGGACCCCTGAAGCACGACCATTTGCCCTCATTGACGGTTTGCAGCATGTACCGGAGCAGCTCACGTTAACACGGAAAGTAACAGATAAATTATTTACAGGTCTGAATTGGAGTATTCCAGTACCTGAACGTATTAATGTTGAATAGCTTTAGTCTTCATTATAACAATTACTTGTACTATTAGGAAAGAAAATGGGCAGCACTAACGTAATATACTTCATCTATCCTGCAGACTGCGCACTGCGGGATTTTTTTATTACAGAATGGAACATATCCTTGCTATCTTTGGAAAAGTTTTAAACCTCTTCATAATGAATAGGTTGAGGTATGATATAATAACGTATATTTTGTCGTTTTTGAGGTGAATTCTACATCGATGATGATTAATTTGGTAGCGAATCTCTCACTTATGTTAGCCGTATCGTTTTTGTTTAGTTTGATATACAAGAGTAAACCTTTCGGTATTCATTCGGACATCAAAACGAAAATGATAGTAGGAGTGATATACGGATCGTTTGGTATTTTGTTAATGCTGTTCAGCGTGAATGCAACACCAACCGTCATTTTGGATTTCAGGCAAATTGTAATTATTAGCGCAGCTTTTTTTGGTGGCATCCCATCTGCTCTCATAAGCAGTTTAATCATTGTGATCGGTAGGGGAATATTTTCTGGCACATTAAACTCTTCATCCATTATTGCGATGACAAGTGCGTTGACGGTCGGCATCGGCTGTGGTTTCATTTGCACTTACACTCGAGGTTATTGGAGGAAATGGATTTATAGTCTTGTATTTAGTATTATCGTGGTGTCGACTTGTACTTATATTTTGTTGGGTGACGAAGGTCATGCCATCCTGCCTCTATTTGGCGTGCTCGTGATGGTAGGTGGATTGTTTAAAGCTATTCTTGTTCGCTACTTTATGTCCACTAACAAACAGGAGACCGAGCTGAGGGCTAATGAAGAACGTTATCGGCTCCTTCACTCTCATTTGGAAGCTATTCTTCAATCAGCAACTGGCGTCGCCATCATTGCTACAGACCACAAGGGCCGCATTTCGTTATTTAATAAGGGGGCTGAGGTCCTTCTCGGCTATACAGAACAGCAGATGGTCGGTAGATCAACTAGCATGCTGTTTGACCATGTCATTGAAATTTCGGAACTTACACGCAGTCAATCCGAGTCAGCGGCTTATCAACTATCGGGTAGTGAAATATTTCTGAATGTACTTCATACATCGAATTCATATGAAAGTGAATGGACTTATCGGAAATCGGATGGAAATGTTATCACTGTTAACCTAATCGTAACATCTATTACGGACAGCTCCGGTCAGGCGGCTGGTTATTTGGGAGTCGCGACTGATATAACGGAACGGAAAGAAGCCGAAGCCAAGATGAGAGAGGCAAATGCAATGCTGCAAAAGCTTTCTACAATAGACGGGCTGACGGATATTCCAAATCGGAGAAGCTTTGATCAGGATATGATAAAATTATGGGAGCAGTCCTCAAAGCACGATGTCGAATTATCACTAATTATGCTTGATATTGACTGCTTTAAACAATACAATGACACTTACGGTCATCAGAGTGGTGACGATTGCCTGAAGAAAGTAGCGAGAGAGTTACAGAGTACTCTTGCTAATGATGATGTGCTGGCTCGTTACGGGGGAGAAGAGTTTGCCATTTTGCTGCCGGGCTCTGATCTGGAGCAAGCGCGTATAACGGCTGAACGAGTTCGAAGCCAAATAGAGGAGACTGCGATACCTCATGAATCGTCAAAAGCAGGTCGAGTGGTATCTATTAGCGCTGGGGTTGCATCTCGACGTCAGCAAGGCATAGCAGCATCCTCGGATCTCGTCCGTCTAGCGGATAAGGCTTTATATGAAGCGAAGACGGAAGGTAGAAATAGAGTCAAAGCTGCAGGTGCTGCTTGCGCTATAAAATGATAGCAATATTCAAAAAACGCGGGATACGCGTTTTTGGGGTATTATGCGAGAGATTAGAGGCTATCTAGCTTCATCAGACGGCCTAAGAATGAACTTGATTATTGTGTAGAAATTGTTTATGCTACAACGTAACACTACATTTAGTGAGAAATAATTTGTTATCATACTATATGTTGAGTAAATAAATGGAATGTGACGCTGGAGCTGGGATTCTGGTATAATCCAGAGCTGACCCTGCAACTTGGTCAAACTGCCTGCTCTTGATGGTTTCGCAGTATACAAAATGGAGAAAAGATACGGCTGGACGAGGCTTGATATGTATCTGTTTGTTAAAAGATACATTATTTGGGCTGTCATGACTGCTGTCGTTTCTTTCATTTGCTGCGAGACAAGCTTATTTCGTTTGTTGCACCAAACATAGTAACGGAGGGATCACGTGCTTATTGCCTATGATTCTAAGACTGGTAACGTGAAACGATTCGTGGACAAGCTTGATTTGCAGTGTGTGCGGGTGTCCGAAGATGCAGAGACAAACGAACCGTTTGTCCTTGTCACCTATACGACAGGCTTTGGGCAGGCGCCACAGTCAACGATGGACTTCTTGAAGCAGCGAAGCCATCTGCTGCGAGGTGTCGTTTCCAGCGGAAACATGAACTGGGGGATGCGTTATGGAATGGCTGCGGATCATATTGCCGAGCTCTATTCCGTACCTGTTCTGATGAAATTTGAGCTTAGCGGCACAAGAAAAGACGTAGAACAATTTATACAGGAGGTCCATAACATTGATACCAAAGTGGATACAGCTTAACAATGAGATCATGGTTCAGAAAAATGGAAGCTTTCAATTCGATAAGGATCGTGAAGCGGCAAAAAGTTATTTTGTCGATTACGTGAATCAAAATACAGTATTTTTCCACAACCTCGAAGAAAAGATTCATTATTTAATCGAGCACGAGTACTATGAGGACAATCTGTTTAACAAATATGAGTTTAAAGAAGTCAAAAAATTGTATGAGTATATTTATTCAAAAAAATTCCGTTTCCCTTCATTTATGAGCGCGTTTAAGTTCTATAACAATTATGCGATGAAAACAAATGACGATACGAAGTTCCTGGAACGGTATGAAGATCGCCTGGCAGTTGTCTCCTTGTTCTTGGCAAACGGGGATATGAAGAAAGCGATGGAATATGCAGATTTACTCATCTCGCAAGAGTACCAGCCTGCAACACCAACGTTCTTAAATGCAGGTAAGAAGCGCAGAGGTGAATTGGTAAGCTGCTTCCTTCTGGAAGTAGATGATTCTATGAATTCGATCGGTTTTGCGATCAACTCAGCCTTGCAGCTCAGCAAGATTGGTGGAGGCGTCAGCCTTAACTTAAGTAAGATTCGCGGCTCTAGCGAACAGATCAAAGGACTGGACGGCAAGGCGAGTGGCGTGCTTCCTGTCATGAAGTTGTTTGAAGATGCGTTCTCCTACGCGAATCAACTCGGGCAGCGTGACGGCAGCGGCGTCGTTTACTTAAACGTGTTCCATGCCGATATTCATGAGTTCCTGGACACGAAGAAGATTAACAGTGACGAGAAAATTCGAATCAAGACGTTATCGCTTGGTGTTGTCGCACCAAATAAGTTTATTGAGCTGGTTGAGAAAGATAAAGATATGTATCTGTTCTATCCGCACACGATATACCAGGAATATGGTGTACATATGGACGATATGGACATCTCTGAAATGTACGATGAACTGGTCAACAATCCGAACGTCCGCAAGAAAAAGATTGTTGCACGTGACCTCATACTGAAGATCGCCCAGATTCAAATGGAATCCGGTTATCCCTACATCATGTTTGTAGATAATACAAACGAGTACCATGCGTTAAAAGAGCTTGGGCGAGTGAAATTTTCTAACCTTTGCAGCGAAATCGCGCAACTTAGCGAGGTTTCAACCATTAACGATTACGGCGTAGATGACGTCATAAACCGTGATATATCATGTAATCTCGGCTCGCTTAATATCGTAAATGTTATGGCTAACAAACGAATGCAAGAAACGGTTCACCGTTCAATGGACGCTTTAACAGAAGTGACGGATAAGAGCAATATCAGCATCGTGCCATCAGTCGCAAAAGCGAATCGCGAGCTTCACTCCGTTGGCTTGGGCGCCATGAACTTGCACGGGTATTTGGCCAAAAATAAAATTGCTTACGAATCGAAGGAAGCTAGAGACTTCGTACGTGCCTTCTTTATGATGCTCAATTTCTATTCCCTTGAACGTTCGATGTTAATTGCCAAGGAGCGTAATGAGACGTTTAAAGATTTTGAGAAGAGTGAGTACGCAAGTGGCGCTTACTTTGATGTTTATATGAAAAAGGATTTCCGTCCACAAACGGAACGTGTGCAGCAGTTGTTTGAAGGGCATGCGATGCCAACGATGGAAGATTGGATACGTCTGAAAGAGCAGGTAATGGAGCATGGCTTGTATCATGCTTATCGCTTGGCGATTGCCCCAACAGGTTCAATTTCTTATTTGCAGTCTTCAACGGCTTCTATTGCCCCGATTACACAGAAGATTGAAGAACGCGAATATGGTGACTCCAAAACTATATATCCAATGCCGTTTATAAGCGAAGAGAACTATTTCTACTATAAAGAAGCTTATGACATGGACATGTTTAATTTGATCGACTTGGTAGCTGATGTACAGGTTCATATTGATCAGGCTATCTCAACTGTTTTGTTTGTCAAAGACGATCTGACAACACGCGATCTGGCGAAATACTACATTTACGCACAGAAAAAAGGCTTAAAAACGCTGTATTATACACGTACGAGAAAAAAGACGATTGATGAATGTGTCAGTTGTGTCATCTAAGGAGAGTTGATCCATGAGAAAATTTGAAGCTGTAAACTGGAATGCTCCTGAATCTGACTATATCGAGATGCTCTGGACGCAGAACACTTCTCAATTTTGGTTAGATACGGAAATTCCGATATCCAAAGATTTAAAAGCGTGGTCCAAGATGAGTGACGACGAAAAATTGACCTATATGCACGTATTGGGCGGCTTAACGTTGCTTGATACGGAGCAAGGTAATGTGGGAATGCCTCTAATCGCTCAACATGTGGAAGGCAAGCAGAAGAAAGCGATTCTTATCTTTCAAGCTGCAATGGAAGAAATTCATGCGAAGAGCTACAGCACGATCTTTACGACTGTAGCAAGCTCTGACATGATCGAAGAGACGTTTGAGTGGGTTAAAGACAACAAGCATCTGCAGCATAAAACAGAAATCATTGACGATATTTATAAAGGAATTACGGACAATGATCCTGTCAGCTTGTATAAAGCGATGGTTGCCTCTGTATTTTTGGAGAGCTTCTTGTTCTATTCCGGATTCTTCTATCCTTTATTCCTCGCAGGACAAGGCAAAATGGTGGCGAGTGGCGAGATTATTAAGCTTATTATTCGCGATGAGAGTGTTCATGGTGTCTATGTGGGCTTGTTGGCGCAAGAAATTTATAGCCGCCTTAGCGAACAGGAACAGCAAACGTTGTACACCTATGTACATGAGCTTCTTATCCAGCTATATGAGAATGAGTTGGAGTATACCGAGAACCTGTACGATGCAATCGGCCTGACCCACGAGGTTAAGAAGTATATCCGCTACAACGGTAATAAAGCATTGATGAACTTGGGCTTCGAACCGCATTTCCCAGAAGAAGAAGTGAATCCTGTTGTTCTTAACGGTATCCGTACAGAAACGAGCACACATGATTTCTTCTCGACAAAGGGCAGCGGATATCAGAAGGGCAAAGTCGAGCCATTACAGGACAAGGACTTTGTGGTGCTGAATGATCGTGTTAAGCAATCCGATATCTTCTAAGTAATAAACAACAACTGGGTTGAAAGACCCAGTTGTTTTGTTATAAATGAGAGATACAAGCAGTTGTACGTGGTGTATATACGATATGACATACCGTTGCACCGTTACTCATCCATCTCCATATTGTTCACGAGGTGTATACGACTACACGAATAGGGGATGGCACATCTGGGTTAAGACATCTAGGGGGTTACAGCTTGAAGGGCATATCAAACAAAAATGTATTTTTTATCGGCTTAATGTTGTTTTCTTTGTTTTTCGGCGCGGGAAACCTTATATTCCCACCCATTTTAGGTCAGCAAGCAGGAGAGCATTTTATCCCTGCGATTGCAGGTTTTATATTTACAGGTGTTGGTCTGCCGTTGCTGGCTGTGATTGCAATCGCGTTAACCGGTCGGGACATGCAGTACCTTGCTAGCCGGGTCAGTCCGAAGTTTGGTATCTTTTTTGCGATTGTTGTATACGTATCGCTTGGACCATCCATGGGGATCCCTCGTGTGGCTAACGTTTCTTATGAGATGGGCTTCAGCACTTTTCTTGGTACAGACTTGGCTACTAACCATTGGCCGCTGTTCTTGTACACGTTCTTATTTTTTGCGCTCGTATTTTGGCTGAGCTTAAATCCTTCCAAACTTGTTGGAACGATAGGTAGTATTTTAACGCCTTTACTGCTTCTTTCGATAGCTGCTTTATTTATTGCGGCCATGCTATTTCCGCTTGGTGAAAGCGGCCCTGCTCTCAATGAATACGTGGACTCTCCGGGTATAAAAGGTTTTATGGAAGGCTACTTGACACTGGATGCCATTGCCGCATTAGCATTTGGTATTATCGTTATTAATTCGATCCGTGATCAGGGTGTAGAAGACAAGAAGATGATTACCAAAGCAACCATTCAAGCTGGTGTGATCGCTGGTATTGGCCTATCGTTAGTATATGCGGCTTTAGGTTATATGGGCGTTACAAGCGTGTCACTAGGATATGCGAATAACGGCGGTCAACTGCTGACACTAGTCGTGCAGCAATTGTTTGGTGACTATGGCTTGATTCTGCTGGCCGTAATTGTGACTTTGGCTTGTTTGACGACATGTATTGGGCTTGTATCCGCATGCAGTCAATATTTTGCATCGTTGCAGACACGGGTATCCTATGGCTGGGTTACATTCGGGATTTGCTTGTTAGGATTAATAGTCGCAAATCTAGGGCTGGATACCATCTTATCCATATCTAAGCCGATATTGCTTATTATCTACCCGGTATCGATTACACTTATCTTGTTATCCTTCCTGCATAAATGGTTTAGAGGCATCCCAGCCGTGTACGGATGCGCATTGCTAGGAGCAGCACTGATTAGTTTGTTTGATGGATTAAAGGCAGCTAAGATATCCATTGACTTTGCTGTACCGTACTTAAAGCATATTCCGATGTACGAACAAGGGGTAGGCTGGGTCATCCCAGCGATAGTCGGTGCATGTATTGGATATGTGTGGGGACGAATAAATAGCAAACACTCCCAAGCCACTGGGAAATAAATCACTTCATAAATAAGGAACGACAATGCATGCAGCCTTTCAGGGGATTTATTCTGAAAGGCTCTTTTATTTGGCGATCGAATAATGAAAAACGATGATCAGGCCGCATGATAATTAACAAGACAAGATATTGTTAAGCGGAGTATTATCGATCTCGACGATTCAGATGTACATCGCTAGGTCGCGTAAATGGGTAGGCATAATCGTAGATTGATTCCAATTGCTTGGCCATATATTCAGGGGTATGAGGTGTATCCTGCTCCAACCAACTGACTAATACACCTAGATGGGCAAATAGTACATAGTGGCTCACAATATCTTTGTTCATACCGTTTACAGTGCAGGGCATCAGCTTTAACGTCTCAAAGGCTTGGCTGAATTGCTGGTACAGCATTTCCAGAAAACGCTTGTGAAAGTACGTTCTTGCATCGTGGCTGAACATCGTTTTGTAAAAAGCACGATGAAGATGAAAATGGGTAAATAATCGGATTACCTGCTGTTCTGGATAAGTGTGGGAGGTGTTCCGCTTCTCATTATCCGTTGGGCCGATGGATTTAGATAGTTCTTCCAGCATATCATCTCCCATTCGCTCAAATAAGTCATACTTATCTTGATAATGCAAATAAAAGGTTCCCCTGTTAATATCAGCTCGCTCGGCAATATCCTGCACCGTGACGGCCCCGAAATCTTTCTCGTTTAACAATTCGATTAGTGCGCGTCTTATTTTTCTTTTTGTTCTTTTGACCCGTCGATCCGCCGTGTTGGACTTATTGGGCATTCCTAATCACCTTCTTGTTCGAAAATAATTTACAAATAATCAACAAATCGGCTTCCTTTGTACGGTAATGAACAGAAGAGAGAAACCTGCGCATTGAACAACTAACAACTCTTGGTAGAATTATAAACATCCAATTGGATGAATAGCAACAATACATGCATGAACTAGCATTAGTGGGGATTAAAACCTATCTTATGAAGGAGTTGAAGCTGTTGGCGACTCATATCCTGCATTTGGAGCAAGTAAATCGAACCCATTTGCCATTCGTGGGTGGAAAAGGTTCTAATTTAGGAGAACTAATACAAGCAAAGTTTTCTGTTCCTCCCGGATTTTGTGTCCCTACTTCGGCGTATGACTCAGTTATCAAGCAATCGGATCGAATGTCTTGTTTCTACACTGAGCTTGACCGCTTACAGGTTCAGGATGCAGCTGCGATTCGACGCGTCAGCCAAGATATGCAGCAGCATATCTTAGGTTTATCTATCCCGAGTGACCTGATGACAGCTATTTTGGACGCTTGGTATCAGATGGGGGAACATGGCGTATATGCCATTCGTTCCAGTGCGACGGCTGAGGATCTGCCTACTGCCTCTTTTGCGGGGCAGCAAGATACGCTGCTTAATGTGAAGGGCGAGCAGCAGCTATTTGAAGCTATACGACAGTGCTGGTCATCATTGTTCACCGAGCGAGCGATTGCGTACCGAATAAGAAATGGCTTTGATCATCGTGCAGTTCGTATAGCTGTCATTATCCAGCGTATGATCATACCTGAAGTGGCAGGGGTTATGTTCACGGCTGATCCCGTTACAGGACATCGCGGCACCATTTCAATCGATGCGAGTTTTGGGTTGGGAGAGGCTCTTGTCGCGGGACTTGTGACACCTGACTTGTACCAGGTACGACACGGTGCAATTGTGAAGAAACAAGTCTCGCGTAAACAGACGACGGTGCTTCCCCGTGACAATGGAGGTACAGTCATTGAAAGAGTGCCTGATCACAAGCAAATGGTACAGGCACTGTCAGATGAACAGATTGTAGTTCTGGCCCAATTAGGCGAGCAAATTCAACACCATTATGGATCGGCGCAAGACATCGAATGGTGCTTGTCAGAAGGACAATTTTTTATCGTACAGGCTCGACCGATTACTTCCCTGTTCCCAATACCCATTGTGGGGGATGATAGACTGCGCGTTTTTTGCTCGTTTGGCCATTTGCAAATGATGACAGATGTGATGTCACCAGCAGCTATTTCGCTGTGGAAAGTACCAATGGAACGAGGCTCTTCGGATGACAACCGCGTAGATTCATTTCTAGAAGCAGGCGGCAGATTATTTATGGATATGACACATACGCTGCAGTCTGGCTTAGGCGGAAAAATAATGCTGCAGATTCTTGGGAAGATGGATGCTTTGATCGGTAACGCAGCTAAACAACTTATGGATCGTATACCTGCACAAGAAGCGCCGTCACTACATCAAGATCAAATGGCAGAGCTGATTCCCATCCTTGCTACACAGGTATTAAAGGATTTATTTGATGGAGACGGAAAAGTTGCATATGCAGAGGTGGAAGGGAATGCGCAGGATAGCTTGGAACTGTGCCGTCAGCAATTACAAGCAAGTCAGGGAGCCAACAAAATAACGTATATTCAGCAAAATTGCGAGTTTGTATTCCAAAATTTTATGAGTAAAGACTTTCATTATATGATGGCAGCGGTCGTCGCACAGCAGCTGCTTGAACTGCTTGCAAAATGGTGGGAATTTGATAGTGGAGAGTTAATTACACTTAATAAATCCTTGCCTTATAATGTCACAGGTGAAATGGGACTTGAATTAGGTGATTTGGCTGATATTGCCCGGGCATACCCAGAACTGGCTGACTATTTAAGACATGCTCCAGAACCTGGATTTATGGAAGGTCTAGCGGCTGTTGACGGGGGAACGGAATTTAAGGCAGCCTTCGAGCGGTGGCTCGTACGATATGGACCGCGCTGTCCTGGTGAGATCGACATCGCGAGAATACGCTGGTCGGAACGTCCATACATGCTGATCTCATCAATTGTAGGACATATGGACAGCGTTAAACAAGGGGAGCACCGTGAACGTTTCCAGCAAGGAGAAGTTGCGGCTGACAGGGCGGCTGCACATATTTTATCACAAGTTCGCAGCAGGGAAGATGGACTTTTTAAGGAACGTATCATTTCCAGACTTATTACGGTATATCGCAGTTTTATGGGTTTAAGAGAGCATCATAAGTTCGTGCTGGTCCGTCATTTTTGGCACTATAAGCGGGCTTTGCTTGATCTTGCCGATAGCTTCATCACACAAGGTATTCTTCAGCAAAGAGATGATATTTTTTATCTGACCCTGCCTGAAATGAAGGCGGTCATATCGGGTTCAATGCAGCAAGACATTCAGTCGCTGATCATGACTCGCAAAGAGAGTTACAGGCACTATCGAAGATTGCATCCACCTCGTGTTATGACAAGTGAAGGTGAAATCATTGAAGGCAGAATGGATAGTGGAGATGCGCCAGTAGGTTCATTAATTGGAACACCAGTTTCGCCTGGCGTCGTTGAGGGAAAAGCAAGAATCATATTGGACCCAAGCACGGCTGCTCTTAAAGCGGGCGAGATATTAATAGCGCCGTATACAGATCCGGGTTGGACACCGCTATTTTTGCAGGCGAAGGGACTTATTACTGAAATCGGCGGTGTGATGACACACGGCGCGGTCGTTGCCCGTGAGTATGGCATCCCTGCTGTTGTTGGTATTGAACGTGCAACAACACGCATCCAAAATGGCGATTGGATTCGATTGGATGGGACCCAAGGGCATGTAATGGTGCTACAGGAAGCTCAGCAACAAGTGTAGTACAATACGGACGTCGATAGGAGTAGACCCTCTTATCGACGTTTTTGTGCTCCAAACCAGTGTAAAATATACATTTTAAGCGAGAACAATATAAAAACATGGCAAAAAGGGTGCAAACATGTATATATCTGAAGAAATACGCATATTTTCATGATTGCATATAGCTAATATCGTATTTTCCCGTATTGACTAACGTTTTTAGCTTGGATATAATTCATGAATTGTGTGTCAAAACGGACTAATATTTGTGTTTGTTACGGAGAACATTAATAACGCAAATTTGCTGTCTTATAAAGGGTGGGCATTTCATGAAGAAGACAATTAAAGATATACTAATCATTATGGCAGGCGCTTTTATTTTTGCATTAGCTGTTAATCTTTTTGTTATCCCCAATCAATTTGGTGAAGGTGGAGTTACCGGCATAACGATTATCCTTTATTACTTATTTAGCTGGTCGCCGGGCCTAGTTAATCTCATCCTAAACGCTATTTTATTGATTGTAGGCTATAAATTCTTAGATAAGACTACAACGGTTTATACGATTATAGCTGTCCTTTTTAACTCCTTGTTTTTACATTTGACGAAAAATTGGCATATTCCTTCAGATGAGCTGATGATCAACGCTATATTTGGCGGCGTCTTTGCAGGTGTGGGCATTGGCATGATTATTCGAGTAGGAGGCACGACAGCTGGGACAACGATCTTGGCTCGAATTACAAACAAATATTTGGATTGGAATATTAGTTACGGTCTTTTATTTTTTGATTTGATAGTAGCGTTCTCTTCTTATTTTATCATTGGTGCTGAAAGTCTGATGTTAACGATAGCGATGCTGTACGTCGGCACAAAAGTGATGGACTTTATTATTGAAGGGGTCAATCCAAAGAAAGCCGTGACGATTATTTCGACGGAACCTGACAAAATAGCTGAGCAAGTGAATGTACAGATGGATCGCGGGGTTACCGTATATTCAGGGCATGGCTATTACACCAAAGATCCAAAAGAAATTTTATATATAGTCATCAGCAAGCAGGAAGTATCTGCATTAAAGAAGATCGTCAGATCAACCGACAAGGATGCCTTCATTACGATCCACGATGTACGCGATGTGTTTGGTGAGGGTTTTATTGATATTACGAAGTAGTATATTACAGTGGTCCACTGGATATTGAAGTTGATGAATGGACATGCGATATTCTTAATATGCAGAATATTTGATCATACGGTCGTGAATATTTGTATTGATAACAAGATAGGGGCTAAAAAAGAGGCTGTATTTCCAATTGAGATGTTGGAAATAGCCTCTTGTTTTGCAACAAGGACAAAGGGCAGGTCTGGATTAAGGGCTAACCAAAGTAGTAAATGCACAAATGCACAATTTATAAATATATAAACCATTTGAAGACAAAGTGTGAGATAATACGGAGGACTACCCACTCAAAGGAGGAGTATGACCTTGGTACAAAAGTGGTTCGAACAAGCCAAGCTTGGCATTTTTATTCATTATGGGATTTATGCAGTTGACGGCATAGCTGAATCCTGGTCGTTTTACAACGGACGCATTTCCCACGAGGAGTACATGAAGCAACTAGGCGGCTTTACTGCCAGCAAGTTCGATGCGGACAAGTGGGCTGACTTGATCGAGCAGTCAGGTGCTAAGTATGCGGTGCTTACAACAAAGCATCATGATGGAGTAGCGTTATGGGATACGTTGTACAGCGATCTTAATGTTGTGAAGCAGACGCCTGTGCAGCGTGACCTCATAAAAGAGTATGCAGATGCCATCACCAAGAAGGGAATCAGGCTTGGGATGTACTATTCCTTAATTGACTGGTCCCATCCGGATTATCCAAGCGTATTTGAAGGTGGCAAAGTACCAGAGGATCTGAGTTCGGTTAATCGATTCTCTAGCCCAATCGACGGTGTTCAAGATGAAGAGAAATGGAAGCGGTTCCTTGAATTTAATAATAACCAGCTGCGCGAATTGTTAACGAATTATGGCCAGGTGGATCTTCTCTGGTTTGACGGTGATTGGGAAAGAAGCGCAGAACAATGGAATTTGCCGGAGTTCAAGCAGTATTTGCAATCATTTAACCCAAACATTATTATAAACTCCCGTCTGCAAGGACATGGTGATTATAAAACGCCGGAACAAGGGATACCGATAACTCGGCCAGAAGGGCCTTGGGAGTTCTGTACGACGATTAATAGTTCTTGGGGATATCAGCCGAAAGATGACCATTATAAATCACTTCATCAGATTATTCGTATGTTCTGTGATTGTATCACCATGGGAGGTAACATGCTGCTTGATATTGGACCATTGGAAGATGGAACCATCGATAAGCGGCAGGAAGATATTTTGCTTGGCTTGGGTGACTGGATTCGTACGCATGAGGAAGCTGTGTTTGGGACAACTGAAGGTATCCATACACGTTACTACCTTGGCGGCAGTACGGTATCGGAGGACAAACGATCTTTATACTTGTTCGTATATGATGCTCCTAAGGAAAATATTTGTTTAAAAGGTCTGTCTAATAAGATTAATAAAATTACCGTTCTGCATTCAGGTAAAGAGCTAACACATGATATACATGGTGGTGTGCCTTGGTTTAACATTCCAGGAACGACATGGATTCATATGACCCCAGAGGATACGCATGAGCAGGTCACTGTGCTTAAATTGGAACTTGAAGGTGAGCTTGATATGTACGGAGGTTCTGGTGCTGTAGTTACCCATAATTAAGGGGAAGAACCCTTTGAATGCTAGGTTCAGGTAGTTTAATTATCTATTTTGAGATATCGATAACTCATAAAAACAACGTGGGAACGTCCCCGTTGTTTTTATTTTTGTCCTTAAAATGAAACGACACAAATATGATGCTGATATCGTGCGGCTGGCTGTACTGAACTAGCGGCTGTGGGAGATAGTGGGCAGCATATTGTATATGTTTGTTAATGTTGAGAAGATGTAAAATTATTTATTTGCTTTGAGCAAACAAATAAATTATATTTAACTATATAATTTATCGGAGGGTTCATATGTCATCTTCACACGACGAGTTACGCAAGCTCGCGCTCGGAACCATTCGTCTCGTTCAAGAGTTCAAGAAAGCGCAGGAGCTGCGAACTGAAGTGGATCGCATTACGTTTGAAATATTGATGATGGTCAAGAATCGAGGTAGAATACGACCGTCTGATATTGCCAACGAGCTTCATTTTAACCCTTCTTCCATTACTAGACGTATTCAAGCTTTAAAGCAATCCGGTCATATTTCGGTGACGTCAGATCCTGCTGATCTGCGATCCAGTATGATTAGCATCTCCTTGACAGGGGAAGAGGAGCTGTTGAAGTTTTTGGATAAGAGTGCATATGGATTAGAAAGAATATTGGAGCAATGGGATGAAGGCGATATCAAGCAGTTTGCTGACCTATTGTGTCGATATACGGATACGATGAAGGATTGGCGGTTAAACAATCTATAACCCATGCAGGTATGCTTAAAAAAGCCGTGTGTAGTAAAGCTTTGGCACGGTTTTGTAAGGGTTATCGATCACTTTAGTGCTTCGTTTCACAAAGTGATATAATTAGGTAAGGATTTTCAGGATCAACAGCATGAGGGAGCTGAGTATATGGACAAGATAGGCGAATATATGAGCTGCAAAAAGAGAATGAATAAGATGAAGACGTAAGTTGCATGTCTGAATATTACATACATTCTACATATGAATTAGGGGCTCGGACATGGATATTAACTTCTGGATATTGGGATTAGTTATTGTACTGGCACTTTCTTTTGACTTTATAAATGGATTTCACGATACAGCTAATGCGATCGCCACTTCCGTTTCAACACGGGCGTTAACACCTAAGGCTGCGATTATCCTTGCCGCTGTAATGAATTTTATCGGTGCTATCTTATTCACAGGGGTAGCTGAAACGATAGGGGGAAGCGTTGCTAACCCCGCCGAGTTGGATAATGGTATTCAGATTGTTATCGCCACACTTATTGCCGCGATAATATGGAATTTGGTGACCTGGTGGTTTGGCATTCCCTCTTCCTCGTCTCACGCCTTAATTGGGGCGCTGACAGGGGCAGTTTTTGTTGGAGCTGGCTCTAGCATGGTAAAGTGGAATGGTTTTATCGATATTGTAAAGGCGCTCATCTTCTCACCGCTGATTGGGTTTGCAATTGGGTACATCATTATGAAGCTGCTCAAATGGATATTTGCCAGCCGTAATCCGCATTCCGTCAATAGAGGATTTCGTACCATGCAAATTTTTACGGCTGCACTTCAAGCCTTTACGCATGGCACAAATGATGCGCAGAAAGCGATGGGCATTATTACGTTTGCCCTCGTCTCAGCAGGCACGCAGGATACATTGGCTGTGCCGCTTTGGGTGAAGTTGTCTGCCGCCACAGCAATTGCATTAGGTTCATCCGTTGGCGGTTGGAAGATCATTAAGACGATGGGCTCCAAAATATTCAAGATCGAACCGATTAATGGATTTGCAGCCGATATTACTGGAGCCAGTGTAATCTTTACGGCAACGATGCTCCATCTGCCGGTCAGTACGACACATGTTATCACTTCTGCTATTCTTGGTGTCGGCTCTGCCAAGCGTTTCTCTTCAGTCAAATGGTCACTTGCTGGACGAATCGTTGTTACATGGTTTATTACGATTCCGATAACTGCCTTGCTAGCTGGCATATTATATAAGATATTGTTCTAAGAGAAAGGGTCGAATGGCTCGCCAGTTGTGGCGATTCATTCAACCCTTTTTTAATGAGGATATGCTTCGTTAACATTTATGATTGAATGTGATTTATCATTTGTGTTATTGATTTTAGCAGGTAATAATTTGTTCTCTCCGTGGGCCAACTGATATGGTTGCAACTTTTACTCCAATTGCAGCCTCTACAAAATGGACGTACTGTTGGGCTTCCACTGGAAGATCTGCAAATGATCTCACATGTGATATATTACATTTCCAACCTGGTAGATGTTGCAGGACAGGAGTTGCAGCTTCCAGTTGGGCTGTTGCAGGAAAATGACTGATTACGCTTGTATCGCTCAGCTTGTAGCCGATACACACCGGAATTTCATCCAGATAACCAAGTACATCCAGATTCGTTAACGCAACTTCGGTTGCACCTTGAAGCTTGCATCCATAACGAGTCGCGACTGTATCCAACCAACCGACACGGCGCGGTCTGCCTGTAGTTGCACCGTATTCGCCCGCATCGCCACCAAGTCGCCGTAATTGTTCTGCCTCAGCTCCATGCAATTCGGTAACAAAAGGTCCGGCACCGACGCAGCTCGAATATGCTTTGACAACGGCCATGACCCTTGTTATCGCATAGGGAGGAAGTCCTGCTCCTACAGGAGCGAATCCCGCAAGCGTTGAGGAAGAGGTCGAGTAAGGATAGATCCCGTGATCAGGATCGCGAAGTGCACCAAGCTGTCCTTCCAGTAAGATATCTTCACCATTGGCATAAGCTTCATGCAGCATAGCAGTCGTATCGCCAACAAATGGCTTCAGCAGCTCTGCTTGCTCTAGAAGCTCCGTCAGCATCTGCTCAAGTTGTACAGGCTTGTGCTGATATAAATGCTCCAACAATACATTTTTAGATGCTAGTGATTGTTCAAGACGGCTGCGAAGTCGCACTTTATCATATAAATCAGCAACCTGGATGCCCAGCTTGGCATATTTATCTGCGTAGAATGGAGCGATGCCTCGCTTGGTTGAACCAAAACCCTGAGCACCTAGACGCAGCTCCTCCAGTTCATCAAACAGGCGATGCACAGGCAGGACAATCTGCGCACGATCAGATATAACAAGTTTTGGTTCTGGCACGCCTCTTGTTATTAATGCTGCTCGCTCTTGCAGCAATACATTAACGTCTAGCGCTGTGCCTGGGCCAATTATATTGGTCACATTGGAGTAAAATACACCCGATGGCAACATATGCAATGAGAACTTTCCAAAGTCGTTAATGATGGTATGTCCCGCATTACTGCCGCCTTGATAACGTACGACATAACTTGACGCTGTAGCAAGAACATCCGTCATCTTTCCTTTGCCTTCATCGCCCCAGTTTGCACCCACTATTGCTGTAACTGTCAATTTCTCCGCCTCCCGAGCTTGTGATTATGCTACATCCCTTATTATAATGAAGTCATATTCATAAATAAAATTGATATTAGTTATATCTGTCATAAGGAGTGATAATGAGTGATGGAAATTAATATGGAATGGTATCGTGTCTTTTATTGGACCGCTTGCACGAGCAGCTTAACGAGAGCAGCCGAGCGGCTGCACATTTCGCAGCCTGCGGTAAGTCACACCTTGAAGCAATTGGAGATGAAGCTTGGAGGGCAATTGTTTGTTCGCACATCTAGGGGAGTGAAGTTAACAACTGAAGGGGAGGTGTTGTTCAAATATGTAGAGCAAGCGTTCAGCTTTATGGCGGCTGGCGAGAAAAAAATTGGTGAGATGCACAAGCTCCAAACAGGAGAAATAAATATCGGAGCAAGTGATACGTTATGCAAACATTATTTACTGCCGTATTTGGAGCAGTATCAT
This sequence comes from Paenibacillus sp. UMB4589-SE434, assembly GCF_030226685.1. Classification (NCBI taxonomy): domain Bacteria; kingdom Bacillati; phylum Bacillota; class Bacilli; order Caryophanales; family Paenibacillaceae; genus Paenibacillus; species Paenibacillus sp. UMB4589-SE434. Next base: position 1,508,903 of record NZ_JASOYK010000001.1, on the reverse strand, counting down.
GAGCAGTACCCCGACATTCGGATTCGAGTCACTAACCGTACAACGCCGGAGACACTTTCGCTGTTGAAAGAAGGGAAAATCGATTTTGGCATCGTTAATTTGCCGGTGGAAGACCATAAAGTGGATTTCCGTACAAGCTCCATATTGCAAGATTGTCTTGTGGGGGGCAGACGTTACGCAGACAACCAAGGTGTAGCTTTGCCGCTTCAACATATTCATAATTATCCACTATTGATGCTGGAATCAGGAGGCAGTACCAGGCATTTTATTGATGCGTATGCTTCCAAACTTGGTGTAACCCTTCAACCTGAATTCGAATTGGGCAGCATCGATTTGCTTGTACAGTTTGCGCGCAGCGGCTTTGGACTCGCTTTTGTGATACGTAACTACGTGGAGAACGAACTTTTTTCTGGAGATTTAGTTGAGATTCCTCTAGTTCCTCCTATACCTGAGCGTCAAATAGGTATTGCGACACTGCGTGGAGTACCGCTTTCTGCTGCTTCTGCCCGGTTCTTAGAACTGCTACCTTAGGGGGTGATACATCATGATAGTAGTAAGTAAATGATAACTTTATTTAGAAGTGTGATCTTATGTATGCGGACAGGAATTACTATTAACTGCATATATCTATTGTAGTGGTCGAGTAGGTAGCTGGATTGAATACAATTCAGCTATTGACGATTTAGCTTAGCATCTATATTATATTAGTTATATTAATATGATGACGTCATTACCTGTTATTCTATTGATTGTCAGGTGGAACCACGCTCATCGCGCTCGTCTCCTTAATGAGGTCACCCAGACTTTCCTCCGTGCATTACACACCATTCGAATGTAGGACATCCTTCCCAACTGCTTGGCTGTGAGCTGCTTACTCCAATCGTATTCATCCATTAACTTGAATTTTGGAATAATGATCTCCATTTGAATTGAATCCACATGATCTCCTTTCTCAATATCGTCTTTCTATGTGCTCTCCTTCATTACTCACTTCTCATACCTCCAGACTACATTATATTCAATGATGCATAACTTCTGTTTATGTTGAATGAACTCTACATTCATTAACAGTAGTAACCTCTCCTAATCTTATATTAGAAAATGTTCAGCAATTGCCCTTTGTTTTCTGAATAGGCCATACTTTTTTAGCTATTATAGCGCCTCAGATTTTTACTGGATTTGAGTAGGTTTATTTCATTATGTCTACATTTTAATTGAATACGCTTACAAATTAAACCCTTGGAATGGTAATAACAATTATTCCTTTGTCGGAGAAGTATAACCATGTCTATTTACATGATTTCTGGTCGTCAAAATAGAGAAAATTTGTTTGAAATTAATATTCTAAATCTACTTGACATTTGAAAAAAAGATGTATATTATAGCATTACAAACAAGAAAATACATATATGAAATAATTATCCATTTATATTTGAAGGGAGGTTATCCAGATGGGTAGAATTCTCAATCTTCAAAAGCTGCAAACGGCAAGCAAGTGGTCTGACTTGGATCAAGAGGCAATCAGCATTTCTTCTTGTGATTCTCAAAGCTGCTAATTGTAAATGGATGAGCGAAGGACAGTGTGATTCACACTGTCCTTCTACTTAATTGTAGTCGTGTGTATTTGGAATAAAGGAGGCATGTTGATCCTATGAAGCAGGAATTTCTGAGGTATCAATTAAACCGAGTAATTAAAAGTGAATATTATGAATCTTTTGATAGATACATCCCAACGCATGAACTTATGGCGGTCATTCACCCCATGCTGCCGTCAGAATGGGTGACCCGCCAATCTAATGTATGGTGCTATGTAACACCATTCGGATATAAGCAGCCGCGTCAGGGATGGAAAATCCATATCTCTTCAATTCCCCAACATTGCTGTGAAGTACTGCAGGTAGTTGCAGATATGTTGTTTGCAGAGGGCATACCTTTTAAATTTTTACGAGATACAAGATTAGCTCGATTGTCAGGGGGAAAGATGTGGCGACGTGAGGCCGGAGGAAAGTTTATTACTATATACCCCAAAAATGAAGATATATTTACCTCAATCATCGAACAGTTGAGACAAGCCTTGCAACTATACAAAGGACCTTACATATTAACGGACCGCAGGTACAAAGATTCCAGTACGGTCTATTATCGGTACGGAGGGTTTGATGGATTCTCGTTATTAACGCCGATGGGGGACCGACGGCACTACTTAGTGTCACCAGAGGGAGATTACCACCCCGATATGCGCATGCCGTATTTCACTCCACCGCCATGGGTGGATGATCCTTTCCCCGACAATGAAGACAGCAGTGATTCCCCTTATCTAAAAGATGGACGTTACCGTATTGATAGTGCATTAAGCTTCTCCATGCATGGAGGTGTGTACATCGCGACAGATATGACGACCAATCAGGAAGTCATTGTGAAGGAAGCGAGACCATACACACAAGTGGACGAACAAGGACACGATGCTGTATACCGTCTCCGAAAAGAATATGATATTTTGAGGCTCCTCTCTGAAGCAAAAGTGGCACCACAACCCCTTGATCTGTTCCAGGATTGGGAGCATACCTTTCTGGTGGAAGAGTTCATTGCTGGCATACCACTTAACCGCTTCTTTGTGACACACACACCGCTTATGTATGGGGACCCAAGTGACGAAATGAAACACCATTATTTATGCAACTTAAAAAAGATATGGATGTCACTCGCTCTTTGTGTTGCGAAATGCCATGATCACAATCTGGTTTGCTGTGACCTATCTATCACTAATGTTATACTGCGTGATGTAGAAGAAGGCTGCGTAACGCTCATTGACATGGAATCAGGTTTTCGTAATGGAACGGATCGCTACAGTTCAATTTTTACGCCTGGCTATTCTACGCGAGATGTGAACCAGGCACCAAGGTTCGAGGATGATATCTATTCATTAGGAGCCATTATGCTGGCGCTGCTGCTGCCTGTAAATAGTATTTATGAACTTGATCCCTCAAAAAAAGATACATTTTTAGAAGCGTTTGCGATGGATCTGGGTATGCCGACGGGTATGCAGCATTTAATACGGTCTTGTATACATCCTGATCCTTCAACGCGTCCAACCGCTCAGAACATCGTGGAATGCTTGGAGAACTTGCAAATTGAAATCGTTCCGGAGCAACCACTCGTACGAATAACGGAGGAACAATTACTAGACACAATCGATGGCATGGTCAGATACGTCATGCATAACGCAGATTATTATCGGACGGACCGTCTATTTCCAGGAGATCCCATACTATTCCAACTGAATCCGCTTAGTATTGCGCATGGTGCAGCCGGGGTTGCCCATTCGCTACGCATTATTACGGGCGAAGTGCCTAAGCCGGTGTTGTCTTGGATGTTGGCACGTACGATGTCAATCGAACATATTCCGCCAGGGCTATTTACAGGAACCTCTGGAATAGCATGGGTACTGTTAGATGCAGGTTTGCGAGAACCGGCCGAACGTCTGATGCACAACATTCAGGAGCACCCAATGTTATGGCAATCAGCGAATTTATTTACAGGAGCTTCAGGATATGGCATGGCTTGTTTACACTTTTACCATGCAACAAAAGACGATCATTGGTTGCAGCAAGCTATACGGGTAGGTGATTATATTCTTGCTTCCAAGCAGGATGCACAGGAGGGGAGTTATTGGCTGGATGCTGAAGGTGAAGCTTGGTACGGTCTCGCGAATGGATCAAGCGGTGTCGCGTTGTATTTGTTGTACTTGAGCATTGCGACGAATGACTCCAGCTATTTGAAGGCAGGTGAACAAGCGCTTGCATTTGAGCTTGGACATTTAGGGGAAATCGAGGAAGGTCATTTAAGTGTTCCACGCGGCAAGGTGGATGCCCCAGACCATGTGTTATCGCATTATTGGCAGGACGGTTCAGCAGGCGTGGCCAGTGTACTGGTTCGATACTGGGCACATACTGCAAAGTCCCCATACTATCATGTTTTAACAAGGCTTGCGAAAGATACGTGCAAAAAGTACACCAATTTCCCTTGCTTATTCAAAGGGCTGTCTGGCCTAGGCAACTTGCTTATAGATATGTACCAATTTACAAATGATGAGTACTATCTTGAAGCAGCGCATCGAGCTGCAAGTGGTGTGATGCTGTACCGATTGGAGCGACCTAACGGCATTACGTTCCCAGGTGAACAACTAATGAAAGTATCAACAGATTATGCAACCGGCTCAGCAGGCGTGGCATTATTTTTGCATCGTCTGGCACACAGTGAGCAGAAATTGAGCAATTTTAACTTTACACTTGATTATCTCTTGGAGCCTGACAGCAAAACTCATCTATGTAAGGATTCCAGCGTTATGGTGTAATGCATCATATAGAGTACCAAGGAAGAGTGATGATCGTATGAAGCCTTCATTTAATCTATCTACTTATTCGCAGTTGTTCAGGAATCGTACGTTGATGATGCTGTGGAGCGGCGGGATTATTTCCTTAGTTGGAGATATATTTTTTAACATTGCGATTGTTTGGGCTGTCTATTCGCATAGTCAATCCATGCTTCAATCTTCACTTGTACAAGTCGTCTGGCATGTCAATCGTCTGTTGATGGGATTTGTAGCAGGTACTGTAGCTGATCGTTACAATCGTAAATTGATTATGGTAACAACAAATATTTTGGCAAGTTCAATTATTGGATTACTGGCTGTTGTTGTCTGGAAGTGGGATAATCCTCCCGTCATTGTAACACTTTGTTTTGTATTTCTCCTCAATGGTATCACGACATTTATGACGCCTGCACAAAGTTCAGTTATACCTGATGTGGTAGGACCTCAATTGCTCGCAGACGCTACTGGCACTTATTCCATCTTATCTCGTGTATTTTATATCGTAGGTAGTAGTGTTGCAGGTATTTTCATTTCCTTTTACGGAGTACTATCAGCGATTATAGTTAATGCATGCTCTTTTCTGGCGGCGGCACTATTTATTCTCCCCCTCCAATTGCCGGTAAACACAAAGTCGGATAAAGATCCAGTTAAAAAGTCTTCCTTCTTGCGCGAGATGAGGAATGGTTGGCAGGAAGTAACCAAAATCCCTGTATTAAAAACGATTATTATGTTAGGCATGCTCATTAATGTAGCTTCATTTATGGGGCCTCTGCTGCCAGGATTGGTTGATCAACAGCTTCATGCTGGAGCAGCGGCATTGGGCAGCATTGAGGCAGCTGCCGTTGTTGGAGCAATTCTGGCCGGGTTATTCGCTGGCTCTCTGGAACGAAAAATTGGTGCTGGACGTGTCATGATCATAGGTTTATGTATTGTTGGCTTGTCTGTACTAGGTATTGCGATGTCTTCCTGGCTTCCGCTTACATTGTTACTGTTTACCATTCGTATGCTTGGCATGACGATGACTAATATTGCGATGGGAACAGCGATCCAATTAGTGATCTCCCAAGAATATCGAGGTAGAGCTTGGGGAATCTCATCCAGTCTTGCGGTGATTGCTATCCCTATAAGCAGTTTAATAGGGGGATATGCAGCAGATTTCTTTGGCGCAGCACCACTCTATATTGTAGGGGGGATTTGGTTTTTGTGCTGTGCTTCCTTTATAGGAGTTAAAAAGGAAATAAGGACGCTTCGCCTGCACACCATTTATGAGTCGCACACAAAGAAGGATCTGGTTGCGCAAACGGGTATCACGTCATCACGGTGATTTCCTAAAGCGCTTAGTTTCTTCCTCCTGATAAGTACATTCAGTGTTCCAATAGGGTGATCTCAGAAAAGAGTCGTAGCAATCGTTTGCGGCTCTTTTGCTTGTCTTGTCAGCACTCCAACGTCATCAAATGTAAAGCAGTGTGATTTTTGTACCATCAGTACATGCCAGCAAGGTGTTGAGTTGCTGCATAATGTAAATGAACTAGAAATTAGTGTTGTGGTGATTGCTGCACCACCGTATAAGATGATGTTAAATGCGCATGCTACAACAAGTCGAATTGAATTTTAGTCAGATAGGAGTGCGCATTTATGAATATGAGGGTTGTTGTATGGAGTGTCATAGCCAGCAGCGTGCTTGTGATTGGAATGACAGGTTGTGGTTCAAATAATAATATGGAAGCAAAAACGTCACATCCACAGACACAGACAGCAATTCATCCCAAATCAAACAAATCATCCAATATCAGCGCTAAACAGTTGGAACGACGGTACTATACTTATAACGTTAATCATACACAAACGGCTAATCCGATAGATCGAAATTATGTCACCACTAACAATGGCTCCAAACATTCTTTTAAAAAGATGGTTATGAACGATAAGATTGCTAAACGATTAGAAGGCATACATGAGATTCAGTCCGCAAAAGTACTGGTAACGGATCGAAATGCTTACGTTGGCGTTGCCTTGAAATTAAGGGCATCCATAACTAATAAACAAGGCAGTCGTAACAGCCGCATGAAGACGGATTATATGGATACTGAACGTATGGGTTCTTATCATGCACGAACGTCCAATACCGGGATGCAATCCCAAATATTAAGTAATCAATTGATCTCCCAGATTAAAAAAGAAGTAAAACAAATGGAACCGAACTGTCAAGAAGTGTTCGTTTCTACTGATTCAAGCTTGATCGAACGTTTAAATCAGTACACGCAGTACGTCAAACAAGGTCACCAATTAAGCGGCCTGAATGTAGAATTTCAAAATTTAGCGAATTATGTATTCCCGCTGGATAGGCTTGATGATAAACGTACCCGCATGCTGCCTAGAAATCAGTAGCTTGAACTGTTAGACTGTGCTCTGTGCCATAAATAACGAGAAGCTCGTCCTCCAGTTGTATGAGGTGAGCTTTTTTGATGTGCAGCACGTAAAAAAAGACACTTCGTATTAAGCAAGAAGCTTAAAAAGGAAGTGTCTGCTAACTTGAACCTGAATGCATGATAGGCAAGTGCTTATTATTAATGAAAGTCGCGGAACAAGCCAACAACTTTGCCAAGAATAGTGACATGCGTCAAACGAATGGGCTCCATGGCCGAGTTCTCTGGTTGAAGACGGATATGATCTTTCTCTTTATAAAATGTCTTCACCGTAGCTTCGTTCTCTTCTGTCATAGCAACCACAATATCGCCATTATTCGCAGTCTGCTGCTGACGAACGATAACGAAGTCTCCATTATGTATGCCGGCTTCAATCATACTTTCCCCATGAACCGACAACATAAAGACGTTATCATCGTCGCCTGCCATATGGAACGGCAATGGGAAATAATCTTCAATATTCTCTGTTGCTGTGATTGGCTCGCCAGCGGTTACTTTACCAACGATCGGCACACGTACAACAGTGTGACTGAACTCGCTGCCGCGCTCAGATTGATCATGGCTTAACAGTTCTATCGCTCTAGGCTTGGTTGGGTCACGCCGAATAAAGCCCTTCTTCTCTAGACGATCTAAATGCCCGTGAACAGTGGAACTGGAAGCTAAGCCTACTGCTTCACCAATCTCTCGGACAGAAGGGGGATAGCCTTTCAATCGAACTTCAGTACGTATAAATTCAAGAATCGCTTGTTGACGGCTTGAAATTTTCGACAATAGAATCAACTCCAATGAGTACACTTTTGCAAAGATTATATCACAGAACCTCCGTTCGTACAAACATAAGTTCTAAGGGATAGCGATAACTAAAAAAAGGGAACGAATGTTCTAAGAAAAGTGTTGACTCAAACGTGTGTTCGTGCTAAATTTTTGCTTAAATAAGAGAACGCACGTTTGGAGGGGAATTACCATGATGTATACTACATATCGTTCAATTTACACTCAATCAACTAGACCTACATATAACGGAAAGTCAGCTCGCAAGTTGCGTATCAAGAGATTTACTTTGGCGATAACCGTAATTATTGGACTGTTTATTGCATTTGGTACCATTGTTCAAGCTATTTCCTCTAATGATAATGATAGTGAGAGGGGGATACCTGCCAAGACTTCTATCCGTGTTATCATCCAACCGGGAGATACACTGTGGGCCATTGCAAAGGAACATCTGTCCGCTGACATGGACATCCGAGATTACGTTTATATCATTATGAAGAACAACGACTTGAATGGCGGGCTAATACAAGCAGGTGATGTGATCGAGGTTCCTCTTTTTTCTTCACCATAGAGAAGCTAGAGCTTACGTTCATACTCGAGCTGTTATTGTTATAGGCTGTCATACCATCAAGCTTGACAACGATCTTCCACCATGTCAAAGTAAAGGTTAACGCCAGTACAACATGGAGGTAGAATATGAACATCGATATGATGATAGCGCGTATTAATGAGCTGGCACGCAAGCATAAGACGGTTGGTCTGACTCAAGAGGAAGTAGCAGAACGTGCCCAGTTGCGTGAACAGTATTTAGCCTTATTCAGGAAGCAAGTACGTAATAATTTGGACACTATTCGGTGGGCGGAAGACGAAGAGCAACAAGGTCCGTCTTCAGGTACGGTTCACTAAATTAAATAGATCATGTGAGATGCGAACACTACTATAGTGGTTCGCTTCTTGCACATTTTCGAGCAAGATTGGCAGTGGCATGAACGTGATAAGAGTTAGGCGATCATCTGTTTATAATGAACAAGTGCTGTACTATTCCAGCAAACGGTCGCAATCTATCATGCTATGTGAATTTTTTTTCGATCTTTGCTTGATGTATATAGCCGTTTACACCTATATCTAGGAGGTAGTTATTGTAATGTCACGCAGTTGGGAACGTAAAGTACGCAAGAATAGTTCAGTATTGAACAAGAAGCTGCAGAAGGACGGCAAACCGGTTATTCAAGCTGGGCAAGAGCAATATGACGAGTATAGGGGGAGAAACTTTATTCTGCCATCTGTTCTCATTATTTTAGCACTGATGTATGCTGTCATCGGAAGTATGTTTTGGAGCAAGGAACAATCTACATTGATGTATTGGGTGACTGTAATTGCGTATATCGGACTTGGCTTGGTGTTGTTTGCAAAGCGGCCGTTCCTGAAGGTTGGTCGAGACAACATTATGACTACTAAATGGAATCGAGTACGTGTATTGTACGCTAAGGATATCAAGAAGATTACGATTCAACCTGGATATGTTGTTGTTCAGCAATCAAAGCGCGGTACTAATTGGGTATTCTCTCGCGTGATGAATCGTTACGATACAGAGCTAATGGGTGCGCGTTTAACTAAGTTTGCAAATCAACATCAGATTGAGCTTGAGCAACTGTCGAAGTAAGTGGAAGCGGGGGGAAAGGGATGACGATCAGAGCAGTATTATTTGATCTGGACGATACGTTATTATGGGATGACCGCAGTGTAGAGGAAGCATTTTCAGAAACATGCAAGTATGCTCAAACGGTGTCGGGAGTTAATCCCGACGCCCTGCAACAAGAAGTACGTGAAGCAGCTCGCACGTTATATGCATCATATGATACGTTTGAGTTTACGAAGCTGATTGGCATTAACCCATTTGAAGCTTTGTGGGCTCATTTCACAGGCGGGGAGCATGAAGAGTTTCGCAGGTTGGAGCATGTTGTTCCACAGTATCGCGTTGAAGCGTGGACGCATGGACTTCGTGCGCTTGGCATAGAAGATGAGGGTCTAGGAAGAGTCTGCGCTGATTTATTTATGAAAGAACGCCGGCAGAGACCTTATGTATATGCAGAAACATTTGAAGTATTGGCACAGCTAAAGGCACAATACCCGTTGTTGCTCCTTACGAACGGAGCTCCATGCCTTCAACAGGAGAAGCTTGATGGCGTGCCGGGTATCCTTGAGTACTTTGACCATATTGTGATATCTGGCAATTTTGCAGAGGGCAAGCCAGCCATTAGTTTGTTTGAACATGCAATGTCTTTACTTGGCATTGAGCCACATGAAGGATTGATGATAGGGGATAAATTGACCACTGACATACAAGGTTCTATTAATGTCGGCATGCATAACGCTTGGGTTAACCGAACTAATCAAGAGCTATCAGGAGTTGTACATCCGGAGTTTGAAATCAACAGTTTACAACAAATATCCGAAATTATCCGCATAATTAACAATCAGCAAGCTGCTGTATAAGGACGATCATTAACGTGAGCTTGATTTGCAGCAATTATGTAACAACTAAACTAAATGGATCATCATTTAAGAGGGAACCTGCACATGTGCAGGTTCTTTTTTGTAGGAGGAGTTAGAAGTAAACCTATTACTTATGTTATGTTGTATGTGATAATTGTCATAATTAGTTCACAGTTAAAGTGATGATATAGCCCTATCGGGCCATAACGAAAAGGTATATCATGGATATAATGTAAACAAACACAGTGTGACAAGTATACATAAGGAGTGAACTTGCGATGTGGAAGAAAACAGCCTTATCAGCCATGCTGGTATTAGCGCTTATAACGGGGTGCTCGAATGACAAAGGGACCAACTCAAGTCATGAAGGGCACAGTATGGAGATGGAGACCCAAGCAACTGGTGGTCAGATGGAGTTGATTGCCGTTGAACTAAAAATTCCCGAAAATATAAAGGTCAATGAGCCAGCTGTATTTACAGCACATGTTACGTTAAAGGAACAACCGATCAATGACGCTGAAAAAGTTGAATTCGAATGGTGGCTGGAAGGTGCAGAGCATCAGAAGAGGGAAGTCAGTGTTAAAGCGGATGGTAACTATGAATTAGAACAAACATTTGATCAGCCAGGTAAGTATACGATCATCTCTCATGTCTCGGCGAATGGAATGCATTCGATGCCAAAGAAATCGTTTGAAGTTAAGAATTAAGGTAGGAAGATGAAATAAGGGGACAGGCTCTAAGCATAAGAGGCTGTTCTTTTTGTATTCAAAATATGTAAATACACGCACGAGTGGCAAGGCGCAGCAGGGTGAAAATATCCCGACAGGAGCAGCCTGTCGGGATCGTAAGCTAAGCTTATTAAGCTTTAATAAATGCAGGGTCTTCGAAAGGATGTGCAATCCAGCCCTCTGTCTCAATGAATAGGCGGACAGCGACAATTTCACGTCTTTCCGATAATGTAAAGAAATGAGGAATGTTTTCTGGTACAGAGATAACGTCGCCTTGCTCAACTAGCACATCCATATAACCAACATCGTCGGAACCTTTAATAACAAAGTATCCTTCGCCAGCTGTAATCGCACGTACCTCGTCTTCCGTATGCGTGTGGACCTGCTCGAATTTCTTCAATAATTCTTCGATATTTGGTGTAGCGTCTGATAGTGAGATCAAGTCCCACGTCAAGTAACCACGACGTTGCGCTAGATCACGAATCTCAACATCAAACGTTTCCAGAATCTGTTGCTTCTCATCATCTGATAAAGCAAATTTATCTCTTAATGCCGGCGCAAGCTTGCCAGCATCCCAATGTTCGTATAGTACGCCCTGTGCCTCCAGAAAGGCTTGAATGTTCTCTTCTCCGGTGATTAATTCGTCCGTGTTGCGAATTCGAATCTGTGCCATGTGAATCCCTCACTTCTCCAATATGATTACTTTATTCGTATTATAGTACAGAGGAAATGATTGGGCAAGAAACATTTTCATTCATGTTAATCCCCATCTTTCCTATTGGTAAGAGTTCTGTTAAACTTAGTTCTAACGTTTTTAGACAGAGCAGACATAGAGGGTGGGCTGAGGAATGAATAAACCGGCATTACAAGCGCGTCTTCAAGACCGCATTCTCATTTTAGATGGTGCCATGGGTACTATGATACAGCAAGCTGATCTCACGCCGGAAGACTTTGGCGGGGAGCATTTGGACGGCTGTAATGAAATGCTTGTATTAACTCGTCCGGATGTCATTTCCAGCATCCATGATCAATATTTTGCGGCAGGTGCCGACATTATTGAAACCAATACGTTCGGTTCTACTAGTGTTGTTCTTGCTGAATATGATCTGCAAGACCGTGCAGTAGAGTTAAACTTGGAAGCAGCTAGACTTGCCGTTGAATCTGCTAATAAGTATACAACGGCAGACCATCCGCGCTATGTAGCAGGGGCTATGGGACCTACAACCAAGACGCTATCGGTAACAGGTGGGGTCACGTTTGACGAATTGGTTGAGAGTTATTACGAGCAGGCACTTGCATTAATAGACGGTGGCGTAGATGCCCTTTTGCTAGAGACATCACAGGACACGCTTAACGTAAAGGCAGGCTCAATCGGTATTCAACGTGCAATGGAAGCAAGGGGGAAAATACTCCCCATTATGATATCCGGCACGATTGAACCGATGGGAACGACACTTGCTGGGCAAAATATTGAATCTTTCTATGTATCGTTAGAACATCTGCAGCCGATTTCAATCGGCTTGAACTGTGCAACAGGTCCGGAATTTATGAGAGATCACCTCAGAACGTTGGCTGGAATCGCCAACGCAGCGGTTAGCTGCTATCCAAATGCAGGTTTGCCCGATGAGAATGGACACTATCATGAATCACCGGAATCATTAGCACGCAAAATAGCTGCATTTGCAGAGCAGGGCTGGTTGAACATTGCTGGCGGGTGTTGTGGTACGACACCTGAACATATCCGTGTACTTGCGGAGACACTTGCTCGATATGAGCCTAGACGTCAGTTTGGCGAGCATCCACCTGCTGTATCTGGAATTGAGACCGTATATATCGAAAATGAAGGCCGACCTTACATGGTTGGTGAACGTACGAATGTACTTGGATCAAGAAAGTTTAAGCGGTTAATTGCTGAGGGTAAAATAGAGGAAGCGGCAGAAGTAGCACGCGCTCAAGTCAAGAACGGTGCACATGTCATTGACGTCTGCTTGCAGGATCCAGACCGAGACGAAGCTGAAGATTTGAAATTATTTTTACAAGAAGTTGTGAAGAAGGTCAAAGTGCCGCTTGTCATTGATACGACAGATTCGAAGGCACTTGAATTGGCATTAAAATATACACAAGGCAAAGCGATCATCAATTCAGTTAATCTCGAAGACGGCTTGGAGAAGTTCGAACAGGTTGTTCCACTCGTCCATCGTTATGGAGGGGCGCTTGTCGTGGGTACGATTGATGAGCGCGGTCAGGCGATTACTAGAGCAGACAAATTAGAAGTTGCCAAGCGTTCCTTTGATATTTTAGTTCATCAATTTGGTATCCAAGCGAAGGATATTATTTTTGATCCGCTCGTATTCCCGGTAGGGACAGGCGATGAGCAATATATCGGTTCAGCCAAAGAGACGATAGAAGGAATACGCCTGATCAAAGAAGCTTTGCCGAACTGTCAGACGATACTTGGTGTCAGCAACATCTCGTTCGGGCTGCCGGAGGCTGGGCGAGAAGTGCTGAACTCTGTGTTCTTATATGAGTGTACAAAGGCAGGGCTTGACTATGCAATCGTGAACACGGAAAAGCTGGAACGTTATGCCTCTATCCCTGAACATGAACGGAAGTTATCTGAAGCCCTGCTTTATGATACTAATGATGAGACACTTGCTACCTTTGTAGCAGCATTCCGGGACCGCAAGGTGGAGAAGAAAGAGAAAACTAGCAATTTACCTTTGGAAGAGCGGCTAGGCGCCTATATTGTAGAAGGAACAAAAGAAGGACTAATTCCAGACCTCACTTTGGCGCTCGACAAATATACATCGCTCGAAATCATCAACGGCCCGTTGATGGCGGGGATGGAGGAAGTCGGTCGATTGTTTAACAACAATGAACTGATCGTGGCTGAAGTTCTCCAGAGTGCTGAAGTGATGAAAGCATCTGTTGCTTTCCTTGAACCTTATATGGAAAAGAACGAATCCGCTGTTAAAGGGAAAATTTTGTTGGCTACTGTAAAAGGTGATGTACACGATATCGGTAAGAACTTGGTAGAGATCATACTTGCCAATAATGGCTACCAGATCGTTAATTTAGGCATAAAAGTTCCTCCCCAGGATCTAATCGAAGCTTATCGCCGCGAGAAACCAGACGCAATCGGGTTGTCGGGCTTGCTTGTGAAATCAGCGCAGCAGATGGTCATTACAGCTCAAGACATGCGCACAGCAGGTATTGATGTGCCTATTATGGTCGGTGGCGCAGCATTAACTCGAAAGTTTACAAAGAATCGGATTAGTCCGGAATATGACGGACTTGTGTTATATGCGAAGGATGCCATGGACGGGTTAGACTTGGCGAATAAGATTATGAACTCAAATGAACGTCGAGTGCTTGTAGAAGAGCTGCGCTCCCATAAGGAACGATTGGCAAGGGAAGGCGAACAACAGCAATCGCTGCCTAAGCTGACAAGAGCGGTGCGTTCCAACATCAAGGAGGCAGATGTATACATCCCACCTGACTTGGATCGCCATGTGCTGAGGGACATACCTACTCCGCAGATCATTCCTTATGTCAATATGCAGATGCTGCTCGGTCACCATCTTGGCTTAAAAGGGAATGTTGATCAGCTATTCGCGGCAAGAGATCCAAAGGCGCTTGATCTAAAGGAAACGATTGATCAATTGTTCCGTGAAGGCTCGCAGAAAGGCTGGCTTCAGGCTAACGCCATGTATCGCTTTTTCCCAGCTCAATCCGAAGGCGATTCCATTCTCATTTATAATCCGAACAATGTGTCAGAGGTGCTGCATACATTTACATTCCCACGTCAACAAGTGGAGCCGTACTTGTGTCTGTCCGACTTCCTTCGCTCCAAGGAAAGCGGCGTAATGGATTACGTAGGCTTTATGGTTGTGACAGCCGGAAGAGGAATTCGTGATCATGCTGAAGTAATGAAGCAGGAAGGGCAGTATTTGCGCTCGCATGCGCTGCAATCGCTGGCCCTTGAGATGGCTGAAGGCTTGGCCGAACGTATCCATCATATGATGCGTGAGACTTGGGGCTATCCAGACCGTGAGGATATGACGATGAAGGAACGGTTTGGTGCACGATATCAAGGGATTCGAGTATCGTTTGGTTATCCTGCGTGTCCGAATTTGGAGGACCAGGAGCCGCTGTTTCGCTTAATGCAGCCAGAGGATATTGGTGTTATACTAACAGAGGGCTGCATGATGGAACCGGAGGCGTCTGTAAGCGCGATGGTGTTTGCACATCCACAAGCACAATACTTTAACGTGGATAAAGCATAGGGAAATGTAGGGATAATAAAGCCTCTGTATCTAGGACTAGATGCAGGGGCTTTTCGGCAATACCATAACATATAACATGTTTCTTGATATAACTACGTTAAATATTAATTACATCAATAATGATTGGAAGTGTTATTTTGGACGTTTACTTCTTAGGTACAGGAGCAGGTATGCCAACGACAAGACGTAATGTCAGCAGTATGGCTCTTCGATTGTATGAAGAACGAGGAAGTTTTTGGATGTTTGACTGTGGAGAAGGGACGCAGCATCAAATCCTGCGTTCGCCTCTCAAACTAAGTAAGTGTGAATTTATTTTTATTACCCATCTGCACGGAGATCACTTATTTGGGCTCCCAGGCCTGCTATCCAGCAGGGCTCATCAAGGTGGCACAACACCCTTAACCGTGTTTGGACCAAGAGGGCTCGGAAAGTATATGAAGACTGTATTTGAGGTCAGCCAGACGGAGGTGCCGTATCCATTGCTGATCAAAGAAATTGAAGCAGGAGTCATCTGGTCTGATGACCAGTTCTCAGTTACGGCACTGCCGTTAGAACACCGTGTTCCCAGCTTTGGTTATCGAATTCAAGAGAAAGATCGTCCTGGCCGGTTAAAGTTTGAGATGCTGCGAGATAAGGGAATTCCGCCAGGACCTTTATATGGACAATTAAAGCAAGGTATAGACGTACAATTACCAGACGGCGAGTTAGTATTTGCAGCTTCTGTGCTGGGAGAGGCGATTCCAGGCAAGAAAATAGCAATAATGGGGGATACCCGACCTTGTGACAATGCAGTTCGATTAGCACGTCATGTTGATTTGTTGGTGCATGAAGCGACTTTCTTGGAGGAGAAGGCGGAAAATGCACATGAATTTGGGCATTCTACTGCGAAGCAGGCGGCTACGATTGCACAAAGAGCAGGCGCCAAGAAGTTGGCATTGACCCATTTCAGTTCTAGATACAAAGATGATGATTTAATACAACAATTGCTGGAAGAGGCTGTGTCTATTTTTCCAAATACGGAACTGGCAGACGAACATCACATCATTACGACATCTTAACATGGATAAAATGTTCTGTTAACGCTCCTTAGGTATGCTCTTGCTAGGAAGGGCTATGGTATGTGCTGAACGTCAATGTCAATACGAAAGCTTAGCACAAGAATGCCACCCTCTAATGCCGAGGAGGAGTTCTTATGGATACGGGAAGTCATTTGTTGTTTGGCGCCACTTTGGCAGGGTTGGCATGCGCGGACCCTTCTGTTGCCGGACATACAGAATTATTTTATGCGGTTTTGACTGCATCGTTGATTGGTGCTCACGCACCAGACTTTGATACCGTAACCCGGCTTCATAGCTATTCAGCGTATATAAGGCATCATCGGGGGTGGACTCATACGCTCCCAGCCATTTTACTGTGGCCTCTCCTTATTGCTTTGCCAATGGCGGCCTTGTTTGGTGTGTGGGATTATTGGCCAATCATAGCGATTTGGAGCTGTGCTTCTGTCATGATTCATATCGTCCTTGATACATTTAACGCATATGGTATACAGGTACTTAGGCCCTGGACACGTAAATGGGTGCATTTAGATGTGTTGTGTTTGTTTGATCCTTTTTTGTTTATCATTCATGCTGCTGCGTTGTCCAGTTGGCTATGGCTGCCACGAACAGATGCAGTAATGTGGTTTGTTAGTGTGTATGTGCTTACCGCTTTGTATATTGGCTGGAGAACGCTTGTGCATGAGTATGTACGTTCAATGCTTCGACTGGCCTATGCAGATGCGGTTCATGTACAGCTAATTCCCGGCATCCGATGGTCGCGCTGGCAGTTCCTAGTGGAACAGGAAGATTGCTTTGTAACTGGCTGGATTATTAACAATCGATTCATTAGAGAAGAAGACACCTATGTTAAATCGCCTACGCAGCCGGAGGCGGTTAGCCGAGCGATGACAACAGATGGGGTACGAGCATTTCTGTCTTTTGCGGAGCGAGTAAACGTGCAATGTCAACAATGGCAGGAAGGCTATCGGGTCATTTGCAGTGATGTTCGTTTCTGGCACAACCACCGGCTTCCGTTTCGAGTCGAAGTGGAGCTGGACGTGGAATATAATGTGATAGATACCAAAATGGGCTGGAATAAGAAGGGCTGGGAGCCCCCTTACGTTTAATAAATATGATACACTAAAATGAAAACAAGAGACGGTGAAATATCCGTTTCTTTTTTCATCCGCCAGAAGTTAAAGTATCCAATTTATTATTATTTTCCGGGAAAGCGCAGGAAATGACAGCTTTGTCCTTTAAGAACCCTTAGATGGGAGTAATTCTGTCATAACTTCCGTTGACAACGTCATTTTTCGTCGAAACTGCTGTGCTCCAGCCCTTGCATGCTGTCGAGTGGTTCATTACAATGAATGAAGCTGCATCGGTAGTGAACGCACACATGTTACATACATAGAAAGGTGGTAACCCCATGAGCAAGCTTGGTTTTACAATTGTAGGATTCGGGGCGATTGCCAAAACGCATATGGTAGCATTACGCACCATGCCGATTATAAAGTCACTTCCGGTTACACCGGTTCTGGATACATTAGTTACTCGTCGACCTGATACATTGCGTGAACAGGCAGAACAGATTGGGTTTCGTCATGTAACGAGCAATTTGCAGGAAGCGCTGGCTGAGGGGACTTCGCAGGCTATAAGCATTTGTACGCCTAATGCAATGCATGCGGACCAAGTTCGTCTAGCAGTGTCCAATCAACTAGCTATATATTGTGAAAAGCCAGTAACAGAATCTGCGGTTCAGACTGCGTCGCTGCTTCAGGATGTGCCGGTTGGTTATCCGCAACAGCTTGCATTTGTATTTCGTTATCATCCGGCTGTTCTGCGGACAAGAGCTTGGCTGCAAGAGGATATTATTGGGGATGTGCTGCAATGCAAGATTTCGTATATGCGTTCTGGCTACCTTAATGCAAATCGGCCTGTTAGTTGGCGTTTAAGCGACTCCATGTCAGGGGGAGGCGCTATAACAGACATCGGAGTTCATGCATTAGATTTGATTCGTCACTTGTTCGGTGAATATAAGTACGTAGAAGGCAAGACGCATACATTTGTCCCCCGCAGGCCAACGGCTGCTGGCTCTGCTGAAATGACCAACATTAACGTAGATGATTGGGCAACGATGACTTACGAGACTGAGCAGGGAGTCAGAGGACAAGTTGAAGTATCACGAATAGCATTGGGCGCGGATGAATTCCGAATAGATATCGTAGGTTCAAAAGGCAGTATTATCTGCGACTTGGAACGGGATACGCAACCTTCGCTGCACCTCATTAGCGGTTCATCTTCTACACTACCTGTGCCTGATGCCATACAGTTACTTCCAGATGAGAAAGCTACGATGGGCGTATTTCAGGATAGTCATTTTGCGGCGCTTCATCACTTTGTGCTTCGACAAGCAGGGGATCTGAGATGGACTGATATTGCTCCTACGCTAGCAGATGGATATGCGGTAGAACGCTGGATAGATCATATTATTGCTTCACAATCCCGCAAATAGAGGTCTGAGCATGAGGAGTAGATGAGATTTAAGGGTGTGAAGAACGAAAAAAACCTGAATATTTTGGTATCATAAGGTACATTGACCGCTCGATATCTTCTACTCGAGGATTTGTCATGCTTTTAACATAAGCAGTTGTCGAGAAAGAAAGGAATTATGAGATGAATGTAACGAATCAGCGTCGGCTTCACGCTCTTATCGATCTGGACGGAACGATGTTTCAGGGGTCAACAAGAATCGAAGGGGCAGATGAACTCATACACGCCATGTTAGAGTGGCACGTTCCATTTTTATTTGTCACTAACAATTCATCACGTTCGCCAGAGCAAGTAGCGGATGTACTTCAATCAATGGGGATTCCGGCGAAGGCGGAAGATGTGCTTACTTCTGCTCAGGCAGCAGCTCAATATATTTCCAGCATGTTTGCTGGAAAGACTGTTTATATGATTGGAGAACTAGGACTTCGTGCGGCGCTTACAGAAGCAGGGGTGGAATGGACGGATCAACCCGCAGATGTATGGCAAAAGCAGATTGACGTAGTTGTGCAGGGAATTGACCGCCAGTATTCATATGAGAAACTTGAGGCGGCCGCTTGTGCGATTCGAGGCGGGGCAGCTTTTGTTGCCACCAATCCGGATTACATGCTACCTTCAGATAAAGGATTTTCTCCGGGGGCAGGGACGTTAATGGCGGCGCTTCAAGCTGCATCCGCAACAGAACCTATTATTATCGGCAAGCCATCGTCGATCATTATGAATGTTGCATTGGATCGATTAAACTGTCAGGCGGAAGAGACGCTTGTAATCGGGGATAATATGATGACGGATATGTTAGCAGGGGCTAGCGCGGGGTGCCGCACGGCATTAGTCCTTACAGGTGTGACCACTTCTGATAATTTAGCATCGTATAAAGAGAAGTCTGGTGTAAACCCTGAGGTTGTCTGTCAGCATCTTCATGAAATGAAAAAGTGGCTGGCGAAACAACTGGGCCGATAATTATAGAGATAGAGAGGAAGATGTAAGCATGATTGAATTGCCGCAAATTGAACAGCAGCGTAGAAAGATCGACCAACATTTTGTAGGACAGCGCATATGTGAAATACAGGTACAAAAGGAATCCTGGATAAATATTTCTCTAGGCGAGTTGTCTGCTGCTGTGACAGGTCGTCAGTTGCTTTTTGTTGAACGTAGAGGTAAGGCATTTATTTTTCATTTGGATGATGGAAAACGTCTATTGCTGCATGTAGGCGTAGATGCATATTTCAGCTTTAGCCATGATGATGCTGAGGCCGAAGTGGATTCGAGCAAACAGCAATTGGAAATTAAATTTGAACAAGGCAGCTGGCGCATAGCTGGAGCACGCACGCTGTCGCTCCAATGGATAACGGCAAAAGAGCTTGATGAGCAGCTAAAAGCTTGGGGACCAGAGCCGCTGTCGCGTAATTTGACGTTCGAACTATTCAAACGTCGATTTGCCAAACGTCGTTCTTCTTTAAAAACGGCGTTAACAAATCCGGCTTTAATTGCAGGTTTGACACCATTGATAGCAGATGAGATCAGTTTCCGAGCAGGTCTACTCCCTTCTGTTCGCATTGAAACGTTAACGGAGGAAGATTGGGCGGAATTGTACCGGGCGATGGTAGAATGGCTGCATGAAGCGATTGATGAATCACAAGCTACTCAGCATACGTATGCGGTAACAGGGCGCACGGGAGAACCTTGTTTCCAATGCGAAACAAAACTAGAAGAGCTGCGCATTAATGGAAAAACGGCGGTATACTGTCCGAGTTGCCAACATGAGCATGTAAAGGTTAGTGAACCGCAAGGCGTCTAGCGGCTGCGGCCTGCATGCCGGATATGTAGCTGTTGATGGGCTTTTGGTACGGCGGTCAGCGTAGGGATGTATACGATGAAAGGTACACTTCGTTACGGATGTCACCTTCGTTCACATGGCAGCTTTACACAAATGGGGAACAAAGCCATCCGGTTAGCTGAACTAGAGGGATGCAGCTGCTTTCAGTTTTTTGCTAAAAATCCACGCAGCTTACAGCTAAAGTTGGATTACGAGCAGGATGCTCACGAGTGCAGGTCATTGTTAGAAACGGCTTCAATTAAGACGATTATTCACTCTGCATATGTGTTGAATATAGCTACATCGATGCAACCGGACAGTACATTGTTTACGGCTCATGCGATGAGCTTGCTTAATGATCTTGTCATCGCTGATGCCTGTGGGGCAGTTGGGGTTGTCGTTCATTTTGGTGTGATTAAGCACAGTGACAAATTACAGGGATATCGTGATATAATCACGATGCTGAATGTAGTAACTGACTCTTGGCATGGAAATGCATTGATCTTGTTGGAGAATCAGGCGGGTCTACATGGCGGATTGGGTGTCACGCTGGATGAATGTGTACAGATTCGTAAATTGTGCCATAAACCAGACCAGATCGGTTTCTGTCTAGATACCTGCCATGCCTATGTCAGTGGGATGTGGAATGCAGATCATACGGAAGGAACGTCCCAATTGCTGGAGCATGGACGGAATATGGACTATTGGCCATATGTTTCTGCTGTTCATGTGAATGATGCCCAAGAGGCCTATGGCAGTAAGCGAGACAGACACGCGGCAATTGGGCAGGGCAGGATCAGTCCTACAGCGATGGAGCAGTTGTTAACGTCTGCAGAACTCCGAGATAAGCTGTTGATTTTAGAAACGCCTGAATCGGGTGAACGGCTGCATAGTAAAGAGTGGCAATTAATACGAGCATGGTATGCTCTGGACCATCATACATCCCATCATAAATAGCAGAATAGTTAACTTATTGTGATGAGGTAACTTCCTACACAGAATGAATGGCATGGGGGTGTACAGCATGATACATGTTTATTTGGATGACTGGCGGCGATGCCCGGCGGGATTCGTATTAGCTAAAAATGCTGAGGAATGCTTGCTGCTGCTTGAAAATGAAGAGACGGATATTTTATCGCTCGATCATGACCTAGGACCAGATGAGCCAACAGGTACTGAACTCGTTCGTGAGATGATTAATCGAAAGCTGTTTGCTCGTCGTATTTATTTGCATACTTCCAGTGCAATTGGGAGACAACGTATGTATCAGATGTTATATGAGCATAAGCCTGATCATGTGCTGCTTATAAATGGTCCTATGCCCCCTGAAGTGCTGTTGTTAGTAAGTGCAGGGAGGCTATGAAGTCGATATCCGCGCAACAGCTAATAGATCAGGTGCAGGATGGCACTTTACGAGATAGGTTGGATGCAGTGTATGTCTACTCGCCTTTATGCGGAACTTGTGCGTTAGGTGAGACGATGCTGACGATTGCACTTGAAGCACTGCCACAATGTCGAATATATCGGATGAACATTAATGATGCAGCGAAGGCGGCTATTTTATTACAAATAACAAGCGTGCCCTGTCTTATTATATGGGATCGTCAAGACACATCAGCACCTGCTCAATACATATACGCCATGCAATCGGTGACTTATTTGTATGAGCAGCTCAGTAGAGGACGTGGCTGAATAATAGAACTGGGCAAACGCAAAGAAACAAGCAGTCGTGGAGGAATTTTATTTTGTCAGAAATAAATATGCAGGAAATACAATTACCAGTAAATTATGAGGGATCGTCGCACTGGATTATAACGTCTAACCATGGTTATATCCCATACGCTCAGGAAGAGCTGCGACGTAGGTATGCTGAGCTCAAAAGTCAGATCTTTGTCTCGGGTGAAGTGGCACTTATGGAACTTCCGCGTGCAGTCCAAGACATTTGGCAGGATATGAACGCCGAACCTGTTATTTTTGTTAGGGACATGTTTCCAGTTCAAGTCGTAGTGGAAGCCGTAGAACTAACTACCGCAGAGCAAGCTGAGCAGATCTTAGTGATCATGCAAGAACGAAGTGGTATTGCGTTTAAATCTATGGATGCTGTATCGATCCATTTGCGTCGAAGTGGCAAAGGAGCGGATGAAGCGGAGCAGCGTTCGCTAAAGTCATTTATTAAAGATGCGTTGGAACGGCATGGGGCCCAGGTGGTCCTTCAGCAGCCTCAGTATATCGTTTCAATTTTTGAACATCAAGGTAATATCTACGCAGGTTTGGCGACACTTTCTAATCAAGGTTCTGACTGGCCTGGTGGAGCAATTCGTTTCCAACGTGAAGTAGGACAAATATCCCGTGCGAAGTTTAAGCTGCTGGAGGCTGAACGCACGTTAGGGCTTGATTTGTCCGCTTATCAGCATGCGTTGGATATAGGAGCAGCCCCAGGCGGATGGACAAGCCTGCTATTAGAGCGAGGTCTGACAGTAACAGCAGTGGATCCTGCCAATATGCATCCGAGTCTGATTGACCATCCGCAATTATCGATTATTAAAGGAAATGCAGGAGAGGTTGCATTTGAACCGCATGAGTTCGACTTGCTCGTATGTGATATGAGTTGGAGCCCAAAACATACAGCTCAGCTTGTCATCCAGTTGCTTGAAGCTGTGATGCCAGGGGGAACTGTTATCGTTACGGTCAAGTTAATGCACAAGAAGCCACTGCAAACAATACGGGATTGCATGGAGATGTTTGCAGAACATCTACAGATTGTTCGTGCGAAGCAGTTGTTTCACAATCGAGATGAAATTACGTTGTATATGATGAAGTATTAATGTAGTACAATATTTAATTCGATTAACCATGTAAAAATGCATTTCCGGATTTTTGTATGGAAAAAAGTGTAGACAAATGAACGTGTGCCTTTTATAATGACATCAACACGTACCAAAATATTCAAATGTGGGAAAGCATCCCGAGCGCGGCCATAGGCTGTGTTCGGGTTTTTTTGTGTTTATTTACATGAATAAGGAGGGATAAAGTGCGTGTACCATCAAGGTTGCAGGAGGGCAGATTGTTTGAGCAGCGTTATCGCATTATGAAACTAATTGGCTCTGGAGGAATGAGCTACGTTTACCTTGCCAAGGATGAGAGACTAATGGGCAAGCAATGGGCTATTAAAGAATCCATCCCGTTAAGGCATAATCAGTACCATTTAGTTAGGGAGGCCCAATGGCTAACGGAATTAAAGCATCCTAATTTGCCATTAATTGTAGACTTCTTTCCCCCGGATGATAAGTGCAGCCACGCCTATCTAGTGATGGAATATATCGAGGGGGAGACTATTGCCGAGCGTATGACACGAAAGTCATTTTCATTTTTGGAAACGATTGATTGCAGCATTCAGTTATGCGCAGCAATGGCCTATTTACACCAGCATGTTCCCCCTATTATTTATCGGGATATGAAGCCATCTAACGTGATGCTCACAGTTCAAGGCGGAGTTAAGTTAATTGATTTTGGTATTGCGCGACAGATGCGGGAGGACACACAAGGAGACACAATCAAGCTAGGTACAGTTGGATTTGCAGCACCGGAGCAATATGCCGGCAAGCAAAGTGATGCGCGTACAGACTTATATGCAGTTGGTGCTTTGATGGCACATATGCTAACGGATGGGCGGTGGTATGGCATGTCTGATTTTAGATGTGAAATGCTTCGTTCGGACGTGCCTGAACAATTTGCAATCGTATTGCTGCGGCTGTTAGAAAAGAATCCGCAGGATAGGTACCAGAGCGCAGAACAATTACGCGATGTCTTACAAGAGTATACGGAAAGTAACGATATTGATTTAAGAACACGGGGATCTGTTGCCCCTCCTAAAGGCAAATCGGGTAAGAGTATGCAATCATCACGGGGAGAAGTGTTTGCCGTCATGGGATCAGGCGCTGGCATGGGCACTACCCATACATCGATTATGATAGCACATGCGTTAAGTAATTGGCTTAAGGTTCAGGTTGCTTATATGGACTATAGTAACGAGAAACATTCTTGTTCGGTTGTCGAGCCAATTATACAGGCGGTAGAAGGGGAAAACGGATGGCGAGATACAGAGGAGCCGTTTGAGTGGAGGGGGGTCACGTACTTAAGCTTGCAACAACTTAAAGAGCAGCATGAAGGTCACATATTACCGCATTTGCAGACGCAATACAGCTACGTTGTTCTTGACTTGGGAAGTGTGCACGCACATACCGGTATTGATGAGTTTATGAGAGCATCCTACAGTTTATTAGTGGGATCGTCTGCTATTTGGCGTCAACAAGAGACGATAGCAGCTATTAACATTTTTGCATCGAGGAAATATAGCTATTGGTGTTATGGCGTGCCACATTATGAGAACGCTGATCTCCTCAAGCACCCTGCGCAGAAGGCTAGTCAGCATGTCGTTTCTATACCGACTTGTGCTGACCCGTTTAGTGGAAATGAAGATGTATGGGAGTGGATACGATCCTGGACGGGGATCAATAGACACGCAAAGCGCAGACTTGTATGGCCGAAGTGGCTTATTCCCTCAGGAAAGTTATGAGCAAAGTGAGATTGTGATAAGGATGTGAAGCTGTGATCAGACGTTGGACGAGAAGAACGAAGCTGATTGTAGTTGCTGTAACAATGAGTGCAGGGTGTGTAGGTATTATTAGTGGAACTGTTATGATCTACTCGCAGCAAGTGTGGTCACAGGAACGCCAACAATTGGAATTAGCTTTAGAGAAAGCGAGGAAGCAAGCCGCATCCTCCCCTAAGTTGATCACAAATTCTTCATCTGGAGTTAAGCATGTATGGAGATTCAAGAAGCCTTTGGAATCGGGATATCGATTAACTGAGCAGGACATTGAACGGATTGTGCTTCCGTCAATTTGGATTCCTGACCAGCAAATTACGAAAAAGGAGGATATCGTGGGCAAGCTGCTCAAATTGGATGTGACCGCAAGGACGCCTGTGTTGGCATCCATGCTTATAGAAGGGGATGGATTAGTGGACGATGTCCGCTGGATTGAGACAACAGCTATTCAACTCCCGCTTGAATTATTGGAAGGTGACGTTTTGGATGTGCGAATCCGGTTTGCAGATGGGCAAGATTTTGTTGTGTTGTCTCATAAAAGGGTGGAGAAACTCAAACCGGCTATCATATGGATGCAGTTTTCAGAGCAGGAACTGTTGATGATGTCAAGTGCTTGTGTCGATGCTTATGTGAATAGTGCTCAATTATACGCTGTTCGTTATGTTGACCCCATGCTGCAGCAACGAGCTATTATTAACTACCCGGTAAATGCTGAAGTCATGGCATTGATTGAGAAAGACCCTAACATAGTTAAGACCTCCAATGCGGTATTGTCGGCCCAATCTCGTCGTGTATTGGAGTCCCACTTGGATAAGTTGCGAGTAATTGAACCTGAGCGAAGTAACTTCTTTAGCGGGCAAGCGAGTACTTATGAAGGCAGCCAGAATCCATTCTCGTCCACTCCCAGCAAGATCAGTCAGACTCCAAATGTTCTCCCGCTGTCACCATTTACAGGTCATGATTCTATTATGGAATACGATTCTCCATTTACAGGGCAGCAGAAGGATAACACGCTAAGTGTGTCTGAAGAAGCCGGGGGCCCTTCCGCAGCTTCCCAGCAGCCGAATATACCGCGACAACCCGTTGCTAAACCGAAAACTTCAAATGATGCTGGTCCACACGTACCCAATTCAACTAATAATGAAGTTAGTAAATTAGCGCCAGAGCTTGAAATGAAACAATCTCAATAAGTCTACAAGGAGCTGTAAACTTGATGAAGCTTTCTTATTTTGTGGGTGCATGTGATAAGAGTGACATGCTGCTCGGAATATGTACACTGCTGAGCAGATTGAATCGGCGAGTGTTGTTAGTAGACGCAATGTCGTCACCATGGCTAAAGTATCGCAATCAAACTTGGTTAACGAAAGAAAAATGGTCTCATTGGAAAGGTATCGATACGGTGTCTACCGTGATGAATTGGGATGAGCTTGAAGAATTAGCTAGTGGGTACAATATTCAACTTAGTGAATATGATGATATTTTTATCGATACGGATCGTGTTGCATTTAGTGAAGCTAATCTATTTATAGAGGCACATGCTAGATATATTGTGCAGACGGTTGAAAGTCATTCGTTGCACAGGAACCTGGAATGGTTGACAACATTTAGCTTGCTGCACGACACAAAGTTGGATGGCAAGCTGCAGTTTATCATTCTGCATGCAGTAGACAAGGAGCAGGATCAGTTATACGTAGAGGGACTTTTAAATACTTCAGGTTATCATTCTGTCAGTGAAAGTGTTGTCATACCTTACGATGAATCCGATTGGACAGCAAAGATGCACAACGAAACTGAGGATATGATCAATGTATCGATATACGCACGAGCTACCAAGTTGGCATGGCGAAAGATTGTGGAATCGCATTTCGGACCCCTTGCTGACAAAGTGTGGCGTCATTGCATGAAACAGCCTCAGAAAGGGATGTGGTTACATAATGCCATGTAAGCATTGGTGTTTATCTACTGCATCTCGTCATGTATTCGGGCAGTCGACTATGGCATCCATCATTGCGGTTAGGTTGGCTGCTCAACACGGGATGCGCGTGTTAATCGTACATAATGACGAGTTAAATAGTGGGTCAGAGCAACTGCTGTGCAGCTCAAAACTTCATTCGAGACACATGATAGCGTCCACTGAGCGATATGGTGATGTGCCTGATGGTTGGACTGCGGTACAACGATATTTAAGGTCACATCAGTTAAATTCTGAGCTGCTTGTGTCGTGTACGACTCCAGTAATTCCAAAGTTGGACATTATTCGAGTTACAGGTCTTGTTCAACCAAGAAAAGAAGATTCAAATGAAACGAATGAGCTTATGCCGAGTTGTATTCAATGGATGACTATTGCTTATGACATTATAATATGGGACTTGAATGTCCGAGACATTCTTATTTCTTCTGTAACGAAGAAGGAAGAAGAAAAGAGCAGCATATTAAATCAATATAACTTATTTAACTGGTTTACAGAGGAATCGTACGGCCTAATTCAGATCATGAGTCAGGTGCGTACCGACAAGGACAAGGCTGCGCATGTGCTTCGTCTAGATCCAGATCCCTTAGAGTGTGTATCGCCAATTAAGCACCGATTAGGCTTAATAAACATGTATGATCCGGAATTGTTAATAAATTTAACGCATATAAGGCGAAAATACAAGTCGCAACCAGTGTTTGCAGTTCCTTACGATTCAGCACTTCGAAATAGCAGTGCGGGTGGCACATTATTACCATATTTAATGAGGCTAAGCTATCGCATGGGGCAAGGAGAGCATGTGCCATTATTAAGAGGAATCGATAAGGTTGTTGAACATATCATCCTCTGTTCCAATACAGTAGGACGCCAGTCATGGGATGGTGCAAGGCAGTGGGGATAATATTGGGGCCATATGGGGTGCTCTTGATTGTTACTACGACATTGCTTATAACAATTCTCATCATTTGGCTGATTCGACGAAAATGGATGTGGAAGCACGAAGCTTACCATCCCCCTACAACAATGTGGAACTGGGAGGAGCTGGCCCAATTTGTACGTGAGACGTTCCAGCAATGGACGAGTGATCCACTGCTGGACCATTACGACAGTGATGAGACGTATCGTAGGGTTTATACAAGGCGAGAATCTTTGCGTCGTGCATTGCGTGTATGTAATAGCGGGGATCGAACTCAGAAGGAGTTCGTAAAGGATATGATTTCAGAGCTGATCACTACACATGTTGTTTGGTCAGAAGAGCAGTACAATATTTTAATTCCATTCCAGAAGTCATCCGAAATGTGCATTAAAGATAAATTTGATATTTTATTGTTTGTATATATAGATCGATTCGGTGCAGATGCCATGCATGAGCTCATCCAGAAATATAAATGGGATCAAATGAGGCGCCGCTATAGCTCAAGTGGACAATGGGAACCATCTTATGAAATTAGCGAAGAGGATATTAATGATGCCTTTCGTCAAGAACGGTTTCATTTACAGGACGAAATGCGAATTCGCCTTATTTCTCAGCGTATTTACGAACAATATAAAGGTTTGTCCGTAATAGATGAGCTGCGTGATCAACGTGTAGATGGCATATCTGGAGGAGTAAGCGGAATGTCCACCTCAACATTTGAGCAAGTATATGCTAGTGGCTTCCGTGCAAACGAGATAGACGGGAAGCAACCTCGTTCAGTTGTTCCACTCTCTTATGACAGTGTGTGGTTGTTCTACAAAGGAAAGTCTATTCGAATGTCATTTTTAAGCTTTGGTAATGAAGCAGAACTTAGACGTGTATGCCATAACATTTACAAGTACCGAACACCAGGGCCTTTAACAGAAGCAGATGGTTATCGAGTTAATGATTTGAAAGATGGCTCAAGGATCGTGGTCATGCGTCCTCCTTTCTCAGAGTCGTGGGCATTTTTTTTAAGAAAGTTTGACCGGACGAACCCTTCTCTGGAGAAGCTTATCCCTGATAAAGGCTCACAGGACGTAATTCAATTGCTGCGATATTTGATGAAGGGAGCTTGCGTAACGGCGATAACTGGCGCGCAAGGCTCGGGTAAGACAACGCTTTTGATGGCAATAGTGGAAGCCATCTATCCATTTTACCCGCTTCGTGTACAAGAACAGGCATTTGAGCTTCATTTGCGTCAACTATACCCGGAGCGCAACATTTTGACTTTACGAGAGACGGAACGTATTAGTGGGCAAGCTGGTCTAGACGTTCAAAAGAAGACGGATGGATCTGTTCATATATTAGGCGAGGTGTCTACTGATCCAATTGCGGCATGGATGATTCAGATGGCCCAAGTAGCCAGTTTATTTACTGTGTTCACGCATCATGCCAAGACGTTTCCAGACCTGATAATGTCTTTGCGGAATTCATTGCTGAAGACAGGGATGTTTCATGACGAAAGAATTGCGGAACAACAAGTGGCTTCAATTATTCATGTTAATGTACATTTGGGAAGAGACACTTCAGGCAAGCGTTATATTGAACGTATTACGGAGTGCATTCCACTATCAAGGAGAGGACATACTGCTTCTTTGTTAGATGGAGCTGCAGAGGGGATAACTGGGAACTATCCGATCAACAGCTGGTCGCCTTTTATTGAGGTGGCAAGCAACTATTACAAACAGTGTTTAAATCAAAATTTGTATGATTATCGTAACATTGTGGAATTTAAGAATGACCAATACATATGGGTGAATGGTTTAACGGAGCAATTAACAACGAACATGCTTAAGGAAATGACAGAGGAAGATAATCAGGCATGCCAAGATTGGTTATCTTCAAGGGGGAAGTCACGTGTCTCTTAACTTAATATTAGTTGTTATCCTCTTATTAAGTAGTATGTGTGCCCTGGTAATGTGGATTAGGATCAAAAGGTTAGAGCGGTCGCCGTGGAATAAGTCTATTTATTTCCAGCACCGAACAGAAGTTTCAAGTATACGAAAAGTGATTCGGAAAAGTTATCGTTATTTGTGCCGTATTCCCTTACTTAAGTTCAAAGTAAGAAATGTACGTCTCAGGCTGAGTGGGTTATATGGTTACAATGAGTGGCTTTTGCGGGAACAGACGGCAAAAGTTATCTGGGGAGTTCTTGGAACTATTGCTGCTGTAATTATTGTGTTCTGTATGTTTGATCAGGACTGGATTTCAATATTGATGCTTCTAATCGTACTTAGTGTGGCTGAAAGCTTATATATAGATTTAGTTATAGATAAGGCGGAAAGGAAATTGCTTCATCAATCCATCGGCATGTTATCTTATGTTCGGCATGCCTATCATCGGCATCGTATGATTGAGCTTTCCATTGAAGAGGCGTTACAACGTGCGGCCCCACTAATAAGACCTCATGGCGAGAGGCTATTGCATTGTATAGTCGATACGGAGGATGAGTCTGCATTGGCGGCTTATGATGAAGCGGCGCCGCATCGATACTTTAGATTATTTGCCCGATTGAGCAGAATGGTCTCCGAATATGGCGATCCTGTGGACGAACATCGATCTGTTTTCTTGCAGGGTATCTCGATGTTGATTCGC
Source organism: Paenibacillus sp. UMB4589-SE434 (assembly GCF_030226685.1). Classification (NCBI taxonomy): domain Bacteria; kingdom Bacillati; phylum Bacillota; class Bacilli; order Caryophanales; family Paenibacillaceae; genus Paenibacillus; species Paenibacillus sp. UMB4589-SE434. The sequence goes on along the minus strand of NZ_JASOYK010000001.1, from coordinate 1,478,290 downwards.
GAGATGCACACGGAACAACTTTTGCGTCATAAACTTAACATGCACATGAGTGGACTTAAGGTAATCGCAGTCATCCCTGTACTTTTTGCATCACCAATCGAGCAGTGGGCCAGAACTTGTTTTCCTTCAATGAATGAATTTTATACCAGTAAGTGGGGATGGTTTGTGAAAGTTATTGTAATAGCAATTGTATTAGCATGCCATCGCTTACTTGGAGAGCTGCAATATCACAAAGCTACTACTGTCCGTACACCTTACAAAGTTTTTTCCGCTAAACGCATCCCACAGGCAAGGTGGGTCACTAGTTTTGTCCTAAGTTGGATAGGACACATTCCGAGCCGAACACTTCAGGCAAATGTGCGCTCGCTGCAGGAGTCAAATATAGGGATATCTATCGTTGCGTGGTACAAGCGCCGCCTGCTTACATCAGTTATTTGTCTCGCCGTCAGTTCGATAATATGTATTGGCATCCATGTGAGTATTGACTATGAATTTTGGAATAAGGACAGGAGGTGGACAGCCTTGTTGCCAACAACAACTGCACTTTCGGGATGGCAACCGCCAGTGTCGAGCGTAAACGGCGAAAGTAAACTTACGGATGAAGACAGACAACGTATAAAACAATTCAAACACTTGGTGAAGGACGCAAAACCGTCTTCCTTTACAAATAGTGGGCAGCAACAAGCGCTGCAAGAGCAGATAGCCGTACAATACCCGCAATGGAGTCAGCAGGCGGTAAACAGGCTTAGCGAACGCCTTGTAGAAATGACTACTGAACTTATACGCAACGGATTTAAGTGGTGGGAAGTGCTGCTAGTTATAGCTGCTAGCGGAATGGGTTATTATTTCCCAAGTGTACAGCTTGTTCTTAAAAAGCGTATACGCACGATGGACATTCGTATTGAATTAAGTCAATTTTACTCTTTGACGATGTTATTAAGATCGTTTGAGCGAATGACGGCAGAACAATTAATTGATTGGATGGCCCGAAGCTCAAGCAGTTGCCGTGGGGCTTTGTTACATTGTCAGATGATGTGGGAAAGTGGTGCAGAAGAAGCGCTTAATACGCTTCGGCGTGATATTCCGTACCCCGAATTTGTAAGGTTTGTTGATCAATTGGAGGCGGCGTATGAGCACGTACCATTAAAAGAAGCATTTGATGATGTGGAGCAGAATTGGCTATTTGACCAAGAGTGGAGACGTCAACAGGAAGAGCAAAGTGTAGAGGTGAAAGCAGTCTGGGGCCAGTGGCTTGGATTTGCTCCGATGTATGCAATTACGTTTTTATATTTAGTACTTCCATTGGTATGGATAAGCGCACGACAGATGAATCAGTCTTTCACACAAATTCAACATCTTTAGGGGATGATGTAAATGAATAATGCACAATCGGCACTTAAAGTGGCGGCAGGCATATTTTTGACTATTGCATTGATTACGATCGTTGTACTGTTGTTTGTTTCAGCACAAGAAGCGACAAAGACAGCACAGAACGAGTTCTCTTCTATACAGACAGAATTAAGCAAAGCTTCATTTACTGTTTATGACAATACAACTGTAAGTGGCTCGCAGGTTGTTAACGCAATTCGAAAATTTAATCAAAAGGAACAGTTCGGTATACGTGTAATTACGGGCAAAAACAAAGTTACTAATGCAGGCCACCCTGGAATCTCCTATGGTTACGATGTAAACCTAGACGGTACGATTAACAATACCATTAATCCGAATAGCACGATGTTGCTGGCAACTACAGAATCATTAGATACATACGTAAATCCAAGCGGTAAATTTAAAGCAAGTCTAATCGTTGATTCATCAAATGTAACTAGAGGAATTGTATTTGAACAACGTTAATATAGACGAGTGGAGTGATTTATGGGTTCTAATGGTAGAGATGCGGTGGAATTGTCTGTTGCTGTGCTGCTGTTTGTATTCTCCTTAATACACGCGTTGTCCTGCGCACAGACATCAGCAAGAACATTTCAGCAATTAAGTGCAGCTAATACAAACAAAGATCACACAGTTCATTCCACAATCGGAATGGTATCTGAGTCAACCTTGACAGGAGCTGACATCGTGATGTCCCTTGCTTTCTTACAGGAGGAAACAATTGAAATAGTCATTGGAAATGAGGTAGTACAGTTAAATGCCAAGGACCTTGAGGAGGTTAATGTATCTATGATCAAGCTGAATAAATCATATAGTGAGACAACATATCGTGATCGTTCAGGCCGGATTGTTCGTATACGTTATTTGTAAGGTGACATGTGATGGTTGATGCATTGTCAAAACTGCTAGGAATCATCATAGCCATTCTTCTCCTATTTATATTTCCATTGCAAGAGTCGTACGCAAGGCAGGCGGATATTCAGTACTTAAATGTGTTTAAGAGTACGACTGAATTTACGGATGCAATCCGGGATAAGGGCTATATTACACCGCGAATGTGGTTAGATTTTCAGGACGAGATTACGCAGCTTGGTATGATGATGGATATTAACATGGAGCATTTTTCGAAGCAGTATGATCCAATTTACGATGATCCATTAGAGCCAGCCACCTTTCACGAGGAATTCCTTGTACGCCACGAAATTACAAATACAGCAGGCATTATGGAGGTGTTATTTCCGAATAATACGGAACCGAAAGAAGCATTAACTCGCCGATACCTGCTGAAGATAGGCGATTATGTACAAGTAATCGTTCATAACCGGCAACAAACAGCAGATGATGTTATGTTGGAGTGGCTGACGTCCTCATTTGCTGAATGGAAGCGAATTGACGTCTCAGTTGGAGGAATGGTTCGAAATGAAGATTATTAAGCTCGCTCTCCTTATGGTAGCCATCAGTTTTCCGTGGTTTTGGAATAATCGTTTACAGGCCGAGGAGCAGTTACGGCACTTACGTACCGTACAGTCGTATAATTATTTTCTAGACACTGCCGTCGATGATGCGGCGACAAGCCTCCACGCAAATCCAACTGACATCGATAAGCAAATGGGTTACGAATCACCGAAGCTAATTTCAATTAATAAGGAAGCTGCATTAAGAGCGTTCTTGGAAACGCTTTTCATAAATATTAATATTGTGGATGATCGAATTAGCCAAGATATGCTTATGTCTTATATCCCGGCAATAGCTATTGTGAACTATGATGGACTCGATATCTGGACAGAGGAGGAATATGTTGATAGTACGGGGAAATCACATTTAAAACATGTATGGCTTCCTAAAATCCCCTTTACCTACACCGATCAAAACGGTTACGTTTATGCTTTCACATTAGACGATTATGTTACGGTGTACTTACCGAAGTTGAAGTTATGGATTAAAGGTTATCAGCGAGAGCTTATGCAGCATACAGCGTTACCCCTGTTAAGGGATGGAACCCTATTTGAATCCGTTCGGCGCACGACGATTGTGAATAAGGTGCAGGACGAGCTTGCCTATCGAATAAACAGGCATAATTATTATTCGAAACGGATAGGTACGGCATACAATTTTACGTTTCCTACTATATCAGAAGAGGAATGGAACAATTCTATAAACGATGTTGGTGTGCTGGCTTTCGTACAGGATCTTCCAATGGGTGCTTATAAGTACAACAATTATGCTATTGGTGGTGCGCGGTTAATAAGAAAGGATTTATTATATGGAACCGTGCGGGATGGGATTAAGATAGCCCTTCCGGAGAAATGTAAACCACTTGTTGTGGAAGAGGTGCTGTCTAATTCTAGAGAAGCTGTGAAGCGAGGCTATTACGTAAAGTATTGTTCATAACTGCCACGTGTGACCACGACATGCGAGGGCATGTCTCTTTCCAAAATATAAGTTTCGTGATAAACTAGCGTAGCAATCAAATTATTGTCATAGTTATCCATCACTAGGGGGGCCGTATATCGGCTGAGATGAAGCGTAAGCTTCGGACCCTTAGCACCTGATCTGGATCATGCCAGCGTAGGGAAGTGTGGATTGGAATTCTTCAAGTGAATCATGGTGACACTCCGAATTAATGATATTTAGTTGGATAAATATCCCGTTCGAAGTGTATTAGTGCAAACTAATAACTACCTGATTTCACTAGGTGTTCGTTACTTCCAATTGGATTGGGAGTAGGAACCTGAATGAGGCCAATCTTCAACCACTCTCTACGTGAGAGTGGTTTTTTTGTGTTAGTTCATGTGTTGACACTTGGGTAAAAGAAGAGGTGAGAATAGTGTGATTGTGCCATGGCTTCATATTGTTACTCCTGAAGGTGTGTCTGCGAAGGTCATCGTTCAGACCGTGAAGTTATTTGCTCACGAGGTAGATGCTGTTCATCTGCGACAGAAAAAATGGAGTGCCATTCAAATGTGGAATGTTCTAGAAACAGCGAGATTAGAGGGTATCCCCATGCATAAGTGGATTGTGAACGACCGTGCGGATGTGGCCGCTTCCTGTGGTGTGAGAGGTGTCCATTTAGCGTATCACAGCTTACCTGTCTATACAATTAGACCACTATATCCGCAGCTGACAGTAGGGGTATCTGTTCATAGTCCGGCAGAGATCATGTCTTGTGCGGAGGGCGGCGCTGATTATGCGATGTACGGACATATTTACGAGACAACATGCAAGCAAGGTTTGGCTGGTCGTGGGCTTGCGGGATTAATATCATGCAGGCAACAGAGTGATATTCCTATTATTGCTATTGGTGGAATTACACCGGAGCGAGTTACAAGCGTGATAAACGCAGGGGCATCTGGAGTTGCTGTCATGTCACCAATATGGGAAGCATCATCACCTTTGAATATGGTGCGGCGTTATAGAGACGCCATGCATTCTCTTGTTCATTGAGTAACTATAGATTCCATGATGACCATTGAAAGGAGTGATACACATGCCAGCATCTGTACTTGCAGCTTCAACCATGAGCATAAATCATGCTGATTTGATTGTTGTAGGAGGGGGAGTAATTGGTTGTGCGATCGCTTATGAGGCAGCATTAAATGGACTGAAAGTAACTGTATTGGAGAAGGACCGGATCGGAGAAGGAGCTTCTAGGGCTGCAGCAGGGATGCTGGCTCCTGTTGCAGAGCGTATCCAACATGATGAACTCGCGCAATTTGCTTGTACTAGTCATGATCTATTCCCAGGGTGGAGTGAACAGTTGTGGGAACTATCGCAAGTCGATCTTGAACTGCGTTTGAGAGGGATTCATGTTCCTGTGATGAAAGGAAGTGACTGTACAGCAATTGGTCTTCAGCTTCACAAAGCAGTCGAATCACATCCAAATGGAATTAATTATGGGGTGGAGTGGATCGATAATTCGATGCTTCAAGCTCTGCCTTATTATCACGACTCCGCCATTGAGGGGGTGTATATGCTACCTAAAGAAGGCCATCTATCTCCTATAAAATTGATGGAAGCTTTGTTCACAGCCAGTAAAAAACTAGGTGTCCAGTTCCATGAACATGAACAGGTGGTTGACTTCTTAATTGAAAATGGGCGTATCCAAGGAGTTCGTACTGGATCCGGCAGCTGGTACAGCGATCATGTGCTGATCTGTTCAGGATTGGATAGCAATATGTTAACTGATAAATGTGGAATTAGTCTTCCTCTCCACCCAGTGAAAGGTGAATTGGCTGTTGTTCGGTCCAAGTTAACCATGTCTAGTGTGATGTATGGAGATGGTGTATACATTGTTCCAAAGGGTAGGGGACGAATATTTATCGGTGCAACCTCTTATCCAAATCGTTATGACAAGATTGTTGAAGTCGGTTCCGTCATGAAGCTTATGGAAAAGGCGTGTCGTTGCATTCCTGAGCTGGAGCATTCGGAGTGGGAACAAGCTTGGTCTGGTCTTCGACCTGCAACGGCAGATGGACTTCCATTTATGGGACCAATATCTCATATTAAAGGCCTTTGGATAGCGGCAGGCCACTTTCGTAACGGGATTTTGTTAAGTGCCGCTACAGCTATCGGTATGACGAGGTGGCTATTAAAAGGTGAGGTGCCATGGATGTGGATGGAAGCGTTTAATCCTGAACGTAGCAAGGCCACGCAGCTGGTGGGAACGAGTAATTATTAGATAAGGTGGGATTTACGATGGAGCTAAGGGTCAATGGCCATGATATGGAATTATCGATGCAGGAGGCGCATATCCAGCATCTGATTGAACATTTGCATATGACACACAGGATTGTAATTGTGGAACATAACGGCACGATTGTACCAAAACATAAATACGAGGCGACTACTATCATGAACGGTGATCGTATCGAAATTGTACACTTTGTTGGAGGAGGCTGACTAGAAGATGAAAACATCACATTTACAAATAGGATCCCATTGCTTTCAATCACGTTTGCTGTTAGGTACGGGGAAGTTTTCAAGTTTTGAAGTACAGCAGCAAGCGGTTGAAGTATCGGAGACTCAAATATTAACATTTGCCGTACGTCGAATGAACGTGTTTGACCCCAATCAACCTAATTTCCTAGAACAGCTTGATCTTTCCAAATATTCATTGCTGCCTAATACCGCAGGAGCATCCAATGCAGAAGAAGCGGTTCGCATTGCTCGTCTTGCACAAGCTTCGGGATTGTGTGACATGATTAAAGTTGAGGTGATCGGAGATGCAAAGACACTCCTGCCAGATCCGATCGAGACCTATCGCGCATGTGAGATATTGCTGGAAGAAGGCTTTACTGTACTCCCTTACATATCAGACGATGTTATTTTGGCTAAAAGACTGCAAGAGCTAGGGGTTCATGCTATTATGCCGGGTGCCTCTCCTATCGGAACTGGGTTGGGTTTGCTTAATCCTCATTACTTATCGTTTATTATGGAGCAAGCGACTGTCCCAGTCATTATTGATGCAGGAATAGGTACTCCCGGAGATGCAGCCAAGGCAATGGAGCTTGGTGCAGATGGTGTATTGTTGAATACGGCTGTGGCGGGAGCGACTGATCCGGTTAAGATGGCGGAGGCGATGAAGCTAGCTGTTCAAGCTGGGCGACTTGGTTACATTGCTGGTCGAATTCCGATGAAACGATATGCATCGGCAAGTAGTCCTGTAGAAGGATTGCCCGTATGATTGTTGTATCTAAAGATGTTCCACACCTCAATGAAAGGACATTATTTGAAGCTGTACAGGATCAAGCGCCGTTTGATGGGGTGGCACAGAGGATTAAAATGGAGAAGTCAGGGTCTTTTGACGCATCTCATTTGTCACTTACGTGTGTTCCGCGAACACTTACAATAGCGGGCTCGGATAGCAGCGGTGGCGCGGGAATACAGGCGGATATTAAGACCTTTCAAGAGTGTGGAGCTTATGGCATGTCAGTCGTTACGGCAATAACTTCCCAAAATACGTATGGGGTTCGAAATGTTCATCCTATACCGCTTGAACATATCACTTCACAAATCGATGCTGTTCAAGAGGATATTGTCCCGGATGCAGTCAAAACGGGCATGCTGGTGGATGAGTTAACGATTCGTATAATCAGCGATAGAATGAGAACCTATGGATGGTCAAATGTAGTGGTAGACCCTGTCATGATCGCGAAGGGTGGGTCCACACTTTTGAGTATTTCAGCAATTGATACGCTGAGAAGGGAGCTACTGCCCCTGACCACAATAGTGACACCAAATATTCCTGAGGCAGAAGCGCTGGCTGAAATGAGGATTCACACATTCGAAGATCGAATTCAGGCGGCTGAGCGTATCCACGCAAATGGGGTTCAATATGTGTATATCAAGGGAGGACACGACAACAAGTTGTCCACTTGCGATGACTTGCTTTACGATGGTTACACAACTTGGTGGTTCTCCAGTGAGAGAAGAATAACGCCTCATACACATGGAACAGGCTGCACGTTATCAGCAGCGATGGCTGCATTTCTTGCAGGTGGCGCGTCCGTTGCTCAGGCAGTATTTCATGCAAAACAGTTTGTGTACGCTGCAATCAGTGAACCGCTGGAGATCGGTCATGGCCAGGGGCCAGTGAATCACTGGGCACATCGACAAAGGTATGCAAAGGAGGGGGGATCATGATAAACAAAACAATGAGTAGTGAGCGAACCCTTCGTCATCAATTAAAGCTAATGTTTGTGGCCGGTACTGCCAACTGTCCATTAGGCTTGGAGCATACACTGCTGGCTGCTTTGAAGGGAGGCATAACATCGTTTCAATGGCGGGAGAAAAGTTACGAGTCTGAACTGACAGCAAAGCAGAGAACACTCTTGGGACGTCGTATTCGTAAATGGTGTACAGCTCACAAAGTTATGTTTATTGTAAATGATGATGTGAACATGGCTGTAGAGCTGGAGGCAGACGGTGTTCATCTGGGACAAGAAGATATGTCGGTCTTTCATGCGAGACAAATATTACCACGGCATGTTATTATCGGAATGTCCGCGCATAATGTTGAAGAAGCAAGACAGGCCGTCGCAGATGGGGCTAATTATTTAGGTGTGGGACCGATGTTTCATACACTTACTAAACCGGACATTCAGCAGGTTTCAGGACCGTCTGTTATTTCCTCCATTCGTGCTGAAAAGCTGACTATACCGATTGTCGGTATAGGTGGCATTCGCAGGGAAAGAGTGAAACAGGTCATGGATGCTGGCGCAGATGGGATTGCGGTAGTACAGGCGATCTCGGCAGCAAGAGAAATAGAGCTGGAAGTGGGCGCATTGTACACTTGTGTAAGTAGTATTGGGTAGCGATGTCTCGTTAGAGGAGGAATATGAAGTGTCACTTAGGTGGCGTGCAATAGGTGGAGTATTTGTTACAGCATTAAAACTAGGGTTAACATCTTTTGGCGGACCAGTTGCACATATCGGCTTCTTTCATAAAGAATATGTTGAACGTCTAAAATGGATAAATGAGACGCAGTTCGGTAATTTAAATGCCTTGTGTCAAATCATGCCTGGGCCCTCCAGCAGCCAGCTTGGGATTGGAATCGGTATGCTAAGAGCTGGATGGCTAGGAGGGGCCGCGGCTTGGCTAGGCTTTACATTGCCTTCAGCTCTCTTGTTGATGTCGTTTGCACTTGGTCTAGAATCATGGAGCTCGAGCCAGACGGGATGGCTTCAGGGCCTTTTGTTGGTAGCTGTGGCAGTGGTTGCGCATGCGGTATGGGGAATGGCGAGACACTTTACTCCCGATCGGGAACGGATGAGTATAGCAGTTGCTGCGTTAGCTGCAAGTTATTTCTTTGCTTCGCCCTATACTGGAGTGGTTATTATGATCTTAGCAGCATGTGCTGGCTGTTGGCTCTACCGACATGAAGCAATAACAGTGTCACCTGTTGATAATCATATGATCGCCCCCTTGATATCACGAAAAAGTGGTCTTGTAAGTTTAATAGTACTTATTAGCGGGTTATGTCTGCTTCCGTGGCTGGTTTCCTTGTTCTCAGGCATCGCTTTAAGTTTGTTTGATATGATGTTTAGAACAGGATCGCTTGTATTTGGCGGAGGACATGTCGTATTGCCACTGATTAAGAGTGAACTTGCTCATATGGGATGGCTGACGGAAGAGACCATTGTTGCCGGTTACGGCGCAGCCCAAGCGGTACCAGGACCATTGTTTACTTATGCGGGGTATATAGGAGCCTCCATCGGAGAAGGGGCTCAAGCAGTTATGTTCGGAAGTATTGCGTTAGTTGCTATCTTCCTTCCTTCTTATCTGATGATGGGAGCAGCGCTTCCTTTTATAGAGAACATTTATCGTATCGTCTGGATCTCTAGGGCGCTGAAAGGCGCGAATGCCGCAGTGGTAGGACTATTGATTGCAGCGTGGTACGACCCTATATTCACTTCGGCGGTTCAGACGCCGCTGCAGTTTGTCGTTGCGGTTACAGCATTAGTATTACTCGTATACTGGAAATTACCTCCGTGGAGCATTGTGTTTGTTTCTGCTATAGCTGGATCACTGCTCTTTACACCATAAGCAGTTTTGCAATGATGTTAAGCCAACATTCAGTTAGATGATGGCTGTATAAATCTATCAATAATGTACACAATAGGTGCACGTAGACATTGTAATGTTTATCTCTTATTTTAGAAGATAAGCAGTAAGGGAATATGAATGAAAACGGAACCTGTTGAGGTATGGATACTTGATGATGGAACAGAGCTCGCTGACGAGGCCGCTCTATGGCTCGAGCAGTCGGGTACAGATGTGACTCGAATCAAGGAATGGAACGCAAATCTCATTTGTGAGCAGCTTGAGATTGATTTTAACTTATCAGGCGATACAAGCAGCAATTTGATGGTGAAGAGGCGTGTTTTGTTGTTTGTAGAAGGAGCAGGATCGTTATCCTGTCAATGGAAGCAGGTGATCACGGAAATCTCTTCATTATATACAGCGAGAATGAGTACAAGACTGACTTGCAGACAACTTCTAATATGTATGCTGTTTGTGCCTCATCAACCTGAACCCGACAGTTATACATTTTTGCTTTTGGGTGGTGATGATGTCATACAGTTCCCATGTTCCCGCATGGAATGGGACTGCAGATTACAGCGTACGCAGCTGAATGTATTGACGCAAGACGATGATTCCACAAATATATATCAGATTGGCGATCTGATTATTAATCCGCAATCGCGCACAGTAAGACGGGGCACAACAGAATTGCAGCTGACTGCGCGCGAATATGAACTTTTGGTTATTTTGGCTCAGCATCATAGTCGGCCTGTCAGTCGCAAGTTCTTGATGGCACATGTATGGAGCATAGACTTCGATACAACAACCAATATTGTCGATGTATATATTCGATATTTACGGCGCAAGATCGATAAAGGCCGGAACCCTAAGCTGATCCATACCGTAAGAGGCTACGGTTATCAACTTAAAGATCCGACCAGGTAACTTGTTTTCCATCTGCTCAACTAGCGATTTTTGGCATGATTAATTATAGTAATTAGATTCAGGTGTATGAATGATATGTGGATTGTTGTGCAGCAACACGCGGCGTGCAGTTACATATCGATCACTCCACGTATCTGAGTTTAAGTTGGAGTAAGTAACTCCAGGCTTCCCGAAAGTATGCAGGATCTTATTGTTACCTGCATAAATAGCAACGTGAGTGATCTTTCCTTTGCCGGGGCGACCACTAGAGAAAAAGATCAGATCTCCTTTTTGTAGCGCTGATCGTGTAATGTGAGTGCCTTTTTTAGCCTGCTCGTAGGAGGTTCGAGGCAGGTCAACACCCTCTTGATTAAATAAGTATTGAACCAGAGAAGAACAGTCAAAGCTGCGCGTCTGGAAGCTTTTCGCACCAAAGACGTAACGTGTTCCTAAGTATTTTTCACCTTTTCTAAGGATATTGCTAGCGGCTTGTGCAGTATAAGTGTTGGTTGTATAGGTTGCTTGTGTCTGCTGCGCATCAGTATTAGAATCCGCTTGTTGAGTCTGTCTAGTTGAAGTGATACTTCCGCTATTAGCTGAATCGGCTAATGCTGTATGTTCAGGCAACATACCTGTAAGAGCAACTGTCATAATGGCGACGACTGCGATGCGGCGATATGTTAAAAGTGTCATCTTTGTCATCCTTTCGTTACTTTTTTGTCAACAAAAGTATAACAAAGTGTATTTACTATGTTTATATACTAAAATATACTAAATGTCTGCAATCCTTTGCCCATTAACACAGTAAGCGTTTACATTAAAAATTGATGAGTGCCATTACTGCGCTTTCATATCCAAAAAGGGGCATGCCTTGAGTCGTAAGGACATTCATGGAGAGCTCTTTTTATCATACTTGTAAAGACCTTTTGTAGAAACCTAAAGAAGCCACCTTGATGGAAAAGCAGTGTCTGCAATCACAGAGAAGGGTGGCTTCTTTTGATATATTACTTACATGACGTTAGACCTACAAATTGATGGGATGGAATCTAATCGTTGCTGCAAATGACAAGCAGCAGACCTTCTCTGATGGACACACTGCCTTCCTCGGCTATCCATTTGTTGCTAATGCCCAGGGATTGACCGATAACAAGTGACGCATCGTGCAATGGATACTGAAACCCAATCAGGTTAATACCATGTACTTCCAACGACAGTGGGAGTAAGGATAAATAGGTGTAATGCTCTTTTTTAACCGTTAACTGTCGATCCGCAAGACGAATGCAGTTATGTCCATCTATAATACGCATGTCGATTTGTAATTCAAGAGCTCGTTTTAACAAGTGAATATTGGCCAACGTGTGATCCAGTCTTGTTCCAGTGCCTGCACATAAAGTGATGGAAGTTGCCTGATGTTCAAGGGCCGCTAGAAAGGCAAGCTCCGTATCCGTATAATTTTTGTCAATGGCATCACAGCCTATGTAGTGATGACTGGAAGTTTGAATATGTTCGCGTTCCCATTCGTGAACGGAATCAAAATCACCAAGCGCAAGGTCAGGCGTATATCCAAGTGCAAGAATAACGGCAGCTCCGCGGTCAGCACCAATGATATAATCAGCTTGTGCCAATACAGTAGCGATGTCTGCATCTGGGCTTCCACCCGATACGATTACAATCTCACGCTGATGTGGATCTCTGTGTTGTTTCATTAGTAGACCTTCCTTTAATCCAAAGTTCTTACATTTCTTATCGTAGGAATGTTACATCTTAGTATATCTTGTTCTGCTGGATGTACCAAGAGTTGAAACAGAAATGAACAAACGTTACAATAAAGAAGCTGCTTGTTGAGGGGGAATTGAGATGATCTCTGTACTTTTTGTGTGCTTGGGCAATATATGTCGTTCGCCAATGGCCGAAGCTGTGATGCGTCATCAGGTAGAGGAGGCAGAGTTGTCTACACATATTCAAATAGACAGCGCTGGAACAGGGGATTGGCATATCGGCCATTCGCCGCATGAAGGAACTCGCCAGATGCTTGATCAAGTGAGAATTTCATATGCAGGAATGAAAGCAAGACAGGTAGAAGAAAATGATTTCACGAATTTTACTTATATAGTGTGTATGGATGAAAATAATGAACGGAATGTTATGGCATGGAAGGGTGCTCATGATCGAACAGCTGAAGTGCTTCGTTTTATGTCGCTGCTGCCTGAAGAGCCAATAACAGACGTGCCAGACCCTTATTATACAGGCAACTTTGATGAAGTATATCGTCTGGTGTCAGAAGGTTGCAAGCAGCTGTTGGCTAAGATTGTTCGTGAACATCACTTGTCAGTTTGAGAACTCATTGCGTTTTGAGAGTTGGTTCTATTGATCGTATTGTAAGTACGGGTTATGACGATATCGATCACAATCGCCATTTAATAAAGAAGTGACATACATCCTTGTATGTCACTTCTTTCATTTGTTTCAATAAGAAGGAACACCATTTGAGAATAGGCACATGTTATTCCAGGAAAAATCGAAGTGCCTGCGGGATATGCTGCTGCCAGAAACCCCATTGGTGTTTCCCGTCGAGCTCCTCGTAGTGGAAATTAGCTGCTCTGTCAGCAAACAAGCTTCTTGCCTGACGGTTCAATTCCACAAAGTTAAAAGTGCCGCGGTCTGTATCAAATGCTGTTTCCTGCAAACCAACAATCATAAACAGATGCAGCCAACTCAGGTCACGTTGTTCAGTAATGATAGCCTGCGATGCAGCATAGTAGGCACCAGAGAGTGAGATGATTTGTCTAAATTTCTCAGGGTAAAGCAGCGCCAGATGAAGAGATACCGTACCACCAAGTGAATCACCTGCCACGATGATGTTGGTCCAATCGGTACGAACGGGATACAGTTTCTCAATGGCTGGTACGATATATTCAGCAAATGATCGCGTATATGATTCAAACAGCTCTCCATCTGGTGAATATTCCTCTGTTCGTATTTTTTTGTCGACATCGACTCCTACTATAATAAAGGGTTCAATATCTTCATCTAATATAAGCTTGTTGGCGATTGTCGCAATTCGGCCAAAATTAAAGAAGTCTTCTCCATCCTGACAATAGACAACAGGATAGCTGAGTACTGCTTGATATCCTGGAGGTAAATAGACGCGAACGGGACGGCTGCCGCTTGCTAATAGCGGACAGGCTATTTCATGTTTAACGACAGTACGCTTGAGATAAGCAGAATCAGTCATGTTAAGCACCACCTATGCAATATTTTATCCAAATTAGGAAACACTATCGCAGTATGATGTACATACCGCTTGTAATTAAAGGGTTGAAAACATGTGAAAAGGATGAATAAGATTTCAACTATTTTTCACAACTTAGACAATTTTGTAGTACTCTGTTATAGTATTTAAATACGCCTGTTATAACAACAATTCTCAAAATATTCACTTTTTTCGCGATATGTTTTGACCAAACGACTAAAACAGGTGTATAATAATTCTATAACAGAGAAACAAATTCTTCAAACTTTTATTGAGGTGAAAATGATGAGCAAGTTCCCATTTGAAGTTCAGACGGAAGATGTACAACCATTGTCCGTGTTGTCTCCGGAAGGCGAAGTCATCAATCCAGACATGATGCCTGAATTGACTGACGAGCAATTAAAAGAAGTTATGTACCGTATGGTATTTACACGCGCATGGGATGATCGTGCGATTAACTTAGGTCGTCAAGGCCGCTTGGGCTTCTACGCGCCAGTATCTGGTCAAGAAGCTTCCATGGTAGGTAGCGTGTATCCGCTCCAAAAGGAAGACTTTGTTGTTCCTGCATACCGTGACATGCCTCAGATCGTATGGCATGGTTTGCCGCTGTATCAAGCATTCTTGTATTCCCGCGGTCATCAGCACGGCGGACAGATTCCAGAAGGCGTTAATGTTCTTATGCCGCAAATCATCATTGGTGCGCAAATTTTGCATGCTATGGGTATTGCGAAGGGCTTTAAGTTAAGAAAACAGCCACAAGTTGCAATTACGTATACAGGTGACGGTGGATCTTCCGAAGGCGACTTCTACGAAGGCTTGAACTTCGCAGGCGCATTCCAATTGCCTGTTATTTTCTTTGTACAAAATAACGGTTATGCCATCACAACGCCATTTGCTAAGCAAACTGCAGCTAAGTCTATTGCTCACAAAGCGGTTGCAGCTGGTATTCACGGCATGCAAATCGACGGTATGGACGTATTGGCTGTTATCAAAGCCGTTCAAATGGCTGCTGAACGTGGACGTAAAGGCGAAGGTGCTACACTGATCGAGGCGTTGACTTACCGTTTCCGTCCTCACTCCATGGCGGACGATACAACCAAGTATCGTACGAAAGACGAAGAAGCAGAATGGTCGATCAAAGATCCAATCGTTCGTTTCGGTAAGTTCCTGGAGAAAAAAGGTCTGTGGACTGAAGAAGAAACAGCTCGCGTAAAAGACGAAGCGAAAGCGAAAGTCAATGAAGAAATCAAACGCGCTGAGCAAACAGAAAAAATGACAATTGCGGGTCTGATCGACACAATGTTCGAAAAGACACCACAACATTTAGAAGAACAAAAAGCGGATTTTAAATAAATTTCAGAAGCTGATACAGCTTGAACGGGACTGCAAAGCATAAGGACTTTGCGATAACGGTAAGGAGGAAACGAAGCAATGGCTCAAATGAATATGAAAGAAGCGATTCGTGACGCAATGCGCGTAGAATTGAAACGTGACCCTAACGTAATCTTGTTCGGTGAAGACGTAGGTCATGTGGGCGGGGTATTCCGTGCAACAGAAGGTTTGCAAAAAGAATTTGGTGAGGATCGTGTATTTGATACGCCGTTGGCAGAGTCCGCTATTGGCGGTATGGCAGTAGGTCTTGGCGTACAAGGATTCCGTCCAATCGCTGAAATCCAATTCGTAGGCTTTATTTATGAAGCTCTCGACCAAATGTGCGTACAAGCTGCACGTATGCGTTACCGTTCCGGTGGTCGTTACAATTCACCAATCGTTTTCCGTACACCTTTTGGTGGCGGTGTAAAAGCGGCTGAATTGCATACAGACTCCTTGGAAGGTTTGTTGGTGCAAACTCCAGGTATCAAAGTTGTAATTCCTTCGAATCCATATGATGCAAAAGGCTTGCTCATCTCTGCGATTCGTGACAATGACCCTGTCTTCTTCATGGAACATTTGAACTTGTACCATGCTTTCCGTGATGAAGTACCTGAAGGCGAATATACAGTAGAACTAGGCAAAGCTAACGTTGTGCGTGAAGGTAAAGACGTAACGATCCTCTCTTACGGCTTAATGGTTCATACATCAATGAAAGCTGCTGCTGAGCTCGAAAAACAAGGCATTGAAGCAGAAGTAATTGATTTGCGCACATTGATGCCGCTTGATATCGATACAATCGTTGCTTCTATTAAGAAGACAAACCGTTGTATTATCGTGCAAGAAGCGCAAAAAACATCCGGTGTTGCTGCTGAAGTTATTGCCCAAATCAACGAGAAAGCGATTCTTCACCTTGAAGCTCCAGTACTTCGTGTTGCAGGTCCTGATACGGTGTATCCATACGCACAGATCGAAGATCAATGGCTTCCGACTCCAGCGCGTATCGTAGAATCTGTTAACAAAGTTTTGAACTTCTAATATAGAACCGCAACAGATAGAGGAGGTAATTTGCAGTGGCAAAATTTGAATACCGCTTCCCTGAGCTTGGCGAGGGATTGCACGAAGGCGAAATTATTAAAATGCTTATTAAACCAGGTGATAAAGTTACGGACGACGATATCATCATGGAAGTACAAAACGATAAAGCAATCGTAGAGGTGCCATGTCCTGTTAACGGTACAGTACTTGAAGTGCTGGCTAAAGACGGTCAAGTTATGCACATGGGCGAAGTTGTAGCTATTATCGATGCTGAAGGCGACGTGCCTGAGCAAGCTGCACCAGCAGCAGAAGCGGAAGCAGCTAAAGGTGGAGCTGACACAACGGCTTCTCCAGCAGCAGAAGCACCTAAAGCTGATGCTCAAGCAGCGGCACCTGCTGCACCTAATCATGAAGTGTTGGCGACACCTAGCGTGCGTAAACTGGCTCGTGAATTGGGTGTTAACATTGCTGAAGTTCCTGGCACAGGCAACAACGGCAAAGTATCCCGCGAAGATGTAGAAGCATTTGCTAAAGGCGGAGCTCCAGCACCTAAAGCAGAAGCTAACACTTCCGAAGCAGCACCTGCAGCTAAAGCAGCTGCTCCTGTGGCTGCTGCAGATCGCAACGTTGAAGAAGAGCGTGTACCATTTAAAGGTATCCGTAAAGCGATTTCCAACGCAATGGTTAAATCGGCTTATACAGCTCCTCACGTTACGATTATGGATGAAGTGGACGTTACGGATCTCGTAGCATTCCGTACTCGCTTGAAACCGATCATGGAGAAGAAAGGTACAAAAGTAACTTACTTGCCATTTATCGTTAAAGCATTGGTAGCAGCTTGCCGTCAGTTCCCAGCTATGAACGCAATGATCGACGAAGCAGCCCAAGAAATCGTCTACAAAAAATACTACAACATCGGTATCGCAACAGACACAGACAATGGTCTTATCGTACCGGTTATTAAAGACGCAGATCGTCGCAGCATCTGGATGATCGCGGATGATATTAAAGACCTTGCTGGTCGCGGTCGTGACGGCAAATTGGGTCCTAACGAATTAAAAGGCAGCACAATCACGATTACAAACATCGGTTCTGCTGGCGGTATGTTCTTTACTCCAATCATCAACTATCCAGAAGTTGCTATTTTGGGTACAGGCCGTATTTCCGAGAAAGCCGTTGTTAAAAATGGTGAAATCGTTGCAGCACCAGTGATGGCTCTGTCCTTGAGCTTTGACCACCGTCTCATTGATGGCGCAACAGCACAAAACTTTATGAACTATCTCAAGCAATTGCTGGCTAATCCTGAATTGCTTGTAATGGAGGTGTAACCAAATGGTAGTGGGAGACGCATCTTTAAATATTGATACTTTGGTTATTGGCGCAGGTCCTGGCGGTTACGTAGCAGCTATTCGTGCTGCACAGCTGGGTCAAAGCGTAATGATCGTTGATAAGTCCGAAGTTGGCGGCGTATGTTTGAACCGTGGTTGTATTCCATCCAAGGCTCTCATCAGCGCAGCTCATCAATATGAAGTAACACAGCACGCTTCAGCAATTGGTATTACGGCTGAGAACGTAACCGTTGACTTCTCCAAAGTCCAATCGTTCAAAGCAGGCGTAGTTAAAAAATTGACTGGCGGCGTAGGCGCGCTCTTAAAAGCAAACAAAGTTCAAGTTTTCAAAGGTGAAGCAATGTTCATCAATGAGACAGAAGCTCGTTTGTTTAATGACCAAGAAGCACCACGTTACAAGTTCAACAACTGTATTATCGCTACAGGTTCCCGTCCGATTGAATTGAAGGCATTCCCGTTTAGCGGCCGTATCTTGTCCTCGACAGAAGCGCTTGAATTGCCTGAAATTCCAAAAAGCATGATCGTTATCGGCGGTGGATATATCGGCGCTGAGCTTGGTCAAATGTACTCCAAGTTCGGAACAAAAGTAACAGTTATCGAGGGCGCTGACATGGTATTGCCAGGCTTCGATAAAGATATGACACAAATCGTATCCAAAAACATGAAGAAAACTAACGTTGAAATCTTTACGGGTGCTAAAGCGGAGTCCGCTACCCAAACAGACAAAGACGTTACAGTTAAATTCTCTGTTGGCGGAGAAACAAAAGAAGTAACTGCTGAATACCTGTTGGTTACGGTAGGCCGTCGTCCAAACACAGACGGAGAGCTTGGTCTTGACATGATCGGCGTGAAAATGACGGATCGTGGTTTGATCGAAGTTGATCACCAAGGTCGCACAAGTATTCCACACATCTACGCGATTGGCGACATCGTACCTGGTCTTGCGCTTGCGCATAAAGCTTCGTACGAAGGTAAAGTAGCTGCGGAAGCTATTTCCGGAATGTCTAGCGTTGTGGATTACAAAGCGATGCCGGCTGTATGTTTTACAGATCCAGAGTGTGCAAGCGTAGGCTTGTCTGAGTCTGAAGCAAAAGGCAAAGGCTTAAACGTGAAGTCGGGTAAATTCCCGTATGCGGGTAACGGACGTGCGTTGTCCCTTGGCGGCAGCGTTGATGGCTTTGTGAAGATCGTTGCTGACGCTGAGACAGGTGTAGTAATTGGTGCCCAAATCGTTGGACCAGAAGCTTCCAACTTGATCGCTGAGCTCGGCTTGGCAGTAGAGATGGCAGCTACATTGGAAGACTTGGCATTGACTGTACATGCGCATCCAACTCTTGGTGAAATCGTAATGGAAGCGGCTGAGGTTGTTCTTGGCCACCCGATTCACACTGTAAAATAATTGTCTCACTCTTTCTGTAAGGTTCTGTTTGAATTCTGTTTACGGTTCTATATATAATGCTGATACCCCCGGGCTCTGGAGCTGCGGGGGATTTTTTTATCAGACGCCTGTTAAGTGCATGATCAAAGCGTTAATGCAGCATAGTCAATAGCAAAAGTGATTAATTGTTTTTATAGCGGCTACCAAATATACGATTCGTCTAGATTGGTGACTTTTTGAGGTCACCAATGTTAAAATGAAACTCAACCTTGAGGAATTAGAACGGAGTGAAATGTAGAAATGAAAGCTTACTTGGAATTGCTGCAGGATGTGTTGAATAATGGCGTACATAAAGAGGACCGAACCGGAACCGGGACGGTATCCGTATTTGGACGGCAGTTACGCTTTGATTTGCAGCAAGGATTCCCGCTTGTAACGACAAAGCGTCTGCACCTAAAATCAATCGTGCACGAACTGCTCTGGTTTCTTAGCGGAGAGACTAACATTCGTTACCTGAAAGAGAATGGCGTTCGGATTTGGGATGAGTGGGCAGATGAGAACGGCGACCTTGGTCCCGTGTATGGCTCGCAATGGCGACATTGGGAAACAAAGGACGGCAGGGTCATTGATCAGATTACAAACGTAATAGAGCAGATCAAAACGAATCCGGATTCTCGTCGATTGCTTGTGTCTGCCTGGAACGTTGGTGAGGTGGAACATATGAAATTGCCTCCTTGCCATTACGTGTTTCAGTTTTATGTGGCAAACGGAAAACTGAGCTGTATGCTGAATATGCGTTCTGTTGATACGTTTTTAGGGCTTCCATTTAATATCGCAAGCTATGCGCTGCTTACCCATATGGTAGCCCAGCAGTGTGGACTGGATGTTGGAGAGTTTGTTTGGACAGGTGGAGATGTTCATATTTACTCCAATCATATGGAACAGGTGCACACCCAACTTGCACGAGAACCGTTCCAACTACCTAAGCTTGTGATCAAGCGTCAGCCTGCTTCTATATTTGATTATAAGTTTGAAGACTTTGAGTTTGAGGGATATGAGTACCATCCCACAATTAAAGCCATTGTGGCGGTATGATAGCATGTTAGGTATATAACTCGTGATTGAGACCACTTCAATCGGATAACGATACTAAGTAGGGAGGGAGGTATCTAGATATGGGTATTAGTATGATATGGGCCATGGATAGTCACCGTCTGATTGGCAAGGACAATGGGCTTCCGTGGCACCTACCGAATGATATGGCGTTTTTTCGTGCACAGACGCGGGGCAAGACGATTGTGATGGGACGAAAGACGTTTGATTCTATTGGTGGCAAGCCGCTTCCAAAACGGCCAAATATCGTGATGACACGCAATTTGGATTGGTCTCACGAAGGAGTAGAGATCATTCATAGCGTTCAGGACGTGGTTGATAAGGCAGCCGGAGATGAAGAGATTATGGTCATTGGGGGGGCGGAGATTTACCGTCTGATGATGCCTTATGCCGATAAGTTATATGTAACACGGATTGAACATGAATTTGAAGGTGATGATTATTTTCCTGATTACGATGAATCAGAGTGGAAATTAGTAGAGGATATACCTGGTGTAGTTGATGAGTTGAACCGATATGCTCATCGATTTACAATATATCAGCGGAAATGCTAATTCAATGAGCTGTATTCATTACCGAACGATCTGATGATTAAATGCGTATTTCATTCGTCATTTAGTGCAAATGTTAGGACGTTTACTCTATGTCCAATCTACTGTGCTTCTAATAAGATATTGTGAAATAGACTGTCGAAAATCACATAAAATATTGTTGCACAGTGACGCGGTAAGTATATATTGTTAGATAAATTTACATGGGAATAGAGATACGGACAGACGGATGGAGGATAAATACGATGTCAACACCTACTGGCTTTATGGAATATACAAGACAAATCCCGGCTGATCGGGATCCATTGGAACGATTAAAGGACTGGGAAGAGTTTCACAAGCATATGAACGAAGAAGAGCTTCGACTTCAAGGAGCTCGTTGTATGGACTGCGGAACACCTTATTGTCATACCGGCATTGAGATTACGGGTGGAACCTCAGGCTGCCCGATTAACAATTTAATCCCAGAGTGGAACAGTTTGGTTTACCGAGGTCTATGGCGTGAAGCGTTGGAACGCTTGCATAAGACAAATAACTTTCCCGAGTTTACAGGCAGAGTATGTCCAGCCCCTTGTGAAGGCTCATGTACAGTGGGTTTGATTGGCAAGCCCGTCACGATTAAGACAATCGAACAAGAGATTATCGATCGCGGATTTGACGAAGGATGGGTGCGCCCTGAGCCGCCGAAGCAGCGGACTGGCAAGAAAGTAGCTGTAGTAGGATCTGGGCCCGCAGGGCTAGCCTGCGCTGCACAGTTGAACAAAGCAGGACATCTAGTTACAGTGTACGAACGCGCAGATCGAATTGGCGGATTGCTGACTTACGGAATTCCGACGATGAAGTTGGAGAAGGATGTCGTTCAACGTCGTGTAGATTTGCTCGATGCGGAAGGGATTCAATTCATTACAAACACGGAGATCGGCAAGGATATTGCTTCGGAACAACTTACGCAAGATTTTGACGCCGTCGTACTCTGCGGGGGTGCTACCAAGCCAAGGGAGTTCAACATCGAGGGTAGAGAGCTGAAAGGCATCCACTATGCTATGGATTACTTGAACGGCAGCATTAAGAGCTATCTCGATTCTAAGCTGGAGGATGGGCAATACATTAGCGCCAAGGACCTGGATGTTATCGTCATCGGCGGAGGAGACACAGGTACAGACTGTGTAGCCACAGCTCTTCGTCACGGCTGTCGCAGCATTACACAGTTCGGGACACATAACAAAGCTCCTCTTGAGCGTGATACCGTCAATAATCCATGGCCTCAGTTTCCTAATGTATATACACTTGACTATGCTCATGAAGAAGCAAAGGCACTGTACGGCGAAGATCCGCGTGAATTCTCGATCATGACCACGAAGTTTGTTGGTGATGAGAATGGACACGTTAAAGAGCTTCATACCGTTCAGATTGAACGTATCGTCGATGAGACGGGACGCAAGATATATAAGCCGATAGAAGGTACGGAACGAGTATTCCCGGCCCAGTTAGTTCTGCTGGCAATCGGCTTTGATGGGCCAGAGCAAACGATCATCGAGCAATTAGGTCTGGCAACAGATCGTCGTTCTAACGTTAAGGCTCCATACGGCAAGTACACAACTAATGTAGACAAAGTATATGCGGCAGGTGATATGCGCAGAGGGCAGAGCTTGGTTGTTTGGGCTATTAATGAGGGTCGTGAGGCTGCCCGTGAAGTGGACCGTCATTTGATGGGAACAACGTTGCTGCCTTAATTTTTGATCCAGTATGTTGCACAGAATTGGATTATTATCAAATGTTCGTTAGTAGCATATAGATGTTCGTTTTGAAGAAGACAGCTGGAAGCTGCGCCTAGTTACTAGTGCGCAGTTTTTTTGTTGGTCGTTGCAATTTATGCCTGACGGGAAGCGCTGCAATCTGATACACTAAGAAAGATGAGCAGAGAGGGGGGCGTGGATGGACAGCCTGAATGGAGGCAAAATTCTTGTCCTTGCAGAGAAACCCGACATGGGACGGACGATTGCGCAAGTGATTGAACCAAGAGCCAGAAAGTATCGTACACATTTAGAAGGTGAACGTTATATCATCACATGGGCAATAGGCCATTTGATTACGCTTGCTGAGCCGGATTCTTATGATCCTAAATATAAACGATGGAATTTCCGTGATTTGCCGATTATGCCTGATGCTTTTAAGATTGTGGCTTCACGCAGGACGATGGATCAGCTTAAAGCGATTGGAGAATTGGGCAAGCAGTGTCACTCGATTGTAAACGCGTGTGATGCCGGACGTGAAGGACAGTATATTTTTGCTTTGATCGAACAGTATTGGAAATGGCGCAAGCCTGTTAAGCGTCTTTGGATATCGGACTTGACACCGGAAACGATTCGGAGAGGGTTTGATGAATTACAGGATGCGAGCGCGTACGCAAATTTGACAGCGGCAGCACGGGCGCGGAGTGAAGCGGATTGGCTAATTGGCATGAATGCGTCGCGCGCCTTTACGACTAGACACAAGACGCTGCTATCAGTCGGTAGGGTGCAGACACCGGTGTTGGCGCTTATTTACGATCGTCAGCAGGAGATTGACAAGTTTGAATCGGATTCTTACTTTGAGGTGACTGCACAATTTCAGCAGGAAGAACTCATTTACAAAGGAACACGGGTAGGGGATAGGATTCGCAGTGAAGAGGAGGCTGAACGGCTGAAAGCTAAGTTAACAGGTAAGCCTGGCCGGATTGCGGATTATCAAATCAAAGATGGCAAAGAATTTCCTTATCGATTGTATGATCTTACGTTATTGCAGCGTGAAGCTAATGGAAAGTATGGCTTTTCAGCGAAGAAGACACTTGACATTGCACAGTCTTTGTATGAAAAACATAAAGTAATAACTTATCCGCGTACGAACTCCAACTACTTAACGGAACAGAATGTGGGGTCTATGCATGATGCGCTGCGTATGCTGAACAGTATGGATCAATATCGCGAATGGGTGTCAAAAGCAGAGCCGAATCGCGTTCACACTGGAAACAAGGCCATTTGTCAGCCATCTAAAGTAGAAGATCACCATGCGATTTTGCCAACCAAAAAGAGACCAGGTACGTTGGCACCCGATGAGATGAAAGTATATGATATGATTGTGCGCCGGATGCTGTCTCATTTTTATCCACCTGCAACCTTCACTTTATATACTGTACTTACAGAAGTGGATACAGAAACTTTTAAGACAAATGTGAAGCAGTGGACAGATCGGGGCTGGAAAGTACTTTACGACCAAGATGAACGGACTAAATCGAGCAGCAAGAAGTCGCGCCCAGGATCGCCAGCAGACGATGACGGAGAGAAAGGGCGGCAGGATGAGCCAGAAGAATGGAATGGTGACAAACCGTTTCATGTGGATGCTGCCAATACGGTAAGTGTCAAGCAGTTGGCGGTAGAAAAGAAGACGACACAGCCGCCGAAGGCATACACTGAGGGTACTTTACTGAAGGCGATGGAAAGTGCAGGCAAGCAGCTGGAAAATGAAGAACTTCGTGATGCCATGAAAGATTCAGGATTAGGTACGCCAGCTACACGTGCGGCAACAATTGAGCGTCTAAAGCAAGTAGGGTATGTAGGGATGACAGGAAAGCGCATCACCTTAACGCTAAAAGGTAAGACGGCAGTGGAACTCATCCGTCATGCAGGTGTTCAGTTGCTAACTTCGCCAGAGATGACTGGACAGTGGGAACGCAGGTTGACACAAATTGCTCGTGGAGAAGCTTCCAACACTACTTTTATGGAAGCTGTACGGAAATTTACGCTTCATGTGATTGATTGTGTGGACAAGCAGCGTCCCTTATCTGGAGAGCTCGTGCAGCAGATGGAAGAGGAAGGCAGCAAGAAACGGGGATCAAAGACTGCTGGCAAGTCTAAAAAAGAGTCAATCTCGAATCGGGCCAAAGGAAAAGGTCAAGAAAAAAGTTCTGTTCAAGCTCCCGAAGGGCTGCCTGAAAGCGATTCTTCCAACTCGTCCCCCTCGCTCCGCACCAATACAGGCTTTGGAGCGTGTCCGCGGTCGGGATGTGGCGGGCTAATTATCGAAGGTCGTAAGGGCTACGGATGCACGCATTTTAAGCAAGGATGCTCATTTGTCATTTGGAAGAAGCAAAAAGCGTCCGGTAAGACGATTTCGGAGACGATGCTGCTGGACTTGCTGACGAAGGGCAGGACGCAACTACTTTCCTTTACTAACGGGGGAAGCAAATTTAAAGGCAGATTGTTATTGTCTAATCCGGTGAATGGCGACCTCAGCATAGAACAAACAGAAGCTTAATACTGTAGGGAACAAAAAGAAGCACACTCCTCCACGATGAGGGGTGTGCTTTCTGTGAGTAAGAGTGAGCGATATGATCATCGTCCAATCTTTATGTCAGAAAAGTGTCACAATGCATGTCTGCAATCATGAGCAAGATTAAAGGGATAACTTGGGTGTTCCTTGTCCAGATTGCCAATCCAGAATAACCTGGGGTACTTGCACCAGCTTCTCAATCGTTACAAAAGCTCCTTGAGGTTTGACTGTGAGATCCACCAAATTATAAGCCCATTCTGTAGCTTGCTTCAGATAGATAGCATTAAGTCCGTTGGTTAATGCAGGCATTACATCTGTACGCAGAGAATTGCCAATCATCCAAGTTTTGAAGCGATCTAGTCTAAGGTGCTCGACAATGGATTCCAATGCCTCAGTTGTCTTATGCTGACGGATAAAAATTCGATCGCCGAAGTAGGTAGACAACTGCATCTGGTCAATCTTGCGCTGTTGAATGACAGCTTCTCCACCAGTGTATAAGAACAACTCGTGTCCTTCGTCACGCAGCTTGTCCAGCGTATCAATCATACCGGGGTACGGCTCTACTTCAGTCTCATACACACTCATGCCGAGTTTCCACAGCAGTTCCATCTCTTGTGGAGAGACTTCTCTTCCGGTCAGCGTGCTGAAATGTATTAATGTGTGTTGTAGTGATTGTGGAAAATGTTCACTTACAAATCCGGTTTTCTGTACTTCTGTGATGTCAAATTCGGATTGAACACGCTGCACATCCTGCGCGTTAACGCGATAAGCTGCAAACCAGGTCGTCATTAAATCAAGGAATTGTTCACTTACAGCGTCAAAGTATTTGTTGCAGTATACAAGTGTATCGTCTAGATCAAACAGTATCGTTTGGTTTGAATGTTTGGATGCGTTAGGCATCACAGTCACCTCCAAGCTTGCTTGACGTTCGATTGGAAATGACTTAGCTTATAAAGCGTATAAAGTCAACTGCATAAACTCGAAAGCGTCAAGGCTGCACGTAATCTTCTAAAAAGACGGATAAGTCCGCCAAACCTTCTTGCCTTAAAGCGATTTGTTCTACTTTTCCGCTCCAATAGGTGCGAATATAGCCGGCTGAACGCAGCACAGCTAGATGATGCTGAACCGCGTTTTTGCCTAGATTAAGATGCTCAGACAACTCTGCAAATGTAACAGGGTTAACTGCGATCATTCGTAATATGCGCAATCTCGTATCATCTGCAAGGGCTGAGATCATCCTTTTTAACGATTGCGGAGGCGTATCCGCCGTGTCTTCGGGCAAATCGATGGAATACAGCATCAGAGTGGAATGCTTAAACGTACACGTATTGTTAATCGGCCGATAGTGCCACATCGGTGCAAGCACGACCTCTTGAATTTCCCCATCCGTATCCAACACAACACCGTTAGTGGCAATTTCAATCAGATCTGTTGGATTCATTTTGCTCATAAGTCGGCGCTTTTCATTCGCATCCGCAATTAATGCTGGTTCCCATAATGGCACAGACCATCTTAAGTAGTGATCATACCACAGGATGAGGGCGGGTATGTAAACCTGGCGAATCCGATCTATACATGCTTGATCATAAGGCAGACCGTACAATTGAATGATGCGCGACCAGTCATCTTCGCTCATGCGACCCAGTTGAGTCAAAAATAACGGAATGTCGTGTGGGTGTTCTCTTTCCAGGGCGGCTGCAAAAAATATATCAAATTCATGCATGGAATATTTTCGAAGCAGGGTGGATTGTTCAATCGCATCTGTCGATAGTTGCGCTTCCACTTGTTGAATCCAATTCGGACCGCCTTCCACGTTACGAATCCATTTCCGATGCACGTACAGCATGTAACTGCCAATAAGCTCATAGATCGGTGAGCAATCGATACGAACATGAAGGGACATGCGTTGGAACCTCCTTAGATAAGGGTTCTATGGTCGGTATTACTTATTCATTATGAATTGAATTGCATACAATTGTCTACTATAATGTTGAAATGCCTCGATATTCTTCTTACAAAATCAAATTTATTGCTATAAAGTGGAAAGGGTTTGTCAGAATAGATTTTTGAAGATGATCAGCGAAGTAAGTCATAATAATGCCAATGAGATTGATCAAATGGTTAGAGATATCATGGAAATATTTCTTAAGATAGATTATGTATTATATATAGAAACAAAAAAGAATAACTGAAGTTGGTATAGAGTTTTGGCACATGCAATATATGCATTCAAGCCGATTGTTTATGAGAAACATGGGGATATATTACCTAAACTTGAAATTTGAAAGAAGGTTAATTCAAGCTAAGCAGAAGTTACTGTAGTAGTTATTTACTTTAATTAAGAAAGGATTGGTTATGTGTTAACCGTGACAGTCCAAACGCATGATTCACTCTATCGGCATGTATCAGTTTTCGATAGTAATACGACTTATCAAAGTACAGTAGAAAAAGTTACTAGGACTTTAAACAGGAAGAACTTCTCAATATCAATTAAATCGGATGAGATGGCCTTCTTTAAAAGTATTAACACCGATGAAATTATAAAATGGTCTTTCGATTAATAAACGATGATTATAGGGGAGATTCCTCATGGCTAGAAAGAAATTCAATTCAGTTGCAGAGGCAGCAGCATACATAATTGCAAATGACCTTGATCAAGAAACAAGGGATTTTGTTGTTCAACTGGATAGCAGCGAAATTATCAATTTACATTTTACCTTAGGGATGCATGTACGGAATAAGTATGACGTGATTTTTGATGAGGGTGATTCATTCTTTCCAACTCATAGAGACGACGTTTCATTGATGGTATTAAAAGAAATCCATAGAAAGTTAACTGATAGTGCTTAAAAAGTGGTTTTATGAAATAGAAGGCGACTAAACATGATGTCAAAACACACCTTTGAATGGGGATGAATAAGTTCAAAAAGCAGACGAGAACAGTGATTTTAAATGGATTTATGTTTATATGTGTGATTAATGAAATTCCAAGTAATAAATCGGTTTGTTTTAGGATTTATCCCTCCAATACAAAGACATCCTATTTCGAGGTGTTTTTCTCTTGGGGTAGTAATTGGTTCATAAACCTGCATCATCCACGGACTTGTGCTATTTTAATTGCATATGCCATTGATAAGGGTTGGAAATATTACCGCGAAAAACAACAGATTCGTATTGAACATGGTGACTTTCTCTTAGATGAGCTGTCAATAAAAATACGATAAATGTAGTGGTGGACTGAGACTTGAGATGTTTACAAATGAAAAATGGCCTCATTATACCTCAAATGCAGTAAGAGTCTGAGGCAGGCGTATACGAAAGCGTGTTTCCGGTTCCGTTTTGACATGCTTCAAATCATTCCACCTTGGCTTTCCCTTCGTCCGTATACCAACCCAAGCGCCCTTATTGAAACACGGAAGAGGCTCCTCTAAGCCTGAACAATAAGGTGGAGACAATTTATAAACCCTATAGTTAAATAATATCTTTTTGGGAGAGATGACAGCATGAATATTAATAATACATTTGAAGTGTCAAAGAAAATTGCAACATTGGCAGACGAGTATAATGAGCTATCTTCGAAAGAAACTGATGAAGTTCTTAGGAACAGGTATACCGAATTAACTTTTCAATTAGATGAGATTTATTCTGAGCTGCTTCAAATCTCTAATTATTATCCAGATGATAAAACAGAGAAGATCGTTACGATAACAAAATCAATAGAGGGACTTTCAGCACATACGCAACTTGTATTACTTCACGAGTATGAGAAAGAAAATTTGGCTCTTGTAGAGGATAGCAGTATGGAGGTTTATTTAGTGCCTTTAGATGCACTTAAACAAGAATAAAAGCTGACTTTCTTGGGGGATAGTGAAATCTCAGAATAATCTAAAGGGGAATATTTAATGAAAAAAGATTATTTTGGTAAAGTAGATTAGTTTCTTTAAGAAGGAATAGAATCCAAGTCCGTGAGATTCTGGCTGCTTGGATTCTATTCGGTTTGAAAAGTACTAAAGGAACAGGACAGAAATGACTATTTTCCATATGATGTTGTCACTAAGGAGATTTGAGAGAATAGAGAGGAATTGCATTTCGATAAATAAAAGAGAAGAAGGTAAGTCATAAATTAATTATGGAGGCTAAGACGTGATGTCTTACAGGTGATAGGAAGACAAGAGGAATTTGGAGTTCAGAGTTTTGAAATGATTATACTAGATGTAATGTCATTAAATCCATAAGGAACCAAGTCGCTTAATTCCACTCCGGGATAAATGGCTGCGCCCCTGAAACTTAAGCTTCTTCCAGTAAAATCGGCATGCTCATAGATGGTTATGTCATATGCTCCTACAATGCGAATCGATGAAACTTTATCATTGAGTTGAATAGTGTTCGCGCTAGAAAGTAATCTAATCCAATCACCGCTCATTCCAGCATGATCATACAAGTAAACACCGAAAAGATCAGCGTTACTGTCGTAAGTTGAAACAATGATAGAGGAGACGGTATCGTTTCCAATATACTCATCACTCAGGTCTCGATCGCTAAAATTATAAGAGGTGCTGCGACCAAGATAAGCTAGATGTTCAAATACAGTAACTTGTGCACGATCACTTACAAATCTGATAGAAGAAGCCTTGTCATTGAAGCCACGCTCATCAAGCCTATAAATAACACCTGGAACTAGATCTATGCAATAACCCTGATAGTCAGCATCCTGGCATAAATAGGCAACTGGTCGAGGTGGTGGGTCGAATATGCCCGCGGACACTGGAATTGACCCTAGTGTGATAAATACCAGCACAAACGTTGTAAAAGCTCCTATTAACTTAACTACACCTTTCATGTAAATCCCTCCTATTAGCTAATTTTTAATACAGATATACTCTATTGCATTTATCAAAATATGGCAATTAGAATTAATGTGAATTGTTCATTTATTTGGGATACTACGTATAATTATAACTTTTACATTGATAGATACCGGTTTTTATGTTTATATTTTGTTTTGTTGCTAAACTATATAACTTAAATACGCAATAAAATTGACATATGTTTAATTAAACATTAAAAAGGGCTGATGCTTTACTAATCCCATGCTTTTGTGACTTTTTTGTGATTTTTGTATGTAGTCACGGGTGGAAACCTTGCTACAAAAGGTTGCTTTGTTAAGCACTCATCATATAATGTTAAAAGGTTGGCTTGTCATTGCATGGGTCAGATCGTATCCATGCTTTTTGTTGTGTAATTTACAGATATAGTGGAGGGAATGAAATGTTAGCATCTCGTCGTCCCACAACATCCTCTACGTGGCAGTTTGTTATCTTAATCGTAGTTGTTATGTTCACAGGGCTGAGCCAAGGCTTATTGCTACCTTTGTTGACGATATTTTTGGAAAGGATGGGGGTTCCGTCCGATGTCAATGGATTAAATGCCACAGCTTTATATGTAGGTGTTTTTGGCATGATGTTCTTAGTTGAACGTATCCTAATTAAGGTCGGATACAAGCGGATGCTCCTTGGAGGAATGATCGTAGTTACGGTGGCGTTGGGATTGTTCCCATTGTTTCCTAGCATAGGCGTATGGTTTGTGTTGAGAATTATCGTTGGCATGGGAGACAGCGCCTTGCATTATGCGACGCAGCTGTGGGCAGTGTCTGTAAGTCCTGCCAATCGTCGCGGCCGGAATATCTCGCTGTACGGCATGGCGTATGGAGTAGGCTTCAGTTTCGGGCCGTTAGGTATCAATTTGTTGAAAATCAGCGATGCTGCTCCATTTATCGCGATCGTATGTATGTTCTTGGTTGTCATTTTGATCGTGTGGTGGAAGCTTCCTAGCCAGCAAGCAGATGCAGTTCATGGCGCAGAACGCCCGGAGAAGCGCTACCGCCGCTCATACCAGTGGGCTTGGTTCGCTTTGCTGCCGCCGCTTCTGTATGGATATATGGAAGCATCAATGAACAGCAACTTCCCAATTTATGCGCTCCGCATTGGGCTTGAGCAGCACTGGATATCCTATTTACTGCCGTTCTTCGGCATAGGTGGGCTAATTCTTCAATTGCCATTAGGTATGCTGAGTGACCGGGTTAATCGTAAAGCCGTATTAATCAGCTGCGGCTTGCTTGGAGGGGGAGGATTTTTCCTCATCCCACTAGTTGGAGATAACCCTTGGGCTATTCTCGTATTATTTATGTTAGTGGGTGGATTAGTGGGATCGTTCTTCTCCCTTGGTTTGG
This sequence comes from Paenibacillus sp. UMB4589-SE434, assembly GCF_030226685.1. NCBI lineage: Bacteria > Bacillati > Bacillota > Bacilli > Caryophanales > Paenibacillaceae > Paenibacillus > Paenibacillus sp. UMB4589-SE434. Next base: position 1,446,864 of record NZ_JASOYK010000001.1, on the reverse strand, counting down.
CATATGCGGCAGATATATTGCCGCGCGCTTACTTGCCATCTTCCAATGTCATAGCATCCATCCATTTCAGTATCGGAAGTATTATTGGCCCTAATCTCGGTGGTCTGGGTATTCAATATGTCTCGATTGGAAGTATGTTCTACCTGCTTGGCATCTGGTACATTTTATTCTCGGTGATGGGCTTCCGTTTCCGTGGGAAAGTAAGAGAAGCAGCATGATGATTCCGTTATTATCACGATCATAATGTAAACTTTCATTCAGGTCGTTACTTTGTTCAAGAGTTGGAAGACGCTTGCACGAAGTGGCGACCTTTTCTATAATTTAAGGATAGCGTCTAAGTGAAGATAATTACATATAAAGAGGCGCTGGTAGACTTAAGTAGGAATCCATTTTGACGTATAAAGGAAGAAATCGGCATTGGTGTAAGCTTGTGATCATGGATTAGGGTTGGGGAGGAGACAAGGTCATGTTAAAAATAGAGAGGCTGAACAAACAATATCCACCTTCAACGACGGTGCTGCGTAACGTATTTGCAGATATCCATAATGGAGAGTTTATCGGTATTGTAGGTGCTAGCGGAAGCGGAAAGTCGACATTGCTGAAATGCTTGGCGCTGCAGGAGAGTTGGACAAGCGGTAAATATACAATTGATGGTACAGACATTTTTAAGCTTGGATCATCAGGTAAAAGTAAAGTCAAACGAGAATGCGCTTACTTGGAGCAAAATCCAGTACTATCATCTAACCGAAAAGCGTTAAAAAATGTGTTAATTGGCAGAGCGCATCAAACACCGTTATGGCGGATGGTAACAGGGATGATCCGGAACGATGATTATATGGGAGCGATGGATACGCTTGAACAACTCGGCTTGCTCGATAAAGCGCATATGATTACATCCAATCTCAGCGGTGGAGAAAAGCAGCGAGTAGCTATAGCAAGAGCATTGGTGCATGGCGCGAAGGTGATCTTGGCAGATGAACCTGTATTGGGATTAGATCCGAAATCAGCCGAGTCAGTTCTGAGCACGTTCAAAGATTTGTGTGAACGTGAGCAATGTACGGTCATTGCGGTGTTTCATCAAGTCGAATTAGCAGAGAAATATTGTTCGAGAATTTGGGGACTGGCTGATGGGGAGATTAAAGTTGATATTCGCGGCCGTAGGCTGCTGCATGGTGAAAAGATGAAATTATCACTATAAAAATAACAATCCCGCCCGTTTAAATGGAAGGAACAACAGCCATTTCAAAGGTGGGATTGTTATTTGTTTATTATGGAGGAAGTGTCCATTCGTTGTTATCGTGAGGATGAATATTATTTTTATCAAATGTAATTGATGGGGATTGTTAATAATGTCCGTTTGCTGTCATATTCTTTTATTAGTATAGTCTAAAGGAGTGTTAAGATGGCTACGACGTTATATCCGCTTCCTGTGCCTATCGTACCTCACAAGATCAATAAACCGAAGTTAGAAGTATATGTGCCGCAAATTTTAAATGCCCAAGCCCCGCTCGCAGCCAAGACGATCAATCAGATGATTCACCAAACCGTCATTGAGCTCATTCGGATGACTGGTTATGAAGAAAACGAACAGACAGAAGTTATGGGGTCTTTTGAAATCAAGCTAAACGAAAGAGGATTGCTCAGCTTAACGTTAACTGTGTACGGATATCCGCAAGGAGCAGCGCATGGCATGACTTATCAGCGTGGCCTGACATTTGATGTTAATACAGGAAAGCTGTATATGTTGTCTGATTTATTTAAGCCAAGCGCCCCTTATGTGGAGTTATTAAGCGCCAATGTGAGTCGACAGATTAAGCAAAGAGACATCCCTACGCTGGAACCTTTTACTAAAATTAGACCGGATCAGGATTTTTACATGACCGATAAAGCACTGGTCCTTTTCTTTGGTTTGTATGAATTGGCTGCTTATGTTTATGGTTTTTTATATTTTCCGATTTCCATTTATGATCTGAATGATATTAAGGCTGAAAATGGTGTCATAGATACATTGTGGTACTAATATTAAGCAGGTCACGCTGTGCTATTCACGAGGAAGAGCAACTTGCTTTGTAATGGGTTTGTCACCTATTGGTGACATTTTTTTTTTATAATGAGAAAGGTGCGCAGGGAGCAGTATGGGTCTCTAATCCTGATGACTAAGACTGAACTCGGCAACATAAAAGTGAATGTGCGCTTTCAGTTGTAAGTAAATGTTCAGCACAAGGCTAACTAGATATATAGAATATGTATTCTCGTTACTAATTCACCAAATAACTCGTATAATTAAGTATTGTTTGCGAACAATGTAAACAAGAAATGGGTATGAAAAGAGGGATGAGATTGAGAAGCGTGCGCTCAAGACGCAGCGTATGGATAGTGCTCGTTGTGTTCACTTTTCTGCTGAGCGGTTGCGAATGGGTGCAAGACCCCAAATCCTTATTAAGTGTGCCTAGATTGCCTGATGAACAGGCGAGCCTGATGAGCATCATAACTTCGCATCTGCCGGAGGGAGGCGCTATTATTCGTCCAACGAATTCGTCGGACAATAGTGCGATCCGGATTGCCGATCTGAATAACGATGGACAAGCTGAGGCTATCGTATTCTACGAGACACCTGACCGCGAAGTTCGAATACACGGGATGATTCTACAAAGTGATGGCAAGACATGGAGCAAGACGGTTGATTTTGATGGAGAAGGCGTTAAACTGGATCGCGTCGATATCGTGGACTTGACCAATGATAATACGCTGGACCTGGTGATTGGATACAGTTACCCGGAATCAGATTCCAATAAGGGAATGATTATTTATTCATTTAATAACAATCAATTAACTAAAATATTTGAGCAGCCGTATGCACAATATGTCATTGACGATCTTGATCGGAATATGAAGAACGAGTTGTATGTAGTCACGAACCACAAGTCGAAGCCACCGGTATTAAGTCAGTATAAATACGATGAAGACAAGTTGAAGAAGATGACGGAAAAAGTGATGGACAATGAGATCAATGGGTTCTTGAATGTCATGTCTGGTTATATTAGCAAGGACAAGCGGGGCATTGTTATGGATGCTAACGCGGGTGCTAATTACAGTTTTACAATAGCGGTTACCTTATCAGAATCTGGAGAGCTAAAAGAAGTATTTCCGAAGGATCTGACAATCAAAAAACGAACGATTTTAAGTTCGGATATTAACGCAGATGGTATTATTGAGATCCCCATCCCAGAGCGTCCTGAGGGTTGGGAAGACTATTATGAAGAGTATGAGATCCCATTTTTCCAAAGTTATTATCAATGGGATGGAAAAAATGATTTACGGCTTGTCCAGAAGCAGTTCAGAGATTATATGGAGCGGTTCCATTTTACGATTCCTGTGTCCTGGTATGGACGCGTATCCATTGATACAAAGTCCAATATTAATGAATACTTAAGATTTATTGATTTTAACACCAATGAAACATTAGCGGAGGTTCGCTTCTTCAGTGTCGAGACATGGGAGCGTTACAAAGATAAGTGGACTTATTTAGCTGCTTATGGTGACGAAGTCATCGGTATATACAGCAAAGAACAACTGCGGCTGAACGACGGTACGCCTAAGCTGCCAACCGTAGAACAGACCAAACCCGAGGAAGCAGTAAAGCCGTAAAGTAGAAAGGAGTCACCAGAAATGACTAAAATATTAATTATGGAAGATGAAGAGTCCATTCGCAGCTTTATTGTCATTAACTTGAAACGAAATGGGTTTGAGGTTGTGGAGGCCTCAAATGGTAATGAAGCGTTGGAGAAACTGTTAGTAGATCCCACCATTGATATTGCTCTCCTGGATGTGATGGTGCCTGGGATAGATGGATTCGAAGTATGTAGGCGCATTCGGGAGCAAAATGAACGAATCGGCATTATATTCTTGACTGCCAAAGTGCAGGAGCAGGACAAGGTGTATGCCTTGTCTGTCGGTGCTGATGATCATGTCAGCAAGCCCTTCAGTCCAACAGAGCTTGTTGCGCGTATTCAGTCATTATTGCGGCGTGTACATTCGTACCAGCAAGCATCTCAGAAAGTGATTTATCATTCAGGACCATTTACGTTGGATCTGATCGCAAAGCGATTTCTCAAACACGACGAGGTCATTGACTTAACACCAACGGAATTTTCCTTAATCCAATATTTTATGGAAAAGGAAGAAATGACACTTAGCAGAGATATTTTATTGGATCATGTATGGGGCAAAGATTATATGGGTGATCCAAAGATTGTGGATGTGAACGTTCGGCGTTTACGTCAAAAGATAGAAGACGAGCCCTCATCACCAAAATACATTGAAACAGTTTGGGGACATGGATACAAATGGAAGGGAACCGTTTCTTCATAAAACCAGGCATTCGACGTTCTGTCGTAATGCACTATTTTATCGTTGTGTTTTTAACGATGTTGATATTGGAAATTATCTTTATGCTGGCAGTACGGACTTATTATTATGATTCAGTCTCCAATCATCTCAAGTACCACGCTTCTGCGACATCATCTTACTATCAACGATACGTTAGCATTTTGTATTCTGAAGATGATCGAACCTGGCTGCCAGAATTACTGAAGCTGTTTCATCTGGAAAAAGCAGAAGTGCAAATATTGGATAAGAACGGCAATGTGCTCATCTCTTCAAGTGGATTTCAGATCAGTGATGTGATCAAGACATCAGACGTGATTACCGCCTCGCAAGATCTGAAGACTACAAGGTGGGTTGGCAAGCAGATCGGTACGGGAGAAACGGTCATGTCGCTGGCTACTCCGCTAATGGGAAAAGGCGATATACAGTATATACTTAGGCTGGTAACATCAATGGAAACCGTAAACAGCAGGTTAAACAACATCGTATTGTTGTCCATTGTGGTATCTATTTCTGTGCTGGTGTTAGTGTTAATTGTAAGTTTTGGGTTAGCTAACTCAATTGTCAGCCCCATTAATGAAATTACAGCAGCGTCTGCACAGATGGCACGAGGGAGATTTGACATCAAAGTGAAAGAAGGCTATAAATATGAGCTTGGTGATTTGGCCAAGACACTGAATTTTATGGCACACGAGATCGTACGCAGTAATGAATTAAAAAATGATTTTATCTCTTCTATATCTCACGAGCTTCGAACACCTTTAACAGGTATCAAAGGCTGGAGTGAGACATTACAGTCAGGCAGTATGACCGACCAGGAAGAAATGAAGCTTGGGCTGAACATCATTACGAAGGAGACAGATCGTCTTATTGGTCTGGTAGAGGAATTGCTTGATTTCTCAAAGCTCCAGCAGGATCGTCTTCAGCTTCATTGGCAGCCTGTTAAGCTCCATTCTTTGCTGGAAGAGACGCTGTTCCAGGTTAAGATGAAAGCTGATCAGAAGGATATTACACTTAAACTGGAACATTCTGAATCATTCCACTCAGAATGTGAATTGTATGGAGACACGAATCGATTAAAGCAAGTATTTCTTAATTTAATCGATAATGCTATTAAGTTTTCACCTTTGCATTCTACAATCACCGTCAGGCTGGAGTGGAATGATCAACAATGCGAGGTTCGTGTAATTGACCAAGGTATTGGCATAAGTGAAGATCATCTGACTAAAGTGATGGATAAGTTTTATCAGGTGAACCCTGATCGTGGAGGTACGGGACTGGGTCTGGCCATAACAGATGAAATTATTAAAGTTCACGGTGGCGAGATGACGATCCTAAGTGAGGCAGGACAAGGCACAACCGTGCTGGTATCCTTGCCGAGTCGTCATGAGCCGCCTGTTGCGATGAATCGGACAAGCATATAGAAACTAAGCTAGGCTGCAAGCTGGCGTCGGTACTCTATTGTCGTATTTCTTGGACGAGACTGTTGCGCACATGATTGCAGATTTACGAGATATGTTCGTTCGTATTTGCCTTGCGACTGAACAGCGTATTGAAGAATGGTTAAAACTTACGGTTATAGATTAAGCACTCCAGCATTAAACGAGATCATGAATCATCAGCCCTTTCGCTTCCTAATAAGAAGTTGGAAGGGCCTTATTTATGTTTCTTGATATTTCTCATGTAACACTCCTCGAAGTTGTGTAAATATCCTTTACTCCGTGAAAAACACCTACTTCTTATGATGAAATTACTATACTACATAAACAAGACTCGTAAGTGAAAGGAGCAGCAGTATGACGCCCAATGCAGAAACAACCGTTCCCGGCCAAGACAAAAGCGTAGCTTGGTACATGCAATCGTGCGCGGTATTTTACAATAATGAAGCTGTGCTTAGGTATTCGTTTATGCCAATCAGCCCTGTTAAGAATACAGTATCCATAGAAGCGAGGAGGCGATTATAATGCCAGTAAAGACCGGCAGCGAGTATATAGAGCGGATAAACCAAAATCTCCCCGATGTCTGGATCGCTGGAGAGCGAGTACAGAGACCTATCTCGGAACATAAAGCCTTCAAAGGACTCATGGCTACACAAGCTTCTATGTATGACATGCAGCATGCCGAGGAATCGCAAGCAACAATGATTTATTGTTCGTCCTTGACAGGCGATCCGGTCGGGTTGTCCTTCAAACAGCCCAAAACCAAAAGAGATCTTGTTATGCGCAGGCAGATGATGCAGTCATGGGCAAGCGTCCATCACGGCTTTCTGGGACGTTCTCCAGACTACATGAACACCGCCATTATGGCTTTCTCCGCTGCAGCGGGGGTACTTGAAGAGAAGTATCCCGAGTATGCTTCTAACCTGAAGCGGTATTACGAATATTGCAAGGAGAATGATATTACGCTTTCTCACGTGTTCATTCAACCTAAAGCGGGAAGAGCCTCTACTTTCCTTCGGACATTCGAGGAGCCGGAATCCGCTCGAGTAGTAGAGAAAAATAAAGATGGGATCGTAATTCGTGGAGCTTTTCTTTTAGATACACAAGGAGCAACTTCGGACGAGATTTTTGTGTTTCCTCCGCCATTCTCATTGTCAGTAGCTGAGGAAAGTCCTCATTCATTTGCTTTTGCTGTTCCAAGCAATCTTAAAGGTGTTAGTTATGTGTGCAGGGAGAGCTTTGTAGGCGGAGAATCCACTTATAATTATCCGCTCAGTTCTAGATTTGAAGAAATGGATACGCTTGTCCTGTTTGATGATGTAACAGTTCCTTGGGACCGTGTCTTTGTGTACGGTGATGAAAATATGTCGTCCCGATTAATGGAAGAAAGTCATTTTCATACCCATGCAGGCACACAGATTATGTGCAAAAATATTGCCAAAACGGAGTTTTTGTTGGGGACTATAGAAATGATGGTTGAAGCTGCTGGATTGGATAGTCATGACCATATTATCGAGAAAGTTACCGAGGTAATCGTAGCTTTAGAGACACTTAAAGCATTTCAGCTTGCGGCAGAGAATGGAGCAGCTCTAGATCAATGGGGCTCTATGCTTCCTAATAAGAAGCCGCTGTTGGCTGCGAATGTATATTTTCAAAAGATATATCCACGTTTAATTGAAATCGTTCAATTAATTGGTGCCAGTAATTTGATTATGATTCTGGATGAAAAAGAATTTAATACCGATATGAGCAATCAATTGAATCGATATATGAAGAACATAGACATTTCAGCCAAAAAAAATGTGCAGTTGTCCAGATTAGCATGGGAGCTAAGTGTCAGTTCATTTGGTGGTCGGCAGACCGTCTATGAGCGTTTTTTCTTTGGAAATTCCTCTATGGTGAACAAGCGTCTCTATACAGATTACCAAGGTGGCAGGCACAAGTATATGGATCGGATCAAAACCTTTTTGTCATAACTGAGGTATCATAATTATATGGGCATTAAGATAAACTGAAACAGGCAATATTACGTGTTTATACCTATAACAAGTTAGATAGGAAAACTAAGAGCGCGTTGATTCCGGTTCTTTTTATTTTGGGCTATGGCAGGGTAAGCAAGCATGGGGGAAGGCGAGTATACGCAAAATACTCATCACACATCTACTGTTTGTGCTCTTCTTACTGAGCTGAATAACGTTACAGATAGTACACTTGCTGTAGCTTGTTCTTTTAGTGTTTATATGTACCTTTTTAAGGAAATAGTGGTAAACGAAAAACCAATCTCCATGAGGGGGTTCATACTCAACTCCAAGCACTTCACAGGCGATTCAATGACATAATAAAAAATCTACGGTTCATTTATGATGTAGGCGACGTGCTGGCACTGGAGGTATACCAAATAATTGACGCTTCAGCACAGCACGTTGCAGCTTAGCCCGATATGGTAAGCTGCATTGGAACGATTACTCATCGATTAGTGATTGGATTTCGAAAATGCAATCCTCACCTGTAATGCAGCAATCGTTTATCGTCTGCAGTCAATTCCATAAGACATTCTTCAATTTGCTCATCCGTTATACGTGTACCTCGTTTTTGATAGGAATAGTCTGGCTGCAAGGGTTCCTCACTTCCCATTTTACTTCGAAACTTCTCGGTTTTGATCATAATAATAGCTGGAGCTTCGGCGATTTACCATCATTAAAACAAGCTTAATCTCTTATCCTTGTTTGATCTAGAAGTCTGCTATTTCCATTTGGTCAGTAAATGAGAGGGCTTTCTTGTTAATGTTTCTATCGTTGCACTCGTATAGAGTGCATAGGAGTGATTATGAAGATGTTAAGCGCTCTATCATTTCCTATCCATGCACTCATGTAGAGTGCGACGAGAAAATCCCGCAAGCGGTTGAAAGAGAGCTTGAGGTTTCTATCCACGCACTCATGTAGAGTGCGACCTTTGGCTCTTGTCCTGGCTGGTTAGCATAAGGCTGGTTTCTATCCACGCACTCATGTAGAGTGCGACGTCTCCGGCGTCCAATACTCATCGATTGCGCGTTTTATGTTTCTATCCACGCACTCATGTAGAGTGCGACATTGTTTTGCTGAGTAGCTGAGTTAGCCTCATTTTGTGTTTCTATCCACGCACTCATGTAGAGTGCGACCATCAGCCATATTTTTACCTCACCCCCTTACTTTGGTGTTTCTATCCACGCACTCATGTAGAGTGCGACGTTCGGGCTCGTTACTAAGTCCATCATGGTTCCCGTTGTTTCTATCCACGCACTCATGTAGAGTGCGACTGCGAAATTTGATCATTAAAATCCAAAATTACAATAAATATGAGTGAAAACATCAAAATAAAGAACAAAACATTTAATTAGATCAACCAGAGACTTGTGAAATCTATTATAAATGGTACAAAATAGAAAATATTTGGTGCGGATCTCCCGGGGATTTCATGTGCACCTCACATTCGCACCATAACAAACTGATATTAGATACATAATTCACTTATTATAATTATCGCTTATTAAATAGTAGAATACAATTCCAAAAAGTAATCTCTGGGTACACTTAAGATTCACACCAAAACACTTTTTCCGTGCTAAGCGATTACTAATCATAAGATTTATGCCTGCAACTTCTTCAGCATACAGTCGCGTGAATAGATATCCCTCCAGTGATACTGTTATAGGATAGGATAATCAACAATTACGATACTACATATTTAGCTTTTAGAATATATGTACTAAAAATGAAAGTAAAATTCAAAAAGGAGATTCCAAATGATTAAGATAAATAACAGCACCGTTCCATTATATGTTATATGTATATCCGTCCTCGTTTTAACTTTGATGTTTACTATTCACCCTCAAAACTCCACTGCTAGAATTGTCCTGAACTATGATCAAAACTGTGTGGAAGACAGCTTGAAAGTAGCCGAAATAAATGCACATACGTTGGTTTTCTGCCACAAACGTCAATCAAATAATATTTATGCCTTTACTCTTTATGAAAATAAAATCCTATCTTCAATCATTATCCCCCAGCCAACACAGCAAAAGATGAATTGGAACTTTTCTAGAAATCGAATGTACTCCGTAATTACAGGTGAGATACAGGATGCAAGCATTAGTAAGGTTGCAATAGACTCTATTGACCAGAGCAGCATTATCATCCTAACGATGAATGACGATCGTAGAATCTTTTTTACTGTTACAGACCTATTGCATTCGCCCGTTATTCGAGGGTTGGATTTTCAAGAAAACGTATTATATTCTAGTATAACCGCTGCATCACCTTAAAATCGTATGGCAGAGTAATAGATTGCAATAAGCAGCCAATTTGGCGGGGAATAAATTTGAGCAGCAGCTTGAAGCTTGATGAAAGGTTTAATTTGTATTACATTTGATTCTCAGGTGTGGTAATTTTAAGAAACTACATAAAGAAAGGATTATATAACCATATGACTAATTATCAACTTATCAGTGATTACAAGGACATCAATAGATATAAGGAAAGCTTTAATGAATTAGCACAAATCGTATTTGAGCTCGACTTCAAAAAATGGTATGAAAAAGGGTGCTGGACCGACAATTATATATGCTACTCATACCTTGATGGAGATAAAATAATTGCAAATGCTTCCATAAACAAAATGACATTTGTATTAAATGGTAAAGAGTATAACGCTATACAAGTGGGTACAGTGATGACACACCCTGATTACCGCAATCAAGGATTATCAGGAAAATTGCTAAACCATATTATTGAGAAATATGAACAAGATTATGATTTTATCTACTTATTTGCCAATGAATCGGTGCTAGACTTTTATCCTAGATTTGGGTTTGTTAGTGTGCAAGAAAGTAGTTTCTCGCTGAACATGTCAGAACTGGCACTACAACCTGCAACAACACATACGATGCGTAGGTTAGAGATAAACAATACAGACGATTTCCGAATGATGGAGCAGTTTGCCGCTGAAAGAATACCTGTATCTTCAATAATGGGTGTGAAGAATAATGAGCATTTATTAATGTTTTATTTTATCGTCGCCTTTCACGATTCGATTTATTATATTAAAGAGATGGATGTTATCGTCCTTATTAGGGAAGAGGATAGGCAGCTTCATATTTATGATATCATCAGCAAACAAAAAGTGGAGTACAACAAATTGTTACCTTACATTGTTACTGCGGATATAGAGAGCATTCATTTTTATTTTACACCTGATTATGATTATGAACTCCTGCATAAAGCGTTCATAACAGAGGCGGAAGATACTTTGTTTATTCGTCCGTTTTTTGAAATAGGGGAAAAACACTTCTTCATGCCACTCACTTCACATTCATAAGGAAGCAGTTGGAATAGGAATCAAGTGCGTAAAAAGGGCCGACAGCATCTCAATGCGATGCTGTCAGCCCTATTACAGTTATGGATGACACACAGGACCTAAGAGATTACTTTCCACACGTCAGCTCCTGAGGTGCCTGGTGTTTCACCTTGTGTCCACCATTTTGCTTCGTAATTTACGCCATTATGTGTAACTTTATTTCCAGCTACGTACACTGCCGCTGCGCTCCAAGCTGGATATGTAGTTGGAGCGGGCGGTGTAGTAACGTTCAGGACATTGCTTGCAGGTGATACGTTGCCAGCAGCATCGATCGCTTTAACGGAGAAAGTATAAAGCGTGTTTGCCGTCAAACCAGTTACAAGGTATTCGACTGTTGATCCAGAGACTGTTGCTATCAACGTCGTGCCTTTAAATATTTGGTATCCCGTTACACCAACATTATCTGTGGAAGCATTCCACATTAATGGTACCGTTGTAGAAGTTGAGCTTCCCATGACATGAAGACTGTTTGGCGCTGTAGGCGCTGCTGTATCCGGTCCAGTCACAGGAAGTGTTGTGAAGCTTACCGTATTGCTTGCTGCGGATAGATTACCTGCAGCATCGACCGCTTTTACCGTAATGGTATACAAGGTATTGGAAGTCAGACCAGTCAAGTTTGAAGTTAACGGTCCTGTTGTTGCTCCGATTTGGTTGGAGCCACTAAAGATCCGGTAGCCAGTTACGCCAACGTTGTCCGTGGAAGCGCTCCATGAGATGGTTGCGCTTGTCGACCCAATATTGGATACTGCCGCTCCTGTTGGGGCAGTAGGAGCTACATTGTCGACGTCTCCCCCAAAATTAACATCAATTACGTTATAGAAAGCATTTAAGGTATCCGAAATTTCCCAAACTGCAAGAATAACTTGGTACCCAGTCCGGCTCGGAACGTTACACGTGTCGGAGTATGTGTTGCCAGGCATTTTACCGTTGTATGGTACATTGCAAAATGGTGTTAAATCGAACGAGTCACGAGTAAGGGGGGCGTCAGGATTCCAGTTTTGTTTTGTAATGTAATATTTCCAGCTCGCTGTTGCGTGTGGGACTTTAATCTTCCAATTAAATGTAGTAGGTCCTGAGCTAATATTAACTTTGGACCAGCGGGTTGCTGATTGTTGGTCAAGTGGCGCAAATGCACCATTTGCACTAGCAATCTTCCCATCAGCAGGGCCGCCGGCGGGGAATCCCTTAAGTGCTTCCAAACTATATGGTTCATAAATAATCAGTCCACAGTTCTTATTAACGCCATCTGCACAAAGACCTGCACGGCTGTTGGTCACGTTACCGTGGGCAGAAGCTGTATCCGCGAGTGTAAGGGACATCACAAAAAGAAGTGCGAGCATGGTACCGCCAGTAATCAGAAATTTTAGCCTTTTTGCATCGGATAAACATACATTAAACATCATAAATTCCTCCACTTCATTCATTTTATTGGTAATCCCTTATTTAGTTCTGTTCTGATAACACCTCCTGTGTAAGATAAATGTATATATAAACTCGTATAGGAGCTTATAACAGTATCTATCAAGACCAAATGAATCGCTTGATCAGACTACTAATGAAGAAATGTATGAATGGAATTGTCGAATTGTCAGCGGTGTAATCTAGAGCACAAGAAGCGGTATCATGCAGATGTAATTCATATCATAGGGTAGTTATCTGGAGGACTATCGTAATCAAGTTGAACTTGCAACGAATATAGCTATGCTGCTTAATCGTTGATTATTAGGTAAGATCGCGTGTAAACGGATACATTTGTGTAGATAAAAGTGATTCGTGTGAAAGTATTATATCAATAACCCAAATATTACTATGCAATAAAATATATCATTATACGTTTTCAGTAGCAACTAGTTTTGAACATGTTTGATTGTAAATTTTATAGAATTAAGATGGGATTACGTTCGACAAACCTGTAAAATACATAGGTCATAGTATGTTTTTATGCGAATTTCGTTATAATGGACACACAATGAGTTCAGAAAGGAATGTCATCATGAAGAAAGTCATCATAGTGGGAGCAGGGATTCTTGGAGTATCGACTGCATACCATTTAGCCAAAATGGGGATGGACGTCCTGATAGTTGACCGCAATGATAATGGACAGGCTACGGACGCTGCTGCCGGAATAATCTGTCCATGGCTATCACAGCGACGTAATCAAGTTTGGTACAAGTTGGCAAAGGCAGGGGCACATTTTTATCCTAAGTTGATTCAAGAACTAAGCAGCGAGGGAGAAACAGAGACAGGCTATGCCCAAGTTGGAGCTCTGTGTATTCATAATGATACGGAGAAGCTCAGCAAGATAGAGGAACGAGCACATGTACGAAAAGCTGATGCACCGGAAATTGGTGAGATTACCTTGCTTGATGAAGAAGAAACTCGAGAACGATTTCCGCTGCTAGCAGAAGGTTATCACTCCGTACATATTAGCGGTGCTGCACGAGTGGACGGTCGTGCACTGCGCGATGCGCTGCTGCGGTCCGCACAAAGAAACGGAGCAATCCGTATAAACGGGGATGCCTCGCTTCAATATGTGTCTAACCGAGTGACCGGAGTAAGTGTGGGAACAAAAAGCTTTTCATCTGATCATGTCATTGTTTGTGCGGGGGCATGGGCAAATTCACTGTTTCAGCCTCTGGGTATTCCCTTTCAGGTTAGTTATCAAAAAGCACAAATTATGCATTTACAGGTTCCCGATCCACAAGACACGGGTACTTGGCCCTTAATTATACCGCCATCGGATCAGTATTTGCTTGCTTTTGATCATCAAAAGATCGTGATCGGCGCAACTCATGAAAATGAGGTAGAAGGCTATGATACGAGAGTCACAGCAGGGGGGATACAGGAAATTCTGAATAAAGGGCTAACAGTAGCACCTCAGTTAGTTAATAGCACCGTGCAGGAGATAAGAGTCGGATTCCGCCCATTCACACCTGGTTTTCTTCCGGTGATCGGCGCTGTCCCAGGTTGGGAGGGGCTTATCACAGCAAATGGGCTGGGATCATCCGGATTGACAGTAGGCCCATTTCTAGGCTGCCAACTTGCAAAATTGGCACTCGAAATGAAATTGGATATCGATCTTGATGATTACGATATTCGAAAGGCAATGGATGAAAGTTGATCAATTAGGTTCAATTCGATTCAGCATGCAAAAAGAAGCGCCGCTAACTTCCTAACGTAAGAATGATTCGTTTCTCGCCATCCACTAATAGAGAAATTTGCTTTGCCATGTATTGAGGGCAGTATGGAGTAACGCTGCTAAGAACGATGGTATGGCTTGTTATTATGATGGCCTTGTGATTGGCAAAGCAAATCGGACAGATTTTGTACTTGTAGAAGAGGCGATCAATTTTATTGATTAACGACTGCCTAGAAATAATGGTCTGGATGGAGTGTTCAACATAGTATGTATGCAATAATGTGGTTGGTTCCGATCGTATTGCTTGTTCTTTTCCTTTGGTTCTACCTAAGAGATCCGAGAAGAACGATTAATGGCTTTTTATTTAATATTCTTATTTGCTCGACTGGATTGTTAGGCATTTCTGCAGCTTTCTTATCCGGTAATCCTTTTCTTATGATACTTGCGATCGTTCCAATTATTCTGTTTGGACTCATGTTAACCTTTGGGGGATATGCATTAGTAATTGCACTTCTGCTCAATGCCAAAATATTGATTCGTAAAGAAGGAAGAAAATTTTCGAATTATCTCACGTTATTATTGGGGATTTGTATTTTGATCTTTATTACGTTCTCATTTATGAAGCCAGTTCGATACTTGCCACAGGAAATACAGCTGTTTTATTCCGGGGTCATGTTCATACTACTCTATTTTCTTGTAAATTTATTTAGCTTTTTATCCGCGTATTTCTTGTATCAGTTCAACAAGCCGAAATTAAATCAAAACTTCATTATTGTGCTTGGAAGCGGGTTAATGGGCGACAAGGTCCCTCCACTACTCGCAAATCGAATTGATAAAGCGATTGAATTTTACCGTAGGCAGGAAGCAGTGACAACACCGCCTACCCTCATTTTATCTGGTGGAAAAGGGTCAGATGAGCTTGTGTCGGAAGCTGAAGCGATGCAAGCTTATGCAGTGGACAAGGGGATCCCGATCGAACATACGATACAAGAGAATCGTTCGACGAATACTTTTGAGAATATGGTGTTCTCCAAGAAGATCATGGACACTATGTATGAAGATAGATACAACAGTATTTTCGCAACTAATAATTTTCATTTGTTCCGTTCTGGATTGTTTGCGCGAGCAGCAGGATTGTCCAGTCAAGGCATCGGGGCTAAGACGGCTCTGTACTATTGGCCGAACGCGATGATTCGCGAATATATTGCCGTTGTAGTCATGAATAAAAAGCGTCATGGTACCGTAGTCGGAATAGTACTAGGTTTATCACTAATTGGTATGACGATATTATATATCACCAAGTAGAAAGTAAGGATGGGTTATTGTGCTTGTCGCATATAGCCCATCCTTTATTATTCTTTGGTTGAAAAGCTTGTATCTAATCCTCGATTGCTGCTTTTTTCGTATTAATCGCGCGAATAATCTTCGGATCAAATTTAGCTGTTCTATCGTAAGTGTATAAACCATTGACTTCCTGTTCCACGTCATACAGCTGTGTGTAGCAGAAGCCGAACATCTTTGGATTATCGAGCAAAGTTGTCGTGAGGCCAGCGTAACGCGCAATAAATTCCTCTTCACTCTGCGGTCGGTCTCCATACCCCCAGGATTTCTGATCCAGTTGGCTCGGATTCCACCAGATGCCGCCATATTCGCTGACGAAATAAGGCTGTCCTCCGTAAGTTTGGCGATCCGGGTAAGTGTTGTACACTTCGCCGTCTTCAGCCATAGGTGCATAACGAGCACGGAACGTATCTACATTTTGATCGTAGTCGTGCACATCATATATATCGGTCACAACATGGAAATTACCGCTCGTATCAATTACAGGCCGAGTCGGATCAAGTGCTTTGGTCGTTTCGTATACAATCCGCAATACTTCATTATCTTGACGTGCACCATTACCTGAATCCCATGTTTCATTGAAAGGACACCAGCCGATCAAGCTCGGATGATTAAAGTCACGTTCAACGCCTTCTATCCACTCCGGCAAAAATCGCAAGAGTCCTTGCGGAGTAGAAATATCCAATCCCCAGTTAGCATGCTCACCCCATACTAGGTAGCCTAGCTTGTCAGCCCAATATAGGAAACGGGGTTCGAACATCTTCTCATGAAGTCTTGCACCGTTGAAGCCAAGTCCAATCGATATTTCGATGTCGCGCTTTAGATCATCATCGCTTGGAGCGGTATAAATACCCTCCGGATAGAACCCTTGGTCAAGGACAAGCCGCTGAAACACCGATTTGCCATTAATTCGGACAGCCATTCCATCGAGATGGATAGAACGTAGACCAAAATAGGAGATGGCGGAATCGATGATTGAACCATCGCAAACGAGACTTAAATTCAAATCGTACAGGTTGGGCGAACCTACTTGCCATAGGTGAACATCTGTTAATGAAAGTGTCAACTTTGCCAATGAGCTTCCGATGTTCACAGATGCTGAACCCATTGACTTGTCCTCGAAGGAAGCATCGCAAGTAAGTTGAAGCCCCTTCACAGCGCCGTTTATTTTTGCTTCCAAATGTATGCATGCGTTCTCAGGGTCTGGCGTTATGCGGAAGGATGAGATATAGGTCTGGGGTACATATTCGAGCCATACCGTCTGCCAAATGCCAGTTGTTCTCGTATAATCACAACCATGGGAATGATACTCGCCAGATTGCTTGCCGCGCGGCTGGAGACCAGATCTAATATGATCCTCAGCATATACCGTTATGGTATTGTCACCATGCTTCAAGGCGTGCGTGATATCGAACGAAAACGATGAGTAGCCCCCACGGTGTGACCCGACAAGTTTCTCGTTAATCCACACCTCTGCTTTGTAATCAACAGCTCCGAAATGAAGCAGTGTTCTGCCGTTGGACCACGCTTCAGGCGTTGCGAAGCTGCGTTTGTACCAGACGGCATTCATAAAGTCGGTATTGCCAATGCCGGATAGGCTGCTTTCTGGACAGAAAGGCACAACGATCGACTGGTTTAATGTGACGTCATCCTTTTGTAAACCGCGTGCCTTCCCACTGCATCCATGATCCATCTCGAACTGCCAATCTCCATTCAAATTTATCCACTGTTCACGTATAAATTGTGGTCTTGGATATTCAGGACGGGGTAACTTGTTTGTAGGCATAAGAATCCTCCTTGTTTTATACTTAACTAAAAAGTTAATTAATTAACGTATTATAACGATACACCATCATAATAGTGGCGTATTCATCATCTGTCAATGTGATTCTCGCCCCTAATTAAATAGAATGTATAGCATGGATACAAATTTTGTAGATTGGTTAACTTAAAAGTTATATAATAGATGTAAGAAATGAGGAAATGGGAGGAACATCATGCAATCCATTGAAGTAAGCATTGATAACATGTCGTTTCTTGAGTGCTTATCGTCGGCTACTCGGGTTAGAATCATTGAAATGTTAAACGATAGACCCATGAATATTGGAGAGTTAGCCGAGGCGCTTGCCGTTTCTTCTGCGATTATCACGAAGCATATTCAGAAGATGGAGCGTGCGGGGATCATAGCGTGCGAAAGTACTGTTGGCAAGCGAGGCATGCAGAAGCTATGTTTTCTCAAATTGGATTGTATTCATTTGCAATTCAGATCAAGGCAGGCGCAGCCTAAAAAAAGCTACGTGGCCTCGATACCAGTTGGTCACTACACCAATTTCGATGTGAATGCGACATGTGGTCTTGCTTCGGCATCTAAAATGATTGGTATGGTTGATGATCCTCGTTATTTTGCCGATCCAGAACATGTGCAGGCGAATCTTCTATGGTTTGGCAGCGGATGGGTCGAGTATTGTCTTCCAAATTTTTTGCTGAGCAATCAGGAGCTCAAACGGTTAGAAATTTCATTTGAAATATGTTCGGAGGCGCCTGGATTCAATGAGCTGTGGCCATCGGATATTAGTTTCTTTATCAATGGAGTCGAAGTTGGTATGTGGACGTCACCAGGCGATTTTGGTAACAAACGTGGCTTATACACACCGGACTGGTGGAATCACGGCACGCAGCATGGCCTGCTCAAGACGATCGCTGTTATGGAAGAGGGTACTTACATGGACGGGGTTCGGATTTCGGATGTGTCGGTACACATGCTTGGCATTGAATTTAACAAAGAGGTAAGACTACGAATAGCATCGCCAACAACAGCGGACAATTGCGGAGGAGTAACACTATTTGGCGCGGGATATGGTAATTACGACCAGGACATCGTGGTGAATATGTATTATTAATCGTTAATTAATGAAAAGCAGCTGTGACCTTCCAATCGTGAGGGCGTTTTAACGCAAAAGTGATGAGATGATTGAAGTGACCCGACTGAATAGCGAGTTCTGAGAAGAAGCGAAACAATGGCCGACAGCAACTCGAATGAGATGCTGTCGGCCATTTGCATAGATGGAATGCCGGTTATTAAGGGGTTACTTTCAGTTTTCCTGATAGTTCTGGTTTACTACTTTCTAAACGTAGGGATATTGTTTTTTTAACAGAGGCAAGAACAATCCAGAAAAAAGATGATTACATCTCATGCAATAAGATTACTTAAGAGCAGTACAGAAAATGATGGAGTATAATAATGACACTAACTTAAAAAGAATGAATCTCATTAAAGAGTAGGAATGATCTAATTTATGAAGATATTAGTCGTTGAGGACGATAAAACAATCGCAACCGGTCTGGAATATTCGCTGCAGCAAGATGGCTTTTCTACGATCCTGTGCCATGATGTCGCATCAGCTCAAAAGGAGCTCTCCGAAGGCATCGAGCAGATTACATTATGCTTGTTTGATTTATCGCTTCCGGATGGGAGCGGATATGAGCTGTGCAAGCTGGTAAAGGAGCGAAGAGATATTCCGGTTATTTTCTTAACAGCTATCGACGATGAAGTCAATGTCGTGATGGGACTGGATATGGGGGCTGATGATTATATTACGAAGCCTTTTCGAATTCGTGAGCTTCTCTCTCGAATCAAGTCTGTCTTGCGGAGATACCAAAAGCCATCTCAGGCGAAAACAATCATGGATATCGGCAATGTACACATTAACACTATGGAGGGAACGGTGTCTAAAAACGGAGCTGAAATTCTGTTGACGGCACTAGAGTACCGCTTGCTGTTGATCTTCGGCAACCATATTGGTCAAGTTCTCACGAGGAATCAGCTTTTAGAACAAATCTGGGATGTGGCAGGCGATTTCGTAAACGACAATACGTTAACCGTTTATATCAAAAGGCTGCGGGAAAAGCTGGAGGATGATCCGCAGAGCCCAACCTTGATCAAAACGGTCCGTGGTCTCGGATATAAGGTCGGTGACTAGATGCTGCGTAATCGAGAAATTCAACTATTACTGCTCGTCATGAGCTTGATCAGCTTAACGGCACTCGTTACCGCTGTTTATATATCACCTGCTGCGGTGGTGCTCGTTGTTATCCTGTCACTTTTGCTTATGGGAAGTTGCTATATATTTACAAGCTGGAGATACCGCGAACTTGAGAAGCTATCCGTCTATTTACGCGAAATTAGCAGCGGTAATGACAAACTTGACGTTCGCGATAATCAAGAAGGCGAGCTTAGCATCTTAAAGAATGATATTTATAAAGTGACGCTTATGTTATCTGAACAGCGTTCGCTTCTAAAGCGAGACAAAATGCAACTGACGGACGCCATTTCTGATATTTCGCATCAGCTCAAAACGCCGCTTACCTCCATGACGGTTATGGCGGAATTGTTAAGCGGATCTGACCTGCCACCAGCCAAAAGAATGGAATTCACTCACAACATTCGGATACAACTGGAACGAATTGATTGGCTTGTGTCGTCGCTGTTGAAGCTATCGAAGATCGATGCCAAAACAATTCCATTCAAAAGAGATCGAATACTAGTAAAAGAGCTTATCCGGAAGGCGTTAGACCCTGTCTTGATTCCGATGGATATTAAGGAACAGACGGTATCGATCAAAGGAGATGACGGCGTCTCTTTTATAGGGGATTTTAATTGGACTGTTGAAGCGGTCATCAACATTTTGAAGAACGGTGTCGAACATACCCAAGAGGGCGGAGCAATTTCCATTTCTTTTACCGAGAACGCGTTATTTACTGAAATCATCATTGCTGACAACGGAAAAGGCATTCCAAAAGCAGATTTGCCCTACATTTTTAAACGGTTTTATAAAGGGAAGCATGCTGCTGAGGGGAGCATCGGCATCGGTCTTGCAATGGCGCACAGCATTGTGGCCAATCAGAACGGAGTGATTGATGTAAGGAGCAGCAGCGTAGATGGCACGGAGTTTCGAATTAAATTTTATAAACAAGTGATCTAACCGTAAGTGACTAAATCGTCACTTTCCAAGTCACTTGAAAGTCATGTTGGACAGATAAAATGATATCCATCAGCGATGCTATGGAGGTTATAACTATGGAAATTTTACGAATCGAACATCTGTCTAAACAATACGGGAAAGACGAATCTGCGGTAAAAGCGCTTGATGATATTTCTTTTTCAGTACGAAAAGGGGAATTCGTCGCCATCATCGGCCCGTCCGGTTCGGGGAAATCGACACTTTTGCATATGTTGGGGGGTGTGGATCGACCGACTAGTGGGAAAGTATTCGTAGAGGATACGGATATGTATACCTTGGACGAAACGCAGCTGGCCATCTTTCGGCGCAGACAAATCGGGCTGATTTATCAGTTCTTCAATCTCATTCCTGTCCTGACAGTGGAAGAGAATATGACGCTGCCGCTTCTACTGGATAAACAGAAGGTAGATCAAAAACAATTGGACGTGCTGGTTCAGACATTGGATCTGAAGCATCGGCTAAACCATCTGCCTAATCAGTTATCTGGCGGGCAGCAGCAAAGGGTTTCGATTGGCAGAGCACTCATTAGCAATCCTGCGATTATGCTTGCAGATGAGCCGACTGGGAATTTGGACAGCAAAAATAGCAGTGAGATCGTTGAGTTATTAAAGATGCTAAATAAGACCTATCAGCAGACGCTGATTGTGATTACACACGACGAACAAATCGCCCTGCAGGCCGATAGGATCATTTCCATTGAAGACGGAAGAATTGCCAAGGACGAGGTGATCCGTCCATGAACATCGTCAATCGACTCACGATCAGACATCTGAAGCAAAATAAGAGGCGTACGCTGGTCACGATCATCGGTGTCATCATTTCGGTTGCCATGGTGACGGCTGTGGCCACGCTCGGCTTTTCTTTTTTGGATCTTATGCAAAGGCAGACCATCGCAGAGGGTGGAGAATGGCATGTCCTTTATAAAGATGTGAGCAAGGAACAACTCGCAGCTATTCAAAACGACGATGCAACCAAAGTCGTCACGATCACCAAAGATCTGGGCTATGCCAGATTAGTAGGAGCAGACAACTCGACCAAGCCCTATTTGTTTATTCAGGCATACAACGAGCAAGGTTTCACGCAATTTCCCATTCAGTTGAGCAAGGGGCGGCTGCCCAAAACGGACAAGGAAATCGTGATTTCGGAAGCCATAGTGAAAAATGCAAAGGTAAAATATGAAATCGGTGATCATTTAACACTCCCAGTTGGTGAACGCTTCGAAAAGGGCAGCGATAAACCACTGGATCAATCTGAGCTATTGCGTCGTGAAGATGGAAAATTGAATGAATCCTTACAGCAAATCACAAACAGAGAACTTTCAGTGGTAGGTTTCATCAAACGTCCCGTCATGGAACCGGCGTGGGCCCCTGGGTATACGATCATAAGTTATATCGATGATACCAACATGAAGGCAACCGATCGAGTTAATGCAGCCGTCGCCCTGAAAACTATTGATCGATCTTTGTTTGACCATGCAGATCAATTGGCGAAAATGAACGACATCGACTCTGTCGAATATAATCACGATTTGCTTCACTATTATGGCTTGTCAAAAAGCAAAGCCTCTAGCAGCACGATTATTTCCTTGGCGCTCATTATTATGGCAGTCATCATGATCGGCTCGATTTCGTTAATCTACAATGCGTTTGCGATATCTGTCTCGGAACGTTCCCGTCATCTAGGGATGCTTGCAAGCGTCGGTGCTACAAAGCGGCAGAAGCGGAACTCGGTGTTCTTTGAAGGTGTCATTATCGGATTAATTAGCATCCCCATCGGGATCCTATGCGGCCTTGCTGGGATAGGGATAACTTTCTTGTTCATTAATTCCATCATCCAAGGGGCACTGGGGACTACGGAAAAATTGACACTTATCATCACGCCAATGTCGCTCCTGATTGCCTGTGTTGTGTCGATGTTGACGATTTTCATTTCGACATTTGTCCCGGCAATAAAAGCTTCCAAAATCTCCGCGATTGACGCAATGCGCCAAACTGCCGATGTGAAACTTACACCGAAAGCCGTGAAAACGTCGAAGCTCATGCGCAAGTTCATCGGCATCGAAGCCGAGATTGGATTAAAAAATATTAAACGAAACAAGCGAAGATACCATGCCACCGTATTTTCACTCGTTATCAGTATCGTTTTGTTTTTAACTGTGTCCTTTTTTACCGCCAATCTAAAGCAATCTCTAGCACTCTCACAGGAAGGTGTTAATTACGACATTCAAATCTGGTACAGCAATTGGAAACCATTAGACGATTCGACAGTTCAATCGATTGCATCCCTGGACGATGTGAGCGAATACAATGTGATTGAATGGAACATGGTGAATGCCTGGTTTGATGAAGCAGCAATTGCTGATGAGCTGCGGAAGGCAGTTAAGCAGGATAGAAGTGCACTGAAGGAAGGGAAATACCTTTATGGCATAAAGATTAATGCAATGAACGATTCGAGCTTGCAAGCCTATGCCAAAGCGGTCGGCGCAAATTACGAACAGCTGACGAATCCAGATCATCCCGCCGCGATCGTTGTGGATACGATTCACTATAAAGACGAGACGTCCGGTAAATTTGTAAACACGAAAGCCATTCATGCAAAAAATGGTCAAAGCCTCAATTTGAGCTATATAAACGAAGAGACAAATAAAGAAACGCAATTAAATAAGGTAACCATCGCTGCGATGACGGATCAATTGCCTATGGGAATGCGTTCAGCAGAATTAGGGACCTTAGATATTATCGTATCCAAACGTGTCATGGAGCGACTCATGGACGAAAAGAGTATGTCATTCGTTCAATCTCAATTATTTTTAAAAAGCAAAAATCCTATGAAAACACAGCAGGAGATCGAAGAATTCAGAGCGTCTAACCTGTTCTTTTTAAATGAATACCAGTCCAGAGTAATGGAAGAACAAAGGATTTTGATCATGTCTGTCTTTTCGTATGGCTTTATTGTGTTAATTTCAGCTGTCTCAATCGCGAATATCTTCAATACGATCTCGACGAGCATAACGCTTCGCAAGCGGGAATTTGCGATGCTGAAATCGGTTGGCATGACGCCTAAAGGCTTTGCGAAGATGATGAATTACGAAAGCATTTTTTATGGGTTGAAGTCGCTGCTGTTCGGGCTTCCCATTAGCTTCGTAGTGATGTATCTGATCTACAGGGCATTGGCTAAAAAATTCAGCTATGGGTTTGTGTTTCCATGGATGAGCATTCTTTCTGTCATTGCTGCCGTTTTTGTTATTGTTAGTGCGGCTATGTTATATTCCAGCGCGAAAGTAAAAAAGGAAAACATTATTGATGCACTTAAGCAGGAGAGTATATAAATTGCAGGCTCACAAACTTGTGCAACCAGCCGTCGACCACAAATCGACGGCTGGCTATGATGTTATTCAGGAAGTTTCCTCAGAAACTGCTCGATCTCATCCATATACCCCGGTATCGTAATTTGTCTGGGAGCAAAAAGACTAATGAGGATTGCCCGCAAATTCGAATTCGCTGTTTGCTTGGCAAGCATGGAGTGATCAGCGTCAGGGAAGACAGCTACACGCAGCAGTTCAGGTTTTACAACATTTCGATAAACCCGCTCTGTATCCTTCACATCGACATTTATATCTTCTTCACCTAGCATCAATAGTACAGGCGAGTTGAAGTTGCGAAGATCATCTGTAGCATCTGACAATAAATTTTTACCGGCGAATATCCATCTGTCTCTCGACATCAAGCTATTTTCACGTGCGATTTTGACATACTCTTCATAGGAGGCATGTTTCTCTAATAATTGTCGCACTTGTTGGTTATAAGCCAGTTTATCTTGAATTTCTGCTTCCGATTTTCCTTCAGCCAGCATTTCACTGCGTGTATTGTATTGACCTTGACTAATCCAGTTGATCGCCGGAGATAGAAGTAGGCTAAAAGCAAGCGTCTCCTGTTTGGCAAGCCTCGGAATGACCCAGCCCGCTTGACTCGCTCCCCACACCCCAATTTGCTTCTCATCAATCATTGGCTGCTCTTTTGCCCAAGCAATAGCCTGACGGGCTTCTTCCACACGGTCTTGTATGTTTTGATGCTCCCAATTGCCTTCCGAACCGTTAATGCCTCTTTTGTTAAGAGACAAAGAAGCATACCCAAGAGAAGCTAGCCGCTCCCATAGCGGCTTATAGCCATCATCATGAGAGGCGTCAATGGGGCCGTCACCATGAATAAACAATACTAATCCCAGCTTACTCGTGTAGTTTTTTGGAAGTACTAAGGTGCCGGTCAGTTTGCCTTGAGGCGTTTGGATTTCAACCGCTTGCTCAACCATGTTAAAGCTGTTTTGCATCATAATATAAAGTCCTGCACCGCCAACCAGCAGGAAGATGATTAATATAGAAATGGTAACTTTATGTTTCATATGATGGCTCCTTCGTTTTTGCTGATTACTTTAGTTTAAATACCATTTAATTCCATTTTAATTCATTTAACACAAGATGCTGCACGAAGCAGTTCTCATCCAAATCCTTGGCACGTAGGTTAAGCCCTACGACATCAAGGCAAGCACATCTGAGTGTGGCTTGGTTTGCACTATGTGCTGCGTCTACTGTCAAAATAGCTTTTTAACTTTATGGAAGCTTTTGTTTTAAAAGAGATTTGAGCTTTGAATACCTCAACGATACACTTTAGGCCAGACCTAAGGTCAAGTAGTATTTGTCTTAATGATTAATTTTAATTTTATAGAGAGGACATAGAAATGAACACGCTTGGATATGAGGTTAGGGGGATGTGCGGTATTAAAGGGAGGTGATACTTCTGCAAGAGTGGCGACAATCGAACGAATTTAATTCATGCATAAGGTATGAGTATATTCAAAAAATCGAAAGGCATCTATCGTTCAGGAATGATGCTTGCCTTTTTCATTCGCCAGAACTGTGGTATAAGGGGGAGCAAAAGGAGAATAAGGAAGCGATCGCAATATCGCTTCCTTATTGAATATGCACTTGAGATCTGAATTCAATCCTACGTAGATATTATTTAACGTAACTACATGACTATTGCCGTTTCAAGCTAATTGCGACCCGAGCTGACTCACTTTCGCCAGCCACTTCGCTCGCGCTTTATCTGATGATCCTCTGATCGGCCCCAACTCAGTAACCCGTACAGGCGATACTCCGCAAAATTTCAGTATGTTGCGTTTCATCACATTGTATTCTGCGTTTTTATATGCTAGCTTATTGTACCAGAGCGGAGTATCAGCAGTGACGATCAAACGCGATGACTTACCGGCTAAAAGCTTGTCCACTGCATAAGAATTTTCTCGGTATTTGTAAGCAAAGCCAGGGAGAAAAATCCGATCGATAAATCCTTTAAGGATAGCCGGCATTACCCCCCACCATGTAGGATAAATAAATACGAGGTGATCCGCCCAGCGGATAAGGTCTTGCGCTTCTAGCAGATCTTTCTCTAATTCCGTTCTTTTTCGATATCCAAACTTTAAGTTCGGATCAAATTGGATCTTGCTCAACTCTATAGAGCGAACCTGAGCTTTACTGGCCACAGCCCCCTTCATATAGGCATCGGACAAGGCTGCGCAAAAGCTTTGTGGGTCGGGGTGTCCATTAATAACGAGAATTTTTGATTTCATAACCAGTTTCCTCCTGTTGTAACGAATTCATTTACGGTTTGCGATATAATATAATGCATGACTTCAATTAGAATAGTACGAATCGAAAGATAAATGTATCATCAAAAGCGCAATAAACTTGCTTATTTACGCAAAGGGAGAGTGGATATTGAAGAACCCGGGAGTTCCCATTACAGCGGTATATCCGATTATGAAGTCTATTGTTCATAAAGGATTTGATATAGAGGAATATTTTAGGTATTCTTCATTTGACTGCAATTTATTGCAGGATACGGAGGCTCGTATTTCTGAAGAGGAATTGGAGCGATTGATGATTGCTGCCGCAAATTACACGCAGGACAATCATTTTGGCTTGCACCAAGGACAAATCATAGAGCTTGCCGATATGGGCATTCTCGGTTATGTGATCCTTCACTCGAAAACCGTAGTTGATGCACTGAGTGCTTATCAGAGATACAATGTGATTCTATGCAGCGTTTTCACTTTGAAATGGGAAATGGAGGGCGATGATGTCCTTATCTTTTTTTCTTTACAGCTTCCCGGTCACATTTCGCGTCATGTCGTAGAAGAGATGGCGAGTTCGCTGTATCATTTGATCAACAAGCTTAGTAACCAACACATCCTGTTGCATGAAATTCGGTTTGTACATGAGGCGTCGGCAGATTTACGACCCTATATGGAGGTATTCGGCAAAGAACCATGTTTTGGCGGGAAAGATAATGTTCTGCGCATGAGTAAGGACGTGCTGAATTATCCGATTCTGTACTCTGACTCAAAACTGCTGGGTGTTTTTGAGAAAATGGCGCGAGAAACCAAAGATGAGCTGACCCAGTCAAGTCTGTTTTCAGATCGGGTAGTTCTGTGGATGAAAGAAAGTGTTCCTTCCTTTTTTCCGACCTTGCAGCAAGCAGCGGAATATTTCACAATAAGCATTAGAACACTCCAAAATAAACTAAAGGCTGAGCAAACATCCTATAATGAGTTATCTGTACAGGTACGCAAGGAACTGGCCATGAGTTATTTGCAAAAAAGAGAGTATTCCATTGGCGATATCGCCTATTTGCTGCATTTTTCGGAGCCAAGTGCATTTCAAAGCGCTTTTAAGAAGTGGACGGGTTTAACACCAGGACAATATCGTAACCAAATACGTGTACTAGATAAAAAGAGTATAACTTGACACCTAATCGAATTCGGAGATATTATAGATACAATAAGTCTTTAAATGAGGTGTAACCGTGAAATTTACTAAAGCAACCAATTACGCTTTGCACACCATGCTTGCGCTTAATGAGGCTTCTCAGGTTAAGCCGATAGGTGTTCAGCAGTTAGCAGAATTACAAGGTGTTTCACCAACCTATTTATCCAAAATTTTAACAAGGCTTGTGAAAGCAGGGATGATCGAGTCCGTATCTGGGGTCAACGGAGGTTACCGCTTATCTCGCAAGAAAGACGATATTACGTTTTTGGATATAATCCATGCGATCGAGGGCAACGCATCTTTATTTGAATGTGACTTTGTCCACGGCGACGAATGCACGATTCAAGCTGTAATGAAGGAAGCGGAAGAGAAGATGGAAAGCCATCTTAAAAATACAAAGTTAACAGATCTGATTCAAAAGTAAGCGAAAGTTTAAGCTTACGTTATTTTATGCGGAAAGGAGGTATAGTCGGTTGCACACTGCTGCGTAGTACAAGATTTTTTTAATTCAATTAAAGATATAATAAGTCTGTAATATCTATATAAGGGGGTTGTGTATATGATTTACGATTGCGCCATTATTGGTGGTGGACCAGCCGGGTTGAATGCAGCCCTCATCCTTGGAAGAGCAAGGAGAAAGGTGGCTATTATGGACAACAATCAACCCAGAAATGCTGTTACACATGCGTCTCACGGCTTTATTACGAGGGACGGCGTAACGCCAGCCGAGTTTCGCAGAATTGCGCTTGAGGAGGTAAAGTGTTATCCGTTAGTGGATCATCTGCAATCCGAAGTTGTGTCCGTTGACACTACCCCATTCGGGTTTGAGTTAGTTGATTCTGTTGGCCACCGTCTGCAAGCACGAAAGCTAATCTTGGCTACAGGTGTAAAGGAGATATATCCAGAGATTGAAGGCTTTTATCCGCTTTACGGGAAGAGCTTGTTCAATTGTCCCTATTGCGACGGATGGGAACTCCAAGATCAAGCGCTTGTTGTTGTTTCTGAATTTTCAAACCTGTTTCATATGGCCAAATTGCTGCTCAATTGGAGCAAGGATTTGGTTGTCTGTACGAACGGAAAGGCTTCTCTGACGGATAAGCACAAACAGCAGCTTCAATCAAAAGGGATTGTGGTCATGGAGCAAGCGATTGCAGCTTTCATCGGCCAGAATGGGCGGCTTGAACATGTTTGCTTTGCAGACGGCACTCAAATTCCAAGAGCTGGTGGCTTTGTGACTCCTACCTTTGTGCAAAGCGCCCCGTTTGCAGAACGATTGGGCTGTGAAATGTTAGCCGCGGGTGGGATAAAAACGGACGGAAAGGGGAGGTCCGCAATACCTGGATTATATATCGCTGGAGATACTTCTTACGTAGCTCCCTCCCAAGTGGTTTTTGCTGCAGCAGACGGCAGCCAAACGGCTATGAGTGTGAATTTGGATTTGACGGAAGAGTATTTTACTAGTAGTTTACCCCATGTCTAATTGCGGATATAAAATGCCTTTAATATCTCATAAAAATTGAATTAAACATATACGTCCTACGCGCTTTCGATTTCAAACGTGTTAATTAAAGGAGGTGATGAGATCCAGAGAAGTTCGTTAGCTGTTATTTTACATGTGTAAATAATATTGAAATGGAGGGAGATACACATGACGATTTGTCACTCTACGGATTCAACCTTTAAAAGTGATTTGCAAAATGATGGTTTTACATTGGTTAATTTTTGGGCGCCTTGGTGTGGGCCCTGCCGCGCTTTTGCACCTATACTCGAGGGTTTCGATCAGGAGTATCGCAAATCAGTGAGGGTATTGAAAGTCAATGTAGATGAACACCCGGATATTTCTTCTCATTATGGGGTTATGAGTCTGCCAACTACGATTCTTTTTAAAGATGGCGAGCCGATCGATAAAATGATTGGGGCTGTTCCCATTGATAAATTAAAACAGTTCATAATAAATAAAATGAATTAAACAACGCAGAACACCAAACGAAAGCCGCCCGCACAATCGGCGGCTTGTATCAACAGGTGGATAAACTTGTCACAGATCAGGAGAAATCAATAGCACCTTTATAGTACACTATAAGGAGTCCGTAATAGAAGCTGCTGTTATCGTTATATCTTTTCAAAATACTTATAAATGGTGGGTGATACTATGATGATTGAGCACAATAATCTCGAAGAATATCTAGACCCGATAAATTATGATCTAGAATTTGGTGGTGAGATTAACAAATATCATTTTTATATTGAGCTTGCTAAATCGAACCCAGGAGAAGTTCTAGAGCTTGCATGTGGAACAGGATTAACAACAATACCTTTATCACAGTCTGGTATAAATATTACGGGTGTTGATATTTCTCCAACAATGCTTGAATATGCACGGATTAAAGCAAAAGGACTGCCTGCCATTTTTCTTGATGGGGATGCTCGGACATTTAAATCGGAGAAGCGTTTTTCCATGATTTATTTAACAGGAAATGCATTTCAAGCATTTCTGAGCGATGAAGACCAAACTTGCTTGCTCAAAACCGTTTATACGCATTTAAAACCTAATGGGATATTTGTCTTTGAAACACGTAACCCGCTGGGAACTGACTTATCAAGCCAAGAAGAATCAACTTGGGGGCAATTTATAGATAAGGATGGACATCATGTGAAGGTATCTGGAACGCAATCCTATGATGACACGAATCATATTATGCACTGGGTCACCTTCCGTGATTGGGGACATAAGAAATCTACTTCCCGAATTGCCTGTCGGTTTACCGATAATGATACCCTTAAGTCTATGTTGACAAGCAACGGATTCTGTATCGAAAGCCAATATTCGGACTGGGATAAAACTCCGTTTTCTACTTTTTCTTCATCTATCATTACTGTCTGTAGGAAGGTATCACATAAATAGATTTATCGTCGTAGAAACGAATTATGAATTACTACTTCCTTTTGATGTGGTTATAAGCGTTTATAACTGAATTGTTTACCTTAATAGCCGATCCTTCGAATAGGATCGGCTATTAAGGTAGCATGCGGTCTTTAGTCTTTTTGGTAATTTACACCTGTCGCTTCCAGACCTTTCAAGTGTATTATGAAAAGATAGGATTAGCTCAGTTATCAACTTACATCGATGGGGCAGTTGTCGAGTTATATCTATAATCAAAGGCATGGCGCGAAAGCATGTGATCGTGCCAATACGGGCATAAGCACTGCTTGCCTATTAACTTACATAAGGAGAATGTTCTTAATGGCCTGGTTGAACAAAGAAATAGCAGAGCGTTGGCGGATTGAAGGAAAACGGTACGCCTCCGAAATTAATAAATACGTACAGATCGGCATGGAACAGGGTTGGTCGGAAAATTTAGAGACTCCGAAAGAAGATCAACGCAGCAGCTTCGCAACCAAGATCGTCGAGATGATTCGTG
The DNA here is from genome assembly GCF_030226685.1 of Paenibacillus sp. UMB4589-SE434. NCBI lineage: Bacteria > Bacillati > Bacillota > Bacilli > Caryophanales > Paenibacillaceae > Paenibacillus > Paenibacillus sp. UMB4589-SE434. Next base: position 1,415,902 of record NZ_JASOYK010000001.1, on the reverse strand, counting down.
CGGCTAATCGTGCCGGAGAAACAAAGATATTACGTGAGGAAATACCGCCTTCATCCTGGCCGATTACGTCGAAGTTTGAGGATCAATTGCAGCCAGTAAAACCTGTAGCTTTTTTGAAGGACGGGAGTTTGCTGGTGCATGTTGGAGGTTTAGGTCTACGTAGCACCGTGTACATGGTGAACGGAGAAAACCTCGATATAGTTCCCGGAGTGAGCCACGCCGGAGGCTCACGGGACGGCGCTTACGTTGCGCTTGTTAATGAGCAGGGAATTCAGGTAGTCAGCAACATGACTGCCGACTCAGAAGGAGAGGAAGTTACCGCTTACTCTTGGCAGGATGTACAGCGCAAGCTTAAAGAATCAATATCAGACTTTAAATCCTTGGCCGATGAGGAGCACCCCGAGAGCGTGATAGAGGAAGTCATTCCTTTTAACGAGGGAAGAAGTTTGCTGCTCGTAAGCAGATATGGAATTTATTTGCTGGGTGTCGGTGGAGAAGCTGAGCTGCTTCATCCTGCACTCTCAGAGTTGAAAGAGTTCGAAATCGAGGACACGATCATAGATATGGTTCATGGTGACGTATCCCCTGACGGGCGGTGGTTGGCGTACGGATCGCAGAGCAGGGAGCATTTGCTGAAGGATATGCGAAGCGGTGAAGTGTTTGCATTTGAACCGACATCCAGCTATCCGCATTTTGCCCGCTTTTCCAAGGATAATGGAGAGGTGTGGTACAACGCTTGCCATTTTTATAATGGGTCGACATTTAAGGTACCACTCAAGAAGGTCGAAGAGGGATTTCCTGATGGCATTGCTGAAGAATGGCCCGAAATGAATGAGGAGATGCGGGTTTATGCTGCTGCTGCTTTAAAAGAGGGACACATTCTAGGTGATGCCTACGGCTATCTTAAATTGATCGATGGGGAAGGACATGAAATCTGGCGTTATTTTGTGGGCAGTACGATCTTTGGGATGACGGTAAGCGCTGACGAAAAGATACTGGCGGTCGGGACGTACGGAGGCATGCTCCATCTCCTGAGGCTGGATAGCGGTGAGAAGAGCGAGTACAGTATCGGAACAGCACCAATTCTGGAAACAGACCGCTGGCTGCTGTGGAAAAATCAGGAGCCGCTGCGTTGGTAGGCTAGCTTGCATGACATTTAAAAAAATATACATTGATAATACGAAAAGCAAGCTTCGTATTCATGTTATATCGGCGATTTAATGTGTTCATTCCATTTTCCGCCGATTCTTTTACATAGATCAGGACGGAAATATACTATCTGCCATCGGATAAAGACGAAATAAGGAGTGCCACGATGAAAAAACGTGCCGGAGGACAAGCGCCCTTAAAGGTAATTTGTATGGCAAAGGAACCGATCGAACAGCTTGCCTACACCACCGCCTCATCGGGGAGCCAAGGCGTATCTTACGACTATTTGCCGATATACCTAGGAGAAATACTAGGACTTCCAGCCGAGTTAGATGCCTTGATCGTGACTTCTGATCTTCAGGGCATAGCAGGTCATGGAACCCGCGAGGAACATTCCTCCAAGCTAGTTGGTGAGGAATTGCCTGAAATAGTGGCATTGCTATTGGAAAGTATCCTGCCTCAATATGATCCTGAACGAGTCGGTGTGCTGCTGTGCGGCGACTTATATGGCGATCCGCTTAAAAGAGGAGCGAGCGGAGATCCGCTTCCAGTATGGAAGGCCTTCCATCAGCATTTCGGTACCGTGCTTGGCGTGGCAGGCAATCACGATTTATTTACGGCGGAGGGAGCAGGCTGGCTGAAGGCTGCTTCAGGCGTGAATTTATTTGCCGAGCCTAAAATAGCCACATATTGTGGCATGACCGTTGCCGGACTGGGTGGCGTTATCGGAAGAGCAGACAAGCCGAACCGTATGCCAGAAGAGAAGTACTTGGACACGTTACAAAAGCTGCTTCACCGTGGTCCTCAGGTACTCATGCTTCATCAGGGACCCGACTTTCCTAGTCAAGGACTTCCCGGCCACGCAGGTATGCGGCGGATGGTGGAAGCTTTTCCTCCAATGCTAATCTGCTGCGGACACGTACATTGGGATCAGGCGATTGCAGAGTTAGACAACGGCACTCAGGTGATCAATGCAGATGGGCGTGTGCTCGTATTCACCGCTGCAGAAATGGATTAGGTAACTGTAAGGTTTGCAGTGGTTAAACATAGCTAGACTGATGAGCAGACAAAATCCATTCATATAATAGGAGGCGGAATAGGATGGATCCCAAAGCCAAGAAAGTTTTGATGAACGCTTTTTGGAGCGCCGGTGGCTGGAGAGCGGGAGGTTTCTTCTGCTCGGATGAGGACTTTGAATATGCGAAAGGCAAGGGCCTGATGTTCGACGCGGTGTCTCTGTCACACGATGAATGTATCCAGAAGTTAAAAGAGCTGCACGAGCAAAAAATCACTAAAGAAAAAGCGGTCCGCGCATTTCTACACAGTCTGTCCACGCGCAAGGTGTATTTGAGAAGCGCTATATCCAGTTTTGCATTGACGCATGATCTAGCGCCGCACACGTTCGCACAGCGCCCGGCAATACATATAAGCTACTGTGCTTGCGGTGATTGCAATGACAGGAAGCTCATGGCGAAAGAGCATTATGTTAACGAAGATTTGAACGTGCTTAACTTTGAACGAATCAAATGGGGGGCGTCCGTTTAAATTGGCTGATCTATTGCCTGATGGATCTGGAACTCCTCAGCAAAGAAGAGGAGCTTGAAGTCAAAGACGAGGATATGGCGATCCTGAACCAAATGATTCAAGCCATAGAGGACAGCACGGAAAAGGATGCAGCGAGGCAGTTGGAAAAGCGGTGGAAGGATATTTTTCCTTCCAATCAGCATGAACGAGACTGTGTGCTGGAAATATGGGGATATGCTGGTCTGCTGCAATCCCAGAATGATTACCGTAAAGAGCGCGGCAGGGGAACTGACTTTATGTCAATGGCTACCTGGAGAGGCGAGGATGGCTATTCTTCGGAGAAGCTTGAGTTCTATTTCGGAGAATATCTCTAGTTTTCTACGATGATGAGTTAAACATGTAGATGGCGCAGAAGAAATTTGGAAAGGACACGGCCAGCTATCCTGATAGCGTGGATTAATTGGGTTACAAAACTGCGCTTACTTGCGAAAAGGAGAATGTACATATGGATAAGCAGTCGTACGCAAGATATCTACTCCGTCTTATGGATGAGGAAGTAGATTCCGATGATGCAGTCATCGAAGATAATGAGCTATATGGATATTTTCAAATGTACATGCCTAGTGGAGAAGGTGTAGAAGCTACATTTGCGCCACTTGAAGATGGAGATGCCTATTTACAGCGGATTAAACGGATGTATGAACTGCTAGATCCAGAGGATTTCAACGGAGACACAGTGCCCGGCTATTTCAACAGCAAAACTGGAGATGTGCCTCAAGATGTGCTGATAAGATATGGTGAGCAGCTTATTAAAGGGCTGAAGGAGCTGCTTGATGAGTTTGAAGATTTGGATGGTGTGGCAGATGCTGCGGCATACCTGTCAGGAATAAAAGAAGTTCAGCTTCTACCGCATGGGAAAATAAACACGATCCGCCAAGCACATGATCCTCATGTGTACGAGGCGCTATTTGAAGTTGTGAGTGAGCACAAGGATTACGATGCACCGATTGAAATTCTGGATGAGGCCTATTACTCGATTGCCTGCGATTATTGGATCTCTTATTATTTGCAATGGCACCGTTACGGACTTAAGGGCGACCCATTCGACGCGTATTTCGAGCTGTATCGACTAGGGTATTTCGCAACCTTTTCAGAGCACAAGCTGTATATCGGATCGTGAACGGAAGTTGTATGTTGATGCGTGATAATATGTGACAAAAAAGAGTTGAAAGAGGCGAGGCTGCGTTGATAACACCGAATGAGATCTCAACTATGATTCGTGCTGACGGATTTTTTGAGCGTGTTTTCCAAAAAGAAGTGGATTGGGATGCAGAATTAGATGCTAGAGATTCTTCTGCATTCGATGAGGCATGGAACTCTAGCTACAAAACAGTACATGATTTAGATCCATCTGAGAATGAAATTATTAGGAATATTAGGGAGTTTACATTCAAGCAAACGTTTCGGCTCACGCAAAATCCCGAGCTGGCTGGTTATGTGTCTGATGACCTTGGCCTCATTGCCAAAGCTTTCGACAGCAATCATGATCATGAATTTATCAATAGCTTATGGGAGTCCTATCTTCAAGGGAGATTTCCGAAATTATGTAGTAAATGAACGTTCTATGTGACGGAGGTAACTTAGGCAATGATTGAACGGATTCCATGTAAAACGGAAGGCTGCGGCGCGACGATTCTGCCAACCACGGCGGCCAAAACAGGCGGGTTCTGTATGCCCTGCCATCAGGAGCAGGAACGGCAAAAACGGCAAGCGTATATTGAACAGCATCGGAGAACGGTGGATTTGTATGAAGATTTGACGGGCCGAGTGGACATTTTGAAGATCATGCATGAGCCGAGGCGGTATGACCCGCTGATTCAGTATGTTCCTTACCCGTTAAGTAAAGAGCAGGTATATGTATCAATAACGGCTGAAGAGGCAGGTCAAATGCTGAGGTATGCGGTGGAGCTATTGGATGCGGGCAATGAGGATGGAGCAGAGCAAATCCTATTATCGCTCGTATGTTACCGCAATGATGATATTTCAGGAGTTCTGCCCAAGCTAATAGAGCGTGATATGTATCATTCCTCGATCTTATTTAAGGATGTGCCGCCCGAGATCCGTAACCGGCTGCTGCAGCAGGTGAAATGGGACGATGATAACCGCAATCATCTCCTGCTCATATTAAGCTGGATTGGTGACGCTGAGGTTGTGAGACAGTTTGAGGAATGGCGGCTGAATCCGCCAAAGTGGGCGGAACAGTTATTCGTCAATCCTGACATGTATGCATTAGAGGGGGGATGGGAGCTTGCATCGAATGGGGAAAGACGCGAATTAATCAGTAATTTGTGTTATGCGATTCGGGCAACGGATGAACAACAGGATTGTACAGGAGAAACGCCTGATGCTCATTTCCTTAAAACGAGCAATTCGAATTGCCCATGGTGCGAGAGGAAGCTGACTGTTTTCATAGATGCTGACACCACTCATCCATCTTTGGCCTATCTCGGCCTGTCTATAGAACGCCTGCAAGTGGCATCATGCGAGCAATGCGGATGCTTCAACACCATTTACATGGAGCTCGATCATCAGGGTGTGCCGATTTGGAGCCAGTATAACGAGAAGCCCGATTATTTGCCTGGTTTGGATGATGAGGACAGCAGCGCTGCAGCAGCCTCAGCTAAGCTTAGCCTAGCATCCGAGCCGCAATCTCCGTACTTTGCTGCGAGTTGGGCATTGACTCAGCTGGATTCGCAAATCGGGGGGCATCCAAGTTGGGTACAGGATGCCGAATATCCGCTTTGCCCTTGCTGTGCCACAAGAATGCGGTTTATCGGTCAACTGGACTGGGCGGATTTCGACCAGTATGGTGAAGGCATTTTTTATATGTTTATTTGTACAGAGGATAGGTTGACGGCGACATTGTATCAGCAAAGCTGATTCATACATGCTCAATTCCCTGTCTTATAACAAGGGAGGATCTATTAGTGAATTGGAAGGAAGTCAGCAAGACGAAAGACCTCAATGTCGTTCGAACGGCTGCTGCCGAACTGGATGTGAATGAACGGGACGAGCGGGGCAGAACGCCGCTGATGCTGTTTCTGACGAATCGAATGCCTGTTCATGCAATCGAGGTATTGATTGAACAGGGGGCTGCGCTTGAGCTGGAGGACAAGCTTGGGGATACGGCATTGAAAAAAGCGATCAAGTTCAAGCAACCTGATGCGATAATGAAGCTAATCGAGGCAGGTGCCAAGCTCGACTCGCCGCGGGGCATCTTAGCCACCGCTTGGAATGCAGCTCGCGGCGACAACAGACTCGCTGATCTGCTGCTTGATACAAAGGGAGCGGTTCGTCTAACGTTGACGGCGCAAGAAGAGGAGACCGTTGATGAGATTTTATATGAGGAATCTCTGAGTATGATGAGTAAGAAGATTCGTCTCTTAGATTCTCCCGTACTGCTTCATGCTGTCGTGAATGGCTACAACTGGGACGATGGGTCGGAACCAATGTTGGCCGCCTTTCAGAATCCCGCTATCCTGGAGATCACTCTACTGGACATGTACGAGCTGCTGGAAGGGGATTACTGGCTGGAGAAGGATGAGTCGAAGCTCCAGAAATCAACAGAGGGGATGCGTTGGAAGGAACTTGCTGTAGGGTTGAAGGGGAGATTGGAGCAGACCTTAGCGAACTGAGGCCAGTTTTCATGTCGACATGTATGGTGGACAGCAGTGTAGAAGGTGAACATATATTTATGTTTTGAGCAGGAGGAGAAACCATTGAATCGAGCTGTTGAAGCATTTCTGAATGATGTATGGGAGGAAATTAATTCGATTTACGCAAAAGAAAGCAAAAGGCTCAACGAGTTTAAGGATAAAAGAAGTTTACAGGCTGGGGTCAAGGATTATCTTCGAATCGCATGGAGAAAAGGCAAGTTTACCTGGGCCGCGGGGAACATTCATATCGATGACTACAAGCCGTTATCCTGGAGTGACAATTCATATAAAGTCAAAGCAGGTGCATACATCACGGAGTTAACCGATGAACTTCTCATTGAGGAATTCTTTCCTGCTTTGTGCGATCGTGTAGAGCGACTGTTCCACTCTGAGGAGTTGGGAGCGCGTTTTTTTGATTATAAGTTTGAAGTTGTATTGGAGTTTGAATGGGAACAGTCGAAATTATCACTTAACGAACAGTTCATAAATGAGCCAAAGTTAAATCAACTGAAACAGACACTAGAGCAGTTTATTCAAACAAAGGTGTTATCTGATCCCCCTGTGCAACCCGCACAAGATGACTATTTCTTTTTTGCCAGCCATTTGATTAATCCTGATCTCATGAAGCAGGAAGTAAAAGAGATCGAACCATTGATCCGAAGACTGAATGACAAGCTGAAGGAGAACCAGAAACGCAAGCGGGATTGGAGCCACCGATATACTTATACCTTCAAACGTTGGTCAGAGGATCACTTTTTACCGCAGCATTTTAACCAAACCGGTTATTATAGTAACGAATGGGTGCTGAAGGAGGAAGCGATTCGTTCTTCCGCAGATGCTGAAGAATTGGAGTTCTTTATTTATGCAGCCCTACAGATTGGCTTAACCGAGCCAGATAATCGGCTGAAGTATCTGGAACTTGCGGCGCAATTGGGTTCCAAGCGAGCAGCAGATTATTTGAAAATAGGCAGCGGTAAATTTGCGAGCACCTATCGGGGAGAGAAAGTAGAGGCCCGCAACAATGACGTAACGAAGACGATCGACATCCGGATTCTCTCTGAAGAGGAAGCGGCTTACGGTGAAGCGCTCGATTATATCATCGATCTATTGCGGCAGGAATTTCCCAAAGAATACAACCTTAAGCTGAAAAGCAGCCAAAAGCATGTGCTTCCGTATAAAAAGCTGGCGAAGTCCAAGCTGCATCGTTTTTTTGCCAATGCACTCAGCTATCCGGCGTTGTTCCCCAAAGTTGCAGAATATGCGGATACGGCAATGGAGGAGTTCGCATGGTACGGTGATGTGGAGCCGAGCGAGAAATCGGCTATGCCGGGCACTTATGCCGTATTAGGTCTTGGCTTATTCAGCGAGGATTATTTCCCGCTGGTATCCCGTTATATGGGCATGGTGGATACGGAGCATCAAATGGTGCAGGACGGCTATCCACAGGCATTTATAGAGGCGCATGGCGTCAAGGCAGAGCATATGCCAGTGATCGTCTCCATGCTCCTGGGAGGCATTGATGAGGGGACAAAGGTAAAAAATCTGACTATCGACCGCCCTGAGCTTGCCGAGGCGCTTATCGAAGCATTGAAAGACAAAGAGAATTATCAATGTGAGATGGTTGTGTGCCGAGTCTTTGGAAGCGTGAAGAAGCTGGAGGGAGCGGTACGAAAAGCTAAAGCACCGCTAAAAGAAAGGCTGGAGCAATTGCTCGCGCTCTCACGCTGTTAACGCATTTGAAATAATTTAAGCGAAAAGATAAATAATTAGGATGGCCGCGACTTTTTGCTTATAGATGATGAAGTGTATAAATGATGTTATGAATAAACGAAGATATGCACATAATGGGGGAAATAAAATGGAAGAGACGGATATCTGCGACACATGGTTCAATTTTGCCATGGCCTTTGTGGATAAGAAGAATGAATCCGGCTGGGACGCTTTGACCTCGGAGGAACAAGAGATTGCTGCATTGTGGCTGCTGGAAGCTGACCTCTATAACGGCGGGTTTATTCAGTTTTTCTGCAATTGGGGACAAGCGGCATATCTCCATGCGATTCGAGCGTTACAAGCAATTGGAGCGGTGCATGCACTCGAAATCATTCAGTCCGGATATTCCTGTATCGACCGTTTGTCTGGAGACAAGCGCCTTGCACAGCTATGGGATATTCCGAAGTACCTTACTGAGGAAGAGATCGAACGGCTGGATAAGCTGGATGAGCAATATTGGGAAGACCAGGACCATATCGCGGAAATGGCACATCGATATTACGTGGAGACGTTAGGTATCCACACCCCGTAGAAGAGAAGATTGCGAATGCCGCTGCAAAGTGGCTTTTCCATTACTAAAAAAGAAGAGTCCGCGTTCATCGAACGTGGGCTCTTTTCGTTGCTTGACCAATACGTCTTTAATGCGTACTAAAAAATCCTTACTCATATAGCAAATCTTCTACTGAAATCGTCCCCTTGCATAGTTCAATAAAGGTACCCGCAATATGTACTGCGTCCTCGTAACCTAGATTTCCCGAGTGAGTCACGAGAATAGGATATTCGGTCTGCTCCTGATCACTGCGCATATCCCAAGCATAATGATGCCCGCACCCATCCATGGCAAAGGAGACCGCCCCCGGCATATATTGTGGAAATTCATAAGCCAGAAGCATGACTCTTAACTCATCGGCGCTAAAAAACTGAAAATGCCGCTCACCATTTGCGAATTCGCCGCCATTGGAATAACGAAGTAGATCAAGATATGTGGCAGGCAGACGCTTTCTTGGAATGGACCATTTTGACGGATCAAAAGGCTGGAATAAATGATGCATGGGATCAGACTTAGGAAAGGGATTGCGTTGTCTCCCCGAAATTTCTATTATTTCGTCCTTGGATAACGGTTTGTTCCAATTGTCCAGAACGTGTTCCAATTCTTGTTCTGTCACTCCGGGAAGCTCTTGATAACGCACTTCGAATACGGATTTCCAGTTCATTCCGTCATACCTCCTTTGAAATCTTGCTGAATGATTACGTATTCATATTAGATTCATCTCAATTTATTCTGTTATATAAACCAGCCTTAATCCTACCCCAACATGTCCTACTATATAGGGAGATATCGATAATTGTCCACTGTGGATCACCGCCCGTGTCAGAACAATTTGCTCCAATCTATCTACTGCATTAGACAAGATATTCATTTCGAAATATACAACATAAAAAAATTAACTAGGAATGAGAGATACTTTCGCATTACCCGTGTTGCATGTAGGAGGCGAAATACTGGAAAGCAATGCAAAAAAGAATAGTGTTGACATTATAAAACTACAGTTGTAGTATTAACTTATAACTACGTCTGTAGTTCAAATATTGCAGAACGATTAGGAGAGGAGTAGTAAAACATGAAAACAGCAACAAAAGTAGCAGTCGCAGCACTAAGCAGTATGTTATTACTAGGTTCGACGGTGAATTTGATGGCCGAAGCGAAACCGAACGAGAATGTCCCAAAAGCCGCTGTTAATAAATCAGCCAAGTCATCAAAAGCAATACCTGCGGAGGACAAAAAGTTTATCGAAAATGAGGTCAAGCGAGTAAAGGAACTGGTCAAAGCGTCGGGTGATACATATGTCTTGTATTATAAATACAAGGCGTTAAATAGCGGACTAGATATCAGCTATTGGGGGCTCACACACGAATACACATCTTACGAGGATTACTTGAAAAAAGCTTCTATTTTAAAGGGATCCATTTTGCAGCAGCCTTCAAACCTTCCAGAGGGATATACGTTTTCCAAAGCCATAATTGAAGGTCCAACAGGTGGAAAGTTCATTGAAGCGCTAAGAGCCGAGGGTCAAAAGAGTGGAAAACCTATCTTCACGAAAAAGTTGGATTGGAAAGAGGCAGCAACGATCAGTCTTAAGTACACAAACGGAACAGATACGCTGACCTTTTCAAAGTATACGGTAGATGCAAAGGGAAGTAAGAAAAAAGGATATTTTGACGATGACCTCCCGGCGAAAGTTTTTCCAAAATACGTTTATTGGCAGGATGGCGGCAAATTTGGCTACAGCATTTCAACTTCATCAGATATAACTAGGAAACAGAAAATTGAAATATTGAAAGCAGCAATAAAGAAATAATATTTCATTATTGGACATCCCTAAAAAGTGGCTTGTGAACTCACGTGCTGACCATCATTCCCGCAGTGGTAAGTATTATGTATGCATGTAACCGCAATGAGAACAAAGGAGATGCACAAAACGTATTGACATGATCAAACTACAATTGTAGCATTAATTATAACTACATACGTGGTCTGATTAAATTGACTTTGGAGGTTACATGCATGAACCAAATACCACCTATTACGGATGCTGAGCTGGAAATTATGCGCGTGTTGTGGATAAATCCGGATTGCCCTTCCAGCGAGGTCGTCAAGCACATGACGGATCGGATGGGATGGAGCCCGAATACAACCAGGACGCTTCTCAGTCGTCTAGTACAGAAAGAAGCGGCGGGGGCAAAGTTAGAAAAGGGTTCGAAACGTGCTCAATTATTTTATCCACTTCTCAGTGAGCAAGACTACCTGAGATCTGAAACCAAATCCTTTATGAAAAAGCTGTATGGCGGGGCATTAAAGCCGATGTTGGCTAACTTTTTGGAGGATAAAAAGCTGAACAGGCAAGAGATCGAGGATCTGAAGGCATTATTTGATGATAATGACAGTGGCGGTGAGCGAGAAGAGAGAGATAGCTGATGAGTCTTACATTACAAGGGAGTTTAATGTCAGTTTTTGGCTGGGTAATTCGTGGATCGATCATGGCCGGCATCTTGGTCTTGCTTGTCCTGATCCTGAAATTTCTTCTGAAAAACAAGCTTGAAGCAAGATGGATATATTTGTTGTGGCTACCTGTGGCTATCCGTTTACTGCTTCCGTGGGCACCGGAGTCTTCGCTTAGCCTCTACAATGTCTTTTCATTGGAGAGCATGGCGCCCGGTATTCAGCAGCAAGGTCAAATTTCGCCGTTGTGGTACAAATTGTGGAAGGGATCAGTGGACATGGGCGAACCAACAGCTCATGTAGTACATTCTTTTAACGCAGAGAAAAGCATCCATATAAGGGGATCCGTGCAAGTATCAGTTCCGTCGTATGAATCGAGAACCGTGCAGGAAAGGCATTTCTGGTGGAGCGGGTTCAAGCAACTGGATTTCATAAATATGCTGATGTGGGTTTGGCTTGTAGGTGTTTTGCTGTTTGCCGCGAAAACGGTATTCGATCAAGTTCGCTTGAAACAAGCCCTGCGTGCAGGCCGATATATTGAAACGCCTTATTTATCATCCGTGTTTCAGGAGACAAAACAATTATTGGGCGTGCAGCGCAAAGTGCAGTTTGTAGCCAGCGAGCGTATTCCTGGGCCAGCCGTGGTCGGTTTTCGCAAGCCTGCGATCGTCATTTCGCCAAGTCTACTCGTTACGCTGCAAAAGGATCAGCTTCAGTATATTCTGGCGCATGAGTTCGCCCACATTAGGCGACGAGATGTACTGGTGAATTGGATCGTGCACAGCATCCTGATACTCCACTGGTTTAATCCACTATTATGGCTTGCCGTATATAAAGCAAGACAGGATCAGGAGATGGCCTGCGATGCATGCGTGCTGGATCAGATGAGTCCACAGCAAAACAGTGCATACGGGCAAACGATCATCCATGTGCTGGAGCATTTTTCAGGAAACCATCATAAGCCGGGACTTGCTGGTTTATCTGCTACGCATAAACAAATGAAAAGGAGACTTATAATGATCAAACATTTTAATAAAAAATCATATCGCCTGTCCATTCTGGGGATCACGATGATACTCGCGCTTGGCAGTGTGACGTTAGTTAACGCAAAGGAAAGCAATGCTGGGAGTGAGCTACAAGCAGCTTCCGTTCAATTGAAACAGGATACCAAAGCCGCTGTGAACAGTCAGCCAGAGATTATCTATCCGGAAGGGGATATAGACCGCACGCTTTACAAGAAAGAAGTGGAAAAAAATCTTGAAAAAGCCGCAGCAGCAGCTAAGGCTCTAACCGGAGAGGAAAAAAAGTTTATCGAGGATGAAACTAAGAGAGTGAAGGAATTGCCAAAAGAAACAGGTGTTTCTTATGTTATGTACCATAAATATAAGGACTTGAATAGTGGATTTGATCTTAGCTTTTGGGGAGGCGTGTCACTTGAATACACTTCCTACGAGGACTATTTAAAAAATGCGTCTGTTTTGAAGGGGCCTCTCGTGCAGGAACCTAATAATCTTCCAAAGGGATATACGTTCTCCAAAGCAAGGATTGATGGTCCAACAGCAACAGAGGGCAAGTTCATTGATGACCTAAGAGCCGAGGGCAAAAAGAGTGGCAAACCTCTCTATACGAAAAAGATGGAGTGGAACGAGGCTGCAACCCTCCGTTTAGAGTACACGAATGGGAAAGACACGTTAACTATTTCTAGATATATGCTAGACACAGGAGAAACTGATAAAAAGGGATTCTTCGAGGATAACTTCCCTAAGCATATATATCCAAAATATGTTTTCTGGAATACCGACCAATTTGAATATAGTATTTCAACCTCATCGGATATGAGCAGGGAACAGAAGATCGAAATTCTGAAAGCAGCCGTAGAGAAATAATATTCTTGATCCAGATATAGGTCTTGAATTATAAGCCCATACAGTCCTGAAAATAGGGTTGTATGGGTTATTTTATTTGAACAAGGACTAATATATCTCTCACCAAGTTCAGTACGGGGTTAAAAATTAGATTGCAAACTTCGAATAAATAGAGTTAGACTCTATCCATCGTTTAATGTGACTTAAGATAGCGAGAAATAAAAAAAGAACCTGGATCGTTTAATCAGGTTCTTTAATATTGCATATCAACATACACAATGTTATAATCAAATCACGATTTTAAAAATAAATAAGACATAATTAATGCATTTTACAATCTAATTATATCATGCTGGTAAACTCATGTCAAATGTTTTTCTCAATTTAATGGTTAGGAGAGATGTTGAATGAGTTCTTTGGTGCTCGATCTTCAAGAAATAGATAAAACGCAGCTATTGCTCGTTGGCGGAAAAGGTTTAAATCTGGGGGGATTGTCAAAAATTAAAGGAATAAAAGTACCAGAAGGATTTTGTGTTACAACAATGGGATATCAAAGAGCTCTCGAACAAAACGAAGCGTATTACGCTTTGCTCAATCGACTAACCATACTGAAAGCAGAAGATCGAAATGAGATTGGTGAAATCAGCAGGCAAATTCGACAAATCATAATGGAAGTAGAACTTCCTTCCGATGTTATGGATGCAGTTACTCATTATCTCTCCCGGTTAGGAGAAGAACATGCTTACGCAGTGCGTTCTAGTGCGACTGCTGAAGATTTGCCTCATGCCTCTTTTGCTGGTCAACAAGACTCCTATTTAAATATCATCGGCAAAAAAGCAATCATGCAGCATATCAGCAAGTGTTGGGCGTCCCTATTTACGGATCGCGCAGTAATCTACCGTATGCAAAATGGATTTGATCACAGTCAAGTGAATTTATCCGTAATCGTTCAAAGAATGGTTTTCCCACAGGCTTCAGGAATTTTATTTACCGCCGATCCGATTACTTCTAACCGGAAGCTGCTTTCAATCGATGCCAGTTATGGACTTGGAGAAGCATTGGTCGCTGGCTTGGTATCTGCCGATTGTTATAAAGTACAGGAAGGTAAAATCGTTGATAAGAGGATAGCAACTAAAAAATTGGCTATCTATGGCCGAAAAGAAGGCGGTACTGAGACAAAGCAGATCGATCCTGATCAGCAGACGACTCAAACACTTACGGAGCCACAAATATTACAGTTGGCACGCATTGGAAGACAGATCGAAGCTTATTTTGATTGTCCGCAAGATATTGAGTGGTGTTTGGTTGATGATACCTTTTATATTGTCCAGAGCCGGCCAATCACGACTTTATATCCAATCCCTGAAGCGAATGATCAAGAAGGTCACGTCTACGTATCAGTCGGTCATCAACAAATGATGACCGAACCCTTGAAACCATTAGGAATGTCTATATTTCAGTTAACATCTTTTGGAGCCAGGTTTAAAGCTGGTGGAAGGTTATTTGTTGATGTTACACCTATGTTGGCTTCACCTGATAGCCGAGACAATTTATTGAATTCCCTGGGACAATCGGATCCGCTCATTAAAGACGCACTTGTGACTCTAATAGAGCGAGGAGATTTTATAAAATCGGTATCAAATGATAAAAAAGAACCACGTCTCAGTAATATCAATAAACGTAAGTCGCCTGCGGGTTTTCAAGCACAAATCGAAAATGATCCAACAATTGTTTCTGAACTGATTAAGAGTAGTCAAGTTTCGATAGAAGAGCTAATACAAAACATCCAAACGAAATCAGGATCAGATTTATTTGATTTTATTCTAGAAGATATTCAGCAATTAAAGAAGATTTTGTTTGACCCACAAAGCTTGGGTATAATTATGGCGGCTATGGATGCTTCAACATGGATCAATGAAAACATGAACAAGTGGTTAGGTGAAAAAAACGCAGCAGATACGATTTCTCAATCTGTACAAAGCAATATTACTTCGGAAATGGGTCTGGCGCTATTGAATGTCGCAGATGTGATTCGTCCTTATCCAGAAATCATCTATTATTTACAACATGTAAAAGACGATAACTTTTTGGACGAACTGGTTGCGTTTGACGGTGGCCAGGAAACGCAAGCCGCTATCTATGCTTATCTCAATAAATACGGGATGCGATGTAGCGGAGAAATCGATATAACTAAAACTCGTTGGAGCGAAAAGCCAACTACACTGATCCCCATGATTCTTAGTAATATCAAAAACCATGAGCCAAATGCTGGTGATCGAAAATTTGAGCAAGGGCTACAGGAAGCTGCACAAAAAGAACAAGAGTTATTAGAGCGATTGAAGCAATTACCAGCTGGTGAACAAAAAGCCATTGAAACAAAACAAATGATCGATCTGATCCGTAACTTCAGCGGGTATAGGGAATATCCAAAGTATAGTATGGTTAATCGCTACTTCGCATACAAGCGGGCTCTATTGAAAGAAGCCGAACAACTCGTTCAAGCGGGCGTTATTCATAAACAAGAAGATATATATTTTCTCACTTTTGAAGAACTTCAAGAAGTCGTACGCACCAATAAACTAGATCACCAGATCATCAGCAAACGAGAAGACGAGTACAAATTATATGTAAAACTAACCCCACCACGTGTTATCACGTCTGATGGTGAAATCATTGCAGGTGAGTACAAGCGAGAAAATCTCCCAGCCGAAGCGATTGTAGGTCTACCTGTTTCTTCCGGAGTTATAGAGGGACGAGCGCGTGTCATCTTAAACATGGAAGATGCTGATCTGGCGGATGGGGATATATTAGTCACCGCGTTTACTGATCCTAGCTGGACACCATTGTTTGTATCCATAAAAGGACTAGTCACAGAAGTTGGTGGACTGATGACCCATGGAGCCGTAATCGCACGTGAATATGGCTTGCCTGCAATTGTCGGAGTGGAGAATGCTACCAAACTAATAAAAGATGGGCAGCGAATTCGCGTGCATGGAACAGAAGGGTATATCGAAATAATATAGATAATAGGGTGGTTACCGCAGATTGGAGAGATAATAATGGGAAATACAGATAAGTTTGAAATGATAGCTCATAGTTATGACACTTCTGAAAGAATTCATATTGCAAAGGTATCATCGGATGCCATTCGTGAGTATGTAGTTGATGCTAATCGTAAGAAAGCGATTGATTTTGGGTGTGGAACTGGTCTTGTCGGCATGAACTTGTTAAACGATTTTAATTCTATACTTTTTCTGGATACTTCACAAAACATGATTAATCAAATAAAGCAAAAAATTTCTGATTTTAATATTCAGAATGTAGATACATTATGCTTTGATTTTGAAAAGGGCGTATTATCGGATTTGCGTGCTGACTATATTTTTATGGTTCAGGTTTTGCTCCATATTAATGATGTTGAATTCGTTTTATCAAAACTATTTGATGTTCTCAATGAAGGGGGACATGTGCTAATCGTAGATTTTAATAAAAATGAAAAAGTAGTATCAGATATTGTTCATAATGGATTTAATCAAGCAAAACTAACTGACATTATGACTAAAATAGGGTACAAAAATATTCAATCCAAAACTTTTTATCATGGAAGTAAAATATTCATGGGACAAGATGCATCTATGTTTATTCTTGATGCTCAAAAGTAAACTTGTGGGCGGAAATTATCCCGTAACTAGATACGTGAAACGATTAAGATAACGAGATCAGCAAAAGGCCACCCGTGAAGGGCGGCCTTTAAACTTTCCGCTATGGATAGCGCGGAGAACCGTACCATAAATAACGGCGGAATATGTGGTGAAACGGCTCATTCATTTCTAACAACGATATGTTTATCAGTAAGATACAGAATCCTGTGTCGGCCGATTGAATCCTTTAATGATTAGCCATATAGCCAAAACCAATTGTTGAAAGGCTATCGGAATGTTCAATATCATATAGGCTTCATCCAGACCGATGAACCGAATCATAAATAATAAGCTTGCCAAGACGGACAATGTAGACCCGATAAGGCCCGAAACTGACAACCAACGTGGAACCAATTTGGTTTGGTAAAATATGCAGTTATACAAGAACATAGCTAAAACGAATGTCAGTGTCGTTGCCACATGGTTCACCAAATCACGGCCTTCCCGTAACAATCCACCAAGGGTCTGAAAATACGACTCATTCAGAGTTCCAACTTTTGCAAATTCATGGCTTAATGTCAATAGCAGCAGAAGAATGATTACACCAATAATAATGAACACACCCGCAATGATGCCGAAAGCAACAGATCCAAGAGCTAAACCTTTATTATACGTGCTTAAAATCGGATACATCAAAATAGGAATACCTACATAGGCAGCAATCATTAACAACTGGAAAAATGAACCTGTTATCACTTGGTTTTCATTTAAAGAAGATTTAACAAGATAGCCTGCTCCATCTATAACAGGAACAACACTAAATATACCTGTAAGCAACCCGACTAATAATAACACTCCCGTAATTAAGGCAGACCTTTTACCCGGTTTTGCACGCTTCGTCAACATACTTAACCTCCTTATTGTACCTAACCTTTGCGGCATTTTCAGAACCTGCAATTGAAGCCCCAGCTGCTGCAAAAAAATGATCCCTGTTCCGAATCGATATAGTAGCTTTTTATTTTTACTTTACGGGGCTGAAACTGCCTTTAGTACATGAATTGGCATCACCTGTTTACGTTTTGAACAATATCTTATTGGCGAATGTTTCCCGTCGTCCTCGCTATGATCCATCAGTCCAAACTCACCCTGCTGCTGGTATTTCTCATCCATATACTGTCCCCTTATAATTTGACCAATGGTTTATTTTAGTGTTCTTTCTTTTGATGGTTCTTCACAACACAACGTCCTTAGAGATGTTATGTTTTTATGAATTTATGATGTGTTATGTTCTTTCGCAGTGTTATAAATCAGCATGTTAATTATATGTAAACATAATGGATAGTTAGATTAATAAGTTCAACGACTATTCATAGATTTGCCGTAAAGAATTCATAAATAGTGTTATTACAGCATCGCAGATATTTACTTTTGGCGGATATTGATGGATAATAATACTAGATTTCCCGCACTTTTAACTGTTAGTGTTAATGAGAATTATCGCTAACCTCCTGCTTCAACAAACTTCTATACGACACATTCAACATCAGGTGAATTTTCAATTTGACGTATTTCATTTAACGACATGAATGTGGTAGCAGATCTGATATCTCTTCATCAACCTGAACACAACACCTAGAGCGTTAATAGACACCCCAATGCCCGTTTTTGTGAACACACTGGGATTTTTAATCGATGCTGCGGTACGTTAAAAAGCCGGTGTGGGACATAGTTGTTTGTATTGTAGTGTGTAATTGATTACAGACGACCTGGGAAGGGTCTGCCCTTAATAAATGAATATTAGATGATGAAGAAAGAGGAGATTCTCCTCTTTTTTTGTGTTCACAAACTAATAAAAGTGGAGTGAGAGAAATGACTATGACGCCGAAGCAAGACATAGCCATCATCGGAATTGCTGGTCGTTTTCCGGGAGCGGCTAGTGTTCAGGAGTTTTGGGAAAATCTGCAGTCAGGCATCAATAGTATTACTCTGATTCCGAACGAGCGCTGGAACTGGCAGGATGTATACGGCGATCCGCAAAAGGAAAAGAACAAGACAAACAGCAAATGGGGCGGATTTATTGCCGATATTAACAAGTTTGATCCACTCTTTTTTGGCATTTCACCTAAAGAAGCGAACTATATAGATCCGCAGCACCGCATCTTTCTGGAAACGGTATGGCAGGTAATCGAAAACGCCGGTTACCGGGCGAACAGCCTGTCTGGCAAGAAGGTCGGCGTCTATGCCGGAGTTTCAAAAAATGATTATGCGGAGCTGCTTAACACCGAAGATATTAGTGCATTTGTTTCTACTGGGACTGTACATTCAATTTTGGCAAATCGTGTGTCCCATTTTTTTAATTTTCGGGGACCGAGTGAAGCGATCGATACCGCATGTTCCAGCTCGCTAGTCGCACTGCACCATGCATGTCGGGATATCCGGGAAGGAGAATGTGAGGCGGCGATCGTCGGCGGGGTTAATGCGCTGCTGAGTCCACGCATGTATATTTCCCACGCCAAGTCTGGGATGCTGTCAGCGGATGGTCAATGTAAGACATTCGATACTTCTGCAGATGGATATGTTAGGGGAGAAGGTGTGGCAGCGATGTTCCTCAAGCCGCTCACTCAAGCACGAAAGGATCGTGATAACGTTCTAGGCATTATTAAATCATCAGCGATCAACCATGGGGGACGCTCTAATTTCCTGACAGCACCGAGCGTGGATGCTCAATCAGAGGTCGTCTACAGCGCTCTACGGCATGCCAATGTTGATCCCAGAAATATTTCTTACATCGAAGCACATGGGACGGGCACACCTCTAGGAGACCCGATCGAAATCAACGCATTGAAGAAAGCATATACACAGTATTTTGAAGAAAAGGGATTTGAACCTGATGAGAACAGCTGCGGATTAGGATCGGTGAAGACGTATATCGGACATTTGGAAAGCGCGGCAGGCATGGCTTCAATCTTTAAAGTGCTGCTCGCAATGCAGCATGGGTTACTGCCTGGCTTATTCAACCATAAAGAAACAAATCCTTACATATCGCTCGTGCAATCACCGTTCTTTCTGGTTACCGCTCCAACAACATGGAAGAGACGCCGGATCAATGGCAAGACGCTGTCACGACAAGCTGGAGTGAGCGGATTTGGCATGGGTGGAGTCAATGCGCATGTGATATTGGAGGAGCCATCACCTCCCTTAAAACAGCGTAGAAAGGGGACAAGCCGTGAACGAATGATCCTGCTTTCTGCAAAAAAAGGGCGACTTCAGGCGACGGTCCAGCAGCTTGTGACCTTTTTGCGAAGTAAGGCTGGACAAGCGGTAAGCTTGGATGATTTGGCATTTACACTCATGTTCGGACGAGATGAATTCGAGGAACGCCTGGCTGTTATTGCAGAGTCTACGACGCAGGTTCTAAACGAGTTGGAACGGTTCTTACGCGGGGACACGACAGGATGTGTTCATGGCATTGCTGTAGTGAAAAAGGACAAAGCTCTAATCGTTCCTAACAAAACGGATAGTCCGTCAATGCTCGCAGAGCAGTGGGTAAGGGGCGAACCGCTTGCATGGGCAGAGGAAATCTACGACGGTCGCCGCATTGTGCTTCCAGGGTATCTGTTCGAGCGCATTCCTTGTTGGTTTGAACAGAAATCAGTTGCGCCTGCTGATTCAGACTCAGTAAAGACAAGGGCAGTGGATGAGGAACCATCATTTGGATCGTCTGTCGTTACTTCTGTATACCCAGTAGCACCGATTCGGCTCACCATTTCGAATCGCGATCCGCTCGTGCAGGATCATCTCGTACATGGACAAAAGGTAATGCCTGGAGTAGGGTATCTTGACTTGATTGCACGAACCTTGGAACAGAAAGCAGGAGCTGTCTGGACCTTTGCAGATATATATTGGTTGAAGCCACTCGTATTAGAAAAGGAATCACGTAATGTGGAACTGACTGTCGAAGCGAGGGGAAACGGGGAATTTGTGCAGTTTCATACTGGCAACGACCAGAATTGCCAAGGCATGATGCTTGCCGGCAACGCTGATATGACAGATAAACGAATTGATTTGCAGGCCATTCGGGAGCGCTGCGTAACGGAACTAGTGCAGGATGAGCTGTATGATCTTTTTTTCGAACATGGCTTGGGTTACGGGGATTCATTCCGGGTAATAGGCAAACTCCGTTATTCTCGCGGAGAGGCACTTGCCGAGATAGTCACATCAAGTTCGGAACGAATTCGAGCAGGACTGCTTGACGGTGCCCTCCAAGCTGCGGTGGGCTTAAGCGTAAGTAATCAAACGGCTTCACAAGCGCAATATGTGCCGTACTTTGCGGAAACATTCCAATTCTACAGCACCTTGGAAACGGTCAGGTTCTATTATGTAAAGCAGCATGAAGGAAATAAAAAGGGATCGCTCCGGTTCGATCTATATTATTGCGATGAGCAAGGACATGTGCTTGGTATAGTGAAAAATTTCACGAAAAGACCTTTAACATCTATCCAAACTCAAAAGATATTAGAGATTCCAACGGTGCAGCCCATGCTGTTCTATACATCTGATTGGCGTCAGGAAGTATGTGCTCCGGAAGTAGAAGTAAAAGGATTACTTCTCGTGAACGGTTCTGAGCAGTTGGAAGAGCAGATGTTGACGGAGCTTGCCGACAAAGTTCCATTTCTGCATTTGAAAATTAAGCCCCATGACCACGAGGCCTGTCTGGAGGCATTTCTTGCACTGAAAGAAAGCGGATTTCCGCTGCGGCAAATGATTGTGCCGGCGGAGAGTCCTGGTGCGGAAGATTTAAAAATGCTGCTCTTATTGGCACAAGTCGTAATCAAGTCTAAGTTCAAACAGGCGATTAAAATGGTCTATGCCAGTGAACTTGTGCGTGAGAAACAATTGCCCGCGCTGCTATCTGCTGGCGGGTTTGCCCGTACACTGAAATATGAATATCCGCGCCTCCGGCTAGAGATTGTAACCTTTGACCAGAGCTTCAACAGCTGCGGCCACGCGCTTTTAGAGGAGTTGTTCACATCATCCGAGGCTCCGCTGCATGAAGTAAAGTATGAATCCGGCTTGCGGCATGCACGAATCATGTCTGCAATACAGGGCGATTCAATGCCAGAGAAGACGCTTCTAAAACGTGGCGGAGTTTATCTCATTGCAGGCGGGGCAGGCGGACTCGGCCGCATTTTTTCTTCCTACTTAGCAGAGACCCAACAGGCATCGATCGTTCTGCTTGGCCGCAGACCGCTAACGGAACAGATTAAAGCACAGCTTGCTCAGTTGGAGCGCTTGGGCAGCACGGGCGAATATATCCCGGTGGATTTAGGGAACGAAGCTCAGGTCACAGAGACAGTACAAATGATTCGTTTGAAATACGGTAAGATTGATGGCGTATTGCACGGAGGCGGCATGATCGATGATGGTTTTATTCTGCGTAAAACCGCCGATTCGTTTGAAAATGTAGTAAGGCCAAAACTAGCAGGCACGATTCATCTTGATCGCGCTACGGCTGGTGATGAATTGGACTTTTTCGTTATGTTCTCGTCTATAGCGGCATTGATGCCAAACCAAGGACAAGGCGACTATGCCTCCGGCAACAGCTTTATGGATGGGTATGCAAACTATCGCCGTCAGCTCGTAGCATCTCGGCAGCGAAGTGGTCTCACGATTTCCATTAATTGGCCGCTTTGGGCAAACGGCGGGATGCAGGTGGAACCGGAAGAGCGGGAACATCTCTGGAACGTGTTTGGAATGCAGCCGCTTGCAGCGAGTCGTGGCTTGCAGCTGTTCGAAGAAGCACTTGGGTTGGCACGTCGTAAAGGTTATTCACACATAGTCGGCATTGAAGGGGATCAGATAAAAATTAACCGTCATTTTGGAATTTTTCAAGACAACAAAACAGAGCAGAAACTTGATTTTACTCACTTGGTTACACGCGACTTATTTACGATCCTAGCGCAAGTGCTGCACCTGCCGTTCGATGAGATCGGTGCGAAACAGCCACTGCATGAACTGGGAGTCGATTCGATGTCATTGTTGACTATTTCCAAGCTAATTACCGAGAGTCTAGGCGTTGATTTTAAGCCGACTCTACTCTTTGAATATGGGACGCCGCAGCAAATTGTAGATTTCCTGCTGCAGGACAAGCATCGTGCAACGATTGCTGAACAGTACGGCAAGCTTGGAGCCTTAGCTCCGCTCTATCGGAGTACTGGGCTCATCGATCTGCATACGGTTCAACGGGATCGATCCTTGTTTCAGCGTCGGTACGACAATACGGAGTTTTATCAGCTGGATCATGTTGTGGATAACAAGTATAACGTACCGGGCGCCTGCTATGCGGAAATGGCAAGGCAAGCTGGGGCACTGTTACTGCCGACCAAGAAGGTGAACAAACTGCTCAACTGCTATTGGGCCAAGCAGCTTTCCTCGGCAGGAGAGCCTTTTGATGTCTATATTCAATTGATGCAAAAAGGCAGCCGTACTACTTATGAAATATACAGTATGGAGCAATCGGAATCCGTTGTTCATGCAACAGGAGAACTGCAATATGCCGAGTTTGATTCGTCAGCAGTAAACAATGAATTCCTTGATTTGATAGCAATCAGACAGCGATGCACGACAAGCTGGACACGGGAACAGGTGTATCAGCAAATTCATGCCGAAGGTCTTATCGTTGGGGAAAGCTTTATGCCGATGCAAGAAATCGTGTTAAGTGAGAGTGAGGCTTTGTCAACACTAAAGCTCCCGGAGAACATCGATGGAACATATGATGATTACCTGCTCCATCCGACCATGTTAACCGGCGTGTTTCAGACAGCTTTGATAAACAATCGCTATCATGGCGATGATGATCGCGACTTTATTCCTGTAGGCATCGATTGTGTGGAGATGATAGGTATAATCCCTCGCCAATGTCATGTGTATTGCGAGATGAACCTTAAAACAAAAGATA
The DNA here is from genome assembly GCF_030226685.1 of Paenibacillus sp. UMB4589-SE434. NCBI lineage: Bacteria > Bacillati > Bacillota > Bacilli > Caryophanales > Paenibacillaceae > Paenibacillus > Paenibacillus sp. UMB4589-SE434. Next base: position 1,392,278 of record NZ_JASOYK010000001.1, on the reverse strand, counting down.
ATCCGGATATCAAAAAATTTAATCTGAAGGTATGTGGGGAAGACGGGGTTGTGGCAGCACGCTTGACCAACTTTTCGATTAAAGTGGTAAAGTACGATAAATCAGCTGCGCAGCAGACGGATGAAAGAATTTTGGACGAGTTGCGAGTTGGGAAAGACATGCAGGATGGACTTGCGATAAAGTCAGGTCAGGGGAAAGGGAACATGAAGGAATCTGAATTACCAATTGATGGTCAGATTGGAGCAGAGATGCTAAAGGAACATGCGGCACAATTCCTTCGTAAGCTCGTGGCGGATTCAATAGGACTAGAGGAGACAATGATCGTGCCAGACGAGCCATTCGAGTCATACGGCATCAACTCCATCTTGATTCTGGAGTTGAACAAACAGCTTGAGGATGCGTTTGATGCCGGCTTGTCCAAAACGCTGTTTTTCGAATATCGTAATTTAGCAGAATTAATCGACTACTTCGTAGACGAGCATGCAGATATGCTGCGCGATAAGCTGCTCATCCCCACAGAGACACCAAGTGACCTAATTGCTCCGCCAGAATCCTCTCCAGAAATAAGCAATCTTGTCGTGGATGTATGCGACAATCCGTTGGCAGAAGGTGAAGTCATCTCACAAGTGACCATAAAGCCTGAGGCACTTGCTGTGGCCCATGCCGAAAGGCATGCTCCGGCTTCGCGCGATATTGCGATTATTGGACTGGCTGGGCGCTATCCACAAGCGGAATCGCTCGCTGAATTCTGGGACAATCTTCGGTCCGGCAGGGATTGTACCGAAGAGATCCCGCTCGATCGCTTTGATCGTTCGCATTATTACAATCCCGATAAGCAGCACGGCAAACTGTATAGCAAGTGGGGCAGCTTCCTGCAAGACGTTGATGAATTCGATCCGATGTTCTTTAACATTCCCCCACGCGAAGCTGAATTGATGGATCCGCAGGAACGATTATTTCTGGAAGTCGTTTGGCATGCGCTTGAAGATGCAGGGTATACGAGACAAAGTCTTTCCGATGACACGGTAGGCGTGTTTGTGGGTGCGATGTGGCAGCCTTATCAGGAGCTTGCAGCAATAGCACAGTCACATGGCGAGCACGTAAGTCCTAGTGGATACTTGTACAGTATTGCCAATCGAGTCTCCTATTTCTGCAACTTCAATGGTCCGAGCTTAACCGTGGATACAGCTTGTTCGGCTTCGCTCACAGCTCTCCACTTAGCTTGTCAAAGCCTTATAACGGATGAAAGCAGCATCGCCATTGCAGGCGGCGTTAATGTATCAATTGGTGCGGGCAAGTACTTGTTTTTGAGTCAATACAGATTTCTGTCGACAGACGGCAAGTGCCGGAGCTTCGGCGCCGATGGTGACGGTTATGTTCCTGGAGAAGGCGTAGGCGCGGTCCTTCTGAAACGATTGGAAAACGCGATCAAAGATGGCGATCATATCTATGGAGTTATCAAAGCGACCGCGGTGAACCATGGTGGGAAGACCAACGGCTATACTGTACCGAATCCAACCGAGCAAGCAGGCGTCATCCTGAAAACGCTGGAGCGCTCGAATATGGACCCGCGGAAGATAAGTTACATTGAGGCTCACGGCACCGGAACGGCGCTTGGAGACCCCATTGAGATTAGTGGTTTGACGCATGCATTTGCCAAATATACGAAGGACAAGCAGTTCTGTGCGATCGGCTCCCTTAAGTCGAATATCGGCCATTTGGAAGCCAGTGCAGGTATTGCCGGCTTGACTAAAGTCCTGCTGCAGCTTAAGCACAAGCAGATCGCACCGTCTCTCCATTCGGACCCGCTAAACCCAAATATTGATTTTGCCAATACTCCATTCATCGTTTCACGTGAACTTAGCGATTGGAAGCGGCCGGACATAAAGATTGATGGTGAGATAAAGCAAATCCCTCGTATCGCGGGCATTTCGTCATTCGGTGCCGGGGGAGCAAATGCCCATGCGATTGTCTGTGAATACATGGCAGAGGACACGAAGCCGAAGCTTGATATAATGGGGACTTCGTTTATTTTCCTGCTCTCAGCCAAACATACCGACCGCCTGCAAATGCAGGCAAAACAACTGGTGGAGGCCATTTACAGTGGCCTATATACGGACGCCGACCTTCCCGCCATCTCATTTACTTTGCTGACTGGCCGGGAACCGATGGAGGAGCGGTTAGCTTTACTTGCTGGATCGCTTCAAGAACTGACTTCGAAGCTGCAAGACTTTTTGACTGGCAGCAAAGGGGGCTCCGTATACCGGGGACAGGCTAAAGAATACAAAGAAGCTTTGAGTCTTCTAACCCATGATGAGGATATGCAGATTGTCATCAAGTCATGGTCCGCCAAAAAGAAATACGACAAGCTTCTCGGCTTATGGGTGAAAGGGATGTCCATCGATTGGCGATTCCTGTTTATGAATTACCAACCGCGGCGTATTTCACTGCCTGGCTATCCTTTCGCCAAGGAGAGATACCGATTTCCGACGGAATGCGGATCGCTTCCGCAGCAGCCACTTTATGGAGCGTCTCCCAATACGATAAATGAATTAGCTCTACATCAATCTGATCCGATGCGACAGAAGGTGTTTGTCACAAAAGAATGGGAGCTGTGCGAGATTAGATCACCTCGCCGTGCGCACGGCATGGTGGCCATTCTGGCGACGCCGGAGTTGCGCGCACTGTCCGCAGAGCTTGCGAATCTTCTACCCCACAGTCGATTGTTTGATGTGCGTCATGTGTCAGAAGAATTCGATTGGTCTGCTTTTGACGGGCTGATCGATCTAGCGGGCTGCACACAGGATTGTCATGATTCGTCCGATTGGATGCGGTGGCTGCAGCTCTTGATTGACCAGAAACATCGGGAGGGGCTGATGCTTCTGGGCGTTACTCAAGACCTTGAACGGTTTGGTGATCACGATGAAGTCAATTTGACAGGAGCAATGCGAGCAGGGTTGTACCGCATGCTGCAATGTGAGTATTCCCACTTGCGTTCAAGACATTTGGATATAGAGGGATCGAGTGACGAGACGACACTTGCTCGACTGATCGTGCAGGAATATTTGGCGGATAGCGGTGAAATGGAAATCTGTTATCGAAATTCCCGACGCTACCGTCCTGTGCTTCGTGAACGAGAAAAAGGTGGGCTTCAAGGGGAGCGCTTGTCTTTCCCCGAGCATCACGTGCTGTGGATTACGGGAGGAACGAGAGGTATCGGACTTTTATGTGCCCAGCATTTTGTCAAACACTACGGTGTCAAGCGTCTGGTATTGACTGGGCGTGAGAGTCTGCCTCCGCGAGAGCAATGGAATATGTATACCGAGCAGCATACCTCCGCCGCTCGAAAAATTCGGGCCATTTTAGCGCTGGAAGAGGATGGAGCAGCAGTGGAAGTGTTATCTGTTCCGCTTTCAGATGCGCGGGCACTCGCACAGAGCTTGCAGCAAATTCATCAGCGCTTTGGTCCTGTCGGGGGCGTGCTGCATTGTGCAGGCTCGCTGGATAAGGACAATCCAGCGTTCATCCGCAAAACCATGAACGGGATCAACCAAGTGCTGGAGCCGAAAATAACAGGTATTAATCATTTAATTTCCTGTTTTCGGGAAGAACCTTTGCAATTTTTTGTAGCATTCTCTTCTGTGTCAGCTCTGCTTCCTTCGTTGGCAGCGGGATTGAGCGACTATGCAGTCGGCAACACCTATATGGACTATGTCGCCGCAGCGAGAAGTAAGGAACTGCCCATCGTCAGCTTGCAGTGGCCGAGTTGGCAGGAAACAGGCATGGGGGAAATTCGGAACAAGGCATATGATCTAACGGGCCTTGTCCCCATCACGAATCAGGAGGGTCTCGAATTTCTGGACTATGTGCTTGCTAAAAAAATCGGACCGGTCCTTATGCCGGCTATCGTCAATCCAGCAGTTTGGAAACCAACGACACTATTGCAGCTAGACAGAGCGGATCGTGGCAGGCCAGCTGCCAAACTTTGCTCACCCCCTGAAATAAAAGCAGTCAGCGGTAGGGGACAAGCCAATACACGGACTATCATGGAGAACCTGTCATGGAAACAGGGGATCGGTAATGGAGAGGGACGTTCAGCCGAGATTTGGCTCGTTGGTTTGTTTGCCAAGGAATTAAAGATGGATCCGTCTCTTCTCGATACGGACACAGAGATTCATGAATATGGAATAGACTCCATCATTCAAGCACAGCTGCTGCAAAAGATCGGACAGACTCTAGAGCAGCAGCTCGATCCGTCTCTCTTGATGGAGTATCACACCATTAGAGCACTGGCGAGCTACTTGGAACGAAGCTATAAGGATGCACTGAATGCTGTGTTGATCACATTACACAACGATGCTTCTATGCCGGCTAAGATGGCACAAGCCCTCGAGACAGCTGGTCAGTTTTTGCAATCGGATGCTGCTTGTGAGCATGGGCAAGCAGTCTCTTGGATACAGGACAAGCAGGCGCATAGAAGCTCGGATATTGCAGTCGTAGGCATGAGCTGCCGGCTACCTGGAGCGGATTCGCCTGAGCAGTACTGGAAGCTGTTGACCGAAGGACGATCCGTAATCCGTCAAGTACCCTATTCACGCTGGGAGTATTCGACGAACTACTATGCGGGGCTGCTTGACGATATCACCAAGTTTGATACGTCTTTCTTCCGAATTTCCGAACAAGACGCGAAGGTGATGGACCCGCAAGCTCTGCTTCTGTTGGAGGAAGCCCTTAAGCTATGGCATCAGGCGGGATACGATTATGAGGAGGTCAAAGGCCGAGCGATCGGCGTATATCTCGGTGCCCGCAGCAACTACATGCAGAGTGAACTGGATCTGCTTAGCGCAGCCAACCCTATTCTTGCCGTCGGGCAAAACTATTTAGCGGCCAACATATCGCAATTTTTTGATCTGCGGGGACCGAGTGCCGTAGTGGATACTGCATGCTCATCAGCTCTGGTTGCGATGAATATGGCCGTGCAGGCACTTCAAGGCGGAGACATTGAGGCCGCCGTCGTAGGTGGCGCTAACCTGCTGTCAACTGATGCCACCCACCGAATGTTCAAGCTGCGCGGCATTTTGAACGAACAGCCCCAGTTCCATCTATTCGATAACCGAGCTTCGGGAGTCATTCCCGGTGAGGGCGCAGGCTTGGTGCTGCTGAAGACAGTGGAGCAGGCGCTTAGAGATGGGGATCGAATTTACGGGGTTATCAAAGGAATAGCGATCAATAATAATGGCAGAACGGCTGGTATATCTATCCCCAATCTAGAAGGACAACAGCATGTCCTGGAAGCAGCATTGACCAAAAGCGGTTTGCGGCCAGAGCAAGTCTCTTATATCGAGACAAATGGTTCGGGCACAATCGCGACAGATATTCTGGAGTTGAAGACCATATATTCGGCTTACCGTTCCGACTCTTCGGCGCCGCTCGGTCTCGGGTCCATGAAACCGAATATCGGACACCCTCTTTTTGCCGAAGGTATTGCGGGCTTTATAAAAGTAGTATTAATGCTTCATCATCGACAGCATGTACCTTTCCTATCCGGAGAAGGAACGTTAACGCACTTTGACCTGAGCGGCAGCCCATTCAAATTTTGCCGTGATACGGCTCCATGGAACATGGAAGCTCGTATTGCAGCCGTCAATTGCTTTGGAGATGGGGGAACTAACGCCCATGTAATTATTGGGGACTTGGAAGAGGCGCTACAAAGGATGAATATAAGGTCTCCGAAGCCACTTCCTTTGCTGCAGCCCAAAGATATTCGCTGCCAGAATTCCGCTCGATCTGTGTGGAGCGGAGGCAATGTATGGAGACAGATGTAAGGAATGAGGTGCCTTCATGAAAGAACAGTTTCTAATTCGAATGGACCATCCGATTGTCAAACATCATAAGTATGAAGGGCAAGGCTCGCTTCCCGTTAGCTCGTATTTTGATCTCATCTTCCAGTTGTTTCGCGAGCAGGGATATGATTTTACACGGCTTGAGCTCCGCAATCTTACCGTCTATGCCCCATTTCTCATCAGAAATGACAAGGATGTTCTGTTATGTATTCAATCCCGAGAGATAGAAGCGGGATCTTGGGACATTCGAATTGAAAGCGAAGAAGAACCAAGTGGAAAACGGCTTAATGAGCGTCAGTTGTTGATCACGGCGCGAATGTATATGCGTGAGAGCTTGGTGTTTCATGAAAGATTGGATATTGCCCGCATTCAACTTGAAACCAACCAGGAAGAGCGCCTAGCTGCATATTACGAAAAATGTCGCCAGCAGAACTTGTTTCATGAAGGAATTATGCTTGTGGAAGGGATAAGATATGAAGGAGAGAACGGTGAATGCTGCTTGAAGGTTGTGCTGGGGAAAGAAGCACTCCCCGGTGCGACCGGGTTCATGTTCCATCCTGCACTGATTGAAGGCGCGATTATCGGGAGCGGAGTATGGTTCCCGCAAGCAATGAATGGGGAGCAGAAACTGTTCATACCACTGTATTGCGAATCCTTCCGTGCAGCTAGGACAATGGACAAGGAATGCTGGATTAGAATCGCCAAGCCGGTAGAACGCAAACCTAAGCTGCATCTCACGACGCTCGAGTTTTTTGCTTCCAATGGAAGCAAGATTTCGGAGCTTGTTCATTATTGGAGCACAGCACAGGCTTAATATAAGATCGCCTCAAGAAGTATAGTCGCTTGCTGAGACTGGAAGCTATTTCATGATGAAGGAAGCTGGCGTAAGAAGGAGCAATAATGGTGAGACAACCTATCATATTTATGTATTCGGGTCAGGGATCACAATACTATCAGATGGGACGGACGTTGTTTCAAGAGGATGCAATATTTCGATCGCACATGCAGCGTATGGATAACCAATTACAAGAATGGATTGGCGAATCGATACTGAACGAGCTGTACCATCCAGAAAAAAGCCGCAGCACACCCTTCGATCGCACCCTGTACACACATTGCGCTATTTTTATGGTGGAGCATGCCTTGACCGAATTGTTGAAAACGAGCGGATTGCAGCCTGACATTGTGGTTGGGTCGAGTCTGGGGGAATTTGCCGCAGCGGTAGCAGCTGGAGTTATTAGTGTTGAAGACGCGCTCCATGCGATTGCCGTTCAAGCAATACAATTGGAATCTTTGTGTTTACCAGGCAGTATGCTTGCGATATTACATGATCGCGCATGGTACAACTCCGACTCTGTTCTGCGCGAGATTTGTGAAATCGGCTCAATCAATAACGAGGCCCATTTTGTTGTAGCGGGAGCTCGAGAATCAATAAAAAAAGTAGAGCAACATGTCAAGGCTCAAGGTATTTTATGCCAGAATATTCCTGTTACCCAAGGCTTTCATTCTTCCATGCTCGATCCGGCGGAAGCTGAGTATATCGGCTTTTTAAGAAGATTTAAGTTTCAGAATCCACAAATTCCATTTATATCAAGCGTTTATGGCAGACAGATCGATCAATTGGAGCAGGACTATTTATGGAAAGCCGTGCGTATGCCGATTCTGTTTACCAACGCAATCTCTTTTCTGCAGAAACATATAAGGCGTGGCGTTTATTTGGACTTGGGTCCTTCGGGAACACTTGCTGCCCTGATGAAACGCTCGATAAACAGCGCTGAGACTGAAATCATTCTGCCTGTGCTAACGCCTTTTCAGCATGAGACGTCAAATGTAAGCCGTATAGTGGCCCAGTATTCAAGCAAGAACAAGGTTACGGTGACCAAGGAGGAGAAACCGATGCTTGCTTATGTGTTTCCGGGACAAGGATCTCAAGGGAAAGGAATGGGAGGGGAATTGTTCGATCGATTTCCTGAAATTACGAACCAAGCGGATGAAATACTCGGTTATTCGATAAAAGAGTTGTGCCTGCAAGATCCGCAAGGGAAATTGAATCAGACGGACTACACCCAGCCTGCTCTTTATACCGTAAATGCATTGATGTTTTTGAAAGCGAAAGAGGACTCAGGGGTCAAACCCGATCTGCTTGCAGGACATAGCTTGGGTGAGTATAATGCTTTATTTGCAGCGGGTGCTTTTGATTTCCCTACCGGACTGAAGCTGGTGAAAAAAAGGGGGGAGCTGATGAGTCGCGCTGCGGGTGGCGGAATGGCAGCTGTAATCGGCTTAGACGGCGAGACGGTCAGCCGCGTGCTCAAACAGCATCCCCAGTTGGATTTCATTGACATCGCAAACTACAATTCACCCAAACAAATCGTAATTGCAGGTAGGAAAGAAGACATTGAACGAGCTCAGCCAGTGTTTGAGCAAATTAAAGGGGCGAGATACATCCCATTAAAAGTAAGTGGGGCTTTTCATTCGCGCTATATGGCGGAGGCGAGAGATCAGTTCGAGCAGTATATTGAATCTTTCGAGTTTATGGCTCCAAAAATTCCCGTCATTGCTAATGTCACTGCCCGACCATACCGGCCATCTGAACTCAAATTAAATTTGATTAAACAAATTACGCATTCCGTTAAATGGTGCGAAATCGTTCAAGTGCTCATGGGCTTTGCATCTATTGAGATTAAAGAAATAGGTCCCGGTATTGTATTGTCCGGTCTGACCAGCAAAATTCGTCAGGAAGCCGAACCGATTGTCATTGACTTGGAGCAAGCATGTCAGCCGATCATAGAGTATCCAGCTCCGCATACTCAAAATAATCGTGATGAGCTAAATGGTGAAGCTTATCAAGAGGTTGGCATACAGGCCAAGGTTCCAGCAGTGATAAAGCATTTTATCAATGAAGAGGCGACAGTGCCTCATTCACTCGCATACGGGATTACGGCAGAATCACTGGGGTCTGAACAGTTCAGGAAAACTTACAATCTTAAATATGCTTATTTGACAGGGGGCATGTACAAAGGAATTGCTTCCAAGGAGCTAGTGGTTCGAATGGGAAAGTCAGGCATGATGGGCTTCCTTGGCACCGGGGGAATGAAGTTGGATGAAGTAGAACGAGACATTCAGTACATACAAAGAGAGCTGTATCAAGGGCAAACCTATGGCATGAATTTACTGCATAGTCCGTATCACCCGGAAAGGGAGGAAAGTAACGTCGATCTCTATATGAGATACGGTGTGAATCTGATCGAAGCGTCCGCTTACATGACGATTACCCCATCACTTATTAAATATAGAGCCATGGGACTATCCAGCAATTTGGACGGAAGTGTCTCGATCAAACATAGAATCATCGGCAAAGTCTCCAGACCGGAAGTAGCGGAAATCTTCTTAAGTCCAGCACCTGAATATATGGTGGAACGTCTCATCGACCAGCACAAAATAACGAGAGAACAAGCAAACCTGCTGCGGCAAGTGCCAATGGCAGACGACTTATGTCTGGAAGCGGATTCAGGCGGACATACCGACGGAGGAGCAGCCAATGTTTTGCTGCCAGCGATTCTAATGCTTCGTGACGAGATCTGCAGAAAGTATGGGTATCGTCAAAAAGTGGGGATCGGCGCCGCAGGTGGAATTGGGATGCCTGCAGCCGCTGCAGCTGCCTTTATCTTGGGTGCTGATTTTATTGTAACGGGCTCGATTAATCAGTGCACGGTAGAGGCAGGAACCAGCGATGCTGTCAAAGATTTGCTGCTGCAGATGAATATTCAGGATACGGCCTATGCCCCGGCGGGAGATATGTTTGAAATGGGAGCGAAGGTCCAGGTTTTGCGCAAAGGGGTGTTTTTCCCCGCCAGAGCAAATAAACTACATGAGCTGTACCGCCAATATAACGCAATCGATGAAATTCCCGAAAAAGAGAAACAACAGCTTCAAGAGAAATACTTCAAGATGAGCTTTGAGGAAGTGTACCAGAAAGTTAAAGCACATCATTCCGCCCAGGAAATCGAAAAGGCGGAACAAAATCCGAAGCACAAGATGGCTTTAATATTCAAATGGTATTTTGTTTACTCGACACGTATTGCTTTACAGGGTACACCAGGCTGCCAAGTTGATTATCAGATTCACTGCGGTCCTGCATTGGGGGCATTTAATCAATGGGTAAAAGGTACATCGTTTGAACACTGGCGCAATCGTCATGTCGATGAGATCGCGGTAAAATTAATGACTGAGACGGCCGATGTCTTGAACCGGAGGACCCGAAGTTTGCACCGATCCCTGATTCACTAATCGAGATTATTGATATACATGGTTGTTCTTGAACAGGCAGTATAAGCAAACGGAGGGCCTATGATGATGGATAACTGGATGAGGATCGAGCAAGTCCTGCATATGGTGAGGGATGGACAGATGTCTTCAGAGGAAGGGTTTAGGATCATTCAAGCAATTAAGCGACGGGTAAACGAGCATGTTGCTGAAACGACTGTAGGAGCGGAGACACCTGAGCGTCACATTTACAGTGAGGAATGGACGCCGCAAGTGAAGGATCATCCTTGTTTAGACAGTATATGTCAGAACATTATTGGCATCGCTTCGGCAGTTTTGATTGTAGACAGGAACAATCTCGATCTCGATGCAGACAAAAGCGAATATGGCTTTGACTCGATTACGATTACAGAATTCATAAACCGTATCAATTCGTATTACAATTTGGAGATTTCCCCGCCCGTATTTTATGAGCATATCACTTTCCGTTCGTTATGCAGCTATTTGCTTGATCAATCCAAGCGCAGCATGACCCCTGCCCAGATGTATAAAAATGCGGATAATTTAGCAGCCGATCCCCAACGACCTTTGTGCAACCCATCATTTGAAGCGGAACGAATTCGGCCAGAATGTATTGATGCAGACGACTGCACAGGGCTGGATCCCATTGCCATTGTTGGTATTGCAGGCGTAATGCCGCAATCGGATAACCTAAATCAATGGTGGGATCATCTGATAGCTGGCAATAACCTCATTACCGAGATTCCTCTGGCACGATGGGACTGGAAGGACTACTTCGGTGACCCCGTTAAACAATCGAATGTTACGAATGTGAAGTGGGGCGGATTCATGAAAGAGGCAGATACATTCGATGCCTCTTTTTTTGGCATTTCTCCCCGTGAGGCGGAGCTTATGGACCCGCGACAAAGAATTTATTTAGAGACAGTATGGAAGGCGATTGAGGATGCGGGCTATAAAGCCTCGGACTTATCGGGCAGCAAGACCGGATTATTCGTCGGGGTCGGAAGCTCCGATTATTATGACCTGCTAAATCAACATAATGTGGAGGTTCAGGCTCATACGCCAACCGGTGTGTTCCAATCGATTCTTTGCAACCGCATCTCGTATTTACTTAATTTTCACGGGCCTAGCGAACCGGTGGATACTGCTTGCTCCGCGTCCTTAGTAGCTGTTCATCGAGCTATCGAAGCGATCCGGAGCGGCGATTGCGATCAAGCAATTGCGGGCGGCATCAATGTCATCGCCAGTCCGAATTTATACATTGCGCTTAGCAAGGCAGGCATGCTGTCCGAAGATGGACGGTGCAAGACGTTCGACCAGCAGGCTAACGGTTATGTCAGAAGCGAAGGCAGCGGGGCCGTGCTGTTAAAGCCGCTGCGGAAGGCGCAGGATGATGGCGACCATATCTATGCCGTCATCCGTGCAACGTCTATCAATCACGGCGGATACGCCAATTCACTGACGACGCCGAGTCCGAATGCGCAGGCGAGCTTAATTGTCGATGCCTGGCGGAAATCCGGCATCGATCCCGCTACCGTCGGATACATCGAAACCCATGGAACAGGAACACCGCTTGGCGATCCGATAGAAATTAACGGGCTGAAAAAGGCATTCGATGAGTTGTATCGGGAATGGGGCAGATTGCCCGCAGAACAGCCCCATTGCGCGCTTGGAGCGGTGAAGTCAAATATGGGTCACCTGGAACCTGCCGCTGGCATTGCGGGATTGCTCAAGGTGCTGTTATGCATGAAGCACGGCAAGCTTCCGGCCAATCTTCACGGTGGGCAGCTCAATCCATATATCGAGTTGCAAGACAGTCCGTTCTATATCTTGAATGAATCAAAGGAGTGGGATAAGCCTGGAAGGGACATCCCGCGACGTGCAGGTGTGAGCTCGTTTGGGTTTGGCGGCGTCAATGCTCACGTGGTGTTGGAAGAGTATTCCGAAATCGCCCACCGCCGGCAAAGGCAAATAAGCAATGATGCTGGTACTCAAGTCATTGTATTGTCAGCCAAGAACGAGGAGTGTCTCGACGCCTATGTAAAGAATATGCTTGCCTATTTGGATACGACAAATGAACCTCTGTCTGACATCGCCTACACCTTGCAATCAGGGCGCGAATCGATGCAAGAAAGACTCGCTGTCATTGTCACGACACTAAAGGAATTAAAAGATAGTTGGTCGGATTATTTGAATGGAAACAAGAACAACGAAAGATTGCACCGAGGAAGAGTCAACAAAAATCGATCCGGCATCGGGGTATTGGTCGAAGGAGAGGAAGGAAAATCATTTCTCCAATCGATTTGGAAACAAGGGAAAGTCGATAAACTCGCTAAGCTGTGGGTTTCCGGCATTGATATCGAATGGGGCTTACTTTATGCAGGCAGCCGGCCGAAGCGAGTTTCGCTTCCTACATATCCTTTTGCAAGAGAGCGATATTGGATTCCATTAGCGGTTGAATTACCAGGATTTAGCTGTGAGAAGAAAGACCCTTGTCTCAAAATGGCGACTGTCCTTCACCCGATGCTGCATCGTAATACTTCGAATTTTGCGGAGCAGCGTTACAGCTCGATTTTTTCGGGAGAAGAGTTTTTCTTGCGTGATCATGTCGTCAACGACAGCAGAATACTGCCCGGTGTAGCCTATCTGGAGATGGCACGAGCGGCGGTTGAGCAAGCTGCTGGGATTGATGAAAGCGCCGCTGTCAAACTGAAACATATCGTCTGGAAGAGCCCTATTCGTGTCGAAGATACGCCTATACAAGTTCATATCCGATTATACCTGGAAGACAACGGTGAAATATGTTTTGAAGTATATAAGGAAGCGGATGGAAAAGAAGAACGGTTCATATTCAGTCAAGGCAGGGCCGTTATTAGCAATATAGAAAAAAAAATAACAAGCATAACACGACAGCAAGTAGAGGCGCAGGAAGGATTAACTCGGTTTACGTCCGCACAATTTTATGAAACGTTACACAAGTTCGGGCTTATGTATGGAGCAAGCCATCAAGCGATTGAGTATGTCTGCGCTGGAACACAGCAAGCGCTGGCGAAGCTGTCACTGCCGTCACATTTAGCCGATAGCCAACATCATTATGTGCTGCATCCGAGCTTAATGGACGCTGCTTTGCAAGCTTCGGTTGCGTTGACATCGGGGCTGTCAGCGGAATCGCCGGACGGACAGCGACCTTCACTGCCGTTCGCGCTGGAAGAACTTGAAGTGTTCGCGCCGTGCACATCTTCGATGTGGGCGCATGTCCGCTATAGTGCAGGCAGCAGCCCGGTCGATCGCGTACAGAAGCTGGATATCGAGATATACGATGAGGATACAGGCAGCATGTGCGTGCGCATGAACGGGTTTACCTCCAGGGTGCTGAATGGAGATGGAAGTGCGTCGGAATCAGAGAGAACGACGGGGACGATCATGCTTCAGCCTTGCTGGCAGGAGCAAAGGATTGACCATCCGACAGCGGTGCCAGAATACGGCCTTCATGTCGTCTTGCTGTGCGAGGGACAGGAAGCATGGCAGGAACAAATGGCGCAGCATGCCGACACTGTCTGTATTCGTCTGCACAAGACAGTGGAAGAAAGTGCTATAGAGGAGCGCTTTCAATGCTATGGCCTTCAAGTGCTTGAACAGATCCAGTCATTGATTCGATCAAGACCTGATAAGCATGTCTTGCTTCAGCTAGTCATTCCTAATCACGGCGAACGGCAGCTGTTTGCTGGACTAGCCGGATTGCTGCATACTGCGCGCCTTGAGCATCCAAAGCTTATTGGACAACTGCTAGAAGTGGATCCCGATGAAGCAGCATCTGTTCTGACGGACCAATTGTTCGAAAGCAAACACTATCCGGCGGAAGTCCATATACGTTATTTCGAGGGCAAACGCTTGACAGCAGGCTGGATCGAAAGGGAAGTAGCAGAGCAAAATCTGGCTCACCCTTGGAAAGACAGAGGGATTTATTTAATTACTGGTGGGACGGGTGGACTGGGTCATATCTTTGCCGAAGAAGCTGCGCGTCAGGTGAAAGATGCGGTTCTGATTCTCACAGGTCGTTCACTGCTGACAGACGAGAAGCAGATGAAGCTGAGGGCACTGGCAGCGTTGGGTGCGAAGGTTGAATATCGGCAGGCCGACGTAACCGATCGTCAAGTGGTATTCAATCTGATCCGCGATATTCAGGACGATTATGGAGGATTAAACGGTATTGTTCATGGAGCAGGCATTATCCAGGACCGATTTATTCTTCAGAAAAGTGCCGCTGAAACAGAGGATGTGCTTGCTCCTAAAGTATTGGGACTCGTTCATTTGGACAAAGCAAGCAAAAACATTCCCTTAGATTTCTTCATTCTGTTCTCATCCGTAACAGCCGTGCTTGGCAATCCGGGTCAGGCAGATTATGCAATGGCAAATTCATTCATGGATCGATATGCAAAGTATCGGAGTGAGCTAGTTACTGCCGGCCGGCGTCATGGTCATACGTTGTCGATCAATTGGCCCCTGTGGAAAGAAGGCGGCATGAGAATAGATGCACAGAGCGAGAAGTCGTTGGCGCTCAGAACCGGAATGCTTCCCATGAATACGCGAACGGGAATTCGTCTTTTGTATGCAGGAATCGCGTTAGGCAACCATCAGATAGCTGCAGCTCACGGAGATATGCGAAAGCTGAGAACACAAGGGTTTGCGATACGTGCTGAGGTTGAATCGGCAGCAAACAGGTACACTACAGTTGCTGAGAAGAGCTCGGAATCTGAACACATCATAACGGAATCAGGCGATAAAATCACAAATAAGCGGTTGCTTATGGGAAAAGTATTAACTGCAATACTGCATATTGTCTCTGGCATTTTAAAAGTGAAGTTCGAGGATATCGATGTGGATGCCGAATTTGGCGAACACGGCTTTGATTCCATTATGCTAACGGAGCTCGCAAACAAATTGAACGAAGCCTATAAGCTGGAACTGACACCTACGATCTTTTTTGAATTTCCGGCAATTCGAAGCTTTATTGAATATTTAGTCAGCGAGTATGAAGATGCGCTGGCGAAGAAACTAGCAGCGGGAAACAGCACAGAGAATCAGATGCAAATATCCGCGCAGCGCTGCCGATTTGCGGCAGATTCGATTTCAGTAGATGCAGATACCCCTATTCTGACTGATGAGCCGATGCATTCAGAGGCGGCGACGATGCGCAATGCAGATGATGGGGAGTTGGTTCCATGTCATTCAGTCACTGATTCGACAGGCAGAACATCGTGTCCTGGCGATGAATCGACGGATCGAGCAGCAATGACACAAGAGCCGATCGCTATTATCGGAATGAGTGGCAAATTCCCGATGGCGGAGGATATCGATGATTTATGGGCCAATCTTGTTGCTGGCAAACACTGCATTTCTGAAATTCCAAAAGATCGCTGGGATTGGGAAGCGTATTACGGAGACCCAGTAGATGAAGTGAATCGAACGAACATCAAATGGGGCGGATTCATTGACGGAATCGATGAATTTGATCCCTTGTTTTTTGGCATTTCGCCGAAAGAAGCGGAATTCATGGACCCGCAGCAGCGTCTACTTATGACCTATGCTTGGAAAGCGATAGAGGATGCCGGATATTCAGCAAGGAGCTTGTCCGGAAGCAGCATGGGCATTTTTGTCGGAACTATGAGCAGTGATTATAGCCACATGCTTGCCGCAGCGAAAGTGGGTATCGAGGGATACTCGTCGACAGGGAAGGTATCCTCTATTGGACCGAACCGAATGAGTTATCTTTTAAATGTTCATGGACCGAGCGAACCAATCGAAACCGCCTGCTCCAGTTCATTGATTGCTATTCACCGGGCCGTGAACGCCATACACAGTGGAGATTGCGACACGGCAATCGTGGGTGGTGTGAACACGCTGCTGACACCGAGCGAATACATCAGCTTTAATAAAGCCGGGATGCTCAGCAAGGACGGAAAATGCAAAACGTTCTCGGCCCATGCAGATGGTTATGTGCGCGGTGAAGGGGTCGGTATGCTGATGCTCAAGAAGCTGAAAGCCGCGGAAATGGCGGGCGATCATATTTATGGCGTTATTAAGGGCACCAGCGAGAATCACGGAGGTCGCGCCAGCTCTTTAACTGCCCCGAATCCAAAAGCGCAGGCAGAGTTATTGAAACAAGCGTATAACAAAGCTAAAGTTGATCCGGCGACGATCAGTTATATCGAAGCCCACGGGACAGGTACGCAATTGGGTGATCCGATAGAGATCAATGGGTTGAAATCAGCTTTCAAAGAATTGAGCGAAGCATACGGCCATTCCGGGGCAGAAGGCTGCACTTATTGCGGAATAGGATCAATCAAAGCCAATATTGGCCATTTGGAGCTGGCTGCCGGCATTGCGGGACTCATTAAAGTGTTATTACAATTTAAACATCAAACACTGGTGAAAAATCTGCATCTTGATGTGGTCAATCCATATATTCAGCTGGAGAACAGTCCATTCTATCTTGTTCAGGAAACAACTGCATGGAAGCCTCTTCGTGATGCACTTGGCAGAGATATGCCAAGGCGGGCCGGTGTAAGCTCTTTTGGTTTTGGTGGGGCTAACGCTCATATCGTGCTTGAAGAATACATTCCGAAAGAGAACCAGTCTGATTCCGCTCTTAAACCAGAGAAACCTGCAGTTATCGTATTTTCGGCCAGAACAAAAGAACGCTTAATGTCGCAGGCGAAGCAATTTCTTATTGCATTGGAAGAGAACAAGTATACGACTGCGCAGTTAATGGATATCGCATATACGCTGCAGGTCGGCCGCGACGCGATGGAATATCGTCTCGGTTTGCTCGTGAATTCCGTGGACGAACTCCAAGTGAAACTAATGAGGGTTGTGGAAGAACACTCCAATATTGGATATAGAGATACTGAAGAAGTACGCGATATTGAAGAAGTATATCAAGGCAGAGTGAAACGTCTGATGGAAACAATCGACGGCACTGGCACCGGCGACATTGGCATAACAGAGGAAGAAACGGCAGCCGAGTGGATCCGTCATCGAAACTATTCGAACCTGTTGAAAGGCTGGGTAGCGGGTCTGCGCGTGGATTGGCACAAGCTGTATACTGGATGCCGGCCGCGCCGAATGAGTCTTCCCACGTATCCGTTTGCAAAGGAACGTTATTGGGTGCCACGAGCGGAGTCAAGTCCAACGAGTAGTGGACAAATTCCAAGTGCAGCAGAGAACATTCTGGTCTCGGCTGTGAAGCATGCGGATTCTGTTTCGAGTCCGCCTAATGTTGGCATCCCGCAGACTAACCATACAGTCATGCTCACTCCGGTATGGCAAAAATACGATTGGACGAAGACAGCTCACGCTGATCCTTCTGTTTCAAACCAAATACTGCTGATCGGAGACCGAGAAACCTTACGGCATGAAATCAGGGAGTATTATCCGAATGCGCATGTTGTCGTAATCTCAACGAAGCATACGGTGGATGACGTCGCAAGAGAATTGGAAGCACTCGGTACGATTGAACATATACTGTGGATTGCGCCTGATTTCAACAGCCTTGCCGTATCTGATGAACGTTTCATAGTGGGGCAAGAGGAAGGAGCCATCCCAATATTCCGCCTCATGAAAAGCTTGCTGCGTCTTGGGTACGGAAACGCGAGGCTCGACTGGACGATGGCGACCATTCAGGCGACAGCAGTTCACAAGCATGAAACCATTGATCCGACACATGCCAGCATTTATGGGCTTGCACAATTGATGCGCCAGCAATTCCCGCATTGGAATATACGCCTCCTCGATTTAGAAGCGGATGCTCAGCCATCGCTCGCTGAGTTGGTGATGTCGCCAGTTGGCTCCGCTCAAGGAGTTCCTTCCGTGTACCGAAATGGAGAATGGTATTTTCAGGAGCTCATCCCAGTGACGAATCGCCGTACAAAACCGACCTTAATAAAACAGAGAGGCGTATATGTCGTGATTGGAGCAGCAGGTGATGCAGCTGAAATCTGGAGTGAATATATGATCCGAACGTACGAGGCTCGCTTAATCTGGATAGGCGTTAACGATTCCACGATGCAGGGCGGACTGAATCACCTAGCCACACGGGGATATCGAATTGAATTTATTCCTGCGGATACTGAGAATGCTGCAGAATTATCCCGGGCGGTTCAGGAGATAAAGCTCCGGTATTCACACATTGACGGCGCAGTGATTATGGACAAATTACGATCAGGTGCAGCTCTAGCTCAAGAGGAAGTAGGGCGATTCCGGTCCCAATTGTTGGCTAATATTGCTGTTAACACGGCCATCGCTCAGCTAATTGGGAGAGAACCACTCGATTTTGTCTTGTATCTTCGAACTGCGGGAAGTTCCGTTGAACAACTCGAGGACAGCAGCGCTGCTGCGAGCGACACATTCAAGAGGGCATTTGCCCACCGTCTCGCTTTGCAATGGCCATGTGCGATCAAGGTAATGAATTGGGGAAGTGAAAAACTTCCACCCCAGGAGGCGCAGCAACAGACAGTGGACAACTTGCAAGCTTTGGAGGTACTTCTTACACATTCGATCCATCAAATGACGATTATGGGTCCGTCGGGGTCCTTAAATAAGGCGAACATCAACTTGCAACAGACGATTGTTATGGTTTAAGTCGTAGTTCAAAAAGTTTGGCTTTTGATCTTTAATCACGAAGATACTCGGCATCGAATCTTGCTGAAAACGAATCCTGCCAATGGAGAGATGAGAGATGCAAAAATATGAAAGTGCTAAATATACGCATGAACAAATGAAAAAGATCCAAACGCTTCTCATCAGATTGTTATGGGGACAGCTCCAATCGGCTGGTTTTTTTATGGAAAAGGAATCGTCATTCGCTCACTTAAAGGCCAAGGCAGGATTAATCAACATGTATGACAAGTGGTTTGAGGCGAGCACCGCTTTTTTAATGGAGCATCACTTTCTTGATCGTAAAGGTGGCACATACAAGATACATGACTGCTCATTGGTCGATCTTGAAGCCTTATGGGAAGAATGGGATTGCCACAAGGCAAATTGGCTGGAGGATCCGAACCGCAAGGCTCGTATCGTGCTGATGGAGAACATGATTCGTGCCATACCGGATATTATTACCGGTAAGCTGCTCGCAACCGAAGTCATGTTTCCGAATTCTTCGATGGAGTTGGTCGAAGGCATCTATAAGCATAACGTCATTGCTGATTATTTTAATGAGATTATGGCGGAACGTGTTGTCGCTTATATAGTTAAGCAAAGGGATGTGGATCCAAGGGATCGCGTGCGCATCTTGGAGATCGGGGCTGGCACAGGGGGAACCAGCTCCATGCTGCTCCACAAGCTGAAGCCGTATCACGATGCCATTTCAGAATATTGTTACACGGACGTCTCCAAAGCTTTTCTAATGCATGGCGAGCGAGAATATGGTCCGGATAATTCCTTTTTAACTATTAAACATTTGGATATCGGCCAGCCTGTCGCTTTACAAGCTATCGATATAGGAGGATATGACCTGATCATAGCTGCCAATGTGCTGCACGCCACCAAAAACATCCGCCAAACGCTTCGCAATGCAAAGGCGATGCTAAAGGAAAAGGGCCTCATTTTACTTAATGAGTTGACGGACAATTCCTTGGCCAACCATTTGACCTTCAGTCTAATCGAGGGATGGTGGATGTACGAAGATCCCGCCATACGAATACCAGGTTGTCCAGGGCTATATCCGAAGGAATGGAAAAAAGCGTTGGAGATGGAAGGGTACCAAGCGGTTTCTTTCCCTGCAGCGGCTGCCCAAGAATTGGGTCAGCAAATCATAGTCGCTGAAAGCGACGGGATTATCAGACTTCCAGAGCACGCAAGTGCGGCTATCGAGCCCGCTGGACATGGAATGATGAGCACAGATAATTATAAACCGCTGAAAGTTACGGCTGAAGAACGAATTCAAGCAGGCAAAGTCGAGGTAACGGACACCATCATCGAGAATGTAGTGAAGGATGCGATAGCTGGAAAAATTTCTGAGTCGCTGAAAATAGATCGGGCTTTCATCGATGCAGAAGCCGCCTTCTCTGATTATGGTGTTGATTCCATTACCGGCGTCCAGCTTATACAAGCGGTCAATCAAATGTTGGACATAACACTGAAGACGACCGATTTGTTTGATTACGGATCGCTTGGCCGATTAACCAATTATATTGTGTCCAAGCATAGAGAAGTGATCGCCAAATCATTATCCGGAGCAGCAACGCCAAATGATTCTCAATCCATCGCAGGGCGCAATACGAAGTCTCCTTTATCTCGTGCCACCGTTCAAACTCCGTCAGCCCAGGTTCAGCAAGAAACGGGTAAGGAACCAGAAACAGAACGGGAGGATATCGCCATCATTGGAATGAGCGGGCGTTTTGCAAGATCTGCGTCCGTGCATGAACTGTGGGAGCACCTTGTTAACGGGACGGATTTAGTTCAAGAAGTAACAAGATGGGATTTGTCTGAGCATTTTCCAGACAGCTCGGATTATTGCAGGTATGGAAGCTTTTTAGAAGATATCGATCAGTTTGATCCGTTTTTTTTTACGATTTCAGGGATTGAAGCGACATATATGGACCCTCAGCAGCGAATCTTTCTGGAAGAGGCATGGAAAGCGCTGGAGGATGCCGGCTATGCCGGTACAGCGGTTGAAGGAACGCGTTGCGGTGTATATATCGGCTCAGGGCAGATGGATTATCGCAACCTGATCGGTGATCATCCCCCTGCCCAAGCTTATTGGGGAAATGCCAACTCGATTACGCCAGCCCGGATTGCCTATTATTTAGATCTTCAAGGGCCTGCTATTGCCGTTGATACGGCATGCTCCAGTTCTCTGGTGGCGATCCATCTCGCTTGCCAAGGCCTGTGGGCTAAAGAAACAGAGATGGCTTTGGCCGGTGGCGTATTTGTGATGTCGACACCGGATTTTTATGTGTCTACGAATCGGGCGGGGATGTTCTCACGTCATGGGCGCTGCTATGCATTTGATCAGCGTGCCGATGGCTTCGTTCCCGGAGAGGGCGCTGGCGTCGTCGTGCTGAAGCGATTGCAAGATGCTGTCGCAGACAGGGATCAGATTTACGGCATTATTCGCGGAACGGGGATCAATCAAGACGGCGCGACGAATGGCATAACGGCGCCAAGCGCGAACTCGCAAGAACGTTTGCAGCAGTATGTATATGATTCATTCAACGTTAACCCTGAACATATTCAATTGATCGAAGCGCACGGAACTGGCACGCAGTTAGGTGATCCGATCGAGTACGAGGCGTTGTCGCGGACTTTTGGCAAATATACAAAGCAGGCAGGATTCTGCGCACTTGGCTCGATCAAGACGAATATCGGTCATTTAACCGCAGCGGCGGGCATTGCGGGTTTAATCAAAATATTACTCTGCTTAAAGCACAAACAAATGGTTCCATCTCTGCATTATAAAGCAAGCAATCCGAATATCGAGTTCAAGGGCAGCCCGTTCTATGTCAATACAAACTTGCAAGATTGGAAAGTTGAGCCCGGGATCAAGCGAAGAGCGGCACTCAGTTCGTTTGGATTCAGCGGCACGAACGCCCATATGGTCATCGAAGAAGCACCGAAGCTGGATCGCAGCTTTACGCCGAAACCTGGTTACATCATCGTACTGTCGGCACAGACAACGGCACAACTTGCTGAACAGGCCCGGCAGTTAGCGGACTTTTGCGAGAAATCGGCAGAGATCGGCACTGAGAATGTGAGCTGGACTTTATGCATGGGAAGGAAGCATTGGAATTATCGGCTGGCGTGTGTAGCCCGCCACTCGGATGAGATTGTAGACCTATTAAAAAAGTGGCTGGACACTGGAGTGGAGCCGCGCGTTTATATTTCCAGCACTCAACAACACGAGAGTCTGGATACTACTACTTTGACACAATACGGGAACGACTGCATTCGTGCATGCAGTACAGGGCCTGACGAAGCAACTTATTTGGAACGATTGTCAACAATTGCAAGTTTGTATGCTCAAGGCTGCAACCTGACATTTGACGGTTTGTTCGCGGACGGAGGCTATTCGCGCATTTCACTGCCTACCTATCCATTTGCCAAGGAACGTTATTGGGTGCTTGATCCGAAACGGCGCAGGGGCAGCGCTAATAGCCCTCTGCCGTCTGCGGCGTCATTGCAAGCTACGGCTGCAGGAAGGGGCCACTTGGATGATCAGGGTCAAGACATTTTGGCTGATATGATTCCGACAGCGGGTGAGGAGTCGGTTCGTTTACCGAATGTTGATGAAGAACAGCTGCGGGCAGCAACTGTAAAGTATTTAATCAAGCTGTTGGCCTCCACCGTTCAAATACCCGAAAGCCGGATTGAAGTCGGGTCCCCGTTGGATAATTACGGAATCGATTCCATTATGATTGTGCACATGACGAACGAATTGGAACTGGTATTTGGCCCGCTTCCCAAAACTTTATTTTTCGAATATCACACCATCCGGGAATTGGAAGTTTATTTTGCGGAATCACACTGGGAAAAACTGAACGAGCTATGGGGAAAGCGCACGCAGAAAGCGTCTAATGCTAACCACAAGCCTGACACTTTATACAGAGATGATCTTGCACAAAGTACCGCTGCCAATAGGGCTGCTGCGCGCAGCTTATCCTCGCAGTCTCGGGCAGGAGAGAGCGTCGAACAAGTGAAAAACCGAACTGACATTGCGATTATCGGGCTTTCTGGACGCTATCCGGGTGCGCACAATATGAATCATTTTTGGGATAATTTAAGAAATGCGAAGGATTGCATCACGGAAATCCCACCAGAACGATGGGATTACAGGCTGCATTTTCAAGAAGGAAACGACAGCACTGGAAAAACGCAGAGCAAATGGGGAGGCTTTCTGGACGGTGTAGACCGATTTGATCCGTTGTTCTTCAACATCTCGCCGCGAGACGCGGAAATGATGGACCCGCAAGAACGCTTATTCTTGGAATGTGTGTATGAAGCAATTGAGGATGCGGGTTATACGCGGGAATCGCTGCGATCATATCTGGAACGTGATTGCGCCAAAGATGTGGGCGTATATGTAGGAGTCACATACGAAGAGTACCAACTATATGGGGCACAAGCGCAAGCGTTGGGCCAGCCGTATGCCTTGGTGGGGAGCCCAGCTTCGATTGCCAACCGGGTATCGTATTATTTTAATTTTCATGGACCTAGCGTTGCACTGGATACGATGTGTTCTTCTTCCCTTACTGCTCTGCATTATGCCTGTCAGAGCTTACAAAAAGGCGAGTGCGGGCTCGCTGTTGCTGGGGGCGTGAATGTATCGGTTCACCCGAATAAATACTTGATGCTGACGCAAGGAAGCTTTTTGTCAAGCAAGGGTAGGTGTGAAAGCTTCGGTAAAGAGGGAGACGGCTATGTGCCGGGCGAGGGTGTCGGTGCCGTGCTGCTCAAGCCGCTTGTAATGGCGGAGGCTGACGGGGATCACATTTACGGTGTGATAAAAGGAACGGCAGTGAATCATGGCGGCAAAACAAATGGCTATACAGTCCCTAATCCAAACGCGCAAGCAAGCGTGATCGAACGGGCACTGCAGGACGCTGGCGTCCATCCAAGAACGATCAGCTACTTGGAAGCTCACGGTACAGGAACTTCTTTGGGTGATCCCATTGAGATAGCGGGCTTAAGCAAAGCTTATAAGTCCTATACGCTGGATCAGCAGTTTTGCGCCATCGGATCAGTGAAATCCAACATCGGGCATTGCGAGAGCGCAGCAGGAATCGCGGGTGTAACGAAGGTGCTGCTGCAGCTTAAGCATCAACAGTTAGCGCCGTCTCTGCATGCAGGAACAATGAACCCGAACATCGATTTCAGTCAGACGCCTTTCCGCGTGCAGCAGGAGCTCGTTGAATGGACCAGGCCCGCTGTCGAAATAGACGGGCATTTGCAGGAATACCCACGAATCGCGGGCGTTTCTTCATTTGGTGCGGGTGGAGTCAATGCGCATGTGATTATTGAGGAATATATTACTGCGTCCCTACATGATGCTGCGGCTCCTACTCAGCAGCTAGCGATCATCGTATTGTCCGCGAAAAGTGAGGATCGGCTTATCGCCCGTGCGAAGCAGCTGCTCGCCGCAATGAAGGAAAATACTTATAATGACGCACATCTGCGCGATATCGCTTACACGCTGCAAGTCGGGCGTGAAGCAATGGACGAACGATTAGCTCTTATCGTCAGCTCTATCGATGAGCTGCGAGAGAATTTGCAGCATTATGTAGAAGGCAGAACAGAAATCGATAAGGTATTCCGTGGCCAAACGAAGCATAACAAAGCAGCATTGGACGTTTTTGACGCGGATGAAGAATTGCGTGAAGCCGTGGAAAAATGGATGGAACGTGGAAAGTACGCCAAGCTTCTTGATTTATGGGTGAAGGGATTACATGTGGATTGGCGTCGGCTGTATGCAGGGGATGAGGTCATCCCCCGCCGAGTAAGCCTGCCAACGTATCCTTTTGCAGGGGAGCGTTATTGGGTGCCGAAGTTGGAAGCAGGAGCTAAAGCAAATGGTGTGCAGGCAGTGGTAACACCGCCGCATATTCATCCGCTGCTGCATACGAATACCTCGGATCTCGCTCGGCAGCGGTTCAGCTCGACGTTTACAGGTGAAGAGTTCTTCTTCAGCGATCATGGGTCAACAGGACGTAAAATGCTTGCTGCAGCCACTTACCTGGAGATGGCCCGCGCTGCCGTGGAACAAGCGACTGGCTTGCGTGATGAAGCACAATTGGCGGTTACACTGCAGCATGTGCTCTGGCACGAAGCGGTAGTCGTGGAGCACGATCCTGTTCAGGTGCATATTGAACTATTTTGGGAAGACAATGGCGATATTGGCTATGAAATTTACGTTAAAGATGTAGGAAATGGCAACATGGTGATAGGCAGTCAAGGCCGTGCATCAATTAGTGATGCTGTCACAGCGGAAACCTTAAATCTGCCTGCGCTTCTGGCACAGTGCAATCAGCAAGTACGGTCGTCCTCCGAATGTGAAGAGATGCTGAACAAACATGGACTTTCCAATAAGGAAGGCAATAGCGAGGACGGGTTCCGAATCCAAATGATGCATGTTGGGGAAGGTCAAGCACTCGCCAAGCTGAAGCTGCCTATCGGACAAGCGGACAATGTGGCCATGTTCACGCTTCATCCCGGCATTATCCATTCCGCGCTTTACGCAGCAGCAAGCTTTGCGGCGGAATGGTCTCTGCAACAGGAGAAGTCCTCTTTAACATGGTCCCCTCTTGGGCTACAGGAGCTTGTAGTGCTGCGGCCATGCTCATCCTCAATGTGGGCATGGATTCGAACCAAGAATCATAACCGGAACCAACTCGATATTGATCTGCTCGATGATAAAGGCGTCGTATGCGTTCAATTGATTGGATTGGACATCGAAATGCAAACGGAGTTTGCAGCAATAGATGCGGCTCACGGAATGATGACTCCAAGTCAATCCGGAGTCAAAATCATTCCAGTAGTTGATAACAACGTAAATAATTCAGCAGCAGCATTCGAGACGATGACCTTCGAAGAAATATGGAAGGAACAGGCGTTATCTCATTTGCCTTCCTTGGAGTCTGCAGCACTGCAAACTATCGTGTGCTTTCTGTCCCTTGGGGAGAATCAGCAGGCAGCAGAGGATGCAATCCGGTTTCAGCACCCACAAGCCAAATTGATCTTTATCGCGCAAGGAGTTTCCCGTGGCTGTGAAGCATCAGGCAATATATATAGCATCACATCTGACGACGGACAGTCCTATAAGGAAGCATTCCGCCAGATCCGGGAAAGGCAAGGGGAACCGGATGCGATATTTTATTTGTGGGCAATAGAGGATCGGAGTTGTATTCGGGATTTTTCCGGCATCGTATATATGCTGCAGGCGATGCACGCTGAAAAAATCAAGTCAAAACAGTTGGTCTTGGCAGGCAATTTTGAAAATGAGCTCGATTTCTGTTATCTCGATTCTTGGATTGGTTTTAAACAATCCTTGCGCATGGTCATGCCGAAGCTTCAGGTTTATGTCATCCATGAAGATGTGAGCGGGAAAGCTGAGAAGCGCGGCATCACTGAGCAAGTATCGACAATCTGCAGCGAACTGAGGGAACAGGCGGCGCAATCTGTGTTGTATCAGGACGGCAGGCGGTTCGTAAATCATATTCAACCGACAACTTTAACGAGGGGAACCCGTTCCATTCGCAAAGGGGGAACATACCTAATTACAGGCGGGGCAGGAGGACTGGGCCTTTTGTTCGCAGAAGCGCTGGCCGCATCGTACGCCGTAAATTTAATCTTAGTCGGACGTTCCACACTGAATGCAGCCAAGCAAGCGAAAATAGAAGAACTAGAAGCGCTGGGTGGAAGAGTGATGTACTTGCAGGCTGATATTGGCGATCAGGAAGGCATGAGGAGTGTGTTAAGGCTTGCCAGACAGCAGTTCGGGAACATCAACGGTGTGATCCACGCAGCGGGAACGATGAGCAGCAACACTATTTTTGAAAAAGGTATAGAAGAGTTTCAACACATTCTGGCTCCGAAAGTCAAGGGAACGATGACGCTGGATGAGCTGCTGAAGGAAGACGATCCCGATTTTATATGCTATTTCTCTTCCTCCTCCGCAATCCTTGGAGATTTCGGTTTTTGCGATTACGCTGCTGCCAACCGTTTTCAAATGAGTTATGCCCAGTACCGCCACCAGCAGGAGCCCGGCAAGACGATTGTGATCAATTGGCCGCTATGGAAAAATGGCGGCATGAGCTTCAGCAATGATGTATCTACACAGATGTATATCAAAACGAGCGGCCAGCGGTTGTTGGAAGACGCCGAAGGTGTCTCCTTGTTCGAGCAGATCATCTCGCAGAATACACCGCAGCACCTGATCATGGTGGGCCAGCGGGAGCGGGTGCATCGTTTCCTAGGACTAGGGGAAAAGCCAGAGCGGTCAGCACAAGCGCATTCGGAAAATCTGAAGCATTCCGTGACTCTGACTTCGAGCAGCACAATCAAAGGACGACTGCCTGCGATGAAGAATTTAAGTCTAGAGAAATGCGTCGAATGGGATCTCAAACAATTAACGGCTCAATTGCTGAAAATCCCGCGGGAGCAGCTCGGGCTTGATGAGAATCTGGCCGAATTCGGTTTTGACTCTGTGAGCTTGGCTGAATTTTCAGGATTGATTTCCGCACACTACCAGATTGAAATTACGCCTGCACTATTTTTCGAGTATTCTACCCTGCGGCGATTCGCACAGTATATGCTGCAGGCTTGCCCGGATACGATCCTTGCTTTTTACGGAGATGAATCATCAGAAACAACAGAAACAACAGAGCCTGCAGGTTCACGGCCAGCAATTGCTCCCACATCTTGTTCGACAGCAGCAGACTCAATGGCTTCGAAGTACTCCATGTATGCGTTCCATACGTTTCGGCAAATTTCTGAACAACGAACGCAAGGAAGTCGCTCACGTTTTGTAGGAAAATTGGCGGGAAATCCAGATTCGTCAGGCATTGGCGAGCCGATTGCCATCATCGGCATGAGTGGTCGGTTTCCAGAGGCGCGAACGATCGACGAATTGTGGAATATTCTTGTGGGGCAAAACGAGGTTATCAGCGAAATTGCGCAGGAACGGCCATTTATTGAAGGATTGAAGCATACGGCGTGGAAAGGCGGTTTTGTACCTGGCGTCAGTGAGTTTGATCCGCTGTTTTTTGAAATTTCTCCTCGTGAAGCGGAGAATATGGACCCTCGCCAGCGGCTTTTGCTGCAAGAATCGTGGAAGGCGTTGGAGGATGCTGGATATGGCGCCAATCAGCTGAAAAGCAATAAAATCGGCATGTTTATTGGCGTTGAAAATAATGATGATTACTTAAAAATCGCAGGGCAAAGCGGCTCGATTACGTCCAATCACCATGCTATCTTAGCCGCTCGCTTGTCCTATTTCTTAAATTTGAGCGGACCGAATATGGCGATCAATACCGCATGTTCTTCCGGGCTGGTTGCCTTGCACCAGGCTTGCATGAGTTTGCGCTTATCCGAATGCGATACGGCTATCGCCGCAGGGATCAGTCTGCTTCTGGCAGAGGAATCATTCTCTGCGATGAGCCAGGCAGGGATGCTGTCTGAAGAGGGAAGATGTTATGCCTTCGATCAACGAGCGAACGGAATGGTTCCGGCAGAAGCCGTCGCGGCTATCGTACTGAAGCGGTTGTCCCATGCCAAGAGGGATGGAGATCCTATCTATGCGGTTATTCGAGGCAGCGGGATTAATCATGACGGCAAAACGAACGGCATAACAGCCCCGAACGGACTGGCGCAAGCGAATTTACTGAAAGACATATATAACCAATATAACGTAAACCCTGAAGAGATCGAGTATGTCGTAACACATGGTACCGGAACCAGACTGGGTGATCCGGTAGAAGTTAATGCGCTGGTCCATGCGTTTCAAGCGCGGACGAACAAAGAGGGGTATTGTGCGCTAACCTCCTCGAAGACGAATCTGGGCCATACATTAGCGGCTTCGGGCATCGTTAGCTTGATTGGATTGGTTCAGTCGATGCGGCACGGCATCATTCCGGCCAGCCTACACTGCGAGCAAGAAAATGATTACATCCAATGGAAGCATAGTCCATTTTATGTGAATAAGCAGAACAAGCCTTGGCTGATTGGCGAGCGCGGCCGTACTGGCGCGGTGAGTGCGTTTGGGATGAGCGGAACGAATGCTCATGTCGTCGTACAAAGCTATGAGCCGCAACGATTAAGAAATGCACCTGATGGAGCTGCTTGCTATTTGCTGCCTTTGTCGGCCAAAACCGTGGAGGCGCTGCAAGAAAAGATCCTACAAATGGTGGAGACTTTGGAATCAAATCTGGCAGACGTCTCTTCGCTTTCTGAAATTAGCTACACGTTGTTTGCGGGAAGGCATCATTTTAAGCATCGCTGTGCGATTGTCGTTAGGGATATCAAGGACGCTGCCTTGACTTGGAAGCAAACAAAGAACATGGACATACTGCCCAATGTGTTCCGGGGGGTGGTACCGCGCGAATTCGAAGGACAAGCTGCAATTCGACAATACATTCTTGAACTGCTGGTGAAATGCGAGCAGACCGCCTACGATAAGACCAAGCATCAGGAAATCTTGTGTGCCTTGGGGGAGTTGTACTGCCAAGGCTATGATATTCCACTGGATGAGCTGTATGACGAGGGAGCGAGACCGGTACGAATCCATCTGCCCACATACCCGTTTGCTAGAGAGCATCATTGGGTGTCGGAGCAATCGTCAAAGTCGCTGGAGGACGTGACTCCGTTAGGCATAGGAACGCTGATGTTTGAACCCGTATGGCAGGAGAAAGCGCCGGGTAACCATATTCCTCTGCCCCAGTATGCTGATCATGTCGTCATATTAACGGATTGGCATATGTGGTTGCGGGAGGCTGTTGCGGCCGAATTGCCTACAGCGACTTGCATCCATTTGCCTGCAGAGGCTGGCGATATAGTCGTGCAGTTTGAAAGTTATGCCGTACAATTGCTCAATTACATGAAGAAGCTGATCCAGAGCAGACCGGCTGGCAATATCCTCATTCAATTGGTTGTACCTGAAGACGGAGAGCAACAACTTTTTGCTGGATTGGCCGGACTATTAAAAACAGCCCGTCTGGAAAATCCGCAGCTGCTCGGCCAACTGATTGAAGTGCCTAGTGGAGAAAACGGCGTAAAGCTCGTTGATAAGCTCAAGGAGAACCGACAACACCCTGAAAACATCCATATTCGATATGATACAGGCACACGCTTTATTGAAAGCTGGAATGAAATAAACATCGACTTACAGGAAGCGGAAGCCGTACCTTGGAAACCAGGTGGCGTATATTTAATAACGGGTGGTGCAGGTGGCCTTGGTTTATTGTTTGCGCAGGAAATTGCCAGGTATGCGAAGGGGGCCGCGCTAATCCTTGCTGGAAGGTCAGAACTTAACAGGTATATCAAGGAGAAGATCGGGGAACTGGAGACGCTCGGAGCACGAGTTGTCTATCAGCAAGCGGATATTAACGATAGAGAAGCTGCGTACCATTTGATTCGCTGGATTCGGGAACAGTTCGGAAGTATAAACGGAATCATCAACAGTGCCGGGATCAT
Organism: Paenibacillus sp. UMB4589-SE434; assembly: GCF_030226685.1. Classification (NCBI taxonomy): domain Bacteria; kingdom Bacillati; phylum Bacillota; class Bacilli; order Caryophanales; family Paenibacillaceae; genus Paenibacillus; species Paenibacillus sp. UMB4589-SE434. Next base: position 1,361,964 of record NZ_JASOYK010000001.1, on the reverse strand, counting down.
ACGAGATAACTATCTGCTTAATAAAAGCGACGAGGAAGTGCAGGATGTATTGGCTCCCAAAGTAGCTGGAGTCGTTCACTTGGATGAAGCCAGCAAGGACGAAAATTTAGATTTCTTCCTCCTGTTTTCCTCGATCGCGGGAGCGTTAGGCAATCCGGGACAAGCGGATTATGCTATGGGGAATGCGTTCATGGATCGGTATGTGAAGTACCGCAATGAGATGGTTGCAGCAGGCACAAGTCGAGGGCGTACGATTGCCATCAATTGGCCGCTTTGGAAAGAGGGCGCCATGCATGTAGATTCGAATGCCGAGGAGCGAATGAATCGCAAAACGGGCATGATCCCGCTGCAGACAAAGTCGGGCTTCTATGCGCTGTATCAAGCCTTTCGTTTGCAGAAATCGAGAGTGATGCCGTTAGAGGGAGCTGTGGGCAAGCTGCGCCGTCATTTCTTCGAGATGCAGTCTGCCAGACCATTAATTGTACCTGCAGTAATTTCGGACTCGTCAGCGGATATGAACATGCTTACTGCAAAAACATTGGCCAAGTTTAAAGTATTCCTTGGGGAGGCGCTGAAGCTTGATGTCGCTCTGGTGGATGCGCTTGAGCCGTTCGAGAGCTACGGCATTGATTCGATTATCATTACGCAGCTGAATGAAAAGCTGGAAAGCTTGTTTGGCGAGATATCCAAAACGCTTTTCTTTGAATATTTAACGTTGAGCGAATTGAATCGTTATTTTGTATCTCATCATACAGAACAATGCCGACAGTGGACTGGATTGGACAAAGTATTCAGTCCAATCGTTCAGCTATCCAGCGCAACCGAGTTAGCGGTGGATACGGCGGACCGTTCCGATGCTGTCCTGCTTTCGAAGGAGAAGAAGGAACAACTGCTGCACGAAGCGGCCGAGACGGCCGAGTCAAGCAAGCGTGAGCCGATTGCGATTATTGGTCTTAGCGGTCATTATCCTCAAGCAGACAGCCTCGAGAGCTTCTGGGCGAACTTGGTGCAAGGCAAGGATTGCATCGAGGAGATTCCGCAGGATCGCTGGACGCTTGAAGGCTTTTATGAACCGGATCGGCAAGAGGCAGTCGCTCAAGGGAAAAGCTACAGCAAATGGGGTGGGTTTGTTGGCGAATTTGCGAATTTTGACCCCTTATTTTTTAATATTTCACCGCGGGAAGCATTAAACATGGACCCTCAAGAACGGTTGTTTATTCAATCCTGCTGGGAAGCGCTTGAGGATGCTGGGTACACAAGGGAACAAGTGAACACAAGGCATAAAGGTCGAGTCGGGGTATATGCGGGAATTACGAAAACGGGATTTAGCTTATACGGGCCCGATTTATGGAGACGTGGCGAGGAAGTGTTTCCTTTTACTTCCTTTAGTTCGCTCGCAAACCGGGTATCTTATTTGCTTAACCTGAAAGGGCCAAGCATGCCGATCGATACGATGTGCTCATCTTCATTAACGGCTGTGCACGAAGCATGCGAACATCTTTACCGTGGAGAATGCGAGCTGGCCATTGCGGGAGCCGTCAATTTGTACCTGCATCCTTCGAATTACACACATTTGTGCGGTCAGCAAATGTTGTCTGACGACGGAAAATGCAAGGGCTTTGGGAAAGGGGCAAACGGCTTCGTGCCTGGTGAAGGTGTTGGCGTATTCATCTTAAAGCCATTGTCCAAAGCGGTTGCGGATGAGGATCACATTTATGCGGTCATTCGCGGGACAAGCATCAATCACGGCGGCAAGACAAACGGCTACACGGTTCCTAGTCCGACTTCGCAGGGAGAACTCGTTCGCGATGCGTTGGACAAAGCAGGAATTAACGCTCGTTCCGTTAGCTACATGGAAGCTCACGGAACAGGAACAGACCTAGGCGATCCAATTGAAATTACAGGCTTGGTTCACGCCTTCGCCCAAGATACGAAAGAAGCGGGGTTTTGTGCGATCGGTTCCGTAAAAAGCAATATCGGACATTTGGAAGCAGCTGCGGGAATAGCTGGCATGACTAAAATTATGCTGCAAATGAAGCACAAACAGCTTGTGCCGAGTTTGCATACGAAGGAGCTTAACCCGAATATTTCGTTTGCATACACCCCATTTGTCGTACAGCAAGAGCTTGCGGAATGGAAACGGCCGATTGTGGAGGTCGATGGGCAATTGAAGGAGTTTCCTCGAATTGCGGGCATTTCATCCTTTGGAGCAGGTGGTGCGAACGCCCATGTCTTGTTGGAGGAGTATATCGAGCAAGCTGAGGTGCGGCATTATCCCGCAGTGACGCCACAGCATCCGGGGCTAATCGTACTGTCCGCAAAAAATGAGGAGCGATTGCTAGCGCAGGCAAAACAACTGCTCACCGTACTTGTGCAGCATGATTATTCGGATGAGCAGTTGAGAGACGCCGCCTACACGCTGCAAGTAGGACGTGAAGCGATGGATGAACGGCTTGCACTCATCTCTGGGTCCGTACAGGAACTAAAAGCGCAGCTACAGGGATATATTGATGGCCGAAATGATCTTGAGCGTGTATTCCGAGGCCAGTCCAAGCGCAACAAAGAGGCGTTGTCCATATTTGCGGCTGATCCGGAATTGCAGGATACAATCGGGCGCTGGATGGAACGCAAAGAGTATGCCAAGCTGCTTGATCTATGGGTAAAGGGTTTACATTTGGATTGGCATCGTCTGTACGGAGCGAATAAACCACGCCGAATGAGCCTGCCAACATATCCGTTCGCAAAAGAGCGCTACTGGGTGCCGGGAGAAGCGATGGAAGCTGAGTGGAAAGGAACAGGTAATGAGCGTATGGCAGTGGGCGCGCTTCCTTATCTTCATCCGCTGCTGCACGGCAATACATCGGATTTCTCCAAGCAGCGCTTCAGTTCTGTATTTACAGGAGAAGAATTTTTCTTGCGCGATCATATCGTGAACGGTGTTAAGATACTGCCTGGCGCGGCATTTTTGGAATTGGCGCGGGCAGCGGTAGAGAAAGCAACGGCAGAAACAAATGAATTGTCTGTGATCAAGCTGCTGGACATCGTATGGACGAGCCCGATTCGCGTGGAAAATGAGTCCATCGAGGTGCATATTGGACTTGTCCCCGAGGACAATGGAGAGATTCGATTTGAGATTTACCAACTGGATGGTAGGGAAGAACCAACTATATGCAGCGAAGGCTACGCCAGGTTATGTGAAATGACACCGACGCCACGTCTTGATCTCGCCGCCATACAAGCAGTGTGTCTACGCCGCACGTTATTGCCAAGCGAATGTTATAAGGCATTTAGAGCAATGGGCATCGCTTATGGAGAAGCGTATCAAGGCATAACGCAGGTATACTCGGGAGCAAATGAAGTGCTGGCCAAGCTGAAGATTCCAGCGGTTGTGGCCGATTCTGCGCGGGATTATGTGATTCATCCGAGTTTGTTGGATTCGGCGATCCAAGCTTCGATCGGACTTCTCCCTGAATTGCCGTTGGAGAGGGCGGGCGTTTACCAGCCTGCGCTCGCCTTTGCCTTGCAGGAGATTGAAGTGTTGAGCCCCTGGGTTCCTGAAATGTGGGCATGGGTTCAACTGTGTGAGGGCGGCGGAAACGTACAGAAGCTGGACATCACGTTGTGCAGCAATACGGGAGAGGTGTGCATCCGTCTGCGCGGCTTTGCGTCTAGAGTATTCGCCGATCGTCATCCAAGCAATTCTGCTCCAAAAGCTATTTCCGCCGGGGCCGCTATACAACACCCGACAGGTGCTGCAATGTTGACACCAGTATGGGAGTCGTTTGACCTAGAGCTTTCAAATAGCGTTCCTGCTTCTAATGAGAGAATTGTCTTTGTAGGCAGGAATGAAGAACTATTGCATGAACTACGCAGGATGTATCCGAATGTGTCCGTACTGGATGTGCTGCCAGACAGTACAATTGAGGATATAACCCGTAGATTGTTAACTTGCGAAGCGATCGATCACCTTTTATGGGCAGTATCGGATTATACAGCTGCGGCAAGCTCAGATACTCAGGCTATGGCACGGCAAGAGCAGGGTGTTCATTTGGCATGGAAACTAATTCAAAGCTTGCTGCGGTCGGGCTATGAAGACAGGAAACTAAGTTGGACCGTAGTCACTGTTCAGGCTCAAGCTATTCACAAATACGACGAATCAGATCCGGCACAAGGAGCCGTCCAAGAATATATGAGTTTCATCACCAGAAGGTTTGCGAATTGGAGCGTGCGGCTTGTCGATTTGGAAGCAGGAACGCATCCGTTAAGCGATATATTTGTACTTCCTCCCACTGCCAAACGCACGCCCTTCGTGTATCGGGATCAGGAGTGGCACCGACAGGAGCTTCTTCCCGTTACTGGCAGTATTACTTTGAGCGACAAGTTGTACAGGCAAGGTGGCGTCTACGTGCTTATTGGGGAGCCGGGAGAGTTGGAAACAGCATGGAGCGAATATATGATTCGCACGTATGGGGTGCACCTTTTCTGGATAGTCAGCAATGACACAAGTGGATCACTGCGTACAAAGCTAATGAAGCTGGCGGGTTTGGGACCTGCTCCCACATGGTTGACAGCCAATCTGGCAGATAGCCATGCCTTGCAGCGGGCGTACTCTGAAATAAAGAGGCAGTATACTCGAATTCATGGCGTAATTCAGTCGAGTATTCAACGATCTGGGTGTCCATTTGCGCTTGCAGAGACAAATTGGCAACAAACGGAGCTGGGTGAGAACATCAATGCAGTGGCAAATATGGCGCAGGTATTCCAGCATGAACCGCTGGATTTCTTGCTCTTTTTCACATCTCCTGGAAAAATAGAACATGAGGCAACGAATCTACCACAAGAGGATACCGTTAATGTCGCTGGCAGTTCATTTATAAGTTCATTTGCACATTCACTTTCATTGAAATGGGCTTGCCCTGTAAAGATCATGCACTGGGATCGTGTCGGAACATCTCCCTCTCATGGGGGATGGGGTCGTACAGAACCAACTGATGTGGAGAATTTCGATTTTGCAGAGGTGATGGAAGCTGTGGAAGTGCTCTTGACCGGACCTACCGATGAAGCGGTATTGATCGATTCTGCCGGTTCATTCACTGTAGAGGGCGTAAGCTGGGAGAAATCGATGGTCATTTTATAGCCACTTGTAAGATGAAGAGTTCGCACTAATATACATTCGTGTAATGGAGAGATGATACATGCACACAGAAGCGGATTACGATTATATCCATCTGCAGAAGCAGCACATGCATGAAATGGGTGAACTGCTCGTCAAACTGCTGTGGGAGCAGCTCCGCACGCTAGAACTGTTTACTGATTCGGCCACGTTAATGTCAAGTCGCAAAGCAGCAGCCAACCTGAGCCCGGTGTATGACAAATGGCTCCATGTCACCACACACTTCTTAAAGGACTTTAATTACATTGTCGAGGATGGAGATAACTTCTATTCTTTAATGCCCAATACTGCTTCAGCGGATTCGGCATGGGGAGAGTGGGAGTACCGAAAAGCGGCATGGCTGGAGGACTCCAACACGAAGTCGCAGGCGATTCTGGCAGAGACCATGCTGCGGGCGCTGCCGCAAATCCTAACTGGAAAAAAAGCGGCCTCCGAAATCATGTTTCCAAATTCCTCATTGTCCTTGGTTGAAGGTATTTATAAGCATAACCAGATAGCGGATTATTTTAATGAAAGATTGGCCGATACAATTGTCAGTTATATACAGGAGCACCTTCGCCGAGATCCAAGCGCCCGCATTCGTATGTTAGAAATCGGTGCGGGTACAGGTGGAACAAGCGCTACCGTATTCCGTAGACTTGAGCCTTACAGGCAGCATATGGAGGAATACTGTTATACGGATGTGTCCAAAGCTTTTCTGCTGCATGCAGAAAAGGAGTATGGAGCAGAAAATCCTTTTTTAACGTACAAAATGTTGAACATCGAACAATCAATCATAGATCAAGGAATCGAATTGGGCGGTTATCATATCGTCATTGCCGCCAATGTGCTCCATGCAACTCAAAATATTAGGCATACGCTGCGGCACGTAAAAGCCTTGCTGCAAAAAAACGGCCTGCTTGTCCTCAATGAAATTACGGATAGAACGTTATTTAACCACGTCACCTTTGGATTGCTGCAGGGCTGGTGGCTATATGAGGATGAGACGCGACGAATTCCGGGTTGCCCTGGATTGTATTGCGAATCATGGAAAAAATCATTGGAAATAGAAGGGTACCACTCCATTAACTTCCCGACAAGCGATGCAAAAGCACTCGGTCAACAAATTATTGCCGCCGGAAGCGATGGCAGAATTCGGCTCACTCAAAAAGCCAAGTCGCACATTCTGGATTGCGAAGCAGCTGATAACGATGCAGCGACGAAGAAAAAGAAGGAAGCAGTTGTGAACACAGAACTTGAGCTTTGCCATCAGGTGACGGACTCCGTGGTGGCGGCTCATGTCAAGCACATGATTATGCAGAACATATCGGAATCGCTCAAAGTCGAGCTTCATCTGATCGATCATGACGAATCGTTTTCCGATTATGGGGTAGATTCGATTACGGGTGTGCAGTTGGTACGGTTCATAAACCGTACGTTGAAGGTTGACCTCGAAAGCACGGACTTATTTGACTATAACTCCGTAAATCAGTTGGCAAAGCATATTTTATCGCAGCATGCTGATGCACTTAAGCAAAGCCTTGCTCAGCACGCGGCAGCAGCGGAAGAAGATTCGATGGTAGCCCCGATTCGGCAAAATAAAAGGAAGAACACAGGAGCTACACCTACCAACCGCTTTTCTCGTGCTGAAGGGACGTCCGCTGCAAGAACAGAGACAAAAGCTGAAAGAACCGATATCGCCATTATCGGAATGAGCGGTCGGTTTGCGGGCTCCACATCTGTAGATGAGCTATGGACTCATCTTGCAAGTGGAACCGATTTAATTCAGGAAGTATCCCGTTGGAATTTGGCGGAGTATTACCCTGAGGGGGCGGAGTATTGTAAATTCGGAAGTTTTGTCGACAATATCGATCAATTCGATCCGCTCTTTTTTAATATTTCGGGTATAGAAGCGACGTACATGGATCCGCAGCAGCGGATATTTCTGGAGCTGGCCTGGAGCGCGTTGGAAGATGCGGGATATGCAGGGGCAGGCGTTCAAGGAAAAACATGCGGTGTGTATGTAGGGAGCGGCGGCACGGATTATCTCCATATTCTCGGCGATAATCCCCCGGCTCAAGCGTTTTGGGGGAACTCAGGTTCGTTGATCCCTGCCCGGATTGCTTATTATTTGGATCTGCAAGGACCCGCAATCGCCGTAGACACGGCGTGCTCCAGTTCCTTGGTAGCCATTCATCTCGCATGCCAGGCACTATGGGCAGGGGAAATTGAAATGGCGCTGGCAGGTGGTGTGTTTATTCAATCCACGCCGAATTTATTTCTTTGCTCCAATCGGGCAGGTATGTTGTCTCCGACAGGGCGCTGTCATACGTTCGATGAGCGGGCGGATGGCTTTGTCCCAGGAGAAGGGGCGGGCGCGATTGTGATGAAGCGCTTGGAGGATGCGATCGCAGACGGTGACCAGGTATACGCTGTTATTCGCGGAAGCGGAATCAATCAGGACGGTACAACCAATGGCATTACAGCACCAAGCGCCAAATCGCAGGAACGGCTGGAACGGCATGTATACGATACATTCGGCATCCATCCGGAGCAGATCCAGATGGTAGAAGCACATGGTACGGGTACCCAACTTGGCGATCCTATTGAATATAAGGCGTTGACACGGGCTTTCCGCAATTATACAGACAAGGCGGAATTTTGTGCGCTCGGTTCAATTAAGAGCAATATCGGCCACTTGACGGTGGCAGCCGGAATTGCGGGTGTTATCAAAATTTTATTGTCGCTTAAACATAAGCAAATACCACCATCCCTTCATTTCCGGGTTGGCAATTCAAATATCAACTTCACAGACAGTCCGTTCTATATCAATACGAGCTTGAAGGATTGGACTGTTAACGCGAATACTAAACGTTGTGCGGCCGTCAGCTCATTTGGATTCAGCGGTACAAATGCACATATCGTCCTTGAAGAAGCGCCGAGGGTGGAGCGAAAGCACTCGGAGCAGCCCAGCTATATAGTCGTATTGTCTGCTCGATCACTTGAACAATTACGCATACAAGCCCGTCAATTGGCAGCCTATTGCGAAACAGATGTTTCTGTAAATATCGGAAATATGAGTTATACGCTGTTGTTAGGAAGGAAGCATATGAACTGCCGTTTGGCCTGCGTCGTCCAAGATCCTGATGAACTTTCCAGCCTATTGAAAGCATGGCTGGACACGGGAACAGCGAGCGGGCTTTATGTGTCTGTCCTAGATCGTAATGAGCAGCAACATCAGAACGCCTTGGCGCGTTCTGCAGGAAACCAAAGCATCCAAGAATGCAAACAGGCCAGTGACACTTCTCGCTTCTTGGCAAGCTTGTCCGCAGTTGCCGATCTTTTTGTGCAAGGATATGAGTTGGAGTACAGTGAACTATTTGACGGCGGCGGATACTCAAGGATTTCACTACCTACTTATCCATTCGCCAGAGAACGGTACTGGGTGCAGACGCAGCAAAAACCTTCAGCCAGCAAAACTACCACCACTCGATCTCTAGAACTCGATCATCCGTCTATGCAAGAAGCAACGGGCATCGTGATGCTGGAGCCTATTTGGGAAGAGAGACCCGTATCAAGGAGAGCTGAGCTGGCCACCTACACCAATCATATTGTGATACTGTGTGAAGAGTCTGATATTGGAGGATTACATAAGGAGATTACGAGCCGTAGGAACGAGGTTTCGTGCATTCGCTTGCTATCAGAGCATAATCAATTGGAACGTCGGTTCGAGGATTATGCTTCAGCGGCATTTACAGAAATTCAATCGATTATTCAGAGCAAGCCTGAAGGATTTGTGCTCGTTCAGATCGTTGTCCCCCGGGAGGGAGAAGCCCAGTTGTACGCCGGACTTGCAGGCCTATTAAAAACTGCAAGACTGGAGAATCCGAAGCTGATTGGGCAGTTGTTTGAAATAGAGCCTGGAGAAGCACCAACTAACGATTGGATAGGAAAACTCAAAGATAATGGGCAGGCCCCTCAGGATGTCCATATTCGATATAACGAAGGAAAACGATGGGTGTCCACCTGGCGCGAGTGCGAGCATGCAATGGCTGCAGAGGAATCCCAAAAGATAAAGCGGCTTCCATGGAAAGACGGAGGAATCTATTTGATCACCGGGGGAACTGGCGGGTTAGGTTTTGTCCTAGCAAACGACATCGCCCGTCAAGTGAAAGGCGCCGTTTTGATTCTTACGGGAAGAACAGAGTTGAACGAAGAAAAGCATGCAAAGCTCATGCAACTGGAAACGGTAGGTGCACAGGTTCAGTATTATAAGACGGATGTCACAGATTGCTTCGCAGTAAACCGCTTGATAAGGGAGATCCGGGACACTTGGAGCTGTCTTGACGGGATACTTCATTGTGCGGGTATTATCCAGGATAATTACATTTTAAAGAAAACGGCAGCAGAACTGAGGAGCGTGTTGGCTCCTAAAGTAAGCGGGACTGTATATTTGGATGAGGCAAGCAAGGGGATGGATTTAGATTTCTTCCTTTTATTTTCTTCGCTCACCGGTATATTAGGAAATCCAGGTCAAGCGGATTATGCGATGGCCAATGCATTCATGGATCAATATGCGGTATATCGCAATAAGTTGGTCGCTGAGAAAAAACGCCATGGAGTCTCCGTTTCGATTAACTGGCCGCTTTGGAGAGAAGGCGGTATGCATGTGGGAGGTCAAATCGAAGCGATGATGAAGCAGGCAACAGGGATGACTGGAATGACGTCGGAAATGGGTCTGAGCGCCTTATACGAAGCATTTGTATGGGATAAGCAGCGGCTTATGGTGCTTGCCGGAGACATTCCGAAGTTAAAGCATTTCTTTCTGCACGCAGACGATGCTCGTACGGACAACCCTACTGATGTACAATCAGCGGATCACGTCTTTGACAAAGGACGAATAAAACGATTACGGGAATTAATGCTTGCCCGATTCAGATTGTTTTTTGCCGAGGAAATTAAGGTGACTGTGGATCAGATCGATGTGCATGAGCCTTTGGAGCATTATGGGATCGACTCCATTCTCGTCATGCAGCTGAATGAAAAGCTCGAACAACGTTATGGATCGATTTCAAAAACGTTGTTTTATGAATATCGGACCTTACACGAAATCGCGAATGCTTTGGTATCGAATTATCCGGAAAAATGTGCGGAGTGGACAAATTTTAATGAATCAGCCACCGTGACCGACATCAAGCCGGCTTCGACCTTCGGGAGAAAAACCATAACATCGGTAACGAATGATAAAGTAAATCAAGACGCATCAAATTCACAACTAATGAACAGAGAGCAGCAAAAGGATGCACGCCCGGACCTTGCGGATGGCGAAGATGAGCCTATTGCGATTATTGGACTAAGCGGTCAATATCCGCAGGCCCCAAATCTTAAAGCGTTTTGGAGCAATCTGAAGCAGGGCAAGGATTGCATTGGCGAGATTCCACAAGAACGCTGGTCGCTCGAACATTTTTATGATCCGGATCGTAAAGAGGCATTTGCACGCGGTAAAAGCTACAGCAAATGGGGAGGATTTATTGATGGATTTGCTGAATTCGACCCGCGATTCTTTGCTATTTCGCCGCGTGAGGCTATGAACATCGATCCTCAGGAGCGTTTGTTTCTACAAACTTGTTGGGAGGCTCTGGAAGATGCAGGGTACACCAAAGAACTAATATCAGAGCGGCACAAAGGGCGCGTAGGCGTATATGCAGGGGTCACAAAGACGGGCTATGCTTTACACGGTCCAACACTAATCGGCAAAGGCGGAGAACTATTTCCGTTCACGTCCTTCGGCTCCATTGCAAATCGTGTATCGTATTTGTTCAATCTGAAGGGTCCCAGCATGCCACTCGATACGATGTGCTCCTCTTCGTTAACCGCTGTGCATATAGCCTGTGAACATCTTCGCCACGGGGAATGTGAAATGGCGATAGCGGGCGGTGTAAATTTATATTTACATCCTTCCAATTATGTAGAGCTGTGCGGAGGCCAGATGCTGTCGTCTGACGGCAAATGCAAAAGCTTCGGAGCCGGAGCGAACGGCTTTGTGCCCGGAGAAGGCGTAGGTGCTATAATTCTGAAGCCGTTGGCTAAAGCGATTGCCGATGGCGATCACATTTATGCGGTTATTCGTGCAACGAGCATGAATCATGGCGGCAAAACGAATGGCTATCGCGTTCCGAACCCAACTGCACAAGGTGAGCTTGTACGGGAGGCCATAGAAAAGGCGGGGATACATGCTCGTACGATCAGTTACATCGAGGCGCATGGAACGGGAACGGAGCTTGGCGATCCTATTGAAATTACTGGATTGTGCCAAGCATTTGCAAAAGATACGGAGGATACCAACTTCTGTGCAATCGGCTCGGTAAAAAGCAATATCGGTCATTTGGAAGCGGCTGCAGGCATCGCCGGAATAACAAAGGTCATTCTGCAAATGAAGCATGGCCAGTTGGCACCGAGCTTGCATGCCGGGGAATTAAATCCGAATATTTTCTTTTCCAGCACACCATTTGCCGTACAGCAAACGCTGGGTGAATGGAAGCGGCCAGTTATGGAGCTGGACGGGAAATGCCAGGAGTACCCGAGAATAGCTGGAGTTTCATCGTTCGGTGCGGGGGGCGTGAACGCACATGTGATTTTAGAAGAATATGTTACTCAAGCGGTCGATGTCCAGTCTACTGCCTCATCCAGTCCTCCCGCGTTGATTGTACTGTCTGCCAAGAATGAAGAACGGTTGATGGTCAAGGCAAAGCAACTGTTAGCCTTTATCGAAGAAGAGGGTTGTACGGACATAAACATCGCAAATCTGGCTTATACCTTGCAGGTCGGGCGAGAAGCGATGGATGAGCGGCTTTCTTTAATTGCCGGTTCTGTCGAAGAGATCCAGAGAAAGTTGAGTAGTTATGTCGACGGCCAGCTGGATCTTCAGGAGGTATTTCGTGGCAACGTTAAACGGAACAAAGAGGCGTTGGCGCTTTTTACCGCTGATGAAGAGATGGTTGACACCGTCAACAGATGGTTTGAACGCGGAAAATATGTTAATTTGCTGGAGTTATGGGTCAAAGGTTTTGAAATCGATTGGGAAACAATGTATGTCAATTCAGACAACAAGCCTCGGCGGATGAGTCTGCCGACTTATCCTTTTGTAAATGAACAGTATTGGGTCGCAAAGGACATACAGCCATTGACCAGTATCACACCGGCCCATATGCCGCTGTCCGCCAAGCCGTTGCAGGATGACAATGCCTTGGTAATCGGGCAGCAAACTACAGATCACCAGGGTGTGTATGAAACGATGACCTTTGAGGAAGTGTGGCAGGAAGAGGAGCTAACTGAGCTCCCGGCTTTGCAGGGGGACAGAATGAAGATTGTAATCTGCTTTCTGTCCGACACCTCCAATCAGCAGGAGATCTCCGCGGAACTGCGGATGATTCATTCGCAAACCTATATTATTTTTATAACAGCCGGAACCCATTTTTGCAAAGTGGCTGCTAACATGTATAGCATTCTTCCCAACGAAGGACAGTCCTATAAAGAAGCATTTCGCAGCATCCGCGAGGAGCATGGAGATGTAGACACTGTACTATATTTGTGGGCCATGGAAGATCGAAAATGGGTTAGGGAATATTCCGGTATTTTATATATGCTTCAAGCGATGCACACGGAACAAATCAAGCCACATCGGTTGCTATTAGCTGGTGAATTCGCAGAGGGGCTTGAGTTCTGTTATCTCGACGCATGGAACGGATTCAAGCAATCTTTGCGACTAGTCATGCCTAAGATGCGAGTCCACGTCATTTGCAAAGAAGCTGTTCAAATGAATCTGGAATCCACTATGAAGGGGAGCAAGGGACGCTTGACCCATATCGTGGAGGAGCTGCATGCAGAGGCTGCGCAGAGCGTCTTGTATCGGCAGGGAAAACGGTATGTCAGCCAAATTCAATCGGTTGAACTTGTTAATGCCTGCGCCCGCTCGGTCCGCAGTGGAGGGACTTACCTGATTACAGGGGGTACTGGAGGATTAGGCCTTATATTTGCTGAAGCGCTTGCCAAAAAGTATGCCGTGAATTTGATCCTGATCGGCCGAGCACTGTTGAATACGGAAAAACAATCAAAAATTAACAAAATAGTAGAATTAGGAAGTAAAGTGTTATTCGTGCAAGCGGATGTTTGTGATCTGGATGGGATGCGGGAAGGAATCCGGCTTGCCAGACAGCAATTCGGAGGCATTAGTGGTGTCATTCATGCAGCCGGATTGATGAGCAACCATCATGTTTTTGAAAAGAGCATGGATGACTTTTCTCGTATTGTGGCTCCCAAAATCACAGGCACGTTGGTGCTTGATGAAGTACTAAAAGGAGAAGCATTGGATTTTATATGCTACTTCTCCTCGACAGCCGCCATATTGGGGGATTTCGGCTCGTGTGATTATGCCGTTGCCAACCGCTTCCAAATGAGTTATGCACACCATAGAAATCAAATAGAGCCGGGCAAAGCACTGGTCATCAATTGGCCATTGTGGAGACACGGGGGTATGGGTTTCGGCAACGATTCAGCTACACATATGTACATGAAAACAAGCGGACAGCGCTTATTAGAGAATGACGAAGGCATCGCCTTGTTTGAGCAAATGTTGTTGCAGCAAAAGTCACAGTTTATGATCCTTGCTGGACAACGAGAGCGGGTGCATCGTTTCCTAGGGCTAGTAGCGGAACCTATCCAGAACCCGGTATACCTTGAGCGGCAGCAAGAATCTCAAGAGCAGAAACAGTCGCATCAGTATGGACAAGCGAATAATGTCCGCGAATTCGGTGCAGCGAGTACCGTTAGTCGAACGGGCATGAGAGGCTTAAGTGTGGAGAAATGTGTGGAGCTGGATCTGAAGCAATTAGCTGGACAACTGCTGCAAATTCCTATAGAACAGCTCGATATCGACGATCATTTAGCCGAGTTCGGCTTCGATTCCATTGGTTTGGCTAATTTTGCAGAGAAAATCGCATTGCATTATCAAGTCGATATATCGCCGGCACTGTTTTTCGAATATTCTACCTTGTTGCGGATTACTGAATATGTATTAAGCACATTCCCGGATACGATCCAAGCGTTCTACAGAGAAGTAGCGCCGCAGGAAGCGGCGTCGACTTTGGCGCCTATTTCCGCACCCGATACTTCCCCTTCAACAGCTGCTTCCTCAATTCTTTTTCAAGCAGAATGGGGGCAAGAGGAGATGCAGATCTCTGTTGACGTAGAGTCGCCAAGCAATTCAGCATTAAGCGCTGCTGAGCCGATAGCGATCATCGGTATGAGCGGCCGGTTTCCGCAAGCGAGATCAGTTGATGAGTTGTGGAGCATTCTGGCCGAAGGCAGAGAGGTCATTACCGACATGGTAGCAGTGCGCCCTTATATTCGGGGAGTCCAGCATAGTACTTGCAAAGGCGGCTTCGTTCCGGGAGTGAACGAGTTTGATCCGTTGTTCTTTGAGATCTCTCCACGCGAAGCGGAAACCATGGACCCGCGGCAGCGGCTATTGCTGCAGGAGTCATGGAATGCGCTGGAGGATGCGGGTTACGGCGAAGCACAGTTGAAACACAACTGTATTGGCATGTTTGTAGGGATTGAAAACAATGATGATTACGTAAAGCTGGTAGGGTCTGATGCTTCGATCACATCAAATCACAATGCAATACTGGCTGCACGCTTGTCCTATTTCTTAAACTTAACCGGACCCAACATGGCGATAAATACTGCTTGCTCCTCTGGCTTGGTTGCTGTGCATCAGGCATGCATGAGCCTGCGTCTTGCTGAATGTGATACAGCGGTAGCTGCCGGGGTCGGCTTGATGCTATCCGTGGAGCCGTTTGAAGTAATGAAACAGGCAGGTATGCTTTCAGAAGAAGGCAGATGTTATGCTTTTGATCGGCGGGCAAATGGAATGGTTCCCGGGGAAGCTGTCGCAGCGCTTGTGCTGAAGCGATTGTCCCGCGCCGAGGAAGACGGCGATCCGATTTACGCGGTCATTCGCGGCAGCGGAATCAATTACGACGGGAAAACAAACGGCATTACGGCGCCAAGCGGTATGGCGCAAGCCAATTTACTGAAAGACGTGTATCGCAAATATGATATAAATCCAGAAGAGATCGAGTATATTGTGACGCATGGAACCGGAACGAAATTGGGCGATCCGGTGGAAGTAAATGCATTGGTCAATGCATTTCAAACGCAAACAAATAAAGAGCGCTATTGTGCATTAACTTCTACAAAAACGAACCTTGGGCATACGTTGGCAGCATCGGGTATCGTCAGCTTGATCAGCTTAGTGCAGGCGATGCGGCGTGAGACCATTCCAGCAAGTTTGCATTGCGAGCAAGAGAACGAGTATATCCAGTGGAAAAACAGCCCGTTCTATGTGAATAAACAAAACAGGTCTTGGGCAGAAAACAGCGGCAGCAGAAGAATAGGGGCAGTTAGTTCGTTCGGGATGAGCGGGACGAATGCTCATCTCGTCGTTCAAAGCTATGTTAGAAAGAGACAAGCTAAAACATCTAACGATGCGCCTTATTACTTGCTGCCCTTATCTGCCAAAACCGAGGAAGCGCTGCAAGAGAAAATACAACAGATGATAGCAATCTTGGATGACCATGCGGAGAAGCCGCAGCAGTCCGCATCGTTCGCTGCTGGCCAATCCTTATCTGAGATTAGCTATACGCTGCTAGCTGGCCGGCATCATTTCAAACATCGCTGCGCCATCGTGGTAGTTGACCGTGAAGATGCTGTCTATACCTGGACGCAGGCGAAGCTGATGGAAAAACGGCCGAATATATTCCGCAGCACGGTGCCGCGAGATTTCGAGGGGCAGGCTGCGCTGCGGCAGTATATGCATGAACTGATGCGGCAAAGTAAGGAAACTGTCCAAAATATGCGGAAGCATCAGGAAAGCCTGTATGCCATGGCAGATTTATACTGCCAAGGCTATGACATTCCGATCGAACTCATGGATGTCGATGGGGCTAGGCCAGTCCGAGTGCATCTACCGCCGTATCCGTTCGCGAAGGAGCACTACTGGGCAGAGGCAGCAGTTTCGTCAAAAAGCGATTCGACGGGTTCACTCTCAACACAGCAGTATCATCCGTTGCTGCAGCACAATACGTCAAGCTTTGCAGAACAGCGGTTCAGCTCTACATTTACTGGCGACGAGTTTTTCTTGAGCGACCATAAGGTCATGGGCAGCAAGGTGCTGCCAGGCGTGGCGTACTTGGAGATGGCGCGGGCAGCAGCCGAATATGCGGCTGAAATGTCAAAACAAGAGGAAACTGCGAATGCGCTGCAATCACAAGTCGTTGTCCGGCTTAAGCATGTCGTGTGGGCGAATCCGCTGCGCGTGGAGGAAGCGCCTGTACAAGCCCATATCGGATTATATCCCGAAGACAGCGGGGAGATTGGTTACGAAATTTACGCTAAAGAAACAGATGATAGAACGGTATACAGCAAAGGTTGTGTCAGCTTCCACAGACTGGAAGGGGACATCCCTTGTCTTGATGTAGCGGCTATACAAGCGGAATGCAGCCAAAGAGAACTCTCTGCCACCGACTGCTACAAAGCTTTTGAAGCGATTGGACTTTCATACGGAGAAGGACATCGAGGAATCGAACGGATCTACGCAGGTCAGGGGCAAGTGCTGGCCAAGCTGAAGCTTCCACACAGTCTGGCCAGCACGGAGCAGAGGTACGTACTGCATCCTTGCTTGATGGATTCAGCATTGCAGGCCGCAATCGGGCTTCTTATAAGTGATGGAACGGATAAACCGGCTGCAAATACACCAGCCCTGCCATTTGCGCTGGAGGAATTGGACATATTCGCGCCATGCAAAGCTGAGATGTGGGCTCGCCTCCGATACAGCAAAGACAGCACTGCAGCAACGAAGTTGCAGAAGCTAGATATTGAGCTATGCGATGAGCAAGGACACATTTGTGTACGTTTGAATGGCTTCACGTCGCGGGTTACGACAGGAGAGACGGATATGCTCTCGTCCTCATCAGGCATAGAATCGATTCTATTCGAGCCAATCTGGAAAGAACAAGCAACAACAAATTGGAACAGTCCGCAGCTGTATTATGCCAAGCAAATGGTCATCCTCGCCGCTGTTGATGATCGGCTCTACGAACATATAGCTACAGCGATGCCTGAAGTGGAGTGCCTGCGGCTGCGGCCGGGCGTCGTTTCAGGAATAGACAAGGCGTACGAAAGCTGCGCCGCCCAGTTGTTTGCGTGCATTCAACAGGTGATAAAGAGTAAGCCGGATGGCAATGTCCTGATCCAACTCGTTACACCTAGCAACGGAGATCTGCAAATCCTTGCCGGGCTTGCAGGGATGATAAAGACCGCGCGGCTGGAAAATCCGCAGCTGATCGGGCAGATCATCGAAGTACCAGCAGAAATAGACGGGCTGGCACTCGTCGAGAAGCTCAAGGAGAATCGGCATTGCTCTGATGACATTCAAATTCGCTACGCGCACGGCAAACGCTGGGTAGAACGCTGGGAAGGAATGAAAGCCGATAATCCAAATGAAACGGTAATCCCTTGGAAAAAGGGAGGTGTGTACTTAATTACCGGAGGGGCAGGCGGTTTGGGTCTGCTATTTGCACAGGAAATCACCCGACAAACAGAGAAGACTACCTTGATACTCACGGGAAGATCGAAGCTGTCCGCGGAAAAAGCAGCGAGGCTGCAGGCTTTGGATGCACTTGGTGCGCGGGTAGTCTATCGGCAAGTGGATGTGACGGATAAACAGGCTGTAGACCAGCTCATTCAACAAATTCGGATAGAATTTGGAAGCTTGAACGGGATTATCCACAGCGCCGGAATAATCCGAGACAACTATATTCTCATGAAGCAGGTGAATGAACTGGAAGAAGTTCTGGCTCCGAAAGTGGCTGGAGTCGTTCATTTAGATGATGCCAGCAAAGATGAGGAGCTGGACTTCTTCATTTTGTTTTCCTCTATTACCGCAGCGATGGGCAACCCAGGTCAAGCGGATTATGCGGCAGCGAACGCTTTTATGGACCGCTTTGCAGAACGCCGCCATGAATGGGCCGCTGTGGACAAACGGCCAGGGCGAACGCTGTCCATCAATTGGCCACTCTGGAAAGAAGGTGGAATGCGCGTAGATGAAGCAGCAGAGAAGCGAATGGCGGACAAAACGGGCATGCTCCCGCTTGAGTCACAGATGGGCATTCGACTCCTTTATCAAGCATACGCCACCGGGAAGAATCGAATTATGGCTGTACACGGCCATGCAGCGCAAATGAGAGCGTCCGCTAAGATGCCGGGAAGCACAGTCCAGTTTGCGGACCATGCGGACCGTGTAGACCAGGCTGCAGCACAGGCTTCATTACGGACGGCGAGCGAGACTGCAGCCAGAGACAAGAGTGAGAATCAGTCGATTAATCGCTCTATGGAGCTGGATAAAATGCAAGCTTATTTGATGAACATCATCGCTGACATGTTGAGAGTAGAGCCTGCTGATATCGACGTCAATGTTGAGCTGACCGATTACGGATTGGATCAAGCGATGTTGGCTGAGCTTGCGGCTGCTATGAATCAGACGTACAAGCTCGATTTGCCAACGACGATCTTTTATGAATACGCGACAGTCAACCAGTTTATCGGCTTTAGTCGCGAGGTTCATTTCAGCTTGTTTGCTAGGGGAGAGCATCAGCAGGAAGCTCGGGAGACGGGGCAGGATGTGCTGCAAGGGAAAGCGGAACAATTCCTTAAAAAGCAGCTTTCCACGGTACTCAAGCTTCCAGAGAAACGGATCGAGGCAGATGCTCCGATGGAGTTGTATGGAATTGATTCCTTGATGGTTATGCAGCTGACCGATCAATTGGAAACCGTATTTGGTTCTTTATCTAAAACATTATTTTTCGAATATCAGACGATCCGGGAACTAACGACGTACTTTCTGAAATCACATCGGGCGACGCTCATCAGGCTGCTGAACGTGAAACTGGAAGCGGTCCCTGTCGACTTGCTGAAGGAAGTTACACTCCCAGTGAATCAACCGATGAAGAGCCTAGTCCGTAATGGCGCAAAACAGCGTTACGCCCAAATCTCGCTTCTGGAACCACAAGGGTTAGGGGTGAAGGCTACTGGGTCCTTGGATATCGCCATTATCGGACTCTCGGGACGTTACCCGGGGGCGGAAAATGTTAATCAATTTTGGGATAACCTGAGGAACGGAAAAGATTCCATAACGGAAGTTCCAAAAGATCGCTGGAATTACCAACTGTATGTAGACGAGAGTAAGAGCAAAATGATCGGTGGTAAATGGGGAGGCTTCATCGAGGGGGTGGATCGGTTTGATCCGTTATTTTTTAACATATCTCCACGAGAAGCCGAAGTGATGGACCCGCAAGAGCGACTGTTTTTGGAATGCGTTTATGAAGCGATTGAGGATGCAGGCTACACGAGGGATGCGTTGGGCGCTTCTGTGGAACACGATTTGCCTGGTCAGGTTGGCGTATATGTGGGTGTGATGTATGAAGAGTATCAATTGTATGGAGCGCAGGCGCAGGTTAAGGGCATGCCTTTTGCTCTAAGCGGAAGCCCGGCATCGATTGCCAATCGTGTGTCCTATTATTTTAATTTTCATGGACCGAGCATGGCAGTTGACACGATGTGCTCCTCTTCGCTGACGTCCATCCACCTAGCCTGCCAAAGCCTACAAAAGGATGAGTGCGAGTTAGCTATCGCAGGCGGTGTGAACGTGTCGGTTCACCCGAATAAGTATTTGATGCTGACGCAAGGCAGCTTTTTGTCAAGCAAGGGGCGCTGCGAGAGCTTCGGAGAAGGCGGGGATGGATATGTACCTGGAGAAGGCGTTGGTGCAGTACTGCTTAAGCCATTATCCAAAGCGATCGCGGACGGGGACCATATTTATGGAGTCATCAAGGGCACGGCAATTAATCATGGAGGCAAAACGAATGGTTATACGGTCCCTAATCCAAATGCGCAGGCAAGCGTGATTGGAAGAGCGCTAAAGGAAGCCGGCGTTCATCCGCGGTCTGTCAGTTACTTGGAAGCCCATGGAACCGGTACCTCCTTAGGCGATCCAATTGAGTTGGCGGGACTCGTAAAGGCCTTCAGAACGTCTACGCCGGACAACCAATTCTGTGCCCTTGGATCGGCAAAATCGAACATCGGACACTGTGAGAGCGCGGCCGGGATCGCCGGGGTGACGAAGGTGCTGCTGCAGCTTAAGCATAAGCAATTGGCTCCATCCTTACATTCGGCGACGAGCAATCCGAACATTGATTTTAGCGCAACGCCTTTCGCCGTTCAACAAGAGCTTGCCGAATGGAAGCGGCCCTTGGTTGGGGTAGACGGTCAACTGCGCGAATCGCCACGAATCGCGGGCATCTCTTCATTTGGAGCAGGAGGCTCGAATGCTCATGTCATTATCGAAGAGTACATCCCGATGGATGCGGTAGATGATTCTGCTGCACGATCGCCGCAAGAGCCCACAATAATCGTATTATCCGCCAGAAACGAAGAACGGCTTCAAGTTCAAGCCAAGCAGCTATTGGTGGCCATTCAGGAGCAGGGTTATACGGAAATTCATCTAAGAGATATTGCATATACCCTGCAAGTCGGTCGCGAAGCGATGGAAGAACGGCTGGCCATTATTACAGATTCTATGAAGGAATTGGAAGCAAAGCTGACAGATTATACCGCAGGCCGCAGTGATATTGAGGATATGTATCGTGGACAAGTGAAGCGCAGCAACGACATGCTCGCTGTATTTGCTGTGGATGAAGAGCTGCAGGAAGCCGTCGGCAAGTGGTGTGAGCGCAGAAAATATGACAAGCTGCTGGAGCTCTGGGTAAAAGGTCTGCGTGTGGACTGGAGCAAGCTGCATCGATATGACACACCGCGCAGAATGAGTTTGCCAGCTTATCCGTTTGCAAGAGAACGATATTGGGTACCTCAAGTGGAGTTAGAGGGAGGTAGCACAGCGGGCAGTAAGTTTACCCCGCCAGAATCAAAGCTTCAATTGCACCCGCTGCTGCATCGGAACACGTCAAATTTATATGGTAACCGATTCAGTTCACTATTTACGGGTGCAGAGTTCTTCCTGAGCGACCATCAGGTGAATGGGCAGCGGGTGCTTCCAGGCGCAGCACATCTGGAGATGGCGCGGGCAGCAGTAGAACAAGCAGCGGGATTAACGGACAGAAACGGTGTTACCATCCGATTAAAGCATGTGGTATGGCCAGCTCCGCTGCGTTTGATTGGGGAGTCGATTGAGGCGCACATCGGGTTATATCTCGAAAACGACGTAGAGATTCGTTACGAAATCTACAGTGAAATACTTGTCAGCGGCGAGCGGACCGTATATAGCCAGGGTCGAGCTAGTATAGAGGAAGCCGTAGAAGCGCCACGCCTTAACTTATCTGCGCTGCGAGCAGCGTGCAATTACGGCATACTGGAAGGCTCCGAATGTTACGAAGCATTCAAAGAGCAGGGACTGGCATACGGGGCGGGCCACCAAGGAATCAAATGCATATTCTTGGGCCATGGACAGGTGCTGGCGAAGCTGACCTTGCCTTCCATCCTAGCGGAGACAGAGCAGCAGTATGTGCTGCATCCGAGCCTGATCGATTCTGCTCTGCAGGCTTCTATTGGTCTTTCTATGAGCACCGAAACCACAACTGCGGACGAACCTGCAGTTTCACTGCCTTTTGCGCTTGATGAGATGGAAGTATTTGCTCCCTGCGTTGCTGACATGTGGGCGTATATCCGATACAGCACAGGTACGATGGCAAACGACAGAGTACGGAAGCTCGATATCGAGTTGTGTGATGAAGAGGGTTCTGTATCCGTTCGCATAAGCGGTTTTGCGTCCCGGGTCATGCCAAGTGCAGCCGAATTTTCCCCGGCCAACTCGGCTATGGGAATAATGCTGCTTGAACCAGGCTGGCGGGAGCAGCCCCCGGAGAGAGAAATCTCCGCCAAGGATTATGTCAAGCACATTGTCTTCCTTGCCCAGCCATTTGACAGATTGCACAAACTCATTGACGAGAATATGTCGGAGGCGGACTGTATTCTTTTGACTGCAGCTGACGCCAGCTTAGAACAGTCGTACAGGCAATGTGCTGTACAGTTGTTTCAACACGTTCAGGCATTGATTCTCAGCAAGCCTAAAGGGGACATTCTGATACAGCTCGTAATCTCAACTGACGGGGAACAGCAGGTCATGGCCGGACTGGCTGGCTTGCTC
The DNA here is from genome assembly GCF_030226685.1 of Paenibacillus sp. UMB4589-SE434. Lineage (NCBI taxonomy): Bacteria > Bacillati > Bacillota > Bacilli > Caryophanales > Paenibacillaceae > Paenibacillus > Paenibacillus sp. UMB4589-SE434. Next base: position 1,339,534 of record NZ_JASOYK010000001.1, on the reverse strand, counting down.
AAAACTGCCCGTCAGGAAAATCCGCAGCTGATCGGTCAACTGATCGAAACGGTAGCTGTAGAGGACGCGATCACCCTTATCGAAAAGCTTACGGAAAACCGTCACCGTCCAGAAGACATTCACATTCGATATACAGACGGAATACGCTGGGTCGAATGCTGGAATGAACGGAAAGACGCTGTGCAGATTGAAGCGGTGATTCCATGGAAAGCCGGAGGCGTGTACTTAATTACTGGTGGAGCTGGCGGATTGGGACTGCTCTTCGCGCAGGAAATCGCCCGCCAAGTGAGCGGAGCCACACTAATTCTCACCGGAAGATCCAAGCTCAGTACGGAGAAGCAAGTAGAACTACAGGAGCTGGAAACGTTAGGTGCTACAGCAGTATATGTACAAACCGATGTGGCTGACAGACTGGCAGTGCACGGATTGATTCAACACATTTGTGACAAATTCGGACATCTGAACGGAATTATAAACAGCGCAGGAGTAATCCGGGATAACTACCTGCTTAAAAAAAATGTGGATGAACTTGAAGAAGTGTTGGCGCCCAAAGTAGCCGGAGTTGTTCATCTGGACGAAGCGAGCAAAGGTTTGAATTTGGATTTCTTCATCTTGTTCTCTTCGTTAACGGGAGCAATGGGCAATCCCGGTCAAGCGGATTATGCGATGGCAAATGCTTTTATGGACCGTTTTGCGAAGTACCGCAACGAATTGCACGCAGCTGGCACACGCCAAGGTCATACGTTGTCAATCAATTGGCCGCTATGGAAAGAGGGAGGCATGCAAGTAGATGCCGAAACAGAACAGCGAATGCTGCAAAAAACAGGATTGACCGCATTGCAAACCGATACGGGGAAGAAAGCCCTGTATCTCGCGCTGGCTTCACAACGATCCCAGATTATGGTGCTGGAAGGCGATATTCAAAGGCTGTCGTCGATGACCGGACACCAATATAAAGGCAATCCTTCTAATGAAGTCACCATTCAGCAAGGTGAATCAGAGGAACAGCTATTTTTGAATATCATTGAACAAATAGACAAAGACGAATTGACGTTGGAACAATTTATCAATATCAAAATCTTGGCACTTCTGTAAACTGCAGGCTATCTCTTATTCCGTTAGGAGATAGCCTCTTTATTATGCAACTATGCAACAACCTGACTATGAGCAACGAGGTGAACTGCAAAGATGAAGGATGAGTTGAAACAGTTGTACAAACGCATCAAAGAAGGTCGATTGACGAATGAGGATGCCGCCAGGCAATTGAAACTGATGTTAACGGAAGCCAATAATGTTCAATCTGTTCCACTGGATGTAGCGGATAAAGTTGAGCGTTATCTCAAAAAAGTGCTCTCATCGGTAATAAAGCTTGACGAGAACAAGTTTGAAGCGGATGCCCCGCTTGAAAAGTACGGCATCGATTCCATCATGATCGTGCAATTAACGGATGAATTGGAAACGGTCTTCGGTTCGCTTTCCAAAACTTTGTTCTTCGAATATCAAACGATTCAAGAATTGGTCGCATACTTCTTGAACTCCCATCCGGACAAGGTAATGGAGAAGTTTACGATTCCAAAACATACGCAAGTAGGCACGTCTGCCACCAATGAAACATTACAATCTCTCAAAAAGACTTTGCGGGATCCTGATCGATTAGCAAACAAGCAGCGGTATGCATCCGTTTCCGTCATACAGCCAGCAGAACGGAATGCTCCAACAACTTCTACGACATCAGTTTCACCGAGTTCCATGGACATTGCGATCATTGGCCTTGCAGGACGCTATCCTGGCGCTATAGATATAAATCAATTTTGGAATAATCTGCGAGAAGGTAAGGATAGCATAACCGAAATTCCGGCAGATCGCTGGAACGGTGATGCGTACATAAGCCATGACCATACCATTGGTGGAAGGACAAATAGGAAATGGGGCGGCTTCATCGAAGGTGTCGACCAATTTGACCCGTTATTTTTTAATATATCGCCGCGTGAAGCGGAGATGATGGATCCGCAAGAGCGATTGTTCTTGGAATGTGTCTATCATGCGATTGAGGATGCGGGCTACACACCTGATACGCTTGCTGACGTTCAGGATCAGGGGCAGGATGCATCACGTAGGATTGGAGTTTATGTGGGCGTGATGTATGAAGAGTATCAGTTGTACGGGGCAGAGGCACAAGCTTCTGGCAAGCCTTTCGCTTTAGGCGGAAGCCCGGCGTCAATTGCCAATCGTGTCTCGTATTTTTGCAACTTTCAGGGACCGAGCGTGGCGCTTGATACGATGTGTTCTTCCTCATTATCGGCAATCCACTTTGCTTGTCAGAGCTTGCGGATGAATGAATGCGAAGTTGCTGTCGCCGGCGGTGTCAATATATCGATTCACCCCAATAAATATTTGCTGCTTTCCCAGGGGAACTTTCTTTCCAGCAAGGGACGCTGCGAAAGCTTCGGTGAAGGAGGGGACGGGTATGTGCCGGGAGAAGGCGTTGGGGCCGTGCTGCTCAAACCATTGTCCAGGGCTATACAGGACGGGGACCATATTTATGGCGTAATCAAAGGAACTGCTATTAATCACGTCGGCAAAACTAATGGCTATACGGTACCAAATCCGCGTGCACAAGCAAGTGTAATCGCAAAGGCGTTGAAGGAAGCAAACGTGCATCCGCGAACCGTCAGTTACGTGGAAGCTCACGGAACCGGGACCTCCTTGGGTGATCCGATCGAAATGACGGGTCTGTGCAAAGCATTCAAGGAATTCACATCAGACAATCAATATTGCGCCATCGGATCGGCGAAGTCCAATATCGGGCACTGTGAGAGTGCTGCCGGGATAGCTGGGCTGACAAAGGTGCTCCTTCAACTTAAGCATCGGCAGTTGGTGCCATCATTGCATTCGGCTGCCTTGAATCCGAACATCGACTTTAGCTTAACACCGTTTTCCGTTCAGCAGAAACTTGCAGACTGGCCGAGGCCGGTTATTGAGTTGAATGGATGTCTTCAGGAATTTCCACGAATCGCGGGTATTTCGTCTTTTGGAGCAGGGGGCTCCAACGCACACGTCATTATAGAAGAGTACATTTTGGGAGCTAGGGAAGACTCAAGTTCAGTAAGAGGGATGGATGACCCCGCACTAATCGTACTGTCCGCGAAAAATGAAGAACGGCTCAAAGCTCAAGCAAAGCAATTACTGGCCGCGCTCCGGGAGCAAAACTATGCAGACACGCATCTTAGGGATATGGCTTACACGCTTCAAATTGGACGTGAAGCAATGGATGAGCGGCTTGCTATCATCGCAAGATCCGTTCAGGAGTTAGAGGCGAAGCTTGTAGATTGGATCGACGAGCATAAAGAGCTTGATGGTATATTCAGGGGACAGGTCAAGCATAATCGAGAAACGATGGCTTTGTTTGGTGATGATGAAGAAATGCAGGAGACGATCGGGAGGTGGATCGAGCGTCGTAAGCATCATAAGCTGCTCAGCTTATGGGTTAAGGGTTTGCGCCTTGATTGGAACAAGTTGTACGAGGAAGACGTTCCTCATCGCATGAGCCTGCCGACATATCCATTCGCCAGAAAACGGTATTGGATTCCGGAATGGAAAAACGAAGTCAAGCAAAATCAACCGAAAAAAGTAACGGATCAAGAGGAAGTAGCCTCCTATATATTAGAAAAGACCTGGAAGGCTGCAGTGGCGGTCAACGTGGTTCCACCCTCAAATGGTCAGGTTGTGATTCTGGTCAATAAGGAATCCCGAGGCCTCGCAGACCTTTTATTTCACGGCACGGAAATCGAGCCGGTAATCATTCAAGCGGACAGATACCTGCAAATTAGGGAGAATGTCTGGACTATGGATTTTTCCGATCCTGATCATGCGAAATACGTCCTTCAACATGCCGCGGATCGGCTGTCCTCGTGCGTAGGTCTAATTGATTTGTCTGATTGGCATGCCAACCCGCTCTACCTTGCTCAAGAGAATATAGGGAAGATTACTTTGCTTCAAGGGTTTATCCAAAATTATTATAACTCCGGTTTATCTGTACTGCATATTACGAAAGGTCTTCAAGTGTGGAATAGCCCAGACGCAACGCTTGCAGGAGCGGACTTTGCCGGACTTGTGCGTGTGCTCGGAGCGGAATACCGCAAAATATACGCCAAAACGGTTGATGTCGATTTTGCGCCGGGAGAGGCAATCCGGGATATCGTATGGAACGAATGGCGACAGGAGGATAACGAAGTCTGTTACCGCCACGGGATGCGATATATTCCACAGATGACGAAAGTCAATGCCGGGCTGTCCAAGCGAAATTTTGCTGTATCAGCGGACCAATGGGTTATTGTGACAGGAGGTACTCGCGGAATCGGCTATGAGGCAGCTGCACATTTGCTCCAACAGGGATGCAAAAAGTTGGCCTTGATGGGTCTGAAACCCATCCCGCCGCGAGAAGAATGGGACGGAGCGCAGACAGATCCAGCGATATTTCAACGTATACAAGCGATTAGAGAGCTGGAGGCAAGAGGGGCAGATGTCAAATGGTACAGCGGTACGCTTACCAACGAACAGGCTTTGGACGAATTCTTTTGTTCCCTGCGCAAGAATGGGGAAGGAATTGGCGGTGTCATACATTGTGCGGGACTGATGAATCTGCAATCGCCAGCCTTTATTCGCAAGACACCGGCTGAGATCCAAGCTGTGTTAGAGCCGAAGGTGAGCGGATTAAGGATGCTGCATCAATTATTGAGCAAGGATGAAATGAAATTTTTCTTGTTGTTCTCGTCGATATCCGGCACTGTGCCGTCATTGGGAGCCGGTGTAAGCGATTATGCGGCGGCTAACGCGTATATGGACTATTTCGCGGCTTATCAACATCGAATAGGCAACACCTGCTATCAATCCATACAATGGCCAAACTGGGGAGAAACGGGGCTCGGCGTAACCCGGAGCCAGACCTACAGTATGCTCGGCTTTACAGCTCATCGTACGGCTGAAGGCTTGTCGCTGTTGGACGCGTGCTTACGTTATGAGGACCGCGCCTGCATTATGCCGTGCATCGTGCAGCAGCCCGTATTTCGCGCGGAAGCTTTGCTGCGAATTCCCTCAAGATCGACAGCCTCCACAATGGCTGCCCAAGTATCAGTGCAAAGGGTAACGCCGGGAACGGAAGGCACGCACGCTATTGCCTTGGAGTGGCTGAAGGGGATATTCTCCAAGCAATTAAAAATCGCTGAGGCCGAATTAGACGAGGACACACCATTTGGCGAATTCGGTGTGGATTCCATCCTCATGATAGATTTGGTTAAGCAGGTTGAAGAGCGGACAGGACAAGCTCAGGATCCGTCCTTGTTTCTGGAGTTTCCAACTTTGCGCACACTAAGCGAGCAGCTTCAAGACCAGATATCTTATAAAGTAGAGGACGAGGCTTGCGTGTCGGCGACGGAAAGCATCTGGCCAGATTCCGCAGAAATGGCCCAGTTAACTTCTATTCCACCAAACAGTCGCACGATTCGCGCAAGGATAAAGAAGCAGAAGTATGCGGCAGCTGCCGCTGCTGCTGCAGACAGTCGTTCTGATTCTGGGAAGATTGCTGTCATAGGGGTGGCTTGTCATTTCCCGGGAGCGGGTAATAAAGAGGAATTCTGGGACAATCTGATTCAGGGCCGCAGCGGTATAACGGAAATTCCATTGTCTCGATGGGACAAAGAGCAATATTATGAACCACACTATGAGCAGGGTAAAAGCATCAGCAAATGGGGCGGCTTCATCGACCATATTGAGTATTTCGATGCAAAGTATTTTCAGATTAGTCCAGAAGAGGCGCCATATGTCGATCCATTAATTCGGCAATTTTTGGAGATCAGCGTTCAAACGGTCCGAGATGCGGGATATGCCGCTGAAACGCTGTGGGGTCAAGACATAGGTGTGTTCGTTGGCTCCCGTGCCGGGGCGTTTGCTCCCAAACTGAAGCATTTGAGTAAAAATAGCATCATTGGCGTTGGCCAAAACTTCATCGCTGCTCATGTATCCCACCATTTTAATTGGAAAGGTCCCAATCTGGTCGTGGATACAGCCTGTTCCTCATCGCTTGTAAGCGTGCATCTGGCCTGTCAGAGCTTGTTGAGCGGAGAATCAGGAATGGCTTTGGCCGGAGGGGTAGACATTCTCCTTGATGAGGTGCCGTACTTAGTATTGAGCGAAGCGCGTGCCTTATCTCCAGATGGTAAGTGCCATACGTTCGATCAGAAGGCAAACGGGTTTGTACCAGGTGAAGGCTGCGGTGCGGTCATGTTGAAGCGTCTGGAAGATGCGATCGCTGACGGAGACCATATTTATGCAGTCATCGAAGCAACGGCGGTGAATAACGATGGGCGAACGATGGGGATCACAACTCCGAATCCAGAAGCGCAAATTTCGGTGATCGACGCGGCATTACGAAAGGGCCGGATCCGACAAGAGTCCATTAGCTATGTAGAGACGCACGGAACGGGAACCATGATCGGAGATCCAATCGAGCTCAGGGCACTGTCCAGAGTGTTCCGCAAGTCGACGGAGAAAAAACAGTTTTGCGGCGTAGGCAGCGTTAAAAGCAATATCGGGCATTTGTTAAGCGCGGCGGGAATTGCCAGCTTGATTAAGGTAGTATTGTCTCTGCATCATGGTCAACTGCCGCCGACATTGAATTGCGAAACGCCCAATCCGCGCTTCGATTTTGGGGAGTCGCCGTTTTATCCGAACATTCAAGCGAAGCGTTGGCAAGCACGGGAAGGAATTCGCCGTGCAGGCATCAGCTCATTTGGGTTCGGAGGCACGAATGCCCATGTTATTGTGAGGGACGCAGCCGGGAGATCATTTGCGAATTACCTGCCGACAAAGTCTCCGCTGCCTCCTGTACAATTTCAACGTGAGCGGGTGTGGAGTATTGGTGAAACCGATCATCCATTCGAATCGTCTATTCCTGACTCAAAAGAGAACTTGTATCGGCCGTTAATGCATATTGTTGATGAATCGTAACACAGTCCATGCAAAGTTGGAGGGTACAGGAAATGAAGGATTATAAATTTGGCATTGTCATTCGAAATGAAGACTACATCATGAGAGACCATCGAGTCCATCAAACTCGAATTATGCCTGGTGTTACGTTTTTAGATACACTGTACCGCTTTATCCAATCGAAACAGCCTTCTGCTGAAGGAATCGAGCTGCGCCACATTCTTTTCAAGGAACCAATCGCCACTTCTGAGTATTATGACAAAAAAATCGAGATAACGTTGATGTGGAAGCACGATCATTGGAAGGTCAACGCAAGAAGCTGCAAAATGCAGGGTGAGCATCTGCTGGAAGCGGATTGGTCGATTAATTTTGAGTGCGAGCTTCATATAAAGAACATCGTCCCCGTCAAGGCACTTCCCTTGTATTCTTTAAAGCAGGAGGCTGTGAGGCAGTCCGATCTTGACCAGATGTACAGCATTGCCCGCAGGCTGGACATTCACCATTACGAATTTATGAAGGGATTAGGAGAGGTGTATATCGGCAAGGATTACGCACTCGCCGAAGTTCACTTAAGTGAAATCGCCGGGCAGTATTCAGACTATTTCATTTTGCATCCGGCATTTTTGGATTGTTCTACACTTGTTTCGGGTGTGTTTAACGGTGAACAATTGAATTTTGATGCAGCAGTTGAAGAAGAATTGAAGCCTTTTATCCCGATGTATATTGAATCCGTTCATTTATCTGGAAGGCTCGGGACCCGATGCTATGTGTACGTGAAGCGTGAGATAGTCGCAGCTCCTTCGGGACCTGATATTCAACATTCCAACTATGATATATACAACGAGGATGGGGAAAGGGTTGCTTCTTTTAAAAAGCTATCTTCCAAAAGGGTACGTAAAAAATCTTTAATTGTTGGTTTGACACAATTAGATGAGCCACCAGGCGAAGCGCGTGAACGGATGCACGTATCAGAGCCTCTCCCTGTGCCTGCAGTTAGGGACTTTACAACATCGGATTCCAAAAGTGCTCAAGAAACAATTGCGCAAGATCTTAAACGGTTGATAGCAGGCATATTACGTAAATCGGACCAAAATGTCGATGTGGAAGCCGGGTTCTACGATCAGGGTCTGGATTCGATGGATTTATTGAATATGGTGCAAATCCTTGAACAAAGAATTGGCGAGTCCTTATACCCTACATTATTATTCGAATACAGCACCGTTGAAGCTTTAAGTGAGTATTTGGCTGACCGCTATGCCTCAAAATACGAAACGGCTGTGCAGGCAGGGCATGACGAAGCAATTGTTGCGCCATCAACGCCAGATCCAGTTGGCTCGGAACAACAATCAGTATCCGTGAATCAAAAAGGATATTACGTACCCGGATGGAATATTCAACCCCTGCTGGAAGAAAAGACGATGAAGTACTCAAGGGTGCTTGTTTTTGCTGCTGATGCTAGGCAGCTGGAAATGATGAGGCAGAGCTTGCAGCGATGGAGCGAAGGGCAGATTCGCATCTATGGGGTAGTGCCAGGTATTTCATTTAAGGAACACCAATCAGGTGATGATTACACGATCAATCCGCTGGTGGAACACGATTATCGCAGCTTGATCGAAGCAGTGATGGGCACGGAAGCTGAACCGTTACATATTCTGCATGCATGGTCTAATGAACGATTTTCCGAATCGGATAACGCGATTCGAAAACAACTCGATCAGGGGATACACTCTGTTTTCTTACTAAGTCGCGCCCTCATGGATTATAAACCTAAGGATTCTATTAACCTTCTGTATGTGTATGGCGATTCTGACGAAGAGATCCAACCGCTGTACGCTGCGGTGGACGGCTTCGCAAAATCGATATATGTAGAGAACCCGAAATTTATTTACAAGACGCTTATCGTTGACCGTATGATGGAATACAAATGGGTGAAGGACATCGTAAGAGAGTGGATGTTCGGTGATCATGTTCCGCTGGCTCTGCGCCATCGAAGCGGCGTGCGTCAGGTGCGGGGATTGCAGCAAGCGGCACTGAAGGAGAACCGAGGCAATGATGAAGGCTCAGCGGAAGCGGTGCGGCCGATACTGAGAAAAAACGGCGTGTACTGGATCACGGGAGGCTTGGGAGGCATAGGATTTATCGTTGCGCGTCATTTGGCAGTCAAGGTGCAAGCCAAGCTTGTCTTGACCGGTCGCTCGCAGCTCAACGGGCAGAAGCTGGACCAAATCCGCGAGCTAGAACGGCACGGTGCAGAAGTGTTGTATCTGGAGTCCGATATTGGCAGGCCGGGAGAAGCCAAGCGAGTTGTAGTGGCGGCAAGCAAACATTTCGGAGTGATTCATGGCGTCATTCACAGCGCAGGTGTACTGCGAGACGGCTATGTCTTTCAGAAGCAGCTGGAAGATATGGATGAGGTGCTTCGATCAAAGGTATGGGGCACGATTTATTTGAACCAGGCGCTGAGGGATCAGAAGCCCGAGTTTATGCTCTTATTTTCTTCTCTGGCTGCGGTAACGGGCAACGGAGGCCAGTCCGACTATGCCTTTGCTAACAGTTTCATGGATTATTATGCCGCACGGATGGAACAACAGCGCCGCTCTCAAAGCGACGATCATCCCTTTTTCCGAGCGGTGAATTGGCCCTTGTGGCAGGAAGGTGGCATGAAAGTTGATGCTGCACACGCAGTATGGATGAGAAGCAAGACGGGGATTGAGCCACTTTGTACCTCATTTGGACTGGAAGCGCTCGAAGTGATATTCGAGTTGACAGATGCTCAGTCGTTGGTCGTAGAAGGAGACCAGCAGCAAATCATGCGGACACTTGGAATTTTAGACGATGCAGATGTTAGAGACATAAGCATCGATGCAGCCGACCTAGCGAAGTCGGCTAACACGGGGGATGCTTCAGGGAAGCAACTGTTCGTAAGCGATGGAATTCCGGAAGAAGGTATCGCGATTATCGGGCTAAGCGGCCGGTATCCAATGGCACAAGATGTGGAGCAGTATTGGCGCAATTTGCGGGACGGAGTTGACTGTATTCGTGAGATTCCGCAAGAACGCTGGGATCACCGCGAGTATTACAATCCCGACAAAGATATCCATGGCACATCGTATAGCAAATGGGGCGGATTTATCGAAGATGTCGATAAGTTCGACCCCTTGTTTTTTAATATCTCCCCTCGTGAAGCGCATTGGATGGATCCTCAGGAGAGGCTGTTTTTGGAAACGGTATGGGAAACGATAGAAGATGCGGGATATGCCAAGTCAAGTCTTAATGGGCGCAGAGTAGGCATCTTCGTAGGCAGCATGTGGGGACAATATCAGTTGCTGGCCACTGAATTGGGCGGACGGAAGGTATCGCCAATGTCGATTCACGCTTCAATCGCGAACCGGATATCATTCTTTTTTAACTTTACTGGTCCTAGTATGGCCTTGGATACGATGTGCTCTTCCTCGCTGATGGCCATTTATTTAGCCTGTGAAAGCATTGCCCGAGGCGAATGCCAGGAGGCCATTGCCGGTGGTGTGAACATCTCAATTCACCCGAACAAATATACATCGCTTAGTCAAGCCCGGTTTTTCTCTTCCGATGGCAAATGCCGTAGCTTTGGCGTGGGCGGTGACGGATATGTGCCGGGTGAAGGCGTTGGTGCCGTACTTTTAAAATCGCTGCGTCAGGCAGAAGCGGACGGAGACAAGATTTATGGCGTCATCAAAGGGATCTCTGTTAATCATGGAGGGAGGACCGGTGGATACTCCGTACCGAATCCTCAAGCGCAAGCAGACGTCATTGCCGAGGCTTTGCGCAAGGCAAACATAGATCCGTCGACGATCACTTATATCGAGGCGCACGGCACAGGAACCTCACTTGGGGACCCGATTGAGATCGCTGGATTGGCAAAAGCATTCGAAAGCGTGAATAAGAAGCAGTTCTGTGCCATAGGTTCTGCGAAGTCGAATATTGGGCATTTGGAGTCTGCGGCAGGGATTGCGGGTGTAACAAAGGTACTGCTGCAAATGAAGTACGGGCAATTGGCACCTTCCCTGCACGCGGAAGAGCTCAATCCGAATATACACTTCGCAGCAACTCCCTTTTATGTCCAACGAAAGCTCGAAAAGTGGACGCGTCCCGTCCTCCGGGACGGAAATGACGATCAGGTGCTGCCGCTTCGCGCAGGTGTAAGTTCCTTCGGTGCAGGAGGCGCTAATGTACATATCGTCATCGAAGAGTACAGGACAAAGGCAGCGGCCGTGGACAGACAGATGGCATTCGGTCCAGATTATCCCGCCATTATCATCTTGTCGGCCAAAAATAAAGTTCGCCTACAGGCTCAGGCGCAGCGGCTGTTACATTTCATCAAATCGGAGGCTGCTGCAGAAACTCATGTGTCGGATATCGCCTACACACTACAGGTGGGGAGAGAATCGATGGAAGAACGCATCGGGCTGCTGGCGGGTTCAATCTGGGAACTCGAGGAGAAGTTGGTTGCCTTTATTAATGGCCAAAGGATTTTCGAACAAGGAAAAGGAGACATCAAAGGTTATAAACTGCTGGAACTGTGGTTGAAAGGGCAAAGAGTGGATTGGAGCGAACTGTATAGGGATAATCCCCGGCCACAGAAGGTCAGCCTACCGGCCTATCCATTTGCGCGGGAGCGCTATTGGCTTCCCGAGACTCATTCTGCTCCTGATCAAGCCGTCGCTCGGACCAAGTCTGACGACGCTTACATTCATCCGCTGCTCCATCTGAATACGTCTAATTTATCTGAAATCCGCTTCACTACTGTCTTTACGGGGCAGGAGTTCTTTATATTGGACCATATTGTGCAAGGTCGCCCGATGCTTCCTGGTGTCGTATACCTCGAGATGGCAAGAGCAGCAGTGGAGACAGCAGCAGTGCCGCCACGAGACGGGCTTACAGCGATTACGCTTAAGAACGTGTTCTGGGTCAATCCACTCGTCGTTCAGAATGAGCAGGTCAGAGCGCACGTTCGGCTTTATCCAGATGATGAAGGCGAGATTCATTTTGAGATCTATGGTTCAGTCAAAAACGAGGATACGGTCTATTGCCAAGGATACGCAGTGCTTCATCAAGCGGAATCAATGTCTCATCTACCATTATCGACCATCAAGGGACAGTGCGACCAAGGACAGTTGACGGCAAAGGCGTGCTACGAAGCGTTCGCTGAAGTCGGACTTTGTTATGGCGAAGGTCAGCAGGGGATTGAAGTGCTTTATGTGGGGCAGGGCCAAGTGCTCGCGAAGTTGTCGCTGCCTCCGTCCTTGACAAATACTCATGACGCTTATGTGCTTCATCCAAGCTTGATGGATTCAGCGCTGCAAGCAACGATCGGCCTCTTTACGGGATTTGCAGCGGATCGGCTCGATTCAGGCCAAACTGCACTGCCATTTGCTCTGCATGAGGCCCATGTGTTCGGTCCGTGCACGCCTACGATGTGGGCCTGGGTTCGATACAGCAAAGACAGCAGCGGGTTCGTGGGCACACCGAAACTGGATATCGATGTATGCGACGAAATAGGGAACGTGCGAGTACGTATAAACGGATTCTCGACGAGACCGCTGTCAGGCGGTATACAGGAAAAGACAGACGGTCAGCTTGTGTCAGGCAGCACGAATTGGAATACCCATATCGGCCAGGTTCTATTGGCTCCCGTGTGGGATGTATATCCTCTAGAACAAGGGGAGACATTCCCTGAAAGGAAAGATCGGATTGTTATTGTCGGCGGCAGCGAAAGCATTCGGAGCGAACTAAGGAACTACTACCCGTACGTACAGACGTTAGATATTTTGGGAGACCATACTGTGAATGACATGATTCAAGACTTCGGGAAATTGGGGGAGATTGATCACCTCATCTGGATCGCTCCACACGAAGCTTTACCCTCAATAACGGGTGATGCCGCAGCGACAGGTCAAGAGCAGCCCGTTCTGCACTTGTTACGTTTCCTTAAATGTCTGCTTGAGCTTGGATATGGCAGCAAAGAATTAGGCTTGACAGTGCTTACAGTGCAAGCGTACTCCGTGCATAAACACGATTCCGTGAATCCTGCTCACGCCGCTCTTCATGGGCTCATTGGCTCGGCAGCTAATGAATATAAGCATTGGCATATCCGGCTTGTGGATCTTGACGCTGCCGAGCAATGGCCGCTGGCGGAAATTTTCACTTGCGCCGTCCATCCGCAAGGACAGTCGCTTGTCTACCGGAGCAAGGAATGGTATAGGCAAGAGTTGATTCCTTTCGAGCAGTATTCCGCGAATCCAACGTTGTACAGAGCAGGCGGCGTTTATGTTGTCATTGGCGGTGCTGGCGGCATAGGTGAAGCATGGAGCGAATATATGATACGCACATACAAGGCCAACATCGTGTGGGTCGGCAGGCGGGAGAAAGATGCAGCAATTGTGGCCAAGTTGGACAGGTTAGCAGCACTCGGTCCTATACCGGAATATGTATCCGCAGATGCTTCCAATCCCCAAGAACTGGATCAGGCGTATCAATCCATCAAGCGGCGGCATGGTCAGATACACGGCGTTATTCATTCCGCGATTCATCTTCTGGATAAAAGCCTTGCCGCTATGGATGAGGAGCGATTCCGCGCCGGGTTATCAGCCAAAATCGGCGTTAGTGAGGCGCTTGCACAAGTATTTCAACGTGAGCCTCTCGATTTTGTTCTGTTTTTCTCTTCGATAAATGCGTTTCTGAAGGCGCCGGGACAAAGCAACTATGTTGCAGGCTGTACTTACAAAGACGCTTTTGCGCACCAATTAGCTTTGGAGTGGCCGTGCATGGTGAAAGTGATGAACTGGGGCTATTGGGGCAGCGTAGGAGCAGTGGCTGATATTTATTATGAAGAAAGAATGAACAAAGCGGGATTTGGTTCTATCGAACCGGCTGAAGCCATGGAGGCCTTGGAAACATTACTTGCCGGACCTATGGACCAGCTGGCGTTTGTGAGAACAACGAAGCCATTGGAACAGCTATCAGTGCGATGTGATGAGGCGATAACGGCTTACTGAGAGCGAGTCATCGATTAGGAACGCGCCGAAAAATCTGGCATTGGAGAGATCAGGATGAGGGATACCGAACAATTTACAGTGATGAGCGAGCTGATGGAGAAGGTGAATCAACACCTCCTCAAGTTGTTGTATGGTCAACTCCAATCCATGGGATGCTTAACCGATAGCAGCGCTGAAGATACTGACCTACCTGTTCATTCAAAGATTCCCAGTTTCTATCGCAAGTGGCTGGAGGAAAGCAGAGCTTTTCTAGAAGGCAATGTCTCTGAAATACATGACATAGAGAAGCAAATGGCAGCGAATCACTTTTCTATAGACATGCAAGAGCTTTGGCAATCGTTGGATGAGCTGAAGCTGGCATGGATTGACGCGCCTCGGTTAAAAACAGCTATCGAAGCAGCGGAAAGGATGCTGCGTGCCCTGCCAGATATTTGGGCCGGGAACAAGTCCGCAAGAGACATCCTTGTGGCTGACTCGTCTTTGGAACAAGTAGAGGTCATGCGAAAGATTAGTTTATTCGAAAATTTCTTTGCCGAAGTTCTGGCGGAAGAGCTTATCCAACACGTGAAGAAGTATCGAGATAAGAATGGCGAACGACAAATTAAAATAGTGGAGGTTGGAGCTGGAGCAGGGTGTGCAAACGCTGCGGCTCTTCGGAAACTGGCGCCGTATTTCCCGGCCATTCAGGAATATTGTTATACAGATATTTCGGAAGCATTCCTGAATCAGGCGATAGAACAGAGCGGACCCCCATATCCGTTTTTGAAATACCGAATGTTCAACGTAGAAAACCCTGTAGCCGATCAACATCTGGAAGCTGGCGGATACGACATTGTAATCGTAACGAATGCACTTCATCCTGTGGGGAATGTTCGGCAATCATTGCGGAATGCGAAAGCTCTGCTTCGGAAAAATGGGCTGCTTATTCTGAAGGAAATGACCATGAATTGTTTGTTAACCCATCTAACGTTCGGTCTTCTGGAGGACTGGGGGCTGTATGAAGATGCGGAACAGCGAACCCTGAGTTGTCCGTTCCTGTCTGTGGAATCATGGCAAAAGGTATTAAAGTCAGAAGGCTTTCATTCTATTTATTTTTCAGCCGATGAAAATGTGACATTTGGACAGCAAATCATTGCAGCACAAAGCGATGGAGTTGTAAGGCAGATTCGACAACAGCATCCCGCAGCGGGTTCTTCATCTGTGCAAAGACAGCAAACCACGGAAGACAGGGAGCGAACGATCAAACCGAATATAGTATACACGCCCATTCAAAATGCTTATGACGATTTACGAGAGAAAACAAACGCCTATTTAAAACGGTTAGTGAGTGATGTGCTGCTTGTCCCATATGAGGAGATCGATGAAAATCGATCCTTTGATGAGTATGGCTTGGATTCAATTCTCGTTATTGAACTGACCAACTTGCTGCATAAAGGATTAAAGGAGGCAAGCAACACTCTATTTTTCGAGTATCCAACCATCCATTCCCTCTCTGAGCATTTGATTACTGCACAGAGAGAAGCTGTAGTGACTTTAGTCGGATGGACTAATAATGAGGGTGGAGCGAAGCCTTCCCCAGACACCCGACTTTCTGCGCCATCATCAAGCCGAGATAGGCACGAAAAGCGCAGCAAACGCAAGCAGCCAATCTTTGTGCATGGCCGGGTCCAACATACGAACCACATGGAAGACACGGAACCAGGTATTGCAGTCATCGGGTTGTCAGGACGCTATCCTGGAGCAAGCAATGTGCTGCAATTTTGGAAAAATCTAAAACACAGCCAGGATTGTATCACCGAGATGCCACAGGACCGCTTTAACAGCGAACTTGATGCGAATTGGGCAAATGAAATAGGAGATGAAGCCTATCAAAGATTGGGTGGCTTCTTGGACGGTGTTGACCTGTTTGATCCTCTCTTCTTCAACATCTCTCCCCGTGAAGCAGATCGGATGGACCCGCAGGAGCGTTTGTTTCTGCAAACGGTTTGGGAAACCTTAGAGGATGCGGGTTACAACCGTAGGCCAAGGAGTGAACAAACAGGTATCTTTGTTGGTGCGACATCCGTCAACGGGAATGCGGCATCCATTGCAAACCGGGTTTCGCACTATTTTCATTTTAAAGGTCCCAGCATGGCGCTGGACACGATGTGTTCTTCTTCATTAACAGCCATTCATTTGGCTTGTGAGAGTATCCGGCAGGGGGAATGCCGGATGGCGATCGCCGGAGGGGTTCAATTATTGGTTCAACCGTATACGGTGGCAGATCAACTTTCATCTGGTGGTGCTGTGACAGGCGAAGGAGTTGGAGCTGTACTGCTCAAGCCACTGCTCCAGGCCGAGGCGGACGGAGACCGCATATATGCCGTCATTAAAGGCTGTTCCGTCAATCATGCAGGCCGAACTGGTGGATATGCAGCAGGAGAAGCTAAAGATCAGGCAGAGCTAATCACCAAAACGCTGAATAAGGCAGGAGTAGATCCCTCTTCAATCAGCTATTTCGAAACGCAAGGCAACGGAGTATCATACGGGGACTTAAACGAAATTAAAGGAATGATCACAGCTTTTGGCAGGCAGACAAAGCCGCCCCATTGCGCCATCGGATCGGTAAAGTCTAACCTTGGACACCTAGGCGCGGCAGCTGGAATCGCAGGGCTCACGAAGGTGCTGCTGCAGTTGAAGTATGCAGAACTGGTGCCAGCTATCCACACTGAGAAAATGGATGCTGACTTCCAGTTTGAAGGTACACCATTTTATATGCAGCGGGAATCAACCAAGTGGCAGCATAACGTGTATCAAGAAGGAGAACAGAAACGAGAATTGCCGCTGCGGGCAGGGATTAACGCCATAGGCATTGGTGGGACGAATGCTTGTCTCATTCTGGAGCAGTATGCGGCACCGATCCGTGAGGATGAATCGGTATCCGAACTGCAATTGATCGTCCTTTCTGGCAGATCACAGGGACAATTGCAAGAGTATGCAAAGCGATTGGCCTTGTTTTTGAGGGAAGAACGAGAAACTTTTGGGTTGGACTCGTGCCTTACAGATGTAGCGTACACACTACAAACTAAAAGGGAAGAAATGGAAGTTCGTGCAGCATTAGTGGTCGCGAGTAGCGAGCAATTAATAGAGAAATTACTCAGCTTCTCCAACGGTATCGAGCTGCAGGGCGTGTTTACGGGGAACTGTAGGGAAACCACATTAGAATTGGACTTGTTTGACTGCGTTGATGGAGAAGACTTTGTAAATAAACTGGTTATCAGCCGCCAATTGCCTAAAATAGCGAAATTATGGACGCGAGGTGTTCCGATTAGTTGGGAGCTGCTGCAACGCCATATGGAGCCGAGTTTCATTTCGCTTCCGTTATACCCATTCAAGGAAGAACGTTATCGCATTTCGCAACAGTCAATGGATCATTTGCTTTCGAAAAGGATGATGCCACTGCACCCGATGCTGGACACTATCGACTCTAGGTTCAGCTTGCATGAGGGAATCGTATATAGGAAAACACTCCGCTCTCAAGATCCACTGGTTCAGCATTATAAGGTGGAAGGGAGGTGCGTATTGCCTAAGGTCGCGCTGTTGGAGATGGCTTTAGCAGCAGGCGCACAAATCAAGAAAGAAGGGGAGCGGTTTAAACTCACGAATGTCACATGGTTCGAGCCTGTAGTTATGGACGCCACGGAAAAAATCATATATTTGAAAATAAGAGAAAAAAATAGCGTGCTCCATTTTGAGATATATAGTAGAAGTGACGCAGAATCAATTGTTATCCACGCCACGGGATGCTACCAGTTTTTGTTTGAGCCGCTGCAGGAAATTTCTTTCTCTTTGGAAGATTGGAGGGCTGCGGACGCTGCACCATTTGATACGGCACAATTCGTTAACAGTTATTTCTCTGAACGTGATATCCATTACGGGTCATATTATCAAGGTATCACACAACTTTGGACGAAGAAGGAATCAGCGCTTAGTTTAATAGCGTTTGATCAAGGGCTCCAGCGGCCCTATCAGGATGACTTTCATCTAGGAATATGGGATTGCGCAGTGCAGACGATCATGGTACTGCTGAGAGACAACCACCCACATCCCATAAGACAGATCTTATCTGTAGTGGAGGTTGAAAAGGTGGGGCCACTGTCACCACGTATGTACGCGTATGTAAAAACGTCACGATCGGAGCAAATTGATATTTTCTTGGTGAATGCGCACGGACAGATTTGTTTAAGCCTAAAAGGTCTTGTCTTTAGCGGGGCCGCAGGTGCTGAAACAGGGGAACTAGCCGGGTCGACTGTGCTGGAATTCCCAGCATGGAGCACACCGGTGTATGTATCAAAGCCAAAATTCGGAGAAGAGGGGTTGTCTGGTTCGATCACCCGAATTATTAGAAGCGAACCCCTTCATATTGAGTTGTTTAAAACACATTGGCATCAAATAAAGAACGGATATCCGTTCAGTAAAAGTCCAGCAAGTTTAACTGAGATTTGTGCCTTGGTCGAACAAGGTGAAGACATTCAGCATCTACTGCTGAAGACGAAATCCAGTAAGCAAGTAGAGGTATGCCTTTGCGGCAAGCAGGCAAATGAGACAGTAGTATTGTTTGCCGGATTCGGGTTGACCGCTTCGCAGTGGTATTACCAGATCAAAGATTGGAAGAGCCACTATCAGTTACTTATTATTCATCCTCCGGGAGTGGGTTTAAGCGAGGACAACGGCGATCTCTCCTTTGCCGGCATTTCCAACACATGTTCGGAGGTGTTGGAGGCGCTGAATATTACGACGCCGGTGCATGTTATAGGGACGTCATGGGGAGGAATGTTGGCACAGGCCTTTGCAAGATATTTCCCGCAAAAAGTGAAATCGTTGGTCTTAGTGGCCAGCTTGTACGAGGTAAAACATATCGAGAAGGAACAGTTAAAAGAGATATTTAAGCATGACTTTGACAGGAACAATAAACTAGAGGAGTTCGAGTTGATTGAACAGAGCGAATTTGTGAATCCGGTTCTGCAAAAGTATATCGTTATTCATCAAACAAATGGGTTCGATACGTACAATCTTCTTCCTTACATTACCGTACCCACATTAATCATATCTGGAAAAATAGATCAGGTTGCCGACTATAATCAAGCGAATCTGTTATTAAGCCGGATACCGAATGCCAAATTAGTTGAAATAAACGGCGGGCACGGGTGCAACATCACGCATTATGAAGAGTTGAACGCAGTGGTTCAGCATTACTTCGCTGATCAGAGGCAGCTTGTAAGTTTGTAAAAGCGGTGTTTTAAATGAATGAATATGGAGTTAATGTATTTCACATCTCAGCTTTCATTTTATACCATAAAACATAACATTAGTGGCTAATTAAACTTTTGGAATAAAAAATAGCTGTCGAGAAGAAATTCTCGACAGCAGAAGCTCAACTGTTTAACTGATAATTTGCACCTGATATACTACCGTAATGATCTGACCAGGCGTCATCGTATGAAGCGGGAAGCCAGCGGCAGGATTATACGTCGGCTGATTGATGCCATTTACCACAACTGAACCAACGATAAAGACGGCATGCTGTGGTGTAGGGTCAATAAATATGACGTTGGTCACGTCAATGTTGCCATTGTTGGTGATCACAATCGTATACGTTAACGTATCCCCAATCGTAGCAAATTGTTTATCCACGGATTTAACAACAGACAAGTGGCCAAGCACAATGCTGGTAGTCGTAGTGTTAGAGTAGGCGGTTTGGCTGATTGGCGGCTGTTTAGGATCGACTAGTATGCTAAAGTTGAGTGCTGCTTGGTTGGTAACGATGTTGCTTGCAGGGACGGAGGTAACTATAGCCTGGAATTGAACTGTTAACGTATTGCCTACACCAATATCACCGAGGATAAAACCAGCCGTTGGGTCAAAATCTGGCCGCGCAGTACCATTAATAAGGACTGAACCTGATTTGAATGCTGCGCCTGCTGACGGTGTATCCTTGAATTGAACTTGAAGTGCTGGAGTATTGCCGGCATTGGTCAACACAATCGTATAGGTTAATACATCCTGTAAGGTGGCAATGGTCTTATTAACGGACTTCACTGCACTTAGCTGGCCTTGGACCACTGCTGTTGTTACCGTGTTACTAAAAATAGTGCTTGTAATAATCGTGCCATTTGGGTCAACGTAGTAGCTGAATTCCACCTGCGATTTGTTCGTAATTTGTGGAGGAGTCGGCAAGCTGTTAATTTTGACCGTAAAATCGATCGACACACTTTGATTTGGCGTCAAACTGCCCAGTGTAAATCCGAGTGTAGGATCGAGTGTCGGCTGTACAGTGCCATTGATTCTTACAGTTCCTGAAATAAACCCAGCCTCGAGCTGCAAAGTATCATAGAACCACACATTGCTAGCAGTTACATTGCCGGTATTTGTAACGACAGAAGTAAAGGTTAGACTGTCACCGACATTCGCATAGCTTTTATCCACACTCTTGACACTTTCAAGTCTTCCTACATTAACTTGTGTAGTTACAGTATTAGTTGTGGCTGATACTTGGATATCAGGACCGCTTGGATTCACTCGATATACTCCTGTAACGACAGCATAGTTCGTAATCGTACCAGCGGCTGGAATGGAAGATACTTGTGCCTGGAACTTGATGGTAGTAGTTGTACCTGCATTTAGTGGCGGAATAGGAAATCCGGAAATCGGGTTGAAGGTCGGCTGCGGGACACCATCTATGACGACACTTCCACTTACCACATTTGCCCCAACTGACAGGGTATCCGTAAAGAACAAGTTGGAGACGATTGTAGAACCTGTATTTTTAACTGTAATTGTATAGTTTAATATGCTGGATAGCGTCGCGTATGCCAGGTCAACCGCTTTGGTAGCGGTCAAACTTCCAAGTATGATGGTAGTAAAAACGGCATTTGAAGCAGTAGTCTTGGTATAGCTATTACCGTTTGGATCGATTTTGTACGTGTAGTTGGCAGTTGCAAAGTTGGATACGATATGATTCGCAGGCAAGCTTCTTACTGTTACATTAAATGACAAGTTCAACTGACTTAGTGTTGGGATCGTACCGATGATGAAGCCAACTGTTGGATCAAAGGTCGGTTGACTTTGCCCATTCACAACGACTGAGCCAGTGACAAATGCAAGGTCAGACTGTAGGTTATCTAAAAATGAAACGTTGAACAAGTCGACATTGCCAGTATTATTAAGCACAAAGGAATACGTGTACGTGTCACCAACAGCAGCATAGCTTTGGCTTGCCTGTTTGCTGAAGGCGAGCACGGCATTGTTAATCTGCGTTGAGGCGGTATTGCTGTTCACCTCATCTGTAATATCCGGACCTTCAGGTTGGATGCGATAAGTGAACGTGACTTGCGCAATATTGCTAACAAGAGAAGGTACGGGAACGCTGACTACGGTAGCCTGGAATTGCACAATACTGGAGCTGCCTGGAGTTAATGTCCCTAACGAAAAGCTTTGGTAAGGGTCATATCCGGGCTTAAGCACACCATTAATCGTAACGGAATCTGGCACAAACAGTAATCCGTTCGGAATAACGTCTCTAAAGTTGACGGCTGTTGCATTCGTATTGCCAGTGTTTGATATTTGAACGGAATAGGTAAGGACATCACCGATTGTGGCGTACGATTGACTTACGGACTTAGTTACTGCAACTAGCCCGACATTGATCGTGGTGGTAACAGTGTTGCTGACAGTAGCTGCATTTACTGGAGGCTTGGATGGATTACTGCTGTATAAATAACGAACTGTAGCCGTATTAGCTAACAAATAGTTATCAGGTAAACTAGTTACATTGACATCGAAGGTTATAGTAACAGTTGAATCAGGAGTAATGTCAATTAAGGAAAATCCAACATTCGGATCATAAGACGGCTGTGTAATGCCATTGATTTGCACGCTGCCAGGTACAAAATCCGCATTTGCTTGAACAACGTCCTTAAATTGGACAGAAGTACAGATCGTGTTCCCTGTATTCCGGACTGTAACGGTGTAGTGCAGCTTATCTCCAATGGTTGCATACGATTTGTCTACTGCTTTAGTTACTGTGAGTTGCCCAAGCCAAATATTAATGACTACGGTATTGGAAATTGCCGTTTTGGTCTCAACAGGATCACTTGGCGTTAACTGATAGCTGAAGGTCACACTAGCCGTATTATATACTTCTCCTGATAGGGGGACAGAAATAACTTTAACTTCAAAGGATATGAAAGCAGTATGGCCAGGAGCTAAATTGCTAAGCGAGATACCAACATTCGGGTCCAATGCAGGCTGTGCAGAACCATCAATGGTCACACTGCCAGGCACAAACGCTAATGCGGAAGGTACAATATCTTGCAGGCTCACACTTGTTGCAAGGACAGAACCCGAGTTGTTCACCAGAATAGAGTACGTAAATACATCGCCAATTGTGGCATAGCTGGCCGTGGCCGATTTTACTACCGTTAACTCACCCACAGCAATCAAAGTTTGAGTTGTATTTGTTATTGTATCCACGACTACAGGAGGCAGTTGTGGATCAAGTATATACTGGTAATGAATGGAGGCTAAGTTGCTTACGATGTTGTTGCTTGGACGGCTAATTACCGTAGCACTAAAAGTAACTGTTGTTGTGGTCTCACCAGGAATGTCGGTAAGTGTAAATCCTGTATTTGGATTGAGTGCAGGCTGTTGAACGGAGTTGATCGTAACCGAACCTTGATCAAATGACAGATTTGAATCTAATACGTCCACAAATTGAATTTGCTGTGCAGTCAAGTTCGTGCTGCCATTAGACAAAGAAACTGTAAAGAGTAGTTGATCTCCGATTTTGGCAACGGATTTATCAACGAATTTATTAACAGAAAGTGGAGTATCATCTACTTGGACGATCGTTTGGTTGGATGCCGCCGTAGCCGTGTGAATGACTCCGTTTGGATCGATATAATACGCATAATGAACAGTAGCTGTATTAAGCAATTGTTCTGTGCTTGGAATAGCGTTTACGAGAACTTGAAATTGAATCTCGATATTGGAACCAACCCCAAGGTCTGACAACATGAAGCCAACATTCGGATCCAGACCAGGTTGATTTACGCCATCAATAATCACTGTACCAGTTACAAAAGCAGATTCCGTCTGAATCGTATCCTGAAAAAATAGTTGTTGCAGCAAAGTGCTGCCTGTATTGGCTAACACTAAGCTGTACGTAATGACGTCACCAACACGAGTATAGTTGCGATTACTACTCTTCTGAACGATTAAACTGCCAACACGAATATAGGTAGTTACAATATTGCTGGTCTGAGAACCGACCAACGGCGGAGCTGTTGGATCAATTTGATACTGGTAGGTAACATTGGATGCATTCTGCACATAGCCGCTAAGCGGTAAATCGGCTACTGTAACTTTGAAGGATACTGCCACGTTTTCGTCAGGTGCTATTGTCCCCAGTGAAAAGCCGATATTCGGATCAAGCAGCGGAGATGCGGCACCATCAATCGTAACAGATCCAGCTACAAATGCAGTTGAGACAGGTATGCTATCTACAAAAAACACATCTGAAATGTTGATATTTCCCTTATTTTGAATCACTGAAGTATAGGTTAGAGTGTCTCCGATTGTGGCATACGTGTGATCCACAGTTTTGGTGTTCACTATATTTACCAAGCTAACAAATGTAGTCGCAACGTTACTTGTTTGTGAACCAGACAGAACTGCTCCAGCAGGACTCAACTGATACTGGTAGTTGATAGTTGCCGTGTTATCCAGCCTTGGAGGGAAAGGTACACTTACAACCGTCGCTTGGAAAATAACAACCGTTCTCCCACCAGCAGGAATGTTCGCCAGACTAAATCCAACGTTTGGATTATAATCCGGATAATTTATACCATCAATGGATACTGTTCCTGCCACCAGAGCGGCACCTGAAGGGATGATATCTTTAAAGCCAACATTCGCTAACGGCACAGTTCCTGTATTGTTGGCCGTGATCGTGTAGGTTAGGGTATCTCCAATTGTGGCGAAGGCTTTGTTTACTGTCTTAACCAAGGAAGAACCCGCCTGATTGATTATAGTAGTTACGGTATTGCTTGTGCTTGTGCCGGTGATTGGCGGCTGGCTTGGATCGACCGTATAGGAAAATGCTGCTGTAGCATAGTTGAGCACCGTATTTGGCGTTGGCACATGATCAACGGTTACACGAAAGCTGATACTGGCTACTTGACCTGCATTTAACGTGCCAAGCGGAAAGCCTGTATTCGGATTATAGTCAGGCTTGCTTGTGCCGTTGATCGTAACAGATCCAGGTATAAACAGGATACCATTCGCAAGCTGATCCTGGAGAACAATATTTGTTAGGGTCACATTGCCTGTATTTGAAAGGAGTAAAGAATAAGAATAACTGTCTCCAACTGTTGCATATATTTTGCTCGTACTTTTTGTTATGGACAAGCTGCCATTTGTAATGGTTGTTCTTACCTGATTAGAAGATGAGGTTGCTGTGAATGTTGGGGCGTCAGGTGCTGTCTGATAGGAGTAGGTGAAGCTGGAGGAGTTGTAAATAATTCCTACTGGCGGGATGCTGCTTACAGTAGCTTGAAAATCAATAGTAACCGTATCAGCAGGGCTGATATTACTTAACGAAAATCCTGTCAAAGGATTGTAAGCAGGATAATTTATCCCATTAATTTGAACGGTACCGGCCTGGAATGTTAAAGCTTCATTTAGATGATCAAAGAAGAACACATTGGTAAGTACTACAGTTCCTGTATTCTGAATAGTTGTGCGATAGACCAGCGTTTCGCCTAGCTGCGCATAGGCCTTATCCACACTCTTAATATGAGAGAATTGGACGTTATTTAATATCGTTTGAACTGTATTACTGAAAGCTGTCGAAGTAACGTGGTTGCCACTTGGGTCAGGGTAAAAATCGTAAATCAGCTTTGATTGATTGTATACGATGTTCGGGACAGGAATGTTAGTAACAATGGCTTGGAAAGTTACCATGACGGTATTACTAGGATCAATGCTGCCAAGACTAAAACCGATATTGGGGTCTGCACCTGGCACTACGATTCCATTGATCGCAACACTATTCGGGACAAACTGGGTGCCAGCCTGGATAGCGGCGAGGAAGATCGTATTCAAGGCATCTATATTCCCTGTATTTGAGACATTTACAGTATAGTAAAGTGTGTCACCGAGCACGGCATAGCTTTTATCGACACTTTCCTGGATGGTCAGCGTAACGAAGTTGGTTCTCGTGACAACTTTGTTGGAATCTTGCTCATCTGAAATGATAGGGCCGCCTGGCGTAATTTGATATTTAAACGGCACCTGCGCTATATTTTCAACGGTCTGACCAGGGTTTACCTGGTTAATTAATACTTGATACGTAATGATGTACGTTTGTTGTGGCTGGATGCTCGCGATCGTAAATCCTGTAAACGGGTTAAGCTCAGGACGGGAAACGCCATTTAAGGTTAAGCTGCCTGACACAAAGGTTGCTCCGGCTACAGGGGGCTCAACAACATTAACATTCACATCTGGGATATTTCCAATATTAGTTAAGGATAACGTATAGGTTACGGTGTCACCAATATTAGGATATTCATTATTAATAACACGTTTAGCTACAATTTCAACATATTGTACCCTGATGGCGGTATGGTTACTTGTAATGGTTAAGGTTGTTGGGGCTGTGCTGTCATTATATTGGTAGCTATACGTGACATAAGCAGCATTATCAACATAGTCAGACGGCGGTAAGGACTGAATCTTCACTGTAAATTGAACTTTGGTCGTCTGTCCAGGTTGCAAATTAGCTAACTGAAATCCAACGGTCGGATCATATGACGATTGTGCCGTACCATTAATCGTGACACTTCCTGCAATATATGTGCAATAAGGGCTGACCGGGTCTTGAAAGAACAGGTTGCTGAGCAGCTCTGTTCCCGAGTTTGTCAAATTTATGTTGTAAGTAACAAGATCTCCGATGCTTGCTGTATTCGTGGAAGCGGATTTCACAGCATTGAGCTGAGCAGCAACTACAGCATGTGCAACCGTATTTGTAGTTGCATTGTTCGTATAAATGGGCGAGTTAGCACCGGAGCTAAATTGATAGCTATAATTTGCCGTTTGGCTGATTTGTTGATTTACAGGCAGCCGATCAATGTGCAGTCCATACTGTAAATGTACGATACCGGCAGCTGGTATAGTGCCCAGGTTCACACCTGAAGCAATCGAGGCCCCTGTCTTCACAACGCCATTTACAATGACAGAATTCGGGACAAATGAACAATTTGCATCCACAGCTGCATTAAAGATGACGTTGTCAGCATTTGCCGCACCGCTATTTTGAACGATAATCTCATAAATAATTTCTTGGCCCACCTCGTAAGGATAAAGCAAATTTGACTCCGAACTATAGCCAGTGAGCACAGCCGAAATATTAGGAGATATGACTTTAACAGCAGAGCCAAGTGCCACAATTTGAATTCCATCTGTAGTGCCAGCTGCTGAACTTTGCAGCGCAATTAGTGATTGGTTATCTTCTAGGGTACTGCTAATATCCAGCCAACTTAAATCCCATTTATTGCGTGCGTTTATGACTTGAGTAGGTACAAAAGGATCATGGTTGTTTGTTCCATTTGTACCTTCAATATTAATTAGACCTACATTTGAACTTAGCGGATTACTCACATTAATCTGCCCTGCAAAAATATTGTTCCAAGGATTGTTTGGCGCAGTTGCCGGATTGGTATGGGGAACTCCCACCGTGTTGCCTATATTCGTCAACCGTGCAAAAGAGGGGCCAACCTTTAATTGGCTATTACTAGTCAACGAACTGCCATTTGCAGCAGCTACGTAAATTCCACCTGACTGTGGACTTTGTCCAACCGTAAAACCGGTAATGCTGGTCTGCAGTAGATTGTTATCATTAACATTTGCGATACCCGAAGAGAAGCTGATCAACTCTGGAGCAAAGGCATCGTTGCGATAAATAACAACTAATGTCCATCCTGCCTTTGTATTGCTAAGTCCAGTTGGCGGGATGCTTATTGGTACTTTGGACACCGTATATGCGCCACTTAATGATTGTGTGACGATGGAGGTTACATCAGCGGAGCGAAAACGATCAATAGAACCAGATACGTTCGTTATACTGTCTGTATAAATGGGGGTTATGGAATAATTGCCAGATGGAGTTGTCAAAGTTATAGCTTGATCAGCCAGGCTTCTTACATCCAGTGCTCCTGAGGCTGTACTGAACACTGTTGAATACCAAATGAGTTCTGCATACAAAATGGTGCTGTTCGCTTGGACCGAAATGGAAGCCGTACTCGCTGCAGAAGCCCAGCCTCGCGTTCCGTTCCCATCTAACGTCATCAGATCTGCCGTATTGACATCGACATTTGTTGAACTGCCGCAAGTAACCAAGCTGTTTCCAGTTGCAGCAATGATCGCTTTGTCAATAGTTGTATATCTTGTTATCAGCGTCAAGTGTGGTTCCCCTCCTTGCAATCGTGATTAGAAGGCATGCCAAATAAAATGCCCGTATCATCATATGTAAAAGCAAGAGAGGATGTTCCTAATTTTTATAATTAAACCAAGCCCAAATTGCAGAAGAGAGATAGAGCATTCACTTCTGAACAAGAACAGAATAGGATGGCAGTAATACGAATGAAGAAAGGATGTATGCGGTTGGACTCCGATGTACTGCTTCTGTCTCTTGATCAAGCGTCCAATATTCCATTGCTAAGTGGTGGTACAGTTTCTTTTCAGATTTATCTCCAAAACAAAAGCCCCAACGCCAAACTGTACAATGTCAGTTTATTGTTGAAGCTGCCTGATGGTATAAGCTACAGCACAGCCAGCTTGCCGCCAACCACTATACAAACGAATAGTGATGGCAGTTCACAGCTTTCATGGGTCAGTATGAAAGACTTGGCGCCACATGAACCTGCTTACGTCTTTACTATTACGGTATCTGGCAATCCAACCTATAAGAATGGAGCGATGATCCCCTTTGGCACGCTGATAACGGGTACTGTCGTGACGGGCCAAGCGGATACTCAGCCAAGAGGTAACGATGATAACAACAATTTAAAAATAACAGAGCAAAAAGTGATGTCCTTTCTGACTACCCGCTACACTTGTCAATTAACAGCTCCAAGCAAAGCGCTAAAAGGGGCGGGAACCGCGGTCAGCTCTAACAACTATTTGAACCCGTATACTATTTCCTGCCGCATTTTAAACAATACGACTGTATCCAGCAGCGCAACGATTACGATTCAGCTTCCAGACGGCATCCGATATATTGGGGCGTTGACTAGCTCAGGAACAGATGCAGCGCAGTTCCTTCAGCCAACCGTATCCAGTCCATTGCTGCCAAACAACTATACGCAGCTTAGTTTCCTGAGTAGGAACCTGTCAGCAGGCAGTGACACAACTGTATCCTTTAAGTTTGCAATTTGGAATCAGTATCAAAACAATCTTGGTCCGTTCTTACTGCACGGCAGCCCCTTGACGGTTACAGCTGTCATGTCAACGGATCAAAATCAGCTTGTACAAAAAGCAACTGTGATTGCTATGGATATTGTAGTAACAACAGCAATTGATCCCAAAGTAACGGATGTACAGAGCAATGTACAACTAACTTTTAACTACCAGACGGGTCAATATTATACTTTAAATCTGATCCAAACCGACTACTTCCTTCCGGACGGCTTTATCTATGTCAGCTCCAGCGAGCAGCCTACCAATATAATTAATGATGCTTCACGGCAGGGCACCACTGTCCGCTACCTTTTTTCAAGTGCTAATCCAGAAACCATTCGCAGTATAGTAATCCGTGCGACTGTCGATGCTTATTATCGTTATCGTTCTGCAAATCAAGTAAATATACCGATCACAGCAGGGGACGACTTCAAGCCTTCTGTTGCCTTAACAGCCGTAAATAATACACTGCATACGAATGTGTCAGATCAAGCGAGCACGTCTGCAAGTATCGTAACAGGAACAATCTTCAAACAATTTATTGGAGGGGCCTACCGGAATGGCACGCCAAAAAGCATCAAGGCACTCGCTCCCGGAGACCTGGCAAAATATCGGTTAACCTATAATGCCGCAACGATTCGTGCAGTTCAGAAATCTATCGTACTTGATGACTTTTTTCCTCTGGCGGCTAATCCTATTCAAAATCTAACCTACAACTTTACAGGTCCCCTGCCTTTACCTGGTTCCCCTCAACTCATTGATCCTCACGGAGTAGATTTCCAATATGGTGATATTCCGGGTCGTTCAACATCAACGATCGAGTTTCAGGTACCCATTCAATCTCTAGGAGGTAGTGGCCAGAACACTAATTTGATGAAATTAACGGGCAGCAATAGCTTCGGCTTTACTTATAGCAGTCGTGACCAGGTTGTAATTAATATCGGAACGCCAAACTTAACTTTAACCAAAACGGTGCAGGGGCCAAATCGTACAGGGATCAAAGCTGGAGAGGTGTACACTTTTTCCATTGTCATCCGCAACAGCAATACGCTTGGGACAGAAACGGATGCATTTAGTTTAGTGGTGCAGGATAACTTGTCTGCCTGGTATTCGCTCATTCCTGCTACGATCAAGGTGACAGGGACAGGTAGCTACGATGTCCCACAAGCAACAGGCAGCCTTATTACATGGCCTGTTATGAAGTTAGGACCTGGACAAGCGCTTACGCTCTCATATTCTGTAACGATCAGCAGCACACTCCCACCTGGGTTGACGATATCCACAACAGTTACAAGCAGTAATCCCTATTCACAACCGTATGAAGAAGGACAAGTGAACTTTCAGTATAGCGGACTAAATCGCTCCGCTTCTGTTACCTTAGCTTCGCCGGCTATCACCATCGCCAAAACATACCCAGCAGACTTATTAAAGGTAAACTCGACTGTTGATTACACAATCAACGCAACGGTGCCTCAGGGAACGATTGCATACGATGTAAGAGCAGCTGATCTTTTACCGGCGAATCAACAAGTTTATGTAGGCAAAGCCTTCTATAATGGCATCCCAATTACACCTACAGTGACGTCTAACACCATTACATTCCCTGGGGTAGGGACGATAGATGCAAGGATCGAAAAGAAAACGTTAACTTATAGCTTCCGCTGCTCGATTATAAACGCCAATAAAGCCGTAGGCGCAACTACGTCGCAACAAACCAACACTGCGCAAGTGACATACCGTTACACGGACACTGGGAGCAACGTTTCCTTAAACCGCAGCACAGGCTTAACGATCCAGCACCCGAATATCGTGCTGACGCTGACAGCAACAAGCGCACTCTCAGGTACCTTTTACGCTGCAAAAGCAGTAGTAGATGTCAATGAGGTGCTCATTTTCAAATTAGCGTTTGTTAATAACAGTGCTGTGGCGCTGATGAATGGAACGATCAGTCTCCCCATTCCTAACGGTTTTGTGTTTAATCGGATCAATACAAACGTGCAATGTACGTCATCTTATTCCGCCAGTACCCGTAAAATTACAATTAGTGTCCCGTCTCTGAGCGCTAATGCTTCTGGCTTTATGGCCTTTACTGTTGCCTTGCTGCCCACTATGAGATCGGGAAGTTCACTGACGCTGCAAGCAACCGCAGTTTCTTATACAAATGATATCTCATCCAAAGTGTATGGGGGAGAGCAAAGCAATGCATTTGTGACGAGTTTGCCACCTGGCACCTCCCTGCTGCCGTCACCAACAGATCGTATTAATGACAGTACCTCCTTTAGGGTTACTCCGCCAGGCTCAACGGCAATCATTACGAACTTCTTCCGTAATACAGGAGGAGGCTACGATGATTATACGCTCTCCATTGCTGCTGTCTCTATTGCGTACTCCTTACTTATTAATGGGCAGCGAATCACAACTGTGCCTCCAAATACGGCTTATTCGGCTGATCTATCCATCATGTCTAACCTCGAACCTAATGAATCGCGGATCATTTCGATAGAAAGCACTATTCCTGCCAATTCTTCGCTCGGCTCTCGCTATGACTTTGTGGTGACAGCTCGCTCCAAGACAACGCCTAATCCACAGAAGACAGTGCTCAATATTGATCCTTTTTGATGCATTACATCTCACTTACTCAGCAGGCTCAGTTGTACAAAGGACCTCTTCCCTATGAAGCGGGTTAGAGGTCCTTATATTCCTGCTTCGAGTCAATATTTCATACGATTGTTCGGTCGTGATTTGGTAGGCGGCCACGCTAAAAAATCAAATACATCTGGAGGGAGGCAGTCATCGTCTATTGTACATAGATTTTGATAATATTACTTTGGTATGTGCGAGTTCTATAGTTCTGTGCTTGCTGAACTCGGTAACGAAATCCTACTTGCGAGCGGCAGGTGACATACCCAGCACGGGGACGGGTCTGAGCAGCCACCAATAGGGTAATACTAATATGCTTGCTTGTTGCCAGCTTTCCTAGGAAAATACCATGCTGCAAAACAAAATCAGGGCAGCAATTGTTATTAAGCATGACCGATCCCGGAACTAAGGTAAGCTGCGGGGAGCATGCCTCATAAAGCCAAACGTCCGTAAGATCGATATTGCCTGTATTCTTAATTTGGATCGAAAGTTTCACGTACTCGCCGCAGTTTATTTCGAGTGCACTGGCACGCTGATAGAGCTCGATATCTGCTGTACTGAGCTGCACAATAGCGTCATTGCTGACGGCCTCATAATCATGAATAATGGAGGAGTCAGGAAACTGGTAATAACATACTGCTCTGGCCCGACAGTCTAGTTGCTGTCTGGTTGCATGTATATTGGCAGCAGAAAAGGTAATACGTCGGGTGTGGCCAACTGCCAATTGGCCCAATTCAACCCTATGTTCCTGTTGCTTGCATCCCCATATGATATCAGCACCGTCCACCATCCAAACAAGTTCTGGTAGACTAACATAAAGCAATAGTCCAAACACAGCGTGGTTGCCGCTGTTCTCAACAACAATAGTAAAGCTGAGCGTGTCGCCGATTTCCAGGGACGTACAATTAGCTATCACGCAAACCGCTATCTTAATCTCCCTCGCACGATAGGTCGATTTAACTTTATCATGTTCCCAAACTGCAGGTCTGCTGTTTGAGTCATCACTATAATAATAAGTTGCAACAGTCTCAAATGAATTGTTGTCGATAGGCTGCTGATCTTTATACGCATGCCTGTTCACACTGTATTTTATGATGGCAGTTCGATCTGGCTGGAGAACAGGAAGCAGCATACGCGCTGTTGCTGGATAGATGTCTAAACTATTGTCATAGAGTAAAGTTGTGCTTACGCTGCTTCTCAGCTCCGCCGGCAGAATAGATGTTATATTTAAATTATAAGCTGTACCTCCACCAACATTGTTAATTGTGACTATGATGAGTTGTCTGTTATCTGCCTCGCAGGAGGAGGTTGCAGGCACACTTCTTATTTGCAACCCATGGTGTTTCACATAAATGTGAACTTTGTTGCCAACAGCAATCCGTGGAAATGCGTCTTCGTCATACTGCGCGTTGCTATCATAATGAATCTGCACCTGATTGGTCACCCATGCTGAGGTGAGGGGAGTCGTTATCTCTGTTTCGTGAAATAGGCTGCAGCTTGCCCCAGGCTCAAGATGGGTAATATTTAATCCGTCGGGAAGCACACAAATTTGGTCTGCTGCTAATGCCTGCGCAGATTCGACTTCCCATCTAGGCGAGGATAGCAGGTCACTCACATGAATATTTACAGCCTTAATCGTTCCTTGGTTGTGTATGATCGTGTGAAATGGCAAGAGTTCTCCCACTGCGGCTGCATCTTGGTACACGCTAGTACAAACAGCAAGCTCGTAGTGTTGAATAATGGTGATGACGCAATTGCTTGATGTATGATAGGTGTTAGTCGGTGTCTTAAAAAAAGAGTGATCTGTCTGATAAAATGCTGCAGCTGTAATCCTTAGACAGTTGGGGCGAGGGAGCTCCGACAGTTCTATCTCATAATGGACAACTACGTCTTCACCTGGAAGAATACGTGGAATCGGTACATGATCCGGTGCTGAGAGCACCTCATTTTCGCTGCTTTTATCGGAGATCCAAGCTTGAATCCGGCTTGCTTCCCGTGGAAGAGTCAAAACCAATCTGACATGTTCTGCAAAGGTGTATCCCACATTAGTTACTCTTACAGCATAACGGATAGGCTGACACAATCCTGCTTCGCTTTGTCCTCCCATCAGCTGCAAAATTAACTTAGCTGGTCCTGCACCATAATGATGCGGCGTCGCCTTCGACGGGTTCTGGTTTGGCCAGGGAGGCAGGATGTAAATAAGTATGGGATCCGCTTTTGTAATGGTTTGCTGCTCGCTGCAGCTTGTCATCAGCGGACGGTATACACAATGGAGTTTTGATTGGATTAAACAAACTTTAGCACTCGTTATATCTTCTGCACTGATCACATATGTGATCTTAACGGTTGTGGAAGGTGAAAGCGTTCCAAGGGAAAATCCTCGTCCGGGACAAGCTTCTGTCCACCTCTCATCATTCACAAGTAAAGAGCCAGCCACTATATGAAGTCCTGCGGGTATGCTCGCGTAAAACCAGACGTCATCAGCAGTAATTGTACCAGCATTGGAGACCGCCACTTCACATTTCATTTGCACACCCGATGTGACATATTTGTGAGAGCAGGCAACAAAGAGAAGCAAGCATTTTCTGTACACACGGGTACTAACTGTATTACTGGATGTATTTCGTTTTATTGTACATGATTGACCATAACGTGGCATGTAGAATTCGGCTTCCGCTGAATTTAGCAGCTGTCTTGAATCTAAGGCCTCCTTACTGACTTGACACCGATAGGACACGACAAGACTAGCACCAGGCTGGAGGGTGTCTAGGTGTAGTCTGATAGCTGACACGAAAGGGTGATACGCCTTGCCGTTAATCCGCAAACTTCCCGGAATAAAGCACAGGTCAGCGGGTAAGGGATTTACATAATAAATACTACTTAATGGAACTAGAGCAGCATTTCGCAGCACAATGGTATATGTCAGTTGTTCGCCGACTTGAACACAATCCTGATCCACGCTCATACACATATCCAATAATGAAGCCTGTACGAGGATGGGGGCCGCATTGGATTGTGCTGTATTGTAGCTGATATGTTCACAGCTGTCATTATGAAAAGCGTAATTGATCCATGCAGAACTGCATATTAACTGGTTAGTAGTGATATTTGTTACCTCAGCAAGCAGACTTATCCAAGTTTCCGATTTCGGCCGCAGAGAGGCGAGACGGAATCCGTTTTGAGGATCTAATTTAGGTGCTGGAACTCCATCAACCCGTACACTTGCGGTTACAACTTGAAGTGGTGTGGCTAGTGGATCAGCAAACCAGACTTGTCCAAGTGTCGTATTTCCGATATTAATGATGTGATGCGTGAATCGAATAATGTCTCCTACCAAAGCTAAACGTGTACAAGTCTGTTTGTTTAAGCTGACATCCACATGCTGAACTATAGTATAAACCCTATTGCTGCGGCTGGTTTTTGTTAACAAGTGATATGGATCAAGCTGCACATATTGATATGTGATCTCAGCTTGATTATAGACTCGTCCATTCGGTGGGAGTGCTGTCACCACTGCTGCAAACGTAATGGTATAAGCAGTGCCTCGGCTTAATTGCCCCAAGTGACAACCCGTTTGCAAATCACAATGTGAACGTTTCAAACCATTCACCGTGACTGTCCCTGGAACAAGCGTCAGCCATGGCTCTAAAATATCACGTACCGTTGCACCTATAATGCTTGTATGGCCGCGATTGGAAACCTGGAGTGTGTAGACGAGTTGATCTCCTACTGCAGCATACTTTCGGGTAACCTTTTTAGTAAGGCTGATATTTAAATTATGAATGTATGTGGTCACCATATTGCTTGGCTGTGATACGGAAATAGAAGGTTGATCAGAAGCAATTTGATACGTATAGGGTACAACTGCCTGATTGCGAACATGCTGTAACGCTTCTATGCGGGTTATCCTTGCTTTAAATTGAATGCAAAGCGAGCGGTTTGGCTTTACATGATCCAAGTGGAAGCCCTTATAAGGATTTTTGTTAGGACAAGCTCGCCTGTCTATTATTACACTATCTTCTACAAAGCTCATACCAGGGGCGGGGCTAAGGTAAACGGGAACCTGTTCAGCCGTTTCGTTGCCACCATTGCTAAGACGCAAAATTAGGTCTACAACGTCCCCAATATTGCTGCCTTTAGATTTCATAAGAAGGTTACGATAAATTTGTGCATAATGAAGCCAAACCGTTGTTGTCTGACTTCGAATCGTATAGTTTGGCCCGGTACAGCCGTTTGGATGAAAGAACGAATAGTTGATCTGTGCTGCAGTTTGGAGTTGACTATTTGGAGGAATATGCTGCAGCTTCAAGTCGTAGCGGATGAGCGTTGTTATACAATCATCGATTTTATATAAGTAAAAGCCAGCCAACGGGTCAGCATCAGGAAGGAATTGGCCGTTAACGGTTAACGTACCAGGAACGTAATAGCAATCATGGTAAGCCATATCTCTAAAAAACACGTTTGAAAGTTTCCTGTGCCCAAACGATGCAATCTGAACGTTGAATGTAATAGAGTCCTGCAAGCGCGCGGATGTAACATCCGCATATTGAGTCACATTCAAGTTGCTCTGCTTATTTGGCACGGGGATGTTGACATAATTGGATATTGTTCGAGCGTGACAGCGAGTTAAGGATACCTCAAAGGTGTATGTAATTGAAGCGACACACGTTATCAGATCACGTGGCAGCTCATTTTGATCAATCAGCTGCTCATCGATTACGACTGGAAATCTAATTGTGACGGTTTCATTCGGAAGTAGATCCGAAATCGTGACGATTCCACTTTTACAGCTCACCACGGTTGGCGCGCTCTGATTAAGGACACCTATTAGTTCTTTGAGTAAAATTCCCCCTTCAGTAGCATAAAACGATGCCAATATCGAGTCTGCCTTTTGATTCCCTTCATTAAATAGCTGCAGCTCATAAAGTTCAATTTCCCCATACTGGTAATCTATGTATTCCCCCAGTCGATTCAAACAGGACTTGATAAGTGCTCCGTCTGAATCCAACTGAACTGCCATCGTAAAAATATCCGACCACTCTGTTCTCTGAGGAACAGAACATACGCAGATGAGTTGGTTTTCAAATGAAGGATTCGTCAGCTGCAAAGGGGAGGCTTGTAATTGACGCATCCAAGCTGGATTCAACACAGGTTGAGCATCATTCATCGGTGTACGGGTCGCGTAATAAGAGCCAATATCACCTGTTAGTGCTTGTGCATTTGCAGCGCAAAGCCATAAGTTGAACTTAATATTTGTACTGGGAAGGCGGAATCCAGTAAGCTTCCAGTGGTGAGATTTATGTTGGCTAACATGTTCATGGCCCGTTACCAGATTAATGTATTGTAAAGGCAAGGAGGGATGCTTGATGATGACATGCAGTACCCAGCCGCATTGCAGCATTGAATGGATGCTTTCCCAAGCGGGGATCGTAACCGAATAGGTTCCTGATTTCCATTCTGTCACTATTGAAGTGAGATCAGCTGAACATATGCAATGGCTTGCTTGTCCTTTTTGGACAATGTAATTTGTTCCCTGTTCATTTATTTGGTAATAACCGATGGGTGTACCCAGATTCACGCGGTTTACATGCAAATCACTCATTTCCTTCATATCCACGCCAGTTGTGAATGATGCGAACCAGGTAAGTTCTGCATGCAAAATATCACACTCAGGTAACAGTTCCAAAGTTGTGTACGGAGTCGTCAAATTGTCAGCAGAGCCACTGCAATGTTGCCCAGTAAAAGTTACAGCCGCTGTATCAATCGTGGAATAGCGTGGAATAAGCGGCATAGTTCTGCCTCCATTATCTTAATATCTCTTTTATAGTTTATGAAGGGAATCATTGGTTATAACCTAATTCGTTAGTTTAACCAATAAGATGACAGTGGTGCATTTTTGACACTCATTTCTCTTATAAGTTAAGAACAGAGATTAGCTGCTGTGAGATTCCAGTACTTTACTGGTATACGAGTAATGAGCACAAAGCTATTCGTAACTCTGCGCTGCTGTTTAACAGCGTCGTTTCAAATTGTAAAGTGGAACAACTGCTTGGTTATAAACACGGAGAGTTAGGAGCTTTTCGTCCCCAAGAGTGGGTAAATCGTGCCCTCGATTTTTGGAATGAGGAGAGGAATCAATGAAGAGGTAAATGGGACAGATAATATACGGTCGCACCGTTCACGGAGGTTGCCGTAGTATATGTATGATCACAAAAAAATGAACACATAAAATAGAAGAACCTAGGAAGTTCTGCTTGATGCCAGATCTCTGTGGTTCTTCAATAGCTGTTACACGGCTAGATCGGTGCACAGTTTATGTATAATACGATATATTTTCAGATCATTACACGAATTCATCCAAGGCTAGTTCTCTAAATTTGTCAAATCACACAGCGGTTCACGAACGAGAAGTTGTCCAGTGGGTACAGAACAAGGTCCGATATCGATAACGTCCAGCTGCTTGTCGGCGAGATGATCATGTGGACAAAATATTAATTCCTACCTCAATCATTCTTGTTTCTCCCAAAAACATAACTTCTATTTTTGCTCTACCTTTGCGCTTGTCAATTTTTCGTATAATCCCCTCTTTGCCAAATAACGGTCCAGCAATGACTTTTGCCCGTTTATTCATCACAATGACATCTGAATAACCAAGCATGTCATTTGGTCCGACTAACTGCAAAAACATATCCATTTCTTCATCCGGGATTTCTGAATAGGGACTATAGCTTTGATCCAGCTTATGATCCCCGCTTTTGACTAAGTAATAAATTTTTGGAGTTTTTCGCAATCGATGATATAAGGCGGAAATAATGCTTGTGTTAATAAAAACATATCCGGGAAAAATCACTTTGGCCGAATCATGAACACAACCCTGCTTTTTCTCCGGTACAAGCTTTTTGGGCACGTAACAAAACAGTGATTGCTTGTCGAAATGCTGATTGATAAACCCTTCCACATCTCTTTCTTCTCCCGACTTTACAAATAGTGCAAACCAGCTCATTATTCCCCTCCATGAATAGCTAATTAGTTACGGATGTAATAGATGGGGCATTTCTGTTATATAACTATAATTTTGTAAAGAGAACACTACGGAATTCCTTCATCCCAAAAATAGGCTTACAAAAAATATTTATATCAAATAAAAATTAGGTATATGGGTGGATTACAGGTAATTACTGCGGAATTGATCAAGGCTTACAAATGGCACGGTCTTTCGATAAGGGGAGTAAACAACGCAATATAAAGATACACCTTTTGTTAATCCTATATCGATGGTAGATAATGCGCTTGTCCGCTTGCATGGAAGTGCTATCATATCGTGAGGGTTCTTTTGAGGTAAATATTAACACAAATTTTAGCAAAATCAAGGGTACATATAACTGTACTTTGCAAATGGCTGTAGAGAAATATAAATCAAAGATATGCCTGATCCTGGGATAGGACTTAGATCACAAGAAGCAGCAGAGATAAATATTATATACTTTTGTGGAAAATATGCTGTAAACCTGCGTTTTGATTAAACAAATACTAAACAGGTAATGAATATCAAGAGACCCTAATCTAGGAGGTTCATTCATGATGGAAAAGGAAACCTTGATATCTAAAGATATGCCCCACTTGCCTAAGTCTTATTGGTTGGAATCAGTAAGCATTGATTCCTTCCCAAAGCTTACCGGCGATATTGAAGCTGAGGTTGTTGTCGTTGGCGGAGGAATTTCTGGTATTACGTCCGCTTATTTATTAGCAAAAGAAGGACTTAATGTTGTGTTGTTAGAGGCAGGTTACCTGTTCAATGGAACAACGGGTCATACGACAGCAAAAATCACGGCCCAGCATGATTTGATTTATGACGAGTTAATCCAAAATTTTGGTAAAGAAAAGGCACAGCTTTATTACAAATCAAATGACGAAGCGCTGCAATTTATAAAGCAGACCATTAAACAACACGACATCCAATGTAATTTTATTGAAAAGGATGCTTATATTTATACGAATTCAGAGACTATCATAAAAAGGCTCGAAAATGAGCAAAACGCGTATGACAAGCTTGAAATACACGGGAACATGGTAAGCCAAATCGATCTCCCCGTACCAATAAAGGCAGCAATCGTAATGCAAAATCAAGCTCAATTTCATCCACTTGAATATTTGAAGAAGCTCGTACAGTTGTTTATTCAGGCAGGTGGGCATATTTATGAGCATACAACGGTAGAAACCGTAGAAGATGACACTCAGCCAGTAGTAGTAACAAGCGATGGCCACAAAATTACGTGTAAGCACGTCGTATCTTGCTCTCATTTCCCTTGTATGGATGGGATGGGGTTTTATTTTGCAAGAATGCATGCTGAACGTTCCTATGTAATTGGGGTCAAAAGTAAAAGCAGCGATTTGAATGGTATGTACTTAAGCGCTGATGACCCGAAACGTTCCGTCAGAACGACGACACTAAGCAGCGGGGACAATTTGATCTTAATTGGCGGTGAAAGTCATAAAACGGGACAGGGGATATGTACAATCAAGCATTATGAGGCATTACAAGCTTTTGCGCACACTACGTTTGGCATACAAGAGTTTCCTTACCGATGGTCTGCTCAAGACCTGGTCACTTTAGATAAGATACCATATATAGGACAGATTTCTTCCGTAACGCCTAATGTATACGTAGCAACAGGGTATCGAAAATGGGGGATGACAACGGGAACAGCTGCCGCAATTTTACTTCGGGACTTGATTATAGGAAAAGAAAACGCGTATCAAGATTTATATACACCATCCAGATTCCATGCTTTCCCTGATGTGAAGACGTTTATTTATCAAAATGTAGATGTTGCCAAACACCTCATTAGTGGAAAGCTTGAAATTGTTCATAAGCTGCCTAAGGATTTAGCGAACGATGAAGGCGCTGTTGTATCCGTAAATGGAAAAAGAGCAGGGGCTTACAGAGATGAGCAGGGTACACTACACGTTGTCGATACCACATGTACGCATATGGGATGCGAGGTTGAGTGGAATGTTGGGGATCGAAGCTGGGATTGTCCATGTCATGGCTCAAGATTTTCGATTGATGGTGATGTGTTAGAAGGGCCTGCAACAAAACCTCTAAAACAAATCATTCAATAACCGAGCGAAAAAATGAACTTGACGATTTCCGTGTGCACATTTACCATAATAGTATCATTCCTTTACTTGGAAATTGGATGTGACATTGGTAATTTCGTTCAGATGTCCTCTATTTACACAAAATTCAAATGAGTGTTTCCGGGGGGGATAAATAGCTTACGAAATAATAGTATCATTGCATCATGTCTAATTAAGCGGTAGGTTGATTGCTCGTAGTACACGTCATGGATGGAACGTAACCGGGTGTAAATACTAGTTATGTTACAGGGAGAAGCGATAAGCGATTTGTTTTCAGAAAGACAAATGCTCTCTTCATTCGAGTAGAATCTACAGCGCTTCGACATCTAGATATTTACATCGTGTCTGTATAAGGATATAATCGGTAAAGAAAACCAAACATGGCAACTATCGGGCTTTAGTGATACTATTTTGTTATTATAACAGTCGACGGAGCAGTAACATGCGCCAAATTCGAGCTTTAGAAATGCAATTCATGGATGAGTGCCTACAGAGGTCTTTTATAGAAGCTACATGTAAGGCTGTTTTCAATAGTATTCAAATAAAGCATGAAATCCCCCAAACCGTTCCTCCAAGCAATGCATGGAACGAGTTATATCTGGGTTATAGAAACCACGGAATGAAAGCAAGACCACACCAAATAAACGGAACAGCAAATGCAAAGCGATTTTCAGATCGTATGTTGAGTAGGAAATTGCTGTTCTTCGCGAGATACTCTTCTAATATGAATTTACACAACATTCTTGACAGCCCCTTCTAACATCCAATCACTCTGTAAGGATTAATCGTTGTTTAGGCACGTTAATTTTTCTGTGTGAAAATATTCCTCATTCGCAATAGGTCTATCTTTTAGGAGGGTAGCTCAGTGGCGAAGCTCTGTCTTTTTAGCACAGGATGGATAAAAAATCAAAAAATATAAAAAAGAGGAGGGATGTTTAATTAGTTCCTTCTCTTTTTTATGTTCAAACCGCTTAACATATCTCATTTTCAAAAGGAGCTATAGTATGGGCTGGTATGCACTTTTTGTTGAAACTGGCAGTGAGGACATTGTTCAGAAATGCTTGAAGTTACAATTCTGCCAAAAAGATTTATATTCATGTGTTCCGAAACGGCTAATTCCTGAAAAAAAGGGAGGTAAATTTTACAGTGTCGTTAAAACGTTATTCCCTGGTTATCTGTTAATCAACACAAACATGACTCCAACAATGTATTATGAGCTGAAAAAATTGCCCAAGTACTATCGATTGCTCCGTAATTCATCTTTTATGCTAGACAAAATAAATCGAAGATCTCAGTCAATGCCTGATCCACACATAGAAAAAGGAGACCCCATCTATAATTACGATGATTTTTTTAACAAAATAGAGGAGGTTGAAATAAGACAGATCCTGCAGCTCATTAATAACGAGAATATTATAGAGTACTCAAACGTCATTGTTGAAAACGCTAAGGTATGTGTTCAATCGGGCCCGTTATATGGCATGGAAGGGATAATTAAAAAAATTGACAAAAGAAAGAGAAGAGCTCAAATTGCGGTCAGTTTTTTTGGTGGCGAAAGATCAATTGAAGTAGGAATTGAATTAATAGTGCCGGATAGCCAAGGTATGATGAAGTTTTATGAAAAGATGGGCTAACAAAAATGTTAAATATACTGAAATGAAAAGAGGTAATATTTTGTTTATCCAAAACCTTGAACTGACGAATCAACAAATGGAGAAGCAAGAGGAATTCAAAGC
This sequence comes from Paenibacillus sp. UMB4589-SE434, assembly GCF_030226685.1. Lineage (NCBI taxonomy): Bacteria > Bacillati > Bacillota > Bacilli > Caryophanales > Paenibacillaceae > Paenibacillus > Paenibacillus sp. UMB4589-SE434. The sequence continues at coordinate 1,297,506 of NZ_JASOYK010000001.1, read as the reverse complement.
TTTTGTCGATTCTGAAATTGTCCCCGCAGCTGGACATATTGATCAAGAGGAAAACATGCCAGATTCCGTCCTTCAAAAGATTATAGATAAAGGTAACTGGGGAGCCGCATTACCCGCTAAATACGGCGGAGCTGACATGGATTATATTACTTATGGTTTGTGGAATGAAGAAATTGGTCGTGGCTGTGCAAGTTTACGGAATATTATTGGTGTTCAAGGCATGGTCACTTCGTCTATTCTGCGATGGGGATCTCAAGAGCAAAAGCAGTACTGGCTGCCAAAGATGAGTTCAGGTGAACTCAAGGTCTCTTTTGCTATTACGGAATCCCAAATCGGAAGTGACATAAAAAATCTTCAAACGAAAGCGCAACGAGTGGGTACTGAGTACGTAATTTCGGGTCAAAAAAAATGGATAACGTTTGCACAAAAAGCGGATGTCTTTTTGGTATTTGCTCAATGTGATGGTCAGGCAGTAGCCTTGCTAGTAGAAAGAAATACACCCGGCCTAACCGTTCGTCCGATATCTGGACTAGTAGGCTTTAGGGGCTCCTTGCTAGCTGAACTAAGTTTTGAAGAATGCAGAGTTCCTGTCGACAATTTGGTTGGTAAAGTCGGCTTCGGATTAGCGCTTGTAGCCAATAACGGTTTGACTCATGGACGTTACAGTACAGCCTGGGGAGCCGCAGGCTTGGCACAGGCTTGTTTGAATGCGAGCTTAGACTATATTAATGAAAGAAAACAATTTGATCACTATCTAAAAGAACATCAATTGATTCAACAGATGATTGCCGATATGGTAACCAATACGATAGCTGCAAGGCATCTATGTTTTCGAGCAGGCCAGCTATGGGACAACAATGAGGTAAATGCTACGTTTGCTACTTCATTGGCCAAATATTTCTCTACCGTTCATGCTTTTAAAGCGGCAAAGGATGCAGTTCAAATACATGGAGCCAATGGTTGCAGCAGCGAGTACCCCGTTGAAAGACATATGAGAGATGCCAAGGTTATGGAGATCGTAGAAGGAAGCACTCAGATTCAACAGGTCTTAATTGCGCAGGACGCTTTTAATATGTTTAATAACTGACTGGCATTGAATCACATACTTTCTCGAAGCGAAAGGAATGCTTATAACTATGGACAATATTCATTACATTCTATTGGATGAACCACTATCTTTAAAACACGCCGAGGAACTAGAAAAAAGAATTTATTTTATATCCGCCAACATTAATCAATTTAAATTGGTTAAAGGTGAAAGTACTATCAATGGTGTAGAAGTCAGTCTATTGCCAGGAACCGATCCTATCGAAATTAAAACTAAATTAATAACCGTGATCGACAATGAGATTGCGCTTCAAAAAGTGCTGCCACCTCGAGTCATTTGGAAATCAGATAAACATGACACAACTTATCAGGATGATCTTTTTGATAAGCTGCTTGAAAAAGAAATGGTTTATGAAATGGGCGAAGGTCAGGTCTGTTTTGGAGAAAAATTAATTTTCTTAATGGATACTTTAGATCGAATGATTAAAGAGATGACGATCTCTAATTTTGGAGCAATCGAATATCGATATCCTACATTAATTTCTACCAAAGCCTTAGAGAAATGTGGATATTTTAAATCGTTCCCACATTTCTTAATGTTTGTTACGAGGCTTCATAATGATATTGATACCTACCGTGATTTTCTTGAGGACTATACATCTCATAACGGGGTCGGTTCATATTTGCTGTCCTCCTGCCAAAATGTTGACTATTGCCTGCCCCCAACCATGTGCTACCACACCTATCATCAATTCCAAAATACCCAACATGCTGAATCACAAAATCGTGTCATAACATCAATCGGAAAATCATTTCGCTATGAATCGAAGTATCATCGCACCCTAGAAAGATTATGGGACTTCTCTATTCGTGAAATTGTCTTTATGGGGTCAAAGGATTTTGTGCTGGATAGTCGTCAAAAATTTATGGAAGCTTCATTTGCTCTTTTTCAGAAATTGGGATTGGAAGGACACTGCGAAGTAGCTAGTGATCCGTTCTTCTGCAGTGAAGACACAGCGGCGAAGATATTTAATCAAAGAATGCAAGAACTTAAATACGAGCTGCGGTTAAAGGTTGCAGACGATCGAACCATAGCAGCCGCTTCCTTTAATTTTCATGATCATTTCTTTGGGGAGCAATTTAATATAAAACGCGGTGAATCTGAGTGGATGTCAACAGGATGTGTTGGTTTTGGAATTGAAAGGTTAGCCTACGCATTTATTAGCCAGCACGGGATGGATGAAGAAAAATGGACAAGAATTTTATCAAATGGATGTCCAGAAGCCATTTTGGCGGACTAAATCCAATAATATGGGGGACTAGATGGAACAACAGCGTCTATTTCAAATCTTAGAACTCGACGGTACATTGCGGGATGACAATATGGTCATAAACGAAAAATTGGCCATGGAGATGTACAAGCTTCTTGTATTAAATCGGATATTTGATCGAAAGTTAGTGAACATGCAGAGAAAGGGTCAAATTGGTACTTATGCTTCCTTTGAGGGGCAGGAGGCGAGCCAAGTTGGCAGTGCTATGGCACTTTTAGAACAGGATTGGATGTTTCCTACCTATCGGGATCATGCAGCGATGTTAACATTCGGTTATGAGATGGTTAAAATTATTTGGTATTGGATGGGCAGAATTGAGGGCTGTATTCCTCCTAATAATAGAAATATTCTTCCTCCTTACGTGCCGATAGCTACACAGATTCCTCAAGCGGCAGGGGCCGCTTGGGCTAGTAAATATAAGAATGAAAGTGCTTGCTCGCTAGCTTATTTTGGAGATGGGGCCACCTCAGAAGGAGATTTCCATGAAGGGTTAAATATGGCCTCTGTATTTAAGGCACCAGTGGTGTTCTTCTGTCAAAACAATGGCTATGCGATTAGTGTACCGCTATCACGCCAAACAGCAAGTGAAACTATTGCTCAAAAGGCGATAGCTTATGATATGAACAGTATTCGTATTGATGGCAATGATGTGTTTGCTGTTTACGTAACGACCAAAAATGCCCTGGAAGCTGCTAGAAGCGGTAAAGGGCCTACTTTAATAGAGGCGGTAACTTATCGTTATGGCCCACATACGACTGCCGATGACCCAAGCCGCTATCGGAGCTCCGAGGAAAGTGAATCATGGAGATCACGAGATCCGATATTACGGTTAGAAGCTTATTTGCGTAGGCAAGGTTTATTGGATCAAGATACGGAAGAAAAAATTCATAGAGAAGCAGATCGATTAGTGAATGATGGCATTCAATATGCGCTTAATATTCCAAAACCTGATCCAACCATCATGTTTAAGAACGTACTTTCTGAAAAGCCGTGGAACATTCAAGAGCAGGAGAGTAACTTTAATAGCTTTATGGAACGTTATCATCATCAATAGATTTCACGGAGGGGCTTGGTATGCAGAGAGAGTTAAACCTCGTTCAGGCGTTAAATGAAACCTTGGATTTGTTATTGACTGATGATGACAAGATCCTTCTATTAGGGCAGGACATTGGTAAGAATGGCGGAGTTTTCCGCGTTACCGAGAAGTTGTTTCATAAGTTTGGAGATCGGCGTGTAGTGGATACTCCCTTGTCTGAAGCAGGTATTGTAGGTTGTGCCATTGGATTGGCGCTGAACGGACTTAAACCTATTGTCGAAATTGAATTTTTTGGATTTATTTATCCTGCTTTAGAGCAAATTTTGTCTCATCTATCAAGACTACGAATGCGGACACAAGGTAAGTATGAAGTCCCGTTAATCATAAGAGCTCCTTATGGAGCTGGCGTCCGTGCTCCCGAGCTGCATTCGGAGAGTATTGAGGCCCTTTTTTTCCAATCACCAGGGTTAAAAGTTGTCATACCTAGTAATCCCTATGATGCTAAAGGGCTTCTCATTGCAGCGTCAGAGGGCAATGATCCTGTCATTTTTCTGGAACCCATGAGAATTTATCGCAGCATGCGTCATTCTGTTCCGCTGCAAAGATATACGGTTCCACTTGGCAAGGCGAACATTATCAAGCAAGGTAAAGATATTACGGTTATATGCTGGGGCGCTATGGTATGGAATGTAGTTAAAGCTGCAGAACAGCTTGAAAAGTCCCAAGGTATTAGTGTGGAAATTATTGATCTGCGTACCTTGTATCCGTTTGATATGGACACGATTCAGGAATCCGTCAGAAAAACGCAGCGGGCCGTGATTGTACACGAGGCTCCATTAACGGGTGGTGTAGGCGCTGAGCTTGCTGCTGTAATCCAGGATCGTATGTTTGGTGAATTAAAATCTCCTGTAAAACGAATTACGGGATTTGATGTTCCCGTGCCGCAATTTTCCATCGAAGATTACTACCTCCCATCAGCAGACAGAATTATCCATGAAATAAATCAAATGTTAGTTTCTCTTAAGAGGTGAGCTGTTATGAAATATGAATTTTTTTTTCCTGAGCTTGGTGAGGGACTTATTGAAGGGTATATCGTTGCTTACATGGTCAAAGAAGGAGAGCATGTAGTTGAAGATCAACCGCTTGTCGAAGTTCAGACGGATAAGGTAACAACGGTGCTTCCTTCGCCGGTAGAAGGGATAGTTGGCAAACTGCCTTATAATCCGGGTGATGTCGTCACCGTTAACGATGTAATTATCGTCATTGATCAGGGGAAGGGGGAAGCATCCGGCGGATGGAATCAGGAATGGTTGAAGCTGGATGCAACTAAAGAGAAGGAGCATTCGTGGAATGATTTTGGCATTAATCTCGGTACCTATCCGAGCGTAGGGTTAGACAATTCAATCGACGATACGATTGTAAAATTGACCTCCATGCGTAAAGAAATAGCGAACATCGTAACAAAATCATTTCAAACCATTCCTCATGTAACAGCTTATGCAGAAGCAGATATTACTAACTTATTGCTGCATAAGGAAAAATTAAAGCAAAATAAGGGCTTAAACGTTACATTGACACCAATCTTTGTTAAAGCCTTATCTCAAACGCTCAACCAGCATCCCATGTTTAACTCGAATGAGCTAAATGGATCATTGAAACTGTTTCAATCCCATAATATCGGGATTGCGGTGGATACTAACGAAGGTGTCGTTATTCCCAATGTTAAGCAGGTCAATGAAAAAACTGTTGATGTATTGGCAGATGAGATCAATGAACTAATTGAGAGAGCAAGATCAAAGAAGTTGTTATTTACAGATGCACGCGAGGGGACAATTACGATAAGTAATGTGGGAGCGATTGGAGGGGGCTTTGCTACGCCTATTATTTTTTGTCCTCAAGTTGCCATTGTTGCTTTATATCGTGCCGATAAGAAAGTCGTCGTTACGGAGAATGACGAGCTTGTCGTTAGAAAAATGCTCCCGATTACCTTAACTTTTGATCATCGCTTCTTTGATGGCGCGGATGGGCTGAGGTTTATCAATACCTTTAAAGCTAACCTAGAAAGTCATTATGAAGACTATTTTGCTTAACGCAGCTTTCGCAGCTTGAAGTCTAAATCCCCTATAAGTGAATATTATTGATGAATGACATTTTTGGTGTATTTCGAATTACTAACAGGTCCAATTGATGGATCAACTTCCCTTCTGAGAGAGCCTGAGGACGTACCACCCTTGGGCAGCCTACCCAATATCACTGACTTCTGGAATAATACTAGCAGCCCAAACGGGGCCAATGCTTTTGCTTGACAAACGATCTTCTGTAATACCATCATCCGTTTATACTTCCTTTGTTCCTATCATCATCATAGCTTCCAACTGAATAAATTGAATAAAGCGAGTGGTCCTTTAGCCACTGTCTTAGTGGGCGGGTTCTATAGATAGGTTAGTTCAGCCGTGCAGCTTCCAACTAGCAAACCTATTAGTAAGAATATCAGTTTGACTTTTTCCATCTCACAGGAAACGGGAAATTGAGTCAAACCAAGCACAAAAATACCCAACGAGGAGATGTAAGAAGTGAAAAAGCTAATCGAATTTAAAAGCGTAACAAAAGAATATAAAATTGGTGAAGTGCCGATCAAGGCTCTTGCGGGTGTTGATTTTTCCATATCAGAGGGAGAATTCGTCGTTGTATTGGGTGCTAGCGGTGCCGGTAAAAGTACAATTCTAAATATCCTTGGTGGAATGGACACGGCTACTACAGGCCAGGTGCTTGTTGGTGATCAAGAAATCACAAGGTACAACGAAAAAAAACTAACGGAATATCGCGGGGAGAAGGTAGGATTTGTATTCCAATTTTACAACTTAATTCCGAATTTAAACGCGTTAGAGAACGTTGAATTTGCGACGGAAGTATGTAAAAACCATCTGGACGCAAAAGATATTTTGTATAAGGTTGGATTAAAGGACCGTATCAAGAACTTCCCTTCCCAACTTTCTGGAGGCGAACAACAACGCGTTGCGATCGCGAGAGCTGTTGCCAAAAATCCGTTGCTTTTACTCTGCGATGAACCCACTGGAGCTTTAGATTATGTCACTGGGAAGTCTGTCTTGAAGCTTCTTCAAGATTTGAACAAGGAAACGAAGAAGTGCGTTGTTTTGGTCACACATAACACCGCGATTGCTCCTATGGCGGACAAAATTATCAAAGTGAAGAGCGGAATGATCGAAAGCGTTACAGTAAATCAGGATAAACAGAATGTTGAAGGGATCGAGTGGTAATGATGAAGTTATTTTTAAAATTACTAAGGGATATCAAACAATCAATCGGACAATTTATCGCCTTTGTGCTGGTTATCGCAGTGGGAGCTTTTTTCTACGCGGGCCTGGTCACGTTAAGCGATAATCTTAACGCTTATACGAAGGTTTACTTTAAAGAGCATAATTTAAGCGACTTGAATGTCTATTACAACAAATTATCCCAACAGGACTTAGCAGGGTTAAGCAGCATTGAAGGTATTAACAAAATCGAAGGACGCTATACCCTGGATGCAACACAAGCGTTTGAAGGAATGAAGGCTGCCTTAAAGATTCACTCGATCCCTGTAAACAATGAAATTAATACGCCTACGCTGATTGAGGGTAAGATTCCGACCCAAAAAGAGGAAATCTTGCTAGATTCCCATTATGCTAAGGAACATCAGCATCAGGTCGGTGATCAAATTCAAATAAGTGTGAATGATAAAAATATGAGCTTCACCATTAGCGGCTTGGGTGAAAATGTAGAATATGCCAAAAAGAACGCAGTCCAAGACCATAAATCTTTTGGCGTAGCGTATATAACCGAAGTCGCCATCCCTCAAATCGCAGGCGGCATTTATTATAATGAAACCTTAATTGATGTTAAGGAAGGTTACGATATTGACCAATTAGGCAAAACGATTGAAGCACAATCTAAACAACTCTCCTATGTTAGCCAAGTCAGTAAAGAGCGGATGTTCAGCTATTCGCAACTACAACAAACCATCCATAACAATAACATGATGAGCAAGGTTATCCCATTAGTTTTCTTTATCATCGAAGCGATTATTCTATTCCTTACCATGTCGCGAATTATTGATTCTCAACGAAATCAAGTTGGGATTATGAAGGCATTAGGTATAAAAAACAGAAACATCATGCTTCACTATATGGGATACCCCGTAATGGTAGGGATCATAGGCTCCGTTCTAGGCTGTGTGCTTGCCACTTATGTATTTATTCCATTAATAAGAGCATCAAATGCAAAAGCCTACGCGCTGCCTGATATTATGTTCTCCTTATCCTTCACCTCTGTGATTCCACCCATCCTTTTCTCTTGTGCATTTGGAATCCTGTCCTGTTACTTAAGTGGCAGAGCCATCCTGAAAGAACGTGCAGCTCAGGCGATGCGGCCTAAACCGCCTAAGAAAATGAAGAAGCTCCTCATCGAAAGAATTCCGGGCATTTGGAATCATATTTCCTACAGCTACAAGATCATTTTGAGAAATATATTTTTAAATAAGTCAAAAGCATTAGCAAGCTCCGTTGGTGTTGTGGTGAGTACAGTGTTATTGATTACAGCCTTTGGTACTATGACATCCTTGCAAAAAGTAGCAGATCAGATTGAAAAAGTAAACACCTACGATTTAAGAGTCGATTATAAGAGTGGAACAACTCCGGATACATTACAACTACCCAACGGTATTAAAAGCAGCTATGATCTATCCACCTTTCCGGTGGAATTAATTAAAGGTAATGACAACAAGAATGCTTCGTTAGTTGTAACGAAGAAAGAAAACAATCTCATTCATTTCTTCGACGAAAATGACAAACAGCTTGCTTTGGAAGACAGCGGTGTACTGGTCCCAAAATCGTATGCCGACAACTATCAGATCGCAGAAGGGGACATTATCCAAATCAAGTTCACTGCGCCAGAGTTTGCTAATAAAACGGTCGATATGAAAGTTATACAAATATCCACCCAGTATTCGAATCCGTCGTTTTATAGCACGCCAGCGTATCTGGAGAGCTTTGGCATCAAGTACAATCCAACCTCGCTTTTAGTGGAGGCCGGCAGTTCTACAGATCTTGCAAGTGTGCGTAGTGTCTTCGAACAAGATCAGCAGGTAGATACTATCGCAGATAAGAATGATTTAAAAGAATCGGCTCAATATATTCTGAAGCAAAATAGTTTTATCTTTATTATGTTTATCATTTGTGCGGTCGTGCTTTCCTTTGGCGCTATCTATACGATATCTTCCATTAACATTTATGAAAGAAATCGTGAGTTGGCCACACTCAAGGTATTAGGCTACCCTAAGCATAAAATAAACCGGCTTATCTTCTTCGAGAACATCATACTCACCACCTTTGCGATTATTGTAGCGCTACCAATCAGTGGTTATATTTATGGGCTTGTCGTTAAGGCACTCTCGAGCACTCATCAGCAAATCCCGGATCAATTAAGTCTGTTTGTTATGCTAATATCTGTTGTACTTGCATTTGCGCTTACCATTCTTTCAAGCTTGCTGCTTCGAAGAAAAGTATCTCGTATCAATATGATTGAATCCTTAAAAAGTGTAGAATAATGGAAAAAACAACCTTAGGTTCCTATGGACCTTAAGGTTGTTTTTATAGATGCAGCGTGTATTTAACCGTACATCAAGATCTGAGTAACCGCTATAAAGCAAAGAAAGGAACCTTTAAGGAGATGAGACAAAATGAGTTCTGAAAAAATTTTTACAAAGCATGAGATTACCACGTATCTGGCACAATTAGTGGAAGATATTTTGGATGAACAAGTTGTAGATTACAATGAGCCATTTATCAGCTTAGGATTGGTGTCGGTTGATATACCACTATTTACAAAAAAAGTATCACACCAATTTGAAATTGATATCGAAGTTGCGTCAATATTTGAGCACTCCAATATCAACCTGTATGCAGACTTTTTATTTAACACTTTAAATAAAGTAGATGTATATGCCCAAAATGGTGAAGATGCGGATAGAGACAAAGAAGAAAATAATTCACAGCAAGATGTAGCGATTGTAGGGATTAGCTGTCGCTTCCCAGGAGGAGCCAATAGTCCTGAGGAATATTGGGATGTTTTAATTAATGGCATTAACGGGATTTGTGATATGCCTGAGGACCGATGGGATGTAGATAACTATTTCAGTGCTGACAAAGAAGAGCCTGGAAAAATGTATTCTAGAAAAGGCGGGTTTTTGAACGTTCCCATTGATCGTTTTGATCAGAAGTTTTTTAATATATCGCCCAAAGAAGCCAAGTCATTGGATCCACAACAGCGATTGCTGCTTGAGTTGACATGGGAGGCTTTTGAAAATGGTGGTCTTAATATTGGGGATCATTATGGAAGCAACACGGGAGTATACATTGGTATAGCAGGAGAAGAATATTCGTTTGCCCACTATAAATCAGGAGATTTAAGTAAAATAGACGCCTATTCGCTTACAGGGACAACGTTCAGTACGGCTTGTGGGAGAATATCCTATACGTTTGGCTTTGAAGGACCTTCCTTTTGCGTGGATACGGCATGCTCTTCCTCCCTTACGGCACTTCATTTGGCTTGCAGAGCCATTAAATCTGGTGAAGTAGATACCGCAGTCGTGGGTGCCGTGAATTTGATGATTTCGCCAGCAGTTCATGTGTGCTTCTCAAAGCTAGAAGCCATATCCACTGACGGGCAAAGTAAGAGCTTTGATGCGGCAGCAAATGGATATGGTCGAGGTGAAGGCGGCGGGGTATTGATCTTAAAACGCCTTCATGACGCTATAGAGAATAACGATAATATACTTGGTGTCGTAAAAGGCACGGCGATTAATCAAGATGGCAAGAGCAACGGATTAACGGCGCCTAATGGCTTAGCGCAAGAGAAAGTAATCACAAAGGCGCTAAAAGATGCTAGATTGGATTATTCTGATGTTGACTATATGGAAATGCATGGTACTGGTACAAAACTGGGAGATCCTATAGAGGTAAAAGCTGTTGTTAATACTTATGGCAAAGATAGAGCTAGTGATCATCCGCTTCAGATTGGTTCTGTTAAGTCGAATATCGGGCATTTAGAAGCAGCAGCAGGAGTGGCTAGTCTTATAAAGGTACTATTAGCGTTCAAAAATGAGATGATACCTGCTAATTTAAATTTTAATGAGCCAAACCCTTTTATTCCATGGGAGAAATCACCGGTATCCGTCATAGCAGAAAATAAAGCTTGGAAAAGTGATGGTCGATTACGAAGAGTGGGAGTAAATGGATTTGGGTTTGGTGGCTCCAATGCCCACATCATTTTAGAAGAGCCGCCAAGAAAAGAAACGATACGAACAATGGATACGGATGCCATCTCCATCGTGAAAATATCAGCTAAAAGTGATAAGTCATTACTCGATAATATTAAAAGCAATCTTGAATACTTGAAGAGAAATCCTCAGATTTCGATCAAAGACTATGCTTGTACCAACAATAGAGCCAAAGTTGATTTTCCTTATAGGTTTACCGCTACTGGTAAAAACCGAGAGGAACTAATGAACAGGCTGCAAGCCTATTTGGATACGAACAACAAAGCTGGAATTTCAACGCGGCATAATAACAAGATGGATATGCATCAGGAAACAAAACGAGTGTTCCTATTTACGGGACAAGGATCTCAATACTTAGGCATGGGGAAAGAATTGTATGAGCATAATCCTTCGTTTAAATTAGCTTTTGACGAATGTGATCAATTGTTTGAGCCGTATGTGAATATATCTTTAGTTGAAATGATCTACAGCAATAAATTTTCCAGTAAGGATATTGAAAGAACTCTCTATGCTCAGCCTCTAATATTTTCAATCGAGTATGCCCTATTAAAGTTCTGGGAAAGTGTAGGGGTTACTCCAGAAGTCGTCCTGGGTCATAGTATAGGAGAATACACCGCAGCAGTTGCAGCAGGTATATTGAGTCTTGAGGATGCTGTGAAGCTGGTTGCCTTACGAGGCCGATTAATGGATTCAGCTCCGGGACAAGGAGCGATGTCTGCTCTATATGCGAATAAAACAACGGTTGAAGCTTTACTAAAGGGTTATGAGGAAAAGCTGTCTATCGCCTTGCATAATGCGGAAGAGAGTATCGTAATATCTGGAGAGCTTGATGCTGTAGAGGAAGTTACTAAAGAAGCGGAAAATAGAAACATAAATGTAATAAGATTGCGTGTATCCCATGCTTTCCATTCCCATCTTATGATTCCGATTTTAGAACCATTTAGAGATGTTGCGCAGCACGAAGTGGAATTTAAAAGCAGCAAGCTGCCTTATATATCGGCCACCCTCGGAAGAGTTATAGAAAAAGATGAGTTATTAGACGCTGACTATTGGACCAATCATATCAAGGATAAAGTTGATTTTTATCAAGCGTTATCTCAATTAAAGGATGTACACAATACCATTTTCCTCGAAATTGGAGCAAACAACACGTTATGCACGCTTGGTAAGCTCATACTTGGTGAAGAGAAGATGTTGATAAACTCATTGGATATGAAAAAAAAGGCATGGGAGCAAATCACACATTGCATGGGCGAATTGTATTGCCATGGCGTCACAATCCATTGGACAGGACTCAAGACAAGCTTAGATCATGACTACAATCGAGTAGCGTTGCCTGCTTATGTGTTTGATAGAGAATCCTATTGGATGCAGCCCGTGTGCTCCCATGAAGATCGTTTGCCTGCTATTGCAAGCACGGATTATCATCCACTCATTGGACAGAGAATTAGTACCCCTTATTTTAAAAATGGCACTCTATATCAGAGCAATTATACGATAGAAAATCCGTATTTTATGCAAGAACATATTATTTTCGAGACAGCGATTGCTCCTGCTGCTGCTCATATGTCCATGCTTTTATCGATTGCTAAAGATTTCCGAAATCCGTCAAGCTGCACGATATCCAATGTAGAGTTTCATGCCCCCCTAACGGCTATACAAGACGAAATGCGGGTTGTGCAATTTCTTATCGAAGATACGAATCAAGACCAAATGAAATTTGAACTTGTAAGTACAGACAAGCAATCTCAACATGAGAACTGGATTAAACATTGCAAGGGCAATATTATGATGGCTCAGGGGCAAGAACAAGAGAAGCGTGTGTCGATTGACGAGTTAATAGACAGGTATCCAGAAGTAACATCGGGATACAGTGCCTATGATGTGATGAAAAAGTTCGGGTTTAAATTAGGAGATGGCTTTACACGAATTTCGAAAGTGTGGAAGGGTGAAGCAGAAGGAGTCTGCTTTATTGATCCTAAAAAGGACATTCCCGATGGTAAAAATTATATCGTATATGCGGGTACCATAGACTCTATCTTCCAATCTGTATTTTTTGTTTCCGAATTGAGTATGCGGATGGATTCTCAGAGTGAGGAGTATGCATTAAAGACGGCTATTCCTATATCCTTAGGTAAATTAAAGTATTACTACAGAGACGCTGAGAGCTTCTGGTGCCATATTAAAGTAGATGATTCTCAACAATCCGGGGTAGTCGGCGATATCGATGTTTACAATGAAAAGGGGGAAATCGTATTTGAAATTGAACGTATCATGGCGAAGATAACAGAGCGAGATACCTTACTCAAAGAGCTAAATAGTAACGGCGATCGTATGCTCTATAACGTGGAATGGATGGAAGCAGCAAAAACAAGCAAAAATGGCACAGGCAATGAAAAAATTGTATTAATCGGAAATGACCCGGATATCGTTGATCAATTCCATGAAAAATTGAATAACCATGGAATATCTTCGATACGAGTCATGCAAGCGGACAAATATGTAGAGCATGAGAATGATCTGTTTTTTATATCGTACTCCAATAAACACGATGTAAAGCAGCTTCTGGAAAGCATCGCAAGTCGATATAAAAAAGAAAGATGTAAGCTTATTTATTTAAGCACAACGGATGAAGCTAAGCTAAAAAATTTACAAGCAGAAAAATTATTAGCAGTAGTGGAACAGGAATGTAGTGGTTTATTGCACCTCGTACAATCCATAACCGAATTAAATTACTCTAATAAAATGGTCGTGAAAGTAATAACAAACAATGTACATCAGATAGATGGCATAGCAACGTCTCTCTATCAAGCTCCATTATGGGGGTTTTCCGAAGTCATTAGACTCGAGCATACGCCGTTATGGGATGGCATTATTGATACGGATCTCCATATGCTGAATAACCATATCGATACAATTATTCACGAGATCATACATGGAGAAGATAAGCAGGTTGTACTGAGGGATCAGCATAAGAGGTACATTCCTAGGCTGATTAGAAACGCCAAGAGCCGCACTAGCAGCGAGGATCTCACAATTCGGATCGACGAAACAGCAGCGTATATGATCACGGGTGGGACCGGATCGATAGGTCAAATCTATGCAGAGTACCTGATCCAGCAGGGTGCTAAAAACATCGTGTTATTAAGTAGAAGTCAAGCTTCGGGCACATTGCTTGAAACTGTGAACTCGTGGAAAGAAAAAGGTGTCCAGCTCATCGTTGAACAAGCTGATATAAGTAACGAAGCTGACGTAATCGCAGTGGTACAGAAACTAAAACAGAACAACAGGGAGATTAAAGGCGTCGTCCATGCAGCCGGAATCATTGAAGATAAGATGATAAAAGATCAAACCTGGAACAGCTTTGAAAATGTATTCAAAGCAAAGGTAGGGGGAACCTATCACTTACATCATGCATTAAAAGAGGAGAGCTTGGATTTCTTTGTGATGATGTCATCTATTTCTTCAATCGTGGGCAATATGGGGCAAGCCAATTATGCAGCAGCCAATTATTTTATGAATAGGTTTGCAGAATATAGAAGAAGCTTGGGAATGCCAGCGATGTCGATATGCTGGGGGCCTTGGGAAGAAGCTGGAATGGCTACAAGTAACAGCAATATTTTAAAGAACATCGAGAATAAAGGACTCTACGGGATGTCTAAAGAGCTTGGAAAGAAAATGATTGACAACCTATTTCATAAGAACATGTCTTCGATCGTTGTTGTCGATGCAAATTGGGAGTTATTTAGTGAGAGAACAGGTGTAGATGAAGTAACGGCATTTCTAACGAATTTCATTACAAACAGTCCTGTACTCGGAGAACAAAGCGGGAATATGGCTGCTAAAGAAGATGTTGTCGCCAAGCTGAAAGATTTAGGAACAACGGAAAGGAGTGATTATTTATTAGTCCTATTGCATAAAGCAGCAGCTAACATTATTGGATTTAATGATGTCAGTCAACTATCCGTAGATAGTTCCTTTACAGAACAAGGGGTAGATTCCTTGATGATATTCTCTCTGAGGAACGAAATAAAAGCTCTATTACATGTACAGGTCGACATTTCTGTATTCTTCAACTATCCATCTCTAAGAAAATTAAATGACTATTTATTAATGGAAGCTATGAGCTTTGAAGAGACAGAAGAGAATGTCAGCGCAGACAATGAAGATCAGTCCGTAGATGATATTTTGTCTGAAATCAATTCCCTAATTAATTAAGGACAAATGTGTACTTGTTACTTCGGAGGAGAACGTGCCAATGAAATTGTTTTGTTTACCATTTGCAGGTGGATCCAAGCGTGCGTATTCACACTGGAATACATTCACTTCTCACGCGATGGAAATAGAAGCTATCGAAATAAGGGGAAGGGGGGAGAGATTTGGTCAGGGCTTTTATCAGGATATATCAGAAGCTGTGGATGATATTTATTCGATGATAAAAGATAAAATTAACGAGGGAAAATATGCGCTATACGGCCATAGTATGGGCACGTTGTTGGCCTACGAGCTGTACTACAAAATTTTAGACGAAGGACAGCAGAAGCCACAGCATATTTTTTTCTCAGGAAGACAATCACCTATCGTGCAGAATAATATGTATGTCAGCTTTAACATGTCTGATGATGAATTTATTGCAAAAATAATTGCACTAGGTGGCATCCATGAAGAGCTAACTCAGAGTAAAGAACTAATGGAGTTTTATTTGCCGATATTAAAAAATGACATCAGAATCATGGAAACCTATAAGTTTCAAGAAAGAACGGAAAGACTAAAATGCAAGATATCTGTGTTAAGTGGATTAGAAGATAAAATTGATAGTATTCAAAAGATTACATGGGACGATTTATGCGAACAGAAGAGCAAGTCCTATTATTTTACGGGCAGCCACTTTTTTATTAATGATCATGTCGATAAAATCGTAAAAATGATTGAAGACGAATTATGCCAGAATAATGAGGTTGGTCATGAACAAATTAAGCAATAAAAAGCGGGCCTTTCTTTTTCAGGGTGTTGGAGCGGACTACCGTGATTTGTTGGATAAGTTTGATAAAGAACAGCTAGAATACCTGAAACAGTACTGTTCCACTGTGAATGAGGAGATTGGGATAGATTTGTATGCCTATCTTATTAACTCTGAAGATAAGGAAAGTGTGCAGTACGATAAGATGTTCTATGATTGGATAGCGATTTATACGTGTGATTATATTGTTTATCAGCATTATGATAATTCCGGCATCAGACCTGCAATGATGGTAGGATACAGTATGGGCTTGATCACCGCTATGGCGTGTGGCAAGTCCATTTCTTTTGCTGCTGGATTGCGAATGCTGCAAACGATATACGAATACCCCAAAGGTCACGCAGATTTATGTAGTATGGGAGTCATCGTAGGCAAAACGTATAGTGAGATTTGCGATATCATTGTCCATTGCAAAACGGAAAATGATGTTTATATCGCTAGCGAAAATAATGATACCTGTCTCGTTATTTCAGGAATCAAGGATAGCGTTCATCAGGTTTTGAAAATAGCTGAACAGGAGGGGGCTATAAAAGCTTCAACCATCAATACGCCATATGCGTTTCATTCTCCTTATGCAGCAAGGGGAATTGATATGTTCGTAAATTTAGTAGAGAAGACTACTATTTGTGATGGTGAGATACCGATTGTATCGGTCTTTACTCAGACTGTCATCCAAAGTGCGTCTGATTTAAAGGATGAGCTAATCAAAAATATGGCAAGCCCCATGAATTGGAATGCATCCATTCTAAAATTAGGCGAGTGGGGAGTAAATCATTTTGTTGAAGTTAGCTTGGATGATTCACTTACTAAAATATCAAGGCTCATTAATCTGGATTATGAATTTCTAACGTATAAAAAATTTATTCGATTAAAAAGTACGATGTAAATAAAAACTATTAAATAGAGGTGTATAACAATGGAAGAAATCAGAAACCAAACACGAGCATTTTTAAGTAAATATATTAAAAATCAGCAATTAAAGGATAACGATGATATTTTTGCAATTGGGGATGTCAATTCTCTATTTGCCATGCAGCTGGTTATGTTTATTGAAAAGGAATTTGGCATCGAAATCGATAACAATGATTTAGACTTGAATAATTTCAAGTCTATTCAGGCGATTGCTACGCTCATCGCGAGCAAACGCGCTGCAGTAGGTCAATGAATTCAAGCACGACAAGGCAATCCAATATGATTTAGGGGGAGAAAAAGATGAAGGTGATTGGAGTCATTGGTGCAGGCGTTATGGGGACAGGCGTTGCACATCATTTTGCATTAGCCGGGTATGACGTAATACTCGTTGATATTTCAGAAGATATTCTTACGAGAGCCAAAGAACAAGTTGCCAGTAACATTCGTTTTCAAGGCTTGTACCACAAAGATCTAACCGTGGAGAAGCCTGAAACCATCCTGAATCGAATTTGCTTTACCGTTAATTATGATTTATTAAAGGATGCAGACTACGTCATTGAGAATGTTCCAGAGAAATGGGAGATTAAAAAAGACGTATATCTAACACTTGATCAGATCTGTCCTGATCATTGTATTTTTGCTGTAAACACCTCTTGTATTTCAATTACCAAAGTTGCTTCTCTTACCAAGAGGCCGACTAAGGTCATCGGCTCGCATTATATGAATCCGGTAATAATGAAACCGGTGGTAGAGGTTATCAAGGGTTACCATACTTCGGAGGAAACCATTGCAGCCACCATTGAGCTTCTTGCCACTTTGAATAAAGAGGCTATTGTGGTTAACGACTTACCAGGGTTTGTGTCCAATCGTATTTCTCATCTGATGATGAATGAGGCTGCATTTGTCGTTCAGGATCAAGTGGCAGAACCAAAGGATGTAGACGATATTTTCAAAAAATGTTTTGGACACAAAATGGGACCGCTTGAAACTGCTGATTTGATAGGTCTGGATACCGTTGTGCATTCACTAGACATTTTATATGAGAGCTATCAGGATTCGAAATTTCGCTGCTGTCCGCTTCTTCGCAAAATGGTAGAAGCAGGGACACACGGTAGGAAAACCGGACAAGGGTTTTATTCTTATCCGATGTACGAGCGCAGTTTAGTGCAAGTTTAAAAAATGATGATGGCAATGCTTTGAAGTTAGATTATTTCAAGTCGCAGTGTTGCATACAACACAGGAAACAATAGATCTTGAACAAGGGAATCGTAATCGGCGAGGGAGGGGGTAGTGGTGGCTCCAAGCTGAGTGCGATTCTTTTTGTTTTAGCTCTCGACAGGAGGAAAAATGGAAAACACAAGCGAACCTAAAAAACGGTTATGGTCAATGAATTTCTTTTTACTCTGGCAAGGACAACTGGTTTCTACTTTAGGTGATTCGATCTATGAAATCGCCTTAACTTTTTGGATACTTTATGAAACAGGTTCGCCAGGGTTAATGGGTGCACTTTTGGCGGCAACTTTGCTTCCCAAAGTCCTCATATCTCCTTTTGCAGGCGTAATTGTAGATCGCACCGACAGAAGAAAAATGATCCTATTAATGGATTTCATTCGAGGTGTATGTATTGTTTTTGTGGGTATTGCAGCAATTTTTGGATTTCTTGAAGTTTGGATGGCATTTGTAGCAGGGATTATTCTCGGGATATGCGCTGCATTTTTTAATCCCGCAGTCACGTCAACGATCCCAGATATTGTTCCTTCGTCTCAAATTGTACAAGCTAGTGCTAACTTAAGTATGTTACGTGCCATTTCTCAGATAATAGGACCTTCATCAGGCGGTGTGTTGTATCATCTTGTGGGCCCGCCGATTCTATTTTTATGTAATGGCATATCTTATATTGTTTCATTTTTCTTCTCATTTTTCATGAAAATTCCGAAGTCAACGAGTCAGGATCAACAATATAACTTCTGGCAGGATATGAAGGACGGATTTGCTTATGTCTGGAAAATGAGAGGGCTTAGAGACTTAATTATTTTGGCAGGTTTTTTAAACTTTTTTGCAACGATAAGTATTGTATTGCTTGCACCCATGTTTAAAAATGCTGTGAATCTGGGAGAAGTAAAATACGGGATTGCAATGGCGATCTTTACGCTAGGTATGCTCGCGGGAATGATTTTTACATCTGTATATCGTATCAAGCCTGAAAACAAAAGTATGGTGCTTACGGTTTCAGGGCTGTTATCAGGGATTGTTTTTGCAACAGCAGTCATGATGAACCATTTTATACTTATGGCCATTTTGTTATTTATCGGTGGGATATTCAACGCAATTGTCAATGTATTGATCGAATCGACCATACAGCTGACGGTGACCCAGGAAATGAGGGGCAAGGTATCATCACTCAAGGGAACACTTACAATGGGACTTGCACCGCTGGCTATGTTTTTAGGAGGTATTTTAGGCGAATTTTTCCCGATAAAGTACATTGTATTTTCAGGTTTCATGGCAACGACCGTTTTATTTATCCCCTTATTTTTCTTAAAATCCTTTAAAGCTTTTATTCAATACAATCCAGAAAAACATAAAATTGGAGCATAATCATTTTGAGGAAAAGGGAGTGAGTGCATGGAGCAAGAGATTGATAAATATAAAGTGGCTCTAAAAAAAGCTGCAGCCAAAATAGAAGAGCTGTCCACCATCATTCATGATCAAAAAAGCAATGAAGAAATTGCTGTAATAGGCTATTCGTGTCGGTTTCCCGGCGACGCTTCAAATCCTGAAGGGTTTTGGAACGTTCTGGCTAACGGATTAGATACCGTTACTGATATTAACCCGGATCGATTCGATTATTACGACTACTACAGCGATAATCCCGACGATGAAGGTAAAATGATTACAAAAAGCGCATCATTTTTGCAGGATAATATTAGAGATTTTGATAACATCCATTTTGGCCTATCTGCCATAGAAGCTGCATCAATAGACCCCCAACAGAGACTCCTATTGGAGGTTAGCTGGGAAGCTATGGAGAATTCGGCGCTGAACATTGAGGAGCTGAAAGGAAGTAAGACAGGCGTATTTATAGGAATAAGCGCTTATGAGTATGCCAACGCAGAATTGTTCTCGGGTGTTGCTTCTGATATTACGCCGTACTCTACTGTAGGCGTCTCGCTTGGCTCCGCAGCTGGAAGATTATCGTACTTTTATGATTTCAAAGGACCAGCGATAACCTGTGATACGGCCTGCTCGTCTTCCATCTCAGCATTAGGTATGGCTGTAGACAACTTGAGGAATAAACAGTGTGACATGGCCATCGTTGGGGGCTCTAATCTATTACTAACACCAGAGCCGTTTATAGGACTATCAAAGTTCAATGGTTTGTCCAAAGATGGAAAATGCAGAGCTTTTGATGATGAGGCAGATGGTTTTGGAAGAGGCGAGGGTTGTGGTGTCATTATACTCAAAAGGTTAAAAGACGCTAACCACGCTGGAGATGAAGTCGCTGCCGTGGTAAAAAGTGTCGCGATCGGACAAGACGGCAAGTCAAACGGTTTTACGGCTCCTAACGGACTGTCTCAACAAAGCGTAATCAGACAAGCATTACATAATGCGAAATTAACGGTCGATGATATCGATTTTATTGAGACGCATGGAACGGGGACCCCGCTAGGTGACCTGATCGAAGTACAGTCGATATCTGAGGTGTTTAAAAATAAAAAAGACCCTATTCTGATTGGATCTGTCAAACCGAACATCGGACATTTAGAAGCTGCTTCTGGAATGGCTGGATTGATTAAAGTCATTTCGTCGATTGAAAATAAGAAAATATTGCCCAACATTTATTATAAAAATCCTAATAAGAACATTTCATGGGAGAAAGTTAGGATTGCAGAGCAATTTAAGGACTGGCATAAGCCCGGTGGAATCAGAAGAGCTGGTATTAGCTCTTTTGGATTTAGTGGGACCTTGGCGCATGTCATCCTTGAGGAGCCCCCTCAGAACACGGATGAGCAGCTTGATGAATTGCCTACTTATCTATTAACCTTGTCAGCTAAGAATGATAAAGCTTTAAAAGAATATGTAAGCTCTATGAAGGATCATCTGCAAAAGGATAACAGCTCTATCGCAGATATCACGTATACGTCCAATATTAGCCGCTCATTTTTGAACACCAGATTTTCGGCAGTAGGGAAAAGCAAAGAGGACTTGTTAGAGAAAATGGAACTGGTTCTCAATAACAGCAATTATGAACATTTGATTCAAAAAAGCACGGCCAAAGACAAAAAAATAGCTTTTTTATTTACAGGTCAAGGCTCTATTTATGAAGGCATAGCAAAAGATTTTTACACAACGTCTAGTACGTTTAGAGAAACCATGAATTTGTGTAATGAAAAGTTTGAAGCAATCCTTGGCCTATCGATACTTGAAGGGATCTACGGGGAAGACGCAACGCTGCTCAGCAGACCGCTCTATTCACAAGCGGCTATTTTTGCGATTGAGTACGCGTTAACCAAGCTTTGGGGCACATTAGGCATTAAACCTGCAATAATCATAGGTCACAGCATAGGGGAGTATGCTGCAGCATGCTATGCAGGCTTAATAAGCTTGGATGATGTCATTCTCATGATTGCACAGCGTGGAAGAATGATGGAATCCATTGATGTGGAAGGCAAGATGGTCGTTATCCTTACGAATGTGGAATACGTGAAAGCTGCATTAGAGGAAAGTGGATGTAAGCATGTTTCGATAGCAGCGATAAACGCTCCTGACAATGTGACGATATCGGGCCGAAGTGATGAGGTAGATCTCGTTATTGAAACCTTGCAAACCAAACACAGGGTCTTTTTTAATAAGCTTAACATCCCTCATCCCTACCACTCCTCGTTGATGAAGGATTATGAAAGCATGTATGAGAAAAGTATCGGTGATATTACATTTTCAAATATGCATGTAGCGATGATATCCAGCATTACGGGGAAACTAGAAAAAGAAGATTTGCTGGGCAATAGTAAGTATTGGGTAGAACATCTATCAAAAACGGTTGATTTCCAAAGTGCCATTCAAGAAGCAAAACGACTTGGCGTCGATATCTTTATTGAAATTGGAGGAGATGCGACTCTAAGTGGGTTGGCCAATCAATGTTTAGTTGAAGACGACATGATGTTGTTACCTTCCATGAGAAGAGAAACGGAAAACTATACGCAGTTTTTGAACTCCGTCGCGTCTCTATTTAGGTTAGGGTTGGATCTGGATTGGAATTCATTCTATAAGTCCTATAGCAAAAAAAGAGTTAAACTTCCAAATTATCCATTTCAAAAGAAGGAGCTTTGGAGAGAGGTAAGAAGAATGGGGCGTAACGTTAGTAATCCAGTGAAAGCAGCGGAATCAGTGACAGATAGGGGAGAAATCACTTTTATTTCACAACAACCACAGCATCCGCATCAAAATCACCAAAATAGCTTACGAGCTAACCACAAAGAGAAAATCAAAACAGAATTAAAAGAAATGATAAAGATTTTAACCGGGCTAAAAATCGAAGAAATTGAGGATGAGCTTAACTTGCTTACGCTGGGCTTTGATTCCTTAGTACTCATCCAACTCAACAAACAAATTACGAATAAGTTTAACCTTTCGATTACATTAAATGAGTTTTTTATTAATTTGGATACTGTTGAGAAGATAACTGAGCATATTAGCAAGCATATTGATTTGTTTGTAGTCGAAGACGAAAGTGCAAATATCCCCGAGCCTGTGTCTGATGAGACGACAAATACGATCTCGGATGCTGAGCCAGCAAATAGCTTTGTAGCTGCTGGCAAGGAGAAGAGGTCTTCGCTTAGCACACTCGATGATAACATGGGTGCGATACAAAATATATTTACGACCCAGATGAAAATTATGGAGGAGCAGCTTGGTATTTTGAAGAATCTAACGAATCCAAGCCATCCAAGCGGTAGGCAGCCGACAGAAAATAAGCTGCCAAGCGTAAATCATAGTCAGGTGAGTGTGAACAGCTCGAAGACAGCCCCTTTGACGGTGGATATAAAGGGCCACTATGTTCCCTACAAAAAACTGGATTTAATCGATAATGAAAATTTTAATGAATTACAACAATCCTATATTCGAAATATAGAAAAAAAGTATACAAGTTTCTCTAGAAAATCAAAAGAGAATATTCAAAGATACAGAAAAGTATATGCCAATAATCGAAATGTGGCGGGATTCAGACCTGTCATGAAGGAAATGATTTATCAAATAGTAGCTGAGACCGGACAGGGGTCGAAGCTTCGTGATATAGATGGAAATAATATCGTAGATTTAACGATGGGATTTGGCGTTAATTTACTTGGGCATAATCCGAGCTTTATTAACGAAGCATTAACAGAGGAACTTGGTAAAGGAATGCCCTTAGGTCCGATGGGTAGGCTGGCAGGAACCGTTGCAGAACAAATCAGCCACTTAACAGGCGTCGAAAGAGTGGCCTTTTATAACTCGGGGACAGAAGCCAATATGGTAGCCGTACGGATAGCTCGCGCAAGTACTGGTAGGAAGAAAATCGTAACTTTTGCGGGCTCCTATCACGGCACCTATGATGGCTTGCTTGGATTGTCTTCCATTGGCGAGGATGGAAACCTGACAACGATCCCGTTAGCGCCAGGTATTATGGACAGCGTGGTCAGTGATTTAGTCATGTTGAATTACAATCAAGAGGCTTCACTAGCGTTTATAAGGGAACACGCGAATGATATAGCAGGTGTCTTAGTGGAGACTGTTCAAAGCAGAAGACCTGATGTACAGCCCAAAGAGTTTCTTAAGAAGCTAAGACAAATCACGGAAGAGAATGGGATTGCCCTCATATTCGACGAGATCATTACGGGTTTTAGAATTTGTGCTGGAGGAGCGCAACAGTATTTTGGGATCAAGGCAGATATTGTAACCTATGGAAAAGTTATTGGTGGCGGAATGCCAATCGGTGTTGTTTCTGGAAAGTCAGAGTTTATGGACTGTATCGATGGAGGCATGTGGAGCTTTGGCGATACCACAGTTCCGCCTTGTGAGGAGAAGCGAACATTTGTGGCAGGAACTTTTTCGCATCATCCGTTGGCCATGGCTGCTGCTCACGCCTCACTAACCTATATAACGGAGCATAAAGATACGCTTTATAACAAGCTGAATAAAAGAACCAATGATTTTGTGAACCGAGTAAACGCATATTTCGAAGAGCATCATGTCCCTATTAAAGTAGTGCATTTCGGTTCATTATTCAGATTTGTGTTTCGAGGAGATTTTGAAATATTCTTCTTTGGTTTGCTGGAGAAGGGGGTTTATGTCTGGGAGGGACGGAATTGTTTCTTCTCGACGGAACATACAGATGAGGATATCGAATATATTTTTGCTGCCATCAAAATGACGATTGAAGAAATGAGTCAAGCCGGATACTTGGGTGATACGCCGTTGAAACAACGTGCAAATCAGGAGATTCGCCCCACCAATAATGAAGTACCACACCCTGTACTACCCATGTCATTAATCCAGCAACGATTATATACACTAAGTTCGATCGGTAAAGACGACCCGTACAACATGGTGACAGTCTTGAAGATTAAAGGAGCGCTCGATCGTCAAAAATTTGAGAGCGTACTCAATGAAATTGTAGGGCGACATGAAAGTTTACGAACACGCCTGTTTGTTGAGGACGGGGAGTTTAAGCAGGAGATTGTTGATAATGTAAATTTTAAGATCGAAATTATTAAAAAGGACTTTCAAGAGAATGTAGATGATTTAATTGAAAAATTAGTTACACGCTTTGACCTAGCGGAAGCTCCTTTGTTTAAGGTCATCTTGATCGAAGAGAAGGACGACGAAGGAACGCTAATTTTTAACTTTCATCATACGATAGCAGATGGAATTTCGATGAGCATATTTGTCCAAGAGTTTATGCAGCTGTATACCAATGAACGTCTTATGCCTGTGAATAAGCAGTACAGAGATTTTGTTGAATGGGAAACACAGTATTTGATGTCGGATGAGAGGCAGCAAAGTGAACAATATTGGCTGAACAAGTTATCAGGGGATATGAACGTACTGAAGCTGCCAACCGACTTCCCAGCACATGCAGAGTCAGATTTAACGGCAAATACATTCCATATGAAGCTTGGTTCAGAATTGGTTCACGATTTAAAATTAGTATCTATGCGGAATAAATGCTCGTTATTTATGTTGTTAGCTGCTGGGTTTAATCTTTTACTTAAACAGTTAACCAAGAATGAAGAAATATGCATAGGTACCCCTGTAACAAATCGAGCAGATGGATCTTTTGATGAAAGTATTGGCATGTTTACGAATACGATTGTACTTAAAAACAATCTCTCAGATGAAAAGACGTTTACAGCGTTTTTAAATGAAGTCAAGCAAAATTGTTTAGAAGCTTATTCGCATATGTATTATCCATTCAATTTATTGGCAAGTCTCATTAAAAAAGCAAAGAACAGCAGGGAAGGTTTCCTTAATGTTAGGTTTGTGTATGAAAAAACGGACGAAAGAGTACTAACAATTAATAATTTGGGAATCACACCTTATAATTACAAGAGCAAATTATCCGATTTTGATTTTGTCATTGAAATCCTTGAGGAAAATGGCTTATTTCATATTAGTATGACCTATAAATCTGGCCTATTTAAAGAGGAGACAATCGAGAAATGGGGACAAACTTATAAACATATTTTAGAGTTTATTACCCATCATGATAATGACGACAACTCTACGCTTAAACTCAAGGATTTTAGAAATATCGGACAAGATGGAACGGACAAGCTTATTTCAGATGCAAAGTCCGGTCGTGATGCGTTGCCGGTTCCTACAGGTGGTGTCGGTGTAGATAGAAATTACGAAGCCCCGCGTAATGAAATAGAAGAAGTACTAGCTAAAGTATGGGAAGTTACCTTGGGCTCCAACCCGATCGGCATTAACGATGATTTCTTTCAAATGGGTGGAGATTCAATTAAAGCCATTCAGCTCCTATCACGAGCAAGAGCAAAGGGCTGCAGCTTTGAAGTTGATCATTTATACAAAAACCCCACAATCAAGCAGCTAGTAAAATTTGTAGAGCAGCAGACCAAGCATAGTCAGGATCCTTTAGCTGGTGAAATATTGTTAACTCCCATTCAAAAGAGGTTTTTTGAACAAGAATATAAGGATCAACATCTGTGGAGCCAAGCCAGGATGTTGTACAGGGAAGTTGGCTTTAAGGTAGACATCGTAAAGAAAGTATTAGATAAACTACTCATTCACCATGATGCATTAAGGATGGTGTATAAGAATGAGAACGGTAATGTCGTTCAAATCAATCGAGGTATCGGTGAAAGTTTGTATGACTTAAATGTATGTGAGAATGTATCGGATCAAGAAGTTATCCAAACATGTAATGAAATTCAAACGTGCATGGATCTTGAACAAGGACCGTTGGTTAAACTGGGTTTGTTCAGAATGAGCGCGGGGGACAAGTTATTTATCGTCATCCATGGTCTTATAATTGATGAGGTGTCTTGGAGAATCCTGCTTGAAGATTTCTCAAATGCCTACATGCAAGCCGAAAAGGGAATGAGTATCGTTTTTGCTGAGAAGACGATATCTTTCAAGGAATGGTCGGAAAAGCTGAATGGATATGCGAACTCTTACAGTGTTAAAAGGCAGGCTGAATATTGGAAAAGCTTATGTGACACCGGTATCAAAAAATTGCCAAGGGAAAGAGGTAAACTTGCATGGGGTTCAACAAACAAGTTCTAGAGCTTGATGAACAAGTTACCGAAGCTTTACAGGAAAGGATAAATAAAGCCTATCGTACAAACATGATAGATGTTTTATTATCTACTTTAGCCCTAACGATCCGTGATTGGACAAACGAAGCTAACACATTGATTACTTTGATAAGCCATGATAGAGAAGAACAAATAAAAACGATAGATATAAGCAGAACTGTAGGGTGCTTTAGCTCACAATTTCCAGTTCTTCTAAGGGCTTACGATGATCTCGGTGATACGATTAAACATACAAAAGATATGATGCGACGAGTTCCGAATCAGGGTAGGTTCTATGAAATGATGACGTTTGTATCCAGTGAGGACTTACATCATGTCGAGCCTGAAATTAGTTTTACTTATTTAGGCAAACTAGATATGGATACGAGTGGAGATTTATGTAAAATTACGAGTGATGAGT
Organism: Paenibacillus sp. UMB4589-SE434; assembly: GCF_030226685.1. Classification (NCBI taxonomy): domain Bacteria; kingdom Bacillati; phylum Bacillota; class Bacilli; order Caryophanales; family Paenibacillaceae; genus Paenibacillus; species Paenibacillus sp. UMB4589-SE434. Next base: position 1,270,606 of record NZ_JASOYK010000001.1, on the reverse strand, counting down.
ACATTAGCCGCTCCTCCAAGCATCCGGCAAGCACACACTCACTTGGCATCGAAACTGCACTAATAGAAAACAAATTAATGATTTCTATATTCTACGAAGAAGACGATTTTTATGCGGGTACCATTGAGAAGCTGTTGGCCACATATCAAGACTATTGGACACGCTTAATTCATCATTGTACAGCTAAACAGGAAGCAGAAATAACCGTAACAGATATTACGCTTGAAGATGTATCAATAGATCAATTGTCCGCCTATAAGCATGAGCTTAACAATATTAAAAACATATACCCTCTTGCTCCGATGCAAGAGGGTATGCTTTATCACGCCTTGACGGATGAATTGGATACGTATATTAAGCTATCGTGCTTTCAGGTAGAAGGGGAAATTGATCTAGCGGTCCTAGATCAGGCTTTTAACATCGTTATCGAACGACATGATATTATAAGAACGATATTTGATTACTCTTCATTTAAACAAAATATGCAGGTGGTTTATCGAAACCGTAAAGCTGCGGTAGAGTATATCGACATTACAGATCAAGGCGATAATAATGAAGCATACTTAGAACAGTTAATCAGACAATATCGTACAAGACGCTTTGATTTAAGCAAAGACATGTTATTACGAATTGTTCTTGTCCGGATGAAAGAGAATGTCTACAGCATGATATTCCATCTTCATCATATTCTTATGGATGGATGGTGCAACAGTCTAATCTTAATTGAATTATTTAAAATTTATAATGAATTAAAGCATGGCATTAAAGCAAGTCTGAACGAAGTAGTGCCTTATTTCACTTATATTGATTGGTTGAAAAATAAGGATATTAATGAAGCAACAGCGTACTGGAAAGAGTACTTGTATGAATATAAAGAAGTTACAAAAATACCTTTTGAAAAAGAGAGTAAAACAAATGAAATCATCAATAATGAGACGGTATTGGTTATAAACGAAGAAAAAACAGCATGCATAACACGTATCGCTCAGGAAAGTAAAGTTACGGTTAATACCGTGATTCAAAGCATCTGGGCGCTTCTTCTTAACAAATACAATAATACGGATGACATTGTATACGGATATGTCGTGTCAGGAAGAAATGCTGAAATAGAAGGCGTGGAAGTTATTCCAGGACTGTTTATTAATACGATCCCACTCCGTGTGAAGTTTGCAGAAAACTTGCAGTATCAAGACTTGATGAAGCACATCAGCAGCATTACACTGCAAAACAGCAAATATGATTATGTAAGTCTAGCGGAGATCCAAAATCAGAGTGAGGTTAAGAGTGATTTGATCAGCAGCCTCCTTGTATTTGAAAACTATCCGATCGATGAGAAGCAGTTAAATGAAGAAATTTTGAAAAACAAGGATATAAAAATACTTAATTCCGTGTTTGTACTACCTCATCAACTTATTGAAGGTACGAACTATAATTTAACGCTAGTTGTCAATCAAGACGACACAACGTCGATCAATTTCATATATAATAAAAACGCTTATTCAGAAGAGGGTATTTCAAAGATTATAGCTGGATTTGATGCTGTTGTTACTCAGATTATTGAAAACCGACATATAAGTATTAAAGATATTGAAATAGTTGATGATGAGGACAAGCATCGGATTCTACACGAGTTTAATCATACGCAAAGTCAGTATCCGAAGGATAAGTCCATTGTCCAACTGTTTGAGGAGCAAGTAGAGAAAGTACCCAATCATACAGCATTGATCTATCAGGATGAACATGTAACTTATGATGAACTTAATGAGAGAGCCAATCGTCTAGCTCATCATTTAAGACAAAAGGGTGTTGGGAAAAATGTTTTAGTTGGTATTATCGGAGAACGTTCGGTGCAAATGGTTATCGGTATTTTGGGCATCCTCAAGGCTGGCGGGGCCTATTTGCCCATTGATTCGAAATATCCGACAGAACGGATGATAACCCTGCTTGCAGATTCAAACACGGAATTGCTGCTTACCCAATCAACCTATATGGAAGCGTTACGACAGAACATCGGAAGTCATATAGAAGTAATGCTTATGGAGCAAGTTCCTGAGGAGTTGTCGTCGGAAAGGTGTAGCAATCCGCTGTGGATGAACAGCTCCTCTGATTTGGCATATGTTATGTATACATCTGGCTCTACAGGGAAACCAAAAGGGGTTATGGTTGAGCATAAAAGTGTTGTGCGACTAGTTAGAAACACTAATTACGTAGAATTTGCAGAAGGCGATCGGATATTACAAACGGGATCCGTAGTATTTGACGCATCCACATTTGAGCTTTGGGGGGCCTTGCTGAACGGAATCAGCTTGGTTTTGGTTGATGAGCATGTTCTCTTGCATGCGGAAAGGTTAGGACAAGAAATCAGGAAGAACCTAATTACAACGATGTGGCTGACCTCTCCGTTATTTAACCAACTCGTTCAACAGGATGTAACGATATTTACGGGACTGAAGACCCTAGTCGTGGGCGGAGATGCGTTGTCAGGAGAGCACATTAATCAAGTAAGAAAGGCTCATCAGTCTCTGAATCTGATTAATGGGTATGGTCCAACGGAAAATACAACTTTTTCGACCTGTTTTGCCATTGAGAAAGAGTTCAGCAGTTCCATCCCGATTGGAAAAGCGATCAGCAATTCAAACGCATATATCCTCGACCGTCACAACCATCTGCAGCCGATTGGAGTCGCAGGTGAACTTTGCGTTGCCGGAGACGGGTTGGCTCGTGGGTACTTGAATAATGCGGAATTAACGGCAGAGAAGTTTGTTCCGAACCCATTTGAACCAGGTACACGAATGTATAAAACAGGTGACTTGGCTCGCTGGCTGCCTGATGGAAATATCGAATATTTGGGCCGGATTGATGAACAGGTTAAAATTCGAGGCTTCCGCATCGAACCAAACGAAATCGCCCAGCATTTGCTGCTGCACGAGCATATTCAAGATGCAATCGTAGTGGCCTGTATAGGAGAGGACGGACAGGCGTATTTGTGCGCGTATGTCGTCAGCGACGTTGAACTGTCCGCATCAGCGCTGCGTGAGCATATATCTCAATCGCTGCCGAGCTACATGATCCCATCGTACTTCGTACAGATGGAGCGATTACCGCTAACCCCTAACGGCAAAGTAGACCGTAAAGCATTACCGGAACCAGACGGTGAGGTACATACGGGAGTAGAATATATCGCGCCTCGAAATGACATGGAGAAATCAATTGCACAGGTTTGGGAAAAGATCCTAGGTGTAAGAAATGTGGGGATCAATGATGAGTTTTTCGCCCTAGGTGGAGACTCCATAAAAGCCATCCAAGCTATTTCGCAAATGAGCAATAAAGGGTATTCGTTTGAGATTAAGGATTTGATGGCAAATCCAAGAATTAAAGATTTGATCGTTCATATTAAACATACGAAAAAAACCATTGATCAAAGTGAAGTATCAGGTGAGATCGAGCTGACACCTATTCAAAAATGGTTTTTAGAAGAAGAACATATAATTAAGGATCATTTTAATCAGGAGCTAATGTTGTTCAGTAAAGATGGCTTTAGAGAAGACAGAATTGAGCGAGCTTTTGATCAAATTGTGCAGCATCATGATATTTTACGAGCAACATATGTGAACCAGAAATTTATCAATAGAGAAGTAACCAATAAGTTATATGACTTGTGTATTTATGACCTTACGGGAACAGAGATTGCAAATGAATATATAACAGACTTATGCACCGAACTCCAAGCAAGTATGAAGTTAGCGAAAGGGCCACTTGTAAAATTAGGGCTGTTTAAAACGGACAAGGGCGATTATTTGCTTGTATCCATCCATCATATGGTTGTAGATGCCGTGTCATGGAGGATTATTATGGATGATTTTGAGACGCTTTATGACGGACAAGAACAGAAACTACCTTTAAAAACCACCTCCTTTCAAGAATGGGCGTCCAAGCAAAAACAATATGCCAGCGGTTCGGCATTAAAAAATGAACTTAAATACTGGAATAGCATTGGAGATTCGGAAATTAAAGAGCTCAATAAGGAGAAAGTACCCCAAAATATACATGGCGCTAAGATCGTTAAACAGTCCATCGTACTGGATAAGGCGTATACTGAAAAGTTATTAACTAAGGTAAATAAGGCGTACGCAACGGAAATCAATGATATTCTTTTATCAGCCCTGACCTTTACAATGGGTAACTTCAACCAAACCGAACGAATCCTAATTAATCTAGAGTCTCACGGTAGGGAACAAATCGTAGACGATGTAGACATAACAAGGACAGTTGGGTGGTTCACCAGTCAGTATCCTGTAGTTTTGCACACCAAAGAACGCGTATCAGACTTAATAAAAAATACAAAGGATACACTGCGACGAATCCCTCGCAAAGGGATAGGTTATGGAATGCTGAAATATTTATCACCTTTTGAATTGAATGTGTTACGTAAACCAGACATAAGCTTTAATTATTTGGGACAGTTCGATGAGAATATTTCAGGTGAAAACTTTACGTTATCAGATATTTCACCGGGGGATTCGGTGAGTAAGGATAGCGGCAGATTGTACCCTCTGAATATTTCAGCAATGGTACTCCACAAACAATTTAGTCTGACCTTGAGCTATATCAGGGAAGAATTTAACGATGGCACGATTGAAGGATTGTTACAGCACTACATTGAGAGCCTTAAACTGATTATTGATCATTGCATATCCCAGGAACATGTAGAATTAACCGCGTCGGATCTTACAGATGAGAACATAGCGTGGGAAGAATTAGCTCCATACCTCAAGCAAATCGACAATATGAAACGAATATACCCGTTAACTCCGATGCAGGAAGGGCTGCTTTTCCATTCGTTGGCGGATAAAGGTGAATACTACCATGTAAATATGGAACTTAGGGTGATCGGAGACCTGAACGAAGAGTTATTTAACAAGAGCTTTAGGGAGCTCGTTGCCCGCCATGACGTATTTCGAACCAATTTTGACAGCAGTAGTTTTAAAGAAAATATGCAGATCGTTTACAAATCCAGAGAGGCTGAGCTTACGTACCTCGATATCCGGGATTTACAGGTCGATAGAGAAGCGTATATTGAACAGCTGGTCATAGAGGATAGGAAAAGAGGCTTTGATTTATCTAAAGATATTCTAATAAGACTTTTTGTAGTGAGGATGCATGAACAGGAATACAGTTTGATTTTAAGCAATCACCATATTATTTTGGACGGATGGTCTTTCGGAATCATAAGCAGTGAATTGTTCCACATCTATAGTTGTCACTTACAAAACTCTCTTGTGGAGGCAAAGAAAGTAAGACCTTACGAAGAGTATATCAAGTGGATAGGATCGCAGGATAAGACAGAGGCATTGAACTACTGGGATGTGTACTTGAAGGGATACGGCACTACAATTGAAATCCCGTTTAAAAAGGCTTTAGCAGCCAAAGGAAAACCACAAGAGGTCATTTTAAGCCTAGATAAAGATATGACTAAACAAATCGAGGTTCTGGCAAAGCATAATAACGTTACAATTAATACGATCTTTCAGAGTGTATGGGCGATCCAGCTTCAGCGATACAATAATGTGGATGATATCGTGTTCGGATATATAGTATCGGGTAGAACAACAAAAATAAATGGAATTGATGAAATGGTTGGTTTGTTTATAAATACCATTCCATTGCGTGTGAATACAACGCATGAGAAAAGATATACAGAAGTGCTGGAAAAAATAAAATCAGATTTTAATGAGAGCGAGCCTTATCAATATTGCTCGATAGCTGAAGTTCAGAAGCTTACTGAGGTTGGTACTGGTCTTATCAATGGGCTGATGGTTTTTGAAAATTATCCGATTGACGAAGATATGATTAATAAGGATATTCAAGAGCAGATAAATCTCAACATTAGCTCTGCTCGGATTTTTGAGGAAACAAATTATAGCTTTAATATCAAAGTTATTCCAGGGGCAGAGCTCGTTGTCAAATTTGATTACAATGATGGGGTATACGATACAGAGGAAGTTAACAAAATAAAAAGCCATTTCTCGAATATCTTAAATCAGATCATTACCAATCCGAATATTCGGATTGATGATATTGAGATTGTGGGAACGGATGAGAAAAACGAAGTGCTGCTTGATTTGAACGACACTTATATGGATTATCCAAAAGAGGATACGATTCAAGGCCTCTTTGAATATCAAGTTACGAGAAATCCAGAAAAAACAGCGGTTATGTTTGGCGGAGATACAATAAGTTACGGTGAAATCAATAAGAGAGCAAATGCATTAGCCAATCTTCTCAGAGATAAAGGGATAAGTGCAGCGTCCATCGTACCGATTATGATGGATCGATCCATTGACATGGTTGTTGGCGTACTTGCCATCTTAAAGGCAGGTGCTGCCTATCTGCCTATTGATACAAACTATCCTGAGGACCGAATCAATTTTATTTTAAAAGACAGTAAGGCCGCGTTTATGCTTTCAACTCTTAAGCTTACACAAATGAGAGCACTTGAAATTAAAGAGGTTATTGATTTAGAAGATGCGGGACTTTATGCGCTCGCTCATGAACAAGTCGATAATATCAACCATTCGAATGATTTGGCCTATGTGATCTACACTTCGGGAACGACTGGAAAGCCTAAAGGCGTTATGGTTGAGCATAAAGGTATTATTAACTTGAAGTATTGGTTTGAGAGCGATCTGGGGATCGGGAAAGATGAGAATATACTACAATTTGCCAGTATTGCCTTTGACGCGTTCTCTTGGGAGCTGTTTATGGCACTCTTGCTCGGTAATACACTCTGTATCCCTGATAAGGATGTGCTGCTTAGCGCTGACTTGTTAAACGAGTATATTAGCACACACGGGATTACAACTCTAACATTACCTCCATTCGTAGCAGCTAATGTAGAGGCAGCGAACGGATTAAAGCGGGTAATCACCGCAGGCAGTGAACTGAAGTACGAACAAATTTCACACCTACTCGGTAAGGTAGAGGTTATCAATGCATATGGCCCAACAGAGGATACCGTATGCACAACAACCTGCAAGCTATCACCAGAGCATGAAGCCAAAATTACAATTGGAACTCCTATTAGTAATCATCGAGTATTGATACTGGATACCCATAATAAACTGGTACCAACGGGGATCACCGGTGAATTGTGCATCGCGGGTGTGGGATTAGCAAGAGGATACTTAAACAATGAACAATTAACGCAAGAAAAATTTATAGTTAACCCTTATCAAGAAGGAGAGCGCCTGTATAAAACAGGAGACATGGCAAGATGGCTGCCCGATGGAAATATTGAATATGTGGGACGCATCGACCATCAAGTTAAAATAAGAGGTTATCGGATTGAAATAGGCGAAATTGAACAGAACCTATTACAACTGGCGCAGGTGTCCCAAGTTGCTGTTGTCGATAAGGAAATGGATGGAATTAAGTATTTGTGCGCTTATTATGTATCTGATCTGGAAATTGCCATCCATGTACTAAGGGATTCTTTGAGTAAGAAATTGCCTGTCTATATGATACCTGCTCATTTTATCCGTATGGAATCGTTGCCATTTAATTTAAACGGTAAGGTTGATCGAAAGCAATTACCTGAAATTGAAGGTGTAATAAAGACAGGCATCCACTATGAGGAAGCTGAAAATGAAGTGGAAGCTCTCATAATAAATATATGCAAGGATGTATTAGGATTGCAGCAGCTGGGCGTAAGGGACAACTTATTTGAGGTGGGAGGAGATTCAATACGAATTGCTAAAATACACAAAGAATTAAAAAAGGTAAAGATCCAAATATCAATTAAAGATATTTTCTATTATGAAAATGTTCGTGATATTTATAAACACTGGGCAAATAAACAAATGGATTTTAATGAAGTGGGACATGTGGCCACGGAACCTATTTTAACGAGCCTCTTACAATGGAAGCAGTCACTAACCGACCAGCTTAAAGAGTTTAGTAAAAAGATAGTAAATGAGAACAAAATGATTCAGGCTTATCCACTATCCGCGATGCAGGAAATTCTACTACATACTAACAAAACATATAGTGGTGCGATATTGGATTTTAACCATAAGGTTAATGTACAGCTGCTTAGAAAGAGCATTGAATGTGTTATTAACGAGCAAGATTTATTAAGAAGTACTGTCATAAAATCAGATCATCAAACCATGATCCAACAATATGGCGTGGTTATGGGAATTGAGATACCTTATCTGGACCTAGAGCATGCCAGTGAAGAGCAACGAGGTGCCATTCAAGCCTACATTCATGAGCTTTATGGAGAACATTTAGAGCGTGCAGATATTTTCGGCAGCTTGTTGTATAAAGTAATCATGATCAAGTTCGCTGAGAATGATTTCAAGGTATATATGCCATTTAACCATTTAATTTTTGATGCGATGAGCTTCGAAATCATCCAAGCGAGCATACGGCAAGCCTATTCAAACAATGGTGAATTAGTAAGGCATAACATTTTGCAATATGAGCATTATGTTACAGAGCAGTTGAAGGGACCTCAAGGCGTAACGGAAAAGGAACTGATCGAGAAATATAAGCTAAATGATTTTTACGCCAGCTATAGCCAGTATTTCGAAAAATATAAGGAAGCATCATTAATAAATACTACTATTTCCATTCCGATAACAGACGACATTCGTGAATCCATAGAAGAAATGTCATGGGATATATCCTTGAAAATATTTTTGAAAGTTCTAGAGCTTAATTTCGAGCTTGATACGATACCGTTTGCAATCCTGCATACAGGAAGAAAATATCAGGCAAACAATTATTATCATACAATTGGGGCGTTTATTGATATTTTGCCTTTAAGTGTACGATATGACCAACATCTAGCTTTTGAAGAGATTAATGAATTAATTAGCTTTGCATATGAGAAAAACGTAAATTTTGCAGCATTGATGTCTCGTGAGGAACCGAAGAACAAGTATAAAAAGGTGAGACACTCCATAAAGGATATCTACAGCTCAGAAATGATCCGAATTCCGATTTTTAACTATCTGGGAATGTACGATTCACAATCAGAGATGGTGGAAGAGCTCAGCAGAATTAAGGAGATTTACGGTAGTCAGACAAACAATGTATCTACCGAGATCGCGATTGCCGTTAAAGAGGATGAACTAATGATTAGGTTATTCTGCGAGGAGTACCAAATAACAAGGATTACACAAGAACTTCATAGCTTGATGAATAACTTTAATAAATTGCTCTTCATCTAAAAGATTCGCGAAACATGTTAAAGAGTGCACACATTCACAGCAAGAGAAAAGTGATCATATAGTTTGTTAATGTAAAAGCTGGCCCACCCCAAGGCATATCTCTGCTCTGCATGCTGAATAAAGTTTAGCAGTAAGCGTAGCGGTGATATGTCTTCAGGGTGGTATTAGCCACAGATCATGTATCGTTTTGCAGGGCATAAAACCTTATGAAACTGTTGGATCAGAGGATTTATTTATATTTTATACATATGTACAAAATACGATAAGATTAGAATAATAGTATTTCAATATTAAATAGCGATTAACACCTTGAGGCTTTTTCAAAAAAAAAGGGCTTGGACAATGGGGATGACCTGGGAAAAAATCATAAATGGGAAATCTGAAGAAGCTGCCGATCGTGTTGTCGGCAGCTTCTTCACGTTTTCAGGCAGTTTGCAGAACCGTATGATAGTAACTAAACAGATTGGTACTAAAGAAACTCTAAGTTATGATCATAAAGCCTCGGCATTGTCGTGCTGAGGCTTCTTACTCGTAATGTAGGAGCCAAAGGGGAGATTATATTAATAGTTGACAGGACACTAAATGGTGTCCTATAATCAAAATGTCACTAAATGGTGTCGAATTAGCTGTTCTCGCTTCGTGGGCGCTACGTTCGAACTACCGCCTACTTTAGGGAGATGGTGAAATTATCGGTTGTTCCTTGGAAATAATATTTAGGAGAGGTTGTTGTGCGTGAGAACAACCAGTTGCGGGATATGTTTGACGCGATTACAGATCCAACTAGGCTCCGACTGATTCATCTGTCAGTTAGCAGAAGCGGAGGAGCTGCCGCTTCATGAGTTAACCGACACCGTTTCAAGTGGGCTGGATTGCGGTATCCAAGCATTGACAATGCTTAAGGATGCCGGAGTTGTACTTAACTGTAAAGTAGGCAGAGAAACACGGTTTAGGCTAAATGCCTCACCTTTAAAATAAATTCAAGATTGGCTAGCTTTCTACCACAAGTTTGGCGTGTGAATATGCTGCGCCTAAACCACTTATTAGAGGAGGAACAAGAATGAGTTTAACATTATCCTTAGATTTTCAATACTTGACATCGATCGAGAAGCTTTGGTCTGCCTTAACCGATCCAAGCAAGCTTGCCAAATGGGTCATGGAGAATGATTTTAAGCCTGTTGTTGGATACCGTTTTCAGTTCCGCACTGAGCCGAACGAATGGTGGGACGGAGTTATTGAAGGTGAAGTGATTATCGTGGACGAGCCAAACTGTTTGTCCTACACTTGGGCCAGCGCAGGAGAGCAGCATACAGTTGTTTGGACGTTACAGGCATTAGAAGATGGAAAGGTTAACCTTCATCTTGAGCAAACCGGATTCTCAAATGCTCAAGGGCTCGAAGGTGCCAAGTATGGCTGGAGTGGTTGGTGCGCCAAGCTCGAAAAGGTGTTGGAACAATAGCCAGTATTTCTCTCTTTCCATTGGCGAATTAGTGGGTGCGGTAGTTGAGTTCTGCTAGACAAGACATAACCGGCTGCATGTAGGTTGCAGCCGGTTATGTGTTTGAGGGGATATCCATCTCTAATCATCTAATTAACACGACTGGGAGGATGTAAAGCATGAGCGAATCTAAACAGGAATATATCGTAATCTCGGCGGCGAGGGAAAATAATCTCAAGAACGTATCCTTGCGCATTCCCAAGCGAAAGATCACGATTTTCACCGGGGTATCCGGATCGGGCAAGTCATCGATCGTCTTCGATACGATTGCCGCAGAATCCACGCGTTTGCTGAATGAGAACTTCAGCATGTTTGTGCGCAATTTCCTGCCGCGTTATCCGCAGCCAGATGCGGACGCGATTGAGAACCTAAGCATGGCTGTTATTGTGGACCAGAAGCGGCTCGGGGGCGGTTCCCATTCCACTATGGGCACGATTACCGATATCTCTCCCATTCTCCGTCTTCTCTTCTCCCGAATAGGTCAGCCGTATGTTGGACATACGAACATGTTCTCGTTTAACGATCCGCAAGGCATGTGTCCCGAGTGTAATGGGATCGGTCGCAAACTAGCCGTTGACATGAACAAGGCGGTAGACATGTCAAAGTCGTTGAACGAAGGGGCAATTATGCTGCCGGATTATGCGGTGGGCGGCTGGGATTGGAATATGATCGTGCAGTCGGGGGACTACGATCTGGACAAGAAGCTAAGTGATTATTCAGATGAGGAACTGGAGCAATTGCTGTACGGCAAGGCTAGGAAAGTGAAGATGGATTTCGCCGGGAAGGCAACAAATATTACAGTTGAAGGCGTCATCGAGAAGTTCACGAACAAATACATCAAGCAGGATGTGAAGGCGAAGTCAGAGCGCACACAAAAAGCTATTGCACCGTACATCACTGAGGGTTCTTGCTCCAGCTGCCACGGTGCAAGACTTTGTCAGGCCGCACTCAGCTGCAAAGTCAATGGATTCAACATTGCGGAGATGTCCGCCATGGAGGTCGGGCAGCTTATTCGAGTCATTCGGGAGATAGGCGATTCTGTCGCTGCGCCGGTCGTTAAGTCACTAGCAGAGCGGTTGCAGCATCTAGTGGATATCGGACTTGACTATTTAACACTGGACCGTGAGACGGATACATTGTCCGGCGGCGAGTCGCAGCGCGTCAAGATGGTGAAGCACCTGAGCGGCAGTCTGGTGGATGTCACTTATATCTTCGATGAGCCCAGCGTCGGTTTACATCCCCGTGATGTACACCGGTTAAACGAATTACTTCAGAAGCTGCGCGATAAGGGGAATACCGTAATTGTCGTTGAGCACGATCCCGATGTGATCAAGGTGGCCGATCATATCGTTGACGTTGGGCCTCGCGCTGGCAGTCGTGGTGGTACCATTGTGTATGAAGGCAGCTACCAAGGCCTGCTGGAGTCAGATACTCTGACAGGTACCCATATGAAGCGACCGCTCCAGTTGAAGCACGATTGCAGGCAGCCGACCGGCATGCTGACGATCAAGGATGCCACTTTACACAACCTGCAGAACGTAAGCGTAAATATTCCAACCGGAGTGCTGACATTAGTTACGGGTGTCGCCGGCTCGGGTAAGAGTACGTTAATTAACGAAGTATTCCTTAGCCAGCATCCGGATGCGATCGTCATTGACCAATCCGCGGTAGGCGTATCAACACGCTCAAATCCCGCTACCTACACGGGAATTATGGATGATGTGCGCAAGGCGTTTGCTTCCGCGAACAAGGTCAGTCAAGGCTTGTTCAGCTTCAACTCCAAAGGCGCATGCGAGAACTGCCAAGGTCTAGGTGTGGTGTATACAGACCTTGCATTCCTTGACAGTGTGAAGCTGCCGTGTGAGGTATGCGAAGGGAGACGGTTTAAGGAAGAGGTACTTGAGTATAAGCTGCATGGCAAATCAATTGCAGAAGTGCTGGAGATGACGGTGGAGCAGGCATTGGAATTTTTCCAGCTAAAAGAGGTCGTGCGCAAGCTTCAGGCGATGAGTGATGTCGGGCTGGACTATATTACGCTTGGCCAGCCACTCAGCACGCTATCGGGCGGGGAATGTCAACGCATCAAGCTGGCAAGTGAACTGCATAAGAAGGGCAGCATCTACATGATGGACGAGCCGACGACTGGCCTCCATATGTCAGATATCGGGCATCTTCTCAAGATTATGAACCGCCTCGTAGATGCCGGCAATACAGTGATCGTCATCGAACACAACCTTGAAGTGATCAGCCAAGCGGATTGGATCATTGATATGGGACCAGATGGAGGTAGTAAGGGTGGCCAAGTAGTTTTCGAAGGTACACCTTGGCAAATCATCGATGCTGAGCACTCGATTACGGGAAAATACATGATGTAATACATTTTAGCCTCATAGTAATATATGGGTTATGTAAATTAATGGCATTTAAGAATAGTTTATAGAAGTTCAATTTAGTAGCAAGAGAGCAAAGGCTGCCAGCAGAAATGGCAGCCTTTCGCTTTATAATGACTGAAATTGATGTAAAAATATAGCTGACGGCTACTCGGCCCGTTAGCGAAGTCGAATATTGTATTCTGCGGCCACGGGATGTTTACTTCTAAAAATCTACTTCAATCTACCATATAATGGTCTTACAATCTTGCCTAATTTACCTAATTTACCTGGTAATTTTTTAAGGCTGAGTCTACCTAATATAAATTTTGGTTTTCTCTTTTTGGACACTCTAGTATTTCTTGGGATAGATGTACCTTTAGTACTATCTACAAGGGTTAATGTGTAGTTCAAAAAATTTCCGACAGGAACTCTATCGAACCCTACTGTTCTACAGCCCGTGCCCTGGCAGCTTTCTATCCAGCACATTGAGAAAGCTGTTCTAGGAACAGAAGTGAAGTAATTACCATTCCACTCATTATTGAAATTGTCCTGTGCATAGACATAATACGTTTGATTAACAGATGAGCCAGTCACTAAAAGCGAACTTCTTCCAGGAGTAATACGGTACCAGCCAATCTTCGTATAGGTGACAGGACTACAACCTGCATCATAATATCCGACAGCAACATATATCGGGTTAGGCGTACTATTTCGAACATAAAAACCCACTGTTATCACTCCACTCTTATAAAAGAACTGAGAACACATCTTTAATCTATGTCAATTATTCGAAAAAGTAATAGGCATAAGGAAGATTAAAAAGTCCAAATACAAAAGAAGTCAATATAAGTTTACTATTCAAGGACCGATCAACGACCACCAAAGAGGACACATACACTAGACATCACGTTTGACTCGAATTACCAACCCATTTATACTAATTCCACCTTTAGATAAATCATTTATCATGATCTGACCTAGGAACGGTTAATGTTACAATGATATCGGGTGATTACATATTTGATGAATTAGGAGATTTCTAAATATGCAGAAAAAGATTTTAATCGTTGAAGATGATATCCATATATCCCAAATTATTAAAATGAACCTCAATATTGTGAACTACATAACGACTGAAGTATACGACGGCTTGGCGGCGCTGGAGGCGGTAAAGCAAGAGAAGTACGATCTCATCCTGCTAGACGTTATGATTCCGCTGCTCGACGGGTTTGCACTAATGGAAAAACTTCAACCCTACCGTATACCGGTCATTTTTCTGACGGCAAAAAACTCGGTTTACGACAAAGTCAACGGACTGAAGCTGGGGGCCGACGACTACATGGTTAAGCCATTTGAAGGGATTGAACTGCTCGCCAGGATTGAAACCGTATTACGCAGATACGGCAAAGAAGAACGCGTTATGAAGTTCCAAAACATTCAAATCGACTTGGACAAACGGGAAATAACCCTTCAGGGGGATCCAGTTGAACTAACCCCAAAAGAATACGAGTTGATGGTTGTGCTGCTGAAAAATAAGAACATCGCCCTCTCTAGAGAGCAGTTCATCGATAACGTATGGGGTGGGGATTATTACGGCGAAACAAGAACGGTCGATATGCATATCAAATCGGTACGCAAGAAGCTTCAGCTCCAGGATCATATTAAGACTGTTTACAAAGTCGGCTACCGGCTGGAGGATTGAGCCATGAAGTTTTGGCATAAGATCTCATTGTTTTCTTTTCTAGTCTTCGTCGTTATTTTTAATGCAGCCTCGATTCTAGTGATCGAACGAAGCCATAACAAGATCCTGTCGCAGGAAATAAACAGCGCCTTAAGCCAGAATATGAGCATTCACTCAAGTATCGACGCGATTGTTCCGATTCTTCGGATCTATGATTCGCTTGATTATGAGAAGACGGTACTTGCTAATGTCGCCAAGGAATTCGTAGAGAGAAATCGCGATCAACAGGTGTATATAGATATTACGAACGATAAGAATCAGTCGATCTACAGCAATGTTGATTTTAAGATGCCGATCCATCGAGAAGAACTTAGCAAGCTGGCTGTGGATGAGATTCATTATATTCTTCGCGATATCGATCAGCGTACGATCTTGTTTACTTCGAATATTACTGATATAAATCATAAAAGCTATGTCTTTACTTACATGAAAGACGTAACTTCCTTGTACGCGGATCGCTTGGAGCAGTATAGCTTCTTCGTAAAAGTGGATATTTCTGCCAGTTTCCTCTATATGTTGATTATGCTCTTCGTTAGTAGAGGGCTGACAAAGCCGATTGATCGGTTGAATCGGACGGCTCAAGTAATTGCGCGGGGAGGATTTTCGGAACGCGTCCAATTGAAATCAAAGGATGAGATTGGTATTCTGGCTCGAAATTTTAATGAAATGGCCGCGGTTGTGGAAGATAAGATTCAAGTCTTGGAGAGGCACAATCAAGAAAAGCAGCGATTCATTGATAATTTTACTCATGAATTAAAAACGCCGTTAACATCGATTATTGGTTATACTAATTTTCTGCGAACGACGAAATATAACGAAGAACGATTCCTCGACGGTCTGGATGTAATTTATACAGAAGGGAAGCGATTAGAGTCGCTGTCACATAAGCTGATGGACTTGATTTCGTTGCAAGAAGGCCGCAGTCAAATAGAAGAACAAGACCTAGGATCCATCATTGCCGAAATGAAACCGGCACTTGAAATGATGTCGAAGGAGAAGCAGATTGCTATCATCCTTGATTGTGGTGAAGGCGGCAGGCTACTGCTGGACAAGGATCTGATCAAAGTACTGATCTTTAATCTCGTAGATAATGCGTTAAAGGCTTCAGCTCTACAGCAGAGCATTACGATCCGGCTCATCAGTCAGAATGATCGATACGTGCTGGAAGTGATCGATCAAGGGATGGGTATCTCTGAAGCGCATCGTGACAAAATATTCGAGCCGTTCTATATGGCAGATAAAGCAAGATCACGGGGCAATCAGGGGGCGGGACTAGGACTCTCTATTTGTCAGAGCGTAGCAAGGATGCACGGTGCCGTCATTGAAGTCGCGAGTGAAGAAAATGAAGGCACGACGATTCGAGTTATCTTCGAACCTATTTATCCGAAAGGCGGAGGAGTTGATCATGAATAAGTCAATCCTAATGGTCATTGGTGCAGCATTCGTGATGCTGTCGCTGACGGGTTGTGAAGACATATTCAATGGCATTGCCAAAGATAAGGTGATCGTGAAGAAGATAACGAAAGAGCCGAATAAGAACGAAGTGCAGTATGAAGGCGTGTTGTCGCAGGATGCGGTGAAGACCGTCAGTCTGAAGGCGGTCAACAAATACTACGATAAGAAATTATCGATCGATGAGGTTCAATTTGGCGAGTTGCTTGCGGTGGACCAAGTGAAGCTGAAAGAATTGTTGGATCGGGTGGAAAAGGGATATAAGAGTTATACGCGCCCGAGGCAGATGTTCGCATTTGAGATTGACGTTGAAGCGGAGCTTAAAAAAATGCCAAGCGGTGTATTCTATGTTACCTTGATTCATGATGCTGACCCGAGGGAAGTTTTTGATATTGTTGTGAATGCGAGAGATGGCGATGTACTTCGAATCAATAATGTTGACCAGTTCCCTGTTGTATACAACGATGTCGTTTCAACTCTGCTTATGGATGAAGTCCATGAAGTGGCGGAACGTTTCATTCAGGAAAAAACAAATGATCCATTATCGCAGTTAACTTTTGATAAGAAACAGATTCGTTGGGGCTATAAACCGGAAGTGTATTACTTGAACAAGGCAAATCAAATGATAAAATATAGTGTTCAAGTTCAAATGGGAACAAAGCAGGTGGCGGGATTCAGTAAAGACGTGATGGCGCTCCTACAATATTATACAGAGTCGTAAAACGACAATTTATGGCCGGCTGCATCTGCAGCTGGTCTTTATTTTTGCAATTTGTGCGCTTGAATCTAAATTTTACAACTCCTATATAAGTCTATCTTACTTATCATATATTCGCCTACTACACTGGGGTTCATGGCAGAGTATGTTCATAAGGGAAAGGAAGAAGGTAATGAAAAAAACGTTATTCATGATGTTAATGATTCTATTCATCATTTCGGTCTCAGCATGCAGCACCCCTGCGAGTAAGGGCGAGGCACAAAGCGAAAATAAGAACACAGAAACGCTAAAAGAGAAGAATGCTCCAGATTTGAAATTGGACGGGAAGAAAAAAACGATCGTGTTCTCCACCTATTTTCCAGATGAGTTTTATAAGCAGGCAAAGAAGAAATATGAAGCCAAACATCCTAATATTACGATTGATCTCAGTTATGTCGAGAGTGATGACGCACATGGCGAAGAGGATAGCGAAAAGTTTATTAAGACGACGAATACGGCTATGTTATCTGGTACAGGACCGGATCTCATTGCGGTGGACTTGCTGCCGACAGGGAGCTATGTGAATAAACAATTGTTGGTCAACATGAGTGAGTTGATAGAACATGATCCGTCTTTTCAGAAAGACCAATATTTCACAAACATCATGGACGCTGTCAAATTGAACGGCGGAATCTATGGCATGCCGCTGAACTTCTTCTTGTATGGCCTTGTAGGCAATGAAACGGTGATCAATAAAAGCGGTGTGGAGATCAATGATAAAAGTTGGAACTGGAGTCAATTCGTCGACGTGGCCAAGGAACTAAAGAATGCGGGTCCTGCCAACAACCAATCGGCCTTATTAAGCGAACCGCATTATTTGTTAAATGAAATGGTTAAAGATCAATATGCTACCTATGTGGATCAGGCTAACGGTGAAGCCAAATTCGATTCAGAAGGTTTTACTGCTCTGTTGCATCAAGTTAAATCGTTATTCGATGAACAGGTGGCTTCGGAGACAGCATCACGATCGATATTTTGGAACACTTCGATTGTTTCCCCGGCGGACTACATTCGAATGATGAAGCAGAGCGAGTACTATGGAAAGGGATATGAATTTACGTCCAAGCTGTACGTCAAACCTCATGCAGACGGGAAGGAAGCGGGAGGATATTTCAGAACCTACAATACAATCGGGATGAATGCCAAATCGAAGGTTAAAGCGGAAGCATGGGATTTCATCAAATTTATGTTATCGGATGAAGTACAAGCCAAAGCAGGCAGCGCGGGTTTCCCATTAAATAAGAACGTCTATCAAAAGCAAGTGCAGGAGCTGCTGCAGGAGGGCAAGGTGATATCGGATCAAGAAATGGGACCACTGAAGGGGAAGGTATTCGACGTGACAGCACAGGATCTTCAAGGATTGGAGCATTTCCTGGCTGAAGCGATCTATCCGGTGGAGTTCAGACCTTCCAAGATTGACGAGATCATTACGAATGAATCGAAGGCCTTCTTCAGCGGACAGAAGTCAGCCGAAGCCGTGGCCAAGTTAATTCAGAATCGAGTGACGACTTTCTTGAATGAATAACCAGCTAAACTTGTGGCGGATCGTGTGACTTATTTGAATGAGAATACGTCTATCTTTCCATTATTGGAGGCGAACAATGAACCTTGATCGACAATTCAAAGACTGACAGAACCAAGGCCAGCTGCAACCGCAGCTGGCCTTTTTACGCTGTGATGATAGGTGAATTCAGCTTTTTACAACTCCATTACAAGTCCATCTCACTTATCATATATTCGCGTACTACACTGGTAGTGTACAAGCCGATGGCAGGGGATAATGCAACGAATATGGTTTAGTAAAAAGAAAAAATCGAATGGTTCATTTTTCGCATTCGACGTGGATTTAGGAGATGTTAAACATGGTGGGAAAATGGGATCAGGGCAAAATATGTAAGCTGCTGCGACATGATTGGACGATGGCTGTTCTTTTCTTGGCGCCGAGCTTGCTAGGCTTCGCAATTTTTTATCTTATTCCGTTTGTCATGGGATTGTTCTATTCATTCCAAGATAGCGCAGTGGGTGGGTCGTTTGTTGGTTTTGATAATTATAATGAACTGTTTAATAGCGGCTCCTTCCGTAAAGCGGCAGCAAACACATTCCTGTTTACCGGTATAAGTGTGCCGCTGATCATCGTTTTATCCTTACTATTTGCGATTTTGCTTAATCAAAAGTTATTTATTCAGAATTGGCTGCAGACAGCTTTTGTATTGCCACTTGTGGTACCCGTCGCCTCTATCGTAATGATGTGGCAAATCATGTTCGACTGGAATGGTACAGTGAATGTATGGATGCAGAGCATGCATATTGAACGGATCGATTGGATGAAATCAGATTGGTCCATGGGCGTGTTGGTTGCCGTGTACACATGGAAAAATATCGGATACAACATCATTTTATTTTTAGCCGGATTACAAAGTATACCTAAGGATTACTATGAAACTGCAGACCTCGAAGGTGCCGGCAGATTTCATAAATTGATTCATATTACGCTTGTCTACTTGACTCCGACGATGTTCTTTGTCATTTTAATGTCCATTATTAATTCGTTCAAAGTTTTCCGTGAAACGTATCTGATTGCTGGTGATTATCCACATGACCGTATTTATATGCTGCAGCATTATATGAACAACATGTTTCTATCACTCAATATTCAGAAACTGACGGCCGCTGCCACCTTGATGGTAGGTTTCATTTTAATTAGTGTGACAATCATGCTTTCAATAGAACGCCGTTTTCGGCAATTTATGGATTAAGTGTAAGGACGGTGATATTGTTGGCTAAATTTCGTAAGGTTGCGTTAACGTTGGTGATGGGAATAATCGCCGCGATCATGCTATTTCCCATTGTTATCACATTCACAAATTCGTTGATGACGGAAGGTGAGATTGAACATAACTATAAGCTCATTGGCAAAATGATCAATTCTGCCGCAGGTGAGAAGGATGGATTTGTTAACTTGAAGCTATTTCCCGATTGGTTGTCCATTCATCAATATGCGGAAGTGCTGGTTCATAAACCGATGTTCCTTCAGATGTTTTGGAATTCCGTATGGATAGTTACACCGATCATCGCTGGTCAAGTGCTAGTCGCATCGCTGGCGGCCTATGCTTTTGCCAAGCTCCGATTTTGGGGACGGGATAAGTTGTTTGTCGTTTATTTGATGACCATGATTATGCCGTTTCAAGTTACACTGGTTCCCAACTACATTATAGTGGAGAAGCTTGGACTAATGAACACAACATCTGCGATTATTTTGCCTGGAATTTTCAGTGCCTTCGGTGTATTTATGCTGAGACAGTTCATGCTGCATATTCCGAATTCGTATATCGAAGCTGCCAAAATGGACGGAGCGGGGCACTTGAGGATTTTTTATAAGATTATCGTTCCTCTTATTCAACCTGGAATTGCTGCACTAATTGTATTACTATTTGTTGACAATTGGAATATGGTCGAGCAGCCCCTTATTTTTCTGGAGGATTCATTCAAGCAGCCATTATCGCTTTATTTATCGCGTGTCAGCGAAGGGGCCCGGGGGATTGCTTTTGCTGCATCTGTGCTGTATATGGCCCCAATGGTGCTCTTGTTTTTATATGCAGAGTCCTACTTTATTGAAGGAATTCAGCTATCGGGAATTAAAGGATAGTGATATAGGGGTGATTATAATGGAATTACAACATACAGATCAAACGAAGTCTGAACGTAAGCGAAAGATTCGAAGGTTGTCTGGCTGGTTTATTGGCCTCCTGATTGTTTTTACGCTGCTCAGCAACACGATAATGGCTCTGACTCTGCCTAAGGTTGTTATAGTAGAGCCGAGTCGGGGACAGCTTCTTCATACGTTCCAAGGTAGTGGTGTATTAAAGTGGAGGGCAGAGGTAGCATTAACGAATAGTACAGGTTGGAAAGCGGAGAGGGTAGATGTTAAATTAGGGGATGCTGTAAAGAAAGGGCAGAAGTTGGTCCTATACAACAGTACAGAAGCGGAACAACAGATTCAGGACGAACAAGCGAGTCTTCATAAGCTTAAGCTTACAATGGAAGAACTACAGAGCAGTTTTATGGAGGCTGTACATAGCGGAGATGAGAAGAGCATACGCAGCGCCAAAAATGTAATCGAGATCAATAAAATTGATCAGAGATTTCAGCAGCGAAAAATTCAAACGCTGCAGGATCACTTGACTAATAATCGCGAATTGGTTGCTCCGTTTGACGGAATCGTCACACAAGTCAACGCGATAGATGGCCTCATTTCATCCAATGGTGGAGGGGATGTGCGTATCTCCAACGGAAGCCTTGGATTTGAGTTTGAGTTTTTAGCCCCTGCGGTTGTAGCTGATCTCCTGGAGATAGGACAAGAGCATGATGTTCTAGTAAATAAAAAAATGAACAAACAAGTCGAAGGCAAAATTACAGAAATCGAAGATGCAAATTCTATTAATACAGGTTCAGTAGGTGAAGGTACGCTCTTGAATTCTCCAATGAAGCGTATTGTGGTCACGATACAAGACAAGAGCTTGAAAAGAGGCGATAGAGTTCATATGGAGCTCACTAAAATGACGTCTGATGATGCGGTATTGATACCCAATAAAGCTGTGCACGAAGATGGAAGCGGAAAGTATGTATTTACGATAGAGGGGAAAGATGGCCCGCTTGGCAGTACATTTTACGTTCGAAGAACATCTATTATTGTGGTGGATTCTAATGAGCAAGTATCAGCCGTAACCCAAGGTGTATTTGAGCAAGAACAAGTCATCGTCGAGAGCAGCGATCCTCTGCAGGATGGCGATAAGATTCGAATGCCATAATTATTTTGTCTTGGGGACCGAACCTTTTTCCGATAGAGCGACAATATAGTGTGTAAGCTGGTTACTCAGGAGGGCCCTCTGAATGCAAAATGAATATATGTACCAACTACTTATAAAAATGAAAGATGGTGATCAACAGTCGTTTCATACGATGTACGATGCCACCTATCAGGACATCTACCGAACAGTCTCCTTTCTCGTGGATCATCAGCAGGACCGGGAAGATGTCATGAATGAGATCTATATGCAAATGTGGACCTCACTTGCTAATTACGATACGAATCGTCCTTTCCATTTTTGGTTAAACGGCTTGGTCATCCGTCAAGTGCAGCGATTTCGGGTAAAGGGCTGGAGAAGGTTCCGAATTTTTGAACGCGTCCGTGTCTTCTCCCGGGAAGAGTCTCATTGGGATCAACCTACTGTGTTGATGGATGGGACAAACCAAATGATATCGCAGTCAATACGAAAACTGACCGATAAACAGCGGACAGTGATTATCTTGCGCTTTTTTCACGACTATACGCTTGAGGAAACTGCGACTTTGCTCGATATTCCGCTGGGTACTGTCAAGTCCAGATATCATGCTGGCTTACAGGCGCTTCGAAAAAGCTTAGGGTATCTTCCCCGGGAAAGGATGGAAATGATCAATGACTATTGAGCGCACAATCCGTGAACATCTGCACAACGAGGCAAAAAATATGACGTGCCCACCGGCCATTTCCAAACGAATAGAACAGTCTTATTCTCAATATTTGAAACAAAAAAGGAGCGAGATAACCTTGAAAAAACGATTAATTGCTGGAATAGTTGCGACTGCTATTTTGATTCCGACCGCAGCATTTGCTGCGCCTACCCTGATTGATATATTTACTAGAACACCAATGACTGCTGAACAAGTCAAGGTAGATAAGTTGGGCAAAGCAACACTTGAGAAGCTGTATAGCGCATTTCCGGAAACAAGATCGTTTAAGATTATCGATGCAAGTTACCTTGGTTACCCTAGTGATTCTAGCAACACAACGATCCAACAAAGCATCGTACTGCAGGAAAATGGAGAAACAGGAAAAAAGATTACGCTTCATGCAAACGGTATTACGGGTGAGATTGAAGATCTGACTCAAGAGAATTGGGAGCCAAAGCAGAAACCTCTCAATTCTTTGACTGATCAGGAAATTAAGGCGAAGGTGGATTACCTTATTGTTAAAATATATGGCAGCATTAAAGACTACGAAGTTGCTATAGAGCAAATGGAGAACCCAGATGTAAAAACATGGATGTTGAGTTACGCTAAAAAGGGGTCAGAAGTACCGTTCTACCAAGTATTTGTTCATGGCAATACAATTAGTCTTTCTCGGATAGGAGGCAGTGATCCTACTCCTTCAAACCTTAAAGTAGAAGGTTTATTCTCTTTAAATGGTAAGACTGATTATACTGCTGATTCCTTTTTAAATGATGAAAAACTGTTTTCTTTACTACAAATAAGCCCGACAGTATTAAAACAAGAATTAGCACAAGGTAAATCTGTTGTGGAGATCGCAGCATCTAAAAATGTCTCTAAACAACAAGTGATTGATGTAATTGCAAGAACACAGTCTGAAAACCAATATAAAGCGGATCATGATGGAGTAACTATTAGCGAGCCTTTAATGAAGAAAATGATGAAAGCAGTTGAACCAAAAGTATTGGCAGTCATTGAACATAAAACGGAAACAGCATGGTAGCAATAATAAGTAAGGCAAATTATCCGTTGATGTATCAGAAATAGCGAAAGTGTACGCATCTATTCAAAATTCGGAAAAAGTAATAAGCGAGGCCGGTATCCTTAGCGTACAGGAAACCGGTCTTATTTAGTTAAGGTTTGTACCATGTAGTACCATTTCCCTTCCTTCAGTAGTACATGGCTCATGACACTAATTTTGTGTGAATGCCTACGAAATGACATTTGCTCGTAAAGCTGTCTGGCACGTGGATTTTTACCTGAGACATGTAAACTAAGCAATTTCAAGCTTGGCTCTGCTTGAGCATGCTGCCGCGCCCATTCCAATAGCATGCTACCAATGCCTTTACTGCGATGGCCTGGGTGGACTGCTACATCTGAAATATAACATTCTCCAACTTTTGGTTCATGCCCTAATAACCAAAGCCCGATGAACAGCTTAACAACGTTCCACTTGCCGAAACGACTAAAGTTTCGCCACGAAGCACTTGCTTTCTCTTCTTGCTTAATAATGGAACCCACGTTCCATTTGACTGACAAAGTGCCGATCACTTCCCCCTCATAGACTGCAATAACTCTTCGAGTGGTCATTGCAGATGGAAAAAGTTCAAGCAGACTTGCGAAAAATTGCGCCAGATCGTCATCATTCAAATTCGTAAGATGCTGAAATTTCCCGCGAAATCCGTAAACAAACAATCGACCGACCTGTAAATTGTACTTGGCCTGCATAGGTTCAACTGTTATTCCTGCCGCTGTCATCATCACACCCTCCTTCGAAATGAACACCTGCATCAAGCAAGACTTGCAGTTCGTAATGAAGCTCATTATTGCTAAACAAAGATAAATAGGACTTCTCAATCAGGATGAGAGGGCCTGCTGGAACATAAGCATGTGCTGCTGCATAGTCATAGAACTGCTCGATGGCATGATCAAGCTCAGCATCTTCTAGAATGGAGCACTGCAGGACAAGGTAATTTCCTTCAGGCAGACATAAATCGCCGGGCTGTTGCGCTTCCAGGCAGAAGCTGACGGTGTTTGAACCATCACATATAAAATGAAGGTCCAATTCAAATAAGTTGGGCAAGCTTTTTGTTTGTGCTGCCAATTGTTTGGCACTGAGCTTTGTACCGATATCCATTTCCATCCAACGTGTGAAATACGTGGTGTTCCGCCGTTTTATTTGATAGGGAGTGGACATTGTTTTTAAGTTTTTTTGTTCATGCTGCACTTTTTGAATGAACTGCTGCAGCTCCTGTAGGCGCTGTATCTCGTCCTCTATTTTATGAAGGGAACGATGAAGAAGATGGTCATATTGATCCGCAGAAAAGGAGGTCATACATTCCTTTATCGATTGAACGGATACTCCAAGCTTTCGCAGCAGCAAAATATGCGCGAGCTGATATACCTGCTCGATGCTATACAATCTGTATTGGTTGTCATCTGTATAAGCGGGGAGAAGAACTCCTTTCTCCTCAAAATAACGAATTTGATGGATAGATACGTTCATAAGCTTGGCTAACTCACTAATGGTAATTTCATTTTTCACAACACTCACTCCTGAGCTTCAATCTTGTCGTAATTCAAAGATATACCTTAGGTCTGACCTAGGGTCAAGTGTTTATGTGAAATTATTGTTAAAATTAGAACATTTCATGCCCACAATCAAGAAAATAACTGCGTTTATACAGTTATCTCCAGAATCTGCAAAAGAAGCTGCCCTTCTTGCACACATGATAATGATATTGCAGCAGCACATTCCATCCAAACACCTCGCTTGACTCTAGGTCTGACCTAGGGGCTAATATGAACTCATCTATCATTCAACCCTCGCTGGAAACCGTATTTTATCGACAGTAAAAGCATGAAAGATAGAGTTTTACTGGTTATTCAGGTACATGAAAGTGGAGTTGGATGTTACGTACATAGAACGTAATAGAGGAGAGATGGAATCGTGCGTGGACAGAAAATAGCAGTAATGCTGTGCATGTTGTGTAGTGTGGCAGTAGTCGCCTGCTCTAATGCGGACACACAAGACAGCGTCCAAACACAAGTCCCGCAAGGACGGGTGGTAGGTATTAGCACAATAAGCAAACAGCCGCTAACGACAAATTATACGCTATCAGGTACATTGGAGGCAGAAAGTCAAATGTCAGCAGCCTTTGAGGTTCCCGGACGAATCGTGGAGACAAATGTTCAGATCGGAGACGCCGTAAAAAAGGGAAACATCCTTGCAAAGCTGGACACGTATCAATATCGCCTTCAGCTCGATCAAGCGATCCAAGGTGCTGCGCAGGCAAAGGCCGCGCTGGATAGCGCCGAAGCTGCAATACATGTATCCACTGCGCAAGTCAAGCGCACTGAAGCGAATTTGCAGGAAGTAAAGAAAGGCGCACGAACACAACAGCGAGAGAGATTAAAGAACGCCGTGACATTAGCACAGGCCGCCTGCGAGAAAGCTCAACTGGATGCGGAACGTTCACAACGTTTATATGAGCAAGGATTGGTGTCCCAAAGTGACAATGAGAGCGCTCAGTTAGCACTGACAAATGCTCAAAATGTAGTCAAAGATACAGAGTCTGCTCTATCTGAAATGCAAGCAGGCGCAACAAAAGAGCAGATACGTGCAGCATCCGGGATGCTGGATGAAGCAAACTCAGGAAAAATGGCGAGCATTGCCGCCAAAAAACAAGCGGTGGCTGCGTATAATGCCGCACTGGCTGTGAAACGACAAGCTGAATTGGCCTTATCTAAAACGGCACTCCATTCTCGCTTTGATGGCGTTGTATTAACAAAGTCATTTCACAATGGAGAACTGGCTGCAGAAGGCCAGTCCGTGTACACATTAGGTAACGTG
This sequence comes from Paenibacillus sp. UMB4589-SE434, assembly GCF_030226685.1. Lineage (NCBI taxonomy): Bacteria > Bacillati > Bacillota > Bacilli > Caryophanales > Paenibacillaceae > Paenibacillus > Paenibacillus sp. UMB4589-SE434. Next base: position 1,244,174 of record NZ_JASOYK010000001.1, on the reverse strand, counting down.
GACGAATTAAAAGTGCTCCTGCCTTTGCCGGATCGTGAAGTCAAGCTGTGGAAGCCCGGTACTGCAGTTGATGTCAGCTTGTATGGTCAGACTATAAAGGGAACGGTCAATAAAATTTATCCAATTACAAATGCAGCAACGGGTACGATTAATGGGGAAGTTGTCATTAACAATGAACAGCTCGGCTGGTCTCCCGGACAAGTCGTTAAGGTGGGGCTGCATCGAGCGGGACGGGATGTCATTCTTGTTCCGGTTGAGGCGGTCATCCGTGATGGGGAGAAACCTTTTGTGTACAAAGTAAAAAATGGGGTAGCTGCTAAAACGATTGTGCAATTAGGAGAACACACGGTGAATAATCGGTTTGAAATAAGCGGCGGTCTACAAGTAGGCGATCAAATTGTAACAAAGGGCGCCGAACTGTTATTTGATGGAGATCATGTTCATGCTGCTAAAGGAGCTGCCCAATGATCGAATATTTAGTTAAAAAACGAAAAATAACGCTGCTATTTTTTATAATGGCCATGATCGTGGGGGCATTTAGCTTTGTCGGACTCCCTCAGCAAGAAATACCGGATATTGTTATCAAGTATGCGACAATTACTACGATCTACCCTGGAGCTTCTGCGCAGAAAATAGAACAGACGGTCACAAAAGTTGTGGAGCAGAAAGTAAAGGAAATTCAAGGGATTAAGGAAATCATATCTGTATCATCCGAAGGTTATTCTTCTATTACTATTAAAGCAAAAGATGAGGCAGATACAAAAGAAGTATGGGACAAATTGCGAAAAAACGTGCAGGATGTGCGAGAAGAATTACCTGAAGGAGTGAAGCTCCCGGTTGTAAATGATGACTTGGCAAGCTCATTCATCGGTTCTTATGCGATCACTACAGAGAGCAAAAAAGATCTGTATAAGCTTAATGATCTGATGATAAGCTGGCGAGACCAACTGCGGTCAATTCCGGGTGTTGCCAAAGTAGATCTGAATGGAATTCCTAAGCAAGAGGTTCATATTAGTGTCGACAGCAATAAACTGCAGCAGTATCAAATCAACTGGGAGCAAGTATTGATGGCTGTGGAAGGAGAGAAGCAGCGTGTTCCTACAGGTGGCATTACTTTCCAAAACAGGAGCTATCAGCTGATTGTCAAGGATGTTGAACATGTTGATATTTTAAACAATCTTCTTGTGACTAGATCTGATTCCGAAGCGCCTGTCTATTTAAAGGACATTGCTACGGTGGAGTTTACTCATGCCAAATCGGAGTACTTTGCCTACTATAATGGCAAGCCTGTTGTGACTATTGGGGTCGGTGCTGAAACAGGAAGCGATGTTCCATCGATGAACAAGCTTGTCCAGGAAAAGCTTGAACAGCTAAAGAAAAGCCTTCCATCACAAGCTCAGCTAATAACTTTGTTTGCCCAAAAGGATCGTGTTGATGAAATTTTCACCAGTCTGACGAAGGAAACTGTTATCGCCATCGCTGCGGTACTTGTCATATGTATGCTTGGCATGAGTTTGCTTACGGCTTCCTTGGTGGCATTGGCTATTCCGGTTTCCATTGCGATCGGTTTAATCTTGCTGCCGTCACTCCATGTAACGCTTAATGAAATGTCTGTGATTGGACTTATTATCGTGCTTGGCATACTGGTGGATGATGCTGTCGTCGTTAATGACAATATTGAGCGAAGGTTGAAAGATTTGGGGGAAGAACCCCATGTTGCTGCGGTAAAAGGAACGAAAGAGGTAGCGATATCCATACTAACGGCTACGCTGGCAACGATTTCCGCATTTGCGCCGTTGATTTTTTTGAAAGGAGACATCGGTGCATTTATTAAACCCATTCCGATCGTGATCTCCTTAACGATGCTGGCATCGATGGTGATGTCTTTAACAATAATTCCGATTTTTCGCGAATGGTATGAGAAACGAAGGAAGACGACTTCGATCCGTTCCAAACCAGGTATATTAAGTAAGCAAATTGAGGAAATGGGGCGTTTTTATTCTGGAAATTTAATGAAGAGAGTCATTAAACGTCCATTCATCGTAGGCTTCTCAGGTTTGCTAATCGGAACTGCAGCTTATTTCTTGGTGGTGTTTGTTCCAGTCGAACTGTTTCCGAAATCAGAACGTCCAGAGCTTACCATTAATGTCGAGATGCCGGCAGGAACTTCACTGCAGGAAACGGATCGTGTTGTTAGCCATGTGGCGAATTGGATAGGAAAACAGCAGGAGGTGGATGTATTTTCATTCAGTGCAGGTGGTAGTGCTCCCCTATTATTTTATGATTTGGATGCTGATCCTACTGGACAGTTTTCGTCGACAAGCGGAAATGTAATGGTGAGATTAAAAAAAGAAACAGCAAATCTTTCTGCAACCATTCAAGCATGGGATACTAAATTCAGACAAGATTATCCTGGCGCATCCATAATGGTTAAGGCGCCTTCGCTAGGTATTGCTGTAGGCAAACCTGTTTCTATTCGTATAGCAGGAGAGGATGTGGAGCAATTGCAAGCACTGTCACAGCAGGTAAAAGCGATGATTGTGAACACCAACGGAACTTATAATGTCAAAGATGATATGGGCATTGAGCAGTATGGTTTAGAACTGGATATTAACAAACAGGCTATGGATCAATACATGGTCTCCTATACGAATCTGACACGTACACTTCTGCTTGCAAGCGACGGGATCACGACAAGTCAATACAACACAGGGAAAAATCTGATCAGTATTCGCTTGTTTATCGAAAAAGGAGTCTCCGATCCGAACGAGCTCTTCCATCATTTGAATGTGACCAATGCAGCGGGAAAACAAATTCCGTTATCCCAAGTGGCGGTGCTTAAGCCGGCCTTCTCGGTTCAGCAAATTAAACACTACAACTTAGCGCGAACGATTACAATAGACGCCGATGTGAAAGGTCGGACGGCTACTGATATTATGACTGAAATTACGGGGAAATTGAATGGAATCTCGTTCCCGGAAGGCTTTAGCTGGGCGATTGGTGGAGAAACATCCGAGCAGGATAAAATCTTTTCCGAATTAGGAGCATTATCTGTTTTCGTATTTTTTCTTATTCTGATGTTAATTACGATTCAATTTTACTCCGTATCGATTCCACTAATTATTATGACTACTGTTTATTTGGCTGCAGCAGGGGGAATCATCGGTATATTTATTACAGGCATGCCAATTGGGTTTATGAGTATGATGGGGATTATTTCTTTGGCAGGTATTGTCGTGCGAAATGGCATCGTATTGATCGAGTTCATAGAAGATGCTAGACATGCGGGGGCTGAGCTGGAGGAAGCGATCATTCAGGCAACGGCAGCTCGTTTCCGGCCTATTCTGCTCACTTCGTTGACGGCAATTGTCGGTATGATTCCGATTGCGCTAATTGGGGATATTTTGTTTCGTCCGATGGCAAACACAATCATTTTTGGTCTTATTTTCTCGACTATATTGACCTTGTTTGTAGTTCCATCCTTGTATCTGCTTGTCGCACGTTACAAATTGAAGCGGCAGCAACGTCGGCACGAACAGCAATTTAACAAAAAAATGAAACGAGAAGACAGTACGCATTTATCCGTTTAGTTAGTCAAATGAACTTGTAGATAGAGCAAAGCAATCCACCTGTTCTTACCTTATTTTTAAAATGTCATTTTAGTTCCGATAAGGGAGGAAAGCTGCATGAACAAAAAAACAGTTATGGCGTTAATAGTGCTTGCATTGTTTGCGAACTCAGCTGCAACAGCATGGGCTGGCAGCAGTACGATAACAAATAACGTCCTTGATCAACCCGTAAAGTCGTCTGGGGATCAGGCAACTAAGGACAAAAAATTACCGGCCTCGTTTGTGGCTTCACGACCGTTAGTTGAGATTTCACGCTTAACTTTGGCTGATGTGCAGTCGCGAGTTATATCAGATTCTTTTAATTTAACATTGCTGCATCTCAAGTTCTATGCGCTCGAGTCCAAAAGGTCTGATCTTAAAACGCAGGCTGATCATATGACCATGAGTTGGCCCATGGATACTTATAGCTTGCCAGACACTCCTGAGAAAATATTGAGTAATTCTGCTTATCAAATTCCACCGGATGCCACTCCTGAGCAGCTGCTGTGGCTCGGTCCAACAGTAGAGACAAATACTGTTGTGAATGGTTTAACGAGCAGTGTCAGAGAAATTGTATATGGAATGAACGATATGCTGCAAGCGCAGCGGAACGAGCTGGAGCTTACCATCAAACAGCTAGAGCGCGACAAGTGGAATACAGAGCTTGATCTGGATGAGGCCAAGGAAGGAATCAAGTTAAAAATAACGAGTCAATATGTACAATTACTATCCTTGCAAGAGCAGAAGAAGCTACATGAAGAAGCCTTGCAGCTGTTGAACAGAGAGCGCAAACGTCTATTGACGCTCCAAGGTCAAGGAATGGCAGCGGCAGATAATATGAGAGGACTACAGTTAAAAATATCCCAGCAGACGACTGAAGTAGAGGTTCAGCGCATCAATTATTGTCTCGCTTTGCTGCAGCTCTGCTTCGATCTAGGCTTGCGTTACGATCCAGCTATCGAGTTGGAAGATGTCGAAGCGGGTGAAGTTGTACTGTCCAACCGTAAAAATACGGAGGAAATATTAGCACGATCTTACGAAATGAAGCGAAAGTGGAATGAGCTAAAACAGGCTTGGTGGGAACAGGCCAACACAAAGACATTTAATGCATACGGAAAAAGTTATTTGGGGGCAACTATGGCACTTACTGTCGCGCAGACAAAACAGGCTAATGTGCAGTTAATCAAACACATTGATGCTACTTATAGCGAGACAGATCATACTTATCAGCTGTACAAAACAGCACAAGCAGAGGCAAACGAGGCAGCTATCGATTATGCCATAGTACAGCGCCGTTTTCAATTGGGGAGTGTGCCATCCCATGAGCTGAATCAAGCTAGCTTTCAACGACAGCAGGCAGACATGAAAGTCAAGCTGCTGCAGCTGCAATATGTCGTGATGAGGAGTAAGGTGGAGGCAATGGAGAAGGGGTTTATTTTCGCAAGTAATACTGAACCGGCGATTACGGAGTAAGAGTAGAGCTTGATATCAATGAAAGTGGAGCCGTTCATTACGAACGGCTCTGTTAATTGCTGCACCAAATGCTATGATCCGCAGTGTATATATAGTTCTAGTCATATTGCCATTTCAATGCTCTTTGCATTATTCAATTAACTGTAGGTAAGTGAGAGGGAAATGGGGAAAAACTAGATTTGATAGGATTGAAATCGCATAAACTGCGATTTTTTTGTTATTTCTAGACTGACATAAAAGTAGTCAACACCTGCCCTTCACAATACCGCATAGGTTGACTGCAACCATACAAAACATGAATGTGTTGACGAAAAAGTAAATAGTGTATATATTATATATACACATTAATTACTGTATAAGCGATGGTGAGGTGAAAAATGAACATTATCATATCTAACGCTTCAAGCGATCCCATTTATATGCAAATTATGAATCAGATCAGACAGAATATCCTGAGTGGGGAATTGTGCGCTGGTGATAGCCTCCCTTCTATTAGACAGTTGGCCAAGGATTTGCAAGTTAGCGTCATTACAACGAAGCGTGCCTACGAGGAGTTGGAGAAAGAGAAACTGATCGACTCTGTTGTAGGGAAAGGGTCCTTTGTGTCAGGGGCAAACACAGATTTTATTCGGGAGCAGCGAATGAAACGTTTAGAAGAGAAAATGATTGAAATCATACAAGAAAGCAAGGAATTAAGTATGAGCCAACAAGATGTCATGAATTATCTGATTTTATTGTTCGAGGAGGAACAGATATGAATGTAATAGAATTACGTAGCCTTACCAAAAAATATGCTCAATTTACAGTGGACAACGTATCTCTCGATGTAAAACAAGGATACATTACCGGGCTTATTGGCCCAAATGGTGTTGGTAAGAGCACCTTGATCAAGATGATGCTCGGTATAATCCGTCCAGACTCCGGGAGTGTAAAGATTCTAGGCTGTGATATGCCTGCACAAGAAATGGACATTAAGCAGCGCATAGGCATCGTGTCGGATGATTGCTTCTATTATGAGCATCTTACGATTCATGACATGAAGAAGCTGATCGCGCCTTTCTATAAGAAGTGGAACGAACAGAAGTTTAATCGGTATCTTGAACAGTTCGAATTGTCACACAAGAAAAAGATTGAACAATTATCCAAGGGGATGAAAGTGAAGTTTGCTCTAGCTGTGGCATTATCGCATGAGGCAGAACTCCTCATTATGGACGAGCCAACCTCTGGTCTAGATCCTGTGTTCCGTAGGGAAATGCTTGATCTGCTGGCGGACATGATGCAGGATGAGAGAAATTCGATTATTTTCTCGACTCATATCACGACAGACTTGGATCGCATTGCCGACTACATTGCTTTCATCAATCGTGGAAAGCTCGTATTTAATGATACGAAAGATGATGTACTCGATAGATACGTAATTGTAAAGGGCGATTCACAACTGCTAGATGCAGATGTACGAACAAAATTTGTCGGAATCCGTGAGACAACCGTTGGTTTTGAAGGCTTAGTAGATAATCGGCAGGATGCTGAACGTTTATTTGGCAGTTATGCTGTTTTGGACAAACCATCGTTAGAAGACATCATGTATTTCACCGCTAAAGGGGGCCATGTTCATGCTTAACCTAGTCCGAAAAGACTTTATCGCTTTAAAAAGCTCATTTTGGATGAGTCTTATGTATCTAGTTGTATTTAGTGTCGCATTTATTCCAAAGATGTCATCGTCTATTCACCTTGTTGGAATCTATACCGCTTTTGCAACAATTATGCTCGGCACAATGATTGATATTAAACACCATAATCACAATTTTCTAGTTACACTTCCGATTAAACGCAAGCAAATTGTCCTAGCCAAATACGTATCAGCCATTATTTATACGGTAGTGGGCGTCCTTGCTTCTTACGGGATTCATTTGCTCGTTAATCTATATTTCCCGGAGCTCAACAAGCCTGATTATTCGATCAAAGACATACTCGGTCCGGTAGGCATAACTCTCGTTCTAACTTCCATATACCTACCGCTTTTTTATGCGTTTAGCAAAAAGGGAGCTGCTATTATTAATGGTATATTTCTGATACTGCTCATTGCACTGGCACAGCCTACGGCAATTTTTATGAATTTGATTAGGGAGGAAGGTTCTAGCAGTAGTCAAATTTTTTATTTGGTGCTAGCGGGTCTTTCGCTGTTGTTTATGGCATCCTATTACATAACTGCAAAGCTGTTTACGAGGAAGGATCTTTAGAAAGCGCTCCATCTCTTTGTAGAAAATAAAACGACTCATGCTTTGAATGAAAGGACTGCGGTGTAATGCTATTGACAGAAAATCAAAACAGGAAGTGGATATGTTTATTGCTTGCTGGATGGGCAACATTAGTTACTGCCCTGTTTCTAGCTTCATCTTCTGGTGATGTTACTGTACAGTTGTTCGGCTCATCAAAGCATACTCAATATTTGGTTAAGAGTATTGTGATGAGCGGGCTGGTAGTTCCTATTATTTTGTATTTGTATCAGCATCTCTATCGGATGACTGGTGTAAAACCCCAAACTCCGATCTATTCTTGGAAAAGGGGATATCACTTTATTACCGGGGTTCTCTTGGCAATTGCATTAGCTGCATTGAGTTTCATTGTAGCTAGTTCGCAAGGGTGGATTGTCATTGAAAAATGGTACCCTCCCGATCAGTGGTTCACTGCACTGCTCATTAATATATTGTTTGCAGTTTTTTATGAAGCTTTGCCAGAGGAGCTAGGGTTGCGAGGTTTGCTGTATGATGTGTTACGCCATCGATTCCCCGCCTGGCTGTCTGTATTATTTCAAACTTTACTATTTGTATGCGTCACGACAGCGGTTGCCCTAATTCAAGCATTCGTTGGACTTGCACCTGGAGTATCGATTGACATCTCTTACATCGTAATAATTCTATGTTTTGGAGTAGGCTTGCAGTTACTCCGTTTATGGACAGGTAGTCTCTGGGCATCGATTGGTTTTCACCTTACATACTTAGAAATTATGAGGTTTGTCATTCTCCCGCATGCATATGGTGTACCGCCAATCATAACCTACCACGAATCAGAAGCTGGAATCGGCATGCTATTCGCTATCGCTATGATGCAGATCGGGGGCATAATTGTGTCACTTGTTATACTAAGTGCGCAGCGTATAATCCGGAAAAAGCATATTAGTTAAAATGGCGAATTTGAAAAAATGACACCTGTACAGCAAAAGGTCGCTTATTTGATCATGTCGTTGGTTCGAGTTTTTTCAGAATGGTTTGCACCTTATACGACCCAAAAATTCGACTTATTTACTGCATTTTTTATGATCACCTTGCTGTCGACTGCACTTCTAGGTGCCATCAAACATCTCTTTTCTAGGTATTAAACTTATCCGGATATTAGTTGAAACTTGGATAAGTTCGAGGAATAAGTAAATATCCTTACAGTACAAAAAGTGCCTGCAATCTCATGCAGGCACTTTTGTTATAAGCGTTCATGAATGCACAGCATTTGAGCTAAGTTATGAACCAAATTACATAAGGAAAAAGACTTAAATCTATAGGACATAGGTATGTATTATTGTCCAACAGTGATGGGATAGGTTGATTGCTTGCTTCCTGAGCCCATATACTAATCTTAATCAGGCTGTGGACTCCCCATTTTCCTCCAGATCTATTATGGAAATGGGGACTACGAATCCCTAATTTTTCACTTCCAACAGTATGACCTAGTTGATCACGAAGTGGACTGAAATGAAACGCACGTTCATAGATCAGTTTAAACAAATTTTAGGAGCAACCCATTCAAAGCTTCCCCTGACAAGCAGCTAACGTTGAACCAAATCATCATTGGAGGGAAAACAAATGAGCGAGGATGTTGTTACAACTGGATGGGATGCCATCGAAGAGCAAATGGTCAACATTTATGGAGCACAGGAGCCGAAGCATTACGGTACGGTGACTTCGTATGCGCTGGGGGGACATGATCCACTGGATGGCATTAGTGTCTATAAGGCAGAGCAGCCGTTTCCGCACTGGCACTTCGTCACCTTTGGATTTTCGGAGCTGTATGAAAAAGAATCCGAAGATACCGATTACAGCGGTTTCGGATTCGAACTTACGTTTCGGCTCACACGCGAGGAACATGAAGAGGAGCCGCCCGCTTGGGCGCTGAACTTGCTTCAAAATATGGGGAGATATGTATTTAGCAGCGGCAATGTGCTTGCTGCTGGTGATTATTTGGATGCCAACGGCCCCATCTGTTTGGAATCTGATACGAAATTAACCGCACTTGTCTTTATCGAAGATACTGAGCTTCCTGCCATACATACACCAAACGGACGAGTCGAGTTTGTACAAATGATAGGTATGACTGAGGAAGAGCTGGAAGCGACTAAAACATGGAATACAATAAAAATGCTAGAAGCTTGTCAAGAGATGATGCCGGGTTATATCACCAATTTATCAAGGGACTCCATGCTGCAAGTTCCCGTTATTGCTGAGGCTGTGCAGTGTGGTATAGAACGTGACGGTTCCAATACCGGATTTTTATTTGTGGATCAATTATCATGGGAGCCTGGGAAAAATCGTCTGCTTACCAAGACGCCAGCAGTACTCACTTTAGGAGCGAAACAGGCCGGTACCGTTGCCAAGCTGATCCGTGGCCGCCTGCTGAAAGGGAAGGAACTAACACTTTCCAGCCAAGACTTGCGGGTCATACTGGCGCCAGGGGAGGAAACACGTTGTGAGAGCGGAGAAAAAGAAGTACGGTTGACATTGGATACTGCGGCAGCCGCCGAGCTTTCACAAATCATGCAACCGCAGGAGAGCGTACTCAAGCTTTCCACTTACAAAGGGTTGACCATTCAAGTCGTAAAAACGTATATCCGAGATCAGGATGGGCAAGTCGTATCCACTATAGGATGAGAATGACTTATTTTGGACTCTCCTCAAAGAGCTGACGATGCACTTCAATTATCATTTAGATATATATTTTACGTAAATTAGGCTTCCCTGCCCTTCTGCTCTAAACCGTAAATAATAAATCAAGCAATGACCACTTCTTAATAATTCTATTAGGGAGTGGTTTTTGTTTAGAATATGCACAGAAGAACATCGGAAAATCTAACATTGCTAGGTGAATTTGTTAACTATTGCACAAATAATGAGCTATTTCACATCGATCGAGGTCGTGAGTTTAAAACAAATGAATAGATGAGAAGTAACAGGGTTCAACATTGATCGCTCTTTAAGTATGAAAGGTTTCCCCTCCGATACGCTGTGCTGAGGCAACGTTCAAGATTATGTCTGATATTGTGTAGACAGTCCATGTAAATAAGATTAACGATGAAAAATGTGAGTTCTATTGTAGGGAGAAGTCTAAATATTATGAAGATAGTTGACTGTAAATCATTTTTGCAATTGCGAAAAGAACAGTCTATTCACATTTTTAGCCACAAGTTTTTGTTGGGCTATTCATATTGACTTTTCCACCAGAAGAATGCGGTAATGATTGGGTTTAAACACTTCTAATTGACGGATTTACTAAAAATGTAGTTGACAACAATCTTAACGATAGCGATGACAGCCATTTGAGTTTGACTTAGATTGTACATTTAGGGTAGAAGGTAACCGGAGAAACGTTAGAGCAAAATAGAAAGTCGTCAAAAGGTATGAAGAATAACGTACGACCATAAGATACGCAAAGAGAGGAGAAGGTGAAAGTTGAAGAGAGTGTCGGAGATGAATGAGGATGAATTTAAAAGGTTAGGCATATTTATGAATCAAAACGTACGTTATGCAGCGTATTCAATCGGTGACTTTACTTATGGACAGCCAGATGTGCTCTCTTGGGGAGAAGGAGCAAGTCTTACCATAGGCAAATATTGCTCTATCGCACCACGTGTGACTATTATGCTTGGTGGAGAACACAATGTGGATTGGGTGACTACTTATCCCTTTAATCCAATATTTTCGCAAGCGCAGGCCTTTTTAGGACACCCCAAAACCAAAGGTAACGTGATAATCGGTAATGATGTCTGGATCGGCATTGACAGCTATATCTTGTCTGGTGTAACCATTGGCAACGGTGCTGTTGTATCTGCCCGGAGCCTCGTTACTAAAGATGTGCCCCCATATGCTATTGTTGGAGGTAATCCAGCCCGGATTATACGTTATCGCTTTTCCGATGAACAAATAGCGGAGCTTGAAGATATCGCTTGGTGGAAATGGCCGATCCATCACATTTTTTCTACGCTGCCGTTGTTACTATCCAATCGAATTGATGAATTTATTCAACAAGCAAAATTGGATGGCACTATGTGAATTTTTACTGAAGTACCTTTTTCCGACCCATACTTGGTTCCACTAAACCGGAGACCATTGCAGAGTAACACTGATATATTTGCGCTAAAGGCTTTGACAGGTATCGTTTACCTAGCAAAAGTAATGCGTTCCGCATTATAAAACGAAGCTTCCATTGCAGCGAAGTTCATGACAATAGAAGCGGTTATCGCTGATAAATCTGAAAAGAATGCACCAGCTATACCTGATATGGGCGGCATGGGTGGGATGGCGAAATGATGTAATGAGGCCCCACTAGCCTTGCTGCCACATGGTTTTTCTAAAAAGCACACCACGGGATAGCATTTGGGTATAATGTGATCCCTAAAAGGGAAGAGGCATCTCATTAGTTCACTGAACTTTTGAGAAGCCTCTTTTTATTTTAAAAAATACTTCAATGAATCAATTCCATCCATTTAAACCCTTGTAGGAACAAGGTTTTTTAGGCATAGAAAAGGGAGTAATTCTTCAAATCTTGAATAGGATAAGCGACTTGGCAAGCTGAACGCAATAAAGCAGCCTCATCGGATTTAGGTTGAGATCTTGATAAAATAGAAGAGGCTGCATTGTAAGCAAACTCTTCTCGCTGTGCGGCATGATTGGGAATCAGCTCTCTCAGGCTGATTGCAGCTGCTGGACCACTTCTTCGACAAACGAATTTGTAGCATGAAGGCATCCATTATCCTGTACAATCCGTCCTTCCTGCAAGCGACGGTCCAGCCAATCTGTAATAAAGGATGGAGCGTAGCCGCCAAGACTGAATTCTCCACCGAAAGTAATCATTTTCTCATAAATAGTCAAGTATTGTTCCCGGCTAGTATCTGGGTATGACTTTGTATATAACCAAAACTGCACATCATACATCACATAGGATAATTCATCCGCATGGAAAGAAAAATGACCTTTTTCTTCAACGATCTGTGTACAAATTCGACGGATTTTCTGTTCAAGCTGCTCCACCTCTGTGATTGTGGCGCAAAGTTCTTCAAGCAACGGTGAAAATTTGCCGTGGGCCACTTTATCAAGAGCGGCTTGTTTGTCCTCTTCAGAGGTATCATACTCCTCTTCATTCACTAGGCCGCTAATAAACGCTTCAAAATTGTCGGCCAGAAAAGTGATTTCATAATCATCTTCCTGATCCACATGAATAACTTCGGGTTCACCATCTCTTCCGCATGCGCGGTAGTCCAGCATCACAACGTCATGACCTGCTGAAGGACAATCACAGATTACGACGCCAATGTCTGGATATCCCCATTCCTCAATCATAAATGTGCTGCCTAAATCTCCGCAGAGCGAGTAGCTTTTTTCACGTCCAATACCCATAATGCCGCTTATCGCAATATGGTCCTCAGCCCAAGAAGTTGCCTCCTCCGTTGGAAAGCAGGCATTTTTCGGAATCCCACCATTTTGCTGCTTCATCAGTGTGATATAAGAGGCAGGGAGCTTGTAACCAAGCTCTTCCTCGATCGAGATAACAAGGTCATCCATTGGCGGTTCGGATTGATAGGAATTCCTTGCATACTCACTTTCTTCCCAAAAATCGGTCAGCGACATATTCGCTAACGGAACTTGATTCGCTGCTGTTCCATGCGATTCCAACGCCGCTTTCCTTTTGGCCTCAATTCGACTCTGTTCCCTTTTCTGCTTCTCGGCTTTTTGCAAACTCCATTTTAACAACGATTCGGTGTGCTGATCACCAGCATTGAGTTGGTCTGCGTTGCGTAAGGCCTTAACCGCATCCTCATATCGTTTCAAATGGTATAAAGCAAAGCCTACCCGATAGTGCCACAACGGATCAGGCTGGCCCGTTTCCGCTATTAGTTCAAAGTGATGAAGTGCTTCTTCATATAGCCCCAAGTTGTTATAGGCTCTGCCCAGGCGATTATTCGTCTCATAGTCCCGGTCTTTTTCAGGAATAGTTATGAGTGCATCAACGATTTGTTGATGTTTGTCTTCTTCATGCCATTGGTTTAATTGTTCAATGTGTACGGGATTCATGGCAGCCTCCGCTATCAATTTTTTAGAAATGAGAATATAAGATCAGAACTCACTGCAAATTCATTACGATACCTTGATCCAGTAAGAAGGATAGGTGAGTTCATGGGTATCGCTAACTGCTGGATACAGGCAACTTTGCTTTAGATCGATGACATCCATGCAACACTGCCACCAGCAATTGTTAATATGGCGCCACCCGCAACTATCCAAATGTGCTTTTTATCTAGTTTCAGCTCCCCAAGCAACAGTGGCAGCATCCATTTAAATGTAAGCAGTGCGAAGGCCCCCCGCACAAATCCCCAAAGCACCAAACTTTTGGCTTGTATCAGGTAGACATCAATGGAATATGGAGGAGTGAAGGCCAATGTGCTGCTAGTTCGTACGTTCCAATATGTAACGGCCATATACACGATCAATGTAAGTAATGTAAAAAAGACGGTAAGCGCAAATTTGATCATGTCGAGCGTAAACCATTTTTTTATGGACTTGGATTGCGGCCAGCCAATCAGAAAAAAGACAAATCCCACAAAAACGGCGCCACCCACAAATACAAATTGGATCGTATTTATAGCGGCGCTCGCCATTAGAAGCATAAATGTCATGATTTCCTCCTGCTAGATAGGATGAATAAAACTCATTCTATCTAACGATCTAATGATTACAGGTTACTATGGGTAATGGCATGTCTGGATTGACAATCATTTGCAGAGGTGCTGTAAGCGAGTCAAAATACGGCTTGGTATCTTCTCCCTTTATAAATAGTAACATCAATATTTGGCTGTGTACATGAATAAGAGAACCGTGATTCATAGCTAGTATGTTGCAATTGGAATATGTTACAATCCGATTTATATATGAATAGATGTTGAATATTCGTTCATATGAATGACTGTTACGTTAAAAAGCTAGTGAAAGTGTGTAATAAACGATAATTGTGAGCACACGAAGGACATGCAATAGAGAACGGCAAAAGACAAAGAAAAGGTAGTGAACTTCATGCCCAAACACGAAACTCAACCTGCTCCAGCCAGTAATTGTTCTTCATTTTCTCAAACCACCACCGATTTTTGGCAATCACCGTTTTTGAACGGCAGGATCCTGTATCACGATGAAGATTTTACGATTATTATCAATTCTGACCGGAGCGAAGACAATCGGGTCATGGTACTGGAAACGACCGATGGGAAAGTGAGCGCTGTTCTGACGCCAGCACTGGCCGATAAAGCAGGACTTACAGTACAAGAAGAACTGACAGAAGCCATTTTCCGGCAGAAATTGAATGGAGCGGGCATTACACTGCATGGTGCAGATTATCTGTTTTATTTTACAGAAGAAGATAAGCACATATTAGAGCAGGAAACCGTTAAGGGTGACTTACGTCAGTTGACAGCACTAGATGACGTGGTATTTTCTGAATTTCAAGCCTCTGCTTCGGAACAAGATCTGGATGATGCATATGTGGAATTAGATCACTGGGCAGTATTTGGCTCTTTTGACCAACACCACCTGGTCTGCGCCGCTAGCATGTATCCTTGGGAGAATGCACAAATTGCGGATATCGGTGTACTTACACTGACAGCTTATCGCGGGAAAGGTCATGCCCGCAATGTTGTGCGCTCTATAAGCAGGTATGCATGTAAACAAGGATACGAACCCCAATACCGCTGCCAACTTGATAACTATGCATCTACGTCATTAGCCAAAGCGGCTGGTTTAACGTTGTTTGGAAAGTGGGAAGTCGTTTCACCCGAATCTGCGAATTGATGGTCGGACTCACATCTCATGCTCTCACTTTTATCCATACATAGACGTGCTTCATGCAAATGCAACCGCATAATAATGCGGTTTTTTTTGATTCTGTTTACAGGACTGGCCAATAACGTTGAAAAAAGGGGTGGATTCCATTGCGAGCATCTTAGGCCGCAGTGTCTTACAGGATGACACAGCATCTTCAAGTGCAGAGAATGAACGAAGGTTGTTTAGGGTTCGAATTAAATTTTTAGATCAAATGAACTTTTCTGACCTTTATAATCTCTTATCTATAGAAAAGGGGAGTGAACATGAACGTAAGCCATCTTGTCAGACAAGCGCAAAAAGGCAACAAGGAAGCTTTATTACAACTCATTATGACTGACCATAATGCTTATTATCGCCTTGCGTACAGCTACATGGGAAACGAGCATGATGCTATGGATGCGATGGAAGATATGATTGTAGTACTTTATGAGAAAATTAATAAATTGCAGAAGAAAGAAGCGTTCTACAGCTGGAGCAAAACGATTCTTGTCAATCGGTGCAAAACATTACTCCGTAAAAAGGATAGCGTATTTCCACTAGAAGAACAGCAAGCAACATCCGCTGCTGTATTAATAGACGATAATCCATATCGCGACACCGAGTCCGAGATGGACATGCAGGTGCTGCTGTCTCATCTGAATGCACAGCAGCGAGAAGCGATCGAGCTTCGTTATGTTCATGATCTACCATATCAAACCATTGCGGACATGACGGGCGCACCGCTTGGAACTATTAAATCGAGAATCTCACAGGGGATACAAAAACTAAAAGTGATGATCGGAGGTGATCGTTATGACAACGATCGAGGAGAAATTACAGGAGCATAAAGAAACCTTGAATAAAATCCAGACTCCATCAGACCTCGAGGGCAGACTTCGAGATGCACTTCAGAATGTTCCAGTCAAAAAAAGAAACCAGAGCAAAAAAGCCCGCACATGGATTGCATCAGTTGCCGCAGCACTCATTGTTATCGTTGGTGTATATGAGTATCCTGCCTTAGCTTACTATGGCAGCAAACTGTTTGGAAGTGTCAGCTTGAACTCACTTAGCTTTGCAGAGGTGATGGAGCAGGGAATCGGACAAAGGATAAACAAAAGCACAACGTTCAAAGACGGAACCGTCCTTACCATTCATGGCGTGATTGCAGACGATAATGTATTCCGCATGTATTACACAATTGATCGGCCTGCAGGCACTGAATATACAGATCATGATTTTGTACGTTATAGCTTTGATCAACTGCAAGGGTTCTTGACCAATTCCAAACCGCTTGGAGGAGGTGGTCACCCAGGTAAAAACAAGAGCCAGTTCGTTGGAGACGTTGATTTCGAACCAGTTAGTCCATTTTCTCGAACATTAACCCTTACATTCAATGAATGGCTCGACAATGGGGAGAAGATATCCTATCCACTTTCCTTTGAGTTTGAAGCAAACAAAGCAATGAAGAGTGTCATTAAAGAGGGTCTTTCCGAATCCATCGCTGTTGATAAAGGGACTATTCATTATGACTCCATTACAGCTTCACCAACTTCAACCATTATAAAGGGACATTATGAATTAGAGGAATACCCGAGATTTTCAGGTGAAACCAAGCTTTATGTGAATGGAACAGAAGTAGGAAGAAATCGAGCAGGGGGAAGTAATCCGGACTTCCAACTTAAATTTGAGCCACTCCCAACAGACCATATTCAATCCCTTGAGCTTGAACTGGTCAATTTTGAAGGATATCACAAAATACAAGAACCAATCTTGCTTGCGTCACCATCCGATCGCTCCATTAAAATAGGGGATGAAAAGTTCTGGATTCGCAGTGTTACCCAAACGGCAACAGGCTATGATGTTGTCATTGCGAGAAAACAGTTTACGTTCTTGGATACGGACGGTTTATCCATACGAGCTGGCGGCAACGTAATTCCTGTGTCATCAATCTCCGAAGAGCGACAGTGGGATTTGAAGAATGGCAACATTCTGTGGGAACAAACATATTCGTTTATCACGACAGACAAGCCGGAATTTCTATTGGTAGAGGGGTACCAATATATTAAAACCCACAAGAAGAAAATATCGATTCCTGTAGATTACAACAAATAAAATCAAGTGTGTTTGTTATATCAGCTTCGGTCCACGTTTTATCGTTTAGTTAGTTAAGTTAAAATAATAAGCAAAGGCTGCTGCTTGAATGGAATGAAATAGATTAGCCTTGTTTATTTACCGTAGATATTATATAATTTCCATAATTACTAATGAAAGAGAGTGATTTCCTATGACAGTCAGCTCTGTTTACTCATCCTTAAATCTAGAGGTACGGAAGAGTTAATTTTATTAGGGTCTTCCGTACATACAAACGGAGGAAAATATTTATGTTTAGTTATTACAGCACACTTTGTACTGAAGTCTATGACTTCACCAAACCTGTAGGTTGCTCTTTGAATGGAGATATTGAGTACTACCAAGAACGACTTAAGTCGTGTCAGGGACGTATTTTAGAAGCGGCAGTTGGTTCAGGGCGCTTTATCATTCCACTTCTTGAGGCAGGATATATAGTCGATGGAATTGATTATTCTCCTGAAATGCTAGTTTCTTGTCGTACACGTTGTGAGGAAAGAGGCTTTAAGCCTAATTTGTACGAATGCAAATTACAAAAATTCTCATTGCCATTCACGTATGAAGCGATCATTATACCTACTGGTTCCTTTTGTTTACTTGAAAAGCGAGAGGATTCCCTTGCAGCGTTGAAATGTTTTTATAACCATCTTGTTCCTGGCGGGCGCTTGATTGTTGATCTTCAATTGCCTAACGATTGGAAGCCAGGTGAGATTACGACGTCAACTTTTGCTTTACCTAACGGTGATGGTATTACGATGGAGAACAAATCAATTGAAATGGATTGGCTCAATCAGTTTACCGTATCGTATATAAAGTATGAAAAATGGCGTCAAGGACAGTTGATTCAAACCGAGTTGCAGCGCTTTGCTATTCGTTGGTATGGGATCGAGGAATTTAAGCTTGTTTTAGAACATATTGGATTTTCCGATATTACATGCTCAGCTGATTATGTGTATGGGAAACAACCATCTCATGCAGATCAAATCATTACTTTTGAGGCTGTAAGAAAGTCATAATGCCAAAAGCTTGTTGTCCGATAGGGACAACAAGCTTTTTTTATTACAGCGTTTTGCGCATGAAGCAAGCCACATCAATAACAGCGAATGTCACGGAGACATGATGATGACGATCTTCATTATATACATAGATTGCCCGAGATTTGTATGGCTCTATTTTGGAGGAAGTGGTTAAAAATTTCGGAAGATGTTTCAACAATGAATATTCTCTCTCGTTTGATCATCACACATCTTTGCCATTTTCTCAGTTAAGGTAGTCTTGAACCCGACTTTATGGATTCAGTACACTTTATGATATATTCAAGTAAAGACAAGCTTTATCCATTAACAAAAACCCATTAAAAAGGGAGTACGAACAAATGAATCTAGATATGGTCATGCAAGAGCTTGAAGCCCTCGGCAAGGAACGCACCAAAAAGATATACCTATCCAACGGCGCGCACGAGCCGCTTTTTGGTGTAGCTACAGGCCAGATGAAGCCCATCTTCAGAAAAATAAAACACAATCAATCATTAGCAGAGGAGCTTTATGCTACTGGCAATTATGATGCGATGTACTTTGCTGGAGTCATCGCCGATCCTAAAGCCATGTCTGAGGCGGATTTTGAACGGTGGATTGATAAAGCTTATTTTTATATGCTATCGGATTATGTGGTAGCCGTAACCTTGGCAGAAACGGACATCGCACAAGAGGTGGCTGATAAATGGATTAAAAGTGGTGCAGAGCTTAAAATGTCGGCAGGCTGGAGCTGCTATTGCTGGATGCTCGGCAATCGTCCAGACAGTGAATTTTCGCAAGTGAAAATCGCGGATATGTTGGAACTCGTCAACAATACGATTCATGATGCTCCTGAGCGTACAAAGTACGCGATGAACAATTTTATATACACCGTGGGAGTATCCTATGTGCCACTTCACCACAAGGCGGTCGAGATTGCGAAAGAAGTGGGTCCGGTAGAGGTCAACCGCGAAAGCGGAAAAAGCAAGTTCCTGAACGCATCTGATAATATTCAAAAGGCGATTGATAAAAGTCAGCTTGGTTTCAAACGAAAATATGTTAGGTGTTAGGGAATAAGGGGTAAAAACAGGTGTACGCAGCATCGAAGGACAATATAATAACTTCTTACATTCGTGCTGGGGTCTGCTGCGGAGAATGATTTCTCACTTGCGTGACGGATGAGGGCACCCTCAGAAACTCAGAAATTCCCCGTTGCGCAGGGCCCTACTAATCTGCGAGCTTGGCACAAGATCACTGTTTCCAAATATGTGAAACGAATCAATCCTCACTCTGCATTAGCGGTGGTTTTTTTGATTATTAGGTGAAAATTAGGTAAACTCTGGATGTATGATCACGATAACGAGAATAACCGACATACAAAAAACTAATCTTTTGCATACAAACTTGAATTAACCATCGGTAAAATAGTGTTAAGCAAGCACTAACGATCACGCCGACAATAGGGCAGCCGGAAAAGCCTTGCCATATCATTTGCAGCATAAGCAAACTAACTATTAACCGTACGGCTTAGCATACCGCATTAACTCCTCTCGTAAATTCCGCCAATATATCTGTTCAATAAAGTCCTATCAAAAGAATAGTTGAAGGCAGAAACTTCCTTCCCGCCAAGAAGATTAAATTTATTTACACAAAATCCTTAATATTGATTTCTTCCCAATTTATCTTAATTGTTTCCATCAAAAAAAGATAATACAATTAGAGCGGTTATATAGAGGTAGGAGACTACTTATATAACGAAATGCCGGTACCTGCTTAATGATTGTATGGTTTTGCAGCTTATCCAAAATAACAGCTAATAGTAGCGGGGGGAAGAGAAAACTGCAATGGAAAACAAAGAATTGAAAAGGGGCCTTGAAGCCCGTCATATTCAAATGATTGCTTTAGGCGGTACAATCGGTGTTGGATTATTTATGGGTTCTGCAAGCACAATAAAATGGACAGGTCCGTCCGTCATGCTGGCGTACGCGATTGTCGGGATTTTTATCTTTTTTATTATGCGTGCAATGGGTGAAATGCTGTACGTGGAGCCAAGCACGGGGTCTTTTGCGACCTTTGGTCATAAGTACATTCACCCTTTGGCAGGTTATATGACGGCTTGGAGCAACTGGTTCCAGTGGGTCATTGTTGGTATGGCGGAAATTATTGCCGTTGGGACATATATGAAATACTGGTTCCCGGATTTGCCATCTTGGATACCAGGGATTATCGCAATGGTGATTCTCGGTGCAGCCAACCTGTTTTCCGTTAAATCTTTTGGTGAATTTGAGTTTTGGTTTGCGATGATCAAAATCGTAACCATCGTCTTAATGATTGTAGCCGGGATTGGTCTGATCTTCTTTGGGATTGGCAACGGCGGGAATGCAATTGGGTTATCTAATCTGTGGCAGCATGGGGGCTTTTTTACGGGAGGCTGGACAGGCTTCTTCTTTGCTCTCTCGCTCGTTATTGGGGCATATCAAGGTGTTGAACTTATCGGGATTACAGCGGGCGAAGCAAAAAATCCGCAAAAAACGCTAACAAAAGCGACTCAAAGTATCATTTGGCGCATTTTGATCTTCTATATTGGTGCGATTTTTGTCATCGTGACGGTGTACCCGTGGAATCAGCTGCAAGAGATCGGCAGCCCGTTTGTGGCGACATTTGCGAAAGTCGGCATTACCGCGGCGGCTGGTTTGATTAACTTTGTTGTTATCACGTCTGCTATGTCAGGCTGTAATAGTGGAATATATAGTGCAGGGCGCATGCTTTATACTTTAGGAGTAAATGGACAGGCTCCGAAAATATTTACAAAAATATCCCATAATGGTGTTCCTTTGTTGGGAACGATTGGTGTACTAGTAGGATTGGGTGTAGGTGTAATCTTAAGTTATATTGCACCGGAAAATCTGTTTGTGCATGTATACAGCGCGAGTGTACTTCCTGGTATGGTTCCATGGTTTGTTATTTTAATTAGTCAAATAAATTTCAGGAAAATAAAAGGCAGCGAATTGGATCGACATCCTTTCAAAATGCCGTTTGCCCCGTTTACGAACTATGTAACTATTGCTTTTTTGCTTATGGTATTGGTCGGGATGTGGATTAATGATGATACACGCATGTCCCTTATTACGGGAATTATCTTTCTAGGTATCGTTGTGATCAGCTTTTACGCTTTCGGAGTGAGTAAAGCTGTTCCGATTAGTGACCAACCCGATAATGGAAATACAGATGAAATAAAAAATTAGCAGAAATATATATAAAAAGTGAACCACTCCTATCATCATTCTGGAGTGGTTCACTTTTTATATATGGATGTTGATGTGGTGGCGAAGCCTTTAGTTGAAGCTTTCATTTATAAGAAGTTTCAATACAAATTTGGCCATCCTTGTTCACAAGTTGACACAAATATGTCGAAGTTAAGGAGCGTAATAGCCCTAATGAGTTATAGGAGCAGGCAAATGTTGTTGCTACAATGATTGGTGTTGAGCGGTAGTAAGCAAGGTGGTGAAGGAATGAAAGCAAAAGGAGTTGCTATAGTCACATTTATGATCGTACTGAGCCTGTTAATCGGGTGTTCCAAAGAGGCGCCTGTTCAAGTGGACGACGTAGAAGCCTCGTTAACAACGAACCCGGAAACTATTGTTGCTGGTCGGCCAGTAGAACTGCAAGTTGCCTTTACAGGAATGCAAGTATCAGAGAAAGCAACTGTCACCTTTGATATCCGAGCAGACGACAAGCCCGAGCTGTTTGATGCTGTATATAAGGGAGATAACGTATTTAGCGGATCTTTTACTTTTTCTGATAAAGGAAAATACAGTGTTTATGTTCACCTGTTTGGGAATGATGTGCACCTAACCCGGAAGAAAACGGTCGAAGTCAAATGAGAACATTACCTAACAGTTGGTTCTTGTTTACGTTAATTGTGCTTGCTTTATGTTTACCGTCTGGACACGTTTATGCAGAACAACAACAAACACTGGAGCTCCAACGTTTGTTGGATCAGGCCAAGCCAGGAGACCGTATTGTACTCCAGCCTGGAATGTATGAGGGACCTATTACGATCAACAAGTCTCTTACTTTGCAATCAGCAGAGCCTACTGGCGAAGTTATAGTACGCAACAGCAGTGAGAAGCCAGCAATTACGCTCAAAGCAGACCGTATAACAATTGCTGGATTGCGTATAGTTGATGAAGCCATTAAGGAGTCAGCAAGCATACTCGTTCTAGGTAATCGTTCTGTCCTGGATCGTTTGCAAATCCGTACCGGAGCCCATGGGATTGAAGCCAAAGATGCGCATGAGGGTTCAGTCAATCGTACGACAATTGAATGGGCAGTTGACGACGTGCGAATGGCTGAAAAAGGTAACGGTATTGATCTTTTTAACGCACACCGCTGGCGGATGACAAACAATACAATTCGGGAAGTACATGACGGCATTTATATGGAAAATAGCGATGAAGTGCTCGTTGCAGGCAATGTAATCGAACGCTCGCGTTATGGAATTCACTGTATGTACACCAAGCGAACGGTGATTCAACACAATGAAGGCAAACTGAATGTAACAGGCGCCATGGTGATGGCTGCTGAGCAAGTTGTGGTTACAGGAAATACATTCAGCAAACAAAGCGAAAACGTAAATTCGCAAGGTATTTTGCTTTACGATGCACACGAGACAATGGTGTCAGATAACAAGATTGATGGGAATCGAGTAGGATTGTACGTTGAACAATCAACTGCAAACCGCGTAGAGCGCAATCAGGTTGGCTACAACTTTGTCGGTATTCAATTGTTGGAGTCCAGCGAGAATACGATAACAAGCAATCAATTTTTGGGCAATGTGACGGATGCACAAGCGCGTGATAGCGACAATAACACAATTGCAAGTAACTATTGGGACAGCTTTCGCGGCATTGATACAAATGGGGATGGCAATAGTGAAATTTCATATGCCATCAACCCTTTTTTCCAAGGATTAACCCGAAAGCGAGCGGCCTTTCAATTGTTTTTCCAATCTCCTGGCATGGTTTTTCTAGAAGGCCTCTACCAGACGGAGCGCATTCGCTGGACAACTGACTCATCCCCCTTAATGAGACCACACGCAAATTTTATCCAGACAGGACAACGTGTTGACAAGCTTAAAACTGGACTGACGGGGTTATTATTGATAGCCTGTGCAAGTTTATTATTTTATAAAATGAGGAGACAAAAAATATGAAGAAAATAACGGGACTGATTGCCAATATGTTTGTCCTAATGGTATTGCTTACTGCTTGTGGTGGAGATAAATATGAGCCACAGGCAATTAATGAACAAACAGACCTATGCGCCATTTGTAAGATGGCCGTCAAAGACGACCAGTTCGCAACCCAAGTTATTACGAAGGATGGACAATCACTTAAATTTGACGACCTTGGCTGCTTAAATAAGTGGAAGAAGGAAAATGGAACAGATACGATTGGCGCTGCCTTCGTACGTGACCATAACAGTAAGCAGTGGATTCGTTATGAAAAAGCCTACTATGCTTATGATATTTCCTATAAAACGCCGATGGCTTACGGGATTGTGTCATTTGAGAAAGAAGCAGATACAAAAGCATTCATCGAAGCTCAAGGAAAAGGCAAGCTAATGACAGCGGACGATCTTACCAATCACTCATGGGAAGTAAATCGTAAAATGATGGAAGGTATGGGCGGGCATGGTCATTCTAATTCAGAAGGTGGACATACGAAGTCGGATGACAAGACGACAACAGATAAAAACCACTCGACGGATACGAATAAGCAACAATCGTCCGGAGGTCATGGCGCGTGACTGAGATGAGTTATGTCGCTGCAAGAGAAATGAAAATCGGTTTTCGCAATCCATGGGCCTACTCGTTTACGGCCCTTTTTGCTCTCTTTATGCTCAGCCTCTTGATAATTAATGCGCAAGGTTATGTCAAAGGTTATTCGGGCAGCAGCAGCACGATGCTGAATTTGGCCTTGTATTTGCTGCCCCTAATGGCACTAATGCTTGGTTCTTTTTCATTGACAGGTGAAAAGGAAGAGGGGAACTGGGAGTTATTGTCTACCTATCCATTAGGAACATGGGCTTTTCTTACAGGGAAATTTGCAGGGCTGTCTATTGTGCTGCTGGCAATTGTCGCCTTTGGATTCGGCTTGTCTGGTGCCGCTGGTTCTTTGTTTGGTGGCGGGTTTGATTTTGCGACATATGGGCAGCTGTTGGTATTTTCAATCTGTTTGTCCTTACTTTTTCTCGGTGTGGCCATGCTTATCGGTACAATTGCTCACAATCGCTGGCAGGCGCTTACGATCGGGGTTGGAATCTGGTTCTTTGCCATTATTGCCTGGCCTTCCATTCTTATTGCGATGCTGGGTATGATGCCTTATCCCTGGATCAAACCATCACTTACGTTTTTGACCCTTCTTAACCCTGCCGAGCTGACCCGTCTATTTACCGTTGTTAAATTAGGGGGTGGCTCAACACTTGGACCCGAATATTATAACTGGATGCTTTGGATACGCTCGCCATGGGGAACACCTGCATTTCTGGGCGTACTCGTCATATGGATCGGACTAGCTTTAACAGTTGCCTATCGGTTATGGGAAAGGGAGAGAAGGCGTGGTTGACGAATTGGTACGCTTTGATATGGTTCACAAAGTATTTAAGGAAAAAACGGTAATTGGAAAGGTGGATTTACGTGTTGGCCGTGGTGAAGTGGTGGCTTTGTGCGGTGGCAATGGAGCCGGCAAGAGTACACTGCTGCGCATGCTGGCAGGTATTTTGCACCCGACAAGCGGAGCAATAACTGTGAATGGACTTAGCTGGCAAGCTGACCGACGTCATTATGCACAACAGATCGGTTATATGCCCGACGATTACCGCTTTAGTCTTGGCCTTACAGCATTGGAGACCCTTCATTTTTGGGCCAAGCTTCGTGGGCTGAGCAAGGAACGTGTGCTGGAGGTACTCTCGCTGGTTGGCCTTTCTGATAAGCTGAATAAGCAAGTCTCTTCATTCTCCAAAGGCATGCGGCAGCGCGTTCTATTTGCCCAAGCATTGCTTGCGGCACCTCCGCTTATCGTTATGGATGAGCCGACTAACGGGCTCGACCCCTATTGGATGGAAACGTTCATACATCTTGTTCGTCAGTCAGCCAGTAATGGCCATACCATTCTCTTTTCCACGCATCAACTGCAAATCGCCGAAGCTTTGGCTGATCGAATTGTGTTTCTACGCGATGGTAACATCGTGCTGGATGGAAAGAAGGAGCACATTTATCAAGAGCATGGAGCTGACGGCTTACAGCAATTGTTTGGTGAATTGTTTGGCATACGCTCAGGCTTATAAATTCTGTACATCAAGGAGTTAATGTTGCTATGACAATTCGCAAACTGATTCCATATCTTTTTCTGCTAGTGTTGGTTGGCGGCGGAGTTTACACTCTGATTGAAGCGGATGTCCCCCGAGATAAAGCTGTGCTTGGACAAGCTGCGCCGCTGTTCTCGCTGAAGGATCTACAGGGAGACAACATTGAACTCTCCAGTTATAAAGGAAAAGGTGTGCTGCTTAATTTCTGGGCATCCTGGTGCAATCCATGTGTGAACGAACTGCCCTTATTAAATGAAGCATATAAATTAACGGGCGTTGATGTACTGGCTGTTAATGTTGGAGAAAAGGCCGAAACGGTGCAACAATTTGTAGATCGATATGAGCTTGGATTTCCAGTCGTATTAGATGCTAGCAAAAAGATCAAAAAACAATATCTTGCTATCGGATTGCCGCTTACTTTGGTAATCAATGCTAAAGGTGAACTTATCGAGAGGCACGAAGGGGAGCTGACGGAAATGGTCGACATTTTGAATTTAATGAGGAAGATTAGTGATGATTAAACGGAGGTGGGGATTAAGCGGCGGCCTGCTGCTCGTACTGTTCATCATGCTCTTTGTCCCACTGTCTTTTCAGCCCCCAGGTAATACAAGAATGGTTATTGACCACACACTACGCGTATATATCGCCCCACCTTGTTTTAACGAGGCTGACCTAACCAATAATTTAATCGAGACAACATGGCACAAAGCAGTAGAGACTGGATATGGACCTGAATCCGACTGTACTGCCAACAAGATGAAACCGATGAAGCGTACGCTATGGGATAAAGTTATGGAACTGACAGGACTTATGCCGAATCCTTGGTCGTGGTAAATGATCAAAAGCTTCTGATCCGACCCCGCTTTTTTCTTGATCAATATACAGCTGCTTAAATATATGGAAAGGAGACTAGAACGTTGAACTACAAGCAGATCAAATGGCTGATCCTGATCATCCCCACCTTGACAATTGGTATGTGGGAGTATGTAAGGCATGAGTTTCTCCTTCCCTATATTTCCATGGATCTTGGCAATTGGCTTGCACCTGTACTTGTGTTGTTAGTAACCCTGCTGTTCCTGACAAAATTGTTCTCCATGATCGAGCAAAGCCAGGAAGAGTTAAATCGTGTGAAGGCTGTTCAAGCGGTCCTTGAGGAGCGGGAGAAGATAGCTCGGGAATTGCATGATGGCATCGCACAATCCTTATTTTTCCTGAATACTCAGGTAACACGGATGGAGCGAATGGAGCAGGCAAATGACTTACCGTTAGACAAGCTAAAGGAAAGCGTACATCATACAAACGACTATGTAAGACAAGCAATTGCAAATTTGCGGCATGCAGCGGATGTGGACAGCAACCCCTGGCTTCAAGGAGTAGAAAGCCTGATTGACGAGCTGCGCAGGGAAAGTGATTTGCACTTTGAAATAACATGGAATTTGACCGACTCGATTCTCTCTTCTAAAGAAAAAGTAGAATTATTGTCCATCATCCGCGAAGCACTGCTTAATATTCATAAGCATGCGGATGCAACCAGTGTCTGTGTACATACATCAACGACCAATACAGGTTGGCTCTGCCAGATCACGGACAACGGAAAAGGCTTTAATCTAGAGACAACGAACAGAGGAAACTGCTACGGTCTTAAGATGATGCAGGATCGTGCTGACAAGATGTCTTGGAAATTATATATCGACAGATTCAATGAGCAAACGAGGGTTTCGATTACAAAGGGGGCGACTTGAAATGTCAACGTTTCGTGTACTGATCATAGATGACAGCGAAATGGCTAGAGAAGGAATGCGGATGATTCTGGATAGTGACCCCGTATTTGAAGTAGTAGCCGAGGGGAGCAGCGGTGAAGAGGCTCTTATACTCAGTGAGCAGTGGATGCCCGATCTTATTCTGATGGATATTCAAATGCCAGGTATGGGGGGACTAGAAGCCACTAAGCGCTTAAAGGAAAAATTTCCGTATGTCAAAGTGGTCATGGTTACTGTTTCGGATGATATTACCCATTTATTTGATGCCTTAAAGAAGGGGGCTCAAGGCTACTTATTAAAAAATTTGAACCCCGAGGCTTGGCACGAATATTTGAAAGCAATTGCCGTTGATGAGGCGCCAATGACACGCGAACTGGCTTTTCGTATTCTAAAAGAATTGTCGCCAATGGGAGGGGGCGAAGCTCAGGACAGTCCGTTAACTAGCAGGGAACATGAAATACTGAGCTTCGTTGCCAAAGGGCTCAGTAACAAAGAAATTTCATGCAGGCTTGATATCTCGGAACATACTGTCAAAAATCATTTGAAAAATATCCTCCAGAAGCTCCATTTAGAAAATCGAGTCCAGTTGGCACGCTATGCCTATGAACATGGGTGGATGAACAAGCGTGAGTAATGCACGAAAGGAGATTACAGGATCTCAGAGGTCTTAATAATGTTCTCGCTTTGAGCTCGATCTTTGCGCATTAAATTAATATTGGCATATTGCAATTTAAATCTATTGCTGCACCATAAAATCCTTTAAACTAATAGACAATGGTGGACTTTTCCAGCAAAGAATAGGAGGCTCTAAAGGAGGAGAGTATTAAATGGCAGCTCATCAGGATGAGAACAATCAGTACGCTAATTGGAGCGACAGTTCCAATGAGATCTCGGATAACGACATATCGCGTCAAGTTTTGATCGTGGACCGTCTCAGCGTCATTGTCCAAAAAGACAAAATTTGCAGGACACTTCTTCACGAGCTTTCATTTTCCATTAACGAAGGGGAAACATTGGCGCTTATAGGCGAGAGCGGGAGCGGGAAGAGCATAACTGCAAGCGCCATAGCGGGCTTGATGCCAAATGGAGTCCATATTGGAGGCGGGAATATTTTATTTCAAGGTGAGTCGATAGTAGACTGGCCCGAAAAGAAAAAGAGGCAATGGAGAGGAAGGCAGATTGGTTGGATCTTTCAAGATTATCAAGGCAGCTTTTCTCCATTTTTTCCATTAGGTCGGCAGTTGAGTGTAATAATTCGAACCCATCTGAAGCAGCTCTCTTACCGGGAAGCCAAAGAACTGGCGCTGACTTGGCTGGACAAAGTTGCGCTGCCACCTGAGCGT
This sequence comes from Paenibacillus sp. UMB4589-SE434, assembly GCF_030226685.1. Classification (NCBI taxonomy): domain Bacteria; kingdom Bacillati; phylum Bacillota; class Bacilli; order Caryophanales; family Paenibacillaceae; genus Paenibacillus; species Paenibacillus sp. UMB4589-SE434. Next base: position 1,215,367 of record NZ_JASOYK010000001.1, on the reverse strand, counting down.
ACCTATACAAGCTACCCATTCCAATTAAGTGGTGGACAACAACAGCGCGTATCTCTTGCTGCGGCACTTATGCTGAAACCAGCGCTACTTATCGCGGACGAACCGACAACCGCCTTGGACGCACTGACCGGGGAAAGGGTACTGGAGTTAATGTCGGAGCTGCAACGGCAGACCGGATGCGCAATGCTGCTTATTTCGCATGATCTGCGACAAGTTATGAAGCGGGCGCATCGCATCCTAGTTATGAAAGAAGGACGTATCGTAGAGTCGGGGGATGCCGTGAATATTCGCAATCATACGAAGCATCCGTACACCCGTCAACTGCTGGTGTCGTGTCCAAAGCTGAAAAACCCTGCTGAATCTGTACCCAAGTAGCTATCACATAAAGGTTCTGTGACACTAGACAGCGGTACTGCTAAGGAGGCAAATGCCAGATGAATGTATTACTTTCCGTGAACGGGTTATCCAAAATGTACTACGGTTCAAAAGGAAAAGGAACGATTGATGTCATACAGAATATATCCTTTCATATCGATAAGGGAGAATGTCTAGGACTTGTGGGAGAGAGCGGCTGTGGAAAAAGCACTCTTGCAAAGCTTCTTTTGTTATTGGAGCACCCGGATTGTGGAGAAATATCGTTTAATGGATCGCTGCTAAAAGGACTCAAAGGAAAGGCTTTACGTACGATGCGGCAGCATATACAAGGGGTTTTTCAAGACCCCAACGCCTCACTTAATGATCGTCTGCCAGTATGGCGGTCCGTCTTAGAGCCGCTCGACAATTATCCAGAGGTGGTTCCGCCGTTTCTCTCTGATATAAGAAACTCCAGACGGAAGGCCGCTGGGAGATTATTTGACATGGTAGGACTGGAACTCGCTTGCATGGAACGTTATCCGCATGAGCTTAGCGGTGGACAGCGACAGCGGGTTGTAATAGCACGTGGAATCAGCCTGCTTCCCAAGCTGCTTATTTGCGATGAAGCCACCACGAGTCTTGACGTTACTGTACAGTCGCAAATCTTGCAGCTGCTCGATCAATTGCGTCTCGAGCTAGGGCTAGCTTATTTGTTTATTTCTCATGATATCGCCGTCGTGGAGCAAATGAGCGACCGAATCCTGATTATGCAAGCAGGAATGATTGTGGACCAGTTTGCCAAAAGTAAGATTTGGAGTAAAGATCGCCATCCCTACACTCAACTGCTCATCGCTGCCGCACGCAGCTAGTGTATTACACAGTAATTTCACCATATTTTGAATATTTAGGAGCTATGGATGGCTTGACTGTGGTCTTAACCCAAATCTGCTTAAGGCATACTAGCGAAATATAGCCCGTTTTAGCTATACAAGTGCGTTTAGAAGTCTTGTATAATTACGGTTGTGAAATGGTTGTTATTACCATATATTATACTATCCGATGAAACGGGGGGAAATTGTGTGAAGCAGAAGTACGCCTTGCTGCTTGCCTTGCAGTCGTTTGAATTTGAAATTCATCGATTAAGGGCCTATTCGGAAGAATGTCCAGACTGCTACGAGTTATTGCAATCGAAGCTGGACGCTTTATGTCAGTTCATGACATCTGATGAAAATGAAGCGCTGTGGAGGCAATGGGGAAACACGGAGGAGATCAGGCAGCATGGAGAGCGGGTTCGCTCCGCATCTAATCAGGCGTTATGTTATTTGGAAAAGTATCAATCTTCTCAATTACTGAGTCAAAAAACGAGCATAAGTGAATATCTTTCAATTCTCTCTTCCACAGTAAGACGTGAACTGCTATTGTTCGGTATGGACTCGTCGTCCAAAATTTTGTTTATCGGGTCCGGCGCATTTCCTGTATCTGCGTTGACGATGGCGCAAGAAACCGGTGCGAAAGTATTTTGCTTGGATACGGACGAAGAAGCCGTTGCACTCGGAAAAAGGGTTACTGAAGCAGTTGGCTTGATAACCAGTCTCACGTTCTCTGGCTGTTATCAGGCAGGATTAAGCTTCCTTGAACAGGCTACACATGTCGTTGTTGCTTCTCTGGTCGACGACAAACATGAGCTGCTGGGAAAGCTGCAGCAATCGGCTCATGAAGATGTCAAAATAATCGTAAGATACGGCAACGGATTAAAGTCAATCTTCAACTTTCCTTTCGATGTTGAGCATTCTGATGAATGGGAGATTACCCCAATCGTGCATGGAAAAAGGATTTACGATACGGTCATGCTGCAACGGAAAAGAGTTAGAGAAATGGAGGTGACACAGGGAGGATGACGAATCCACACCTTAAACCATTCGGCAATACATTAATCATTGGCGTTGGGCCAGCTGGTATTCATGCGGCAGTAGATTGGAGCAAGCAATCCAATCAGGTAGGCTTGCTCAATCGAAAAGGAACTCGTGCAGATCAGATCCAGCAGGAGCTCGAACACAATCATTATGCGATTTATGCCGATCTGCAAACTCCGCAAGCCCGGCATTTATCTGGTGGTACGATTGTAAGTCGCTTCTATAACGGGTATGCAGATGTTGAGGATATATGGCACACCCTTGTTTTATGCACACCGAGCGACAGCTACACCCGAGTCATTCAACAATTAGATCTGGAAGCGATGAAACAGCTGCGTACCATTGTTCTTATCTCCCCAGGCATCGGATCGAATCTTCTACTGCAAAGTACACTCGGCCATTTTGCAGCTTCTATTGAGCTTATCAGCTTTTCTACCTATTATGCCTCTTCAAGATTTCCATCCCACGAAAATACGATGTTAAAAACCGTTGTAAAAGGCATGAAACGAAAAATATTTGTAGCTTCGAATCGCAAAGACAGCAAAGTCACGCAAACCATTAAAGCTTTGCTCGAAGCTCAAACCATACAGTGTGAGTTAGCAGCATCGCCTATCGAAGCAGAGAGCCGCAGTATAACAACCTATGTGCATCCGCCTTTTTTTATCAACGATTATTCGTTAAACGAAATCTTCGGCTCGCATATCTCTCGCAAATACTTGTATAAGCTGTATCCGGAGGGGCCGATTACACAGCATACGATTCGCAGTATGATTCTGCTGTGGAAGGAGATATCACAGCTTCTCTTATTGTTTGGTGTAAAGCCGATGAATTTGCTGAAATTTCTGAATGACGATAATTATCCGGTTCATGAGACAACACTGTCGCGAGCTGATATCGAAGGCTTCCCCCAAATGGAGCCAGTCCAGCAAGAATATATGCTCTATATCCGTTATTCTTCCATTCTGATTGATCCATTCTCAGAACCGGACGAGCAAGGAAAATATGTAGACTTTTCCGCAATTCCTTACAAACAGGCTGAGGTTGATGAAAACGGCTCTTGGTCCATTCCACGAATCCCGTATGAGGATTATAAGAGACTGAAGTTGCTGTGCAGCTTGGGGCAGCTGCTAGGTGTGCATATGAAGCATTCACTTGCATTAGTTGAGCTTTTTGAAAGAAAGCTGTCCGCCTTTATAGAAGAGAAAGGTGCAAACAGGTTCGCTTCTGATCGGATGACGGATGATACAGGCGAGCAAGCGGCAATGATCCTTCTTATCTTTCAGGAACAGGAGGGAGAGGCATGCTTGGACAATACGTAAACTTTCTGCGCAATAGAGGGGCAATGATCGCTTTGTTATGCTGCATGATTCTTCTCACCAGTTGTAGTGACAATACGCAGAAGACAGAGGGGAACGAGCTAGGTGAGAAGAGCGTAACCATTCTACACAGCTTGCCTAATGAGTCACTTGATCCCCACAATGAATGGATTGCCTTGAGAGCGGGTATAACCGAAACACTGCTTCGCCTTGACGACAACATGCAGGTCGCTCCTTGGCTTGCTGTCAAATGGGAAGCCAAGGATGACCATACCTGGCAATTTATAATTCGAGACGGGGTCACTTTTCAGGATGGTACTAAGCTTGACGCCGCAGCCGCTAAAGCCTCCTTCGAGAGGGCAATTGCAGATAGTAAGGCGCTTGCTGCTGCATTAAAAATTCAGAACATGGAAGCGAGCGGACAAGTGATTACTTTTACAACGTCGGAACCGCATCCGGCTTTTGCAACGGAGCTTGTTCATCCCACGGCAAGTATTGTCAGTATAACGGCTGAAAATAAAATGGGGAAGGCGGCCTTTAATAAAGCACCTGTTGGGACGGGGCCCTTTCAGGTCAACGGTTATATTCCCGGGCAGGAAATATCGCTGTCTCGATTTGACGGATATTGGGACGGAAAGGCGAAGCTGAGCGCAGTCAAGTTTTTGTTTAATGCGGATGCGAACGTCAGGACGCTGGCTTTTCAGTCAAAGCATGCGGATATTGTGTATCATTTGGCACCAGAGGCGCTGGGGACGATTGGTCAAGATCCTCAGCTAGCGGTTCAATCGGTACCCAGTCTTCGTACCCATTACTTTACCTATAATCCGAAAAGCACGAGCGTATCGGATATTCTAGTAAGAAAGGCTATCGACAAGCTGATTGATCGGGACACGATCGTAAAAGACATAATGCTGGGCCATGCCAATCCTTCTAACGGTCCCTTTCATTCGTTGCTTCCGTTCGGCAACAAGGGTGGATACACAAAGTTCAATCCACAGGAAGCGCTTACGCTGTTGGCGAGTGCAGGATATAAAAGCAATATGAATGGAAAAATGGAAAAGAACGGGAATGTGCTTCAATTAAAGCTGATCGCTTTCTCCGGAATCAATCCCGAACTGCCTCTAATTCCATTGCTGCTCCAATCCGAAGCCGCCAAAATTGGAGTTGATATTCAAATATTATCGGTCGAGTATCCGGACGTCTATATAAAGGATCACACCGATTGGGATTTGTCGACATCTAGTTATTTGACTTCCCCTCGTGGAGACGGAGCCTCCTTCATTAATGCTGCATATGTACCTGGAGGTTCTTACAATCCGGCTAACATTCGATTGGACCAGCTTGATCCGATTGTAAAAGAGCTTAACGCAACTAGCGATGTACAAACACGTAATCATTTGACACAGAAAGCTGTTCAGGTCATTAACGAAGCGAATGTACATTCCTTCATTATTCATCCGAATATATTGGTGGGCGTCAATCAACGCGTATTGAATTGGAAGCCAGGTGCTGAAGAATTTTACATTGTGACGAATAAAATGGATGTGCGCTAAAATGTTTAGGCATGCGGGATTCAGGCTGCTTCAGCTCGTGCTGATGCTTGTTGTATTAAGTCTAGTTACTTTTGTTCTAATGAAAATGGCGCCGGGCGATCCTGTGCTTGCCATATTGAAGGCTGACGAAAGGCCGGTCACAGAAGCCAATCAGCTCACTGTTCGCCAAGCGCTAGGACTTGATAAGCCTCTTTACCAACAGTATGGAGACTGGGTTGCACAAGTTGCTCGGCTCGATATGGGTCGATCCTATACAACCAATCAGGACGTTTGGCAGCTATTAACTGAACGCTTGCCTGCAACCGCATCATTGATGCTCAGCTCTATGCTTGCGCTGCTTGTCTTTGCAGTTCCTCTCGGGCTGCTCGCTGCAGTCTATTATGGCCGTTCTGTCGATCATGCCAGCCGGATCATTGCTCTGCTCGGTGCGTCTATCCCCAGCTTTTGGCTTGGCTTGCTGCTTATCTATCTTTTTGCCTATCGATTAAGCTGGCTGCCAATGATGGGGGGAGGAAGCTTACGCCATCTCATCTTACCCTCCGTTACGCTTGGATTTGTCATGGCTCCGGAATATATCCGGCTGCTGCGTGCAGGTCTGCTGGAAGGTCTTTCGCAGGAGTATATCCGTGCGGCCCGAGCCAGAGGTATTCGAGAATGGAGGGTAACAGCCATATATGCGATGCGTCCTGCCTTACTGCCTGTTGTATCTCTGCTTGGTATGAGCATGGGAGCATTGATGGCCGGATCTGTCGTGACGGAGTCTCTGTTTGGCTGGCCAGGGCTTGGCAGCATGGCGATGGAGGCCATTGCACAACGAAATTATCCGGTTATTCAAGGCTATATCCTTCTAACCGGATTATTTATTGGACTTGCGAATTGGTTATCCGACGTTGGCTTAATGCTGTTAGATCCGAAAATCCGACATGAGAAGGGGATGAGCGCTTGAAATCTGAGGGTCCTATAAACGTGGTAACCTATAGAGCATATTCCTCATGGCGCAGCATACGACGCAGCCCAATCATGGGGATTGGCATGGGAATTGCAGGACTAGTCCTGTTGGTTGCTTTGTTAAGTCCATGGCTTACGATTAATGATCCGGTGTTCGTACAAATGTCGCAGCGACTACGTGCACCAAGCATGGAATATCCGCTTGGCACGGATCATCTGGGCCGCTGCATCTTATCCAGATTAGTGGCAGGTACTCGTCAAACGGTGGGGTTGTCGTTCTGTGCCAGTGCTGTCGTTATGATTATCGGAGTACCGATTGGCCTTATTGCAGGCTTTGCCAAAGGGTTTTTGGACGCATTGCTGATGCGTTTGGCCGATGCTGCTGGCGCAGTGCCTGAGTTTTTGCTTGCTATTGCCGTAGCTGGGTTTCTTGGCCCAGGTCTTGTGAATACAATCTTGGCAATTGCTTGTGTGAAGTGGATTGGCTACGCTCGGCTCGTACGAGGGATAGCCATATCGGAGTGCAAGAAAGACTATATCCATGCCTCCATTGTAGCCGGCAGTGGGGGCTGGGCCATTATCAGAAGGCACTTGCTTCGTCAAATGGCATCTCCATTGGCAATTATGGCCGCGGCGGATGTGGGGAAAACGATATTGCTTATTTCGGCACTATCCTACCTTGGTCTTGGGGCACAGCCCCCGTCCCCAGAATGGGGAGCCATGCTGAGCGATGGCAGGCCTTATTTTCAGATAGCACCAGAACAGATGATATATCCCGGCCTATGTATTATGATCATTGTGCTGGCATGCAACCTTGTAAGCGACGGCTTACGGGATCTAATGGATGTGCGTGCCAGATAACTAAATAATAGAGACAACTTCAAATAATGAAAGAGGTCGCCATGAAAAATGGAGTACTGCTGGCCCTGCTATCGTCCTTCGTATTCAGCGTGATGAATGCGCTGGTCAAAGAGGTAAGCTTTACGATTCCCGCTGCGGAAATCGCGTTTTTTCGCGGATTAATCGGCACGGTACTCGTGCTTGTCATTATGCAGCGGCAACGTATCTCTTTTTCCAGAACAGGCATTCCGATGCTTGCTGTTCGTGGCCTGATGGGAGGAATGTATATGCTTACATTCTTCTATACGCTCTCGCATTTGCCGCTCACGGATGCGAGCATATTAGCCCAACTAGCGCCTATTTTTGTTATGATCCTGTCAGCCCTCTTACTAAAGGAACAAATTCGAGGTAAATCAGCGCTGCTCCTGCTCGTCGTGCTTGTTGGCGCAGCTATTCTAATTCAACCTAATACGTACGCGAGCTATTCTGTTTTCGCAATCGTCGGTCTTCTAAGTGCGTTTTTTTCCGCGGCAGCCAGCATATCGATTCGTTATCTAAGCCAAAAGCACTCGGCCTATGAAATCGTATTTTATTTTACGGCGACCTCCACAATCGTCGCAATTCCATTTTTAACAAACCATTTTGTAATGCCTGATGTAAGAGATAGTGTTTATTTACTGCTTATCGGCGTTGTTTCATTAATTGGACAACTATTTTTAACGAAGGCGTTTACACATGAAAATGCCGTCGTTGTACAGGTGATTAGCTATTTCGGCCTAATGCTCAATGCGCTGTTCGGTTTTCTTTTCTGGGAAGAAATACCGAATATCACAACGATTATTGGCGGGATTTTGATTGTTGCCGGCTGTGTCGGTCTCTCCATGTTTAAGCCGTCCGGGGATGCCCGTGCCTAAAGATTTTGATATATACGATAAGGAGGAAATTATGATAAAAGAGGATCAATTCTATAAGGTGTGGTGGCAAGAGGGAGACCAGAGCATGGAAGACACTCATATTCCACACTGGAAACGTGTTCTGAAATTTATTCCTGAGGAAGATTTGCGTTCATGTAGCGTGCTTGATTTCGGCTGCAATCAAGGCGGATTTTTACGTCTGCTTTATGAAGAACGGCCATATAAAGAGGCAATCGGCACAGACTTAGCGAGTGAGTCCATTGCGATTGCAAACAGTCGGAAGAACCAATTACCGATCCGTTATGTATTAACATCAAGTCCGGAGCAATTTGAGCACAGATTTGATATCGCATTTAGCTTGGCTGTCATGTACTTGCTGCCTAATTTGGAGGCGCATGCCCGACAAATTAAAAAAGCTTTGAAGCCGGGAGGCGTGTATTATGCGACATACGCAGATTACCCGAGCAATCCAAGCTTTCTTCGAATAAAAGAAAAAATTAATACAAACTCGGCGATCCCGATGCAGGAATATTCGCTTGATGAGATTGCAGACGCATTTTTTAAAGAGGGGTTTAAGGTTTCGATCCGCCGCATGCTGCCAGTGGATTTTGTTGAGCTAGCGCAGGCTAGTGTGTGGTATGAGTGTGTGGCAGACCATTTAAAATATGCTTATGAACAGGCCTATATTTTTCGATTAATAGCTCCTACTGAGGATTAAGAGGAGTCTTCATCAAACACTTTCAACGAGTGATGTTTGAGCATTCTACAATAAAACGACTCAAACTAATGCTGCATTCTGACCTTGCTTTGCCACGCGAAGAGTATCACAAAGGCAGCATTCAATACTAACTTATCTACGATGCTTCTCTATACTGTCATTATTGACGATATAGAGAAGCGTTTTTTGTGCGGTTGTAGAGAAGGGGATTCAAAGTGTGTCTAAGAAATCACTTCAACTAAGTTCGTTTCATTGAACGTAAGAATGATGTAAGAAACAGGTAAGAAATTTGAAAGATCGCTGCTATATGATGGATTTGTAAGCAAGCAATTCAGTCGCGTAGGAAAGCGTAAGTTCAAAAAAATGGAGAGCGAGGAATTATGGTGAATTCAAAAGCAAGCGACATGAAAAAAAGAACAACGTTAATGCTGGCGACGGCAATAGCAGCAGGCTCCTTACTTTTTTCTGTTCAAGGAACTGTAAATGCTCAAGAAGGCCAATCATCGCAACAGCAAACGGGAGCCCAAAAAGCTACCGTTGATTCACGAGCCAATGTGAAGCATGTCTTGGATCAAGCAGCTGCGCATGCGCTTACACCAGGTATATTTGCTGTAGCAATGAAAAATGGTGAGCAGTGGTCTTATGCTTCAGGGCAAGCTAGCATACATGATTCCAATCCGATAAAATCGAACTACACTTTTCGAATTGGGAGTATAACCAAAACATTTACTGCAACGATTATTTTGCAGCTAGTAGATGAGAAGAAGCTAAGTCTAGAAGATACGATAGAGAAATGGCTTCCGGGCGTAGTAAAAGGAAATGGGTACGATGGCGATAAGATTACGATCCGCAACCTGCTGCAGATGACAAGTGGGATAGCAAACTATACAACGAAAGAGTTTATTGCAGAGTTCGAGAAAACGCCGTACCGCAACTATACCGCAGATGAATTAATTAAAACTGGACTTTCAATGAAACCTTCATTTTCTCCTGGGGAGTTAGGGAAATGGGAATATTCCAATACGAATACCGTACTTGCTGGTGAAATTATTCGTAAGGCATCAGGTGACACCTACGCTCATCAGGTTAAGAAGCGTATTATTGATCCGCTAGGATTAAAAGATACTTATTCGCTGGGAAGCGCATCGCATATTCCAGGAGTACATGCTAGAGGTTATTCGATTCCAATGAACAGTAAGGACAATAAGTTGGTAGACTTCACCGATATTAATCCATCGTGGGGCAATGCAGCTGGTGATATGATCTCCACGGGCAAAGATTTGAATACATTTTATAGTGCATTGCTAGGTGGTAAGCTCTTGAAGCCGGAGACTTTACAGCAGATGCTGAATGGTGTACAGACCGAGTTGGGTCTCTATGGATTAGGAATGATCGGAATGAAACTGCCAAATGGCGAGACGTTCTGGGGACATGGCGGCGATATACACGGAAGTTCGTCATATGCTGGAGGTTTAATAGGTGGGGAGCATGTGCTGTCCGTTGCTATTAATGCAATGCATAGTGATACGTGGGAGCAGCGTTTGAGTGTAATTAAGGCTGAATTTGGTCAATAATTGAGAAAAGACAATAAACGGCGCGCCACCCTTGTTGATGAGGGAAGGTGCGCTGTTTATCGTGCAAGCAAACACACCAGCATCAATGCTAAATGGGAGTTAATTTTGACACGTTTGACCATCAAGTGTAGTGCATTGGCTATAAGCTGCGTATGGTCGTCGATGTGATGAGTGGTCTTCCAATGACACTCAAGGTGACGATCGGATTAGCCGCGCTGTTGATCGCGAGTAGGCTCCGTCGATGAGGGGCAAGGTGCTGCGAAAGCTAATAAAAAGGCTTATGCTGCTTGACGCGACACCAAATGGTGACATATAATCGAAGTGTCACTAAATGGTGTCCAATAAGGGACTAGTCATTTGGAAAGTACTATGACTGGCGCGGTTTTATCTCATGCGCTTGCTAACCATTATGCTGATTATGTTTTCATTATGTCCTTCGCTTTTCATATGCTGCACTAAATATCGCTGCATGGTCGCTGCATCCGAAGAGCTACTAACTTTTAGGGAGGTGGCTATAATTAAAGGCTGTCCTTTCGTGCCACCAATAGATTTCTACTACATAAAATAATAATTTGGAGGGAGTGTGGTGAGTGAGAACAACCAGTTACGAGATGTGTTTGATGCGATTGCAGATCCAACTAGACGTCGACTGATACGACTATTAGCAGAAGCAGAGGAGATGCCGCTTCATGAATTAACGGCACAGTTTCAGATGGGCCGTACAGCCGTATCCAAGCATTTGACAATCCTTAAAGAGGCCGGACTAGTACTCGATCGGAAAGTTGGTAGAGAAACGCGGTTCAGGCTAAACGCCGCTCCACTCAGCGAAGTTCAAGATTGGGTGGCTTTTTATAGTAAGTTCTGGAGTACGAATATGCTGCGCTTGCAGCAGCTACTAGAGGAGGAAGAAGGATGAGTTTAACATTATCTTTGGATTTTCAGTACAAGACAACGATTGAGAAGCTTTGGTCGGCCTTAACCGATTCGAGCATGCTTGCCAAGTGGGTGCACAATATCCACACTGGTCAGGCGATGGAAAATGATTTTAAACCTGTTGTAGGACATCATTTTCAGTTCAGCACTCAGCCGACTGAATGGTGGAATGGAATTATTGAAGGCGAAGTGCTTATTGTGGACGCACCTAACAAGTTGTCCTATACATGGGAAAGCGGAGAGAAGCACTTGATCACTTGGACACTCCAAGATTTAGAAGATGGAATGGTTAATCTTCACCTTGAACAAACCGGAATTTCGAATGAGCAAGCACTCGCAGGAGCTAAGTATGGCTGGGGTAAATGGTGCGGCGAGCTTGAAAAGGTATTGGAACAGTAGCCCATCAACGGATCTATTTATAGACGTATATAGGCTGTATCTAATTTCGGGATCGAAAATTCCACCATACTCCATTAAACGAAAATTGATTAGGGGTTTCCTTGATGACAAATAGCAGAATGAATCCTAAGGTTGATGGATTTTTAAGTAAAGCGAAAAAGTGGAAGGAAGAATATGGGGAATTGAGGAATATCGTTCTCAATAGTGGGCTGACAGAAGAGTTTAAATGGATGCATCCTTGCTACACGTTTGAGAAAAAAAACATCGTTTTAATTCATGGATTTAAAGAATACTGTGCGCTACTGTTTCACAAAGGCGCCTTGTTACGGGATGCTCACGGAATTCTAATCCAACAAACGGAGAATGTACAGGCGGCACGTCAGATTCGGTTCACCAATCTTCAGGAAATAGTTGAAATGAAAGCCATTTTGAAAGCCTATATTCATGAAGCCATTGAAGTCGAACAAGCCGGTTTGGAAGTGAATTTTACTACAGAATTTGTGATCCCTGAAGAACTTCAGAATAAATTTGATGAAATCCCTGTATTAAAAACTGCTTTTGAAGCATTGACACCGGGACGGCAAAGAGCGTATATTCTTCATTTTTCTGGACCTAAACAATCCAAAACACGAGAATCGAGAGTTGAAAAATGTACGCAGCAAATTCTGAATGGAAAGGGATTAAATGATTAGTGTATTCGATGGGAAATGCAGCAGGTGCAAGTGATGCTGAACCTTACCCCCAAGGACAATTAAAACAAAATAGTGAATAAACGAAACAGCCATAGACCGTTCCTTCAAGGTCTATGGCTGTTTTCTTGTGCACCCAATTAGGTGTCATCTATCTTAGGAAAAACATTATTCCAAAACAACATTAAAGCACAATGATAAACTTTTTATATTGATATAGAGATAAATCAAGAGTATAACAGCTTGATCTTAGCACTTGCACAAAAGTTGTACACTAAAATTAGAAACGAGTGGAGGTGATCTAATTGAAAAATGATAAACTTGCTTGCACTCCGCTCCGGAGTGCAAAACCCGGTGAAATCATTACCCTCGGCACATATCCGCAAACGGTAGAAGGAGAACACAGAACACCGATTAAGTGGCGAGTCCTGCAAAATTCGGGTAGAGAACTGTTCATTTTGAGTGAATACATTTTGGATTGTAGACGATATCACAGCGAATTTGTCAATATCACTTGGCGTGAATCAGATTTGCGAAAGTGGCTGAACGATGAGTTTTATCATACTGCGTTCAATGACTCCGAGAAGGGGGATATCAAGATTACTTATTGCGCTGACAATGTAGAAAGGAGTACAGACACGGAGGACAAGGTTTTTTTGCTTAGTGTTGCAGAGGTGAAAGAACTGACCTATAAACTTGATGAAGTTTCTTTAAATACGAAACGTCGAGCAACAGGAACGGAATTTTCCAAACTTAAAAAGAAAGATGGATGTCATTTGTATATTTATGATAAAAAAGTCAGAGCTGACTATATGTTTGAGAATGGTGAAGAATTGGCTTGTTCATGGTGGTGGTTGCGAACACAACCTAGTAGTTCTTCACGTGCATTTTTTATTGGTCCTCGCAGCAGTATTCGCAGTTACGGACGTGTCAACTTAGCTTGTTACGGTGTTCGTCCTGCACTAAAGATTAATCTTCCATTATCGCTAGAAATGATGTAGCCTGAAGTATCTGATCCACTTCATAATGATTCGGGGAATCTATATTACATATGTAGAATATTTGGATAGAGACAGTTGATACAATCAAAGCGTCCATACATCGGGGGAATGATAATGAAAAACCAGCACGAAAACGAAGAAATGTTAACAGGAGGGAATGTCTCAAACGTATATCGTTCGGGAGATACTGTTCGACGAGAATTAAAGCCAGACAGCATCAAAATTCACAAGCTATTAAAGCATTTAGAAAACAAAGGTTTCAGTCATGCACCGAGGTTTTTAGGTATTGATGAAAAAGGAAGAGAGATATTATCATTTATTGAAGGAGAAGCTGGCAATTATCCTTTAAAAGAATACATGTGGTCTAATGATGTTTTAATAGAAATAGCGAAGATGCTCCGCCTTTATCATGATTGTGTGAGTGATTTTTCAATTGAAGAAAGTTGGCAATCAATTGATAACACTCCCCAACCATTTGAGGTACTATGCCATAATGATTTTGCAATATACAACCTTATTTTTAATCAAAAAAGGCCAGTAGGTATTATTGATTTTGATGTTGCGGGTCCCGGTCCAAGACTTTGGGACATTGTCTATACTCTTTACACTTGCGTCCCCTTAAGTAGGGTTTATCATTCTGAAACGGGTGAGGGAGTTTATTATCATTCATTACTGCATGCCAATCGTATAAAACAAAGAGTTAAATTATTTTTTGAATCGTACGGTGAGGGGATAAAAGAAGATTATTTAGAGATGGTATTGCTACGATTAGAAGGATTATGTAAAACTATTAAAAGAAAAGCTAGCGAAGGTGACACTGCTTTTCAAAAGATGGTAGATGAAGGGCACGTTGAGCATTATCAAAATGATATTAAATTTATACGCGAACATGGAAAAGAGTGGATTTAAGAGATGGGTGTTGTTTAACTACTGTGAGCTTTAGATTAACAAGATAAAAGTCGATTCCTTAGCGTTCAGGGATCGACTTTTTTTGGTTGTAACTTGATTAGTCGTGATAGTTGTGTTTTAGAGTGAATCGGTTTTTTAGATATTCTAGCAGCAACCACACGCTATTAAGTTAATAAAAAAATCCTCATTCTGTATTAAAAACTGCTTTTGAAGCATTAACTTCGGGACGACAAAGGGCGTATACTTTTCATTTTTCAAGAAAAGTTCACTGATTCGATAAATTCATTCAATTGATTAAATCAATTGAATTAATTATACTTGTCATGTGCTCGTTCTTTCAAGACATCTATTGGAGAGGAGCCATTCTCCTGTATATGTTTGGATGATGACAAAAGGCAGCGATCAGCGATGAGCTCTGGAAAGTAATTAACGTCAGGAGGAGAAAGAGGTATGATCAAACAAGATACTAGAATACCAACCTATTCACTTGCGGAAAGAGATCGTAGATGGAACATTGCAAATCAGCTAATGGAAGAAGAGCATGTGGATGTATTGATTGTGTATGGCGATCGAGAAGGTGCATTCCCTGCTGTATTCAACCCGGACAGTTACTTTACGAATGAGCGTCCAGGTTCTATTGTCATTTTTCCAAAGTATGAAGAGCCGATCTCTGTAGTCTTTTTAGCGACTGCTGTGGAAGATCATATTCAAGCTGGATATACGAATACGCAAGGCTGGATAAGCCCGGAAAATATGTATGTCGGGAAAATGGGTACGCACATCGTGAAAATTTTGGAAGAGCGAGGACTTACGAATAAAGCATTTGGTGTAATTGGTTTAGAGCCTTATCCTCCCTATTACTTTGATGGAGCCATGCCCTATAATACTTGGCAAACAATCTTAAAGGGATTGCCGAACGCGACCTTTAAGCCTGTGGGCCACAAATTTTTCGCACTGTCTTCTGTGAAAAGTCCGGAGGAGATCGCGGTATTAAAATGGTCTGCAGACGTCGGGGAAAAAATGGTCCAGGCGATGCTTGAGGCGACGAAGCCAGGCGTTAGAGAAAATGAGATTTATGCGGCAGGGATGAATGCTTGTGTGACCCATGTCGGCTTCACGACGACGATATTAATGGGATCAGGACCGGAGTTCGTAGGATGGGGACTACCCGCATGGATATATCGACCAGAGGAGCCGCGGATGATCCAAGAAGGAGATATTATTTTGGCTGAGGTATTTTCATCATTCGGAATGCTAGAGACGCAGCATCAGCCATCAATCGCTGTAGGAGCTGTGCATCCGGATTTTGAGCGGGCGGCTGAGGCAGCGAAACAATCGTATGTGAACGGAGTAAAAGAGCTGCGGCATGGGGCTATCTTCAGAGACGTCGTCGAAGCGATGAATGAGCCGATGCGTGAAGTAGGAGGCTGGCACGTTCATCCGCTTATCCATTCCATCAGTCCATTTGGCCTTATTGGGGTTGGGGATGAGATGGTACGGTTGCCTGAGGCGAAACAGTACGGAAGAGTATTGCCTATTCCATCCATAGGGTTAGAGACCGAACTTAAGGCAGGTATGGTATTTGCATTTGAGCCGAATTGTGCGATTGGTAAGAAGGTCATTAATCTTGGCGGAACGGTGATTGTGGGTGAAGATGGGGGAATTGAACTAAATAGTAATTCTACTCAGCTGATGAGGGCAACTTGGTAAAATAGCAAAAGGGTACGTAGAGAAGAGTGTTTATGTCTTTGTTACGTACCCTTTTTTTAATTAGAATAATCGCCGCATGTACGAATCGACATCTCGCCAAGTTCCTTGGCGATCAAGGCAACGTGTGCTTCATCCAAGTCTTGCATCCCTTGGCGTCTGAGATAGGTTTCCTTTGCTACAGAGAACGCAATCGATTGTCCAACAATGGCATGCGCGATTAATATCGTTTTTGGATCATTTGCATCTAGTTCCATTAATTTACCCACCAAGACGGCAATCATCTGATGAAGTGGCAGGAAAAATTGTTCATACAATATATCATAAGCCTCTGTAGGCTGCAGCTGCTCTCTTGCGATAAATACGCTTCTTGCATTGGTTTCATGATTGCCAATCATCGTCTGGGAGAACTGCGTCATGACGTTTTTTAGAGCTTCTTCAGCTTCTGCTTTTGAGCGTTTCTGGATCACTTCTGTCTCAATAAGAGCCTGCTTTAAAAATTCATCATGAACGGCTGCTGTCAAGCGACGGGTAACCGCTAAGTACAATCCTTTTTTTCCACCGAAATAATAGGGTATCGCCGATTGGTTCACACCCGCTTCATCTGCAAGGGTTCGCGTTCGTACGCCTTCATAGCCATGTAATCCAAAGATTCGCAGCCCTGCTTCTAATAAACGAGTTTGGGTAGAGTCTTCATTTCCTTGATTCATCTCGCTGCTTAGTGTTGTATTCAATGTCCATTCCTCCATATGTTGAGTATAATTAATTCAAATGAATTAATCAATTGAAACAAAAGTACGGTGCGACTTATTTTGTTTCTGTTCAAATTAGAAAATTATAAAAATAAAAGCATACGGTCGGCTGTGCTATGATAAAAATAATAATGGGACCGAGCTGTCCGAGTTCAATAATTTATACGCATAGGAAGTCGCTAAATTAGCGGCTTTTTTTTTGGTTTTAAGGGTTATTTTCATATACACATAATTTTTGACGCTGCCTACTTTCGCAAAAATGTAATAAACGTGGCACCTCTATAAATAAATTCAATGATAGACTTTCAGTAAGTAAGGACGGAGGGAATGAGCGCCATTGATGTCAACGTTCCAGAAGACAAAAACATTCGTGAGATTTATGGTGAAGAACGGGATATTAACGATATGTACAACACTGATTATCGTATTTGCGATTCGTGCCATTCTTCATGAGGGGAATCGAAGCTGGTTGAATTTTGTACCGGTTTTCTTATTTGTGCTGATGATTACCACATTATTTTTCTTTATTATTTATTGGCAGAGTCACAAACTCCGTTCTGAGCAAGAACTGCTCTCGAATGTATTCAAGCATAGTCCGGATGGAATTCTGGTGCTGGATCATGCATTAAATATCGTGCGAATGAATCCCGTGGCAGGCCAGTTGATGCAAATAGGCAATGAACCCGTTACGCTGAATTTCTGTAATCTTTGTTCGAATTATCCGGGATTAAATAAGCTGTGTTCCTATCAAACTTGTTTTATTACGGAGCCTTGCCCACAGGCTGTAGAGTTGCAGTTAACGACGCCAAGCGGATTGAGTAAATCCATGAACGCGAGCGTATCCCAATATAAAGATCCGATGTATGGCTTTTTGAATATTATTCGCATGCAGGAAGTGGTGGAGCAGCGTCAGGAAGAACAGCATCAGATTGCTAAAATGATTACTCACTCTATTTTGTCTGCGCAAGAAAATGAGCGCAAACGCATCTCACGTGAGCTGCATGACGGAATCGGTCAGTCCTTGTATAGTATTTTGATTCAGACGGAAGTATTAAAAGCCTCACTCGAGTCGGAGGAATATCCTGCTGCAGACGAGCTCATGCTTGCCTTACAGGAATCCATTCGCCATACCATTGAGGATATCCGAGATTTGTCTGTAGAACTGCGTCCTTCAGCGCTCGATGATATAGGACTCGTAGCAGCGCTCCGCAACTACGTTAGGATGTATGGGCAGAAATTCGGTATTCAAGTGTTGTTCACGATTGAAGGAGACAGCGGACGACTGCCGTCGGCACATGAAATTGCATTCTACCGCATCGTGCAAGAGGCGCTCACCAATGCAGCGAAGTATTCGCAGACCGAAGTGGTCGATGTTAGACTCAAGCTGCTGCCGACGCTCGCCGAGCTGCATATTCGCGATTATGGAATAGGCTTTGTGATTACAACTGAACTGCGTCAAGGCGTTGGACTCTATAGTATGGAGGAGCGTGTGAATATTCTGGGCGGGGAATTCGAAATGCAATCAACACCAGGACAAGGGACTAAGATTCAAGTCAAGGTACCTATTGTCGATCAGCTAGTTAAGTAAACGGGGGAATCATATACGATGGATATCAAAGTGTTAATTGTCGATGATCATGCAGTTGTTCGAAGTGGACTTCGTGCAGTTCTGGATAGTAAACCGGGAATTCAGGTTGTGGGAGAAGCGGCGGACGGCATCTCGTGCATGAAGAAGGCGTTTGAACTGCATCCAGACCTTGTGCTTATGGATTTGAGCATGCCGAACGGTCGAGATGGTCTATACACGACAAGCGAGCTGCTGCAATCAATGCCAGAGGTCAAGGTTATTATTCTTACGATGCACGATGATGAGCAATACTTATTTCGGGCATTGAAGGCAGGCGCATCGGGCTATATTCTCAAATCTGCGCCCATCTCGGAGCTCGTGACGGCTATTATGCAGGTCCAACAAGGGCTTGTCTATTTGCATCCAACTGCGACGAAGAAAGTGATAGAAGGGTATTTGCAAGCGCAGACTAGAGAGACAAAAGACGCCTTTGAGACGTTGACCGAGCGAGAAAAAGAGATTTTGACGCTTGTTGCGAAGGGGTATACGAACAAAGAAGCTGCTGAGCTGCTAACGATCAGTGTCAAGACGATTGAAAACCATAAGGCCAATATCATGGAAAAGCTCCAATTAAATAATCGTCGCGAATTGATGAAATTCGCTGTGAGAAGGGGGTTGCTTGATTTTGATTAACGAAAGTGACCAGCCGTTGACGATCCAACAGCGAATTCAACTGGAATTGCAGCAGTTGAAATCAGACATGGCATTCGACTTCGTCGCTGTAGCACTCGCGGATGCGAATTATCGGGACATTTATTGGAAAATTGCGCTTGGTGCCAAATCGGAGCGATACAAAAAAATTACAGTACGAATGGGCAACGGAATGGCAGGAAAGGTATTGCAAGCCAGACGACCGCATGTAGTCACTTCTTTTCCTGAAGAAGTGCAAGATGAGGTATTGGAGTACCCCATTTTCCTCGTGGAGTCGTTACGCTCTGGTATGGGCGTTTCGGTAGATTCGGCGCGGGTCGAGCAGAAGCAATCTTACGGTGTTTTGCTGGTTGGTCAGCGGGAGGAGCGGGCATTTGGTGAACAAGAGATAGGGCATGTGGAACGAACTGCCGCAAAGCTCGCGGTATTATATGACAGCATCACGATCCATCCTGTATCGGAGGATACGCAAGGTGCGGTGCAGCATGACAAGACAACCCCGCTCCTGCAGCGGCTACGGGATTTTCGTGCTAAAGGTATTATTTGCGAACTATTAGATCAGCGTATCACACAATTGTCGCATGAGCGGCAAGAGCAGATTGCAGCGATTCTCGAACTGCTCGTACGCCCTTGCATCCAAGCGAATACGCTAGCTAAGATCGTGCTGGGGCAAGACGATGCTGGACATACTTTGGTTGAGTATGAATGTGAAGGGGAATGCCATTTATCTCGAGAAATGTTTAATCCTGTTAAAGATCAACTGATCGCGCTAAAATGCGATTTAGAGATCATGATGGACGAACGACGCCAGTCGGTGCGATTTACCGTACCCACGCGATTATTATTAGATGAGATGAACTGGAACTAAATAGTGCAAATCCGAAATGGGGAATTTCCTAGAAAGCAAATGAGGGAATTCCCCAATTTTTTTCATGACATACTCCACGGATAATGAATCATAGCTAGTCGAGTTCACGAGGAGGAATGGGCATGAGACCGTCCAAAGCAATTTTACCCTTGCAGACCTTGAGTCTGATTCTTGGATTTGCGGTATGGGGCATCTTATCATCATTAATTGTATTCATCAAAGACGGTATTCCATTAACACCAGGGCAATTATCGTTAGTCACGGCTGTACCCGTTGTGCTTGGTTCGATTTTACGAATTCCATTCGGCTATTGGACGAATAAATACGGGGCGCGCAACATGTTTTTGATCAGCTTCGTCTTGCTGCTCGCTCCTGTATTCTACATCAGTCAAGCGAAGAGCTTCTTCGATCTGATTATTGGTGGGTTGTTCTTAGGGATCTCGGGTGCGACATTCTCAGTAGGGGTTACCTCCTTGCCAAAATATTATCCCAAAGAGAAACATGGGTTCATTAATGGAATTTACGGGCTTGGAAATTTGGGTTCGGCGCTGAGTACATTTTTTGCCCCGGTATTAGCGACGCAGATCGGATGGCGTTCGACAGTTCAAGTCTATTTGATTCTGCTCGCGATCTTTGCTATTGCAAACTTTTTTATCGGGGATCGGAAGGAATCGAAACTTAATGTCGCCCTCATAGAACAAATAAAAGGCATCTACAAAAATGAGAAGTTGTGGCTGATTTGCTTCTTCTATTTCATTACGTTCGGGGCATTTGTAGCATTCACCGTCTTCTTGCCCAATCATCTCGTGAATAATTTCGGTATCAGTAAAGTCGATGCAGGCTTGCGTACCGCTGGATTTGTTACCCTTGCAACTTTTATGCGGCCGGTGGGAGGATGGCTAGGGGATAAATTCAATCCATTCAAAATATTGCTGTTCGTGTTCAGTGGACTCACGATGGGCGGCATTATACTCGCTTTCTCTCCTTCGATCCCGCTCTTTACCGTGGGCTGTTTGTTGATTGGCCTATGTGCGGGACTAGGTAACGGGACGATCTTCAAATTGGTCCCACTCTACTTCGCGAAGCAATCCGGGATTGCGAACGGTCTGATATCGGCGCTTGGCGGTTTAGGCGGATTCTTCCCGCCGCTCATGTTGTCTTTACTACTCGCGATGACAGGTCATTATGCGATCGGATTCATGGCGCTAGCGATGGTCGCGTTGTGCAGCGTACTTCTTGTACTCTACATGTACTGGCAGGATCGTGTGAAATTAGCAGAACAAATTGTACAGAGCACTTCGCAAGCGGTATTGGTCACCAATCCCAAAGGGCTCATTCTAACCGTCAATCCGGCTTTCACAGAAATTACAGGTTATAGCGGGGAGGACGCCATGGGACAGAAACCAGGCTTCTTGAAATCCGGAAAGCATGATCAAGCGTTCTATGAGTCCATGTGGAAGCAGCTCAAGTCGAAGCACGCATGGTCGGGCAACATCTGGAACAAAAAACAAAATGGCGAATTGTATCTGCAGCATCTAACGATTAACGGGATTCAAAATGACGTCGGAGAAACAAATTATTATGTCGGCGTGTTCAGTGAAATCGACCCTGTAGACATTCAGAACCAATCACGCATAAATCATTCCCGCAAAAACACAACAAATATCGTAATGTAGTGGGGGGATTTATATGAACGGCAGAAAAGAATTGAAGACTTTTATGCGCAATGCCATTAGCGTAGCTGAGGCAACACGTCTCGTTCTGGATCGTGTGCGTGTCATGCCAACGGAAGAAGTACCTTTGATGCAGAGCATCGGCAGAACATTGGCTGTAGAGCTTGTCGCGCCACAACCAATGCCTCATTTTCGCCGTTCGGGCATGGACGGTTTCGCGGTTATGGCTGCGGATACAAAACAGGCGTCGATCGGTTCGCCCGTCTCGCTGCATATCGTCGACAATGTTCCCGCAGGGCAGGTGTCAACGATGACATTACAACCTGGTCAATGCATTCGGATTATGACAGGGGCTGCGGTACCAGAAGGCGCAGATGCTGTGATCAAATACGAGATGACAGCGGAAGAGAGCGGACCGGATGGTACGGAGCTATGTAAGGTGAAGGGGGTTGTTGCCATAGGGGAGAATGTGTCCCCAATTGGCGTCGAAATCACCGAGAAGGAAACCGTCCTGTGTTCGGGTGTTCAGATAGGTGCTGGCGAAATTGCGCTGCTGGCGATGTTCGGCATCCATACGGTACAAGTCTATAAGCAGCCTCGGGTTGCGATTCTTGCCACCGGTGCGGAGCTGCTGCGTGTGGAAGATGCCTTAGCGCCTGGGCGTGTTCGAAACAGCAACTCGTATATGTTGGCTGCAGCCATTACGGCGTTCGGTGGGATTCCCGTTGTAATGGATCAAGTACCAGACGATGCGGTCATTGCGAAACAAATGATCCGTAAGGCAATTTTAGAGCATGACGTCGTTGTTACGACAGGCGGTGTATCTGTCGGGGATCATGACATTCTGTATGATGTGACGCAGGAATGGGATGGCGATTTGGTATTCAACAAGGTGATGATGCGCCCAGGAAGTCCGACAACGTTTGGGATGTGGCACGGGAAGCTGATCTTCGCGTTGTCCGGCAACCCCGCTGCATGTTATGTGGGCTGCAGATTGTTCCTTCGCCCTGCGCTCCGCGGTATGATGGTGGCCGATCTCATCCCTGAACCCCGCATAATGGCGACATTAACCGTGAATTATGCAAAATCAGATCGCTTTACGCGTTTTATATGTGGACGTATGTCCGAACAAGCAGGCAAGCTAACGGCAGCACCCGTAGGCTATGATATGTCGAGTGTGACCGTATCTTTGCGAGATGCGAATTGCTTGATCTGTCTGCCAGGTTCTCCGAACGGTTATCAGGAAGGTGCGCTCGTCGAGATTATTCCCTTAAAGGGAATCTGTGAATAAAGGAGCAAGAAGTGGCATGAGCATTCCATCTGGTGACAACTTCATCGTACGAGCAGTTCCCGTTCTGCAAATTATCGGTTACAAAAATAGCGGCAAAACAACACTTGCTTGCAAGCTTATCGCCGCACTTACTGCGCAAGGGCTGCGAGTCGGCTCGGCTAAGCATGATGCGCACGAATTCCGTTTGGATGACTATGAGACAGATAGTGAGAAGCATCTGTCTCATGGCGCGCTAGAGACCATATTAACTTCATCGACGGCAACCCGCTCTATGAGGAAAAGCTCTACATCGCTAGATGAAATTGCGCAGCAGCTGTATGGCAAGGTAGATATTATTATCGCCGAAGGCTTTAAATCGGCTCGATACCCAAAGATCGCGTTGATTCATCATGCTGTGGAGATGCGTGATTTACTTGCTCAAGCAGCAGATATTCGCCTTTGGATCAGTTGGGAGGCACATGAAGATTTGCAAGAACAAGGTTTGACACTCCAAATTGCGGATATATCATCAAAATTAATACTGTATATCAAAGAGCAGGAAGACATCCTGCACAAAGCCATTTCCCTCGCTCGATCTCTCCTGTAGTCCATTTTTATCGTCGATATCGGGGAATCCCTACCATGGAATGAGGGAGTTCCCCACTCTTCACCACCAGCTCCAGCCTCTACAATAGAAGTATCATAAGGCGCAAGGAGCTGGAACGATGAACAAGACCAACCCGCTAATACAAAAGCTGAAGTTTTTCCGTAAGCGCGAGACGAATGCGGAAGGGTGGAGCGAAGAATCCACAGCCGATCGTTCTTGGGAGAATATGTACCGGAATCGTTGGCAGCACGACAAAGTTGTACGTTCAACACATGGCGTGAACTGTACAGGTTCATGCAGTTGGAAAATATTCGTGAAAGACGGGATTGTCACATGGGAGACGCAGCAGACGGATTATCCGACTACAGGACCGGACATGCCGGAATTCGAGCCGCGCGGCTGTCCGCGTGGAGCCAGCTTTTCCTGGTATCTCTACAGCCCGCTGCGTGTGAAATATCCCTATATTCGTGGCAAGCTGCTGAATCTATGGCGTGAAGCAAAGAGCAAACATGCTGATCCCGCTGCGGCGTGGAAATCGATTGTACAAGATGACAACAAAAAACTAACGTATAAATCGGCTCGCGGAAAAGGCGGCATGGTTCGAGCATCGTGGGATGAAGTATCTGAGATCATCTCCGCTTCCATGATCGATACTATCAAACAATATGGTCCGGACCGCGTGATCGGGTTTTCCCCGATTCCGGCGATGTCAATGGTCAGTTATGCAGCAGGCTCACGTTTCTTATCCCTCATCGGCTCGCCGCTGCTCAGCTTTTACGACTGGTATGCGGATTTACCGCCAGCATCCCCGCAAATCTGGGGCGATCAGACGGATGTTCCTGAGAGCAGTGACTGGTACAACTCGAGTTACTTGCTCGTCTGGGGCTCGAACTTGCCGATGACAAGAACGCCGGATGCGCATTTCATGACGGAAGCTCGTTATCGCGGGACCAAAGTCGTATCGATCAGTCCGGATTACGCGGAATTCGTGAAATTCGCCGATAAATGGCTGCCAGCGAAGCAAGGGACGGATGGCGCACTCGCCATGGCGATGGGGCATGTCATACTGAACGAGTTCTATGTGAAGCAAAGAACGTCGTATTTTGAGAGTTACTCTAAGAAATATACCGATTTCCCGTTCCTTGTGCTGCTTCAAGAACAAGATGGTGCATACACAGTGAATCGGTTCCTCACGGCGAACGATCTCGGAATTGAGACGAATAACAAGGAATGGAAGACGGTTCTTATCGATGAGATCTCAGGTGAACTTCGTATTCCAAACGGCACGATCGGCTCACGTTGGGGCGAAGAGGGTAAATGGAATCTGGAGATGACAGATACGTTAACAGGTGAAGAGATCGCGCCGCAGCTCGGATTGCGGGAATCTGCCGACGGCCAGCTTGAGATCAAGCTTCCTTATTTCGCCGAAGAAGGCAAATCTGCGATTTCTCGATTAATCCCGTACAAGGCGATTAAGGGGGAAGGCGGCGCAGAATATCGTGTCACAAGCGTGTTCGATCTCATGCTCGCTCAATATGGCGTCGATTTGCTCCATGGCAGCGACTACGATGACGCGAGCATCGCATATACGCCTGCGTGGCAAGAACAAATTACGGGCGTCGATCGCGCATCCGTTATTCAGATAGCGAGAGAGTTTGCGCAAAATGCGGTCGAAAGTGAAGGCCGGTCGATGATCATAGTCGGAGCAGGGATCAACCACTGGTACAACTCGGATACGATCTATCGCAGTGTGCTGAACCTGGTCTTAATGACAGGCTGCCAAGGAGTCAATGGCGGCGGTTGGGCGCATTACGTGGGACAAGAGAAACTGCGTCCTGCGGAAGGGTGGGCGAACGTCGCCTTTGCAAGAGACTGGACGATGCCCCCGCGTCAGATGAACGGGACATCCTTTTTCTACTTTGCAACGAATCAATGGCGGTTCGAATCGAATCCTGTGGATGGACATACGTCAGCCCTAGTCGATAAAGCACGTTATGCGCACTATGCGGATTACAACGTCATGGCTGCACGCTTAGGCTGGCTGCCTTCTTATCCGCAGTTTAACGCAAATTCCATTGACCTGGCTAATGAAGCGGCTGCGCAGGGACATGATACCCCCGAGGCGATTGCGAGCTATGTTGCCAACCGGCTCAAGAATCGCGAATTGAAGTTTGCGATCGAAGATCCAGATGCCGAGATGAATCATCCGAAAGTAATGTTCGTCTGGCGCGCGAATTTGATCTCCAGCTCGGGAAAAGGGCATGAATATTTCTTGAAATACCTGCTTGGAGCGCATAACGGTCTATTAAATGATGACTCGGAGACAATTCGTCCTGTGGAGATGACATGGCATGAACAGGCAGCTGAGGGTAAGCTCGATCTCATGGTGGATATCGATTTCCGCATGTCCGGAACAGCCGTATACTCCGATATCGTCCTGCCCGCGGCAACCTGGTATGAGAAGAGCGATCTTTCGTCGACTGACATGCATCCCTTCATCCATCCCTTCAATCCAGCTGTTCCGCCATTATGGGAATCCAAGTCGGATTGGGAAACATTTAAAACGATTGCGAAGACCTTCTCGGAAATGGCAGCCACGCAATTCGATGCGCCACAGCGCGATATTGTTGCCGTGCCGCTGCAGCATGATACACCCGATGAGCTAGCGCAGCCTTTCGGCAAGATTCTCGACTGGAGCAAAGGCGAGATCGAGGCGATTCCAGGCAAGACGATGCCGAAGTTCGTGATCGTGGAGCGGGATTATGCCACGGTGTATAAGAAAATGACGGCGCTTGGACCGAACATTAAAGATAAGCCGTACGGCATCAAAGGAATGAACTGGTCTGCGGCAGATGAATACGAATTGATGAAAAAAGTGAATGGAGTCGTCGATGAAGCCGGGATCAGTGAAGGATGTCCAAAACTCGTCACGGATCGTCACATGTCGGAAGCCATTCTCACGTTGTCCTCCACGAGTAACGGGAAAATGGCCGTCAAAGCATGGGAGGCATTAGAGAAGAAAACGGCACTTAAATTGAAAGATTTGGCGGAGGATCGCATTGAAGAACGATTCACCTTCAACGAGATTACGACGCAGCCGAAGACGGTCATAACTTCACCTGCCTTCAGTGGATCTGAGCAGCATGGACGCCGTTATTCACCATTTACAACGAATGTAGAACGCTTGATTCCATATCGCACGCTGACAGGACGTCAGCATTACTTCCTGGACCATGAGATGATGACCGAATTTGGCGAGAATATGGCGATCTACAAGCCGACGATGAAGCATGCGCCGTTCCATACGAACAAGAAGCGCCCGGCGACGAAAGGAAAGGAAATCGTCCTGAACTTCATGACACCGCATAACAAATGGTCGATTCACAGTATGTATTTCGACTCCTTGCCGATGCTTACGCTGTTCCGCGGTGGGCCAACCGTCTGGATCAACAAAGACGACGCCGCCGATGCGGAGGTCATGGATAACGATTGGATCGAATGTTTCAATCAGAATGGCGCCGTCGTTGCGCGTGCGGTAGTAACCCATCGGATGCCGCGTGGTATGGCCTATATGCACCATGCACAAGATCGGACGATCAATGTGCCTGCAACCGATGTGACAACGACACGCGGCGGAACGCATAATAGCCCGACACGAATTCATGTGAAGCCCACGCATATGATTGGCGGGTATGCGCAGCTGAGTTACGGATTCAACTACTACGGACCAACAGGGAATCAGCGTGATCTGTACGTTGTGATTCGCAAACTTGAGGAGGTGAACTGGCTTGAAGATTAAAGCGCAAATCGGGATGGTTATGAACTTGGATAAATGCATCGGATGCCATACTTGCTCTGTTACGTGTAAGAACACATGGACGAACCGTAAAGGTGCGGAATATATGTGGTTCAATAATGTCGAGACCAAGCCAGGCATAGGATATCCCAAGCAGTGGGAGGATCAAGATAAATATAAAGGCGGCTGGGTGCTTAAGAAGGGCAAGCTGGAGCTTCGTTCCGGCAGTCGCATCAACCGTTTGAAAAATATTTTCCACAATCCGGATCAACCAACGATCGATGAATACTACGAACCGTGGGACTATGATTATGAGAAGCTTCAGCAAAGTCCGGAGCGCAAACATCAGCCAGTAGCAAGGCCGAAATCCCAAATTACAGGCGAATATATGAACTTGGAGTGGGGACCGAACTGGGAAGACGATCTCGCAGGTGTGCATGAGTCGGGTTATCGGGATCCCAATATGGCGGGCATCGAAGAAGCAGTGCGGATGGAATTCGAGCAAGTGTTTATGATGTATTTGCCAAGAATTTGTGAGCATTGCATCAATCCGTCCTGTGTATCCAGCTGTCCATCCGGTGCGATGTATAAGCGTGAAGAGGACGGGATTGTGCTCGTCGATCAGAACGCATGCCGGTCTTGGCGGTTCTGCGTATCAAGCTGTCCGTACAAGAAAGTCTACTTCAACTGGCAGACAAATAAAGCGGAGAAATGTACCTTGTGCTTCCCGAGAATCGAGCAGGGATTGCCAACGATTTGTTCGGAAACATGCGTGGGACGTATCCGTTACCTTGGTGTCATGTTCTATGATGCAGATCGAGTGGAAGCAGCAGCTTCCGTCACAGACGAACAGAAGCTCTACGAATCGCAACTGAATATTTTCCTCGATCCGAATGATCCTGAAGTGATTGCCGCGGCACGTGCAGCGAATATTCCAGAAGATTGGATTGAGCATGCGCAGCGTTCACCGATCTATAAGATGGCGGTCGATTGGAAAATCGCGCTCCCGCTTCATCCTGAATATCGGACACTGCCGATGGTCTGGTATGTTCCACCGCTCAGCCCGATCACAAACATGGTGGAAGGCCAAGGAGCGACAGCGTCACCAGATGATATTTTCCCAGCGATTGACGATATGCGAATACCCGTGCAATACCTCGCGAATCTACTCTCAGCTGGAGATACCGAAGTCATCACGAACGTGCTGAAGAAAATGGCTGTTATGCGTTCGCATATGCGTTCACTTAACTTGAAGAAGGCGCCTGACCTCGTATTGCTGGAACAATTCGGGATGACAGCCAAAGATACGGAAGAAATGTACCGCCTATTGGCGATTGCGAAGTACGAAGACCGTTTTGTCATTCCGTCAGCGCATCGCGAGGAATTTGCGGATCTCTATTCGGAGCAAGGTGCTTGCGGATTTACGAATATGATGGGGGGTCCAGGACCCTGCGGCGGTTAAGCCTGGTAATCATCAGATAAGGACGGACAAGGAGGGATCGAACATGAAAGAGTTAACGCGACGCTCTAGTTGGATGCTCTTCTCGCAGCTATTACAATATCCGGATGCTGCGTGGCAAGACTCGGCAGATGAGATGTACGTGAATTGGTGCCATTTGATCCAAGACGAGGAAGCTTCGACTGCAAAGTCGCTGCAAGAGTTTGCGGGTCAATGTCTCGCTGAATTTGTGGGGATGGATGCGGAGGCCATTACAGCTGCTTATGTGAAGACCTTTGATTTTAGTAAAAAAGCAAATATGTATTTGACTTACGGACAGCTGGGGGATGATCGTGAACGTGGTCCGGCATTATTGAAGCTGAAACAAGTGTATGAAGAAGAGGAAATTGTCCTCGACACGGATGAATTGCCGGATTATTTGCCGTTGGTCCTGGAATATGTAGCGGTAGCGAGTGAGGAACGAGGGATCGGCTTGCTGGTCTCGTTCCGGAAAGCGTTAGTGAGTATCCGAGATGCGCTCCACCATATGGGTAGTCCCTACCGACATGTGCTCGATGCAATGCTATTCATCATAGATCAATCGGGCATGACGGAAGGCTGCTTTGAGATGACAGCATTTTCTGGATGTGCAGATACAACACCTTCACTCGGATGCGGACCGATGTGGGCGACTGCGGGGTATGGCAGCGTAGGGAGGAATGTGTAATGTCGTGGGGAAGTCAATTTCTTTGGGTGATCTACCCCTATATGATTCTCATCATCTTTCTAGTAGGTCTCTATTATCGCTATCAGACAGATCAGTTCGGATGGACCGCGAAATCGAGTGAAATGCTTGAGAAGAAGAAACTTCGGTGGGGCAGCAATCTATTTCATATCGGCATCATGCTCGTTTTCTTCGGTCATGTTGGTGGGATTCTGATTCCGAAGTCGTGGCTCGAATCACTCGGTGTCTCGGATCATCTGTATCATACGATGGCACTTTGGATCGGATCGGCAGCGGGCCTGATGACGCTTATCGGCTGTATCATTCTTGTAATCCGTCGATTCTTGGATGCTCGGATTCGTAGAACGAGCAGCTTCGGCGATATGCTGTCGATCATTTTGCTCACGCTCATTGTGGTGGTAGGCATGGCGGCGACGCTGTTCAATATGACCGACCGCTCTGGGTTTGATTACCGGGAGACGATAGGACCATGGATGCGCGGCGTGATGTTGTTCATGCCAGATTATAAGTTAATGAATACCGTACCTATCATTTTCAAAGTTCATATTATTCTGGGTCTAGCACTATTTGCCGTATTTCCTTTTACAAGACTTGTACACATGCTAAGCATGCCGATCAAATACCTATCACGCAGTTATGTGGTGTACCGGAAACGCAAGTAAACATTCAGAGAAGGCGGTGCTCAGATGTTAACAGGTATCATTCTGGCTGGAGGCCGCAATTCTCGGATGAATGGTCGAAATAAAGCGCTCTTGCTATACAAAGGGGAGCGTTTTATTGAACGGCAAATCAAGGTGATGCAATCGATCTGTACGAGACTGATCATCGTAACAAACGATACTTCATCCTATACAAAATGGGTAAAGGACGACGTGATTTATATTCCGGATGTTTATGCAGGGAAGGGTCCGCTTAGCGGATTTCATGCTGGCTTTTTACACGTCGAGACGGAATTTGCTTGGGTCGTGGGGTGCGATTATCCGAAGCTATCTGCTTCGGCTGCCTCGTGGATGCTATCTCAGCTTGCGGCAAGCGATTACGATGCGGTTCTCCCCATTGTCGATGGCAAGCATCAAATGCTGCATGGGGTGTATCGACCTCATCGGATGCTGCCATCTATCATTCAGAGACTCGAATTATGCCAATATCGATTGTCCGGATTACTGGATTCGATGCATTGGCTCGGTCTAGGGGAGAACGATTGGGCAGTAGCGGGAATCGACTATCATTTTACAGAAGATGTAGATACCGAAGAGCAATATGCGGCATTATTGCAAGATTGGAAAGGAGGCAGCAATCCTCATGTCCCATGATCGGTATAGCAGACAACAGAACTTTAATCCAATTGGTATCGCAGGTCAACAAGCATTAATGATGAAGCATGTTCTGATCGTTGGAGCGGGTGCGCTTGGCTCCGGGAATGCGGAACTATTGGCACGTTCAGGCGTTGGCACGATCACGATCATTGACCGTGACTATGTGGAATGGAGTAATTTGCAGCGACAGTCGCTCTACTGTGAGGAGGATGTAATTGAACAACTGCCCAAAGCTGTCGCGGCAGCGAACCGACTTCGGCAGATTAATTCCGACATCACCGTGCATGCGCATGTTATGGATTGTACAGCCTCTGATCTTGTTGAATTGCTTGATCATACGAAGGTAGATTTGATGCTCGATGCAACGGATAATTTTGCAATACGATATATCATGAATGATGTTGCCTATCGATACCAAATCCCATGGATCTATGGTGCCTGCTCGGGCAGTTATGGCGCGGTGTGCAGCTTTATTCCGGAGCAGACGCCATGTCTGCACTGCGTGTTGGAACGGATGCCGATCGGAGCTGCATCTTGTGATCGAGAGGGGATTATTGCGCCAACGGTGCAGATGGTCGTGGCCATGCAATCGGCTGAAGCGCTCAAATGGTTCTCTGGGAATAGAGCGCAGATGTCGCATCGATTTACTGTTTTTGATCTCTGGTCGAACATGCACCAATCCATTCGATTGAGTATGACGGGAAAGCGTGAGGCTTGTCCGACATGCGGAGCTCAACCGAGCTATCCGTATATGAGGTCGGAGTCGGCCATGCGAACAGAAGTGTTATGCGGTCGATCTTCCGTATGGGTGCGTTATCCACGGCGAGAGCTGCTAGATTTGGATCTGGTAGCCTCTCATGCTGTGCAATTGCATGCCGAGGTGAAGTCGAATCCCTATCTCCTGCAAATTCAAGAGAGCCACTATCGTCTTGTTATTTTCCAAGATGGCAGAGCACTGATTCATGGTACCTCCGACCCGCTGGCAGCCAAGAAGCTGTATCATCGATACTTAACTTAGATCATGGATCTATCGAAGAGAAGACAGGAAGGTGAGCTTATGAAAATACTATGTTTTGCCCATTTAAGTGAAAAGTTAGGTGCATCCAGCATAGAGTTGGAACTCGGTTCGATCACGGTGGCTGATCTATTGCAAGAGTTAAATAATCGTTACCCGACTCTGCTGCTCGATCATGTCATGATTGCGGTCAATGAACAATTTGTCGATTCTTTCTACATCATATCACCAAATGATACGGTAGCATTGCTGCCCCCAGTCAGTGGAGGGTAAGAAAGGGGCTATACAGATGTTAGAGGACAATTTGTTGCATTTTAATCATCAAGGAAGGGCCCATATGGTCGATGTGACGGACAAAACCGAGACGAAGCGTACCGCGATCGTTAAGAGTCAGATTCACATGCGGGAGGAGACATTGCAACGCATTCAAGAAGGATCGATTCGTAAAGGCGATGTGCTGGCGGTAGCGCAAGTAGCTGGCATTATGGCAGCAAAGAAGACGGCAGATCTCATTCCCATGTGCCATCCTCTGCCGCTCGCGGGCATTGATATCACGTTTGCGATCGAAGATGCGCAGACATTATCCTTCAGGGTACAGGTCAAGACAATGGGAGTGACGGGGGTTGAAATGGAAGCCTTAACGGCAGCCCAAGTTGTGGGTCTCACGATTTATGACATGTGCAAAGCGATTGATAAAGATATGCTACTGGGTCCGACCTATTTGGAGCAAAAACAAGGCGGTAAAAGCGGTGATTATGTGCGTGCAAATTCGTAAGCCCGCCCTTAGATAGGAGTGAAAGAATGAATAGCTCGTTGTTTGTGATTACGAATCAGCCGATCGTGCTGGATGAAGTCTTGAATAAAGTGAAACGAAGGGAAGCAGGTGCAATCACGTTATTTCTAGGCACGGTGCGTGAGCTGACTTGTGGCAAACAGACTTTATATCTCGAATATGAAGCCTACACAACCATGGCGGTCGCCCAATTGGAGCGAATCGGGCGAGAGGTTCGTGAGCGCTGGACAGATACTGTCGTTGCGGTGACGCATCGTGTGGGCCGTCTAGAAATATTGGATACGGCCGTCGTGATTGCCGTCTCTTCGCCGCACCGCAAAGCGGCTTATGAAGCGAATGAATACGTTATTGAACGGATCAAACAGATTGTGCCCATCTGGAAAAAAGAACATGGTGTGGACGGCTCCGAATGGATTGGCGATCAGGTTAATCAACAGGAGTACCTGGAGGGACGGCCATTGCTTGCAGATATCCCGAAGGAAGATCAGAAGTGACATCAGAAGTTACTTCAGAAAGGAGTGCAGCAGGATGAGCATTCCCCGCTTAATTGATAAATATGGACGAGAGCATCATTATTTGCGAATATCGGTGACAGACCGCTGCAATCTGCGCTGCATCTACTGCATGCCCGAAGAAGGGATGGAGTTCGAGCCCTCGGATAAAATCCTGACGTTCGAGGAAATTGTCGCAGTCGTACGTGTCGTTGCCGGCATGGGAATTCGTAAAATTCGATTAACGGGCGGTGAGCCGTTAGTTCGCAAGAATCTGGAACAGCTCGTGGCGATGATTGCGTGCATCCCCGGAATTGAAGACATCTCACTGACGACGAACGGAATGTTCCTTGCGCCAAAGGCGAAAGCATTAAAGGAGGCGGGGCTTACACGCGTCAATATTAGCATGGATTCTCTTCATCCAGACAGGTTTAAGCTGATTACGCGCGGCGGAGATGTTCGGAAGGTACTTAACAGCATTGATGCTTGCGTGAAGGCTGGTTTATGCCCCATCAAATTGAACGTGGTGCTCATGACAGGATTGAACGATGATGAGATCTCAGACTTTATCCGCTTAACGTTGGACCGGGATATTCATGTCCGATTCATTGAATACATGCCAATCGGACATCACGATGCAGGCTGGAAGAACTTGTACATGCCGCTCGCGCGCGTGAAGGAAGTCTGCGCAGAACAGCAATGGGATTATGAACCTGAAGCAGCGGTTCAAGGAAATGGTCCGTCAGAGAATTACCGCTTGGATGGAGCGCTTGGTAGTTTTGGATTGATCCATCCCGTTAGCGAACACTTCTGTCAGACTTGTAATCGACTAAGGCTTACTGCTGATGGTTATATCAAGCCATGCTTAGCTTGGACAGAGCAATTCCATGTCCGGCGTGTCGTCGGGGATGACGAGGCGATGCGCCAGTTGTTCTTGGATGCACTTGGTACGAAGCCTGAAAATCATGAAATGTCACATTTTCTAAAAAACGATGTAACGATATCACACGCACCTACGGCACGTAGAATGTCACAAATAGGTGGATAGGAGAGATACGTATGAGACATGTTTTAGCCAAAAAAAGATGGGGTTTCCTCGCCATGTTATTGATTACGGTTCTTGTCATCTCGGGGTGCGGCAATCAACAAGCTGGCAAGAGCTCAGGTTCCAAAGGGGATGCTGTTAAGCTGACGGTCTCCGCTGCAGCCAGTCTAACTGATGCCTTGCAAGAGATACAGAAGAATTATGAGTCGCAGACGAGCGGTGTGCAGCTTCATTTCAACTTTGGGGGATCTGGCGCGCTGCAGCAGCAGATTGAGCAAGGGGCACCTGTTGATCTGTTCCTTTCTGCTGCTTCGAAAAATATGCAAGTGCTCGTCGACAAGCAACTCGTTGCGTCGAATCAGCAGAACAATTTTCTTGCCAATGAACTTACTGTGATTACTGCTACCGAAACATCGGTTTCGGTTCAAGAAGCGAAAGATCTTCTGAAAACAGGTATTCAGAAGATTGCGATCGGGATTCCTGAGACGGTTCCTGCAGGAAAATACGCGCAAGAGGCGCTTTCGAATGCAGGCGTCTGGGATGATGCACAGTCCAAATTGGTCCAAGCAAAAGATGTTCGCCAAGTACTGCAATATGTTCAGACGGGAAATGCCGATGCTGGATTCGTGTACAAAACGGATGCATTAACCGCGAAGGACAAAGTGAAAATTGCATATACCGTAGATCCTAAATTGTATACTCCGATCACTTATCCAATCGGAATCGTCCAAGCAACAAACCATGCCGAGGAAGCTAAACAATTGTACGACTATCTGCAATCGAAGGAAGCGATGGATGTCTTCGTGAAATACGGATTCTCCGTGCCGGATTCGAAATGAATATGATCCAAATCGATTGGGCTCAGCTATGGAATCCCATTCGATTATCGCTCCAGGTTGCACTGATCGCAAGCATCTTGGGTACGCTCTTTGGTGTTACCTTGGCATGGCGGATGACAAGAAGCTCGGCGAAAGGGAAGGTGCTGTTAGAGACCCTATTTCTGCTGCCTCTCGTATTGCCGCCAACGGTGGTTGGGTTCCTGCTTCTCGTTGCGCTAGGACGCCGTAGCTGGATCGGCCAGTTCGCAGAATGGCTATTCTCTGCGCCGATCATCTTCTCATGGGGAGCTGCCGTCATTGCATCTGTCGTCGTATCGTTTCCCCTCGTCTATCAGACGATGAAGACAGGTTTTCGTGCTATTGATCATCATTTAGCCGATGCCGCACGTTCGATCGGTGCGAGTGAATGGCAGGTTTTTCGTTATATCACGCTCCCGCTAGCTTTTCCATCGATCATCACCGCCTATATTTTGAGCTTCGCGCGCAGTTTAGGCGAATTCGGTGCGACGTTAATGATCGCAGGCAATATTCCAGGGAAGACGCAGACCGTTCCTACAGCTATTTTTGTTGCGGTCGATTCAGGGAATATGATGATGGCATGGTTGTGGACGATTTCTATGGTCGTTATTTCATTTCTATTGCTGCTCCTGACTGGACGACAGCGAACATCATCATGATAAAGGAGTTGGAGCAATTGAAGTCTACACATAAGGGGATTGTAATTCCTCATGAACACGGTGGATGGGCAATGATCAGCGTCCCGTTCTTATTTGGGATGTTGGCAGGTACGCCGCAGTGGAGTCATCTATTATTGTTTATTGCCTGGTTGTTCTTTTATTTAGCATCGTATGCCTTTCTGCAAGCGTTGAAACGGAGCAAACAGCGTGATCATCTGCTGAAGTGGTCAGCCAACTATGGAATCATCGCGCTGGCAGCACTCGCGTATCCGCTCTTCCAGAAGCCCTCATTATGTTATTTCGGGATCCCATTCGTACTGCTCTTGATCGTTAACATCTGGCATGTGAAGCATAAATCAGAGCGAGCCATCGTGAATGATCTGTACGCGATTCTGATCTTTTCCTTGGGGGGAGCTGCTGCTTATTTGTTTGGCAGTGGCGGTTGGGACAAGACGATGCTGATGGTTACGCTGATTAACTTTTTATATTTTATGGGGACAGCTTTCTTTGTGAAAACAATATTCCGAGAGCGAGGCAATAAGCAATGGGAGGCTGCGGCTCGCACCTATCATGTGTTGATTTTATTCGTGCCATGGGCATGTGGTTATCCTTGGATGACGCTTCCATTTGTTATACCGCTTATTCGAACGTTTCTCTTGGCAGGGAAGCAGGTGCGTCCGATGAAGGCAGGGATTCTCGAGATTATGGGTGCCGTGCAGTTTATCGTTATATCATGGATTGTGTTCTAATTAGCATTTCTTCTGGAATGAGACATCCCTAGCCCTTCATACTTAATAAAGAAGGATACTGATAATCTGTCACCACATCAGGAGGAATGCGTGTATGACATATGCTAATACACCGCACGTCCACTCGGAAACAGCAGGCATAGTTGGGCCAATTCCGAATCATAACCCGAATAACAACGGAACTGGAACTTTACAAGAAGAACGATTCTATGTACCGTTCAGAGGAGTGTGCGACCCATGCCCTCCGATTGCGTTTAAGACTTATGTAGTACCGCCAAATCAATACATTACGTTTCAGCCCCCCAATCAGCCGCAGTTCTCACCGGAACAGGCTTTATGCATTGGCACATTATGGCCAGCATTGTATAGTTCATACCGACCAAAGCGGGGAGGACATGACACATGATAGGGCACCCGTTCCAATCTCCAGAATATTTCCAACACTTGAGGCAGCTTCAAGAGGTTGACTTTGTGTTGGTAGAGTTAAATCTGTACCTCGATACTCATCCTGATGACGCCCAAGCGATTCAACAATTCAATCATTATGTGAGTGAAAGGACAAAGCTGGCACAATCGTATCAAGAGCGTTACGGCCCACTACAAAATTTTGGCCGTGATTATTCTGGAACCCCATTTACATGGGTTAATACGCCATGGCCATGGCAAGTGTAAAGCTAGTTAGGCGAGCAGCTACACCGTCTTGTTTTATTTCATTTCTAGTATCATGATTCCCTTGAATCATAGAGCAGCGTGAGGTGAGATGTATTGTGGATATATGAGAAAAAATTGCAGTATCCTGTAAAAGTAAGCAAATGTGATCCACAAATGGCCAAATACTTGATGGAACAATATGGTGGCGCGGACGGGGAACTGGCGGCCGCTTTACGCTATTTGAATCAACGTTATACAATACCTGATAAGGTCATTGGCTTGCTTACGGATATCGGGACTGAGGAGTTTGCTCATTTGGAGATGATTGCAACCATGATCTATAAACTCACAAAAGATGCAACACCGGAACAACTGGAGGCAGCCGGACTCGGGGCACACTATGCTGCACACGATAGCGCCCTGTTCTACAATAACGCCGGAGGCGTACCTTGGACAGCCGCCTACATACAAAGCAAGGGAGATCCGATAGCTGACCTTTATGAAGATATTGCGGCTGAGGAGAAGGCACGGGCTACTTATCAATGGCTTATTGACCTGACTGATGATGTAGACCTGCAAGATAGTTTGAAGTTTTTACGTGAACGTGAAATTGTTCATTCGCTGCGCTTTCGTGAAGCTGTCGAAATTTTAAAAGATGACCGAGCAATGAAAAAAGTATATTGATCAAAGTGACTGTACGTAAGCCTCATAAAAAATTAAGCTACAAAGAAACCTTCTTCTTTATGGTCTACCATTCATAAAGAGGAAGGTTTCTTTGTACATTCCATATAAACTAAAGAGAGCTTAAAATAGGCCGTGTAATTAGAAAAAATAAATAAGGAAGACCGTTTACTTGTAGAATGAAGTCACCACAAAACCATTCACAGAAAAGAGGACTTCCCAGTGAATCATTTGCATCAGATTTAGTTCAAGACAAGGGAAAGATATTTTCATGTCAACTCATCTATTCTGAATATGGTAGCGAAATGATAGAGAGGAGAGTACAAGGAAAGAACATATTTTCAAAGCGCGTGACGGCCATTAAATACGGCGGTTGGTTCGAAATTGTGAATGAGTTTGGAGACATCATTTACATCAATGGAAACAATGTAGATATATCCTCCATTATCAAGAGGGTCAATTGGATGCCAAAATGGATGTAAAAAAAAACGATGATTTGATTCTGTCTCACGCATATCATGCGGATGGGCCGCAAATCCTAGATATTAAGTTGACATCTTGGAAAGTTATTCGTGACCTTTAGCGAGAAATTAGTTTAAGCTAAACATTGCCACCAAACGCTGACAATCCGCCATTCCTCCAAACCGCTCTTTGTCCGTAGTACTCTGTTGTGAGTTATCATCGCCTTGAAATCGTATAAGTCATATTGATGACAGTTGGTATGACGGACACAGTCGTGGTCGCTACCGCTGACGAAACCGCCGTTTCTAGCGATTCTCTGGTGGATAACATGCTGTTGCAAACAGTATTGGTGGCGTTATTAATGTACCCGGAATAGTTTAGAGTAGAGTATTATTATAGTCATTGGTCGATGCATCAAGGTGAAGATGTTTAATCATAAAATTATCTTTATATATAAGAGAAGGAGGCAGCTTACTATGGAAAAAGTAATTTATTTAATTACAGGCGTCATGGCTTCTGGAAAGTCAACGATAGCGGAACTTCTGGCTTCCAAGATGGGAAATGGTGTTCATCTGCGTGGCGATGTATTCCGTCGCATGATTGTATCAGGACGCGAAGAAATGTCTGCTGAACCGTCCAAAGAAGCAGTCCGTCAATTATACTTGCGTTATTGCTTAGCCGCAAATGCCGCGAAGACCTATTATGACAATGGTTTTTCTGTTGTTTTGCAGGATAATTATTATGGAGCGGAATTATCTTATATGATGGAGCAGTTAAAGGATTACCCAGTCCAGCTAGTCGTGTTGTGTCCGAATGTAGAGGTGGTAAAAGTCCGTGAAAAATTAAGAGAAAAAGTCGGGTACACTGGCTTTACGGTAGAATATTTGTATTCAGAGTTTTTGAAAGAAACGCCTAAAATCGGGTTTTGGCTGGACAGTTCGGAACAGTCGCCAGAGCAATCGGTAAATGATATTTTACTGAACTTTGGAGGAAATGGAGTTCTTAAAAATATTTAGTGTCTCAATTTGTATTGATATTCTTATATTTTTTAATAGTCAATTCTTACTCACTTCTAATCTAGGCAAAAAAAGAACGGGAGTCGAGCGGTGATACGTTGGCCACCGTGACCTGTTCTTTTTGTATTGCAATTTTTTCATTTTCTGGTTAATTGCGTGCATATATCTAATTGTAAATTTCCATAACATTTTCCCTAACCTAAGCAGTGAGGCTTTATATATTGAGTTTAATACGTTAATTGAGTTGTGCGTATTTGACGCAGAATATTGGGTGGAAGAAGAGAACGAGGAAGTAGATGAGGACATGTCTGATGAAGATGTTGAACCTCAAAAGGAAACCATTATCAGTTTGCTCAAAAAAGTGGAGGGTCATCATTCTATAGGTATATTGGCTTGGCAGCCTTCTACTCAACAGCTGGTTACGTATGACATAGAGCACGAGACGCTTAATACGCTATTCGATTGCGATTGGACTATAAGGGATACGTCCTAGACGAGGGCGGCTGGTATAAGTGGGGAACCTATTTGGAGAAAGCGTCAAGGAAAGAGCCAAAGCTGAACTTAGATTGCCTATATTGTTTTATCAAGTTCATAACGCAGTTAGTACCAACTGAATATGGTGTAGAAAAACAGCTCTGATGTATAATGGTTATATTAAAAAAATCGGAATTGATAAATTAAAATTCAGGGGGACAATTGATGAAGACTATCGGGCTAATTGGAGGAATGAGTTGGGAATCTTCATCTGCGTATTACCAAATTATTAATGAAGAAGTAAAAAAGAGATTAGGTGGTTTACACTCAGCAAAATGTCTGTTATACAGTGTTGATTTTGCAGAGGTTGAGCGTTATCAAGCTAGAGGCGAGTGGGAAAAGTCCGGAAAGCTTCTAGGAGATGTTGCTCTTTCATTAGAAAAAGGAGGGGCAGAATTTATTGTAATTTGTACAAATACGATGCATAAAGTAATTGAATATATCGAAGAAAAAATAAACATACCTGTTTTACATATTGCAGAAGCAACAGCAACTCATATTAAGAAATCAAATGTAAGTACGGTAGGATTATTAGGGACTAAGTTTACTATGGAGCAGGACTTTTATAAATCTCGAATAGAGTCAAATGGTATAAAGGTTCTAGTACCAGATCTTTCTGAACGGGACATGGTACATAAGGTTATTTATGAAGAGTTATGTTTAGGAAACATTCAGCAAGCATCAAGGGACTATTACAAAAAGGTTATTAAGCGTTTAGTTGATAGCGGTGCTGAAGGAATAATATTAGGTTGTACGGAAATTGGAATGTTAGTAAAACAAGAGGATTCAGAAGTCCCTGTATTTGATACCACTGTAATACATGCTATTGAATCAGTAAATGCAGCGTTAGAATAAACATTGTTATCCTAAGTAGTTGCTTACTTCAAAGGAAATAACAAAGCGTATCACAGCCATCAAATTCGGCTGGATACGAAGCTGACCTGCAACAGCCAGGGTTATTCCACCGGCTATAAATCCAAGTGGGTCAAGCTGTCGAGTGGTGTCAGCGCGAAGTGGTCTACACCTTCCAATACGCCGCTGCTAGGTTTCCAACTGTACGACCGGACGGTGACGATCAGTTCCCCTGACGGTAACCTGAGCAAAAGTCAAATCGAACAGGTCACTGTTAGTGTAGCTAAATGGACTGATAATTAGTAAGCCCATTTGATGAATTTGAAGTCAGGGAATCGGTCGAACAACTCAGGCATGTTGCCATGTCATTGGTGATAAATTCAACAGAATAGCTTTAAAAAATGCCTGTATGGATTACAGGCATTTTTTTGTATTAGAGACATTTTTCAAAAAAAAGTTGCTGAAATCGCAGCTCTCAATAAGCTTCTAAAAAAACATTGACTTCCCTCAGCAGGTTTTAGGCCCTCCTTTGTCCTTACATGACAAAGGTCAAAATTTTACCCACACAAGGTCATAATCCATCCTTTGTTCTCCCTTGTCTGCCGCTTATGATGAAGTCAACAAATTATAAGCTGAGGTGACATCATAAGTGGAACAGACAAAATCAAGTTATCAGCTCCCGAAGCAGCAGGTGGAGCACGTAGTGAAGAAATTTTGGTCGCCACGGAGAAAGGAAGCATTAGTTGGGTGGCTATTTTTAATGCCGGAAATTGTAGGTATGTTGCTGCTTAATGTATTTGCTCTTGGTTTCTCGTTGTATTTAAGTTTTACAGATTGGGATTTATTGTCCGGGGTATCAGGAATTAAATTTGCCGGTTTGCAAAACTTCATTCATTTATTTCAAGATCCGACCATATGGAAGGCATTATACAACAACTTAGTCTATACGGTGTTAACCGTGCCATTGCCGATAGCGATTGCGCTTGTGCTAGCGGTTGTTATTCATAGTAAAGTGTACTTTAAAAGTTATTTTAAAGTCGTATTCTTCATACCTTACATTTCTTCGATTATCGCTGTGGCAGCAGTGTGGAGCATTTTGTTCCACCCTTCACTAGGCCCTATCAATCAAATTCTAATGGATCTTGGTGTATCGAATCCCCCGAAATGGCTCGTTGATCCGAAAACATCACTAATCGCGGTTGCCATTATTAGTTCGTGGGCAGGGCTTGGTTATACGATTATCATATATATGGCGGGATTGTCCAATATTTCCGAAGAATTATATGAAGCGGCAGAAATTGATGGGGCGACGGGGCTGAAGAAGTTTTTCAATATCACGATCCCGCTGCTCCGACCAACGACGTTCTTCTTGCTCATTACGATGCTAATTGGTTCATTTAAAGTGTTCGATATTATTTCGTATTTGACCGAAGGCGGCCCTGATAATTCATCAACGGTAATTGTATTCCGCATCTATCAAGAAGGTTTTGTCAACTACAATATGGGCTATGCATCTGCAATATCTTGGCTGTTATTTGCGATTATCGGTCTGATTACGGCGGCAACGTGGAAGATGCGCCAAGAAGAATCATTTTAATAGAAAGGGGAGAATATTGATGCTAAACTTACGTAATAAATTTTCTAAAATTGTCGCTACAGTGTTAATGGGGATATTGTCCATTTTTTTCATCTTTCCATTAATATGGATGGTATCGTCGGCATTCAAATTTGAAAAAGATGTGATGCGCTTTCCGATTGAATGGATTCCGAGCTCCATCAACGTGATTAACAACTTTAAGGCAGTATGGATGGAAAATGTACCGTTCGCCAA
This sequence comes from Paenibacillus sp. UMB4589-SE434, assembly GCF_030226685.1. Lineage (NCBI taxonomy): Bacteria > Bacillati > Bacillota > Bacilli > Caryophanales > Paenibacillaceae > Paenibacillus > Paenibacillus sp. UMB4589-SE434. The sequence goes on along the minus strand of NZ_JASOYK010000001.1, from coordinate 1,173,220 downwards.
TATTTATCTGAATTCAATTAAAATATCGATTATCGTTACTGTATTATCGCTAATCATATCAATGATGGCAGCCTATTCATTTACGAAACTAAAATTTCGCGGTCGAAACTTCGTATTTGCCATGCTGCTAGCCATGATGATTATTCCTGATCAAGCGACGCTCATTCCTCGCTTCATGCTGATTCGTTGGATGGGGTTATATGACACACATGCAGCACTAATATTTATGGGGATGTTTTCAATCTATTTTACATTTTTACTGCGTCAATTTATGGCCGGTGTGAGTGATGATATTTTGGAAGCTGCTAGAATTGACGGTGCAGGGCACCTGCGTAGCTTCACTTCGATTATGATTCCACTCTGTCAGCCCGTGATCGCGACGGTGGCGATTATTAAGTTCATCTGGTCGTGGAATGATTATCAAAATCCGTTAATCTTCTTGCAAACGAAATCATTGTATACCGTTCCGCTAGGCATGACATTGTTTAGGGATGATTACACGACCAACGATGCAATTATGATGATGGCGGCAGTGTCAGCGATTATTCCTCTGTTGATTGTGTTTATTGTATTGCAGAAACAAGTTATTGATGGGATCGCCCTTGGTGGTGTGAAAGGTTAGGACATACAGACTCATGATCATTCCGTAGACATCATTAGAGTCTTCTAATAGGTCAAAATCGTTATCGTACAAACACAAAATTGTACACGCAAGCAAGTTCCAAACGTTATATACTGTGCCTGTAAGCGCTAACACGTGTCTTGATTAAGACAATACATGAGGGGGAATTCGCACATGGCAAGAAAAGCTAAACGTAATCTTCTTATTTCCACATGCATACTGCTAGCATTAATGATGTTTACAAGCGCTTGTGGAAGCAAAGCTGCTGACGAATCAGCACAATCGAACGGTAGTGCAGATTCTGGGGCAAAAGAAGTGACGCTTAAGTACTATAACTGGGATAATGAGTCCCAAGAAGGCGCTACAGACGCAATGCTGCGTGAGTTTGAAGCAGCTAACCCTGGTATTAAAGTCGAACATGTCGTGCTCGTTCCAGGTAATTCATTGGAAATGCTGAAGAAGTTAGACTTTCTGATTTCGTCAGGAGATGAAGTTGACGTAGTTCAATTACCAAGTTCATCAGCGGTCGTTGAAAGAGCAGTTCGCAGTGCATTTACGCCACTGAATGAATTCTATGATAAAGAAGCTTTGAAGGCGACAGATGAGTATTATGTAAATCCAGAAGTAGATGGCAAATACTACGGGATGCAATATACATCAGGTTATACGTATGTAATGCTCAATAAGAATGCGTTGGATGAAGCGGGACTGCCTGTTCCTAAGTACGGCTGGACATGGGATGACTATCGTGACTATGCGAAGAAGCTCACAAAAGGTGAAGGCGTAGATAAACGATACGGCACATATTTCCATACATGGGAATTGTATATGAATGCCCCAGCGCAAACGGTTATGAAAGATCCGTTCCGCTATGACGATGGCAGTACAATTCTGGCTGACCCGACCTATCCGTACTTCTTCCAACTGCGTAAAGACATGGAGAGCGTAGATAAGTCAGCGAAACCTTACGCGGATATTTTAGCAGCTAAGCTTAACTATCGCAGTGAATTCTTCGGTGGAAGTGCAGCGACGATCATGTCAGGTAGCTTCACGATTCCTGATCCAGGTAATCTTGAGCAGTATCCACATGATTTTGTGACTGCTTTCGCGCCAGTTCCTTTGCCTCCAAAGAATGCTTTGCCTAAAGAATATGAGGAAGGTAAATACTTTGTTGGCGGTTCGCAATTAGCAATGGGTTCAACAACGAAGCACAAGGAAGAGTCATATAAGCTGATGCGCTTTATGTCTACAGCAGATTCAACGAATAGACTAGAGTTTTCCGGTTGGAAGAAAGCAGATCAAACCGCACTATTGGAGCGTATGATCGGTAAAAACACGGACAAGTACGATGTAGAGTCGTTAAAATCCACACTGTTTGGCGACGATATTAAGTATTTGGATGCTTCCAAGGTGCTAACCACTTCGAGTGCTGATTTAACAAAAGTGATCGGCGATGGCTTCAGCAAATTTATGCTTAGCAACGAGCCAATTGAAAAAGTACAAGCATGGATGGTTGAAGAAGCAACAAAGATTATTAAGGAAAAAGAGAACAAGTAACGATTAGTAAGTAACATCATAAGTAGTAATCCGCTGAAACAAGGCGTCTCTACATTCCATGCTATATATAACGTAAATAGCGTGGATAGGGACGCCTTTGAAGTATATGCTCAGGGCTGGGGTGAAGAGTGATGAAAAGAATACTAAGTTTGTTACTAGTAATTACGATAGTAGTCACGTTGTTGCCTGTTGGTACAGGTGTGGCGATGTCATCTAATACTAATAATGTTGTGCCAAATGGTGATTTCGAAATGACAGCGGTGCCGAGTGGGACTTGGACGCAATATACGGATACAAATCCCGCACCAATTAATTGGGACACATGGATTCCTGTAGGTTCTGGTAAACCAGTTGGTAGGACAGTAAGTGTATCGGTCGATACCTATAATCAGTATAGTGGTCAGCAATCGCTGTTGATTGATGCTTCCAAAACAAGCCGCGTATCTATTAATACAAAGGCACCTGTTGAGGCCGGTAAATCTTACCGCTTACAAGTATGGTATAAAACCGAAAATATTGCAGGTGGCAGCGGCGTTTATTTTCGCACCTCTGTGCAGAATGCTTCTAACTCAAAATTAATAGATGGACCTATTTCAACGAAAGTGTATGGTACGAATGATTGGACAATGCAGCAAGTTTTTTTTACGGTGCCTGTTGGTGGTGCCAAATTTTTTGTTGAATTGTTTTTAGAAAATTCCACAGGCAAAGTGTGGTTTGATAACATTCGACTGGAGGAATATGACGGCATAACGGGGTTAACGCTTGAACCGACGGCAAGGATGATGACGGTTGGAGAAACGAAACCGCTTACATTATCCATCACTCCAAATCACCTACCATCTCCCAAAGTAATATGGAGTACTACCAATGAGAACGTAGCTGCTGTTGATCAAGTTGGTAATGTAACAGCAGTTGCTGCGGGTGTAGCTACAATTACTGCTGCAACAGAAGACCAGATGATAAAGGCACAAAGTAACATTGGTGTAGACTCCGCAGAAACAACAGCTGCTTATGACCAATTGCGTTCACGCTGGAAGCAGAAGTTAGTCGGTGCTGCAGATGCTAGCCTTGCTGCTGATCCTGCTATTCAGGCACTAGTAGCTGAGATGGACAATAGTGTATCCAATGCCACGAAGAGTGGTTATCTTGATACACTTAGTACTAATGATAACAGTCGCAAATATTTATGGTCAGATCTTACGGATAGCGTTGATACGAAGGAGCAGCATGCCAACAACATTGTTAGCGAGTTTACTCGTATTAAAACAATGGCAACCGCTTACAATACAGAATCTTCCCGTTTCTATCACGATCCACAGCTGCGGGATGCCATTATAGGTGCCTTGGATTGGATGTACGCTAAGCGTTATAACGAGCGTTTATCCTACAGCAGTTCTAGCAGCTGGTGGGGATTTGAAATCGGTGCACCACAGCTGTTAAATGATTGTTTGATCCTTATGTATGATGAGTTGAATGATCAGCAAATAGGCAACTTTATACGGACAATTGATAAATATTGTCCTAACCCAACAAAGCGGGTGCAAAATAGCTCCGTGATCGAGACCGGTGGCAATTTGCTGGACAAAGCGCTTGTTGTAACTCTTCGCGGCGTAATTGGTAGGAATAGCGCTAAAATTACGCAAGGACGGGATTCAATTGCATCAGAATACAACTATGTCACGAATGGTGATGGTGTATATGAAGATGGTTCACTGGTGCAGCATGCGAATATCGCTTATACGGCTGGCTATGGTGCAGTTTGGCTCAGCCGCACGGCGGATATCACCTATTTGCTCAACAATTCACCATGGCCAGTGACTGACCCACGTGTAGCTAACATTTATAAGTGGGTGAGTGATACGTTTGAACCAGTTATTTACAAAGGGCTGTACATGGATATGGTTAACGGTCGGGGGATCTCCAGAAAAGATTCGGGTACGGCTCGCGGTACGATTGTAGCTTTAGCAAGTTTAGCAGAGGGTGCACCTCCAGAAGTTAGCGTTAACATACGTAGTATGGTTAAGGAATGGGTAAGCAAGGATACAACCTTTGATGATTACTATAAAGGCTTGCCGATTTATAGTGTGGTGTTGCTGAAGAAAGTGATGAATGATCCCGTTGCACCGCGCGGTGAGCTGTCGCACAGTTACATGTTCAACGGTATGGCCCGTGTTGCGCATCATCGTCCGAATTATGCTTTTGGGCTAAGTATGTTCTCAGACCGCATTTCTGCCTTTGAGATGGGCAATAAAGAGAATTTAAAAGGTTGGGATACTGCTCTTGGCATGACCTATATTTATAATGAAGACTTATTGCAATATCGCGATGGATTTTGGGCAACGGTTAATAGTTTCCGTTTGCCAGGCACGACGACAGACGGTTCTGGAGAAGGGAAGATGCCAGGCGAATGGGCCTATTATTACAATACGAAAAGTCATGTTGGCGGCGCATTACTAGACCATTTGTATAGTGCAAGCGGCATGGATTTCTCATTAACGAAAGTAACGGGTAGTGATTTAAGTGGTAAGAAATCATGGTTTATGTTCGACGATGAAATTGTAGCCCTCGGTACAGATATTAGTAAAACATCGGCCGCTGTAAAACCGGTAGAGACGATTGTTGATAATCGTAAGTTGAATAGCAGCGGTGATAACGCATTTATAATTAACGGGGTGCAGGTGCCTACAGCATTGGATTATGCAGCAGATCTTGACGATGTAAACTGGGCGCACCTGGCGGGCAATCGTGCAGGTTCTGGTGCAGATATGGGCTATTACTTCCCAACTGCGCCTACACTACATGTCGTACGGGAGGCGAGAACAGGCTCTTGGTATGACATTAACAACGCTCAATCGAAAGATAAGCTGACACGCAACTATGCTAGCATTGCCTTTGAACATGGGACTAATCCACAAGCAGCTAGTTACGAGTATGTGTTGCTTCCGGGTATGACGACGGCACAAACACAAGCATATAGTGAACAACCAGCAGTCAAAGTGCTGAGCAATACATCAACCGTTCAGGCAGTGAGCAATAAACAGCTTGGGATCACCACTGCGAATTTTTGGAGTGCGGGTTCTGTCGGGAGTATCAATGCCAAATCCGCTGCTGCTGTCATCATGAAAGAAGACAGTGGTGAACTGACAATTGCGATATCCGACCCAACGCAAAAGCAGAACACAGTAACGATTGAAGTTCACCAACCGAACTTGACATTGCTAGCTGCAGAAGCGGGCATGAAAGTTACACCGATACAAGATGGTGTTAGCATTGAAATCAACACTTCAGGATCGCTTGGCAGGACGTACACGACAACATTTGATCTCGGAAAGACTTACACCGTAACTGTGGAAGGTGTAACAGCAGATAAACAGGCTGCCAAGAAGGGTGAAATCGTAACTGTTACACTGGATACACCTGTGGGTAAAGCGTTCGAAAAGTGGATCGTAACGCCAGCAAGCCTGACATTAACCAAAGATACAACAAACACTAACAAGTATACGTTCATCATGCCAGGTGAAGCAGTTAAAGTAACAGCAGCGTATAAAGACGATATACCGGTAGACAAAACCGCACCTACATGGCCGCAAGGTGCACATTTATTAGCTTCAAGTGTTGGTGAAAAGAGTCTATTACTTTCATGGACAGCAGCAACGGATGATACAAGTGTAATAAGTTATAAGATTTACAAGAATGGTGTTGAATTCATTCAATTACCAAGTAATATTACGAGCTATACTGTCAGTGGTCTAACAGCAAACACGAGCTATAACTTTGAGGTTAAAGCGGGTGATACAGCAGGAAACTGGAGTGATGGTCTCCCTGTAACGGTAAGGACTGAAGCTAGCTCTACGGGTGGCGGATCGACACCATCACCGGGTCCAATAACACCAACACCTAATCCTAAACCTAAACCAACAGAACCAACTAAACCGATAGAACCAGTGAAACCTACTGATCCAGAAACGCCTAAAGTAGATTTGTCAGACATCACAGATCATTGGGCTAAGGCTGCCATTGAAAAATCAGTTGAACTTGGTTTTGTAAAAGGCTATGAGAATGGAACTTTCAGGCCGAATGGTACGATAACTCGCGGTGAGATTTCAACTATGTTAGCTAGAGCGCTGAAATTGGAGCAAGTGCATACAGCATTTGGTTTTGTGGATGAAAGTCAAACACCAGTATGGGCACAGCCATTCATTCAAGCACTTGCAAAAGCGGGATATATTTCAGGTTATGAAGATGGTACATTCCGTGCAAATAAAGAAATGACCAGAAGTGAGCTCGTTGTTATGATTGTCCGTGCACGGGGTCTTGAAGTACATCCAAATGTGACGCTGACATTTGATGATGCAGATCAGATTCCAGTATGGGCCAAACCCTATGTAGCAGCAGCTGCAAAAGCTGGTCTGATAAAGGGGAATGGGGATGGTAAATTTAATCCTAATGTTTCTACAACTAGAGCCGAAGCAGTTACTTTAATTCTACGCATGTTAAATGGTTTGAAATAAGAGATGCTGAATTTTGTAGATAAGCGGTCAAAAGTGAATGTTCCGTAAGTTAATTCCAGTTTAGAGTTTTAGAGTTAATAAAGGCTAAAATAAACAATCGAAAGCCAAGGTCTGATTTTAAGGATCTTGGCTTTCGATGTTAAGGTCAAAATATTGCATGTTTATAAAAAAATAATACATGTTTTTACCTATCTTTGGTTTGCTATTATGTACCTTAGTTAGTTTTTTAATTTCTATATAGATACGTATTATATCTTTTTTATATCCTTCAATATATTGCTAAGGGAAGATGAGAGGGGGGCGATGGTTATTAACAGCAGTGGAGCTATAAGAACTGAGCAAGTTAAAGCGGCAGCGTTGGTGCGGCCGTCAGAGCGACAGTTGGCGATACAAGAGATGGAGTTTTATGCTTTTGTACATTTTACAGTAAATACGTTCACGGATCAGGAATGGGGCAGTGGACAAGAGCAGCCGGATATTTTTAATCCGACACAGTTCGATGCACAACAATGGGTGAGCGCGTGCAAGGCTGCTGGGATGAAAGGGCTGATTCTGACTTGTAAGCATCACGATGGGTTTTGCTTGTGGCCTAGTGCGTATACAGCGCATTCGGTGAAGAATAGCCCGTGGAAAGATGGCAAGGGTGATGTCGTTCGTGAGGTGGCTGATGCTTGTCGTGAAGGCGGGTTGAAGTTTGGAATTTATTTATCACCTTGGGATCGTCATGAGGCTTGTTATGGGGATTCCCCCGCTTACAATGAATATTTCAAAAGTCAATTGCGCGAGCTGTTGACGGATTATGGGAATCTCTTTTGTGTATGGTTTGATGGGGCATGCGGTGAAGGGCCTAACGGTAAAAAGCAGGTATATGATTGGAATGGCTATTATGCACTGATTCGTGAATTGCAGCCAGAGGCGAGTATTTCGGTTTGTGGACCGGATGTGCGCTGGTGTGGCAATGAGGCGGGGCATTGTCGCAAGTCGGAGTGGAGCGTAGTACCTGCGCAGCTGCAGGATAAGGAGCGAATTCAGGAACATTCACAGCAGGAAGATCATGCTGAATTCGCCAAGCGTTTCACTTCAGAAGATGAAGACTTAGGTAGCCGCGACATTATCGCCAACGTATCGGAGCTTGTCTGGTATCCAGCAGAAGTAGATACATCGATTCGTCCGGGATGGTTCTATCATGCGAGTCAAGATGATCAAGTCAAGTCGCTGGATGAGCTGCGGAATGTATACTATGGTTCGGTCGGAGGTAATGCAACACTCTTGCTAAATATTCCTGCTGATACGCGCGGTCTGCTACACGAGAATGATGTGCAGCGGTTAGAGGAGTTGGGGGCTTGGATTCGTAATACGTTTGAGACAAATGTGGCGTGTGATGCAGCTGCTACGGCCAGTGAAGCGATGGCTGGACATGAAGCTGCCAATGTCTTAGATGGCAATCGAGATACGTTTTGGGCACCTGAGCAAGGTACAGAGGTGGCGAGTATCACTGTCGACTTAGGAAAAGCGCAAACGTTCGATCATATCGTACTGCAGGAGTATCGCTATACGCAGCGGATTGAACGTTTCAGCTTGGAGTATTGGCAAGCTGATGCTGCTGCAACTACAGAGGCAGGCACGAATACAGGTGCAGGCACAGGGGAGTGGCGGCCAATTCTGGATGGTACGATTATCGGCCACAAGCGAATTTGCCATTTTCCAGCCATAAGCAGCAGTCGATTACGCCTTCAAATCACAGGCTCACGTTGGTGGCCAAACTTGTCCACATTCGAGGTGTTTTATAGTCAGGTTCTTCAGGACGAATCATAGGAAGCTTATATGTGGTAACTAGCAATAGATTTGTAGGCTGGATGTACACGGCTGTCAATGCAGCCTATAAAGCGGCAGAAGATAAAAGCTAGGATTATCGGATAGATAGAAAGAGATGGTGAAGGTGAATGAACAATATAAATTCTCATCCGGAAGTGGTCACCTTCGGGGAAAGTATGGCCCTATTGATCGCCGAGGGAGGAAAAGGTCTTGAGTACACATCGAATTTGTCGCCATCCTTTGGTGGAGCTGAGACAAATGTTGCGATCGGTTTGTCAAGACTTGGACATTCCGCAGGCTGGTGCGGCCGGCTTGGAGATGATCCGTTCGGGCAGCGGATTTATAAGATGGTGCGGGGAGAAGGCGTAGACGTTACACGTGCTTCATTCACAGATGAAGCTCCAACAGGACTCATGATTCGAGAGAATACGGCTGGAAGAAGCTCTGTTTATTATTACCGCAAGCTATCGGCTGCTAGTAAAATGACGCCTGAGCACTTGGATGAGGAATATATTGCAGGAGCAAAGATTTTGCATATTACCGGGATCACACCTGCGTTAAGCACATCCTGCGCGGAGACAGCGGCAGCAGCAATGGACATTGCGAAGTATCACGGAGTCAAAGTAAGCTTCGATCCGAATTTGCGCTTAAAGCTATGGGATGTTAAAGCAGCACAAAAGGTTCTTTTGCCATTGGCGCTAAAAGCAGATTATTTCTTACCGGGATTAGATGAATTGAAACTGTTGTATGAGACGGAATCGATGGATGAGATCGTTGCCAAGCTCAGTGAGCTGTCCGCTGTTAGCATTATTAAAGGTGGCGAGGACAAAACCTATATTCTGGAGAACGGTAAACTGTCAGCGGTTCCTTACTACAAGGTTGATCATGTAGTCGATACTGTAGGAGCTGGAGATGGCTTTTGTGCCGGATTTCTAGCTGGTTTGCTGCGAGATAATAGTCTTGTGGAGGCGGTTCGTCTCGGTAATTTGATCGGCTCACAGGTAATCCAGAATGTTGGAGATTGGGAAGGTCTCCCTAGTGGAGCACAAATCGAGCGATTGCTTGCCGGTAAGACGCATGTTGAGCGATAAGGTATTTGGTAAACGGAAATGAATTTCTGATGAAGTAAAAAAGAGATGGGTGAGGAGAACGATATGAAGAAAATGCAGCTTATTCAGAAGATTGTACAGGAAGGTGTCGTTGCCGTACTTCGCGGTGAAACGGCAGAAGAAGTTGTTGCAATGGCCGAGGAAGCGATACGTGGCGGAATTAAAGTGATAGAGATTACGATGACAGTTCCGTTTGCGTTAAAAGCTATTGAGAAACTAGCTCAAACATATAAATGGGATTCATCGGATGAATCTACTTATGCAATTATTGGCGTAGGGACTGTGTTGGATGCTGAAACGGCACGCGCGGCGATTCTTAGCGGTGCCCAATTCGTAGTGTCTCCTTGCCTTAGCGCTGATACCGTAACCTTGTGTAACAGATATCGTGTACCGGTGATGCCAGGAACAATGACCATCAAGGAAATTCATGAAGCGCTTGAGCTTGGCGCCGATATCGTCAAGCTATTCCCAGGCAACCTGTATGAGCCATCCGTAATCAAGGCGATCAAAGGCCCATTGCCGCAGGCTAACATTATGCCAACCGGCGGTGTATCGTTGGATAACCTTGGTGAATGGATAAAAGCCGGAGCGGTTGCGGTAGGGATCGGTTCCGATTTGACGAATGAAGCCGTAAAGAACAAAGATTTTTCGTTGATTCGGAAGAAAGCTGCCGCTTATGTTAGTGCTTATCGTCAGGCAAAAGAGATATAAAATATAAAGAGCAAGTAGTAAGGCCATGTATGCCTTGCTGCTTGCTCTTTTCTTTATATTTATGTCGTAATTTGCTCGTGAGGATCAATCCTACTTGCATATAGCGATCCAAATCCGTCAAAATGAAGCTAGCAAGTACACGAAAGGATAGATTCAATTTGGAAACGAGTCTACAATCCTGCTAGGGAGCAAGTTATGCGGTGTATCAACAAGAACGGTTACAAAAACGGTTACATAAACGATTAGAGACCAATCGAAAGATAGAAAGGAACTAACAAGAGATGTTAATGGAACAAGCAAGACATGAATTGATAAAATACGGAAAAAAGCTAGTCGAGAACGGCTTGACGAAAGGCACGGGCGGCAACCTTAGCATCTTCGATCGTAAGCAGGGGACTGTGGCCATAACGCCTACAGGTATTGATTTTTACGAGATTGAACCCGAAGATATCGTTATTCTCGACCTTGATGGTAATGTCGTCGAAGGCATGCGCCTGCCTTCATCGGAATGGGAAATGCACTTAGCACAATATAAAACGCGTGATGATATGGATGCTGTTATCCATGCCCACACGATGTATTCAACTGTGCTTAGCTGCTTGCGTTGGGAACTGCCAGCTACCCATTATATGATTGCTGTTGCAGGTCCAAGTGTACGTGTAGCCGAATATGCCACCTTTGGTACACATGAGTTAGCGGTTAATGCCACGAAAGCGATGGCAGGACGTAAAGCTGTTATCCTAGCCAACCATGGCGTATTGGCGGGATCACAAGATTTGCTTAATGCCTTCAACATAGTTGAGGAGTTGGAATACTGTGCGCAACTTTACGTGCTCGCGAAGAGTGTCGGCGAACCTATAGTGCTACCTGATGCAGAAATGCATCATATGGTAGAGAAGTTCAAATCTTACGGACAACGCAAAAGCACTGTCTAAATCATTCGAAATGATATATGAGGATCGGACGAGTCAGCAAGTATGAATCGTCCGATTTTTTTTGTGCCGTATGACCAGAAAAAAACGTCTAATGAGTATTGGTTGTTACATGATTTGAATTGAGCATGATGTATGCAGTTGAAACTTCCGATAGGTCAATAAACGACACAAACATGGTCATAATCGTGCATCTATTTTTTAGTGGAATGTCGATATAATGGTGCGAAGTACGATATTGGGAATAGAATACGAGCTATTACACAGGATTCTTTAAAGAAATGAGGGTAGCTTAATGAATCATGTCAGATGTGACATAAATAAATGCACCCGCAATGAAGAGAGCAGCTATTATTTGCTTGAGCGGACAGCGGCTAGCAAATGGACGGAAGCGTTTCCAATCGGTAATGGGCGCTTAGGGGGCGTTGTATATGGCGGTATACAGCGTGAGCAGATTCAATTAAATGAAGATTCGATTTGGTATGGTGGTGCAAGAGATAACAATAACAGATCTGCGCAGGCGACGCTGCCGGAAATTAAAAACTTGCTGCTGCAGGGTAACGTGCGCAAGGCAGAAAAGTTAGTGTTGAAGCATATGACTAACGTACCACAATATTTCAACCCTTATCAGACATTAGGTAACTTGTTCTTGGATTTTGATTCGGATATAGAGGTTCATGCAATCAACAATTATTGTCGTGAGTTAGATTTGGAGCATGCTTTGGTTCAGGTAAATTATGAAGTGGCATGCCAAGATAAGGAAGGAAGAACGGCAACTAAGGCAGTAGGTGAGGTTCAGAAAGATGCAATTCAGTACAGCCGCGAGATATTTTCTAGTGCCGCTGATCAAGTGATGGTCATCCGGATGACCACGACCGCTGCAGCAGGCTTAACCTTTGCGGCTAAAATCGATCGTAGACCATTCACAGGTAAAATTATTCAGTCCGATGATAGGCAAGCTATTGCCATGCAAGGACAACTAGGAGCAGATGGCGTACGTTATGCCGTTGTGTTGCGCGCAGTAGTTGAAGGTGGACAGTGTCAGACGGCGGGCAATTATCTTGATATTCGCCAAGCTCGTGCAGTCACGCTCATTGTAGCAGCACAGACTTCATTCCGCTGTGATGATGCTTATGCTGTTGCTTCGCAACAAGCGAAACAGGCAGCTAAAGTGCCATATGAGACATTGAAGCAGCGGCACTTGGATGATTATAAGCCGTTGTTTAACCGTGTGACGTTAGATTTGGAAGCGGAAAAAGGAAGCAGAACCGAGCTACAGCAGCAGATTCCGAGAGAGCAATCCTTATCGACGTCAGAGCGATTAGAGCGATACCGGCAAGGTGCAGCTGATAATGGACTGGAGGCTCTGTTTTATCAGTACGGGCGTTATTTACTGCTTGCGAGCTCCAGACCGGGAACTCTACCAGCTAACTTGCAAGGGATTTGGAACGATAGCTATACGCCTCCATGGGAATCGGACTATCATCTAAACATTAACTTGCAAATGAACTACTGGCTTGCCGAGACGGGGAATTTAGCCGAATGTCACATGCCGCTATTTGATTTTATTGAACGCTTAGTCATCAATGGACGCCAAACAGCACGCAACATTTATGGTGCACGCGGATTTGTTGCCCACACGAGCAGCAATCTGTGGGCCGATACAGGCATTTACGGTGAATATGTGAGCGCCAATATGTGGCCAATGGGTGGCGCATGGATTGCGCTACACATGTGGGAGCATTATTGTTACAATGGCTCGCTTTCATTCTTGCGCGAACGTGCGTATCCCGTGTTGAAAGAAGCCTCGTTATTTTTCTTAGACTTCTTATTGGAGCTGCCATCAGGACAGCTGGTGACCGTACCATCTCTATCACCAGAAAACTCGTATCGTAGTGAACAAGGTGAAGTCGGGGCGCTTTGCTATGGTCCTTCGATGGACTCGCAAATTTTGTATGCGTTGTTTACAGCATGTATCCGTGCAGGTGAACTGTTGAAATTGGATATAGAAGAGAATATGGAACAGGAGGCCAAAGCGGACAAACATCTGATGGCACAATGGCAGCAAGCGCGCAGTAAGCTGCCACAGCCGCAAATCGGCCGCCATGGACAAATTATGGAGTGGGCGGTTGATTATGATGAAGTAGAGCTGGGGCATCGCCATATTTCTCATCTATTTGCTTTGCATCCAGGGGAACAGATCATTCCTCATCGCAGCCCTGAACTCGGACAAGCTGCTAGATTCACGTTGCAGCGGCGTTTAGCCCATGGTGGAGGACATACAGGCTGGAGTCAAGCGTGGATTGCAAACTTCTGGTCAAGGTTAGATGAGGGAGATCAGGCACATCTGAGTCTACGTAATTTATTATGCAAAGCGGTACATCCGAACTTGTTCGGTGACCATCCTCCATTCCAAATTGATGCCAACTTTGGTGGAGCAGCAGCGATACAAGAGATGTTATTGCAGTCGCACGGGGATGAAATCCGATTGCTGCCAGCCTTGCCACTTGCATGGCAGCAGGGTCATGTTACTGGCTTACGTGCTCGGGGTGGCTTTACCATTGATATGGCATGGCGGGCAGGCAAGCTGCAACAGGCGCAGATAACGTCTACGATTGGTAATCCTTGTGTTATTTATAGTGCGGTTCCGCTTACTTTTTGTATGGATAAGCCATTAACGGCAGTGGCCGCAACACAGCCTGCACCACATACCTATCAGCTGGATATCCCGCTTGGAGCTACCGTTACAGTAAGCTTAGCGTAGGTTACTCTTGAGTTAGTATACATTATAAGGAAAAAAAGAATTCGAATAGGCAATAAAGTCAAAATTGTTCACAACCGGGCAAAATAATTAGCTTACTATTGTTAAATGCATTCACTATGATGGTTGTAGATCCAATATCGAATGATCGCATTATTCATTGTGATGATTCCAAGTCTATGAAATCGGGAGGAACTAGAAAATATGCAAACTATGGAGACACGCTATGCGTATGCACCTCAATCGATCGCACGCATGACAACAGAAGAATTGCGCAAGGAGTTTTTAGTGGAGCAGGTGTTTGTTCCCGGTGAAATTCGCTTGACTTACTCGCATAATGACCGTTTGATTTTTGGTGGCGTAACACCTGCGAAAGAGTCGTTGGAGATTAAGCTTAGTAAAGATTTGGGTGTTGATTATTTTCTGGAGCGTCGTGAACTAGGTGTCATTAATATCGGTGGTCCAGGATTTATTACGATTGATGGTGTACGTGAATCGATGAGCAATCAGGATGGCTATTATATCGGAAAAGAGACAAAAGAAGTGCTGTTTGCTAGTGAAGATGCTAGTAATCCAGCAAAGTTTTATATTGCTTCTAGTCCGGCTCATCACAAATATCCGAATGTACGTATTTCCATTGATAACATTAAGCCAATGGAGACCGGTGCTGAGAACACAATGAATAAGCGCAAAATTTATCAGTACATTCATCCGAATGTATGTCAGTCATGTCAATTGCAAATGGGCTATACGCACCTAGAAGAAGGTAACGCTTGGAATACGATGCCGTGCCACACGCATGAGCGACGCATGGAAGCGTATGTATACTTCGATTTGGAAGCTGACAACAAGGTATTTCATTTCATGGGCAAACCGGATGAGACGAAGCATCTCGTTGTTGGCAATGAGCAAGCTGTTATTAGTCCAAGCTGGTCCATTCACACTGGCGTAGGCACTAGCAATTATACATTTATTTGGGCAATGTGCGGCGAGAATATCACGTATACCGATATGGATATGGTCGCTATGGACGAACTAAAGTAGATAGATGAATCGAAATGGTATATAGAGAAGGGAGTATTAAAATGTCACAATTTTCGGTAGAACGTTTCCGCCTTGATGGTAAGGTAGCTCTCGTTACAGGTGCAGTGTATGGGATTGGATTTGAATTGGCATGCGCTCTGGCGCGTGCGGGTGCAAAAGTTGTATTTAATGATCGCAAGCCAGAAGGTGTAGAACGCGGTATCGCTGCTTATAAGGAAGTAGGAATTGATGCACATGGATATGTATGCGACGTAACCGACGAGCCAGGTGTCCAAGCGATGGTGCAGCAGATTGAAGCGGAAGTTGGAGTTATCGATATTCTAGTCAATAATGCTGGCATTATTAAGCGGATTCCAATGATCGAAATGAGTGCGGAGGAGTTCCGGGAAGTAATTGATATTGACTTGAACGGGCCATTTATTGTCTCCAAAGCGGTTATTCCAGGGATGATGAACAAAGGTGGCGGTAAAATTATCAATATTTGCTCGATGATGAGCGAATTAGGGCGGGAGACCGTGTCTGCTTATGCTGCTGCTAAAGGCGGGCTCAAGATGTTAACTCGCAATATCGCTTCTGAATATGGCAAATATAACATCCAATGTAATGGTATCGGCCCAGGCTACATTGCTACGCCACAAACAGCGCCGTTGCGTGAACTTCAAGCTGATGGCAGCCGTCATCCTTTTGATTCGTTTATTATTGCCAAGACACCTGCTGAGCGTTGGGGCGAAACGGAGGATTTAGCAGGTCCTGCGGTATTCTTAGCTTCACCAGCTAGTGACTTTATCAATGGGCACATTTTATATGTTGATGGTGGAATTCTTGCCTATATCGGTAAGCAGCCTTAATTTCGAATAGGAAGATCAAAATGGAGACTAACAGTAGCATTTAGCTGTTAGTCTTTGTAATTTCGTTAGGTGCGCAAGGGGAGTGAAGAGGTTTGTCTTGCTGTTAAAACGGATAGAGAGGGAGAACAATCGTGATAGAAGAAATACGTAAAATGCAGTGGAAAAATCGTGACGATATAGCGGCAGCACTACTGACGTTAGTACAGCCGCTAAGGTCACGATCAGCAGAACAGCCGGGACACTTAGCATTAGGAACCCACGGCACGATCTATACCGAAAGTCGCAGAGATGCCGAAGGATTCTTAAGAATATTGTGGGGATTGGGACCTTTTCTCGTCCATTATGATGACGAGCAGCTTCGACAGCAATGGATGCATGGACTTGCGGCGTGCTGCAACCCGCACAGCGAACACTATTATGGTAAGATGAGGGACGGAGATCAGCTGCTGGTCGAGATGGCATCGATCGCAACTACACTGCTGCTTGCACCAGACAAAACGTGGGATGTTCTATCCGAGACGGAACAGCAGCATTTGGCAGACTGGTTATGGCAAATTAATGAACGTCGTTTGGCACCGAATAATTGGCATTTCTTTCGTATCTTAGTTAATGTGGCACTGAAACGGCTAGGCATGAATTATTCTCAGGAGATGATTGAACAAGATTTTGCCCTGATTGAGTCGTGCTATGTCGGCGATGGCTGGTATTTTGACGGTGTGGATCAGCAGTTTGATTATTACATCCCATGGGCGTTTCATTACTATAGTTTAATCTATGTTACGTTTATGGGAGATGAAGACCCAGAGCGGGCGGCTAGGTTAAAAGAGCGGGCTATTCTTTTTGCGCGCAGCTACCAGTATTGGTTCGATAGCAAGGGAGAGGCGATTCCTTTCGGTCGCAGTCTAGCGTATCGCTTTGCGCAAGCCAGCTTCTGGAGTGCGCTTGTGTTGGCTGATGTTGAAGCGCTACCATGGGGCGTTATTAAAGGTTTGTATGCGCGCAATATGCGAAGCTGGATGAATCATAATATATTTACGGCAGATGGCGTGCTAAGCGTAGGCTATCATTATCAAAACTTGGTCATGGGCGAGGGCTACAATGGTGCGGGTTCCCCATACTGGGCGTTCAAAAGTTTCTTGTTGCTTGCTGTTTCGGATGATCATCCGTATTGGCAGGCAGAGGAAGTAGAGCAAAAGGTATCAGTGGGTCGACTGTCGCTGCCAAGCATGAAGGCGATGATTGAACATACGCATCATTCGCAGCATGCGCTTATGTATCCGGTAGGTCAATTTATTGGCTATCAGAACCATGCTTGCGCCAAGTACTCTAAATTTGCCTATTCGACTGTGTTTGGCTTTAGTGTGCCGCGCAGTAATTATTACTATTACGAAGGTGCTTTTGATAGTGTGCTTGCTGTTAGTGAGGATGGCGTACATTTTCGTGATAAGCCGCTCGATACGAGCTATGAGCTGCATGAAGATCGACTTGTGCATAACTGGCAGCCGCAAGCGGGAGTTATGATTCGGAGTACGATTGTCCCTTGTGGTGACAGCCACGTACGCATTCATGAGTTGGAAACCAGCCGCGCATTAATTGCTTATGATGCCAGTTTCTCTGCGCCGTTTGCCACGGTTAGCAGTGACGACACAGCTGTAGTCGAGGCGAGCTGGGCAAGTTTCGATTCGCCTGTCGGGATCACCATCGCCAAGGCGGTTACAGGATTCACACAAGCGGAGATGATTCGCGTCGAGCCTAACACCAATCTATTCTATGAGCGTACATTGATGCCTGCACTGCGTGCAGAACTTCAGCCAGGCACACATGTATTAGTAAGTGTGATGGCAGGAGTTCCTGCTGGTTGCGAGTCGCAATTGCCTGAGGTGAAGCTGACAGAAGATCAAGTAATTGTGCACTATAACGAGCAAACGACAACGGTGAAAGTGAATAGAAGGTAAGAAAAATAAATTAAAAGGTAAAAATTGTGCACACATCTACAAAAAAATACGCTTACATTATGCGGGATGTTTCCGCTATCATATAGTTAGCATTGAGTTATTTTTCTGAGAGAGGACTGAAATGCAGATGTCTACAGAGGGAACGCAAACAACGGTGATGCAAGCAAATAAACTTTACACACAAGCAATTGAAGACATTCTAGCGAAAACGCTAATCAATATTGATAAGTTTGGAACTCAGTTTCCGCATATTAGCCTTAATGGGAAATATCAACTAAACGATAACAACGACTGGACAAATGGCTTCTGGTCGGGAATATTGTGGCTGTGCTATGAGTATTCACAAGATGAACGTTACCGGCAGGCAGCAGAAGCTACAGTGGCTAGTTTCCGTCAGCGGTTGGAGCAAAAAGTTGTATTGGACCATCATGATATTGGCTTCCTATACAGCTTATCTGCCAAAGCGCAGTGGATCATTACAGGCGATGATCGTGCTCGTGAGTTGACACTGGATGCAGCTGATCATTTATTGAATCGTTGGCGTAACACGAGCGATGGCAGCGGCTACATTCAAGCTTGGGGAGCGCAAGATAATGAGCAAGAAGCGGGTCGTATCATTATCGACTGTTTGCTTAATCTGCCATTGTTGTATTGGGCAAGCGAACAGACCGGTGATCCGAAGTATCGAGAAATTGCAGAAATCCAAGCAGAGAAAACGCGGCGCTATATCGTTAGAGGTGATGATAGCTCGTATCATACATTCTTCTTTGAACCCAAGACTGGTGTTCCAATCGGTGGTGCCACTCATCAGGGCCATAGCAATGGTTCGACGTGGACGCGGGGGCAAGCTTGGGGCGTATATGGTTTTGCACTTTCCTATCGATATACGGGAAATGCCGTATTTTTGGAGACTTCTAAGCGCATGGCGCGCTATTTCCTTGAGCATTTGCCTGAGGACAATGTTGCTTATTGGGATTTCAACGCACCTGTGACGGCTGATACGTACCGCGATAGTTCAGCATCAGCGATTGTAGCTGCCGGACTGGTGGAGCTTATCTCACATCTGGATGATGCTGACCCTGATCGCCCCTATTTCGAGAAGATGCTGGCAACCAGTATGGAGTCGTTGATTAGCAACTACGGTACAATTGGTGACGATGCAGCGGAAGGTTTGCTTAAGCATGGCTCGTACTATGTCCATGGTGGTTTGTCCCCGGATGATTATATGATTTGGGGCGATTATTATTACTTAGAAGCACTAATGCGTCTTGCACGCGGTATTCCTGGCTATTGGTATGAGCGTAAATAGAAATAAGAAGATAAAGTCGATGATTTGGTCTGAACAGTAACGGATGTCAAAGGAAGGGAAGTGACGCAAACATCATGTTCAACTTAACTTATTATAAACGAATGTTACTTTCCTTCTTGCTGTTTATTATCGTACCGATGGTAGCTGTATCTGTGCAATCGTTTTATTTAATTAAAGAATCGATGCTGGATAAGCTCCATGCAACGAACGAAAACATGTTGAATGTAATCGGTGCAGAATTTAGCAAAACGATCGATGATGCTACATTTGCCTCCCATTATATTGTAAACGATACAGGCTTCAAAACGAGCTTGCGTCAATTTGCGGATGTGAAGCAGTTAAATAGTTTTGCTGATTATGAGAATTTCTCACAAATCAAAGCTGTATTTTCGCTTATCAATTCGAAAACGTTGAATAGGCAGACGCATATGTACTTAATTAACCGCCAGCATTTTATTATCCCTTCAGGAGATGATGAGCCGGCTAAATTATTACCACATTTGCCCGAATTGTATAGCAAAATTAATTTCCAACAGCCAGAACGGCTACAGTGGTTAGGACTACTCGAAGAAGAAGGCGCGAGTAAATATTATATTGCTCGTGTCATCTATGATCGTGTCAGTAAAGGGCATACAGCAGTGCTGCTGATTGGAATTGAACAGTCCTATTTCGAAAATGCATTAAAATCGGTTAAGTCATGGGATGTTGCACTCTTAGATGATCATGGTGAGCGGATTGCTGGCTCAACACAATTGCTTGCATCTGATACAAATAAGATGGACAGTCGTATGCGTTCCGAAGTCGTACTGAGCAAAAACGGGTGGAAGCTTGTGTATGAGATGAGCAACAACACGTTTAGAGGTATCTTTTCAAGAACACTTTATATCGGTGCTGCTGAAGTCATGCTTTTTGTCCTTATATTTTCTTTATTTGCGCTGCTGATCTCTAAACGACTGCACCGTCCAATTGAGCAATTACAGCAGGTAGCAGGACAGTTTGGCAACGGTAAGCTAGATGTCAGGTTACAAGTTAAGGGAGAAGATGAGCTAGCAGCGGTGAGTAAGACGTTTAACTTGATGTTGGATCAGCTGCAACAGTCCATTTATGAGATGGAGCGGCAGCAGGAGCAAAGACGCGTGTTGGAGCTGGAGGCGCTGTTTATGCAAATTCGTCCCCACTTTCTGTTGAATACACTTAATTCAATTAAGTGCAGCTTAATGCTGCAGGATGATCGACTGCATAGTGGCAGGATTGACTCTTTAATGAGCTTACTGCGTGCCTATATGAAATTTAATACATTGGCAACCTTGCAGGAAGAGTGTGAGTTAATGGCTCACTACATTGATATTATGCAAATGCGCAGTGACATTCCAATTCAACTGCAAGTCGATGTAGAGCCACAATTGCAGTTGCTTAAGTTTCCAAAGTTATTACTACAGCCGTTAGTTGAAAATGCGATTATACATGGCTTTGTCGACACTGATGTAGATATAGAGGATATATTGGGCAATGATACTATGCGCAAGCAATCTCAAATTTGGATATCCGTCTATCATGACTCAGATACAATCATTATTGAGGTTGCTGACAATGGGGCAGGTATGGATGAATCAATGTTGCATCGGCTGAATGAAAGCGTGCTGCGCTGCAGTGATGAACCTGATCCTAGTTATGAGCGGGTCGGATTGGTTAATGTCGCTCAACGCTTGATACTATCTTTCGGTTCAGATGCTACGCTTTCTTTTGCACATAACAGGTATAATGGGATAACGGCACGGATGCAGATTCCAGTGACATCAAGCGGGGGGACAACCAGTGATATACAAAGTGATGCTTATTGATGATGATGTGCCAATGCTCAAATTGTTGCAGCAAATGATAGATTGGGAAGAATTACAGTCGAAAGTTGTAGCTGCCACGTATTCCAGTGTAAAAGCAATCCACCTGTTTCAGCAGACCGTTCCAGATATTGTGATCACGGATATCGGCTTGCCACAGACGAATGGGATTGAGCTAGCAGAACAGTTTCGCCAAATCAAACCGGATGTACGTGTCATTTTCTTAACCTGTCATGAAGACTTCAACTATGCGAGACAGGCGCTTAAGCTTCAGGCTGACGATTATTTAATTAAAGATCAGTTAACAGCAGAGCAGTTGCAGCAAAGTTTGTCGAAGTCGCTGAGCTTACTGAAAAAGCAATCTTCGTCTGTAAGTGTACAACCTTCAACCTATAATTCACAGTTATTCAAACAAGGTTTATTACAGAGAGTGCTTGATCGAACGAATGTTGACGAAATCCTTAATTATGCTGCTAGCATTGGAGTAAGTTGGAACAGTCCTTTCTATATGTTCAGTCTTGTTCACGTACAGTATGCTAGTTACGATGAACATTACTCACAGCAATCGTTATCGTTAATTTGTTATGCCGCCTACAATATTGCGGAAGAGCTAGCACGAAACTATGAAGGGATCACACCATTTTTGCAGCAGCAGCATCTTGTCATTGTGTATAACTATCACGATAATTTAGCAGATAACAACGTGTTGCACTTCAACAGCTATTTGCAAAAATTGAAAGAGCGAGTTACACAATATATGAAATTGAAGCTGGTAAGCGTCGCGGTTAGTGATAAGCTGCAACTTAAGCAACTGGGTACGTGTTATCACTCCTTATTAAGCCATAAATATGAGTTTTATGGTGGGGAGTCGATGCTGATTACTGATCAGCAGCAGGCGATGGGGCGAACAAGGTTGCAATTGCCTGCAGGGGAGTTGGATAACTATAAAGTTGAACTGAAGCAGGCATTAGCTATTCATGATATTGATGGCATACAACGTATTATTGGGAATATGAAGCAACATTTTCAGGCGAGAATGATTGAACCTGCTGCATTCCTGCATGAGCTGCAAGCTTGCTTACGCGAGCTGACGATTGGAGCTTCGGTTAGACTCAATGAAGCGATCTACAATTATATAGAGCAGTCACGGACCCTTGCTGATGTGCTTGCATTAGCGGAACGCCCGCTAACTGCGATGGCCATGTCTAATGATAAACAGGGGAAACAAGGGCGAGGTACACAAGCTAGCAGCTATGAACCTAAGTTACAGCAAATTCAACATTATATCGATCAAAATTTAGCCGATAGTATTACTTCCATTGATATTGCGCGTTATTTGTATTTGAATCCAAGTTACTTCTCACGCTATTTCAAACGCTTGACTGGCAGCAATTTCACTGATTATGTACATCAGTACAAAATGAACATTGCTTCACAAATGTTAAAAACATCTGGGCACACGCTGGAGCAGATAGCACTGACACTAGGTTACTCAGACCGTACCTATTTCTCTAAAGTGTTCAAAAAGTATATGTGCGTAACACCTAGTGAGTATAAGAACGAATATTCGTAAATCTTTCAAAATATAAATTAAGGAAAGAGATGATCATCTTATGACACCACTAACGCAGTTTACGATTGAAATTCATGATGTAAATCATAGAGTATTGGCCACTACAACTGATCAGGGGCAAGCTCAGCTTGTATATCTTCAACCTTATCAAGAAGGTGACCAAATTGTTGTAAAGAACGAGCATCCTAATCAATATGTCATGTTGCAGCTTGATGATACGATGCCTGAAACGTTCGTATATTTAGCGACAACTTGCTATCGACTTACTATTCCATGTGGAGAGAAGAAAATTTCCTATAATCCGAAATCATACAGTGGGGACATCCATGCGCTTAGCGTGCGTCTAGCGACTGCGGCGGAAATCTCCAGTTACAAAAATGTAGCCCTTAATCCGTTCGACCAACATGAGAATGACAGTTGTTATCCGCATGCGATCGCGAATGTGGAAACACGTGGAGAGTCCGTGTTTGCCGCACGCAATGCCATTAATGGTAATTGTTTTAATGCAGGTCATGGGGCATGGCCATTTGAGTCGTGGGGCATTAACCAACAAGATGACGCTGAAATGAGCGTTCAATTTGGGCGCACTGTAGAAATTGACTGCATCGCTCTTACGTTGCGAGCGGACTTCCCACACGATAACTATTGGGAGCAAGTAACCGTCTGCTTCTCCAATGGTGATTGTGAAACGATTCATCTAGCAAAAACGAATGCAAAGCAGGTCATTAAGCTTACGCCGCGTCAGGTAGAGTCCCTGACAGTAAAGAACTTAATCAAGTCTGCTGACCCGTCACCGTTCCCTGCACTAACGCAAATTGAAGCTTATGGCTATGAAGTAAAGTGAGCGAATAAAAGATATAGATCGTAACCTGCAGCGAGCAGGGGGATCTATATCTTTTTTTGTAGGAAAGGTCAAAATTTTACCCGTGGAAGGTCATAATCCGTCCTTGGGTCTCTCTTTCTCACTGAGTATGATGTAATCAACAATCAGTTATTTGGAAGGAGCATATTCAAATGGTCGATCAGAACCAGAACAAACAAAGCAGCGGGCGCCTTACCATCCCTACCGATCTTGATATCGTAGGAGAAACGCTGAAAACGATGAAGTTGTGGGGCGCAGATGCTGTGCGTGATGCAGACGGTACAACTTTTCCGCAAGAGCTAGCTGAATGTGGAGCGAAAGTATACGCTACTTACTATACAACCCGCAAAGACAACAATTGGGCGAAGGCAAACCCTGACGAAGTACAGCAATGCTATATTTCAACGAAATTTGTTGTTGCTACAGATACTGAACTTTCCATTCGTTTATTGGAGGGGATTAGCGAAGACTTGTTAGAAGTCAACAGCCGCGATGATATTTACCGCTGGTGGGAAGTTATCGATCGCACCACTGGCGAGGTCGTACCGACCAATCTCTGGCGTTATGATGAAGCTAGTGGACAGGTAATCATTACAAACACGATACCATACCATGAGTATAGTGTGAGCTTCTTAGCCTATCTGATTTGGGATCCCGTTCATATGTACAACGCCGTCGTAAATGAGTGGAAAGATTTCGAACGACAAATTACGTTTGACGTACGTCAGCCTAAAACAAAGGATTTCTCTAAAGGCAGACTGCGTGAATTTTTGCGAGACAAGCCTTATGTAAATGTAGTACGATTCACAACGTTCTTCCATCAATTCACCCTCATATTCGATGAACTGCGTCGAGAGAAATATGTGGATTGGTACGGCTATTCCGCTAGCGTCAGTCCTTATATTCTCGAACAGTTCGAGCGTGAAGTTGGTTATAAGTTCCGTCCGGAATATATTATTGACGAAGGTTACTACAACAATCAGTATCGGATTCCATCCAAACCATACTTGGACTTTATGGCTTTCCAACGTCGCGAAGTGGCGCTGTTGGCTAAAGAGCTCGTTGATATTACCCATGAAGAAGGTCGCGAAGCAATGATGTTTTTAGGTGACCATTTTATTGGCACCGAGCCTTATATGGATGAGTTTAAATCCATCGGGCTAGATGCAGTCGTCGGTAGCGTCGGTAATGGTTCGACACTGCGCCTAATTAGCGACATTCCTGGGGTGAAATATACAGAAGGGCGCTTCTTGCCATACTTCTTCCCGGATACGTTCCATCCTGGTGGCAATCCAACGGCAGAAGCGCAAGAGAACTGGTTAACAGCACGACGTGCGGTCTTGCGTAAACCTGTAGATCGTATTGGCTATGGCGGTTACTTGAAGCTGGCGCTGGACTTCCCAGACTTTGTTGATTATGTAACGCAAGTTGCGGATGAATTCCGCGATTTATATGAGAAGGCGCGCACGAAGCCGCTCTGCTTAGCTAAAGTTGCCGTCTTGAATAGCTGGGGGAAAATGCGCTCTTGGGGCTGCCACATGGTGCATCATGCGCTGTATCAGAAACAAAACTACAGCTATGCAGGTATTATAGAAATTTTGAGCGGCGCTCCGTTCGATGTTTCGTTCATAAGCTTTGACGACATTCGTGAGCAGCCGCAGTTGTTAGATGATATTGACGTTATTATTAACTTCGGTGACGCTGGCACCGCTCATGGCGGCGGCGATAACTGGACAGATCCGTGTATTGTTGAGCAAATCCGCGCATTTATTGCTGGTGGCGGCGGTTTTATCGGTGTTGGCGAACCTTCCGCTGCTCAACATCAGGGGCGCTTCTTCCAGCTAGGCGATGCTCTAGGTGTGGAGCTAGAACGCGGGTTCACCCTCGGTTACGATAAATACAATTGGGACGTCAAGCCGTCTCACTTTATAACCGCTGATATGGATGGTGACATTAACTTTGGTGAAGGTAAGAAAAATGTATATGCGACTAGCGCTGATATTCTAACTTGTAAGGATAAAGAGGTGCAGTTAGCTGTTAATAGTTACTTTAACGGTCGCTGCGTCTATATTGGTGGACTACCGTATAGTGCGGAAAACGCCCGTTTGTTACATCGTGCACTACTGTGGTCATGCAGCAAAGATAGCGAATTGCACAACTGGTTTAGTTCGGATGCCCATACGGAAATTCATGTTTATCCAGAAACAGGCACGTATTGCGTTGTCAACAATACGCCTGAGCCACGGAACACCACGGTGTATGCGAATGGCAATAGCTTTGAACTGGAGCTAAAGGGCGGCGAATTGCGCTGGTTTAATATTTAAGATTACGTAACATGCCTTGAAGAACGGATGTAATTAGCATACATCGTGACGAGGCCACTGAAAATTTCAATATTAAATAGGTATCAATTGTGCAATCTAATTGTGCGAGTGATACCTATTTTTTATATGATGGCTGCTCATTGACAACATGCCTCTTTTTCTAAATGAGAACTCCTTTTCGATTCACTCTCACATCCCGTCAAAAGAATGACAACTGCAATAATGCTGATCAGCGAATAATTTGTGAATTTCATAATTACACTGCTCGTTTCAAGATGAATGAAGAATAGACCCCCTATTGCTATAAGAGGTCTATCCTTAATCTAGAAGCTTAAGCAGGCCAAGTCGTATAATTCATATTCGCTAGAAGTTAGGTGCTAATCGAATAAGTTTATCCGGGCTGCCGTCACCGTTTTTGTCGCCATTGTTACTGGTAACGAAATAGAGTGATCCGTCTGGTGCCTCGACAATGTCGCGAATGCGTCCATATTTATTCACAAACAAGTAAGTAAGATCACTGCTCTTGATCGTCGGTTTGCCGTTCTGCTCTCCAATGATCATACGAATGATCTGTTTGCCTTTTAAATTGGTAACAAGCAGGTTCCCTGACCACGGCCCTTGAGTTACAAAAGTCATACCCGAAGGCGCCCATGTTGTGCCATTCGCATAAATGAGCGGAGGTGTAATCCCTGGTTGATTTTGATTTCCACCCTCATATTTAGGCCAACCGTAATTGTTGCCGGGTTGAATGTAGTTAATCTCATCTTTAGAAGATTCACCGTGCTCCGATGCAAAGAGACGATTTGTTCCTGGCTGCCAGGCTAATCCTTGAGGATTCCGGTGTCCACGGCTATAAATGGGAGAGGAGGCAAACGGATTATCACTAGGAATGGTGCCGTCTAAATTCAGTCGGAATATTTTCCCGCCGAGATAAGTAAGTGTATCGTCTTTGTTACCGTAATTGCCGTCGGCGAAATACAGCTTGTTATCGGGACCTATTTTCAGCCGACCGCCATTGTGATAGACCGCACCTGGAAGATTCGTAATCAGGACTTTGTCTACTGTAGCGATATTGTTATTCTCTTTAAGCCGAACGACCTGATTGGCAACTTTGTTGTCTGATGTTTTGTAGGAATGGTAGATATACATATAATGATTGGTGGTGAAATTTGGATCGAGGACGAGGCCCAACAAGCCGCCTTCGCTCTTAGGCATGTAATAGAAAGGCGAACCCAGCGTAATGACAGGCGTGGATTTCAACTTCCCATTCACAATGACACGAACCCTGCCGCTGTTGCGTTCGGTGAAGAAAATCCGCCCATCTGAGGCAAAATCAACAGCCCAAGGTGTTTCCAAGTTGTTAGCGACAACCTCTGGCGTATAAGGATCGGAAGAGACGGGGCTCGTTTTGACAGACAACGCATTGCTAGCTGCAGATATATTTCCTGCTAAGTCCCTTGCTTTAACGGTGAAGGTATATGAGGTATTTGCTGTAAGTCCTGTTGCATTAAAAGATGTCGCAGGCGTGTTTCCGGCGAGTGTGCCATTTTTATAAATGTCGTACGCATAGACGCTTACGTTATCTGTAGATGCCGTCCAGGTTAAATTGACTGACGAAGATGTTTTGCTTGGGCTTACAAGTCCTGTTGGAGCAGTTGGGGCCTGCGTATCGGTTTGGCTTGTCGTCTTCACGGTGAGAGGGCTGCTGGCATTGGATATATTTCCTACCGCATCTTTAGCTTTGACTGTGAATTGATAGGTGGTATCTGGTGTTAATCCGGTATAGGTGTAGGTAGTATCCTTGACATTCGCTTGTGTCAGGACATTATCTTTGTATAAGTCATAGCCCTTTACCCCAACATCATCCAGCGATGCGGTCCAGGATATGTTCGCAGTTGTATCCGTTATACGGTTTGCTTGCAAGTTTGTTGGTTCTGTAGGGGGGAATACATCACCGGTGGCATTGACTTTTACCTTGTCAAAGGTGGCCGTGCTTAAGTTGGATACATTATGGCTGGTGACAGCCAATCCAACATACAGCGAAGCATTCATATTAAGAGTCAAGTTGCCCAAATCGCCCCAGTTCAACCCGTTGTTGGATACATATCCTTTGATCACATTGCCTTTGCGTTCAAGCTTTACCCAGGCCGGGCTCGTCGAAGCAATTTTAATACTCTGAGATGTTCCGCCCGTGTCAGTCCGGTATTGGAACGTGAACCCGTTGGAAGGCGTTAATAGCAAATCGACATGTTTGGAGTTGGGATTCAACGTTTCCCTGATCATGATTCCTGCCTTCGCAAAATCGTGTGAATTGCTCTGAGAAGAGACAAGGGCAATAATAGCGCCGTCTCCCGTCCAGGGCTGATAGAGATAATTGAACTGATCTGACTTGCCCCAGATGTCCGTGCCAGCGCCGCTTACAGTAAATTGATCAACCCCCGGATCGTAGGAAGCGCTGCCCGCTAATGCGGGAGAACCGATATTTTGCTGCTTCCACGGATTCGGTACAGCATCTGTCATACCTGCGACATTAACCTCTGCCTTGGCGTTACCTGATGTAGGTAATAAAGCGAGCAGCATACAAAAGCAGAGACTCAAAGCCATCATTTTGCTTCGTGTAATCATTGCTACACCTCCTATTTAGATTTTGGATGAAATCCTCCTCCCCTAAAATTATACTACTTAAAACTTTCGATCTATATTTTACCATATTCATCTAAAATGGAACTTATTTAACCGAAAACAATTATTAAATTTTGATTAAAAGCAACCAATGCATTCGTTTATTCTCTTTCTTGCGGAGCGATATTTGTGCGTGCTCGCCTTTAAATTCAAGATAATCGTTGATCGGATCTTGCTTTCTTCCTAGTTGTAATGTTCTTCGTTTCGCATTGAAAAGGGACCTATGATTAGGGTGTGCCTACATTCAGAAATAACTTAATGATTTCGTAAGAATCAAGTTAGAAAATTGAGAGATTTAAAAAATAAAATAGAAAACGTACCAGTGAACAATATTACAACACGAGAAAAGGTGGAAACAAATGAAACAGAAAATGGTATATGCAGGGATATCTATCATGATTGGAGCATCTATGCTGGCTGTAGGGTGTGGGGAGAAGAAGGAGGATAAACAGGTGGAACCTACCGTAGTCGCTCAACCTGTCAAGTTGAGTGTGGTTGAGTCAATTCATTCACAAGCAAAGGCGCTAAAGACGATCGATCCTATGCAGCCATTCGATGATATGATGCCGTTCAAAGACATGATTGGGAACGCCAATTATGTGGGATTAGGAGAAGCTTCACACGGAAGTTCTGAAATATTTACAATGAAGTTTCGTCTCGTCAAGTTTTTAGTTACCGAGATGGGTTTTACGAATTTCGGAATCGAAGAGGATTGGGGCAATGGCTTAAAGCTGAATGAATATATCCACACAGGAAAGGGGAATCCAAGAGAATTTTTGAAGCTGCTGTACCCAGCCGATGAGATTGTTGCGATGGTTGAATGGATGAAGGACTATAACGCTGACCCAGCACACGAGAAGAAAATCCAATTTATCGGACTCGACTTGAAGACTTTTGAGCCAGCTGTCTTTCATAAAGTGATTGACTATGTGAAACTGCATCATCCTGAAATACTGTCCGAAGTCGAGGAAAGCTATAAGGAGTTACCAGCTGCGGCTGTAGGCTTGCCGGAATATATGAAGCTTACACCTGAGAAGAAGAAGAAATTCAATGCGAATGCAGCCAAAGTTGTAAAATTGCTCGAAAATAAGACGGAACAGATGAACAATGAAAATGCCACATCCGAGCTTGTATGGGTGAAGGGGACGGCTAAGGTGATCGAGAATTTCACGGCAATGATGATTCCTAGCGATTATGCACAGATTGTAACGCTGCACGATCAATACTTAGCCGATCATGCAGAATGGGCCCAGCAAGCATTTGGCGGTAAAACGATGGTGTGGGGACATAATATCCATGTAGCAAAAGGCGTAATTGATAAGGAAATGTACCCGAAAGTGGCGGGGCAGTTCTTGAACGAGCGCTTTGGCGATCAATATGTGGCCATCGGAACTACCACAACCAAGGGGAAATTCACCGCCTTCAGCGAAGGCAAGCTTGCGACAGATACGATTCAGCAGGACGTGAACAGCTCCAACTATAAGTTTGGCGAAGTTCCATATGAAATGTTTATGCTGGATGTTCGCAATCTTAAGGATCAGGCAAAGGAATGGGCACAAAAAGAGCAGCCGTTCTTTGACGGCATCGCTCAAATCATCCCTGATCGGCCGCAGTATTTTAATGCATCTCTGTCGGAACAGTTCGATATCCTTTTCCACATCCGTGAAACCAGTCCGTCTCAGTTTAGTGAGAAAAAATGATAAAGCAAAACGATAAGATTATGGAACTACAAGTGTGGTTACAGATGTTTAAAATGAAGGGGCTGCCGCATGGTAGCTCTTTTGCATGACGTCTTAGTGGATAGGATATTTATTAGTTACATAGACTACCAATTTGACAAGATGAAAATGCGAAGTATTACAATTATGAAACCCTATATATGTAATAACTAGATGTGTTTATCTGTTCATAAATAAGAAAATCCTATAATGTATAATAATGACTCAATTTATCCCAATAACTATACTTTACAGAAGGAGAAATAATGAAAACTAACAAATGGATTTATTTTATTATCAGTTCAATCGTAATAGTGATTATCTCCATGTCTAGTAACTCCGATACGGCAAGTGCTGAAGAGTTAAACTTGAATACAACTCAGCAAGTTGTTACATTTCCAGTTGCTTTTCAACGCGCGACGAAAGATGCGATCAATAGTATCACTGCAGATGGTAAAGGAGAAATTCTTACCATATCAGATAAATACTTAAACATCACTCGAGACTATGGAAAAACGTGGGTATCTCGTAGTCTGCCCTCATCTGCTATATACCATCAGATTCGGATTGTCCAAGGTGTATATTATTTATCCAATTCGTACACATTTAATGGAGAAAGCCATTATTATTCTACCGATGCTGTGAATTGGACGCCATTCACCTTAGAAGCAGATAATGGATTAAAGCTTGGGATCGGGAACATCCAGATCGTGCACGGTACTCGGATTCTGTTGGCAACAAGTGAAAAGTCGAATAAGGTATATGTATTTACTTCACCAGACGGTTTAAATTGGGTTCAGAAGGGATCTATCAACGATATCCTATGGACGGGTAGCCCCATAATTATATGGTGGAATGGAAGCGGGTATTCAGCCATCGCAGGCGGACATTCATATTATAATTACAAAAAAACAACTGAAATCAATCATTTTTTGGTTAACCCAAAGGACGATGTAGGAGCAGAGCTTATTGTTTACACCTCTTCGGACCTAATTAATTGGAAGCTTCGATCCGGAGCCGTAAACAAAAAGCTGTTTTATACTTGGAATACGACCGATATAGCAACCGGAAAATTCGTACCGGAACGGAATTACTATGTATATGAAGAGCAGCCAATAGACAAAGGAATTATTAGTTTATTTGACATGTATTCTAATCAATTGACCTCAAGGGATGGAATTACTTTTAATTTCAAGAAAAGTGCAGCTATTTTTCATAAGTACAGTAATGATGATTATCGTACGCCTATCTTTCAGCTAAATAACCAGTATTATGTGTTTACACAATACTGGTACAGCTCTGGAGTTATACGCACTCGATTATTAACGTCCAAAGATAAGCTGAACTGGAAAGAAACGAAATTAAACATTATGAATAAGATGGAAGTCATTCAATCAGGTAAAATGTTTATCGGTTATAACGCGAAGGAAGTGGCAATTTCTTCTAATGGTATGAATTGGAAGAAAATAAAATAAAGAGTGGTATATAGATACAGCCTGTCCTGGCAGTCTACAACAGTGAGCCACCAGCGCTTGTTTTTCTTCTTATTTATGTTAAAAATGTCGTTTGACAAGAATATTATTTCATTACTCGCCGCGAGAATCGCGGCTTTTTTATTTATGTGATAAGGTTCTTGTTAAGACCAAATGGCAAGGACTTGAACTCATTTCTGACAGATGGCAGGGGGAGGTCAAAAATCTTGAAAGTTGTAATCAGAACTTACTGATTAAGCAACCGGGCAGGATAACTCAGTAATTTCGCGAATACTCAACATATGGAATTATTCATGAAGTTTGCAAATAAGGCATTAGGCGAAACCTCTTGGAAAAATAATAAATTCGGGGTGTATACTGATATTAATGACATAGAAATAGTGCAGCTAGACGAGGAACATAACGAGGTAACAGAATAAATTATAGAAGTGAAATATGAGAATTTAAGTTCGTATTCCGGTGAGATGCTGCTTCACATAACTCTGTATCTACGCTGCGGGCTGCCGTCTTTTGTCTTCCCGAGACAATTCTAGCTGTAGGACCAGGCGCGTAATGTCGATTGAGGTATCAGGACACGATAGTTGAACAATGAGCTGGTCAAACAATCAGCTGCCTTTTTCATTGAAGTAATGGGCATATAAATTGAAGATTAGTAACGGTGACCCGTACCACAAGTGACAGCAACGGTTTTGGGTACGAGCAAGTTTAAAGGAATACAAGCTTCACTCTTTATATCAGCCGACTAGTGAAAAATGTGATGATATAGAACAAGTAATAATTTGAAGATCGGAAAGCCTGGGAATCTAGTCTGAAAAATTCCCGTCATGAACAGCATCTCGGACATTTTCGTATTTAGCAACTGTAACTATTTCTGAAAGCTAGAAAGGCGATCCAAATAAGGGTCGCCTTCTTGTGTATACCGGGTCTACTAATTTGTAGCTTCGGTGCAGCAAATATGTGATCCTCAGGATTTGTTGCAGTTAATTGCTTTCTGCGCGACTAAATAATAATTTATTGACCGAGTTGTCGGCAACTTGCTTGTAAACGGTCTAGGCGTATCCGGTATTCTATGTCAAGGCGACAAGGATAGAATCAACGTGCTGGAGGTCTCGTATTTGTCACCACTTGCATTGTTATTAGCTAGGAATCATAACGGCGTCCGTTCATATAAAAATTGTCCTCGCGGCCAACCCGGAAGGAAATCTCCAAATCAGGTATACCGAGAGACCGGACATGCCTATCGATCGCCTCTGCCATCTTATCGCGCACTTCGTCCCCCCGCTCAAACCACCATACGTCGATGAAAGGGTACGAATCGGTATATTTCCCGTCGAATATAGCGGTGACGTGCAGGCACTCTAAAGTGAAATTATCCGTTCCGCATTGGCATATTGCGGCCATTTCCTCTACGAGAGGGATGCTAATTGCACGTATGCCCTCGGCTGGAATTCCTCTAAAAATTAATTGCGGCATCTAATATCCTCCTCCTGTCAATCTGACTTTAGTCTTTGTCATTTTCTTATTGTAAATGTACAAGTCTGTCTATGGCAATCAGAGAATAGCTGGTGAGTTAAGAGGGAAGTGTAGAGGTATTAGGCACTAAGTCTAGTGTTTGTTTGTGATACAATTAGTAGAAAGGATAAAGTTGTTAATGTGGAACGGAGGGAAGCCTTGCTAAAGTGGAATAGCGATGTATGGGGAAAACTTACAGGAGCGTACGGTTTTGCAGACAACGCGCCTGTGTTATTGCAGCAGCTAGTGCAGGAATACAGCCAGGAGATTTTTGACGAACTCTTTCAGGAGTATTTGTTCCATCAAAATACGATATATACGGCTACCTACGCGGCGATGCCATATTTGGCACAGCTGGCATGCTCCACATCGGATGCAGAAGTGCGCAAAGAGCTGTATATCAATTGCGGAATCATTGAGGTAAGCCGCGGTGAGCGGGATGAGGCGCCATTCCCGGCATCTTGGGCTGAACTAGCTGAGGATGTGGGCAGCTCCGTTTGTTCGGAAATATATGGTGACTATGTAGAGGCAATTGGCAAGCTCCGAGCGCTTACAGAGGAAGTATTAGCCTACACTGCCCAACAATCCATAGATGATACCGAGAAGCGTTACATTCTTGTTGCGGATGCTGCTTATCGCGGCTCATATCTCCCTGCCAACATGTTGATGACATTTAGTGAAGGTGATGATTATGTGGCCGTGTGTCCTGCCTGCGAGCAAGATGTATTCATCTGGCCTAATGAAGATTGTGCAGGAATTCTTCAAGCTTATGAACGCGACCCCGTCTTTCACACAGGTCAGGAACCACATGTGATTGTTCCGGTCACGTCATTTGTAGATGAAGAAATACGGACATTAGCGGAGCGTGCCGCATCGATTGGAGAACAAACATTGGCTGGACACCTGCCTTATTTAGCGGGGGAAACTTTATGTCCTTCCTGCCGTGAGAAAATTTCGGTATGGCCTTCTTTGCTTAGCACATCGTAGAGCACAATTTAAGGGAACGGAGAAAACAGAATCTTGTTTATTTTAACCCATTAGATTTTTAGGAGCTGTCACGTCGTGATAAGCTCCTTCTTATTTTTTGCCAATAACCCTTGTTATTAAACTATGAGAATGAACGGTAGCGCTGCCGTTTTATTCGCGATTATGACAGCTACGAACTTGTATACTGAGGCGTTGTAATTGCTATAAGGTATTGCAGGACAGGCACTTTTATTTATTAGCTAAGCCTCAACACATGAGATGGTTTCCGTTATTTTACAAAGTCTGCTCAATTTCATCTATAATGGTAGTGAATAACCTGCAATTGGTACGGATTCAAAATGACCCAAGCGTGTGGAGGGGGAGGATTTATGTACCGGATTCTTATTGTAGAAGATGATCAGCGAATTGCCGAGCTTCTATCCAATCATCTGGACAAATACGGATATCAACCTATTGTGACACAGCAGTTTGATGCCATAGATCAAGCCTTTGAACAAATCATGCCTCATCTCGTCTTGCTGGATGTGAATCTGCCTAAATTTGATGGATACTATTGGTGCAAACAAATACGAAAAATTTCACCTTGTCCCATTATTTTTATTTCTGCTCGAACAGGAGAATTGGATCAGGTGATGGCAATAGAGTACGGTGGAGATGATTTTGTAACTAAACCCTTTTACTATGATGTCATCGTTGCCAAAGTGAAAAGTCAAATCCGCCGTTCGTATGGGGAATTATCAATCGGAGGTGCTGATACCGAACGGCAAGTTCATTTTTATGGAGTAACATTTTTCCCAGAACGTCCAGAACTACATTACAGACAGCAGAAAATATCACTTATGAAAAAAGAGGGTGATCTTCTAGACCTTCTTATCCACAAGTATCCACGTACGGTAAAGCGGGAGAAAATATTTGAACGGATGTGGGACGAAAAAGAATTCATTAACGAGAACACACTGAATGTAAATGTAGCCCGGTTACGCAAGAAGTTCACCGAACTCGGAATAGAAAATGCCATTGAAACCGTCAAGGGGTTAGGCTATCGTTTGAATGTCTCTTGGAACGAGGTGGCCAAAGAGTGAAGTTATTTATTAAAGATAATACTTCCTATATCATACTTCATATCATACAGTTTATATTTTTATATTCGACATTTCGCTGGTTGGATGTAAATATGGTTGCAAGCAATATCGTGTATCTCTTTCTAGTGAGTATTTTTATGCTGCTGATTTATCTGATATTCCGTTATGTGGCTGGACGCGGCGGCTATAAGTGGCTGAGCAATATTCCCGATTTGAAAGATGCAAAGGTTTTTTTGCAAATGGACGTTACAGCACCGTTGCTTCATACTTTCAAGAGAGGACTTGCAAGGCAATATCAGTTATTGCAGAGCGAAAAGGAAAGATCCATACAGGAAAAACAGGAGCAGATTGATTTTATGAATCGTTTTGTCCATTTGCTCAAAACACCGCTTTCCGCTTTGCATCTGATTGTTCAGGATCGTGAGGACTCGGAGGGGGCGGAGGAAATGCAAATGGAGATCGCCCGTATGGAGTACCAGTTAAATATGATTCTGACCTTGTCAAGAATGTCCTCTTTTCGACAGGATTTCTATATTCAAACGGTGCCCATAGGGCCGCTGGTGTTTGAAGTCATTAACGACTTGAAAAGTCACTTTATTCACCAACACATCTTCCCCTCAGCCGATGTGCAAGGGGATGCCACCGTTCTTTCGGATCGCAAATGGCTGAAGTTTGTACTGACGCAACTGGTTACCAATTCCATCCGATATTCTGATGGTGGAAATCGTCAGATCAGGATATGGGTACGTCGACAAGGAGCGTTCATTACATTGACCGTAAACGATGAAGGTGTAGGCATCTCCCCTCAAGACCTTCCTAGAGTATTTGACTTGTATTTTACTGGTGCCAACGGACGCAAATATGGTGAATCCACGGGCATCGGTTTATATCTCGTCCGGAAAATTTGTGATGAGTTAGGTCACAAGGTTTCGATCCAATCCTCTTTAGGAGTAGGAACGGAAGTCAAGATTGATTTTCCATTGCCCTATCATCCTGATTCGACAAGGTGACTGATTTGTAATGTTGATGTTATTTAGAACGATAGCGGCATCCCTTCCTTTCTTATAACCTTAGAGTAAGGAAAGAAAGGAGCGAGTTCACACATGAATATGCTGGAAATCAGTAAAATATCAAAAATTTATGAGGGAAAAGTGTCTTGCCAGGCATTAAAACTTATAGATTTCATCGTACCGAAAGGTCAATTTGTTGGCGTTATGGGCCCATCGGGGAGCGGAAAGACAACGCTGTTGAATGTCGTCTCGACAATTGACCATCCAACCACTGGAGCGGTTGTCATCAATGGAAAAGAACCACATCAACTACCATCTGAGCAATTGGCTGTGTTTCGGCGCCGCGAACTAGGCTTTGTGTTTCAGGACTTCAATCTATTACATACGTTGACCTTACGGGAAAATATTTTCCTGCCATTAGCGCTGGACGGAGTAGCTGTAAGGAAAATGAATGAACGGTTAAACGCAATTGCTCCAATTTTGGGGATTACTGATATTCTCGACAAGCGTACCTATGAAATATCGGGAGGACAAGTCCAACGTGCAGCCATTGCAAGAGCCATCATTCATGAACCGGTATTAGTACTTGCAGACGAACCAACGGGAAACTTGGACATCAAATCATCTCGTGCTGTAATGGAGTTGTTGCGCAATATTAATCGCGAAATGGGAGCAACAATATTAACGGTTACTCATGATCCAACAGCTGCGAGTTATTGCGACCGAATTATTTTCATTCGCGATGGTTCTATATATAACGAGATTTATCGGGGGGAACAACAGAACGACTTCTATGGCAACATTATGGAAGTGTTGTCCTTTATGGGAGGCGATTCTCGTGACTTTTCGACAATTCGCAATTAAAAACGTACAAAGAAATTACAAAGCATACCTAGCCTACTTTCTCAGCAGCACCTTTTCCATATTGGTCTTTTTTCTATTTGCTGTGAACCTGTTTCATCCTAAGATCGGAGAGAGTTTCACTTCCGGCCCCGTTCATGCTGTTCTGTCTGCAGGAGAATTTGCGATCTCCATATTTTCATTACTGTTTATCCTGTATTCAATGGGGTCTTTTTTGAAGATGCGATCAAAAGAAATTGGTTTGTTGATGATGTTAGGTGCTACACGCAAGCAATTGAATCGACTGATTTCATGGGAAAATATCATTATTGGGCTTACAGCAATGGTGACAGGAATCACCGCTGGACTTTTTTTATCGAAATATTTTTTAATGTTCGCTTCGATGATTCTGGAAGTTCCAGAACTCGAATTTTACATGCCAGTGAAAGCGATTATTTTGACAATAACCTGCTTTCTAATCATATTTGGCTTGATCTCTAAGCTCGCCCCGTTTGCAGTGAGATCTAAGGAGATCATTGAACTCCTTAAAGGGAATCGAAAGCCGAAAGATCCACCTAAAGCATCTTTATGGCTCTCCATAACAGGATTCATATGGATTGCAGCAGGTTATCTCATTGTCGTATTAGAATTTGCGATCCCTTATGACTTGGGCGTTATCGCGCTATTGGTTTCGGCAGGAACTTACCTGTTCTATTCTCAGCTTAGTGTATTTATCTTAATGCGATTGACATCCCTTCCACCATTATTTTTTCACAAAACGAACTTAGTTTGGATTACAGACTTGGTTTATCGTATGAAAGATAACGCTCGATTATTGTTTGTTATCACCATTACCTGCACGGTATCATTCACGACAATGGCAACCTTTTTTGCCATTTATCAGTCGGTAGACGAGGAATACGCGAAGAGCTATCCGATACCGTTCAATTATTCCTCCTATTCTTCCGATGCTCACCGTGATCAAAATCTTGCTATCATTTCCTCAATATTAGCTGAAGAAGGGCTGTTGTATACGACAGTCTCGGTACCATTCCTAGAGATCGACAGCGATTCAAGTCAGAAGACCGGAGCAATATCCAATCAAGGTTATAATCGGATTGCGGAATTGTTGAACCGCGAACCATTGCAGTTACAAACTGGAGAAGCTATTGAAGTCCCCGTGTGGACGAACAAAGCAAATACCCGTATAACGATTAAGGAGCATGAAGCCGTACACTTGGGAAACAATTCACTTCGGATTATCGATGCTGTCCAAGACAACCTATTTCCAGAGGGCTCGTATAGAAAATTGTATGTATTAAATGATGCAGATTTCGAGAAACAGGATTCTGTATTAAACAAAGGAGTTTATTACGGTTATTTAGTTCCGGATTGGACAGAGGCATCGAGAGCAGCAGAAAAAATTAATGCCCAAATTGGAACCGATTGGAGTGCGTTTAAGTATCGTTCATCACCGGACTGGTACCAGACGGATCAATTAACTTACAAATTAATGCTCTTTGTGGGGACATTTATCAGTATCGTGTTTTTTATTGCGGCTGGAAGCTTTATTTACTTCCGCTTTTATACCGATGTTCAGGAGGAAAAAGGGAAGTACAGAAAGCTGCGGAAAATAGGCATGACTAACCGCGAGGTGAATCAGATTATCACGGTACAGTTAGCGATCCTTTTCTTTATCCCTGTCATACTCGCAGCACTACATTCCGTATTTGCACTGCAAATGCTACAAACACGAGTGTCCACTTCCATAGGAAGTTTCGCAACGAGTATTATATTTTTATTTCTAGTAGCGTGGTCCATTTACTTCTTGTTTCTTCGTTCTCGCTATTTGAGAAGTCTATTGGAAGAGGCTTAACTAGCTTCAATCCGGTACATCCTTCTAATTTAGAAAAATGTGTTTAGTTCCTAAAGAAATTTAGGAACTTTTTTTATGAAGTAAAAAAACCGTCATGTGTTTCCATACAAACCTGATTGTACGAATGGCAAGAACTAGGCATGTATTTATCAAAAGTGCATAGAACGTAGATTAAAATATCATTGTAGGGAGGTCAAGAGCAATTCAGACCTGAAGTAATTTATGGTAAAATGCTAGGTGTAGATTTCCATTTCTATTTCTATTTCTATTTCGATTGGTGGAGGGGCTTTACTTATGGACCAACAATTGCAGCAAGAGGGATACTTCGGAGAGTTTGGGGGCAGCTTCGTCCCGCCAGAATTGCAGGAAGTGTTGAGTTATTTGAGCGAGCAATTTTACAAGTTTAGAGACGACACTGATTTTAAGGAAGAGCTTCGCTATTACCTGCGCGAATATGTTGGTCGCGAGAATCCACTGACGTATGCGGAGCGGCTGACCAAAGCTTGGGGTGGCCCGAAGATTTACTTAAAGCGCGAGGATCTGAATCATACCGGAGCGCATAAGATCAACAACGCTATTGGCCAAATCCTGCTCGCTAAGCGGATGGGCGCGAAACGGATTATCGCTGAGACTGGTGCCGGACAGCACGGCGTTGCTACAGCAACGGCCTGCGCCATGTTTAATATGGAATGTGTCATTTACATGGGAGCGGAAGATACACGCCGGCAGGCGCTTAACGTGTTTCGAATGGAGCTGCTCGGAGCGACGGTTGTACCGGTTCATAAAGGCCAAGGTCGACTGAAGGATGCGGTAGATGAAGCGCTGGACGATCTAGTTCGCAACTATGAAAATACGTTTTATTTGCTAGGTTCCGCAGTAGGGCCGCATCCGTTTCCGACGATGGTCAAGCACTTTCAGGCGATTATTAGCGAAGAATCAAAGCAGCAGATTATGGAGAAAGAAGGACGTCTGCCGGATGCGGTAGTGGCCTGCACAGGTGGCGGCAGCAATGCGATTGGCGCATTCGCGCACTACATTGACGAGCCGACCGTTCGCTTGATTGGTGTTGAGCCCGATCAAGCGCCATCCTTAACCGAAGGTGTACCGAGCATCATTCATGGCTTCAAGTGTTTAGTGCTGTTGGACGAGGAAGGCCAGCCTAAGAAGACCTATTCAATTGCAGCAGGACTTGACTATCCGGGCATTGGGCCGGAGCATAGCCAGCTGAAAGTGACGGGCCGGGCTGAATATGCAACCGTCACCAATGAGGAAGTGCTGGAGGCCTTCCAGGAGCTGTCCCGCACAGAGGGAATAATTCCTGCCCTGGAGAGTGCGCATGCGGTTGCATACGCAAAGAAGCTGTCATCGATGATGGGCCAGGATCAAATTATCATCATCAATCTGTCTGGCCGTGGGGATAAGGATGTTGAGCAAGTATATCAAATGCTCAAATAAAACAGGTGTGCAAGACAAAAGGCGCCCATGGGGCGCCTTTTGATTGTATGAGGAGTGAATCGTACATATTTCCATAATTCAGGTAAAAAGTAGGTGGAATTTGGACAAACGATCACTATAATGAATATAAGATACTAATTATATAGGGCTACTAGATTAGGTAATGAGCATAAAACAGCCTTAGTCGTAGGAGGTTACCTGTGGGAAGATCATTTGCAAATTTGCATATCAGGTCGAAAAACCTTGAGCAGACTATCGAAGTATTAAGAGAGTTAAGTAAGGCGCATCTCAAAGCACTAGGTAAAAATGAAGCTCAGGTGACCAAAGTTGTTATGTATGTATGCAAAAGCAATGAGGACTGGATCAGCGTTCTCCACGATTATTTCGTATGGGGGACTGTGAAGAAGATCGGCATTACGTTGTCCCGACTTATCGAGGGACCGGTGATGACCGCCGGGTATATAAATGAGGAAATATTCGAGTTGTCGATTTTCGAGGGTGGAGAGATCCAGGCCGAAAGAATCTTTTGCGAACAGTGGGCGAGGGATGAATATGAACTCAAAGAAGAGCGACTTAATGATGATTACCTGCGAGAAGCGTTGGATATCCGTAATGAGGATCTTGACGCTTTGATAAAGATCAATAGCCCAGCACAAGTCGTAGATAAGCTGTCGGAGCTTGTAAATCTGTCTTTATGGAGTGACTCGGAGTGGATACCATACGGAGAAGCTCTCAGAAATAGATTTGGGAAATATGAATTTTAAAAGTGGCGGTGGACCATGCATGGCTAACGGCGTATGGGGAAGTATTCTAAAACAAATTGAAACGATATCGCAATCGATTTATTCTACCGTTAACCCTCCTGCTACGGAGCAAGAACTAATCCTTTAGGAAAGTACATTAAACGTTCAACTACCAATTCATTTTCGCAACTTTCTGTCGACATGGAACGGACAACAATAGCAAGTACCTTTTATCGGTTATAACTCCTTTATGTCTATCTCGGATATCATCGAAACATGGTCCATGATGAATGATTTGTTTGAGGACGAGGAGCAGGTGGAATGGATCGACGAAGCTCGGATCAAACCTCTAATTGGGAGCAAAAAATGGATTCCGTTTACCGATTTTGAAGCATCCTCGTGTCTAATTTTGGATTTAGATCAGGGGGGGGAAAACGGCATCTCGGGACAAATCTTTAAATATCACCCAGGTATGAGCTATCAAGAGGTGATTGCAAACTCATTTGAAGAGTTCTCCAACGGAATATCAATAAGACTCCAGGCCAATCACTTTTCGTATACTGACGATGTTATTGAGTTTGAGGATTCCTATTTTGTGTGAAATTTGTCTAAAGAAGCGTGAATGAAGCTAGTTTTATCAAGAGATTGAGATGGAACGTGCATGGGGCAATTGAGAGATCAACTGATGTCAGCAGAGGAATTTCAAAAATACAAGATTGCTTATTCAATTATGGTTTTCAAAAATGGAGCATCTAAATCAAGCGTAGAAGAAAGGATGACGGAAGTGCCAAATGATAACCAAGCTCAACCCTCTAGTTCTGTTAGAGAAAACGGTAGTTATCCGATTGATCTGACGGGTCCTCGCAGCCACACTCTTGTTATTCGTCCCGGTGTGGGCAGCTTATCTATCGGACCGTCGCAATTGGGAAAAAAGGTGGACCTCCACGTCGTACCAGACGCACGCATCGATTGGACCGTATTCGATGCCTTTGCTACGCCGGCGGGCTCGCCTTGGCCGCGATTTCTGTACTATTCAGGTAGTGACGCGAGCTTCTTGGATTGGGCGCAGAAACGTCCCATTGAAGAGATGATGTGGACTCCGCTCCTGTCTGCCGATACGGTGGTGGACGCTAGCCAATCCATTATACATGGCTTGCATATTGAGCTGGGCCAGACCGAAGGGTGCCTGAGCTTGAAGCTTCCACAGGGATCTTACCGCCTGAGCGTGTCTGGCGATCTATTACGCTTATCGGCCACTGGAAATATGCCGTCTTCACTGACACTAGCGCCACGCACCAGTCGACGCAAGAATGATCCTCCTTTCACATTGCCTGACCTTGGTGAATTGCACCAGGTGACGAGCCTGACGCTGCAAAACACGCCGCTGGGACAGCCTATCTCGCTGGACTCTCTGGACCGGTTCCCCAATCTTGACTCACTCAGTTTGTGGGGGAACTTCTGTGACATGGATTTGTTGGTTCGTCATGCCCAGTTAACGAATCTGGAGCTGCGCTTTATGCCTGTTTTGGAGGACTTGCCCTCCTTGGACACATGGCCGTTGCTTGACAGATTTATCGCCTACAATGTGGAAGAGGCCACAGGTAAGCGCCTAAGGCAGCAAATGAAAACACGCGCTAAAACCCGTCCGTGGACCGGTCATGCTTCAGTGAGCCAGTTACGAAAACCTGCGTGGTGGATGACCGAATATGGCCGCCCATTCTCGTCTTGGCCTAAACGTCTTGCCAAACTGGCTAATGAAGCTTATAACATTGCACAGGCATCCTTGGCCCAAGCCAGCAGCCTTGCTGATGCCGAAGCAGCCATTACCGCTTTTACCGTACGTTTCAATACCCTCAAAGGCATCGAAACCACAGAAAGAGAAGACCTTGGCGAAGCTGTATGGCAGCTCAGCCAGTCTGATCACCTGATTGGCCAGCCTATAACGGAGGAGATGGCTCAATGCTGGTTCGATGCAGCTCGCGAATACTGACATCAAAGAGATAAGGAGCGGGCAGTGGGATTAGCAAGTTACATATGGTAAAGGGTTGTTGACCAGTGATCACCATTTATGAGAAACAGCGGAATGGAGCTGTAGCGAACACGATCGAGCATTCTTATGCATCGCTTGAAAAGAGCCTGGAAATCATCCGGCGAATGGATGGCTTTACACGTAGCCAAGTCACACTGATATGAGATTCCAATAAAAACAGACGAAGTTTATCCTGAAACAGCATTGTCTGGGAAGGAGATAACCTATGAAAAACGCGTTAATGGAGAGATTAAAACTTTTTCTTCATCGGGAAGATCATAGAACACTAGTAGGCATGCCGGCGAGCCAAGAGGAAATTGTTAAGGCTCAGCAGCGGCTGAATGTAATCTTTCATGAGGATTACGTCCACTTTATCAAGACCTTTGGGGGAGCATATGCTGGTCTTGCGATACATGCATTCTCAAATGGCTCTAGTCTCGGAAATGAAACGGTTGTCGATTTGACGCTGGAGTTCCGAGAGCAATGCAAGGAACTTCCCTTTGCAGATGTTTTACGAACCAGTTATGTCATTTCC
The DNA here is from genome assembly GCF_030226685.1 of Paenibacillus sp. UMB4589-SE434. Taxonomy (NCBI): domain Bacteria; kingdom Bacillati; phylum Bacillota; class Bacilli; order Caryophanales; family Paenibacillaceae; genus Paenibacillus; species Paenibacillus sp. UMB4589-SE434. Next base: position 1,129,487 of record NZ_JASOYK010000001.1, on the reverse strand, counting down.
ATGGATGGGTCCGGCGACCCGATTATCATTAATCAAGCAGGAAAGGTTTGCATCTGTTATCACGATACCGGGGAGATCAAGTTATTAGCAGATTCATTTGAGGAAATGATCAAGGAAAATTTTTATGAATGGTAACTAATCCAATTCTGTGGGTTTTGTGGCCACGGTGGTATGGAGTCTTGCATGTCCATTTTTTGAAATCCATCAGCGAATTGAAAGACAGGGGGAGTATTCATGTACATCGTATCTCAGCAAAAGCCGCTGTCTGAGAGCCAGAACCTACTGCTGGCGAAGGAAGATGCTGCTATTTATCCACCAGGCTACCTTCGCTTTTTGCAGCGCTTTGGTGAAGGGACTTACAGAGGATGGATCAATGTCCAATTGCCTGATTCGGAGGTGCTAAAACCCTTTGCCGAGTACGGGTTATGGGAGCATGACGAAGATAGCCCCATTACTGAGCAACAGATCGGTGAGTGTAACGCTATAGGCACAACGATGGACGGTGATTTCCTGGCGGTACATCCTCAGACGGCTGGGCTGCTCTGGCTGCCTCGGCATGCGGAGCACATAAAGACGATTTCCCTGCAGATACGGGATCAGGAAGACGATGGCATGTACGCCTTGGTTCTGGATGAAATATACCGTCAGGTGTATGGAAGCAGCCAAGAGGAGGCCGTCTATTATGAACCGTGGACGGGAACTCGGAACCATCTCTTTTTGCGTTTTCCATCAGGGCAGAATCAGCTTTCGCTGCCCGAGCTGGCCGGAATGTGCCAAGCGGATTTTCCACCGGATTTGTCGATTGAGACCCCATATACTTGCTTTTTGTTTTACCTGAAACTGGGTGGCTATGTACGATTGAATTATGCTTACCAGCAAGAGGTGGCCGTCTTCTACGAACAGGATGCACAACAGGCATTTGATGTTATAAAGCAATGGCTCTTGTCAAAAGGGTGCGAAACGTAATGATGCTGGAAATTCTGGTGACTTAGAGTTGATCATGAACTTAGAACCCGATCTAATTATTAATACTTACAGTCAGCTAGCCGAAAAAAGGCATTGTCGAAAATTGCTCCAACTGTTCCCTTCAACTCAGCGCTTCCTTATAAAGAACGTGTAGTTGCAGCAGGGGAGATCGCAACTTCATCTTGGGTTCTCCCTTAGAATTGCAAGCAGTTGCTCACTGCCCACAGATCAAGGTTATAGCCAAGTTAACTTCCAGTAAGATTCATTATATAGATGCTATATGGAATTATGAAGATCCCATCACACGTGAACGGTTGTTAGAGATGCTACCGTATATTTTTAAGAGGAGAACAATGTGATTACGTTAATTATCGAAAATAGGACGAAAGAGGTAAGTCGGGAAGTGTACGGGATCGATGTGGATATTGCTGTGGACCCGAGATCCGGCTGCCTCTTTGTTCGCTTTATGAGCTCACTGGTGTTGCAGGATAACATGGAAAAGCCTTGATAATAGATCACATCATCAATCTTCTTGCTGGTAAAAGGCATCTATCCCGAGATATCAGTATCTCCACCGTGTACAGCAGCTTAGACCTGCTAGCTTAGATCCGAAACGTTAATAATTTGAACAATGGGAACGGCATGCCGCTGCGAACAATTGAAGCGACTTCGATTGTTTTCCTCGCGCCTGATCATAAGGCAACCTTCATTTAGGAGACTTCATGCAGTAAGCGTATCATACGTTTTAAAGGACTGGTTGCGAACAACTATTTTTCTCAAACTTCTCACTTGTCCAAAGTCTTCAAGATCTCTTCCATACTCACAGGCGCATACAAATTCGCGTCCACGCCAACATCATAGCGGTTAATGCCTTGTTCAAGCATTTCCAGGTTATACGAAATATCGGAGTGAATGTGCCCATGCAGTTGAATTGAGCTATGTCTTTGTTTATGCCACTCAAGGATTGGATAATGGAACAAGATGAAATGATGATTTCCATGTTTTAATTCATAATAATCTTTGATCCAGACGAAGTGACTTTGGTCAAACGGTTCGTCATCAACGAAGTTATCGTGATTCCCTTTGATCAAATATTTCGTTCCATTTAGCTGTGATAAATAATGATTAGCCACCATCCCGCCTTTCATTGTCACATCACCCAGAATGTATACCTCATCCGTATAGGATACTTTTTTGTTCCATTTTTGAATTAATTTTTGGTTCATTTCTCCCACACTGCGAAAAGGGCGATGCGCATGCTTAATAATTTTGTCATGTTCAAAATGCAAGTCCGCGGTAAAATAGATCATATTTTCTTCCTTTCAAAACGTTATACCATTCAATAAAACACTTAATTACTCTTTAACTTAGCCAACTTTCACTTGAACCAACGGCTGACAAGCATCCAACTGCCTCTCAACTATCTTTTACTTTGGTTTACAATCCCGTTTGAAAATGATATCCCGCAATAATCATCATAGTTTACAGTATAGCAGATACTCACCCCAAAAAGGAGCGCGTAAAGCGGTACAAAGTACGCTTTCTCCGCGGGCAAGAGTCCTCCTAAAAACGAGTTTGCGCTTGCTAAACGCTCCTGTAGAATATGTATCTATTATTTCATGTGTAATCCAGAACGCCATATAAATATTTTATTTAAGACAATTGTTTTTGTAATTGGAGTTCACTTACAGAACTAAAGTGGGGTTATCGAAGATAATAATAGAGAGGTAGGGAACGGATGTGCCCTACCTCTCTATTATTTAATCAAGTTCTTATTTTTTTAGCAAGGGCCGAGCACAGTCCAAACATCGTTGGGACCACTTTTCAGATCTGGACGTTCATTTTGCGTCCACCATTTGGCTTGATACTTAACTCCGTTATAAGAAACAATATGATCTTGAACATAAGTGGAAGAGTCACTCCATGGAGCTGGGCAGGCGGCAACTTGCACCGGCACCGAGTTACTTGCCGTAGACAAATTACTAAAGCCATCCCGAGCCTTGACAGTAAACGTATATGAACCACTTGTTAATCCACTGATCGTAGCAGAGTTGCTAGTCGATCTTGCTTTAGCAAAAGGATCGTTATTTACATAAATGTCATAGCCGATCAAACCAACATTGTCCGTAGAAGCTGTCCAGTTCAAGTTAACTGTGTTATTGGTAGTATTAACAACTAGATTGGTTGGTGCTAGTGGTGCTACTGTATCGTTAGGCACAGCACCTGGGGTAGGTAAATTCGTAATAATTTGTTTTAAATTAGGTAGGGTACCAATTCTATCATTTGCTATGTCGGAAGTCGGGGTATTGAACGGTAACCATCTCAGTATTCTACGAACTTCATCTGGCGAATACGGCACGCCGAATTTGGCTTTAGCGATTCCTTGAAGTTGTAGAATCGCACCTACAACGACAGGTGAAGCAGAAGATGTTCCATTGAAATGGTCGGTATAACCAGTTGTCGAAGCAGTACTTGTTGAACTTAAGGTAGCAACGTTCTCGCCAATACCGTAAGCGTCGATTCGATTGCCTTGGCTGCTGAAGCCGAGTCTGTAGTGAGGTGCAGTTGATGAACCCGCTCCTACAAGTATTGCTCCAGAATCTTTGAAATCTGGGAGATCCCGATTGAAGATATATTTATTGTCCCAATGCTTGTACTGATCGAGATCAGCACCACCGTTGGCTCCCGCTTCTACAACGACAATACCTAAGCTTGTTGCATATTGGATTGCATCAAACTCTGCCGGCTGTGTTTCGATAGGCAACCAAGGACCGCCATAACCGATCTGTATTTCGAGCAGAATAACGTCACCCGGAGATAACACTTGTGTGGCTGCTAAAATTGCTTCTGCTGTACCACCTGAACGAACTAATGAGGATACAATTGGCGTTGCTTTGTTTGCTAGCCCAATATTGCCGATAGCATTGTCAACCGCGGATACAACCCCGAGTACAGCCGTACCGTGACTACCATCTCCATCATTAGCGCCACCTGGCAAAAGTTGTATGTTGTGAGCAGCTAGATCTTCATGATTTAAAGCCCAATTCCACTCGACATCGGCCCACTTGATACCTTTGCCATCTCCACCTTCAAATTGCCAAGCATACGGAGCGTTAACACCTAGAGGATCTGCTTGAGCATAACTTTGTAAAGAGAAGCGCGGATCGTTGTCTGGAAGGACAGGTGTTGTGTTTGATATAGGCGCATTGGCTAATTCTGGTTTTTTGCTTAAGTAGGCTTCTTCAACGAGCGAGGAGCTTCGCAACTTTTGTAACAACTGTTCGACGTCAGCGCCAGCGGGAATTTTGGAATAATAATAGCGTTCAAACACGGATGCAAGATGACTAGCAGCAACGCCTTTGTTAGCTGATGGTAAGTATTGCTGCGAGATTAGCGGGTCAAACGATAATTCTGGTACAGCGGATAGCGGAAGTATTTCTTGTTGCAATTGAAGTTTTCCTTCTTTGCTTGGGTGGAAGGCTTGCTGTTTAAGTTTAACAACAATTTTTTCTTCGAAGATCGGAGAGGCAGTTTTTGTGAATGATGCACTCGTCGGAAAGGACTGTCCACTCTCTGAAGCGTATGCTACATTTGACAAAGTACCTAATGATAAAAGCAATGTCGAGGCTAGAGCGATGGACAACGTTTTTTTTAATCGGGAGTAAGTGTGAATAATAGAAATCTCTCCTTTGTAATCGTTCCGTATTTTAGTTCCGAGCACTATCGTTTTGAAGTCAAAAGTAATCAAAAAGCTGAACGATAGTTTTAAAGAGTAGACGAGTACGAAAGCTTACGTTCTGATTAAATGCGAACCCAAGTCTATTATTTTCACCTTTCCATTCTCTTGAATTTTTTTGTTGCTAGCTGAATAAATAGGTTGCTAATTGTCAGTATAAGGTAAGGTAATTATTGGATCAATTCCGAGGTAAGCGTAAACAACGACAACAATATCTAAATATCACGTTCAAACTTCTATTATCTCTATTTCCTATAGGTTCAATAGGAGATAAGTCGAATATTTTCTCCCATTTAGATTTCAAAAAAATTACTTTGAAATTCAGGTTAATGAATTGTTGCAAAATTGTTCTGAACATGTTCTTCAAGATTTTGAGCATGGTAAAGGATTCAACGTTGAAGAATGTTCACAAAATAGTTTAGGTTTATCTATTGTAAATAGCTAGTTAGAGGATAAACTATAAGGGAGTATGCAATTTAAATTTACAGCGTGTGGAACTGCGTGTTTCATTCACGTTTATACTGTAATATAGGACTACAAAGGCGTAGTCTTACTAAAGCAAAGAGGCTTAAGGTTATAGCATTCCTATTTGACAGGAAGCGGTATAACTTTAGGCCTTTTTGTGTTTTTTTGTGCTATGGGAAATGAGAAAATGGCAGAGGAATTGTTTAGTGTAGGAATAGAAATGGGAACATCACAACACAACTTGTCCTATCCAAACTATATATGGCGTCGTCGTTTTTCGTGCCGCGTTTGGTGATTACGAAGAAAGAAGTCATTTTGCGTAGTGAAATTTGTTTCACATCTCTTTTAGCCGATAACAGAATCGATGTTCAAAAGTATATCACAGCTGTAATGGTTGCAATGCTCATTGCAAGTAAAATGGTTTCAAAAAACTGCACCTAAGAAATAGAGGAGGGTACCCATGAGTATCGATAAAAAAATGATTGAAGAGATGGTTCGTAAAATTATCATGGAAGAAATAGGAGCTAATGCTATTGAACAGAACGTTCATAGAGGTCCTGGAGGGATTACTTCTGTTAAAGTGCCAAATATGAAAGTAACAGAAGAGGATCGTCTCGATACAGGCAATCCTAATGATATTGTCTATTGTAAAGATCTTTTCTCGCTAAAGGAAAGTCCAAGACTTGGCTGCGGTATCATGGAGATGAAAGAAACAACCTTTGACTGGACACTTAACTATGATGAAATTGATTATGTGATTGAGGGACATCTGGATGTTATCATTGACGGTACAAAGGTGTCAGCTGGTCCAGGAGAAGTGATCCTGATTCCAAAAGGAAGTAAAATTCAATTTTCTGTGCCAGAATATGCACGATTTATCTATGTAACATATCCGGCGAACTGGGCAGAACAAGCCTAACGTGTACTCCGGCTCAATGGTTTCAGAACCGGGGTTATAGCGATGCCCCGGTTCCAATTTCGAACGGACAAGGTGCCAGAATAATCCCGATCAATGGGCAGGATCTCCTAATACAACTAAAGGTTATCCTTGTTTCGGGACGAGCAGCCTTCTCGACAGTCAGCAATCTTCGCTGCATGTGCTTATAGTCAGTAAACTAAACATTAACTTTCGGTATCTATTGTGTGATATGAAAAGCAGCCACAAGGTTTTAATAAACCCTGTGGCTGCTATTTTAACATGCGTATACCATAGCTAATGCTTAAGCTTGTTCATCGTTAACAATATCCAACAAAATCCATAAACTTCCTCGCCGATGGAGGTTTATTTGTCATTTCCATAAACATTATAACAACAAAAAATCTGTTAGGTACCAAGGTAGATTTGCTTGACAAACATGAGCTGGTTTTTGTGCTTGTTTAGCAGGATGAAATTAGGTTAGCTACCAATTTTTCTGTAGCAGGGCTGAGGACTTTATTTTTTTTGCGGATTAATCCAATAGGTAAAACGACTGAAATACCATCGATGTCACGAACAGCGTATTGATGTGTATTGGCAACGAAATTGCTAGGCAGCATAGCAATACCAAACCCTTGTAATACAAGATTTAAAACCATCTCCATGTTGGTTGCATCGTAATTAGCGTGTAAATGAAAGCCATGATGAAGAAAAACATGCTCTATTTTTCGCCGATAATCACACAATTGTCCAGTTAAAATAAAATTTTCATCTTCCAAATCACACATGTAAATTTTTTCTTGTGTAGATAATGGATGGTCGATTGGCAGTATCAAACAAAGCTTTTCTTCATATAGCGGATAAAATTCAAGATTTAATTCTGGTGATGGAGGAGGACATAAGGCAATATCAAGTTCGTTAGCGATAATCCGTTGACAAAATTGTTGGGTTACGCCACTTTCGATGGAAAGACAAATCTGTGGATGTTCTTTCATAAACGTTGTTAGTATGGTAATCAAATTTGTTTTGGCAATGGACTCAATTGCTCCAATTCGAATAAGTCCTTTCTGACCGATTGAAAATTCTTTTGCGGTTTCGGTGATGACATCCACTTGATTTAATAAAATATCTGCCTGTTCTTTCACAAGTCTTCCGACTTCGGTTAGCACCATTTGTTTTCCTTTACGCTCAAACAGTTCGATGCCGAGTTTTTCTTCTAATTGATTGATGTGTAGAGTGATGGTAGATTGTGCGTATTGCAGCAGATTTGCTGCTTTTATCTGACTACCACATTGGACTACAGCCTGAAATGTCTGTAACAAACGGATTTCCATAATTCATTTCTCCTGAAGAATAGTTCATTTTTGTTCATATTGAGTAATATATCATTATAAATTACTATTTGTATAGAAGGAGATGATAACATGAAAAATTTATTTTCCGTTGATATCACAAACAGTGAGTGGAAATTTGTTATGGATGGTATAGAACAAATTCCATTGCGAGATGAGAATGGTGAACTGCGTTATGTCGTGCGATTTGCACCGGGGGCAAAATTCCCTCAACATACGCATAAGGATACCGAGGAATTATTCGTATTAGATGGAGCTCTTATCAGTAATGATGTTGAGTATGGAGCAGGTTCTTATCTCTGTTATGGACCTAATACAGAACATGAACCATGGTCTGAAAAGGGTTGTTTGGTTCTTGTAATGGAACGTAATGCGGTATAGTGTGTTTCTATTCTTTATGTAGGAAATTATTAATTTTTATTTTTCATGCAAACATTGCAACAAAGAATGGATAACCTTTATTTTAAGAGGAAACCGCTCGAAAAGGAGCGGTTTTTTTATGTTGTGTGTCTAGAAATCCATTAATTTTAGTTGGTGAAAGTCCAATCAAGGTAAGATTACTGATATATTACAGAAGAATAGCGTTTTTTCGTTCTTCACCACGTTAAGCGGTGTAACCGTGAACCAGAAGAAGTTCCTAAAATGGCGAGTATCATAAAAAAGTTTATTCGCTTACTGAACCTTTTTCCCCGCGAGAGCGAATAAAGGGTTGTAACACGTTAGGGAGGGTCCCCCATGAATGATAAAGAATTACTTCCGTGGCTTGAAAAAGAAACGTTGGGCGACGAATCGGCTTTTCAGCTTGTCTATCAGGCCACTCACCAAGACGTATATCGGACGGTTGCTTTTCTCGTCTACAACAAACAGGACATTGAAGATATCGTGAATGAAGTTTATATGAGCATGTGGCGGTCATTTCACACGTACGACTCGAACCGACCGTTTCGGTATTGGCTGCACGGGATCACTGTCCGCCAGGTCCAAGATTGGAAAAGAAAGGCTTGGCGTCGAATTCGCCTCTTTGAACGAAACCGCCAGATGACTTGCGAACAGTTCGAGTGGACGGAGATAGCTGTCCTGCAGTCCGAAATGCAGCATGAACTGTTCAGCCTTGTCCGCCAGTTATCGTATAAACTACGCGTGGTTGTCATCCTGCGCTATTTTCACGACTATGCTCTGGAAGAAATCGCAGACATGCTGCAGATCCCTGTTGGCACAGTGAAATCAAGGCATCATCTGGCACTGAAAGAACTCCGGAAACGTTCGGAAATGACGGGAGGAGACGCGTATGTCCATTGACAAGGAATTGCGTGAAGTGCTTCACCAGGTAGCTGATTCGATGCACTGCCCACCCGATTTGTATGGACGTGTCCGTCAGTCCTATCAACACTATATGAACGAAGAGAGAGGCAGATCTCCCATGAAAAAACGAATACTTGTAGGTATTGTCGCAGTAGCAATCCTGATTCCGTCTGTCGCACTTGCTGCTTCCTATCTAGCCGATGATATATTCGGTTCCTCTACAGACATTGAACAGCATGGCGTTTCACAGGAAGAGTATCAAGCGATCGAGGGAATGCTTCAAGCAGCTAAAGGCAAGCTCAAGGAAGAAGAATTTAAGGAGTATATGGAGCTGACCAAGCAAATCGTGCAATTAAAGCTGAAGATCACCGATAAAAATGGGGTCACTCATGAGGAGAAGCTGACCAAAGAAGAACAACAGCAGTTTAAGCAGCTCGGCTCCAAGCTTGCCCCGTACTTTGATAAGATTAAGGGAACCGCCAAGCCGTAAGAGAATGAAACAGTGCCCCCTCCAGTGTGGAGGGGGCACTGTTTTCTCATTCAGGGGCTATGCTTTGTGTTATGACAGCGTCAGCGTGACGGTTCCATACTGACAAAGGGGGGAGGAATACTCAGAGAATCTAATGTGCCTATTCTTTGCGTTAGTTGGCATGTGTAGACTGTCTTCTGGTTAGCTGGCTAACCCACACATTTTTTCTTTAAATGTATTCAACATGGTCTGCACTTTATCTTTATCTTTCTATATTAATCTATCACTTGTAAGAAAAAAGAATACAACATGTATTTATTCATCTCAACAAGTGAATGACATAGAAAGGGTCGATTATATGAAAACATCACGATTTGGCAGAAGTAAGAGTGGATTCACAAAAGTAGGAATGTCCATAGGAATTATCCTGGTCGTATCTCTCCTTATATTCTTTAATTCTGGGAAACTTTCCTCTATTTCAGCTGAAAGAGGCAGCGATGTCAGCAAGCAAGATAAGAAGGTAGTCTACCTGACTTTTGACGATGGACCGAGTTCATTAACGGGCCAATTCCTAGACGTATTACAAGAGTATAATGTAAAAGCAACTTTTTTCATGCAGGGCAGTAATTTGAAAAATACGGAGTATCAAGATTATGTCAAAAGAGCTGTAAAAGAAGGACACTATGTTGGAGCACATAGTATGACACATGATGCGGTCAAGTTATATGACAATAAACAGTTTGTCCCCGAAATGGTGGAAACATTAAACTTGATCCGCGATATTACAGGTACGAATCCAAAGCTGGTACGTCCCCCTTATGGATCAGCCCCTGGATTGAAGGACATACAAATTCGCGATCAAATCGCAAACGTAGGCATTAAAGTATGGGACTGGACGATTGACTCCCATGATTGGATGTTAAAAGGAAACCCAAATAAAATTATCGAAAATGTAAAAGAACAAACGACAGAGGATTTGGAAGTTGTTCTTATGCACGAGAAGCCACAAACCTTGCAAGTGCTACCGGAAATCATTAAATTCTATAAAGATCAGGGATATGAGTTCGCAGTGTACCATGACAAAGAGCATTTTCGTCTTAATTTCCAAAAGGATAACCGTTTATAGTATATGATAAAATAATATTTGTGCACGGCCCCCCTCAAATAGGGGGTTATTCAAATTATTATCGAGCTATGTTTATGCTTTATCTAACAAGTAAAGAATGATATCCAGCTTAATTGAACGATTAGTCGTTTTAGATGAAGGAATTTATCTTTGCAGTGAATTCTCCTGGGGGCATAACAAATCACACCATTCAATGGAGGATCAACCATGACGAATACAATTTTAATTGTAGAAGACGAGCATATTTTACGCGAAATTATGAAAGATTATTTACTTAACGAAGGATATCATGTTCTAGAAGCGGGCGACGGGAGAGAAGCATTATCAACCTTTCAGAATCATGAGGTGGATCTGCTTATTCTTGATATTATGTTGCCTGAAATAGATGGATGGTCTGTATGTCAACGGATTCGCAAAACATCAAATGTTCCCATTATTATGCTAACCGCTCGTGTTGATGAAGATGATACACTGCTTGGTTTCGAACTTGGAGCAGATGACTATGTGACCAAACCCTATAGTCCTCAAATATTATTGGCACGAGCAAAGAGACTGCTGGAAAACCGACATATGCAAGAACCGGATAGTTCAATCATCTCCAGCAGCGGCATTACGGTCTCCCTATCTTCTCGTACTGTTTCGGTAGATGAGGTTCACATCAGCTTAACTCATACGGAATTTGAAATATTAATTTACTTGATGGAGAATAAAGGAATCATTATCAACCGCGAACAATTGATAACGAAAATATGGGGCTATGACTTCGTAGGCGACGATCGGACAGTCAATAGTCATATCCGGAACCTTCGCCACAAACTAGGGCACAAGGCCAAATGCATTGTTACGGTCGTTCGATCCGGCTATAAATTTGAGGAATTGTCATGAAAAAAGGTATCGTATTCAAATTATTTGTTTTAACAACGGCATTATGTATACTGATCCTCGACACCATTTTTTTTGGCCAGACCGTATTTTTTAAGCAATATTATGTCCATCAGAAAGTAAAGAATGTAAAAGCGAGCCTTGAAACATTCGCTCAAAACTATGTTAACCAAGAAAATCGTTCGTTAGACATTGGACGTCTGGAGCAGGAATTTTATAGAGAGCACAATACTTGGGTAACTGTATTAGATGAATTCGGCAATGTAAAAGAGAGCAGTGATGACTCAATTGAAGTTACAATAAATGAAGTCAGTCATGATAATTTCGCTGCCAAAACTATCATAATCCCCTTATATAGCTTTAGTGACTTTGAGGGAATCCGGCAAGGAAACGAATTTCTGCGTAAAGGAAACGACATCGTAATTCAAGGACTTAAAAAAGGGACAGAGGTTATTCCATACATAATCAGCACAGATAACTTTGCTGTTACTTGGGAGAATAATCGGCTTGCAAAAAAGGAACATGAGCTTTTACCAAACGAAAAAGGGTCTGAAGATTTGAATAATACGAAATTTCCAACCCTTTTCTTATTCGGAACCATAACGAAAACGATGTTACCTGCAAAAAATGAAGCTACACGATTTATTTATACGAACCACTTATTCTTGGACAGAATTAAAGCATTTCAAGCGGATTTGCTGTTAAAGAATGAGGAAGAGGCAACAGCTACATTAGAGGGTACGTACGAAGAGAATGATATTAAATATAAACAGTTTGTTACGGCTATTACAGACCAAGAGGGGAAGGACGCATATATATTTGCAATGACCTCCCTGCAGCCAGTCGATGAAGCGATTCGGATGATCCAGGATTATTATCTTTATATCGTAGTGTTTGTCCTAGTACTTATATTGCTGGCCTCGTTCTATTTTTCCAAGGGTATCGCAAGTCCTTTATTGCGGATCAATCAAATGACAAAGAAAATAACTGAGCTGGATTTTTCTGAAAAGCTCCCCATTACAACAAAAGATGAGATTGGGGATCTCTCGCGTAATATTAATGAATTATCAGACACGTTAAATTCCTATATCCAAGAGCTTCAGCAGGACATTGAAAAAGAAAAGCAGTTGGAGAATACACGAAAGGAATTCATCTCAGGGGTATCGCATGAATTGAAAACCCCTCTGAGTGTCATTCAGAGCTGTCTGTCGATTTTGAAAGACGGCGTGGCCAACCATAAGAGGGATTATTACTTTTCTGCCATGGAAAATGAAGTGAAGCGGATGGATCTTCTCATCGTGGACATGCTGGAATTAGCAAAATATGAATCAGGAACATACAAAATGAAGCTGGACACGTTCAGAATTGATACTGTGATCGAGCAATCTTGTGAAAAGCTGTATAACGACATTGCACACAAGCAATTGAGTTTGAATGTATCGCTAGCTCCGATTGAAGTCGTGGCCAATAAGCTCCGAATCGAGCAAGTGATTGTCAACTTTATCAACAACGCTATTCGATACACACCCGAGGGAAATTCCATTAACATTTCAATGACTGAGGAGCAGGAATCCGTTAAGGTATGCATCGAGAATACAGGCGTCCATATTCCGTCAGTGCAGATCGAGAAAATATGGGATCGCTTTTATCGGGGCGAAGTTTCCCGACATCGCGCTTCCGGAGGAACGGGTCTAGGACTTGCCATTTCCAAAAAGATATTGGAACTGCACGGGGTTTCCTATGGTGCGAACAATACTGTGGACGGTGTACTTTTCTTTTTCTTCCTTGAGAAAAGAAAAGTACCTTCTAAATAAACATATACCATATCTGATTCATTTATAGCTGAGCAGCTCTTGTAAACATCAAGAGCTGCTCTTTTTTATTTAAATTCAACCTCATCTGCACTTTATCTTCATCTTACTTCTTTAAACTATCTATTGTGATGAAGAGAGTAGTCCTATTATCACACATCATTTCATAAAAAAAGTAAGTCACAAGAGAGGAAAATGATTATGAAAAAGTGGATGACCCTATTGATGACAGCGATGATCGCCATGTCCCTGGCAGCTTGTGTAAGTCAAGAGAACGGAACTGCTTCGACAGCAGTAGATAAAGAAGCGACTCCGCAAAAAGAAGCTACAACATCAATAGCAAAGGAATCTGCACTGAAATCTTTGTTTAATACGAGTGTATTCTATGGAGATTCTATTACCGAGGGATTTAGTTTCCATGATGTACTGGACAAAGCGAACGTATTTGGAGCAGCCGGCAAGACAGCTTTCTTCGCCTTGAAAGGCAATGATGTGGCCGAATTGGCTAAAAGAAATCCGGAACATTTATTTATAGCATTGGGCTCAGATGACATTCTCTGGCCAGTAGATAATCCGTTGCAGTTTGGGATCGAGCAATACGGGAAGCTGCTCGACAAGATCAAAGAGACGCTGCCGCAAACCAAAATAACGATATTGTCAGTCACTCCAGTAACCAAGAAAGCATTAATAGAAGAGCCGCGTTACTCCAATATTGACGCTTACAATCAACTTTTAAAGGAACTGGCCGGCAAAAAACAAGTGAAGTATGTAAATGTATCATCCGTAGCCCAACAGAATCTAGCCTTATATGATGAGGATGGCATACATTTCAAGGCTGAATTCTATCCGCTTTTGCTCGACTATCTGAAAGGCGAACTGAAATAAGATTCTCATGAAGGAGGTCGCCGAGCTTTGGTATTCAGTAGCCTGATTTTTCTGTATTTGTTTTTGCCTGTAACACTTTTTATCTATTTTATAACACCGAATCGGCTGCGAAATGTAATTTTGATCTTGGCAAGTTTGGTTTTCTATGCGTGGGGAGAGCCAGTTTACATCTTTCTAATGATATTTTCGACCGTGTTTGATTATGCGAATGGACTTCTAATCGATAGATTTCGTAGTCATAAAAGTATTGCAAGAGCCATCTTGGTTTGCTCCCTCATCGGGAATATAGCAATACTCGGTTTTTTCAAATACTTCGGATTTTTGGTCGAGAATCTTAATTCTTTGTTCAACTTGCATCTAGAAGTAACGTCGCTTCCGCTTCCGATCGGCATTTCCTTCTATACGTTTCAAACCATGTCTTACATTATAGACGTGTACCGCGATAAAGTTCCTGTTCAGAAAAATATCATCTCCTTCGGTACATTTGTAACGATGTTTCCGCAGCTTGTGGCGGGACCCATCATTGCATACGGTGATGTTGCAAAGCAACTCACAAGCCGAAAAATAACACTAGCGTTATTTGGGGAAGGAACGCAATTGTTCATTAGAGGTCTGGCGAAAAAGGTGCTGCTTGCGAACAATATCGGCATGCTCTGGTCAAGCATTAAAGCTACTCCTGCGTCGGATTTGACCGTAGCAACTTCATGGATTGGCATTATCGCCTTTACTTTGCAAATCTATTTTGATTTCAGTGGATATTCGGATATGGCACGCGGTCTCGGTAAAATGTTAGGCTTCGAGTTTACGAAGAACTTCAATTATCCGTATATCTCAACTAGCGTATCGGAGTTCTGGCGGAGATGGCATATGTCGTTAGGTTTTTGGTTCCGTGAGTACGTATATATTCCGCTAGGCGGAAACAGGGTAGGAATCGTAAAGCAGTTACGCAATTTGTTTGTTGTATGGTTTTTGACCGGGTTTTGGCATGGCGCAAGCTGGAATTTCATCATATGGGGTCTTTATTTCGGATGTTTTATTGCGCTTGAGAAGCTCTTCCTATACAAGTGGCTGCAGCATCTCCCTCGCATAGTAGGGCATATCTATACACTCCTGATTGTCGTGATCGGATGGGTATTCTTTGAACTTGATCAGATGTCGACAGCGATGGAATTTCTAGGAACAATGTTTAACTTTAGCACACATCAGATTGCTAACGATCATAGCTACTATTACTTATCTACGAATCTGATTGTATTGCTGCTAGCTGCACTATTGGCTACACCATTTCCAAAGAAGGCGATTTCAGCATTTAATAACAAGTATCAGATAGGCGGGACTATTTTCATGCCCATCCTATATGTTATATTTCTGCTTCTTTCTACGGCCTATTTGGTCAATGAAACGTATAATCCCTTCTTGTACTTTAGATTCTAAGAGACGGAACAAAAATGATTAACGGGGAGGTGATTGAGCTTGAGTCGTTATGACAAGTTGTTGCAATACGTAATGGCGATATTATTTCTGATCTTTATCGGTCTTATTCTGTTTCTCAATCTGATGCTGCCTAAGGAGGTATTCTCAGAGTCAGAAAATAGGAAGTTGGAGCAACTGCCAGTGTTTTCGTTTCACAGCTTTATATCTGGAAAGTTCACATCGGACTTTGAGAAGTATATGATGGATCAATTCGTGGCAAGAGAGATATGGGTTGGTGTAAAATCTAATGCGGATCGCTTGATAGGCAAGAAAGAAAGCAATGGTGTGTACCTTGGAAAAGAAGGGTATTTGCTTCAGAAGTTTGTTGAGCGAAATGAAAGTGAATTGAAAGAGAAGGTCCAAACGATTAATTCCTTCCACTTCTCAACGCCAGAGCTTACCAAGTATGTAATGCTCGTTCCAACTGCCGTCAGTGTGCTGCAAAGCAAGCTTCCGGATTACGTCTCGGGTGATCGTGAACGGGTCTTGCTGAATGACGTAAGAACATCTTTAAATCCAGGCATCCATTATGTCGATGTGTACCCAGTACTTTCTTCTCGACAAAATGAACCGATTTACTACAAAACGGATCACCATTGGACAAGTAAAGGTGCTTTCTATGCGTACCAGCAGCTAAGCAAGCAGATGGGATTCATTCAGAAGAGGGAAGAAGACTTCGATATACGAATCTTGACGAATGATTTCTATGGCTCCTTGTATTCGAAGAGTGGATTTCGAAATGTGAGTCCAGACAGTATAGGATTGTATATACCGAAGAATGAATGGATGTATACCGTCGAATACGTTGAAGAGCAGCAACGCACGGATTCCATGTATGAGTTGGAAAATATGAAGAAAAAGGACAAGTATACCGTATTTTTTAATGGCAACCACCCTCTTATTAAGATTAATACAGGCCACAAGGAAGGGCAGAAGCTGCTTGTGGTCAAGGATTCCTATGCCAATAGCTTTATTCCGTTCCTAACTTCACATTTCAGTGAAATTTATATTGTGGATCTTAGATATTATGAGGGAGATGTTGCATCGCTCGCGCAGCAGCATCAAATCCATGACATGCTGATACTTTATAACATGAATACATTCGTAGAGGATCCATCGATCAACAATTTGACGGATACAAAAGAATAACGGAGAAGGGGAAACAGACCTTATGGAAAGTGATTATAAAATAATCAAACAAAGAAAGTGGTTAGCAATGCTTGTATTCATCCTTGCAGTTAGTCTAATGATTGGATGTACTTCTAAACAGCCATCTATCAACGTATCAACTGCCAAGATCGAAGAGCAGATCAAGCAGTCTGTCAACTTGGACAAGTTGAAGAAAGGGGATGAGAGTAAGCTGAAAAAGCTATACGGCCTTGACTCTGAACAAGTTGAAGAATTTATTCTCTATACTGCTAAGTCCAACGTCATGGCGGATGAAATTGTTGTAATTAAGGTAACAGACGTAAAGCAAGTAGAAAGTGTCAAATCAAACATTACAAAACGAATCGACGCTCAGTCGGTCAAATTTAAAGACTATCGCCCGAATGAATATGCTCTGCTTGAAAAACACGTAGTAAAGGTGAAGGAACCTTATATTCTGTTTGCGGTCTCTACAGAAATTGATCAGATCGAACGGGCGTTTGACGAGGCGCTAAAATGAATCATTGTCAATAATACGTAGTATTCGATTTCATATACAGTTTGCTATGAATCCTATCTGAGGGGGGGAGTACCAAATCGCGGTTAATACAAACTATTGACACGTAAAAAATGGAGTAAAGAGCATAACACCTTGTACATACTCCAAGATGTTATGCTCTTTGATAAAAGTTAATTAAGAGAACCTGGTAAAGTTACAACAGTCATAGGGATAAAATGTACTTTTGCGCCCTTAATCCCTGTAACTTGAAGCTCATTTAAGAACGATTGACCTGGTTGATAAACAGGATCAAGATAGGAGGCCACTGCCTGTGCGCTATCCCGATGTTTTGGTGCTTTATATGAAAACTGTCTATTTATAGTGCTAGATGATGATCCAGATGTAGCACCATTAGCACCATATTTAAAAATAGGGACAATTGCAGTTGTATCACCTGAAACTTCATTAGTTACAAAAGATAAAACTTGAGTATTGTCATTCTTTGATTTTACCTTAACATACATATAATCAATAGATTGATATTGATTTGTTTGATAGGTGACTTTAACATTATCAACCGTTGTAGTAGCTTTGAAATTTGCATCACTAATAAAAGATTTCAATGCGTCATAAAATGATATTGCAATACTTACTCCATTAGATACGGTTGATGCCCCTGCTTTACATACAGTAAATATTAATTTTTCGACTGCAACTCCAAAGGAGCTGCTTGTTTGTACAACAGCAGTGGTTGTTCCTTTTAATGATGAAGATTGGCTGTTAGATTCTGCAGTTAGATGTTGTACTTCATATGTAACGCTATTCTTAACCATATCCGCTCGATAACTTTTCCAAACAATATTTTTCTTTTCAGGAGGATTAACGTAAGGAGAAATCAAGTCCGATTTATTGACACTAGTTAAATTTAAATGAGCTTCAGCTGGAGCATCATTACCAAATCTTTGCTGAACCTCATTAGTGGAAAGAAACTCTACACCTAGACCCTCTAATTTCATTTGATTTTCAGCAAGTTTTTCTCCATGGTCGTTTGATTGTATTAACCTAGATCTCTCTTCATACAATATTTCGATTTTATTAGTTCTTTCAGGATTAACTTCTGTAATTTCATCGTTGTTAATATTGGACAAATTCGTGGTGTAAGAAGCAGCACTTGCAGGAATTGCAACAGACAACATCAGTAGAGCAGTCATGATGTAAATAGCAAGTTTCTTTTTCATTATACAACCTCCTTGAATTTGGTAGTGGAATACAATGTTAATAATAATATAGTAAATTTGGTTTAGTCAATAATAATTAGAAGATTGTACCAGTCCTTGGTGATGAACATGCTTGGAATCCAATGGAAAATCCTTCTCAATGGAAGTTGGTCAAAGCCTTTTATCTGAAAATTGTTATGCGCACATTTACATTGGGCTTTATTGCTTTCTAAAACGGAAATGATATTAATAATTTATTGCATTAATTAAAATATGTATTATAATTGAATTTGTTATATTTTTACTTGGGTATAAAAAGTGGTATCAGCGAATAATTAGTAGGAAAAGAAATGTTATCCTTACAAAAAAGAAATAGGAGTGAGTATTTTGGGTTGGTTCTCTAGAAAACCTAGTTTCTATGAAGTGAACAAATTACCAGAAAATGAAGAGAAATTGATGTGTTTTGGAAGCGTACTAGTTTCCAATAACCATGTTTATTCGCAAGCAAGCATTTTAAATTTTGAAGAGAAACACAGAGAGACTTATATAAATGGTCTTGCTGAAATGTGGGAAATTGTAGATTTTGCAACTGCAAAAGAAACAATAGAATGGTTGCTCAATGAAGGGCATCGTACAAAGTATAATGATATTATTTTAGAAATCATCAAGAGTAAAGGAAGTCCAGAGGGAATTGAACAAGAAATCGTAGATAGTTTTAATGAAGGTTGTAAAACTTTATTTAGCGTTTCTAAAGGAAAAGTTAAATTCACCTCACCAGAGGATATTGTCAACTTTAAGACTATGGAAGCATGGGATTATGAGCGTGTTGGATTCCTAGCAAGAACTTGTTGCTTTCTTAACTACATAACTAGAGAAGAAGCGATGTCATATTTGCAAACTGTTGCAAAACTGGCAAGCAAAGCTTATCCTGATTGGGAAGCTTATATGGTAGGTTTCTTATTGGGGAGAAGTGTGTCATTTTCAAGCGATATATACGGACTAACTTTGAGTGCAGAGCAGTTAATAAAAGGGAAAAAATATGTTTTGAACAAGTATCCATTACATATGTTTTAATCTTGATATTTTCATAAATTCACCTCATTTATAAATGAGGTCTACAAGTGGTATACAAGACCCGACCATTTGCTGTAAAGTTAAAAATTATTAATTGACGCTCAATAGTAGAATTGCCATTAAAGAAGAGACCGTTAAAAGGTCTCTTCTTTGATGAGTCAATCTTCGTTAAAATCCAATGCAATAATCCCACCTTTTTACCGTCAAAGAGGACGAAATAACCGAGTTTCAAAACACCTCTCTTTTCTGCCCGTCCTGTTTTTGATTTCACGTGGCAAATTGCTAAAATTGGAACTGTGACAGTCTATTGTACTTACAGCAAATCGTACTCTCTGAGCTATTCTCAGTTCTCCTTATCTACTGTTTAATCTAGCATCTTGTTTAATGAAACTTAACTGTATCTTTCACGTATATCCCATTAGTTTTATAATTTAACAGAGAAAACGATAGAGAAACCTATAGACTATCGGAGAGGTCATGTCTATGTCGGTTTTGAAAAAACGAAAGTGGATTTTATGGTTGTCAGTTGTTGTCCTTATCGTTGCAGTTCCAATAACTATATTCATGCAAATAATCATTCACTCTAATGTACCAGAACTTACAGAAGGAAGCATTGAGCAGCGGTATGCACAGCAAGGAAGCTATCATGTAAAAGTAGAAGAAGTTAAGAGTACGAGCAAAGAGGCTTTATTTAGAATATACTACCCAGCATTTCAGGGAGACGAATCCTATCCTATTATTTCTTGGGGGAATGGAACAGGTGCCACGCCAGATCGTTATGATGAGCTCTTATCGCATCTTGCTAGCTGGGGATTCATTGTAATCGATTCCTATAGCAAAACGACAGGAACAGGCAAAGAAATTGTAGAGGCTATTGATTATTTGAGAAATGAAAACCAACTCACTAACAGCTTGTTTTATCAAAAAATAAAAATAGAACATATTGGTGTAGCTGGACATTCTCAAGGGTCTACTGGCGTCATTAATGCTCATACCAACTATAAAAGTGGATCGTTGATTAAGACGGTTGTATCCATCGCTCTCCCGGATTTGAAGCATTGTGATCCAAAAGATGTGTACGATACAGCACGAATTACCGTTCCTTTCCTCATTTTGGGCGGTACAAAAGATTTTTTAATCTCACCGGTATCAACAAATCAATTAGCCTTGCATAGTGCTAACGCAAGCACGCCTGTTATGATGGGGATGGCAAAAGGTGCAGCTCATACAGCGATTGAAGGTAATGGTGGCAACCATAGGGGTTACTTAACGGCTTGGATGAGATATCGGCTGCATGATGATCAGGAAGCCATGTAGGCATTTGATGGGGATTCTTCCGAAATGATGCATAATACAAATTGGGTGGACGTTATACAAGCAAATATGGATGATAATAAATTCGTGCATCAATAACAGAAAAACAGCATGTTGGCCGTTTTTACTGTTAGTACCATCATGTTCTGCAGCCTTTCAGTAGTCAGCTATTTATTCCTCTTCCGCCATAACACCCAGCGCTGAACTTTTCTCTTAGATTCGGTCGTTATGGGACGAGACGTAGGCAATATTAGTAAGGGCAATAAGGGAAGAAAACTTTAGCGGGACTTGAAGTTGAATATTATACATTGTTGAGCAGGCTGCTTAAGCCTGCTTATTTTTAATGAACTAAAAGAGATCCGATATCCGTAACTTTTAATTATTTACCAATTTTTAAGATCATTTTATTCAAAATAGGTTATATATAGAAGGTAGGATTACAACTACAATTATATACAGAGGTGATCATGTTGATAAAACCTAGCAAAGTTAGACGATTATTACTTATGACCTTGTTGTCAGTAACCTTGTTTCCAGTAACAGGTTATTCGTCAGCAGAAAATCAGTTAGCTGGTGGTGCGCCCGGAGTAACAGACGTCGTTTATGACGTTGCACTTGAATCAGGGGTAGTATCAAAGGTAGTAAAAGTGTCGACCTCTGCACAGCTAGAGACAGCAATTGATGAGGCAAATCCAGGGACAACCATTGTGTTGGCAAATGGTACATACACAGGAAGCAAAGCGCTGCAAATCAGTGGTAAACATGGCACAAGTACAAATCCGATTACGATTAAAGCCGCAAACCGTGGGCGAGCGATTATTGCGGGTGCTGACGTGTTACACATTGTCCGTTCATCTCATATTGTCGTTGAAGGACTGAAAATTACGAACACCGGAACTACCACCCGCAGTGCAGCGGTTCAGCTTGACGGTTCGAACCATATCCGATTGACACGCAATATGTTTGCTGTCCCTGCAACTGGAAATAAGATGATCTGGCTGGAGATTAAAGGTGAGAACAGCTCCGACAACCAGATTGATCGCAACGATTTTAACGGGAAAAGCGATCCTGCACCAGTAATTGCTTTTAGTGGATATATAAATGGAGCTGTTAAACAAATTTCTCAGCGTGACGTGATTGAATACAACCATTTCCGTAATGTTAAATTATCAGCAGCAAACGGTAATGAAACGATTCGTCTTGGAGTATCGAAGATTTCCTTATCCGAAGGTCAAAACAAAGTCCAATACAATCTATTCGAGAATTGTGACGGCGATCTAGAGGTTGTGTCAGTAAAATCAGGCAACAATGAGGTTAGGTATAACACATTCATAAATAACCGCGGTGGATTGACAGCCAGACATGGTCACAATAACAAGTTTTACGGCAATTTCTTTTTTGGAGATGGCGTGAAGGAGAAGGTAATGGGCATTCGGATATATGGAAATGATCATAAAATTTATAACAATTATATGGAAGACATAACAGGTGATGCTATATTTCTGGACAGCGGTAAGTATGACGGTGGAAAAGATGGGAAACCAACGAACCCTTCAGATGAAGATTTGAGCTCCCAATGGCGAGTGTATCGTGCAACAGTCGTAAATAACACCATTGTTAACAGTAAAGATGGTATTACGATTGGTTCAACGAATACGTCAAAAAAATACGCCCCGACTGGAAGCTGGGTGGCCAACAATATCGTCGCTAATAAGACGGGCATCTTATATCACGAGTCTAGCAGCACCGACACTATCTTTAAGGGTAACCTCGGCTTTGGTAGCACATTATCCAATGCGTCACGCGGCCCTTCTGAAATATTAGCCATAAATCCCGACTTTACCATTTCTGAAGGCTTGCATAAACTATCTGCCAACAGCCCAGCTATAAATAAAGCAGTAACTGACATCCAACTTGAAAAACGAGTGAAAGTGATAGATGATATGGATGGACAACTACGCTCGAAAACCGATGTAGGAGCTGATGAATTTTCAAATGCTGCTAGTAGTCGCAAACCGCTTAAAGCAGCAGATGTGGGTCCGAATGCACCGGAATAAATGGGATCCATTAATGGGTTTACTATTATAAAAATACAATCATTGTGTCGCTTTTATAAAAATAACGAACCGTTTCCCGAATAAGGAACGGTTTTTTCTATGAATAGCGAGCGTAATATCTGTTTTATGAGGGCAATAGTACATATACATTCATACAAGTAGTCCTGACGGCAACATGGGTATAATGTTCCTTGAAATACACAATTACCAGATGTTACATTTTGATGGGGCAGTATAGTCACTACTAATAATGGAAAGAAGGATGACGACATGGGAATGCGCGGATATTACGTTGCTATGGATGACAACATGGTGCAGCAAATCACAGCAGGTGACATTGCATTGAAGAGTTTGAAAATAGACGATTATCCCGGACTGGACATTGATAGATCCTGGGAGGCGATTCACTACTTGCTTTGTGGCGATATTGCTGATGGAGAGCCCCCTCTTGGCTATGTTGTTCCGCTGACGTCTGACAAAGGCATCGATTTCGGCTCATTCGGGGCGTTTTCCTTACGCGCCGAGCAAGTTGCAGAAGCGCTTCTGGCTATTTCTGAGCTGGATGAAGCGCAGCTTCGCTTGCGGTATGATTTCCCGGCCATGGTTAAGGAAGAGGTATATCCGCTTGAACCTGACACTGTTTCAGACGAGGATGAAGATGAATTCTTTGCCTACATGCTTCAGAATTTTAACGAAATCCGGCGTTTCTATAGCCAAACTGTAGCCGAGGGCAAAGGTCTTATTTTCTATATTTTCTGATTCTAATAATTTGATTCATCGTAGAGTCTCCAGGAGCGGATCGTGCAAGGAATCCGGCTGAGTTCATTATAATTGAGATGTATATCTCCGAAGGATGGAATCGAGAGGATAGGTTCAAACCCAACGGAAAAGTTGTTTGTTAAGCTAACAGGACACGTTAGTTAAATGAAACAGCGACAGTCTAGGACTTTATTTTCTGCTGACACCGAGACCACATTAACCGAGACCACATTAGTATTCAAGTAAAAAATTATATTGTGAATGAGATCACAATATAATTTTTAATACATGCTATGTTAGAACTATTAAGAAACGATTAAGTCATCTAAGGAGAGTCTATTATGGCTAAATATGAACAACATAGAAACTTTTTGAAATCGAATTTTCTTGAATTTAAACATATTAAAACAGATAAGCTAAAGGGACTTCCGCAACCACCAATTGTTAAGTCCTATAACTCAACATCACTAATTATTGATTTGCCAGAGATCAGAAAAGATGTTGTAAGTAAAGAAAGCATATATGAATGTATAAATGAAAGAAGAAGTACAAGGTTTTATTCTGATGAATCATTAAGTCTTGAAGAGTTATCATATTTATTATGGGCTACCCAAGGGATAACGAGTATGACGAAGAATGGGTGTACATTGCGAACTGTACCCTGCAGTGGGGCAACACATACATTTGAGACATATTTATTTATTATGCGAGTAGAGGGCTTGCAACAAGGAATTTATAGATACCTTCCCATGGAACACAAGCTCCTGTTTATGTTTGAATTAGATAAAATTGATCAAAAAATTGATGCGATTACTTTGGATCAACCTTTTGTTCCTAATTTTGTAAAAAAAGCTTCGGTAATGTTTGCATGGAGTACAACACCCTATCGTTCTGAATGGAAGTATGATATTTCAGCTCACAAAAAAATCCTCATCGATGTTGGACATGTAAGCCAAAACCTTTATTTGACTAGTGAATCGATCGGTGCAGGTGCTTGTGCAATTGGAATCTATGATCAAAAATTGGTTGATGATATTTTAGAATTAGACGGTGATGAAGAATTCATCATCTTTATGGGTGCAGTTGGGAAGAAACGAGAATAATACACGCATTGATCAAAGATTGGTCCGAAGGGTGCGATGGTAGTGTCAGAAGCATATAAAAGGCTGGCGTCTATATCGCTGCAGGTAATGAAGAGGTTGAACGTATGAAAAACACTTGCTCCTTTTTGCCTGAAGAGATTTCACAATTGGGAATTTATTAGAATTAGACCTAAGAAATAATCATCTAACTGAACTACCAAAATAAGTGCTGGAAATTGAAGATTATAGTGTCTGGATCTTAGATAGAATCATCAATTAAACATACCAAAGTGGTGGGGTGAATTGGGGGATAAAGGTTGTATTGTTTATTTGTAGAACGGTTCCTTTTGGCATCCGCGCGAATGGTATTATCCCCTTCTAGCTAGACAAGAGCAAAAAGACATCTGTTAAGATGGACTTAATCTTGTTGATCGGAGGGGATTTTTTATGGTCCCAAAAGGAAAAACCTTTAGGCAATACTCCTTAGAATTAAAGCTGGAAGCTGTTCGGGTGGTGAATGAAGAGCATATGAGCACCCGTGGGGTAGCGAAACAGTTGGGAATTCGTAATAAATCTCAAGTTCAAAGCTGGGTGACGAAATATCAAACAGGCGAGGTTCTGGAGCCAACTACTACAAGACGAAGACGGCCGAAAACGAAATTTTCCAGTATGGAAGAAGAGATGGCATATCTACGGACGGAATAACCGAGATACGGCTGCTGCTTAAACCTGTCTTTTTAGTTCTGTCTACTCAACAGGGGTATGGCCTGCGAATAGTTGGCCTTTTCGTTTCTCTACTTTAAGAACATCCAGTCAGTCTACAACTATATTAGAATACGCGCTGAACCGATAGTACTGCTGAAATACCCGTACCAGCAAAGAAAAACTGCAAGTTGGGTATGGAATACATAAGAATGCTCAATTGATTTCCAATACCTAAAACATAGTAGTTGGACAGGGTAAACGTGGAAAAGTCTACTGCATTCACTATCAGTTCCTGAAACATATCGGCTTGGAGGGTGTTGTTGATGCCGAGTCCCACTCCAACTTGGGAGGGGGCAATGGCGATCGTTCCTACCAAGTTAATATCGACACGATAGGTGCCCGCCTCGGTAATTGTTATGACTTCCGGTGTAGCATAGCTGATATTCAGTGAGGTATTAGACGGCAGGTCCAATGGCACTCTGATCGATGTAGAGGATAGATTCAAAATTCCAACTTCATCAAGTAAAAGTCCTCCAAATGCACTCACGATTTCATCATCTCCCACAAATTGATAAAAGTCCGCAACAAAAGCCAAGCCAGCGGTATTTATGGGTCCATTATCCAAGTAATTGCTGACTGAAAAGGAAATAACAAAGCGTACCAGCTGATCAGTCGGAACAGCGGTCAACGTAATTGGAATAGAATAATAGCGAATCTTTTGCCAATTATAAGGATTACTAGTGTCGGTCGTTACACTTGTTACGGGATCAAGTGAACCGTCTAACAAGTTAACGCTTGCATCGGTCGATGGGATTGGGGCAAAGGTTTGTGCATTCACGATGTCAATTCTGGCGGTATGAGCATTATCTGCAAATACGGCTAGAAACAGAACAAACTCAGCTTGGGTATTAGCTTCTATCAAGATTGGTGATGTCATGGTGGCAAACCCCAAGCTCTCTCCAGGAATAGGAGTTAAGCTGTTCCATAGAAATTGCGGCTCCGGTACAGAAGAAAATGGTTGTTCAGGAATTATAGTGAATGCAGGAGCATCGTTATTGTCGTTAATATATTTGTTGAGAGAAGGCCAAATGAGAGGAGCATTACCTACATTTACAGCATTAGGTGCGGATCCTGCCAGTAAGCTTGTTATGGCTTGTACTTGAGAGGCTGCGACCACGGTATTGGTAGTCTGACTTGTTAAGCGCTGACGATTGATGATTGTCAATTTTATTCCTCCTATCTACTAAAAAATCTATATATCTTATGCTAGATAGCTAAATTATGTGAATAGTATTGATAAAACAATAGTTGGATGTACGATAAAAAAGGGATGCGAAATATGTCTATTATAGATCCGCTAAACTGCGATAATTTGCAATAGAGCTTGTGAGATCAAAACCTATTATGGAAGGTTATGTTAAATGAAAAGTCAGGGAGAGGGAAGTATCCTGAGAATGCGAAAATGTTGCATTCTTAGGGTGCTTTTTTACATTATTACAATGATAAAGAAAGTATGAATTGAAGAAGCTGCAATTGAAATTTAATTTGATCCGGTTACGAAATCTAAATCTGCAGATACCTCGCATCGTTCACGAAATTCAATAAAATGGGTTTCATTAAAAATATCAGAAACTGTTTTACGAGTCCTCTAATACCGCAAGATCGAATTACACAATTGTAAGGTAGATGTAAGGCAAATCGAAAGCTTAGGCCAGTCTGGCAGGATAAGATTGGAACAAATGAAAAGAGATTTTTTAAAAGGAGAATCGAGATGAGGCTGTATGAACTGTTGCTTTTTTTGTCAAACATCGGCTTGTTTGCATTAACAGTCCTATTAAAAAAAGGTAGGCGCAGATTTCCAGTATTTGTAGCCAGCGGAATCGCCACACTTTTACTGGTCATTCATTGGACAGTGGAAGGATACAGAGTTCAGATATTTTTCCCATACAGCATAACGATGCTGTTTTTAGCCATTTCTGGTTATAGCTATTTTAAAAAAACAGGCCCAAAAAAAATCCCAAGATTCATGTTGGGTTCGGCTTATACCGCTATCGCGATAATGCTGGTCGTAACAGCAGGTCTCATATATGCTTTTCCTGTATTTAAACTGCCTGAACCGACAGGCGAATTTAAGGTAGGGACGCAAACTTTTCATTTCGTGGATACAAAAAGGGAAGAGATTTTCGACGAAGCCAGAGATGGTAAGAGAGAATTGATGGTTCAGGTATGGTATCCAGCTCAAGCTGGCACTTGCAAGTACGCTCCCTTTATTCCCGATACCCAGATTTTGAATTATATGGCCGCGAACTATGGCCTTCCTGGGTTTACTCTTCAACACCTGAAGTACGTATCCAGCAATGCTTATTCAGGGGCCGAGGTCTCTTCGGCTCAGACTTCATACCCGCTGATCCTTGCGAATCCCGGTTTCGGATCTTCCAGGTTCCTCCATACGTCACAAGCCGAAAATCTCGCTAGTCACGGATATATCGTGGCAGTGATCGACCACACCTACAATACATTTGCAACTGAGTTTCCGGACGGTCGAATCACGACCAGCACAACCAACGGCTTATTCTCGCCTGACCATGATTATCGGACGGAAAGCGGTAATCGCGACAAGTTGGGAAAAGTGTTAACCGACGATGTGGCGTTTGCGCTAGACCAATTCGAGCTCATCCAATCGGGTCAGATTCCAAGTCATCTAAAAGGGAGGTTTGATCTCGGTCATGTCGGGGTATTCGGTCATTCCATCGGCGGAGCGACGGCCTACGACGCTGCTTACGATCCGCGAATCACGGTTGGAATCGACTTAGATGGAGCGCTTTATCGACTGCGTGACAGAGAGGGCCTGCGAAAGCCGTTTTTGTTCATGAACTCGGAAAGCGAATTTGATAGATTAAAAATGGTGATGGATAACCGGGTCTACACGGATGCAGAGCTTAACCGTATGGGCAACACAAGAGAGTGGATGAATCAAGTAACGGAAGACAAAAAGTTAGAGCTTGAACGGATGCGCGAAACGGTTACCGCAGGGGGACAATTCCTCTATATCGACAATACGGAGCATTTGAATTTTATTGACGTACAGTTCATTTCTCCGCTGTTCAAAATGCTAGGCGTTACAGGAAAGATTGCGCCCGAGAGAGCAAACTCCGTTATCAATGCCTATATACTGGATTTCTTCGATATGTATCTGAAAAATCAGGGTGGAATCTTAATGAAAGGACCGAATAGCCGCTTTCCAGAGGTGAAGTTCGTAACCTCGCTACTATAAATAATGGAACAGGCTACCGATTTTGATATGCTCTTCTTCAAATAGAGAGGTTTAGTAATAAACCGCTGCTTGAAGGGGAGTTTTCCTTTGTTTCAGGGCTTCAACCTTAGGATCTCTCCTCTCCACCAGTTGTCTGTCAGCTACGAAGTGACTTGGCTCCTACCTCGACTGGACTCACTCCGGCTGGTTGTGCCTAGCTTAGCTAGGTGCGCGTGGACAAATAAAAGATGCTTTCCTTTTGCAATGAGCACGGAAGTTCGGCGAGAGTTAAAGGAGGTTATTCCCGCACAAGTGATTGTGGTCGATCATGTGCGTCACGTGTACATTTCATTCGGCGTCGCTTGTTCTAGCCCTATGCCGCATCGGTTAGGGCTTTTTGGCGTTCCGCTTTCTCATGAAGATACAACTCACGTCATGTTGGTTCCCATATAGTGGTTAAATACTGCCCTAAGAAAATCAGTAATCTCTATCATTCTTACTAAAATGTAAGAGAAGAGGTCAAATCGTTAGATAAGAGTCATTAACTTATAAAGCGTAGTTGTATATAATTCAGACATAAAATGATTTTTATAAAGGGGCAGTCAAAATGAAGAAGTTGATAGTTTTCGTGTTGGTTATCGCTATTTTTGCAGGTATCGGGTTCGGCGTAAAACGTTTTGTGGAAGGCCCAACGCAATCGGCTAATGGAATTTTAGTGATCGCTACAGATCAAGAGATGAAGAAAGTCAAAGAGCTGTACAAAGATAGAAGCAAAGAAATGATCGACTACAAAATGAAGCTGATTACAACAACAATAACTACAAAAATTGCAGAGCAAGATCGGGATGAAGCGGGCCAGGAATTTGATACCCGAGATATCAAATATTCAGTTATTACTCGTTCTACAGCTGAGCAGTTCATCAAGAAGGGGATGATTCGAGCTAGACAAGATCCTGAAAGCTCATCTATTATTTCAGATCCAGTTACCGCAATTAAAGAATTATCGAATGGTCAAAATCTGCTCTTCTCTTTAAGTGATTACGAAATAAAGAATAACCAAATCGATTTGAACGGTCAGAAAGTATCCGTACAGTATGTGAAACGTCAGGCTTGGATCGGGTATGACCCTATGGATCTGGTTATTGTTAACGACCAAACTTATAACAACATAAAGGAAGCAGAGTCAACGATCTCATTGATTCATTTCCAAAAAGACAGTTTTGATTATAAAAAGAAAGAAAAAGTGAATAAGATTTTAGATGAAATCAGAAGTGTTTATCCAGATAGCGAAGACAAAGTAAACTTTGTAGATGTAAAAGATTAAGTACATGAATGCATACACATAAGGTTGAACTTTACGTGATGAGTGGGTGAAGATATGGAAGTTGTAAGAATGGAAAATGTAGTGAAAAGTTATGGCGAAGGCAATAGCAGGGTTGATGCGTTGAAAGGGATTACGCTCTCGATCCAACAAGGAGAATTTGTCTCCATCGTAGGTGTGTCCGGCTCGGGGAAAAGTACACTGCTGCATATATTAGGAGGGTTGGATCGACCAACTTCAGGACAAGTATTCATCGGGGAAAATAGTATTTACGATTATTCGGACGATGAGCTTTCCATATTCAGAAGAAGAAAAGTCGGATTTATTTTTCAATTCTTTAATTTGATTCCGGTATTGAATGTCCAGGAGAATATCGCATTGCCTATGCTATTAGATGAGGAACAGGTAGATATGACGTATCTCGATGAAATTATTGAAACCCTGGGGCTTCATGACCGAAAGACTCATCTGCCTTCCGAATTATCTGGCGGCCAACAGCAACGGGTCTCCATTGGCAGGGCGCTAATTAATCGTCCTCATTTGATACTAGCCGATGAACCTACAGGTAACCTAGATACGAAAAATACAAAGGAAGTCATGGATTTATTACGATTGACAGCCAAGAAATACAATCAAACTATTGTGTTGATTACGCATGATTTATCGATTGCATCGGCTTCCGACCGGGTGATAACGATTGAAGACGGTAGTATCATTTCAGATCAACGGCTAACTGTGAATAAGGCTTAGACTGGGGGAGAATGAAGTTGATCAGCAGTTACAAACAACTTAGCAGCCGGTATCTAAAAGGGAATATCAAGCGTACCATTTTGACCTTAGTCGGAATCGTACTCTCAGTAGCGTTAATATCCACGATCGGTCTGTTTATGAAGGGATCACAGCTCTCCCAAATTGAAAACATCAAAAAGCTAAATGGATTTTCGTTTCATGTCGGCATCTCCAATTACGATGAAGCGATACTGAATAAGATCAGATATAATCCCCAAATCGCATCGTATGGATTGATGTCTCAGGGCAAGAACATCCCGGTTGGGGACGTTTCAGTACAAATGAATTTCGCCGATCATCGTGCGTTGGAATTTTTACCTTATAGCCTTTTGGATGGCCAACTACCTGCCAATGAGCATGAGGCAGCGGTCGATTCATGGACGCTTCCTTATATCAATAAAGATCTTAAGCTCGGAGAATCCTTTCAATTAGATGGAGAAACCTATAAACTGGTTGGGTTACTAGACAATCGCGAGTTTACACAGAAAAGTAAAGTTGGACGATTATTAACCTATAAACGTGATTTTGCCATTGGGGAAGGTCGGATATTATTCGAAATCAACCAGACAGCGAACTTTAACGAAGTTTTGGATGAAATCAAATTACTTACTGGTAATGAAAATATTGTTATCAATGAAGAATTGATACGAGTGTTGAAGCCACAGTCGAATCGCTCTATTTTGGCCATGCTCGTCATCGTCATCAGTATAGTCGTGGTCGCGACAGCTGTCGTCATCTATAACGCCTTTCAAATCAGCGTCGTTGAGCGGATGAAACAGTTCGGGCTGCTCCGAAGCATCGGCGCTACGCGCAAGCAGATTCGACACATTGTCATGAGGGAGGCTGCTGTGCTGGCTGTTATCGCGATTCCGATTGGAATTGTATGCAGCATATTAGCTCTTGCAGCTCTGCAGTTTATTTTCTTCATTTTATTAGAAGACGGTGCAAGTGTCTCGTTCTTTCACATTGATTGGCAAATCGTATTGATCAGTTCGATCATTACGCTGGCAGCTGTATTAGCATCCAGTTATTATCCGGCTTTCTTTGCAGGCAGAATATCTCCCCTGCTGGCAATCAGCAGTAGATTATCCATAAGGAAAGAATCGATCAAAAAACAAAAAAATACCGTGCTGAAAAAGCCGATATCTTTTCCATTGAGCCTGGCCATGAAAAATGTAAAAAGAAATAAAAATCGATATAACATTACGATCTTATCGATCATTATAAGTAGTGTTTTGTTTATTACGTTCTCATCGATCATGAATATCGCATTTGCATCCAAATATGTGAACAAAGAGTCCACGAAATCGGATCTAACCATCTACCTGCAACAAGATCATCATGATTCTTCCCAAGACCGTCATGCCATTTTAGAACAGTTGAAGTTGCTTAGTAATGTATCTGAAGTTAGCCAACAGGACGCTAGTTTTCGAATCAACTTAAAGGATGTGGATCAATCTAGCGCGGCAGTTGCGGACATCCAGCAGACCGTTGGAACCAAGTACTCGATTACAATCGTTAATTATCTGGACGAGAATAAAATAAGGAAAGAATCAGAGCTTGTGATTAAAGTGCTCGTATATGGTTTTATTGCGGTTATTTCTCTGATTGGCAGTGTTAATATCATCAATACGATTACGATCAGCATCATCATCAGACGTAAAGAACTGGCTGCGTTAAAATCAATTGGTATGTCACAAAAAGGTTTGAAAAAAATGATTATCTATGAAGCATTGATATACGGTGTGTCTGGGAGCTTACAAGGGATCTTTTTCGGATGTATACTTTCCTATATAATATATGTGGCAGCTTCTGGTGTCTTGAAGCTTGAGTGGACGATTCCTTATATAGCTTGTGTCATTACGTTTGCTGCCGCTTTGATCATCAGTTATGTATCTGTTCTGATTCCGCTGCGCAAAATCCAAAAAGATAATATTATTGATGTGATCAGGGAAGAATAATAACGAGGGCCTGGCTATGTGTATAGTCAGGCTATTCTGATTTGTTGGCCTATGGCCGAAATTGAAAGAGGAGAAGGGGGCCACACGTTGAGTAACATATTGCTGGTTGAAGATGATGAAGCTCTTGGGCTAGCCATCGAATTTTCATTGAAAAATGAGGGGTATGAGGTAATTAGAGCCTCTAGTGTCAAAGAAGCGAAGCATCAGTATGATCATCATACTTTTGATTTAATTATTCTAGATATTGGCCTTCCAGATGGAAATGGCTATGATTTATGTGTGCATTTCAAAAAACATAGCGATACATCGGTTGTATTCTTAACCGCCCTGGATGAAGAAGCAAATGTGGTCATGGGACTGGATATAGGAGGGGATGATTATATCACGAAGCCTTTTCGCGTGAAGGAACTGATGTCCAGAGTGAAAGTGCAATTACGCAAGCAAGCGCTGCTGAAAACTACTTCGATGATCCTTACATCTGAAAATATTAAAATCGATATGAACCTAGTCAAGGTGTACAAAAATCAAGAGAGCGTTCCAGTAACGAATTCAGAATATAAGCTTCTCCTAGCTTTCATGATGAACGCCCACAAAGCATTGAAACGAGATGAACTCCTGCTAAATATGACGGACGGAGATGAAGTTTTTTTTGATGAAAATACGTTATCTGTATACATTAGGCGTTTAAGAGACAAGGTTGAAGATGATCCCCAAAATCCGCAGTTTATCGTCACGCAAAGAGGATTGGGCTATCGCTGGAATAAGGATGTGAGCAGAGAGTAAGATGATGAAAAATACCGAGTTGAAAGGCTACATAGCGATATTGGCCGTTCTGTTAACGTTATTTACCGTTTATCAATTGATTACCCAACAACTGTTCAACAATCAATTGAAAAGCGATTCCATTACAACTTGGGGGGAAATCACCGCAAGATTGGTCGAACAAAACCCTGAGAATGAAGCGGAAATTATGAAAGTCTTAACAAGCCATTCCTCTGATTCAATTCCGCATCAGGAAAAAGGGAGAGAGATCTTAAGGCAGTATGGATTATATGAGGGACTGGAGTCGCAGCTTTTTCCTCTATTAAATAACCATATCGCTAGCCATAATCAGTTTATGTATTGGGGATTGGTTTGTTTCGGATGTGTACTGATTCTGGCAAGCTACATGCAGTATAAGATGATTTTCCAGAAAATTAGACAGCTTACCTCGGCAGCCAAAAAAATCATCGATGGGGATTATTCAGTTGTCATCAATGAAAACAAAGAAGGGGATCTCGCTAAGCTGGTGGTTTCCTTTCGTTCGATGAAAGATATTATTCGAAAAAGCATGCAGGATTTGCGTGAAGAGAGAGAATTTTTAGTACAAATGCTGCAGGATATATCCCATCAATTAAAAACGCCGCTTTCTACGATATCCATCTACAATGAGATGATGCTGAATGAAAGCTTGCCGCGCCAGCAGCAAGTTCAGCTGCTGCAAAATAACGATGTGCAAATCTCTAGAATGCATCTCTTGATTCAAAATTTGTTGAAGGTAGCGAAAATCGATGCAAGAGCCATTTCATTTGAGAAAGAACCGGCCAATTTGGTTGAGTCCGTTGAGGATGCTATAGATCGCTTGGAGAACATGATTACTGATCGGAATATATTGATTGACTGGAATGGCCCGAAGGAAGTAGTCGTTGCACACGATAAACTATGGATGCAAGAAGCATTATTGAACCTGCTGAAGAATGCGATTGAGCACTCCGATCCCGGCGATAAGATCAAGATTACAATCGAAGATACACCAATTTATACGGAGTTGGTGATTCAAGACTTTGGGGAAGGAATTGCTGCTGAGGAATTGCCGCATATTTTTGAGAGATTCTATAAAGCAAGCGGTTCTAAAAAGCATGAATCGGTAGGAATTGGCTTGGCATTAGCCAAATCCATTATCGAAGCGCATCAAGCTTTGATTAAGGTGGAAAGTGAAAGATATGCCTATACCAAATTTACGGTTACCTTCATAAAGTTTTAAGTGTAGAAGAAAATGAGCAGCAGTTCTGGGCAGCTATGTCCCGTGCTGCTTTTTTATTATTAGTTTTTGGATCAAAACATAAGTATAAATGAATTATTAGAGAAAAAGAAAATACATCATACAGTCTCGAGAATCACGGCCACTTTTTTCTTTCTTGCTTAATTACTACCTCACCAGAAGAATACGGACGTTGCCGTAATCTGGCAGAGAAAAACGATGAATCTAAGTGTGTTGGGTTCTCGACAAGTGATTAATTGCTGATACTAAGTGTTTGTTACGGTTTCTCTTGATGACACTCACTTTCGTCCCATGATCAGAGTTGCTTGCTTGATCCAGTGATCTAAGGTAAAAGAAGATGAAGGATGGAAATTAGGAAATTATCTTGATGAAGTTAATTCATGGCGGAGGAAGTGTATCTCAAGCTTGTAAGTGACTTGGTATGCTGTATATGCTAAATTAGCTTTTTAGAGATTTCAAAGCGATTAAGAAAGTTTAACCCCTCTTTTGACCTTTTGGAGGCTATAAAGAAAGGCATTATCAGCGGACGTTCTGTATAGGAATGTCCGCTGATAATGCTCCATCTTTTTTTCGTGACCACTGAAATAGAGGCCGTCAAGGCAGTCCCATAATGTTTTTGATAATCAAATAGTAGTCTACAAAAAACTTAATAGGCGAGGGGACAAGCTAGTTTCATAATTGATTTAGGCACAAGGATAAATCATAAACGTAAGAACATCAGGTGGTTTACTTGGAAGCCACTAGAATGGGTCTAAAAATCATATTCCGTATTTTAATTGTTAATTATATTAGTTTTTGATAAAGGAATATTCACAGACATTATTAAGGACTGACCTCCATAAATATCACTTTGAATAACAGACATATCATAAGATATGCTTTCATAATTTCCAAATTGTTTTAAGTCAATTTGGCTTTCGTAATTAAAACTAAAATTATTATCTTTAATTGACGATTTGTCTTCTTGCTTCAAAATATTTTGATCTTTTATTTTTTTTGGTAATAATATTTTATAGCTGTACTTGTTTTGCCCTTTTTTCTTGATCTTCGCATTTATTTTGAATCTACCAGCATCTTCTAAGGTGTAGTAGGAATCTAAAAACCATGAATCTTCATTATTTTTATTATTAATATTTATTTTTTCGAGAAAGTATTGACCTGTTTGAAGTGTAAAAATAAGAGCATCATTTTCGTCAAAAAATTTAATTTTATTAAATTGCGGGATATATTTAGATAGTGAAATTGTGAATTTTCCATTATTCGTGATCTTTTTATCATGAAGTTTAACATTACTCACTACTGTTTTATTGTCTTGTAAAAGCTCCACCTTAGCTATTGTCCGTCTATCGTAATTGGCATAGAAGGATAAAAAAATAGTTTTAGTCACATCCGCTTCATTAAAAAAGAGATAAGAAACTTGATTTTTATTATTACGTTCTAGTTTGGGTACTAAATCAGCATCATTTTTATCTAGCTGTGATTGAGAAATATTAGATGAGTCAACTTTAGTGGGAATTGTATCATTTTTTGAACTGCAGCTGCTCATAATTACTATAAAAATAAATAAAATGACTGTTACGTGACTTTTTCTAAATTCGAATATTTATACCACTCCTTAATGGATGATATAATAACCGTTGATTGTTCTATCAACGGTTATTATATCATCTATTTATATCGGAAGAACCATTTATAAGTTCCATCACTGCCGTTGCTCTGCGCAGCCAGTCCTGTTTTACCCTCTCGAGGATACGACTAATATGTTCTTTTGATTTTATTAGCGCTCCAAAGCTCATAAGTGAATCCCTTTTCTGCATTGTAAGTTACAGTAGAGGGTTTTCCCCCAGCTTTGCCCCCAATTACCACTTATAGTAGCCTTAGCTATTAATGCGAAGTTATATTCAGTACTTCCACTAATCGTGTATTGAGAGGTACAAGTAGTTGCAAGAGACACACCAGCGGATGCATTCAATGCTACAAATGTATCCTTATCCCAAGAATCATAACGAAAATCTTAAGCAAATTGATTCCATGTGTTTGGAACAACAACTACTGGTAGAGGCGTATCTCTGTCGAAGTAGTATTTCCATAAGAAACAGTTGGTATAGTATTGCTTGGCGTATCCGCTGCACTTACGGGAATTGCGGCTCCCAAAAGAGTTATTGCTGTTATGCATGAAGCGATTGCTACTCTTTTTTTGTTTTTAAATAACACATCCATCTTTCCTCTCCTCGTTTAGAGGTATGGTGAATGGAATACAGCCAGCTCGTGCTATCTCGCGAAACCCGCATTTATACGATATGATTACGATAAGTGAAAACAACCTGATCTGTGGACACGCGTAGTGAAATCGGCTAATGGCCGGTTCTTCAATTCGGTGTTCTTGAAGGGAAAAGTATCCTTGAAAGAGTTGGTCTTGACATAAACATTGAGAAAATTGGAATGGAGAAAGATTTGTCATGACGGAGATGACATCTGCTCCGCTAAATATTTTTATCAGCTACATGTATAAGTGAAAATGTAGTTGTCAGTCCGGCATAGTCACCGGCTAAGCTTGCCAATGGCTTCCATTTATCCACTGCTGTTTTAAAATTTCCTGCATACGAAGCGGGGTCCATTTGCACATGCTCTATGATTCCAAGAACTAGATGATCTCCGCCGACGGGTATAATTCGATCGAGTTTTAGCTCGAAAGCGATCGGGGCTTCAAGTACAGCTGGTACATTCACACACTTACAGGGCTTGGGCGTGACTCCTGCAAGTTCAAACTCATTCTTTGAAGGTGCTACATTAGCGGAGGAACGCTGCATCGCTTCGCCTAGTGGCTCGGAAACCATATTAATAACATACTCTCCGAGCTCACGAATATTGGTCAGTGTATCCTTGACCGTACCGTCTCGTTCGCCTACGCCCGGGCCGATGGAAATCAGCAGTGTTGGTGGGTTACGGGAAGCAACAGTAAAAAAACTAAAGGGTGCCAAATTTAATACGCCTTCTTTGCTTTTGGACGAAACCCACGCAATGGGTCTCGGTACAACTGAACCGATCATCAATTTATACATTTCATGCTCACTTAAATCGCTCATATTAAACTCGATTGCATCATAGCTTGGCATAATTATTATCCTTTCATTACTTTTTGCGGTGGCAGTTTCGGTTTAAACTGTTAACCAGAGAGAAGTTCTGCTTGCACTTGGAACTCATACTAACACATATTCTCAAAAAAAATAGTATGCACTTTAAAGTGTGTACTTACTTTAAGGGAAGGGAACCCAATGAGATGATGAAACAGACCGAATCTACGGAAAAACAAAATAGCCTGACTCCGTTTGACTATACTTTAACCATGATTGGCGGCAAATGGAAAATGAAAATCATGTATCAACTAATCAACCAAGAGGTTATACGCTACGGTGAGCTCAAGCGGTGCATTCCATACATTACTCACAAGGTCCTGAGTTCCCAGTTGAAGGAGCTAGAAGAAAACAATATTATCAACCGGAGAGAATACCGGCAAACACCTCCTAAGGTGGAATATTCTTTAACTCCAAGGGGCAGAACTTTGATGCCAATTCTGGAGGCTATGTGCAAATGGGGGTTGCACAATCTCCCTAGTAATTTAAGTATTGAGCCTACAGAAAATAGCAGCTACGGAACCTAACAGTAAAATATAGTGGAGGGAATGTTTAGGTTTGGGAACCTTAAGGGGTTGTTACAAAATATTTGGATAACGGCCTTATTGGTTTCGTTGGTTATACTTAGCGTTTGATAAAACGAGTAGAGCAAATGCTTATTTCATCGTGTCAGAAGTCAAATTATAGAACAGTTGAAGTGTTAAGGTGTGCATAAAAAAAGACCCTTTAAAGAGTCTGTCTAAGCGGGTTTACCTTTTTCATCCCAAAATATGAAATTACCAATGCAATCGGAGCAACGAAAGGTAAAACAGGAGTCCAACCAATGAAATGAAAAACTGGTGCTAAGAAAGCCATCCCACCAAAGAATATTGATAATTGAGATTTTTTATGTAAACCATAAGCGGCGAATAATAATCCTACTATTATCAATATCACAAATGAGATATTAAGTAAATTCATATGATCACCTCCAGCTAATCTATAAAATAATTCTATGTATATTGTACACCAAATCACATAAAAATTTTATTTTATGACGAACTTGTAATATGAAGTGCGACAGCTAAAATCACAAAGAAGCCTATGGATGGAGTCGTGTAAAATGGAAGTTACCACACAACCATCATTTACAGGAGAACCCACCATGAGCTTTACATAATTGAACGAGGACAACTAGAAGTGCTGCATTGATTGGGTTGGTACTGCCGCAAAATTGGGCTTCAGCTAGGTCGACATTCTTCAAGTATTGCACGAGAATTGATAAGTATCCGAATAATAACATTATCGGATAAAATTCTAATAAGGCAATGATAGGTCGTTTTATTGCGAACTAATCTTCATTTATCTGAATTGGAAAAGAGGTTATGACTCAATGAATAGCAAGATTATTTGGGGGATAGTATTATTAGCGCTGAGTTTGTTTCTTAAGCCATTATTGGCGATTGTGGGCCTGAATGAAAGGTTGTTCGGATTGCACTGGCAAGGTGAAACTCTGTTTTCATTGAGTCCATTCTTAGTTCGGATTATTCTAGCAGTAATTGGGGTTATCATGCTTATCATCGGCGGTATGCAAGTTGCAAAGCAGAAGAATAAATAGTTGAAAGGATAGAGAGTACAATACTTGATCTTGCTACAATATTGAACATTAATAACCAAGGTTAGCTTTAGTATGTGGTAGTTAGCAAACTAATGAAATTTAAGTGTCCTATAACGTGATGACATACTAGCAATAGATTGCTTTCGACTGTAGGGGGCTACAAATAGTTCCTAGAGGATCTCAATACAGGTTAAAGACTGATATTCCGTAATCTAGCTTCATGTCTAAAAAAATCCGGAAAGGAAGTTTTATATATGAAACCTCAAGTAACCGTACTTACGTTGTTAACGAATGACGTTCCCCGAATGACTCGATTTTATCGGGATGTGCTTGGATTCCCAACTATTGTCGACTCTGAAGAGTACGTGGAGTTTGAAAATAGTGGCGTTCGCCTGTCCATTTGCTCCAAACAATTAATGGGGGCCAATACGAATGGCCATCACTCTTATTCCGAAGCGCATAGGGGACAAGCTTTGGAACTATGCTTCCCATGTGATTCGCCTGAACAGGTCCAATTAGCCTATGAGAAAATCATTTCAAATGGCGGCACTGCAATTAAAGAGCCTACGCTCATGCCTTGGGGACATACAGCCGCTTTTTTTGCCGATCCAGAAGGAAACATCCACTCCATCTATGCAGAATAACAAGCTGAGTCGAGTGTAGATATTCAAAATGAAATCGAGGGTATTATTGAATCAATTTAAATTATGTCTCGTAGTGCAGGAAATTCGATTTTCAACATAATAGAAATCGAATAAGAGCCATAAAATCAAGTTTTTTAACTTAAAATTTATAGTTTAAGTAAATAACTTAGGCATAACATAATAGTGTGTTACCATCTCTTTGGATAAAGATTTATATTTTATGAGAAAAGAGGGTATGAAATGCAGGTTAATCGTGCTTTGCAAAAGAAATGTTATCGAGCAGTTGCTATGTTAGTCATGTTTATGTTGTTATTCACCAATTTGGCTTTTGCTGACGAGGTGGAAGAACAGACAGTGGTGGCAAGTACTGAAATTGCAGCAAAATGGGATTTTACGAGCATTAAAAATGACCCCGGGGTGTTTAATGCTTCATCAGGCCTTTATAAAGATTCCTCGTCGATCGTACAAGAGGTTGGGGGAAGTACCAGACAGGGCTTTACTTTTGAAGAAAGCGAAAAAAGCATTCGTTATCAAGGTTGGGATAATGGTAAAGACAAAAAAGCATGGATTGCAACCCTCTCAACAAAAGGCCTGGAAAATATCACTTTATCTTCACAACAGAAATCCTCTTCCTCAGGACCAAGAGATTTCAAGGTCCAAATAAGCACAGATTTAACTAATTGGAAAGACGTAAACAAAGGTACGCTTCTACTAGGAACTGACTACAATGCTACAGGATCATTAGTAGATGCTCTGCTTCCAAACGAAGCCAATGATCAAAATCGATTATATATTCGCTGGCTTGTGAACTCAAATGCACGAGTATCAGGAAGTGACTCGATAGGAAATACGGGCTCGAGCAGAATAAGAGATGTTGTGGTCAGCGGCGAGCGCAAAACAGTAAATTCTCAGAAAATTCCCCAATTGTTAAATATGACATTCAACGGAGATCCCAAAACTAGTCTGGCATTTGCATGGTACACACCAAAAAACGTATCAGGAACAAAGCTGCAGGTTGTTGAAGCCGCAGAAGTAGTGAATGATGTATTCCCAGAAGCTAAAACGACTGTGTATACCGGAAGTTCCACTATTATTGAGACTTTCATGGTGAAAGGTGATCGATCAGCTAAGAAAAAGGAGAAATTTGCAAGCCATAAGGTCATTGCAAATCAGCTCAAGCCGGGTACGGCATACAAATACCGTGCTGGCAACGGAGATGCAGATGGATGGGGCCCTATTGGTTCTTTTACTACCGATCAAGTGAATAATGCGGATTTCCGCTTTGTTGTAGGCTCCGACTCGCAGGGCTCCAGCAAATCTACATTTGAGCTGTGGCAAGATACATTCCGCAAGGCGATTGATCATATTGGCGATCCGAAGTTCTTTATTTTAACCGGGGACTTGGTGGATAACGGCGATTTGGAATCCCAATGGCAATGGTTTCTAGGCGTTCCGCAGTATGAATTTGCTCGTGTTCCTTTTGTTCCCGTGCTTGGCGGACATGAAGTCAAAGACTATGACGGGGATGAAACGACAGATAACAATAATTTTTACAACCATTTTAATTTGCCAAAAAGCGTAGTTACAGGCACTCATGAGGGTTCTGTTTATGCTTTTGAATATGGGGATGCGCTCTTTATGCAATTTAACTCCCAGTTCGAGGGAGCACTCAATAAAAAAGGTGAACTGGATTGGGTGGATCCTGAATTCAATGCCCAGTTGGATTGGATGAGGAATCAAGTTGCAAAATCCGATAAGAAGTGGAAATTCGTATCCTTTCATAAAGGTCCGTATTCCTCAGGCGACAATGCGGGGCAGTGGGAAGATAGCCGCATCCAATTTTATAAGAAGTACTTGATACCTGTATTCGATGAGATGGGCATAGATATTGTGTTCG
Source organism: Paenibacillus sp. UMB4589-SE434 (assembly GCF_030226685.1). Lineage (NCBI taxonomy): Bacteria > Bacillati > Bacillota > Bacilli > Caryophanales > Paenibacillaceae > Paenibacillus > Paenibacillus sp. UMB4589-SE434. The sequence goes on along the minus strand of NZ_JASOYK010000001.1, from coordinate 1,087,614 downwards.
AAGCACATGATCATATGTATATGAGATCTTATCAAATGCTGAACGATAAGCCTATTAAAAACGTAATTAAAGATCCCCAAGGTAATGTAGTCAATCCTCAGGGTACCGTGTATCTGATGACAAACTCTGTAGGGGGAAAATTTTATGAGAAATACCCAGGGTATAATGATTATTTTGCTGTTATTAATGCTCAGCCGTTCAAAAAAATGTTCACCGATGTCTCGATCACTAATGAACTTCTCAAATTTACGTCATATACGGCGGCAAAAGGGGAGAGCGTAAAGAAATACGACGAGTACAGCATCAAGCGAACAGACGATAAGCCTGCTAAGGTAGAGCAAGCTAAAGTCAAAATCGAGAGTGGTGGCAAAGCCGTTATTTCATGGAATTCCCCTTCGGTTGTCACAGAGCCTGTCAGAGGATTCAGAATTTATGAGCAGGATGACAAGGTGAACAAAAATTGGAGCGTATATATTCCAGTTGTTGCAGGTCAAACCGAATATAAGTATACATTAAATAACGTTGATCCAAACAAAAGCTATCATTTTGTCATAAAGGCAGCTGGAGTTCGAAATAATTCGGAGCCGGTTCAGGTCAGTACAAGCACAGTACATGCGGATATCAAAGTGCCTGCTAATCCGGTTCCCGTGTATTAACAAACCGCATCTAGGTTCTAACGTATAACTCAATAAATAACCTCGGCGGCTGGAAGCTGCTGAGGTTATTTGCCGTTGCCTGTCTGAATAAGGGCAGCACAAAGGCGTTACATACTGGTTGGAAGTAATTCAGCAATAGATCTTATAATGTAAGTGGATTCTAGGTTCTAGAGTGTAGTTAATCACGATAAATACTTATAAATGCTTATTGTAATATTCAATGTACTTATATATACTTATGTTAAAGTATAAAATCATTATCAAAGGAGTGCACCCCGTTTGTTTCAAGAAGAAAGATTATTAAACATTCTTGATTACTTAAAGCAACATCAATCGATGAGTGTTGGCGAAATATGCTCGATTTTTCAAGTATCCAGAGACACAGCGCGCAGAGATATTGTCAAACTGGTTCAAGAAGGTGTCGTTGTTCGGACGCATGGCGGGGTAGCTCTTCCCAGTCTTCAGAAGGAGCTCTCTTCCTATCAGGAACGTCTCATTGAAGAATCCACCAGCAAGAACGCTATCGGTCAGCTTGGGGCTAAGCTGATTCACGATCATGAGACGGTATTTTTGGACGTATCGACAACTGTCCAATTTGTCGCGGAACATATTCAAGCGAAGCAGATTACCGCCGTTACACATTCAATTGATAATGTAAGCATTCTCTCCAAACGAGATGATTTGAACATTTATGTACTTGGCGGCTATCTGCATGCCCAGAACCGACTATTATATGGTCCCTCTGTTATCGATAAAATTAGTGAAATTCGTGCAGATAAGGCGTACATTGGGGCAACGTCCATTCAGCCAGACGGACTCTATTATCCCTATGAAGATGATGTTCGAGTGAAGAAGGAAATGGCCAAGCAATCGGATCAAGTGATCCTTGTTGTGGATCATACGAAATTCGCGGCAAAGTCAAGATTTAAGTTAGATTTTGATTACGTGGATATTATCGTGACAGATCAGTCTGTTAACAGTGAAATGAGAGAAGTATTAGATCAGAATAATATCACACTGATTGAATGTACAACAAATAATTCTGAGGACGGAGTTGAATAGAAATGAACAACAAAATCATTCATGATGTCAACGTATTGCTCCCACATCAAATCCTGCCTTCCGCGTCAGTTTGGATTACAAATGGGAAGGTAGAGCGTATTGAGACGCAAGAAGCTTCTACATTCGACGAGGACTACGAACGGATAGATGGCAAAGGGATGTGGCTCATCCCTGGGATGATAGATGTTCATATTCATGGAGCAAATGGCTACGATATGATGGATGGCACGGAAGAAAGTATTCAAGCAGTATCTCAGACATGTGCGGCCACCGGATGCACTTCATTCTTGGCGACAACTGTAAGTTCCACGATCGATGATCTACTGAACATGATTTGCCGCGTGAAATCGGTGGTTGGTCGTGAGCAAGGAGCTAAGATCGCTGGCATTCATTTGGAAGGACCTTATTTGAATCCGAGACGGAAAGGGATGCAGAATGAGAAATATCTTCGCCATCCTGATCTGGATGAAATGAAGCTTATATTCCGGGAAGCTGGTTCGCTTATAAAAATGGTGACGATTGCTCCAGAATTGCCGGGTGGACTAGAGCTGATTTCCTATTTAAAGGAGCAAGGAGTTGTCATTGCCGTTGCGCATTCTGATGCTACGTATGAGGAAGCGAAGGAAGCATTTGGGGCAGGCGCGAGTCATGTGACACATTGCTTTAATGGCATGAGACCAATTCATCATCGGGACCCCGGTCTGATCGTTGCCGCATTCGAGGAGCCGCATGTAAGTCTGCAAGCGATCGTCGACGAAGTTCATCTTCATCCAGCAATCATCCGTCTGATGCATCGTATTAAAGGACCGCAAGGGATGGTACTGATTACAGACGCGCTTCAAGCGATGGGTATGGGGGATGGAGAATATCTGTTTGGTGGCCATCATGTCACGGTATCCGAGGGAGTTGCAAGGTTAGCGGATGGTACTTTGGCATCAAGTACGGTAACAATGAATGAAGCGTTGCGACTAACTACAGCGCATGGAATATCCTTCACAGATGCTGTACAAATGGCTTCAACCTCACCTGCTCGTATTTTAGGTCTGACGAACAAAGGGAAAATTGAACTCGGCTATGACGCAGATTTTGTTCTTCTCAATGAGAAGTATGAAGTACAATGGACGATGATTGAGGGAAAACGGGTCTAATTCATTCGAATAATAACAAAAAGACGATCAACCACATGAATCATCAGTGTTGATCGTCTTTTTGTTGGAAGGTAAGCGTTAATAAGTAAGACATCCATTTCGACTGGCATCATGAATAATAGTGTCGCTTTTAATCTAGCTCGCTGAATAAAGAGCAAGAAATACATGAGCGGTTATGAAAGGATGAATGATATGACACGTTATTTGGGAAATGGCGCATATTGTTATGCCAATTCGGCTTCGATGCTGTTGTCGACGATCCGTGAGGATGTTGAGCCTGGTTTCTTTGAAGTTATGACAGGATTCGCGTTAGGAGCTTTTCTTTCAGAATCTAATTGGATCTTCTTCGATAGCTGCTCAAGCAGCCCTGATGAAGGTGTTAACCGAGCGTTTGATATACTCGGCTTTCATGTTCAAGAAAAAGTGAAACAAGACGGGGCACTAATGCCGTTGGACGAATTAAGAGAAGATCTTGCCGTATCACCGGTCATGTTAGGGCCTTTGGATATGGGGCATTTAACCTACAATCCAAATTATCGATATGTGGGAGGAAGTGATCATTATGTTCTTGCATTAGACATCAATGTACAAGAAATAATGCTGCACGATCCAGCAGGATATCCGTATGTATGGCTGCCGTTAGAGCAGTTGGATCTGGCCTGGAAGGCGGAACGAATCAAGTGCAGCCAAGGCTCTTACCGTTATTGGCTGTCACCTGAGCGGATAGAGTCCCCTTCAGTAGAACTTGTTTATGAGCGCTCCCTCCGTTTATTTCAATCCCGTTATAAGCAACAAGCAATATATGGAACTGATTCTAATCATGTGGTCGGTACAAACGCCATTCTCGCTAAAGCCGAACATATCAGAAGCGGAAATCTTGTCCACGGAGAGATCGAACATCTTATACATTTTGCACTACCGCTTGGTGCGAAACGGGCTATGGACTTTTCAAGATTTTTTGCTGGCAGCCATACGCAGTTAGCACATTTAAAAGAACTACAAGCCCGATTATTTGGCAAATGCCAATCTGCTGCGATGTTACAAGAGTGGTGCGTTCTCGCAGATACGCTAGAACAGCTTTCTGAAGTGGAGGGGGAGTTTGAGGCAGCTGTTACCGCTTTATAAATAAGGCCTAGGCTGATATGGGACTCATTGCCCACGTACCTCAGAGAGACGAGAGAAGCCCTATCACAGGAATTGCAGAATTCAGCTCAAATGTAGACAGATAAGAGTCGTGTCCTCCGTTGTTTGTGAAGTAATCGCGATGATCGCGGTTTTTTATTTTACCCTCAAAAAAATCTGGAATTAGAATGCATATGATACCGATCTGATATACGATCTATTTTCCCGAAAAAGAAGTATATTGACTATCTTTATAAATATATTTAAAATACGTTTATTATATAAGTAGACGAAACATTATATTGTTTGTTTAATTATAAAAATAATAATCGATACATTTATTGACAGGAGGCGGATTACTTATGAAGGAAGAACAAGAAGTTATTATATATCCAGCTGCATCACAGGATCGGATGAATTACTTAATGGGGCTGTTTACTGCAGTCCAACAAATTGGGACTGTACTACATTTTGCTGGGCAGCTCGATACAAATTTATTACAGAAGGCTCTTCAACTAACATCTGTCAAAAATCCTATTTTAAACAGTAGATTTGTAGAAGCTGAAACACCTTATTGGGAAAAATATACAGAACGTGCGATCGAGTCGATATTGTCTGTTCAAAATTGTCAAGATCATGAAAGAGACTCCCTAATAGAAGCCTACATAGCCCAGCCGATTGACTGGGTTAACGGTCCAATGCTAGAGGCACGGCTGTTTAGATCTGGACATGATTCGTTGTGCTTGAAAATATCACATCTTTGCATGGATGGGGCAGGGGTGAAAGAGTTTATCCAGCTATTGGCCACGCTATATACCCGGTTATTTGAGGGAGAGTCTTACCAAACGATCCATCAAGTCATGATGGAGGGCAAACAAGGTTTTAGGGACCAAACTCCACTGTTTGCTGCAGCGGGAATAACAGATATTTGGTCAGCCCACCAACAGCAAGCAGGAATTGCTTCCCTTTGGTCTTTCCCATCCACTTCTCAAGAGAATCTAACTCCTGTTATTGCAGTGAGAAGTCTGGAACAATACCAGACAGAAAAGCTCATTAACCGAACCAAGGCAGCTAGGGCAACGCTCAATGACGGAGTGCTTGCGGCGTACTTTCGCTCTATTGCCAAGCAAGCAGTCTACATGGCGCCTCGTACCAAGGAAAAGGCCATTGGCATAACAGTCGATCTGCGCCGGTATTTGCCGAGCCGCACAACAGGAGCATTATGTAATTTATCCGGTATGGAAATGCCTGAGATTGAGATGAACGACGGCGAGCTATTTGAAGCAACTTTAGAGAAGGTGAAGCACGCCATGGATGCAATTAAAAAGCATACTCCCGGCCTGTCTTCTGCAGCAGGAATGGAGAAGATGGCTGCAATGCCTCTTTCTACTGCAAAAGCAGGGATGGCCAAGCAGCATGAGATGGTCAGTCAGCTGCAAATGGCATTGCCGCTAATGACGAATTTCGGCGTCATCTCAGAACACACTATCCAATTTGCAGCTTGTAATACGGTAAATGGTTATATGACTTCGCCGATTATGTACGCCCCCTTTTTCTGTCTGGGTGTAAGCTCATATCGTAATATACTCACTTTGTGCGTAGGTTACCATACACCCGCTGTTTCTGAACAAGAAGTAAGCAGACTTCTTGACGACATAATGATGGAGCTGACGACATAGCCATTCACCACTTATTAAATTCAAAGGTTTTAGCGTTCAGTTCTGATGGGATTGCATAGCAGGTTAGAATCGGGGTTGGAACAGAAGTAAATGTTATTTTTCATAAAATAGAAGAGGATACATTGAGTTCTAGTCGCTACAACGTTTATAATGTTCTAGTACAAAGTATAAAAGAAAAGGTGTCATGCATGAGCATATTAAACGTAGAACGACTAAGTCACGGCTTCGGAGACCGTGCGATCTTTAAGGACGTGTCCTTCCGTCTGCTCAAAGGCGAGCACATTGGACTGATTGGCGCCAACGGCGAAGGCAAGTCCACATTTATGAATATTATTACTGGCAAGCTGCAGCCAGATGAAGGTAAGGTGGAATGGTCCAAGCGGATGCGTGTTGGATATCTTGATCAGCATGCCGTGTTGAGCAAGGGCTCGACGATCCGTGATGTTTTGAGGGGAGCCTTCCAATACTTATTTGACTTGGAACAAGAAATGAATGACATGTACGGCAAGATGGGGGACGTAACACCGGAAGAGCTGGAGAAGCTCCTTGAAGATGTAGGTACGATTCAAGATACGTTGACTAATCAAGATTTCTATTTGATTGATGCCAAAGTCGAAGAAACAGCTCGTGGACTCGGGCTGAATGATATCGGTCTGGACAAAGACGTAAATGACCTCAGCGGCGGTCAGCGTACCAAAGTGTTGTTGGCGAAGCTATTGCTAGAGAAGCCGGACATCCTGTTATTGGATGAGCCCACAAACTATCTTGATGAGCAGCATATCGAATGGCTGAAGCGATATCTGCAAACTTATGAGAATGCATTTATTCTCATTTCGCACGATATTCCTTTCCTGAACAACGTTATTAACTTGATTTATCATATGGAAAACCAAGAGTTGAACCGCTATGTTGGTGATTATGATAAGTTCCAGCAAGTGTATGAAATGAAGAAACAGCAGTTGGAATCTGCTTATAAGCGTCAACAGCAGGAGATCTCTGATCTGAAGGACTTTGTTGCGCGTAACAAGGCAAGTGTTGCTACACGCAACATGGCGATGTCCAGGCAGAAGAAGCTGGATAAGATGGATGTCATCGAGCTGGCGAAGGAGAAGCCCCAGCCGCAGTTCAACTTCAAGGATTCGCGAGCTTCCAGCAAGCTAGTATTTGAAACAAAAGATCTTGTTATCGGTTACGATGAGCCGTTGTCTAGACCATTGAATCTTCGTATGGAGCGCGGCCAGAAGATCGCATTTGTTGGTGCGAACGGTATCGGGAAGACGACACTGCTACGCAGTATTCTAGGCGAGCTTTCAGCGATCTCTGGTTCTGTTGAACGTGGAGACAATCTGGATATCGGCTATTTTGAGCAGGAAATTAAGGATACAAACTATAACACGTGCATCGAAGAAATATGGAATGAGTTCCCTTCGTTCTCCCAATTCGAAGTACGTGCGGCGCTGGCGAAGTGTGGTCTCACTACGAAGCATATTGAGAGCAAGATCGCTGTGCTAAGCGGCGGTGAGAAGGCAAAGGTTCGCTTATGCAAGCTCATTAACAGAGAAACAAATCTGCTCGTACTCGATGAGCCGACTAACCATCTGGATGTCGATGCGAAGGAAGAGCTGAAACGTGCCCTCAAAGCTTACAAAGGCAGTATCCTGCTTATCTCTCACGAACCTGAATTCTATCGGGATATTGTTACAGAAACATGGAATTGTGAATCATGGACAACAAAAGTTTTTTAATATAGGTACTTTAAGCTGGTTCTGTCGCCAATGAGGCGATAGCGCCGGCTTATTTTATTGTAGCTTTACCATATAGTAAATTGGAGGTGAATGAACTCATGTATCCAGATAAAGTTCCCCGTTAGGCACGTGGTCCTCCATTCATGTGTCAAAGTCCACTCGCTAGTAATATAGTAAAGGGAGATGTATGTAGATGAACATGAATGGACCAGTAGAAATTTCTCGAAAAGAAAGACTTCAAATCTGCCAAGAAATTGCGGCTAAACTCCATAAGCTATACAAAGAACAAGTACTCGCAATAGGAGTCTATGGATCTGTATCCCGGGGTACAGACGGACCCTTCTCGGATATTGAGATGTTTTGTGTCATAGATGATTCAAGCGAAAACGTAGAATTTAGTTATGAATGGTCAGCAGGGCCTTGGAAAGCTGAAGTGAACGTAATCAGTTCAGTTTTCCTGCTGGAAGCAGCCGCAACAATAGAAGGTGATTGGCCCTTGACACATGGCTAAAAGGAGAGTGTAACTGTGCGCGACACCTGTGTCCCTACTGGCGTGGAATTAAAAAATACCGGCTTTGGGTATACGTTGTCCTTAATAGGCGGTAAGTATAAAATGATTATTCTGTATTGGCTGTCTGAAAACAAGGTTATGCGGCACAATGAGTTGAAGCGAAGTATCGGAATCATTTCTTTTAAGACGCTAAGCATTATGTTAAAGGAACTGGAGTCAGATGGTCTTATCAACCGCAAGGAATTTCCTCAAGTCCCTCCCAAAGTGGAATATTCATTAACAGCCCGTGGCCAAACCCTGATCCCATTGTTAAATATGATGTGTGAGTGGGGTGAGAATAACAGAGATCTAACTCTAGAGGATGTACAGCAGTAGGAATTACTTCTTTTTTATGAAATTAAAAAGAAGTATCCCCTGAACAGGGCATACTTCTTTTTGGCCTAATTAGGCTATCTCATTACAGGTTGTCAATAAAATTCAGATAATCTAGTGCGCTTTTGTCCAATTCGCCAGCATTTGGCTCAAAACTTTCAGTACCATAAAAAGCAAAGAACGGGCGATAATCTGCATTGCAATACCGGAAAGAAGTTTCAAAAGGGGATAATAAATGTTCGAGCGTATACTGGTATCTACCCTCTTCACGATAGTCTTCTTCCTTTATCCCGGCAGATACAGCTAACGCAGCTTTGCGGTTTTTTAATTTATCGCCTCCATTTGAACCGTATGCCCAACCATAAGCAAATACATCGTCAAGCCACTTTTTCAGCAGTGGCGGACTATTAAACCAATAAACAGGAAACTGTAAAACAAGATTACTATGTGATTCAATTAATTGTTGTTCCTTTTCAACATTGATGTTTCCGTCAGGGTAAACTTTATGCAACTCATGTACAGTATACTTTTCTGGATATTTTTTGAGTTCATCTGCCCACCGTTTATTTATGATGGATGTCTCTATACTTGGGTGTGTTACGATAACAAGAGTTTTCATAGATTTTTCCTCCTTAGGTGATATTACTTCTTGAGTATAAGGTCAGAACTATAAAAATGTAAGTATGCACTTTTAGTACAGGTACTTACATAAAGGTAAGTGTTAATCGTGAAGGCGAGGGAAGCAAATGCTTGCATTCCCCTCTTCTCTTGAGCGATCAGAGGTACTGATAACGAACCTGAATTATAGCTTGACAGTTACAATATGTGCCATGAGATTATAGAATTTTATATTTTTAATAAGAAAACAACATGCTATCATACGATTTGTATCTAGGCAGCGGATGGATCTTATATTTGGACATCTGATAGGCAAGGTCATGTGTTCAAGGGGCAGGGAGCCGCGCTTAGCACGAGCGGGAATAAGCACCAGCGCGCTAACGTTAGCGTGGCTGACTGCACAGAGTGGGACAAAGTGTGATGTGATGCTGCACAAGAATTCAGTGGACCTGATTACTAGACCATCAACGTGGCCAGAAGGAAAGCCGTTTTGCGTATGTGGGGTGAGTCCTAGTACACTTACGCTAGCGTGGCCATCTGCAAAGAGTGTAGTGGGTACAGCCGCATTAGTCTTATTTGTTTGATTGAAGTTATTAGAATAATCAACTTGTTAAATTCATATACTATTTTTGAGACATCTCATCCCTATAGCTCTTTGGCACCAGTTGTATCAATTTCTAAACGTTCCTTTTCGAGGCGGGAATGCTCATGATTGAATATGGCTGGTGCTCAAGGGTTAATTCAGGAACGTTATTGTCTGCCTACAGGTTTGCATTAATTATTATGCTAGAGGTTATTCATTACGGAACCTTATTATAAGAAAATGCATATGATAAATATCAGTGTCATATGGCTCTAGTGGTACCAGTGAAGCTAATGCGTAATAATCAGACTAAATTTGTTGGAATAAAACTAACCTAATTCATTAAATGCCTTTAGATAAAACTCTAATCTAGCAAATAACAATTTAATTTTATAGATATCTTTTTAAAAGGAGGGCACAGGCACCCTCTTTTTTTCATTTCATTAATGTACTTTTATATTCTATGTTTTATATGGATAGTCATATGCGGATATATGCATAAATCACGAACTTTACTAGTTCTGAGACATAAGATAATGCGTGAGCAAATATAAATGCGAGGTGGAATCATGTCACAAGCGAATCTTCCAAATATAACACCAAGTATCACATTATCAAGAGAAGATGCGTTAAACTTATTGTTAGCATCAATTGCGATAGATGAATTAGGCCTAGGTCATGTCATTAATGCTGAAGCCGAAAAAATACAATATGCTGTTGGAACTTTACCTGGGTTAACAATACCAGCGACTATCAGCGATTTGCTAGCAATTGATGATAGTGTACAAAATACACTAATGACTGCTCTCAAGAATGAGATGCTCTTAGAGTCTAAGCTTAATAGCATCTTGACAGCACCTTCATTAACTGGACCTACTGGGGCGACTGGAGCAACAGGTCCTTCTGGTGGAATTACAGGAGCAACAGGAGCTACTGGCGGTACAGGTGGTACAGGTGCTACTGGAGCGACAGGAGCAACAGGAACCGGTACTACTGGAGCTACAGGTAATACAGGTGTGACAGGCGCTACTGGGCCTGCTGGTGGAGCAACAGGTGCAACTGGCGCTACTGGCGCTACTGGTGCAACTGGTGCTGCTGGTGGGGCAGGTGCAACCGGCGCTACTGGGGCAACGGGTGCTACTGGTGCCACTGGGGGAACAGGAGTCGCTGGCGCTACTGGAGCGACGGGAGTAACAGGATCTAGTGCAATTATACCTTATGCATCTGGTCTTCCTGTTATTTTAACAACTATTGCAGGTGGACTTATTGGAACCTCTAGTTTAGTTGGATTTGGGAATTCAGGAACAGGTGTTAGCATTGTTGGAGGCACTATAGATTTAACTGGAGCAGGAGGAACTCTACTAAACTTTGCATTTTCAGTACCACGCGCAGGGACAATTACGAATATTGCAGCATATTTTAGCACGACCTTAGCTCTAGCACTAGTTGGTTCAACAATTACCATCACTGCACAATTATTTAGATCAACAACACCAAATAACACATTTGTTGCAATACCTGGAGCTTCTGTTACACTGGCACCTGCACTAACAGGAATTATTGCCATAGGTCAAGTCAGCAATGGTTTGACACCTGGATTAGCTATTCCAGTTTCACCTCAAGACCGACTTCTGCTCGTATTTTCTGCAACCGCTACTGGAATATCATTAATAAATTCTGTTGCAGGATATGCAAGTGGCGGTATTACGATAAATTAAAGTAATCAATTTATTAGTATTACTTTGCGGATAAGCGGCCAGTCGTCAAATATCAATTGGCGACTGGTTAATCTAAAAATATGTTAATTGCAATTAAGCTGACTACATATGCTAGCGGGTATCTTGAAGGAATTTTTCATGATAACAGTCGAACTCATTTATTGGGATGCCCTATGTGGTTTTATTAATAAATTAGATTAAAAATGACACACTGCTTCTAAATGGAAATATGAACATAGCTGAATTGGTCTGACCCTCCTCATTCCACGTTATGTTACTCTTTATGTGGTAATCCAGCGCCCGTCAGAACCCAATTTTGTTGGATCAGAAGTAGTTTTTGTAAGGAATCGAAGATGGCAATATGTAACAAGAGCCGCTGGGAAATGGACATGCAATTATCGTTGCAAATGATAATCAGTATCATATATGATGAAGGTATAAATCTCACAACATAGAGTAAAAGAGAAGAGGAGCGCAAGACAGTGAAATTGAATGATCAAGCTTTGCTATGGAATCAGGCATTCATTAAGATCATAGATGTACGGCATACAATAATGGAGCAAGAAGAGGAGCTGCATGCATACAGATTGCCATCAAGTGCCTTCATATATGTGACTAGAGGCAGCGCACAACTCCAGCTGGACGGCATTGCACACCACGTCAGCCAGTTTTCCTTGATCCATGGGGGCAAGGGCTTCTATCTTGATATTACGGCAGAGGAGCTGCTGGATTATTATATGATTATGTATAAAGCGGTGCTGGCGCTACCAGCCCGTAAAGAAACAGTCAAATTGATAGAGCAGCACAATCCGTTTCAAATGCAGTATATGTTCAAGCCTCATTACCCGATCTCCATCTTCCATCATGTCACCTCCATGAGCAAGGAGTGGCATCGTTCAAATCTAATAGAGAAACTTCAAGTTAAAGCGATTTTTTATCAAATGGTCCATGAAATACTGGAGCAGATGGAACGACAGAATGTGATAGCAGTCAAGCCTGATCTAGTGGCCCAAGCGGTACGTTATATTCATGAGCGCTATCGGGAGCCGATTACACTTGAGTCGCTGCTTGAACACCTTGATTGCAGCTCCAGGCAACTGCTGCGCGCCTTCAAGAAGCAAGTCAGAACGAGCCCGATCGACTATTTGATTCAATTACGGATGAGCAAGGCGAAGCATTTGCTTCTGTCCACCGATTTTACCTTGAAGGAAATTGCAGAGAGTGTAGGCTATACCGACAGCTATTATTTCAGCCGTATCTTCAAGAAATACGAAGGTGCTTCTCCCACAAGCTTTAAAGAAGCTGCGATGCAGCAGGAGCAGTGTCGAAATAATCCATCCGTTATGTTTAGATCTCCTATTGTTGCTAGAAGGCAGCAGCGTTATATTGGTAATGAGTTTGAGAATCGTTATCATTATAAGAGAGAAGGGGTATTACCGATGTATCGCAAGTCGAGAACAGCAATGGCAGCAACTTTATTATTTTGTTTCACCCTCTTGTTAAGCGCATGTACAACAGGAGGAACGAACGCCACATCGGCAAACAGCAGCTCGCCCAGTAGTAATGTAGCAGCTTCCACAAGTCCTGCTGCAAGCCCGGCGAGTGACACAAGAGTAATTAAACATGCGATGGGGGAAGAAACGCTCACAGGCACCCCTGAACGTATTGTTATATTGACCAATGAAGGAACGGAGGCGCTGTTGGCAGTCGGCATCAAACCGGTCGGAGCCGTTCAGTCTTGGATTGGCGATCCTTGGTACGACCATATCAAGCAAGAGATGGAAGGGGTCACCGTTGTTGGAGACGAGCTGCAGCCGAATATTGAAATGATCGCGAGCCTCAAGCCCGATCTGATTATCGGCAATAAGGTCAGACAGGAGAAAATTTATGACCAATTAAAGCAGATTGCTCCGACGATATTTTCCGATGATCTTGCAGGAGATTGGAAAATTAACTTCAAGCTTTACTCCGAAGCCTTAAACAAACAGAAAGAAGGAGAGCAGGTTATGGAGGCCTTCGACAAACGTGTCGCGGATGTGAAGGCCAAGCTTGGCAGCAAAGCGGAAACGAAAGTATCAGTGGTCCGCTTCTCCGCCAAACAAGTTCGTATCTACCAGAAGCAAACTTTCTCCGGTGTGCTCTTGAGCCAATTAGGCATTGCCCGGCCAGCATCGCAGGATAAAGACTCCTTTATAGAAGTTATGTCCAAAGAGACGATACCTAGTATGGATGGTGATGTGCTATTCTACTTCGTATCAGAGTCTCCAGGCAAGAATGATGCGGCGAAGGTCGTGGAGGAGTGGAAAAAAGATCCGTTGTTCCAGAACCTGAGTGTTAGCAAGAACAATAAGATTATTCAAGTCGATGAAGCCATATGGAACTCGGCAGGTGGATATGAAGCGGCTAATCTGCTGCTGGATGAACTCGTTAAATACTTTGATGTAAAATAATAAAGGCTTATCGGATCGACAAGCTGACGCTGTATTCGCGTCAGCTTGTTGACGATTCTGGCAGTTTAGTTGTTAGAACTGCCAATGAAAAGGAGACTCGGTGCAGGCATGAATGGTCCTTTCCTAACGCGAAGCAGCAAGCGAAAGCTCGCCGGCCTAGCTGTCAGCGCGATCCTGCTGCTGATTAGTATGTTATGCAGTGTATTGTACGGTCTTCATTACTTCGGGTTAAAAGACCTATGGCTGGCTTACAGTCATTTCGACGGCTCCAACGAGCATCTTATTCTGACGACGGCTCGCGTTCCCCGAACCTTGATTGCGGCACTGGTAGGGGCAAGCTTAGCTGTAGCCGGGGCAATTATGCAAGTTCTGACAAGGAATCCGCTTGCTTCGCCCTCCGTCCTCGGCGTAAATGCGGGCGCAGTGCTATTTATTGTCATTGGCCTGCTCGCGTTCGGCTCCTCGTTAACGATGAGCGGCATGGTCTGGCTTGCTTTCGCAGGCGCGGTTGCAACATCAGCGGCCGTCTATACGCTGGGCTTGCAAGGAGGCGGGTTCGAGCCGGTAAAGCTGACCTTGGCTGGCGCTTGTATGGCAGCTTTCACTTCCTCTATTACATCGGGCATTATTCTTATTGATAAGCAGTCGCTCGAATCTGCGCTATTCTGGATGATCGGCTCCGTAGAAGGAAGAGATTTGGAGCATTTGCTGATGGTACTGCCTTATATGGTAACAGGGTTAGCGATCTCACTACTATTGGCGAGCTCGTTAAACATTATGGCGCTTGGAGACGATAGCGCGAGAAACTTGGGACAGCGTTTGACACTGGTGCGCGTACTGTCGGCTGCGGCAATCGTACTATTGGCGGGAAGTTCGGTAGCAGCAGCTGGTCCGATCGCTTTCGTCGGGCTTATCGTCCCTCACTTGTGCAGATATATGATTGGGCATGATTTCAAATGGCTGCTTCCTTATACGGCAATTGTCGGTGCGATCCTTCTAGTGACTGCAGATTTAGCGTCACGCTTTATTCTGGAAACCAAAGAAGTTCCAGTAGGCGTCGCAACGGCGATTATCGGAGTTCCCTTTCTGATTCATGTGGCCAGGAGGAAACAACATGCTTAATCCGCATACAGCGAAATATACATTCATGTTTATCGCTTTATCTTTTATCGTTGTCGCCTTGTCGCTTGTTAGTTTATCGCTTGGGGGCGTTGGCGTTCCTCTAGAGGAGGTGTTTGCTTCTCTTGCCGGCCGAAATATGGAAGCCAGCAACCTGATCATTATGCAGTTCCGTCTGCCTCGAATAGTAGCGGCTATTCTCATTGGTGCAGCATTAGCAGCAGCCGGTGCATTATTGCAGGGCGTCATTCGTAATCCGCTCGCTTCGCCTGATCTGCTGGGTATAACCGGAGGAGCATCGGTAGCTGTGGTTGCCTTCATGACTTTCGTGACGGGCTACAGCATTCACTGGGTACCGTTCATTGCTATCGGCGGTGCATTGGTTACGGCTACTATCAATTATGTATTAGCTTGGAAAAAAGGTGTGTCGCCGTTCCGGTTGGTACTGATCGGCATTGGCATTTCTACCGCAATGGGGGCACTCACCACGTTCCTGCTTATTAGCGGGCCAGCGTATCTGGCCGCTCAAGTACTTAATTGGATGACGGGGAGCATCTATGGTACCAATTGGAGCTATGTCGAGATGCTCTGGCCGTGGGTAGCGGTGTTCATTCCTTTGTCACTGCTGCTGGCGAAAGAATTAAATGTGCAATCCTTGGGCGAAGATGTTGCTCGTGGGCTTGGAAGCAGGATTCAGCTTAGTCGGATGATTCTCTTATTTTATAGCGTTGCGCTTGCTGGCGCTGCGGTTGGCGTAGCCGGTACGATTTCGTTCATAGGATTGATGGCACCGCATATCGCCAGGAGGATTGTCGGTAATTCTTACAAGATCATTATCCCGGTATCCGCGTTTATAGGTGCAATCATTCTACTGCTGGCGGATTTGGCGGGAAGAATGCTTTTTCAGCCGCTGGATATTCCAGCAGGTGTATTCACAGCAGGCATTGGTGCTCCTTTCTTCATGTATTTGTTATTTAAACGCAAGAAGACTTAGCTCAACTTGCAGGGGAGATCAGGAACAGAGGAGGGAAAGAATGGCGAAGAAACTGGATCTTTATGACGTTACCATCATTGGTGGAGGACCGGCGGGTCTATATGCTGCCTTTTACAGCGGAATGCGCGATATGAAGACGAAGTTGATCGAGGCGAGAGAGGAACTTGGGGGAAGGACGTTGATGTACCCCGAGAAGATCGTCTGGGATGTCGGCGGCCTGGCACCCGTTCGCGCCGCGCAACTGACTCAGGTCATGACCCAACAGGCTCAAACATTTGATCCAACTATTGTGCTGGGTCAACAAATTACCGGACTGGAGAGAATGGCTGATGGCACGATGCTCATAACGTCTGCAACCGGAGAGCAGCACTGGAGCCGGACGCTGATCTTGGCCGTAGGCCATGGTGCGCTGAAGCTTGCTAGGCTTGACCTGCCTGGAGCAGAAAATTACGAAAAGGCAAATCTCCATTATACCGTCACGGAATTAGCAAGCTTTCGTGGTAAAAGAGTACTCATCTCTGGAGGTGGAGATTCGGCTATCGATTGGGCTAATTCACTAGTGGAAATCGCAGCATCGGTGACGCTCGTACACCGACGGGAACACTTCGGCGGGCTGGAGCAGAATGTGAAACAGATGAGGGCATCAAACGTTCAAGTGCTTACGCCATACGTTATTACGGATTTATACGGGAATGGCAAGCGCCTTGATGCGGTTTCGATTGCACCATTAAATGAGGACGGGGAATGGACAAAGGAAACGGGGCTGAAGCGTCTCGCGGTGGACGCCGTCTTAATTAATCATGGCTTGCGCGGTGATCTCGGTCCTATGCTGAATTGGGGGCTAGCGAGAGAGGATTGGAATTTTAAAGCGGATGAGAAACTGGCAACCAATCTTCCCGGTGTGTTTGTGGCTGGAGATACGGCAAATTACGGCAGTAAGTTGTATCTCATTGCTGGAGCTTTCACGGACGCAGCTTTAGCCGTAAATAGTGCCAAGCTGTATATTGAGCCGAATGCGCCTACAAGAGCTCAGGTTTCCTCGAATAACAGCAAGTTTGACGAGATGAACAGGGCGCTCGAACTAGTAGAGGATTGCAGCTGAATGAACGACTAACGTTTTAGAACCAAAATAATAAATATGTCGGGGGACAACAATATCATCCCAATCAAAGTCGCTATTTTAGTGGCTTTTTTTGTTTTGGGGGTACAAGATCTTAACTATGGACGTGTTATTTCAGAGAGCGTGGTTGCTTGAAGTATATATGGTGTGTATTTTGCCAAATTATCAGTCCGCTGGAATCCGAAGAACTAACGGTTATCTTATATAACACTATAATTATTTAACATCATAACAAGCAGGCTTCTAATTGGCAGGTAGCTAGGCTATCTAGTCTGTCAAAAGCTAAAAAAGCTATGAAGCACTATTTTAAAAATCGATAAATGTATGTACTTTTGATATATAAATGTGTTCAATTTGATGAAGTAAAAGCGAGTTGCATCCAAATGAAATAATTTATCCATAATTTTTTAGGGCATCTATCGAACCTTTTCGAATGATCGTGGCAATATAGAGTGTAAGCTTACTTAGGAGGGCCCTTTTTTCATGAAAGATATTGATATTGAGTATTGGATTGGACGGATGAAGGATGGGGATTCGTCTGCGTTTCAGGTGATCTATGAATGGTCATTCCCCGAAATCTACCGCTCTGTTGCCTTTCTGATGACGGAAAAAAATGAAATAGAAGATGTTATAAACGAAATTTATTTTCAGCTGTGGCGCTCGATCGACAATTACGATGCGAATCGTCCCTTTCGATTTTGGATGCATGGCATCGCGCTGAAGCAAATACAGAAGTGGCGAACCAAAAGCTGGAGGAGATTCCGCATCTTCGAGAAGAAGCGGCTCTTGGAGGTGGAAGAGCATATGTTCTCCGATCATAAGGTTCTGAAGGCCGAGACCCATCAGGAGATGCTGACCATCGTTCATCAGTTATCCTACAAACTTTGTACGGTAATTATTCTACGCTATTATCACGAATATACCTTCGATGAAATCGCTGAATTATTGGACATTCCCGTAGGCACGGTCAAATCTAGACATCATGCTGCACTGGGGAAGCTTCGCAAGATTAGCCCAAACTTTGAATCAGCAAAGGAGCAAGAACTATATGTCCATTGAACAACAGCTGCGCGATAAGCTACAGGATTGTGCGGAGGCAATGGAAACTCCAGCTGAAATGCAAGAGCGCATTCTAGAAACTTCTTACGCACGGTATCGCAATGAAAAAAATAAAGCAAAATCAACTGTAAAAGTTCGCATGGTGGCATGTGTACTTGCGGTTATCCTTCTCACACCCGTTGTCATTCATACTGCGCCTGCCGTAGCGGCACAGATTCGTGCCATGCTCAATCTATCCGGAACGGAGGATGTGCGCAGCTTCGTCACCAAAGATGAGGATTCGGATTATGTCACGACCAATCTATATGCGGATGAGATTAGCGAGCATAAGACGGTACAAGACTTGCTTGCTCGCATCTATCGTGGATTTCCTGAGACGAAGGACTTCGATATTGCAAGCGCACAAATTACCAAGGGGATCAATGGAGGTAAGCGGATTCATCAATTGAATCTCATATTGATGGAGAAAGGAAAGACATTCGAAGAGCCGCATCAAGAGGTTGTAGCCAATGTCGATGCGGAAACAGGGCAGTTACATTTTGTTCAAGCAATAGGTACAAAGCCATCAGCCCCGCTTCCTTCGAAATTACAACCATCGGAAACGATCGCGATGGCGAATGTATTCTTGAAACAACTGGATCTTCGAATCGATGGTTATCAGCCGGAAGTGGCAGTCGGCCATGCGAATGAAGCACAAGGAATAGATCAATCTATTGTCATTTACAAACGTGCAGCGGATGGCAAGGCAATGTTCCAAGTAAACCTTCAAGAAGGTAATATAAGTGTTGCATTTTATGATTCGGAGGAGTCATGAAGCGGAATTTTCTCCGCCGAAGAGAAGGGCTAGTTGCTGTAACATTCTTGCTGCCAAGTGCGATCGGTTTTGCTCTATTCTATCTCATTCCGTTTGGAATGGGACTTGTCTACTCCGTGTTGGACCGAACGGTTGGCGGTTCATTTGTTGGACTCTCGAATTATCAGGAGCTGCTGAGCAGTGATTCTTTTCGCAAAGCCGCCTCGAATACGTTCTGGTTCACGACCGTGAATGTCCCTCTAATGCTTCTTTTGTCACTAGGGATCGCACTCGTACTGAACAGGAATCTCTATTTGCGGCAATTTCTAAGGATGGCTTATGTCCTGCCACTGGTCGTACCGGTGGCATCCATCGTGATGGTGTGGCAAGTGCTTTTTGATTGGAATCGATCACTTAATGCTTGGCTGTATGCTGCCGGGCTTGAACAAGTAGATTGGATGAAATCGGTCTGGGCAAGAAGTGTGATCACTATTTTTTACCTATGGAAGCATATCGGCTACAACATCATTTTATTCCTTGCAGGGCTGCAAAGCATTCCGCGGGATTACTATGAGACGGCTGATTTGGAGGGGGCGGGC
The DNA here is from genome assembly GCF_030226685.1 of Paenibacillus sp. UMB4589-SE434. Classification (NCBI taxonomy): domain Bacteria; kingdom Bacillati; phylum Bacillota; class Bacilli; order Caryophanales; family Paenibacillaceae; genus Paenibacillus; species Paenibacillus sp. UMB4589-SE434. The sequence continues at coordinate 1,068,266 of NZ_JASOYK010000001.1, read as the reverse complement.
AAGTGGCGCCAATGTTACGGGATTACACTCGTCTATTTAACGCCAACGATGGTCTTCGTCATCCTGATGTCGATTATGAATACATTCAAAATTTTCCGAGAAACGTACCTAATCGCAGGAGACTACCCGCATGACAGCATCTATACACTTCAACATTATATGAACAATATGTTCTTCGCGATGGATGTGCAGAAGCTGTCTGCAGCTGCGACAATGATGGTAATCGTTATCTTTATCATCGTAACAATGCTGCTTCGATTAGAAAAGCGATATACACAATTTATGGAATGATACGGGAGGTAGAATGAAGAAGAAGGGTTTCATTCGGAACCTATCAGTCACCCTGGTGATGGCATGCATCGGGCTTCTGATGCTAATACCTATTGTGATTACATTCACAAATTCTTTTATGACGGAGCATGAAATTCGCGGCAATTACGGTCTGGTGGGTAAAATGCCAGTCGTTACGCAAGGGGAGACTGCTGCATTCGTAAATCTGAAGCTCATCCCGGATTGGCTGTCCTTCGAACAGTACGGAAAAGTCCTGTTAGAGACGCCGACGTATTTATTCATGTTCTGGAATTCCGTCACGATGGTCATGGCGATCATTGCGGGACAGACGGTTGTAAGTGCACTGGCAGCGTACGCTTTTGCCAAGCTTCGGTTCAAGGGGAGAGAAGGCTGGTTTCGGGTGTATCTGATGACGATGCTGATGCCTTTTCAAGTGACCCTGGTTCCGAATTATATTATTGCTGATAAGTTGGGGTTGATGAATACAGCAAGCGCGATTATTTTGCCAGGAATATTCGCGGCATTCGGTGTGTTTATGCTGAGACAATTTATGCTTTCGATTCCCTATGCGTTGGTTGAAGCAGCGCAGATGGATGGCGCTGGACATTACTACATTTTTTTTCGCATTATGCTGCCTTTGATGAAGCCGGGAATTGCGGCGTTAATCGTGTTGTTGTTCGTTGAACATTGGAATATGGTCGAGCAGCCTTTGATCTTCTTGGAGGATGCCTTTAAGCAGCCATTATCGCTCTATTTATCCAGAATCCATAAGGAAGCCCAAGGCATTGGTTTTGCTGCATCGCTGATTTATATGACACCGATGGTTCTGCTGTTCTTATATGCGGAGTCTTATTTTATCGAAGGTGTTCAAATGTCGGGGATTAAAGGGTAGCTATGAGAGGAGGAGTAGGATGGCTACAGAGTTCCCAGAAGCGCTGGATGCAAGAAAAAAACGAAAAATAGTGTGGTTCACCGGGGTATTCAGCGGTTTGCTTCTTTTCCTTACCCTATCGAGCAATACTTTGCTGACGATAAATCTGCCGAAGGTACAAACAGAGGTAGGGAGGCAAGGCGCGTTAGTAACTGAGTGGCGTGGTACTGCTCGGCTGCTGCCTCGGCAACAGATCAATTTATCGAATACGGCAGAATGGTCTATTCAGAAGATTTATGTGAAAGAAGGGGATCGTGTAGCTAAGGGCCAGACGCTAATCACATATAAAAATTCTGCAGCTGCACAGGCTATCCTTGACGTTCAGGCGGACATTGCACAGCAGCGGCTTGCACTCGTTGACTTGCATGATGCTTATATTGAAGCCATGCAAAATAACGACGAGATGCAGGCTCGCCGCACGAACCGGGAGTTAGAACGCGCCCAAATCGCCTTGGGAGTCCAGGAGCGAAAAGTGAACACGATGCAGTCAGAGGCGAGTGAACGCAGACGCATCATCGCGCCATTTGACGGCGTTGTGACCCAGATACTTGCCACGGAACTACTGCCTTCTGGGAGCGGAGGTCCTGATATCAGCTTAGCGAGTAGGCAGCAAGGCTATCAATTTGAAATGGTCATTCCGGATACGATGGGCCTAAAACTGCGGACGGAGGAGAAGTTGAACGTTCAAGTTGAACACAAAGGGGCCAAAGTCCCGATTGAAGGGATCATTACCGATATTCGTCAGGTGGCGGGGTCAGGAACAGGTACTGCCTTACAAGAAGGATCTGGAGGTGGGGGGTCTCAGACGGTTTCAAGTCAACGGGTCGTGGTGAAGGTCCAATATCCAAATGTTCAAGCGAATGAACTCGTAAGCGTAGAACTGACACAATCGGAGAAGCCCGCAGGTGGCATGCTCATATCGAACCAAGCGATCCATCAGCAGGGGAAAGACAAGTATGTGCTAGTCATCGAAGAGCGTAAAGGGCCGTTAGGCAATACTTACGTCGTTCGGAAGTCCCCCGTCCAATTAGGGGGAACGAATGGTCAAGAAACGATGGTGTTACAAGGAGTTTACATGAAAGATAGCATCATTGTGGAAAGCAGCGAGCCGCTTACAGAAGGCCAACGCGTTAGTGTCTTCTAATGCGCATGAGCCGCATCGATCGCATGGAGAATGGAGAGGAAAGGTTAACGATGAAAAAAAGAGGTGTACTCAGTTTAATCGTTGGATTAACGATGGCATTGACCGCATGTACTGGTGGACAGTTCAGTAAGGTGAAGGAAGAAGGACAGGAAGGACAAGACGGCAAGAAAATGGTTGTCTTATCCGTATTCCAAAAGGACCCTGTGTATTCCCAGGCAGAGAAGAGGTATGAAGAGAAACATCCCGATGTGGATATTCAAATCAAGGAATACAGCCAAGGGGAAGGCTCCAATCAAGAAGGGGATCTCGAAAAATATGTGAATACCACGAATACAGAGCTATTGTCCGGTAAAGGAGCTGATTTGATCGCTCTGGATGTGAGCGGTCTTCCGGTCTGGAAATACGTAGACAAAGAAGCGCTTGTTAACTTGAGTGAGTTGATGAAGCAGGACCCTGCTTTTGATTCCACGTTGTATGAGATGAACATTTTGGATGGGGCTAAGATGAGGGGTGGACTCTATTCACTGCCTTTGCGGTTTTCCTTAGACAGTCTTATGGGGGATGCAAAGGCCATAGAGCAATCCGGTGTGAAATTTGATGACAGCACATGGACATGGGGGGAGTTTACATCGGTAGGCACTCGTCTGGCGGCATCAGGCGGGCATACGTATTCGATGGGGAATACGCCGCCTGAGCAGATGCTGAATAACCTGTTCGTTGATAACTATACTCGCATTGTCCATGAAGAGAAGCGCCCTGTGAGCTTCGATGCCAGTGTATTTGTTGGATTGATGGAGCAGGTGAAGATGATGTATGCGAATAAGGTGGTTACAGATGCAGAAGTCAACGCAGGTGATTATTTCTTTGCACCTGCTCTAATCCTGTCGCCTGAAGATTATTTCGTAGGGCCAGCGATGTTCTACGAGCAAGGGAAGATCTATCATAAGCCGCTCGCTGCTGGGCAGCAGGTTGGAGGTACATTCGTGATGCATAAGAACTTAGGAATGAATAGGAATTCGAATGTGCAGGCGGAAGCATGGGAATTCATGAAGTTCTTATTGTCCGAGGAGGGCCAGATGATGCCTGGTCTACAAGGGTTCTCGGTCAATAAAAAAGTAAACGAGAAGACGTTTAAGGATCTTGAGGACAAAGGCGCTATTGAGTCGCCAATGGGATCCACGATCCCAGTTCAGAAGGCGGACATCAGTATAATCAAGCAGATGCTTGCCCAGGCAATCACGCCGCAACAGAATAATTCGAAGATTCAAACCATTATTGAAGAAGAAGCAAAAGCTTACTTCAGTGGACAGAAATCGGCGCAAGAGGTTGCGGATTTGGTCGCAAATCGTGTGACAATCTATTTAAATGAGTAGTTGGAAAATTTGAAGAGATAAGGAAGGAATAGTGATGAAAAAATGGCTGGCTGTATCATTGTTAACGATCGTAGTGGCAATCATCTCTGCTTGCAGTATGCTCCAAGGTACTCAAGAGCGAGAGGCGGGTGTGGGCAAGGAGATCGCATTGACTGTACAGCATGAGCAGCAGGAACTAGAACAAAAAATTAATAAGGTAAATGAGTCTGTTGAGCTAGGAATGAGCAAAGTGTTCTCCAATTTGATGTCACTGAAGCTCCCGCAGGGATTAGAGCTGGAATCGAATGAGACATCGAACTCGAAGTTTGTCTATACGGATAACCATAAGAAAGTGAAGCTTGAGCTGCGACATGATCCAGAGCAACCGGTAACCGATGCCGGAATCGATGGGGCACGATTGAAGATGAAGGCGATTTTGGAACATGACAGTGAAGGAGAAAAGTTAGAATGGTTGAAGAATGAGACGATGCTCGTACATAGGAAGCACATTGCAGTCATTGAAGTCATCATGCCATCCCAGAAGGGTGACACTTATCGACTCCTTGGTTGGGCGGAATTAGATGGAGCACTACTTGAAATTAGCTTTAGCGCTCCAGTCGATGAGAAGGACTCGTGGCAGAAGCCTGTAGTGGAGATGATAGAGTCGATCCAGATGTAGCATAATGGACCGTTTAGCCAGGATGGCTAAGCGGTTTTTTTTGCTTATTATAGAGACTCATTCGAATGGTTAGCGCTGTTAGTACCTCATGAAGTTAATTTGGTCTGAATGGAAGTATGCTTGGAAAGGCAAAAGGCACTTTTAAGTACCTATAGCACAAAAAAGTACGTACTTTTATTTTAGGTTGTCGTATAACATAATATATTTTGCCGGTAAGGTTAAACAAACTTTTTAAAATCAACGGTTCAGTTAGATTATTTAATTTAGGAGGAATTTTTAATGATAAAGAATTTGCAAGATACAGTGACTCTCCACAATGGTGTAAAAATGCCGGGATTTGGACTCGGAGTGTTTAAAGTGGAAGAGGGTCCAGAGTTGGTTAACGCCGTTAAAGTAGCCATCAAGCATGGTTACCGCAGCATTGATACCGCAGCGATTTATGGAAACGAAGAAGGAGTAGGTCAAGGTATTCGTGAAGGAATACAAGCAGCAGGTATCTCAAGAGAGGAGGTATTTGTCACTTCAAAAGTATGGAATGCTGATTTGGGTTATGAATCGACAATCGCAGCTTACGAAACAAGCCTAAAAAAGCTGGGGTTAGATTACCTAGATCTTTATCTGATTCATTGGCCTGTTGAAGGCAAATACAAAGAAGCATGGCGTGCATTAGAAACCCTCTATAGAGAAGGAAGGGTAAAAGCAATTGGTGTAAGTAATTTTCATGTTGACCATCTTGAAAACTTATTAAAAGACGCAGAAATTAAACCAGTAATCAACCAAGTGGAATGTCATCCACGCTTAACGCAAAAAGAGCTTCAAGCATTCTGTGAAAAACATGGCATCCAACTGGAAGCTTGGTCACCATTAATGCAAGGCGAATTATTAGATAATGAAGTTTTGACTAAAATTGCTGCTAAATATAATAAATCTGTAGCCCAAGTTATTTTACGTTGGGATCTACAGCATGGCATTATTACCATTCCGAAATCAACCAAAGAGCATCGTATTGTAGAAAATGCTGCTATTTTTGACTTTGAGCTCACAAATGAAGATATGAAACTTATGGATGATTTGAATCAAAATCACCGTGTAGGTCCAGATCCTGACAATTTTGATTTTTAATGATGACACACAATTTGTTTACCTAACTAGCTAAAACAACAAGAACATACAAAAAGCCGCATATTTGCGGCTTTTCCCATTAAATAGCAGTCTAGTCGGACGCAACCATGACCTTAACTCCAAAATCCTTGAAAATTTTATCAAATGGTTGTTCTGGCGCGGTATCAGTAACTATTAAATCGATTTGATCGAATTGGCACACACGGTGAAATAAACTTTTTTCAAACTTGCTTGAATCTGCAAGCAAAATAATTTGGTTTGCTCTTTTTATCATTTCTCTTTTCATATAGGCTTCTTCTACTGTAGGAGCAAACACGCCTTCAAGTGAGAGCCCGCATGTACCTAAGAACAATTTATCTACTTTGATATCAGAAAGCATTTCGATTGCACGAGGGCCGAATGCGTATCGATGCCAAGTATTTAATTCTCCACCCAACAAATGGGTGATGGTTTCAGGTTTATCGCACAAAACAGCCGCAATGTCGATGGAATTGGTCACAATAACATTATTTTGGGTTGTTAATAATTCGGAAGTATATTGCGTAGTAGTACCTGCATCCATAAGGAGATAGTCCCCGTCCTGTATTAGGGAAGCTGCCACATGTGCAATTCGGCGTTTATTCTCCGTGTTTTCTGACCGATCTTTATAACTACTAATATGCTTGGTAAGAGAAGGCAGCATTGCTCCGCCTCGAATTCGAACAATTAACCCATCTTGCTCCATTTTCACCATATCGCGTCTAGCTGTATCATAAGAAACCTCATACAGGGAGCAAATTTCCTCCATACTAATCTTTATATTCGATTTTAAATAGTCCAGAATCGACTTTATTCTTTCTTCTTGGTTCATACTTGTCCACCTTAGCTGATTATTCTCCCTTTATTTTATTATTTGTTGCTGCCTAATTCAATGCAAACACAATTTATCATCATTTTGATGTGCATATAAGTTGCATGATATACAAAATATATAAGTTAAATAACTGTATTTATAATTATTAAACTTAATTATTGTTGTTAATATTCAGTAAGATAATTATAATGGAATAAACTTGACGCTTAACAAGCTCCTGAGAAAGCGAGGAAACCAAATGAAAACGATTAATGTCGGTATTGTAGGTTATGGATTATCGGGTGAGATTTTTCACGCTCCACTTATACAATCTCTTGCGGGAATGGACATTCTAAAGATTGTCTCCAGTGATCCTCATAAAGTGAGAAGGAAGTTTCCAGATATGGAGGTCGTATCCTCTATAGAAGATCTGCTATCGGATGAAAGAATTGACCTAGTCGTCATTACGACTCCTAATTCTACACATTATTCTTTTGCCAAACAGTCCTTGCTTGCTGGGAAACACGTTGTTGTAGAGAAACCATTTGTTATTCAGACTGAAGAGGCAAAAGATCTAATCGAAATAGCTAACGGACAGAACAAATTGCTAAGCGTTTTTCACAATAGGAGATGGGATAATGATTTTCTGACCGTGAAGCAATGTATCGAATCCGGCGCTATGGGCGAAATTTATTTATATGAAGCGCATTTTGACCGGTATCGGCCAGAGGTAAGAGAAAGATGGAGAGAACAAGTTGGACCTGGGGCAGGCATGCTTTATGATTTAGGAGCACACCTAATCGATCAGGCTTTGTACTTATTTGGTAACCCAATAAGTGTGTTTGGTGATGTATTTGCACAAAGAGTGGATGCTTTAGTGGATGATTATTTTCATATCATTTTAAATTATGGAAAAATGCGAGTCATTCTGCACAGTGGTTCAATTGTTAAAAGTTCCGGTCCGAAATTTCAAGTTCACGGCAGTAAAGGGAGTTTTATTAAATATGGTCTGGACTCACAAGAAGATGCTCTTCGCCAAGGCAGCGTGCCAGGAAGCCCAGGTTGGGGGCAAGACCATGAACAGTGGTATGGTGAGTTGACGACTGAAAATGGAAAACATGGCACCACAAAAAAAATAGAAACGATACCGGGTTCTTATGAAAATTTCTATCAAGGCATTTATCAAGCGATCACCCATAATGCTCCGTTACCTGTAAACGCAATTGAAGCGATGAATACGATTAAGGTGATTGAATTGGCCAAGAAAAGTAGTTTGGAGCAAAAAAACGGTTTTATTTGAATAAATAAAAGTACCTGTTTACCAACATTCAAGAAGAATCGCTTATATAATGATCTCATTGCCCGTTTGATTTGAAATGGCCTGCTGCTGTCAGGCCATTTTCTTATTTAATTTTGAGATAAACGCCAGTCATGGGATGTACTCCTTCGCTCAATCGAGCAGAGTTTGACACGCTTGAGAACAGATCGTCTGGACTTTGTTTATATTCATGATGTCGCGCAAGACTTTTATGGTGATGAGTGGTTATCGCAATTTGAAATTGCCCGAACAGGGGCATTCCGTGCACTCACACGTTTACGTGAAGAAGGAGTAATTAAGGGTTGGGGACTCGGAGTAAACCGAGTAGAGCCGATTGAACTTATGCTTGAATTGGAAGAAACGAAACCAGATGTATCGTTGCTGGCTGGTCGTTACACCTTATTAGACCATAAGCACTCGCTGCAGCGGGTAATGCAAACACAATATGGATATTGTCGTTGGTGGTCCATATAGCTCAGGTGTTCTTGCTGGAGGAACTCACTTCGAATATCAACAAGCGTCACCAGAAATTATGGCAAGAGTTGCGAGAATCAGAAATATTGCAGATCGTCATCACATCAGCATCAAGGCAGCTGCTTTACAATTTTCACTGGCTAATCCTGCAGTTGCTGCTGTCATACCTGGTGCTAGTCGACCTGAGCGAATTGCAGAAGACAAAGCTGCATTGAACACGATCATTCCACCTGCATTCTGGGAAGAAATGCGCGAACAAAAACTAGTAGCCCCTCATACTCCTCTACCAATTAACGTTAACTAAAAAGGAAAGTAATAAATATGGCAATAACTACGACCTTTATTAAAATTTCTGCTTCACCTGCACAGGTATGGCAATTACTCGGGGGGCTTTGACCAGCGTTATTCCAGTAAAGGAAATCACATCGCAACAGGTTAGTAAGGTGCTGTTTGCCATCAGGGGTGGCAAACGAAAAGTGGCGTACGACTTACCTATGAACGGGGTTGGGAATTATTACTTGCATATAGACATTATGGTATGATGAATTAGATGAAAATATAGGAAGCAAGGGAGAGACGACCGTGTCAAAATTGACGGAATATTCGGAGTCAGGGTACCCAATCTATCGCTATGGCGATAGGCAGCATGTTTGGCAGCCACCGGAGTACGGGGAAGAAGGATGGAGCGAGAAAATCGAAGACCACGTGCGCCAGTATATCGGAGAAATCGATTCCGTTTTCCACGAAATCCTATCGGATGTCGTTCATATTGATGTCCACGTCATAAAACCGACACCCGAACGCAATTATTATACGTTATTTACAACGGGCATGAGCTTTAAGCCCATGAATACGCCAGAAGGCGCAGAAGACTACGAATTCGCAGAATTGATGATCTGCTTGCCGCCGGATTGGCGGATCTCGCAAGAAGATTTAGAAAATCACGTGTATTTTTGGCCTATTAAATGGCTCAAAATGTTAGCTCGTTTTCCCCATGAGTACGATACTTGGCTAGGCTGGGAGCATACGATGCCTAATGGGGATCCGGCTGAACCGCTATCACAGCAAACGGAAATGAGCGGAATCATTTTGCTGCCTCCTCTTGATGTGGATGAAGATTTTCTTTCGCTGGACATGGGGGATGGGCGAGCCGTACACTTTTATGCCATCATCCCTCTCTATTCAGAAGAAATGGATTTGAAGTTGAAGCACGGCAGTGACCCGCTACTGGATAAATTCGAGGAATACGGCATTAACGAGATTATCGATTTGAATCGGCGCAATACGTGCAAAGCTGACTAGAAGTTTTGGCAGCTAATCGATATCCAAAGAGAGGATGACGTCATCCTCTCTTCAGAACAGATTTATTCTGCAAAATTAAGGTCGTTCCATTACCTGCCTCTTAACAGGGTTATGAGTAGTGATTGAGGGACTGGAGAAATATAGATTCCAATAGAAAAGTGTCGATAGATTTCTCAAAACTGGCTTAATAGATGACTCAAGGAGGTCCGCTATGGTATCGGATTTTAACCTATGAATGCAATTTTAATAACGTTCAACAAGTGTGCTGCGATCGAAGATGATTACTATATGTTTGCATCTAAGCCGGATGATTTAGATGACTTGTCTGAGTTCACCAGGATTTTTTATTTTGACGATCAAGCTCCTGAGAACAAATGGCGTCACTTAGACATCCCCTATTTTTCAACTATATGTCTTTGTGTTGTTAAGTCTGCGCTGGGTAGTCAACGTAAATATGCTGCACTTTCGAAAAACGGAGATATTTCATATTACTGGCCTGGGGGACAAGGCACAGAAAAAATAGTAGATGCCGGATTGAAAAAGGTTGCACCGATGTATGGTTATCTTAACTCTTTGAAGGAGATTGATGGCTGTTTGTACGCATGCGGTGGTGGTGGGCAAATATATGTTCGTGATGCTAATCAATGGCATGATATCGCAGGTGAACTAAGAAGTCCCGCTCCAATAATAAAGCCCAACCATGCAATAAATCAATTTAATATCGGCGATGACATTGCTGACATCGATGGATATTCCGCCAAAGATTTATATGCAGTCGGACGGAATGGAATATATCACTACAACGGGCACTCTTGGAGGCTTTGCCAAGTATTCACTGACGAGATTATGATGAGTGTAATATGTGCCTCCAACGGTGTCATTTGGACATGCGGATTTAATGGAACCATATTGCGCGGAAATGCAGCCAGCGGGTTCGAAGCTGTCAGCCACTACGATGACGATATGATTTTAACAAAGATGGCGTTTTATAGAGATCATATCTACTTCGCTTCGAATGAAGGATTATTTTTACTTGATTATACAAAAGAAAAGTCCAGGCTTCAGAAGATTGATGAAATTGTAGAATGCGAAGATATTTCGGTCGTTGGTGACACTTTGCTATGCATTGGCTCAAAAAGTATTTACATACTCGACAAACATGGGTGGAGAGAGTTAAAGCACCCTGATCATACATGAAGATGCCACGTTAACTATAAAATACATGAATAAATGTTATGCAAAGATTGACGCAGTTGAGGAGCAACATATGAACGATAAATTAACATTGATTCAGGTTTTTGCTGGAACCTATTCAGAGGGAACAGTTTTAGAAGAGCTTCCTGCAGAATACCTAAGCGATCAAAAATTTAAATTATGTGCATCTCCAGGGTTAGCTCTAGGGCTTGCAAAAGGAGATACAATAAAGCTCCATCCAAACGGAGATTTTGAGTTAATAGAGCATGGTGGGAATTTTTGTGTTCAAATTTACAAAGAGCAGCCTATCAAAGAAATATTAGAAGCTGCTGAAATAATAGTCAAACAAGAGCTTGCTGGCTCTTTAGATGGTTTTCATAATGGCTCGCTTGCCTTCACTGCTCCTATCAGCAATGGATTTCATGCCACCAATCATGTTTTCAATAAGATTAGAGACTTATTGGAGTCGGAATACTATTACTCTAATATTTACAAAAATCCATATCATTTAGAAGATGAAGAGTTGGTTAGTTGGGCTAGAGATCTGGATTAACCGTTCCCAAACGTCTGTTCTTCGGCACTATGCACGATCTCTCGGATGGCGAGCACCTGGTGTATCGTCAGGTCCAATTGGCTATCAGATTGCAGATTTCACTAATGTACACCCAAATGCTCAAGAAGCATAGGAGGCAGATATGGTTGATGAAAGGCATCTTGCTTATTTCAAAGAACTCTTGGAAGGAAATGCTGAAATTTCATTTAGAGCATATCTTTCAAATCATGAAGATTCTTTGCGAAAGCAATTCTCTCCGGCAAGATTTACAAGACTAAGGTTCAAGTCAATTGATGAAATCGTTAAGATTCTTGACGAAGAAAAAGTACCCTACATCATGAATGATCAGGCCATAAGAAACGAAAAATATTTGGCGACATTTCATCCTGATGCATTGAATGAAAAAGGCAGGCTCAAGGAAGGATTCAAAGACACCCTATTCAACGGAATTGTTCACGATTTTAAAACGAAGGGAGAAGATGCAGTCTTAACCCTCCATCAATACATCGAGTTCCCTAAAAACATCAATCATAAAAGAAATATAGAAAAACTCGAAGACATCGAATATTTCGCCGAAACGGAATTGTGTCTAGGAGATCAAAGTCTTGGTCTTTTTTTGCTGAAGGTGCTAGCATCTATGGATCGTCAGTTTTCCGAAGTGGATGATATTATCCATAGAGCTCAGGAAGCTATAATGAAGTTTTCAAAGAACATAAGGGTGGAACACCAGAACCAAGTGGAGTAAAAACAAGAGACAACGAGAGAGTTATAAACTGCTTCCTTGCACTTAAAGCTCCAAATGGTTTCCATGATACGAAAACGGAGAAAGCCATTAAAGAAAAAGGTGATAGATGTGCAAATCAATAAAGAGTCATGCCGAGAAAAAATTCTGGAATTCGACATCAGAAGAACAATTATACTTAATTTGTATATCAAAGAATGGTCTATGCCGGAATATAGAGTCATAATGACAAAACCAGAGATTGGCGTATATATTGAGATATATTATTTTCCATCAATTAATGATAATATCCCTGCAAGATTCGCAACAGTCGGCCTATCTAATTTCATTCGAAAAACTGGAAAACCTATTGAGACTGAATGGATGCTAGCATTAAAACCCGATTTGGGGCAAGAAAACATTGATCGTATATTCACATATTTCTGCGACTTAATTGCCCATAATATTGAAAATATAAAGTCTTCGGGAGTACCACGAGTAATGACTGAGAGCACACTCGCACCAGAGAACTGGACTACAAAGGCCCTTTTAATTGATGAACTAAGAGGAGAAAGTGAAGATTTAGAAGAAATAAAAATAGGTGAAGAAGTAATTAGTGTCTTGTGGGTTGTCCCAATTACTCCTAAAGAAGCGTATATAATTTTACAAGAAGGCATAGATGCTTTTGACGCTTATATAGAAAATCATCCGCATTCAATAATCGATCCCACTCGTCCTGATAAATAAGCAGCTTAAGCTGAGAAAAATACGCTGAAGAGGATGGTGCATCCAATGAACAATATTACAGAAATCAATAGCCTGGAAAATTGGCAATCTGCTTCTCGTGAACGACGCGGAGATATTTGCAATTCGATAATCGAGAAATTACCAGGCAGATTCAAACTCGCAAAACCGTATCTATTAAAAAGCCCCAGTAATGGTAAAGAAATAGAAATACCATGTTTTTATGATGAACTTTATGAAACACCTTTAAATCTAATATTTGGTGGAGACTTTATATATGGAGCCTGCTCTCAACATATTGAGAGCATCAGAAATATATGCGAACCTAACGACTGGTCCATGATTTCTCAACTTATCCATCAATCAGATGGTAATGAAAATACTCATATAAACCCATTCCTAATGAGCCGCTTCCCTGTTTACGAGTGGGTACTGGAGGAAAATATTAATCTATCAAATGATTTAGAAAGGCCTGATTTCTATAGTGAAGATGGGCCATTTCCTGCCTATGTTAACTTACAAGAAGCGACATCTTTTATGGAAAAAAGCGGGTATAGAATGCCGTGGGACTCCGAGTGGGAGTATGTCTCCAAGGAATTCAAAAATAATTTATTCACATGTGGAGAAGAAATTCCATCACGAGATTTATCCGATGACATTTGTCTTACTCAATTTGGTGATAGCGGGCTCAATTATGCTGCATCCAATAATTTTGGCATAGCAGGTCTTGCCATTGCCGCGTTCACCCGCATTAAAGGAGCGAAAGATGACATAATAGTTCGTGGAGGCGCTGCCGGATTTTACCCGTTTCAACATCCTTCGCAATGGGCAATGCTATTGACCGAGCTGCAATTACCTATAAAAAATATGCCTGGCCAGTTAGCAGGTCTGCGACTATGTCTCGATATACCAGAATTATAATTCGCCTAAGGCGTCCTGATCTGAAAGCTAAGCCCTAATACTGATTAAGCCTGATTACGATCCGGCAAGCATAAGATCGGTAGCTGCGTTTCGCTAACGGGCAAGGCTGGTTGACGGGCGCAGCAATAAAAAGTTGAGATTGACCCTAATTTTTACATATGAGAAAATAGTTAAAACTTACTAGTGAAAGGAAAACAAGGTATGGACACCCTTTTTCAATTCATTCCACTTAGTCAGCTTGCAGATAAGTTTCCGGAAGGCTCTTGGTGGGCCAAGTATTATCAGGATTTTAATGAGGAACATCTTGCCGCATATTATGAAGGGGATTTGACACTACCTGCTCTTAATCTGGATTGGGAGCAGCCTTTTCCGCAACAAAAAGAGGTAATCCTCCTTTTTATTGATGGAAATTTTGCCGTAGACAATCTCTTTAATAAAGAAACTGATGGTGCCATAGGACTTGTGGTAATCGGTAATTTGAGCGCGAAAAATATAGCTGTAGGCGGTCAGGAAATTTATGTGTCGGGCAATCTGTTGGTTGCTGAAATATTGTGCGGTTCCTACAATCATGGGGAAACAATTGTAAAAGGTGATCTCAGCGCTGCGGTTTTAGTTCAGGATGATGAGTACAAATTCCAAGTGGACGGGCAGAAATCGATCGCATGCCTAGTAAATGTGTGGGAGGGAGACGGTGTACTTCAGGAGCTCCCGGTGGGTATTCATGAGGTTTTGATCGATGAAGTTTTTCTGGACATGGAAGAGGAGGATGCTGGCTTTTCTTTTGACACGCTGGCAACCGTTATTGCAGAAGGACGTTCCGCATTAAAAGAATTAAATGTAACCCGCACGAGAGAGAAACCTGTTCATTTATATTTTACCCATAATACGATCAATGAGGAAAATATATTAAAATTGACACAGTGTATTTTAATGCCGAATGACATGCCATCTTTTGATTTTCAGGAAAAAGGCGTATTTTTCAAAGCTCAGCAGGAACATATTGATGCTGACGGGGATCAGCGGGATCTCAGCGTTTATATGGAAGATACACGGCATCAGTATTACATTTGGCTAGAGCAAGATCATTCCATCGGTTTGTTGAGGAAAACCGTAGATAAGGAGTCTGAGTGGGAGAACATTACGGAAGAGTCTCAAGAAGTGCTAGCAGAGATTAGCGATTGCTGGACGATGTTTCTGACCTGCGTTAATATGGCTGAGCTTTATTTGCGAAACATTGAGGTACAGGATGTGCAAGACATTTTGCAGTATCCTGTCATTCAGGCGTTATCTATAGAAGAAGCGGAGGATGACGGATTCTGGGACGGCTCAAAATGTTACACCTTCCGTCAGGCCCGCATAGACGAAGATGGAGATTACCTAGATGCTAGGATTGAAATCAAGACTCCTGATGGAGCGTATTATTTTTATTCACTGGACAACGGAACTTATGTTTCCCGGCATTATCAGCCACCGGATCAATATGGTAAGCAGGACATGTCCTTTTTGGACTGGAGGCGTTGGGAGGCATCAGAGCAGTATTTTGTAAGATTCAAACAATTTATTGCGCAGAAGAATTGAGAATGGCATCTATATTCTAGACGCAGCTTGTACAAAACCAAACGAAGAAACCGGATATGAATATTCAACTAACGGGACACGATAGTTGAATTACATGTAGGCTGCTATAAGGCGGCCTCTTCTCAATTAACAAGTAGGTTAGCTCAAAAGTATCTTTTTTCAAAGGAGCAGAAATATGTTTATAGATCTTTTTAATAGATTCAGCATTACATTACCTATTAGATTAGTTGAAGAGTTAGAAACTCACAGCAAACAACAGAAGGATCAAAAATACTTTTTAAGATTAATGGAATTTGATGAAATCATTGAGACAGCAGATTTTATGTCTGAAATGGAGGGTTATCAAGATATTATTCCGTTATGGACAGATGATAATTCGAACTACATAGGTTTACATTTTCAAGGTGCATGCAAATACAGGATAAGTTACATCAATCATGAGGAAACGGATTTATCACCAAGTTTTAGAAGTATAAGTTCATTTATAACTAAACTCGAACTACATCCTAATTTGGATTGGGATGAATTAAAGAAAGACTATCCCTCAGAAATAGAATTTAGTCATACTGAGCTTGCTGAAGACTCAATTTGTATTGAAGAGCTGAACAAATTGATAAGTTCTAACGAACTAATAAATGATGATGTTCGTTGTCAGTATATTTTTTCAATCATGGCATTAACACCGAAAAGATATCTTGATTCATTAATAAAGTATTTAGATGATGAAGATATGTATGTGCAAGAGAGAGCATGTGAGATTATTGGTTTTCATAGATACATTCCGGCTAAAGAAAAGTTAACAGAGGTTTCTAAAAACGGAATGCATAATGGAAAATTAGCAGCCACAATAGCATTATCAAGAATAAGAGAACACGAAAGAACATAATTCGAAAATCGTCATTCTGCGTTCCAACTCCTATGGTAACAGCAACTTTTTATAAGATATACGCGTTTCTATTATAGAATGAAAAATACATTAAGTGGGTGAGGTTGCTATGAAAATGAACAATTGGAAAAATGCAGTTGCCATTCTAGTTATCATGTCATTTCTTTTTCCGCTTGGATCACATGAAACGAATGCAGCATCCAAGTACGTGAAGTTGGAACTGCAATGGGAAGACGGCCGTATCAACCATATTGAGACGCTGCTTAAGGACGGCGTTACTTACGGAAGTTTTTTCTCGCTGGGCAGCAACGCAGGTCTGCATTGGGAGATGGAAAGTGACAAGACGGCGGTTTTGAAAAGGAATCAGAAGCGTATTGTTGTCCATATGGGAAGCAAAATTGCCGAAGTTGATGGTAAAGAAGTGGATATGGGCAGAGAACCTGTATGGTATATTAGTCATCTTTATGTGCCGATTAGATTCCTTGCATCTGCTTTGGAGGGGGAAGTGGCCAATCAAGACACCAAGACGGGCAAGGTAACCGTGACAGGACTCAACAATTATACGGATACTTTTTATGGCAGCATGATGGGATACAACTATACGATTCGCGCAGGAAAAGGGGATTTAGATATTACTAATGTTTATACGGGACAAAAGACTTCGATTCCGTTAGGCATAAAAGACATTAACTTGAATACTCATGTTCTCAACTTAAACTTCAAGGGGACTAACAAGAATCTACTTATAGTCACAATTGAATATTCTAATCGAAAGAGTGGAGAACATGACCTGTATACGTTGGTATTCAAGAATCAAGGGCTGATTCGTAAAACCATTGCTCACGGGTTAAAGGAGCAGCATGAAACGTTGAAGCCGGACGGCACAATTCAACTCATTGATGACAAAAATATACGTATTATTGATGATGGAACCGGCGATGTGCTTGAAGTAATTGCTCGGTAAAATGGCATTGAAATATGAATAGTGTAACGAAGACAAGAATAAAAAACATCATTATGCTGCGACCGTTTCTCAGTATTCTACCGGGGAACGGTCGTTTAGTTTCTTCTGAAAGCGTTAGTGGTTACGTAAGTTGAGATGGAATAAGTGGCTCAGTTCCAGGTTACTGGAACATTGAAGAAGGCAGATGCTTTTGTCATAATAGTCTATAGTTTTCTTGCTTTGATTACAAAAGTTACAGGAAGCATTTTCGCTCTTTGTGCAAACTCGCTGTTATCGTCCCGCATAATTTCATCATCAGATTGCTCAATCATTTGCTCAATTACGAATCCCGCTTTTGCCAACGCATTCACATAGGTTGATAGTTTACGATCCGATAAGGTTATCACACCTTCATCAAGAGATATCGAATACCAAGATTCATCGAAGTAACATTTATTAAAAGTAAGCGTATTATTTTCTGCAGTAACACATCTGTGAATAGGGTGAGACCAACTGAAAATAAATACACCGTCTTTTTTCAGGTAAGAAGCGATCCGGCGAAATGTACCCTCAAGGTCGGTGGTCCATCCTATGGCGTAAATCGAGTAAACAAAGTCAAAATAATCAACTGGCATACCACATTCCTCTTCCATGGGAGAACAAATCAATTTTGCTGAAAGACCGCATGCCTTTAAATGCTGCGCTGCCTTTTTGATTTGTTTTTCTGATATATCCACAGCCCATAGTTCAGATGCTTTGCGTTCCCCATGATATTGCAAGGATTGACCGTTTCCACAACCTATTTCCAGCATCTTTTTCCCTGACACATCACCAAAAAGCTGGCATTTTTCTTCTGAGACAAATGCGCCATAAAACGGAAGAACAATTGCTCTTAAAAAGTCATTTCCTTTTGTATCCCAATAGAAGCTATTTGTTTCATAAACAGAATTTTTGTCCATGCCGACGCCCTCCCAAATATAAATAATATGAGCCTAAACGTGTAGATTTCGACATGCGCGTTCTTCCAATTACACATATCGAACACGAACACTCTGTGCTCTTAACTCCCACATAATATATCGGTTTTATATATACAAATCCAGTTAAAATCATCCATCCAGCGTCCATTCGCAGTCAGAACCTGATGCTGGACCATATGGATGAAGGTAAGATAGAACTAAACGATCGCGGAAGTAAATTTAAATATAAGTAGATATGATCAACTTCAAAAACTTGACTGACAGTAGATGTCACTGAAGTTTTTTTATAATGAAGATAATCATTGATTACCGAGATGGATCGTTGGTATCACTTGATAAATGATAAAATAAGGAGAGCTTGTAAATGAATAAAGCAGGAGTAAAGTTGACTGAAAGCATAAAATATACGGCCGTATCAGGTAAACATACAAAGAATGGTACACCTAACGGCGTGACAACGATAACACCATTTATAACCGTGAAGGATCCTGTTAAAGCAATTGAGTTCTATAAAATTGTTTTCAATGCAAGGGTGAAGGATATTACTGAACTACCTGATGGGAATGGCAATAAAATAATTATCCATGCAGAATTAGATTTTGGAAATGGTTTTTTGCAATTGGGAGCAGCGAATCCGGCATATAAATTGGTCTTGCCGCCAGATGAAGACAATGCATGTTATTCTTTAGGAATTTATGTAATTAATGTTGATCAGGTATTTGAAAATGCAGTATCAAGAGGAGCAAAAGTAAGGGAACCAGTTACAAGTTTTGTTTCAGGTGATCGATTTGGTAGTATACTGGACCCTTTTGGAGTAAGGTGGAGTATTATGACTAGGATTGAAGATTTGTCAGAGGAAGAAAGTAGTCGCAGGGTTGCTGAATGGGCCAAAAGTTTTAGTGGAGAATAAATGCAATAATCATTTTGATAGCTGATCTATCAACGGATGAAGGATGGAGGACAATATGATATTTAAGATTGAGCAGCCTAAAATTCCAGTTGATTTGCTCGAAACAAGAACTATTCACTCATTAGAATCAAGAGATGAGATTAGTAATGGAGTTATTGATAATATAACAATTGAGTACCAGGATGCTGTCAAGGTTTCCATGGATAAAATGATTTTTAGAAATGTAACCATTACAGAGTCATCGTTGGAACAAATCGAACTTACAGATATTGTTTTCGAGAATTGCGATTTTTCAAATGTTAATTTTCCAAGTTCATTCTTTCATCGTATTGAATTTAGAAATTGTAAGCTAATTGGTACAAACTTCTCTCAGAGTAGACTTCAAAATGTCCGTATTCTGGACTGCTTAGCTGATTTTTCAAATTTTCGCTTCGCTAGATTTAAACAAGTAAGTTTTGAAGATTGTTCTTTAGAAAGCGCTGACTATTATGGTTCTACTATTCAAAAATTAAACTTTACCCGTTGTAATATCGATCAATCTTGTATGATCGGATTAAAGCTAAAGGGCGTCGATCTTAGCGACTGTAACTTTAATGAGCTAAGTGTCGAGGTTGAGGATTTAGATGGATGTATTATTGCCAGTCATCAGGCTTCAACTTTTGTGGGTTTAATGGGAATGATTATTCGGTGACTGATGCTTGTGAGGAATTATTATGTTTCAATTCAATTAGTTCTTAATCTTGCTGTTTCATTCGAGTTTTCACTTAAATACAGCCTTTTTAGGTATAGTAATAGGTGACACATTAGTTCTATCATTCACGATTGGAGGATAACTGGTTGAACAGAGTCGTGACCAAGTTTTATGAGTATGGGCAAAACGAAATCGATTATCTAAAGCAAAAGGATGAAATCTTGGGAAGAGCCATTGATCGTTTGGGGAAAGTCGAACGTGAAATCATTCCCGATCTATTTCCCGCGCTTGTACACGCAATAGTGGGGCAATTGGTGTCCGTTAAAGCCGTTCATACCGTTTGGGATCGAATGCAGGAGAGATTGGGCGAAATCACGCCTGAAAATATAACCAGACACAGCGCAGACGATATCCAGAAATGCGGGATGACGATGAAAAAAGCGGTCTGTATCCATTCCATTGCCGAAACGCTCACGACAGGTAAATGGGATATTGAAACGCTTCGCGATCTACCCGATGATGAGGTGATTCGTCAGCTGACAACGTTAAATGGCATTGGACGTTGGACTGCAGAGATGTTGCTTATCAATTCCATGGAACGTCGGGATGTTGTCAGTTGGGGAGATATTGCGATCCGAAGAGGGATAATGAAACTGTACAGTCTTTCTGATTTATCAAAAGTAGAATTTGAGCAGTATCGGCGTAAATATTCGCCATTCGGTTCGGTGGCTTCCCTATATTTGTGGGTGATTTCGTTTGAGTAAATAAGGAGTTACTACCATGGAAATGACATTGAAGGAACAGCTACTCGAGCTGGCAGAGCCGGGGTACCAAGCTTTTTCTGCGGCCTTGATCCCCAATATAAATAATGTATTGGGTGTACGATTGCCAGAGCTTCGCAAGATCGCGAAAAAAATGGCAACGGGCAATTGGACAGGCAATTTTATTGAAAACCAAGCAGAGTGGTTTGAAGAGGTTATGGTGCACGGAATGATTATTGGCTACTTGAAGGCGGACATTGATGAAGTTTTGTATCATATAGCCGCGTTTATACCAAGCATCGACAATTGGTCGGTATGTGATAGTTTTTGTGCAGGTCTCAAGGTTACTCAGAAGCATAAAGAGCATGTATGGGATTTTCTTCAGCCATATTTTGAATCCACAAATGAATATGATCTTCGCTTCGCTGTCGTGATGCTTCTTAATTATTATGTAGACGATATCTATC
Organism: Paenibacillus sp. UMB4589-SE434; assembly: GCF_030226685.1. NCBI lineage: Bacteria > Bacillati > Bacillota > Bacilli > Caryophanales > Paenibacillaceae > Paenibacillus > Paenibacillus sp. UMB4589-SE434. Next base: position 1,047,472 of record NZ_JASOYK010000001.1, on the reverse strand, counting down.
TGGATGCCGTTTTAAAAAAACTGGATGGTATTAAACATGAAGCATACTATGTAAAAATGGCTGTAGCTTGGGCGATATCGATTTGCTTTATCAAAATGCCTGAGCCAACGATGACATACTTAAAATCTAATTCTTTGGACAACGATACATTTAACAAAGCTTTGCAGAAAATAACGGAGTCTTTCCGAGTAGACCAGGAAACCAAGCGTATTATTCGTAGTATGAAACGCAAATAAAAATATGTAACAAACGTAGGTTTGAGAATGAAAGTCGTGAGGTGGAAAATACCGAGTATTACAATGCGAACATGTTAACGCGGCAATAAGACTTCATTAGGCAATGTTCACGTCATTAAATTAAACTTATACATGATGGTGAAACGAAAACAGGTAAGGATTGCGGGGCTCCGGAATTCTTACCTGTTCTGTCTTGCCAATATATTTCTTGAAGTCCATAGGCTTCACTCAACTTCATCTATTACTTTTACACAGGATTGAAAATAAATGGAGACATGATTTTACATATGATCACGTTAGGGTTCAAAACCCTTCTGGCTGATGTAAAGTTCATCTTCCGAAAAGTGCTGCCGCATTTGCTCATAAACCAATTGATAGGCGGATGGATGATACCATTCTTCCATGCCCAGATTTTTATATAACGCTTGTAAGCCCAAATTGCGCGTTCGTTTACCGCCACTGCCGTCCCCCATAAAATAATCGTCTACACATACCCGGTTAACCAGGGGACGCAACATTTCTGCAAATCGCTTACTGCTCGGTAATAAGGGAGCGATGGCAACTTGTGTAGGAATACCGAATTTAGCAAGCAGTTGTAGTGTTTTAAGTCTTGCCTGAATGGGAGGAGCATAGGGGGCAAAGTGCTTGCGAATATCTTCCCGGTCTGTCTCTACCGTCATGCTTACCCGAACCTTGGCCCCCAGCTGTTGCAGCAACATAATGTCCCTGCTGACAAGTGGGCTGCGTGTCTGAACAAGCAAGAAGTCCGGGGGATTGTCGACCATAACCTCCAGTAAAGACTGCGTAACTTTCTCCTTGTGTTCGATTGGTTGGTAAGGGTCCGTACTGGATGACATGAAGATGGTAACCGGGCCCTTGACTCTGGCTCTGCGCAACTCCTTTTGGAATGTGACCGCAGCCTCTTTTTTAATATCTACCCAGGTTCCCCACTCCGCGCTGCGAAAAGTGGAGACAGGCATTTGCCGCACATAGCAATAGGAACAGGCGAAGGTACATCCTGTATAAGGATTTAACGAATGACTATAGCCGGACAAAAAACCAGTTCCTTTATTCAGCAGTGTTTTTGGTGTTTTGTACAAATACTGGACTGTCATCCTCGTTCACCTGCCGATCCATGCCTTGTATACGTATAATAGGCGAGACTGCAGTTCTTTGTTGAATCAAACTTGTATGTCGAGTATTCGGTTGTTCGTTCACTTCGCATCATGAAAAATAATCCCCATGCTGTAACGTGTTCCCGATGTGATTGTACCTACGCCATGTCGCAGAGTCACCCTATAATAGCCGCGTGTACCTGATACGGGCCGCTGCTGGGTTGGAAAGATTAATCCTTCACCCTGATTCAGCATAATGACATGACCTCTGCTCTGCGCCCGTGGCCGCTGCTCGATGAGTAAAGATTCGCCGCCTGTATAATCTTCGCCTCGTTGGTTTAGCGCAAATACGACTTGAAAGGGGAAGAAGATGTCACCGTACAAATCCTGATGGAGACAATTGTAGCCCCCTACTTCATATTTAAGAATCAGCGGGGTGGGACGAGTTTGCCCCGCCTGATGACATTGATCGAGAAAGGCAGCCAGAGTATCAGGATACTCTGGTGATCGATTCAAACGTTCCAGCCAGCGATTAGCCGCTTTGGCGAGCTCCGGGTACAGGCCATCACGAAGCTGTTGTAACAGATCTGGAAGGGGAGTTTGATAATATTTGTACTCTCCGATTCCGAAACGATAACGCGTCATATCGATGGTTTTGCGATAAAGTGATTCATCTTCATAGCCTTCCATCAGACTTTCACACACATCGGAATTAAGAAGACATGGTAGTTTGGCGTAGCCCTGTTCGTCAAGTGTCTGGTGCAACTCGGACCAGTTAAGATTGACTAATGATGGTATACGTTGGTCAGACATGGTGCAGCTCCTTTTCAAGGATTGGTGTGCTTTGCTCCAGTTCCAGCAGTTTTGTTTTCATGTCCATTCCGCCGCGATAACCCGTCAGCGATCCATTCTTGCCGATAACCCGATGGCAAGGAACCGTAATTAGAATCGGATTTGAGCCAATGGCAGTACCAACCGCTCGAACCGCAGCCGGTTTTTGAATCTGATGAGCAATCTCCGAGTAAGACCGGGTTTGACCGTAAGGGATATCACAAAGTGCCTTCCATACAGCTTCCTGAAAAGGCGTTCCGCGATAAAAGAGTGGGATGGTGAATTGATTAAGTTGACCTTGAAAATATCGAACAAGTTCATCTGCATACGGTTGCAGCTTTTCATCATCTTGAATCAGCCCGTGTCCAGGAAAGCGGTTATTTGTCCATGTCGCCAATTCTTCGTATGGCTGATTCTGCGAGCCCACAAAACATAAGCCTGCTTCAGTTGCGCCGATATGCACCTTCCAATTTTCATAAGAAAGCAAGGTCCAATAGAGAGGACTGCTGTTTTTAGTTGTCATTAAAATGCCTCCTTCAAGTGTTTTTTCAGCCGTTGGTTGACTTCCAGCGTTTGCCCGTGTGGCTTGCGCCGTTTGCAGGGACGAAAATATGCGGCTAATGCGTGATCGACATTTTTGAAAAAGCCGATTTATTCCCCTTTGGGCAGTCTTGATTTGCAAGACGGTTAACAAAAGTTAGTATAACCCTGAAAACAGGCTTTTGTGTGCATTTTGGAATGTAATAGCAAGATAGCGAAATTACAATGACAAGTCCTTATGTGACAATAAGATAACTGTTAACTCACGTTCAGAGAGGATGATAAACCTGTGGATCCAGGTAGAAGTTCGAATTTATTTAATAAGCCCCCAATATACGCTCTTAAGAGCAAAATTTAAGTGTAGATTCGAGGCACTCGTGAAGCTGTATGCCAGTTTGACTTTTACAGAAAAAGATCCAGATATCGGGTTCTCTTCTGTTAGTCAATTATGTAGGATTTATTTATTAATTGGCAAACATTTGTAACTCGCAAGTATGGCTATTATAATAAAAGTTAGTATTCATTTTAGGAGGTATTGTTGTTATGTCCGAATGTAAATTATCTGTCGATTATGATCAATATGAGAAAGGTGTCAAAATCGTAGACTTAATAGTGGAAATGGCAGACAAGGATGAGAGCTTGCAACTTGAAAGTCTCGTCATCGGTGACTGGGGCGGAGCCTACGAGAATGATTCCAGTGAAATTGTCGAAGTTCTTGTTCGGTTGAAAGACCGCTTTCCGCAGTTGCGGAGTTTATTTATTGGCGATATGTCCTATGAAGAATGCGAGGTCTCTTGGATTAACCAATCTAACCTAGGACCGATTCTATCTGCCTATCCCGAGCTTCGCTCTCTCACAATTAAAGGAAGCACAGGTCTCAGCCTAATTCCGGCTCACCATGACAAACTGGAGGAGCTTACTATTATTTGCGGCGGTCTTAGTAATGACGTCATTACTAGCATAAGTGAAGGTAGTTTCAAAAACTTAAAGAAGCTAGAACTTTATTTAGGGGTAGAAGAGTATGGTTTTGACGGAAGTCTCGAGGATGTGCTCCAGTTGATTGAACCTGGAAAATTCCCTCTGCTTTCCTATCTGGGGCTCAAAGACAGTGAAATTCAAGATGAAATTGCTATTGCGGTAGCCAATGCACCGATTCTTGATCAACTACATACGTTGGATCTTTCTATGGGGACCTTGACAGATGAGGGGGCTGAAGCACTTATCCATAGTGAAAAGGTAATGAGACTGAAGAACCTTGATTTAAGCTATCATTATATGTCGGATGAAATGATGAATCGTTGGAAGCAGTCAGGGCTGAATGTAGATATCAGCGATCAACAGGATTCAGATGAAGACGAGGATTATCGCTATCCTTCATTGACGGAATAACGATGGAATCGATGATTATTATTGGCAACTCCGGTAATAGAAGAACAACCGGACTGCAAGCGGCAAGAGCTCGGCTGGGGTTGCCCCCAGCCTTTGTTTTGGATTATAGGGATGTGCTGCAGGGAAATGCATCCTTAAGTTCGCTTGCACAAAGCTCGGGGCTAATGTTTGCTGAATCTCCATTGCTGCGGATCGACGCGCCCGGGGAACATTTTGAAGTAGAACGTGAGCTGATTGCACTTGGCGCCCCTGATGCGGCTAACACTCAAATAGACGAGCGTTGGCTGAGATACAACAAGAGCGTTGTTCAGCCTATTTTGGTAAGGATGGCCAAAGGGCTGAAGGAGATCAAGGGAAAACTCTATCATCCCTCCCAGTGGTTTCGTGGGTATTGCAAGCTGTTATCTCGATTGGACAGGGAGGCAGCACAACTGTGGAATACCCCGCGATGGATGAATGCTCCCGAGGATATAGCCGCCATGTTCGATAAAAGGTATACGCACCAGATCTTATCATCAGCTGGATTACCGGTGCCAAGAAGATTAGCTGCACCGGAAGCCATACCGGATTACGATACACTTCGGGATGCAATGGCAAAAGAGCGAACATATCGTCTATTTATCAAGCTAGCAACTGGTTCTGGCGCATGTGGTGTAATCGCGTATCAGGTAAACCCCGTTACAGGAGCGGAATCGGCCGTGACGACGATAGGTGTGGAGAACTATCTCCGTAGACCACCTGTATTTTATAATGTAAAAAAGCTGATGAACTATAAAGAACACCAAGTCATTCGCCAAATCATCAACTGGTTATTAGGACACGGCGCTCATGTAGAGCAATGGATTCCAAAAGCGTCTTATCGGGATCGCACTTTTGATATCCGGCAACTTGTCGTAGCAGGTCAAGCTTGTCACAGTATTGCAAGGGCAAGCAGAACACCTATAACGAATCTGCATCTCGATAGTGATCGAATGAGTTTGGAGGAGGTTGGCATGTCTGACAACCTTCAAGCTGCCGTACGACAATGCGCTGAACAAACGTTATCGGTATTTCAACGCTCTACCGTCGCAGGCATAGATGTACTACTGAGCAGTGGTTCCTATAGACCGTATGTATTGGATGTTAATCCGTTTGGGGATTTACTGTATCATAGCCATTATGAAGGACACGATCCCTATGAATGGGAAATGAGAATGGCTTCACGCTCTACGAATATTTAAAATGGAAGAGGATCACCACGATGTTTAACATGAACGAAATTGTAGGCAGTCATGATATTCTGATGATTACGCTGGATACGCTGCGATATGACGCCGCTGTGTTGGAGGAAGCAAACTGTCCGAATTTGTGCGGGGACGCACATTGGGAAAAGCGACATTCGCCCGGCAGCTTCACTTATGCAGCCCATCATGCTTTCTTTGGCGGATTTCTGCCGACCCCCGCTACGACAAACAAGTCAGAGCATGTTCGATTGTTTCATTCGAAAAATACGGGATTAAAGACACATCCGTTTACATGGCAATTTGATTCAACGGATCTCGTATCTGGATTGCAGGTAGCGGGCTACCGTACGATTTGTATAGGTGGAGTCATCTTTTTCACCAAAAAAGTTCCGCTCGCTAAAGTTCTTCCAAGCTATTTCCAAGAAAGCTATTGGCGGATGACCTTTGGAGTTACGAATCAACGCTCTACTGAGCACCAGGTGAACCATGCCATCAAGCTACTGCACAATTCGGAGCAGACAGAACGTCTGTTTCTGTTTATGAATATATCAGCGATTCATGGGCCCAATCATTATTTTGTACCAGGAGCAAAGAAAGACTCCATAGAGACGCAGCGCGCGGCACTTCGATATGTTGACGGTGAGCTTGGTCGATTATTTCAGGCATTCAGAGAACGAGAACGGCCTGTATTTTGCATGGCGTTCTCTGATCATGGCACCGCCTTCGGTGAAGATGGCTACAACGGCCATAGACTAGCGCATGAGGTCGTGTGGAACGTGCCTTATCGCGAATTTATATTGTAAGGTGAGAGGAGGGAACATGATGAGCCATACGGTCTACCCTAATTACACGGATATCATCCAGAATTCGGAGGCTCTGCGCAGTTGGAAAGAAAACCTCACATCAGAGCCTTACCGATCTTATCTATACGCTTATCCACACAAAACCTCCTATCGAGAATTGGAGAGGAAGCTGCCGCTTTCCGAATTGTGGAGTCAGGAATTAGCAGATACGTTATTTTTATATATGCATATTCCATTTTGCGGAGCACGCTGCGGTTTTTGCAATTTATTCACGTTGCCTGACAAGAGGGCCGACGTACATACCAATTATGTGGATGCTTTGGAAAGACAAGCTGCACAATGGGCTCCGCTCATTCCAAATAAACCGGTTGCCAGATTTGCAATTGGAGGCGGTACACCGACTTTACTGGAACCTACCCAACTGGATCGGTTGTTTCATATTGCTCAACATGTGATGGGCATGAATCCAAACCAAGCTTCCATCTCGGTAGAGACATCCCCCGAGACGATCACCACCGAACGCTTGGACATTTTAAAAAGCAGGCAGGTGGATCGGGTCAGCATGGGCATTCAAAGCTTCGTAGAATTTGAAGCGGATGCGATCTATCGTCCTCAAAAGCCGCAGGAAGTCGAAAGAGCTCTGAGACAGCTCAAGCTGTATCAATTTCCGATCCTTAATCTGGACTTGATTTATGGCCTTCCTGGCCAGACCCTTGATAGCTGGATATATTCGCTGGATAAGGCGTTGTCTTATGATCCAGAGGAGTTATTTATTTATCCGTTATATACTCGTGAGCACACGATCGTAAAGCCAGAGCAGATCAGGCAGAGTGGCGAGGATCAGAGACTAAGCTTCTATCGTGTGGCGCGGGATCGTTTGCGTGCACATGGATATACCCAGTACTCGATGCGGAGATTTGCCAAAGCAGATGCTATGTCGGAGAAATCATTACTCCCTTATGGTTGCCAGGAGGAGGGCATGATTGGACTTGGCTGTGGCGCACGATCTTACACGAGAACAGTCCATTACTCCTCGCGATACAGTGTAGGTCGTTCAGCTACAGCAAGCATCATTGCCGACTATGTGGCTTCAGCCGATTATACCCATGCAGATTATGGCATTGTGTTAAGCAAGGATGATCAGCAGCGACGCTTTATCCTAAAAGCACTGCTTCATACAGAAGGCTTGGCATTGAGCAGCTACGCGGAGCGATTCACATCGTCAGCTCTAGTAGACTATCCCGAGTTGAATCTGCTTGTGCATACGGATCTGGCTGCTATAGAGCATGAGGTGCTGCGTCTGACGGATGAAGGGCTCATGTACTCCGATTCTATAGGGGATTGGTTCATTTCTCCAGAAATACGGGCGCGCATGGAAAGCTGTGTACTGTTATGAAAGTGACGATTTATTTTCGCGGGAGCTTGAGCTCATGCAATTATGATTGCCCTTATTGTCCTTTTAGCAAGAATATGGATAGTCAAGAGACATTGGCAAAGGATCGGCTGCAGGTGCAGACATTTGTCGAGTGGGTAAGGACACAAGAAGGAAGCGGGCATCAGTTGTCCTTGTTTTTTAATCCATATGGTGAAGGACTTACGCATCGGTGGTACAGGGAAGCTTTGGTTAAGCTGTCGCACATGCAGCACGTTACTAAGGTCGCTATCCAAACCAACTTATCCGCTAGGCTCGATTGGACAGCCGAATTGGATCCGGTTACTGCTGCATTTTGGGTAACCTACCATCCGGGGCAGACGGAGGAAAAGCGATTTTTACAGCAATGCAGCAAGCTTTATGAACAAAAAATACCGTTCAGTGTAGGCTGTGTCGGTGTTAAGAGTGCGTTCAACTCCATTTCTTCATTAAGGAATGCACTACCTGATGATGTTTATATGTGGGTCAATGCCTACAAAGATAAACCAGAATACTATTCTGCCAAGGATACCGCATTTTTGACCGAGATTGACCCTTATTTTGTCCTTAATGCCAAAGATTACGATAGTATGGACAAGCCGTGCCGTGCAGGAGAAAATGTGTTTTATGTCCAAGGCGACGGGCGCGTAAAACGCTGCTATAAGGACCGTCAAGTGATCGGAAATTTGTATAAAGATGGCCTAGATGGAATCTCTAAAGAACGCCCATGCCGTATGAGGCAATGTGATTGTTACATAGGTTACATCCATATGGAGGAGCAGCCGTTTGATTCTATTTACGGAGAACGTGCACTCGAACGGATTGCTATTTTATCATAAAGGGGAATAGTGCATTGGTTGGGACAGCAATATGGTTAACAGGGATTCCAAGCTCTGGTAAAACGACAACAGCGTTAGCTTTGACAGCGGCTCTTCAGGAAAGAGGCGTCAGGGTCGAATGCTTGGATGGCGATGAACTCAGGCACAACGTAGGACGAGAGCTTGGATTCAGTAGAGAAGATCGACTAGAGAATATTCGTCGTGCCGTTTATATTAGCAAGCTGCTGAACCGCAATGGTGTTACGACAATCATCTCCATGATTGCACCCTATATGGAAATGCGGGACTATGCGCGAGCAGAGCTGGAGTCATACGTTGAAGTGTATGTGCATTGTCCATTGGAGGAATGTGTACGTAGAGATGCGAAAGGCTTATATGCAAAAGCAATAAAAGGCGAAATCACAGCATTTACCGGTATTTCTGATGTCTATGAACCGCCCGTGCATCCGGAAATCACGATACATACTCACACAAACAGTGTGGAGTCTAACGTATGCGAAATTTTGGAGTACTTAATGAAATAATCAAAAACGATTGCCTGGTTCCTAAGAGGAGAGGTAATCGTTTTTAAGCGTCGATTTTATTTCAGTGGAGCAATTCAAAAAAACGGCCGCTGTTCGCATCGTTTGCGACAGGGCCGTTCTAATGTTTTTAGAAGGCAAGCTTCAAATTGCTATTCTTGCCAAACACTCATAGGATCCCATGGCTTGATTTGATTACCATATTTTCCGGCCAAAAAAGCTTTCATGTCTTCCAGCTTAGCAGGCACCTCGTTCCAAATTGGAAGGGGTGGTAAACCTCGTTTGCTTTTCAATAGGATGTCCACTGTAACATACAAGCGTTCTGGCTGAATCCAATGAAGGAAGCGGGAAATATCAATTTGCTTGGTCAGGGACAAGGCATCAATCTCGTCATTGTAATGCTTGTTAAACTCGCTGATCAGGTTCAGGAGGTATTCTCTCTGCTCCCTCACGAAGTCCAGGCCGCAGATGGCGCCATGCCCTGGAATAACGATTTCGGGTTTAATTTCATCAATAATGCGATCAAGCACTTTAACCCAATTGAGGGTTCCCTCTTCGCTGTATGCTGTACAACCGTTAAACACGACATCACCGGCGAACAGCACTTTTTCTTTTGGCATCCACAGCAGCAAGTCACTGTCAGAGTGGGCAGGAGCTACGTTGTAAATCATAACTTCCGTATCGCCAAGACGGATGTTGATATCGTCTTTTATCTCAATATTCGGGAGCACCCATTCTACGCCTTCCAGGTCGAATCCTTCAAATTCCGCCGCAAAAAACCGTTCTCCCGAAGTCGATTCCGGTGAATCCTTTCCTCTTCTGATGACACTGTCCATCCAGGCGATATTTTCTGTGAGACGCTCTCTAGACGCCTCCTTGTGCATAATAATACAAGCATCTTCAAACACTTTGTTTCCCCAGGCATGGTCACTGTTATAGTGCGAGTTCACCACATATGCGGGAGAGGCACCGTTGCTTACTTCCTTAAAAGCATCCCGCATTTCCCGTGCATGGAACAAATCGAAGAACGTGTCATACACTAGCCCTTCACCCTTGTTGATGAACCCGGCATTGGCCCAACTGATGCCACGATACGGCGATATACCGGCAAAGACACCATCTGCGACTTCAAAAAATTTAACGCGGGGTTTCTGGATAATACGTCCATACTTCTTCATGAAAATTCTCCTTTGTGTATATGTTTTGGGGTGAGGCATGTCTTTAGTATAGAGAATGTAAATTACAAATGCAAGCAAGTACTTGCATGCATTATCTTTGTGTAATATGCTAGTAACTGACACTACATGGATGGAGGCGCTGCAACATGAAGCTAGTAACCTTTAAAACCAAGGCATCTCAGGAACGTTTGTTTGGGCTTGTGATTAACGATAACTTTGTCGTGTCATTTGCCGCAATCTTGAAAAAGCAGGGAAGATTCGTTGACAGTCTTGAAAGCATGGACAGCTATCTTCATTATTTGCCGGCAAGTTATGATGCCGCTAAGGAATTAATGCAATATGCTGTCGAACAGACGCATCAATTCAATGAAAATGAAATCTGCCCGATTGCAGAGGTAAAGCTGCTCTCGCCGGTTCCGAATCCGGCTGCGCTTATCGATTTCGGGTTGACGCCAAGACATCTTAGAAATGCTGGCGTAAATCTGCTGCAAAGAGAATACACAGGGCCGGAAAGAGAAGAGCTTAAACAAAAAATTGCTGAAAAATTTCAGAAAGATCCGGATAAAGTAACTTTCAGTTATTACAAGTGTAACCATAATGCATTAATTGGCGATGGGGATACGATTCATTGGCCATCGTACTCTTCTTACCTGGATATTGAGCCAGAGTTGGCCATGGTTACAGGGAAGGGGAACTGCATTGCAGGTTATGTTATTTTTAACGACAGTACTATTCGCGATGTGCAGTGGCCGGATTTTCTGGCGATGACCGGACCGACGCGCTGCAAAGATTTTGATCGCAGCAAAGGAATAGGACCATTTCTAGTTACGCCTGATGAAATCGACAACCCACTGTCACTGGAAGTGGATGTACGCATCGGGGAGAGACTGCATTGGAAAGGAAGCACATCCGAGTATTCTGCACACCCTGCAAAAGTGATGGAGGAGGTTCTCAAAGTTTTCACGCCGCTCCCAGGCACGATTATAGGAATGGGGACAATACCGGATTGCTGCGCAATCGAGACTGAACAATGGCTGTTGCCCTCTGACCGAATCCAGATTACATTCGAAAAATTAGGCACGCTCACGCAATTGGTGCCTGATCATGTCAAGATTACAGAACCAAGCCGCTGGGAAAAAAGAAATGATATTCCTTGAATATACGTTTATGAAAATGATTATCCCAACCCTGCTACATGGGCAATACTTGTAGTAGAATAGGTTTAACATCTGCAAAAGGAGAAATACAATGAATACTTCTGACAGAATCATTGAGACTGCGACACGGCTCATTAAAAAGAATGGCTATCGGGGAGTAAGCACCAAAGCCATTGCAGCGGAAGCTAAAGTCAATGAATCTACGATTTTCCGGCAATTTGGAAGCAAGCAAGGCATATTGGAAGCCATCATTGAAAGACATTCGGATATCCCGCAATTTGAGAAGCTGTTAAAAGAGGAAGCGACCGATAATCCAGAAGTCGATCTGCTGAATGTAAGCCTGCAGTACCGTTTGTTTTTCCATAAAAATGCGGACATCATTATGATAGGCATCCGCGACAAAGGAATGCTTCCCGAATTGGACAGAATGCTGGCCGATCCGCCGGCGAAGCTGCACTCCTTGCTGGTTGAATATTTTGAACGCTTAAATAAGAAAAAAGTTATAGCCAGACAGGATGAGCGTCTTGCGGCCATGTCTTTTCTCTCGATGTGCTACGGTTTTCAGATGAGCGAGCTGATTCACGGGCAATATCAGTCCCAGCTCGTCACCGAGGAAGAGTTCTATAAGCAGAGTGTCCCATTGTTTGTAAAAGGACTTATGTCTCAGTCATAATGGACAAAAAAGATGACGGATGACAAGAACGTTGTGACATCACATACCACTTAAATCGCGTTTCTTTGTTTTATGTCCCCGAGTTCTTGTCATTTTCTTTTGACAAGAACTCGGGGACATTTCCGAAGATATCCTCTTCTCACCTTAAATGTCACATGTTACGATCGACGTTTTCCTGCGGCGCAATTATCGGGAAAGAAGTTTCTAAGAAGAGAAGGGCTATGAGTTGTTTTATTTTAAACGATATACGATACCAAAAAGAAAGGGGACGTTGCAATGCATGTTCGGAAAAATACATTTATTTTTATTTTAGTTTTTTTTTCTTTAATGACGACATTACTTGGATGCTCTAACCATAACGCACAGTCACGTGATGAAAATAATAATGAAATTCTAGGATTAACAAATGAGATAAGAAAAATAACGTCGTCTCATTTGGCTAAAATAACAAAGGATATGACGTACAGAGAAATGATAAACACATTGGGAAACACCAAGGATATTGGATCTGGGATTAAAATATTCAGATATGAATATGAGAATGGTCAATTCCTTGATATTAACATTTTTGAGCATAATCTTGATGTGAAAATTCGTGAAGATGTTTACAAACACATTCAATACTTCTTGCACAACAAGAAGCCTTAATTCATAAAAAAGGAACCCTCGAAGGCAATGTCATTAAGATAAGGCGTGGACACCATAATCAAGCATGAGAGCAGGTTATGAAAAGATAGCCGACTCTTTTTCTTCTAAAAAATCAAGACCAACAGGTAGATGGATATGTGTGGCGAAGCTCCTGAGGTTACGCCAATGAATGCGTACGAAAATTCGCTAAAAGAAAGGCTGCCATTCCTCATCAGAGAAATGGCAGCCGCACCGGGACCTTATGTCCAAAACCCGGAAAAGGATTTTACCCGCACGAAAAAACTTCCCTTTGGTGCCGAACGTGATATTGAACGAGGGTTTTGAGGGTATAGAAAATCAAAGAGATTCAAAGAAAACGGGAGTTCGTAAATATTGCGATTCGCCCGTTTTTTTGTGATGTTCCACGGAAGCAAAATCGCGGCCAAAAGGCTGTCGAGATTTTCTCGACAGCCTGAAAAAGACGATAATTTATTTATTATATATATTCGACTGGACCACAACCATAAGGACCGCAGATCTGATGCGTCGATACAGTTTCAATAAATCCGGTATAATCATGATATTTATAATAGTGGAAGTCTTTTCTAATGTATAATCGCGCATCATAATCACTGATTTTTTCTGATTTAGTGTATATTTTTTCTATCCAATAAGCTCTTTTTCCATTCAAAGAAATATAATAAGAGGCAACGGTTGTAAGTACCCCCAATATAGGTCCAGATGGTCCACCTATAAAGGAAACAAGGACACCTGCTACTAGAGAGGCAGTCGCATAATCTATCTCAGTCGAATGTTCTACCTTTCCTTTATATTCATAACCATCATATGAAATCCTTGCATTAGCATAGAACTCAGTGTCTTCTTGAATCGATTCAACACGTGAAATTGCATAATTAACTTCGCCAGTTTGCAAGTTTACATACTTTACTTTATTATCATCAAATTTTGTGATTTTGAACTCATCTACTCCATTTGAATCTGTTGCAATATAATAATTGTCGTATTGAACTAATGCAGAACCATCTGTAAAAGTGACAGAATTAATGGTTGAGCTTTTAACTAGACCTGAGATATTTTTAGCTTGATTCATGTGTGATACTAGCGAAGAAGATTGTAAGTTTTCCTGAACTTGAGCGGAGGCTGGAGTTGCAATATATGTAGAAAGCAGAACTCCTGCAAGAAATGTGCTAGCTATTTTAAATTTTGTCATTTATGACACTCCCGTTACTCTTTCTTTTTTTTGAAGAAATCGAACTTGATCACATAATCAAAAAGAAGGGTGATTAAAACAGCTCCAAGTGGAATCATTGCGTATGCCCAGGGCGGATTACTGGGAGCTTCACCAGGGGGTGCATCAATTAAAATCGCAAAAAGGACAAAACAGTAAATTACGGCCAATACAATACCTGTTACGTTCCTATCTTTTTTTAGCATATCTATTTTTTACCTCCATTAACATGAACACCCACCTATATAAAATATCCTATTATGGTAATTATATTATTATCAATAGGAAGCGTCAACCAAAAATGGGATATGGCACCTTGTTATGATCTTTCAAATTAGAGACCCCAAAAAAGGGGGATTAGCACCAATGTCATTAAGTTAAGGCATTGAAGAAGAGCAGGTTATCGAGTAGATAGCCGCTCTTTTTTTGCATAAAAACCGCAAATAGGACTTGACTGGAAGTTGGAAATGTGTGGCGTAGCCCCTTGAAAAACGAGGGGGTTATGCCAATGAATGAATATGCGGTGTCACTTAAAGAAAAGCTGACATTCCTTATTAGAGAAATGTCAGCCGCACCAACACCCTATGTCCAAAAACCTGAAAAAGATTTTACCCGCAAGAAAAAGTTGCCTTTCGGGACGGTTATGCAGCTCCTCATTTCTATGGGAGGAAACTAGCAATCTACTCCTTTTCTTTAGTGTTTTCATATATCAACATAAATGCCCAAGAGAACGGCGCTATTTGTCGTTCGCTTGGGCTTTTTTGCTACGCCTAGAGGATTCGTAACCGTCGGAACTCGGGGGCATAGAAAGGAAGGGGAACTAGAAACAAGTACATAAAAAGTAACGGCAGCCATTCAGCTGCCGTTTTCTAGTTATATGGATCAGAAAATCTTAAAAGGAGCAACTGAAATCTTATTCACATAATAGATACTTTGTAGAAAAAGAATGTACATTACATTTACATACAGAAAGCATGAAAAAGATTGATTCCTTCCTTTACGGTCTTAGCAGAGACTCAAATGTTCAATTTGACAAGTGGGGGTAGTACCAGCGTAGCTGACACCACCCGCAAACATATGGATAAAAATGTAAGAACCCTCCACTTCTGTAGAGAGTTCTTTTTATGAGTGATAATTGTACCAATTGCAGCCTGTTCGTTGAACTAACGTACCCGTTAGTTCAGCGGTCAACGCTGTTTTCTAATATTTTATTTCCAAATGATTCAATTAGCCTTTTCATTTCTTCATCGAAACTAGTGTCCATATCATGTTTCTGACTTAAAGGTCTTGCCCAACTCTTTATCCAGGCCAAAGTAGTGGCGAAAGCTGTAAATCAGCGGGTTCCACGCGGTTGGATTGACATGTTGCTCACTTAGCAAAATCGCTTCATGAGCATGGACTTTTTGTACCTCTACCTCGATAATAGCAAATCCCTCTGAGTGATGGAGGTTGACGACTTTTGCCTCGATTTGCAAAGGGCACTCTTCCACTCGCTGCGGTTTCACGATATCTGAAGCAAGCGGTGTGAATCCACCAGCTGAAAATTTATCGTGTTCAAATCGGTACAGCTCCCGTTTGTAATCTGGCACTGGATTGGCCCCAGTCAACCTGGATAATTTTTCTACTTGCCCCCAGTGTGACGCATCCGGCAGGTTGACAACGCATTCTCCACAGCGGAGCAGGTTGGCGAATCCCTTCCCGCCTCCGCCAAGCCCGAGAACGATGCGATTCCCAAGAGCCCAAGCAGATGACATCGGTGTGAGGTTCGTCGTCCCATCCTCATTCAATGTTGATAGTAATACGACCGGAGTGCCAAAGTACAGTATTTTGGGCTGAATGACCTGAATTGCTAATTTCGTTTTTTTATTCATTTAAACTCTCACCTCAACGAGTAGTATAACGGGAAAATCATTCGACTCTCACCGAATAATGAATGCAACGTTGCTGAGGTGAATTGCATGTCAAAGTTTCAGGTCAAACTCGTCAGCCAAGCCCTTCAGACCCGCGGCCGTTACGCGAACGGCACGCCCGCCGGGAATCCGCGTAATCCATTCAAGTTCAAATAATCTGTTGGTAATTGCGGTACCAAGACCACCCGCGATATGGTGTCGCCTCTCGCTCCAATCCAGACATTGCCTAGCAAAATGGCGCCTTCCTTTTTGCACGCTATCTACATCGATGCCAAAGTGCTTAAAACGGTCATATCCCTGTTTGCTAACTACAAAGTCTCGACCGGATCGTTCGATCATTCCCAACGCAAGTAGCCGATCAGTCAGCTCCACGCCCACTTCTCCCGCGATATGGTCGTAGCAAGTGCGAGCATACCGCAACACTTTTGACTGGTCGTATTCCTTGAGTGACCGAATCGGCTTTTGCGTTGCGATGACATTGAGCGCTTCGAGCGCGTATGCGACTTCGGGTCCAGCCAACCGATAATAGCGGTGTCGACCGCTCATTTCCACGACGAGCAAGCCCCCCTCGACCAATTTTGCCAGATGCGAACTTGCCGTTTGTGGCGTAATACGCGCGGCACGCGCCAGTTCGCTGGCAGGAAGAGCTTTACCTCCTAACAATTCAAGCAACATCGTGACGCGCGAAGGATCGCCGACGAGCGCTGCCACTTCTACGATATTCGGTATTGTTTCCAACTTGTCCCCTCCTGAACGTATTAACGTGTGTCAGCTGTTGAATATCTTACCACAATTATGCTTCGATGGTGGTCGAAGTCATGAAAAGCTTGGTGGAAAACGATGCCTTTTCCTGATCTTGATAAGTCGTAAATGATTTCCTTTTATTGCAACTAACCTGCCCCTTAGCTTCATCCCCATGAATAACTTAAAGTTCCGAATTTATTTTTGTATATGGAACTTCGATCTATTTAAGACTCGTATTGTCCAAAATATACAGCTTGGATCTACTTATTTCAAGCACTACGTTCCGATACGCACTGTAATAGGAACTTTACTTTGGAGGGGATAACATGAAGCGAAATTGGGAACTGGACGAATTAATCGAGCATTTTACGATCCTACCGAACGAGATGAGGTTGATCGAGAACAAGACCGGGGAAACCAGGATTGGATTTGCCGTGCTACTCAAGTTTTTTCAAAATGAAGCCCGTTTCCCAACTCATAAGTACGAAGTTTCCAAAGCGGTGATCGCGTACATTGCAAAGCAAATCTTCTCTGAGCCAGAATTATATGCTCAGTACGATTGGACTGGTCGTTCGATCACCTACCACAGAACACAGATCCGGGAGTTCTTCGGGTTCCGCGAGGATACGATAGAAGATGCTCAGGAAATGACAGAATGGCTATGTCAACATGTTCTGCATCAAGATCATGAATTTGAGCATTTAAAGGAACGCGTTTACCGTCGATTCCATGAATTAAAAATCGTACCTCCCACACCAGACCGCATTGAGCGTTTAATCCGTTCAGCCATTCACAAATATGAAGAATCCTTCTTTCAAGCGACATATCTAAAACTACCTTCCACGTCTTTAGCTCAGTTAGACTCTCTAATTGATAGCATTTCGTTTTTAGAGATTGACGAAGAAGAAGCCTCCAGTGACAACAGTATCCAAATATCATTTAATGAGTTAAAGGCAGATCCTGGTCGTGCTGGGGTGGATAGCGTTCTGAAGGAAGTTAACAAATTGCGGACTATTCGCAATTTGGAGCTTCCGGATGATTTATTTCGAGACATTCCCCACAAGGTATTGAAAAAGTACCGGCAGCGCGTTTCTACTGAGGATCTACGCGAGCTGCGCCGACATCCCGATCCGATTCGATATACGCTGTTGTCAACTTTCTTTTGGTTACGCTGCATGGAAATATCGGATAACCTGGTCGATCTGCTTATTCAAATTATTCACCGTATCGGAGTACGCGCCGAACGAAAAATCGATAAGGAAATTCTGAACGATCTACGACGAGTCAGCAATAAGTATGGCATTTTATTTAACATGGCACAGACGGCCATCGAGCATCCGGAGGGAATCATTAAAGATGTCCTGTACCCAGTTGTAAACGAACAAACACTAAAAGATTTGGTCAAAGAATTTAAACATACTGGACCGGCATACCGCGAAAAAATCCATACGGTCATTCGTGCCTCCTATGGCAGCCATTACCGCCGGATAGTTCCTGAAATTCTTAGCATTCTTGATTTTCGTTCTAATAACGACATTCATCGTCCGGTTATCCTCGCGCTTGAGCTAATCAAGAAATACACTCAAACGGGAATGCACTATTTTCCCTTAACCGACGAAATTCCGATCAATGGGGTGATCCGTAATAACTACAAAGAAATTATCATCGAAAAAGATGAAAAGGGACAAGAACGAGTAAACAGGATCAACTATGAAATCAGCGCCTTACAAATGCTTCGGGATAAGTTACGATGTAAAGAAATTTGGGTATCCGGAGCGAACCGGTATCGGAATCCGGATGAGGACCTACCGGTAGACTTCGAGGAACGCCAGGAGGAAAACTACAAAGCTTTAAATCAGCCGCTGGATGCAGATTCTTTTATCACTACGCTAAAGCAGGAAATGATTCAAGGCCTTGAAAAATTAAACGAGGGAATGCCGAAGAACCCTAAAGTACGAATTACTGATAAAGGTAAAGGCTGGATCTCGCTTTCTCCATTGGAACCTCAAGAAGAGCCGGTTAATTTAATCCGGATAAAAGGTGAAATTACGCGCCGTTGGCCAATGACCAGCTTACTGGATATTTTGAAGGAAACCGATCTACGTATTTCGTTTACAGAAATGTTCAAGACGGTGGGTCATCGAGAGATATTAGACCGGGATACGCTACAAAAGCGGTTGATCTTATCTCTTTACGGTTTGGGAACGAATACCGGTTTAAAGCGTGTCAGTGCCGGTGATCATGGTGAAAGCTATAAAGACCTTCTTTATGTCCGGCGTAAATTCATTCACAAAGATAACCTTCGCAACGCGATTTCCGAAGTAGTGAACGCTATCTTCAAAGTACGGATGCAGGAAATATGGGGTGAGGGAACAACATCTTGCGCCTCCGATTCAAAGAAATTCGGGGCATGGGATCAGAACCTCATGACGGAATGGCATATCCGATACCGCGGCCGCGGTGTTATGATTTATTGGCATGTAGAGAAAAATTCGACTTGCATCTACTCGCAGCTAAAATCGTGTTCTTCATCAGAAGTCGCTGCGATGATGGAAGGGTTGTTGCGCCATTGCACCGATATGGAAGTGGAAAAGAATTATGTTGATTCTCATGGACAGAGTGAGGTTGCATTTGCCTTTTGTCATTTACTTGGTTACAAACTTATGCCTCGATTAAAAGCTATTCACACACAAAAGTTATACCGCCCGGAGCCGGGAATGACTGATGCATATGCGAACCTTCAGCATGTACTCACGCGCCCGATTAATTGGGAACTGATCCGTCAGCAATATGATCAAATGGTGTCAGCTACGCTGGTACTACCCCATGTAGGTGTATCAACAACGATTATACCGACGACAACAAACTCACTTAATGATTTACCAAAACAGTTGTATTCTCATGGTTCCGCTGTCATAAATACACTTCAGCAGATTGCAGGCGCAGCTGGTACTGCTTTAGCAATTACACTCATGACAATAGGACAACACCGCTTTACAGTAGAGCATTCAAAAGCAAGCCCTGAAACTCTAGTTGCAGCAGGTACACAATTTACATTTGGCGCTATTGTGATTGTGGCCGTAATCGGTCTGCTATTAGCATTATTTGTTAGACGTGCAACAAATCATTCGCACTAGTTATCAATTATAATGGCTTAAACTTGTGGCGGAGTTTTTTAGAAACCTTATTTTTTAGCCTAATATCTAATAATATGGTGCATATTTAATAGAAAAGCGAAACGCCAGGATCTTTGGAAAATCAATGATCCTGACGTTTTTAGTAACAAAATTAGAGATATTGTTTTTTACGAATTAGCTACGTTGGAACATCCATATGATGTTGCAACAGAAGACGTATATAGCTGACAACAGGCACACTATTTTCAAAATCCAAAAACTATTAAACAGATCAATGCAAATACTCCTAAAGGAGGAGGCACAAATGTTGGTCGACAAGAACGTTGAGACATTACATACCTCATAAATCGCGGTTTTTTGTTTTATGTCCCCAAGTTCTTGATATTTGCTTTTGACAAGAAGATGAGGACATTACCGACAGTACGACTTGTGGCGTACCTGATGTTAAATCAATCTTCATCGGAAATATCACAATATTCGGTAGCCACGAATATGTCAAGGCAATTGATTAAAATATCAACTTAAGTGTATTTTTCAATAACCTGTTAACATCTTTGCTCTAACCTAGATCTGCGACTAACGATTCGTGTTTAGCACCGGCATGTTGGTCATGAATCTTTTGGATCGTTTACTCACTTTTTCTTCAATGTGCCCATCAGGGAAGCACGATATGTACCGGAAAAATCCGAAAATTATTTGCACTCATTTAACGGATGAAGAACACTACAATCCATCACCAAAAATTTGACTTATCGTAGCTCCTCCTCTAATATATTAGGTATCTAACATATTCCAGAGGGTGAGATCATGAACTTATATGAACAAGTTAAACAAATTAATGAAGCGGACTATGCCATTAACCGCTTGATTTTTAAATATTATGAACCATATTTAGCTAGCTCTATCACCACTCAGCAAGCCGTGTTGCTGGATATTGTATACGCAGCCAACAAAATAACGGTAGGTGAGATTGCTATAGAAATGAACAATAGTTCTAGTGCAGTAAGCCAGCTTATTGCGAAGATGGAGAAGAACCAGTTTATTCATCGTACTATCAATCCTGATAATCGCCGCGAAGTTTTTATTACGCTAGGAACTAAAGGTGTGGAGTACTTTGAGAAGCAAGAATATGTCGAGCGTTCGGTGGCCGATCGTTTATTTTCTAAACTAACTGATGCTGAACGTAATGAATTAGAAAGAATTACGAATAAATTGAAAGAAATTGCTGCTGAAGAGTTCATTTGAGTTCTTCATCCCAAAATGTTAGATGACTAATATATTTAGGAGGCTTACTTATGTTCAACTCTATTTATTCTACGCTTGAAAAAATCCAGTTCAATGGTGCAGTCTATGTAGAAAAGAGCAATAACGAAATTGTAGATGTGACAATAGGCGCTGCAGATATGAAAAATTTAGTTCCGATTACGGGGGAGACACTATTTAACATCGCTTCCTTAAGCAAAATGTACACAGCTGTGATGGTACTTCAATTAATAGAAAAAAAGGTGATTCATTTTAACGACAACTTAACAAAATGGTTTGACACAAGTACCTTTCAAGATGTAACGATTGAAGAGTTATTGACGCATACATCCGGTATTCCAGAATATATAGAACATTCTTCAGTTGGAAATATTGAAGATATTTTACTTAACAAGAAGCCTTATTTCCTACCAGGTAGCGGTTGGCTTTATACAAATACAAATTATGTCTTGCTAGCTAAAATTATCGAACAGGCAAGTCAACTATCTTATGAGGATTATTTACAAAGAATGATTGCCCAACCTCTTCAACTTATAAACACCACAACGAAGCCAAAATCTAAGCCAACTGCTGTCAGTAAGCTATTTGATTTTATAAATAAGAAATATATCCATGTAATAGAAGATCCCATTTTTAAAGATATCAATAAGAAGTACGATTTTTATGGTGACGGGGGCATTTATGCCACAGCTCAAGATATAGCCCGATTTGTAAAAGGGTTCCTTCAGGGTAAATTAGTATCACTTGAAATGATGAATCGCGCCCTTACTCCTTCACCGTTAAATAGCTCATATGGTTGTGGTTTTATTATTCAAGATGGTTCTATTGGTCACTCTGGTGGTTGGCCGGGCAATTCGTCGCATTGCTTATGTTCTTTGACAAGCGAAGAGGTGACAGTTCTATTAACGAATGAAGAGGTAAGCCCTTTTTACGAGCAGCAAATATTAGAATTTTTAAACCAACCCAATGATAGTAGTGAACCTGATGCTCCAAAGCAACCTAGAATCATGAAATTCAATAGCGCTGATAACATCGTAGGTACCTATCAACTCGCAGATGAATATCAAACGTCCTTCATAATTAAAGAGGGGATAGACTCCTATATTATATCTTTCCATGACCAACATGATACCCAGTTATTTAAAGTTGAACCTAATCTGTATTGGATTCGAAACACGATGAGTTATATCCATATTTCTGAAGGAATCTTTATTGATGAAGGTGTGGAAATAGCGTTTCATAAACAATAGACATCTATGAAGGGAAATCTAATTCACCCTGACAACCATGTAAGCCCTAACTAATGCGCCATTGATCATTTAAGTTTCCTGGATCATACAGGATAAAATAAGACAACTATAAAAGGTGAATAAGATGAATGCATCTGAGGTATTTTTATTGCCATGGATTTAGAATTTCAACTTGATAGGCAGTCTTCACTATGCTAACGGTCAGATCCTGAAGTTCTGTCGGAATTAATAAAATTTCATCAAGTATGATAACTTCCCTGACGTTAACTGTCAGGGAAGTCATATTATAATAGCTATATCAACTGTGATTGGAGTGTTATTGGATGCAAACAAAAAAAGCTTTTCTATATGTATTTAATACAATGTCGGACTGGGAATATGGATATTTAATTGCTGAACTAAACTCAGGAAGATATTTCAAAAAAGATTTAGCACCTTTAAAAGTAATTACAGTAGGAGCTAATAAAGAAATGATTACTACTATGGGAGGACTGGGCATAAAACCAGATATTTCCCTTAATGAATGTACTCTTGAGAGTAAAGATCTTTTAATTTTACCAGGAGGGACTACTTGGAGTGAAGAGATTCATCAACCTATATTGGAAATAATTGGACAAGCTTTAAAGCTTGGCACTATTGTTGCTGCAATTTGTGGTGCAACTGATGCCCTCGCGAATATGGGATACTTGGATACTAGAAAGCATACAAGTAATAACTTAGAATATACTAAAATGGTATGTCCTAACTATAAAGGTGATAAGTTCTATGAGTTGGGATCTGTAGTATCTGATACGAATTTAGTTACTGCATCAGGAATAGCTCCTCTAGAATTTGCAATGGAGGTACTGAAAAAAATAGACGTATTTACACCAGATGCATTACATTCATGGTATAAACTAAATAAGACTCATAAACCTGAATACTTCTTCCAGTTAATGAATTCAATAAATAAATGAAATAACTAAAAAGCTCAATTTCTCTAGTAGGGACTGACCACCTAATATGAGACAAATCAAAAAACCTTCAAGTGAATCATTTCATGTCGTAAGATATGGAGACAACCTTGTAGGTGTTTTTGTGTTGGGAACGAGAGTGATCTATCCCATGGAAGTGAAGATACAAGCGATTCAAATGAGACTAGCAGGTATCCCAAGACGACAAGTCATAGATCAGCTAGGAATACGAAATATGACACATAGACGGACAACGATAATCTTCCTTTTTACTGATAATACTATTTCACAAAACCCGTATTTTGTACATATGTCTAAAGGGTTCGTTAAACCCTTACTACACTTGAGTTCTAATAAGATGTTACACATTTTTATCAGTGCATTATTTGAGAAAAAAATAAGATAAGATGTTACATATTTTCATTAGCTACCAGATAACTAGCTTCGCACATCGCTGCCTTCGAATTCATTCATCTAATGCTCATTATTTCCTTAATTAGCACTTATTTCAGCATAGCTTATATGCGTGATCACCAACTGATTATCCAGCCCTAAATAGCAGGTTCTTCTGCTTCTTTTAGTTTTTGCTCTAAGGTCGCTTGTGCTTCTTTTGCTATTTGTTCTGCTTCAGCGGCTGCCTCTGCTGTTTCTCTGGCAACACGCTCAGCTGCCTCAGCAACAGCTCTTGCCGCACGCTCTGCAGCTTTACGAGCTTCATCTATAGGATTTCGAACTCTGAAAGACATACGTTTCCCCTTAGTTTTGCTTACCAGTGGGAATATGTTATCCAAAGTTAATCAAGGTCATGCGTACATCGCTGATACTTGTCATTCTATGTAGCTACTTTCAACATTAGCCGGATATATCTGAGTATAAAGGTTGTCCCTACGAAAATGCTGTTGTCGAAGCCACATTCGAAGAATTAAATACAGAGCTTCTTAAACAGGAAACTTTTAATAATCTAAAAGATCTAAAACTTGAACTTGATGATTACATTAATTAGTTCGATCATCATCTTGTTCATGGAACCCCTAAGTTAGTTAATCCCTATCGGGTTCAGGAAACGAGCCCATAAAAAGTAAACTGATTTAGTGTTGACAGTCCAATCAATATTGAACAAAAAATAAAGGGAAGTAGTTCATATAATGAACCACTTCCCTCTATATACGATAATACAATTAAACTAGGGAAAATAGAGTTTTGACTAAGAAGATAATGTTGTAGACTGGAATTGACTCACTACAACTAACACCCCTGATGCTTTCACAATCGATGCAACACAAGTTCTTGCCCTCTATCTAATTGTTTATTTTCTGATTCGAGTATAATTGAAAAAGCTCTCGATGGCCAAGTCTAATATTTATTCCTCAAAGGTTGACGATTAGCTAATTGAAAAATCACGCTACATCAACAGCTCCAGTCAATAACTTTATTTACTTTGTACACTCCTCAATAATACCCTGCTTAAATGCTTTAGAAACAATGTTATATGTGTTAGAAAACTATAGAAACCAAATGATCCTAGTGGCGAATATCATATGACTGAACGTATAAAAAGTAAAATGTATCTCTCAGCCTTTAAAGAATATTTACTCTAAATTTGTTCTCGTTTAACAGGTTCGTAACCTTCGTTCTTTGAATAGTATTTCTTTTCAAAAAAATATTTCATCATGGGTGGAGTTACGATTGTTGTAATTAAGATGACAACAACTATTACAGCAAACATGTCTTGGCTTAGTAATTTGGATTCTAGACCAATTGCTGAAATAATTAAAGCAACTTCACCACGAGATACCATAGCCGCACCAATTCCTAAAGAACTATTCCAACCGAATCCAGCTATCCTTGCGCCGACGGATGCACCAATTAGCTTAGTAAGAACTGCAATGATGGTTAAAAGAACAATAAGACCTAAGTTTTTAGTTATCCCTGTAAACTGAGCGGTGATACCAATAGAAGTAAAGAATACAGGTACAAAAATTGAATAACTAATTGTTTCAACCTTTTGAAAAACTTCGTGTTTAAAGTCCGTTACACTAATTGCTACACCTGCAATATAAGCTCCTATTATGGCAGCGATACCAGCGAATTCTGCTATATATGCAAAAACAAAACAGATAATTAAAGCTGAGGATATTACTGTTTCTGTAACTTTTAAGAATGAAAATTTATTTAGAAACCACGGAACTACTTTCCAGCCAATAAGTATTGCACCAGCAAAAAATAGTATTTTCTTCAGAATAACAATAGTTAAACTAACATCTGAACCTGTAAAACTCATCAAGAATGCTAATGCGATAATAACAACTACATCATCTATTACAGCTGCACCTAAAATAGTTGTGCCTTCCCGAGTTTTTAATTGATTCATTTCCTTAAGTGCTTGGACGGAAATACTAACACTTGTAGCAGAAAGAAGTAATCCCAAAAACCATGATTCCATCGTAGTGAGACTTAAAGTGATTCCTACAAAATAACCTAGTATAAGTGGAACAATAATTCCGCCAAACCCTACTAGCGATGAGGCTTTACCAGTGCGTTTAAATTCATTAACATCTGTTTCCAAACCCGCAATAAACATTAATAATATGACACCTATTTGACTAAATTCTGCCAAAGAATCTGTCTCATTTATTAAGCCTAAAACGGATGGTCCAAGTACAATTCCAACTAGAAGTTTTCCTAAGACTGACGGTTGACCTAACCTTACACTTAAACTCCCAGCTGCCTTGGACGCAATTAATATAATAGCTAGTTGAAGAATTAACACCTAGATATCACCCTTCCCTAATTTATAATATGTTCTGACTATGAGATGACAAAAAAAGCCCGTTACCAAAAGGACATAAATATCCCTTGGTGACAGGCTCCTCCTAAAAAGCACAATTTGTTATTAGTATGGCAATGCATTGCAGTTTCCTTTTTTTAATACGATCTATACTTAGAAAGGTTTCACCTTTCATAAAGTTTTGGAATCGGTTATCAGGGAGATGAATTAATTTCACTGTTTGCAATTGGAGCTACGCTCGAGAATTCATTATTTGAATTTTCGGAACTGTTTTTATCATTCTTAGCAGCACTTGGTTTTATTGTTGTGATTTGCGTGTGAAACCTCCATATGGGGTCACGTGCCTATAAACCAGGAAGTAAACGCTCGATAATCATTCTGGAGTGATTATATCGTACCATTTCCGGTTAGATAAGTGGTGGCAGATAATAAAATTGAGTAATATGTAATTAACCCGGCTTGACTTACGAACCGGGGCAAAATAAAGTTGATTCTAGAATCAGATTTAACTATCCTTCTGCAGACATGGCGACTGCTTTTGTTTCATGAACTGTACCATATGGATGCTCAGGCGGTGCATAGATCACGTAAATTTTAAGAGGTATATGTCCTGTATTCGTTATATTGTGCCATTTTCCCGCAGGTATCATAATTGCATAGTCCTCATAAGCCATCACTTGAAAATCTAAATTGTCTTTTCGATCCCCCATTTGAACAAGTCCCTGACCTTCTTCCACACGTATGAATTGATCCGTTGTCGGATGAACTTCTAAACCGATATCTTCGCCAACATTGATGCTCATTAGAGTCACTTGAAAATGTTTACCTGTCCATAAAGCGGTACGATAAGTATTGTTTTGCTTTGCGGCCTGATCAATATTCACTACAAGTGGACATTGACCATAATCTCTTAATATTATTTTGCCGTAGGGATTACTATCGTTATTATACCTATAGCAGTATTGAGGATAATGACCCTGATAGTTATTATTCCAGTTGCTAGGCACAGGATTATGCCAGTGATAGTGATGACCTAAATGATGATGCATCCTCATTCTCCTCTTCACATTCAGTGTTTGCTGTTAATATATGCAGATACCTATATAAAGGAGTGCACAACATGCAATAATGGGCAAGCGCCTAAATGATAAAAAGGGAGATATAAGCTTTTACGATATCCTAGTACATTTTTACCAGTTTGTTAGGTGACGCACCAGCTTGCTCACAATGTATTTCGCATCAGAACCTACTCCTCTTAAGATGCTACGTCAGCTGCTGCTCACGCTCCTGGTTGTTCTTTCGCACGGCCCAGATCCGCATGGGCGCAGGTCTGTCAACTGCAAACAATTGCACGCTGCTCCTTTCCAGTGACGACAGCGGTGTCAATAGAAAATAAAGTATTTTCTTAATGCTTAGGTTAAGATAAGTCCCCTGTTTAAGCACTACATGCTAACCGCGTACGTTCTTTGATTAGTAATTGGAAAGAGAATATAATGAGGAGGACTTAGCCCAAGCGAAGGCGCGGGAACGTCCTTCTTATTGAAACTAACTGGCAGGAAACAGACATAATTTCATGAATAATTATTATATTGAAGATTTTAATTTTGACGGGAGGGATTTATATTGGATATAGAAATCATACTTCTTGATAAATCTCATATTCCTAAAGTTATAAGCTTGATAGCAGGCTACTTAAATTCTTCATCCAATGGAGTAGACGAGTCAGATCCATCACCAGATCAGCTAGAACAATGTGAACAAATCTTAAATAGGTTTATTAATGACAGCTCGGCTTATTGTTATTTAGCTAAGCAGGAACATGAATATATTGGTTTCATCATCCTTTCCTGGAGCTTCTCAATAAGCAAAGGCTCCCCAGTATTGCGTATAGAGGCTTTATATTCATCATCTAAGCATAGAAAGAAGGGCGTAGGCAGGAAGCTAATGGAGCATGCAATTGATTTAGCTATTTCTAATAAAGCCGCACGATTACAGCTCGAAACAGATGATGATAATGCCCCTGCTCGTACGTTGTACAAGCAACTCGGATTTAAGATGTTAGAGGGTAAGGGTGTATATATGTCATTTCTATAGCGGGTATGGATTTGAACTAACGAAAGACGTTCAATAAATTCAGACTCGCTCTATAAAGTTCTTACACAACAGCAGGAGCTAAACGGACCTCCTCGATATTTCACTACAGATTGGCAAGCAGCTTGGCAGTCTGTGAAAGTATTATCAGCCTTGAAGCCAGCCGTTGCTGTAACTGGCCACGGAAGACCAATTGCTGGTGAAGAACTGTCTGATGGATTGGAAAAATTAGCGAAGGACTTTGCGTATCGCCATTCCGGATTACGGTAAATACGTCAAAAAACAATAATTTCCTAACTATATACGTAATCAAAGAACTGATTATAAATACCCGTGCTATTCTGTATATCGTTACACTTCGAAGGTTTAGCACTCTACTCAACTGTAAAGTAAACTTCTACAAGATGAAGTTCGCTTTTTCATTAGGGTGGCTAATTTACTCATGAAATCAGTCATGAGTTAAACAGTCAAAAATGATTTTGGGCATGAATAAGTTACTAGTAAAAGAGGAAGCTTAATTAGAGGGGTTCAAAAAAATTTAAGTAAGGGAGTAATAATTTTATGGGTATATTAAGTGGTGACCCCAAAAACGAGCCGTTACATTATGGGGAAGTACTTAGCTTGTGGGGGGCAGCTAAGGGTGCTGTTTCTTGTTATCAGGCGTATATAAACCATGCTGGCGATAAGGATCTAAAGAAGATTCTAGATGCTCTCATTGATCAGGCAAAGTTAGAAATCAAAGAATGTGATTCTATACTTATAGAAAACGGAATTGCACCATCACCAATTTTACCTGAAAGACCACATGCTAACCTTGAAGATATTCCTATCGGAGCGAGATTTACGGACCCTGAGCTAGCTGCAAAGATAGCCACTGAAACATCATTGGGTCTAGTAGCGTGTAGTACGGTTATGGGACAATCCATTAGGGAGGATATAGGTATATTATTTGCAAAATATCATCTTACTAAAGCTGCATTAGGTGGTCAGATTTTGCGGATGAACAAAGAAAAAGGATGGCTTATTCCACCGCCACTTCAAGTTAAAATTTCTGGAGAAGAGTAACAATGATCTTAAATCACCCTGAAATGTGGTCCGGATTGTGTAAGGTTCATTACATACACCTTCAACTTAAAAAAGCAGATGACCTTGTATTTGTCAAGGCTCATCTGCTTTTTTATTGCGCAAGCTTATAACTTTCTCAATGGATTGGCAATCAGTGAAATTTATCTTTATCTTTCATATGGCCATAAAAGATTCCATGGGGACATTATCTTAGGTGACTTGGCAGAAGCAGAGTCTGATTTATCAGGTTCAATAACATTAATTGTACTTTGTAATTAAAGTTTCTTTTCAGAATCTTTAATTACTATTACAATGCAAAAATTAACTTATACTTCGATGATGATAGGCAAAATAATCGGCCTTCTTTGTGTTCGAGCATATAAAAATTGCCCTAAAGTATCTTTAACTGTCTTCTTCATCACATTCCAATGATTAATTTTTTCATGGCGCATCTTTTCGACAGTATCGATGACGAGCTTGTTGATATCTGCGATAAGCTCTTCTGAATTTCTAACGTATACAAATCCTCTTGAAATGGTATCTGGCCCTGATAGAAGCCTTCCTTCTGCTTTGCTTAGTGCAATAACGACAATTAGGATACCGTCATCCGATAATTGCCGTCGATCCCGAAGCACGATATTTCCTATATCCCCTATGCCTAGCCCATCTACGAGTATTTGTCCGGCGGGAATACGACCAGATTGGCGGACGATTCCATTTGTTGATTCTACAACATCTCCATTTGTTAATATAAAAATATTTCCACTGCTTACACCGACTGCTTCTGCAAGCTCGCGATGCTGGTGCAGCATGCGAAATTCGCCATGAATCGGGACAAAGTATTTTGGCTTCATCAATGTAAGCATCAACTTTAGTTCCTCCTGGCTTCCATGTCCAGATACATGTAACTCACTACGGGAACCATATATAATTTGGGCGCCAAGTGCATACAGGTTATCTACGATACGTGCTACATTGCGTTCATTTCCAGGAATAGGATTTGCAGCAATGATTACCGTATCTCCTACTTCTACTTTCATTTGTCTATGTGCTGCTCTTGCAAGACGGGCTAAGGCTGCCATTGGTTCACCTTGACTACCGGTACAAAGTACAGCAATTTTATGGGGTGAAAGTTTATTGGCCTCTTCTGAATCAATGAGCATCCCCTCTGGTATTGTTAAGTATCCTAAGTCTTGCGCCACGGATACTACATTAAGCATACTCCTACCAAGTAAAGTTAATTTACGGTTTGTTTGAGCGGCAGCATCAATAACTTGTTGGAGTCGATATACGTTCGATGCGAAAGTGGAAATAAACACTTTACGATCTGCTCTGTTAAAAGCCTCTTCGATATGAGCGCCAACGAGACTTTCCGATGGAGTAAATCCTGGACGCTCAGCATTGGTACTTTCAGATAGAAGCAACAGTACGCCCTTTTTACCAATATCGGACATTCTATGTAGATCTGGATATTGCTTATTCACGGGAGTCATATCAAATTTAAAGTCGCCCGTATGAACGATTGTGCCTTCAGGTGTGTCAAATACGAGACCGAGACTATCTGGGATACTGTGATTCGTGTTAAAAAAGGAACAACTGATGGCTCCAAGTTCAATTTGTGAATCGGCGTTTATACATTTCATTATTGTTTCACTAAGAATACCATGCTCCCTTAGTTTGATCTCAATTAGACCTAAGGTCAGCCGTGAAGCATATAAAGGGATTTGCAGTTGCTTTAATAAATAAGGAATTCCTCCGATATGATCCTCGTGACCATGAGTAACAACTAATGCTCGAACTTGATTTTGGTTAGCTAATAAATAGCTAATATCAGGTATTATCAAGTCTATTCCCAAAAAGCTTTCATCTGGAAATTTGGAACCACAATCGATCACGACGATATCTTCTCCATACTTTAATACATACATGTTCTTGCCTATTTCGTTAACTCCACCCAATGCTGTAATCCATAGTTTTTCATTCATTAGTTCTAGTCCTCCTGCTGCTGTAAGTTGAAAATTATTTTTCCTTTATCTGCACGAGAGGCAAATAGCCCAATATCATTATTATGTTACCCAGTGAATGTAAATATAAAAAATATTGTACTTATATTTTTATTCCCTTGAGCATTTAACAATTAACTAACGTTAATAAGCGTTTTTCAGTAAACATTCAAGTCATCACTTTTGTTTAGTTTTGAACATTATTAAAATACGTTCGGCTGCTGTCGCTAGTACCCCCTATTGCTTTTAATGCCCATAGTGTATCGCACATGATTTTTGTGATGCTTTTGATATTGTTTTTAAAAAAATCTGCATAATTTCTAATTTGCGGTGCACTTTATTAAGGGGTGCATCATTGGTTCACACACTCTATTTGAAAGGAGGTTTTGAATATGCCATATCAATCAACGCAACAAATTAAAAGTACTATACAGCAGCTGATACAACAAACAGAGCAAGCTAGTGGTAATTATCAACGTTTGCTACAGCAAGAACAAGAAAATGCTCGTGTATTAGAGCAATTGGTGCAACGTGAACAACAAGCAGCACAAACTATTCAGACGGCACTTCAAGGACATCACACAGCCGTTCAACAAATGCAATCTGTTTTACAAGCATGTAACCAAATTGAGAGCTCTGCATCTTCATACGCGAATTCTCACAACTTAGGCTATAATCTTGGGTACGCTTCTCAGACGCAATCAAGTAGTATAGGATTGAATCAAAAACAGTATTGAGCCAACGGACAAAAAACTACTTCCCATTGTTAGACATACAATGAGAAGTAGTTTTTATTTTATAAAATATATAGCTATTAAAAGAATGGTTATAAAGATAAGTTGAACGGATCATAAAATTTTTATTGTTCTGGAGTGCTTGAAACCTCTATTGCCAGACCTTAATTTGTTTTCGGTGATTATAGATGACGCTACTTATAAATGAGAAGATCGGCTATGTGAAAAGGGAGAACAAAATTGTGACGTTTATAAATGTGCATAATTACGAAGCGAAATGGTAATAATCTTAAACGGGTTGATTTCACGATCTGACTCACTCCCCTTTGTATCGACGGCCTCTCTCGGTGTTACAGTGACAGATTGTTTTCTTTGGCTTTTCATATGGGAATGAAAATACCATACTGATTACATATTGTCTTATAACAACTTGAGAGGGGCGCAATATAACGGTCCAATGATAAAATCATCGGATAGTCGAATCAGAAAGATGCGTCATAATAAATTTATTTCCGTATAAATTTATATTGTTCTGTCAAAGCCTACCCCTATCGTCACCCTTTAAGGCTGGCTATTATACATGCATCTAGAAGGCTTATCATCCTACACTTCATTAGGTTTGTAACCTCATGCTAAATTTCGAATATAATTAATATTACCTCCTTGTTCCCCAACCTCAAGTTCAAATAAGCAATCATAATGGTTGCTTTTTTTTTGACTGATATTAATTCAGTGTGATCTTGTATCACACCAAGAAAAAATAACATTAATGATTAGAGCGTATTGTTTAGCAATTAAATTAGTCTTACGATTTATGAGTCTGTGGGGCTAGTTAATTTTCACAAAATATAGTATCTTAGAAAATTTACCAGAATGACGAATTTTAACTCCATAATGTTTCCATCCTCTGTTATTGTAAACTTCCCGTAGTTTAACACTATCGCCAGTCTAATGGTTTATTTTCTTTTAACACTTATTGTCATCCGAGAAATGATCCCTAGTGACTGGGCGAATAAAGACATTCTTTTTAAATGTCGAACCTATAAATAAGATATACGATTATAAATCCTTTTAATCGGTTCAAAGCGCTGATTATTTTCCTTCTGCTAGGAAATATTCGATTCTGGTTTTTATTGCGTCTCGCACCTCACGGAATTGAGCCATTATTTCCTCTTCAGTTCCAACCGCTTTTGCAGGATCATCAAAGCCCCAATGCCATTTCACCACGTTCGGGTTCGAGATTATAGGACAATGCTCATCAGCATGCCCACAAAGAGTTACGACATAATCAGCACGATTGAGGATCTCAGGATCGATCACATCAGATGTATGGTTCGATATATCAATTCCAGCTTCCTTCATTACTTGGACAGCTCTTGGATTAAGACCGTGTGCCTTCAAACCTGCACTCTTGACTTCGTATTGATCACTACCTAACGTTTTTAACCAGCCGACTGCGATCTGGCTTCGGCAAGAGTTTCCTGTACATAGAAAATACATCAATGGTTTACTCATTCTTAATCTCTCCTAGTTTTACTTATTTAGTGCAGGCTCAAAATACTTTCGCTTCAACCAAAGCGATACATTTACAAGCCCGATCAATACCGGTACTTCAACAAGCGGCCCAATTACTGCAGCAAAGGCAACCCCTGAATCCAAGCCAAATACGCCAATCGCTACGGCTATCGCTAGTTCGAAGTTATTACTTGCAGCCGTAAAAGATAAAGACGAAGCCACTGGATAGGAGGTTCCTGACTTTTTCGATAAGAAAAAGGATACAAGGAACATCACGACAAAGTAGATGATCATCGGAATCGCAATACGCACTACATCAAGAGGCAGCTTGACAATCAATTCTGCTTTAAGCGTGAACATCAAGACGATCGTAAATAATAGTGCAATAAGGGCAAGTGGACTTATCTTCCGAATCAACACTTGTTCGTACCACTGTTGACCCTTCAGCTTGATCCCAATCACGCGTGTCAGTAACCCTGCTGCAAAAGGAATTCCCAAATAAATCAGCACGCTCTCTGCAATCTGTCCCATGGAGACATCAACAACAGCGCCCTCAACCCCAAACCAACCTGGTAGTACGGTGATAAACACATACGTAAAAACGGAATAAAACAGGATCTGAAAGATCGAGTTGAATGCAACAAGGCCAGCTGTGTATTCCGGATCCCCCTTGGCTAGATCACTCCACACCAAGACCATCGCGATACATCTTGCAAGCCCAATCATGATTAGACCAATCATGTATTCAGGCATATCGCTTAAAAATAAAATAGCTAGGAAGAACATCAGAAAGGGACCGATAATCCAGTTCTGTACTAAGGATAGAAGGAGTACCTTCCAATCCTTAAACACCCGTCCAAGCTTTTCATACTTCACTTTTACAAGCGGCGGATACATCATCACAATCAGACCTATGGCAAGTGGTATAGATGTCGTTCCAATTTGCATACTGGAAAGCACTTCGGAGAAATTAGGAATTAAATACCCTAGGCATAAGCCAATAGCCATTGCCCCAAAGATCCAAATCGTTAGATACCGATCTAGAAAAGAAAGTCTCTTCCCCTCACCCATGGAAATCATCCTCCTATTCGCATAACATGCTGTTTATTTTCTGTTGGACCTCTTCCTCAAGTTTCGGTAAATATTGAAGCGCATCGTGGAGATGTGGTTGTTCTGCTACTTGTAAGGAATAAAAAATCCACTGTCCTCTGCGTTCTTCTTGTACTAAGCCTGCATCCTTCAATTTTCGAAGGTGTTGACTGATATTCGGCTGCGTCGTTTGAAGCAGTTCAACTAACTGACAAACACACATATCTTGTTGATTTAATATCGTTACGATCTTTAAGCGAGTCTTATCTCCTAGTAACTTGAATTGTTCAGCCATTTCTTCAATGGAAATCGACATCTTATACTCCCCCTTATCTTCAATTTTTTTCATTATATAATCAATCGCTCACAGACACCTGTTGAGCAACATAAAGCAGGATCAAAGATTTCAATTTTCATTTGAAGCATCTCCTTCGTGTGGCATACTTGATTACATCAATCATTATATAATCACACACTTATATAATCAATAGCTTATACACCGAGTGTTGATCCTGAACTCATTCGCATTGCTGCAGATCTGGATGCAATACGCAAGCAGGGATGTGATGTAACGTTTCAACCTGTCTCAGGACATTCAAGCATTTACGATTAATCAGGTTGCACTCTCTTATCTTCAACAGCATGGTCCTGATGCATTCCCAATCACACTCGTAGATGGTGAACTGAAGACGGAAAATCGGTACCCAACGCGCGAAGAGTTGACAGCTTGGACAGGGGTTTCATTTGACTCAGGGAATATCGGTAAAAAAACCTTTAAAACCATCAAGGTGCAGCCGAAGTCACAAAGTTGTTGTGAACCAGGCAGTGGCTGCTGCTAAGCAAAGGAGGCGTTACCCATGAAATTCGTACCTACCGATCTACATCATCGCTATATTTTTTTCACTGGTAAAGGTGGCGTGGGTAAAACATCTGTTGCTAGCTCCAGCGCTATCGACATTAGCTAAACAAGGAAAGAAAGTCCTTTTAATCAGTACAGCCTCGAACTTGGATGATTTGTTTGAGACAACGATCCGTAGTGAACCCACACCTGTAAATGGTGTACCTGGACTCTTAGCAGCTAACTTAGACCCTGAACAAGCTGCAAGCGATTATCGAGACCAAGTCGTCGGACCTTATCGCGACACTCTCCCTCAGGAAGCGATACAACAGATTGAAGAGCAGCTCTCAGGCGCTTGTACGGTTGAAATTGCCGCTTTTGATGAATTCACCAAGTTATTATCTACTAACGAACATGAATTCTACCATATCGTTTTTGATACAGCTCCAACAGGTCATACCTTACGACTCTCGCAACTTCCAAAAGCTTGGACTGGGTTTATGGATACAAACATACATGGAGCATCATGTCTTGGACCTCTTTCGGGGATGAGCGCAAAACAAGAGATGTATACAAAGACTGTAGAAGCATTATCCGATTCGAAGCAAACCATCCTAATCTTAGTCGCTCGTCCAGAGCGCCAGTTTATTGTTTATCTGCTAGAAGGAATATCCACTACAAAAATAATAGCTGCCGATTTTCGCGGCAGCTGCGGAACAGATCTCACTATCATTTTTTTGACTCGGATACTATGATTCCTCATTCAACTTATCAATTTTGTCCGTCAGTTCTTTAAGACCTTTTCGTCCTACCATATTCAACTCATAACTCAGAGTATTTAAATCATTTCTTCTCAACACGATTTCCTTATTGACTACTTTGTTGAGGAAAGCGACTAGAAATTCTAAGTCAGCGTAGTGAGCGATTGACTTGAAGAAGTCATCCTTATACCAAATCTTCTCCAATAACTCATGAAATACCTCCGTGCTAGAAAGTAGATGCTCCTGGAACAGCTTAAGGCTCGTTGCAATTGGACTAAAGCCATCCCTAATTAAATCTTTAGCAGAGTTAGAAGGATATGAACCGCCAGCTGCCTTATAAATGTATGTGATTAAATCGATATGGTCGTCATTGGTGATGTGATCAAAGATCGGTGCATCCCGCTCCAATAACAAGTCGATACCTGCATTTTGGTCATTAAAGTATCCACTTTAAATTAATGTAAGGAGCTTGTCGAAACAATGCCTGTGCAATTGACCATCAACAAATTCTTTTGATGGAGAAAGATACTTCTTTATTTTGAATTTATTCGAAACGGATTCATTTCCGTCAAGTTTGAACGAGATCTGGGAAATTTCCGCCATGAGTTGCTCTGCTTCAACATTCACCGCGATGTCTAATCGTCTGAATAACATTGATGCAAAGTATAGCTGCTCTAACCTTCCTGTTCTGATGGATGTATCGAATGGTCATGGGCAAGAACATTACGAACCCCCATCACAGAACCTGAAAATAACCACATCGCTCCTAGCTGCGGTGAGTCACCACCAGCTACCTTAAGAATAGTTGCCTTATTAGTAAAAGCTTTTTGCATTAGCTCTGTCCCATCATGTTGTAGCCTACTTTTACGCCTAACATCATTATCCAACGCCTACATACGTATCTAGAACAGCTGAACGGAAGTGACCATCCTGGAATAGCTTTTGTGCGACCCCCAGTACTCTTGGATGAAGCCCCACCAACTTACTGGGTTGAGCGGCAACAGGAGTCGGTTCCTCGAACACAGGAGCTTTAGGTGCTGGCGATGGAGCTGTGGGTGCTGCAGGAGCTGCTTGACTCCGCAAGAGAGAATATCCCTTTTCCGTTACCGTAAGCTGTGTGGCGCGGGAGCGTTCTTTTTGTTTTGTTTAGAAAGTCCCTGATTGAACTTATCTATGCTTAATGTTAATCTAGGCAATAGAGATGCAAACAAAGGAGCATAAACCTTATCATGTGGATTACTCTGTAAAGATTAACAATCGAAATGATGCCTGTAATAGTGACCACACTATTTTATTAGGCATGCTTTTCTTTAATCTTACAGGGTATGCAGGAAAAGGTGTATCATAAACCCATGCTGCGGATACCTGATGGTATCCGCTTTTATATGTGGGAAACCGCATCTCTATTGATCCTTACCTGCTTATCCTCCAATTTGCGAATGGAGGAACTTTAATATGAGATCGAAGTTAGTCTTGATTGAGGGATTGCCAGGATTCGGGAAAACAACAACAGCTCAACTCGTTCATGAAATTCTTACGGAAATGAACATTACATCCCAGCTGTTTTTAGAAGGAAATTTGGAACATCCTGCTGATTATGATGGAGTCGCTTTCTTTAAGAAAGATGAATGCAATGAACTATTGAGTACCCATGAAAAGTTTAAAGATTTGTTGAGTAATCTCATGATTAAACAAGGTAACGATTACTTCCTAGAATATCGGAAAATAAAAAATAAATACGGGTCATGTTTTCCAGATGAATTGCTTCATGCAGTTTTCAAACATGATATTTATGAATTGTCGCTTGATCAAAACAGGAAACTGATAACAGAACGATGGAAGAAGTTTGCGGATCAAGTTTTGAATGGCGCAGACACCTTTGTTTTTGATGGTTGTTTTATACAAAACCCTGTAACCATGGGGATGATTAAACATGGTGCGAAGAAGGAAGACGTTATAAGTTACGTTATTGAACTAGCAATAATTGTGGAGCGACTGAATCCCTTGATGATTTACGTAGAACAGAACGATCTTGATCAATCTTTCAGAAAAGCTGTAAAGGAAAGACCTCAGGAATGGTCAGAGGGATTTATTGAATATTATACGAACCAAGGTTATGGGAAAAAACAAAATTACAAAGGGTTAGAAGGAACGCTACAGGTTCTTAAAGCAAGAAGGAAACTAGAAGAAGAAATTTTTAACAGCTTAAATATAACCAAGATAAAAGTTGATAACTCTTCTTATAATAAAAACGATGTCAAGCAAGTTTTAGAGGGAATTTTATTAAAATACTTTAAATCAACAAACTAATAACCTCTGTATCTTACACTGCCTTACACTGAACATAAATAGCCCATTGCATGTAAAATTAGAAATAAGAAGCTTCCAAATTACGGTGATGGGCTCATTTTCATATTTCTAAACACTACACTACATTAGACTCGGAAATTATAGTTGTAGACTGCATCCGGTGTCGTCGGTAGATACGCTGTAGTTGCTCCCACTCCTAGTTGTTATTTCGCACGGCCCAGATTTGACTGGGCGTTACCCATTACAGCCGCTCGCAGCGTGTTCGTTATTCAAGTCATGTAAATAATATAGCTGTATCTAAATGACTTCTTAATATGTTTCTTACTTCCGGGGATGCTGTTTCTGTTATCGCAACTGCTAGATCTTTGACGCCTGCCTTAGCTGTTATTAACATATCTGTTGCTACAACTTGATCTGTCATCCCGTTCATTTCGGCAAGGTTCTCAAACAAGTAATTCATTTTGCTCCTACCTTCTTTCTTATTGAGCATTCCCTTATAGTCATTGATTGCCTGGACAGAATGAAGTACGAATCCATAAGGGAGGACATAGGTGTAAATATCATCTTGCTAAAGCTGCATTAGGTGGTGCCTTCCTTCTGCTTTGCTTAGTGCATGAACAACAATTAGGATACCGTCATCCGATAATTGCCATCGATCCCGAAGCACGATATTTCCTATATCCCCTATGCCGAGCCGAGATGACTCAACGATTACGAAGCGTTGTCATGGATACAAACGACGCGTCGAAGCACTTACGCGTAAACATGACGCTGCCCTCGCATAGTAAAAACGGGGTACGGTTGGTCTATGAATGACCGCCGCGCCCCGTTCTTTATATTATTACACTGTTTTCTTTTTCTGACTGATTGCGTGTATATATTTAATAGTAAGCTTCCATAAGACTTTCCCGAGCCAAAACATTAACACACCAATCACAATAGAAATGGGCAAGAACTGCATTGGGCTTGGTGTAAATGTTCCCATTTCGATTGTTATTCCGGCAATATCATATCCCATAAGATACCCGACAAATTTAATAATTCCGCCTAGCGGCGTAATAACTCCACCAATCATTAAAGCAATGGAAAGAGTACTGATGAATGGCAAAAGTAACATACCGCTGACGCCTGCAAAGCTGCTACAAAATGCAAATATTGCTCCGAATTTACTCCAACTAAATTTATTGTTCTTTGAAATGGCTTCACCTAAGTATGCTTTCGCTAATTCTTTTGGGTTTCCTAACCGTTCGATGATTTGCTCAGAAGAAAAACCATTATTTTGCAATTCAAGCATTACGCTTTTGATTTCTTTTACAATGTCGATACGCTCGGAATCGGACATAGATTTCAAATACTTTTCAATTTTTACAAGATAGTCATTCATAATTCTATCCATCATTTAACTCTCCTTTAATTTCTGATATAGCTGTTAATAAATTATCCCATTCTAAGGACATCGCGTTTAAGTATTCGTTTCCTTTTTCTGTAAGGGTATAATATTTTCTCGGTGGCAAGCCCTCTGTACTTTCTTGCCAAGATGAAGAAATATATTCTTCTTTCAATAATCTTCTAAGCAGTGGATAAATTGTATTTTCTTTTGCAGCAACAATAGGATACTGCTCTAACTTACTTATAATTTCATACCCATAATATGGTCGTTGCTTTATTAGCAATAGAATACATAAATCGAGTGTTCCTCGCTTAATTTGTGACTTCCAATCTTCTACATTCATATACTGTACCTCCTGCATGTATATCGTACAACACAGTACTGTATTTATCAATAGTAAATTCAGTACCAATAACCGTCGAACGCAAGCAGAAACAGCAGGCAATGTTACGCAATAGAGGCTCAAAAACGTCTTATATTGCCCGGGCTTTCTAGGCGTGTTTTGAGAAGGGCAAGGTTTAAAAAGTTGTCGTCTTAATCCCATAATCACTCATCTTATATTAGTAAGTTGGGTTTTAGGACCAGAAAGGTATGTTCTTAATTATAAAAACTATTACATAATATTCCGCTTCCCCTTTCTGTCTACTTGCTAAATTCAGCAAGTAAAATATTATTAAAAGGATTAGGACTGTTATCTCTACCCAAACTGTTCAGACTTACGACCAAAGTATGCTTGCCTCCAAGTGTACCTCCAGCATAAGTAGAAAACCCTAGAATACCACC
Organism: Paenibacillus sp. UMB4589-SE434; assembly: GCF_030226685.1. Classification (NCBI taxonomy): domain Bacteria; kingdom Bacillati; phylum Bacillota; class Bacilli; order Caryophanales; family Paenibacillaceae; genus Paenibacillus; species Paenibacillus sp. UMB4589-SE434. The sequence goes on along the minus strand of NZ_JASOYK010000001.1, from coordinate 1,007,056 downwards.
TGTGTGCCCCCATATCGAGACACTGTTTGGAAGCTGTGTTTCAAAGATTCCAAGACCATATCTATCGATTCCTGCTCTTCCTACAGGAACTGTAGTTAGCATTTGTTTTAATTGCTGCTCCTTCAGTAGTTTGCCACCGAGCAAGGAAGAGAAGAATTTATTTAAGTCGTCTGCAGTAGAAATCATATCTCCAGCTGAGCTACCTGCACTTGGATTATAATGTGTAACATCTTTTATCTCACTTGCTTCGTCTGGTTGGGAATATCCCCGAGCATGCTTGGTTCCTGGTATAACGCTTGAATTTCCAGGTAGGAATGTATTCGACAATTCAAGCGGTTCAATAATTCGATTTTCAATCTCTTCTGCGTAGCTGTTTCCGGTTAATTTTTCAATAAGAATACCCAGTAATACGTATCCTGTGTTTGAATAAGACCAGCCCTTTCCTGGGACAAAGTCTGGGGGCAGAGAAATCCCCATCTTCACTATTTCTTCAGCCGTATACGATTTTTTTGTATCCATAAAATCAGCGCCTTTGAATCTTGAGTATTCAGCGATACCACTTGTATGGTTCAATATCTGCCGGATGGTGATCTGTTTACCATTATATCCGTTTCCTTCAATGACACCAGGCAACCACTTTTCGATGGAGTCGTCTAGATTCAAGCGGTTCTCTCCAGCTAATTGAAGTACAACCGTTGCGGTAAACGTCTTCGTTACACTTCCAATTCGAAAGCGAAAATCTGTTTCCATTGGTTTCTTTGTGCTCAGATTCGCTACCCCAGTGGCATAACCCCACGTTTTTCCACCCTCAGAAGTTTTAGCAAGTATCCCCGGGAATCCAAGTTGCAATGTATCCTGCATTGCTTGCTTGACGGAATTATGAGATCGTTGAGTGGTTGTTTGTAAGGAACTAGATACATTTTGAGTGGGCTCTGCTTTTACAATTGAGGTTGGCGATGTGTATAGCAGGAAGCTTCCAGTTATTAGAAGGGCCAGACTTGCAAATGTAATTTGACTACGTATTTTCAAAAGGTATTCCTCTTCTCTATTAATATTGTAAGTTTGTAATTATCTTCCTAACTGTTGTTTTCCCAACGCTATTTCGTTCTAAGAAAGGTACAGTACTCTTTTTGAACATCACTGAAATTATTTCTTTTCCTTAAAATACTTTGTTAACTGGTTTATTTTTTCATATATTCGTCATATCTTTTCCGCCTTTCACACCTCCTCTTGCATATACATCGTACAACACAGTACCTCATTTATCAATAGTATATCAGTTTTATTCAATGAGAGATATTTTGAAAGAAATTCAGTATCAACAACCGCCGAGCGCAAGTAGAAACAGTGGGATGTTACGCAATAGAGGCGCATATGCCTTGCGTGTAGTACGGTTATGGGACAATCTATAAGGGAGGATATAGTAATGTGGCATGATTGTGTAAAGTTTATAATAACAAAACACCTTTAGCCTAACTAAAAAGCAACTCTCTGGCTTTATCTATTGCATCAATTTCTTCGTGCTGCGTTATTAACTCTTCATTTCTTGGTTTTCCTTCTTCCTCCTTACTTTTCCTTATAACTTGTTGAACCTTAGCGATTTTATTTGCAGTATCTTTCTTCTTATAAAATTGATTCAAATATGTGATAGCAAAAAAACACGCCATTGAAGGCGTGTTTCTGATTTAGGCCTTGCTGATCAAGGTTTCAACGAAACCGTATAGTCACGGTTCACCGTAATGGAATCTCCGGTTCGGGACAGTGTGAGCGTATACTGGTCTAGCTTGGGCGCTGGAATATAGACGTTCAGATGTTCCGACTTGCGGTTATCCTCGGCGATGCCGAAGCCGTTCACATGGAAGGACTTCATGTCCTCTCTTTGTTTTTTCCTGTAAGCATCGTAAGCTTCGGTTCCTTCATTATCGAATTTCTCTGTAAGATTCTCCTCCTGAGCAATGCCAAAAGATACGCCCTCCAGCCTCTTCTGTTCGGGACTGTCTTTTTTGATCTTCAAATGCAGATACCCTTCAGGCAAGTAGTCCGCCCCCTCGATAACGATTTCCTTATTTTTAAAATGTATCGTACGCGGATTTTCGCCGTTTAAAGGCAAATCCAGCTTTTCGCTTGGCTCGAATTCGCCTACCCGGAGACTTCCAATATGAAGCGTCAATGAACGGACATTCGGTTCGAAATAAACGGACGATGAGAACGGCAATTGCAGTTGTCCGCCCTCATAATACAATAGACCGGAGCCTGAAGGATCGTACCGATACTCCCGGCCTTGATCGTCCTTCAAATACGGGGCAGTCTCATCATCTCTCGGAAATTCGTAATACCATCCCTCAGGGCCTTTCAAAATCAGATTCATCGTCATCGGTTGAATTGTCAACTTTTCCAAGCTCAGTTCCTTGAGATCAGAATCACCAATAGGCAGCGACTGCTTCGGCTCTAACACTTTATTGTGCAGCAGCTTGTCAGGCTGAATCGACACTTTCATAATCCCCATTTGCTGTATATCTAATCTACGTCCCTCATCGATAAAAGTTCTTTTGGTAACCTCTAGCTCAAGTTCGGTGCCCTGCACTAAAAACTGCTTAACAACGCCATCGGACAACTGGTACTTATACGTTTCATGAAGCACCGGTTTCCCGCTGCCATCGGCTGCCGTGATGACAGACGAAGAGGTCGTCGATCCTTGACCAGCTAAGGTATTGAGGGGAGAAATCCAAATCGATACCGGACTGCTCTCATCGGTTAAATCGAATGAGTCAGTCTGAATGAAGCTTTTGAACAGCAGCTCCTCTTCTGTCAGATAGATGTCGCTGATCGTAATGATCGTGCCGTCTCTCTTCATCGTCACCGGATCGATCGGTATGTAGTCGTGGTTCATCGCCGTCTGGACACCGTCTTGCTCCCGTATATGCTTCAGCCAATCGATAGCGATATCGATGCCAGGCACACCTCTGACGAGCGAAGCAAAAGCAGGAGACATGGTCACACCTGCAAAGAACGTTACCACTAAGATCACCGCCGCTGCCGTGCCTTTGAAGATGACAGGAATCTTCTGTCGCTTGGACCGTCTAGATCCAATCGGTTGCGATTCGATCTTTGGATTTCCATCCAGCTCCAGTTCGCCTCGATCAAATTTGCCGGGAAGTTCCTCCGCGAATTGAAATAATGATTGGGGTACCGAAATCGTTGCTAGCGCTTGCGCTAAGCCTGCTTTCAAATCCGTATCACATTCTCTACTCATATCGTCAGCTCCTTTGCCTGCCCTTGCACCCGTTGAAGCACAGCGCTGAGTTTTAGCCTGGCATGATATAGTCGGGACTTGACCGTACCTTCTTTTATATCTAGAAGAGTGGCGATCTCCTCAATCTTTAGTTCATGAAAATAATACAACACGACTACGATCCGCTGATGTAGTTCCAGTGTAACGATCGACTCGAACAGCCGCTCCGACTGTTCCTTCATGAGCAAATTTTCAAGTGGTGTAGAAGCTGCGTCCTGAATCTCCATGCCATCGATATCAACGGTAATTTTATTCCCCTGCTCTTTCCTCGCGATATCAATCGCCCGGTTAGCTAGCAACCGACTAAACCAACCATGAAGTTTGTTAATTTCTTTGCCGCTCACGATCGTCGAATACAATTCAATTAGTGCGTTCTGTACCGCTTCCTCCGCTAACGGCTTGGATTGCAGCATCATATATGCGGTCCGATAAGCCTTCGGAATCACCGGATTCACCAACGTCCGGAAAGCGTCTTTATTCCCCTGCCTAATCTCATCCATTAGCCGCTGTTCGTTTTCCACTTCCATGATGTCTCCCCTCTCACATTTGTCTCTATATAGATAAGGCGTAAAGAACCGGATTTCGGTTCAATTATTTCTCGAAAAACTTCAAAAAAATTATTCATAGCGCATCGGGGTAAACAAAGAACTTACATGAATCTTTCTGTGCGAAGGCACTGATTCACGAACATTATCGTTCGAAGCATAAAAAACATGCAGGATCGGGCCCCTCCCTGGTAACTTCAATGTCCCATTTTATACATTATCTCTATATTGAGCTTCGTATAAATATGTTCTGCTACTCTTTTCAGAGGTGAACTTCCTGTTGGTTTTTTAAATGATGAAACCTAAACTTAGGCATCTCGTTTAGGGTAAAATACAATAGATACTAACACTCCATAATAACCGATTTAATATTACGCCTCGGCAGAAATTTCCGTAAATTATTGAACTGTTTTCAAAGGTGTGTTAGGCAGCTCCTCGACTACTGGCAAATTGCCCTGATAGGGTCTGCTCACGAATCGATAGGTTTCTTTATCCACGCGTATTGACTCGGGTCCCATGTGGTATTGTTTTTCCCTAAGTATCGAACTCAAATCGATAAATTTCCATTTATATATAGCTTTGAAGCAAGGTATCGTTGGAATCCCAATAAAATGACATCATAAAACGTTCCGGTTTCTTCGAATCAATATTAATGAATTGCTCCCCGTTACTTAGAGAATGAACATTTAACGAAGAACGCTTCGCTGTGTGGAAGCGGTCAATTTTTGCAATATCTGGGGGGAATGCAAAACATCTGAACTATGGGGTATGGATAATTCAGAAAACCAAATCGAAGAGACAAAAAGACGTCAGCCCGTAGATGTGCTGACGTCTTGTGCGTGTCTATTAATTGCAATACTCAAACTCGTTGTCGAGCGCGTCGAAACTAATCTCCTGTTTTAACACTTGTTTTAATTCATCGTTTGAGATTACCCCTTCCAGTGGCAGCTCGCGCCCCGTTGAGGTCGTTTCTATGTATTCAAAAACATCTCTACCATATATTTCTTCCAACTTTGCAACTTGACTATGCTTCAAATACTTTCGGTGTGTTCTTAATATGTTGGCAGAATTGACTTTCAAATCGCCACTTGCTGTATTGGAATACTTCATATTCGTTAAATCTTCAAGCAAGTCCCTAAAAATAAAATCCTGTAAATTTTTCGCCAAAACAACAGCGGTAATATCATCGTGATAAATCAACGTAATAGGTACATCCTCACCGTTTTGTTTATCAAATTGGAACACATACAAATCTCCGCTTTTTTGTCGACCAAATGGAACAAACTGAAACTCTGGTTTCGTCTGACGATAATCGTCGGGGTCTTTGAATGCTTCGATTTCTTCAACGATTCTGTTCCATTTTAGCAACTCAAAGTCAAAGCCGAAAAACAGCATAGGCGGGTTATGGGATAATTTAGCATAATACTTTTCGTACCAATCCTGCCCATATTCTCCGCCCGAATCCAACATACCGTCTAAATACAACTGTCTATATAATTTCGGGTATGTAAAATTGTACTTCTGTTCAATTTGCTCTAATTCGTTCATACTATCCTCCCAAAGCCTGCTATTTGCTATCAGTATAGCAAACGCGAACTCGTTATTAAATATCACAGAAAATCATTGTGCAGATTGGCATGGAAAGGAGCGCGACCATGGCTATCTATCATCATCAACCGCGGTAAGGGCAAGTCTGCGGTAGCGGCGGCGGCTTACCCTTCGGGAGAAACCATCAGGAGTGAATATAAGACGGTGTGACGCATGACTACCGGTTTTCGGGCTTGCCCCTGGCATCCTGGTGATGGTTGTGTTTGGCTGTCATCGTTTCAAGAAGAACGAGTGCTCACGAACCATTCCACCGATCTAACTTTGACGCCCAAGAGACCATTCGGATTTACGGGATGCGCTGAGAGATCGAAGTATTATCAAGTGCGCCAAGTCTATCCTACGTTTGCAAAAAGAGGTTCAGGGTGGTACTAAGAGGAGATGAACAATAAAAGAGGGTGTAACCTTATTGACCAGATACAATGGTCTATCATGGTTTGTAGAAGCATATAACGGAGCCACATCTGGCCATCTCTGTCTCACGATCTTGATGATGCCAATGGCGCAATATTATAGTTGTATCTTATCATCCCTTATATTACAATACCTTTGCTGTTATGAATATAGGAGTTGATGTTTTGAACGAAAAAGAAAAATCGCATGCTGGGATGTTATACCAACCTGGCGATCCTGAGCTTGTCGCTGACCGTGCTGATACCGTGAAAAAGTTATACGAATATAACAATATACACCCGCTAGACCGCGAGGCACGAGAGATCGCCATTCGCGGGCTGCTGGGAAAGACCGGAGATAATTGCGTTGTAGAGCAGCCCCTTTTCTGTACTTATGGGTATAATACCACGGTAGGAGATAATTTTTTTCTCAATGCTAACTGCAAGCTCATGGACAGCGGGAAAATTACAATTGGTAACAACGTATTTATTGCACCCAACGTCTGCCTTATAACGGAAGAACATGCTATGGATGTAGAGCAACGGATAGCGGGATTGGAATACACACATCCAGTCAATATCGGTGATAATGTATGGATCTGTGCAGGCGCTATAGTCCTGCCAGGCGTGACGATCGGAGCGAACAGCGTGATTGGGGCTGGCAGTGTCGTTACGAAGGACATTCCGCCAGATAGTTTGGCTGTCGGCAATCCGTGCAAGGTCATCCGCTCTTTGAAAAAAGCCCTTTAGTGAGGTGCCAATCGGTGATTCTATCGCTTTCAGAAATATAACAACAACCTACATGTGGTCTCAGCCCGATCCCTAGCGGATTGGTATACTGACCGTGACCATGAAGGAAGACGCCCTGGAGAAGGTACTGCTAAAGCAGTAGCTCCTCCGCAAAGGACGTCTTTTCATTTTCTCCGTTTTGTTCTCCACTGGTTCCTCAGGAATCCCATAACCAAGATGAATCTTTCTGATAATCGTTCCTTTAATGTTGAATAAGCAGCCACTCTATCTTCATAAATGGCAATAAGCTCTTCTTTTTCTCATCTCAGTAATTCAATGATTTCAATAAGTAGTTACAAGTAAAAAGGACCTACCGCGTTGCAGTAGATCCATCCCATTTACTATTAACATTCATTTTTTGCTTAACTACTCATTTATATAAGTCGTTGTACGGTTCTGAAATTTCTTTTTCAATCGTGTTCCCCTCCCTGCTACGACAAGGATAGGTGGAACTTATTAACTGCTTCGAGGCTGCCGAATATTTTTATATCCCCGATGAATATTGATTTAACATATTAGGAACGCCATAAAGCGTACAATCGGTAATGTCCTCATCTTCTTGTCATCCGACATATATGTTAGAAACTCAGAAGTACCGTATTTATCCGCGGGAAACGGGACTACTTCATAAGACACTTGCTAGGAATAGAGCCATCTCGACTTCCAGCACATTTACCGCCAATGAAGGGGAATTTGCTGTAGTAGAGTCTAATGCATGGGAAGCAAGTATTTACTCACACAAACCTATTGTTGAAATGGAGAGTTGCATTATGGAAGTAAAGCTTATCGGGAAACGTAAATTTTTAGTGACAATTATGCTGTGTTCATTGTTTATCGGGAATAGCGTAATAAACGCATTTGGAAGCAGCCCATCCCAGAAAGAGCAACAATCAGCAGTTGCTACCCAACAATCTAAGGCTCCGACGACTTCGTCTAAGCAGACAGCTGTAATATTCCCTGCCCTTAAAGGCCCATATAAAGTGGGAACAGATCGTTTTCATTGGATAGACAAAGCTCGTCCGGAAACATTTACGGCAGACAAGTCGGATCATCGTGAGCTGATGATTCAAGTCTGGTATCCTACTAACGCATCAAGCGCCTCTTATAAGCGCGAACCTTATGCAACGGATCCAACATCATTGGCAAAAGCATATGAAGGCTACTCTAAAGTACCTGCTGCTCAATTTTTACCCTTGCTATCATCTACTACTCATTCTTTGATCAAGGCACCTATTGCTGAATCGGAACAAAAATATCCGGTACTCATCTTATCACACGGCTTCGGGATGCTAAATGATACGTATCGATTTATTGCAGAGCCACTAGCAAGCCAAGGCTACATCGTTGTAAGTGTTCAGCATACATATAATTCGTTAGTAACCACATTTCCTAACGGAAAAGTTGTCAAATTCAACGGTGCTAATGACGACAATACCTCTTACTTAGATCGATTAATCACCAAAGTATGGGTGAAAGATATTCAATTTGTATTAGATCACCTAGCACAACTTGCAGAGAAGAAAACCTATCATATTTGGAAGCAGGCTGATCTGAGTCGAGTTGGAATGCTCGGTCATTCATTCGGCGGTGCTACAGCTGCTCAAGTGATGCTCCAGGATGATCGTGTAAAAGCTGGCATCAATATGGACGGCGGCTTCTTTGGCAAATTGATTCCTGAGAGCGGAATACCAGGTCCATTTATGCTGATGAATGCTGGCTACGACGGATTGAAAAATTTAGAAAGTACTGATCCTAAGCAGGTTGCACAAGCACAAGGAAAGGATGAAAAGAAGATGACCGAGATGTTGAAACATGTGATTTCTCGCTATAAGCAGGCAGTACGCTCTAGTTATTCCGTATCATTCCGTCATGCAGACCATAGTACATTTTCAGACACTCCGTTAATTACCTATCCATCTGTACCGAATGATGCTGCTAGAATACAGACCGTGTATCGTACTCACAGCAGTATTAATGCATATACATTGGATTTCTTTGACTATTTCCTAAAGGGTAAGCCAAGTAAGCTGCTCGATGGGAAAAACAAGATCGAAGATGTAAAGGTAGAGATTGGAGAGCACGTCAAAACCAAATCTGCATCTTCTAAATAACATAATTCTAACTGGAACCTTCTCGGTAAATGACCGGGAAGGTTTTTGGTTAGGTTCATTAAAAGCACACATCGCCCAAGGATAATAAGGTCCAAAGGGTACATACCCCGCAATACCCCTCAGAACATCTGTCGTGTCCCCTAACCTGTCGCCCAACGTTCTAAACAACCCCATCTGCATTTCTATTTCCTACAATAAAAATCGGAATTATATGTTTACAAGAATCTGATAATGAATTATATTTAACATAACTTCGAGATACTACTTGAACATATATCAAAGGAGTTGAATCAGTATGAAGAAATTGCTTTTGTCCATGTCTGTACTGGTTGTCCTCGCTACAGCATCACCTGCATATGCTTCCACTGCACCTATCGATGCTACCAAGCCTGATGTTCGACAAACACAGCAGTTCGTTAAGCACTATGCACTTCACCCTAATGAACTAAGCTCGCTGGAAGGAATCTATTTGAAGAAAGGCCAACAGCTCACGATTTATGCACAAGGCAATTATGCGTATTATTCCGTGTACGACAATACCAACTACCATCTCGGGACTTTCTTTAACAGCAACGTAGGAAGAATTTTCACGGCAACTGAGGACGGTTATTTTTACATTCAATTTGCAGCGCCTTCCTCGTATACAATCAATCACATCACGGCTACTTATCACATTAATTGACCTTAGGTTGATATCATATCGACCAAATTTATCACAAAAGCTAAGAATTTGACCTGCTAGAAATGAAGACAGCGACAGTGATGGATTAAAATAGTCCGTGACTGTCGCTGTTTGATTTGATCAAACAGACCTGTTTATAGGGATAACAGACATGATCATATAATTTCCCATTAGTTCAATGCTTTAGCTTAAATCACCCGAACTGCCACGACCGTTACACGTAATTTTGTCATTCCAATCAGCCATAGCAAGAAAAATATGTATCCGTTCCATTTTTTTACTTCTCCATTATATTTACGATCTTACTTTATCCTCATGTTGCATTGCTAGCATTGGTAGTTTTTAATATCGGCTTGATCCGATGCAACAAAAATGAAAATACTACTCCAATTAGAAGTGCTGGGAAAAATTCCAGCACATTAAATAAATCGCTCCTTATAATACTACTGTGCGCTGCATCTGAAAAAAAGGTGTAAGCCCAGTGAAATAATACTGCTGTAAACAAATTTTGATTTGTTTTGATATAGATGTAAGTATAAATGAAACAACTGCTCGTAACCGATATCATGAAAGTAAAAAATAACAGTTGCTGCTCATGCTGATTAGTACCTACTATATAAAACAATGGCAAGTGCCATACAGACCAAACTAACCCAATTATTAAACTCGCTATGTTAGGATTAACAATTTTTAATAATCTCTTTAAAGCGAAGCCTCTCCAACCATACTCTTCTGATAATGGGCCTAGTATAAACAAAGGAAGAATAGTAGGTAGTACAGATAAAAATTTAGCGTAATGAAAGTTTCCATCCAAAGCTAAATAGATAACAATCCAAGATACAGCAAAATATGCTGCTGTTAGAATAATTATCAGAACCCACTTTAATCCAATTTTAGCTTGAAATGCTTCTTTCATAAATTGTTTTACTTGTTTTTTACCTTCAAAAACGGCAGTAAGAATGATACCTGTTATCGAAGGGACAAAGCCTCCCATCATGAACAATATTATGGCCCAAACCGGTCCAACTGCCCCACTATTAAAGCCAATAGTTGGAACTTCACATAAAGCAAGTGGCCCCCAAAATACAAACAGGCTTAAGAAAACAGTAATTATGAAAAATATCATAACCTCTTTTAATTCTTTATTTTTCATACATAGTCCCCCTGGGATATTCAATCATTTAACCCCTAACATATGTAATACTGAGTTTGATATCATCTTAAAAATCTGTATGACATCAATGCGATTTGCATTGACACTATAACATTTTTGCAATACAACTTTATGAACCACACCATCAATTGTGGTGATAATATAAGTAAAGATATCATTTAGCGGAAAGATCGTCTGAAGCTCTCCCTTATTTACTCCTTTCGTTATCTCGTTAAAAAGTGTGCTTATGAAATATTGACCATTTTCCTGTTCTGTAAGACTGTTTTTAAACTTTTCCGATTTATTAGGATGATTTGCAAAATATACAGTAAGTTCAAATTGAAATTTACCAAGTGTAGCTGGACTGTTATGAATATAGTTTGCCAGAAAATCAAAAAGAGCTTCGACTATACTTACTGTGGTCTCTGTACTTGCAAGTATCTCATCAATTTTATGCTTATAATTGTTTCTAGCTGTTTCTCTATTAAGTAAAGCTATAATCACTTCATCAATATCACCAAAATACCTATATATCCCCCCCTTGCTTATACCCGCTTCCTTAATAACATCTAGCATAGTCATTTCATATAGTGGTTTTCGTTGGAATACCACAAAGGCTGCATCTAATATTTGTGTCTTCTTTTTTTGAATATAGTCTTCATTTACTTTTGGCATCGTTTCACTCCTTTTAAAAATGAGATAACTCTCACTTTTATATTATTATCTTACTACTAACAACAGTTAATGCCAACATAAAAATGAGAATACTCTCATTTTACAGTTATATATGATATCCGTCTCCGGTACGACAATTACTTCTGAAGTAAACTCAGTTTATATGGATATGATTCAAATAAGCGTGTATGAATACAAGAAAAAGGAGCTTCGAGCACATACTCGAAAGCTCCTTATCTTATATCTGTTAATTAAATAAGCGTAGCCATTTTAAAGCCCGCTTCTTGTAAGCGTTCATTGTTCTGGTATCGGAATGGCAGCTTCAAATTCGACTCCTTGCTCTATATTGTTAATAGAGTATGAGATGCCAAGAGCTTCAAAAATCTGCTTTACAAGATATAATCCCAATCCGCTGCCCCCCGTGTTGCGATTTCTAGATTTTTCAACTCGATAGAAGGGTTCAAAAATCTGCTGCATGTCCTCTTCCTTAATGTTCACGCCCGTGTTGATGACTTGAAATTGAATGCTGCCTTCCTGCATATCTCGGGTTAGCTGAATGCATACTTTTTCTCCCTGTGGAGAATACATAATCGCATTATGGATGATATTTTTGCATGCTTTCACCAGCATTAGACGATCAGTGTGAACCATTATGTTTGAGGCAATATGCTTCATAAGCTGAATCTCTCGCTGAGCCGCAAAATATTCAAGATCAGCAGTTATTTTATCCACGAGCTGAGAAAGATTCACTTCTTCCAGCTGCAGCTTGAATGCATCGCGCTCCAACTTCGACATGCTTAATATCTCACGAACTAACTGCTCCATTCCCTCGACAATCTGATGATTTTTCTGCAAATATTGATCGCGATCGCGATACGGACCGATATGATAGATCATTCCTTCCAGATACCCTTTCATCACGGTAAGAGGAGTTTTTAATTCATGCGCTGCAATCGCGAAAAATTCCCTTCGTTTTGTTTCCACTGCTCTTTCTTTTTCAATATCGCTCTTTAACTGCCGATTCGCATTGTGCAACTCTTGCATCGTTTGCTGCAAATTCACTGACAGTTCATTTAGACTGGTAGACAGCTCCCCCAATTCATCCGTAGAATGTACCTCGATTTGTTCCGAAAAATCCAAGTTCGCCATCTTCTGCGCACCTTGATTAATGTACAGAAGCGGCTTCGTGATAAACCTTGAGTAAAAGTAAGCACTGCCTATGCCGATTACAATAACGATAATGCTTAAATAAGGGAGAAAAAGTACTAATACTTGCGAAGCCTCATCAATCGGTTGAAAGGTAGCAGACACGACAAGCACTAAATTCGCATCTATAAACTGAATAGGCACGGCGACATCGAAGGAGTTTGTATTCAGGATTGGTTTTGCTCTTTCGACTCTCACTTCTGCCGGTAGTGAATAGCCTTTGCGAACTGAAGAAAAAAATGGAGAGTAAATGATGGCTCCCTCTTTATTTTGAAGATAGACGATTGCGTTATTTTTTTTGGAAAAGGCATCAAGAAGCAGCACACCATATTGCAAATCAAGTTCCTTCGATTTCGTTATGATTTCTTCGATCCCTGTCTGAAGCTGAGTCGTCTTGTACTGCTGATAAAAGGTAGGCAGAAAGAAATACAGCGATACATAAATCAGGACGGCAAAGGATAACAGAATAAGGGACGTAGTCACAAACAGCTTATAAGTAATACGCTTCATTTTCAGCATGTTCAACCATTTAGTCATCAATTTTGTAGCCGATCCCCTTTACGGTTTTAATGTAAGGTATATCTAACTTCTTTCTCACATTTTTAATATGCGTATCGATGACTCGCGTATCCCCGTAATAATCGTATCCCCATACTTTCTCGACGATGCTTTCTCGGGTGAGCACTTTTTTCTCATTTTGAACGAGCAACTGTATGATTTCGAATTCTTTGGTCGTTAATGGGATTTCAACTTCGTTGACGTATACTTTATAGGCATTGCAATCTACTTGAACCTCCTTGAATACCAGGCTATTATTCGTTCCTTGATCCTTGCTTCTTCTTAACACGGCTTCGACTCTCCGTATCAATAGATGAAATGAAAAAGGCTTTGTAATATAATCGTCGATTCCGAGATCGAAACCTTTTAATTGATCCTGTTCTTCTTCTAAAGCAGTTAGCAAAATGATGGGAACATTGGACTCATTCCGAATCATCTTGGCGACCTCGAATCCGTTAAGATTAGGCATCATGACATCCAATAGAATTAAATCGAAGGATTGCTTATTGAATTGTTTCATACCTTCTATTCCATCGGATGCAACTTCAACATTATATTGTTGGGTCATCAAAAATTGTTTGATTAATTCCCGAATTTCTTGATCATCTTCAATCACAAGAATCTGATAGTTCATTATGATATCACCTCTATTATTAGTATAGCCGTGCTATCTGGAGTTTATATGAAGAGACCGAAAATCCTCACCAAAACTCTACATGATCTTCATAATAACTCCAGATAAGGGTCATACAATGAGATCGTAAACAACAATACATTCGCAAAGGAGATTGACAATTATGAAAAAAACATTAGCCACAACTGCTTTAGGTGCTGTACTCACACTCACCTCTTTGGGATCCGCATTCGCTGCCGAGGTACCTGCGCAATCTATCGGGAATGGACAACTACTGACAGCGACTGTTAAGGTAAAGGCAGCAAATAACCTTGATGAAGCGGCTCAAAGCAAGGCGAAAGCCATTTTCGATCAATTGCAGAAAGGGACGCTTACGAAAGAACAAGCCAAACTTCAGCTGCAAGAACTTGGTGTCAATGTAGACTTTGCTTTCAAAGCGGCTCATGACGGCATCAAATTCAATGTTGGAAAAGTGAACCCTGTTAACCTCGATGACGCTACCAAGGAAAAGTCAAAAGCGATTCTTGAGCAAGCCCAAGCCGGCACCCTTACAAAAGAACAAGTGAAAGCTCAACTGCAAGAGCTTGGCATTGACATGGATGTGAATTTCAGCAAAACAGCTCATGGCGTTATGGTAAAGATGACTTCGTCAATATTCGATAACCTTGACGAAGCTGCCAAAGAAAAGGCGAAAGCGATTCTTGAGCAAATGAGAACAGGAACACTTAGCAAAGAGCAGGTGAAAGCTCAGCTGCAAGAGCTCGGCATCGATTTGGATGTAGATTTCAGTCCGGCTCACAACATGAAGAAAGAAACAAAAGCGATTCACTTTGATGATGCTACTCAACAAAAGGTAAAAGCCCTTTTTGATCAATCAAAAGCAGGTACAATCACGAAGGAGCAAATGAAAAAACAACTCGATGAAATTCTTGGCGTCCAAACCCTTGCTGTCCATGTAGAGAAATAATCAAAGAAAATCTTGGTTCTCAAGCTACATAGAGACTTCCAAGAGATAAATATAACCCGTGAGATTGCTGTTCATTAGCCTCACGGGTTTTCTATGTTAGCATCGAACCAAACTCCAGATAATAGCATCATTGATTTCAATAAGTAATTACAAATAAAATGGACCTACCGCGTCGCGGTAGATCCATCCCATTTACTATTATCATTTATTTGATGCTTAACTACTCATTTAAATAAGTCGTTGTACGGTTCTGAATCAACTTAGCCACTTCTTCTGCCGATTTCTGACCGCTGAAATACGATTTGGATTCTTCTTCAATCATAGATAGCAACTTATCATCAGCCTGGGCCAAGCTGCTCGCAGATTGAATGAGCTGTTTCAGTTCATCGTAGTGGCGATCCGTCATTTTCGTTGTAATCTCACCGTCCTTAACACGCTTCTTGATGTCTTGAAGCATCTGTTCATTGACGGATGCGAGAAGCGAGAAGCCTTCTCCATCATTCATGGATTGCGCTTCTTTTGACATAAGGAATGCGATGAACTTCCACGCTTCATCTTTAACTGGTGAATTGGCTGAAATGCCAAGTTGATTCGGTATTAAGAAGGTGGTACCAGGCACATCTTCTTTCGTATGCGGGGTAGGCAATAATTTCGGATTCGCATAGAAATTGAATGCCACTTGAGCTACATCCAAAGGCGAGTATAAATAGGTATGATAGAATAATTGGTTGTTCGGCTTGCCTGCACTTGCCGATAAGATTTTTTCGTCGTACATTTTTTGAATTTGTTTCAAACTCTGTATGAATAACGGTGTATCGAATTTCGCCTGACGATTATCAGCATCTATGAAATCAGTAAGATTATTCTTAACCAAGATTTGCAGGAATCGTTCTGGCGCGTAACTCGTTAGGGCGAATTGATCTTTGCGGCTGCTCGCCTTAAACTTGCGCGCCACCTCCTCGAACTGTGTCCAAGTCCAGTTCTTCTCGTCCACCTTGACTGTCTTCGCAAGGGCATCTCCATTCCCGACAAACGTACCGACGAAGAAGGAAGAAGGGACAGAATACAAACCTCCATTTATTTTCATTCCATTCAACACATTCATGTTCAGGTCACTTTTATTTATCGTTTGATCGGCTTCTAACCTATCGTTCATATTGACAAGCATTTTTTTAGACACATATTTCTCGACTGGCAAATAGCTCATTTCAATGATATCTGCGCCTTCCCCTGTTAACATCGTTGAATTCATCTGTTTAAGATACTTCTCAATGGCCGTTTCCGTCATTTTTTCCTCGATGCCCAAATAAGCTTGAATTTGCAAGTCGATATCCGGATATTTCTGTTCGAATTTCTTCTCCAGCGCCTCGAAGTAAGGATAGACATAAAGTGAACTTAGGGTAACAATCGTCTTCCCGTCTTTGTTCTGTCGCTTTGCTTTACTAGCAGCATCCTTGTTAGATCCATCTCCACTGCCGCAAGCGGTCGTTGCAGCGATTAAGATACACATCATGCCCATCATGATTTTCTTTTTCATCTTATGATTCCTCTCTTCTTCTCAATCGTTATTGCAGTCGAATGCGATTGCCGTTCTGTAACGGCTCTGTGCTCTCAAGAATAATCAGATCATTCATGTCAAAATCAAATGACAGGATCAGCGTTTCCTTGTCATTGGATTCACTGGAACGAATCTTGGTCTTAAGTACAATAAAATTATTGCCAAGAGCGCCCTTCTGCTGTTCGATCCGGTACACATATTTGCCCTCTCGATCCTGGTGAATCGCCTCATTGGAGATCAGTAACCCCTCTTGTGAAGAGCGTTTCTTCAGTTGGATGAACGCCTGTTCCCCCCCTTTCAGTTCTGAATCGATCACTTGCACACGAATAATTTTCTGTGCTGTCGCTGTCGGGGTCTTGTGCTCTTGATTCGAAGAAGTATCCAACCGCGGTGCTGCATCAGCGATCTCATAGACCGTCCCTTCAATATTTCTAATTTCCTGACCAGGGGTGGGACGAATCTCGATCGGCACCTTCTCTTTCAACGTGACCCCCAGGCTGGATAGGAGCGATGAATCGATCATGAACTCTAATCGATATCCTTGAAGATTGTTCGCAACCTGAACATCCGGCTCACTCATCGATGCCATCCCTTCAATGGCATTCAATCGGGTGATAACTCCGTCGAAAGGGGCGATAATCTTCTTGTTGTTCTCGATTTTTTCTTTAAGCGAATGAATCTTCCTCTCCTGTACTCCAATATCAATTCTACGAATCTCGATATCGCGTCGGGCGCTGCGCACCTTCACTTCGTCCCCATCCGTGGCGAATGCAATAAACTGATCTTGACTGTTCTGCAGATCGAACTTCAGCTTGGCCAATTGCGCTTCCTCGTCTTTTAGTTCTCGTTCCGTTAATTTGCTGTCATAGGTGATTAAGGTCTGCCCTTTCTTCACACGATCCCCTTCTTTGACAGCAATAGCCGTAACTTTCCAGCCTGCGGGATTAAGTAGCTTCACTTCCGCCAGCGGCTGCAATATACTGCTCGCCTCGAGCGAATGCTCGATACTGCCTAGAATTGCTTTCTCTGCTCTTACTTTCGGCAAAGATAGTGATTGCAGCGTGTTGCTATACAGCGTAAAAATCAGAAGTGTTATCATAAACAAGATAAATATCCATAAGATCTTTCGTTTTCGATCCAATTCCGTTCCCTCCCTAACCAGTACACCTAACCTTTGATGCCAGATAGTTGAATGCCCTCGATAAAATAAGACTCCGCATATAGAAATAACAGCACCATGGGTGTCATGTAGAGCATAGATGCCGCGAAAGCAACGCCTTGCTCTTCCTGATTAATTCGCGATAGAAAAACGGACAACGGTTGCTTAAACGGATCGTCTAAGAAGATCAACGGTTGCTCCACCATATTCCAGTAATCGACGAATAATAGAACGACAAGCGCCGCGATTCCTGGCTGAATCATCGGGATAATAATCCGCAAAAATATCCGAAGATGTCCGGCACCGTCCATTTTGGCAGCTTCGATGTAGGCATACGGAATATTCATCGTAAACTGTCTAAGCATGAACACGCCGAATGCTGCGAAAACACCTGGTAGAATAATCGCGCTAGGAGAGTTCAACAGCCCCAAGCGGTCCGCCATAATATAGTTGGGTACGAGCGTCACTTGGAACGGCATAAGCATCGTCAATACATAGACCAGAAACAACTTGTCCCGTCCTGGGAATCGCAGCTTAGAGAATGCATAAGCAGCTAACGCCGCAATCAGCGTCTGTCCTGCAATAATTGGTACGACCATGAAGACGGAGTTCCAGAACATCATCAGAAATCTAGTGTTCTCTACTAAAACTTTATAATACTGTTCAAAAGACACGAAATCTGGCAGCAGCTTCAAATTGACGAATCCCGTTGAGTTCAGCTTCCCAATCGCTTCGTAATTGATGTTGATTTCTTTGGCAGTCGTTAATGAATTTGTGAACGTAATCACGATTGGGAACAGCAATACTAGCGCTATGAGCGATAACATACCCGTGAGTACTGCTTTTTGCCACCAATTTGTTTTTTGCACTTGTCTCACCTCCTGCTACTCCATAAACTGCCGGAACCTTCGTTCAATCGCAAATAATAGGAGCACGATGAACAAGATGCACCCTACCATCATGGTTGCTGCTGCAGTTATCTTCTGAATATCGAGCGACATAAACGTATTGTTCATATAGTGTTGAAGCATATATATGCTGTCATGGGGATAATCTCCTGCAATCAGGTACGTTTCCCTGAATACTTTGAACGAATTGATAATGGACATGATGATGACGAAGAACATCGTAGATGTTAGATAAACAAGCGTAATGCTCGTGAACTGCCGGAGACGCCCCGCGCCTTCCAAGTCGGCGGTTTCGTAATAATCTTTAGGTATTTGCTGCAGTCCTGCCAAGAATAAAATCATGTTATATCCAACGTTCTTCCATAAATACACGACCATCACAACATTTCTCGCAGCGCTTGTCTTCATCCAATCCACACGTTCGATCCCAAATACATGGAGCATTGCATTCAGCGAACCGTTCCAATCAAATAGAATCTGCCAAATGACAACAATGGATGCGACAGGAACGACAAGCGGCATTACATAAGCAGTTCGTAGCATGTTACGAAAATAAATGTTCTGATTTAGGAGCATGGCTAAGCCAAGAGATATCGCAATGATGACTGGAACCGTCACAACAGTGAACAAGAAGGTATTGGACGCTGCTTTGCGAAAGGAATCGCTTTCCAGCAGCGTATTATAATTATCCAAGCCAACGAATTGGCCATCGATCGTGCTATCCATCAAGGAGTACCCAACACCGGTAGCAAATGGTATCAGATAAAACAAGGCGAATCCGATCAAGCTTGGTGTGAGAAACATCCAGGCAGCCGCCCAATCACTTCGAATCCATTTATTTTTACTGGTCTTTCTAAATATATCCACAGCAAAAACCCCATTTCTTTTTCAATCGTGTGCCCCTTCCTGCTACGACAAGGATAGGTGAAACTTATTAAAAAGAAATAGGGTAATTATTAAATTTTCCTAAAGTTGCTTCAGCTTGCGGTAACCATATTTCGAATAGGGTATGTGTCGTGCTGCTCTCGCTGTGATCGTGCCGTTATGTCATGTAACATTATTACTAGGTAAATTGTCCAAGACCGTACTGCCTTCTTGATTGGTGTATTATTTGCAAAATATCATCCCAATAAAGATGCGTTAGGCGGTCAGATAAGACAGTGGATTTCTGATCACTACATCGCTTTCCTTACCATCTGGCGATAATAACGAACAGTAAGAACAGCAAACATGAAGTAAATTAGCGTGTAGATTGCCATGGCAATAGCTGCGGGAATGGTGATGTCTGACAGTGTCAGCGCTGTGGCAGTTTTTACGGCGAAGTAGGCATGTACAAGCCCAATCACAAGCGGAATCGCAAACACAAACAGCTGTTTACGTATAATGCCGCCCATCATTTCACACTCCCCGAATCCGAGCTGCCGCAGAATCGTATAGCTCTTCCTCTCCAGCTCCGCCTCTGTTATCTGCTTGAAATACAAGATGCTGCCTGTTGCGGTCATAAATATAAGTCCGAGAAAGCCTGCAGTGAAGAGGATTAGTCCAAATTTTTGATGCGACTCCTTATAATACGTGTAGAAGCTTGGTCTATACTCGTCTGCTTTGACATATTTCGCATAGAAATCAGCTGCTGCTGCGCGATCACCCATAAGCGCAATCTGATAAGTATCAATACGAACAACCTCCTGTTCTGTAAGCATAGGCATCTGCTCGCGAATATCTGTTAGCGTCGCCTCAGAGACGATCAGTTGACTGCCCTGCACGTTAAAGTTCATCATATAACGATCAATGCCATGGATCACCTTTATTAGGGCATACCCCCTGTATGCTCCCAAATAAGCTGCCTGCGGAAAATGAACAGGATCCCGCTCCGTGCTTACTGTTTTCCTTAGGCCACTATACCAGATGGCCTCACTTTGTTCCGGCACAACAATATCGGCACCACTTGCCTGCAGCTGTTCTGCTGCAAGTAGCAAAAAGCTGCGTCTATCCTCCTTCCCTGTTCCAAAACTACCTGTCAGTCGAACCGCCTCAATTGGATAGTGTACAAATGGAAGGCCTGTCAACTCCAAATCAGCACGAAATGAATTTGCATCGTGCTCATTATTTTCAAAAATAAAATCGTATGGCATCATGGCCCGAGCCTCACTTTCGGCCGAGTAGTAAATCGAGTACGCGATTGCCACCATTGTCAATGTCATTGCGGACAAAACCGTAATCAACGTTAGAGATATCGCATTTGATTTCATTCGATGCATGATCGGTGCCAGTGATAAACTGTTTTTCAGTCCAAGCTGCCCATTCCTATTCCTACGAATCAGGTAGAACAGCCAACCAATCGTTACACGAAATACTAGATAAGTTCCCAGGATGGTTGAGGCGAGAATGGCCAGTAATTGCAAAAAAAATTCTGGACCAAGCGTTTCATTGGAGAGCATGTAACCTATTACGATCAACAAAATGCCGAGCAGCCCCATGATAGTGGACAAAACTGCTTTAGGCTGTGTTGGTTGATCGCCCTGACGATCCACCTTGAGCAGTTCAATAAGCGTAGTCCAGTAAACTTTGTACAACGTTTGTATTAAAGTAAGGACGATGAGAACAGCAAACACAATAGCAGTTTGCATGGCAGCTGAGCTGGAGAATGAGACGGTTAGTACACTTTTACTACCAACCAGTTTCAATAGAATGAGTAAAAAAAGTCGTGACACGAGTGCCCCGCTGGCAATTCCGATAAGGAGCGCTCCTATGCCAAGAAATACATTTTCCGTTATGAGCAGCAGCCCCACGGTCCTGCGGGTAAGGCCAACAAGCTGATACAACCCGATTTCCCTGCTGCGCCTCTTCAGGAAGATGCCGTTCGCATAGATCATGAATATGATCATAATCGCAAGCAGTAAAATCCCAGCCACTTTAAATAACAAAGCGAATTGGATATCTTTGAAGATAGCTGCCATAATTAAAGAATCATTGGCCAAAGTAGCAAACACAAAATATAGGGCAGTACTCATCATAAACGCGAAAAAATATAGATAGTCATGTTTCATATTACTTCGCATACTGCGGATGACCAGCTCACGCAGGGTCAACATGGTCACCCCCGAGTACGGCCTGCACGTTCATAATATCTTTGAAGAAAGTTTGCCGCGTTTTGCTGCCGCGATATAATTCGGAATACAGCATACCATCCTTCAAAAACACGACTCGACTGCAATAACTCGATACGATTGGATCATGAGTCACCATCATTATAGTAATGCTGCGCTGCCGATTAAGCGCCTCTATTATCTCCAATAGTGAGGTGGCTGCTTTCGAATCTAGCGCGCCTGTTGGCTCATCCGCGAATAGTAGAGCGGGGTGCTGAATCAAGGCTCGTGCAATAGATGTCCGCTGCCGCTGCCCGCCAGAAATTTCATGGGGGTATTTATCGGCAATCTCCAGGATGCCAAGATCCGATGCAATCTCCTGAAATTTAGCCTCTACCTCTTTTTTTCGCATTTTACTAAGCGATATGGAAAGTAGAATGTTCTCTTTCACCGTCAGCATATCTAACAAGTTGTAATCTTGAAAGATGAATCCGAGCTTATTGCATCGGATAATAGACCGTTCAGCGTCTTTCATAGTCGAGATGTCGACATCTTCGACTACTATTTTTCCAGCCGTCGCTTTATCCATTGCTGCCAGCACCTTAATCAACGTTGACTTTCCCGAACCGGACGGTCCCATAATGCCGACAAATTCCCCTTCTACGACACGTAGATCGATGCCTCTGAGCACCTGCTGAACATTACCCCTGATACCATAGGATTTACGGAGTTGTTGCGCATGCAGCACGGTTTTTTTCATATTGCTTTGAATCATCTTCTCAGCCTCCCGCTCTGCTCCAACATTTATTTAAGAGAAAAAGTCATTTAAACACATTGGCAGACTTAATTGTCTCATTCTAAGACTGTTATGTCCGTACCGGTTCGAACTCACGATTTGTAGAAAAAGTCATCCCAATCTTTGTTCCTACGTGCGTCTCCGATTGCACCGTTAATCCAATCCCGATTTTGAGTGCGACAGTCTGTGCTAAATAGAGCCCCAGTCCGGTTGCCGCATTTTGCAATCTTCCGTTTTCCCCGGTAAATCCTTTATCAAAAATACGAGGCAAGTCATGGGCGGCAATACCCTGCCCTTCATCCTTGATTGCTAATCGGACATGTCCATCAGGCGTGACTGTAGTCGTGAGTAATATTGTTCCGTCTGCGTAGCTGTACTTTACCGCATTGGTCAGCACTTGCCGAATGATGAAGCGGCACCATTTGCGGTCTGTCGTAACCAAAGCCTCCTCTCCTTCAATCTCGATGGCTATATTTTTCTCCACACACCAGGGGGCCAACTCGCGTATTTCCTTGACCGCAAGCTGCTGAATCCCGATTTGTTCCACCATATAATCCGACTCTAGCGATGACAAACGTGAAATGTACAGCTGTTGGTCAATGAGCAGATGAATCCGCAGCCATTCTGATTCAACTTTACGTAGTTCCGGATTGCCCCTATTGGTATCTATTGTAAGTTTCATGGCGGTCAGCGGGGCTTTCACTTCATGTACCCAGGCGGTAATATAATCCTTTTCCATAGCTTGGGCAGCATGGCTTTCTGAAAGTTTACGTGAATACCAGTAACCCGCTGTCTGTAAAAGCTGATTTGTGGCTTCTTCGTGATAAAAGCTAGGAGGCGGCATCATCTCAAGCCAGTCTTCATCTATCTGTTCAGCTAGATTCGACAGCACGCGCGCATATTTCATTTCTTTTCCAAAGCGCCAACCTACAAATAAGATCATAGACAAAATGAGCAGCGAGTTTAAATACAGTATTGATTCAGTTCTGATCGAAATACCAGGGTCGATCCAAATTAGCAAATCCACGAATAACAAGGAAAGCAGGTAGAAAAAAATCCAGCTCGTCCTATCAGCCAAATAACGGAGTAACAAGTCACTCCCCCCTTATAACGTTGCCGCCATATAGCCAAGCCCTTTCTTCGTGACAATGGCTTCCTCCAACTGGAACACTGTTAACTTTTGGCGCAGCCGAGTAATATTTGCAGTTAACGTATTGTCATTGACGAAACGTTCATCATCCCACAGCTTGCGGATTAGATCATCGCGAGATATAACGGTATCCTTAGCCTTAACCAGCAATACAAGGATAAAGAACTCATTCTTCGTTAACACCACGTCCTGTCCATTTTTGCGGATTAGCCCTCGATTCAAATCAATTATGGAGCCGTTCCATTCGATCAGATCGATCGTTTCCTCCCCATAAGCATAAGTCCGGCGAAGAATCGCTTGAATCTGGGCTAATAGCACATCCATATGAAACGGCTTCTGGATATAATCGTCGGCTCCCATATTCATCGCCATTATCATATCTAACGGATGATCACGCGACGATAGAAATAGAATCGGTACTTTCGAAATCGCCCGAATCTCACGACACCAATGAAAACCATCGTACATCGGGAGTTGGATATCAATGATGACCAGTTGTGGCTGCTGGCTAATAAAAGTGTGCATTACATCGTCATACCGCTCCGGTCCCATGACGTGAAACGACCATTGCTCCAACTTCTCCTTTAAGGAACGGAAAATAGCAGCATCGTCTTCTATAATCAAAATGTTTAAATCCATCACGGTCATCATCCCCTCCTGCGATTGTCGCCATTTAAATCCTATAATGATAATCATCCGCAGCTTTCTATTATCATATCATTCCAATTTAAATTTTTGAAAAAGAACATTTCGACAGTAATCCTAACAAAAAAGAGAGGCAACTACGCCCCTCTCACCAACGTTTCCTCCCTAATTCGGAAGCAGCATCGTAAACAGCAGCGCTGCCAATTCTTGTTTGTTCAGATCTCGCTGCGAGCCGTAGTCGATTGTGCCATTCGTTTCGGTCACCTCCGGGCCATGCAGCTTCCATTTCAAAACAGAGCTGACTGCATCGACAGCCCATTTTGACGTTCCAGGCGCTAACGCAGCCGTAGCATTCGGCTCTCGAATTTCCGATCCCGCCAGTATGCGAAAAACAATAGCGGCTGCTTCCTCTCGGCGAATCGGACGGTCTGGTTCGAACAAGTCATCGCTTGTCCCATTCAACAGGCCTGCCTCTGCAGCGGCATGAATATCTTTTCGATAGGGAGAGTGTTCAATATCCTTAAATGAAGACGGGTTGGTGGACTCAGAAATATTCCATATTGCGTTAAAAGCATGAATGAAGGCTCCTCGAGTAATGGGCTGCATAGGATGAAACGGCTTAGACAGATCATCTGTTAAGAAACCGAGCGATTTCAAGCCATGAATGTAACTGTTATAGGGATGATCAGCCGATACGTCCGGGAAACCTTGCTGGTTCTCCGCGATTTTAGCAGCGTAGCTGAATTGATTCGCATATTTGAGATAAACAATGCGACCGTCTGCATCCATTTTGAACGCGAGCGGCTTCCCCTGCTCATCCACAAACAGTAGATTATCCACCTGCTTCAGCTTATTATTATGGCTGTAAGGATCACTTACCAGGAGCGTACCATCGCCTGTAACTTCAACTTTGGTCATTAATTTAATCCTCAAATCGGAATACAAGCCCTCGAATTTGGCAAGTGTGGCTTTGGAATGCGGTTGAAAGCCGATCGGTCCAAATGAGGGTTTACGATCAGCATAATAATGATCCATAAAGGCGGCAAATAAATCTTTTCGTACTTCTTGATTCGTATTGTAAGAGACGAAGACACCTGTTTTGCGGTCAGGTAGCAGCCACAGTAACGAGCTGAAGCCAAGAATATCGCCACCTTTGGAGATCACATCTTCGCCGTTTGTACTGGACAGATCTACAGACGACTCAAAGCCGTATGTCATATCTGGCATCTCCGGGTGGATGGCGATGTGGTACGCCGACATCGCCTTCACAGATGGAGGCGACAGGATCACAGTACCATCAACGGCCTGGCCATCGTTAAGGAATGCTCTCATAAACAACGCCATATCAGAGGCTGTCGATATCATACTGCCCTCAGGCCACTCGCTCGGCGACAAATCATACGCTGGAATGGCGTTATTCGCCATATCGTAAGATGTTACCATGCGTCCAGCCAGATCTTTCGTTAGCCGAAAGCTGCTTGAAGTCATGCCAAGCGGTTCAAACAGATGCTTTTGCATATAGCTCCCAAAGGGCTCCCCACTTACCTGCTGCACGATGTATCCTTGCAGCCTTGAGGCGAAATTATCATACATGTATGACGTTCCGGGCTTGCGAACTACCGGCGGGAACTGCATGAAGATACTTTCTTTTAGTGAAATCGGCTTCTGAGAAGCATCGGTCAAATAGCTGGCATCTGCAGGTTCGCGCACTTCAAATCCGGTCGTATGCGTTAGCAGGTTCTCGATCGTGACGGGTGTACGGAATGGATTGGTGACTTTGTAACCATCCAGATACTTTTCAATATTGTCTTGAAGTGAAATCTTTCCTTGTTCAACGAGCTGCATAATGGCGGCTGCCGTGAACACTTTGGAGACAGAAGCGATTCGAAAGGTTGATCGACTTGCGTCTACAGGCGTTTTCGACGTTTTGTCAGTCATACCATAGCCCTTGGATACAAGCACCTTACCGTCTTGTACAACGGATACAGTAATTGTCCCTGCTTTTTGCTTGATGGCATCCTTGGCAAAAAAAGCGTCCAAAAACGCCTCTACCTCGCTGGCATCAACTGGCCCACTCGTATAATCCATCAAGGGCACGTAGTCTGTTTGTGGGAGGGCATTATGGACAATGGAGGCCATCCGTTTGACGGTGTCAGTTCGATTCGCTTGTGGCTGCTTCTGAGCGTACACGCTTGTTTCTGCAGCGAGGCTGATCACCAGTACAGTGGTCAGTATGCTAAGTACGCGTGGGATTTGATTTCGACGCTTCTTCAACTTAAATCCTCTCCTTACTTTTCTAAAATTTGGACCTGGCAACCAACAACATCATGCAAGAGCTGTAGCTGCTAGTTAACTGGGATGTGTCGGAACATTTTATATTGACTGGAAGTTCTTGCACCCTTATTTTATTGTTTTACATTAGCCACCGTCGCTCGATTGAGATGACAAGCAGAATCGGAAATGTGACATTCTTATCACATTCGATATTCTTGAAATCATAGTAGACAATAAAAAAATCACCAATCCCAATTACGGTTTTGGTGATATTCTATATGAATAAGTCTGCTGTTAGTGAGTCCTTTATTCGTTGCAAATAAGCTATACATTATAAAATATATGTTCACCAGCTAGAAAAGGAAGGCAGTAATCTTCATGATTACGCAAGGACGACTGAACTATAAATCCTCTCCTATTTGCCAATGCATCCAGCATCTGCAGTTCGCCAAAAAACCGCTTTTTGTTTTACGAGGATACAAATAAACAAAGCAGGTCATGCGGACCTGCTTTGTTTATTTATCTTTATTAAGTTATTTATGTAACCAGCTTAGCTCGCATACATGGCGAGAAATCGCTTCTGTATTTCCTCAGGTTCCAAGGTTTCAAGTGTGGTTGAGATCATCCAATAATGTCCGAATGGATCCTTCACACTTCCCGCTCGTTCACCGTAGAATTGATCGGCTATCGGATTGACGATTGTCGCTCCAGCTTCAACCGCCTGATGGAACAGCTTATCTACATCGTCGACCAAAAGATGGATACCGACCGTTGTATTGCCTATCGTTTCCGCCCCTAAAATGCCGTATTCGGGATATTCGCCAGCGAGCTGTATGAGAGCTTCGCCGATTACAATTTCAGCATGAGCGACTTTGCCTTCCGGCTCCGTCAAGCGATATTTCTCTACGGCATCAAAAGCCTTCTTGTAGAACTCAATCGCCTCCGCAGTGTTGTTGATCCATAGAAACGGGGTTACATTAACCATTTACATTCACCTCTCTTTTTTCACTATTTTAACCGCCCCTCAAACGAGGGTATAGTAAAAAATTGACCCCTTAGTTATGGATCGCAACATGATTGTGATGCCTACCTTGCGCTGATAAATAATCAGTAGGATTTAGACTGGAGAAAGCCTGAAAATCCTTAATAAAATGCATCTGATCATAATATCCGCAAGCGATGGCAACATCCAACCAATTGACGCATTTCGTGTGGTCTAATCTGTTCAATACCTCCTGAAAACGACGAAGACGACAGAAAAGCTTGGGCGTCAACCCCACTTCTTCTTTAAAGATCTGAATAAATCTCCGTTGACTTAAACCGATTTGATCAATCACATCCGAAAGGGGTCTTGTATGCGGCAACCGCATAAACTCGTTAAGTGCGAAGCTTACTGCCGGATGGCGTATTAGTGGTCGGGAAGCCAGTTTGATCAGATTTGCTTCAAGTATTCGAAACTTATCATCTACCGTTTGTGATTGAAGCAGCATCTCACGCAGATCATAAGCGCTTGCGCCCCACAGTTCATCCAAGGAAACATGCGTATTATGTAGTTCATTCACTGGCATTTTAAGAAATGGGGAAATGCCGCCCGGTATGAAATGTATGCCCAAAACAGTGGCCTCTGCGGAAGTATCGATAATGAAATATTCGGAATGCGGCCCGCAAATAACAGAGCTGCCGTATGTCCGTATTGGGTCCTTGTACTCTCGGCCGAACAATTTAATCTTATCGTTATGCAGATTGATCACGAGTTCAATCGAACCATCAGGTAGCGAAAGCTCCTTTGAATGAGGTGGTGCATATCCTTCAAAATACCAGAAATAATCCACAAAACCTGACAATGGTGCTTGTGGCGTATACGTTCGTATCAGCATGGCATATGCGCGACTCGCGTTATGGACGTGAAGTCCGCGGAGTCACTCCGTCCTTTCTTGGGGTACTTTGCGCGTTTGGCAAGCCGAAATTATGAAGTATCATCGTTGTTGATGGATGAATTTGAGTAGGGTAGTCAGCCCAACACTTAGGTCCCCTTATGCTCTATAGCAGCGAGCTGTACGAAGTGAAAACCTGCTTTGCACAGCTCAGGTATTGCTTTCATCACGCCCTCGGCGGTATCCTTCTCCGCATCGGCGAGTACGTTGTATCTGGCAATTTCAAAGCCTAAATCATGAACGACGGGCGGTGTTCTGTTCCATGATTTTCGATCTTAAATAAGGGGTTAGCAGCCAAAGCGGCAAAATGTCCGGATTGGCTGCTATCTATCTCACATTGATGAATAGCATCGCTGGAATTTTTCTTTGCTCAAATATTAGATCAACTTCTCATCGTAACCGCTGCCTTCTTTTCCCCACAGGCAATGACTCGCTCTTTCGTAGCCAAATGTGTTTGCGCACTGGAGATATTCTCTCCCCATTTCGATGGACTACTGGCCGCATATCGCTCGATCAGCGACTTGTCCAGCAATGTGAAAGCAGGGGTAACCTTTGCTATTATCTTAGCCATAATGAATTCACTTTAGTATTTGATTCTCCCTATTATTCTACATCTCTACTCGTGCAAATGATACGGCACTGTCGCAACAACAATATCTTTATCTGCCTGCAGCTTGGGTTAGAGTATCCCTTATCCTATTCGATTTGGCATTAACCTGAAACCAAGGAAGAGCATTATTTAATGCTTCTTTGGGGTACCACCTAAACCCCAGAATTACTACCAGGTGTTACCACAAAGTGCATAACTCATGCTACTACTAGCCTGCTCTACCAAAAACAACCTTACGATGCACTGTGCTGGTTCTGAATCTATGCCGTGCGATCTTAATGAAGTCTGATAAGAGATTAGATAAGAAATTCTCAGAGAATATGCATTGAATAGAAACTAATTATAAGTTAATATTCACAAAGCAACCTTTTTGAGAATGATAATCAATTACAATAATGTCTGGGGGAAATAAAATGTTTAAAAAAAGATGCAACGTTATTACGCTAACCTTAGCTATAGTTGTGATGATGAGTTTGACTGCTTGTAATACGTCGAATTCAGTGAATCCAGAACCAGTTGAACAAATTAATACAGAAAATGCTCAAGGGCAAGATGGTGCATCTGGCAAGCAAACTAAACCAGAGACGCGAGTTGTCAGCGGCGAATTTGGAGACGTAACAATTCCCACTCACCCCCAAAGGGTGGCAGGAATCTATGTAGAGGATTATTTGAAAGCATTAGATGTGACTCCGGTTGTACAATGGTACCATCCGAGCTGGGGCAAGCAGGACTATCTTCAGCTTGATGTTCCGCAATTCGACATCACTGGCAGCATCGAAGCTCTGCTCGAGCAAAGTCCAGATCTCATCATTCTCGATGGCGGGGCTAATCAAGCCCAGTATGAGCAATATTCAAAAGTAGCGCCTACATATCGCATAAAGGAAGAAGTGCTTGAAGACTCTACAGAAATTTTAAAATCCATTGCTGATGCTTTAGGCATTCCGGAAAAGGCTGAAAAAGTATTGAAGGACTATCGTCAAAAAGTCGAAGAAAGCAAGGCTAAATTACAGAAAACTGTGGGCAAAGAGAAAGTGGCTGTTATTCGTTTAAACGTTGCAGACAAAAGTATGGCTCTCTTCGGAGTTAAAAACCGCTATACAGGTGTTATTTATAAAGAGTTTGGGCTTGAACCTGTACCTATGGCAGCAAATATGACCGACTATCATGTTATCGTCTCTGAGGAAGTCATCCCTCAGCTGGAAGCTGATCATATAATTGTATTCCCTGCCAACGGGACATGGGATGACGCTGGAAATCAGGAGGCTTACAACAAGCTGAACGGGCCATTATGGAAGAACATTCCGGCAATTAAGAACGGTAAGGTGTATAAGATGGACCGTACGCATTGGCAGTCAGGTGCTATTACAGCCAATTCCATGAAATTGGATGACTTGCTTCGATATATGGTGAAGTAACCTATTGCCACATGTAAAGATTGAATTTAAAAAAGAAAGATTGTCAACTTCAGTTGATGAGCTTTCTTTTTTGCTTTACACTAATATAATTGAAAATAATTCTCAATCAAAAGAGGCGAGAAATAGTGAATCACACACAGCAGTTGCCATCAGCAGACGTTCTTTTTTACTCCCTTAACCAGATAGAACTGTTAAGCAGATCTGCTTACTCTAATACTTTACAGGAAGTAGTTCAAGACTGGACATTGATCATCATAACACAGGGGAACGGAATCCTGTTCGTAGATGGAACCCGGTTTCCACTCAAAAAAGGAATGGGATTTATGCTTGCCCCAGGGACAGGCAGTGACATGCGCTGTGAAGGAGAAGGACTTGCTTTTTACCAACTAAGCTTTGAAATGATTGGTAAGACTGAATCCGGATATGCTCGTATTCAGGCATCGATAGGCAATAATTTGGTACAGCATGGCTTGGTTACCTTTCATCCCTTCTCCCACTGTGTCCTGCTGCTCGAATCTTTGTATTACAATCGTGGTGACAATGGGGATACACAACGATTGACAAGACATATCCGTTTTCAGGAGCTTCTGCTGCTTTGCCAGCAAAGTAGCGTGGAGAATCAGGACGCCTTTAACCGAGCTGCAGTAGAACGTTCCATTGACTTTATAGATCATCATTACATTGAAGCATTAACAGTAGATCAGTTAGCTGCAATGGTACAAATCAATCGTTCTCGATACACACAGCTATTCAGGGAAATCACCGGACAGCTTCCACTCGACTATTTGAATGGTGTACGTATTGAGCGCGCTCAGCAATTGCTGCTTATGAGCGACGACCGTTTGCATCATATTGCACAATCGGTCGGCTATAGCAACGAATACTATTTCAACAGGCGATTTAAAGGTACCGTAGGTGTTACTCCCGGCCAGTATCGTCGCACACATCAAGGCAATATTCGCGTGTTTGCCCCATTTCTTGAGGATTATTTGCTTGCGCTGGATATTGTTCCAGTTGCCCAGTATTCACATGCGCAATGGGGAAAGCAAGAATATTTAGGACTTCATCAGGTCCCACATTTCGATATTTCGTCCGGGAATTGGGCTCAACTATCCCAATATGAGCCGGATCTTATTCTGTTGGATGAAGGGTACCGCCGCTGGCAACTTGAGGACTGCCGCCATATTGCCCCGCTATTTAAGCTTCCATTTATGGGAGAGGACTGGCGAGCAACGCTCAGAACGATAGCTTCCATCTTCGACAAATCTGGCAAGGTAGAAGAAGTAATTCAAAGTTATGAGCAAAAAGCCGCTGCCGCACGTGAGATACTCCGACGGTCTGTCAGCAACGGAACTGTTGCTTGTCTGCGTATTTCAGCATGCGGAATTAATCTATATGGAGGTGAACAACTAGGTTATACTGGCGGTGTTCTTTATAAGGATTTGGGACTCACGCCCCACCCGCTTGTAAATAAGCTGACTACTGGACAAAGGCGGATATCCCTTACGAATGAATGGATCGCCCAGCTTGATGCAGATCACTTGTTTATTACATTTGATAAACGTGAAGGAGAAGGCAGAGAACTACTGGACACACCTTTGTGGAATCAGCTTCCTGCTGTTCAACACGGGCATGTGTATGAAGTTGATTTTATAGCCTGGATGAATTACGGTGTGTTGTCACACAAACGAAAAATTGATGATGTGCTGGCAGTTTTAGCTTAATCAACAATCAATTTAAAGCCCGCTGCTGCAGCGGGCTCACTGTTACACCCCGATTTATCGCTTACCGTATTGCGCCTCTACTTCAAGCTATGAAGTCTATCCCAATCAGACTCGAAAGAGATCAGAATTATTTCTGGAGATTATAAGTAGAAAGTACTTTCGAAAATAAGAAGACTTCACAATATATACACCAATATACTATAGGGGGGTATGGTATACTTGGAGCGTGAATGAATTAACATCATGCTCAAAGGAGAGATCATCATGGAAATCGCTGTCCTGCTTTACGATGGTATTACAGCATTAGATGCAATTGGTCCATACGAAGTATTTGCTGCAACAATGAAATGTAATGTGAAATTTGTAGCCAAGCAGAAAGGACTCATCAAACTAGATTCAAAAATGGGTGGTTTGTATGCCGATTATAGTTTCTCTGAAGTTAATACAGCCGATATTCTTGTTGTTCCCGGCTGCAGCCCTCCTAACTATAAAACACCAATCAATGACGAAGAAACATTGAATTGGATTCGTAAAATACATGAAACGACAAAATGGACGACTTCGGTATGTACTGGCTCGCTTATTTTGAGCGCTGCAGGCTTATTGAATGGAGCGAACGCGACCACTCATTGGGCCTCCTTCAACCTGCTTCATTCTCTTGGAGCCATTCCAACAGAAGAAAGAGTGGTTCGCCATGATAAAATTGTAACCGCAGCTGGTGTATCTTCAGGTATTGATATGGCTCTCCAATTAGTATCTTGGGAGTTCGGGGATGATCTGGGTAAAGGAGTCCAGTTGATTTTGGAATACGATCCTCAGCCACCATTTGATGCGGGTTCAACGAAGAAAGCACCTGCCCCACTGGTTGAACAGATAGGTGGGTTGCTTCAAGAGTTTTCAGAGCGGGAGCCTAATCTGTAAGCCACAAATAGGACAGTCTCATTATGTAAAGTTGTAGATGTATACTCTCATCAACATTAGTGACTCCCCCATTCGTTTTGTGGCTTACACTAAAACAGAAACCAAATATAGCTGAAGAAGGAGCGAGTATCGCTTCTTCTTTTTTCATTTACAAAGATCATTCCTATCACAAACAATGATTGCTTTAATAAGCTTATCCAGAATGTAAAAATGGGTGGCTGCACATCTTTTATCATTAGTTTACATAATATATTATATGTATAATTAATTGGTCGTGGATGAACTCTCTTCTTTTGGAGCAAATTAACACAATGCTACTGCAACTGTTTGTAAGGAGGTTCATATGAGCGTATCCAAGACTTCCGTTAGCTTTTTACAAGTGTGCATGATCTTACTGCTATCGACCGGCATGTTGAATCATGTGATTATCATCCCTCTTCTGCTACAGCAATCCGGCAGAGACGGATGGTTAAGCATTGTAATGGTTATGGCTCTTAGCCTGCTCTGGATCCCGGTCATTCTGTGGACCATAAAAAAGAAAGGCAAGCAAACTTTATTTGAATGGCTTAACAGAAAAACAGGCCCATTTGTGGCATGGCTAGTCATTATCATTCTTGTTACGTACTTGCTAACAGTAGCCTTCATCACATTAAAGGATACTGCCAGTTGGACAACCGTATCGTATTTACCCCACACTCCGCTATTTGTTATCGTCATAACGTTGGCAATTTTATCCGCAGCATGCGCTCTTGCAGGTATTCGATCGATAGCTATATGTTCAGGTATGCTGCTGCCGGTCGTTATTGTTTTAGGTTACTTTGTGATGGGAGCCAACATGCAGTATAAAAACTATTCGTTGATGTTTCCCCTTCTTGAGAATGGAACTCTTCCCGTACTCCAGGGAACGATCTATGGAGGCGCCGGCATGGTTGAACTCATTATGGTACTTTTCCTGCATCATCATATGTCTACCAAGGTTAACTTTTGGGGAATGGCAGTGTTAGCAATCTTTTTAGGTGGGCTTACTATAGGTCCCTACATTGGAGCAATCGCTAACTTTGGCCGAGACACAGCTGTCAGCTTACGGTTCCCTACATTTGAGCAATGGCGACTGGTTACCGTAGGCAAGTACATCAATCACGTAGACTTCTTTTCCATTTTCCAATGGTTATCTGGAGCGTTTATTCGCATATCATTGGCCATGTTCCTGATCTACGATCTCATGCCCTTTCGCAGTAAAGGGGCCAGGGCTGCCGTATGCATAATATCCGGACTGCTCTTGATCAGTGTAATACAGATTAGTATGAGCGAGATGATGTTTCTTTCATGGCTGCATGACTACTATTATCCTGTTGTTACCATTGGAATCCTTGTATGCTCAGGCATCTTTGCCCTTCTTGCTTGCTTTTCCAACACACCTAAAAGGACTATTTGACATGAATGAGGATCCAACAAATATTTCTAGCGACAAATTGCCGAATCGACTAAATGAATTAGCACCATTAACTATATTGAGCCTAAAAAAACATCTTTTAACTTGCTCAGATATCCATTTCCACACCTGCAAGTACAACACTTTACATCAGGAAATTGAGGTGGTGTTTGCATGGTGCGAGGGAATGGCCGACTTCCAGCAGTTTAATCAGTATATAATACCAAGGTTCAGAGATCTTATGCAGTCGGTAGAAGAGGTATCTCATTTAGACGACCATTCTAGTCTGTCATTGATTCCATTAGCGTCATCCTCTGGGTTGTTAAAAGCAGAAGCACGTTTGTTCGATGGTCACCTACTGGTGTGCTTTCCTGATGTTGAGCGTTACTATACGATTGATATTGCCAAGCCGCCTAATCGGGCTCCAGAGGAATCAAGTACGGAAATCTCGATCAAAGGGCCAAAGGATGGCTTTACAGAAAGCCTTACGACTAATATTGCACTAGTTCGCAAACGAATGAAGTCCGACAGCTTGAAGGTCGAAAGTCTTACGATAGGCAGGCGCACACATACCGACGTCGCACTGTTATACATTAAAGATATCGCAAATCCTGATTTAGTCGCCGATGTCAGAGATCGCCTTAATCGTCTAGACATTGATGCGCTGATTAGCAGCTCGCAGCTAGGTGATGCAATTGGCGATTCCCAATATGCCCTGTTCCCGCTGCTCGACTATATTGGCAGGCCTGATCATGTCGTCCAATCACTCGTCAGAGGACGATTTGTCATTATGGTTGATACGACTCCCATGGCGCTGATCGGTCCAGCTGACCTGATGTTAGCTTTAAAATCACCTGAGGATGCGCATTTTCCATATTACTTTGTTACATTCCAACGTCTACTGCGACTTGTAGGTTTGTTTGTATCTATATTTATCCCAGGATTCTGGATAGCATTAATTGCCTTTAATGTAGAGCAGCTTCCTCTGCCATTACTCGCAACTGTCACCAATGCCAGATCCGGGTTACCTTTCTCTGCATCAATGGAGTTAATCCTAATGTTAGGACTGTTTGAGATTTTTCGTGAAGCTGGTGTTAGGCTCCCCAAGGCCGTTGGCCAGACTGTAGCTGTTGTCGGCGGTCTTATTGTAGGTGACGCTTCTATAAGGGCTGGACTTGGCTCTCCTACAACATTGGTTGTAGCCGCTGTCACTGCAGTTGCGACCTTCACACTAGTAAATCAGTCACTAAGCGGCACTGTGAGTGTAATCAGATTAGGTGTTGTTCTCTTGTCGTCATTTCTAGGGATGTATGGATTCTTTATCGCCATGCTGTCAATACTGCTGTATTTATCAACACTGGAGTCCTTTGGGATTCCTTACCTGGCTCCATTGTCCCCACCATCGTTTCATGATATTGCCAAATCCTTGATTGAGTTGCCCTCTAAATGGAAAAATAGACGACCGGAATATATTTATCCGGTGGATAAAACACGGGAAGGAGATAAGAAATAATGAGTGCGCGTATCCCAATTCGAGGGCTGTATGTTGGAAGTTTACTCTTGCTGCTACTTAGCTTAAGCGGATGCTGGGATTATAAAAATGTGCAGGATAACAATTATGTCACAGCTATTGGTATCGATTTTCAGAATGATAAATACATTGTATATACGCAATCCCTTGATTTTTCAAATGTAGCCAAGCAAGAAGGAGTTAAGCCTAAAGATAAAGTACCCGTATGGCTAGGACGCGGGGAAGGTGTAACGTTAGACGCAGCGATCAATAATATTTATAATTCCTCACAACTGCCTATTGTTTGGGAACATACCACTGCTATTGTGTTTCACGAACGAGTGTTATCGCAAAATATGAAAAGCATGATGGATTCGATGCTGCGTTATCATGAAATTAGATATTCACCTTGGGTGTTTGGTACGCATGTTTCGATTAAGGAGCTGTTTGCAGTCAATAACACATTTAACTTGGCGCCTATCAATTCCCTGCTTCATAATCCGATGGACATGTACGAGCAACAAGCCTATATCAAGCCGCTGTCACTGCGTGAAATGTTAATAAAGCTAGTAGAACCCGGGGCAACCCTACTCCTGCCCTCATTGGCCACAAATAGCAAGCAGTGGTTCAAAGACATTAAACCCAATGAGCAGTATGAAGTGGATGGTATATTTGTCATTGACGACAATTCGTATAAAGGATGGCAGTCCAAAGCGGACAGTTTGGGCTTAAGATGGATTAATTCGAGTTCAGCACGAACGGCATTGGCTATTGGGCGGGACAATAACAAACACCAGGTCTTATTATCGATGGAAACATCGAAATGGGACATTCACGTGCGTACTCAAGGAGCCGTGCTCTCCTATGCCATTAAAGCCAATATTACTGGTAGTATTGATGAAATGTTGGCTCCACTGCCAGAGTCTGAAATAGAGGAACTTGCAGAAGATAAAGTGAAGGCTGAGATAAAACACACGTTCAAGGTGGGGTTGGATCATAATGCGGATCTATACAGCTTGCATCAATATGTATACCGCCAACAGGTAACGCATTGGAAACGCCAAGGTAACGGCAGAAACATAACACTTTCCCCTGGTGATCTGGACAATATTCAAGTAAAGGTCAAACTTGTTCACGCTGGCATGTCAAAATTAAAGCAAAAATAAGTTTTGTTCCTGATATCGTTAAAACTGATGTTTATCCATTCATGAGAACCTAGGAAATATAATAATTTAAGCTGCCATTTCCTTATGCTTATTTCCCAGGCAAGCGCAATAATCGCTAGAAATCAAGTGCATCAGACAGAATATACGATCTTTCTACGACAGCAGTCGCTTTACCAGAGATGCATGAAGAACCAAGTCGTAACTTGGCTCTTCTGATGGCCTCTCCGTTGGAAATACTATCTGTATTTCCCGAAACAGCATATCTTGGAGGCATGCTCTTGTATATGTTAACTTAATTTGATCTGATAAGCTCGTGTATTACTTCTTCGCTTCACGAACGATGTAAAACGTTACACGGTCTCCTTTTTTCACTGCTGTTCCTGCTGCGGGCTCCTGCTTAAAGACTTTGCCTGCTTCCTGACCCTCAGCATTTTCTTTAGCAAAGCTATATTTCATGCCTGCCGCCAATGCCGCTTTCTCTGCTTCGGCTTGTGTAAGACCAACCAAATTAGGTGCCGTTCCGCTTGGTGTCGTTGGTTGTGTCGTATTGCCATTCGGATCTGTTGGAACTGTCGGTTCCGTTGGCGCCGTTGGGTCAGTAGTGACCGGCGGTGTAGTTGTTCCCGGGTTTGTGCCAGGAGTAGTTGTCCCATCGGTTCCACCCGTAGTTGGTTGTTCTGTTTCCACCCCTGTGTTCGGACTTGTTGTACCCGGATCGGTTGTTTGTCCTTGATTTGGCTGCTGCACGCTTCCTTCGCCATTTTCATTGCTGGTAGAATCAGTATTTCCACTCTCTGACGTACCACCTTGATTTGTAGTACCCGGTTCTACTTGTCCTGTTGTTGAGTCAGTTCCCGCAGATGATCCATTATCAGTAGAAGTAGAACCATCCCCGTTATCTACTTGATTGGATTCTGATGTTTCTTCTTTATGTTGATCTGCATCGTTTGGCGTTGTGACTGTTGATTCTGGTTCAGTTGCCGCATCGCTTGATTTGCTTAAAGAATTAGCCCAGATAATTGCTCCGCCAAGCAAACTGACAAATAAAATGCAGCCTGCAATAATAAGCGGCGTTCTCAGCTTCCGCTTAGGAGCCTGCTGTACTCGCTTATCAGGCTGTGTCCGTTCTCGAACGAGCGTTTGCGGTCGCTCCTCCTGTTCGACTGTATCATAAGCTGTCTCAGGTTCATCGTACAGCGTCGAATCTGCAACATAGGCTTCTGGTGTGGTGGACGACAAAGACTCATAAGTAGGCGACTGAGTCGCTTTCACCTCATATTGGGCATAACTGTCTACAATCGGCAGATTAGGCTGATTTAAGATCTCTGTAATCGTGGTCATATAACCCAACACTGACTCATCGTCCTGATATACCCGTCTAGCCAGTGTCAAGACGGATTGGCGTTGAGCCGGCAGCTCATGCTTTAAAGCTGACTGCATTCTACTCACATAAATATCGTACTGACGCGGTGCCAGTGCATGAAGCGTACACAATTGATAAAGCAATTGTGACAAGCCAGACGTGCCTGTTCGACTGCTTCTAGCTTCATTCCAGTAATTCATTACGAGTAATTCATGCTGATCGGTAATCCAGAGATTATCAAAGCTCACAGAGAAAGCTGACGTGCCTAATCGGCCTCCCTCCTGGAGCCGTTGGCCCGCAAGAAATACAATCTGGAGCGCTGTCTGCAAAGGCACTGCATGCTTCTCTGCATATTGATACAAGGGCATACCCTTGTACGCATTAAATACCATAAAAGCATTGGGACCATCCGTTCCCGCATTCAATAACTGGAAGAAAGAGTCGCTAGATGACTGAGACAGTTCAGCTGTTAGTTCTCTTAATGAGTCTTCAGGTGTGCCAGTGCTTAACAATAAAAATATTTCTCTTTTAAGAGATGTATCCTGTGCACGGTACCAAGTGCCGTCATCCGATTGCATTATGGTCTGTACTAATTCATATCTTCCATCGATCATTTGATTATTCATGTTTGTCCTCTACTTTCTTGCTTCATTATTTCTTAGGAGCACTATGTATGTATATTATTAACCATACGTAAACAAAACTCAAAAGTTGCCCTACTCCCTTATTTATTAATAATACTCCCGTTCATTCAGGTTTCAATCCTATTCTGTCATTTCCTATATATTGCTAGAATTGTGGATACTGGATTAGAGCCTGACGCAGCCCCTCTGATTTTAATATCCGATGCCATTTATGCTACACTGTAGTTATTCATAAAACCAGACGCAGGGAGGACGTGTTCAATGATGCAATATCGTGTGTTAGGCAAGACAGGTATGAAAGTCTCCGTAATCGGTGTGGGAACATGGCAATTTGGCGGCGAATGGGGTCATGATTACACGCAGGCAGAAGTGGATCGTATTCTGCATCAGGCAAAAGAGGTTGGCATCAACTTCATTGACACAGCCGAATGTTATGGCGACCATTTGTCAGAGAAATTGATTGGCGGCTATTTGGCACAAAATAATCGTGAAGATTGGATTCTGGCAACAAAGTTCGGACATCAGTTTCACTCTCACATGAACCGCACTGATAAATATGGTGCGAGTGACGTGCTGCAACAATTGGACAAATCATTAATAGCATTAAATACAGATTACATAGATTTGTATCAATTCCATTCCGGTAATGATGAGGCTTTTAATAATGATGAACTGTGGACGATGCTCGATAAGCAGATCAATTCAGGTAAAATAAGACATATTGGCATATCTTTAAACAAGAGCAACAGCATGCATCAGACAGTAAATGCAACAGAGATTGGAGCAAGCGTAATCCAGATCGTATATAATCGTTTGGATCGTCGCCCAGAACAAGACGTATTTCCTGAGTGTGAAGCGCACAATTTAGGCGTTCTGGCACGTGTACCTCTCGCAAGCGGATTTTTGACTGGGAAGTATAAAGCAGGCATGAAATTCGGAGAAAATGATGTCCGTGCACGGCATAATGGAGTAGAGCTAGACGAAACGTTAAAGCAAGTCGAGCTGATCCAGCGTAATGAAGTGCCGCATGATGTCAATATGGCGCAGTGGGCTTTAGCTTGGTGTTTACGCCACCCTGCAGTGACAAGTGTAATTCCTGGCTGCAAAGACGAAGCCCAAGTGATTAGTAATGCCAAGGCTGTCGAACTTATTGATTCGACTCACCCACTGGTGTGGAGTGCAGACTAATTACTTATTTAATATGATTTAATAGTTATGAATGAATAAAGAGCAGGTTATCCCTAGGATTGTCTGCTCTTTAAGATGTTTATTCCACTGCAACTCATTTAACATGACAGAAATTAGACACTTATAAGTGGATCAAACGATAGGATTGAAACGTAATTGGTTTACATAATAATATTTATGTCACTCTTTATCTTAAGGATAGTAAATACCCTTTCAATGAATACAAAAGGTTATTTACTATCCTTATTGGACGCTGGTGGTCTCCAATCACACTGTTGATCCTGACAAGCGCCTGCGGGTACAATTATACGACGCGAAGCAATAAAATCATACATTCTTTCGCCTAACCCGATCCAACGACTGATAACTAGCAGCGGCCAAAAAATCCATAAGAGCGGAATCACTTTGGATATCACAATAACAGCATCAATCCCACTATATAAGCGGTTCGACTGAACCTCTCTTACATGCATTCTCTGTTCCAATTCAGGCAAAGGAATATGCTTCACACTAGATTGGCTTACAGCTATTTCATCTCTAATCGATTGGAACTGCAGCACGCGAAAGGAATCGATAGCTATTAATCGCTTGCGAATCCCTGTGCACAGTGGACACCAACTGTCATACCACACTTCCAAGTGTATACGCTTGCCCAATCTGAACACCATGAATTCTCACCTCTTTACATCTTTACTACAGTTGTTTTCCGTTATCGTACATCATATTCTATTTTGAAGTATATTGGAAGTCCACATGACTGCAACTTACAGACACCGACCGGCCTTTTGCCTTGAAATACACTTTCAAACAAAAAACCTCCGTAATAGGTCGGAGGTTCAACAGCAGTATGTTTCAAATTC
The DNA here is from genome assembly GCF_030226685.1 of Paenibacillus sp. UMB4589-SE434. NCBI lineage: Bacteria > Bacillati > Bacillota > Bacilli > Caryophanales > Paenibacillaceae > Paenibacillus > Paenibacillus sp. UMB4589-SE434. The sequence continues at coordinate 966,104 of NZ_JASOYK010000001.1, read as the reverse complement.
TTCAATTCTTCAAACGTTGTGTTCAAAAGATGAGCAAATTCCCATTTTAGAATGTTACTTTTTTCACAATGTAGGGGATAAAAAAGTTTTGTTCCTTATGCGTAATACGCTGCTAACATATCACGTGTTTCATTATGTTCATTATCTACGTCTACTTGATGATGGTTTGTCCAGCATTGCTTGCACTCTTCCTCGGTTGTGCATAAATGTTTGTCATCACAGTTGTAACACAATTGCAGGAAGTACTGAGTGACCTTGTTTGTATCGTTAAATGTTTTGAATGTTCTCATTGTAATCACTCCTCTTATTTGATGTCTTTACTATATCACAAATTTACAGCATATAATGTGATTAATTTCACATTATAAAAAATAAATGTAGAAGCCACTTCTCACCTGACGATGAGCGGTGGCTTCTTATCATATCCTCTAATCTAGATTACAATTTTAATCCCATCGGTGTCAGAGCATTTATCATCTTCACATGAGCCAACGTTCTTGCTTCTGTGGAGTAAGTGGATAAATCCCCAAATACGTGTCGTAAACTAACGATGCTTTGTAGAGGCTCTTCCGTATTGACATACTGGAAAGATTCAAGTCTTTCCCTCAGTTTCTCTACAGGAACAGCATATTGCGCATTCATATCAGTGATTAATGCATTCTGCTCTTCCCATGACAACTGGTCAAAGTATTGGGCATTTCCGTGCTTACTTACATAATCTTGCTTAAATTTTTTCAGAATGGTCAAATATTCTTGCTCCCACTCCTTATATTTTGGCATTTCTTCCTGAATGTTAGCTTGGAATTCCGTTTCAGCTTGCTTCTCCGCTAGTTGCGCTGCGGTTTCATCTAGCTTCTTGTTAATTTTAACGATTAAATTGTCCATCTTTAATCCCGATGACTTTGCGATGTTCGCAAGGGTCAGTGAATCCACATAGGACCTCTTGTCATAGGTAATCTCTGCCGCTGCCTTGTATTGTTCTGGGCTGCCGACAATCGATAATGCTAACGCTTTATCGATATCATAAAGCGCAGTAAATCTCTCTCTGAAATCATCGCCATTAAATGATGTTTTGACCAACCAATACGTCCGTTTATCTAAATTATATAAGATGTTGGCAACAGACTCCGCTTCTTGTTCCATTTTAATAGAGCCTGTAAATACAGACATGTACTTTAAATGCATAGCCATCTTACCTAAAATTTTAGGATCGTTAAAGCTTCCCTTCTTTTTGTACATATCTTTCACAGCTTTAATCCAGTTGTTAACGGCCGTATCGTAAGACTTGCCGACACTTTGGAGTTTGGCTTCCGCTTGGGTTAGTGCAGCTTTTTTGTTGTTTATGTTCTTTTGTTGAGCAGCACTTGCGGGTCCAAAGTAATAAATGCTCACCGGCCGACCATACATGTCGTGTCCTGTCCCAGCTTTGATATAATAGTGGTATCCTCCAGAATAGTAGTTATTCGTCATTTTAGATCGATCAGGGTTCTGTACAACAATGTTGCCTTCGGAAGATAATTCGGCAAAGATATGACTGCTTTGGGACTCTGTTGTCCCCCATAATTGAACTTTATTTGGACTTACAACAGACCCCTGAACAAAGTATAGATTTTGATTTTTAGCCTGTTCGAATGCATCAAATGCTTTTGAGTACTGCGCATACACCTGATCATACGGAGCACTTACTTTATTATATGCATTCGAGTATGCTGCTTCATTTGGTAGTTCATACATAGTAAGTTCTTCAGTAAAATAATTGTTGAAGTAAACTGAAGCTTGGAAAAGACTTGTAGCCAAACTCAATGGTACACTTACTTGTCCTTCTAGTGTTTCACTTGGTGTTTTAATCGTATTTTCAGCACCGTCCACTTTTATCATTTTGGACCCTAAAATGAGTTGATATGTATGATTTTTGTCTTTAAACGTTATAACCTTGCCCGCTTTATCATATGCAAAGCTCAAATTAAATATTTTAGCAAAGCTCTGAGCAGTGATGTACCATTCTTTATTGACTTCAGACCATTGGATCGCTTCATTAACATAGTTTCGATTACCATTCCATTCAACTACATGATATTCATAGATGGACAGCGTTCCTTTAGTGTTTGTGTTGATTGCTGCACTTGCTTGTCCTGTAACACCAATACTTGATATGAGTAAGGATATTGCCAGAATCAAAGTGCATAACCGTGATTTTTTCAAATTTACCCCTCCGATATTATGTATACACAATTAGGTATTATTACCCATTAATTATAACATGATTACTTTTGGAAAGGAGTTGATAAATGGAATTCAAACAAAAAAAGCCTCTCCTCGCGGAGAGACTTCATACAATTAACACAATTAATTATAAATGTTGTTATATAACCAAAAACAAGACAGCAAACAGCGCAGATGTAATTACACCCATTAGTCCCATTGCCAAACCACTAAACGTTCCTTGCTTCTCAGAATCAGCTAAACATTTAGCTGTTCCGAAGCCATGGGCTGCTGTACCAAGCGCAATCCCCAACGAAACTTCATCTCTAATACCGAACTTCCGCAGGAAGGCTGTGCCTACAAGTGCTCCCACAATTCCCGTAAATACCGTAAAGACAGCAGCCAATTCTGGAACAGCTCCAAGGGATTTGGCAATCTCAACTGCAATCGGCGAACTCACGGATTTTGGCAGCATACTCATCGCAATATCTTTGCCTCCGCTAAAGGAGAACATAATCGCAGCTACACTTGCTACCCCAACAATGGATCCGCACGTTATCGACAGCATTACCGCACGAAATTGTTCTTTAATGTGTTGACGATGTTTATAAATTGGTACTCCGAGAGCAATCGTAGCAGGTCCTAGCAGCAGTGACAATAGGTCGGCCCCTTCTTTGTATTGCTGAAGCGGCAGGCCACTAATCAACAAGATCGATATAAGGACTCCGGCGCTTACAATCATAGGATGCATCCATTTAATACGTTGTTGCAGTGCGCGAGCCGCTATGTACACCACAACCGTTATCGTTAAGCCAAACCAAACTTTTTGGAGAATGTCTGCTGCATTCATGCTGCTTCCCCCTTGCCTACCTTATTGGTCACAGGCTCATTATGATCTGTCGATTGCAGCTTCTTGGCAACCATGCCGGTTACGTACAATACCGCTAGCGTGCTGCCGCCGATTCCAGCAAATATGCTGAACCAATGGGCTTCAAGAACCGGGAAGAACGCGATAATACCCACTACGTAAGGAATAAAAAACAAGAGCATATGTTTCAGAAGGTATTGAGCTGATCGTTCAACCCACTCCAATCGAATGACCTTCAAGCCAAGCGCTGCTAGAAATAACACAAGCCCAAGCACATTCCCCGGTAAAGGAATATGCAGCGTATTATGCAGCCATACACCTGCTAAGTTAAATCCGACCAAAATTGCGAAGCCTATTAGCCCTTCCATGTACAATCACCTTCTGCAAGTTATTATCTATGCTGTATTACTGAATTATAAATAGAGAAGTCATCAGTTAGTGTGTGAAATAGGTTCTAACAACCTTGTTCTAACCTTCCTTCATTACTTATTGTAGCACCATATGCCCCCCTGTCCTACACGCGGAAAGCGGCGTATTCATGAGATGGAAGCGGTTTTTTCCATGCTAAAGGCCCGGAACCGTGATTCCGAGCCTTTGAGTGTTATTTTCATGATTTTTCATTATAGTTTTCAAAATGTTCTTATTTTGTATTTGTACGTCCGATTTCCAATAAACTTTGCCTATGGATTCGTTGGAGCCAGCGTGTATATCTCCACATTAACGTATTAAGTGACATTCGCTTCGGAAATGCTACATACTGCGATTCCCATTCTGGTTCACTCCATGTCTGCCAGCGATAACGCTGATTGTAGAGCAGAAATTGACCTCGCAAGCGTCGATACATGGCAATGGCAGAACGTTCCGTCCATGAATAAGGCGCAAGAGACGTCTCGACGTGTGCGAGCGGAATAAAGCCCGTCTCCAGTATGACTTCTTTGTGACGTGCCCACATATACAGAGTATGAAGCAAATGATGATCTCCATCCGTCACCTCACTTGGTTCATACTGCTGGGACAAACTGGTGCAGCGCATATCTTCTATAATAAGCCGCCTGTTCGCAGTGTCTAGAAAGACAATCGCATAACCGGTCCATGTCTCATGCGAAGCGGGCTGCAGTACAAACAAATAATGCGAACCGTTCATCAGATGTAATGCACGTGTAAAGCCTTGTACATACTCTGCACTTACATTTGACCATTGACTTATGCTGGCCAGAAGATGATTCTGCACAGATTGGTCCAACGGAAAGTCATACCTTTCCACATGACACATATCAGGAACTTCTTCCGTGATGGTACCTTCCATTCGGATGTGCGTCCGTTCTCCAATTTTGAAGAAGTCATTGCCATAGTCATGCAGCAGCGGCATCCACTCCGAATTGACTTGCGTGAAAACAACTTCATACCCGAATCGGTCAGCTTGGGCGTACAATTGCTGCATCACTTTAGCACGATACTTTGCATCAATTTGCGGCAGGCCAAGTACCAGTACTCTCCTACCTCGGATAACAATTGGCAGCTGCATGTTGGGAATGTCTGTTTCATACATCCGTTTATATGGTACATGTTCATATATCCAGCCGTTTGGAACAGTCTGAAAATAATGACGATCATGATAGGACCATTCACGCCCAAAGGGCTCACGATTATGGTGTTCAAATGCTGCCCAGCCAATACTGTACAAACATACAAATACGATACCTGCTGTGACGATGGAGGTTGCCCATTCACCTTGTGACAGCAAATAGCTGCCAAACTCAATCGAATCGTGCAGTGAACTGAACACTTTGCCGATAATCAAGTACATCCAGACGACGATGAGCATAAATAATGTGCTCACTATAGTCGCAGCTTTCGTGATGGGATAACGCAGTCTTGTGAACTGGCTGCGCAGTAAAAATACAAATAAAAGCATACCAAGCAGCCACAAAGTATGTCGTATACTTGTTCCCAATAAAAAAGTAGCTGTCGTACTTATGAGCAGTGCAATTAATGTAATATAATAGGCGCGCAGCGTTCTTTCGAATATCCCTTTTAACATCATTAGAATAAGGAAAGCAGAGCCAATAATCATACCGTTAACAATTGGATAAGCGCTCTGTGAATTCAACCACGGTATCCGAACAAACGATTGCCCAAGCTCTGGTGTCGTGACGCCATAAGCCAACAGAAAGATGGACGTCATAAACAATAGGATAGTAATTGACCAGGCAGATAAGCTCATCCAGACGGAGCGTTGTATAAACCAGAATATACTTCCCGATTCAATGTAAGAACTGAATTTAGGATGATCTTCCCATTTTTTCACGGCGACCTCGCCGAATTCAAATGCAGCGAAGATGAGACCCAATCCAAATGGTATAAAATAATAAATAATCCGGAATAACAATAAGCCTGTAAACACCAAATGATCTTCAACGCCCAGTGCCTGCATCCCAATGAGATAAGTAATATCAAATGTACCAAATCCACCTGGAACCATACTAATGATTCCAGCCACGGCACTAACTGTATAGATGCCAATCACTTGTATGTAACTTACAGGGACTCCTAAACATACTAATATCGAGTAAGCAACTGTCCCAGCTGCCAGCCATTCTATAAACGACACTAGCGTATAACCAAATGTCAATCCCACATTGGCATGCTGACGTCCTTTCCAACGTGAAAGCAAAAGATAAGTCGGAAAAAAAAGTGCGATCCCGATCAGCACAATCCATAGCCAGCCTTTAGCATTCAACAGTTCATGCGCTGGGAATACGCCGATAATAACAAGAATGGATAACAAGGACAAGCCACTAATCATAGATGGTGCCATCCAGGCAATCGCGAGCAGCAATCTAGACGCATCTTTAGACACGGATCGATAAAGTACAGTTCGAACGCCGACTCCTGCTACTCCTCCAAAACCAAAAATACCGTTAAACGTGTTAGCTATCCAAGATACACGAAAAATTTTACTCCATCTCATCTTGGCCCTGATTGAGCGCAGCAGCATCACATCATAGAAAAACATGGTGGAAACTGCCAATATGCCTAAAATAATTAGCCCTGTAAAGTTCTCGCTCGACAACAATCGAACCGCTTTTAACGACTCTGAGATGGAAAAGCGAGAAAGTTCTTTCTTTCCTTGAATAATAACAAATAAAATAACAGCCAACGGAAAACCGATCTTAAAAGACTTTACAAGCCAACGTTGGCGGAATAGCGCTTGAAGCTTTGACTTGATTGCATTCATACGCACTCCTCCTTTGGTGAAGCAATAGACAGCCATTCCTATTGTACTATATAGTTTGGGAACGTTTGGCGTCAGTTATTCATATCACGTCGCTACAACCCGCTACATCCATGCTGCTAAACGAGACATTGCCTCTTCTTTCTGCTTATCATTTACATGTGTGTATACTGTCGTTGTCTGAATGGAAGCATGCCCCAACATTTCCTGAACCGTACGGATATCCGTGCCACTGCGTACGAGCATGGTTGCGAACGAATGGCGAAGCTTATGGCATGAATACGATCTGCCCTTTCCCGCATACTTATTTTGTTCGTCATTCCACGACATTTGTTCAAATAACAGACTAGCGATTGATTGGATGTTGCGAATTGAAAGTCTACGGCCCTTCTGCGATATAAATAATGCATCCTCGCCGGCTCGCCAGGGCTGCAACCGTTCTAGCAATGATAATTCCAGCTGTTGTACAACCGGCTCAGGCAGCGGAACGGTTCTCCACTTGCGCCCTTTACCCAGCACCTCGATGGTACGACGCTCTCGATGAAAGTCGGAAAGATTAAGTCTATGTACTTCACCTACCCGTAAGCCTCCATATGCCATCAGCATTAGAATAGCTATATTACGATTGCGGTACTTGCCGTCTACCCCTTGAATCAACTCTCTAATCTGTGGCGGTTCCAAATATACGGGAGCACGCTGTGACTCCGTCTTAGACTTTTTCACTTGCAGCGCTGGATTTACGTCTGTAATCTCCAATTCATTTAATGAGCGATAAAAGCTGATAAGCGCACAATGTTTGCGATTGCGTGTAGAATCACTCACACCAGTCGATTTCACCTGTGCGAGATAAGACAAGACTTGCAAATTTTTAATGTCTGTAACCGGTTTTCCATTTAAGGTTCTGAGAAATTGATGCACATCTCCAATATAATTACGCTGCGTATATACGGTGTATCCGGCATTTGTCATCCACAGGCGAAATGCAGTAAGCGATTCTTCATACTTGTCTTCGATTTCAATTCGATTCCAAACTGTAGCAGTCATTAATCAAATCTCCTTTCATATCATACAATTCAGCACCATTTATCTCAAATTCTAGTTCAAAAATAACTGCGTATAATCATTATTATACGCAGTTTACGTTTAATGACGCAAATATTGTGTATCGTTAACTAGATTACACAACCGTTTGCGCCATTTCGGGAGTGATATTTCACACAATTTATTTCTTGACCCCTCTTTCTGTTTCGTTATAATAGAATTAACTCAACTTCCACTCCATTATTTGCCTATTACTTTTTACAGCACACCTTATACGATTCATCTACGCAGCTAGACAAGCCCCAAGCAATATAAGGTGTACACCTTTATTAACTCTCAACTTTTCACATTTTCAATTATTCCTATGGAAGAGGCCATCGGTACGGTTCTTATGTAAACGGTTACCTGTTTAAGGATAATCATCATTCGGAGTAGATCAAGCGACTGTGGTGTTTATGCACCCGAGTTGTAAACGCTATCAACTCAAGACGATGATATCATTTTGTTTAACCGTTTAGCTTTGCTGAGAACAGTGTGTGTTATGGAGTAAGTAAGATAGCAAGGTATATTCATTCATGATGTGTGGGATTGCCCCATCTTCATGAGATTAGCGCTTTTATTCTGTATGTACCACGCACCACGTTGGCCAAGGAAGTTGAGGAATAGCAGAAGCCGGAGGTGAACTTTCAGACGTTACAACTGTTTAACAGGAATAACACGCATAGCATGTTATACACCTAATCTACCAATAATAGGAGGATCCAATTAATGAATTCATATCGTCTCTCGTTACCTAAACTATCTCCACTCGCAGCTGTCGTAATTATGGCTTTGCTGCTGGCTGCATGTTCTTTTGTGTTTGCTGGAAAAGCTTCTGCACATGGTTACATCGAGTCTCCAGCAGGCCGTGCATTACAATGTAAGCAAGGCACGAACACGAATTGTGGTGCTATTCAGTACGAACCGCAAAGCATTGAAGCTCCTGGGCATTTTCCTACTGGCGGACCTGCTGACGGCCAAATTACAGGCGGCGGCATCTACCCTGAATTGTACGAGCAAACAACTACACGCTGGAATAAAGTAAACTTAAACGGTGGTACAAATACATTCACATGGAAGCTGACAGCTAACCATGCTACACGTGAATGGAAATATTATATTACAAAAGCTAATTGGAATCCGAACCAAGCATTAAAACGTTCCGATCTGGAGCTGTTCTGCCAAATTAATGACGGCGGTGCAAAACCACCTACATCCGTCAGCCACCAATGTAACGTTCCGACAGATCGCAGTGGTTACCATCTCATTCTTGGCGTATGGGAAATTGCAGATACACCAAATGCGTTCTATCAAGTTATTGACGTGAACTTGACGAATGGAACTGGAACACAGCTTCCTACAGTCCCAGGCAATGTGGTTTCACCTGCACAGACAGCAAGCAGCGTTCAATTAACTTGGTCTGCTTCTACTGCTTCTGCTGGTATTCAAAATTATGAAGTTTATCGTAATGGAACCTTAGTAGGAACATCGACAACAACTTCTTACAATGATACTGGCTTAACAGCGAACACGACTTATGTGTACACGATTAAAGCAGTTGATACTGCCGGCAATAAGTCTGCTGCCTCAGTAGCACTGTCTAAGAAGACATTAACTGATGGTGGTACTGCATACCCAGCTTGGAGTGCAGGCACCGTGTACTTGGCTGGCGACAAAGTATCTTACAATGGCGCTAACTACGAAGCACGCTGGTGGACGCTGGGCGACACACCTAGTAGTTCCTCTGCAGTTTGGAAATCCATTAACTAATCGGAAGAAAGAAGGACTTGCCAGTTGGCAAGTCCTTCTTTTATAGTGATAACCCATAAAGTATCACATCTGTTGTTTCAAAGCGAGCGCTACCAAAGTTATATATCTAATAACTCTATGTATCCAGCATTAAAACACCATGCCCTTCCACTGTTCGCTTATAACCAAGAGACTCCGTTCGCTTTTTTAGTTGCTCATAAATTTCCTGAACGCTAATAGTTCTTCCAAGCTCACGCTCACGTTCATTAATAATGAGTGCTGCTGCTCCCGTCACATGAGGTACTGCCATCGAGGTTCCAGACATGACCGCATATTTTCCATCCATCCAGGTAGACAGAATCTCATTGCCTGGCGCCACCAGGTCTACGGTCTCGTTTGTGTTCGTAAATGCTGCCATATTCAAGTCAATATCAATAGCTCCAACACATAGTGTTTCCGGATAGGCGCCTGGATAACTGATCTCTATCGTATCCGCGCAATTGTCTCCCTCGTTGCCAGCAGAGCATATCACTGCAATATCAGCGGCGACAGCACGTTTAATAGCTTCGTGCAAGTCTGCGTTATCATGCGTAGAGCCGAGCGACATGGAGATGACACGCACACGCTGCGGGCCATTTCTCCAAGCGATCGCATAATCCACAGCATCTATAACCTGTTGGATCCGTGCAGATCCATCTGAGCCTATCACTTTCAGAATAAGCAGATCTGCTTCAGGAGCAACTCCTGCCACGCCATAATTGTTCAAATTCGCCGCAATCGTTCCTGCGATATGAGTGCCATGCCCACTTTGATCTGTGTAATCCTCAACTCCCCCGTCATTCGTAAAGTTTCTTCCAGAGACGATTCTACCGCACAAGTCCGGATGATCGACCTGACAGCCAGAATCCAGAATCGCGATAACGACTCCATCCCCACGTTGACTTTCTTCCCATAATGCAGGCGCAGATATTAACGATACACCAGGCGGGATTTCCTGTTTATTGTTCGTAATATCAACAATTCGCACAGGAGGCAAAAACATATGCTGATCCATTTCTATTACTCCTAACTGCTAATCTAGCAATTGACTCGAGGCCTGAATTGCTCTCTAAAGACCCCAATCACTAAAATTTTCGACAAACGTTGTAGGTTACTATGTGGCTACAAAATGGAGCAGCGTATAAAATATGAAAAGTGGCTTAAAAAACACCAACTTCTACTATACCATTATTTACTAGTATGACGCCATAAGCAGTACTCGCTTTTGTAATATCCAAAATACAAAAAAAGCCAAGCATAATGCTCGACTTCTCGGTAACAGATTGTTTAATTCATCCCTGCTGCGTACTTTAATTTTACCGACATGTTATGCACACACCGTAAATAACGAATTGTACCGGTATTCGCTCGCATAATGACAGAATGTGTCTCAACTCGTTGACCAGGCAAATGACGTACCCCGTTTAACAAATCGCTATTGGTAATCCCTGTTGCCGCAAAAATAACATCACCCGTACCTACAAGGTCTGTCATCGTGAGTAATGCGTCCGGATCTTTAATACCCATTCTTAAACAACGAGCATATTGCTCTTCACTCTCTACCATAAGTCGACCTTGAAGTTCGCCGCCGAGGCATCTCAAAGCCGCAGCTGCAAGAACGCCTTCTGGCGCACCGCCTGAACCTACATATAAATCCACACCACATTCCGGGATAGCGGACACAATTGCACCGGATACGTCTCCATGATCCAGCAGTTTGATTCGAACGCCGTTGTTTCTTAATGCCTGTACCAAGTCGCTGTGCCGCTCGCGCTGTAGAATCATGACTGTCAAGTCCTGTACAGATTTGCCCAGTGTGCGTGCCGCCTTCTCCAATGTCAGTTCTATTGGATCATCTAGACTAAGATGCCCAGCAAGCGAGGGTCCAACTGCCAGCTTCCGCATATACATGTCTGGCGCATGCAAGAAATGTCCCTTTTCGGCAATCGCGATAACCGACATTCCATTGTTTAACCCGTTTGCGACTACCTCTGTCCCTTCCAATGGATCTACCGCTACATCCACTTCGGGGCCTTTACGACTGCCTACCTTTTCACCAATGTAAAGCATCGGTGCCTCATCCATTTCCCCTTCGCCGATGACTACGGTGCCATCGATTGGCACCGAATCGAACATTTCTCTAATTGCACTAGTGGCAGCATGATCTGCGCTATGCTTGTCACCCCGCCCTATCCATGAGGCTGAAGCTAGGGCACCCGCCTCCGTAACACGCGCGATCTCCAGAGCTAGTTGACGATCCATCTCCAGCTCCCTCCTCTTTATCTTATGATATGAAATCCATCACGATTCCGGCCGTCTCTTCAATTGCCTTGTCTGTAATATCAATGACGGGACAACCTAACCGATCAAATAACGAACGAGCATATTCTAGCTCCTCAACAATACGTTCTAACGATGCATATCGCACCAACACAGGAAGCCCCATCGATTTTAATCTTTCTGAGCGAATTTTGAGAAGATGCTCCGCATTCATTGTCAAACCAATTATTTTGTTGGATGAGATACGATATAAGTGTTCCGGCGGTTGAATCTCGGGAACTACAGGGTAATTCACAACCTTCTTGCCTTTATGTGCCAAAAATACACTTAATGGTGTCTTTGACGTTCTAGATACCCCAAGCAATACGATATCCGCCTTGAGAATGGCATTCAGATCCTTGCCATCGTCACATTTTACGGCAAACTCAACGGCTTCTACTCGTTGAAAATAATCCTCATCCAACCGATGGAGCAGTCCGGGCATTCGTTTGGGCTGATCAGCAAATGTGTCCACAAAAGCTTGAATCATCGGCCCCATCACATCGACAGCTCGAACGTGCAATCGAATGGCATGCTCCTTAATCGCTGCTCTTAATTCGGGTTGGACGAGTGTATATGCAACAAATCCCCCCGATTCGGCGACCTCTTCCATTACAATACATAATTCTTCTTCATTACGTACATTCATATGGCGCTTGATCTTGATTTGTGGTGCTTCGAACTGCCGTATGGCAGCCCGCACAACCGCTTCCGCTGTCTCTCCTACAGAATCGGATACTACGGTAATTGTATATGACGCCTTCCCCATACACTTCTGTCCTCCCGCTTACTCCTGCTCTACTTTATCGAGCAGCAGCTTGATGATCGTTGTCTTCGTAATCCGGCCAACGACGTTACATTCCGCTTCTGACGTACCATCCGGACAAGAAACAACCGGCAAGCTGTCAACCTGATGGTGGATCATCTTGCGTGCTGCTTCCAGTACAGATTCTTCTGGCGTGATCGTCACGATATTCGGCTGTCTAGTCATCACCATGCTGACCGGCATGGAGGATGCATTGGGGTTACCCAACGTCACTTTAAGCAAATCCTTACGTGAAATAACACCCGCAAGCTTGCCCTCTTCGTCCGTTACGATCAAACTTCCGATATTCTCCAGAAACAATGTGACAACTGCGTCTTGTACCGTTGTCTTCACATCTACCACGATTGGCATGCCTTGAACCTGTCCAACCTTCATTTCACGCAGAACGTAGGAGTCTGATTCTTTTTTCTCAGCCTTCTCTCCAAGAAAATAGCCCACTTTCGGCTTGGCAGCAATGTAATCCAGCATGACAAGTAAGGATAGGTCCGCACGAATCGTCGGTCGACTGACGGTCAGCATCTCTGCTATCTGTTCTCCCGTAATGGGAGCATGCTTTTTAACGATCTTAATGATCTCTAATTGTCTTGCTGTTAGTTCGATGTTGTATCCCTCCGCTTCATGCTATAAATATCTGTTAAAGAAGAGGCGCGGGCTTTTGAGCTACTTCTTTATGACAAGATTATAGCATCCCGGATGGGATATTCGTAACTCTCGATCTTCGCGAGTCACCGAATATGTCACCATCCGGCTGCATGAACATTACATTTAAGTCCAGATTCAGACTGCTTCTTCTTGAAGCTTCAGTTCCCACTGCATGCGTATATGAGCTTGGGCCGCCGCAATTCGAGCAACTGGAAGTCTATACGGCGAGCAGCTGATATAATCCAATCCCACACGCTGACAGAACATAATGGATTCCAGATCGCCGCCGTGTTCCCCACAAATACTCGTGGTTAGCAGGGGATTTCTTGACCGGCCTTGAATGACTGCCATCTCAATCAGCTTGCCTACCCCTTCTGTATCTAATACTTGAAATGGATTGTGCGGAAGCAGCTTATTCTCGACATAGTGCGTTAAAAATTTGCCTTCAGCATCATCTCGGCTGTATCCAAATGTCATCTGGGTTAAATCGTTAGTGCCAAAGGAGAAAAAGTCTGCTGATCGTGCAATCTCACCTGCCGTTAAGGCTGCACGAGGCACTTCGATCATCGTGCCTACCTTGTACGGACAGTTTCTTTTTTCATGCCCTAACACTTGTTCTGCCACTTGGTCAACTAATTTTCGCAGCAAATGCAGTTCATTAACATGCCCCACCAATGGAATCATAACTTGTGGATGCACTGTGATCCCGTCACATATACATCTGAGCGCTGCTTGGAATATCGCTTCGATTTGCATTTCATATATTTCAGGGAACATAATCCCTAGTCTACATCCGCGCTGCCCTAGCATCGGATTGGTTTCTTGCAGTTCGCGGACTCTTCTTATCATCCGCTCTAATTCAGAACGTTCGGCATGGATGACACCCTCAGTTGAACGCAGTACCATTAAACGCTCTGTCAATTCCTCCACATTTGGAAGAAATTCGTGTAGTGGTGGATCCAGCAAGCGGATCGTCACTGGATAACCATCCATTTCACGGAACATTTCTTCGAAATCATAACGCTGCATTGGCAGCAAGCGGTTTAGCGCCACTTGGCGATCCATTTCCTTGTCAGCCAGAATCATCTGCTGCACAATTGGAACTCGCGTTGGGGATAAGAACATGTGCTCAGTTCGACACAACCCTATACCCTCTGCTCCAAACTCCCTTGCTTTACGTGCATCCAGCGGAGAATCAGCATTTGCCATCACCTTTAAGGAACGAATCTGATCTGCCCATTCTAGAATTAACAGTAGCTCCGGGAAAATATCCGCTTCTTTTAACTCCAATTGACCAGGGATAACTTGCCCGCTGCCACCATCGAGTGTAAGCCAGTCACCTTCTCGAATAACAATATCCTTGGCGATAAGCTGCTGCTGCTCTTCATCAATCCTTAAGACTTCACAACCACACACACAAGGTTTGCCCATCCCACGGGCAACAACTGCAGCATGGCTTGTCATGCCTCCACGCAGCGTAAGAATTCCTTCAGCAGCGATAACGCCGTGAATATCTTCAGGTGTCGTTTCGAGACGTACCAGAATAACCGATTTGCCCGCACGTTTCCATTCGTCTGCAGTGTCTGCATCAAATACGGCTTGCCCACAGGCTGCGCCTGGAGAAGCAGGCAGTCCCGTTGCTATGACAACGTGATCAGCAGTGGTTTGCAAGGAACGATGCAATAAATGGTTCAAATGCTGTACATCAATGCGCATCAAAGCTTCTTCTTTTGATATCATACCTTCATTGACTAGGTCAGCAGCTACCTTGAGCGCAGCACGCGCATTCCGCTTCGCACTGCGTGTTTGCAAGAAATACAATTTTCCATCTTCAATCGTAAATTCAATATCTTGAATGTCCTTATAGTGCCTTTCAAGCTGCTCCGCAGAGGAGGATAGCTCCTGGTAAACTTCAGGCAGCGTTTCCTGCAGAGATGTAATCGGAATTGGTGTTCTTGTACCGCCGACAACATCTTCCCCTTGTGCATTCATTAAATATTCACCAAACATGACGTTCTCCCCAGTAGAGGGATTACGAGTAAATAATACGCCTGTTCCACTGTTATTTTCCATATTGCCAAATACCATTGCCTGCACGTTTACGGCTGTTCCCTGATCATCCGGAATAAGATGAACTTTGCGATATACTTTCGCCCTTGGACTCGACCAAGATAAGAACACGGCTTCTATTGCCCCTTGTAATTGATCCCTTACATTTTGCGGAAATACTTTATCGGCACGTTGATCAATAAGTCGTTTGAATTTCCGAACGAGCGTGATCAACGATTCTTCTGTAAGTTGTTGATCATCTTTACATTGATGGAGTTGCTTCTCCTCTTGGAGCACACGCTCAAAATGAATCGCCTCTATATGATAGACAACCGAGCCGTACATTTGGATAAGGCGGCGATAACAATCGTAAGCAAATCTTCGATTGTTGGTCTGCTGCGCTAATCCTTCTACTGTTTCGTCATTTAATCCTAAATTCAAAATCGTATCCATCATGCCTGGCATTGACGTTACGGAACCAGAACGTACCGACACAAGCAGTGGACAGTCTGTGCCGCCAAACACTCGATTTTGCTCTTTCTCCAGCTCAGTAAGTGCAAGTTCGATCTCATCCCTCAAGCCCGTAGGCAGTTGGCGGTTATTGTTGTAATAATGTCTGCAGACGTCTGTTGTGATGGTGAATCCAGGCGGAACAGGAAGTCCCGCCTTTGTCATTTCCGCAAGGTGAGCGCCTTTTCCACCCAGAAGTTCTATATGTTCTTTGCCGCCATTTTGGAATGAGCTCACTCTTAATACTGTCAAGCCGAAGCACTCCCCTCTTGTTTACGACAAGCTTCTTTCTCGCATACCATATATTTCGTCTTTACACTATTAGTGGGCAATGTATCGATGATGTCGTCGCAATGTCGACAAATAATTGTACCCAGATCATTCTGTCTCACATAATCAGAAATTAATTCATTGATTTGGTCCCGCACAATAATTCCCCCTTTTCATTTTGGACGAACATATACTTCACAAAATCAGTTACCCGGCATGCATATGCCCATTCGTTGTCGTACCAAGCCAATAGTTTAGCTTGTTGTCCTGCCGTCTGAATCGATAATCCATCTATAATTGCAGATTTGTTATTGCCAATGTAATCGGAAGATACAAGGGGTTCTTCGTTATACTCTACAAATGGCCCTAGACCTTCTTGAATCGCATTTGTAAATGCGCGACTTATATCCTCTTTTGTTATTTCACAATGCAATTGAACAGTAAGATCAACCAAGGACACATTTTGTACGGGTACTCTCAATGAGATACCCTTGATGCATTCCGCCAGATGCGGAAGGATATCTTTTAGCGCCTTGCCTACGCCAGTCGAAGTCGGAATAATGGAGCTTCCGCACGCTCTTGCTCTTCGCCAGTCAGAATGTGCATTGTCAAGATGTTTCTGATCATTCGTGTAAGCATGGACGGTCGTCATCCAGCCCGATTGTACGCCAAATTCCTGGTCCAATACTTGCAGAAGCGGTGCCAAGCAATTGGTCGTACAGGATGCAGTGGAAATGAGCGCGTGATGGTCCGGATCGTAAGTATGCTCATTGACACCCATTACAATAGTACAATCCAGTTCTTTTCCAGGTGCCGTTACAACCACTCGTTTAGCCCCTGCTTGGAGATGCTTCGATGCTTCTGAACGGCTTTTGAATTTGCCTGTTGCATCCACGACTACGTCAATCCCGTACGTTTGCCATGGCAGCAGTTCGGGGTTACGTTCGTTAACGATTGGAATGTTGTGACCACGAATAATTAAGCAATGATCATCAGACTTAATCTCCTCCTCCCACCGCCCGTGAATCGAATCATACTTCAAAAGATGTGCTAATTGTTCGGGGGAACATGAAGAATTAATAAGGCCGATTGAAGTCCCATCTCCATGAATAAACATGCTGCGTATAACCAATCTGCCAATTCTTCCAGTTCCGCTGACACCGAGTCGTTTATGCATATATTGTTAGAACCTCCTTTGCTCTGTTTATATATTACGTCATAATTAATGATTATTCAATAAGTAATACACACTATTTGCGAATTTATTTTCGCTTACATTTGATTAAATGTGTATTATAGTGATAATCCGGCGCATATAATACACATTATATATTTTGAAGGCATGGAATATATTCCGATCAAGTGAAGGTATATTGCCCGTTATTTCTTGCTAAACTGCTTACGGAGCCACATACCAAGGTAATAAGCATTTATAATAAAAGCCAGATTATCCACTGCCTCTTATCATCCCACGTTAGTGGGCATTACAAAAAGCCCAACTGTAATCATTTGGGCTGTGCATTATTCATAAATAGGATAAAGGTTATATGCTATAACAAGGAGGAAGTGTGAAGTAGTGGTTATCTAAAAACCAATAAACTGCGCATATATCATTTTCCATCTATATCCCTCACAATTAGCTATCTAGCGCTGAAGCAAGGCACATAAGACAATCCCTTGCACACATAAAGTAAAGATAAACAGTCCTGCTATGATGTGAAATGGAGGAAGCAGTAAATGCCTTTGCCATGGAAGAAACGAAATGATGAATTTATTGTGATTGTCGTGCCCGCGTCTGCTATAAGACAAATGATTATGATTGATTTTATAGGAAGCTCCGCCTTATTTGTCCTCATAAAGAAGACGATGTACTCTGACCCGGCCGCTTTTGTCGGCAGTTGGATATTTCCTCCCTTAGTAAAATATATTATGAAGCGCATTGAGCTTCATCACTTACAAACAGCAAAAAGGAGACGGCTTATAACCGCCCCCTCCTTAACTCCTTAATTCCCTAACAGTCCTCGTTTAGCACGCCGTTCAATAACGCTGAGACGAACATACAAGCCGATTGCCCCAAATGCCAAGCCCGTGATTAGGCCGATCCAAAAGCCATAAGCACCAAGAGATGTCCAAGATGAGAGTGCGAATCCAACTGGCAGGCCGATGACCCAATAGGATACAAATGCAACTATAAATACAATATTAACATCCTTATAGCCACGTAAAGTTCCTTGTACAGGAGCCGCTATTGCATCTGACAGCTGGAAGAAGATCGCATACATCAAAAAGGTCTCTGTCATCTCTTTGACAGTGGGATCGTTTGTGTACATGGCAGCTACATTAGAATGGAATATCACTAGAAACACCGCACATATTCCTGCAAGCCCAATGGCTGAAAAGATACCTAATCTTGCATACTGCTTGGCGTCCTCATAACGCTTGGCCCCTACTTCAAAGCCAATCATAATCGTTAAGGACATCGCAATGCTGAGCGGGAGCATGTACAGTAATGAAGCGAAGTTCAATGCAGATTGATGGGAGGCGATCGTTATTGTATCGTATCCACTCATCAATAACGTAACCATTGAGAATACACTGACTTCAAAGAAGATAGACAATCCGATTGGCAAACCAATGCGCAGTACTTCCTTCCATTGCGCTAAGGATACCTTCTCCAATCGTCTGAACATGCCAAGATCCTGCATCATCGTGTTACGTTTCATAAACAGAATAGCCACACTTAAAATGATGATATATGTAATGGATGTTGCAAACCCCGAGCCAACACCACCCAATCTTGGCATGCCAAACTTGCCGAAAATAAAAACATAATTCAAAATAACGTTAATAGGAAAAGACAACAGCGTAATAAACATCGTGACACGAGTGAGACCAAGCCCATCAATGGTTGCACGTATGACCGTATAAATAAATACAGGAATGACTCCAATACCGATAGCACTTAAAAACTCTTTAGCCACCCGGCTAACTTCTGCCTCTAGATTCATCCGATTAATTAAGGGATCCACGGCAAAAAAACCTAAGATAATAACGCCTATACCAAACAATATCGATAAATAAGCAGCTTGAATAACGCTCGATGCAATCTTTTCACGTTGCTTCGCACCCACATATTGCGCCACAATTGGGGTAACAGCTAAAAATATACCGCTTAGTCCTGTATATATAGGAACCCAATAACTCGTAGCAATGGCGACGCCCGCCAGATTCTCCTTATTAAAATGACCGGACATGACCGTATCAAAGAAAGTCATAAGCTGCAGTGCAACTTGAGTCACAAATATAGGAAGTAAAATGTAAAGCAATTGCTGGAATTTCTGCTTCTTCGAGTACGTTTGTTTCATGTCATGTTTCGCAACCTCTCTTGGTAATCTTACTGTACTAAGATTATACGTTACATCTGGAAAAGGAAACCGTCAAATCTTTTTTGATATGTTAAAATAAAGAGAAGGATGGAAATGATGAGCACATGAAGGAGCAAGCTGAAAATGACGATTCAGAAACAAAAAGACCGTGAACACTTGGAACAGAAGCTTCCGACAATGCCATGGTACATTCAACAATATATGGAATACAAGCTTCCTGACTTATCCCCCTCTACTTTGCTGGAATATATACGTGATTATGAGATTTTTCTAGGATGGCTTATAACAGAAGGCATTAGTGAAGGTCCCTTGATGAAGGATGTTACCCTGCTGCAATTGGAATCGTTGCGGATGGAGCACATTACTGCCTATCGGATCTACTTGACTACCTATAAGGAACAAAAGAATAGCCGTATTACAATATCTCGTAAGCTCTCCTCGATGAGATCCTTATTTCACTACTTAAGCCAGATTGCCGAGGATGAGAACTTGTACCCTCTGCTGAAACGTAACGTAATGGCGAAGATTGAGATTAAACGAGTACATAAACCTAAGGATAGCGCTGCCAAGTTAAAAGGAAAGCTGCTGGAAGAAGATGAATTAGAGGCATTCATTCACTATATACGTGAAGGTTATGCTGCTGATGTCGCTTCTAATAAACAAGCGTTGTATGCGCACCAGCTGAATGCAGCACGTGATGCTGCTATCGCCAGCCTAATTCTAAACTCGGGTCTACGGGTCAGTGAAGTGGTGAATTTGAATATCGATGACGTTGATATGAATCATAAACTGATATACGTCTACCGTAAAGGTCATAATGATGAGACTTTTAAGACCCCAGTCTATTATAGAGAACGAGCTAAGGATCATCTTGAAGTATACCTTCAGCTGCGCAGTACCCGATATCATGCGCCGAAGCGAGAAAAGGCTTTGTTTCTCGCTATTAAAAATGGTGAACAAGAAGGCAACCGTATGACCAAGCGGGCCATGCAGCAAATGGTGCTAAAATACGCTAAACGGTTCGGCAAACCTGCCTTGACTATTCATAAGCTTCGTCACTCGTTTGCTACTGACTATTATTTGCAAAATGATATTTATAAGACCAAAGAACAGCTGGGACATGCCTCCACGGAAACAACTGAGATCTATGCACACTTGACGGATAAGACGATGTCAGAAGCGATCGATCGTTAGGGGATATTTGTTTACATATATTTTAGAAAAAGTGTCTTGCATAACCATATGGAAATTGCTCTACAATCAGAGGCCAGTAAATGAACTGGCCCCTTTTTGTTTCTTACTTATAGTGATCATGTAAATTAGTTTACATAATTATATTTATGTTATATTATTTCAACTTGAAATCATTGTGATGATTATACCCAAGCTCTATGTTTCAAAATGAGTACGTGCGCAACGGAATTTACACGAAGTGAAGTCGAAGATATATTCTATCTTGTACCATAAAAAAACCGCCATTCTGCAATGCAGAACAGCGGCATTCATTACAAAAATTCGTAAGGCAAGCTACCTTCGCCCACGCCTTGTAATACCACCTTTACCTATCCTAGTTCGTGGTGGTTTGGACTTCTTAATTGTGGGTGACTTGGAATTGTATTTGGATCCCCCACTTTTGTCCCGCGTGATGGAGCCTTTAGATGATGGAGTACGGTTAAATATACTTCCTCCACTACCGACTGTCGAATCTTGATTTGAACCACGGCGGAAGATGGAACCTTTACGTTCTACCGTAATTGGAGGTGCTTTTTTCTTATCTTCTTGAGTAGGTGCCCGGTACGGCTTCGATGGAGCATATTGCCGTTGTTGTGTATAACCTCGATATTTGCCAAATCCACTTAGTGAATCAAACAATGTGTCTACGATCTTGTACTGAATGTACATCTCCAGGAAGCTACGATCGTAATTTTTCTGTACGTACTCTTTGGAATCTACCTCAATAAGTGTATCTTCCGGATTTTCCGTGTCACGCTGAAGCTGTATCACCTCATCTGGATAAACGAGGAACATCCGCTCCTTATCTTCCTTTGAGATCTGCTCCGGCTTCCTCTTATCGGCAAGTGCAGTGGCAACTGCAGGAACTTCTACCCCAGCAGCACGGTAAACATAGGAACTGCTGTTGCCTTCTTTAGTTACCGATTCCAGGGGATACGTTTCTGAAATATCCATCTGTCCGCATGCCGTCAACAGGGGAACAATAAAGGTGACGACCAGCAGCCATTTGAGCCAATAAAGAGATTTATTCTTCATCTCAGCCTCGATTAAGACTGACGGATGACACGAACGTCAGCAGGTAATACAGATTCGCCTTCATATAGCTGAAAGCGACCATCCTGCCACTCAATTCGAAGCCGTTTCCGATTGTCCGATTGATACTCCCATACGTACTGCTCCCCAGGTACGCCAAACGGTGTCTGGCCTTGAACCTGCACGAGGCCGTTATACTGATCTTCCATGTAGTACCATGTACCATCGAGTTCGATCTCACTTGGAACTTCGTCGACAGCATCTAATCGTCCATCAATCGCTTCATATAAGTTATAATTCCATTGCTCACGTTTCTCTACTTGTAAGTACTGAACACGCGAACCATCACGCAGCGTTAGCCATATCGTTGAACGCGCTTTCCACTCCGTACGCCCAATAATTTCATAAGTCATAAGTGATACTTCACATACATCACCTGGCTGCAAACTCATAGGTGTCTTCTCGGGCTTGACCGGTTCCGGTTTCTCCATGAGCTTGCGCACTCTTTTCCATAATCCCATGTGCAGTTGCTCCTTTCATTGCACCCCTAGATAGGGAACATTTTACTCTGTTACAGACAAGCTGCGATAATAAATGCTCCGACTACGTGCAAAGAGCCGGCTAACAACGCATGGGACATCATTCCGTCCTTTGTGCCCGCTTCCAGATTAAGATTAAATACTACTCGAAGCACGATTCGAACAATGGCCTCAATAATGAGCAGCATAATAAAAGAAACTACAGACATAACTAGCGCCTCGCCCAAGCTGTACGCGACTTTAATGGATGAGGATAATATGAAGCCTTGTGCAAACAGCTTCATAATAAAGCGGGTCGTTACCGCTACGTTCCCATTTTTCATCTCTTGTATATCATTATATTTCGTGAATAAAGCATCAATGCACATGAGGATAAATAACAGGACTACACCTGTTCCTGTCCACAGTGCCATGGCTTGAATGTTCTGAAAGCTTACATTAAGGATGTCCAAGCTTTCTCCTCCTCTTTCTGATTCCGGACATGTTGGCGAACGAAGACGCTTGCGGTAAGCAAGCGTCTTCGTTCAGCATTGGGTGTTGTAATCAATTAGCTGCTCGAGCCATCGGATTTCTGCTGTTCCATTTTCTTAATAATTGCTGCCAGTTCGTCTTCGACCTGCTGGTCTTTACCAAGCTGGGCGAATTCGTCGTCCAAAGAGCGAGAATTACCGCTCAGTTCATTGCTGGCATCTGCCTGTGCTTCCATTTGCAGCATTTTGTCTTCCATACGCTTCAAACCGGACATTGCTGTATCTGAACTGAAACCAGCCATTGCTTTGTTGATTTCATTTTGTGCTTTTGCAGCATTGTAGCGAGCTACAAGCGTTTCACGTTTGTTCTTCATGTCAGTGTACTGCTTACGCATCTCTTCCAGCTTGCTACGAAGATTGTCTGCTGCAGCTTTGTTCTGATCATAGCTAGTTTTGAACTCAGTCATTTTCTGCTCAGCGGACTTTTTCTCTTCCAACGCACGACGAGCCAGTTCAAGGTTACCTGCGCCTACAGCAAGATGAGCCTGCTCCTCGCGTTTCTTCACGAGTGCTTCTTGCTCCTCGTATTGCTGCTTAAAGCGCTTCTCAATCGCAATCTGCTGTGCAACGGCACGCTCTGCTTCCTCAAGATCTTCTTGCATATCACGGAGATATTGATCCGTCATCTTAATTGGATCTTCGGCTTTCTCAATTAAGGCAAACACATTCGACATCGTAACATCTCTTAAACGTTTGAACAGTGACATGGTGTATAGTTCCTCCTCAAGGTTAGCTTCTTTAACTTAATGATAATCTATACGTGGAAAGTTATGATCCGTTTCATCCTTTATTCTGAAATTATATAGAATAAACAGGCCGGATATTCCGACCTGTTCCCATATGTTTAATCTGTATGATTCAATGCTTCGCGCAGCAATCGCCAACATTCATCCACGACGATTTGAATTTGTTCTGCAGTCAACTGATCAAAATGCACGCCTGCTGCAACAGTCACAGTGCCGCCCAGTGTAGCAGCCGCTTCCAAAGCCATAGGATTCGTGAGCACATGCTCCTTGTGCCTAGGAACCTTGAGCGTGTCCACTTTCCAGCCTGACTGCATCTCCGGAGCCCGGTATGCTATCGATACCGCTCCAATATGATGATCCTCCGGCATCTCTCCACCTGTGAGGGTAACCAGCCAATCTCTACCTATCCGTTCAATCCGGCATTGTATCGAGTTAGACGGTATATTCCATTTCATTTTATATGATGCCCCTAATCTCGTCCAAGCTATTAATGTTCTCCAGCTCCATGAAGCTTTGGATTCCCGCGATCAGTTCTTCTCCAGCACGAAGGTTCATGAAATTATAAGTACCAATCTGTACGACAGAAGCCCCTGCCATAATAAACTCAATGACGTCTGATGCTGATGCAATACCACCCATACCCATCACGGGAATAGTCACTTCCTTTGATACTTGATGGACCATACGAAGTGCAATTGGTTTGATTGCTGGTCCAGATAACCCTGCATACACATTATTAAAGACACTTTTGCGTTGATAAATGTCGATCTTCATTGCGGAAAATGTATTTACTAAGGAGACACATTCGGCTCCTTCTTCTTGACACATCACTGACATATCTACAATATTTTCAGCATTTGGTGACAGCTTCACTGCAAGCGGAAGCGATGTGACTTGACGAACTTCGCGTATAACTTCACGAGCGATATTTGTGTTTACGCCAAAGGCAATCCCGCCCTCTTTGACATTAGGACAAGAAATATTAAGTTCTATCATGTCCACAGCCATACGACTCTGCTTGCGTCGTTCCTCGGCGTCACGCGTGATTTTTAGTGCTCCCAGCACATATTCTTCGATGTTACTTCCACCTAGATTTGCGATCTTAACGGGCTCGATCGTTTCCCAGTACAGCATTTCTTCATTTAGAAATGCCTCAACTCCCGGATTCTCCAGCCCTACACTGTTCAGCATGCCGCCTGATGTCTCAAATACACGTGTTCCTGTATTCCCTGTGCGCGGATGCAGCGTTAAGCCTTTGCAAGAGATGCCGCCCAATCGATTAATATCATATAATTTGGCATATTCTTTCCCAAAACCAAATGTTCCAGATGCCATAACGATCGGATTATTAAAATGAATACCTGCTACACTACAAGCTAAGCTCCGCATGCCAATCCACCTCCTTTGCCAAAAATACAGGTCCATCCGAACAAACCTTTTTGTTTTTGTCTTTGTTCATGACTGAACACACATAACATGCTCCAATACCGCATGCCATTCGTTTCTCAAAAGATACATACACCTTGGTATCCGTATGCTCCATCATTAATGCAACGGCCTTCATCATGCCCAATGGACCACATACAAGAACATTCTCGTATTTCGATAAGTCTAAATCCTCTAACAGGTTCCCGTTTACTCTCACATAAACTTCATTTGCATAAGGCTCATAAGCCTCTGTCAGATACGATTGTCCTCTGAATCCAAGATAGATATCAGGCTTGTCCAGTTGCTTTGCCGTATAGAGCAATGGAGCAATCCCGATTCCCCCGCCTATTAATGCGGTTCTCCCTGTTACATTAGGAAAACCATTTCCTAATGGGCCTTCCAATTGAATCTGATCACCTGCACGCAAAGCAGCGAACATGCGAGTACCTTCACCTGCAACCTTGTACAAAAATTGGATGCTGTCCGGTTCAATGTTACAAATACTAATTGGACGTGATAAAATCGGCGAATGATTCCACGAGCGGAGCATATAAAATTGTCCCATGCGCGCAGTGAATCGCCCTTCTACCGTCATCAGGTAAATGCCTTCTGAGATGCGTTCGTTAGATACAATTGTATGCACAGTCATACTCCTTTTCGAGGTTTAACAACTATACTATGTCATTATCCCTTCTATGCGACCGTGATAGAAATCACATCTGAATTGACGTTTTCTTTATGTTTGCGAAAATTTTCAGAATATTAGAAACATCTGCTAATAGGCGTGATAAATGGTTTGCCTTTACAAGCATATTTCCATATGTCGAAGGACATAACAATGACATCGAATACAAGCGGAGGGGGGATCGAAATGCGTCGATTATGCACAACCGCTGTCTTATCCTTTCTGATTGTAAGCAGTGGATGCGGGATGCATGAACCTAAAGCGGGTTATCCATTACCAAACATCCCTGACCAGACTTCCAATCACAGCAGTTCCACTTCAGCGACACCTGCTGAAGTGCGATCGAACAGTACGGTGCATAATGGAACTACTTGGCCGATACGTTCGCATATGACAAAGCATATGGAAAAACATGCCCAAGAATCAAAGGAGAGAGAAACTAAAAAATTCAAGTTCTCCTTTCGCACAGAACAACAACAACAACAACAGCAGTCTAATCAATTAAAACAATATCGCAGAGTACAGCAGACACAAAAGCACCTTCAGACGAAACAGAATCAGCAACAGCAAAAGGCACGTTCTGCTGTAAGCAATCAAAAACAGATTATAGGTCAGCGTAAGCTGTCTATCGCCCAACTTAGAACACGTTATCCTCACATTTTCAAGCTAAGAGCCAGTAACAGTACTCATGAAAAGAAGATTGCTTTAACATTCGACGACGTGCCTGATAACCGCGTTACACCTCTTGTGCTCGATATATTACGAGATGAAGGTATTCGGGCTACATTCTTTTTAGTTGGTTACCGAGCCAAGCAGTATCCTGCTCTGGTTAAACGCATTGTCGCTGAAGGACATGTGATCGGCAATCATACGTACAGTCATCCACTTCTAACCAGATCGGGTATAGAAGCGTTTATTAGCCAGCTCAAGCAGACCGAAGCCATCGTAGACGACATAGTTGGTTATAAACCACGCTTTTTCCGTCCTCCATTTGGCGAAATTTCAGAAGATCAGTTGCAATGGGCAGGAGAAAATGGCTATATGGTCGTTAATTGGGACGTAGATTCTAATGATTGGCGGGGTATCCCTTCTTCTTTAATGGAGCGGAATATTTTAAATGAAGTATCTGCGGGTTCGATTGTATTGCAGCATGCCGGTGGAAGCGGTATGAATGGGTACTTACAAAATACAGTCAAAGCGCTTCCGAGCATTATTAAAAAGCTGCGTGCTCAGAATTATAACTTTGTGACCGTACCTGAACTGTTTCATGACCAAAAGGAGAAGAAAGAACGGTAGTTGTTGTCTGGCTCACTCTAGCTCTAAACAAATAAAAACGGCTGATGTCCCTTATCTAGGTACATCAGCCGTTTCTATTCCTTATTTCAATACATATACCTGAACGCTCTGCACTCCGAATGTGCTGCCTGTTTTTTGACTGACAGGAACAAACAGATCGATCCTGCTGCCATTCACTGCGCCTCCAATATCAGAAGCTGTTGCAACATAACCACCCTGTGGCAGATGCTTAAATTGATAGCCGGTAACAAACAATTTTGTGCCGAGTGGAATCACTTTAGGGTCTACAGCAACAGTGCCTAATTTTAATGGATTACCAAAATAGTCAACTGCGCCCCATTTCCCGTTTTCACTCGGATGTGCTGTATATGCAGTAGCTTTCACATTCAACTTCTTTTTATACTTCATGTCACGCCCAGCAACAGTAACAACGTTACTAGGTACAGAAGAGGCCACGCTTGCCGCCTTTTTCTCTGCTGGCTTGGCCTGAGCTGGTTTCTCAGTAGCAGGAGTTGTATCTGACAATGCTTTTGTTGGCTGCTTGTCAGCAGTTTTCGCTGTTTCAGTCTTCGGTGACGGAATCGACGCAATCTCTACTTTCGCGGCCTTGTTCTTCACTATGTCCGGGATCTGAATCTCCAAGCCGCCATAAATATTTTTCGGTTTAATCGTAGGATTTGCTGCTAACAGCGCCTCCAATCCTACCTTGTACTTCTTCGATATAGAATAGAAAGTATCTCCTTCTACTGCTATATAAGGTGAAGCATATGCAGGCAAAATATGGAACATTGTGACAAGTCCAAACATAACTCCTGCAATCTTAAGGGTCATTCGTTTCTTCATTATGTGTACCTCCTTAGTATAAAGCCTGCGGGGTTAGTTGTCGGATTCGGGTTAAGGAGTACCCTACTCATCATGGGTTGTTTCCAACCATTAATGTGATTCACCCCGAGATAGTTAAAATGGTATGTCCCATTTCAACTACCGGTAAATCATCCCCCGTACATTACTTGTCTCGGCTCGGAAAGAATCATATCACAATTTTGTAACCTGTGCGCAGGTAGATTATGACATGACGCTCAAACCCTTGAGCCCCAAAGGATTCAGCTTTTCATTTTTTTATAGAAAGATGACAAAAACGTCATTAAAGTAGAGATTGATGAAATTATACAGTTCATAATGACACAAAAAAGTACCCGCTTTGGCGAGTACTTTTTGATCTGAATTTAGTTTACATAATTACATTTATGTTTATTATTGATGTTACATCCAAGATCATCTGTTCCGGTTATAACACACGACTTAAAAAATCTCGTGTCCGAGCATGCTGTGGATTTGCAAAGAGCAATTCCGGAGATCCTTGCTCCACGATATTTCCACCGTCCATAAAAATAATGCGATCCCCTACCTCACGTGCAAATCCCATTTCATGTGTCACAATTACCATGGTCATCCCTTCGGCTGCAAGTGACTTCATGACCTCTAACACTTCGCCTACCATCTCAGGATCTAACGCAGAAGTTGGCTCATCAAACAGCATAACGTGCGGCTGCATTGCTAATGCACGGGCGATTGCAATCCGCTGTTTCTGACCTCCAGATAACTGTGCTGGGAAAGCACTCGCTTTGTCTTTTAATCCTACCTTTTCAAGCAGTTCGTACGCTATTGTTTCGGCACTCTGTTTGTCCATCTTTTTCACTTTAATTGGTGAAATAGTAATGTTGTTAAGAATCGACATATGCGGAAACAGATTAAAGGATTGGAATACCATTCCCATCTTCTCGCGTGTGGCATTAATATCATGCTTCTTATCGTTAATGATCTCACCCTCGAATCGTATCTCACCTTTCGTTGGTGTCTCCAGCAAATTCAGACAGCGCAGCAAAGTACTCTTTCCGGATCCGCTTGGCCCAATGACCACAACGACTTCACCTGCGTTAATTTCAAGATCTATCCCTTTTAAAATGTGTAATTGGCCGTACGACTTGTGTAAGTTTGTGATGTTAATCATTATACTTTAACTTCCTTTCCATCAATCCGACCATTTTGGATAGTGTAAACGTCATAATAAAGTAACATAGCGCACACCCCAAAAGCGGTCCCATGGATGAATAAGTTGTGTTTCGAATAACTTCAGTCTGAAACATAAGATCTGCAATGCCAATAAAAGTTACAATTGAAGATTCTTTAATGATTGTAATAAATTCGTTACCGATAGCAGGCATTACATTACGTAATGCTTGCGGCAACACGATATAACGCATTGTCATCGATTGGGTCATACCTAAAGAACGGGCAGCCTCCACTTGTCCTTGGTTAACACCTTGAATACCTGCACGGAATATCTCCGCCAAATAAGCCGCACTATTTAAAGCAACGGCAATCGCACCGGAAGTAAACTTTGGCAAGTCAACCCCGTACTCCGATAGTCCAAAATATATAATAAACAATTGCACAAGTAATGGAGTTCCCCGAAATACTTCAATATAAGTTGCTGAGAACCACTTTAAGGGAGCAATCCCTGACCGCCGCATCAAGACAAGTATTAATCCAAATATAAAACCAACTATGATCGCTGATATAGATAACAGTATCGTCATGCCCATTCCTGATAAGTAAGTCATTTTGAATTCCCATAATGCTTGGAACATGTTCATGTTAAACAACCCTTTCTACATCTTGCCTATATGTTTTCCAACGAAAAAGCGCGGCTTTACGCCGCACCTGTCGTTTGCTTATATCCGCCATTCCTTACTTTGCTTCATCTGCAGCAGCATCTGCCAATGCATTGGCTTCTGTAATAAACTTATCAAGTGAACCGTCCGCTTTAAGACGTGCAATAGTCTTGTCGATTGCTTCCTTCAACTTTACGCTTTCTTTGCCCACACCTGCAACGTAACCTTCGCTTGCCGGCTTGAGCACTACGGGCGAAAGAGCTACCTTCGTATTATTAGTCTCATAGGCTAGCCCAACTGGTTTCTCTACCAATACGGCATCTACACGCTTGGTCTCCAGTGAGAGAACAAGATCGTTCACCTTAACAAGCAGATCCTGCTTAGCGTCCGGAATTTGTGTGGCTACATCTTCAAATGTAGAACCTTTTTGAACGCCAACTTTCAGACCCTTCAAGTCCTCAGGTGTCTTGAACTTGTCCTTGTCTTCTGCGCGGACTAGAACCCCTGCTTCAGCCTTATACACTGAATTCGAGAACAACATTACTTTTGCTCGTTCCTCTGTCGCGTCCATTCCAGCCATCCCAAAATCGACTTTACTAGAAGTAACGGCCTGAAGAACAGAATCAAACTTCATATCATCAATAACTAATTCTGCACCGAGATCCTTAGCGATCTCCTTAGCGATCATAATATCATATCCTACAATCTCGTCCTTGCCGTCTGCGTTCTTCTTATGGAATTCAAAAGGTGGGTAGTCTGCACTTGTCCCAAGGACCAGCTTCTTCTCTTTAATCACCTTATCATACGCGTCTTCTTTCGCGCCGCAACCTACAACGAGAGCCATAAGCAGCATACATGCTGTTGCCAATTGAAATGCCTTCATCTTATTCATTATTAATTCCCCACTTTATCTGAATGTAAGTACAATTGCATGTCTCGTGGACTGACACCAGTATACACAATGTTGCATACTTATACAATACTTTTTTGTGTTCATTAGCTATTGCTCATGCTTATCATGCCGAAAACCACGTAATTATATAACATTGGTCAACACTGATAAAAAATGAAATGTTTCTTCGTTAACATATGACTAAGTGTTTAATTTTTGAAATAATATGCGATTTAAAAGGAGCATCTAACGCTGTCAAAGTTGAGTAAATACCATTATATTCTATATTTTTACAACGTCATTTTGGAGCGCACTAACAAGACGACGTATAATATAAATATCATTCATCATCTTAAGTGTATGTTTATGTGTACTCATGCAATCGAAGAGTTATTCTTCCCTCTTCTTTGTTGTATATGATGCGTGTCGGCATCTAATAGCAGACCGGGCAGAATAAGAAGAAAAACTGAGGGAGATGTGGTCATGGAATGAACAGAAGACAGCGATAGAGCACAGCCGCCAGATTTCACCAAAAGCTACTGTGCTCATGCGATGCCTGTCTTAATTATTTGTGCCAGGAGCGGGGAAGACGAGAGGAAGCTTAATAGAAATAACTGTCCTCCCTGGTTTCGAGCTTATATGCAAGCTGCCGTGATGACGCTGCACAATGCTGTAACAGATGGCCAAGCCTAATCCAGTCCCATTTACCTTCGTTGTCATAAATGGTGTACCCGCAATAGATAAGATGGAAGGTTCAAATCCCGGGCCTTCATCTTCAATTTCCAACAGTACTGCCTCATCTCCAGCACGGGTTCTAATTTGCAGCACTTTGTTGGCCTCCATCGCTTCCAGTCCGTTCCGGATCACATTGTGCAGGAGCTGCCGTATTTCTTTTTCATCCAGCATTACAGCTGGCAATGTTTGCAGATCCATCACAATATGCTGGCAATTGGCCGTTGCGGACGCCTGAACAAGAGGATAAATTTGCTCAATAATATGATTTAAGGATTGCGGGGTAAAATGGGCCAGTTTGTTCTGCGCCAAAGTTAAGTATTCCGTAATAATTGTATTTGCTCTAATAATTTCATCCATCATCGTGTCAAAATAAACATGTTCTGCAGCATGCTCTGGCTTATTACGAAGCAGCTGTAAAAACCCGCGCACGGTGGTCAGCGGATTCCGGATCTCATGGCTGATGGCAGCAGCCATCTCACCTACGACTTTCAGCGCACTCATACGTTTCATTTCCTGTTCCAGCTTTGCATGATGCCGCAGTGTCTCCAGCATTTGATTCATATGCTTTTCTAGCTGCATCCATTCATTTTCCGTTTGAATATGAACAGTACCACTAAAATCGCCGATTGCAATGCGCTGCGACGCCTGCACCAGTACTTTTAAGGGCTTCGTGATTAGCCGTTTCACCCACAAATGGACTAAAATGTAGACGGTAATCACCAAAATTGCGAAGGTTATCAATGATATCAGCAATACTCGTGCCAATACTTGGTCAATGACAGATGTAGGCAGCATAATTAACGCTGTCCAGCCAGGTTCTGTAATTGGCATGGCAAATATAATAACATCCTTGTCTTTATACCTGGCGTTTACCATTTGTGTCTTGTTCTGCTTAATTTCATGTACAAGATTGCTAATGTCCGTATCAAAAGGATAGTTAATGTCATGCAAGTTAATTTTACTGTCGGGATTGTACAATACCTCGTCCTGCTGGGATATTAATAACGTTTCGCTGTTAGGATAAAAACTGAGCCGTGTAGATAAGGTGTGCAAATCATTGAAGCGGATATCGATCCCTGCAACGCCTCTAACCTTGAGCTGTTTATCATATACAGGAGTGCTAAGGGATAACATGGGAATTCGTAAATGAGGATCCAGATATGGAGACGTGATATATGTAGCGCCTGTCTTCACTGCACCGTGATAGTAGTCAAACATTGGATTATCTCTGAAAATGGGGAGCGAATCATCAGTATGTGACGGACTGTAATAGCTGAGAAGTTGGTGATTCTCATTATATCCATATCGCGAAGTGAACTTACCTTGTTGTTTGTAGTCAGATTGGGCGGTGAACCAATAACCAAAGACTAATGGATTAGGCTGCTCTGCAAACATTCGGGTAGCATGATTGATATTGCCCAGTGGATCGTCCGAATTGTAAATGCCATTAATAACACGTGCAAACGTCTCGACCATCGTTTTCTGCTGTCGAATCGCAGCATCTACTTCATGCGCAGCCATCTGAGCTTGACTTAATAAACTTTGATTAATTTGGTCCTGAATGATTGAACGAATCGCATCATAAGATAACGCGAAAATAAAGGACAGTGCGATCGTTACCGTTATGACGATTCGAACAACCATCTGCGTATGAATAGTTCGTCGTCTCATAACATCCTCCGACTACGTAATAAAGGTACAATTAAAGTCTAGATGCAACAAAGGATCTTAATTCATCAATATCAAATGGCTTAGAGAAATAACCGATTGCTCCGGCAGATTTAGCAGATTCAATCCGATTAACATCACTGAAGGCAGACATCATAATGACCTGGAGTTGGGGACGCATCGCCCGAAACTTGAGAAGCAAGTCCATCCCGCTCATATCAGGCAGCTTAACATCCATCAATACGACCGCAAAGGGTTGTTCTCGAATGTATTCAACTGCTTCCTGACCTGAATAAGCACTTACAATCTGTGCATTCATGGAATCAAATGCTTCGCGCAGCAGCATTTGAATGGACGACTGATCATCCACGATGAGCACAGAGGGCATCCGCACAGTCCCTTCCGCCTGCTCCCTAGTTTGATCAAAAGCAAGGGTTGCGTTGTTCGTGTTACTTACTTGCAGTAGGCTCATGTCACCAAGGCGACTTTGCTCCCTTTTACGGTATCCTCTAAATATGACATACACAAGAAATGGAGTCGCAGCCATGCATACTGAAAAAATGAGTGCTTTCATCGATCTGCCCCTCTTCTGACTGACACCGGTGATCATAAATCGCCACTAATCGACCAGTATATAATTAATCGACAACAGATTCCGACACATTCTTTATTATATTATGAATTTTTAATAGATGATACCGATTCTTAACATATTTTTAATTTAAACAGCGAAAACTCGAAAAGATGAAAGACGTGACGGGCGTGATCGTTTATAATGACCAAGGCTCCCCGTACACGTCCAACGCTTACCAAAACATGAATCATCCACACTGGTTAAAATGTATTGCTAAGGATCTTGATCTAAAACACATGGTGCTAACGGTCTCTATTAACAAAATAATTCAATAAATGCTTCAGAAAGGGAATATTGCGGGGAATCTCTTCTAGCGCTTCCATTGCGAAGCAGTAGTGTTCCCACATCTCTTTTCTGGCTCCTTCTTGACCTAGTACAGTCACAAAAGTTGAATTGTTGTTATCAACATCTATGCCAATAGGCTTACCGAGTAGGAGCACATCACCCTCTAGATCAAGCAAATCATCTCTTATCTGAAAGGCAATACCTGCATGATAGGCAAATCGCTTCAAAGTCGCAATTTCCGTTCCCTTTACCTGAGCGAGTATGGCAGGCATAACCAAAGAGGCTTCGAACGCGATTCCAGTTTTGTAGAAACACAACATGTTCATTTGGTCCAAGGTCAATACTCTTCCTTTGGAGTCCAAATCCATCGCCTGCCCCACACACATATCGCCAGCCTTTTGAGAGGAATATTGCATCAAGGCAAGCACTGTCTTTGCATCAAACCCATCAAGCGACGATTGTTCTTCAATCGCCTTCTGGATCAAATACAGGCCGGCTAACTCTGCAGTAGAACTATTATGGACCTGATGCAGAGTTGGTCGTCCCCTTCGGATAGACGAATTATCCTGCGATGGCAGATCGTCAAAGATCAAGGAGGCGGTATGCATATACTCCAATGATCTCAGAAGCGGTGCGATAGCCGCAGCATGCAGACCGTATTCATTCACACCCATGACCCAAGTCAATATGGGCCGCAAACGCTTGCTGTCCCCTTCGAGGCTGTAGTTTGCAGCATCAATGAGCGATTCCTTCATCGGTGGAATTCCGCTGTGTTTAGGGATCTGCAGCAGATTGTTGATCTGCTGACGTACTGTCTTAACAGTATCTTGGAAAAATTCCTTTTCCTCTCGATCGGTTCTAAGCGAGATCACCATCTGATCACGCAGCAGTTTGTCAAAGAAATCCACATCATCCGCTTTACGAACCATCTGCTGGATAAGAAGGTTGAATGCTGGAATTCTAGATGCAAATATCTCCATCATTTCATTATACTTTTCTGTGCCGATGCGTTCCTTGAAACGTTTTAGACCATTAATCGCTCGATTCAGGATTACTTCACGAGTCTTGATATCTGAATGATGCACATGATGGATCAAATGCGAGATGACCGCCCAGTACAACTCAAAGGGGTTTATCAGATCTGAACGCTGGTCCCGATATTTTAAATAATAGGTATAGGGTGTTACTGCACCATTTTGCATGTCATCAAACATATCCGCGAAATCATCAGCCAACTGATTGTAAATGCCATAAAAGAAAGTACGCTGATCAAAATCCTCGTCTGTGGATGCACCAATGACAGAGCGAACAATTAATCGGGATGAAGAAGATTTTAAAATGATGGGTATGTAAAGCTGCTCATTGGTGTACTCAGCATTAGCAAGCTCTTTCATACGATCGATTTCCTGCGCATGAAAAAACACGTAGGACTGCTCAAAAAATGTCTTTTGTGTTTCCTTCCCTTGCTGAAGTTTAATGTATTCAAAAGCATCCCGTAGTTCTGAATGTACATATTGAATAAACTCCAGATTACTCCCTGTCCACTCGCCTAATTCCGGCACAGATCCAGTCAGAAGAGCCGCTCTAATCATCTTAGAATATTGTTCTTTCTCATGTGAGGTTAGAATTTGGGAATCAAGTAGATCATCGATAAACGGATAAGTCAGACCATAGGAGTAACCAATTCTAATAGCTTCGCCCATTCTCTTCGTGCGTTCTGCCGGCAAAGTTGTATCATCCATTTCTTCTATGACATGCAACAATACCCCAATAATAATCTTGATCAGCTTGCGCTGCGCATGCTCGGCATTCAATTCCTGCGGAATATGTGTGGATACAGCCTTGAGTTTATCAATAACCCAAATAATATCCGATTCGATGCCTTTTGTCTGAGCCCATCGATATAAAGCTTTCAGGCTCATTAACTCTGTTTGTTTTCCCATGTTCACTGGATTGGAATGAAGTAAATGATTTTTGACATCGGCTACTACACGCTGAACTCGAGTCTGTGTGTCAGAAGAGTCAAGCGCCTTGCCCAGATCCCGCAAATAAATATAGGAAACACTTCGATCCAAATATTCATCCAGTTTCCCAGTGTAATTCAGCCACTGGATATAACTGTGGTAATCCCGAGAATCAGGTTTTCTTTTTCGCTTCGAAAAAAAGGACAGCAAGGAATGACGGTGAATATGGTTCTTTTTCCACATTTGAATGTCTGCTGTCAGGACAGGGACATAAGTCTCTTCCATGACTTGCTTGCGAAGGGATGCAAAATACTGGGCTGCCTTCTGTTCAGCTGACCGATACCATATATCGGCATGATCTGTAAATACCACACTCATAAGATGAATGACCTCAACTTTTATGTAGGTTAAATGTGTATCTATAAGATAAAAAGAGACTCCACTAATGAAGTAAACAACATAAAGATCATGCCGCATCCAAATTCGCAATTACGTTCTCATAACAGGCATGTAAACTTAATACGAGTAAGAACCTTTTTGGGTTACAAAATAAAATTGATAGTAAATCAGTGGCCACTCATGACTAAAGAGGTCACGGTCATAATAAATAGTATGCATTGCGGTCATTTAATCTTCTACATTTGTGTAAGGGTTATTGATTAACATACCCATCGTTAAAGAGCCCTCACCTAGTCTTCAGGGTGAGGGCTCTATTACATTGTTTCATTCTCTGCTTAATCCTGTTTCTGTATGATCCTGCGAGGTCAAGAGCGCTTATGACTCCTACCACGGCTATCATATTAATGATCATCTGCCTTATTCAGCAGCATTGTTGTTGCTATTGCGCCATCAATTATCAGTAAACGTCTTTAGATACCATACATCGCACGAGAAGTGCCCCGTATTGCCGAGCGGCCTCTCTAGTGCAACAAAATCATATTTCTTATAGAACTGATTAGCCGCTTCCATATTGCTTAAGGTCTCAATATAACATTGCTTGTAATGTTTACTAGCAAAATCAAGCGCCGTTACCATCAGCTTATGAGCAATACCAGTCCCACGAGCTTCTGGCAAGCAGTACATTTTCTGCAGTTCGCAAACGCCTTCCATATCGTCGACGGGCCCAATGCCGCAGCCCCCCACTATTTTTCCATTATACTCTACAACCCAGTACCTAGAATGGTCCTTTTGATAGACCATTGATAAACTGCCTAGCTGTGGATCGGCCCAGGCCAATCCTTCTCGGTCTCCCCCAAATTCCTTCAGACAAGTCCTAATTATGGACTCAATGTGTTGGTTGTCTCTCTCTTCTAATATTCTTATGTGCATAATATGACTCCTTTTCCTCCACTCACTTCGATTTCAAATCGGAACACTATTCAAGGTTTGTACACATCTTAGCCATAAAGCATAAAAAATTGAAGTTCATGGCCTGACTGTTTCAGGTAGTTATAAAGCTGCGATCTGTGGTGAAACGAATGTGTAACAATTTCGATCAGCCACTTAATTTGAACGATACCATGGTCCAAATAAAACGCTTTTGTAGACTTGTTTAATAACTCCGCCTCAGTTAATGACAACATGTAGGCTTGTAATAAGTCATAGTTGGCACGAAACTGCGCTGCTAGAACCAATGGGTCCCTGATCCCGCTTACTTGTGTTTCCACTTGCTCTACTTCTGTTTGGGTCTTTTCTTGTAAAATAGCCAAATCGGAAGCAGGGATGGATACAAGATGATGTGTCAACTCCAATAGCGTACGCATATTTTCAGCTGGGCGATACTCCCACTCTTCTGTTTGAATTTTGGCCAACAGTGATTCAACAGTGCGGACGACTAAATTTAATTCGTCTAATAAATGATCCCGTATTTGTGTAACACCGCTCATAATGATATCCCCTTTTCTAATAATTGTATTGGATATTATACATGTGAATTTCGCTTAGCATCAAAGAGGCTATCTTCGACCAGTTCCTTTTCAGCTTCTGCTCGGTAACGATTACACAGATTCTTAGCTCTTTCGTAGAGATCAGCTCGCAACAAATCTGGTTCCCGTACATGGGCGTCAGAGCCAAGCGAGAAAAAGAACCTCTTTGCCCATTCCCATTCTGATGCGGGGCAGAGGAAATCAACCTCCCACAGGTCATCCTGCAATGCGTGCACACGCTCACCTATATGAGGGTCTTGTTCGACCATCAGCATTCCTCGATAGCTTAACTCAGCTCGAATCCGTATGTATTTGTCTGCGGTTTCTTTTTTAGGTGGGGATATCAGCCCCACTTGATCCTGAGCAGCTGCTGGGTCTGCATCTTGCAGCTCGTCGAATCGATCGGCACGAAATGTCCTTATTTCCCCATGTATAGGCGAGTATGCCTCACAATACCAGAAGCCGTGCTCCGCATAAACTCTTTTGGGCTTCAGCAGCAGCCAACGGCGATGCTTCTCCGAGCGATAGTGAGCGTTCATCCAAGCCCCATCTGAACAGTAAGCGAGCAGTTCGTTTAAAAGGGGCGCCTTGAACGAACGTTTTGGCACCTCTACCCGCATCAATTCGAGTAAAGGCTCAACTTGATGTAGGGTTGCCGGCGGAAGAACATGGCGTATTTTATCAATAACAGTCCATCTTTCCCGATTGAATGGCGTATCCGCATAGGCTGTCAGTGCGCGCAGCGCAACAAGCACCGTCAAAGTCTCCTGCACATCAAGCTGCAATGGCGGCAAACTGTAGCCCTCTGACAACCGGTACCCTCCTGTCGGACCGATCTCCGCGTACAGTGGGATGCCCATCTCAGAGAGTGCTTGCATGTCTCGCATAATTGTTCGCTTAGACACTTCCAGCTTGTCAGCAAGCACCTGCGCAGATTCCTGTCGTTGCTGCAGAGCAATCACGATTGCGATCAAGCGATCCATACGCCTCATTGTTGCTTCCTCCTTTCTTTTCAGTTTCTACGGAGCAAGTTAGAATTCTATCCTAGCACACTCTCAGTGACAGCTTGTATGTCATCATTACAACTGTGATCATCATGAAATCACGAAATAAATCACTACTTCACTCTGTTTTTAACCATTACGCTTCGGGCTTATTAATCAAACCAATAGTCAATATAATAAGAAAGGTTTGACGCTCCATCTCTGCTCACTTGCTAAAGTAAGTGTTAGTGGTTATACAGGTGACTTTCAGTCGCGGATACCCGTAAACAACAAGAGGAGGCCGATGTGTCAACAGAAAATATAGTCCAATACTGTCTCTGTATCATTGAACGAACGTTCTCCGTTAGCACAATAAGAAAAAAGAGCTGCATATGCAACTCAATTAGTTTTAATTAAAGCATCCCTATGGTTTAAGTACAAGTTTCGATAAAATGAACAAGTCATTCTGATACGGAAAATAATATTTTCGCATTTCATCACTCCGAGTTCTAGTTATGTGGAGATAAACTTCTACATCTCTTGTGTCTGTTTACTTCTTTTGAGTCCGATAATACTTCCTAATATCGTGAAAATAGCAGTTCCAGCAATAACTATCATTAATTCGTTGTGCTGGAAATTAAAATACGAAGTTAATGAATTATTAACCAGTCTTATAAAAAGAACTGTTGCGTAGGATGTAATGAAACCGAATGTTGCTCCAAGTGTAAAACCACTGATATGCAGCCAATTGTTATATTTCTTTAATAAGAAATGTGATAAAAATACAAGAAGGATTGGCATTAACAGAATATTAAGATCAATTGTGTCGCGAATGAAGATGTTAATTTTGATAAACCAAAAGCCGATTATTGTCCCCAAAAGTATCGGCTTGATCGTTATTTTTTTATTAAAAAATAACAGATAATAAACGAAACAATCGCGATAATTGGTGACCAGATGAACATATTAAGTAAGAAAAACGTATTATCATTACCACTTAAATCCTGATAAATTGCTGCCAATGGAAAAGATGCAAGAATTGCGGCAATAGCTGTAACTAAATAAGTTGTGACATTTAAAAATAATTTCAATTTGGTTACTCCTTTTAGTTTTTGTTAAGGCTGTTTTCAAAAAGATGGTTGCTATAAGACAGAAAGACATACTCAATCTACATAACGCGTAGGCTGCACGCTTTCATTCACCTCTTTAATACTAATTTTCGGATAAGTAATGAGTAATTCTATCAATAACCTGCTCAGATAGTAAAAAGGAGAGTCGCAACTGTTCCGATATATTCCGTGGAATACTTTACCTATCAAATCTTAACAATATATTTCCTTATTTTACATATGTAATTTTTCCCTCTTTCAATAAAACTGGCCATTACTTAATAAAGCAACGTCAGTCTAATCCTTTATTTTCTTTTGACAAGATGAGTGATCTGTTGCTCATAAAGAACTACTTTGAACGTTTAAACAAAAAAACGCGCGCTTGCAATCAAAATGAATCTTGAGAACATGAATAAAATATAATCGCATAGCAAAAGTGCATCGGGCTACTCATGAACATAAAACGTGCGCTAATTTGCTTAAATGCCAGTTTGATCAGGCAAAGCCGGAGTAAGTGCTGCTCATGTTAAAAGAAAATAAACCAATAGACTGAAAATTATCAAGACTTAAACTTAAGGAAATCAAATAAAATAAAGGGTTCTACATATTATGCATGACTAATATGTGGAACCCTCTATGTTTAACTATCGTTACCCGTTAGCGTAACAAAATACTGTTGATTGCGGTGCAATAATTAGTCATATTGTGAGTACAGTTCAAGCATATCATCAGCACAGCCAGCTATGATCGTATTTGCTTGTTCAGCATGTTTTACTGCCCCAGCGTAAAGTTGTAGATTAAAACTAACAGAAGCCATTATTAAATGCCATTCAGAGTCCGTAATTCCCTTATCAGAAACAGTTTGCAGCAGCCTGTATGCTTGTTCAAATGGATTGGTCTGGTCAGAATAATCTTGCAGATAATTCAATGCCCTAGCATATGCTAAAATCATTTCATATGACCACTGTTCCTGAGGGTACTGCTGCAAGATTGATTTTATTTCATAATAATTATTTACAAGCTTCATTACATCCATCTCTGCCTCAAGATCGTTTATATATTGCATGTCAATCATTCGGCTTGCTCCCTTCTCTATATCCATGTACCAATTTTACTAATTATTGATACATGATGCACAAGAGGATTTCTTCCTATTTTTTGCTATCCTGCCCGTTAGCACAACGCGGCTGCCGATCCATGCCGACAGCCGCGTTTTAGTGATTTATTAAGCTATAGTGTCCCGTTAGCTTAACGTGGTGCCTTATTATTGAATGCCTGCAGTTCCAAAGGTGCTATTGATTACTTTTTTATAATTATCCCACTCAAAATAAAAAGGCCCAATATTAATTTTTTTCATCTCAGGCTCAAGGTAAAAGTCCTTCCACGTAACAACATTATTCTCCTTATCAATTTTCACAGAGATAAATCCGCATCCTTCATCTCCACACCACGAGCATACCATGAGAGGATATCTGTACCACATTGTTTCATGTGGTTTTCTAAGTAAAAAATAATCAATCATCTCTCTTTGAAAGTCATTACTCATCCAGCCGAGGGAAGGAACCTTATCATACCTTATCAACATTTTATAAAGTGATTTCCCATCTATGATCAGATCAGCAAATTTTGTGTTTTTCTCTCCCTCCTTGATCGCCTCAAAATCAGTGCGACGTGAGGGCTTTGTTTCTAAAGTATTCATTTTCTTCATAGTTACTCCCTATAATTCAATATCAATAACTATCCCATGGTTCTGCTCAACTAACGTGTCCCGTTAGCGGAACATTACCTGTGAAGAAATCTTATCATCGTTGGTAAAAAAATCCTCAATAGGGATTTGGATAGGTGTTCTGTATGAACGTAAATGCACTTGTGTTGTTGATGAATTTCTTGGTTTTAATGTCACAGCATCCTTTGTAACACTTATTGTTGAAACCAAAAAATAAATATTTGTATACGTTTTAAGTTTAGTAAGTATTTTCTTCTTACTAACACCAGTGATTTTATCAGTATATTCAACAAATGAAATTGAAGCCTTGTTCAATGGTCTTATCTGATAGCTAATTACGACCTTATATTTTGCCGTTTCCTTTTCCTTATGAACAATTTCCAATTCGGTATTATATTGTAGCATCAAATTCTTGACCCTTTGTACTACTTCAAAGTCAAGTCCGTCTCTTTCACAAAGGGCACGTAGGGCTTCAGTAGTTAATTCAATTATAAAAATGAATTTTTCATCTGGGTTTAAGATATTGAATTTAATAACGGAAACTCCGATGTTAACGTAAATACGCCAATCATCCTGTGGTGAAATCTCTATATGACCATCTTGTAATGAATCATTAAAATTAATGTATATATGGTCATATTCTCTTGTTTTAAAATCGAATTCACGCAGTTTTCTTGCATATCTGTCTCCAATGTAAGAAATGTCAAAGTGATAATTTTCTACTCCGAAATACCTAATATCTAATATTGTTTTGTTTTTCATAATTGCCCCCTACTTTGATGCTACCGTTTCAACTATCCTGCCCGTTACTTCAACAAAAAAAGGAGCTGCCTCCAAGCTAGCTCCTCAACTCTCTTTTCCCGTTAGAAAAATCAACGTGGGAGTTAATCTGCCTGACTATAAATGAGAAACCTATCACGATTTGACAGGGATTGTTTGATTTCCGCGGCTACCCTTTCTTGAACACGATAGCAGAACCGAGCGCCGAGGCCGCCGGTACGAAGAGGTCGCCTGAGGCCGTCTCAGCTACTGGTAAATCGTTCCTTTCAAGATAGCTTCGGGTGTGGGAGATGTCGCGCACTGCTACCACGTACCCAGCAAATCCCGGAACTGGGGGGGCCATCTCTCCTGGTAGAAGTTCTGATAATCTCGTTCTGGGAACGATGGTGATACGAGATCCTGCCAAATTAAAGATGTGTGCCACTCCATCCGTCTGGACCTCACATTCCAAGTATTGGCCATATCGTCGAATGAATTCGTCCAGTTCGGAATCGTCTACGCATAGGATTGATTCGATTAGGTCCGTTGCCCCATTCGGATGGTTTGGGTGTACTTGCTCCACCACGATTGCTGAAGGTGGATTTTCTGCTACGGCTAGACGGCCTTCATGCACGCCCCCATCGATTTCCAAATAACGCACAGGGACGAATTGAATCCCCTCGGACCTCTCAAGAGGTCGCTGCACGGTGTTAACGCCGCTATGAGCAATTCCTTTCTTGTGGAAACGATCCGCTGTCTTGTCCGCGTCCTCGGTACCGAAACAAAGAATATGCGCTCCTTCATAACGGGACAGATACCTTGAGACAGTATCGACAGTCTGTTTGATTTTTCCGATCATTGCTTTTTGCACGTCCGGCGATGCCTGCAGCGGAACGAGTTTGGCATTGTCTGGTATCCTCGCGCCTTGTTTGACAACCGTTACGATTTCGATAAAGTTGCCTAGAAACTCGGCATGCGAATTGGCTGCTCCGAACGGCTTCGGCGGTTCACCTTCATTTTCGGACATCGCCGGATAGGACGGCGGCGAACACACAAATCCAAGTTTTTTGTACAGTTCAAGTGCAGCTTCCATATCGGAGACTACGTGGCCGACGTGATGAATGAATTTGATTTCAGCATGCATCAGTATCCACTCCTTGTACTTTTCTTAACTATGCACTAATTGATAGTAACACTAAATTACCTAATTGTGGGAGCAACAAACATTTATACTTATTTATTACCTTATAAGATTAGTTGTGTTTATTGAGCAAATCTGCCCGTTAGTTTAGCCCACCGCGCTTGAACCCCCACTAGAAACCCATGTACACATACAACGCCGCTACCGAACGCATCGGCTTACCTGTTTCGTATGAGGAAGCTTGTCGGCAAATGGTACCGGGGAACTGGAAATATCAGTCCATAGACTATGTCGAAATCGTCTCGCATCCGTTGAATAATGCGAAATTTTGAAAACAATTGTTCAAGGCTGTTCGCAACTGCTTTGTCGGCT
The DNA here is from genome assembly GCF_030226685.1 of Paenibacillus sp. UMB4589-SE434. Taxonomy (NCBI): domain Bacteria; kingdom Bacillati; phylum Bacillota; class Bacilli; order Caryophanales; family Paenibacillaceae; genus Paenibacillus; species Paenibacillus sp. UMB4589-SE434. Next base: position 922,572 of record NZ_JASOYK010000001.1, on the reverse strand, counting down.
GTATGCCGTTCTCGTACCAGATGTTTTTAACAACGAGCGTCCCGGCTTTTCGCTCCGCGATGACCTCGGCTCGTCCGATGAGGCTTTCTCCATATAATAGAGGCAGTACATAATAGCCGAATTTCCGTTTGATTGCGGGCTTGTAAATCTCCCAGGTGTAATCGATGCCAAACAATTCGTTGATCAGCTTTCTGTCCCATATCAAATTGTCCAGCGGGGCAATCAGCTCGCAGCGAAATTTCGGCTCCGGATTTTGCAGGACGGCTTCAATAAGCGGCAAGTCCTCCGCGCGGCAGTACAGCATATCCTTCAATTGCTCTACGGCAATAGCAACAATGCGAGCTTCGTCCAACAACTGGCGGAAAACCTCGTTGCGCTGCTCCGCTTTCAATCCCCATATGTTTAGCCAGGCATCGGATGCGCGATTCCATAAAAGGCCAACAGCGCCGATCCGGCGCAGTACCCGCCACTTGTGATGCTCAAGCTCGCCCTTCAGCGGCTCCGACGCATTCAGCAGATTTGGCTGTATGTACTTCCCGGCAATATCGTAATATTTACGTGTTCCTTTTTTGTGATGGATAATCAACTCGCCTGTCGAGTACATCTGTTCCAGCACCGACCGGGATGTATTGTTTCCGCTGCTCCAGTGGATGGCCGATTGCCACGAGAAATTTCCATCCAATTTTAGATCATCCGAACTTAGCGCACCGTGATTTTGGATGTGAACCCGCACTTGCTCTGTCAACACTTCCATTTCGGGATAGCGCTTGGCATGTTGTCGGGCGGCCTGCCTGTACCGCTCAAAATACGGCCAGTCCTCGACAGGGATAATAGCCAGATTCTTGTCGGGATAATCGATCAGGAATCTATCTTTATACAGCAACTCTTCGAGCATGTTCTTAGTAAATCCTTTGATTCGCGACTGTAGCACCAATTCGGCGTTTTTTCCGCAAACATCGATGGGATCGTATTGAATACAGCCGACCTGCCGCACAAAATCCAATACTCCCTGCTTTCCAGTAAATTGATATTCACCTAACAGCCCGTGCTTCAATAACAGAAATTGCCGTGCCTGGCGGTTCGTCAATTCGATCATGTACGCATCGACTCCTTAACGAAACAAACGGGAGCCGCTTGCACATGATGATGGATGGCGAGGTTGCTTATCTCAATAAAGTTATTATTTGCTTCTTGCCATAATGGCGGTATCCATTTGGGAGCTTCATTAGCAACCCCCTTTCCTAATACCGAAAATTGCTCTTTTTCAACGATTTCAACCACGCCTATTCCCCCTATCCGTGGAAAACACAAAAAACAAACGCATGTTCCCATAAAATTTTACCATTGTCTAGAGAATAAAAACAAGAGGTATTGAAAAATAACCGCTCGTTAGTGTAGCCTTCCGCGCTTGAACCCCACTAGAAATTCATGTACACATACAACGGCGCTACTGGACGTGTCCGGTTGCCATTTTCGTCCGATATTGCTTTTCGGGAAGCATACTTCGTCCGTATCGTCTTGAAGCTGAACCCCAAGCCCGTATATAGCTTATGAATCTGATCATTCTCGCTGTGCAGCACCATCGCCTTGCCTATTCGTCTCTTTTAAGTACGCAAAATACTGCTTTAACGCATAACAATACGTTTTCTGCGTATTTCTACTTTTTCCCGTATTGTCTAAGTATTTTAGGTATTTCAAAACAGGGATCACAGGTAAACCATTTCCATCTATCAACATGTAACGTTTGTTGTTATCCTTTAGGATAACTTCTTGTACTCGCATCGACTTCACCTTCCAACATTAATTGATTACGCTCGGTTTTTTAACCTCTCAACGCCTCCTGCTATGGGCTACGCCCTCCACAAATAGAATCATATGTTGCATTTAAACTTTACATTATATAGATTATAAACAGTAACTTTGACGTCTAAATAATGAATCTATCATATATAAATATAGTGGATATATGCTCATAAATTGAACATAGTATCCACTATTTATAATAGTCTAATTAATGAAAAATATAGGATTAAGATTCGGAGAATATAGTTGTAGACTGGCGATAGTGAGAGACTATTGGGCAAGATAGTGAAGTATAGGTATGGTACAATGGGTGTGTAATATGCTCTCTTGATAGTTAAGGAGGCCGACTGGAATATTCTTAAATCAATCGATGGAGTATTATACAAGGATAAGGTGTGATGCGGGTGACTGATTTTACAGTAATTAAGAAGCTATTTCATATTACGAAACGAAATGGCTTTAGTCATGATGAGATACAAACCATTAAACATAATTTTGGTGAATTGCCCCAGGTATTTATAGATTATTATTTGGAACTTGGTAAAGACGAGCGGCTGAATCATACACAAGATAGTTTGATCAAACCCGAACAACTCCAATACTTCAAACATAGCGATTATTTAATTTTTTATTGCGAGAATCAACGTGTCTGTGTTTGGGGAATCCATAAGAACGATTTATCCAGGTCCAATCCCCCTGTCTATATGAGTTATGATGAAAAGGTATGGATAAAGGATTTTGAAACATTGACCGATTTTTTTCATGCGATGGCCTATTTGCAAACCGTATTCGCTCTTGAATATGGCTGTGAATCATTCTATTCCATTGAACAAACCGACTTGGATTTTATTCGTGATAATTTTAATAATAAAGGTATTTCCTTTCGGCATTGGATTGGCATCGAATTTTATGGGAATTACGATGACAGCGTAATAACAGTGATGAAAAATAACGGTAGTTTTGATTTGATCTATGCATCAAGCGACAAAGAACATTATGATGAAATGGATCGGGTTCTCTCAAAACGAGGAGCAGTAATTTGAAATTTCTATTTCAAGAAGTCAATCGAATTGAGACCTCAGAATGTTATCAATAAGTCGAATATCCTGGAATAACCTTACAGAAGAAGTGCGAAAAATAGTTATACATCTAGTGGAGCAAGCAGGTGTTGTACTGTTTGAAATTGAGGATGAACGAAATGCCAAATGGATAATAAGAAATTTCTCAATCAGACAAGATCAATTGAGATTTTTGATGTATACTCTAATTTCTAGTTCTAAGCTATCGGGACAAGTTATATGAATGACTACAGCGGCAGACTAAGACTTTATTTTTCCAGTCTTGGTCCGCCGCTGCTTTTTTAATGGATCAGTCTTAAACTTTATTTACACCGAAGAGTTCACAAATTTACATATCTCAAGTACAACCATGGATTATAGCTGTAAATAAAGACGATACAGCATTCGTGCGGCTTCCCCGCGCGTAACAGCCTCTTTTGCCTTTATCTGTTTATTGGCGGGAACATCGATCAAGCGCTGCTTCACCGCCAAGGACATCGTTGGCTTCGCCCACTTGGATACCGTTTCTTTGTCTACAAATCGGTTTAAGTATTCATCCGGATTCGAAGGATAATAATAATGCTTCCTCTCATGCAGGAATCTGGCGCCGATGGCGGTCATTTCTTGCCGTTCTATCGTACGATCCGGCTTAAATGTGCCATCAGGATAACCTTCGACGATATGATTTTTTTCAGAAGAAGCGATAAATGGATGATGCCATTGCGGCGGATGCACGTCCGAAAAGCTTTCCTTTGCCTTTTCATCCATAACGTTAAACGCTCTTACCAGCATCGCCGTGAACTCTGCACGGGTGAGCAGGGAATCGGGCTCAAAATTGCCATTGTCTTTTCCAGTGACGATTCCTTTGGAGCCTAGGAATTGTACCGCTTGCTTTAATTCTGGATCTCGATCGTTAATATCAGGGAATGATTTCGAATTATCGTCCACGAGATACGTTCCGGAACGGTTGATTTCCGCTTCCATGCCGTTTTTGGACGAATTATACTTCCCACCGATTGGCTCCTTTGTTTGCCCATTCACATAAAACATACTATTATGTACTGCGTCTGCATAAGTCGCAGGCAAAATGAGCTGAATGTTGCTTGCTACACCTGAAAGCTCCTGCCCTTGCTCATCTAAAAATTGTATGCGATATTCGCCGTTATTCTCTTTCACCAGATGAATGACGATAACCGATTGCGACTGAAACAGTCGCTGTGCTGTCGCAACATTGAATACGAGTTTCGCATCCCCTGCATAAACAGTTATATAGTCAATATCCTTCCGGCCAACTAATCCACTTTTATTGAGCTTGAACATATATTCATTTTGTGTAGGCGAAGAAAGTATTTCCGCGTTCACGATCAGATCTCTCGCAGGAACAATCTTATTTTCTGACAGCGCCTGCTGTACCGCTGACTTCGCCCTTGATGCATTTCCTGCTAGCTTGTCAATCAATTCAGGCGTTATGACGATCTGACCGTCAACAGGAGTAGGCTTTTCGCTGCTTGCGGCAGTGATCACAAGCTCCCCTGCTTGCATGAGTCCTTCTACGATAGCCGAATTCTGCTTGTCAGCGTCAGGAATCGAACGGACAGCACTGAAATACGTATCAGATACCATGCTGCCATCCACAACATACAACAATATGTAAGTCGTCTCTTCCGGGAAACCAGCTCTGCTTGTCGTGGCCCGTACAATCGTTTGTCCAGATTTATTCGCTGTTATAACTGGTAAACCATTCACATTCGTTATAGTTCCTATGCTAGGATCGTCAATGGTGTATGTTATTTTAGTTCCGGGAAGCACATTGTTGACAGCAATAGACTGTTGTCCGCCAGGCTGCAGCATCGTGATAAACGGATAAAGGCTAACTTCCGGTGAAGTCATCCGTATCAACTCAGGCTGAGTTTTGGTCTCAGCACGATCACTTGTTGGTTTTTCTGTTGACCCAGAACGATTGCCAGCTGCTGATTCATTCGTGAACACAACAAGCTTCGGAAAAGCAGAAACATTATCTTTCCATGCCCACAAGGTCTGATCCTTTTTCAGTACATAGTTTTCCATATAGCTGCCCTTGTCCTTGTGGTGTACAGAAGCGATATTTGAAAGCTCGGGGAACACTTTATCGCTGTCTATTGACCAGAGCTTATCGTCCGTTAGCAGAGCATAAGTAGTATCGATATTCGAATCTTTCAGCTGTGAGCTAAATTGAACAATTCCTCGAGCACCTGTTGCTCTACGTATTTGGATCGGAGTACTTTCCTTATCATAAGTTTTCCAAGACCAGACCGTGCCATCTTTCTTATACGCATAGTTTGTAGTGCCGCCCATCTCTATGTTGACGATGTCTTCCAGCCCTATGATCTGCTCTGGATTTTTGTCATAAAATTTGCTATTTTGGGGCCAGTACATGTATGTCCTCCATTTCCATACCGAACCCTCTTTTTTAACTGCGTATACGTGACCGTTCACAGATTTTATAGATGCGACATTATCAAGAATCTTATAATAAGAAGTCGATGAAGCTTTGCCTTGTTGAGCTATCCAGCACCAGACCGATCCGTCTGATTTTAATACAAACAAGGTCTTATAATTTTTAGAGTTACCAGTATAATCGGCGACGAGTGATGTTACATGATTCAAATCTTTAATAGGCTTCGGAGCAATCCTAGAATCTACAGGATAGGTGTTGTTCCTAGAATCCCAATACCATACGGTTCCGTCTTTTTTTAATGCAGCGTAATTCGTCATTAATCTACTTTCCCCGTTCTTGCCATCGAACGAGAATTGTTTCACATCCCGCAAGCCCGGAATTTGCTTAAGTTTGGCTTGATAAAATGGATCGGAAGAATGGGAAGAATAAGCTAGTGTGTCCCAATACCATACAGTTCCGTCTTTTTTTGATAGAAGCATAGTCCCATTAAGGATTTCGTAATCCTCACCGATCCGTGTATAGTGCTGTTCGCTAACGGTACTTCCATTATTCACTTTGGCTTGCACCGAACCTGAATGAGCCGTAAGGATTAACATAAGGCATAGCAGCGCAGGAATAAATCGTTTCATTGTCGACCTCCATTAGAAATGTGATTGTTATCTATCTCTATGCTGTCTTCCGGAGTTCCCAAGAGTAAGCCGATTGCCTTCCTTCTTTTTCAATTTCGTTTCCCCCTCTTTTTCCTATATTTCTTACTATCCTTTCATCGGTTAATAGCTGCTTCGATTTCACTTTTTCCTGAATTTCTCATATATGTATTCAAAAAAGATGAACTGATCAACTTGGCTTAATCTAAGTAGGGTACTTGTCCAATTCGGATTATATCACATATATGTTTAGTTTTTCATAAACTAATAGTTATGGACTCATATACAACTTGGCGTATTTGACTTTTAACTATTTTCTTAGGTCCTTATTTTCTTTCTCTAACACCTTCATTTTCGACTCAAGCTTTCAATTAGGACATCGTTACTTTCATCATCTATTTCACGTTTCAAACGCTTTGGCGTCGAAAGTGTCGCGTGCTGCTGTCGCAGCGTTTCGAACTGTTCAGGGATGTCATTTTGATTATAAAAGCTTGCTTTCGATCCCCCTGCGTACCCCTATTATATAAAATTTCGCTAAAGCTATTGCTAGTTGAGGGAAAAAGGAGGAAGATAAAATTGTCAATTACATATTTCTAGGAGAGGGTGTTCGAATGAGTAAATTGAGAAATCGGTCATTCTTAAGTTCATTGATGCTATCCATTGCCTTATTGGGAGGGACGGTATGGCCCCAAAGCGATATCGCCGCTGCTCTTCCCAGCATCCCTCAAACCACGCTCAATCACGACCAACCAGAACAGTTCAGCGTACCAGCTCATCTTCAGCAAGATAAGCTTCAACAACTTACGGCTACATCCACACACTCCGAATTTTTGTCAACGTCTACCATTTCTGAACCACCTCCAACCGCTCCTGCTGCGATAAACAACAATCCTAACTCTGCTATTCCAGTTGTAACATCAGTTGTATATTCAGATAAAATTTCTGAAGCTAACGGTGAGCGTTGGTACACATTTCAGACCACGACTCCGGGAAAAGTTACCGTCTATCTCCAGACTGTGCAAAACGCCGCAGTTGACTATAATCTTCATTTGTTCCGCTTAGACACAACCACCTACAATCTAGTCGAGCAAGAAATATCCTCCTACGGCCCCCAAACAAATGAACAGATAAGCCGAATTGCCCCAGCAGGCATCTATTATGTAGCGGTCAATGCACAAGCAGGCTTCGATGCAGCTAATCCATATTTATTCACAATACAGGAGTCTCCTGTATATGATAGTGCAGAGCCTGACGACAATGTATGGCGGGCCAAGCCCTTGACCGATTCGATCAACCTGTTGCAGCAAACGCTCGACAATTTATACGATGAGGACTGGGTAAAGCTCACGGTCACCGCTGCCAAGTCGTTCCGTATCAACTTTACGAATAGTGCACCAAATACAAATTATCAGGTACAGCTTTTCAATCAGAACTTACAATCACTAGGCACGATTAATCAAAATACAGATGTACTCGGCTCATTTGCGCAAGGAACCTATTATATTCGCGTCCTGTCGCTATCCTCTTACAACGCGGTCCAACCGTATAAGCTTACCTTCACGGAGTTCAAGGCACCTACGCAGGTAAACATCACGCATGTCAGTACCATATCTGACGTAAATGCTGGACAACGAATTAACTACGGTGAAGGATATATGTGGCGGTTCAAAGATTCAATCACCATTACGGGTCTAGCAAAAGATGCATCTGGCGCCCCTGCCTTCAACGCTCCCATTACAGTCGCCTTCCTAACCAAGTTAAACAACAAAGTCTATCAGGCACAGACAACGACCAGTGCTAACGGTACATTTTCGGTCACGATTAGTGGTGTGCAACCAGCTATTGGACAGTATAGCGCTCATGTGACTGTTTCCAGACACTACTATGATATTATTCCGCTTCAAGTGTATTATAATGGATCAGCTTTAAGTGCAAATGATACTACTCTGTACCACTATGCATACTCCATTTGGACCGGAAGCTAATCTGTTCTTCATACAAAAATATAAAGGTCTTGGCTGTAGTTGGAGACAACAACTAGTCAAGACCTTTTGATATAAGTGCTAATTATTCTTGATTAAATTCATGACATATTCTTATTTTCTTAACACTAGCTGAATGACATGAGCTAAACCGGTGTGCGCCTTTCCTTCCACTCGTTCTTGTTCCCCGTAAAAGAAATGGATCACCTCATGACCCTCGCACCAACTCAGGATCTCTTGCGGGTCGTAAAGCATTTCAAGATCGCCTGGTCCACCTGAACCATATTTTAATTGATCCTTGGAATACACCTCAAGCATAATAATACCCTTAGTCTTTACAGTATTTTTCATTTTATCTAGTATCCGTTTTTGAGCTTCTTTATAAAAGTGACCAAATACCATTATTGCGGCATCATATTCCTCGGTTGGCACGTTGTCCACCAATAAGTCTATTTTTTTCGTCTGCACGTGAACGGCATACTTGTGAGCTAGTTTTTTAGTTTTTTCTAGACCGCTCTCCGCATAGTCAATTGCTGTTACTTCATGATCTCTTGCTGCCAAAAAAACAGCATTCCTGCCCTCTCCCTCTGCAAATGCGATAACTTTTTTACATTTATCTAACCTAGAGGCTTGTTGTTGAATGAATAGGTTAGGTTCTTCCCCAAACATATATTCCTCCGAATTAAAACGCTCGTTCCACCTATTTTCCATGCTCACTGCCCCCTCTGATTAACTAACGTATTACTATCACTATGCTAATCTATCGTTCTATAATACTTTTGTCCGTGTTTATCCCATAGTGGTTCGACTTCCCTGAGCCGCGGCAATGATCAATTGGGAAGACATGAAGCCTGAAGAATCTCCAATGGCATATACACCATTTATAGATGTCTTCCCCCATTTATCTGTCCTGATCAAGCCCAACTCCTTTCTCTCAATGGCATGATTAATATCCAAAAAAGATATGTCATTTTTATTCCGTGATAAGTGGTAGCCTCTGCGGGCACCTATCATGCCTGGTTTTATGAGTCTCTTTCCGCAACGAGAAATCAGTGCTTATTTTAGTGCATATACCGACCCAGATCATTACTTATACGCAGTTAGTTTCATATTCGTATTATGGGTGTATATAGAGTAAGATTAAGTAGATTAAAAGGTATTTATAACCATTTATTTAAAGGAGGTATATCTATGGTCTAAGACTTAGTCAGAATTGTTGCGAATCCAGTTGTGTACAAGAGGGTATCATTGTTTGCTGCGCCAATAGGTCAAAAAACAGGAGGTATTTTATGAAAAAATGGTTTACTACCGTACTTACAGTAATATTTATGCTTTCGTCAGTTTCTATTGTATCTGCTGCCGAAGAGAGCGGAGATGGTTTTAGATCTCAAATTAAACAATCCAATTTCTCTGAGACTGTTGTAGGCGGCCAGACAAAATTAAAAATACCAAGCAGCGCCAATATCAATGCAATCGCTGGTCAAATTTACCCTGAATTTTTTATTTCTATTAATTCAAAACAAGGGGCAACTTTTGACGGTGGTGTTATCTTGGATGGAACCCAGTGGAAAGCTGTTATATTCGGTGGTGCGAGCAGCAGCACCTGGCAAGAAACCAACATTAGCAATATCACAGGACAAACCGTAAATCTGAAGCTGGCTGGGGAAAAAGATTCTCGAGGAGAATATATTGTAAAATTGACTGTTTCAAATTCATCTGGCAGCACCATTGGTTCTATCTCTGTTGATAAGAATACGCCCAAATACTATAAAGGCAATAGAGATGGCGAACTTGGTTGGTTGGCTGAAAACCCGTATTATTCCGGTCTAAATACAGTAAGCTACGAATTAAACATGGTACCGACTTCATCTATTTCTGCTGGTTACTACCACAAGACAACGGGCAGCAATGGGAAAAGAGCTTTCTTTGACGGAGCTGAGATGTCTATTGCAGTACCCATAAAAAAAGCTGGCGGAACACTGGCTTTAAACGGCTTTTCGTGGAGTCATACGAAAAACTGTGATGATTTACAGTACACACAATCGGATGTAGACAAACTCGTTTACGATGTTTCTAACCAAACCTATTTGTACACAACTATGAACTTTAATAATCTCCCTTAACCCAAACATCGAGTTGCGACATTCCAATCCACTCTTTAAATGTCACGAGTCGCGTATGCCCTTCTGAGGGAATGACTCGTAGACTGTATCGTATTTATTCATTAACATCAGCCTGCAGGTGGGTGTTGTCATCTTCCACTGAAGCCAAGTTGGCAATCATCTCACAGGCAGGCTGATCTGATTGTTAGAGTGTTAAGAGGCTAAAAATGGCCACAGGCCACGACTGCTACAATCTTACGTTTTACATAAACCCTGTTGTTAGTTTCGAACTCCATTTTCCCTCCAAATCCAACAAAGTATAGGTTTTACACAGAATTCCTATCCTCGCCTAGTAGCGAATTTTTTGAAACTAGTAGTTTTCCAAAGCCTATTCCCCACTACAGCTAAACGGTACTGGAAAGGTGTTTTTATCTTCGCACTCGTGTAGAGTGCGGCTGGGGGATGGGCTACCATCCCTCTTTATTATTGGAGGTTTCTATCCACGCACTCATGTAGAGTGCGACTCTTGCTTTTTTCGGGCGATGCCCTCAGCTTTAGTGTGTTTCTATCCACGCACTCATGTAGAGTGCGACACCGGCACGCTTTTTTACTTTATAGCTTACTGGTGTGTTTCTATCCACGCACTCATGTAGAGTGCGACGTATGGATGGCTCCGGCAAGCTCGAATTCAAAGGTTTCTATCCACGCACTCGTGTAGAGTGCGACATTCATGGGTGCGCTTGAGACGTTGCAAATAACCCTCATGTTTCTATCCACGCACTCGTGTAGAGTGCGACATGACACGACAGTGTTATCTGATAAGGATGTCAAGGTTTCTATCCACGCACTCGTGTAGAGTGCGACTACAGCCAATAGATGTCGTTCTGGTGGTTTGATCGGTTTCTATCCACGCACTCGTGTAGAGTGCGACTGATTTACCCTTCATAGCTTCTGCATATTCTTTGTTTCTATCCACGCACTCGTGTAGAGTGCGACAGCGGGTACAAAGAGCCCTTGTCCCACTAAGGCTCCCAGCCCCAAAAGTGCGGATCTCCAATATACAAGAATAACTTCACTGACATTCAACTGACAAAATGCCGAAATCCCTTGTGCAGCAAGAGGTGCGGATCTCCCGGGGATTTCATGTGCACCTGGGGTTCGCACCAAATCAACTACTTCAACCCTAACAAACCTTTCCACTTATGCTTAGTATCGCTTATGGCATACAAAGTAGCAAGTGGAGGTTTATATTCATTTAGGCATACAACAACGTATACTTAACGATCCCATTTAAATTTAAAGTATGTATAACTAAAAGCACCTCAGGGCACCGATGCCCTACAACTACATACAAAAGCCCTCATCTAGTTAAAATGAGGGCTTCCGTATAAATCTTATTATATAACGATAATTAATTGCGGATAAGATAATCAAACGCACCCAGAGCTGCTGTAGCACCAGATCCCATCGAGATGATGATCTGCTTATAGGGACTATTCGTACAATCGCCAGCAGCAAACACACCAGGTACATTCGTAGCACCATGACTATTTACCACAATCTCGCCCATACGTGAACGTTCAACCGTGTCGGCTAACCAATCTGTATTTGGAACGAGACCGATTTGTACAAATACACCTTGCAACTCCACATGATGCTCTTCTCCTGTCTCACGATCGACATAAGAAATTCCGTTTACTTTATCCGTTCCAGTAATTTCTTTGGTTTGCACGTTTTTATGAACAGTAACGTTAGGTAGACTATAAAGTCGGTCTTGCAGCACAGCATCGGCTTTGAGCTCTGGCGCGAACTCCAATACCGTTACATGTTTTACAATACCTGCAAGATCAATCGCTGCCTCAATACCTGAGTTACCGCCGCCAACAACCGCAACATCTTTACCCGTGAACAATGGACCATCACAATGCGGGCAATAAGCTACCCCTTTGTTCTTAAACTCCACTTCACCAGGAACTCCAATATTCCGCCAACGCGCACCTGTTGATACAATTACCGTTTTGCTCTTGAGAACCGCACCGTTTTCGAGTTCAATTTCGATAAAGTCTTTCTTTTCCAGACGCTTGGCACGCTGCAATTTCATGACATCGATATTGTACTCTTTCACCTGCTCCTCAATACTGGCAACGAGCTTAGGACCTTCCGTGTATTTAACACTGATAAAGTTCTCAATGCCCATAGTATCATTGACCTGGCCGCCAAAACGTTCCGCAACGATACCAGTACGAATTCCTTTACGTGCCGCATAAATGGCTGCACTTGCACCTGCCGGGCCACTGCCAACAACAAGCACATCATAAGGATCCTTATTGTCAAACTCTGATGCATCAGGAGCAGTACCCAGCTTAGCAAGAATTTCTTCAACCGTCATCCGCCCGCTGTCAAAAAATTCACCATTAAGGTAAACGCTTGGCACAGCCATAACGTCCTTGCTCTCTACCTCTTCTTTGAAGACTGCACCATCAATCATCGTATGGGTAATACCAGGATTAAAGATACTCATCAAGTTCAGAGCTTGTACAACATCAGGACAATTATGACAGCTCAGGCTAATGTAAGATTCAAATGTGTATTCTCCACGAATACTTTTAATTTGATCAATTACACTTTGCTCAACCTTGGGAGGTCTTCCGCTAACCTGTAACAGAGCCAACACTAATGAAGTAAATTCGTGACCCAAAGGAGTTCCTGCAAATGTTACCCCAGTGTCTTCCCCTACACGATTTACGCTAAAGCTTGGTGTTCTAGACAACTGCACTTTCTCCACCGTTATCTTTGCAGACATGCCGGCAATTTCATCAACCAGTGCAATCATCTCTTGAGATGCCTCATCAGCGCCTGCACTAACTTTGAGAACAACGTCTCCTTCTAAGAGTTGGAGATATTGTTCCAGTTGAGTTTTTAAATCTTGGTCTAGTGTCATATTATCACACCTTAAATTTTGCCTACGAGATCAAGGCTTGGTTTAAGCGTTTTTCCGCCTTCTTGCCATTTTGCTGGGCACACTTCGCCCGGATTGTTACGAACATACTGTGCTGCTTTGATTTTGTTCACCAGCGCGCTTGCATCACGGCCAATACCACCAGCTGTAATTTCAACTGTTTGGATCACACCGTCTGGATCAATGATAAACGTACCACGGTCTGCAAGACCATCCGCTTCGATTAATACATCAAAGTTGCGGGAAATTACGTGAGAAGGATCGCCGATCATAATATAAGTAACCTTACCAATAGCTTCAGAGCTAGCATGCCATGCTTTATGTGTGAAGTGAGTGTCTGTTGATACGGAATATACTTCTACGCCCAATTTTTGCAATGTTTCGTATTGGTTTTGCAAATCTTCAAGCTCAGTAGGACATACGAATGTAAAGTCTGCTGGATAGAAGCATACTACACTCCATTTACCTTTGAAATTTTCTTCTGTTACATCGATGAATTTCCCATTGTGAAATGCTGATGCTTTAAATGGCAATACTTCTGTTCCGATAAGTGACATATTTATAATCTCCTTTAAATGTAGTGTAGTGATTAAAGCCCATTCAGAACCTGTAACATTTTCTGAACACACTTTATAATCATTATTATTTACGAAATGATGCAATCTGTCAAGCTATTTTATAATAATTATAAATTGAGAACTTTTTTCAGTCAAATACCTCATTATTCATTATGCTATGCTGTTAATGAAATGTGAGTATTCCTTAAGAAGTAAGGTTTCATTCGATGAGCCTTCGCCTTCCTTCACTTCATTTGGCCACTGCATATGGAACAACATTTAACCTCTAACACATTCATTCGAATACAAGAGATTGCTTCCTCGACTGTGATGGGTGATGTTCCCACATAATAGGATGCTCCTAATTTAGGTGCCGCAAAAGGTTCGATAAGGCAAATCAGATGACTCAGGCAATACAGCGTAATCATCCTGTTCAGAGGTGTGAGCGTATGGGTTGGAAAGTACATCAATTAGCTTCTGCATCACACTAAAGTCTCCGTGCCGCACCGCTGCTTCTAGCGCCTCCTCTACCCGATGGTTGCGAGCGATAATTGCAGGGTTGCTGTTCCGCATTAATTGCTGCGAGGCGGCGTCTGATTGCTGCTGTCTGGTCAGTCTAGCCTGCCATTGCTCATGCCACTGCGTAAATTCCGCAGTTCCAAACAGGATGGAATTCTGGAATTGACCCAAAGTTAAGGCACGGAAGGTATTGGTGTAGTCCTCGCGATACTTGCCCATCATGCTGAGCAGGTCATCGACCAGAGATTCATCTTGCTTCTCTTCGTTAAATATGCCCAATTTAGCTCTCATTCCTGTGAGCCAGTTATGGAAATACATTTCAGCAAAATCTGAAATAGCCTCTTCTGCCAATTCAATTGCCTGAGTCTCATGAGTATGCAGCAGCGGCAATAAGGTTTCAGCAAACCTGGCGAGATTCCAGGCAGCGATTTGTGGCTGATTTCCATAGGCATAACGTCCTCGAGTGTCAATGGAACTGAAGACTGTTGCCGGATCATAGGCATCCATAAATGCACAAGGCCCATAATCGATCGTTTCTCCGCTAATGGTCATGTTGTCAGTATTCATCACTCCATGAATAAAGCCCACAAGCTGCCATTGCGCAATAAGCGCAGCCTGACGCTTTATAACTTCGCGAAGAAGGAGCAGATATCGGTTCTCATTGGCGCTAACTTCTGGGAAGTGTCGTTCTAATGCATAATTAGCCAGTGCCTGAAGTTCTTCAGCAGTACCCCATTGTGATACGTATTGAAAAGTACCAACGCGAAGATGACTGGCAGCCACGCGGGTCAAGATTGCACCTGGCAGTTCCGTTTCTCGGATTATGAATTCACCGGTTGTCACTACTGCCAGACTGCGGGTGGTTGCAATGCCAAGCGCATGCATCGCTTCACTGATTATATATTCGCGCAGCATCGGCCCTAACGCGGCTCGCCCATCTCCACTGCGAGAGTAAGGTGTTGGTCCTGCGCCCTTGAGCTGAAGGTCGAATCGTTCTCCTGACGGCGTAATTTGTTCGCCAAGCAAAAGCGCTCGTCCGTCCCCTAATAGGTTAAAATGTCCGAATTGATGACCTGCATAGGCTTGAGCGAGCGGCGCAGCACCTTCAGGAATCTTGTTGCCTGCCAGTATAGCTGTACCAGTGATACTTTCCAGCGCTTTGGTATTTAGCCCTAGAGAGTTTGCCAACGGATGATTTAAAATGACCAGCTTCGGTGACTGAACAGGAGTCGGATTAAGTCTCGTAAATAGGGATACGGGAAGGCGCGCATAGCTGTTATTAAAGTTCCATCCCATATGTAGGGTTGTTTCATGTTCTGGCATCCTATCACCTCAGTTCTCATGTCGTTCAGCTGAAACTCCCTGCTTTAGGGTTTACTGCTGTTCATTTATTATACCCTTTCCAATACTAGATGCGCTTTTTTGTAATGATTCGTAGTACCAACTAAGTTTTTTTATCATGTTCAACGTGATAGCAATAAGATATTGTAATCTCTTAAGTCTGTATTCATCACATATACTAATTTGATTTTGATAAAAGATAGAGGAAATAGGGAGTGACAAAGATTGTAATAATGACACCGGTCGGAATATCTGCACCCATACTGACCGTACGGG
Source organism: Paenibacillus sp. UMB4589-SE434 (assembly GCF_030226685.1). Lineage (NCBI taxonomy): Bacteria > Bacillati > Bacillota > Bacilli > Caryophanales > Paenibacillaceae > Paenibacillus > Paenibacillus sp. UMB4589-SE434. Next base: position 906,891 of record NZ_JASOYK010000001.1, on the reverse strand, counting down.
TAAAGGTATCTGCCGCCAAAATAATTAACGCTCCTACCAATGCCGCAGTTGGAATCATAAACTTGTGGTTAGGACCTACAATTCTACGAGCCAAGTGAGGTGCGATCAATCCCACGAAGAAAAAGTTACCCCCGAGTGCTACACTGCCGGATGATAATGCGACGGCAGCTATCGTCAGACCGATAAACTCTCTTTTAACTGCGACACCGAGTCCAGTAGCTGTTTGATTGCCCAGATTTAACGTATTTAGAGTATTTGATTTGAACAGCACATAAAAACCGATAATAATAACCCAAGGCAACAACACCATAATGTACTTCCAATCATCGCCCCATAAGTTTCCGATCTGCCAACGCAGTGCAAAATCATACTGTTTCTGTTCTAGACCAAGTGTAATCATTAGCGTTAATGCGCCGTATCCACTACCTAAGGCCACACCTGTTAGAATCAAACCTGTAGGTGACAGCTCCTTACCTTTTCGATAGGCAAGCACAAATATAAGCATCGCTGCTGTGATACCACCTACAAAGGCCAGCAGTGGTAAGAACATGGGTGATAAAAATCCGTTCGCCGCAAAAACGGTAATATACAGCATTACAAATAATCCGGAACCTGAGCTGATTCCTAGCGTACCCGGACTGGCCAGATCATTTCTGAGCAGGCTTTGCATCACACAGCCCGAGATGGCCATCCCCATGCCTACTAACACTGCCAAAGCAATTCGAGGCAGACGAAGCTCAAACACGATTAGATTTTGCTTCTCAGTACCCTTACCGATGATGACTTGCAGTACCTCGAGCAGAGATAGATTTAATCGCCCCACGTTCATACTAATTACAGCAACTAGAATTACCAATACGGATAATATCAAAATAACACCAATCGGTCTTGCTAATGCAAATCGCTTCTTCATGATTTGAATCAACCAAACTCCCTCCTTTGTTTGCGTACAAGATAGAGGAAGTATGGAACCCCGATCAATGCAAAGATAATTCCAAGTGGCATTTCGTGAGGACGTCCCACTATTCTGCCCAGTAAATCTGCACTAACCATAAACACTGCGCCATACAAAGCGGAAGCTGGTATGATGTAACGATAGTCCACACCAATGATATATCGAACAATATGCGGAATAATGAGTCCAACGAAACCGATAGGACCGACGACAATAACAGAAAGTCCAGTTAGTACGAGGACAATTATGGTCGCAGCGCCTTTAATCCGTTTTACGCGGAGTCCAAGACCTGCTGCAAGCTCTTCCCCGAAGTTCAGTATTGTAATAGACGGAGCGAGGGTAATGGCCCAAATCAAACCGATTACGAATACTGGCGTCACGTAAACAAGCTGCATCCACTCCACGTTAGCCGTTCCTCCAGCTGTCCAATAGGCCAAACTTTGTCCAATGTCATATTTAAGTGCAATATAGGTGCTGAAAGAACCAAATAGCATTGAAATAGACATTCCAGCCAGCACGAGACGCTGTGGGGTCATTCCGCGCTTACCGACTGATGCCATGTAATAAGTAATAGCTGTAGTGATAGCTGCACCCATACAGGAATAGATCATCGTTTCCACATAGGATCGTCCTGGCAAAAAGGCCATGCACATGGCAATCGCAAATGTCGAACCCGAACTGATGCCTAGTAGTCCAGAATCGGCCAGTGGGTTACGGGTAGTTCCCTGCATAACGGCTCCACACACAGCCAGACTGCATCCAACTATGATATCCGCTGCTGTTCGAGGCAAACGGAAAATTCGAATAATATGATGTTCAGGAATTCCAGAATCAAAATGAAAAAGAGCACCCCAAGCCACTTCAAGGCTCATGTCTGCGGCACCGAATGAGATTGATGCTGCAGTTGCTAAAATCAGCATGATGCTACCAGTGAGCATGAACAAGCTAAACTTCAATCTTCCCTTGCTGCTGTTATCTGTTTCCATTAACATATTGACACCTTTAAGTTTGTCCGTTGTATACGCTATTATTTCTTTTCTAGCGCGAGCAACCGATCCAAGATATAATCCAACTGTGCTGTCATGCTCGCAACATCGGAATAATAGAACAAACCGCTATACTCACCTGGAATTTGTATGACATTTCCTTGTTTAACCGCAGGGATGCTGTTCCAGATCACTGATTTTGCATATTCGGACTCGTATCCCTCTTTCAAAAACCAGAGCACATAGTCTCCAAAATATTGCGAAGCCACTTCATAGGACAGAGAATCACGACCCTTTCCTGACTTCTTAACCAATTGCTCGAGCTTCTCTGGCTTTTTCAGTCCAATATATTCGTAGAGCAGTGTGCCACCCCGTGAACCCGTCTCGTACATAACGCCGTATGATTCTCGGCCCCAATCCTGAAGAATACTGAAGTTTTTGTCTTTAAAAATACCGCTGCTCAGCTTTCCCTTTGCATTTTGAAGCTTTTCCTCGAAAACGGCAATCGCTTCTTTGGCCTCTGCTTCATGTCCAGTTGCTGCGCCAAGGAAAGATAATCGCTCTGATGAGCTTACTTCCCCCTCGGGAACTACAATAACTGGGGCAAGCTTGGAGAAATCCTCATAATCCTTAGGATCGTAAGTAATGATCAGATCGGGCTCGTATTTCAAAATTTCCTCGGACTCCCATTTCTCCGTAATCGGAATGCCCTCAAACTGATCATAAAAAGGCATCGTTTTATCCGCACGAGCGTTTATCGCCACAGGCTTAATGCCCAGCGTAAATACATCTCCGACATACCAGTTGACGATGACTCGCTGAGGATTAACGGGCACCTCTACTTCCCCCATCACTGTCGTTACTTTTCGCGTCCCGGACTTCTCCTCAGACTTCTCTGTCTCACTCTTATCCGATTTCGCTGATTCAGCAGACGTTGCAGCTTTAGTACTGTCTACACTTGATGCATCTGAGCTGCTTGTACTGCCGCAGCCTGCCAGTACCATCATTACAATAACTAGAGCACACACAATAAGACCGATTTGCTTATTCAATTTGTTTAACATCTTCTCTCTCCTTCTGCAGCAAAATAATGTAAAGATCCAGTTGTTCTATGAAACCAAGCAACTAGAAATAATAGAACTAAAAATAAGAAACAACATCTAATGATAATGATAATTATTATCATCCAAGTCAGCTTACCAACTGAACTATATTTTGTCAATCGGCTCTTTAAACATTGTTATTATTATATGAAATACCCACCTTTCTCCATCTCATGGGCTTACTACATATAGTAATCACAGCAAAAGCCACCAATCTGTAAGATTGATGGCTTTTGCGTCTTAGGTCTGTGGATGTGCTTTACGATATAATTCGCGACTCTTGTACCCCGCCTCAAGAATCATCTTCATTTCATCTCTGCGTTTAACTTTTGTTGCTTCTTGCTTGGCACTATGCACGTAACGTGCCCAATCTTTACGGTATCCAGGGGTGAGCGATTGGTATAAGTTCAGCAAATCGGGCCTATCCTCAAGATCCCTTTCCACGCATGGGATCAAAGAAATATAATCATCTACACATTGACTTGACTGGGATGAAATTCGTCCCTTGTGCTTAGCATCTTCTTTAAAACCGACCACGGTAAAGACATCATCTAACCCGACCATACGTGCGAACTTAATATTACTTGATCCAATGTATCCAGACTCATCACTGCCTAGCCCTGTTAATAAATCATCGCGATGGATAAACGTTGGGTAAACTTTATTGCCCTTTTTAGGATATGCCGCAAAAAGATATCCATGTTGACTCAGATACTGGTGCTCGATAACAAGGTTGACCAGGTTCTTTAAGGACTCCATGTCTAATACAAAAGCAAATATCAGATCGTACGTTCTCTCCTTGAAAAAGGTATCGTAGTTTGTCAACGCATTAAAATAATCGGTTCCTTCCGGCTGATTTATAATGGCCGCTTGTTTGTAACTTTGTAAGTTTAGCTTTTCTACGATGGATTTAGGCAACTGTAGTTCATCCCCTACTTGTAATCGAATGCTCTTCATCATTTATTATAATTTAATTGTGGCTGAAGACAAATCAAGCAGCTACTTGTCAAGGACATTAGCAGATGCCAAATAGGTTTTTGTCCATTCCTAATCGTGCCCCGTGTCATACATTGATATTGTTAATCAAATTGTTAGCCTTTTACGCCAGTGCAGCCAGATACAAACATTTTTTTCAGAAAAGGTGATGCTCTTTTGTCTGCTCGACATGTATTTAGTAAATGGAAAAAAACCCGCGTTCTGCAAAACACCTCATTGAAGCGTTACATTCCAGAAACAGCCCAATACAATTTCAGCCGCCTGGGAGAGATGTTGGGTAGATACAAAATGGTGTACGTAAAGCCTGACACTGGTACCCACGGTAAAGGGGTTATGCGTGCTAAAAGACGCTCCGATGTTTCGTTCGAACTAAGTGAAGGAGTTTCTACTCACTCATTTCCTTCCATGGATCTTTTGCACAATAAAATTAAGTCACGGATCGGAAAGCGAAAGTACTTGGTGCAACAGGGCATTCACATGCTGAGCCACAAAGGCAGAAAGTTCGATCTTCGAGTGTTGGTTCAAAAAAATTTGAACCATAATTGGGAAGCGATGTCCATCTTTGGTCGGAAAGCAGCTGCTCATAAAATTGTAACGAATGTAAGCAATGGTGGTAAAATGGAATCCTTGTCTACTTTAATGAGCCCTCACATGAGTCAGTCCTCCATTCGTCAACTTCGCAGCGAGCTTAACCAAATGGGATTAGCTGTAGGCAAGCAGTTAAGTAAAAATTATAAAGGCTTGAAAGAATTGGGGCTTGATATCGCACTCGACAAAAGCATGCGGCCATGGATTTTAGAAGTGAACACCAGACCTGCTATATATGTCTACCGAACATTTAACCCCGCTGCCTATCGCCGTATTTTACGTTATGCCAAAGCTTATGGTCGAACCAAATAAACGATGAAGCTTAACACTCAAAAAGGACGATAGCCCGAATGTGTAATAACATCGGGCTATCGTCCTTTTTCAACGAAATACAAGTTCTGTTGTTAAGGACACTTATGAATATCAAATAAGTTCGTTTCTCTTTCTTAAAAATCGGAATAGAATACAGCTGAATACAGCACAAATGGCGGCACACAAACCGATGAATGCGTACCCAGCTTGGAGACCGCGGATTAAGCCCATTTGAGTATCCGCACCGAATAGATGTTTAACAACATCAATCACTCCCCCTATCATATAATTGCCAATGACACTCCCTATTCCCATTAAGGTGACTGTAAACGTGATAGCGGTATCACTCCCATTGGGATACCTTTTCGCGATAAAAGCCATAACCGTGGGATAAATCATGGCAATACCTATTCCAGCACCTGCAAACAAAAATGCTAATCGTTCCCCACCCAAGATGGCTGCAAACGTGCATATTGCAGAAAACGTGGAAAAAATAATAAGCGATAAATTAAAGCCAATGTTATCGGTTAGTGGACCCAATAGCAGTCTTGCGAGCGCAAAACAAAAGAAAAAAGCTGACAACATACCTGAGGCTGTAGTCGTATCCCAGGAATAAGCCTTTTCCAGGAAATTGACTAACCATCCACCAACAGCCAATTCCGATACAACACCAAATGAGAGGATCAGCACCATAAGCCATAGAGCACGGTCTTTCATCAAGGTTTTTAGTGAAACATGATCTTCATGTGATATATTATCGCTTGGGAAAGTACTTCGCCATGCAAATAAGATTGGAACAATGGATAACGATAACATAACGAGGTACATGCCGCGCCAATCCAGCGTATATCCAAACACACTCACCGACATAAGCCCTGTTGCAATTAAGGGGGCGACGGTAGAACTGAGCCCATAGAAACCATGGCTTAAGTTCATCATCGTGCCTGTATTTTTGACGAATATCCGTGCTCCTAGAATAGCAAGCGCAATCTCAAGCATCCCGTTGCCGATATACATTAGAAAATAAGATGCGGAAAAAGCCGGATAGCTTCGGGAAAAGTAAATAAGAATACCTGAAATGAGCATAGACCCAAAGGCGGCAATACTTACAATTTTAATTCCCCATCTACGCGTCAGGAAAGCAGTAAATGAACAGGCTATTAAGTAACCCAATGCATTAAGCGACAATAACATACCGAGCTGCGATTCATTTAACATAAAATCAAATTGAATTCGTGGGATTGCTGGTCCTTTTATATTTTCTGAAAACCCAAAAATAATAAAGCCTAAAAAAATCGTTGCCAGCTGCATGGCATAAATCCTGCTTTCAGGCTTTTTGAAGCGCTTTTCCACTCTCCTAAACCTCCAAATCAGTATTATATTCAAAGCTTAAGTCAAAATATCATGAAATGTATTCACTTATATTTTATTATAGTCTCTCCATTTATTTAATGGTATTAAAAATAGTAAGCAGTGTAACAAGATTCCTACACTTGACTTAAATAAAGGAATATGTAAGACTTGATATATTTATGTTTGGTATAATTCGCTAATCTATAGCGATATTTATTGGTTTAGTCCTCCTACATTTATTGATCAAGGTGAACTTAAAAATGAGTATATGTAATCGAATTAGAATAATGAAGCCCCCGTTTCCCTAGCTAAGCTTATACTTTTCGAAGTTATATAAGCTTGTAGGAGGGCGAATATAAAGTGAAAACCAAAAAAAATGCAGTCCCATCTTTGTTATTAATGATCGTACTTGTGGCTTTTCCGCAGATTAGTGAAACCATCTATACACCTTCACTACCCGATATATCGCTGACGCTCGGTGCCTCAAATAGTGCGGTCCAGCTAACCTTAAGCATTTACTTTATCGGATTTGCACTGGGTGTTTTCTGCTGGGGTTGGTTATCGGATTATATTGGACGAAGACCAGCCATGCTGGGTGGCCTTGTTTTATATGGAATTGGAAGTTTATTGTGCTATTTCTCAGGATCTGTTGATGCACTTTTGCTAAGTCGTTTTATTCAAGCTTTTGGTGCCGCTACTGGATCGATCATTACACAAACGATACTTCGTGAAAGTCTATCAGGGACGCAACGGCACACCATGTTTGCGCAGATATCTGCAGTAATCGCATTTACTCCCGCGATCGGACCGCTCATCGGAGGCTGGATTGATCAAGCCCTAGGGTTTAGGTCGGTATTCTTTACGCTTGTTATTTTGAGTGTTGTTTTGTTTGTCTATGCCCTATTAAAGTTGCCGGAAACAACTGATAAGTCAGAACGAAAAAAGGTAGCTCTTGCATCGACCGCTAAACAAATGTTGTTGTCACAACGTATTCTAGTCTTTGGCGCGTTGATTGGAGGCATAAATGGCGTTATTTTCAGCTATTATGCCGAGGCCCCTTTTTTATTTATTGAGTACTTCCAATTATCACCAGGTGTTTACGGTTTCTTCGGGATTGTGGTTGCCTTGGCATCGATTTTCGGTTCAATGATATCCAAAAGACTATTAACAAGGCATGCCCCTGAGCAAATCATTCATTCAGGTCTTCTTGTAATGGGTGTTGGAGCGCTTGTATTGACAGTTGCTGGTGCAGTGGACACACTACCAAGAATCATGGCCATTACATGCATATTAGGATCCATGTTTATTATGCTGCTGGGCGCAGGGATTGCACTGCCTAACTGTTTAAGTCTTGCACTTGTTGGTTTCCATGATGTGGTTGGAACGGCGGGCGCTATTTTTAGTCTAGGTTACTACTTGCTCGTTAGCTTGATAACATGGGGAATGAGTGTTCTTCATAATGGCTCTCTATTAACAATGCCACTATATTTCTTGGTGATAAGTTGGGGTATGTGGCTGCTTGGGAAGCATTATATTGTTAGTGAGCAGCGTATTATAAGAAGATAACAATCATAGCTAAGTTTAATAAGGACTTGTATTGTTTCAAAAGGAGAATTTAAGGGGCTAAATTTAGAACTTAATCCTTAAAAAAAGCAGCACTAGTTATAGTGCTGCTTTTTGTAACCATAATAAGAATGATTTGTATTCTAATGCATAATACATTGTACAGATTTACGATTTAACTGTTGAACTTGTTATGTCAGTTATTCATATTATTTATTGATGAATAAAACGTTGTATTATAAAATAATTGAGATTATGCAATCATTCTTTTTACGAATTTAGGAGGAAATAATGGAGCCCGAACCGGAACGCGAAAATTTAGTACAGTTACTTAAGAAAGGAAACAAATCTTCTGCGCTCGCGATGGTAGGCAATGCTTTTATTGCAATTGCTAAAGGTACAGGAGCAGCTATGAGCGGCAGCGGAGCAATGTTTGCATCTGCTATGCATTCACTAGCAGACAGCGTGAATCAAGGATTTGTGTTTGCAGGAAGTATTCTTGCGGAAAAGAAACCTACCCGTCAATTCCCTACAGGATTTGGACGAGTAATAAACATCTTTTGTATGATTGCCGTCATTGTCGTGACAATCATGGCTTATGAGACTGTTCGAGAAGGTTGGCATTTGATTCAGCACCCTGTGCAAGCTGGCGCTGGCGGTGCGTTTTGGATTAACATTGCCGCTTTATTGTTAAACCTTGCTGTTGATGGCGCAATCTTGTTAAAAGCGATGAAAGAAATAAACAAAGAAGCAAGAATTGAAACAACAGGCTTCGGATTTATTCCAGCAGCATTTAAACATGTGGGTCGTTCTGCTCCTCCTACCCGCTTAGTATTTTACGAAGACCTGGTTGCTGTGACAGGTGCACTATTAGCGATGATCGCAGTTATCGTCACCTCTCAAACCTCATTTGAGGCACTTGATGGAGTTGTCACTATTCTCATTGGGCTGCTCATGGTTGGTGTTGCATTCCGGGTTGGTTATGATAATATGGTTGGGTTAATCGGAGTATCAGCCCCTCGTGATGTTGCTGAGAGAGTGGCTTTAATTATTCTTTCTGATAAAGATGTGACCGATATCAATGATCTTCGTATTACTCAAGAAGGTCGCTATTACCACGTCGATGCTATGATTGAATTACGTAGAGGCTTATCGTTAGCTGATGCTGATGATATCAAATTCCGTGTTCAAGATCAGCTGATTGCAGATCCAGATATTACAGATGTGGTTCTGGGTATTATTGAAGACAACGGTGTAAAAGACTGGACGCCGAATGTTCTAAATGAATTTTCATAAATAAACACAATAGCGGTACATACAGACATGGAACGATTCCCTGCATGTATGTGCCGCTTTTATTGTAGCAACGCAACAAAGAATTACTTATTTAACGACTTATTTAAGTTATGCAGCTTAGGATGGACTTCATATTATGGACAATAGCAAATAGAGAATTGGTGGGTAGATTATTTTGCAAAAATACAAAACATTACTATTTGATGTAGATGATACACTATTGGATTTTGGTGCGGCTGAAAAGTTAGCTTTGGAGATGTTGTTTAAAGGTGAACAGGCTCTACTGACACCCGAAATCGAAGCAAATTATAAAAAAATTAATCATGCGCTATGGAAATCCTTTGAGGAAGGGAAATTAGATCGTGATGAGGTTGTAAACACTCGCTTTTCTATTTTATTTAAACAATATGGCAAAGACGTGGATGGGACTGTACTCGAAAATAACTACCGGACTTATCTGGAACAAGGACATCAACTTGTTAATGGTGCCTTTGATTTAATAATGGATCTTCATCAGAAATATGACTTATATATTGTATCGAATGGCGTATCCAAAACACAGTATAAGCGTTTACGTGATTCGGGACTATATCCAATGTTTAAAGATATTTTTGTTTCGGAGGATACTGGTTTTCAAAAGCCGATGAAGGAATATTTTGATTATGTGTTTGCAAGAATTCCTAACTTTGCCGCGGAGCAAACCTTAATTGTTGGTGACTCCTTAAGTGCGGATATAAAAGGTGGTCATCTAGCTGGAATAGATACGTGTTGGTTTAACCCCGAAATGATACCCAATCATTCGGATATTATTGCCACCTATCAGATTCAAAAGCTTGTGGAGCTCTATCCTATTTTAACAGAAAACAACAATAGCATTTTTTCTCAATCGTTGTGCACACAAGCATAAGAATTTATTGATTTTGTAAGAAAATTAAACCTGAGACAGCAAAAAGATGTTATTGTTAAGTAGGTATAGGTAAAACTATCCAAATTATAGGTCTAAGAAAGGAGGAATATCGAGTACTTGTAATATCGTGTTTATCTTGTCCCATACAAAAGGAGGAATAAGGATGTTTTCATTAAGTACCAAGCCCGAACGTTCTGTTTTCCGTATCCTGTTTCTATGCCTCATTTTGATGTTTTCAATCGTGCCAATTGCTTCGGCCGCCGCACCAGATCCTGTTACCAACCTTCAGCTTACAAGCAATTCACCTGTTACAATAACGTGGACAAATCCTACATCCGACTATGATTACATTCGGGTAATCAAATTGAATAGGACTAATTTAATCGAAGTATTCAAAAAAGTATTAACCAAAGGAACAACCATCTTCTGGGATCACACTAATGTTGATTCTAATAAACAATACTGGTATATCTTTCAAACCGTAAAGAACGGGGTATACTCTACCCAGCAAAAAGTAATCCTGAACTAAACCAACAAAATATTTATAATGACGGGTACTCATCTGATGCTAATATTCATAATCAATTAGCGAAAGGAGCTGTTTCCCAAGTGCATTTTTGTGACTTGTAGAACAGCTCCTTTTTTTGAAGTGCTAGATTAGGATCAGGGTTTAGGGTACAACTAAGGTGTATGGAACGGCCCAGGTTACCCCATAAGTATTTACTAGTTTCAAAGTATATACGTAAGTTCCAGGTTGGAGTGTTAGAGTAAGAGAAGCAGATTGAGGATTGTTTCCATTTTCATTTAATATATCTTGAAAAGGGTAGCAGGTAGACGTGCAGCTCCCGTTTTGGTACAAATACCAGAAGTCCGCGTTATTTCCGCTTGTGATGGAGAACCCGACCTTATAATTTCGATTGCCCAAAGAAGAAACGGTTATGGTCGGGACAGCAGGCACGCCCAAGTAGTCCGCTACGGGTATGCGCGACACCGGTGCCTCAATCTTAGTTCCATCCGTTAGATGTGCAATCACAAAGTAATCGTATGTTCCCTTCTGCGATATTTTGTTGTCTATGCAAGTCGTTTGTGTTGTATTATTACATATATCCCACCAAAACCAAGCATAAAAAACGTCATGCCGCTTTACTTCATAATGGCTCACTTCCTTACCAGGCGGCGGATTCCAGCTGATTTGTACTTGTCGTTTTCCGTTAGCATCCTTCCCTAAGTTCACGGTGCTGCTTGTAAAATTTCCGTCTGCAAATACAGAGCTGCTAAGCGACAAAACCATTACCATTGCCCAAATAACCATCATCCACTTCCTCATAACGTTACCACCTTTCCCATTTGAGTTTCTAATCATAAAATACATTTTATTACATATTTGATTACATGATCGAGCTTACCACGATGTGTGATATTAATAAAGATAATATAATAGATTACAGGAAAGAAATTTGATTAATAGAGAGCAGCTAAACATAGTGTGTATTCTCCAGCACCTTTGATGTTTGGGTGGTTAAGCTGACTACCTGATTCTAAAGCCAATCGCAGATGCCCGCCCCATAGTATGTGGCGGGCATCTGCGATTATTAGTTCGTGATTCTATTCTACATCCTACCGTCAGTGATTTTACTCGTTCAAATAGGTACTGACTCTATTCTGGATCAACTTGCTTACTTCCTCCACTGACTTCTGGCCATTCATATAGGAATCAAACTCTTCTTGGACGATAGTCTCGATTTTTTTATCAATAGAAAAGCTTGGGTGTGCTGTCTCAAGGACTTTTTGCGCGTACTGAATTTGTTCCTCCAATAACTTGGCATCCGGCACAGTTGCAGCCAATTTTTGCGCTGCTTCCTGAAGCTTTTTCTCATTTGCTCCCTTATGCAGGGGAATCCCCATCATGTAGTCTGAAGCTTGCACCTCTTCTGTGAGCATAAACTTCAGAAATTCCCAAGCTTCCTTTTGAACTTTGGAGTTACGATTCATACCAAAGCTGTTGCTAGATTTGTAAGTCCAACCGCGAGGTTGACCGCTGATCGTTGGTCTTTGGAACATTTGACTATTCGAATCTACTAATTTGCTCAATAGAGTTTCTGCTCTGTTACTTCCCGTATAAGAGAACAAGCTATTTTTATTTCCGTCACCGGAAGTACTCATACCCTCTTGGTTCTCGTCATTGGCATTTATCAGCCCTTCATCGTACATCGCTTTAATATTTTGCATAAGTGATCTGAATTCATTGGAGTCAAAGTTGGCTTGCTGATTATCCAGGACAAATTCTCGATAGCTATCCTCAAGGAAGTAAGACATGATCATCTCTGGTGGAAGTCCGGCAAAGGCGTATATTTCCTTGCCTTGCTGAACCTGTACCTTCTTAGTGATATCCTTAAGCTGCTCCCATGTCCATGTCCCATCGTCAATGTTAGCGTTCACCTTTTTCAAAAGGTCGGGCTTACCCACCATCATATCCAGCATCAGATTAACAGGCATGGAATACAGACCTTCAGCACCTTGTGGAGACTGGAAAATGTTTTGGAAATACTGTTGCCTATCAAACGACGAATCATTTGTCATGAGATCATTTAAGTTAGCCAATACCTGTTTATCCACCAATTTGTCTTCTGGCAAGTTTCTCATGTCTATCAAATCCGCTCCTTTCCCGGACATCGCTTCAGTGAGTACCGATTGCACATACTTCTCAGTCTCTAATCCAGTCATTATCAAGCCACCGCTAATGGGATAGCTTTTAAGTTCGATATGAATGTCAGGATGCAAGGCCTCGAACTTTTCAACGACCGTTTCTAGAAAAGGGTTTACATGCAATACGGAAACTACGACTGTTTTCTTGCCTCCAGCTTCAGGAGAAGGGGAAGAATTCGATACAGGATCTGCATGATTTGACGTACAAGCCGTTATAGATAACATGGCGATTATAAAGAGTAGCAACCATTTTTTGTTCATTATTATCATTCCTTTCCTTTTTAATTTAGTCGAACCCGGTTGCCATCTTGCAACGGTTCACTCATTTCTACAATAATATCCGCTACTGGGGTAAGACCAGATAGTATAATTACCTCATCTTCTGTTTCACTTCCCGTCTTCACAGGTGTTTTTTGTGCGGTGTACGTATTGCCTAACGGACTTTTCTTTTCTCGCACAACAAATACATAACTTCCTGTACTATCTTTCTTAAGGACCTCTTTACGTAAGACCAACCCTTGCTGCTTAAGCGGTTTGTCGATGTACATGCTTGCCTGCTCACCTCCTTTCAAATTGTTATCCTTCATCGTGACCTCAATGATCTTCTTCGTATCCTCCTGCTCGTTGTTCATAGCACCTATTTCTCCTTTTGCCCCCTGATTATCAGGTGTTGAACTTTCCTTGATTTTTGTGATCGTACCCGTCACCGTCCATTCTTTTTCATCTTTCACACGGACTTGTACACTTTCGCCCAGCTGCATGAGTTCAGATGAGTTTACATCTGTGGCAAATGAAAAATGGAATCCAGCGCTGGATTTTGCTAGGGTTAGCGCTGTCGATCCATTGGAGAGTATCCCGCCCTCTCTCGCTTGAATATCCAATACCCGCCCACTATAAGGAGCCATTATCGTATTATTTTTTGACAAATCACTGCGCAAGCTATCAATCTTTCGTTGTTGTGTATTTACACTTAATTGTTGTTTGTCAAGTTCACGCTTTACCTGCCGTAATGCCTCTTCATCTTCTTCTCTTTTTGCAGCAATGTATTGTTCTCTTTGTGCATCGATATCTAACAGCTGCCTTTTCAGCCCATCTTCTTCATCTAGCAACTGCTGCTTAAGTGCAGAATTATCGAATGTTACAAGTACTTGGCCTTTCTTAACATCATCGTTTTTGTTAACATGAACTTTGGTCACTTTTGTGCTACTGTCACTAATCAAATCTTGCTGCTCCTTATAGGTGATCGTCCCACTACCTTCAATGACTAGAGATAACGTTTTGGCAGCGGCATTTTCTGTCGTCACTTTTGGCAGCATCATCGTTTGAAAGGTATTGCTGAACAAGGTCAGCACAGCCAATAGCCCAAAAAACGCAATAAACAAATAACGCAGTAGATGGCGGCGTATAGCCAGCATTTCAATTCCTCCCTGTACTGTGGTGAATGATCGATGTTAAGAGGCGTTACCCTTTAATACCGGAAAGTTGAATCCCTTCAATAAAATACTTCTCCGTATTTAGAAATAGCAGCACCATAGGCGCCATATAAAGGCAAGAAGCGGCAAATGTAACCCCGAAGGCTTCCTTCTGCAGGCTGGACAGAAATACGGAGAGCGGTTGTAATTCCGCATCACGGAGAAAGATGAGCGGCTGCTCGACCATATTCCAGTTGTCAGCGAATAACAGTACAATAAGTGCTGCAATCCCTGGTTTGACCATTGGTAATACAATAGACACAAAGATGCGTAAATAACTCGCGCCATCTATTTTGGCAGCTTCCATGTAGGCCGTGGGAATCTGGAGCATAAATTGCCTTAGCAAAAACACCCCAAACGCAGCGAATATCCCTGGGAGAATGATGGAACTGGAACTATTTAAAAGTCCAAGACGGTCTACCATTAAATAATTGGGTACAAGCGTGACTTGAAATGGCATTAACATCGCTGTCAGGTAAAGGAAAAACAATAACTCTTTACCCGGGAAACGAAATTTTGCAAAAGCGTAGGCTGCTAATGCCCCCACTGCCACCTGCCCGATTATTATTGGCACAACCATGTACACAGAGTTCCAGAACATGTGTAAATATCCCGATGTGGATACGAGCACCTTAAAATATTGTCCAAAGGAGACCCAATCGGGAATCAGCTTCAAGTTAACGAAATCGTTCCTGTTCGAACTTCCGAGCATATCGTAATTTGCGGAAATCTCTCGTTCTGGCATCAAAGAATTAACAACTGTAACTAGAATCGGGACAAATAAAAGAAGTGCAAACATCGTTAATCCCATCGTTCGTAAGAGTGACAGCATATTTTCTTTAAATTTCTTGCCCACTTGTGCAACCTCCTGATCCCATGTAGTTATGCGTCTTACTCCATAAATGAGCGGAACATGCGCTCAATTAGGAACAAGCAAGCAACCAATACAACAATACAGACTGCCATAAGTGTCGCTGCTGCAGATAACTTCTGAATGTCCAGCGATAAGAACATATTGTTCATATAGTGCTGCAGCATATAAATGCGATCTTGCGGATAAGCTCCAGCTATGAGATACGTCTCCCGAAACACTTTGAATGAATTTAATACGGACATCAGGATGACCAGGAACATCGTAGGTGTCAAATAGATTAACGTGAAGCCAAACAACTTACGTATTGGCCCTGCCCCTTCCAGATCTGCGATTTCATAATATTGCTCAGGAATATTTTGTAGGCCCGCCAGAAACAAAACAACATTGTATCCCATGTTCTTCCATACATAGATAAGGATGATAACCGCCTCAGACCATTCTGATTTCATCCAATCGATGCGACTCCAACCTGCGTATTGCAAAAAAGCGTTTAATACCCCGTTCCAATCAAACATGATCTGCCAAAAGAGCACGATGGAAGCCACCGGCACGATCAATGGCAGCACATATGCTGTACGCAGCCAGTTTCTGAAGAACACACGCTGGTTTAACAGCATTGCCACAATGAGTGAGAAAGTAACAAGCAACGGTACGCTTATAGCGGTAAATCGGATGGTATTTGCTGCTGCTTTTTGAAATGACAAGCTGGAAAGCAAATCTGAATAGTTGACGAGCGTCCATGCAGCTGTGAGACGATCCTGGAAGGCGTACAGGATGCTTGTACCAAATGGAATTAAATAAAACAACGCAAAACCGATAAGACTTGGAGCGAGAAAGCAACAAGCAGTTAACATCTCCTTAATCTTTACACGGTGTATATTCATAAGCTTCTCCTCCATATCGGTAACATCATCAATCGGTATGTTTCCCGCTTCTATGGAGCCTAGTATATTGGGTCAACTTGAAGTTCATATGAATTACGTATGAATGGAATAAGAAAAAGAACCCGGAACTAAGTATCGTTCCAGGTTCTTGGGAAACTCATAGAAAACTTTACGCCATTGGCTTCATTTGTTAATTTATACTGGGCATGATGAGCTTCCAATACCTTTTGTACAATGTATAAACCAAGTCCACTGCCTCCTGTCGTGCGGCTTCGTGACTTCTCTAGTCGATAAAAAGGTTTGAACAGATGAGGTAGCTCATTCGCTTCGATATGCGTGCCTGAATTCATTACATCCAGTTGTATGCCATCCAAAGTTTTAAAAAGGTGTACACTTACTACCTCCCCCTTAGGGGTATATTTGACTGCATTGCTTAATACATTGGACACTGCTTTAGACAACAAACGTTCATCAGCCTGCAGCGTGACGTTCTCCGCTATGTCGCTTACAAGCTTAATCTTTCGGGTATCACAAAAATATTGATAGTTCTCTATTATATTTGTCAGCAGCAGCGTAGCATTCAAAGTTCGGATTTGCGGCCTGAACTCCTGGCTTTCTAGGCTCGAAATATCAAGTATCTCATGAACAAGCTTCTCCATCTCTTGCGTAATTTGATGTGATTGCAGCAAATATTTATCTCGATTGCGGTAAGGTCCAATATTATGAATCATAGCCTCCAATTGGCCTGATACCGCAGTAATCGGGGTTTTCAATTCATGCGAAATCATCGCAACAAACTCCCGTCGCTGGATTTCTTGTTCTTCCTTTTTTTTGATGTCGTCAGTCAGCTGTGAATTAGCCAGATGAAGCTCCTCCATTGAGCGTTGCAGATTGCGAGACAGCTTATTTAATGAACTTGCCAGCTCTCCAATTTCGTCATTTGACTTGAAGGCGAAATCTGTACTGAAATCAAGCATGGCCATCTTTTTAGCCATAACATTTAGGCCAAGCAGTGGTCGTGCAATGAGTCGAGAATACACATATGCACCAACAAAGGAAAGCAGTAGAATTACGATTACCATGTAGGGTAGAAACGTCAATATAACGGTTGCTGCCTCATCAACAGGCTGGAGTGATGCCATGACCATCAAACGATATCGCTCACGATCACCTACAAAAGAAACAGGCATCATTTTATTAAAAGTATCATCTCTTACTACAGGAGGCAAAGTGGAGCCCGTTATTTTAGCGTTATCAGTATCTTTGAGAAAAACAACATTAGGAAAAATGATTTGATTTTTCTCACTTTGAACCATTACACTGGCGTTGTACTGATGTTCAAACTCCTTCAGTATGTCTTTTGCCTTGTCCCATTTGCTCGCTTCGATTTGGGAGACTAATGTATGCACGCCAGCCTCAAGCTTTGCTTTTTTGGTATGATAATAATAAGGAGGAAGTAAAAAATAAAGCGTAAGATATAAAATCAGAGCCGACACGACAAGTAAGATGGTAGTGACTATAAATATTTTGAATGTAATCCCACGACGTTTCAACTTTCACCACCATCTATAATGTAACCTATTCCTTTAACCGTTCGAATGTAAGGCAATCCTAACTTTTTTCGAATATTTTTAATATGTGCGTCTACAATCCGCGTATCTCCATAGAAATCATATCCCCAAATCCGATCCAGCAGCATCTCCCTCGTAATCGTTCGACCCACATTTTCTAAAAAGTATTGAAGTATGCTAAATTCCTTAACTGTGATTTCAATAAGTGATTGATCAATATAAGCTTTATAGCTATCACAATCCAAGCGGAGACGGTCAAAATACAGCTCTTTGGGCTTGGTCTCTGTTTTAGACCGCCGCAGGATAGCTTCGACTCGTTTGACAAGCACATTAAAAGAGAACGGTTTTGAAATGAAGTCATCTGCTTCCAGCTCGAATGCTTTGAGCTGGTCTTTCTCTTCACTTAACGCAGTCATGATGATAACGGGTGTGCAGTGTTTGTTGCGAATCATTCTACACACGGAATAACCATCCATGTTCGGCAGCATAACGTCCAGCAGGACCAGATCAAACGTACCTTGTTGAAACTTGTTGTACCCTTCACTTCCATCACTAGCTACTTCTACAACATAATCTTGAGCTCGAAGAAATTCTTGAATAAGCTCTTGAATATAAAGATCATCTTCGATAACCAGAATGTTTACTGCCACTTATGCTCACCTCGATGTATAATTTTAATCTCAGCTAGTGCATCCACGAGTATACTAAAGCTGTATGAAATCCAGATGAAATTTAACTGAAGTTGTAATGAAGATAGGAAATGTCGCTCTCATAACTCTCACTGCAAAGTTACGTTCGCCTTTAGCGTTTCTTCAGATCTGCTTGACATTCTAAGCAACATGAAGGAAAACTACTGCGCACATTGTGTAAAGTACAAAAAGCGATATCGTCGTCTAGATATCGCTTTTGTATTACATATTTGTCTGTTTTCGAACTTACTGTTCCTGTATTTGTTGTGCGATCTCCGCAAATTGTCGAATTCCGGCACGTATTTGTTCCTCATTTACAAATGAATAGCTCAGTCTGATCCAAGACTGCATCTCATCCAATGGATCACAAATCTGACCAGGTACAAAGGATATCGATCGTCGGAAGCACTCATCTAACAATGCTCTTACGGGAATAGTGCCTGGCAGCTGGAGCCATAGATTGAGCCCACCATTAGGAGTGGTCCATCTCCAATCGATCGGTGCCATTGCTAATTCTTCTTCCATAATATCTCTCCTGATTTGAAGTGCAATACGCAGCTTTTCCAGATGCTGCTGCATCCGCTCGGACTGAAAGTAATGGACGAATATTTTCTGGGTCACTAACGGCGTTCCGTTGTCAGCCAATGATTTGACCTTTATAAGTGGCTCTATCACAGATTTTCGGGCAAATACGGCGCAAATTCGTAAACCTGGTGCTACATACTTACTGAAACTCCGGAGATATACAACCCATCCTTCTGTATCGTATGTGAATAAGGGTGGAGGGGGATGTTCATCAAAATACATCTCGTGAAATGCATCATCCTCAATGATCAAACAGCGATACCTTTCAGCCAACTCTACAAGCTGCTTCCGTTGAGAGATCGGCACGGTATACCCTGTTGGATTATGGAAAGTAGGATTCATATAAAAGAAGCGCGGTTTGTGCTTTCTCATCAACATTTCTACCCTGTCCAAATCATACCCTTTTGGCGATATATCAACCGAAATTAATCTAGCACCTTGGCCCTGGAATACATCAATTGCAGCGCTGTAAGTCGGTCGCTCCACCAATATCGCATCTAGCGGTCTTACAAATAGCCTGGACAGCAAGTCTATGGCCTGCTGTGCACCTGTCGTGATCAGCACTTCATTGGTATGCAAATGAACCCGATATTTTCGTTTAACATATTGGCAAAGGACATCACGCAGCTCCTCATCCCCTTGTGCAGTCGAATAAGTCCCCATTAGCTTGGGATATATATCAAATACCTTCTTCACATACTCAGACAAAAATAAGTTGGGCAGCAAATTAGGATCTATCAGTGCTTGTGAGAATTGATAGGCAGCGGTTACTCTATGGATGTCAGATAATTTGCTGTTTAACTGTACAGCAGAACATTCGATAGCCAAGCTCGCGTCATGCTCATACGAAGATTGATCCACTTGCTCAGGACTTACGTAATAGCCCGACTTTTCCTTGACATAGGCTACACCATTCTTTTTCAACAATTGATACGCTTTAAATACAGTCAGTCTGTTAATACCCAATTCGAGGGCTAGCAGTCGAATCGAAGGCAGCTTATCATGTACTTTCCATTCGCCTCTGCTAATCCTCGCGATAATGTGATCGTATA
Source organism: Paenibacillus sp. UMB4589-SE434 (assembly GCF_030226685.1). Classification (NCBI taxonomy): domain Bacteria; kingdom Bacillati; phylum Bacillota; class Bacilli; order Caryophanales; family Paenibacillaceae; genus Paenibacillus; species Paenibacillus sp. UMB4589-SE434. The sequence continues at coordinate 886,999 of NZ_JASOYK010000001.1, read as the reverse complement.
CTTGTTTAAACAGCATGCAAGCCACCTCCCCTTTAATTCACTATTGTACACTAATGACGGTTCATCTGTTCTGTTCGTATTTATCTGTTCTATAGCTTAAGGTGTATGATCATTCACAGAGGGGGAGAAATTATGGTCATCTTAAATTATTTGCTCGTATGTCTCATATTTGGTACAACATTTCTAGCTATCAAGATCGGTGTTGATGCCTCTGCACCACCATTTTTATCTTCGGGTATCCGCTTTTTTGTGGCAGGTCTACTTTTATTCGTCTGGATGATGTGGAGGAAAAAAGCAAGCTTCTCGCTCCTTCTGCGTAAGGAAATGCTGCTCACAGGAATTGGTTTAACATTTGGTACCTTTGCAGCCTTGTATTGGGGGGAACAATACGTTACCTCAGGAATTGCAGCCGTATTTTCAGCCACTGCTCCGATAATGATTCTGTTGCTGCAAGTCATCATCATGCGTCAGTCGCCTAGACGGCGTTCTTTAATTGGCTGCATCATTGGCCTTATTGGCGTGACGCTAATTATTTTACCTACGATTACGTTATCAGCAAATATATGGCTGCTTGTCGGCAGTTTTATCATCTTAATTGGTCAACTGTTCTATTCATTCGGAGCCATTTATTCAAAAAGCGTGACGAAACGTTTCCCAGAAACATCACCCATTGCTCTAAATGCAGCTCAAATGATGTACGGTGGTGCACTATTGCTCTTGCTGTCTGCATGTACAGAACAGTGGCAGTTTCAGAGTTTACAATCAGCAGAAGCGATTGGCTCCATGCTTTATCTCATTGTCATCGGTTCGATGATTGGTCATAGTCTATTCTATTGGCTAGTCGCCAAGACGAGCCCGATTTTTGCCTCAACCTGGCTTTACATCTCGCCATTAATTGCACTCACGATTGGGGTGCTGTTCTATGGTGAATCCATTACCTGGTTAACCATTGTCGGAGCCATTACGATTATCGTGGGCACTGTGCTTGTTAATTTTGATAGTTTAAAGCAATTGCTAAGGAAACCACAACCGGAAATGACAAAGCTTCAGAATGTCTCTTCCTGACATGCTTGACTATGCAGTTATATTAGCGCAACTCGTTTCCATAAGTGTACCTCGTTTAAGAGCCTTGGATAGCCATTTGCATCCAAGGCTCTTAATGTATGTACGGAAAGTTTGCTGAAGTACGCGCTCAGACTTGCTTTTTCTATAAAACACCAACGATCAGCACGATTAGGATAATGTCTCAAATGATCTGATAAAGTCGAATAAGCGCTGCAGTCGTATGCATCTAATTACCTATTGTATACTTAAAAAGGTGGTGTTAGGATAATTAAGTATATTATTGGTATATTTACACACCTGATCGTACCTCGCATGAGTATTGCTGCTGCAACTGCTCCCCGCTGACACCTATTATAGGCTCTGCTTTACCACGCTTGTTCCTGAAAGCCGATATATAGATTTGTATAGGTAACCCCTATTACCCTAACCTGCTTTTCTTTGGTTTGAGTAGCTGGCCAGCTATCAAATAAAAAAATCAGAGGTGATCTCCCTTGACAATCAAAAATGATACACCAAAAAGAGTATTTTTATTAACTCTACTACTCCTATTTATACTGCCTTCTACTCTTCTCGCAAATGGGGCCTTTTCTTCTTACGAGACAAAAAATGCGACTTACAAACAAGTCAATTCATTTTTCAAAATGCCCGATTATATGTATGCCAACCCGCATACCGGAATTACTCTCCCAGATGGTGCTTCACCTGCAACCATACCTACCATCTTTTTTACCTTCGAAGTAACCGAACCGTATGCAATCATGGATATTGGTCTCATGTTTTTAGATGGCGGCTGGAAAGTTGAGTATTTAGCGAAAGGTGCAACTGCAGTAAGGTCAGATGAACCTTGGAAAGTATGGTCTGCCCTTTCAGGTAACCAATCCATTACAATCGGTACTCCTGCGGCCTCTCTGAATACGGGTAAATCGGGCACTGTGCTTAACCATCAAGCTAATCAGCTATTACAAATGAATGCCTATATTACCGATTTAACAAAAGGACCTGGACTCCGTTATGAGGTATACAATGAAAGTGGGACCTTATTAGTCCGATCCGATGTTCCGATTACAACAACTGTCGCGAACAAAGTTAAGAACGAGGGCGCCTCATGGACACGTGAGTTTGCAATGGCTAGTAATCTCCCAACCAATCAGTACATAGCTGATGGGTCTTATGCCTGGAATGCTCAATTCCAAAAAGGGTGGGTAATCGGAACGAACGGAACATGGTATCCATGGAATGACACATATGCAAAGCCACTAGCGAAGAAGATCGAAGAGTTCGGCACGTCTATTCCTTCGCAGTATGCAAATAAAATTAGCGTATATAGTGCAAATAACCCTATTTCACCCTATAAAGATGATTACGTAAATATTAATTATAATAGTTCAAATCTTCATCTATTAAGTCCATTAAGTTCCATTCAGGTGGAGCAGCCCGTTCAAAGTAAGGCAATAAAGTAATTCCACCTACCAAGCGATGCTCTATTATCATTATTATTTATGATACTTTCATGTAATAAGCGCCACTCGGATTGATGTCCGGATGGCGCTTCTTTTCGATATTATACCGTGTTAAATCAACAAAACCTGCATTTGTGTCTATTATTTAGTAAGATTTAACTTCTCTATAAGTAAATGAGATTCCATTACCTGATCAGCCCGAATGCTGCATCGCTCAGGTTGGTCAAGAGACTCGAGAAAGTGTTGGATTACACCAGCAAATCCTCGTCGTTCACCAATGGAATTCCAGCTTCCAAATTTTTTTACTTGTTGGCCGGTTAATCGGTCACTCCACTCAGCAGTTTCCAAATTTAAGATTTCAACGGATCTGCCGCCACCATGGAGTTCTACCTTTTCGATGTCAGCTCCCGCTCTCCTATTCATACTAAACAGTGCTGATGAATGGCCAAATGTAAGCTGACCTGTCGCGTGTAATAAACGATTCTGCTCATCCGCCTCTTGAATATATGAAGCAATCTCATAAGGTTTAGCACCAAACCATAGAAGTAAGTCGATCATATGGATAAGATCGTCATACAACGTCTCTTTGGCACTCAGCTTCTGCTGCTTCGTTCTATGTTTCTGGGCGATACATAAGTCAAATCCTCCTACTTCGTCAAGCCAAGCCTTTGCTTGTTGATACATAGGCGCAAAGCGACGGTTAAAACCTACCGCGAGAAGCCGATTATACTTCGCCGATGCTTCCATCATTCTTTTTGAAGCATCAATTTGATAGGACAACGGCTTGTCGATATACACGTGAATGCCTCTTTCAAGACACTGGATCGCGATTTGTTCATGGACTTCGGTTGGCGTGTGAATAAAGACTGCATCAAGTCCCTGCTGCAACAGCGATTCTACGTCCGTATATCGACCATCTATCCGATAGCGCTTGCCGACATTTTCAACAGTTTTATCCGTGCGAGCCATAATAGCTACAATCTCTACATGATCAAGCTGTGTGAGTACGGGGAGATATGCTTTTTGTGCAATATCCCCAAGACCAATTATACCGATTCTCTTATTCATGGGTGCTGAAGCCTCCTGTTACCTATAGATGGAAATGGTAATCCCTTGTGCCACACCTCACAATGATCGTTTCTATACCGCAGAAGTTATCCTTCCTTAGGCAAGCACCTCGACTGTAAAGCCGCCCGGAGCTTTAACATAAAATGTCCATCCGTGTGATCTTCGTGGTGGAGCAACTTGATAACCATCATCCTTCAAACGTTGATTCAATGCGTTCACTTGATCTTCATTCTCCTGCATAAACCCAATATGAAACGTTTTGGGGTAATTAACCTCGGTGCCTTTCATTAAAGTAATGACGGATCCATCGTCGTCAATCAGTACTGAAAACGAGCTTTCACGTAAGTTCTGGCCTGTATCCATCCTTTTAAGCCCAAAATAGGTTTCTAAAAAATGCTGGGCTGCGGGGACGTCCGTCACAGTTAGATTAACATGATTCAGCTTCATATTGTTACACATCCTTTGTCTAGGATTTTTTACCTGCTCATCATAGCACATTGATGCAAATGAGAATCTTCGGGCTGTTTGTTATTGTAATATGGCGACAAACCCGTCATATAAGATAAATTAACCAAGCACACAGCACACAATCATTGTACGCTGCTGCTCACACGGAATCGCATACGACAATAAATAGGACAGCGCACCCCATAACCAAAGATCCACAAACAAGGAGTATGTGCTCCACTGGAACTCTATCCGCTAATGGACCAAACAGCATCATACCAAGTGGCAAGGCGCATGAATTGGACACTTGCATTAGGCTAAACACACGTCCATGCATGTGTGGATCCACCCTTTCTTGTATGAACACCGTTATCGGCGAATTAAAACATGGCATTGTGATGCCAATAAGGAAGTTTGCTGCCAAATACACGATAAACACGGGAGAACTCCCGAGTCCGATCATGAAGAGCCCATATAGTGCACACGCCAACTGGGTAGTATGCATCCGATTACGAAAGCCTCCCCAAGCTGCAATCAACACACCACCGAGAAGTGCGCCTGCGCTAAACGTCATTTCACTAATCGTTAATCGCCACACTTCTGGACCAAAGGAGCGACTCACCATTAATGGTGTTAGAAAAGCAGATGGACTAATTAATATGAGAACAATAAATATGAACATAAGCAATCGTTTGATGAAGGTATGCTCTTTCATATAAATAAATCCCCGCTTAATCTCATGCCAGTTGGAGTTGTGCAGACCATCCGGTCTTGTTAATGTAGGTACTTCGATTATAAGCATAATGCTAATTCCTACGACTGCCGTAATGACATCTACCATAAACACAGTTTCCAAAGGAGCAATAGATAACATCACACCACCCGCTGCCGGCGAAAGAAACATCATCAGAGATGAAATACTGCTATTTATTCCGCTTACCTTCATCAGTTTATCTTGTGGCACAATTTGAGGAATAAGTGCATTTACAGCAGGTGCTTGTATGCCAGTGCCTGCCGCACGAACGAGCAGCAATGGATAAAGCAGCACAATATCTTCGTATCCTGCACAATACAATATGGCAAGAATGAGTGTTGATCCAGCGATCGCACCGTCAGCCAACATTATCAATTTTTTACGATTATATCGATCAATCCAGACTCCGGCAAACAAGGAGATCACGATTTGCGGAAGAAAGCCACAAACGGTTGATAACGTCAACATGATGCCTGAAGAAGTTTGTAACGTAATATACCAAATAATCGCATACTGGACCAAAGAGGAACCAAATAAAGATATAGTTTGAGCAGTTAGAAATAAAGTGATTCTCTGATTCCATCCGGAATTTATGTTTGTTGCCATGCTGATTTATTCTCCTCTATCATTAAATTGTTCGATATTGGACACCTGATCAACCCATGTTTGATAAAAGGCTTCCTCATGCGATACAAGAATAATGCTTCCTGTAAATCTAATTAAAGCTTGTTGGAGCGCTTTTTTAGTCTCCGCATCTAAATGATTGGTCGGTTCATCGAGTATTAGCATATTACAATCTGTTAGCATTAAGCTGCACAGCTTAACCTTGGATTGCTCACCTCCGCTTAATGATCCAATGGCTTGCACGACATGGCTATCTTTGACTCCACACTGTGCCAGATAACGGCGTATGTCCTTCACGCTCATGTGCGGATAACGTTCAGCTATTATTTGCAGCGGGGTTATGCTGTCATTTTCCCATTTTAAGTCCTGATCGTAGTATCCAATTTTAACCTGATCGGCCAATTGAAAGCTCCCTGATACACGCTTCAGCTTACCTAACAACGTTCTAAGCAGTGTCGATTTCCCGATTCCATTAAAACCTGTTATGACAAGCTTCTGACCGCTGAAAACAACAAAGGTCATCGGCGGCAGCAAGGGAGTATCATAACCAACTTCAAGCTTGTTTACTTCAAGTGCCGTATGAACAGAAAGTGGGCATTCACGAAATCGAAATGAAGGCCTGGTTATGAATATTGGCGCTGCGATTCGTTCTAACCGGTCGAGCTGCTTGCGGCGACCTCGGGCATTTCTAGAGTTGGTACCTGCAATATTTTTGCGAATAAAGTTCTCCGTCTGTTCAATTCTCTTCTGCTGAGCCTGATATTGACGAATATGATCTTCACGTAAATGAGCCTTTTGATTCAGAAACTCGGAGTATTTTCCATAATATTTTTTAACCGTTTGCCCTTCAATATCACAAATGCTGGTCGTAACTTGCTCAAGAAACTCCGCGTGATGTGAAACTACAATAAAGGCTTGTTCGCTTGAATTTAAATATTGAGCCAGCCACTCCATATGGGTTCGATCTAAATAGTTGGTGGGCTCGTCTAACAACAGCACGTCAGGCTGTTCCAAAAGCAGCTTTGCCAGAATAACTTTGGTACGCTGTCCGCCGCTCAAAAGCTCAATCGGACGATCAATACCGATCGCATCAAGACCCAGTCCTTGGATCACTTTATTGATACTACTATCAATGGAATAGTATCCTAATAGATCCAGACGTTCCTGAACCTCTGCCGCTTTATGCAAATACATTTCATCACCAGTTACGGCACTTTCCTCGTATAACGAGTGTAATTCTCGCTCCAGATCATACAACTCGACAAAGGCCGATTGCAGATAATGCTTCACAGTGTCACTGCCAAAGATCTCTGCATATTGATCCAGATGACCGATTTTGATGCTCGATTGCCAACGCACACAGCCACTGTCTGGGACAATTTCACCAGTTAGAATACGAATCAAGGTGCTTTTCCCCGTACCATTTTGTCCAACGATACCAAGATGCTCGCCTTTGTAAAGCTCGAAATTCACTTGTTTGTATAATATTTTGTCACCATGAGCATGGGACATATGACTAACATGAAGTATACTCATCTATTACTCCTCTTTTCTCGCATATAAAATAAAAAAAGCAGAAAGCATCGCACCCTGGTTGGGGCAAGCCTTCTGCTTGATGTACGCGTCAAGACGGTACAGCTATACCAAATTCAGCAACGGACTGAATCGGTTATATCACAAAAGGCTGCAGACAAAACATGTCTACAGCCTCTTAATCTGTAACACCGACTGAAAGCACAACTAAATAAGCGTGAGAATTCACACCAAATTTAACCTGCTATCAGTCGATGAAATAAAAGCAATTACGCTTTTGATTAAGCTCCGGACAACGTCTCATCGTATTTATCCATTTGTTCGGAGCAGCGTTTCGGATATCGTTTAACTGTGTTTAAGCGGTCCATACTACAATAACACCCTTTCATTTGTGATATTGTAGTACGGATCTGGTTACTCGTCAACATTCTCAACATACGATGGACACTACGTCAATTAATCAAACTAGAATGTCACGTGCAGACTTGCAAGGGATCGAACTTTACTGAATGTCCAAGTTAATTCATGAGGGTCATTTAGCAAGCATAAATGAGGAAATTGTTGCAACAGCGTGCCTATAGCAATCTGACCTTCAAGCCGAGCTAATGGTGCACCCAGACAATGATGGATACCTTTCCCGAAGGCCAGATGCTGGTTCTCCTCACGTGTAATATTAAACACATCGGGTTCAATAAATTTCTGTGAATCCAAGTTAGCGGCAGCCAAAGAGACAAGTACCATTTCCCCTTTGTAGATCCTTTTTCCATTCAAAGTGATGTCTTCTCCTGCAATACGGCTCCCTAACATAATCGGCCCGGCATAACGCAACATTTCTTCCACTGCTGATGGCAATAAAGAATAATCTTTTCGGAGCATATCCATCTGCTCGGGATGCTGCAGCAATGCAAGCATGCCATTGCCTATCAGGTTGGCCGTTGTCTCATGTCCTGCGATAAGGAGCAGCCAGATAGTAGAAATCAACTCATCCTCACTTAGCGAGTCTTCTTGTTCCTGGGCATTTAGCATTTCGCTTGTCAGGTCATGACCGGGGTTTTTCCTTTTCTGGACTAGTAACACTTTAATATACTGAACAAATTGATCGAGTGATGTTAGGACGGCTTCTCCTTGATTCGGGTTTAGAGCAGAACTCATTAGGGTCTGTGTCCATACGCGGAATTGATCTCTGTCAGAAGCAGGAACACCCAACATTTCACAAATAACGATAATAGGCAATGGGTAAGCAAAGTCTGCAATAAGATCCATTCTCCCCTTGCCTTGTACAGCCTCTAACAATTCATTAGTAATCTGTTGAATACGTGGACGCAAATCTTCGATCATACGTGGAGTAAATGCCTTGGAGACTAACCTACGCAAGCGAGTGTGATCGGGTGGATCAACCATAAGCATGTTCGGCATCGTTATTAAACGGGCAAGCATTTTATGAGTGGATGACTGTTCTTCGGACGAATAATTATTGTGTTGCTGCTGCACAAATTTACGGGTATCTTTAACAAACCGCTCATCTTTTAAAATAACTGCAACATCGTCATAATTTAAGGCAACCCAGGCTCCCCCCATACCATATACGTCATCAAGGTAGATAATAGGCTCTTGCTGTTCCCTTAACCGCTTATAAAACGTAATCGGATCCTTCATCGTTTCTGGCAAATAAAAATCACCTATCGTTATCGGATTCATTAGATACACACCCTTTGGATTGGATCACACCATCAATTCACGCACATAAGCAGCTATTAACAGAATTCCTCCCCTGTTAACAATTACTAAATATTGGTTTTGACCACATTAGTCAATTTGATAATAACAAAATTGACCATTGTGGTCAATATCAAATTTGTCATTATTATGGAACAAAAAAATATTTTCTTAATGCTTCATTTTAGTTTATTGCTCATTTGAAGATCTATGTGCACACTTCCATGAGATAGCTCGCACTTGCACAAAACACCTTCAAAATTGCCCCCATATCTTGCGACATGAAAGCATTGACTTGAAGGTGCTTTGATCGGGTTCTCATTTAGAGGATTAATCCCTCTTAACCTATTAAAGCGGTTGATTCCGGGAGGTTACCACACAATATGTAACCTCATTGAATCGTCTGCATGATTAGACGCCTTAGATCTGCAATCCGGTTTGGCATTTGCGCTGTCGAACGATTTATTAAATCAGACAAAGAAATTGTATCTTCTAACTCAGATAATAGACGCCATTTTCATTTAGAATTGCACCAGACCACTGGTAAGCTTATAGAGGCACCTGTCCCGAAAAGCATGGCTAATCATAATATTCAGGGTCTCGAGAGTAAGCTGCGTATGCTTACCTGTTCGTTCCCAATGATCTTTCACTTATGTTCCTCCTGTTCTCTCTGTGGAACAAATCTTATGTACTTAGTGAGGCTACTCAATTATCCTGCACGTTAGTTCCCGCGCCTTCGCTTGCGCACAGCTTATATTGTGAGTTTTTTATTTAGAGGAGAATAAAGATGGTATTGAAGCAATAGAGATAAATGGTGTCATTAAATTAATGGTATATTATGGTATTTATTGATATTACATTAGTATGAAATTTATTTAGTGCACACCAAGATGGATATGCCAGCATTTAAATGCTGGCTATGCATAAATTTAGTTTATTTTAGGAGGATTTGATGAGAAAACTTAAGAAGTCACTTCAGATTTTATCCCTATTGGTGGTAACAGCCGTTGTAGTCCCTGTCTCGCCAATTGGGGCACTCGCCCAAGCCTCAGAGCCAGCCATTACACAGCAAAGTACTCTTGTTGTTCAGCGGAATTTTGAAGTAAAAGCCCTTGGAGATATATGGGCGGAAGGCGATCGAGAGCGTAGATTGATTAATGCTCGAAAAATATATCAGCCGACAGGGTTATATGCACAACCCAATGAACAAATTCAGATTGAAGTTTCAGGTAACAAACCAATTACAGCGGTTATTGGGATACATCGTCATGATAAAGAATGGGCGCTTTTTTATCCATTACAACCAGGCCTAAATACAATTTCCTCACCAAATGGCGGATTGTTGTCATTTGATAACAGCAACAATGAAGGTAGTATTAATGTAAATGTAGTGAGTGGGGGGAGTCCTGTTCCCTTCTTTGTATTAGGCAAGAATACAAATGCGGATTGGCAGGCAATGATGAATACTTATCCTAATGCACCTTCTGTTGTTCTTCAATCAGAAAGAGCTCTCTTTGTCTTCTATTATGCTACAGCTAAAGATCATATCTTGAATCAAGACCCAATTGCTGTTTTACAGACTTATGACAAGTTTATTACAGCACAGGATCAAATATCTGGACTATCTCATTCTGATTCTGATCCTAGGCATCGGTTAGATAGGCATTTGATTGGCTTTATCGAATCAGAAAAAACCATACCAGGAGCGTATGCATATGCAATTTGGGATGGGGCAATTATGCCTAAAGATACGGGAGCAAGTGCCGATGCTTTAAACCTTACAAGAACGGGTTGGGGGCAGTATCATGAGGCAGGTCATTTGAGACAACAAGCACCTTGGAATTGGGATGGGATGACTGAGGTGAATGTAAATATATATTCTCTAGCCGCTAAGAAGGTTCTTAAACCTACTGAGCCTGCAAGGTCCCAAGGCGAGTACTTAGCTGCTTTCACGTTTGTAGATCAGCCAACCAAGAATTTCTCAGACTCTAATTCAAAATTAGAAATGTTGTGGCAGCTTAATCTTGCATTTGGGGATAACTTCTATCCAGCGCTACATCGATTATATCGTGAGTTAGCACAAGCAGATCTGCCAACTACAGATGATCAGAAAAAACAGGCATTTATTCTAAACACTTCAAAAGTAGCTCACTATGACTTGACGCCTTTCTTTGATAAATGGGGTTTACCTGCAACAAACGATACAAAAAATAAGATTAATGCATTGAGTTTACCTCTTCTAACTGCACCCATTTGGTTTGGGTCAGATTATAACATCATTAAACCGACTGATGGAATGGATAAGGTAAAAGGCATTATTGGGGTAACATCAAATAGCCAAGAGACTTCAAGTACTAATAATGCCGCAGTAAATGCATTTGATGGAGATACAAATAGTATCTGGCACACCCAATGGAATAAACAAAATCAGTTCCCTTACAATATTACAGCAAAGTACGCAAATCCACTAACTTTCAACAAGCTGACATATTTACCACGCCAAAGCGAAGAAAATGGGATTATTACAAATTATAAAATTCTAACTAGTCTTGATGGGGTATCCTTCACTGAGGTTGCTACAGGCACGTGGGCAAAGGACAAAACAGAAAAGACCGTAACTTTCACACCTACGCTTGCTAAATATGTTCGACTTGAAGTACCTCAAGGTGGTGGAGCAAATGGTTTTGCATCTGCAAGTGAGATTAAAATCTTTGAAGCACCACAACCTGTTACAACGTATCTCAGCGATATTAATTGGTTTTCTGCCACAACAGGTTGGGGAACCATCCAAAAAGATCATAGTGTTGGTGGAAATACACTTAAGTTAAATAACATAACCTATACAAAAGGTTTGGGCACACACGCTAACAGTGAAATCGTCTACAAACTGAATGGGCAGTATACATCCTTTGCCGCGCTAGTTGGGGTAGATAATGAGGTAGGTACTGTAGGTTCTGTGGAGTTTCAAGTTGTTGTAGACAATCAAGTTGTATTCACTAGTGGTAAAATGCATAATAATGTAGCGCCAAAAGAAGTAAACGTAAGTCTTACTGGAAAGAATGAGCTAAAACTTATTGTCACAGATGGTGAAGATGGTATTAACAGTGACCATGCTGATTGGGTAAATGCTCGTCTTATCAAATAGTATGGTTAGGTTAAAGCTCGTCAAAAGAGAGGGTCATTCCCTCTCTTTTGTTTTAGAGTTGATTGACATTTTCTAACTTTAATAGTAAGCGTAAAATCGCCCACACCTTGTTATCAAGATGAGGGCGATTTTGCTTTTTTAACGGTCTTAAATACCCTACAAGTTAGTGGTAGTGAAGATGAGCATGGCAGTATTTTGTCTAGCGATTTTGGAGCTCTGGGGTCAAGAAGCGACGCTTCCGGAATACTGTAGCTCTTTATTTTCTCAGAACAGCTTGACCTCGGCATCTGTAGTGGATGAAGGAAGCTTTACAGTTTCACTAGGATTGTAACCAAAAGTCTTCCGAAAAAGCGCAGCAAAGTGGCTCATATTGTGATATCCGACCATAATGGCGGTTTCGCTTACATTTGCTTGCCCTTGTTCCAGTATAGTACGCGCTTCATTCATTCGTAATCCACGTACATAACCAAACACAGTAGTACCAAACAGCTCTTTAAAGCCAAGCTTAAGCTTGTAATCGTTCAGTCCGGCCAATCTAGCCAGCCCCAGCAAACTGGGTGGCTGTCTCCATGATCGAGAAAGGATCTCTTTCGCTTGATACAGACATTGGATATCATCTGCAGTGAGCTTGGACTTTACTTGTTGTTCCTTCGCTTCATGATCTATCCCATCTAAGTGGAACGCCAAAAGCTCAAGCGACTTCCCTTCTAAATAAAGCCTTTGAAGCGCCCCCCTATATGGGCATTGCTTCATTTGCTCCACGATAAGCGGAATTTGCGGCGATCCTACCGTTTGCTTGCAATAAAATGAACTTTCTGACAGTCGATCCATTTCAGGCACGACTGCTTGTAAATGTCGCATATCAATTCGTAATTCCATATGAAGCAGATGCTCATTCTGGGAAAACTCGGCATGCATCTTTGTCTCATGCATATAGACAAGTGTAGATACACCTGAGGATATCTCGTAATCCTGCGTATGTGCAGACGTTTGCCAGCAGCCGCTGCCCGACATCGTATAAGCGATTTCTAAATGTGGATAGTGAATACCTACATCCATCGTTACCGGATTATTTAATTTTGCATCGAACCAATTAATTTCCAATCCCTCTCGCAAACAAATCCGATGCAAGTTGCCTGTTCCACTCTGAGATGGAAAAGTGTAAAGGTAATGGTGCTGTTCCTGTAATGGGGAAGAAGGCGTAACATCATGAAACTCCCCGAACATTCCGTCCAAATCCCAAGAGTCTAGTTGCAAGTTCAAGGCCATTCTCCTCCGATCCAATATAAAATATAAACCGATTAGGTTATATATATGTGCTAAAAGCGTAGATTTTAGGAGTAGGAGAATACACATAGATGTTCAACCACTCTCCTGTTTGCGCTTAACCAATTTTAACCCAACCCAAAATTATTGTAAACAAGAAAAACTTTTTCCCCAAGGAAAAACCTCGAAGAAAAAGTTCAACTGTAAGGCTGGTTTGCAATTGTTAAGCACTAACGATATTACCTACTAATATAACGATAAAGATAATCATTATCAATATATTCTGTAAAAAATGTGCCTCTCGGCATCATAATCTGCTGTAAAGCTAGAAATCCATCGTCTATTGACCTGTTATCGATCTACTTTCAGCATGCTTGTTGTTTACGGCAAACATAGTAAACACCAACACAAGGACACAACCGGCGATTACCGCAAACGGAAGATGCCGATCAACTTGGTATAGACTTGTGCTCATAATGGGAGCAATCACTGCCGAAATCCCTTGCACCGATGCCACAAGTCCTGCAATCCCCCCCTGCTGCTCACGGGATACGGCTAGCGACGATCCTGCCATAAAGCCAGGCATCATGAGGCCTGATCCAACCCCGAACAAGAAGAATGCAATGTAGTAACTCACCAAGTTAATTACAAATAAGAAGAGTGCTAAACTGACAATAAACAGTAATGCACCTGCCAGAATAAGTTGTTTGGGCTGCCATGTCTGTTTTTTCATCTGGAAGCCCTGTGTAATGATCATCGCAACCCCCGAAAACATCAAACCCAAGGATAGCATCCGGGCGGTCTCCTGCGTTGTTAAAGATAATTGATCCTGAAAATAAAATCCACCCACCACTTGCAAGCTAACAATGCTGAGCATCGTGATCAACCCTGCAAATAAATAAAGACGGACTCCTTTTTGAAACGGGTTTACCTTCGGAACCTTCTCGTGAATAACAGGTTTATGGGCTGGTATTAGCAGCAGTACGACAACTATTGCAATCACAGGGAGAACTGCACCAATATACAAAGGCCAGATCAATCCAATCAGGGCAAACACACCAGCAATGGCTGGCCCTAACACAAGTCCTAATCCGTTGGCAGCTCCAATTAAGGCCATACCTGCGGATCGTTCATGCTCTTCGGTAACATCAGCCATGTAAGCCTGCGCAGATGAAGGGACCGCTGGAATAAAGAAGCCGACCATAGCACGTGCGACAATAAGTAAGGCAACTAATAGTCCACCTTTAATAAATCCAGACAGTCCAGCATACATCGTTGCTGTAAACAAAATGTAACTTACAAACATTCCGAAAAAGCCAATCAATATAACGGGCTTTCTGCCTTTTATATCACTTAGTCGCCCCCACACCGGCGCCATTAAGGCCATCGCAACCGAGCCCAAAGAAATAATTAAGCCGGAGTGTGTCTCGCTTAACCCCAATTCACGAATAAGTGGAGGCATGATAGGTGCAATAATCATCAATCCTACCATGGCCACAAATACACTAAAAAATATACTAAATCGAGTTCTTGCCATCTTCACACTATCCCCTTTCGCAGCATCCGCTAATGATGCTTTACTCTCTAAAATTTTAGGAGAAAAACGCATCGACGGCTACCTGAAAACGGATTGTTCATACGGAAAAACGGATTTAGCTTATTTAATAACATTAAAGATGCCAAGCTTTGCGGATTTGTTCCACCGCCGCCACAGCGATTGCATCCTCAAGTATATCACCTGGCTTATTGCCCTTGCCCAAGATATAACCAGCAAAATGGGTTCCCGTATATTCAAATATATATTGGAACTGCTGTACTAGCGGAATGCCTTTGAGATGTGGTTGGTCGTCTCCTATGCCAATAACCCATGCTGTCTTGCTTGACAGATTTGATAAAAATTCCGATTTATTTTCCCTCAGAGACTGCGACCAACGATCAATAAACGTTTTGGTTAATCCTGATGCTCCATACCAATAGATTGGTGTTGTAAATACAAGCACATCCTGTGCCAGAACACGATCAATTACGTGATGATAGTCATCATCTGGATAGGGCCCCTTGTCTGAATGTCGGTAGTCATTAATCGGGTTAATCTTATAGTCAGACAAGAAAATGTGATCCGCTTCGAATCCATTTACTAACAAATTGGCCAATTGCTCCGAGTTTCCATTTCGACGTGAACTGCCATAGATTACAGCGATACCCATATGGCTTCTTCAACTCCTTTTTATGAATAATTTTGTTTACAGCCCGTGCTCACTTCATTTTTGCCACCAAAAGGATGCTTGATTGGTGAAGTTCCTGCCTACACCTTGGCTATCCCTGCGTCCTGCTGCTGATAAACGATTTGCAAACTGTTCACGAGCGATAGAGCCAGTTCTTTAGCCTCTTGTGGCGTATCACCAACGGTAATAACGTAACCTAAGCGATCATCTGAGCTCTTAGCTGGCGAAATGATTTCACCTGGGGATACACTAATTTGATACCGGACAACGCTAGGGTGCTGGCTCCAACTTTCGAGCCCCTTTAAATTTGCAAAAATCCCCTCACGCTCTGCGGTCACATAAGCAATCGCCGCCGCCCGCTCATGCTTCCTCTGAATCGCAATCGGGTTATCCAAATAAAAGTTAACTGTTGCTTCGAAGATGTCTACGCCTAATGCCTGCACTAACAAGTCTGAAGAAATATTATCGCCTCCCGGCCGACCATTTACCTCAATGATTCGTGCTCCGTCACTTGTAAGCTTTACTTCGACATGGCTGGGCCCATTCGTAATTCCAATCGCTCTTAGCGCCTTAACAGCCGTGTGCACGATCTCGTCCTCACGATCTGTATGTACCGAAGTAGGAAGCGTATGGAGAACCTCAACAAAATAGGGTAAAGGTGAAGTTGTTTTCTCGGTAACGACTGAAAACAGCGGTACACCCTCACTAACGAACAACTCTACGCTGAATTCGGGACCTTCTAGATATTGTTCAACCAAATACTCCTCACGAACTTTAAAATCCATATAGGATACTTTAAATTCGACAATAACATCCATAGCTGCTTGTAATTCATTAACACTGCTAATAAAGTATACATGCTGACTGCTTGCACAATTAGTGGGCTTTAATACGATGGGGTACCCAATATCAGCTGCTGCGGCAGCCGCCTCCTCGAAGGTTCTCACCTTCCTAAAAGCCGCACTAGGAACACGATGCTCCGCATAGGCTTCCCGCGCCAAATCTTTATTTCTAGATTTTAATGCTGCCTCAAAGGGAACCCCCTTGAGTCCAAGGCGTTCAGCCACTTTAGCCGTCAAATGGGAAGCGTAATCCGTAGCTGGAATCAGTGCATCCAGTTGATCGGCATATGGAGATTGAACAATCGCCTGATAGAGCGATTCCTCATCCCTAATGTCAGCCACAATAAGATCGTGATAAATACCTTCATACCCATATTTCTGTGGATTATTAGGCGAAGATACGATTGAAATCACTCTATGTCCCTGCTCAAAAGCAGCTTTCACAAAACTAACACCATAGAAGCTCGGTTCAACAAAAGCTACTGTTTTGCTTGTTGTCATAAGTGTTGGCCTCCCTTTACTGTTACTGACTGCTTATGCGCTGCTTTGCTGCTTAGCACATAATATACGATAAGTCCGATCAACATCAGCCCACTCATACACATAAACCCCACTCCTGGGGAATAGCGATCAATCACTATCCCAAGGCCTGTCGCCGAGACGGTTTGCAAAAGCAAGGATATGGCCATCCAGACCGAAGTCGCTCGCCCCATGTAGGACTTTGAGACAGACTCCATCAAGGACGTTGTCACTAGGATACGTAAGGAAGAGTTCGTTAGCCCAACTAACACGCTGCCTAGATATAAGATCAAAATTGTAGAGTTTACGGCAATGGCGAGTAAGTTGAGTACAGATACAAGGAAAAACAGTAAGATTGTGCCATGACGAGATATTCTTTTGGCCAATGGGGCAGCTATAAACCCCGACAACAACCCACCGATTCCATAGCTCATATCCGCCAGTCCAAATACAACCGAGTCTCCTTGCACAGCAGTACTCACGTAACCCGGCAGGACGACATTATATACCATGGTGGATACAAGCGGGACAATCGATACAACCCCTAATAAGAAAATATAAGGACGCTCTATTAGATAACGAATGCCGTCTTTGAACGTTTGATAAAAGGAGTCCGTCTCCTGTTCTAGTGGGAGTGGCGCATATTGAATCCTCCTGAGAAACAAGCTGCTTATGATAAAAGCCAGCGCATTCAGCAGCAGTATGACTTCGAAGCCCACATATTTGTATAATACGCCTGACAGGGCACCCGCCATAAACATGCCTACTTGCAGACTGATCTCAATTAAGGAGTTGCCATGTATCAGATCCTTCTCAGGGACAATCTCTTGCACTAGACTTCGTGAAGCTGACATGTACAGAGCCCAACCCATGCCATTAACAATCGCAAAGGCATACAAATACTCAATGCGGAACCCCGTCCATACAAAAGCAGCAGTTATTAACAGCAATGCTGCGGCACGTACGATGTTTGCCCATAAAATAATCGTCTTGCGATTCCATTTATCAATGAATGAACCTGCAAATGCCGAGATCAGAAAACCTGCAATTACGTTAAGGGACAACATAAAGCCGATTGAGCCGATAGACCCGGTCTTATCCATTAGATACCAGTTGGCACCAATCGTACTCATCCCTACCCCGAACCCGGAAACGATGTCCGCGATAAAGTAATGACGAAAGTTTCTGGGTTTTAGTACGCTAAAGACCACCTGCACCACCTACGATATCCCAAATTTGTTGTTGCAGCGGTTCCAGTCCAAATCCTAAATAGTTCAGCACATCGGTATGTGAACCTCCATAAATCGGCCAATGTTCACCACAGTGATGTGAATAAATCTCATGCCTTGGCAGCAATAAGGCAAGGTACGATGCTGTACTTCCGGTTGCGCGATGCTCCTCTACTACAAGCAGACGTTTGGACAAAGCACTTAATTCTTCAATATAGGATTTAATACTTTGAATATCGATGTAACATAAATGCGCATGAACGATAGCAGGATTTTGTTGAACAATCTGCTTGCATAATTCCGTTGCTTGCTCCCCCACCGAAACGATACATAATGGGGATTGATCGACAGCTTCACCCCCTTCGACAATGATCTCCCTGCAGTCTGTGTCCGCTTGTCGCTTCATACTGTCAAAAGTGTCATTTCTAGAAAGTCGGATGTAATACGGCTCTGTCGAGGCTGCTGCCTCTTGAATCACTGTTCTGGTCTCCTGTTCCCCATGTGGACAAGCAATTCGAACCTGCTGCAACGATTGGAGGATAGCAATGTCCTCCAGAGCATGATGCGTCGTGCCAAACCATCCCCCGGATACACCACCATATGCCGCGACTACTTTCACATTTTTGCCCATGTAGCCCAATGCAAGTTTGATGCTTTCAGCTGCACGCAGGGCGGCGAAAGAGGCAAACGTGGAGAAAAACGGGACATATCCAGCTTCTGCAAGTCCAGCTGCCATATCTATTCCTGCCATCTCCGCAATTCCAAAGTTAAAAAAGCGCTCAGGATGCTGTTGTTGAAAGGGATGATTTTTGCCGCCCAGATCTGCCTCAATACACACTATCCGGTCGTTAAGAACAGCTAGCTGAGCCAGCTCAGCTTTGTAAGAATCCCTGCCCGACATTGTCATGCGAGACTCACCTTCCATCTATATGCCAACTTTTCCGATATCTTTACATAATGAGCTTCGGGATTGCCTTCTATTGCTGCTACACCTTTGCCTTTTATCGTATTGGCGAGAACAGCAACAGGTCTCTCTGAATCAGGTTCTATTGCTGCAAGAATTTGTTCAAAATGATGGCCGTCGATTTCTCTGACTACAAATCCAAACGCTTCAAAACGCTGCCGCAGATTGCGGATCGGAGATATGTCATGAACATACCCGTCATTTTGCCCACCATTACAATCGATAATATAAATAAAATTACGCACTGCTTGTGCTTGCACGATCTGAGCCGTTTCCCAGCAGAGTCCTTCTTGCAGTTCACCATCCCCGCCGATCACAATCCCTAATCCATTCGTTTGTTTCATCTTCTGTGCCAGTGCCCAGCCTGCCGCATAAGGAATTCCATGGCCCAGACTTCCAGTGGCAAAAGGGATGCCAGGCAATTTGTGATTCGGATGACCGGTAAATAGTGACCCTTCCTGGCCGTAGCTCTCCGCTGGATTATCTTGCACGATTCCATTCACATGAAGTGCAGCGTATAATGCCGCAGCAGCATGCCCTTTGCTCAGAATAATGGCAGTATCCGGATCTTGCCCATACTTCGCATACGCGCCAATCAATAGATCAATAGCAGACAAACTTCCACCGATATGACAGCCTGTAGCCGCAGCTGCCATATCGATAATTAATTCCCTTGCTTCCCTTGCTCTTTCGAGAAGCAAAGAAATCTCATTTGTCTGCTCACGACGCTCAGACTGCTGGGTAGGTATCATATCCCTCATCTACTCCTCCAGTCGCAACCGAAACCATTCGGTTACTGCGTCTTTTAATATTACTCTGGTCGCTGCTGCTTCTCTGTAGTGTAAGTACTCATCATTGGTATGATCCAAACTTGAATCGCCAGGGCCATAGGCCACCATAGGAACCGTGCTCCAAGTGGTTGCCAGTGTGTTCATATCGCTTGTTCCACGTTTCTTAATATAATGTATTGATTTTCCTTGCTTGGAAAAGCTGCGTACAAAGGCTTTTACAAGTGAACCCGAGCGTGCGTTAGCATAGCCGGGTGTCGCACGTAATACCTCAATCGTCACTTCTTTGCCAAATGTTAAATCAAGCTTTTCTGCATAATCTTTACCCGCCGCTTGCGACACCCTGAAATTCAAAATGCTTGTTACCGTGAGAAATCCTCTTGCCTGTTGATGTTTAATATCAATCAGCGATGATAACGATTGGGAATCGATATCGCGAACTCGCTGGCGGATTTCTCCCGCTACATGATACAATTCGTCAATTACACTAATGCTATCTTTGGCTGCAGTATGCTCCTGCGCCCGATGAATTGTAATCCGCAGCTTAAACAAACCGTAGTAACCGAGTGTCAGATTGTGTTCTCCGCTAGGTTCCCCAATAATAACCGCATCTGCGGAATAATGATCACGAATGAAGTAAGCACCTTTGGAAGACGATATCTCTTCTTCGACAGCTCCTATGACCAGTAATGAGCCATGCTCCGGTACATCAACTTCTTGCAGCATATGAATAAAATTAACGAAGCTGCCTTTAGCATCTACGACACCTCTGCCTGTAATTCCGTTTGTATCCGTACGAACCGGCCACACATGAGGCACTGTATCGATGTGGCCCAGCAGAAGCAGCGTGTGCGGACCGCTCCCTTTTCTGAATACGATATTGCCTGCTTCATCTATAGTCCCAGACACGGAGGGAAGCTTGATCTCATCCAACAAATAATTGGCGAGTTCGTGCTCATCCTGGGAAACAGAAGGAATTCGTGCAACTTTGTTTAGCAGATCAAGCGCTCCCAGCTCCCTGCTAACGTTCCAGAACCACGTCTTGCTGCCTAGCAGCGTATGCGGGCCTGAAATGAAGACATCACAAGCTCCCTCAAGAATTGCCAGCTGCGCAGCACGTACCTTCTGCTTCATGCGCCCTTGAACAAAGCTTAATTCATCATCTGTATAGATATCCGAAATCGTGGACGATGGATTACGAATGTCTAGCAGCAAACCAGAAGTACCGGTAACAAAGCGTAAATGATGGGCTTCCAGTTCAATCGCTAAATGAGCTGCCAGTATATCGGAATCGATATTAATATACGTATCTAATGTAGGATCAAAGATCGGTGGAGTCAGACACACCACATCAAAAGCCGTTAAAGCTGACCGCAAAAATGACGTGTGACTGCTTGTGAATTGTCCGAATAAAGAATCTCGGATAATAACAGTTCGTTCATCCTTAATGGCCTTAATTGGTTTGGCCTTCTGGCCCGAGATGAGACCATGATCGCCACCAAGCTGGGCGTATACGGATAAACCATAACTTTTTAACTGCTTATCAATGATCGATAAAATATTCTCATGATAAGCTGCACGGATAATAGGCATTTCATCAGGAGCACAGTACCTCGCTTCATCACCAGATGGCAAAGTAAGAAAAGGCATTGGACGCGATATTGATTCATATTTGAGTCGAATAGCTTCTGCACCGCCTGCCACAAGCAGAACCTGATGCCCTCGCTTTACGATGCGATTGATTTCCTCAAAAATTTCAGGGTGATGGACAATCGTACTGCTGCCCAGCTTGATTACATACAGACTTTGGCTGCTCATTAAGGCCACGCTCCTTCACCTTCAAATCGTAGGCCTGTCTCCTCGTCGAAGCCAAAATAGAGGTTAGCCGCCTGAACCGCCTGACCTGCGGCACCTTTTATTAGATTGTCAATAGTGGCGATGGACACACAGTTTTGCCCTTCTACATATGCACCAATTTCGGCATAATTTGTACCTACTACTGTCTTTATCATGGGAGAACCGCTGTTCGAATTGAAATAATGGAGAAAGGGCTTCGATGCATACGTGCTGTAGAAAGCTTTCTTTACATCGACGGCGCTTACCCCCTCCTTTAGCAAAGAATAGGTAGTGGCCATAATTCCACGCGGCAAGTCCAGACTGTAAACTGAAAATTGCAGCACTACCGTGTGATGAAGATGGTTATCCAGCGCGTGCTCGATCTCTGGCTTATGACGGTGGCCATGAACCTTGTAGGCCCTAAAATTATGAGCGCGCTCTGCATGATGCTCAGTAGTTGATTTGCCGCCGCCGCTTGAACCTGTCTTCGCATCCGTTATGACACGTGGATCAATGAGATCGTGCGCAACGAGTGGATAGAGCGTGTACAGCGCGGCCACCGCCATACAACCAGGTAGATTGACGATCTTCTTCGTAAGATCAATCTTACTGAATTCTGGGATAAAATAATGCCAGCCGCCCTTAAAATTGTTCTTTAGCGTTTCGGGATAATGTTGCTGCAATTGATCAGGATCGGCTAAGCGATAATCACCGCTGACATTAAAAATGTAATCGGTATGCTCAGCAACATGTTGGATCACTTTAGGCAAAGCCCCTGTAGGCAAACACGAAAAGATTGCATCGTAATGGCCGTGCAGTTCGACCATTTTACTGAATTTAAGCGGGCTTATCTTCTTTTTATGAATCGAACTGATGTAGTACTTGTCGACCGATTGGCCCGCTTTGGATTCAGAGGATACAAAATCAATGTCAAATTGGGGATGCCTGCGCAGCAATCGATACAGTTCAGCGCCTGTGAACCCGCTGCCACCTAAAATGGCTGCTCGTTTTTTTCGGTTGTCGGTTATGTTCATCCTAATCTGGCGTCCCTTTCATACAACACTTTAAGGTTATCGCCCCGCTCCACCAGTTCGCGAATGATATGCGGATTCGCATCAATCTTCTTAAATGCCAACGCGTAGGCTTGAATTCGCTCATACTCGATCGGTGTTCTTAATTCTCGACATATCGTCAAGCTGTTGCGCAGCATGTTTAATGTGACGGGAAAACGAACTAGATCATACCCAAAGTCTTTACGATCCGATAAGGTGAAAGGATATCCCGCTCCAAAGCCTTTACGATTTTTAAAGGGGAGATGCCCCGGAATCGGCACATTTTGCCACTCTCTGGCATAAACTCCTTCTGCATTTATAAGCTGCTGAACCGCATCTTTTACACGGTAATCTTCAAGGTCTGCTAATCCGAGACGTTCCGGTGATAATTTAACACGATACATGTTATAACTGTGCTTATATCCATCAGGCACGAGCGGTCCGCTAAACAGCTTTGTCTCTGCTAGCGCATTTGTCAAATACGAAGCATTCCGTGCTCGAATGGCATCATAATACGGAAGGCGATCCAATTGACTCAAGCCAAAGGCCGCAGCGATCCAAGACATGCGGTAGTCGATGCCCGATGAATCTAGAAAATGAAGGGCACGTTCATAGTCTTCTTTCTCTTTAAAGAAAGCGATGCCGCCTTCCCCACCTACAGGGAAATTTTTGTCCGCCATTAAGCTTTGACCTGCGCCATCACCAATCGAGCCTGCCACTTGTTCATGGATGGAAGCCGAATGCGCATGGGAGGCGTCTTCAACAAGACGCAGCGAGTACTTGTCTGTCAGCCGTCTTAATGCGGACATATCAGCTGGCAGGCCGTGCACATGTACAGGCATAATCGCTTTGGTCTTCTTCGTAATGGCCTGCTCTGCTTGCACAGGATCTAAGCAGTATGTGATCGGGTCTATATCCACGAAGATAGGGATCGCCTTGGCAGCTACAACCGCCTGCGCCGTTGCAATAAAGGTGAACGCCGGGACAATAACCTCATCACCAGGCTGAACCCCGACGCCAACAAGTGCGAGGTGCAAGCTTGATGTGCCGCTTGCTGTGGCTATCGCATAATTAGCTCCAACGTAATGGCGATACGCCTCCTTAAATTCATCCACGACCTGATCACCGTCTTGCTGGATCGAGACTAGCATTTGAATCACGTCTTCTTTCGTAATAATCGGAAAATTGGTCCGACGCACGTCTTCAGGGATTACCGCTGGTCCGCCCCCATAAGCCAATGGTTCTCGAACCGAGTCGTCTGATGGCAGCTTGAGCGGTTTACGAATAAAATCGGTCTTCATTAGGATGGATGCCTCCTTAATAACGCTATTTTCACGCATGCTGCTACGAGCGGGCTGAGCCTATAGTTGAATTGAGCTGCTGGCTGCAGCTCTGGTTCACTTTCTTCCTGCGTCCACATCGTTTGCAGATCAAAGGCACCGAATATTTTTAACCGCTCTGCCTTTTTCCATATGTTCTCGTCATTTATAGCAATTGCAGCAGCAGGACCGAATCCTAATGGAGTAAAATCGAGCACAAGAACAGGGGCAAGACCGCTCACAGCGGAGATGGATGGATTTAATTGATTTAAATTTTCCCACGTCAGCGCAATTGAAGTATATGCCTGCTCTGTCTGCGGATCTGATACGAGACTGATACCTAGCCAACGCAAGAACTTTTGTTCCTGTTTACTTGGCTGCTCCAGCCTTACAGTGGATTGGTAAACAATGTCCTGCCCCCACAATGCACCGTGAATCGCCCCTGTATAGCTGTTAAACAAAGATACATAGGCAGTTCCTGTCAGCTTGGCAATGATTTTCTCCAATCCTTTTAATTCATGATCATTCTTCTCTATACTCATAATAACGCCTGAATTCAGCACTCTCGATAATACAAAAGATAAGGGAAAGTAATGTTCTTTTTGAATGACGGTCTTTAACTTCATTAATGTTTCACCCATTTAACAATTATACCTCCCTGAATACTATGAATTAATAGTGCAGTTCACCCTGTTTTCCCGACCTAGTACCTCACTTACATAATGTGCAATATGATAAGCCACATCCACCCCATGGACTTTCCACGATTTTGAAAATTCAGGGTTCTGATTCACTTCACAGACAACATAACGCAAATGTTTATAATCAAAAAACAAATCTGCACCGTATATGCCCTCGCCTAACACTTCGACTAATCGTTCACAAATAGCAAGGATCTCGTCGTTAATCGTAAGCAGTTCAATATCTGCACCGAGATGCGTATTTGTCTTCCAGTTTTCAGTGGAGACCCGACGGAATGCGACAATCGGTGTTCGGCCGACTATGACAACACGGATGTCATAATCCCCCTTCTCCACATATTCCTGTACTAAGACGGGAAAGGATTGATGACCAGGATCTACGGATTCACGCGCCGCTATCCATCCCTCTAAGCAATCTTTGCCTGTAATTCTTGCAATTCCTCTCCCCCATGATGAGGTTGCAGGTTTAATGACACAGAGGTCTCCGTACTCTTGCAAAGCATCAAACAGCTTTACAGGAGTAAAGATTATTTTAAAATGAGGCTGGGGAACCCCAAATTTCTCAAACACGATGGCTTGATGGATCTTATTGGTGCAAATGGTGATTGCGTGGGTTGAATTTATGGTTTCCATACCAGCTAACTCAAGCAGGCGGGATCGATTCATCGCACTTTTCTGAGAAAGACAACGAATGAGCGCAAGTCCAAATGAGTGTGCATCAGAACCTGCTAATGGTAACTCCATGGAATCCAGATTAACTTGTACGCGAATACCAAGATTGCCAAGATGATCCATAATACGTTGTTCTTCCTCTCTCAGCTTTGTCACACATAATAAAACAGCACTGCTTTGATCCATGTTAATTTCCTACTCTCCCCAAGTTTCTTCAATCTCCGGAGCAAGAGCAATCGTGACAAGATTGGCTTCCACTTGAACCTCGTGCTCTTGACCGCAAGATTCACATTCCACGATCTCACCTGTAGTTGCGCGTTCTTCTACTTCAATTTCCGACTTGCATACGAGACAGCTTAAATCTGCCATTTCCTAACACCTCCATTGATTTGTTTAAAACGGTTTATTATAACGGAATAATCCCTTATAACCTACTTTGTTACTACATCCCACTGATTGACCTGGTTAAACGTACCTAAATTTAAAGGTTTACCTGTAAGCACAGCTTTGGAAACTACCTGTAATCGTTTCTCTGAATAAACAGCTAACGTTGGGACTTCATCATGTAATACTTCTTGTAATCGATTGTAAATCTCATGACGCTTCGTTTCGTCGATTTCTTGCTCGCCTTTTTGAATCAGCTCATCGACTAGTGGATGATGATAACGAATGACACTGTCAGGGTCTTTGCTTCTGTAAGTTGTAAAATAAAGGCTGGGCTCGATATAATAATCTCTTGTGAAGATGGTGATGTCATGTTCGCCCTTCTCAACCTTATCGATTAGCGTTGGGAAATCATACTTTTGGACGTCTATGTTCAGCCCTATTTCTTCTAGATTTTGCACCACAACGTCTGCCGCTTGTTCACGAACCTTATTGCCTACGGGTATTAAGAACGTCAGGGTGCGCTTGAAATCCCACCCCGCCTCTTGCAGCAATTGTTTTGCCTTTTCAGGGTTATAATCATAGGGCTTAATGCTTTTGTTAAAGTAAGGGTGAGAGCTTGGAATTCCACCGTCAATAATTTCAGCTTGACCTTTTAAGAGCTGATTTACGATAAGCGGTCGATTCAACGCATACGCGATGGCTTGACGCACCTTCTTATCAGGCAGCTTTTCTGTGTTAAAGAACAACTCAGCAGGTTCAGAGGCTGGTGCCGAAGTTACATTAACGTTCTCAAAGCTTTTTACTTTGTCATATTCTGTGATCGGAACAAGTCCCACAGGTAAAGAGTTCATCTGAATTTCTCCGGTTTGAAGCTGAGCTACAAGATTCGGCGCCGGAAGCACTTTTATAAAGATTCTGTCAATCTTCGGGACGTCAAGGTAGTAATTTTCATTTTTGGAGAGCTCCACATATTGTCCTTTCTGATATCCAATGAATCGATAAGGGCCAATCGTTACCGTCGGTTTCTGGAAATATTCATGTGTGGATAGCTGCTCAGGGTCTACGTTCTTTAGAATATGAGCAGGCAGATAGTTGACCTTTACACCAAAACGTTCATTAAACACAAGCGGGTCGATCGGTGTTTTGGCTCTAATCTCGAAGGTAGAAGAATCGATTATTTTAAGTCCGGAAATGTCTGCTGTCTTTTCTTCTAATTTACCAATCGCATTCAATCCTTCTATAAATGACAGCTTAAATGAGGTATCCACTTTCGGGTTAAGCGCAAGCTTTAAAGTGAATGCAACGTCAGCAGTCGTAAATGGAGTACCATCATTCCATTTGGCATTTGGTTTGAGCGTAATCCTGTATGTCTGTTTATCCTTTGTCTTTATAGATTCCGCCAACTTCGGTATAAATTGTGCCGTATCCGTGACATCCAACAACGAATCGTTTAATAAGCTGATCGGGGCGAGCGAGGCCGAATTGTCTTGTGTATTGATCTGATTTAAAGTAACCGGAGCGTTGACAATGCCAATTGTGATTGTTTTTTTGACGATTGTTTCGCTAGCTCGATCATTTGAGGTTTTATTTTGTGCTCCAACATCTGCTAACTTTGAGTTACTGCATGCAGATAGGAATAACGGAAAGATCATGAACAAGATAAATGGCTGTAACCAAACGCTTTTTCTCATCGTTTCGCCCCCAGTTTTAGAAATGGCTTAATGAATGTTGCTAAATGAAAACTTAGGAATTTTGTTAAGCTTTTGCATCAAGCGCATCACGCAGGCCATCCCCTACAAAGTTAAAAGAGAGCACTATCATTAAGATGACAACGCCCGCGGGCACCCATAACCAAGGTTGTTCCGTTAGAACCGTCAAGGATTGGGCATCATGCAGCATGTTGCCCAAACTTGCCTGTGGGGACTTGATACCCATGCCAAGAAAGCTAAGACCCGCCTCGCTGAGAATGGTACCAGCAATCCCGAAGGTAGCATTTACGATAATAGGAGCTGCCGCATTCGGCAATATATGCCTAAACAAGATGCGCGGCGTACTATAACCTAACGTAATACTTGCTCGAACATAATCCGTCTGCTTGATGGACATGACACTACTGCGGACGAGCATGGCAAGGGTAGGCCACTTGAAAAGAGCAAGTACGAGTATAATCGTAAACACATCTGCACCTAATACGCTCACGATGACCAACACGACCAGCATATAAGGGAAGCTTAAGAAGATATCCGTAATACGCATAATTAGCGTATCGAGCCAGCCGCCAAAGTATCCTGCCAGCATCCCGATTAAAGAACCAAATATGACGTATATGATTACCGTGATGAAGCCAATTAGCAGGGATATCCTCATGCCGTAAATGAGCCGGCTTAATACGTCTCGCCCAACTTGATCGGTACCTAACCAGTTTGTGAGTGAAGGAGGAGCAGAGAAAGATGCTGTAACTTCATTCGGTTGGTATGGGGCCAACCACGGGGCAAGCAACCCGACACTAAGCAGCAGCAAAGTTATGATACAGCCCCATACCGCCATTTTGTGCTTAAAGAACTTGCGTTTAATTTGGCTGACATACTTCTCAACCACATGATCAGCTTGTTCACTTGACTCGTTCATATCAGAGGCAGGGACCTCTTTTTGCCATGACAGTTTCGACAACTTCGTTACGGACATTTTCTCCCTCCCCTCAGCTGTACTTCATACGCGGATCAACTAGCGCATACAGGATATCCGTGAACAAATTGGTGGTGAGTACGATACATGCTGCCACGATATTTAATCCCATTAATGTTGGGTAATCCCGAGATAAGAGTGCTTCCATCGTCAACTGTCCGATACCTGGCCATTGAAAGATTTGTTCAATGATAATACTTCCACCGAGCAGCAGGGGTATCTCAGTACCTACTATTGTAATAATCGGGATGAGCGCATTACGGAGCGCATGCTTATTCGTTACCATAAACTCACTTATTCCCTTTGCACGGGCAGTCCGTAAATAGTCCTGCTGAAGTACCTCCAGCATGCTCGCACGTACATAACGTACTTTTTTTCCAGCGATCGCAACCCCTAGAACCACAACAGGAAGTATCAAATGAGCGAGGATGTCACCGATCCCTCCTGTTCCTCCAAGCGTTGTCATCCCCCCTGTTGGCAGCCAGTTTAATTGAATTCCTACGATATAAATCAAGCCTAGTCCGAAAAAAAAGGGTGGAATAGATATGCCGAGAAATGATAAACCCGTCAATACATAATCAAGGTTAGAATTTTGTTTAACTGCGCTAATTACTCCTATAGGGATGGCAATTACAACACCTATCATTAGGGAGCATGAAGCAAGCAGCAAGGTAGGCCCGATTCGCTCGCCGATCAACTGTGAGACAGAGGCAAAGCTGCTAAAGGAATAACCAAGTTCCCCTTTTAACAATCCGCTCAACCATTTGACATACTGAACATATAATGGATCATTTAAGCCAAGAAGTTCTTTTTTTAAATCCAGCATCTCTTTTGGAATATTAGGATTAATCAACATGTCAACAGGATTACCAGGCGCCATGTTCATAATCAGGAAACTTAAGATGGTGATCCCAAAAAAGACAGGTATCGAAATTAATAGTCTGCGTATGATATACCGCCCCATCATCACTTCCCCCTTCAAGCTTCGCCTTATTCTAATGGGTAATGGCAGGCGACAGCATGATCGCCATCTGTAAGAGCAGGTTCGACAGTCCGGCATTGTGTTTGTGCATAAGGACAGCGCGTATGAAATCGACAGCCTGAGGGTGGATCGATCGAACTTGGCACATCACCAAGAAGGATTTGATTGTTTGGTTTTCTAAGAGTCGGATCTGGCGATGGGACAGCATGCAAGAGCAGTTGTGTGTAGGGGTGCTTCGGCTGACGAAACAAATGCTGTGTTGGGGCCAACTCTACAATTTTCCCTAGGTACATCACAGCAATTCTGGTACTCATCTGCTTTACTGCACCCATACCATGGCTGATAAATAAGTATGTGAATTTCAGTTCCTCCTGTAAATCCTGCAGCAGGTTCAAAATCTGCGCCTGGATAGAAACGTCAAGTGCCGACACGGGTTCATCGCATACGATTAGCTTCGGCCGAAGCGCGATCGCTCTAGCAATGACGATGCGTTGTCGTTGTCCTCCCGACAATTCATGCGGATAGCGGTTGCTAGTCGAGCGAGGCAAGCCAACCATCTGAAGTAAAGCCGCTACTTCACGCTGTGTCTCACTGCGTCTTACCCGCTTGTGAACCATTAATGGCTCCGCGAGGGCATCACAAATCCGAATTCGTGGATTTAGCGAAGCAAAAGGATCTTGAAAGATCATTTGCATTCGCGTCCGCACATGCTTCATTCTGTGGACGGGGAAGTGCGTAATGTCCTCGCCATCAAACAAAATACGACCCGAATACGGCTGTTCCAAACGCATAATGGAGCGTCCAATCGTTGATTTGCCACAGCCCGATTCCCCAACTAAGCCTAGAGTCTCTCCTTTGTACAGCGTCAGGCTAACATCATCTACAGCTTTGATATGACCAGTGCGACGTGAAAATAGGCCGTTTCGCAAAGGATAGTATGTTTTTAAATACTCCACGTGCAGCAGTGCTTTTTTGGTTTGTCGGCTAATTATTTCCGCTTGTAAAGTCATAAGGTTCCCCCGCTTAAATGCCCTGCCAATGGAACCCATGTGTTTTCCGTCTCACTAGGCAGCCAGCATCTCACCAGATGCTCCCCGCCGACGCTTTGCACGGTCGGTTGTTCTTGTCGACATCGACCAACAGCATAGGAACAGCGAGGATGATACCGACAACCTGTTGGCATATGCTGCAGCGAAGGGACGGTACCCGGAATTGCATGCATCCGCTTACTGCTGTCACGATTGAGGTGCGGGATCGATCGCATCAATCCTTGTGTGTAGGGATGTTTTGGTGCTCGAAACAACGTGAACACATCCGCTGTTTCCACCACCTGTCCTGCGTACATTACAACTACTTTGTCTGCCATCTCTGCCACGACACCTAAATCATGGGTAACAAGCAAGATTGACGTGCCATTGTTTGTTTGTAATTGCTTCATAAGCTGAAGTATTTGTGCTTGGATCGTCACATCAAGTGCTGTTGTTGGTTCATCTGCAATAAGCAGCTTAGGCTTGCATACTAATGCAATAGCAATCATGACTCGCTGCCTCATCCCGCCTGACAACGCATGGGGATATTGCTTGCTGATTGCTTCTGGTCTTGCAATGCCCACCTTTCTTAACATATCTACAGCAACCGCTCTTGCTTGTTGACGGGACAGGTCCAGATGTAAGCGAATGGGCTCTTCAATTTGCTCCCCAATCGGGATAACTGGATTCAACGAAGTCATCGAGTCTTGAAAGATCATCGAGATTTCATTGCCTCGTAGTCTACGCAATTCCGCTGATGAGGCCTTCGTAAGCGCGCAACCCTTAAACCGAATCTCACCTTGACGAACATAACCGCTCTTGCCGAGCAACCCGATAATGGATAATGAGGTCACACTCTTTCCGCAGCCTGATTCGCCTACGATGGCAACGGTCTCCCCCGATGCAAGGTCAAAACTGGCTTCGTCGACGGAAATGATATCCCCTTGGTCGGTTCGAAAGGCGATCTGTAATCGATCAATCTCCAGCAGCTTTCCCATTCGCTTCACCTCGCTTTTATAAGAACTATTTTTATATCAGTTTAATACTTATTTTTCTTATATGAATAGTCGTTATTAATTTCATTCAGCATAACTGAATATATGAGGCTTGTATAATAGAATAAATCTATTTTGACATCGAAAAATTCTAGGTAATCAGCGCTCCCTTCCACAGTTGTGTTGCTTCTTTCACATGAAATCGATAGCTTTTAACAATAGCATCACCCTTAATAATATCTTTGTCATGCGCTCGCTCGAAGCCCAGACGCTCATAAAGCTGTGCGGCTGCACCCATAACTTCTGATGTATGAAGATGAAGCATGTCTGCTCCCCATTGATGAGATCGCCTGATCCCTGCCCAGATTAACTGTGTGGCTACTCCTCGCCTTCTAACGTTGCTTGCTACTGCCAACAAGCGCATAATTGGGGTGTTAATATTTAATTGAGGTAATCCGTAAGCCGCCTCTGAGGAGTCATACAGAAATACGCTTCCAATGACTAACCCATCCAGTTCAGCAATAATTCGAGCTTTTACTTGGCTATTGCTCACGGAGTCGATAATTTCTTCTCGGTACTTCTCCCAACGATCTTTTGAAAGCAGCCATTCGTACTGAGCGTAAGCATCCATCAGAACAGCCTTAACCGCTTCAAAATCCGACGCTTCCGCATCCCGAATAATAATGGCTCCATCTGGCATGGTGCGCACCTGCTTTCTTTCTTAGTGGTCAAATCAGAACGTGCAGCTCGAATTACGCGCCTCACTATTTCCGAGCTTAATCCGCGCGATCTGCGCGAGATGAGTCTCTACATGTGTGATAAATGCTTGTATGACTGTCGCAAGACTGATCGACTCGTCTTTCCAGTTGATACCTGTCTTTGACCAGTCATCTGGTGTCAATCGTTGAAGCAGCAGGCAATGGTACTCAAGTAATGCTTTAAATACTTGGAGGGCGTCTGCAGCAGCTCCATCGTTTGCCTTCTGTCCTGCTACCCATGGATCTTGGCTAAAGAAGGGTAATCGAACGTCTGAACCAGATAATATTTCTCGTATACGAAACGAAACGATTACACTGTGATCCACTAAGTGAGCCAGTACTTCCGTCACACTCCATTGATGCGGCGCAGCCTTCCATGTTAGTTCTTCGTCCGTCAAGCCCTCAATGGCTTGTTTTAACTTCCCGTAGGTACTTAAATAGGACTCCATATCGAATGCTAATTGACTCATCCTACACCTCCCTTTTTGTTATACAGCTAGTTCCTCTAACGCTTCCTTTAATAAAGTAAAGGAACGTACACGCTTCTCATAATCACTGACTACCGTAGTGAAAATAAATTCTGATACGCCATATTGCGCCTTCAATTCCAATATCCGCTTCCTTACCGTTTCCTTTGTGCCCTTAGTGATGTCAGCGTCGCGCACTTCAGCAGTGTACGATTCACCCGCCTGCCGTGCAAATTCTTCTGCTTGCTCCACGGATCCAACATTTACAGTCTTGCCACTGGCTAATGTAACACGTACACTTTTCAAATCGCCCGCTATGTTAGCAGCCTCTACCTCTGTATCAGCAGCGATGACAGATAAAGCTAGAATCGTCCTGGGCTCGGATTTTCGGGCCGTATTATATTTCGTCCGATATGTATGAAAAGCTTCGCGCGCCGCCTCCGGATCATTATTGATAAACAAGGCAAATACATATGGCAGGCCGCGCTCTGCAGCTATTTCAGCACTTGATACACTTGTGCCAAGGATATAAATTTCAGCAGGACGTTCTGGCAGTGGAGTGGCCTTCAAACCAGCGAGCGGATGCTCATCCTTTGCCGGTCCAAGCAGAAATTGCTCAAGCTCGTTCAGCTTCTCCTCGAGTTTGCGAGTATCCTCTGCAGGCTGCAGTGCTTTGGTAGAACGCGGCAGACCGCCTGGAGCACGGCCGATTCCAAGGTCGATCCGTCCTGGAGCCAATGAGGCGAGCAAGTTAAAGTTCTCAGCCACTTTGTAAGGGCTATAATGCTGCAGCATAACCCCTCCTGATCCAATTTTGATGCTGTTCGTGTGAGCAAGCAGATGAGCGATGAGAACTTCAGGTGATGAACCCGCAAATTGGCTCGAGTCATGATGCTCAGACACCCAAAACCGTTCATAACCAAGCGTTTCAGCCAAACGTGCGAGCTTGACCGTATTGCCTAAAGCCTCTCCAGGTGTCTGCCCAGGGAACACGATACTTTGATCTAAAATCCCGATCTTTATGGTCATGGTTAGCTGCTCCTATCGATTTTCGATGTATTTACGAATCTGCGCGCATTGCGCTACGTCACGCCGCCTTCGTTATATAATTGAAAACGCTTCTCCACGAACAGGGTCAGCCTTTCAATCAAAATGGTTAAAGCCCAGTAAATAATCGCAGCTGCAATATAAGACTCAAGAAACTTCCAGTTTGATGAAGCGATTATCTGGGACTTGGCGTTAATATCTACAACAGAAACGGTAAACACAAGCGTTGACCCGTGCAGCATGCTGATTGTGCTGTTGGACAAGCTGGGCAATAGAATTGCAAAGGCTTGGGGGAATACAATTCGACTTAACGCTTGTTTAGTTGTCATCCCGATGGAATAGGCAGCTTCAATCTGTCCCTTATTCACGGCGAGCAGACCAGAGCGAACCACTTCAGATAAATAAGCCCCTGCCGTAATGGAAAACGAAAGGTAAGCAAATGCAATCATCGGGATAGAGATGGATCGGAATGACCATCCGAACTGGGCAGACAAGAAATCGACAATCAAGGGAAGCCCGAAGTAGATGAGCAGAAGATGGGTCAGCATAGGTGTGCCGCGAATAAAAGTGACATACGATGCAGCCATATAATGCAATACTGGAACTTTGTACAATCTTATCAAGGCTACAATCGTGCCGATGGCCAATCCACATAACATCGACACTGCCGTAATCGCCAATGTAGTTGGGATAGCCGATAATAATTGCATGAGAGCAGTTCCAATAAAGGAGAGATCAAGCTTCATAAACCCGCCTCCTCTTTGCGAATTTTAACGGTAACGGCCGTAAATAGACGGACGAACACATTTCTACTGCGTTCTGCTGTGCTGACAGAGTCAGCTTTTGCTTCATGGCGGAGCAGCCGCTTTTCAATATGATGAAACAACTTCTCAAGCGCCAAACTGATCATAAAGTAGACAACCGCGAGCGAAATGTATATCTCAACAAATCGATGTGATATCGTTCCAAGTGTTTGCGCCTTCCCCGTTATTTCCATAATTCCTAGTGTAAAAGCAAGTGAAGTGTCTTTTAAATTACCGATAACTACGTTTGCGAAGACGGGTACAGAAATGGCCAGTGCCTGTGGCTGCACAATTCGACTGAAAGCTTGAAAGCCATTCATTCCAACAGCGTAAGCAGCTTCAATCTGTCCTCGGTCCACTGCCTTCACGGCCCCTCGGATAACTTCAGAGATAAAAGCTCCACTGTGCAGGGAGTAAGTTAAAATAACGAAGTACAGCGCAGATATTCTGGATACATCAAGTTGAAAGAGCTTTAGTAATTCTGGAATGCCATAGTAGAACAGGAAGAGCTGAATAAGAATGGGTGTACCTCTAAAAAAAGATACATAAATTTGAGACAGCTGTTGCAGGATTGGAATACGATATAGTCGAGGCAACGCGACGAGCAGTCCTAGCAGCAGACCGAGCAGGATCGAGCTGGACACAATAACCAACGTAACTTTCAAAGACGGAAGCAGCTTTACAAAGTATTCAAATACATAGGAAATTTCAAATGGATGTTGGCCCATCTCTCGTTCTCACCTTCCTTGCAGGGACATCTAGTTCGTAGTTAGCTTTACTGTTTATTTAGAAAAGTCTTGGCCAAGCCATTGCGTGCTTAATTTGCTAAGTGTCCCGTCAGCTTTAAGATCTTTAATTGTGGCGTCAACGGTATTGGCAAGCTCCTGTGATGCAGAATCATTTTTACGAAATACATAGAGAATGTTGCCTTCATTTAATGCATTTCCCACTGTTTTGAGTTTCCCCTGCGGGTCTTTAATAGGAAGAAGGAAATCTGCCCCGATAGTTGCATCCACACGCCCTGAAGTCACCTGAAGCACATCATCATTGGCATCGTTTTGCTGGTACACGATATGAATCGCGTTGTTATGCTCCTTGTTATAATTCTCAAGAATTTGAGCCTGGGCACTAGTCGGACCGATGAGCACTTTTTTGCCTTTCAGATCATCAAGCGACTGTATAGAATCCTTGTTATCTGACGTAATGATGATTTTGTTTCGCCAGTAGGCGTAAGGCTCTTGGTTAAATAGAAATTTTTGTTCTCGCTCCGGGTTTTTTTCAAATAGATGCGCTGCTATATCAATTTTTTTGGTTTCAAGGCTGAGCAATATGTTTGAGAAATCCATCGTTTGAAACTCAAACTCATATTGTGGAAGGCGCTTATCAATCTCTCGGATCACCTCTACGTCATAACCTGTCAGCTCACCTTTTTCATTTATAAAAGCTACTTGCTCAAAATCACTCCCTGTACCCACAATTATTTTATTGATGGTGGTTGCTGAATTGGATGCAATTGAGGATGCAGTGCCGCTCGTGTTGGCGCTCGTGCTCTGTGTATCATTCCCGCAGCCAGATACGATAAAGACAAAGCCAACTGCAATTACAAACACGGATAATTTTCTCATAAACGTATGCCTCCCATTATTTCATTTCATAAACTAATAATTCCTACAGGAAAACTAAGAATAAGATTGGAATTACTTTAGCACCCGAGAATACTCTAGGTCAATGCATTCGATAATAGATAAATTCTATACGTAAATTCAATTGTTCAATGGTTAATCTAGTTCTATGTATAACGTGATCGAGTTTTGATTTCATTTGTATAACAGACCTAGCAGTGAAAAAACAAAAAAAGCCGCGGAGTACGCGACTTTAATCATAGTTTACATAATGCTGTTTTCTTGTGTTAGCGTGTGTTACTTTGCCCGCTCTGTAATCATTTTGGCCAATTCTTTAATTTGTAGTTTCAAAGAAATGGGATCATTACCCCAGAACAAGTCGGGATCGAGGTCAAATACTCGATTGTTTTTTACGGCATCAAGTGATTTCCATACTCCCTCGTTGCTTCCCCACACCTCTGCTATCATTTTGCCTTGGTCAAGGAAAATGTAATCACCTGCATACTCATGAACAACTTCGAAGGATACTTTTTTCGAGGATTGTTTGCCAATCATCTCTTGTTTCTGCTTTGGCGGTGGATTGAGCTTCAAATGTTGATAAATTGCCTCTCCACCACGATAGCCGCCATCTCCATAAATGTAGAACGCACTATCCACCACAAAAACGCCCATCAAAGCAAACGTATCCTTTGGCTTCACAACTTTGTTAATCTTCGTACGTGCTTCTGCTGAATCCTGATCGAATTCCGTCAACCATTGCTCCGCTTCTTTTTGCTTGTCGAATATGTCCCCAAAATAACGAGTACTTTCGTAGATACTGCTGAAATAGTTGTAAGGCAGTACAATGGTTGGCGCGATCTTGTTGTATTGTTCAATAATCTTTCCATCATACTTCGGATCGAGCCAAGTCACAATCAAATCAGGGTCCAAATCCAGCATCTTCTCAAGTGAGCGCTCGCCTACGCTTTCAATGCCGGCAATTTGATCCTTAATGACTTTGTTATCTAGATCCCACTGCATAGCCCCAACCGGCTTAATGCCCAGGATGAGCATATTGGGCAAATATCCATCCATTACGATCCGCTTTGGATTAACAGGTATCTCAAGCTGCCCTGTGGCAGTTTGTATCGTTTTGGTTTGAACAGAATCCGTGTTGCTAGTCTTTGAATCGGAAGACTCTTGCTCCTGTTGAGAGACTTGTTTGCCACCGCTCTCTGCGGCTGATGTGGCTTTATTAGGCGCAGCAGTGTCAGTACTTCCCCCGCCACAAGCCGTCAACATCAACACAAAAAGTATCACAACAAAAGATTTGAGAATATATGTATCGGATTTAACCATAACAACCTCCATTAATAATGATTATCATTCGCGACGATAACCCTTATTATACACATGCTATTCATGTGCCGTCGATGTACAGAGGTTAGTTTTCCAATAGGGATTATTGTTGGATCCACTGGCCTGATGTTAACAAATTTACCAATACATCCATCTGTTTTTCCAATGATACGCCTTCATCCATCCAGAACTCCTCCAACTGTAGTACATAGAAATGGCACTGATGTTCGTTTCGAAGTTGCAGCCATACGCCGTGTGAAATCATTTTCCCTTCAAAAGCTTCGGTATTTGCGCAAGGGACGATAAAAAACATATGGTCTGCTGCATAGTTCATCAAATCCTGCTCCTGTATAAAAAGATGCTTGGCCTGGTCGAGCACTTCTTCCTGAACACGTAGCGGCGGCGTAAGCTCAAGCAATTGATAAAGATTAAACGCAGACCGCACCGAATCATAAGGAATAAGCCAGCGCTGATCATGCCACTGTTCATATAGCGCTACCGTTTCATGAGCACCGATACACTGTCGTATGGCCTGCCTGGCTGCTAGGGCTTTTTGTTGGAGTCTAGTAATCCATCGTTCAGCTTCCATTGTACGCCCGAAGAGGCTGCCTATCACTCTCACCTCATCCAGCTTGTCCATCTTCCCCCACTCAAGCGTAACGACTGGTGCGACCCTCTCCAAGGCCTTAAGCAAATCCGGATACTGATAATAATAGGAAGGAATTAATATGAAGTCTGGTGCTAAAGGCTTTAACTGCTCAGCAATGTGAAGCTCATCTATCTCAACAATCCCTTCCAGATCTTCAAGCAGGAGTAAAGATGAACGGAGCACCTCAGCTGTGGTTGCAAGTGGCTTAATGCCTACTGCAAGCAGTGCCCCGAGAAACTGCATACCGATAATACGTGTAGTTCCCCTCCTTTGACGAAAAGCGCTAGGTGTCAAGCCGACTACTTTTCGAAATGCTTTTCCTAAATAAGAACCATCGGCAAACCCGGTCTTATAAGCGATATCGTTCAAATTGTCGCTTGTACTTAATAATCTTCGCTTCGCCTCTTCAATACGGATCCGAGTCAAATATTCGGCGAAGCTCCACCCTGTCTCCTTATGGAAAAGGGACGAAAAATAACTTTGGTTAAACCCTGTCATCTGTGCCATAAAAGAACGGCTGATCGAAGTGTCAAAATGTTGATTCACATATATAACCGCGTCTTTGATCGCATCATTATGGGACATAAAGGTGAACTCGCCTGCTTTGCTCCTAAAGACACTGCTCAGCAGCTCATCCAGCATTAAATCTAGTCTAGAGGCATTCCGTGACCAAGATGCCCGCCGAAGCTGTGCCATCAGGCTCATCAGCAAAGCAAACGAATGCCTTGAAAACTCCATAACAGCCCCGTGTGCGGGTATATTCTCATGGCTAATACGATAAAGCAGACAGGTGTCCGTACGCTCACTCAGTACATAACTTTGGAAAATAACGGCGTAAACAGGTGCGAATTCAGTCCTGTTTGCTGTTATCATGCTCATACATTCTTCCGCATGCCGCAATACAATACACTGCCCCTCATTCACCTTATACATGCTGCTTGCTGTACGTAATACGATGGCTTCAGTCGGCACAATAACAGCTGGATAGGACAGAATCAATGCGGCAGGACTTTGTGTACCAGGCTCCGCCAACATTCGTACATCTTGCAGTTCATAGGTAGTCGTATTCATAGATCCTCCGTATATGCTATACTCCATAAATCCTATTTCATTATATATGATAATCATTATCAATACTAACGATAGTAGAATTCATGAATAGTGATGATATTCACACATTAATAGCAAAAGCACGGGCTCTATCTTGTGAAAATTAATGTCTAGGTCGAGATGTAGGCAATGGCCAATCTGCCGTCTACAGGATTTGGATAGATCTCACATTCAACATCATAGACGCTATAGATTAGCTCCTTAGTTAACACCTCATCTGGCCTGCCGCTTGCTACGATTTCACCTTCTTTAACCACAATAATAATATCGCAGTACATAGCAGCAAGTGACAGATCATGCAAAGCTGCTAACGTGGCTATTTGCAACGATTTTACAATTGAGAACATGTGCAGTTGATACTTAATATCCAGATGATTGGTTGGTTCATCCAAGACTAGAAACTGAGGCTGCTGTGCAATGGCACGCGCCAATAGAACACGTTGTCGCTCCCCTCCTGAAAGTGTTAAGTAGCTTCTATCCGCGTAAGCAAGTAAATCTACCTTCTCCAGCGCCGCATATACGAGGGCATAGTCTTCTTGACGATCAGCTTCCATTAGATGCTTGTGAGGTGTTCTGCCCATCATGACCATCTCAAAAACTGTGAACTCAAAGTTCATGTCATTAAATTGCCCGACAACAGCCATTTGTTGAGCGATATATTTGGGATTAGATGTGATGACGTTTCTCTGATCCAAAAAGACAGTACCTTTTCTCGGTTTAAGCACTTTGTATATACTTTTTAGTAAGGTCGACTTTCCGCAGCCGTTCGGTCCGATAATACCCACAAACTGTCCGTTGTCTACATGGAGTGAAATATTTTTAACGATGTCTGTTCCAGACAGCGCCACAACGAGATGCTCTACTTTTAATTCCAATCTATTTCCCTCCAAATCCGTAACTCCTTTTAATTAACATGTACATAAACATTGGAGCACCAAGAAGCGCAGTGACAATACCAATCGGAAGTTCCCCATTTGGAATGATCGATCGGGCCAATACATCTGTCCATATTAAAAAAATGGCACTGACAAGAATCGTAACAGGCAACAGTCGTTTATGATCTGAACCTACCATACTGCGGACGATATGAGGAACAATTAACCCAACAAAACCAATAATGCCGCAGGTGGCAACCAGAATTCCTGTCAAGAGCGAGGCTAGCATCATATATAACCTGCGATAAGTATTAAGATGTATACCTAACGTTATGGCAGCTTCATCTCCCATTAGCATTGTATTTAATATTCTCGCCTGAAATATAAAAAAGAGCGCTGCAGCTCCTACTATGACGGCAATCAATGGCAGTTGATCCCATTTTGCCGAAGCCAGACTGCCCATTGTCCAAAACGTTATCGACCGGATGCCCTCCGCATCTTTAGCAAAATAAACGATAAAATTGGAAAAGGCGCTGCATAATGCATGAATGACCATTCCTGCAAGCACTAGCTTGACGGAAGACATCTTACTACCCACATTAGCCAAAACAAGCACGAGCACAGACGCGCCGAAAGCACCCAAAAAGGCCCAGAATGCTACACCTAAATTCCCGAAAATTCCTGCCGCACCAAAGCCAAGGATAATAGAAAATGTTGCACCTAAAGAGGCCCCAGACGAGATTCCCAATATATAGGGATCGGCAAGCGGATTTTGTACAGCAGCCTGCATAACCGCTCCGCACAAAGCCAAACCCGTCCCAACAATCATCGCTAATAATACGCGTGGTAATCGTATGTTCCAAATAATATCCATGGTTGTACCAGAAGCAAGCTCCTCCATATCACCGAGCGATATCCCTGTCGATCGCAGCGTCACAATACGCAGCGCATCTCCGAAAGATACCGATACCTGCCCAATCGACAAGGCAAGTCCAACAGAACAAATAACGGCAGCAATTAATAGGAGCATTATCCATATAAAAAACGTGCGTTTCTGCATTGCAGCATCAAAATTTGTTAAAGCAGTCTTATCCATCGTTATCTTCTTTACCGATAACATCATGACTGCCCTCCATATTGTTCAGGATGGATAAAGGCAGCCACGTCCTCATACAGATCTGCAAGCTGAAGACTTCCACGAATGGCATTGGTATAGTCTACGACCATGACATTTCCCTTTTTGATGGCTTCAACGTTTTGCAGCCTGTCATTGGAGAGCAGCTTCGTCTTAATTGTCTCATTATTAGGATCTTGAAATTGAGTTAACACTATTTTCTCCGGATTAGCAGCAATAATTGCCTCAATTGACATTTCCATATATCCGTCTGACAACTCCACGTATTTACCTCCAGAGCCTTCGATCATTTCATCAATTACACTCCAGGAAGGTGGGTAATAATCAAAATTTTCACGTCCTGCACTTGCGATCAACAATACATTAGGCCTATTTTGAACTGATTTGGAAGTTTGTTTCACTTTGGTTATTCTCGCAGTTTGCTCCTTTATAAAGGCCTCTGTCTTTCCTTCTACGTCAAAAGCTACTCCAAAATTTCGGATGTCGTCCATATAGTGCTCGATACTCCGTCCGATATTAAAATTTGAAGCCGTTATGACAGAAATTCCTCGCTCGTTCCAAAATGAGATTTCACCTAAGCGATCCTCTTTAAAAGCTGAGGACATCGCATAGATGATGTCAGGTTGCAAATCAATTACCGACTCCTTGGATGGCCATAGGTCTGAAAGAATCGGCAGCTTGTTAATTTGATTTTCATATTTAGAAAAAGACTGATCCAAGTAACCAAGACCAACTACTTTATCTTCAAGTCCGAATGCAATCATTAATTCAGCCATCGCGGACCCTACGACGACTACTCGTTTCGGCTCCGTCTCTATTGTTTGCTTCATTTCTTTGCCTTCATCCGAGTAGATGGATAGTGTAACAGGATAATGTTTGTTCATCGTCTCTTGTTTCATGCTCTTATTAGATTGAGCTGCTTCATTTGTTACTTCCAAAATCGCATCATTGTGTGTTGTATTTCCACAAGCAGTGCTGAATAGAACTGCTATGACAACACCACCGAATATCTG
This sequence comes from Paenibacillus sp. UMB4589-SE434, assembly GCF_030226685.1. Classification (NCBI taxonomy): domain Bacteria; kingdom Bacillati; phylum Bacillota; class Bacilli; order Caryophanales; family Paenibacillaceae; genus Paenibacillus; species Paenibacillus sp. UMB4589-SE434. The sequence continues at coordinate 844,880 of NZ_JASOYK010000001.1, read as the reverse complement.
ACTCCTCTTACGTGTTCTCATCATAAACCCCTCACCAATCATCAATTTGTGTGCATCGAATTAACTGATAATCATTATCATTTATATTGTGCTTCCATGCTACCTGCTAAGGTATTTTCTTTCCCTGTTAAAGGAGTCCAACAAAAAAACTCCCCAGACATAACAGCATGTCTAAAGGAGTACTTTATTACTTATTTCGATTTGGTTTGTTCTTTTTTAATCAATAGAACCATCATTCAAAAGGCTATACTGAACTGAGGTAACAAAAAATAAGTCCCAATCATAACCAAAAGCAAAATAAAAGAAGCCAACAGGATTAACTTATGACGATTCAGTATTAACGTCATACCATAAGCGACTCCCAAACAGATGACTGCGAGTATGGACAACGATGGTGAACTGGAAAGGAGTAGTATCTTACTTTCAATGCTGGTAACAATTCCACAAAACGTTCAAACGACAGGCTGCCCGGTATTACGCTTTGCCCCTATCACCAAAATTGTGCGTTTTTTCTGACGATACGAATAAACTCTGTTACTGCCGGCGATAACCACTTGTTTTTGGGATACAACATAAATGTAGAAAGCGTTTCTTCATACTTTTCTCCTACTAACTTATGTTCACACAACTCTTTCTCCACAGTTATTCGAGGCAATATCGAGACTCCTAGGCCACTCATAATTGATTGTTTTACTGACTCGATACTCCAAAACTCAATCCTGCTTTGAATTCCTATATTGGATTTTTCTACAAACTGCTCCAAAAGGGTACGATAGCTGCACCCTTTTTTGGTAACAAGTAAACTGCACTTTTTCAAATCCAATTGATTGTTCAAGTTGAAATCATTGGGGTATAAAAACATCATTTGCTCTTCTACTATTGTTTCACAATAGATATTCGAATCCTTCACTTTTTTTCCTAACATAAAAACGATATCCGTACTTCCATTTGAAAGTTCTTCCCGAAATGTAAATGGGTCCACGTGGTGCCATTCTATACTTACATGAGGATATGTTCGTTTGAACTCTTCAAAAATGGGTGGAAAACGATAGAGTAATAGGTATTCTGCAACCGTAATGGTGATATGACCTGAAATTTCACCTTCTGTAGAAGTTACTTCTTGAATGTCGTCATAAATTTCTAACATCTTTTTGGCATGAGGCATCAGTTTTTTTCCAACTTCCGTTAATATCACCTGTTTTCCTATCCGATCAAATAAAGGGCGACCTAGTTCCGTTTCCAAAGCCTTTATATGTGAAGTAATGGTTGATTGAGCATATCCAAGATGATTTGCGGCTTTGGTGAAACCGCCTAACTCAACGATCGTAATCAGGGTAACCAAATGCCGAATTTCCACAAAGATTCGCCCCCTCACATCCATCTAAAAAGATGATGGTTTTCATTCAAAATATCAATTTTATTAATTGATTTCAAGCTTATATACTCGATGTAAGACTTATTCTAAAGGTTGTGATTACATTGAGAACAACGACCGGAATCCTTTATGCGTTTATTTGGGCTACTGCAGCAATTGCTACAAAAATAGGTTTAGTCTCTTCAAGTCCACTACTTTTCGCCTCAACAAGATTGTTTTTCGCAGGGATTATACTATTTGCTATCGTGTATATCGCTAACAGAAAGTATCCTTTTCCAAAAGGGAAAGAATGGGGAAATTTAATTATTCTAGGATTACTTAATTCGACTATTTATGTGGGATGCTGTTTCTTATCCCTTGACCATGTAGATTCAAGCATTTTTAATTTATTACTTACCTTCAATCCGTTTATTGTTGCTTTCCTTTGCTCCATCTTTTTAAACAGAACCATCAAAAGAAATGAGTTAGTGGGCATGTGTCTCTCAGCGTTAGGCCTAGGAATTGCCCTATATCCTTATATAAACATTATTAATGGAACGTTATTCGGGTTCATTACATTGGGAATTGGTGTTTTTTCAATGGGGATCGGAAGCATTTACTTTAGTAAAATACAAATGAGATTGCCCGGAATTGTAGTAAATACCTGGCAGATTATTTTAGGCAGTGCAATGGCTATACCGCTTTCGTTTTTATTAGAGCCTGATTACTACTTTCATCTCGATGTCTACTTTGGATTTGGGCTTTTCTGGCAAGTAATTGTTGTTTCAATTATTGCGATGTTGCTTTGGTTCTCCTTATTGAAAGAAGACCCTGTCAGAGCAAATAATTTTTTATTTCTTACACCTATCTTTGGATATATGTTATCTGCCATTTTTCTTGGTGAAACCATAACCAACTTTCATTATATCGGCGCACTCTTCGTTATTATTGGTACAGTTTACAGTCAGATGAATAGGCTCGGCTCAAAACAGAGCGACAGTAATATACCTGGTGACGCACAGATTGGTGCTGAAGCACCGATCAACGTGCAGCCTGAGCATCTTAGAAATAGCAGCAGATAAGGATGAAGCCCAAACAAGCTTTTGAAACAATCAAGGAGCAGTCCTATGCGTAGTGATCCTACTGGGACCTGCTCCTTGGGCAGTCACTTATGATTAAATTGCTGAACTTCGAACTACTTCGCCATTTCAACCTGCGGAACAACAGCTTGATGCAGACAAGTATCAAGTTCCTTCATGTATTTTGTTTGCTGTTCAGGCGTCCAATCCAGATGAGCAGCCATAAAAGCAATGACAGGCTGCTTCCATTGATGTACCCACTGGATGTTAAAGAACAGTGCGCCGGTACGACGGATGAAGAAATCAACAGGCTTCATAGTCAATTCCTCGTTCATTGCGTATACAAGTGGTATGAGCACCTCCAGTGGCAGTCCGCTGGCTGTCGTTTGATCACGATAGCGGTCCACAAACTTGAAAATGTCATCCACGTTAGAACCATAAGATTGTACCCATCGTTTAGCTAATGCAGGATCTAGTCCATGGCGAACCCCTTCATCCACCTTGCTTTGAATGTAACGAGGGAACGCACTTGAACCGCCCACGTGTCCGCCAGAGATTGGCATTTGTTTAGTCTTGGCTGCTACAAAAGCACGGCCATCATCTTGAACTAACAGACGCATGACCAAGTCCACGATCATTTCGGCCATTTTGCGATAGCCTGTCAGTTTTCCGCCAGCAATGGTAATCAGACCTGAAGGCGACTGCCAAATTTCGTCGCGGCGAGAAATCTCGGATGCATTCTTGCCTTCTTCATAAATTAGCGGCCTTACCCCTGCCCAGCTCGATTCAATATCATCAACGGTTAATTTCACTGTTGGGAACATATACGCAATTGCACCCATGATGTAATCGCGGTCTTCCTTTGTCATAATCGGCTGTACGGGATCTGCTTTGTAGAACGTGTCAGTTGTCCCTACATAAGCCTTGCCGTCACGCGGGATCGCAAACACCATGCGCCCGTCTGGTGTATCAAAGTATACCGCTTGCTTGAGCGGGAACTTGGCTTGGTCAATAACAAGATGAACTCCTTTTGACAATTGCAGATGCTTGCCTGTCTTCGAGTGATCTTTGTTCCGAAGTTCGTCAACCCACGGTCCTGCAGCATTTATTATTTTCTTGGCGCGAAACTCATGCGCATGGCCATTCAATTGATCAACGACTCGTACACCAACTATTTTACTATTTTCATAGACAAACGAGTCTACTTTCATATAGTTCACTGCCATCGCACCGTGATGCACAGCTTCCTTCATGACTTCAATCGTCAGCCGGGCATCGTCTGTGCGATATTCTACGTAGTATCCACCGCCCAGCAGCCCATCCCGTTTTAAGAGCGGTTCACGTTTTAGCGTTTCTTGTTCCGCTAGCATCCGTCTCCGCTCACTACGTTTGACGCCAGCTAGGAAGTCATAGACACGCAACCCGATACCAGTGCTGAATTTACCAAATGTTCCCCCGCGATGAAGTGGCAAGAGCATCCATTCCGGAGTCGTCACATGTGGTCCGTTCTCGTATACAATTGCACGCTCTTTTCCTACTTCTGCTACGGTTTTCACGTCAAATTGCTTTAAATACCGGAGCCCACCATGCACCAGCTTGGTTGAACGACTTGAAGTTCCAGCTGCAAAGTCCTGCATCTCGAACAATGCTGTGCGCAACCCTCTTGTTGTAGCGTCCAAAGCAATTCCTGCACCTGTAATCCCGCCCCCAATGACGATAACGTCAAGTGGCTGCTGACCCATTCCTTCTATAATCGATCTACGCTCTGTTGCGGAAAATGTATTTAACATCTGATGGACCCTCCTGGTCATGGATACGGCATATAATAAGAAAAACCGCAATAACACTATAGTACTAGACTATAGTGCAATTGCGGTTTCTCTGCTCTCCAACCGAATCTAAATATTAACTTATTTAAAATTGTAACATATTATTGCCATTATTTAAATACTTTTGTCGCCTCGATTGCTTTGTTCCAACCAGCATAAAGCTCCGCTTGCTGCTCCTCTAGCATAGCAGGCTTAAACGTACGGTCAATGCTCCACTGGGCGGCAATCTCGTCACGGCTGCTCCAGAATCCTACTGCCAGACCCGCAAGATAAGCCGCACCAAGGGCTGTCGTCTCGTATACTTGTGGGCATTCCACCGGCACGCCAAGCATATCGCTCTGGAACTGCATCAGGAAATTGTTCTGCACCGCACCGCCATCCACACGCAGCTTGGTTAATTGAATCGAGGAGTCAGCCTCCATCGCTGTAAGTACATCTTTGGTCTGATAAGCAAGGGATTCCAATGTAGCCCGAATAAAATGCTCTTTTGATGTTCCACGTGTCAAGCCAAAAATAGCACCCTTCACTTCGCTATCCCAATACGGTGTACCAAGCCCAACAAAAGCAGGCACAACATACACACCATCTGTCGAATCAACCTTGCTTGCGTACAGTTCGCTGTCTTTAGATTCCTTAATCATACGAAGTCCATCACGCAGCCATTGTACAGCGGAACCGGCCACGAATACACTGCCCTCCAGGGCATATTCCACTTTGCCATCAATTCCCCAAGCTATTGTCGTTAACAAGCCATGGGAAGATTGAACGGCCGTATCACCGGTATTCATAAGCATAAAGCAGCCCGTACCGTATGTGTTCTTAGCCATTCCTTGTTTGAAGCAGGCTTGACCGAACAAAGCGGCTTGCTGGTCACCAGCCGCGCCTGCAATCGGAATTTCTTCTCCGAAGAAATGGAAGTCAGCTGTTTTACCATATACTTCAGAAGATGAGCGCACTTCAGGCAGCATTTGTTTTGGAATTGTTAGCAGTTCCAATAGTTCCTCGTCCCATTTCAACTCATGAATATTGTACATTAATGTACGTGAAGCGTTGCTATAATCTGTGACGTGTACATTGCCGCCTGTCAGCTTCCAGATCAGCCAAGTATCGATCGTGCCGAATAGTAAATCACCACGTTCTGCTTTCTCCCTTGCACCAGGCACATGATCCAGAATCCATTTCACTTTTGTGCCCGAGAAATATGAATCTATCAACAATCCTGTCTTGGAGCGGAACAGCTCACTATGCCCAGCTGCTTGCAGCTCATCACAGATCGATTTGGTTTGTCTCGACTGCCAAACAATCGCGTTGTACACAGGGCGTCCGGACTCCTTATCCCAGACAACCGTCGTTTCGCGTTGATTTGTAATGCCAATACTTGCGATCTGACTTGGCTTGATGCTGGATTCGATCAGACACGTCGCGATAACAGCCAGAATCGTCCCCCATATTTCTTGTGCATTGTGCTCTACCCAGCCTGGCTCAGGAAAGATTTGCGTAAATTCTTTCTGTGCTACGTGAACGATTTGTCCTTCTTTGTTAAAAAGAATGGCTCTTGAACTTGTAGTGCCCTGATCAAGCGATAAAATATATTTTTCCATGTGAGATTCCCCCGTTATCCTGATTTCAGCATATACACCATCATTACGCCGTTACACTATTTTTCATGCGCGGACCTTTATTCATCTATATTGAGGCTTGACGACTTGTCCCTTTTGAGGAAATAAGCAGTGCAAGGACAAGAATAACTGCTGTTGCCCCTAATACAACCCATACCATAGAATCTGACGTACCTAGGAATACCGTTTTGTAAAATAAACCTCCCAATGCTCCCCCAAGCAATGGTCCTACAACAGGTATCCAAGCATACTTCCAATTCGAACTGCCCTTGCCTGCAATCGGAAGGATCATATGCGCAATTCTTGGCCCCAAGTCACGTGCCGGATTGATCGCATAACCAGTCGTACCACCCAGTGAAAGTCCGATGCTGACAATGAGGAACCCAACAATAAGCGGGTTTAATCCGTCCGTGAATTTATTAGCCCCGATCGCCAAAATGCCGAGAACCAATATAAATGTACCAATCATCTCACTGATCAAATTGGAGAACGGATGATAGACAGCTGGACCTGTCGCAAATACGCCCAACTTCGTCGCAGGATCTTCGGTTAGTTTCCAGTGCGGTAAGTAATGTAAGTATACGATGACTGCGCCTGCGATGGCACCAATCAATTGAGCCGCCATATAGGACGGTACGTCTGCCCAAGGGAAATTGCCTATTAAGGCTAGCCCCAACGTCAGCGCTGGATTCAAGTGCGCCCCGCTGATCGTTCCTACCGCATAGGCGGCAACTGCAACCGCCAAGCCCCATCCCATCGTGATGACGATCCATCCTGAATTAGCTGCATAAGATTTCTTAAGTGAAACACCTGCACATACGCCGCCACCGAGTGCGATCAGAATCATCGTTCCGATCACTTCTCCCCAAAATGCTGACATATTAAACCCTCCTGTTGTCAATTATAGATGCGGTTAGGCGTTAAGAACACAAAAAGACCTACTATCAATTACACGCAGTAGCTCAATGTTGAGCTAACAGCGCGTTTGAAAGTAGATCTCCAAGTCTCCGTAACGTTTATTAACTTAGCTCAAATTTTATTTTAAATTGTAAGCGTTGTCAATCACTTTTTTTCATACAATGTCCACAATTGCTTGTTTGAAGTGGTGACCGCTTCTGCTCCAGCCTGTAAAGCCTGCTCTACATCTTCACTCGTCGAGATAAAGCCTCCCGCAAGGATCGGCAGATTCGTACTCTGCTTCACTTTTCGAATGACATTTGGCATTCCACCCGGCAATACTTCAATGACATCCGGCTGTGTGTTCTGCAGCAGCTTAAAGCTCTTTTCCAGTGCACTGTTGTCAATCAAAAATATACGCTGCACAGCAACCACACCTTTTTGCTTTGCTTTCTGAATCACGCTTGCTTTCGTTGATAAGATCCCGTACGGACGATATTCCTGACAGAGGTATTCAGTAGCGTATGCGTCATTCTGGAGGCCTTGGATCAAGTCAATATGCAGAAATAACTTTTTATTAGCGCGGTGTACCATCTGACATGCATGTTTTAGTTGAGCGACGTGCATATCAAGCAAGACCAGATACTCGAAGGAGGAGGCAACCGCTTTCTCTAGATCTTTCATTTGACGTGAGGCAGGCAGTATTCGTTGCTGGTAAAAATCCATTGGTTGAACCCCTTTTTGGAGATGTTTATGATATATGATGGGTATATTCCATTCATCCGGAGATTGGATTAATCACATCTTCAAATAATAATTAGGATTGATAAGATATGCAAGTATTGTTTACAACCTTTTGTGATGCTTATGAACTATACATCTTTTGGTATGAAGAAGAATAGCCGATTGACATGCTTATACGTTAGTTACTTTATAAACATTTATGTTGATTAAGTAGCGATTGTTTATTACACTGTTGCTGTACCTAATTCTATAGACTTATGACTTACATGCGGCCAAAGGGCTCGACAATGATAGAAGTCCATGAGAGGAAGGAAAATGACATGCGTATTAAAGAAATCGTGCTGCAAACGCATCTTTATCGCGAAATGAAACAATTTTATAGTGAACTGCTGCAATTTCCGATTGAGGATGAGACAATAGATTCATTCTCTCTTCGAGCTGGGGCATCGAAGCTGACGTTCCAGCGGTCTACCGACAGTCAAAATTACTATCATTTTGCCTTTATGGTTCCTAGCAATCAATTAGATGAAGCAGGACATTGGCTGCAAGCGAAAGGAATTAAGTTGTTCTCAAAAGATAATCAAAATCAGTTCTTTTTCGAGGACTGGAATGCAACGGCAACTTATTTTTACGATCCACAGAGCAACCTAGTTGAATTGATTGCACATCATTCACTTACTCATTTTTCAAAAACTGCTTTTGGACACGATAGCATCCTCTGTATAAGTGAGATTGGGCTCCCATTACTTTCAGTAGAGGATGAGTTGCCGCAGATATGTGATGTGTTGTCCCAGAAAATGTGGCGTGGCGATGGGAAACAATTTGCGGGAGTTGGAGACGCCGAAGGATTGTTAATCGTTATCGATATTACACGACCATGGTTCCCAGATGGCAGAATGCCGCGTGTGTGTCTCACAAAGGTCATATTAGAAGGTGGATCCGAGCAGAACCTCGAACTACAGGACCTGCCTTATCAGATTTCATCTGAATCATGAGGTTTTATCTTGTCTTTTTTCGGCGCTGTTAAGCGTTGAGGCGTTTGTTAATACGACAGATATGTTGTCTAAAGAAAGGAAGAAGCCCCTCTGTCTAGACTTCAGGGGCTTCCTTTTTGGACAGTTACATATCAAAATGTGATCACCATATTAACAATTCTGTTGCATGTCGATTGAAGTTCGCACTTACTGGCAGCAACCGCCATCAGCCGGCCTGTCCCTGTAAACTGGCATAATAATTCCCTTCTTGGAGCAGACTTCGGTGATCCCCCTGCTCAACGATCACTCCTTCTTTCATTACAAATATGATATCTGCATTCTCAACGGTAGACAGCCGATGGGCAATCAGAATCGTTGTACGCCCCTCCATCAACTGCTGCAGTGCTTTCTGCACCCAATGCTCGGATTCTGCGTCAAGCGCCGAAGTGGCTTCATCAAGCAGCAGAATTGGTGCATTTTTGAGCAGCGCCCTGGCAATTGCGATTCGCTGCCGTTGTCCCCCAGACAAGGATGCACCTCGTTCCCCCACATGTGTCTGATACTTATCAGGCAGTTCCTCGATAAAGTGATGAGCATAAGCGGCTTGGGCTGCTGACACTACCTCTTCATGCGAAGCTTGTGGGTTACCGTAACGAATATTGTCCTCGATCGTACCCGTAAATAAGAACGCTTCTTGAGGGACATAAGCAATCAACTGACGAATTTCCGCTAACGTATATTGACCAAATGGTTTGCCCTGGATACGAATATCTCCCCGGTCAATCGGATAAAAACCAAGCAGCAGCTTAATTAATGTACTCTTTCCACTGCCGCTGCTGCCAACGATGGCCGCTACTTGTCCAGGCTGTACCTGCATGGAAACGTTGCAAATTACGGGTGTTTCCGCCTGATAGGCAAACTCGACCTCATTTAGTTCCACCGTTGCTCCCGTCACAGACGTACTAGCATCGTTCCCAATTCTCCGCGGCTCTTCCTCTTCCGCTAGCATTTCTTCGATCCGCTGTGCCCCTGCTAAAGAATTTTGAACAAGAGATAATGTAGTTCCAAAATTCATAAAAGAATGCGTCAAATGAATTTGCAGCACGGCTAAGGCAGCTACAGCCCCCATACTAATCATTCCATACGCATATAATAAACTTCCAATCACAATAATCCCACAAAATGTAATGTAGCTCACAAAATGATTGACAGCCGCCAGCATCCCCTTTTTGTGGGCAATTTGTTGGGCAATTTGTGTGGCTTCCTCATTTAATGTTTCGTATTGCGTATAAATGGGCCGTATTCGGAACAGCTTTACCAGTTGGATACCCGCTAGAAAGTCCGTAAATTTTTCCGTTAACTTGGCTGTTATTTGCAAGGAACGATCATACATCGCACGCACCGCATTAACAAAACGAGTGCTAATGTAAAAGGACACAAGCAATATAAGCAGCGATACACATGCAAATTGCCAATGAACCACAAACATCATCACAATTGAGCCGAGGCTAATCATAATTTCCAGCAGCATAGCAAACAAGATTCCACAATAAGTGGTCTCCAAGGTAGACACATCATTATTCATGCGGGAAAGGAACTCACCGTTATGCGTTCGTTCTAAAAAAGAAGCTTTCAGCCTGCATAACTTCTGATACATACGTTCACGGATGTTCACGAGTGTAAGCTCAACACTTCGATGGAACAAATACGTAAATGGCGGAGAGAGGATATTAAGCAGCAAAATCGAGCCTCCCAAAATGTATAAAGCTTGATACATAAGGGAAATATCCTTCGACTCTGCGTAGTTAACCAAGCTTTGCACCACAAGGCTAAAAGATAAAATAAACAAGGTATTGGCAGCGCCGCTCGTCAGCATACCGACATAGTATTGAAGCTTGCGCTTTCTGCTCATGAAGTTCATCATGCTATTGACTTCTTTTGCGTATGCTATCAACTCGGGAGCTTTCATATGCTGACCGCCTCCTTTCCTTCAGTCGGTGTCACTATAAACTGCTGGTGATACAGCCGTGCGTACGCTCCGCCCTTCTCTAGCAATTGAGCATGACTGCCCGCTTCCGCGATACTCCCATTTTCCATAACCCATATTTCATCCGCATGCTGAATTGTAGACAAGCGGTGAGCAATTACAATGGTTGTCCGGTTCTTCATAAGGACATTAAGTGCTTCTTGAACCAACATTTCCGTCTCCGTGTCTAGTGCCGATGTAGGCTCATCCAACAGCAAGATAGGCGCATCCTTTAGAATGGCACGAGCAATAGCAACCCGCTGACGTTGTCCGCCTGACAACAATCCTCCTCTTTCTCCCACGTCAGTCTGGTACCCCTCCGCCAATTCCATAATAAAGGAATGTGCATTGGCTAACTTGGCAGCCGCTATGATATCATTTAGCGTTGCATGCGGATGACCATACCCAATGTTGTCCGAAATCGTTCCGCTGAACAAATAGGAATCTTGGGTGACGACTGACAAATGAGAACGAAGGTCCTCTGGATTGCAGTCATGAAGCGACTCGCCAAATACTCGAATCGTCCCTCTATCCGATGCTAATGGATAGAAGCCGCAAATTAATTTAATGATCGTGCTTTTCCCACCACCACTCGCACCGACTAATGCCACGGTTTTCCCATGATCAATCGTAAAGCTTAGGTCCTGCAGCAGAGGTGTACCCTTTTCATAAGCAAAGCTGACTTGTTCAAACGAAACTGGGGGTGCATCTGAGATTTTGATTACATTGCCCTCCTGCCGCTCGACTGGCTGCTTTACGATCTCATATACTCGTTTTAATGCTCCACTCATCTCAAATGTATGGGTAATCAGTGTGGGAATATTTTGAAGCGGCTCCAGACACAAATTAAGCAGATACAGAAAAGCGATGAGTTCTCCCGTACTGAACAACCCTTTAGAGATTAAATAGCTTCCATATAACACCGCAAATACGACAGGACTAATCATTAAAGTAAACAAAATTGGGGTAACAATCGCTTCTCGTTTGCTTACAGCCAAGCGTTTTTGCAAGGTGAGCTGAAGGAGGGTTTGATAAGAACGAAAAAGCAATCCTTGCAGCAGGTAGCTTTTGACGAGCGCCATCCCCCCGAGTGTGTCCTGGAGAATGACATTCATTTGTCCAGTGCTGGCTTGAGCTTCTTCTGTAAGTTGTTGCAGCTGCTTGCCTATCCACTGTGCAACAAACAAAGAGATAGGTACGAGCAGCAAACTAAGCAGCACCAGTTCCCATCTAATCCATAATAAATAACTAAAGCAGCCAATAAACAAAAGCGGATGGTAAAACCACTGCGGCAAATCACGAATCATAAACTGATTAATCAGTTGGACGTCATTTGTGATTCGTGACACCATGTCGCCAGAATGCTGCTTTTCTAGATAATGAATCGGCAGCTTCCCAATATGATGCATCGTATGGTTGCGAAGATCCCGCATTGCACGTGCTCCGCCCTTTTCGACACCATAGACCATAACATATTTTGCTGGCACACCTACTGCAATCACAATGAGCACCATATATACCGTGTTTACAACTAGCTGCCCTTTACCATGTTCTGCGTTTGTCGTGAGCTGCTGTATTAAATTCCCTGTCCATATCTCGATCACCGCTGCAGCTATAGCTGCAATAATACCGGCAATCATCCAGCCTTTGTGTGACTTCACGAATGACATCAACCACATGGCTGATTTCCATAGGGTCAACATGCCTTTTTGTTTTTGCATGACCACTCCATTGTCTCCCCTTTTACAAACCATAGTCGTGGATGAATACTCACAAACCGACCGTTTTTTATGTCACTTATGTCATCTAGTATTAGATCGGTCTGTAAGTATGCAGTATCAATTTGTGTGTTTACAAATGCCGACCAGCAGCATCACGACATTACCTCGTGGGCGTCCAGCTCTTGTTTAATAATGTGATGGATAATGGACCGAATGACACGAGCGTTGCTTTCCAAATATGCGGGCTGCAGTACATCTTCGTGCTCGCCGCTAAGTGAATATTCGAGATAACTGCCACGGGTAGCTTCTCTCCACAGCGCCGTTGTCACATTATCCGGTCGGTTCACTTCAGACGGTGCAGCCAAGAGTGCATGAATGTTGGCTTCTACAATTCCAGAATTTACAACCTCAACTCCATATGACCAGTACGTCCGCATTTTATGCTTAACCCGCTCGCGTAGTAATGGATTAAGCAGCAGCATCTGCTTGAGATCCTCCACGCCATCAAGCATGTCATCCATATCGTCTTCGAACTCGTCCACTACATGTACAGACAGCTTCCTCAAGGAATCGAGCATTAATATGTCCGATACCGGATAACCTCTTCGTTCCATAGCTTTGGCCACTTCAAAGGTCAAGTTCCCGCCAAGGGAATAACCTAACAAGACGTATGGCGGCTTAGGTTGGATGGAGACCACCGTATCTACATATCGGTCCAGCATATCGTCCCAATTTGAGGCGTCATCAATAAAATCGATGCCATACAGCACACATTCATGTTCCAACTCCTTGGCCAGTTCCAAATAAGTGAGTCCGTAACCTAAGCCAGGAGGGAAGCAGAATACGTTCACTGATCCATTTGTATTTAATTTTACAAACGGGCTGCTAATCTGCTCCGCAAATTCGGATTTGAGCATCTCCATGGCCATTTCTTCAATGGTAGGCCGCTGGAATACGCTGTGCAGCGGAATTTGTACACCTGTTGCGTTATATACACGCTCTACTAATTGCATCAGGCTTAGAGAGTGACCGCCAAGTTCGAAAAAGTTATCTTTTACGCTAACCTGATCAAGTCCTAGTGTTTCTTGCCATATATGTGCCAATTGTACTTCTTGCGGCGTACGCGGCGCTACAAATTCCGTTCCTGTTAGGACGTGCTCTTCAGGAGCAGGAAGCGCTTTTCGATTGACCTTGCCATTTGGCGACAATGGCATCCGCTCCAACTGCACGAAGTACGACGGGATCATGTATGCAGGCAGTTCTTGAGCCAATGTAGTTCTCAGTTCTCCTCCAGTAGTTGGCCGCTCTGCCACGTAATAGGCAGACAACCGCTTCTCCCCATGGCTAGTTTCCTGAACGGTCACGATTGCCTCCTGAACGGCCTCATGCTGCAGTAAATGAGCCTCTATCTCACCCAGTTCGATTCGATAGCCGCGAATCTTCACCTGGTCGTCGATACGCCCTACATATTCGATCGCGCCGTCTGGCAGCCATCTCGCTAAGTCGCCGGTCCGGTACATTCGTTCCCCTGCAACAAACGGGCTGCCTACGAACTTTGCATTCGTCAGATCCGGACGGTTCAAGTAGCCTTTAGCTACACCGTCGCCTGCAATACACAGCTCTCCAGTTACGCCGATTGGTTGAAGGTGATCATTTTGATCCAGAATATAAATACTTGTATTGCTGATCGGTCGGCCAATCGGAATGGTTACAGCATCGTCCGCTATCTCGTTGACATCGTAACTGGTTGCGAATACGGTAGTCTCCGTTGGACCGTATACATGCTTGATCTTGCCAGGTCCGAGATGCTGCAATGCTTTGCGTGCGTGGCTGACCGAGACACGCTCGCCTCCGAATAGGATGGCGCGTATGTGACGTAAACATTGCGGTCTCATATCGACTAGTACATTAAAATAAGCCGTTGTAATAAACATGACTGTAATTTGCTCACTATCAATCAAATCAGCCAGTTGTCCCACGTCCATTACGGTGGTTCTTGGTACTAGCACAAGCTTTGCCCCGTTTAGCAGTGCACCAAAAATATCAAAAGTAGATCCATCAAACGCATAGCTTGAAAGCTGGAGTACCACATCCTCTGTGTGAATATCAATGTAATTTGTATCCCGCACAACTCTTACAATATTTCGATGTGATGTCAGATTCCCTTTAGGCATGCCCGTTGTTCCCGATGTATAAATTACATAGGCCATGTCAGAAGCGCCATTGTGCTGCTCCAGATTCGAACCATCAACATGGTAAGAATCCTCATCGTCTAAAATAACGGTGTCACAGTGCAGCGGGATATTCGCTTTTAAATGATGCTGGACGACCATGATCCGTGTACCCGAATCCTCCATCATGTAACGAATGCGGTCTTCGGGGTAATCAGGATCAATGGGGACATATGCTCCTCCAGCCTTCAGAATCGCTAAAATCGCCACAATCATTTCTGGGGAACGTTCTGCCATCAGCCCTGCCATAATGCCAACGCTGACACCTTTGGCTCTTAGTGTTCTGGCCAAGCGATTAACTCGCTCGTTAAGCTCGCTGTACGTTAGCGATCTTTCCCCAAACGAAACGGCTACCGCCTCAGGCGTTAGATGCGCCTGTTCTTCGAATAAATGCTGAATTGTCATTTCACGTGGATAATTCGTAGTGGTGTCGTTGAATGTATGCAGGACCAGTTCCTTCTCTTCAGTAGTCGACAGTTGAAGCTCAGACAGCTTCAGCTCCGGCTTCTGTAGAATGGCTATAATCAGTTGTTGAAAATGAAGACACATGCGTTCCGCAGTTTCTCGAGTATACAGAGACGTAGCATAACCTAGCCCGCACAATATTCCTTCTGTGCTCTCTTCGGCATGAAAAGTTAAGTCAAACTTGGCAATTGTATGCTGATGCGGATAAGGCTGAATTTGAAGCCCATCGAACTCGATATTTTCTCGTTCGGTATTTTCCAAACTAAACATCGTATCGAATAACGGATTGCGGCTCAAATCTCGCGAGGTATGAACTTTCTCTACTATACTTTCGAATGGGTAGTCCTGATGTTCAAAAGCTCCTAAAGTGGAATCCTTCACTTCAGACAATAACTCAAGGAATGTTTTCTCACTTGTTGGGTAATTACGGATGGCTAGTGTATTTACAAACATACCAAGCAGCGGCTCTACGTCAGGGTGATTGCGACCGGCAATCGGTGATCCGACAATGATGTCTTCTTGGCCCGTGTACTTGTGAAGCAGAGCTGTATAGGCAGTGAGTAGTACCATATATAAAGTTGATCCATTTTCAGCTGCCAACTTGCCTAGCTGTTCATGCTGCTGCTTGTCAAGTGTTAACAAGGCGACATCGCCGCTAAATTGCTGGACTGGTGGGCGAACATAATCAGTAGGAAGTCCCAAAACAGGCAATTCGCCGGCCAACCGATCCAGCCAATATGTCTCTTGGCGTGCCAGTCTATCGCTATATGCTGTAGATTGCTGCCAAGCGGCATAATCTTTGTATTGAATACGCAGCTTTGGCAGTTGTTCTCCTGCGTACAACTGAGCAAATTCATGGACCAAGTTCCCCATCGTAACTCCATCCGAAATAATGTGATGCATGTCAAACATGAGCACATGACGCTCATCTTCAAGTTTGACCAAGCCCACTCGCAGCAAAGGTGCCTGCTTCAAATCGAAAACTCGAACAAATTGCTGTATCAATGACTCGAGCTGCTCGTCTGATGCTTGCATGTATTCGATGTTGAATTCAACATCGCCATGAATGCATTGCACAGGTTCTCCAGCTTCCATCACAAAGCCAGTTCGCAGCGTCTCATGCCGTGCAATTAATTTCAGGAATGCTGTTTGGAAGCGATCGCGGTTCAGCGGACCTTCAAGCAGCAGCACGCCTGGCATGTTGTAGCTTAACTCCGCCCCTTCGAGTTGGCTCAAAATATACAATCGTTTCTGTGCTGACGATAACGGATAATAGGCTTGCTCTTGCGCCAACGGAATAGCCGCATATTGCTGCTGCTCCATGCCTGCTATAGCTTGTGCCATCTCCTCAATTGTTGGATGCTGGAACACCCCACGCAGCGGGAAGTTAACGTTCATCTCTTTGTAGAGTCGGCTCACCAAAGTGGTCGCTCGCAGCGAATGGCCGCCTAGCTCAAAGAAGTTGTCTTTCACACCTACGCGGTTCAAGCCCAACACATCCTGCCAAATGCGTGCAAGCTGCATCTCCGCCGTTGTACGCGGCGCCACGAATTCCGCTCCGGTCTGCACGTCGCCTTCCGGTGCTGGCAGTGCACGGCGATCAATCTTACCGTTAGGTGTCAAAGGCAGTCGATCCAACTGTACAAAATACGACGGGATCATATATCCTGGCAGTTCCTGCGACAGCGCTGTCCGCAGCTCTCCTGCCGTTAACGTACCCTCAGCTGTGAAATACGCGCATAGCTGCTTCTGTCCCGCTTCGTCTTCAAGTGCAAGGACTGTTGCCTCTTGCACCGACGCCACGCTTAACAGCTGGGATTCCACTTCGCCAAGCTCGATACGGAAGCCGCGAATCTTCACCTGATGGTCGCTGCGGCCGATATATTCAATGCTGCCGTCAGCCAGCCAGCGGGCCACATCCCCCGTTTTGTACAGCCGTTCGCTTGGCGCAAACGGATTAGCAAGGAACTTCTCGTCCGTCAAATCTGGGCGTCCCCAATAGCCGCGACCTACGCAATCACCTGATACATACAGCTCTCCTGCAACCCCGATTGGCTGCTGCTCGAAGCTGTCATTTACGATGTAAATATGTGTGTTCGCCACAGGTTTGCCTATTGGCGGCAGACCCACCGCGATGTCTTCAGGCTGCATTGTATGGGTGGTCACTACGTGTGTCTCCGACGGGCCATAATGGTTGTGCAGGCTGATGCCCTGCTTCTGCAAGCACGCTTGCACCTGCGGCGTGACGACTAATTGTTCGCCGGCAGTAATGATATGCTCGACGCAGTCAGGGAAAGCCTCTGCCCATTCTGCTTCTGCAAAAATAAACTTCAAGAACGCCACCGGCAGATACAGCACGTTGATGTGGTTCTGCTCGATTTCTCGGAACAACCGCAGCGGCTCTTTGCGTACTTCGTTATCTACCATGTACAGGCAGCCGCCGAACAGTAGGGCAGAGAATATTTCTTGGTAGCTCACGTCAAAGCTGTTAGAAGCATATTGCAAAATGCGGGACGGCATTGGAATGGTCGTTCCGTGCTGCTGATAGTAGAGCAGATTGACCATATTGCGATGCTCCAGCATAACCCCTTTTGGGTTGCCAGTCGTTCCTGATGTGTAAATAATATAGAGCAAGTGAGCAGCTTCGTTGACATTACGCACTGCTGCACCTGTTCCCGTGTAGCTCCCCGCAGCGTGTACATCCAGCTTATCGACTTCATCTGGAACGAGTTCGAACAGTGACGCTTGCGTCAGCACCAGCTTGGCCCCACTGTCTGCCAACATATAGCGGATACGCGTTTCTGGATACTCTGGATCAATCGGTACGAAGGTACCTCCTGCTTTTAGCACTGCTAATACGGCAACCACCATCTCCAGCGAACGTTCCACCATAATGCCAACGGGCTGCTCGGCCGCTACTCCACGCTCTTGCAGCGTTTGCGCAAGCTGGTTCGCCTTCCGCTCTAGCTGCTGATAAGTTAACTGCTCGCTGCCAAAAACAACGGCTGGCGCGTAAGGTGTGCGCCCCACTTGTCCTGCGAACAACTCGTGCACCGTCATGTCACGCGGATACGCCATTGCGGTGTTATTAAATGCTGCTTGCAATTGCTGCTTCTCCGCATCAGTTACCATCGTCAGCGAGGAGATGTGTGCTTGCGGGTTATTTGTCATGCCTGCTATTAATTGTAGGAAGTGCTTGGACATCCGCTCAATCGTCTCTTGCTTATACAAGGCAGTAGCATACTCCATGCTGCATACGAGACCGTCCTCGTCTTCGGTCACGGTCAGATTTAGGTCGAATTTGGCCATACTGTATTCATTGGCAAAAGGCTTTACCTGAAGTCCATCAAGATCGAATTCACGCTTCTCCGTATTCTCCAAAGCAAACATCGTATCAAATACCGGATGGCGGCTTAGATCTCTTGTGATGCGTACATTTTCAACTAAATCCTCAAATGGATAGTCTTGATGCTCAAATGCACCTAATGCCGTTTCCTTGACATCCTCCAAATATGACAAGACCGTCTTCGTGCCTGTAGGATAATTTCGAATGGCAAGTGTGTTCACAAACATCCCGATCAGGGGCTGCAGATCGCTGTGCGTCCGGCCTGCAATCGGTGTCCCGACGATAATGTCCTCTTGTCCCGAATATTTATGCAGCACGATAGTATATGCCGCCAACAGCACCATGTACAGCGTTGTCCTGCTGTCAGCCGCAAGCTTGCGTAAGCCCGCACTCCGCTCTGGATCAATATTAAATTCAAAAATAGAACCTTCGTGACGCTTTACTGCTGGTCTTGCATAATCTGTCGGCATTTCAAGCACCGGCAATGTGCCGTGTAATGCCTGCATCCAATAGGTCTCCTGATGCTGCAACCGCTCCTGTTGTGCAGGGGACTGCTGCCATGCTGCATAATCCTTGTACTGGATTTGAAGGGGATTAAGCACATCCCCAGTGTAAAGACCAACAAACTCCGCGATCATAATTCCTATCGAGGTTCCGTCTGAAACGATATGGTGCATATCAAACAAGAGAATATGACGCTCTGGTGCCAGCTCAACTAGTCCTACTCGCAATAGCGGTGGTTTCGCCAGATCAAAGCTTCGTATAAAGCTCTGCATACTGCCTGCAGGATCTGCACCATGGACCTGCATCACCTCTATCGCAAACGGTACCGCTGTGTATACCCGCTGAATAGGCTCCCCATTTACCATCTCAAAACCAGTACGCAGCGTCTCGTGACGATCAATCAGCGTACGGAATGCATCATCTAACCGCTCCCTGTCGAGCGCCCCTTCAATCAGCATCGCGCCAGGCATATTGTAGCTCTGCTCAGCACCTTCCAATTGATGTAAAATATAGAGCCGCTTCTGCACAGACGAAAGTGGATAATAATCTCTTTCTTCTATTACAGGGATTGAGACATGTGCCTCCTGTTCTGCGTCAACGATGAACGCTGCTAGTGCCTCCAAGGTAGGGTAACGGAACACGTCACGCAGTGACAAGCTAATATTCTCTTCTTTGTGCAGCTTGCTTACCAACGTAGTCGCCCGCAGCGAATGCCCGCCCAGTTCGAAGAAGTTGTCCTTAACGCCTACTTTCGTCAAGCCGAGCACGTCTTGCCAAATGCGGGCAAGCTGTACTTCATGGGGAGTACGTGGAGCAACGTATTCTGTCTCCGCCTGCACATAATCTTCAGGTGATGGCAGTGCTTTACGATCCACTTTCCCATTAGTTGTAAGCGGCATCCGTTCAAGCGGGATCAAATACGCAGGAATCATATAGCTCGGCAGATCTTGCGCGAGTAAACTTTTTAATTCGCTGGCTGGGAGTGGACGATCAGCCACGTAGTATGCGCACAGCTGCTTCTCACTGCTGTCGCTGCCGCGGACAACAACTGTTGCCTTAAGTATAGATTCCACTTTCAGCAGTTGGGCTTCTACCTCACCGACCTCAATTCGATAACCGCGAATTTTCACTTGGTCGTCTATTCTGCCTACGTATTCTACATTGCCATCAGGCAGCCATCTTGCCAAGTCTCCCGTCCGGTACATCCGTTCTCCGGGAATAAACGGATTATGAACAAATTTCTCTTTCGTCAGATCCGGGCGATTCAAGTATCCACGGACAAGCCCTTCTCCACCAACGCATAATTCGCCAGCAACACCAATAGGCTGCAAGCCGTTCTGGTCATTAAGGATATAAAGCTTTGTATTGCTAAGGGGACGCCCTATCGGAACGGTGACCGCATCTTCAGCAACTTCATTCACATCGTACCAAGTGGCATACACGGTACTTTCCGAAGGGCCGTAGGCATGCTTCAACTTGCCTGGTCCGATTTGCTGAAGAGCTTTGCGCACATGTGCGACAGATACACGTTCACCACCAAATAAAATGACACGCACCTCATTCAAACAAGCCGTATTAACGTCCACAAGCACGTTAAAATATGCCGTTGTTATAAGCATAACTGAGATACGTTCGCCAGCAATGAGCGCTGCTAGCTTTGTTGCGTCAAGCAGTGTCTCCTGCGGTACCAGCACCAAATGAGCACCATTCGTCAAAGCGCCAAATATGTCAAAAGCCGACCCATCAAACGAGTAGCTGGACAATTGAAGCACCTTATCCTGTCCCGTAATTTCAATATAGTTCGTATTTCGTACGATCCGTACGAGGTTACGATGAGACGTAAGATTCCCTTTGGGCTTCCCTGTCGTACCCGACGTGTAAATGACGCAAGCCAAGCTTTCAGCTTCGTTGAGTGATTCTAGATTTGAGCCGTCGGCATTATACGATTGCTCATCATCCAGCAGAAGAAGGCAACCTTTGGACGTCATATCCGGTACGCGATTTTGCAAATGACGCTGTACCAGCTTTACATGTGAGCCTGAATCTTCGAGCATGTGTCGAATCCGCTCTTCTGGATACTCCGGGTCAATGGCGACATAAGCCCCTCCAGCTTTGAGAACGGCCAACATGCCCACGATCATATCAAGGGAACGCTCGGCTATCAAACCAACCAGCTTGTCTGACCGCACTCCATTAGCACGCAGCGTTCTGGCCAGTTGATTGGAACGTTCATTCAGCTCTCGGTAGGTCAATCTTTCCTTCTCGAAGGAGACCGCAATTGCGTCTGGCTGCTGTTCCGCATGCTCTTCGAACAAACCATGCAGAGTGGCTTGACGCGGATAATCTGTCCAGACATCATTAAATAGATGAAGAAGCTGATGCTGCTCTGACTCGGATAGAAGTTCAACTTTGCCAATTTCAAGTTCGGTTTGGAAGAGTACAGTGCTGAGGAGGCGGCATAAATGATCGGTTAATGTATTTAAATAGTCGGCATCATAATGGGAGTTGTCATAGCTGATGTTCAGATGGAGACGGTTGTGATCACGATGGAAGCGGAATAGTACTTGTACAGCTGCACTTTGTTCAACTGAATCGGTATGTACATCAGAATATGATACTACTGTATTTATGAGTGGCAAGCCTCTGGTGTCATACTGCATGCTCAGATGCTGAACCATTTTACGAAATGGTATATGTTGATGTTCCAGCGCTTCCCCGATCGCGTTTTTGATTTGTCCTAATAAGGAGCGAAAATTACTGTCGCTGCTGATATGCGTCTTAATAATAAGAATATCGTCGGGAGTTGATTTCTCATCAAGGGATGACCCTACAACAGGCATTCCAAGAAGAACGTGATCGCGACTGGTATATTTATGAAAAATACAGGTTACGCCCGCAAGCAGGATCATGTATACAGCCATATCGGAACCATTGGCAAGTGAAAAGATTCGATCCGACAGCTCGGACGGAAGCGCATGAGTAATGACAGACAAGTCTGGTTTCTGTTCTGCGTTTGCCGGTTGGCTTGTTGTGCTGCTATACGGTAGAATGCTCATGCTGTCCTCTGAATTAAACTTCTCTTTCCAATAAGCTTCTTCCTTATCGAACACCGACTTCATTTATGAACCTCTCCTATCCTATCTGATGTATGGAATAAAGCGGGAGTGTGTGCCTCTGGTGAGAACAGACACCCCCGTTAAATGAGTAGTTCAATAAATCTAAGGCAGGTTAAAACGCAAATTGTATCGTTTCAACCGAGCTTGTTTTGCCTGCACTCTGCTCTCCACAGTTCAAATCTTTGATCTGAACTTGTGGATTTTCGCATATTTGGCTCAGTACAGCAACATAATCACGCATCATGCGGTGAATGCCAGCCGCTTTAAATAACTTGCTCGCATACAAGAAGCTGCCTTTGATGACATCATTTTCTTCGGACACGGACAACGTCAAATCAAATTTCGCCTCTACTCCATTATCAATCGGATATGGTGAAATCGTTAATTGATCAATGTAACCCCCGCGCTCCTCGGTATTCTGTAAGACAAACATAGTATCGAAAATCGGATTGCGATTAGGCTCCCACTGCAAGTTCAGTCGTTCAACAAGCTCTTCGAACGGGTAGTCTTGGTGCTCAAACGCGCCCAATGTCGTTTCCTTGACTTCCGCGAGGAAAGTTTGGAATGTTTTGTCCCGGTTTGGATAATTACGAATGGCAAGTGTGTTGATAAACATCCCGATTAAAGGCTCCAAATCAGCATGGTTACGACCAGCAACCGGTGTACCCACAATAATATCTTCATGGCCGCTGTATTTGGACAGCAAGATCGAGTAAGCAGACAACAACACCATGTACAATGTGCTTCCATGATTAGCTGCCAGTTGATTCAACCGCTGTGTGATAACCGGATCAATCTCGAACTCGACTTGATCACCCTCGAAGCTGCGGGCCGAAGGTCTGTCATAATCCGTTGGGAGCTCTACAACTGGCAAGTCGCCTTCTAACATTTGCAGCCAGTAGCTTTCCTGCTGCTGTTGTTCATTGCGATGCATGTCTGACTGCTGCCAAACAGCATAATCTTTGTACTGCACACGCAGCGGCGTCCGTTCTTCATTCGCATACAAGCCCGTAAACTCATCCACCAAGTTACTCATGGATGCCCCATCGGAAATAATATGGTGCATGTCAAACATGAGAATATGGCGTTCCGTTGTCAGCTCGATCAAGCCAACACGTAAAAGTGGAGGCTTATTCAGCTCAAATTCCCGAATGAAGCCAAGTACTGTCTCGGTAGCGTTTTGTTCTGCAGCCTGCTTGTACTCAATTGCAAACTCCGTATTTCGATGTACTCGCTGCATGGGCTCACCGTTGACCATTTCGAAGCCCGTCCGAAGCGTCTCATGCCGCGCAATTAATTTCAGGAATGCTGTTTGGAAGCGATCGCGGTTCAGCGGACCTTCAAGCAGCAGCACGCCTGGCATGTTGTAGCTTAACTCCGCTCCTTCGAGCTGGCTCAAAATATACAATCGTTTCTGTGCTGACGATAACGGATAATAGGCTTGCTCTTGCGCCAACGGAATAGCCGCATATTGCTGCTGCTCCATGCCTGTTATAGCTTGTGCCATCTCCTCAATTGTCGGATGCTGGAACACCCCGCGCAGTGGGAAGTTAACGTTCATCTCTTTGTAGAGTCGGCTCACCAAAGTGGTCGCTCGCAGTGAATGACCGCCTAGCTCAAAGAAGTTGTCTTTCACACCTACGCGGTTCAAGCCCAACACATCCTGCCAAATGCGTGCAAGCTGTAACTCCGTCGTTGTACGCGGCGCCACGAATTCCGCTCCGGTCTGCACGCCGCCTTCCGGTGCTGGCAGTGCACGGCGATCAATCTTACCGTTAGGTGTCAAAGGCAGTCGATCCAACTGTACAAAATACGACGGGATCATATATCCTGGCAGTTCCTGCGACAGCGCTGCCCGCAGCTCTCCTGCCGTTAACGTACCCTCAGCCGTGAAATACGCGCATAGCTGCTTCTGTCCCGCTTCGTCTTCCAGTGCAAGGACTGTTGCCTCTTGCACCGACGCCACGCTTAACAGCTGGGATTCCACTTCGCCAAGCTCGATACGGAAGCCGCGAATCTTCACCTGATGGTCGCTGCGGCCGATATATTCAATGCTGCCGTCAGCCAGCCAGCGGGCCACATCCCCCGTTTTGTACAGCCGTTCGCTTGGCGCAAACGGATTAGCAAGGAACTTCTCGTCCGTCAAATCTGGGCGTCCCCAATAGCCGCGACCTACGCAATCACCTGATACATACAGCTCTCCTGCGACCCCGATTGGCTGCTGCTCGAAGCTGTCATTTACGATGTAAATATGTGTGTTCGCCACAGGTTTGCCTATTGGCGGCAGACCCACCGCGATGTCTTCAGGCTGCATTGTATGGGTGGTCACGACGTGTGTCTCCGACGGGCCATAATGGTTGTGCAGGCTGATGCCCTGCTTCTGCAAGCACGCTTGTACCTGCGGCGTGACGACTAATTGTTCACCGGCAGTAATGATGTGCTCGACGCAGTCAGGGAAAGCCTCTGCCCATTCTGCTTCTGCAAAAATAAACTTCAAGAACGCCACCGGCAGATACAGCACGTTGATGTGGTTCTGCTCGATTTCTCGGAACAACCGCAGCGGCTCTTTGCGTACTTCGTTATCTACCATGTACAGGCAGCCGCCGAACAGTAGGGCAGAGAATATTTCTTGGTAGCTCACGTCAAAGCTGTTAGAAGCATATTGCAAAATGCGGGAAGGCATTGGAATGGTCGTTCCGTGCTGCTGATAGTAGAGCAGATTGACCATATTGCGATGCTCCAGCATAACCCCTTTTGGGTTGCCGGTCGTTCCTGATGTGTAAATAATATAGAGCAAATGAGCAGCTTCGTTGACATTACGCACTGCTGCACCTGTTCCCGTGTAGCTCCCCGCAGCGTGTACATCCAGCTTATCGACTTCATCTGGAACGAGTTCGAACAGTGACGCTTGCGTCAGCACCAGCTTCGCCCCACTGTCTGCCAGCATGTAGCGGATACGCGTTTCTGGATACTCTGGATCAATCGGGACGAAGGTACCTCCTGCTTTTAGCACTGCCAATACGGCAACCACCATCTCCAGCGAACGTTCCACCATAATGCCAACGGGCTGCTCGGCCGCTACTCCACGCTTTTGCAGCGTTTGCGCAAGCTGGTTCGCCTTCCGCTCCAGCTGCTGATAAGTTAACTGCTCGCTGCCAAAAGCAACGGCCGGCGCGTCAGGTGTGCGCTCCACTTGTCCTGCGAACAACTCGTGCACCGTCTTGTCGCGCGGATACGCCATTGCGGTGTTATTAAATGCTGCTTGCAATTGCTGCTTCTCTGCATCGGTTACTATCGCCAGCGACGAGATGTGTGCTTGCGGGTTATCCAGCACAGCGTCAATGAAGGTCTTAAAGTGCCCTATCATCCGTTCAATCGTCTCACGCTCAAATAGTTCCGTTGAATACTCAATGCTGCATATGATTTCCGCATCTGCTTCTTCAGCCTGGAATGTTAGGTCAAATTTCGAGATCGTATGTTCATTTTGAACCGCCTGCAGCTTCAGTCCATGGATGTTCATATCGCCTAGCTCTGCGTTTTGCAAAATAAACATCGTGTCGAACACAGGATTACGACTCATGTCTCGTACAACCTGGACTTTATCTACCAGTTCCTCGAAGGGATAGTTCTGGTTTTCAAAGGCGCCTAATGTCGATTCTTTCACTTCATCCAAATAGGATATAAATGATTTATGGCCGGCTGGGTAACTGCGAATGGCTAGTGTATTCACAAACATACCCATCAGCGGCTGAAGATCTGCATGATTTCGCCCTGCAATCGGTGTGCCGACGATGATATCCTCTTGTGCTGAGTATTTATGCAGCAAAGCGGTATATGCCGCCAACAATACCATATACATGGTCGCCCCACAGTTCGTGGCCAACTGCCGCAAGCCTTCGCTCTTCTCTGGGGAAAGTACGAACTGCTGCAGATCTCCGCGGAAGCTTTGTGTCGCTGGACGAATGTGATCGGTTGGCAGTTCGAGTACTGGAATTTCCCCTGCAAGTGTATGCAGCCAGTAAGCTTCCTGCTGTTTCATTTGCGCTTGCTGCACGGTCGATTGCTGCCACACAGCGTAATCTTTATATTGGATTTGCAGTGACGGCAGATCCTCATCGCCATACAAGCGAACAAATTCATTCACTAGAATTCCCATCGAAGTTCCATCGGATATAATATGGTGCATGTCAAACATCAACAGATAACGATGCTCTGACAACTTAATGAGTCCGATCCGCAGCAGCGGTGGTTGCTCCAGCTGAAACGAGCTTATAAATGAGCGTGTAAGCTCAGCGGCTTCCTCTTCGCTAGCCTCCATATACTCGACTGCGAATTCCACTTCTTCAGCTATTCGCTGTACTGGCTCGCCATTTACCAATTCAAAGCCAGTCCGCAGCGTTTCGTGCCGTAAGATTAGTCCATGGAAAGCAGCTTCAAAGCGGCTACGATCCAGTGCTCCCTCTAGCAGCATAATGTTAGGCATGTTATAGCTCAGTTCAGCTCCGTCCAACTGATGTAAAATATAGAGCCGTTTCTGTGCGGATGAAACAGGATAGTATGCACTGGTCTGTGCAACCGGTATGCTCACATATGTGTGCTGTCCTGCTATAGTCAAACGCTCAGCCATCGCTTCGAGCGTTGGGTACTGGAACACTTCGCGTAGTGGCATCTCAAGCTGAAGCTCTTGATGCAGCCTGTTGACTAAAATAGTTGCGCGTAAAGAGTGTCCGCCAAGCTCAAAGAAATGGTCTGTCATACTAACGGTCGTTAACCCGAGCACCTCTTTCCAGATACGAGCAAGCTGTGCCTCTTGCGGCGTACGCGGTTCAACATGTTCTGTCCCAGCGTGCATATGCTCTTCCGGTGCTGGCAGCGATTTGCGATCTACCTTGCCGTTAGGTGTCAGCGGTAGGCGATCCAATTGGATGAAATGTGATGGCAGCATATAGGCAGGCAGTTCTTGTCCAAGAATAGCCTTCAGTTCACTTGCAGAAATTGGCTGCTCTGCCACGAAATAAGCACAAAGCTGCTTTTCACCAGTGTCGGTCTCTCTTGCGACAACAATTCCTTCATGTACAGCCGGCACATCAAGCAATTGGGCTTCTATCTCACCCAATTCAATCCGATAACCGCGGATTTTCACTTGTTGATCGATACGTCCTACGTATTCGATTGAACCGTCTGGAAGCCATTTCGCCAGGTCCCCTGTTCGATACATTCTTTCACCCGCTGCAAACGGATTCTCGACGAACTTCTCTGCCGTCAAATCAGCTCGGTTCAAATACCCACGGGCCAAGCCATCGCCCGCCACACACAATTCCCCAGCTACTCCGACTGGCAGCAGCTTGTTCTTGCTATCTACGATGTAAATGGCGGTATTGCTGATAGGGCCTCCAATCGGAACCGTAACCGCTTGATCTTCCATTTCATAGACGTCATAACAGGTCGCAAAGACCGTACTCTCCGTTGGGCCATACACGTGCTTAATCGTTCCCGGTCCAAGATGACGGAGCGCTTTGCGAACGTGACTAACAGATACACGCTCCCCACCGAACAAAATAGCACGCAGGTGGTGCAAGCACGCAGTATTGACATCAACCAATACGTTAAAGAACGCAGTTGTGATAAACATAACCGAGATCCGTTCACGCTCTATCAAATCGGCCAGCATTCGAACTTCCAGCAGTATCTCTTGCGGGATCAAAACGAGCTTCGCTCCGTTCAGCAGCGCACCAAATATGTCAAACGTTGAACCGTCAAAAGCATAGCTGGATAACTGCAAGACATGATCTTGCTCAGAAATGCTCATATATGCTGCACCTTTTACTACCCGTACGATGTTGCGGTGAGTCGTTAAATTTCCTTTAGGCTTGCCCGTCGTGCCTGACGTGTAGATGACGTATGCCAGATCTGTCGCATCACTGCTTCCTTCCAGATTCGTTCCATTAGCGTCATACGCTAGTTCGTCATCAAGCACAATGATCCTGCTTATGCCAGGGACTCTATCTACAAGATGCTGCTGCGTCAGCATAAGCTGAGCACCGGAGTCTTCGATCATATAGCGAATGCGTTCCTCCGGATATTCTGGGTCGATAGGCACGTAAGCACCGCCGGCCTTTAAGATAGCCAATATACCGACAATCATATTAAGGGAACGCTCTGCCATTAGGCCTACCAAATGGTCGGTTGTTACCCCTTGCGACTTCAGCGTCCGCGCAAGGCGATTGGCCCGTTCGTTTAATTCATGATAAGTCCAAACACGGTTATCAAACGAAACAGCAATCGCATTTGGTACTCGTTGAACTTGTTCCTCGAACAATCGATGCAGCGCAGTATGACGTGGATAATTTGTTACTGTAGCGTTAAAGGTGTCAATAATCTCTACCTTTTCTGGTGCGGTCGTTAATTCCAGATCACTAATTAAAATGTGTGGATTAGCCGCAATCTGCTCCAGAATGTGCAGCAAGTGACCCATCAGCCGTTCCATGTCCGCATGTCTGAACACATTGGCATTGTAATCAAACCGGAAAGAAAGCTCCTCGCCTGGAATGACGATCACGTTGAAGTCATAATTGGTCTGCTCTTCCACCTCAACGTTTGTAATGGCCAGCACGCCACGCTCGTCGCCGCCTGCCTGCTCCAATTGCTCATCCATCGGATAATTTTCGAACACCATAATTTGTCTAACTAGATCTTGCTTTTGTACCGTACGTGCTTGAATCTCATACAATGGATAATAATCAAATTTACCGGATTCGAGAGCTTGTTCCTGCAATTGTCCCATTAGTTCGGCAAAACTGTCGTCTGCATTGGATCTCACACGAACTGGTATCGTATTGATAAACAATCCGATCATCGACTCGATACCTGTTATTTCCGCAGGTCTACCGGATACGACACTGCCGAAGACCACATCGTTAGTGCCATTGTATTTTTGTAAAATGACACCCCATGCGGCTTGCAGCAAGGTGTTCAGCGTCACCTGATGCTGCTTGGCTGCCCGACTGATCGCTTTGCTAAGTGATGCGTCCAATTCACGGCTCAGTTGTTCTGCGACGTAGGCCTCGCTTCTAATCGATGTAGTTTCTTGCGGAAGGGCTGTCTGCTGATCGTAATCTCCCAGATAGGTGGACCAATACGCAGAAGCCGCTTCTTTGTCCTGCCTTTCCAGCCATTCGATATAGTGACTGTACGCAGGAACTGTTGACTGAGCTGGCTGTTGCTGCTGCACGAATGCGGCATACGTGTCAAACAGCTCTTGTGTAAGCTGCGGCAAGCACCAACCATCCATCAATATGTGGTGTGAGCTCCATAGCACTTGATAACTTACTTCATTCATTTGTATAACGGATACACGTAATAGTGCATCACGCTCCAGATCAAATCCTCGCGCCTGATCTTGGTCTGCCATCGCTTGGATGTATGCCTTTTGTTCTTCTTCACCAAGGTCTTGTATGTCTTCAAAAGTGAAGCCAAGCGTTTTTTCCTTAAACACGATTTGTACAGGTTCACCAAGCGGTCCACTAGTAAAATTCGTACGCAGCACAGCATGACTTTGCGCCAATGTTTGCAAGCTTCTGGCGAACAAATCTACATCCAGCTCACCTTCGAGCGTGAACCGAGTCTGTTCATGATACGCTCCTGTTTGACTGTTCATGGCACTGTGGAACCACATGCCCTTCTGCATTGGAGTCAGTGTATATATATTTTCAATATGACCAGTATGCTGCATACGCTCCGTCAGCTGCTCTAAAGCATCAACGCTCAGCCCTTGCAGGAGCACATCGCTTGGTGTTAATTCTGGACGTGCTTGCGCTGTGCAATGGTTAATAATGTCCTGCAAGCATGATTTTAAGCAAGCTGCCAGCTCAATCATCGTGTCCTTGCGGAATTCTTTGCCGCTGTAGCTGAGATCAAGCGATAAGACGCCGTTTGTAATGATGCCGTTAATGTCCAATGCATACTTACGTGCTTGTTCATCGCTAATATCCGAACCGCTGGAATACGGCGATACAATCAACTCGTTGCTCTGCAGATCCTGATCGAATTGTCCAAGGTAGTTAAATCGAATGTCAGGCGTCTGAGCTGCCGCCCATAGTTGTTCATCACCGGCAGATAAGTAACGGCAAATGCCGTACCCAATTCCTTTGTTTGGAATCCGGCGCAAATCCTCTTTTACCTTTTTTAGCTGATAGGCCAGCATTTTCCCCGGTTCAGTCTCTAAAAGGAGCGGATACTCGCTAGTAAACCAACCTACCGTACGTGTAATATCCACATCTTCCAGAATGGACTCACGACCATGACCTTCAAGAGCTACAAGCACACGCTCAAGTCCACGCCATTGCTGAACGGCCATCCCAAGTGCTGTCAGCAGAATATCGTTCATGTCCGTGTTATAAGCACGATGTACCTGCTTCAGTAATTGCTCTGTATCTTCTTTGTTCCATTCCACAACAACGGATTCGGTGTCCCTTTGGAATGTCCGTTCGACCTCGAAGTCTTTAGATAACGAAGATACTTCTGTTTTTACGATACTCTCCCAGTATGCGCGTTCTTTTTCTGAGGATGGGCTATTCGCATATGCAGCGAGCTGCTCCGCCCAGATCTGGAAGCTATCTGTTTTTACTGGAAAACGTATGCTTTCACCCTTTTGAGCTTGTTCATAACCAGATGCGATATCCTCCAACAAGATCCGCCACGACACGCCGTCTATGACCATATGGTGGACGACTAGCAATAAATGATCTCCATCCGTACCGTGGAACAAACCTGCTTTCACAAGCGGACCAGCTTCCAGATTCATTCCGCTTTGAATCTCATTAGCCTTTGCTTCAATGGCTGCACCAGGATCGGCCAGCTGTGTAACGTCAGCCTCTTCCAGACCGAACAGGTTGCCGTCTGCAATTGCACGGTTCCAAGATGCATATCCATCTTGAGCTGTCTTTCGTATGACGATTCTCAAAGCGTCATGATGCTCCACCAGCTTATTCAGTGCTGCACGAAGCGCTGTAACATTAAAACCTTCTTTGCGGAACAACATGATTGACTGGTTGAAATGATGTGATTCAGCAAAATTTTGCTCAAAAAACCAATGTTGAATTGGGGTTAATGGAACTAAACCTGTTACTTCGCCTTGATCTGCCAATCTGCTGATTGGCTGCAAATGTGCTTGCAGCTGCGCAATTGTCGGGTATTTGAACAAGTCCCGAATTTCCAGCTTATAGCCCGCTTGCTGCAGTCGAGATGCCACTTGAATGGACTTGATGGAGTCGCCACCTAGTTCAAAGAAATGATCCAACACACCAACTCGCTCGATGCCCAATACAGCTTGCCATACAGTCGCAAGCGTCTTCTCCATATCAACTCGCGGCGCAACATACTCCGCGCCTGTATGCAAGCTTCCTTCAGGAGCAGGCAGCAATTTGCGATCCAGCTTGCCATTAGGTGCAAGCGGCATCTGTTCCAGCTGTACAAAGTACGACGGAATCATATAACTTGGCAATTCCTCTGCCAGCGCCGCTCTTAACTCGCCTACCGTCAGCTCACCCTCTGCGACGTAATAAGCACAGAGCGACTTCTGTCCGCTCTCGTCCTCCCGAGCAACGACTACCGTCTCGCGTACCGCCTCGACTTGCAGCAGCTGTGTCTCGATCTCGCCCAACTCGATGCGGTATCCGCGTATTTTCACTTGGTGGTCAATGCGACCCAAGTATTCAATGTTGCCGTCAGGCAGCCATCGTGCAAGGTCGCCTGTGCGATACATGCGCTCACCTGGCATAGACGGCAGCGTCACAAATTTGTCAGCCGTCAACTCCGGCCGCATCCAGTAGCCGCGCGCCAGTCCCACGCCCGCGATGCACAGCTCACCCGCCACACCAATAGGCTGCAGCTGATTTTGTTCGCTTACAATATAGATCCGTGTATTGTCGATCGGCTTGCCGATCGGCACGCTCACATATGGCTGGCCAGCTTCGCAATCAAAGTACGTGACGTCGACGGTGGCTTCCGTCGGTCCGTACAGGTTGATCAGCCTTGCCCCATTCACGGGTGCAATGAAGCGCTGGAAGCGCTCGACTTGTGATGCGAGCAGCGCTTCGCCGCTCGTAAACACTTGCCGCAGCGGCTGCAAGCTGCGCTCACGCTCGGCCTGCGACAGCTGTTCCACATGCTCAAGGAAGGCATGCAGCATAGATGGCACGAAGTGCATCGTCGTTATGCGTTCACGTTCAATCGTCTCCAGAATGACCGCCGGATTTTTCTCGCCGCCTACCGGCAGCAGGCACACTTTGGAGCCCACAAAGGCCCACCAGAACAACTCCCAGACGGAGACGTCAAACGTAATCGCCGTCTTTTGCATAATCGTGTCTTCCGCACCGATCTCATAACGCTTCTGCATCCAGAGCAGGCGATTGAGGACGGAAGTATGCTCCACCATAACGCCTTTCGGACGACCTGTCGTACCTGATGTGTAGATCACGTATGCCGCATCCTGCGGTTGATTGATCAATTCAAGGTTCGTGCCGTCTGCATCGTACATGTGAATGTCATCCAATTGCACGACACGTCCGGCAAAGTCAAGGCCTTCTCCCGAGCTGCCCTGAATGAGCAGCACCTGTGCTTTTGAATCTTCCAGCATATAACGAATGCGTTCTTCTGGATAATCCGGTGCGATTGGCACGTAGGCGCCGCCTGCTTTCAGCACGGCCATTATGCCCACCATCATTTCCAGGGAACGATCAGCCATCACCCCAACGATCTGGTCTGGCACCACGCCGATGTTACGCAGCGTTCGTGCCAGGCGATTAGCTTGCTCGTTCAACTCTCGATAGGTTAGTTCCTCTTCCCCGAACATAACCGCGATCGCATCCGGAGTCAGAGCTGTTTGCTCTTCGAACATCCGGTGAATCGTCTGATCTTGCGGATAATCGGCCGCCGTATCGTTAAACGACTTCATCAGCTCCGCCTTCTCATCAGCGGTCGCCAACTCTAGTTCGCCTACGGCAATACGCGGATTAGCCGTCACTTGCTCAAGCACATGTACGAGGTGGCCTCGCAGCCTTTCCATGCTGTCCCGGTCATACACATTCGCATTAAATTCGATTCGGAACATAATATCATCACCAGGCATCGCAACCAGATTAAAATCATAGTTGGTCTGTTCAGCGACTTGTACATCTGTAATCATCAGTTGGCCTCGCTCGTCGCCTGCCTGCTCCATTTGTTCTTCCATAGGGTAATTTTCAAATACGAGAATATGATTAATCAGATCTTGTTTTTGCGTACTTCTTCCTTGAATTTCATATAATGGGTAATAATCGTAACGACCTGACTCTAACGCCTGCTCCTGAATCCGCTCCATTAACCCGGCGAAGTCCGTTTCCGCTTCACAGGAAACACGGACCGGTATTGTATTAATAAACAATCCAATCATCGATTCGATACCAGCAACTTCAGCCGGTCTACCCGATACGACACCTCCGAAGACCACATCATCAGTACCATTATATTTTTGTAAAATGATACCCCAAGCGGCTTGCAGCAGTGTATTTAACGTTACCTGGTGTTTTTTCGCTACACGACTCATATTTGAGCTTAATGATTTGCCCAGTTCAAACACAATATGCTCGGTGGTGTATCCGTCGCTGCGAACTTGTGATTTTCCTTGCGGCAGTATCGTTTGCTGGTCATACCCCGATAAATACTCGGACCAGTATTGGGAAGCTGCTACATTGTCTTGACGGCCTAGCCACTCAATATATTGACTGTATGACGGCACCGTAGTTCGCTTGAGCTCGCGCTGCTGTACGGCAGCAGCATATGTTTCCAGCCACTCTTGCGTCAACTGCGGCAAGCACCAGCCATCCATAAGAATATGATGCGAGCTCCAGATCACATGGCTGCTGTTGTCGCTTGTGCGGATAACCAGCACACGCATGAGCGCATCCCGTTCCAGATCGAAACCGCGTTCTTTATCTGCTTGTGCCAAAGTCTCAACATGCACCTGCCGTTCTTGCTCCGGCATATCGCTCAGGTCTTCATGAATAAACCCAAGATGCTTGTCTCGATAAACAATCTGTAATAGTTCTCCGTTCCAGCCACTATAAAAATTAGTGCGCAGCACCGCATGCTGCTTCGCCAGCGAATCAAGACTGTTAGCAAACAACTGCACGTCAAGCTCACCTTGGATGTTAAACCGAGTTTGCTCAAAATAAGCGCCTGCCTGTCGATCCATAGCCGTATGGAACCACATGCCTTTTTGCATCGGCGTTAACATGTAGATGTCCTCAACTTCTCCAATAGAGCTCGTCTGACCTACAATCTGATCCAAATCCTCAACGCTGAGACCGTCCAACAACACGTCGCTTGGTGTCAATTCTACTCGGTCCTTTGTTGTACAGTGAGTGATGATATCCCGTAAGGTCTGACGCAGCAGACTCGCCAACTGTTCGATCGTGTCATGGCGATATTGTTTGCTGCTGTAGCTAAGATCCAGCATTAGTACACCGCCAGAAATCATACCATTAATATCCAATGTGTAACCGCGAACTTGACGGATACTCATTTCCGAACCATTTGAATGAGGAGATACTTCCATATCATTGTTTGCCAAGTCTTGATCAAACTGTCCGAGATAGTTAAAGCTGATTTCCGGCTTGGCCACAGAAGTATTGACAACCGAACGCTTGCCTGACAAGTATCGATAAATTCCATAACCGATGCCTTTGTTAGGAATGCTTCGCAAATTCTCCTTTGTCTTTTTGATCTGGTAGGACAAACCCTTATCTGGCTCCGCTTCAATCAGCACGGGATATTCACTTGTAAACCAGCCAACTGTACGGGAAATATCAACGTCTTGTAATATCGACTCCCGCCCATGGCCTTCCAATGTAACAAGCACCTGACTATTGAGGCACCATTTCTGCATTGCAATACCAAGCGCCGTCAGTAAAATGTCATTCATGTCCGTGTTATAAGCACGATGGACATGCTTTAATAACTGCTCGGTATCCTCTTCGTTCCATTCTACGATTACTGATGCACTGTCCTGTTGATAGGATAGTTCGGCATCATAATCTTTAGGAAGCGAGGCAGACTTCGACTGCTCTACTTGCTCCCAGTATGTGTATTCCCGTTCCATTGCTGGACTGATTGCATGTGCGGCAAGCTGTTCAGCCCACACACGATAGCTGTCGGTCTTAGAAGGAAAACGAAGTACTTCACCTTTTAACGCTTGCTCATAGCCTGATGCAATATCCTCCAGCAAAATGCGCCAGGAGACACCGTCAACGACGCCATGATGCATCACGATTAACAAATGATCTCCGTCGTCAGCATGCATTAACCCGGCCCTTACCAATGGACCAGCATACAAATCGATGCCGCTTTGAATTTCATTTGCTAATGCTTCGATTGCTTGATTGCAGGACGGATCGCCTGTGAAATCACGAACATCCAGTCTATAAAGTTCGCCGTCGCCTACTTTCCGATTCCAGGCGGTGTGCTCGCCTTGATCAGAGTGATGGAACACGATCCGCAATGCATCGTGATGCGTAACGATCGCTTGTAATGTGCTGCGGAGTGCCGCTTCGTTGAACCCCTCCCTGCGATGCAGCATGATCGATTGATTGTAGTGGTGCGGGTCTTCCATTTGCTGTTCAAAGAACCAGCCGAGAATAGGCGTTAATGGAACCTCACCAGACACCTCTCCCTGATCTGCAACCTTACCGACTGCTTGAATATGAGGAGCTAGCTGCGTAATTGTCGGGTATTTAAATAAATCCCGTATTTCTAGCTTATAACCGACCTGATGCAGACGGGATGACACTTGAATCGACTTGATGGAGTCTCCACCCAATTCGAAGAAATGATCCAGCACCCCGATACGATCTGTACCTAATACAGTTTGCCATACGATTGCGAGCGCCGCTTCCACGTCTGTACGAGGAGCAACATATTCCGTACCTGTATGTGCGTTGCCTTCTGGAGCAGGCAAAGACTTGCGGTCAATCTTTCCATTTGGCGTAAGCGGTAAACGCTCTAGCTGCACAAAATAGGACGGAATCATATAAGTTGGCAGCTCTTCTGCCAAGGCATTTCGGAGCTCGCTGACCGTTAATTCTTTGTCAGCCACAAAATATGCGCACAATGCTTTTTGACCATTTCTATCTTCACGTGCTACAACTACGGCTTCTCGCACGATGTCTAGCTTGAGCAGCTTAGATTCCACTTCGCCGATTTCGATCCGGTACCCCCGGATTTTAACTTGATGGTCGATGCGTCCTAAGTATTCCACATTCCCATCCGGCATCCATCTTGCGAGATCACCAGTCTTATAGAGTCGCTCTCCATCATGGAAAGGACTCACAACAAATTTCTCAGCTGTCAGTTGAGGTTGGTTCCAATATCCACGTCCTACACAAGGACCTCCAATATATAATTCACCAATAATGCCGAGCGGCTGAAGCGAATGATGGTCGTTCAAGATATACATCGTCACCCCTGGCAATGGTTTACCAATAGGCAGTGTCCGTGGTATTTCCTGAGTCTTAGGCTCATAGTAGGAAGCATCTATGCATGTTTCTGTTATTCCATAGCTGTTGATAATTCTCATTTGTGAACCAAATCGATCAATCAGCTTCTGGAACTCTTCTGTTGGGCAGTAATCTGAACCAACAGCAACAAGCTTCAGACTGCTAATATCCAACTTATTTTCGTACACATATTCCATCAAAGGAATGACAAGAGATGGTGTTGAATCGAACATATGAATGCCATGTTTATGGATTAAATGATAAATTTCTGCTGGATTTGCACGAGCCTGCTCTGGGCAAAGAATCAGTTCCCCACCATGCAAAAGTGCACGAATGAGGTCGCCCGAGAACACGTCAAAGGAGAAGCTGGCCCACTGCATCCAACGAATATTTTCATCACGCAAATGATATTCACGTTCCCACGCACGCGCTAACACCGTTAATTGTTTATGCTCAATCATGACGCCTTTGGGCTTGCCAGTCGTTCCTGATGTATAGATAATGTAGGCTAGGTGCTCAGGCGTATTATGGGATTCCAAATTAGAAGCGTCTTGATCATAAAATGCATCGTCGTCCAATATCACCAATACTCCGTCAAACGTGATACGCTCCTGGAGATGTCGCTGCGTAATAAGTACACGCGCATTGGAATCTTCCAACATATAGCGGATACGATCTTCTGGATATTTCGGGTCAATCGGCACATAAGCTCCGCCTGATTTCAAGATCGCGATAATACCCACGATCATTTCCAATGAGCGATCTGCCAGAATACCTACCAATTGTTCAGGCTCTACACCATTCCCGCGCAGCGTCCTAGCCAATCGGTTCGCACGTTCGTTAAGCTCACGATACGTAAGTTGTCCATCTTCGTGTACTACAGCGATATGATCTGGTGTACGTGCCGCCTGCTCTTCGAATAGTTGATGTACCACTTTTCCTTGGGGTATCTCTGGTGACTCATCGTTAAAAACAAAGCGGATCTGTGCTTGTTCTTCATCGGTTAACATGCCAAGTGCAGCGATTGGGGTAGCAGGCTCGTTTACGATGGAATCAAGCAGCTCTACAAAATGCTTCGTCATTCTTACGATGGTGTCACGCTTGTACAAAGCAGTTGCGTATTCCACGCTGCATGCAAATCCATCGGCCCCTTCAGCAACGTCCAGAGTCAAGTCAAATTTCGATATGTTGTGCTCGCTTGGATAGGGTTTCAATTGTAATCCCGGCAATTCGAAATCATTGCCTGCAGCTGCATTTTGCAAGGAGAACATTGTATCAAAAAGTGGATTTCGGCTCATGTCACGTGGGACTTGAAGCTTGTTAACGAGCTCTTCAAATGGATAATCCTGATGCTCAAATGCACGTAATGCATTCTGTGTAACTTCTTCGAGGTAGGATAAGAAAGTTTTCTCTTTAGCTGGATAATTGCGGATCGCGAGCGTACTAACAAACATCCCGATAAGCGGCTGCATGTCACTATGTGTTCTGCCTGCATTCGGAGTTCCTATAATAATATCTTCCTGCCCCGTATACTTCTGCAGCAATACAGTGTAAGCGGCGAGCAGCACCATATACAGTGTAGTCCCGTTATCTGTCGCAAGACGCTGCAGCGCCGTGCCAATCTCACCTTTTATCGTAAATTCAAACGTATCACCTTCATAGCTTTGTATCGATGGCCGCATATGATCCGTCGGCATTTCAAGTATCGGCAGCTCGCCACTGAATGACTGCAACCAGAATGCTTCCTGCTGCTTCATCCGTTCCTGCTGCGCTGCTGATTGCTGCCATACGGCATAATCTTTGTATTGAATGCGCAGCTCAGGAAGCACTTCGTTTGCATACAAGTGGGTAAATTCCTCCACCACGATCCCCATCGACACACCATCAGAAATAATATGATGCATATCATAAAGAAGAATATGTCGATTATTTGCCAACTCGATCAGACCGACTCGCAGCAGTGGCGGTGTTTGCAGATCAAATGCACGAACGAAGTCACGAACAGTCTGATCAGCCTCAGCCTCACTAACCTTCATATACTCCACTTCAAAGTCAACGTCGCGGTACACGCGCTGCATAGGCTCCCCGTTTACCAGCTCGAATCCCGTACGCAGCGTCTCGTGGCGTGCGATCAGCTTACGAAATGCAGCTTCAAATTGATCACGATCAAGCTCGCCTTCAAGCAGCATGACGCCTGGCATGTTATAGCTCTGTTCCGCACCTTCTAGCTGCTGCAAAATATATAGCCGCTTCTGCGATGATGAGACTGGATAGAAATCTCTCGCTTCTATTGGAGCAATTGCATTGTACTCCTGCTGCTCCTTACCACCTATCAATTGAGCAAGTTCCGCAACCGTTGGAGAACTGAACAATTCACGCAGCGGCACACTAACACCTAACTCTTTATGCAGCTTGCTTGCGAGATCAGCACCACGCAGAGAGTGACCGCCAAGTTCAAAGAAGTTATCGTTTACGCCTACTACAGCTATACCAAGAGTTTCTTGCCATATTTGAACAAGCAGCTCTTCCAGTTCTGTTCGTGGCGCAACGTACTCCGTGCCAGTTACGATACTATCCAACGGATCAGGGAGAGATTTACGATCCAGCTTGCCATTAGGCGTTAGCGGAAGCTGCTCCAACTGCACAAAATGAGAAGGGATCATATAGCTAGGCAGTCCAACAGCTAGTTCAGTTCTCAACTCGTTTACAGTCAGGTTGCGATCAGCTGTATAATAGGCGCACAACGCTTGCTGTCCATTGTCATCTGGTCGAGCAATTACAACGGCTTCTTTGACATCATCTATCTTCAGGAAACTAGCTTCAATTTCTCCCAATTCGATACGGAAACCGCGAATCTTTACTTGATGATCAATGCGTCCTAAATATTCGATCGTGCCATCGGGCAGCCATCGGGCTGAATCGCCAGTCCGGTACATACGGTCGCCATACACGTGAGCAAAAGGGTTCTCGATAAATTTATCAGCTGTAAGCTCTGGGCGGTTCAAGTAGCCTCTGGCCAATCCTTGACCCGCAATGCACAATTCCCCTGGAACGTTTAACGGCTGCAGCTGGCCGAGTGCATTCACGATAATGACTTGCGTATTTGAAATTGGGGTACCAATTGTAATAGGCTGATTTTGCTCCAGCTTTCTGGAACACGTAGTCACCACGCTATTTTCAGTCGGACCGTATTCATTAAATAATTCTACGTGTGGAAGCAACTGCTGGCTTCGGGCCACAAGTGATGGGCTGACGCTCTCACCAGCTAATGTCACCTTGCGTAGTGTTGAGGCAGATTCTGCGTTCACGATATTAAGCAGCGCACCGTACAGGTTCGGCACACAAATAAAATGTGTGATACCCGAGTCTGTCATGATCGTACTCAAAGCAAGTGGGTCCTTTGATTCTTCTTCTCGCAGCATATGTACGCTAGAGCCTGACACTAAGGATACAAACGTACTCATCACAAAACCGTCAAAAGAGAACGAGAACAATTGCAGCACTCGATCAGCAGTATCCAGTGCATAAAATTGCTTCCTCCACAGCAATGCATTGACTATGTTTTGATGCTCGATCATAACCCCTTTTGGATTGCCAGTCGTTCCTGATGTATATATGACATAGGCCAAATCTGTCGGGTCCGCAACATTTGCAAGATTGGTACCGTCCACATCATAGTTGGTTTCATTATTCACATCCACGATACGACCGTTGTAAGAGACACGATCACACAGATGACCCTGCAGCAAAAGTACTTGCGCGCCTGAGTCCTCCAACATGTAGTGAATGCGGTCTTGCGGATATTCGGGATCAATTGGCACGTAAGCTCCGCCTGCTTTCATAATGGCCAGAATACCCACCATCATTTCCAGCGAACGTTCGACCATGATACCAACTAATTGATCGTGCACTACACCTGCTGCACGTAATGTTCGGGCTAGCTTGTTCGCCCGCTCATTTAACTCTCGATAAGTCATTTGTTGCTGACCATATACAACAGCAGCCCCATCTGGCGTGCGCTCTGCTTGTTCCTCAAACAATTGGTGAATTGTATATTCGCGCGTATTTTCCTTAAACGTATCATTAAATTCAAATAACAGCTTTGTGGTTTCTAGCTCCGAGAGTAGGCACATTTCACTCAGCTTCTGTTCCGGATCGGACAATACTGCAGTGAATACGTGCTGTAAGTGGTTGATAATCTGTGCAATGAAGTCTGAAGAGTAGACGTTCTCGTTGTAGACTACATTTAGAAGAATTTGATCGTTTTCAAGCTCAAATTGGAACAACAAGTCTGCTACGACATGTTGTGTGAAGCTTATGGTATGTATCTCTTTCAAAGCAACCATCGTATTTACAACAGGCAATGCGTTTACGGCTTGTAATTGCAGCTGTTCTGTCATCATACGAAAAGGGATATGTTGATGACGTATAGCATCAGGTAGCGTTGACTTGAGTGCGGAAAGTAACGATTTAAAAGTAGTGTCGACATCCACTTTATCTTTAAGGATGACCACATGGTTGATCGGACGCCTAGTGTCATCCACTTTCGGTACGATCGGCATGCCTATAACGATCTTTTCTTCATTCGTATATTTGTACAGCAGACTTTGAACGCCTGCCAGCAAGATCATGTAAATTGCCATGTTAGAGCCCCGTGCCATCTGGATAATTCGTTGGGAAGTATGGGCTGGCAATATGTTTGAAATGGAATAAAACGAAGTTGCTTCGCTGCTTGGAGGCTTATTGTATGGTAGTG
The DNA here is from genome assembly GCF_030226685.1 of Paenibacillus sp. UMB4589-SE434. NCBI lineage: Bacteria > Bacillati > Bacillota > Bacilli > Caryophanales > Paenibacillaceae > Paenibacillus > Paenibacillus sp. UMB4589-SE434. The sequence continues at coordinate 803,688 of NZ_JASOYK010000001.1, read as the reverse complement.
TCGTAGGAGTATCTTCAGCATCGAGTTTTGCCTGCCAAAAAACGATTTCTTTATCAAATGCCATTCTGATCTTCTCCCCTCTCTAATCGGGCAAAACTGTGAAAGAGCTTGTTATCCCAGGGTACATGCAGTCAAGCAGCAACCTCATGCACCCTAGGATAAACAACATCACACTAGTTCTTCATCGTTCCATATAAATTCCTTATACACGCGAGGAAGTCGATCTTCTGTTTAGAAAGCAAAGTCAATTTCGGCTTCCAGCACTTCTTCGTGCTCCGTCACTCCACTTAATTGAATCTCCCCAAGCCGAATATCAGGCTGTTCACAGATCTGGGATAATATATTCAATAAGTCTTCAGCAAAATTATCCATCATGTTTGCTGAGAACAGCTTGGTGCAGTATTCGAAATGTCCACTCATCAGCCCGTCTTCCATGGTAATTTCTAATGTAAGATCAAATTTCGCGACAGAATGGTTCTGATTGTAAGGCTCGACCGACAGATCGCCCAGACTGACACTGTTGTTTTCTGTATTCTGTAAAATAAACATCGTATCAAACAATGGATTCCGACTTGGATTGCGCGCGACCTTCAGCTTTTCTACAAGCGCCTCGAATGGATAATCTTGATTCTCATACGCCTGAAGAGTGGTTGCTTTAATCTCTTCCAGATAAGAGCTGAAGCTCTTATCTGCATGCGGATAATTACGAATCGCCAATGAGTTAACAAACATCCCGATGAGCGGTTCTGTATCCGAATGTGTTCTGCCCGCAATTGGCGTGCCGACAATCATATCATCCTGTCCCGAGTACTTGTGCAGCAATGTTGTATAAGCCGCAAGCATGACCATGTATAACGTGGCTCCTGCATTGCCAGCTAGACGCTGTAATTGCTCGCTCTGCTCGAGATCGATGACAAATTGGAGCTTATCGCCCTCATAGCTGCGCTGATCAGGTCTTGCATAGTCGGTAGGCAATTCCAATAACGGTAATTGACCATCCAACTTCTGCAGCCAATAAGCCTCCTGGTCTTTCAAACGTTCATGCTGCGATTCCATGTGCATCCATTGGACATAGTCTTTGTACTGAATATGGAGCGGCGGCAGTTGTTCCCCACTGTAAAGACGGGTAAATTCATCAACCAATATCGCCATTGAAACACCATCAGACACAATATGATGCATGTCAAATAACAAGAGATGATGTTCTAGGGCAATTTCAATCAATCCAACACGCAGCAATGGAGGTTGCTCCAACTCGAAATCGCGAACGAATTGTGAAGCAATCTGTTCAACCTCTTCACCTTCTGCTTGAATATACTCGATTGCAAATTCAACATGTGGATGAATTCGCTGCACGGCTTCACCCTCTACCATTTCAAAGCCGGAACGTAATGTCTCATGACGAGCAATCAGCTCACGGAATGCTGCCTCCAAGCGATTACGATCGAGATGTCCCCGGATCGTTATGGCACCTGGCATGTTATAGCTTTGTTGAGCCCCCTGCATCTGATGCAAAATATAAATTCGTTTCTGCGCAGAAGAGAGCGGGTAATATGGTTTGACATCCGCTGTTGGGATAGCATGGAATTGCTGCTGTTCCAGCCCTTCGATCGCGCTCGCCATTGCCTCCAGCGTAGAGAACCGGAATACGTCCCGCAGCGGGAAATGAACATGAAGCGCTTTGTGTATTTTGCTGACCAGCGTAGTAGCACGCAACGAATGTCCACCCAATTCGAAAAAGTCTTCCTTCACCCCGATACGCTCAACACCAAGCACTTCTTGCCAGATTTGAACAAGTCTTACCTCTAGCGGTGTACGTGGCGCAATATGGACCGTGCCGATATTAATTAGACCTTCAGGAGCAGGCAGCAATTTGCGGTCCAGCTTGCCATTTGGCGCAAGCGGCATCCGCTCCAGCTGTACAAAGTACGACGGAATCATATAACTTGGCAATTCCTCTGCCAGCGCCGCTCTTAACTCGCCTACCGTCAGCTCACCCTCTGCGACGTAATAAGCACAGAGCGACTTCTGTCCGCTCTCGTCCTCCCGAGCAACGACTACCGTCTCGCGTACCGCCTCGACTTGCAGCAGCTGCGTCTCGATCTCGCCCAACTCGATGCGGTATCCGCGTATTTTCACTTGGTGGTCAATGCGACCCAAGTATTCAATGTTGCCATCAGGCAGCCATCTTGCAAGGTCGCCTGTGCGATACATGCGCTCACCTGGCATAGACGGCAGCGTCACAAATTTGTCAGCCGTCAACTCCGGCCGCATCCAGTAGCCGCGCGCCAGTCCCACGCCCGCGATGCACAGCTCACCCGCCACACCAATAGGCTGCAGCTGATTTTGTTCGCTTACAATATAGATCCGTGTATTGTCGATCGGCTTGCCGATCGGTACGCTCACATATGGCTGGCCAGCTTCACAATCAAAGTACGTGACGTCGACGGTGGCTTCCGTCGGTCCGTACAGGTTAATCAGCCTTGCCCCGTTCACAGGTGCAATGAAGCGCTGGAAGCGCTCGACTTGTGATGCGAGCAGCGCTTCGCCGCTCGTAAACACTTGCCGCAGCGGCTGCAAGCTGCGCTCACGCTCGGCCTGCGACAGCTGTTCCACATGCTCGAGGAAGGCATGCAGCATAGATGGCACGAAGTGCATCGTCGTTATGCGTTCACGTTCAATCGTCTCCAGAATGACCGCCGGATTTTTCTCGCCACCTACCGGCAGCAGGCATACCTTGGAGCCCACAAAGGCCCACCAGAACAACTCCCAGACGGAGACGTCAAACGTAATCGCCGTCTTTTGCATAATCGTGTCTTCCGCACCGATCTCATACCGCTTCTGCATCCAGAGCAGGCGATTGAGGACGGAAGTATGCTCCACCATAACGCCTTTCGGACGACCTGTCGTACCTGATGTGTAGATCACGTATGCCGCATCCTGCGGTTGGTTGATCAGTTCAAGGTTCGTGCCGTCTGCATCGTACATGTGAATGTCATCCAATTGCACGACACGTCCGGCAAAGTCAAGGCCTTCTCCCGAGCTGCCCTGAATGAGCAGGACTTGTGCTTTTGAATCTTCCAGCATATAACGAATGCGTTCTTCTGGATAATCCGGTGCGATTGGCACGTAGGCGCCGCCTGCTTTCAGCACGGCCATAATGCCCACCATCATTTCCAGGGAACGATCAGCCATCACCCCAACGATCTGATCTGGCACCACTCCGATGTTACGCAGCGTTCGTGCCAGGCGATTAGCTTGCTCGTTCAACTCTCGATAGGTTAGTGCCTCTTCCCCGAACATAACCGCGATCGCATCCGGAGTCAGAGCAGTTTGCTCTTCGAACATCCGGTGAATCGTCTGATCTTGTGGATAATCGGCCGCCGTATCGTTAAACGACTTCATCAGCTCCGCCTTCTCATCAGCGGTTGCCAACTCCAGTTCGCCTACGGCAATACGCGGATTAGCCGTCACTTGCTCAAGCACATGCTGCAAATGACTTTGCAGCCGCTCCATACTTGCGGGTTCATAAACTTGACTGTTGTAATCAAACCGTACAACAAGTGTTTCACCCGGTACGATCATCAAATTGAAGTCATAGTTTGTCTGCTCTGAAACCTGGACGTCTGCAATAGTCAATCTGTCATTGTCGTCGCCAGCTTGTTCCATCCGCTCATCAACCGGATAATTCTCAAATACCATAATATGGTTGACCAAATCCTGCTTTTGTGTACTTCTGGCCTGTATCTCGTACAGCGGGTAATAATCGTATCGACCCGACTCCAGCGCATGCTCTTGCAGTCGCTGCATCACCTCAGCAAACGCAGTATCTGCTTCGCAGGATACGCGAACTGGAATTGTGTTAATAAACAAACCAATCATCGATTCAATACCAGCAATTTCTGCAGGTCTTCCCGATACGACACTTCCAAACACGACGTCTTCTGTGCCATTGTACTTCTGCAGCAGAATGCCCCATGCCGCTTGTACCAGTGTGTTTAATGTTACTTGATGCTGCTTTGCCACGCGCTGCATACGCGAGCTCAATTCGGCACTCAAGTTAGCAGCGGCATGAGCCAGTACATAAGGCGCTCCACTGCGATCCGTCGTGCTGCTGCGTGGTACGACTGTCTGCTGGTTATAGCCTGCTAAGTAGTCATCCCAATATTGCGCTGCAGTTTCTGCATCTTGCTGTGCCAACCATTCAATATATTGGCTGTAAGGTGACAGATTGCTCTCTGCGCTGGCTGCTGGACTATCTGGCTGCTTCATAAAGAGCGTATAGCTATCAAACAATTCTTCTGTCAACTGCGGCAGGCACCAGCCGTCCATTAAAATATGATGAGAGCTCCATAGTACATGAGTTCTTGTATGGCTAATTTGAACAAGCGTTACACGTACAAGTGCATCTTGCTCCAGATTAAAGCCGCGCTGCTTATCACGAGCTACTATCTCTTCCATAAAAGCTACCTGCTCGGCTAATGGATATGCGCGCATATCCTCATGTGTAAATTCAATATGTCTATCTCGGAACACCACTTGTAATGGTTCTCCGTGCCAACTGTAGAAGTTTGTCCGCAAAACAGAATGTCGATTAGCTAGCACTTCTAGACTATTGATGAACACATCCACGTCCAGTTCACCTTCTAGGGTAAAGCGTGTCTGCTCAAAATAGGCACTTGCCTGTCCGTCTATGACACTATGGAACCACATGCCTTTTTGCATCGGCGTCAACATGTACATATTTTCGATCTCACCGATATGTTTTGTATCGGCGACGATCTGCTCCATGTCCTCGATGCTCAGCCCTTGCAGTAGAACATCGCTAGGCGTCAACTCCGCATGTTGTTGTGACAAACAATGCGTGATGATATCCTGCAGACTGATTTGCAAATACTTGGCCAACCGTTCAACGGTCTCTTTGCGATATTCATGCTTGCTATAGCTCAAATCAAAAGAGAGTACACCGTTGGCAATAGCACCATTTATATCAAGTAAATATGGACGAGCTTGCTTACGACTTGCATAATCACCGCTAGCATAAGATGACAGCTCGAAACCATTGTTCTGTAAATCCTGGTCAAATTGTCCCAGGTAGTTAAAGCTTACTTCAGGAGCAACTCCCCATTTAGGGCCTGCTTCATATTCAGAATTAGATTCAGCCAAATAACGGCAAATGCCGTAACCGATTCCTTTGTTCGGAATCCGACGTAAATCTTCCTTCACCTTTTTAAGGAGGTAGGATAGGCTTCGATCCGATTCCAGTTCAAGCAGTACGGGATACTCGCTCGTGAACCAGCCAACGGTTCTAGAAACATCGATATCCGATACGATTGGCTCCCGTCCATGACCTTCCAGATTAACCAACACTCGCTCAAGTCCGCTCCATTCCCGAAGCGCCAAGCCCAAGGCTGTCAGCAAAATGTCGTTCATGTCTGTATTGTATGCCCGGTGAACTTGCTTCAAAAGCTGCTCTGTCTCCACTGAATTCCATTCCACGACCACAGATTCACTGTCCTGCTGCAAGCTGACAGCCGCTTCAAAATCTTTAGGAAGTGAGGCAGGGGCAGCGAGAATAATATGTTCCCAGTGAAGACGTTCCTTGTTTAACGCCTCACTTGCTGCATAAGAGACAAGCTGCTGTGACCAGACAAGATAGGAATCTGTCTTGGACGGCAAGCGAATTTCTTCACCTTTGCTTGCTTGTTCATAGCCCTCAGCAAGATCTTCAAGCAGAATACGCCATGAGACTCCGTCAATAACCGCATGATGGATCGTGATTAACAAATGATGACCTTCGGCACAGCAGAACAATGCTGCCTTCACTAATGGCCCTGTTTGTAAGTCCATGCTGGCTTGAATCTCATTGGCCCGGACTTCAATCGCTTGTTCCACGTTTGCTTCACCTGTAAAATCCTCCACAGTGAAGCTATACAGTTCACCTTCAGCGATAGATCGATTCCATGCGACGTATCCTTGCGCCGTCTTGCGGAATACCATCCGTAAAGCATCATGGTGCTCCACCAGCTGCATAAGTGACTTGCGCAGCGCAGTCTCATCAAAACCATCTGCACGATACAGCATGATCGATTGGTTGTAATGATGCGGGTCAGCGAGTTCCAACTCAAAGTACCAGCGTTGGATCGGAGTCAGCTCTGCTTCCCCAGACACCTCACCTTGATCAGCTATTCTGGCAAGTAATTGCAGATGCGGACTTAATTGCGCAATTGTCGGGTATTTGAATAAATCGCGTATTTCCAGCTTGTAACCCGCCTGATGCAATCGAGAGGACACTTGAATCGACTTGATGGAATCGCCGCCAAGTTCGAAGAAATGATCCATAATCCCGACACGTTCTGTATTTAATACAGTCTGCCAGACGTTGGCCAATACCTTCTCGACTGCCGTTCGAGGCGCCGTGTATTCCATTCCCGAATATGCTCCGCCTTCTGGTGCAGGTAAACCTTTGCGGTCGATCTTGCCGTTAGGCGTCAACGGTAAACGATCTAGCTGCACAAAATGCGCCGGAATCATGTAGCCTGGAAGCTCTTGTCCCAATGCGTCTCTGAGCTCGCCTGTTGTCAGCACACGATCAGATGTGTAATAGGCACAAAGCATTTTACGGCCGCTATCATCATCTCTGGCAACAACGACAGCTTCGCGCACATCGCCTACTCGCAGGAGGTGAGACTCCACCTCGCCTATTTCAATGCGGTATCCACGAATTTTAACTTGATGATCCATTCGGCCAATTAATTCCATATTGCCGTCTGGCAGCCATCTTGCCAAATCACCGGTTCGATACATGTGCTCCCCTGGTCGGAATGGATCTTCGATGAACTTCTCGGCTGTAAGCTCCGGTCGATTCAAATAGCCGCGACCAACACTGGCTCCGCCGATGTACAATTCTCCAGTGAGGCCGAGTGGCAGAATAGCTTGCTTGGCATCCAGAATATACATTCTGACAGCAGGAAGTGGTTTGCCTATTGGCAGTGCTCGTACCGAGGCCGTCGATGGGGTCTCGTAATAACAAGCATCCACGCACGCTTCTGTAACCCCGTAGCTGTTGATAATCCGCATCTGTACACCAAACCGATCTAGCAGCTTCTGGAATTCCTGTGTTGGGCAAAGATCTGAACCTATAATCAACATTTTCAGACTGCTGATATCTTGTTGGTGCTCATACACATGTTCCATTAGTGGAATAACTAGTGCAGGCGTAGACTCGAACATTTGAATATCATGTTTACGAATAAGCTCGCAAATATCAGCCGGATTTGCGCGTGCCTCTGTTGGACAAATGACTAATTCTCCACCATGCAGCAGCGCACGAGCCATATCACCAGAAAATACGTCAAATGAGTAGCTCGCCCATTGCAGCCATCGAATGCCTGGCTCCTGCAAGTCATATTCCACTTTCCAAGCACTGGACATAGCGACTAGATGCCTGTGTTCGATCATAACCCCTTTTGGATTCCCTGTTGTTCCTGACGTATAAATGACATAACACAGATCCGTTGCAACATTAACCAGTTCCAAATTAGAGCTGTCTTCGTGATAAAATTCAGGCTGATCGATCATGATCCAAGCGCCTGCATGCGACACTTTGGTCTGTAGATGGCTCTGGGTCAGGAGTATCTGAGCGTTCGCATCCTCCAGCATGTAGCGAATACGATCTTCCGGATATTCAGGATCGATTGGAACGTAAGCTCCGCCAGCCTTTAGCACTGCTAAAGTGCCGACAATCATATCAAGCGAACGATCCGCCATTATACCAACAAGCTGATCAGGACTGAGACCTTGATGACGCAACGACCTCGCCAGCCGATTCGTGCGTTCGTTTAACTCTTGATACGTGAGCTGTTCATTCTCATATACAACAGCTACCTGATCTGGCGTACGCGCTGCTTGTTCTTCAAACAGGCGATGAATGGTATCTCCTGACGGGAATGCGGCGGCTGCATCATAAAGCGATAAGACAGCTGCTTGCTCCTCTGTCGTCATTATGCCGAGTTCGTCCAGCTTCGCCTCAGGGTTATCAATGATTGCTCCGATTAAATGCCCAAAGTGCTTCGCCATTCTTTCGACCGTATCTGAAGCAAATAAAGCAGTTGCATACTCCATGCTGCAATCCAAGCCCTGCTCGTCTGTCGATACGTCCAGACTAAGATCGAATTTGGATACTTTATATTCCTGTGGATATGGCTTCATCCGAAGCTCACCTAACGAATAGTCCTTGCTATCTGTATTGTCCAAAGCAAACATAGTATCAAACAATGGATTGCGGCTTAAATCCCTCGTCAGCTCCAAGTTCTCCACCAATTGTTCAAACGGATAATTCTGGTGCTCATAAGCACCCAACATCATATCCTTAATCTCATCTAAATAGGACCGGAACGTTTTATGACTTTCTGGATTTGTGCGGATCGCTAACGTGTTTACGAACATCCCAATAAGGGGCTGGACATCAACGTGTGTTCTGCCTGCTATAGGAGTACCCACCACAATATCTTCTTGACCCGTGTATTTATGGAGCAAGATCGTGTAGGCAGCCAGCAGCACCATATATAAGGTAGTTCCTGTATTTGCAGCGATTTCGTGCAAAGCTTGACTCTGCTGCTGGTCGATTCGGAATGGATACGTTAGCCCGTCATATTTTTGCATCGTTGGCCGCGCATAGTCTGTCGGCAATTCCAAAATAGGCAGATTGCCATGAAATACTTCAAGCCAATATGTTTCCTGCTCTTTCATACGATCCTGCTGTGATGTGGCTTGCTGCCATACGGCATAATCCTTGTACTGTATTTTGAGCGGTGTAAGAGCCTCATCTCTGTACAGAAGAGCGAACTCCTGCAGCACAATACCCATGGAGACTCCATCTGAAATAATGTGATGCATATCGAACAGAAGCACATGTCGCTCAGTTGTAAGCTCAATCAAACCAAGTCGAAGTAATGGCGGCTGCTCCAACTCAAACGTACGCACAAATTGCCGGGACAGTTCTTGCACTTGATCGTCATTTGCTTCCATATAGGCAATTGCAAACTCAACTTCGCCATAGATTCGCTGCACTGGTTCGCCGTGTACCAGTTCAAAGCCGGTACGCAAAATATCGTGACGCGCGATCAGCTTCCGGAAGGCGGCTTCAAATCGATCTCGATCAAGCGTGCCTTCTAGCAGCATCACGCCAGGCATGTTATATCCTTGCTCCGCGCCCTCGAGCTGATGTAGAATATACAACCGTTTTTGTGCAGAAGAAACCGGGTAGTAAGCTTGCTCTTCCGCAACTGGAATCGCAGAATAGGATAACTGCTCATTGTATAATGATGCAATAGCTGCTGCCTGAGCTTCAATCGTAGGGAGTCGGAATACTTCTCGCAGCGGAAGATTAACATGTAATTGCTCGTGAACTTTGTTAATCAACGTCGTAGCACGTAAGGAATGGCCACCAACTTCAAAGAAGTTATCTTGCACGCCGACGATTGCCAAGCCAAGGACTTCTTGCCAAATATCTGCAAGCTGTGCCTCAAGGGGTGACCGTGGAGCTGTATAATCAGATCCCGTATTGATACTGTCTTCAGGTGCAGGCAGCGCTTTACGATCCACCTTCCCGTTCGAGGTGAGCGGCATGCGCTCCAGCTGAACAAAATAGGCCGGGATCATGTAAGCTGGTAGTTCTTCTGCCAGTTCACTTCTTAATTCACCAACCGTGAGCAGACGATCGGCTACAAAATAAGCACACAACTGCTTGTCACCGCCAGCATCTTCACGCGCGATGACAATTGTTTCCCGCACAGCATCAAGCTTGGACAGCTGCGCTTCCACTTCACCAAGTTCGATCCGATAACCACGAATTTTCACCTGATGGTCGATTCGTCCCAAGTACTCGATGTTGCCATCAGGCAGCCATCTCGCCAAGTCACCCGTCTTATACATCTTCGCATCTGGTTCCCACGGGTGATCCACGAATCTGTCAGCTGTCAGTTCTGGACGATGCAAGTACCCACGCGCCAATCCGTCGCCCGCTACATACATTTCACCTGCCACACCTATTGGTACGCATTGGCGACTTGCGTCAAGGACGAAAATCTTCAATGTAGGGATCGGGAATCCGATATTACTTTTCGCCTGTTCAATCTCAAGTTCGGTAATTTCTTTGTAAGTGACATGAACCGTTGTCTCCGTAATTCCATACATATTGATTAATTGGGTATGCGGATATTTCTGTCTCCAATCGTGCAGCAATTGCGGACTTAACGCTTCACCACCAAAGATAACTTGTCTAATCTTCAGCTCTGGGCTGCCATCAGCCAATGCTTCACGCAGCAATTGATAGAAATATGTTGGCGTTTGATTTAAGATCGTTACTTGCTGTTCAGCAAGTAATTCCATAAATGCTGCCGGATTTTTAGCTGTAAGCTGCGGAACAATTACCAACTTGCCGCCATATAACAAAGCCCCATACATTTCCCAGACAGAAAAATCAAAGCAGAAGGAATGGAACAGTGTCCACGTGTCGGATGGTCTAAAGTCAAACAGATTCCTGCTGTTAAACAACAGCCGCACGACATTCTTATGCTCGATTAGGGTTCCTTTCGGCTTACCCGTCGTTCCCGACGTATAAATCACATAGGCCAGATCTGATGATTTATTAATGTTTGGAAGATTCAAGTTGTTTGCAGTGTATGCTTCTTCTTCATCCAAGAATAGGATAGTACCGTTATACGTAACTTGCTCCCTTAAATGACGTGGCAGCAATAGTACAGTTGTACCGGAATCTTCAAGCATATAGCTAACACGGTCTTCCGGATACTCTGGATCAATTGGAACGTAAGCTCCTCCCGCTTTTAATATGGCAAGAAGTCCAATCAGCATACTCGAGGTGCGCTCTGCCATTATTCCAACCAATGTATCTGCCTGTACACCTTGTGAACGCAGCATCCATGCCAAGCGGTTCGCTCGTTCGTTTAATTCTTTGTAGGTTAATGTTGCATCTGGAGCAACTACGGCGATCGCATCCGGCGTACGCTCAGCTTGCTCTTCAAACAAACGATGGATCGTATGATCTCGCGGATACTCTGCGTCCGTATCGTTGAACTGTTCGATCAATTGAATCCTTTCTTGTGCTGTCACCATATCTAACTGATCCAATCGAGCAGAAGGCTGTAGAATAACACCGTCTATCAACTGACTAAAATGCTGAGACATTCGTGCTATCGTATCCTGCTTGTACAAAGCAGTTGCATACTCCATGCTGCACGTAAGCCCAGCTTCGCCTTCCTCCACTTGCAGAGTAAGATCAAATTTTGCAACGGGATGTGATGCCATCTGCGGCGTCACACGAAGTCCTTCTATTGCCCACTCGCCCTGCTCTGTATTTTGCAGCACTAAAACCGTATCAAATACGGGGTTCCGGCTTACATCACGCGTAACTTGAATGTTGTCAACCAATTCCTCAAACGGGTAATCCTGATGTTCATATGCCTGCAGAGTTGTTTGCTGAACCTCTTTTAAATAAGACATAAACGTCTTCTCGCCCGCTGGATAATTGCGAATCGCAAGGGTATTCACAAACATACCAATGAGTGGCTGCACATCACCATGTGTTCTTCCTGCAATTGGCATCCCCACGATGATATCTTCTTGACTCGTATATTTGTGCAGCATTGCTGTATACAGTGCCATTAGCATCATGTACAAGGTTGTACCTGTTTCGGCTGCCAGCTGCTTTAACTGACCCAGCTTCTCCACATCAATGGTAAACTCGTGCGTGTTACCCTCATAACTGCGGAATGTAGGGCGTGTAAAGTCTGAAGACAACTGCAGGACAGGCAGTTCACCGCTTAATGCTCCCTGCCAGTACGCTCTTTGCACTTCCATCTGCGACCGGAAGGAAGCAGATTGCTGCCATACCGCGTAATCTTTATATTGAATGCGTAGTGGAGCAAGCTCTTCTCCGCTATACAAAGCCACAAACTCATCAAGTAAAATACCAATCGAAGCTCCATCTGAAATAATGTGATGCATATCAAATAAAAGAAGATGTCGGTCGTGTGCCAGCTCGATCAAACCCACACGCAGCAGCGGAGGCGTTTCAAGAGCGAACGTACGAATGAATTGACGGATGATATGCTCGGCTTCCGCCTCACCAGACTGCCAATAATCAACAATAATCTCAACATGCTCATGTATTCTTTGCACAGGCTCGCCATTAATCATCTCGAAGCCTGTCCGGAGCGTGTCATGCCGCTGAATGAGTTTATGAAATGCCGCTGCGAACCGCTCGCGATCCAACACTCCGTCCATAGTCAGTACAGCTGGCATGTTGTAGCTCTGTTCAGCGCCTTCCATTTGATGCAAGATAAAGAGTCTCTTCTGAGCCGAGGATACTGGATACCAGTCTCGCATCTCTGTCAGAGGAATCGTGTTGTAGGCTTGATGCTCCATCTGACTAATAACTTGCGCCATTTCTTCAATCGTAGAGTAGCGGAACACATCCCGCAGCGGCATTATCACATTCATCTCTTGATGCAGCTTGCTAACAAGTGTAGTTGCACGCAGCGAGTGCCCACCAATGTCAAAGAACGAATCCGTGATACCAACATGTTCTAGTCCAAGCACGTCCTGCCAAAGCTGTGCAAGCTTGGCTTCTAACGGCGTCCGTGGCTGAATTTGCTCACTTGCGATAAGTCCTTCTTCTGGCAAAGGCAAAGCCTTCCGATCTACTTTTCCGTTAGGTGTAAGTGGCATTTCTTCAATTTGCACAAAGTGTGAGGGAACCATATAGGAAGGCAATTGTTCGGATAAAACGGCTTTCAGCTCGGCTGCAGCCAGCTTGTCGTCAGCTGTAAAGTAAGCACACAGCACTTTCTGCCCACTGGTATCCTCTACTGCCACCGCAATTGCTTCACGCACGGCCTCCACTTTTAGCAAATGTGTCAGTACCTCGCCTAATTCGATTCGGAAACCTCTTATTTTAACCTGTTCGTCGCTGCGACCCATATATTCAATCGTGCCGTCAGGAAGCCACCGTGCCAAATCCCCTGTTCGATATAACCTTTCCCCTTGAAGGAATGGAACTTCCACGAATTTTTCTGCGGTCAACTCAGGTCGGTTTAAGTAACCGCGCGCTAAACCATCTCCGCCCGTGTATAGTTCGCCTATTACCCCTGTCGGCAAAAGCTTGCCTGACTCATCAAGCACATATACTTTCGTGCTGCCGATCGGACGTCCAATCGGAATGGAAGTACGCTCTAAATCGGCAAGTGTAATATCGTGGCAGCATGTAAAGGTCGTATTTTCCGTAGGCCCATAACCATTAATCAGTCGTATTCCGCTGTACAGCTCCAGCACCTTACGAGCATGCTGCGAGGATACGACATCGCCGCCTACCAATAACTGCTTAATTCCTTGCAAGCCCTCTAGTTGATGCTCTACCATCACTTGGAACAATCCTGCTGTCAACCATAAAATGCTTACTCCATGTGTCCGCATAGCAAGTGTCCAGTCCGTGAGGGACAAGTCGCCCGCAGGCAAGATGGCAAGAGCTGCACCGTTCAGCAAGCTCCCCCATATTTCAAATGTGGCCGCATCAAACGATATCGTAGAGCCTTGTAAAAACACATCCGACTCGTTAATATCCACATACGTTGTAGAGCTGACAAGCCGTACAACACCACGATGTGTAACACAAACGCCTTTTGGCATACCCGTTGAACCGGACGTATAAACGATATAGGCTAGATCATCACCCGTTACTTCACTCGTTAAATTGGATTGGGCAGTATCATCAGCTGCTGTTTCTACATCATGGTTGAGTAGTAGAATTTCGATCTGCGTTGGCAAGTTGGCTTGAAGATGCTCCTGCGTCAATAACACATTGATGGCTGTATCCTCTATCATCGTGGTGATCCGCTCTTGCGGGTAAGCCGGATCGATCGGCACATATGCCCCGCCTGCTTTAAGAATGGCAAGCAATCCAATCAGCATCTCAAAAGATCGTTCTGCGCAAATACCTACTAGCGATCCCGTTATTACCCCACATGTCCGAAGTCGATGAGCCATCCGATTAGCTGCTGAATTCAGCTGCGAATAAGTAAGCTGCTCATCTCCAAACATCGCTGCAATTGCATTAGGTGACTGCACAACCCGCTCTTCAAAGAGCTGATGGATCGTCTTTTCCCGAGAATAAGCGGTAGCTGTGTCGTTAAACACGTTTAGAATTTCCGCTTTCTCATCGGTTGTCACAAGCTCCAATTCGCTTACAGTTACGTATGGATTAGCTGAGATCTGCTCCAGTACATGTAAGATATGCCCTTTCAACAGCTCCATCGCAGCACGGTCAAACGTATGCTCATTATAATCAAGACGAATAGCGATATTATCGCCTGGTACGATGATCAGGTTCAGGTCATAATTCGTCTGCTCCGAGACCGTCACATCCGTCAGCTTAAGCCCTTTGCCGTCCAAGCTTTCCAATTGTTCCATTTGCTCCATCGGATAGTTTTCAAACACCATGATGTGGTTGATCATATCTTGCTTCAGTGCGCTTTGTGCCTGAATCTCATACAACGGGAAGTAATCATGCTTTGCAGATGTCAACGCCTGCTCTTGAAGCTGCGTCATCACGTCTATAAAAGGAGTATTGGCCTCACTGCGCACACGAACCGGAATCGTATTAATAAACAATCCGATCATTTCTTCTATTCCGTTCAATTCAGCCGGGCGACCTGACACAACACCACCAAACACGACATCCGTAGTCCGGTTATACTTTTGTAAAAGAACGCCCCACGCTGCTTGCAGCAGTGTATTTAACGTTACTTGATGCTGAGTTGCGGCTCGATTAACGGCTGCACTCAAGTCTTTCCCGAGCTGGCATACGACTTGTCCAGCGGCATACGTCTCGTTTTGACCATACGCTTTGGCTTGCGGCAGTGCTACCGGCTCATCGTATCCAGCCAAGTATGCCGTCCAATATGCTGCGGCCGCCACTTCATTCTGCTGTTCCAGCCATCGGATATACTGATTGTACGATGGAGCTGTATTCAGCATAGGCTGCTTGTTCCACACGTAAGCTGCGTAAGTGTCAAACACTTCTTTTGCAACAAGTGGCAAACACCAGCCGTCCATTAAAATATGATGAGAACTCCAGAACACCTGATAAGTATGTTCTGCGGTTCGCAGTACCATCACACGCATCAGTTCGCCACATTCCAGATCAAAGCCACGAGTTCTTTCTCTTCCAACTGCTTTCTCCATGTATGCCGCTTGTTCTTCCGGTTCCATCCCGCGCAAATCTTCAAACGTAAATCCAATTCGTTTATTTTGAAATACGACTTGTAAAGGTTCACCATCGGAACCCATTTGGAAGTTTGTGCGTAATACGCTATGTCGGGCTGTAAGTGCATTCCAGCTGTCAGCAAAGGCTCCGATATTAAGATCGCCTTGCAGCGTAAAGCGTGTCAGCTCAAAATACGCCCCCGTCTGCTGATTTAAAGCTGTATGGAACCACATGCCCTTTTGCATTGGCGTTAAGGAATAGATATCTTCAACTACCCCAATATCCGTTGTCTGCTCAATGATTCGTTCCAATTCGTGTAAGCTAATATGCTGCAAGGTGACGTCGCTTGGCGTTAGTTCTGATCGCTCTTTGGCTGCACAATGCGCAATAATTTCCTGTAGGCTTTCCTCAAACAACACGGCTAACCGATTCATCGTATCGCAGTGATATTGAGTGCGGCCGTAGCTAATATCGAACTTCAATACACCATCTGAGATCATCCCGTTCATATCTAGTAGGTACGGACGAGCTTGCTCACCACTAATATCACGACCGGTGGAATAAGAAGACATAGCCAACCCATTTTGCTGGAAATCTTGGTCGAATTGACCCAAATAGTTAAAGCTGATCTCTGGTGCTGCCCCCCACTCATCAAGAGGTTCTACATCATTAATCATGTAGCGGCATATGCCGTAACCAATACCATTGTTCGGAATATGTCTGAGATTTTCTTTAGTTTGTTTGATCCAGTTGCCGAGACCCGTGTCTCGCAGCAGTTCAAGCACTACTGGATATTCGCTAGTAAACCAGCCAATCGTTCGTGTAATGTCTATGTCTGATAAAATAGATTCACGACCATGTCCCTCTAGATTAACGAGGATACGATCATGACCACTCCACCTGTGTATCGCCAAACCTAGAGCTGCCAATAAGATATCATTCATCTGCGTATTATAGGCGCCGTGAACTTGCTTCAGGAGTTGTTCCGTCTGTTCCCTGCTCCATGTGACGGTGACGGATTCGCTATCAAGCTGCAATGCGTACGTCTCTACCGTGTCTGTTGGTAATGGCAGGACATCCAACTGTGTAATATGCCTCCAGTATTGTTGTTCCTGCTGTAAATCTGTAGTGTCAGCGTATTGTACTAGCTGCTTGGACCAAGTGCGGAAGGAATCGGTCTTTGCGGACAGACGAATTACTTCGCCCTGCAAAGCCTGTTCGTATCCAGCAGTAATATCCTCCAGCAATATACGCCAGGACACACCATCAATAACAGCATGGTGAATGACAATCAACAAATGATCGCCATCCAAGCAATGGAACAATCCCCCGCGTACCAATGGCCCTGTCTCGAGATCGATGCTGCTCTGTATCTCTTCAGCCTTTGCCGCAAGCATCTGTTCCATTCCAGCATTGCTTGTATAATCGACCACATCCAACTTGAACAGTTCGCCTTCTTGTACGCTGCGATTCCAGGCTGTACATGATCCTTCTGCAGTGCGTCGGAACACAATCCGCAGCGCGTCATGGTGCTCTACTAACTTGTTAAGAGCCTTACGTAATGCAGCTTCGTCAAACCCATTTTCCCGATACAGCATGACAGATTGATTGTAATGGTGCATATCTGCGGCATTCTGTCCAAAGTACCAGCGCAGAATAGGAGTTAGCTCCACCGATCCGCTCACTTCACCCTGCTCCGCTCTTCTCACGATCAACTGCATCTGAGGGGCTAATTGTGCGATAGTCGGATATTTGAATAAATCCCGAATCTCAAGCTTATAACCTGCCTGCTGCAAACGTGAAGCGACCTGTATCGATTTGATGGAGTCGCCTCCAAGCGCAAAGAAATGATCCAGCACGCTGACACGCTGCGCACCAAGCACAGTCTGCCAAACATTTACCAATGTGTGCTCAGCTTCCGTACGAGGTGCAACATATTCCGATCCGGTATGTGCCTCCCCTTCTGGTGCTGGCAACCCTTTACGGTCTACTTTTCCGTTTGGCGTAAGCGGCAACCGATCCATACGCACAAAATATGATGGAATCATATAGGCTGGAAGATCTTCAGCCAGGGCTTCACGCAATTCATGTACAGTCAACTCGTTGTCTGCTACATAATAAGCACATAATTCCTTCGGACCTTCATGATCCTCACGTGCAATAACTACCGCTTCACGCACATGCGCCTGTTTAAGCAGCTGCGTCTCAATTTCTCCAATTTCAATCCGGTAACCTCTAATTTTCACCTGATAGTCTATGCGTCCCAAATATTCAATGTTGCCATCAGGAAGCCATTTGGCCAAGTCACCAGTGCGGTACATCAGCGCTCCTGGACTGAACGGATCATCTACGAATTTCTCATCTGTTAGATCCGATTGGTTCAAATAACCGCGCCCAACTCCTGCACCACCAATATAAAGCTCTCCAGCAAGTCCGATAGGCTGCAGGGACTGATTGCTGTCCAAAATATACATGGTAACGGCAGGCATTGGCTTGCCAATTGGTAAAATGGATAACGCATTCGAAGAAGTTTGCTCATAATAACAAGCATCCACGCACGCTTCTGTTACACCGTAGCTGTTTAATATGCGCATTTGCGAGCCGAAACGCTCGTTCAGCTTGCGGAACTCACTTGTCGGACAATGATCCGAACCGACAATTAGCAACTTCAGACTGTTGATGTCGATCCTGTTTTCGTACACATGCTCCATCAACGGGATCACAAGGGCTGGTGTCGACTCAAACATCTGTATGTGATGCTTCCCAATCAACTCACAAAGCGCAGATGGGTTCGCCCTTGCTTCATTCGGGCAAAGAACAAGCTGCCCGCCAAACAACAGTGTTCGAACCATATCACCTGTAAAGACATCGAATGAAAAGCTCGCCCATTGCAGCAATCTGAATCCTGCTTCGTTCAAGCGATATTCACGCTTCCAAGCGTTCGCCATTGCAACTAACTGCCTGTGCTCAATCATTACACCCTTGGGTTTCCCTGTAGTTCCCGAAGTATAAATGACATAGGACAGATGAGCGGGTTCGTTTACAGGCTTCAAATTGCTGCTATCCGCAAGATAGGAGCTTTCGTCGTCAACCAGAATCCAAGTACCCGTAAAGGTTACACGACTGTGCAGGTGACCCTGGCTGACCAATACATGGGCATCAGAATCCTCCAGCATATACCGAATACGTTCCTCCGGATATTCAGGATCGATCGGAACGTAAGCTCCACCAGCCTTCAGAATGGCCAGTATGCCGACGATCATCTCCAAGGAACGGTCTACCATAATTCCGACGAGCTGCTCCGGTGTTACGCCTTGCGCACGTAAGGTTCGTGCTAGGCTATTCGCACGCGTATTTAATTCGCGATAAGTCAAATGCTGTTCAGCGTATACGACCGCAATTTCGTCTGGTGTGCGGTCCGCCTGCTCCTCGAACAGTTGATGCACCGTCTTGTCTCTTGGATAATCAGCTGTTGGCTCATTAAATTGCGTCAAGATGATGTTGGATTCTTTCTCGTTAAGCATGGACAGTTGGCGCATAGTCTGCTGCGAATTGTGCAAAACCTGCTCCACAATAGTTAGCATCTGCTCCATTATTCGGATCATTTCTTGCTCTTCAAACAGCTGAATTCGATAATCAATACTGATCATCAGCTGGTGATCATCCAGCATATCTTCAACGTGAACGGCAAAATCATCTGCTTCATGACCGCAGAAGCTGCTCCGCTGCCGGACGGATAGATCGCCATAGCTTGTCCAGTGAATAGGCAGGTAATCGATGGAGATACGATATAAATCCTGGATGTCGATATTGTTGTACTGTTCGCGCAGGTCGAGGATTAGCTTGTTATACGGGTATTTTTGGTGGCGAAGTATGGACTTCTGCTCTTTAGATACCATATGTAGAAAAGTGATCAAATCTTGATCGGGGTCTATTGACAATCGAGTTGCTACCGTACTTACGAACATACCAAGTGTATCTTTATCTTGCTTTGATGTTCGGTTCGCATAGGCTGTGCCGATTGCAATATCTTCGTTTCCTGATGTTTTGTAGAGAACAGCATATAACGCACCCAAAAATAAAGTAAACAAGCTGATATTATGCTGTTCACTGAATCGTTGTAGTTGTTCGTACTGTTCTCCCGCCACGGATATGTAGCTAGACCTCTGCGCTTCTGTTCCGATCGAGAAAGGCGGATACGGTTTAATTCCCATCATTTCCGGCATCGTACGGAATTTATCCAGCCAGAATGCACGGTCTTTCATATATCTTTCCGACTTCTCATATTCTTGCTCTGCAAATATGTAGTCAAAATAAGTGCTTTTCTTGTCTTCTGAAGGCATCGTGTGACTTGCTATAGCTGTATAGTTTTGCATGATTTTGTTAGCTATAAGGTGAGAAGAGACACCATCTGCAATGATATGATTAATCTTGAGGTTAAACCAATGTTCTTCGTTGTTAATGTTAAAAATAACGGCATGATATAACTTAGCATCAAAAATGCTCGTGGGAACAAGATTAAATTGCTCTAACCAAGCCTCAGCCTCCACAAAATTGTCCCATTCCAAATACTCAATTTCAGGAATGACCTCTTCTTCAGGCCTAAACCACTGCATAGGCTGGTTGTCTTCCGACTTAATTTGAATACGGAAAGCATCATGCTGCTTGATAACCAAATAAACGGCTTGTTTTAACACTTCTAAATCTACCTTGCCTCGTATGAATAACGTTCCGGCAACTGTAGAAGCAGACGTATTCGGATGCATCATTTCCATGTACCAAATTCTGCGTTGTGCTTGCGTCAAAGGAAACAATCTGTTAGGATTCACGTTCACGTAGACTCTCCCCTAATAATGAAATATTCTGGCGTTTTTGAAACAACCAATTGAAAAATTTCAGGATGAGCTTGCAAACATCTCCGCAGAAAAGTAGGAGTTCGTTGCTGTATGAAGTTGGGAGACGTTTAGAAGCGCCTGGCAAAAGTGTCTGAATGAGTAGCAGAATAGAAACATAAATGTGATGTGAAGTTAGATAGGTGTAATGTTTCTTGGGGAATTCATAAATAGCTGTGGTGTGGAAAATATCCATGTCCCTGACCATAATGGGGCAACATTGTCAGATGATCATATATGATTCTTATTGAGCGTTGCTTCTGGAAGCAGTCTGTTCACCTCCTTAACATAAATGATATAAAATATGGTTAAGAAATATAGACTCCAAGAATCGACATTAGATAAGCTCATGAATTATACGACGTATGACGTATTATATACGTTAATCTGGGTATTTAACAATATGGTTTACTATAAATTATATTAAGGCGAATAACTTACTTGTCGATTACAGCCTAACACAAATGTCAGCGAAGTTCGACTATAAAAAAATTCATAATTTTGTCGATATTGTACTTGCTTTCGTCCCGACATCGTGGTCATCACCTGATAACCTCTCGAGTCAAATGCTCCCGATTATAAGCCATTAACGCATAAAATTCACATAAAATAGCTAGTTATTAAATGCCTTCGACAACGCCTGAACTTCATGCTCTTGCCATTCCCAAATAAGAAAAAAGTCTCATAATCATGATCAGAAATCAGCCCATAGATAGGCCTCTTGCTTAACCTCGTGTACGATTGACCCTGTAAATCTCCATATTTTGATCTGGTATTATTCACCTGTTTATAGGGTAACGCAGCTTCGCAGCCTTGTCCACCCTTAGTAGAAAAAATATAAATTAGTCCATGTAAAAGCAGACAATTTTCGCTGCTAATACTGGGTATTAACTGTCATCGTTTCAATATAAACATAAAAGTATTTATATATTTTAAATTTAACCCAGTTAATATTAATGCACTTAATAAATATCCGAACGTATAACTTTCTTGTTAAATGTTACCCCTTATTTTCAATGTCATGGTTATACTTACCCATTAGCTGTGATAACTTGTTCTTTATGTGCATCATTAATTCCGAACAATGAATGACTTCTACTTCATGACACACGCCTATAAAAAACAAGAAAAAAAGGAAATATCCTTTCTCGGAATTTCCCCTTAAGCCAGCCGATTTCATCCTCTCGTTTATGAAGATTGGAGCTTGTCCAGGGTTCAGCTTCGCATACTTGTATCCCCATTTTTGTTAACACTACCAGAACAGGAATGCAGTCTTCTGCTGTTTGACAATCAGAATCTCCATTTTCAAGTTGTATGAGGGCAGGATCTTTCACCGTTAACGTTGAAGGCTCTACCTCAACCATATGGTCGCAGAGCATGAATTTTGTCCGGCAATCTCAAACTTTCTTATCTTGACTTTGGTCGGGATAGTCAACAAGTATTGCTTTTTCTGCATGGAAATTTGAATAATGCACAAACATTTTTAGCATTAGCTGCTCAAATCAAGAAAAGGCGTGGAATTGATCTTGACCAAAGAGGACATGGATGGAGTGATCATACACCTGATTTCGATTATTCCAGAGATAGCTATATAAACTAACGACATATTGAATTTGGTTCAAATAGAACTAGGTGGGAAACACGTAACCATAGTTGGACATTCGTTAGGTGGAATTAATGCTTATCAGTTAGCGGCTCGACACCCTGAGCTGGTTAATGCTGTCATTGTCGGAGACATTGGTATTAAAATTTACGCCAATCTATCCTTCGCAAAGAAACTTCCTATGCGCTCTGACACATTGGATAACTGAAAGAATTACTAAAGCATGCAGGCGTTTAAGTCTATGCATTACTTTGTAGGAAGTGTATTTCAGGATGAGCTCGGTTGGGATTCCGATCTGATCTATTAGGTCTGGGTATTTCGCAGCAGAATATCAATGAAGTAGGGTGGGAGGATTGGCTCTTCTCTACTTGTCTTTTACTGCTTATTCACGGTCAAAATAGCTTTGTGTTGGACTCGAATCAAGCTGCTCTTCTGGTATCCAGACGACCTAACGCAACACTTTCTATATTTGAACAGTGTGGTCATAATGTTCATTCTTGCGATTCCGATCGTTATTTTGATGTTGTGAACCAGTTCCTGATCCCTGGAGAAGTTAAAATAGAAACGTATAGTCATACAGACCTATGTTATGCAAAAAATGCTTTCTACAAAGGAAAGCTGTTGACATCGCTACAACATTAATAAAGCACCTACACCTCCTTGAAATGGAGTGACAGGTGCTTATTATTGCGCCTAGCAATACGTTAACCCAGGCTTTTACTCTTGCGTTTCCGGTATTATAAATGTAGGGTTGTGCTCGTTCAGAATGTGTTCCATCCGTTGTTGTATGGCATCCTTACTTTCTGAATCAGGCAGGATGTAAAACTTGTTGTGTTCAATGGCATTAAAGGTAAATGCCGCTACTTGATCAGGAGACACCCCCTGCTCCACACCAGCTCTAATAAATTCAATAATCATACTCTCTTGTAGAGAAGGGGGTGTGATATCACCAGGCTTACTGTACTCAGAAGGTCGGTTACGTCCCGCATCACAGATTCGCGTGTTAACAAATCCAGGGCAAAGTAAGGACACTCCAATTCGTGATTGAGTTAGCTTTAATTCGTGATAGAGCGTTTCCGTCAAGCTGACTAATGCATGCTTGCTTACACGATAAATACTATTGCCTGGACCAGTTTCGAGTCCTGCCCGAGAAGCGGTGTTGACAATATGGCAATCTTCTTGCAATTCCAACATAATCGGCACAAATACCCGCGTAGTATAAATAGAGCCCCATAAATTCACATTTAATACCCATTGCCAGTCAGCAATGGAACTGCTCCATATATTAGATCCTCCACCAACTCCAGCATTATTGAACAACAGTTGAACGCCCCCAAAGGAGCTCAGTGTTTTTTCAGCGAGGGTGTGGATATGACCTTCATTCCCTACGTCTGTCACAACACTCAAGACAGTTGCACCTGTCTCTGTTAGCTCCTTATCAGCTTTATACAGGGCTTCCTCTTCGATATCGGCAAGTACAATTTTCATATTGTCCGCAGCACAACGGCTTGCCAACGCCCTGCCAATACCACTTGCCGCCCCCGTAATAATAGCATTCTTATTATTAAATCTCCCCATTATTTCACCTCCATAATATAAACAAAATTTAATTTTGTTTATATTATATTAGATATTAACTATTTTCGTCTACGTTATTTATATAATCCGTCATTTATATTTCTTTCTTATCAACAGATGGCGATATCGTTGTACTCCTAATACTTGATTATGAAAATTCCAAAGCAAAGCATCGCTGCTGTTGCTGAGTTCCTAAGTTCTATCCCTAAATCTCTAAATTAAAGCTCGCTGGTAATGGTCGAAAAATAAAATGGCTTTCGTTGGATCATCACCAGCGAAAGCCATTTATATAAATACTCTGTCAGCAGTGATCATTACTTTATAGTCAATTCGACAAAGATGAAAATCATCCGCCATATTCATAGCAACCAAAGTAAACAGTATACAAACAAATGCATAAAACTAAGGTTTAAAAAACATACGACAATAGAAATTCAGGGCATAAATATATACAATCATTATTCTCTCTATCCAATCTGCATAATGTTAATATTCGCTGCAACAAACTTGATTTCTTCGAGATTAGTGTTAATTAGTTTTAATTGATTCGAGCCCGAGCCTGTATTAAATACTGCAGACCCTGCCCCTCCTGATCTCTGCGCCCCATCCGCAAGCGGTGGAGCAATAGATAAACTTTGATACAACGGCTGATCATTTAATGTCAGCATGACTCGAACAGGCAAGTTATCTACCCAAGGGCACTCTATAAAGTTGTAAGCAGCAAAATAAGTGACGTGGGGAGCTAGCGAAATAAATGTAGGGGCAGCACTGCTAAAAGCAATTCCTGAGCCATTAATGACTTCCGCCTTCAGAAAAGGTACCGGTTCATTATGTCCCACATCTACATAGCCGTACCCATAGATCGCCGCATTATTAGCGGTAACTGGTAAACAAGTTGTAGAAGCGATCTCCGTAATCCGTATATTTACCCCACTAAAATTAACACCTACCACCCCAACTGGCGGAAACCCTACGAGCTGCAATACGCTTGGATTTGGACTGGCAGGCGTGTTAAATACAACCCCACCTGACGCGCTTGCTACAGGCGTATTTTGTCCTGGTGGTATGGCGGTGGGAAAAGAGAGGACTTGGGAACCCGGAATAAGTACGTTGTTTAAGCGGAACTCTGCAGATACGACTTTCCCTGTAGTTGGCGTACTGAACTCCGCATTATATTCCGCAAAATAAGTAGTACTTGGTGCAAGCATAATATTGGAGAGCCCCTGCAGTTTAATAGCAGAACCATTCTGAACAATAGTTGCCAGAATAGCGGGTGCCCCATTTACAGGTATAGCCCCACATCCTCCAGAACAACCAAAATCAGCACTGCTTGCCATCATGAATCACCTTCCCTTACACATGAATCCGCAAAAGCTGGTGTCAAATGAACACAACTGCTCTCGACATGATACCCATAGTACAATTCATTTGACACTATCCGTTCAAGTTTATTGGATCATAGCCTACTCTAATTTGATAATAGTCATCGTTGTTTGATCGAACGCACGATCTACGGCTTCCAAGTTTACTAGTGTTAATATGCTTGATGCGCCACTTGCCGTATTAATGATTGTATTTGATATTAATGATGTGATGGCTTGCGGAGCGCCAGGCAATGATTGCATCTGTGACTCTGTTCCCGGAATGAGCGTTCCGTTTAATTCTAGTCCAACATGTGTAGTGATGGTACCAGCTGTCGGCAGCTCAGCTTTCGTACGATATGCAATGTAGTAAGTCTGATCGGGCGCGAGCAGTACGTCTGTTGAGCCAGGCGTATGTGTAATCTCTGTTCCATTTAACGTGAAGTTCTCCGCAAATGGGATTGCACTTCCAGGTGTGACGAGAACAGAATCAACCGTTCTAAAAAAGGCGTTGTTTGTTGTGATTTGTATGCCTGTTTCACCAGTTGGCCCTGTTTCTCCCGTTGCTCCTGTCGCTCCGGCAGCCCCAGTTGCGCCCGTCGACCCCATCGCACCAGTTGGACCTGTAAGGCTACTGCCTGTCGCACCAGTCGGCCCTGTTACACAGGGGCATTCACCTGTTGCTCCCGTTGCACCTGTTGCCCCAGTATTCCCACTAACACCAGTTGCGCCAGTCAAACCTGTAATGCCTTGCGGTCCCACAGCACCTGTCGCTCCTGTCGCTCCGACTGCTCCTTCCGCCCCAGTTGTTCCTGTAGTGCCCGTTGGCCCAGTTACACCGTCAGGTCCCGGTGCACCAGTAAAACCAGTTATACCGGTCACACCAGTACTACCTGGAGGACCTGCTGCTCCTGTTAATCCATCAGCACCAGTTGCACCCGCGGTTCCTTCTGCTCCTGTTGCGCCAGCTGCACCTGCAGCACCTGTGGCTCCAGTCTCCCCCGTACTTCCCGTTACGCCATCAACTCCGGCTGAACCTGTTGCGCCGGTAGGACCTTTTAAAGGTGTATTAATGATTTGTTCCAGCTTAGAATCCAAGGTCATTTCTAATTTTAATGCGTCTATAATTGTGCGTTTGACACTGCTGTTGACTGCAAGCAGTTCGCTAATTGTAGCTGGAATCGTTAATCCGGGTAATGTGCCCAGCACATATTGAAGCTTCTCAGCTTCTGCATTGATGATATGACTGATTCCGAGTTCTTCTAATGCAACAGATGCGATTAATAAATTGAGCGAATCATTTAATGTGACAGTAATACTCGGAGTAATATTAGGGATGTTTGCCTGTGACATTGTTTTCACTCCCTTGCCTGACTGTCCTGATTTTAATTGAGTGCAAATATACTTATATTTACATTCTGATTACTATCTGATCTCGAAAATAGTCTGACTATGGATGGTCCGCCAACAGGAGCATCAACAATAACACTGCCCTTTATTGTCACAAAGTCACCAGCTGGATTACTCATAAAAATAGTAAGCACAGATATTCCATTGAACTCAAGAATAGCGTCAAGACCGCCTGCCAGAGCATTATCATCTACGTCTACTTGTGCCGCAATATAGTACGTATGCCCACCCGCAAGCTCAATTGTATCCGAGCCAGGAGTATGAGCGATCAGCGTTCCACTCAACAGTCTGTTACTATCTAACGTCAGAAATCCCTGTGGTCCTGCATCGCCGACGGTCACGATGCTTGCAAAATCGGCTGTCGCTAATGCCGCTGCCCCTGTTTCGCCCGTCGCACCCGTCTCACCTGTTAAACCGGTCGCTCCGGTCGCTCCACTCACACCGGTTGCCCCGGTAGGACCCGCTGCGCCAGGGTCACCAGTTGCACCTGTGGCTCCAGTCGGGCATCCAGTTGGACACGTACCCGTAGGTCCAATTGGTCCGTCTATTCCCGTCGCCCCTGTTTCGCCCGTTGGCCCCGATGCGCCAGTTGCTCCTGTTGGTCCCGTTGCACCTGTAACTCCAGCAGAGCCAACAGTTCCGGTTGCTCCGGTTGCACCCGTCGCCCCAGTTGCACCTGTGCTACCTGTTGCACCTGATACTCCTGTTGGTCCCGTTGCACCCGTTGCTCCTGTAGGCGCTGTCGGACCTGTCGGACCAGTAGGCCCCACTCCCCCTGTATCACCAGTCGCTCCCGTCGAACCAGCGGCTCCAGCCGGACCTGCGGGTCCTGTGGCTCCTGTTACTCCCGTAGCTCCTGCCGGACCGATCGCGCCTGCTGCGCCTGCTGTTCCTGTTGCTCCTCTAGACACATCCTGTTGTAATATCCCATCAAGCTTCAATCCCAATAACATTTCATGTTTGAGCACAGTTTTAAGGTTATCATCAATACTGGTGTTCAGATTAAGCAGATCACTGATTGTGGCAACACCGCTTATACCAGGCAGCGTGCCAAGCAGATACTGAATTTTCTCTCCTTCAGCATTCAAAATATGACTAAGTCCCAGTTCTTCTAGCGCGATTGAAGAGAGCAGTAAAGGGATAACATCGTCTCTTGAAATGATAATAGTAGGTGTAATATTGGGTATGTTCGCCTGTGACATCTAAGGTTCACTCCTTATCATCCTCCTAGTGTCCAAGACATAGGAGATACTGAAAATAATGAGGATATTCAGTATTATTGCAATGCAATAACCGAAATAGATATATTTGTGAAATCAGTCGCTACTCCAGAGGTATTGATAATCTCTAGCGTTCCTGGAGTGCCTCCCGTTTGGATAATCGTATGGGAAGACAATTCAACGAGCACTCCTACAGAGGTCTCGTAACTTGCTGTCGTATTAACTATATCGACGCCGTTAAAGCGAAGTGTGGCCGCAGCTGTGGTGCCAGCAGTGGTGGCTTGAGTCTCATAATCAACAAAATACGCATGATTCGGTTCTAATGTAATCGTAGAAGTAAGTGGGGTGTGGGTGATCAAAGACCCATTTACAGTATGATTAGTGTCTAAAATGAGTGGTGCTCCATCTGCAACCGTCTGTGTTCCCTCGGTTACAAAGTTTGCATTGTTAACCGTTATGAGGATGCCCGTCGCTCCAATCGCCCCTGTAAATCCCGTTACCCCAGTGTTACCCGCAGCTCCTGCACTACCAGTTGCTCCCGCTGCACCAGAAGCTCCGACTCCATCAGGACCTGTTGGACCCGTTGGACCTGGCGGGCAATCAGGCGGACATGGTCCTGTTAAGCCCGTCGACCCTGTCGGTCCGTCTGGTCCTGTGGATCCTGCGGTTCCTGCCGTTCCATTTGCGCCTATTGATCCTGCTGCACCGTCCGCTCCAGTATCACCTGTAGGCCCAGCAGCTCCTGCTGGGCCTACGGCACCAGCTGTTCCTGTTTCTCCGGTTCCGCCCGTAACACCTATCGGTCCAGTAGCACCAATCGCTCCGTCCCCTCCGGTCACTCCCGTTGCACCGCTAGGTCCGGTAGCACCAGTCGCTCCAGTTGCACCCGTTGGACCTACGCCCCCAGTCGCTCCAGTCACACCTGCAGCTCCCTCTGGACCGGTAGCACCAATACCTGTCGCTCCTGTTGGACCAGTCGCTCCCGTTGGACCAGTTGATACTTCAGATTCCAATACTCTCTTCAGCTTTGTTTCCAATACCATCTCTTTGGCAATGACAACTTGCAGCATTTCCCTAACGCTTGAATTAATTTGCAAAATATCGCTGATACTAGCTGGCTGACTCAGTCCTGGCAGCGTTCCAAGCGTATATTGAATCTTCTCTGCTTCTGCATTAACAATATGACCTAGCCCTAACTCTTCTAGTGCAATAGACGCAATGACTAAATTTATGGCATCGTCGCGGGTAATAGTAATCTGGGGTGATATGTTAGGAATGTTCGCTTGTGACATGTACGGACTCCTCCCTACAAATAATACTTTATCTCCATCCCATGCTCATGCAGGTCAAATTTGTTTAATACACAAGGACAGGCTTAAGTGAGTAATGACCTCCATATTGTATGGAAAATTATTTCTAGTTGTGTGGATTCGTGTTGCCTGTAACTGAACTGATCCATTGTCCACACGCCGTACATAACAGTATGGTTCAGTATCAGAACATGCCTAGGTGAACTAAATGTGATATCACCTCATATACTTAATCATAGTAAACCATCAGAGACCGATCATAGTTCTGCATGGTCATTGGAAAATTGAATGAAGTAGGTGAATTATGAATGACTGGAACAAGTACTGCCCTGTCTTTGAATACGAACAAGTTGACTCACGTGTCCTGCAGCATTCTGCCTGGGTAGGTCATCGTCATTTTAGTTACGATCTGGTTCGGTCTTATCAGCCTCGTCTGCTAGTCGAGTTAGGTACACATTGGGGGGCATCCTTTTTTAGCATGTGCCAAGGTATAAAGGATGGGAACTTGTCGACTTTATGTTACGCTGTTGATACATGGGTGGGCGACCCTCATTCTGGAGGCTATGATGATGAAGTGTACAATAACGTAGTGTCGATCACCTCCTCTTTATATCCCCGCCATGCAACGCTTCTGCGAACCACATTTGACGAAGCTCTGGCTCAATTTCAGGATGCCTCTATTGATTTGCTTCATATAGACGGTTTTCACCAATACGAAGCCGTAAAGCATGATTATGAATCATGGCTGCCCAAATTAGCACCAGACGGGATTATTTTGTTCCATGATATTTCCGTTCATGGGTTTGGTTTTGGAGTATGGAAACTATGGTCGGAGTTAAAAGAGCAATATCCCGCACTTCAATTTGAGCATTCAGGCGGATTAGGCATTTTATTTCCAAAAGGCGTTCATCATACATCCAAACAGCTGCTCGACCAATGGGAAGAATTAAAAGGCGGCTACGTAAGCATGTAATAAGGAGCACACATATGAATTCATTAGTATCAATTCTGATGCTTTAACACGGACATCATCACAACAACAAACCGCGCAAACGTCTTTACAGACATTGCGCGGTTTGTTGTTCACATGGAAGTACGATTTATGTGGGTATCCCCATATCATATGTCTTAGTTAGAACATGTTTAACCTCAATTTCACTTTCTAGCACTTCACGATCGTGTAGGCTTAAGTCATCTAAATAGGGAAATGGAAAGGAGTTATGGAATAATCGTACTTGATAGGAATCATTTAAGATGCCATTATATTCGCACTTCATTAATACAGCAGCAACTTCAGGCTTTATCGATCTTTTTAAGACTCTGAGCTGCCTTCTGTCTTCATCAGATATATATTCTCCAGCTTCAATCAACAGAAGATAGGGTCCCGCTGCCTGTTCGATCCCAAGCTTCCACAGCTTGATCTTGTTTCGCTCAGAATGTCCTTCTACATATTTGCCAACATAAGACTCTAACACATCTGCGCATTCACCTTGTTGATCTATAAGTACAACCTCATCTGCAATATCTTTAATGGAGTCCAAGGTTAGCGTTGTAGCCGCACACTTCGATGTTGCCAACACACAGCAAGTCAGTCGAATGTCTTCTTTATAAATTAAATCAAAAATATCGGCTCCCCATTTTTCCTGTGCTCGATGTCGATTAATGGCCATCAGATGCTGCACATTATCTTTCTTTATGTCATTCATCGTTGCGTGACCGACGTGATGAATAAAGCTGGCATTGGCAATAAATAACCGGTAGCCAGCGTGTGCGACCCGCAAACATAAATCATCATCTTCAAAGTTTCCAAGTCCATATAACTCGTCAAAGCCCCCAACTTCATCAAGCACCTTCCGTCTGACAAGCATACAAAATCCGATCAATCGTCTTACTTCTGTTGTACTTCCTTGGTAACGGGCGGCATGTTCATGCGCAAATTGATTCAGATCAAGCAGGTCTGTATACGTCACCGGAATAATTTGATGCCCGCTCGAATAGTTGGTAAGTGGTCCCACCATACCAATATCAGGACTGGAATACAGCACTTCCAACATCGATGTTAGCCAATGAGGCGTCACTACTGTATCATTGTTTAAAAACAAAATATTGTCACCAGTAGCTGCTGCCAATCCCTGATTGCAGCCTGCTGCAAAACCCGCATTATCCTCGTTACAGATGAGAGTAATATCCAACTGAATCTTCAAATAGGTTGTTGTCAAATCCGTCGAGCCATTATCAACCACGATAATCTCATAAGGTTGCGGGGTATACTTGCGGATGCTTTCCAGACATAGGACAGTAAGATGAAATTGGTTTCGTGTCAATATGATAATACTCGTCTTCAAAGAACTTCCCTCCCACTGCTTGCTGTCACAAACTCAAAGCGATCTCCCAGCTTTTGCTTAAAATAATCGCGATTATACAGCATGCTTGGATGGTCAGGCAAATAACTTAGGGCAATCTCATTATGATAACATGCCTTCTCCGTTTGACCGATTTGGTCATAACTAACGCACAATTTTAAATGCGGAACCCATGTCCAGGTAGATTCTTGAGTCATCGTTAATTGATCTGAAGGAATAACGAGCTGAGTTGCCTGCTCGAACCAGTAAATGGCTTGATGAAGACGCTGATCATTCAGCAAGATTTCACCGATCTGACAGCATATATCGGAGTGCGGTTTATCAAATTCGAAGGATCGGAACAAAGTAGTAAGCCGCTTGCTTTCATTGTTCAGCTTATCATGACAAGTCTCCATCTTCAGACAAGCTTGAATACAATCCTCCACCCACCCCTGTTTTGTTTGCAAAAATTTCTCATAGAACTCCAATGCATCCTCATATCGAGCATGATCCTTTAATTCATTAGCGTAATAATACAAATCACGTGGTGTAAATTGTTCGCCCGCTGCCAAACGATTTTCATAGATGCGCAGGTTGCGATCCGTGTATTGCTTATCTTTTTTATGATATACGGCGATATCACTATGTTGAATTTGTCCGCCAACTGCTAAATATTCATGGACGGGGCCATGCCATTTAAAATTAGCATCCCGTCGCACAAGCCGATTGCGTCGGATAGAGAATAAAGGTTCACCTGCCTCGTTTGTGTTCAGAACATAGGCCATCGTGACACTTTTGATATCACGCGACAAGGTTTGCTTTAATTCCTTAAACGCAGCATGATCTTTCTGCTGTATCACATCGTCTGCATCCAACCATAAAATATACTCTTGAGTCGCTTTACTAAATGCATAGTTCCTTGCGGCCCCAAAGTCGTCAATCCATTCAAATTCATATACTTTAGCCTTATTTTGCGTTGCAATTTGCTTCGTATTATCGGTTGATCCGGTATCTACAATAATTATCTCATCCACAAGTCCAATCACACTATCCAGACAGCGCTGCAAGCTTTCTTCTTCGTTCCTTACAATCATACACAAGCTTATCTTAATGGAAGCAGCTTGTTCTTGTTCCTGTTGAAGCAGACGCGAAAGGGCCTCCCTCGCTTTCTCATGCTGGCTATAGCCTGCAAGGCTTTGCTGATAAGCATGAACAGCTTCCTTAGGCCGACCCAGCTTCTCGTAGCATAATCCGATATGATACCAGGCATGAAAGCTGCCTACCCCACGCATCGTTAGATGCTGTAAGTTCTCTTCACCGAGCGTGAGACATTGATGAAATGCCTCTAGTGCGAGCTCATGCTTTTGTTTGTGGAACAGGATAATACCTTTGTACAAATAAAGATCAACGTAGTCGGGATACAGTTGAATAGCCCTTTCGATGGATGGCCAGCCACCCTCATAACTTCCGTTAGCCAGAAGTGCATCATATTTTAACTTGTAACATAATGAAGGAGGCAACTTTCCCCGTTCAATAAATCCCTTTATGCCGACGTTCACTTGCGCATAAGCTTGCTCATACTGTCCAAGACGGTAATATTCACTTGCCAGATGATAATCAATCCATGGGTTGTACCCTTCATTCAGCTTTTCCTGCTCAAGTAACTTCATATTACGCTCAGACTTCTCACGATTCTTTACATGAACGTCCATATAGCCATAGTGGTGAATCTTAACAGGCAGTATATACACATTAATATTTGTCCCTAACACTTCTTGAACGTTTAATTGCTCATGTATGGCACCCTTGAATTGAAAACCTCTATGATTACGGAATAGCCGGTGATGACGTACCAAGTAAGCAAGATCCTTATTAGCCGGTTCACTGCCGATGTAGTTAATTAGTTCAATGACGGCAATGTCGGAGTCTTGCACCGCAAGTATGTCTCGTAAAGAAGAAGCCGTATCCTGATCGAGCTGCTCATCCGCATCCATCCATAAGATCCAATCTCCTGTTGCGTGCTGCAGACTGTAATTGCGCGCTTCAGCAAAGTCGTTCCTCCACCCCAGTTTGTATACATGCGCTCCGTATGATTGACATATAGCGACAGTGTCATCCGTCGATCCAGTATCCACAATGATGATTTCGTCGACAACATCTTTTACACTGTGCAAACATGCTCCAATGAGTGCTGCTTCATCTTTGACAATCATACATAAAGACAATCGAGTTTCTACCGGATTGCTTGCGTTTGCCTGATACATCCCGGTCATCCTTTCCGTGAAAAAGACATATATAACTCGCCATACCCTCTGATATGTAGCATATAAAGAACCTTGTTATGACATATAGTGTTGAACAAAAATTGTTCGATATTGCTCATAAGTCACCTGATCAAAATCGTCTCCATTATAATGAATGCACCACGGGCTTTGTAGGACGGGAACACCTACTACATAACCTGCACGTTGTATTTCCATTGAGTGGGAGGAGTCGTAAAAATGAAAGCCGTTGAACAAGTCTGCTCTCCAGGGAATATCCACCTTAGTTGCCATAAATAATCCGTCAATGGCCTGGACGGCAATATAATCAGCCGATTCGTGCCAACCATGGTCAAAACGCAGGAGTTGGTACGTATCCTGTCGATGCTCGATAACTTGACCAGCAAGCTTAGTTCCTTCCCACCAAATTCCATTGGCAGGCATATCTACACATCCGGCAAGCCCCACCATTCCTAGTTCTGGATGATGATGAAATAATTGTATCAAATCAACCAACATTCCTCTGTGTATTAGAAAAGTATCTTGATGGATATATATTTTGAAAGCTGCATCCATGTGAACGGCATAGTTATATCCACTGGCCATGCTGTCTGCGTTACGGATCTCATAAATTTCTACCGAATGGCCAGGCGGTACAATCAAATTGGCAACCTGCCTTTTTGTTTGCTCGTATAATGTATCGTTATTAACACATATCACAAACAAGATCCGCTGTAGTCCCATAATGTTCTCGATCCTTTCCGCTGCTGTCATCGATGACTAGTATAAATGAGCAGAATGGAGCTGACCGATATACTGTCATATCTCTGTATCCTTCTTGGCTACGTGCCCCACACTTCTCATCTAGACATCTAATCCAAAAACCAGAAAAATGCACAAGGTATAAAATATATATGCTTCTAAAAATTACTTCATACGTTGGAAATTACGCATCCAGGTATATACTGCACTGGACACCTCACTTCCAATGGTGATTTGAATACTGAACTGTTTTGATGCCAGTTACATGTTCCGTCGCATAACAAAAACATCCCTTCCAACATAATGGAAAGAGATGTTTTTGTTATGCATACAAGTAGCTCAGCTATTTAGGCTGCCACTTATCTGCCCTATAGCTTCCAGTGCCGGCTTATAATTCGGGAAGATCTGAATTGCAGCTTCATAGGCTTGA
Source organism: Paenibacillus sp. UMB4589-SE434 (assembly GCF_030226685.1). Taxonomy (NCBI): domain Bacteria; kingdom Bacillati; phylum Bacillota; class Bacilli; order Caryophanales; family Paenibacillaceae; genus Paenibacillus; species Paenibacillus sp. UMB4589-SE434. Next base: position 769,236 of record NZ_JASOYK010000001.1, on the reverse strand, counting down.
ACAGCATGTTCCATATTTCCCAACTTCTCATGACACAAACCGATATAATAACTTGCATGAAAGCTGCCTACACCCTTAAGCGTCAGGTGCTTAATATTATTCTCACCCAAAATCATACATTGTTGAAACACTTCAATCGCTTGTGAATACCATTCCTTCAGGTAATAAATAACACCCTTATAGAAGTACAAATCCACATAGTCAGGGTACATCAGAATGGCTCTATCTATCCCTTGCCAAGCCCCCTCTACACTTCCTAACGTGATAAGAATCGAATATTTTAACTTGTACAGCAGAGACGGAGGAGCCTTCCGTTCTTGAAGAAAATGTACAATGCCTAAGTTCACATATTCAAACGCCTTTTGATACTGTTTGAGTCGATAGTATTCCGTCGCAATATGATACTTGATCCACGGATGGTGGTCTTCTTTATGTAGCTCTTGTTCGAGGAGACGGATATTACGTTCAGATTTCTTTTTATTAATGATGTATTCATTCATATATCCATAATGATAAATCTTGATCGGCAGCGTTTGTTGTTGAGAGGGATCATATTCGGGTAATACTTCTTCCAAATTTAACATTTCGTGTATAGATTTTGTAAATTTAAATCCGATATGATTGCGAAACATACGCGAATGTGCAATATGAAAAGCATCATTCGCATCTGGTTCGTTCCCTATAAAATTAATTAAATGGATCCACAGAATAGCTTCTGAAGCAGTGTTTACTTGTTGTTTTAATTGTAAAGCATCATTAGGATCTAATTCCTCATCCGCATCCATCCATAAGATCCAATCTCCTGTTGCATATTGAAGACCATAGTTGCGGGCATCGGCAAAGTGCTCATTCCATGTATACTCCACAATCTGCGCATCGAATGATCGGCAGATGTCAGCTGTGTTATCAGTAGACCCCGTGTCAACAATAATAATCTCATCAACTACATGTTTAACGCTATTCAAACAGCGAGCAATACAGTCTTCTTCATTTTTAACAATCATACATAAGGATATTTTCGGATACTCCACTACTATTCCTCCTGCCCACTCCAAATGAAATAAAAGCTCTACTAGTGACGATATGCGTGCTGCTGTTACAACAGAACTTATCGCGTATACGCAAACACATGTCAAATAGACTGCCAAAACTATACGGCAGCCTATTTAATGGAGAGGTGAGACTTTTGTTGTGTGGAGTTGGTCTTACTAAAATTGATCTATGTGAACAAGTCAACATCACGAAGTTGGAACGAGTGGAATGAAGAGCAGGGTTGAGCAACTACATTAGCATATGTCGTAATATAATAGGACTTGATCATTCGTCATACTTTGATGTATGCACTGCTTATACATGAAGCGCTTAGATTATTAAGGTGTAATTGGTAAACTACTTAAAATATTTTCCAATTTGAACTGCAGCAAGATTTGTGTCTTGATGACATCTTGAAGTGTTCTTTGTACACTGTTGTCGATAGCAAGCAAGTTAGAGATCGTAGCTGCTGGAGACAATGTTACGCCCCCAGGCAATGTACCCAACACATACTGAATTTTCTCTGCCTCAGCATTCACAATGTGAGCAAGAGCCAATTCTTCAAGAGCAATAGATGCGAGCAATAGGTTAACCGAATTACCAACTGTAATGGAAATCGTTGGGGTAATATTAGGGATATTCGCTTGAGACATACTCAGATCACCTCATAATTTTTTTAAGTTTGGGCGCTCCACATACCGTAAAACCATAACTGAGGCACTTAAATCATAGGCCAAACCATTTGTGAAGCTAATTCTCTGCTATAGTAGTCGCTCTTGCCTCTCCTATCGACTCGCTCCCTCTATGTCTATGCACCATAACCTATCCAACTGAACCAATTCGAATATTTTTAATTCATCACTCTCAGTATCCAGCCGCAGTTATTTTAGTTTAGTGATTCGCGACCAAACACGGGAGAATAGATACAACTTTTTCAGATGTTCTCAAATCCATTTACGCCAATCGAATAATCGTTAATGATGCACCAGGAAAGCCATCGGACGCTGTCGTGGTATCAGAAGCACGATCATTATACATCTGGAGTACACTTGCGACGACACCTGTCGTCAGAATAAAACTCCCCGATAATTGTTCTTCTACTCCCGTGGCACCGCCATTACCGACATGACTGCCAAACAAAGGAATACCGTCTAAGCGAAGAGCGTAGCCAATTCCCTCAGATGGAACTTGGAAGCCTTCCAAATAACTTAGAATAAGATAGGTGTTATTGGGGGCAAGAATAATATCTGTGGAGCCCGGAGTATGCGAAATGTCCGTACCGTTAATCGCAAGGTTTACCTCAAATATATAAGCATTCCCAGGATCCACCGTTTGTTGAACGAAACTTGCCACTTTTGCATTGTTAACTGACGTCCCAGAACCTGTGGCGCCTGTCGTTCCCGTTGCTCCCGTTCCGCCTGTGGCACCTGTCGCTCCTGTTGCTCCCGCTCCGCCTGTGGTACCTGTCGCTCCTGTTGCTCCTGTTCCGCCTGTGGCACCTGTCGCTCCTGTTGCTCCCGCTCCGCCTGTGGCACCTGTCGTTCCCGTTGCTCCTGCTCCGCCTGTGGCACCTGTCGCTCCCGTTGCTCCTGCTCCGCCTGTGGCACCTGTCGCTCCTGTTGCTCCCGCTCCGCCTGTGGCACCTGTCGTTCCCGTTGCTCCCGTTCCGCCTGTGGCACCTGTCGTTCCCGTTGCTCCCGCTCCACCTGTGGCACCTGTCGCTCCTGTAACACCTGTTCCTGTAGCGCCAGGAAGTACCGATAATATAGAGTCTAATTTGTTATTTAACAAAATTTCTGTCTTGATCGCTTCTTGCAGTGTTGATTTTACACTTTGGTTAATCAGTAATAAGTCACTAATTGTAGCTGGCACTGTCAGACCTGGTAGCGAGCCTACAACGTACTGTATTTTTTCTGCTTCTGCATTAATAATATGACCTAATCCAAGTTCCTCGATGGCAATAGATGACAGTAACAAGTTAAATGAATCATCACGTGTTAACGTAATGCTTGGTGTAACATTCGGAATATTAGCTTGTGACATGGTTGTTCTCTCCCCTACGCAACTCACGAGCAAGCCGCTTATGAGTTATCCTTTTTCAAACGTGCTAAGTAAGAGGAATACTGAAAAATGCGGGTTAGCGATAACTTACGAATTTTCTTTTCATCAAACTTCATCGGCCTTGCGTTCGCCTCAAACAACCATAAATTCCCTTTTGTATCCACCCCAACGTCGAGTGACATCTCTCCAAGTTTGTACTTCTCATTCACTTCAATAAAAGCTGCCGTCTCTAGAGCTGCAAGTTTAGCATTCTTCATTACATCACTTGCCTTCTTGCTCCCAAATAAAGTTCGAAGCATTGCAGCCGGATTTCCTAACATTCCTCCGCGCGGTATATGAGTAGTGATACTTTTAGTGCCTGCAATCCTGGCGCCGACCCCCGTTACTTTCCATATCCCATCATTATTTTTTTGGACCAACAACCTGAGATCAAAAGCTCTACCTTTTATGGTCGCCAATTGAATCCCTTGTTGAATAATATAAGCCTTGTTCTTGGCGTGTGCTCGAATGGTGTGCCATGCTTCTTGTTTAGTTGAATGACGAACAGCTGAGGATTGCCGACTATTTTGAATTTTTATTAAATACGGCTGCGGATTGGTCGGATCATAGGCAGCTGTCATAATTCCTTTGCCAGAGTTTCCTGTTTCAGGCTTTAAGTATAAGAGATCAAATTCGGTTACCATTTGACGAAAAGAGGATGGTGTAAGCGGTTCTGTTGCAGGGAGATGAATACGTGACAATGTTCCTTTTTTTAGACCTTCAAACAAGCGGCGCTTGTTAAAAAAAAAGGGATTGTAGAGTTTGATCTTCTCGCTTGTCAAACATGCGCGGAGCTTTTTTTTGACATATGCCTTTCTTTCTACTCTACGTGAAGGCAGGCGGTTGTAAATAACGGTAGGAAGTGGAGATTTCTTTCTTTCCCATTTCTGAGTTCCTTTTACATAATGGTACCCCCATATTTGGGATTGACGTAATCGAAGATCTTCAACAGTTACAATATAGGTGAGTATCCCCTTTGAAGTGCCTGTTTTAATAATATCTTTAAAATTACGGTGATCGCCTTTGAAACTGCGCCGCTTGTCTGCAGCAGTTAACACAGCTACGACCAGTGGTGCTCTACGCTTTTTCAATTTGTTGACCTCCCACGGGCTTTTCCCAAATAAACACAATGATTCACGATATATCTAATGGAAGCTTTACCTTTTGCTTTCAGCGCAGGATGTTTAAAAATCGATCGCCCTGGCTTTGAATTCGCTTCGAACATCCAGATCCGCCCAGACTTATCAATTCCAAGATCAAATCCGATCTCGCCAACCAAATGTGCATACTGATGTTCGATTGCCTGTGCAAGATGAATGGCCACACTTTTAGCATCTTGTAACAATTTTGCTGCTGATCTGCCGAAAGTCGGGCTAAGTGCCTGTTCAGGAGTCATAATCTGGCCCCCGCTTCTTTGGTGGGTCGTGATGCTCCCAAGGCCAGCCTTCTTTGCTCCGATACCGGCGATACACCAGCCCTTATCCCCATCTTTGTGGACATGGACACGGAAATCCACTGGGCACTGATGAAGCTCGATCAGTTGAATACCCTGTTGTACAAAATACTGCTTCAGTCTACTGCCCTCTTTTTGGCGGAGAAACTTCATCATCTCTTGAAGCCCATGAAAGCTCTCCTGTTTGTTCGATCCATCTTGACGATAACGCACCAGATACTTCTTGTCAGGCTGCGAAGCAATCTTATAAATACCAATGCCAAGACTTCCCGCCGTCGGCTTAAGGTATACAAATTGATGGCGAGAAAGCATATTATGGAGCTGTTTAATCGTAGGATTGACATAATATTCTGGTATATGTTTGTACATCGCTTTATTCTTGGATACGAGTTGATAAACATCTGTTTTATTAAAGTAACTCCAATTGAACACAGGAATTTTTTTGTTCTGAAATAATTGTCGCACCTGTTTAATGCCAACGGACTGTTCCATCTTCCGATTCAGTAGCCGGTTGTAAACCACATCCGGCAGTCGTGATAGATGACGATCCCATCGTCCCCGTTCATCCAGGCTATAGGCGAGCACGCTGCTTTCCCGCAAACGTATATCGTCAGGGCCAAAAATGATGAATTTACCTTTGTGCAATCCCTCACTCACCAATTGCCTAATAAAAGGCGTACGTGAACCAAATGGATATTGTGTAGAGGGCAACACGACATCCGTCAGTATACCGATTAGTGGTTTCGAGTGCATATTGGGCTGATTTGGAACAGTATCTGCTTTGCTGTGTCGAACTGAAGGACCTTCCGTTTCGTGCTCACGTATTCTTCTAATGATCATTTGTTTAACCCGTCTTCGTTTCTGTTCAGCTGCAGCAGGTTTACTCTCTCTTTCTGGTTGTTGATAACGGACAGATTGCTCTTTGCGTTTAAACTGTTCCAATATGTGATTGGATAGTTGATTGACAGTAGCAGTAAAATGCTTAAATTTAGAGGGGGACGATGTGAAGTGCATAGATGTACCTCCTGCCATTCATTACATTTGCCTAGATCGTTGGAGGCTACATTATACGGAGAGGGGATCGCATTGGTGACTGATGTGATTTTTGTAATTTAACTATACTAAAATCACTTTAAGAGCTGACTCATGAATGTATGTCCAATTGACGCTCATAATATGTTATTTAGTTCTTAATCACAGCTACTTTAATGTGAAAAGTGATAGTTTACACCATTTACATTCACTTTTAATATTTGTCCAAACCTTTTTCTACCTTTGCTAAGGATAACTCCATTATCTTTCTTATAAACTACTTACTTTAGGTCCTGTTCCTAATGTATATAGTTCAAGTGCAAGATGAACCTAAACGAAGCTTATGAGAACCTAGTCTATTAACAGTCGGGACATTTGTAACAAGCAGTCCTACAAAATAGAATAACGTCTTCACGTTTGTACCTGTATGACGGAACGCATACTACAGGTACATATGTGAAGACGTTATCTCCTGATAATCTTTTTAGTTATTTTCATGATTAACATGATCTATTATCATCCTTAAGGAGGGAAGGAATAGCGACTAGACAAGCACGACAGAGGCACGATCATAGTAATACAATATCCCATCGTTAACCGAGGCTCTTAATTTGGAGCCGTCATGTAATGCAGTCAGGTAAGATCGAACAATGGTATTCGTAAGTGTATAATGACCCGGTTTATTCTTCAGTTGATATTCCTTCATCACTCTTTGCACGATGGATTCCAGTGTCAGCGGATGCTCACTAATAATTCCAAAAATAAAATTAGAGGTTTCATCGATCAGATGTTGGTGTTGTTGGATCAACAACTTAACATCATTATACTTTCCGCCATGAGACAGCACATAGAATGCATGTTTATGAGCAGCAAGTTTATCTAAGGAATCTTTAGCCCCTTTAATATCTGTGTAATACAATAACTTTTGTTTGATTAAGGTCTTATTTCCAAAGATAGCATCTGCACTATAAAATACTTGATCAGGTGTCACGACTCCTACCATTCCTGGAAAATGCCCTGGAAGAGTCACGATTGAAAAAGTTATCTCATCAATAACGATATCATGATCTCGAAATGGTATGATGTCAGTCACCGCGTTCTTCACCATTTCTTCTTCGATTTCATTGACTACACAGGGAATATGCCCAGATAACCAGTTCTCCAGAGCTCTGTGTTCCATAAATTGAGCTGTCCACGAAGTTGCATATACCCTCAAATTCGCATAGTTCTTCTTAAAATACGGGAGTCCGCCCAACTGTGCGAGATGTCCGTGGGTCACAATAATAGATGAAATGTAGTATCCTTTTTTCTTGACAAAATGTTCAATCCGCTTCGCGGCGTTTTCGTTTGCACCACTGTCAATCAGCAATGCTGCACGACTATTCTCATTAAAATAAACGCCTACTGCCAAATTAGCATCATACATGTAGCTATTGCCGTTTATCAGTTCTAACTTTGTATCTTTCATGGATGGATTCCCCTTTAGTGAAGGTTCCGGCTTCATATTCTATATTTTGTTCATAAATCATACTCCCCACTTTTGCCTTAATAAAGCTCGTCACAGGAGGTATTTGTAATGAACTGGATTTCGTATTTTTGTTTGGTTGCTTTCTAATAAAGGTTGTGACCTGCTTAGGCGCATACAAGAAGGATATATCCTCATGATGCACGATGGAGTCGGAGTCCGTCTCCATCATTTCGGATACGACCTCTATCACATTTGTATCCTGGTGAACTGCAGCCACTTCACTTTCAGTACCGTTTTCCTGTATGACTGGGGTAATTTGAAGCGCTTCAGATGAATTGTAGTCATAAGACTGGCTTCCTGTATGATATTTTACAATAATATCTAACTTTACATTCATGAGATCCATATGTACAAGGTTGTCAAACGGGTGCTCGTTCATACTATCTCGGATGAGCTGTGTTGAATTCATAATTTCGGATATAATCTGTTTTTTCTGGACATTCGGTTCTTCTGGTGCATGATCCGGCTGTATCCTGCTGCCCCTACGCTCTTGAAATCGATGCAGCTCCGTTATGATATGCAACAGCGAACGAATATGAAATTCAAAAGTCGTAGTTTCTTGTTTATTCGAATGCTGACGTCTCGACATCATACCTCTAACTAAATATAAGATTGCACTTTCCATACGAGAGAAAGGAATTTCGCTGATTCGTGTATTAGAGTGTAACATCCTTAACGCCTCTACTTTTTATTGATTTTTTAATAATCAAATGCGTCATCATGATAAGAAACTTCATGTTTTTTCCTTTCTTCTGGCTTACTTGTAGAGCGATAGTCATGAACAAAAGATAACGTGTCGATCTTCTTAAGAAGCAGCCACTCTGCCATGAGCATCGTATCCAATAGCTGAATGACCGTATGATTAAACTGGATAATCTCCGATGTAGAGGGGCCTGTTGGAAAATCGAGGTTTTTACCAACAAACGCTAGAGCCTTGTCTGCTTCTGTATTCATTAACTTGGACAACGCTTCTTCTTCTAAAGCAATTGCCTTAATTAAATGGGCTACCGCTTGATCTTTCGAATTGGTTTCCTCGTAAAAAGACTCGTCATTTATTTTCACAGTACTCCTCCTTCCTTCTGATCGTATCGCGAATTATGAATTATTCTTCGAAAAACTCTTCGCGTTCTTCCAATGAGATAATATCCTCCAACTTAAACTGCAGCAGCATTTGATTTTTAATGACGTTTCGCAGCATTCGCTCAACACTGTGGTTTATTCTTAACGCATCGTCAAGTGTGACACAGTGGTCTTTTAAGATCGTCTGTATTTTCTCACCTTCGGCATTTATAATATGGGACATTCCGATCTCTTCCAGTGCAATTGAGGTAAGCAGTAAATTGATGACTTCGTTCCGTTTTAAGACGATTTCAGGTTTAATATCTGGAATATTTGGCATTGACATGGACTCTCATCTCCCTTTAACCCTTTTAGATGATACAAACACACTCCACCCTAATCCATCACGCTTGTTTACACTCGACATATTCTTATGAGATTATCCATTTAATTATGAATACAATTGAACGGGGATAGACGTATACGCAATGGCTTTCAGTGCAGCTCAAACAGCGCGCACCTAGGATGGATGGCACACGCTGACCTGAGATTCTATGTCAAATCCTTAGTCTTCATCTAGCTGTGCTGAACATCAAGGAGGAATACGCATCTATCGTTTAGACTTATTCATATATATCCACTTAGCATATCGGATAGGTTGGATAACCGCTTTATGATACGCAGCCTTGTCGCCAATTCCTTTAAACACTTCTCGTGAAGGTTTGGGATTCACTTCCAACAACCAATAGCGGCCCTGCTTATCTATTGCCCAATCCAGCGCCAGCTCGCATAATGACCCACATTTTTTTTCAAGAAATTTAACAATACGGATACCTTCCTTCTCGACATTGTGCTGAATAGAATCAATGCGACGCTGATCTCCGATCCAACGTTGCAGCAAAGCCCTCATGGGAACAGCATGACCACCACCATGTAGATTAGAAGTAACACTATTATGCGCCCCCACTCGGCCCACACTACCCGTTATAGACCATTTCCCATATTCATCTTTCTGGACTAGCATCCGATAGTCATGAACTTTACCATTTGACAGCTTGAGTGCGATGCCCCGTTGCACGATATAACGATCCTGCTGCGCCCAAGCTTTCATATATGTTCTTAACCGATTTAGCTTTACGTATTGCGGTCGGATCACACGGCGGTTGCGGTTGCGTCCTTCTACATATAGATAGTTAGGATGATTCTTTTTGCGCTCAAGACGTAAAATCCCCCTACCTCCTGTACCATTGATCGGCTTTACGTATACCATACCCACTTTGTTAAGCATGTTGTATATATCTTGGGGTTCGCTGTAAAGTACAGTATCCGGCAGCACCTTTCTGAACTCAGGACTGTGGGATAACATCTTGTAGATCTTCCATTTATTACGCAGCGGCTGGTTAAGAAAAGTTAAATGCCCAAATTTGGCACGGAAATGTTTCATGGATGAAAACTGTGCGGAGCGTTGATTGCGGCACCTATCAAATATGAGATCCGGCAATAATGACCACTTTCGTGTCCACACACCAGTGTTAGAATGATACACCATAGCGTGTACCTTCTTTCTGGTATGATCTACATCTTGAGGCGTAAATACACACACGTCCATATCCAATTGATGTCCGGCCACAATCATTTTTTCATACACATGACGTTCCTCAATTTCCTTCCTTTTATTCTTGTACAGCGTCAGGATGCCTAACAAAGGTTTTGACATGTAATCAACTCTTTTCATGTGTCAACTGAATGTTTGCTCTTACTGCATGAAAGCAATACTTCATATATGAAGCTTCTTGTTAAAAGTACATCCTGCTTACCATGGGAAAAATGGTGACTGCTTGTTGGAGTTTGAGCAACAAACAATCACCTATTGATGTATGTTTATTATTTATTGTTCCAGACCTCCTTCCAATAGGGAGAAAAGGTCTGTACAGAGCGTATAAATCAGAATATGTAAGATTGGCTTAATGGTGCCACATAACACAACGGAATATCTAGGTTGAATATCTCGATCGATAAAAAGTAGCCCTATTAGATTCTTGTTAAGAAGATTATATTAACCTTTCTAACGCTGTGTTCCCCGTGTTTATACATATTCCATATCACAATCCAAAGTTAATTTTGCGACCTCTCGATAGATCTCATTACCATGTCTTATTACACTCGCTAGACTTTCCTCCTCTTGACAACTGTAATCCGTACGCACTGTTATTATCACAAAAAATCCCCTCCGGTCAGCAACGTTAAGTCCATCTAACCAGATGTCTTTAGTACGTTGTCCGCCATGAGGGGAAATGACCAATCTCCGTAGTAGATTGGAAATTTATTTCATTATATTTAAAAGCACGTTATTTAAAATAAATTTGAAGATTTGAGACGATTAATCGAGGTCCTAATAACGAGACGGTATAAGTACCGCTTGGTAAGTTAGCGGTATTTGCGTAGAAGCTTCCCCCACCGTATCCATTCAGAAAAGTCGTAGAATAGACCAACTGACCGTTCTGATTGTACACGTTGACATCCATTTCTGCTGGAACTCCCTGGTTAGGAATACCTGCCGAATAAGAGCCTGTCACAACCAGTTCACCCTGTCCTGTAATCTGTGTAGAAAATGGAGCGGCTGATGCAATGGATAAAGGAATTGCGGTAAATAATGCTACACAAAGAAGAAAGAAGACTAGTGTTCTTTTTCTCACTTCACATCGTTCCTTTCGTTGGTAGGATGGATTGCAACAATAATATAATACACAAATTTGTCACAGTAAATATATGGTTTATAAAATATTCGATATATTTTTTAATACGATGTGATTACTATTTGTTATCGATCAATTTATGCCTACTTCACATCTCCTTCGTTACTATATATCCCTTTTACTCGTTTCCTACTGGACTTATTAGCTGCATAACGATTGACGGGACAACTATTCAGTACTAGGATATAATGACTATAAAATATTTTGAGATGGAGGGAGAATACAACGTGTCGGATCATCAAGATGTGACGGGAACGCTCCCAGATATGAATCGGCAACATCTCCGCGCTAAGTGTGAAGAATGCTTTGGCTTATGTTGTGTGGCGCTGCCCTTTGCAGCTTCGGTAGATTTCGCGGTAGACAAGCAGGCAGGAACACCCTGTTCCAACTTGCAATTAAATTTCCTGTGCGGTGTGCATAATAGCCTTCGGCAGCGAGGCTTTCGAGGTTGTACCGTCTATGATTGCTTTGGCGCGGGACAAAAGCTCTCCCAAGAAACCTATGCTGGTCGTGATTGGCGGCAAGTTCCAGAATCTGCGCAGCAAATGTTTGACGTGTTCCCCATCATGTGGCAGCTTCATGAATTGCTCTGGTACTTAACCGAAGCGCTTACGCTACAATCCGCGCACTCTATTCACAGTGCGCTTCGAACAGCACTTTATGAGACGGAAGGCTTCACGAATCTAGAGCCTGAATCACTTGCCAAACTTGATATGCCAGCTCATCGGGCCCGTGTAAATGTACTGCTTCTACAAGTCAGCGAACTTGTGCGGGCGGATGCAGTTCGTATAGACAAAAGCACCAAAGGACGCCACAAGCGCAAATCATACGGCCGCGGTGCAGATCTTATCGGAGCGAAGCTGAAAGAAGCTGATCTCAAAGGAGAGAATTTGAGAGGTGCCTATTTAATTGCAGCTGACTTGAGAGGAGCTGACTTGAGCTGGGCGGATCTTATCGGGGCCGACTTTCGAGATACAGATCTTCGCGGAACAGATCTCACCACCAGTATTTTTCTGACTCAAGCCCAACTTAATGCGGCAAAGGGTGATGCCTCTACTAAGTTGCCGTCGCACATTACTCGCCCAACACATTGGACTGCCTAGCACAGCAATTGGATACGTTGCAAATATCCGACTTGCTTGTAACCCAGCGTAAGAAATTGTATAAACAACAGGCTTGAATTCCTCTTGTTAGAATTGATGTACAGCTAATCATCAAATAACTCTAATTGGGTATCATCCGATTATCCTATATCGGTACTTGCATGGTTATGATCCTCTCTTTGGATAGCCATAACCATGCCTTGCCAATAAAGGCAGTCATCTGATCCGTATACTAACAACGTCTAATTATCAACCCCACTGACTACATTCGCAAAAAAAAGGCTGCCGAATCACTTCGACAACCTCTCGAATTATAATATTATTTATCCACTACCTGATGGATAAATTTCTCCAATGCACTGACATCTGTTATATTGCTGTTACATGTGCGGCTATCCACACACAAATAGTTACCGATTGCTTTATAGTAATCTGACGTTGCGTTAGCTGGCTTAGATCTCGTCACTGCCGAGAATAAAGCTACTTCCTCCTGCCGCCTGCACACAAAACAAGTACTCTTTTTGTTCAGTCGGGTAAATCTGCCCTCGACACCAACCAACTTGCCATCCAGATGGTATGCCAAAAACATCTTATTAGTAGCGATATCCGTCCAGCCAATATAGGTAATCCGCCTGAAATCAATAGCTTGCAACGCAGGAGCTTTCAGCTTCTTGTTCTTAGGAAATAATTTCTGAAGCTGCTTCTCCGTCACCTGCTCAAATGCTAACAGACTAGGCTCCAACGATCGCAAATAGTGCTGGAATTGCTCCACAGTACTTTGTTCTGCAAAACTCCCCACCAGATCACGCTCTTCTGCCGAGTCTGGGAACAACGCTGTCACTTTGTCATGTGTACTGTATCTTACCGACTCAACTACCTTAGTATCAGATACTGTATTACAGGCACGCCGCAGCAATTCAACCTGCTTCTTAATAATATTATATTGATGGTTTCTAATAAATTGATTGACCATGCTTTTCAGCCCCTTATTTATAATAAAAAGAAAACAAGGTGCAAAGCCCATTATTAGAAACGATATCAGCTCTCTTGGGCGACAATAATCCCACTACCTAATTGTCCGACCCCACGCAAAGTATCGCCCCTATGTTAGGCTTTGCATGAGTCGTTGCTCATTCTGGCAAAATGTATTACCACCTCTTACCACCTCCCAGATATAGAATATTATAAAAGAGAAACCATCATTTTCGCAACTTATGTCAGAATACCTTCACGTCATTACATGTAGATCTTATCAAAGTTATCATCAGTTCTATGCAGGTGATAACGTTTTTGTATGCTGTTATCCTCAATACAAGACATAACAGAATAAGCAAGCCGTCCAACCAATGGCTGGAACAGCTTGCTTCTACGTTCTGCTGAATCACTTCTGCAATAATTATTAATTATTTTCCCAGCATTTTAGGAAGCTCTTCCAGCATCCACTGCCGCGTATTTGCATCCGAATCGGATCTTTGGATATACATGCGGTATACTTTTCCCTGTTTCACTGCAGGGAGCGTCTTCCATACAGGACTCTTCAACAGCGCTTCTGTCGATTGTTTAGCTTCTTCGTTCACAGGATCTAGAATAAAGATCCGATCGCCTGCAAATTCATTTATCTTCTCAGCCGAGATCTCTCTGAATCCTTCATTGGCATCCAGAATACCCTGGATTGGGGCGGTTGGTTTAAACCCACCTTCCGCATAAAGGAACTGTGGCAGTCCAGCTCTTGCCATCACAAACAAACGATCCCCCGGATAATAAGTAAACACAGATGCCGTCTCACCGGGCTTCAGCACGGTTGCATATAGCTGCTTCCACATCTCTTCAGCCTTCTTGTTATAGGCTTGGAGCCATGCCTCTACCTCCGTCTTTTTATCAAAAATAGTACCCAGTTCTTTCATTCGATAATCAAGCGATCCGAACGTATCAAACATAATCGTAGGTGCAATTTTGGAAAGCTGTTCATAAATTTTCTCATCAGTATCCCCAACAATAATTAGATCAGGATTTAAAGAGGTAACTTTCTCTAAATTGATCGGGAAACCAACGTTTTCAATGCTCGCTGCTTTCTCCTGATAAACTCGACCTTTCAGCTCATCTCCATATATGCCGATCATTGGTATGTTCAGTTCGATCAAATCGCCTGTTGTTTCTCCTGCAAACACCACTGCTTTCGGCGCTGCCGGAATGTCTACTTGATGACCCTTGTAATCTTTATAGGTACGGGTAGATGCCTGCTCTGTTGAAGCAGTTTCTTCATTGGCGCTGCCCTTGGCAGTTGTATCCGTTGTACTGCTGTTACTGGACTGCGCTGGATCAGCCGCCTTACCGCCTCCTGTGCACCCTATTAATAATAGTCCCATCACAGTAGTCAGCGCGATTACTGCAATTGTTTTGTTTACGACCTTCATCACGATAATTCCCTCCTGCATCGATATAAAGCTGTGTTAATGATAATCGTTATCATTTACATAGCTAACCTTATCTAAATTGGAGACGAATCACAATGGACAAAATCAAGAACCGCATTTGGTTTTGTACAATTCTAATATCATAATCCTATTTATCGCAACCTTTTCTACCAACTTCTCTCTATTGGCAGCAAGTCAGTTCATTGCAAATGGGCAACGATGTTTATCAACTTGTCATACGGATCGCGGACATAAAAACGGCGTACGCCCCATGGCTCATTCGCAGGACCATATTCAATTGAAAATCCCGCAGCTGTCATACGTTCAAACGCTGTATCCACATCATCAACTTCAATAGAGAGATCAGGTACGGGTGTGCCTGATCCTCCCTCGGAGGCAAAGCTAACTTGAACGCACATCTTCTCACGTGAGCCATAAGTAGTGATCCAGCCATGATCCATCAAAAGCTCGAGTCCAAGTACGTCCTGATAAAAACGTTTGGCTGCTTCGATCTTATCCGTATGGATATTAGCGACGATTCGTGTAACTTTCATGTACAACCTCCATTCAATGCCTGTCTAATAGGATCATACTTGAACACAATTAAGCTTGTTCAGCAAAAGAATGATTATCAAAATACAGACTCTTATAAATAAAGCATACGCTTAGAAGCAGCGCTAGCAAGCGCTTCTAAGCGTATGCTGCTTCGTTATTTATACACAAGCTGTAAGCAGATTGATGCTGAATTCGTAAATCCGCTGCTTCTCTCCGTTATCGATTCAATCGTATAAATGAATCTCAGCAAGCTGCAGTATTCCGTTGCTATTGTTGCTCAAATTGACTTTGTAATAACGATAAGCGCTCGTATTGCTTATCGTGTACGACTTCGTCTGATAACGGCTCGCGAAGCTCTCGTTTGCCCTTGTATCCAGCGCCGTCCAGTTCGTTCCATCGTTCGAGCCAGACAGCGTCCAGTTCAATGGATCTCGTTCAGGGGCATCATTCGCTGAAGTAATTGAATATGATTTCACTGCATAGGCAGCGTTATCTGAAAATTGATATTGAATGTAAGGATTGCTGTCAAATACCAGCCACTTGGATGCCTCGTTATGGTCGAACGCATTTTCTTTTCCTTCACTGGTTGGGCTATTCGAGTTGCTTGCCGTCACTGTTCCACCTACGGTAAGGCCTTGAGGCTGCTGATTTGTTTTAAAAAATGGACTGTTATGGAGTGTAACTGCACTAACGGGGTCCCAGACTGGAAGTTCGTTATCTTTAAAGATATAACCTCCTGCATCCTTCAACACAAAGAATCGGTGCAGCCAATCAAAACCACGCCACATGATTGAATTTGGACCTCCCTCATGCGGGAGTCCGAGAGCATGTCCAAGTTCGTGCAAAGCTGCACCGTAGCCGATCGAGATTGCTTTCTGCACCGTAGCAGCCGGCTCACCCACATAATCAGGATCAACCGCGCTCAGATCAGCAAATTTGCTCTGAATCTGGGTCTCATCGTTTGGGAATAACCATACTGTAGAGCCTCCAAACACACCATAATCACCGCCACCAAGCGCGATATGGGCGTACATATACTCAGCTGCGCATCGTACTTTGTAAAACCAACAAAAGCAAGATTCTTCGTGCCTGCTTGAGGGTGCTGCTGCGGGATTAAATCAGCTACTTCTCCATAGAGATTATCTTTGTTGTAAGTCGTGTTGTAGTAGTAAGAGGCAGGGTGATTACTTTTTAGCACGTGCACCTCGACCTTTCCTGTCGTCTGATTCTGCTCCAGATTAAAAGTCTCACGGCCATATCCATTATTGTTCATCGACTCTGCGGTAAACGATTGGACAACTTTCATGTAGGTGCTGAGCTTTGCTGTGTAATTCTGAGGATCATTTGCTAATTGCGTCTGGTACTTTGTATTACCATCACTTGGGACATACCAGAAAATGCGAGTAATTGCCTTGTTGGTCTGGGGCACGTAGTTTAATTTTAATGCTGTTTGCTTGGTACCGTTCTGAATAATCAGGTTGTTCTCTCCTGGAACCAGATCGGCAAACACTTTAAACTGCCCTTGCTCCGCTAGGCCTTGCATCACTTTTGTGCTGCGATTGGAGGAAGTGTTGGTTAACGTAATTGATATTGCGCTTGTATCGCTGATGATTCCCCGAATGAGCGGCAGCGAGTAATGGATCGTTTCGTTGTTCGTAAAATTGGTTGCTTCAATATCAGGTGCTGCCAATGGGTACAACTACGTCTGCGGGACGATACCTTTTGCAGTAGACGTGCTGCTCCAATATAACTTAGCTGTCGCATCAGCCGAATCATCGTAGTACTCTACTTTGATGGCGTACTTCTGGCCTGCTTGGAGAGCAATTGTTCCTGAATGCTCTGTCGTACCATGACTGTCCCATTGATCAATGAGCAGTTGATTGTTCACCCATAGGCGAATTCCGTCATCGGATAGGGTTGTAAACGTGTAAGTTTCATCGTACTGTGCTTGGACTTCCCCTAACCAACGAATGGAGAATGTATTTGGATCCACACTTGGAGTTGGCGAGTTAGTACCCCATTCAAAGTTAATCACAGAGTCTGAACGCTTTAACTTTAAGTTAGTCAAATCCTGATTATCGAAGTAATAACCTGTTAAGCCTGTGCCATTCCCGGTTGTTGGTACATTAGTGCCGCCATTAGATACAGTAACCACAACGGGCTGGCTGGAAGTGCTCCCATAAGTGTTAATCAGCTTAGCCGTGTAGGTATACGTGCCGATAGCTTTGCCAGTAAAATCTTTTACTGATGATTGCGGGTTCGGTGAATGATCTGTCAAGGCAGTGGTATCGATCAAATTTCCATTTTCGTAAAGTTCCAGCGACGTCCCGTTCTCTCCCCAATACATATTCATAGAGATTTTGTAGGTGCCATCCCCATCCCAGTTATCATGCGCTACAACAGGTGTACCCGGCACGCCTGTGGCCGCTGCAATCACTGACAAGGGTAGAATGGTAAATAACAGTGCCATGACCACACTTAAGACTGCCCACTTTGCAGACTTCATTCGATGCCCTCACTCCTTCTATATTCTGTTCTAATGCAGTTAACGCAACATAATTCCCGCCGCCCTAGCAAGCAAGAAAGAGATATGGCTAGCTCATACCATCGAAATTGCTGCAAGGATCTGATTTAAACAATCAATCCCAGATCTTAGGGCGATTAATTCCCATGGTTCTCATATAGTCTAACAACTGCCCTGTATGAACAGCCTCGTGGTAAGGAATACGTAATAACATATCCCCAAGCGTTCTAATAAAGCCCCCTGCTGCAAAGAGATCTATCTCGATATTTGCATAGTCGTCTAGATGAATGGTTTTGATGTATTTCAAGAATTCCTCACGATAGGGCTGTGCAAATTCAAGTTCATCTTCTACTGAAATAAATTCTTTTGCCTCAAAGGGATTAAACAAATTAGCAAGTCCCTTTTCACCTCTTCCTATAAGAACATGGTGATAAAGAAAGTCAGCTTGCAATAGATGTCGAATCATTTCAGCGCAAGTAAGAGCTTCTTCATCAGGTTTCCAACTTAACTTGTCTGCGGGTATTGCTCTCCATACTATTAAACTTCTACGCCTTACCTCTTCAAAATTAAATAGGATTAAATCAGCTGCATTCATCTAAACTACACCCCTTTACTTCTATTTTCAGGAATATTTTACCCTCATTATTATTAGTCGGCAAGGATATTGTTTTGGCTATTGAAGAGCAGCAAGAATCATTACGATTATTTTGAAAATGGGCATAAAAAAGACACAAGCATGCGCTCATCATTTTCGTATTTACCGACAACTGAATGCCAACAAACCGAATCTATGACGCATGCCTGTGTCTTGCCATCATAAAATATATTTCGTACGCTATGCACCAGATGGATGCAGCTCAGATCGCTTCCTTTTACGGACGGACTCGCCTTCCACAAGTGTTACATAAATCCGCTCATGCTCCACCTTGTTGCCGGACATGATTTTGATGAGCTGCTCAGCTGCCAAAGCCCCCCATTTATGCTTAGAGTAATCAATTGTAGCGAGCGGTGGCTGCATATAACGTGTAAGCTCGATGTGGTCAAAGCCGATCACATGAATGTGCTCTCCAATTCGGAGTTCGGTCTCTGCGATTCGGCTGCATAAGCCAATTGCCATCTCATCATTTAGGCAAAATACAGCAACGGGCGCTGCATACTCCTGTAAGATTTGTTCCGCAGCACGTTCACCGCCGCTTTTCTTGAAATCGCCTGCAATTTCAATCCATTCCACATCGTCAGCCCGATCTGCTACCAACTTTACAGCCTTCAACCGTTGATTAGAGTCAAACGAGCCGGAAGGACCCGTAACGACATAGATCTTTTGATGTCCCTGTTCTACCAGATACTCTGTCGCCAATGTAGCTCCTGCCTTATTGTCCAACAGCACTTGATTGATGTTGGGATGTCCCAACTCACGGTCCAGCACCACAATCTTATGATTGCGATCCGCGTATTTAATCAATTCCTCGCTCGAAAACGTTTGATCCAAAATTACAGCCCCATCAATCATCCGCTCAGGAAGCATGCGGTGGGACTGTTTGCCGCTGCATACGATCAGGTCATATCCCTGCGCATTACATACTTCTTTCATGCCGCCGAGCAGCTCACCGTATACATCCCCTTTAAAGTCTGTTAAGAATACGCCTATAATCTTGGACTCTCGCTTCTTAAGCGTTCTTGCGGCCGCATTGGGTACATAGTTTAACTCTTTGGCCACGGCCAATATTTTCGAACTTGTCTCGTCTGTCACTTTACTGCTGCCGTTCAAGGCATACGATACGGTTGAAATGGACACCCCCGCTTTTTTAGCGATATCCTTAATACTGACCACTGTTTCCCCGCCCCTCCGTCGGTTTACCAAAACCTTCTTAAGTATGGGCATGGTATTGTAAACCCTATATTGATAGTAGAAATAAATTGATCTTCTAGCTTTTCTCAGACACTCCGATTTATAGACAGCTTGAGATTGTCTAGGAGAACGCGTTACATTTACATATAAATGTCTATCTGGTTTTGCTCTTGAGTGAGCTCAAATTTCAGGTCGTCTTTCAGAATACGTACGCCGCCTTGGCGATATGGGTTATCTAGACGATTAGTGTGCACTGGTTTTCCATTAATGACGATACGATTGACTGCTTCGCCTGTAATATGATAGGCAAAGGTCACCTTTTCTCCTGCAAATTGGAAATCGAACTTCATACCGTCTAACCGAGCAGGTAGTATCGGATCCACGATGAGATCCCCAGTTTCCTGCCGAATACCCAGTGCATTGGAAATCAGCTGATTCATGTAGATTCCCGGTCCGCTGGAATAGATTCTCCAGCCGCCCTTCACCCCAACTTCTCCGCTGCGCAGTGCTTCCATATGCTCTTGGGCTTCATAGCGCGTGCTGAATTTACCATCTGAGCTGCTGAAATAAGCATTGCTCTGACGAAGTTCCGCGTTTGGCACCACTTCGCCAATACCGACTGGGTTAATAATCGCGAGTCCGTTCCACACTTCGTCTGCATGGCCCAGCTTTGCCATTGCTTCGACATAGCGGATATGTGCATGCACGTATTGAAGTCCCACTTCACGTCCAAAGTTGGACGCTTGCTCTGCACGCTTGAAGTGTGAGCTGACACCACCTGCATACTGAGCGGGACGATCCATCAATCGCACGCCGTCCGGGAAGAACAGTTTTTCCTTAATCAATTGATAGTGGGACTGTGCCTGCTCTTGATCTAGCAGTTCCGCAATAATGCTGCGTGTCATTGGCAGCAATCGGTATTGGATGCCCGTATCCGCATCTGTTGGATGCAGCATCAGCTTCGCCTGCGCAGGATCTTCCATATAGAGGAATCCAGGAATCACGTCTGTTTGCAGCATATAACGCTCGTAGTCTCGTCTAATGCCAGATGCGATGCCAAGCAGTTCTGCGGCAAGTTCCGGCTCGACGGACAGCAGTGCGTTAGAAAGCTGTCGCATCGTCTGATAGGTTAACGCAACCGTCCAACTGCTGACCATGTACTTCTTCAACTGCGCATTTGCTGGCTGCAGCGTATCGTCCCAGTCGCCATCCCCATAAGAAGACAAATAAGTATCATGTAAGAAATGCGTTTGAATATATTGCAGTTCTTTTTTGGCATGCTCGAGAATCGTTGCTTTTTTCTCGCTAAAATGGAAACTATGCTTAACGGTATACGGAACCTCTGCTTGCAAAATGCTATAATCTTGCGTTGCCCTCAAATAATCACTTAGTACTTTCAGCGGCCAAACGATAATATCTCCATGGCTTTCTTCCTGCTGAATTGCAAAATATTGATCAAACATAAACCATTGCGGCCAATTGCCATCATCTTCGTACTGGTGAGAGTAGACCATTTTTAATATATCCCGTACTTGTTCAAACTTTTGTGTTGCCATGAAGTACTCGACAGGCCCTTGACATACATCACGAGTCCCCCAAGCTGCACCACCATATTGCTCTAGTCCATGCGGTACCGAATAATGGACCAGCATATTATGTGTGTACCACCAAGCAAGTGCGTTCACTTTGAACAGTTGTTCTGTCTTCTCTTCACTCTCGCTAGTAAGGTTAAAGCCGTTCATCACATCACGATAAAATTCACGATAGCTTGTAATCTCCTCTTCCATGCTGCAAGCTGTCTGTGGAAGTTCTTCAGCGGACTGCAATCCCTGAATGGTGAGCGTCCATTCTGAACTCTCAGCAAGCTGCATGACTACAAGTGAAGCGTGCCCGCCTTGCAAACCATCAGCGAGTATCGTCTCATCACCTATAGTGACGGCTGGTCCATCTACCCACATCCGATATTGGAGCTGAGGATGCACAGAGGCACTCAACGACTTCTGATCTCCAGTAAATGTAAGTCGACCTTGATCCTCCGTCATCTGTACCGGAAGCTCGTACTCGTTTACATTCATCGTTACTTGATTCGTAACCAGATATCTATAGGCACGACCACTCTCCGAGCGGACATGGAGTCGCACTTCAGGTGTATCCAGCGCTGTATAATTCGTGATGATCAGCATATCTGCTTTCAGCTTGTAATACCAACGCACATAGTTAAAGCCAATTTCAAATAAAGACGGCATGGTTAGAAGCTGGAACTGTTCTCCAATCTCTACATAAATGCGCTGCCCGGACGTTTTAGGAACGTTAAGCGAGCTGCGGGCATTACTCATCATTTTATTAAAGTTCGTGTTGCCAACTACGACATGCGAATTGAAGATGCCGTACATATATGATGTGGTTGTCATCACGGTTGCCCCAAGCTCGACATTGTTGCCGCTCATCAGGATGTGACCATGAGGACGTTCAACCAGTAACTCCTTTTCTTTCCGCACAATATGCTCGTAAGTGTCCGTGAAGAAGGCAAGCAGTTCACCATCTTTACACTCTTCCTGATGGCGATCTGGATAACGAAGCTTAACTTCTTCTTCCGACATCGACACCGTGTGCAGCGGCGCACCGATTAACGCTTTTAGGTTGACTTGAGGCAGTTCATGTACTGGCGCTGTCGTATCAGCGGATAAATACGCCGACCATGCTTGTTGAATCTCACACGTATATTCAAGCTCGGTTACAGCAGCAGGATGATCTTCTTTAAAGAGACCATAGAACACAAAGCGCGCGTCGCCATTTAATGTAACAAGTTCTGATTGCAGCGCCGTGTAGGCAAATTCATATTGATAAATTTCATTTGCAAGCTTTGCTTCACTCAAGCATGCTGGCACATTCGTTTCTTTGTAGGAAAGCCCAAAGAATTGGAATCCGTCAGTGGAATAACCAGTTGCTCCTGACAGCGATCCTTGCTGTACATACGGAAAGTGCCCACCCTGCGGCTGATTCTGACGTGAACAGACTACGTAACCGTTGCTGCTATCCGCAAAGATTGTGTGATCGATATACTGAGACAAGTATGCTTCATTACTACGAACAGCCCCTGTATCTGCAATGCCAATGTCTTGGCCGTAAATGACATCAAGCTTCACACCGTTTCCACGCGTCACTACGTCCCAGAACCAGATACCTTGGTCTGTGAGCGCAAATGTGACCTCGTATTCTACCTCTTCCACTGTGCCTTTCCAGATGATACATCTCTCGTTTGCAGACATGCTGCTTTCCGAATGGATGCCGAGCAGCGGATAGAACTTAATGCCAGTTGATCCGTGAATGCGCAAATAGAGATTGTTCAAAGACCCGTCAATTGGGCTTGTCATCAGTTGGTTAATCATCGTTCGGCCGCTTACCGCTTGGTACAAATCACCACTACTCCAAAAGGTAAAGCGTACGTTGCCAGCCTGAACGTGCAGTTTGGAGTCCGTTAATTTCGCAATGTTTGTTGTCATGTGTATGTCATTCCTCCTAGCTCCTAGCCTGAATGTCTATCTCTGAATATCTATATATGAATATAATTGCATGGTTTTTACAATTGAGCGCCCCACTGTATTACGAGCGCTTATGCTGTTCGATGATCCGAATCAGACAAGCGTAAACGAACTCATCAGTGTGTCACGGCTGTTAGCGCCAACATACACGTGGAATGTGCCTGGATCACTTGTAAAACGCAGATCAGAATGGTGATATCGCAACTGATCTTCCGTCAGTTGGAACGTTGCAACACGACTTTCGCCGGGTGCAAGTTCAAGCTGCTCATATCCTTTTAATTCACGTAGTGGACGAACAACTTCACCAGTTACATCGCGAACATAAAGTTGAACGGTTTCCACTCCAGCAGCTAAGCCGGTATTCGTTACTTTGACACTGATAGAAAGTGGTTGGTTTACGGTCATCTCCTTATTGGAGAGTGATAGCTCGCTATACGCAAACGTTGTGTAGGACAGACCAAATCCGAATGGCAGCAGCGGCTCGTTTGCGCTATCGATATACTTCGATACATATCGTTCCTCCAGCTTTAACGGATCAAGCGGACGACCTGTATTAAAGTGGTTGTAATAAACTGGCACCTGTCCTACGGATTGTGGGAACGACATCGTCAACCGTCCGGACGGATTCACATGGCCAAGCAAAATATCTGCTACAACAGCACCGCCTTCGCTGCCTGGGTACCATGCTTCAAGCACCGCATCTACCTCATCAATCACCCCGTGCAGATCAAGCGGACGGCCATTAAAGATAACGGCAGCCATCGGTTTGCCTAAAGTTTTTAGCTGCTTGATCAATTCCAGTTGTGCGGCTGGTAGATGGATATCTGTTCGGGAGCCGCCCTCACCACTCATCGCTGAATCCTCACCGAGTGCAAGTACGATGACGTCTGCACTTTGTGCAGCTTCAAGTGCAATCGACACATGCTCCGTAGAAATTTGGTTCAGGCTGCATCCAGCTGCAATCCGAAGTGATCCCTCCTGCATTCGTTCTGCCAATGCAGTGCTTAGCTTCGTCGCATCCTCTTTGAGACCAACACAAGACCACCAGCCCAAAATGTCATCACTGTCTGCAAATGGTCCAATCAAGGCCACCTTGGTATCTGGCTGCAGGGGAAGGACGTGATCATTTTTGAGCAATACGCACGACTTCGCCGCGAGGTCATAAGAAGCTTGTCGATGCTCCTCACAGAAGAGCACTTCATTCTCACGTTCAGGGTCTGCCCCACGGAACGGATTGTCGAACAGGCCGAGCTTGGCCTTCAGCTGTAGAATCCGCAGCACCGCTTCATCTATAAGCGCTTCCTCAATCTGCCCACTCTGTACCAACTCTGGCAGGTGACGCACATAGCAAGGAGTCATCATTTCAATATCAATGCCTGCACACATCGCACGGTATGCTGCCTCACAATCGTCTGCAGCCGCGCCATGTGCGATCATCTCCCGAATGGAGGCCCAGTCCGAAATAATGACACCTTCAAAGCCCCACTCATCACGCAGGATGCCTCTCATCAACTTCTCATTCCCCGTAGCCGGGATGCCGTCAACCGTGTTAAAGGACGACATTACCATCTCACAGCCTTCGTCCAACGCCGCTTTATACGCAGGTAAATAATACTCTCGCAGTTGTCTTTCAGACATATCGACCGTGTTATATTCGCGACCACCTTCAGGTGCCCCATAAGCAGCAAAGTGCTTCACGCACGCAGCCATACGATCCGTGTTCTCCTTTAATTCATCCTGCCCCTGATAGCCGCGTACAAATGCCCGTGCAAACAAGCTATTTAGATAGGGGTCTTCGCCTGTCGTCTCCATCACACGTCCCCAACGTGGATCTCGCACGAGGTCCACCATCGGTGCAAATGTCACATGGATACCGGATACAGCAGATTCTTTCGCGGCGATCGCAGCGCTTTTCTCTGCAAGCTGTACGTCCCAAGAGCAGCCAATGGCAAGCGGAATTGGAAAGATCGTCTTAAAGCCATGTACAACGTCTGCCATAAACATCAACGGAATACCTAATCTACTTTTCTCTAGATAATTCTGCTGTACATTGATAATGGCTTTCGCACCTGACAATCCAAGAACAGATCCGCTGGCTGAAACCATTTGTTCTGTAATTCCCATTTCCTCCATCGGACCAGTCACTTGGCCTTCACTTCCAGCACCCTCATGTAGATGAGCCGTAAGCTGCAATAGCTGCGCCACTTTCTCTTCCAAAGTCATTTGTTGTAACAAAGCCGTTAATTGCTGGTTATTCATGTTATTTCCTCCACTGCTGTATTTGTAGAACAAGTAAATATTCGAGTTGAAAACGGGATGAAGTACATCTGTCTTCTCCTTTCTCAGGAACTTGCACAATGCCCATCGCAGCCTTCCAATTTCTGATCTCTACTGATTTACAAAATTACAGTAGAATACCTTCGGACAGACGTTGTGCAACTACCTCAATCAGAAGCTTGGCATACCTCACATTACTTGCCTAGCGGTTTGCTGCTTTGAAGAGAAGAACCCGGCTGCATCTAATGATGCTGAGTACACCGGGTTCAATAGACTTGGACCGTTGGCATAAGCCTTTGGCCAGCTCGACTTGTAATTTAGTGGCGAATTACTTTAGATTATTTAATTCGTCCAATACCGGTTGTACAAGCGACTGCTTGCTGTCAACCCATTTCTTCCAGTTCGCTTCTAGATCTCCACTTTGCAAAATCAGGTTCGTATACTCTTTTTCATAGTCAAAAGTAGCCTGATTTTTCACTTTAGAATCATACAATTGCACGGTCCAATCGTATTCAGCCAATCTGCCGCCTTCTTTGCCAAGTTTTGCTTTCTCCTTGAAGTGAAGAACTGCTCTGTCACGGTATTCCTTTTTAATAGCCGGGTTGATCATGCTGAAGTCATCACCCAACAGGTAAAGTCCTTCAAAGCGAGCTGGGTAAAGATCATCCAACGTTTTGCCTTCCGGTAGCAAGCTTACGAGTTCTTTATTATCGTCGTATTTCCAGTCCTTGCCTTCGAATCCCATGTTCAGCAGCATTTGTCCATCTTTGGAAGTGGAATAATCCAATAAATCCATGACACGTTCGAATTTCTCTGTGCTGATGTTAGGCGAGAAGATCAATGCTGACCAGAAGTTAGCTTGTTCTAGGTTGCGATATTTTCCATCTTCACCTAACACAATTGCTGTCTGAACGACCTCGTCACTCTCGATGTTCAAGTTCTTTTTCATGTTGGTGTCTACATCTGTTCGGAATGAAGCCAATCCCCCAATACTTGTCACCGCAGCAGCGCCTTTTACACGGAAGTTATCGTTGCCTTCATTGTTTTTCCAAGTGTAGAACTCAGGATTCAGCAGGCCTTCTTTGTAAGATTCCTGCATCAGCTTTAAGCCGGTAAGTGTCTCTGGATCTGCAGGTCCCCAGTGATATTTTCCATCATCACCCTTATAGAAAGCCGATTCCACTTTGGCATGTTCACTGTTTGGCATGATGATATTCGTCAACGCATCAGCTGCATTGTAAGAGATCGGCACTAATTTAGAACCCACTTTTCCAGGATCTTTTTCTTTCACCAATTTGGCAAATGTCATCAGTTCTTTTGTCGTATAAACGTCTTTTAATTCAAAGCCTACTGCTTTCGCCCAGTCCTTGCGCAGAGCGATAACTCCGATCTGATTCGTCAGTGGATCAGCCGGTTTATTATCGTAATACACCGGACGTGGCAAGAGGTACGTGCCGCCTTTCATTTCTTCCAATTTGTCGCCTAATCCTGTCAATTTGTATGCAGCAGCGACATTTGGCCAGCGCTCTTTCCAATCATCAGGAAACTTGTAGAACAAGCCTTGATCAATATAGTTCATTGCATCGCCATGAATATAATTCCAGGTTGCTACATCAGGCAAGTCTCCTGAGTTAATCCACAGGCGAAGCTTCTCCCCCCAAGAGTCCCATTCCACAAAGTTGTAATCCCAATCGAGATTGAATTTATCCATCCAGAATTTGTGAAACTCATTGTCCAACTGGCCATCTTTAAGCTGAAGCGTACTTGCAACGGAAATTTTCAACTTATCTTTGTAAGCTCCGTTGCTGTCTTTCTCATTTCCACCCTGCGCTTCTTGCTTTGAACATGCTGTCGCCATCAGCATGACCACACACATTGTAATGGCCAGAACTGACTTACATGACAATTTTTTACCTGTTTCCATGTTTTTGCGCCCCTTGTTGATTAGATTTTTGTTACAAAAACCTATATCGCATTAATCAGGTTTTAATAGCCCCTGTTAATACCCCTTTAGCGAAATGCTTTTGAAGCATAGGGAAGAAGCACATAATCGGTACCATGGTCACAAAGACCGCAGCCATCTTCATCCCCGTTGAGAATCCTTGCTTGCCAACCGAATCTACACTGGCGGCGTTCGAAGCGTTGGTGGACGATTCGACAATAATGGCTCGTAAGACATTCTGAAGCGGAAGCTGATCTGCTTTGCGTAGGAAGATCATGGCATCATACCAACTGTTCCAATACGCGACGCCGTAGAACAACGTAATCGTGGCCATAATAGGCGCAGCTAACGGCAAAACAACTGTCAGCATAATTCTCCATTCTCCAGCCCCATCTAGTCGGGCAGATTCCATCAATGATTCCGGCAAGCTCTGGAAGTAATTCATCATCAGAATCATGTTAAATGCGCTAAAGCTGCCAGCAAATATAACAGACCACAACGTACCTGTAAGATGCATCGATTTCATAACTAGGTATAGCGGTACAATACCGCCGTTAAAAATCATCGTAAAGAGGACTAAGAAAAAAATGATCTTCTTTCCTGGAAACTTGGCTCTGCTTAGTCCATATGCCATACTGCTCGTCAAGAATAAACTTAATGGCAGACCTACAATAAGCAACTTAAACGTGTTCCAATATCCAACCAATATACTGCCGTCTGCAAACAGCGCTTTATAGGAAGCAAGTGTCGGATTTTTCGGGAACAGCATCAATGGATTGTCGGCATATTCTTTCTGCGTCGAGAATGAGATCATGATGACGTTCCAGAACGGAATCAGAATCATTAAGCCCACAACCAACAACACAACAAATATAAAATAGTCAAGGGCCGTCATCTTGCCTTTGCGGAACCCAGACCGTTTTCCTTTTTTACTCATCTTTTGCGCCCCTTTCTTATCGGAATAGACCGTCTCCGCCCATCATCTTAGCAACCCTATCAGCAAGCAGCAGCAGCGCCATATTCACAAGGGAACGGAATAAGCTCACCGCAGTTGAGAATGAGAAATCGGTTGCAGATTGGAACGTAATCCGATAAATGTACACATCCAATACTTCCGACACATTCTTAGTTGCTGCATTTGCCAAGTTGAAGATCTGATCAAAGCCCGACGACATCAATCCACCAACCGACAAAATAAACATAATCGTCACTGTAGGCAAAATGTTAGGCAGCGTAATGCGGAACATTTGCTGCATGCGAGAAGCACCATCAATCTCAGCTGATTCGTATTGGTCCTGATCAATGCCCGAGATAGCGGCTAAATAAATGATGGCACCCCATCCCGTTGATTTCCATATATCTGTAAAAATGATCATTGGTACAAACATACTTTCGGAGCCCAGGAAATTAATCGTTGGCAATCCAAGCATCGTCAACGTGCTGTTCAGAAGCCCGTCATAAGCAAGTACATTTATGACAACCCCTGATACGATTATCCAGGATAAGAAGTGCGGAAACGTAAGCACAGTCTGGAACCATTTCTTTGCCCGCCGCATTCGCAGTTCGTTAAGCATCAGCGCCAACAGAATGGGGAACGGGAACTGAATCACCAGCTTAACAATGTTGATATATAACGTTCTCCATAAGGAATCAAGAAACGCCGGATCACGAAATACATACTTGAAGTTTTCCAATCCAACCCATGGACTTCCCCAGATGCCTAGGTTCGCTTTGTACTCTTTAAAAGCCAGTGACAAGCCACCCATAGGCAGATAAGCAAACAGCACTAACCAAATTAATCCGGGAAGCAGCAACGTGTAGACCATACGATGTTTCCACATCTCAATGAAAAGTGATCCTAACTTAGAACGTCCCTTACCATTTCCCCCCGGCCCCTCTAAAGCAGCAGATTTCAAAACGCATCTCCCCTCTCTATCTCTGTGTTACGGTCAAACAAAAAATCAAATGTGGTCTTCAAGTGCTCCTCCCAGAACAGCCAATCATGGCTCCCGGGGCCTTCCACATAATTGAAATCAAATGCCGTATTCGTCATGTAAGCGGCGAAATCGCGATTCATGTCTATAAACGGATCACTTGATCCACAGCAGCACAGGATCGACGGAAGTGGGTGTTTATCACTTATTTGCCCAGCCGCCAATGCGTATAAATCCTGATCTGGAGATATCGTTAACTCTCTGCCAAATACAGCCTGCATTTCTTTTACCATGCCCTGTGGCATCTCAGGATCTCGGAGTCGCCTTTTAATATCCGTCACTCCTGATAACGACACTGCTTTGGCATAACGGTTCGGATACGTAAGGGCGCATTTCAAAGCACCATACCCTCCCATGGATAATCCGGCGACATATGTCCTTTCCGGATCAGGGTTCAGATGAAGCAGTTGCCCGCACAATTCGGGCAGCTCCTCTGTAATAAACTGAAAGTAATTTAAGCCATACATCATATCCGTATAGTAACTTCGATTAGCTTCCGGCATTATGACCGTACAACCGTACTGCTGTGCATACATTTCAATAGTCGTCAATCGCTGCCAAGTACTTGCATTGTCACCAGCGCCGTGCAGCAGATAAAGCGTGCTGCTTGATGGACGGCGTGACTCTAAGGGATAGACGACGTGGATACTTGTTGACATGCATAACGTATTTGAACCTGTTTCTATCGTTATATGCGCCATATGTAATCCCTTTCATTTTACTTAATTTAAAATCGCCGGCTTCTGTTGCAATCCCCTATATTTGTATATGTAGGCGTGCTCGTCAGCCGCTGTAGATACCGCCTTCTGTTCATGAAAAAAAGATAAAAACATATTTTTCAGACATGAAAGCGATTTATTCGAATCGTTTCGACTAAATCATAGTTCCAGATGTGGGCCGCTGTCAATATCTTTTTTATTAACCAGGAAAGAATATGATTTTTATTACGTTGTTTTTTCTATTTAATTGTTATTTAAACCAATTATTAATAGTTTTAAGCAAATGAAAGCGCTTGCTATTATTTCATTGACACTCTAGCAGGAGAGTTGTAAGATGGCTACATATCCAGATAACCACTTTAGTAAAAACGTTTCTATTACATAAAATGAAGTAAGAAAGAAGAAGAAATCATGACGAATATATTAACTGGCTTTGTGAATCGTATAACCGCTGAGCAGTTGCAAGTTCTCTCCGTTC
Organism: Paenibacillus sp. UMB4589-SE434; assembly: GCF_030226685.1. Taxonomy (NCBI): domain Bacteria; kingdom Bacillati; phylum Bacillota; class Bacilli; order Caryophanales; family Paenibacillaceae; genus Paenibacillus; species Paenibacillus sp. UMB4589-SE434. Next base: position 738,879 of record NZ_JASOYK010000001.1, on the reverse strand, counting down.
GAATGCTGACGCAAGGCACTTTGTGCGCAAAATGGGATTTAACAGCAGATGTCCGACGATTACAGCATTCGGTCAGTAAATCATTTACTTCAATGGCTGTTGGTCTGGCAATTGAGGAGGGCAAGCTCACGCTTGACACGAGATTAGGAGAATTCCTCCGTGCTCCTTCTTCACCTTATATGGAGAACGACTCTCCCCTTCATCCCTGCCAACTTACGCTGCGTGACCTGCTCCGCATGTCTTCTGGACATGATGTCCCCCCGCTGCGGGCTGAGGAGAGAGCATACTTAACCGAAAAGGACTGGGTCAAATATTACTTGTCACAGCCGCTGGACAGACCTGCAGGTGAGCAATTTACTTACAGCAGCGGTGATACGTTTATGATTTCAGCGTTGGTGCAGGCTGCTGTCGGTGAATCGGTGCAGTCTTATTTAACGCCGCGTTTATTTGAGCCACTGGGGATTCAGGATGTGTCCTGGGAAACATCCCCCCTTGGCATTACACTGGGCTGTGCTGGACTGAAGATTAGTACGGAGGAACTGGGTCGATTTGGCCAGCTTCTTTTGCAGAATGGCACTTGGGAAGGGCAGCAGCTCGTGCCTGCACATTGGATACAGCAAGCATCCGCTAAACAGATTGAAAATAAAGGGAGTGTCGATTGGAGCTTAGGTTACGGTTATCAATTTTGGAGGTGTCTACACGGGGCTTATCGAGCAGACGGAGCGCATGGGCAATTCTGTATCATCCTTCCTGATTACGAAGCCGTCATAGCTATTAATAGTGAGGAAGATCGCATGCAGGACATACTAGACGCCGTTTGGACAGAGATTTTGCCGTTATTGTAATTGACGATCCCCATTCGTCCAAACCGTATGCACCCTATCATCATACACATGTATAGTAGAGCACTTTACTCGAAAAGAGGTGATCGTAACATGCATTCAATACCTGTCGTAGAAGCCAACATTCGTTCTTATATCGGAAAAACAATTTGGGCAGTCCAACAAGACGGAACTTGTATTTACGGGACAGTAACCGATGTTCGAGACGGCAAGTTATATTTCAGAGATAGCTTTAAAGGTGCCCAAACCGTACCTACAGGGCGAACCAAGGCTAAGGCTAGACTCTCTCAACTCCGTGACAAAGCGTCTGTTTCTTCGTTTTTTCCATGCTGCGGATTTGGAGGTGGGGGATTTATTATATCTCTAGCCTTTATTGCCCTCTTATTTGCATGCCCCTTCTTCGGATTCCCGTTTCTCATCTAACTCCACATATCCACTTTGTTAACCAGATCCCCTCAGGTATTGATCGTAATGCTAACATCCCCCAAATCCTATCCTCTTGCTGCATGCTGGATGTTACGCTCAATGCTCAGTCATGTCTGAGGGGAAATGTTGGTTGGACATCAAGTCTGCATGTGCACCTATTAGAGATTCAGTATTTTAAAATCGTATAAAAACATGGTATTTTGTCCTAGCTGCTTGCTCAAATCTGGAAGGTTAACCGTTTTTATAATATCGCCTTGCAGGTTATATTGTTCAATCTGATGTTGTGAGGTATTAGAATTAAAGCGGTAGAAATATAAGTAATCTTGATAGAAATATACCATTTCATCTTGTAGTTGGGACTCACGCGTATAATCTTTGAGATGGAATTTAAGTTCTAAACGTTTCCCAGTCAGATTATAAGCGTATACATCGCCATATCCGTCAACGAAATAGACATCTCTCCCTTTGACATAGATACTCTCTTTGTTAAAAAAGTAATAATGTGTGTTGCTGCCGTCATATTGCAGCAGCGAGTGCTTTTGAACAGCTGACTTATTTTTCTTGTCTATCTGCATAAGATTTAGCTGAACTTTGTCCTCCAATAAATCTGCATAAATGCCCAGCATGTTAGAACCATCTGCTATTAGTTTAGTGAACATGAACCGGCCGTCCACTTTACTTCGTTCCAGAAAAGATTTCTCTGATATGACCCGTTCCCCTTGAATAGACATTTTGTTGAAAGATTTAATACTTGAATCTCCTGCATCCGATGAGATAAAGTAGACGTCTGCTCCATCGTCCCCCGACACTTCAATATAATCATTCAGATCTTGACAATAATGATTGGATTCATTGCCCCATCGCATTGTAGAAATGTAGTGCTGTCGATCATCGCTGAAGCGTCCATTAAATAATGCATAATACATATTGTTGACGTTTATCCGCCCTGAAGACTGTCCATATCCTGCATACACCTTACACGCATCCTCATAAGACGCTGACGTAGTAGACTTTGTATCTTGAATCGCTAGCAGCTGCTTTTTTTGATGCAATAGTAAGCTGCTCTCGAAAGGGATAAGCGAATTTAATTCTAACCCGCGATAAGGGAGTGTAAGTAGTGCGCCTTGCTGATCAATGAGAAACACATAACTTAATCCGTCCCCTAACTTCTCGTGCGGCAAGTCAGTCGAATAATAGAGGGCTGCTAACGGGTTACCTCTGTACTCTGGCGTTGTAGTCAACGGTGCACTGCCGCATCCACCCATCGTACCAACAATAGCTGCACAGAGGACAATACAGGCAACAAATCTGACAAGCTTACAACTATACATAAATCTCATGTGGTTACTCCTGTTCACGATTTTAGGGATGATAAGTATACATACTGTAAAAAGAGGGTAAAAGGAATCTAAAATAGCGTGGTCTGTGTGGTTATGCTCGAGGTACAGATTGAGGTATTGGGTAGTAATAAGGTTCAGACTCACGCCCAAACCTTATTACCAATCTTTAATGTTTAATACGAATGACTAATATGTTTTAAGCGTGCTTACTTTATTTGAATCACGAATATCAACTGGGTAAACCCCCCAACCACCGTCTTGATCGATGTCAATGTTGGCTTTTTCCTTGAATGCGCACCAGACTAGCTGCGAACAATTAAAGGATTTGCCTGTACAGGAGCGATTGTTGAAGAAATTAAGGTTGTAAGAACCGCCTATTTTGCCATTGGCCCAGTCTGCAGCGAGCTCATCTTGCGCTTTGGTCGTGACATTGACAGCTTGAATTCGGGCACCGCTGGCCACATTTCTACTGGAAACGCTTACTTTCCGTACTCCACCATCAATGTGTGATTCTACGATTTCGCTATTAGAGTAATAGAAGCCGACATGTCCATGCGGTATGCCAAGTGTGGATGCTGGCTGAAAGAAAAAAGTGCCTTTTCGACTTGGATCAAGTGGATAATTGCCGCTGCTTCCACCGCCTGCTGACAATGTATTTACTTGTCCGGATTGCTTTGATACTAATTCTTTATAAATTTGTTCAGATACTTGTTTTTCACTCAATCGAGTTTCTTTCGTCATCTGAACAATACTTTTCTTCAACTCCTGCTTCGTTAAGCCGTTACCATGGAGAGAAATGATTTGATCCAACAGTTTGTCGTTTGAACTAGCACCAGCCTGCACAGGCATTGCCATCAGCAGCAGTGTGCACAACGCAAGGAACCAAAACTTCTTCATCTTCATTATTCATTCCTCTCAAGTAGAGTTTATACAAACTCAGAAATCTTCTGGCCAGATAAATTTCTACTTGTAGACTATGTCATCAAAAATGCAGTGTCAACCCATTTAATATAATTTTAACAAACAAGAGCTCACACATCTTGACGCAGATTTTTAATTGATAGACTCTCTTTTATTCAGATTACTGAGCATCTCCCCGAATCAGAGATAATCGGTGATATATGGTTATTTAGCCCTACACACTTGTCCAGGTGACGTGTAAACTGTCGATTCAACACGCATTAAGCGAAGTATTTACAAGCAGCGGCGACAACATCTTCCACTTTCACGATTGCTCCTAATAGACCTGAAGGCTTATTTCTTGATTTGTCATATCGCAGCATACACGTTCTTATTCCTTTGCAAAAGGTAAACCTTTTATCTAACAATATCCGTTCACATTTTTTCTTTAGCTCCATTGTTATATACAGATAAGGAAAAATCCCACATATGAGATCATGTTCAAATTTAGATCGAATGGTTAACTGACTACCGTTATAGCCTGGATACGATTTGATATGATGCTTATCTCTGCTGGCGTTCATGAAGCGGGAATTATGCAGCATATTCATTCGAGGCTTAACAATATGCACTGACGTCTGTGAATAGTCGCATCTCCCTTTAAGTAAATCCATTCGGATAGAGAATAGACGTAGCTTGACTAGAATAAAAGTGATTTTTTGCTAAATACTATCCATTCGTCCAATCATCATTCAAGTCACCTACATACAATTGTACGGTAACGAAACGAATTCAATCAAGAGAGGTGGATGTCTGTGTCTGAGGTTCGTGGTTTTGGCGGTGCATGTGGTGGAGGTTTTACAAGTGTTGGTGTCATTCTTGTATTGTTTATCTTGCTTGTAATTATTAGCAGATCGATATGTGGCTACTAAGTATTCGCTGACCCTCCTGTGATACGGTAATTAATACCACCCCCCCTCACCATCAATACCGTGGTCAGGGGGGATTTATTACCTCTTTGTCGGGCACAACTGACAATCACACAAATGTAAATAGCTTGTTGTTAGCTCGTAAATTTCAAACTTTTGGGTTCATATCTATGGGATTCGTTTCAATGATTCAGACTTTATTTGGAGGCAGCAGAGGTGTTACATAATGTTTGCCACACTGTAACACATTTGGTACAGTGAAGTATCAAATGTGTACGGTGTGGGGTGATACCAATACGTTACTACAAACCAATCGAGATTGCAAAAGAACTGGACATTAGTACAAGTGCTTTGCGCCATTATGAATCATGGGGTGTGATTCCCATCCCAGCTCGTGCTGCAAATGGCTATCGCCTGTATACACAGCTGCATTTGTCCTATTTTCGCTGTTTGCGCGCCATGTTTCCAGGGTTCGGGGTTGCGATGACTTGCGAGGTACTGCGTCATTTACAAGCTGCAAATTTAGATGCAGCTTTTTGGCTGGTCAACAAAGAACAAGCGAACTTGCAGCAAGAAAAAATGAACGCAGACCAGACACTTGAGCTGCTGCAGCATCTGCATCTTCCATCCGATGCGAACCATAAACTTAAACCAGAAATGACAATTGGGGAAGTCGCACAATTTACAGGCATTAGAACCTCATCTATTCGCCATTGGGAAAAAGAAGGCTTACTTATTCCCATACGGAACTCGGAAAATGGATACCGAATGTTCACGCCTATGCATGTCCGTAAAATACTGCTTATTCGTACACTGCGCAGCACCGTGTATTATTTGGAGCGTGTGAAAGAGATTATTGATGCTGTGGAGCACCACAGTATCGACCAGGCTAGAAAGGTGACTGAAGAAGCGATCAGACGAATTCATGAGCGCAATCGCCAACAACTTCGCGGCATACATCAGCTGATGGAATTATGTATGGTACTTGAGCTGCTCTAAGATGAGCCACACATTGCATTTCAAACAGCAAGTTGCATCACAATATGTGCTTAAGCAGTGTCCTCCCCACTATATCCATTAATCTCTTCAGCATAACTGTTGCTTCGCTCGTGTCGCATGTGTTTGCGGGGCAAACTTGTTACTTGTGCCTTTAACAATACCATTTCGAAGTGCCAAATCAACTTCTTTTCGAGCCCATTCGCTGATGAATGTACAAATTTCCACTTAGGGAATCGTTAATCGTCGTGGTCAAGGAAGCATCCTAGGTTGAAACACCGAAGAGTCAAATCCAACATCTTTCCACAGGGTAACGATAATCCGTTGCTTCTGACCATTGATAGCTTAATCCCTTAGTCTGGTTGCGGAACTCGGGTTGTGCTTCGGCAGCAGCCTCGCACATGCTCGGTTAATTAACTATGATGTTCCCTTTGTACATGCTGCCAGCTGGACTACGCGTATTTTGCGACGCAAACGCACTTGTGTTACTGTATCCTGCCAGCAGAAATACTGCCGGGTTATCCAAATACAGGGTATTGTGTGTCACGCTGCCTCCCACTCCCCACCCGGCTACAATCTCATGCAGTTGGAACGCATCCACGATATTACTGTTATTTGATTGGTACCCCACATTTCCTCGAATGATCGCGTTATTCCCTTTTATATCAATAAAGCTATCGGCATAATTGTCGCCGCTAATTCCTTCCCCATAGAACGTACAATTTTCGACAAGCGTACCAATTGTTCGCTCCTTAATGTCGATATGCTCCGCTGTTACGTGAGGGCCGAAGATTACATTCCGAACCGTATTGTAGTGTGTGGCTTGATTATAGCCTCCTCCTTCGGCAGAACCCACGTATACACCTTCCCCATATCCCGGTGACGTTCTGCCTGTATGATGAATACGAGAGTTCTGAATCGTACCGTAGGAGCTGCCGTCCCGAAAATGTACACCTTCATAGCCGATATTGTATACTTCAACATCACTAATGAGCGTGTAGTCCGAATGATCCAGTACGATCCCTTTCTGAGCATTGGTCATTTGTAGATCACGAATAACCCAATAGTCTCCGCGAATGCGCAGACTATACCCTGAACCTGTAGAATGCCCCGATAACACAGCGGGATGAGCAGGATCTTGACTTCGAATTGTAATGGGCTCCCCTGCTGTTCCATTCACATCAGAAGAAAAACTGCCTTTGTAAGTGCCTGGTGCAAGCACAATACTACTGCCTGGAACCACTTTTTTTAATGCACTACTCAAGCAGGATGCTGTACTGCAGGCAATCATCTTTGAATCCATTGATGCGACAGATACTGGTTTATGTAGCATAATGTTCGGTTGCACAACTTGCGCAGGTACGTGATTGACACTGCCATGTGCAAGTTCTGATGCCAACATAAAAGTCGCTATACATAAAATCACAAATCCACTACCCGCGATAGAGATTAGCTTTGATGTTGTACGTGTACCCTTTCTCAATGTCATCTCTCCTTATTAACGTTTGTTGTGCGCTGCGAACTTACATAAGAAGCGCTCTTCATCACGATACGATTAGGCCTCCAATTATATGCGCTGCATCATTTCGAATGTGATTAGCGACCTAGAAACAAATTATTTTCCCCAAGTGTTATTGTCGAATAGTAGCGTATGGTAATAGAACTTAAGATCTACCCAAACACAATACAATAAAAAAATCCCCCTTCATCTGCCCGCAAATAACGAGAACATAAAGAGGGATACATCGATAGATACACAACTCGACTTTATTTATGAATCATAGGCTTGCAGGAGTGCTCTTAATGCTTGTTTCACATTACCTTGATACAGGCCGCCATGATAGCAAATGAGATGTTCGATGTTATAATCCAGCAGTCGACGAACGGAGCGAACTGCCTCTTCTAGATCCAAGGTAAATTCAGGATTCGCAATTGCGAGCCCTCCTTCTTGAATGACAACGGCATCTCCTGAAATCAATGTCTTACTTGCTGGCAAATACAACGACATGTGTCCAGGCATATGCCCTGGCGTATGGATAATCTCAATTCCACTGCACAAGGGCAGCCTTTCCTGATGGCGGACCGTTTGATCAACAGCAGCCGGCTCGATCGACTGCAGCAATAACATCAACTGCTCTACATGGGGCTTATCTTCAGCTCTCAATTCTCCCCATGTCGATTCAACTTGTTCAAGACGCAGTGACTTACGCTGCCCCGCAATGTAAGGCGCTTCAAGTTCATGTGAAATGACAGTAAGTTGTGGATAAGCTCGCTTTAAAGCCGCGAGTGATCCCATATGGTCCATATCATGGTGCGTCAAGATCAGCTTGGTAATTGATGCAACACTAATGTGATGGCGATTGGCTGCTTCTTCTATTTTTGATAAAAAGTCAGGATATCCACAATCAACAAGGATCGTATCTGCCGCATCCTGGATCAACACCGGGGAAATAACCTGCTGCTGACCTTGATATTCAAAATCAATATTCAGTACAATGTAGTTGCTCATGCTGTAAACGTCCTTCCAGCTTGATTAACTGCTCTGCTCCATAAGTTTAAAGCAATTGCCCTGCTGATAAAAGGACGAACATAATACCGCATCAAAGTTGTACGCGTTTGTGTTCACGAATAATTCTTCGAATACTATGTTCAGATAAAAAATAGTGCTGTGCAAGCCAGGGAATCGCGGCCCCATTAGCATATGCCTGTGCGATCACATCATTACGCTCCTGCAGCAGTTGTCTTGAGCCTGTTCTTTCACCCCACCGTCTCTTGCCATCTGGTCGAATCGGTATATATAAATAACTTCCATGTACATATTGTTGTATAACGTGCAGCAACTCTTCCGGCAATACTTCCTGTGCATTGATATAATTCATTTCTTTGCTCCTATCTATATTACAAAATTCATATATAGAGAAGCAAAGAGCCCCAGCATGTTAATTGTGTGTAGGCCCCAAACAAAGATCCACTGAAACTCTTTGCTTAGAGCCATATTCGGCTGTTCTAACCAGCATGGGCAGCATACAATCAGCTCCTTTGACTGCGTTCAGTTGTAATTTACTATAAACCTTTGAATCACATAATCATAGCACAAGAGTTGAACTAAGCTGTTCTTACATGTGCATTTCGTTGCTTTTTATTAGAGACTTCGAATATCGATTCGGCGTATTCCATGTCCCGCTTCAGCCCATTAGGTGTAAAGAAATAGCTACATCGTCGAACAGTTCCCCATCAATGAGGAATAATAAGTTCCGTAGGTGCTGTATTTGGATTTAACCAATTATTCGTCAGTGTTTTAATATAGTTGATATCCTCTTCCTCAGGGATATAATACCATATATTATGCATTCGTTTGCCGTCCCCATGAAGCATATAGCTGCTTATAGATGGGGCCCCCTCTGCTTGAAACATATATTTGGCAAGTTCGATTATGGAGCGCGGTTTCATATCTGTTGTAAAATTTTTACCCATAATATCCATAAGCTCCGTAATTTTGCTTACTTGCTCCATCTCAATCGCTCGATCCATGATTGCCTTAAGGAATATTCGTTGTCGTTCAGTCCGATTCATATCGGAATCTTCTCGATAACGCACATAATTCAAAGCCTCAAGTCCACTGTATAACGGCTTATTAGCTTGAATACGGAACTTGTCATGAACAACTGCTTTATTAATGATATCTTCATAGATTGGCAGCTTTACTCCACCCATGGTATCTACAACGTCTTTGAAACCCTCAAAGTTAATCGTTGCGTAATGATGAATATCTCGATCCAGAAGCTTACTCACCGTAGCGATTGTCATCTGCGGACCGCCGATCCGATTATCTTTTACGCTTCCGAATGCATATGCATGATTAATCTTGTCCGATGAACCATGGCCAACGATTTCCGTATATGTATCTCGTGGAATGGATACAAACAGTAATTTGTTGTCCTGTGGACGGACAATCGTATAAATAATTGTATCCGCACGCCCAATCTCATCATCACGTTGGTCCACGCCCAGCAGCAATACTGAGAAGGGCTCTGTAATTTTCCTATCTACTTCCTGCCTACCTTCAATAGGCTTGTACGACTCGTTTAGTTTATTCTCGACAACACCCGACATCAAAGCATCAAATGTAAACACTGCCAGCTGCTTCCGAAAGACAAAGGCGCTGAGTACAAGCACAGTAACAAGGCCCAGCCAAATGAATCCTCTTATCCACTTTTTCTTTCTAGTTGTTGTTCGACTTGTGTTTCGTTTCGTGTTTGCATGTTGTTCGGTCTGCATCTTACCACTTCTTTCTTTCAGTCTAAGGTATTTAACGGATAGAGCAGGTTTCTATTAAATAAATGTATACCTGCATGACTCAATTAGAGGAATAAATTTGCTAATTCCTCTCCTGTCGGGCACCGCTTTATTTTATTAGGATCAGAAGTCGAAGTGGTTATGAAAAAGTAAACAGGAAGCTCAACACCTTGCCGCTTCGTTATGCACAAGGATAAAATTGTTGGCATCAGGAAACATTAACATCAAATGAGTGCATTGAATACTGTTTTGAACCTGCATCACAGTAAACCGTTAGAAAGGAGGACCTTATGAATTACTTGTACAGCCTTATGCTCCTATTCGGAGGTCTTTTTGCCATTAACTTCGTCTTTTCCTATCAAGGCAAACATATTGACGCCCATTTCTGGTCAACATTGAAGTTCCAATTGTGGATGATCCCTGTGTTTCTAATCGCTAACTTGAGTGTTGGGTATGGTGTAAAGTTCGGCCTCAAATCCACCGAGAATCTTAGTTACGTGTTAGTCGTCGCCAAATGTATGGAAATTGTGATCTCCATTATCATGGGGTACTTGTTTCTTAAAGAAATACCCAATTGGAAAACTTGGATCGGACTGGCTATTATTGTGGCAGGCATCGTACTTGTCAAGCAAAAATAGATATACTCAGGTGAAAGAAAAATAAACACTTCTCGAACTGCATACTTAATAGAGAATCATCATATTTTGTTTCATACATGCCCATAATACGGCCGACATGAACGAAGGAGGTTTACATCATGGAAGCTCCACGGCGAAATGTTGCAAATATTGCCCATATCCCTCAACCAATACGTGAGGATGGCGCCGGTTGGTTCGACAAAGGTCCCCGTGACATCATGAGAGACTGTGAGAATCCTGATATGCTTGTCCCGCCCGTAACAGATGCCGGACTTATTCCCAATTTGAGGTTTTCATACTCTGATACTCACATGCAATTAAATCATGGAGGCTGGTCCCGCGAGATTACGGTTCGTGAACTACCCATCGCTACAACGCTTGCCGGCGTTAATATGAGCCTGACCCCTGGTGGCGTTCGTGAATTACACTGGCATCAACAAGCAGAATGGTCCTACATGATTTTAGGCAGGGCGCGGATTACAGCTGTAGACCAAGATGGACGTAATTTCATCGCGGATGTCGGCCCTGGTGATTTATGGTACTTTCCTCCAGGCATTCCTCATTCCATTCAAGGCTTGGAGGAGGGATGTGAGTTTCTGCTTGTTTTCGACGATGGACATTTCTCCGACTTGAACACGTTGTCGATATCCGATTGGTTTGCCCATACACCACGGGATGTTCTATCTGGAAACTTTGGTGTTCCCATCAGCGCATTTGATACCATACCCTGTGAACAGGTTTACATCTATCAAGATTCTGTACCTGGATCGCTAGAATCGCAAAAAATTACATCTCCTTTCGGAACGGTCCCCCTATCCTTCACATACCCATTGCTCACACAGCCTCCGCTCCAATTCCCTGGAGGTAGTGTGCGGATCGTAGACTCCTCCCTATTCGGTATTTCCAAAACGGTAGCGGCCGCTCTAGTTGAGGTCGTTCCGGGTGGCATGAGAGAAATGCATTGGCATCCCAACAATGATGAATGGCAATATTATTTGACTGGACAAGGTCGAATGACCGTTTTTGCGGGAAATGGGGCCGCGAGAACATTTGATTATCGGGCCGGAGATGTAGGCTACGTTCCATTTGCCTTCGGGCACTACATCCAGAATACAGGCACTCAGTCGCTCTGGTTTCTGGAACTATTCAAAAGCGACAGATTCCAAGATGTGTCTCTTAACCAATGGATGGCCCTTACACCTCCTGAACTAGTTGCTCACAATCTGCATGTAGGTCCAGATACCATACAAGCACTGCGCAAAGAGAAATGGTCGGTAGTAAAATATCCTGGGTTTTCTTATTATCCCAAGTAACCCTACTGATAAGCACACCACAAAAAGGGACACTTGCATGCACCTTAGCAGCAAGTTGTCCCTTTCCCTTTCATTTACATCGTTTTTATATCATTAATTACAATGCTATTCCACAGCACAAATAGTATCGCTTCACTCTAAAGTTAGCCTGTTTACTTACAATGATATGGTAATGCCTTTGGCCTGCAAATTAGACACACATTCCTCCAAGTAAGCCCTATTGTGCTCCGGGTAAATCACGGTATCTGCGTGATGAGCATCAGTCGGGAGCCCGTCCCATGGGCCGCATATTTTACCGCGATAGTTCGCATCGTGCCACAACGGATCAACATGGTATCCACGCTGCTTCATTTCATCCATAATAAGCACATGATAGAGATATAATTTAAATGGACTGTACAGAAAAACATAATCCACGGTTCGATGTTTCTTGTTCCAGCCATTTCCTCGAAGTGCGGCGCATTCGCGATGCTGACCTAGCAGCTGAGCCCTTGGCAGCACTGGAATTAGCTGTTCATGCCATAGTCTCATCTAAATCCCCCTTATTCTGTCCACTGCTATCCAATGAGCCATGCTTGATTGCTCATTTTTCGAAATAATTATCAATATCTTTGTTCATATTTGTAGTTAACCTTACTATTGAAAGTTATCTTACCTTACCTGGGAGATCCTCTTTTTTACTCGTAATCTGTCGCTCCTTTACGTTGTACTCTATTATTCTATTTAATGACATTAAACTCCTCTATATGACATATAAAAAAGCCACACAGCGTGTGACTTTTCATAACTGATATGCCGCTTCCCACAATTTATTTTTGGGTCAACATACTTACAAATAGATTAAGCTGTCCCTGAATGGAGATCGGGTCTGAGAAATAGAACTGTTGATGATCCAATTCAAATACATGCTGTTCTTTAACCGGAGCAAGCCCCTTCCAAATGGAGCTTTTCATCATTTCTTGTTTCGCAGGATCGTTCTCATTAAAACTCGATACAAAAAGGTAGTCAGCCGTGACCTCAGGCAGCAGTTCTAACGATATCGCTTCCACAGTGCCGTCACCATCGATTAGTTTCTGCACTTTGTCTGGCTTTGCCATCTGCAACACATGATAGAGAGCTTGTCCCCCTCTGCCAAATCGATCACCGAGCACGCCGATGGTACCATCCATCACACCAATAATAGCAGCAGAACGTCCCTCACCAATTGCAGCCGTTACTTTTTGCCGGGCTTCAGCAGCATTTTGATTAAATTGATCGAGCCATTTCTTTCCTTCAACTTGTTTACCCAACAAGTCTGCTATAATTGTAATTTGTTCATCTACCGTTTTCAGATCTTGATACGGGATGAGCACTGTTGGTGCAATTTTAGAAAATGAATCCATATCTTCTCCTGCACTGAGCACGATTAAGTCTGGATTCAAGGCAGCAATGGTTTCCAAGTTGTGCGGATCTCCGATATCTGTTATACCGTCTACTTTGCCTGCTAAAAACGGACTGTCCGCCTCCCACTCTTTAACAGCCCCAACTGGCTTTACACCTAATGCAATCATGCTGCCAAGATGACCGCCAGCAACTATACGCTGTGGATGTGTCGGGATATTAACAGTACCATGCTTCGATGTATACTTACGTGTATCCGATTCTTTATCTCTTGCCTTATCATCGGCGCCGCCACCCGTCGTGCTGTTTCCACATGCTGTCACAAAGGCAAGCAGCAGTAAAATGGCTAACGTGGACATCCTCTTTACGTTCATGTTACACACCTCGTTTTAATAATATTGAAAATCATTATCAATGCAAGATGTATTATAACAAGCGCTGCGGAATAGCGTCCATGTAATAATCTGTCCTTATTGGGTGGATAAAACCTCACTAATGCGCTTTACGATTTGATACAGCTGAACATCTGTAGCTGCTGGATCAAAATGGTGATGCTCAAAATGAAATTCATACACTCCCTTAGCATGCTGCAGCATGTCGTTCCACACGGGATGGTTATTTGCGTTGTTGGTATTGGGATGGGAGCGTGCTGCATAATGTGGATCACGAATGACACAGATATGATCGGCTTTATATCGATACAGCTCACTAATAGATACATCAAGCCATCCCTCTCGATAAAGCACATCTCTTTGAATGGATATCGGCGGCATTAGCTGCAGCGAATCATAGAGCACATGACTGCCCCGACCAAAGGAAGGACCAAGTATTTTCACATCCCCGTATGCGAGATCTGGGTGTTCAAATGAGATAACAGCAAACGTTTCATTCCAGTTGAGATGCTGCTTTAAAAGCTCGCGACTTCTCATCACCCGCTCTTGATAGCGTTGTGCCCACATTGTTGCTTTCTGGTACTTACCAACCATATCGGCGATCTGAAAAAATTGCTCCTGCCACGCTGTCCGACGCCAATCAATAGGAATGTAAGGTGTATTCCGGTCGTATGAATCTGTTAATTCAGGGCTGTCGTAACCAATAATGATATCCGCCTTGGTCGAGCTGACGAGTTGTTGTTTATCGCTTCCCTCTTCATATAATGTACGAACAGCATGCTGCTGCAGCAATATGTCAAAGTGCTTGCTCATCCAAGGTTCAATCACGCCTGCTAAAGGCGGTGTTTCTAGTGTCAACAGCATTGACGTACAGACAGGCTCCAATGATAAGATCGTTTTCGGCCTACGGATATATATGGAAGGTGCATCACCCGTAATTTGTTTGAACTTGCGGCTTAAGTAGTGCGGGTCTTTGAACCCCACCTCTGCTGCAACATCTTGAACGCTCATCTGCGTGCCCAACAGCAGCTCTTTGGCCTTACGAACTCTTGTATTAGCTACGTATGATGAATAGGCAGCCCCGGTCTCTTCTTTAAACCGACGCGATAAATAATCGGGACTAACGCCGATAGCACCAGCAACTTCTGAACGGCTTAATGGCTTATTATAATTAAGTTCAACATAATTCATCACTTGCTTAATCCAGTCCACCGGGACAGCCGGTATGCCTCGATCGTGCGCCTGCTTACACAGAAGCAGCAGTTCGGAGAAGACCGACTGCGCTTCCAACTGCATATCAGAAGCGGTCCATAATTGATGAAGGCGATCAGCCATAATCAAGGCCTGACGCATCCCGTCCATTCGTAACCCTGAACCTTCAATCCAGCGCGGTTTGACAGAACGATATCGAACGAAATTATTCTCATCTCCGCCTCTATCTTTCACTTCTTCAAGCAAATCGAAGCGAATAAGCAGCACTTGCAAGGAATTTGATTGCCCTGCCTGAATGTCCAGCATGCCTGATGAGGGCACTAACAGGATATCAGCCACACTTAGGGTATGTTGTCGATTCCTAACGAGAACTTTACCACTCCCGGACACAACTACAAGCAAGAGAGCTCCCTGTTTGCTGCATGCAACTTCAGAAATCCGCGCAGCGCCCTCAGCATATCCAACCACATCTAGCAGACGATACAACATAAATCCCTCCTCTGCTATTTGTTGTCGTTCTGTTAGAGACTACGGCTAGACCATTTTACTTAAAGCCTGTGCTTGTGCTTCCAAACGAACTGCTGCTTCTCCAATACCAACAAATTCCGCCACAGCCAGCTGTATTTCCTCTTGACTGCTGCTTATCGCCTGCTTAGAATTTGTGGTACTTCCATTAACGCGGTGAACCTGCTCTGATATGCCATTTACGGTTGTTTGGATCGCTTTGGCAGATTCTTGAACGTGTTGGGCCAACTTGCGTACTTCAGTGGCAACCACATTAAATCCACGGCCATGCTCTCCAGCATGCGCCGCTTCAATCGCTGCATTTAAAGCAAGCAGATTCGTCTGTGTCGCAAATTGCTGGATCGTCTTAACGATGCCACGCACAGCGTTCGTTTGCTGCTCCAGATCACGAAGAAATTCTAAATTCGTTTCATGATCTACTGCTACATGGTCGATAGTCTGAACTACTTGTTGGCTGCGTCTGATACCGTCCTCTGTACGCGTCAACAAGTCAGCGGCCATTTGCTGCAATTCGTGCGTAACCTGACTAGCAATTGCTTCACGTGCAGTAATGTCCGTTGCGACTTTTAGTACAGCAACCACTTGCCCGTCCTCGTTACGGATCGGCATATACGTTGCCTCAAGCCAAATGAGCCGTCCGCCATTTGCTACACGGATAATTTTCTCCTGAAACTTAAGTCCACTCCGCAAGTTATTCCAAAGCGAATGATATTCACTGCTATTTACATATTGGGGCGTGCAAAATTGTCGGTGATGTCTGCCTGGCAGTTCATCCACCTGATAGCCCATTGCCTGAGCAAAGAGTTGATTCGCCCACAGTACATCGCCTTGTACATTAAATTCGATCATAGCCAGAGACTGCTCCAGTGCAGCAATAACAGCTTCACCCTCAAGCACTTGTGTACTTCTTTGCAGCGTTTGCCTCTCGTATAACATGAGCCACTTCCTTATTCATAAATGATATAAATGACCAGAATGAAAGGCACAATAGCCTTCAATTCTGGTCAATGTCCATACTTTCGTCTATAAACCACTTCTTAATGAGACTAAATAAGAGTATACAAGGAATAGTTAGTTCCATAAAGCAAAATATTCATGAACAAACTTCGTATTTATACACGTAATTACTAGATATTCCTTTCTCGAATGTGTCATTTATCTCTTTACAAAGTGGGCATGTTACACTTGATCATTTACAATGAAACTTATTACGCAGCTGTTGGGTTAAATCAGATCATTCCATTACTTATAACTTTTCACCTATATTACTTTTAAATTTAAACAAATAACAACACACGGGTGACAAACAAGTGAATCCTGCATTTAAGGACATACCCAATTCTTTTAATTGGATCAAAGTTGAAGAAGTCAACAAAGGCTGGTCAAAAGACAAAAAATATTACGTACATACAGACGATGACACGTCTTTACTTCTCAGAACGTCAGATATTACAATGTTTAACCGCAAAAAACAAGAATTTGAGGAGATCAGACAGTTGGAAAAGATGGGGCTAATCATGTCCCGTCCGATGGATTTTGGCGTGTGTAATGAAGGTCATTCCGTATATGGCCTGTACACATGGGTAGAAGGAGAAGATGCCCAACAGGTCATTCCCCATCTTACTGTTAATCAACAATACCATTTAGGTATTGAAGCAGGGCAATCGTTAAGAACTATGCATCAAATCCCGGCTGGAGATGGCCGGCAATCGTGGGCTGAATCATACAACGCCAAAATTGACATGTACATATCGAATTATTACGCCTGCGGTATTCCTTTAAAGGGTGCTAATCGACTGGTTGATTACATTTCACACAATAGACATTTATTAGAAAACCGCCCTCAGTCCTTTCAACATGGCGATTACCATATTGGAAATATGATTGTAACTCCGTCCGGGTCACTAGGTATTATCGATTTTAATCGAATGGGACATGGTGATCCATGGCAAGAATTTAATCGAATATCGTGGTGTGCAGGGCAAAGTCATTCATTTGCATCGGGACGTATTAACGGATATTTTCACAACCAGGTACCCGATTTATTTTTTAAATTAATGGCACTATATGTGGCAAGCAATCAGCTCTCTAGTATTCATTGGGCCATACCATTTGGACAAGAAGAAGTCAAGAATATGCTGGAACGGGCTGAGCAGGTGCTGGAATGGTATGACGGATTCAGAACATAC
The DNA here is from genome assembly GCF_030226685.1 of Paenibacillus sp. UMB4589-SE434. NCBI lineage: Bacteria > Bacillati > Bacillota > Bacilli > Caryophanales > Paenibacillaceae > Paenibacillus > Paenibacillus sp. UMB4589-SE434. Next base: position 721,501 of record NZ_JASOYK010000001.1, on the reverse strand, counting down.
ATTCCCAATTGGTACAAGCCAGATAGCAGCACTTTATCTTGACTGGAAACTGAGAATGCAGCATGCACACATGAATAACTTTTGCTTAATTTACACGACACAAAGAGCCCATCTCAAAAAGGTGGGTTCTTTGTAGTATAAAATGGTACTCATCCCGTCCATCCTATTACATAGGAAGGTGGTGAGAAACAATGGCAAAAGATGTATTATGTGAAGTGAACAACTGTAAGTTCTGGGCACCAGGCAACAAATGCAACGCTTCTTCCATATATGTCGTTAGTAACCGTGGCAAACAGGCTAACAACTCGGAAGAAACGGACTGCAAGACGTTTGAAGCTAAAGTCTAATGGTTTATGGGGCAGCTCTCTTGATAAGAGCTGCCTTTTTACATTTCAAAAATCATTGTCACTGCTAATGATAATTATTATCATTCTCTATCCATAATATGCATCTTACATCTTTTTTTTTGAAATGGCTTCTTAACGGGTTATTTTCTTCAGATCGCCAATCAGCATAACCCCTTACTTCCTGTTTCGGCTAATCCCGCGTAATAGCAAATATGCAATAACTAGGAGCGCGATCAGCTGCGCTGCAAAGGTCTCCCAAGTTGGATATGCTCCAAGCCAACTAACAGAAGGGAGTCCCGCCTGACTATGCGCTGGGATTTGACCTGCTATTTGCAAGGAATGAATACTTTCGCCAAGGAAGCGAATGACAAGATAATAAATAAGGACAGTAGCCGCAATAAAGAATGGACGTATTGGCAGCTTTGCACTGAAATAAATAATGGCGAAACCGAGAACGACTAATACGAGCAAAGCTCCTGCAATGCCGATTACAAGCTGAAGCGGCTCAATGGATGGCGCCATTCCAATGTAGAAGATCGCGGTCTCGGCCCCTTCACGTAATATAGCTAATCCAGATACAGCAAATAAAGACCAAAGACTTCCTTTTGCGAGCGCCCCATCCACCTGCTTGCCAATATAAGCATTCCAGGATTGCATATTAGATTTGCTATGCAGCCAGTTCCCAATCGTCAGCATCATCACAACCGCAAATAGACCCGTGATTCCCTCGATCAGTTCACGTGTGCTTCCAGATGCGACCTGAGCGATTGCATACGTAAGCACAATAGCCAGCACGGCACTAACCGCTAGTCCTGTTCCTGCACCCGCCCAAATATAATTACGTGCTGTCTTGTTGTCCGTACGTTTAACGTAGGCCAATAACGCAGCCAACACTAAGATGGCTTCAAGACCTTCACGCAGCAAGATGACAGCTGCATCCCATGCGCTGTAGGAAGTTGTGCTCGCAATAGCTTCAAGAGCAGGAAGCATCTTTCCAATGACTGTTTGCGCCTGCATCACATTAGGGGGACTCGACAGCAAATACCCCTGTACTTCAGACATCTGATTCTCCGTGTCTGTATATACCGTGGCCGACGAGATAGATACCTCTCCTTCAACAGAGGGCCATATCGTAATAAAGGCTTGCACATGCTGCGAGGCAAGCTCAGCGTTTTTGGCTTGTAAAGCCTTATCTGCTTGTTGAAGCAGCACAAGCGCATCTGATAAACGATGAGTCTCTGCTGTTTTGCCTGCTGTTCCGTCCATCTTGCCTGCCCTGTAATCCTTAATAATGGCAATAAGATGAGTCAGTTCACTCTGCGCCTGCTTTTCCTTGGGCGGATCGGCTTGGAGCGCTACACGGATTAAGGTCATCTTGGTTTCAAGTTGACTGTAAACGGCAAAATTATCGTTGCGGATCGGATTCTCAATCTTCTTCCAATCATTAACGATTTTACGATAATCCGCCTGGGCTTGTTGGATCGCGCCCTGTGACAGACTCTCATGTGTTTTCTTGACCATGCCAAGTAATATCTCGGCAGTATCTTTGCCAGAAGGCTTATCTTTTTCACTCTGCGTACCGTCAACATATTCATTAACTTTGTTCGCTAATGCCGACAAACTCTCTTTTGCTTGAGCAGCATCCTTTTGCTTTACGGACTCTATTGCGGCCGCTAGGTGAACATTAATGTCACTCGCAATCGCAGTGGGCGCTTTATCTTTGATATCACTCCAAAACTGAGAAAACTGCTCCAGTTCTGTGGCCGCCGTCTCCCAGTTCTGCTGTCCGGTTTCAACAAGCGCCCCGCCAACTAAAGGCAGCAGTTGATCAACAGAGGGTACAGCTCCCTCTGCCACCATCACGCGGGTCGGTATAAAAAGCATACTCACGATTAGAACCACCGCTATCGATCGCCCAACTGCACGGGAAGTGTATGAAAGCGGCCTAAGTAGATACAATGGACACAACAATTGTTGTATCCATTGTATCCGTGAACTTTCACTAGACATATTTGTTCTGAAACGTTTTGCCATGGTTTACACTCCCAACAATTTCCCCATATGTGAGAGCGGCTCTGCTAATGCGTCCAGGTTCTGACTCAGCCTGCGCACGTCTTCTTTTGTCAGTTCCGTATAAGAGACATAACCCTCTTCTTTTTTGAAAGGCGCTAATTCATCTGTTAGAGCTTTAAATTTTGTTTCGATCTGCTTGTCAAGCTCAGCATCTTTTTTCTCTAATTGAGGTTTCAATAGCTCATAAATTTTCTGAGCGCCTTCAACGTTCGCTGCAAAATCATACAAGTCTGTGTGTGAATAACGTTCTTCCTCACCCGTTACTTTAGATGTAGATACCTCATTTAATAATTCGACGGCTCCAGTCACTAGCAGCGATGCTTCAATTTCGACCGTCTCCACTTTGGCACGAAGCAGCTTGGCGTCACTTAACAAACGATCAGCGTACTCTTGTTGTCCGTCTGTCGTCTTCTTCTCCCAGAGGGCTTGTTCGATGCGGTGGAATCCACGCCAGTCCTTTGCCTCTACGTCCCCATCGCGCGCATCGATGTTCGGATCAAGATCGCCCAACGCTTCAGCAATTGGTTCGATTCGCTCGTAATGCATCCGTGCAGGAGCATACAATGATTTAGCTTTCTCCATGTCGCCAGACTTGACAGCTGCAACAAACTCACCTGTCAGCGTAACAAAGCTATCACATTCTTCAATGACGTATTTGCGGTACTGCTCGATCGCATCCTTGAAATCTGCCTTTTCTGCAGCTGGAGCTGTAGAAGTTGTTGTCTGTTCATTTGCTTGCGCTGCCGGCTTTTTCTCGTCTGCGCCGGATTGTGAGTTACAGCCTGACATTAATAGTGTAGATGTAATTAGGACGGCCGGGATCGCTTTGCGTAAATTCATAGTAAAAACTCCTCTAAATTAATTTAGTATATCTATTGAAAACAAACGATAACAATTAGGAACAGAAACTCTCTATAATAAGCAAGCCGTTTGCACGGATGCACTAGCTTGTTCATTAAGGAGGCCAAGAGCCACCCACGAGATACGCCATGTATCTTCATGAGTGGCATCAAGCAGGCTCTGTTATTTGATTACTTCGACGATGTCGGCAGCAAATTCAGCACTTGCTCAAGCATCACGGATACTTCTGCTCTTGTTGCCATCCCTGTTGGGTTCAGCTTGCTGCCGTCTCCTTTAACAATGCCCTCAGCGAGCATTGTCAGCACAGCTGCTTTGGCATAATCTTGTACTTTGCCTGCATCTGTAAAGCGAAGCAGCGCACTTGAATCGCCATTTTTGAATGTAAAACCGGACTTCGTCAATGCTTTGTGCAGCATAACCATCAGATCTTGTCTGCTAATAGCTGCTTCTGGGTTAAACTTACCTCCTTTAAAACCTTGTACAATCCCCTCAGCCTTCAAACTGGATATAGCTTCAGCGTAGTAACTGTCTTGTGGAACGTCAATAAATGCTGTGCTTGTTTGAGCAGATACATTCAACAATTTCATGAGCAGCAGTGCAAAGTCACCGCGTTTCATCGCAGCACCTGGCGAAAATGTTTGCTCTGACGTTCCTTTAATGATACCTTTGCTGCTTAGCAATTCAATCGATTTTTGAGCCCACTTGTGCTGCTGTAGATCAATGAACGATTTTGCTTGCTCTACACTGCCATTATTATTGGAGTTAGCTCCTTTATCGCCTTGATCTGTAGATGGCGTGTTATCCTTATTTTTATCAGTCGTAGTGTCTTTGTTCGCGCTTGGACTTGTATCGCCACCGTTAATACCAGATCCTGTACCGCTCGTACTTCCTGTATCTCCACTATTCGTAGTTCCAGACCCACCTTGATCAGGAGGTGTTACCGTGCCACCAGAGTTGTTCCGATCTGGCATAACAATTGATATTGCCGGCTTTTTAGGTCCATCTGCCAGTGCAGTAAAGACTAGCGATTGTCCTTCAGCTGTTACCATATATGCATGCGCGATTTCAGCATCTAGAAGAAGCTGCGCTGCAATCTTCTGAGTAATTATAGCTGCGTCATCCTGCGCGTTGACTGCCACTGCTATCTGCTTGTCGATAGCTCCGTCTGCAACATGTACGATCAGATTGCCAGCAGTGTTAGCACCCGACTGTACTTCAAGGCTAAATTTAGCTTTCATGCCAGTCTGACCAAAACTTCCAGCAACTTTAGTTTGCATGTCATCCCACGCTAAGCCTTCTACAGCCGAGCCATTTCCATTGTCGACTACACTCAAGTATACAAACTCATCAGAACCGCTACCCGGCTTCTGTTTTATAATAATACCTGCTGGAGATTCAGAAGTCATTACTTCATAGTTTTTTCCTTTAGGATGATGTAACAAAGCCGCTTTTAACACGTTAGCTGCTTCACCTAAAACTTCCTTATTGCTCCACCCGACATACAACTTCGTATTTAACGCAAGACTCCGACCTAAATAATCTATTGTTCTTACTTCCTCGTTATCAATGTACATCTGCAGTACCATAAGAGCTGTACCCGGACCATTTATGGGCTGGCCATTTGAGCCTGTGACATCCCCTGACAGTGGCAAGAAATATTCGCCCAGCACTTCAGTTGTCAGTCGACCTGCCTTGGTTACAGCAACATCACTTAATTTAACATTTGTATCAACCACTGCTAGAGATTGTGCATCTACTTTGACGGCTGCAACCGCCTGAAACGTATTGGACTTCACTCCAGCAGGCAAATTTATGAGCGCTCCCGACACAGTGAAGGTTTGCTCCTTCTTGATGCGCTTGTCATAACTAATGCTGCTTAATTGCCATTGTACATCCGTATTGATTAGGCTGCCGTCCGTTAATTGAACAGCTACTTGCTTAGGTAAACCAAAAGCATCAACTGTTGGAGAGGAGCCGTTGTTAATTCCTGTAATTTCAATCTTCGAATGAAGCTTATCCACGTAACGCATAGCATCAATTTGAACGGTTGCTTTTAGTTGTTCTTGAGGTGCCGCAACTCCGATTGGAAGGTGAACCAACGTTCCTTTCACTTCTATAGCTTGCTGCTGCGTATTGTCAGGGTCATATGTTGAGTTTACCAAATCCCATGTGATGTCAACTTTAGCTTGATCCCCATTGGTTAACGTAATGTCTGTCTGCTTAGGCAAATAAAACGCAAGTGCTGTCTTGCTAATACCATTAGGCACATGTGCTACCTCAATTGCGCTAACCTTGGTCACTTCATTCGCCTTCGCAACTTTTACTGTCGCTTTTGCGATGATGGCATTTGGGTTTTGCAGCCCACGAACATCGCCATCAACCATCCCCGCAACTTCAAACGTTTGTGCTTCCAGCTTGTCAGGGTCATAGGAACTGCTTGCCACATCCCATTTGATCGGAACATGCATTTCTTTCTGGTCTTCTAATGTAGCTGTCACTTCCTTCGGTAACCCTAATGCATCTGCTGTTTTAGTTGTATGATACGGTACACCACTCACTTCAACTGGCTTAAAGAATGTAATGGAACGGGCAGCTTTAAAGGACACCTTCACTCTTGCCAGCAGTCCACTCTTGTTCTCTACACCAACTGGCATTCCGTAGCGATCTCCTAATCGGCCCGTAAATTCCACACTGTGAGCTGCTTTTTGGTCTGGATCATAGCTGCTTTGATCCCATGTAATAGAGATAATTTCAGTTGAATGATCATCAAGTGTCACTTCTACCTCCCTCGGTAAATCGAGGCTGTAGAAGCTAGTGCCGTTTAGGACATCATCAACATCCGGTAATGCAGCTATACTTACGACTTGCTTTGGTGCATCTATTGTAATATTAGCTGTAGCCACGATGTGATTCGGGTTCGAAATGTTCACAGGGAGCGAAGAACCCCAAGGATTCCCACGCAGCTTTCCTTCCGCCACAAAAGTACCACCCGTACCGTTTTCCGGATTATATGCATTAAATGACCATCCTACATATAATTCCGTTTCACTGCCATCGCTTAGTTGTACTTTTACTTTATCCGGCAAGGAAAATTCAAACGCTCTTGTTCGATAGGGATAAGAGGAGTCTGGAATCGCCTCCACTGAAACGATATCATAAACAGCTTGAGTCACGCTCGCTGGATTCACAGCAGGTGACGTTAGTGCTGCGCTTTGAACTGCAGCATTATTTTGCTGGATATCAATTGGTGCTGGCTGAAGTGTACTGTCTGCAGATACCCATGCTGGTAGAACTAAAGATGCAAGTAAGCTCGTAGATACGAGCACGTTAAAGATTTTCTGTTTCTGTCTCATTTGTGTGTACTCCCCTGTTATGTAATAGATATGTATACTGCAATATTGAAAATGATTCTCAATATCAATTATCCGCAGGACAAATTATTAATTAAAATTTAATAGTTGTCAATCTTTTTTTGAAAAAGGATACCGGACACCGTTGCGGACGAGGTCTGTGTGAAAGAGGATACTCCTCTCCATAGACGATCCAAGCTGAGTATGTAAGTACGTGTACCACAGAGAAGCAGACCAAAGGAACTCGTATAGAGAACAAGACTAATCACATTCATATTGCCAGACAAAATAAAGTTGATATGCATAAATAAGCAAATGAGAATACTCGGCAGCGTAAACAAACCAACGATCAACAATATCCCGACAGCGATTTGCACACAAGGGATCACATAGTTATAAAGATCTACATATGGCAAACACATCTGCTTGATAAACTGCTTGTATAGCTGCGGTACATGAGGTTTTGTTAAGGCCGTTTCTAAATAATGACGCAAAAATACGCTTGGCTGTCTAAACCAGCCTTTGTCCGTAATCTTCGTAATACCTGCCAATAACCACCCTACTCCAAAAGAAATTCGCATAAGCACAACTGCAAACGTAAAAAAGTGCTGCTTCCATACTTGTGAAAAACTCATCCAGTAATACTCCTCTTCCGTTGTAATTGAAAACGATTCTTATTATCAATAGATTCAGTTCACTTGTCAATACGCCACTAAAATAAAAAACAGAACGGTTAGTCCCTTCATAATGAAGGTTTTAACTGTTCTGATCGCTTTTAATATTGTTTAATTTATAATTATTCACTATATATACATTTTAGCTCTATAAGTTTTATAATTGAGTAATTACTTATTTTGAAGTGTGTACACCCTATACCAAACAAAATCAAAGACCACACCTACCTTTAAGGCAAGTTACACGCTATACAACTGCGTATCGGTTAACGCTGGTCCAAATTCAAATTAATAAATAGATCTAATAAATGGCGGGTATTTATTATATACATAAATTATTCATTTTATATACAAGCGATTCATCAGAAAAATAGGACCATCCATTTACTGAATGATCCTACCTTCAAATGAGACTTTAGCTGCTATAATTACTGAGCATTAAGCCTGCTTTCTGCCTTTCGGCGCAGCATTTCTCTCGATCGCGATACAGAAAAGAGCAGCAGTGCAAGCCAAATGAGTATAAAAGCAAACAATTGTGGTTGGCTGAAAGGTTCATGAAATAAGAACAAACCTAATAGCAGCATAATCGTAGGCGCAATATATTGAAGAAAACCAACTAATGTAAATGATATTCGCCGTGCCCCGGCTGCAAATAACAACAATGGAATCGCAGTTACGATACCTGTTCCCATGAGAAGTAAAATGGTTGACATATCCTGATCCCACATAGAGACCCCGCTGTGATCAAAAAAGAGTAGGAAAATAAGGGCAAAAGGTGCAATGATCAGCGTCTCTATCGTTAACCCCGCCCATGCTCCTACCCCTACTTTTTTCTTAATCAGACCATAAAAGGAGAAGGTTGCAGCTAATGTTAAGGCTGCCCACGGGAATCTTCCGTAATAAACCGTGAGACAAAGCACACCAACGCCCGCAATAACGACAGAAGCCCATTCTATTTTGTTTAAACGTTCCTTCAAGAAAAAGGTAGCTAGAAATACGTTCAGCAAAGGGTTGATATAATAGCCCATACTAGCTTCAAGGACATGGTCACTTTTAACAGCAAAAATAAATACAAGCCAATTCACACTAATGAGCATTGCGGCCAATATCATACTAGTAGCTTGTCTTTTATCGGTAAACACAGCTTTAATCTCTGCCGTTACTCCTTTTAATTTGCCTGCCGCAAGCAGAACAACAACCATAAAGACTAACGACCAAACGATGCGGTGAGCCAACACCTCTTCGGCAGGGACCGAACCGATTGATTTCCAATAGATTGGTAATACTCCCCACATCAGATACGATAATCCGGTTGCAAGCACCCCCATCGAATACGGGCTCTGCTTCATGTTCATGATGATCCTCCACTCCAACTATCGATATAATATGTAAATGATGACTCTACTATATCAAAATTTATATAGCTTGGGGGAATCATTTTATGTGCCTTCATATCGATGCCTAAATCTGCAGCATCTTATGCGTTGGACCAATTTGACTTTTCTTATACCATTGAAAACATTGGATCATTATGGTTAGCCATAAGCCGCTTGCCAGCAAGGCACCTATAATGTCGCTAGGAAAATGCGCGCCTAGATACACACGGCTAATACCAATCATGGCAACTAGCAAGCAGTTGAATATAACAAGCGAAATACGGCCTGCTCGTGAAGTCAAGTGCCCCCACAACAGAAACGTGATCGCACCATACAGCGCAAGCGCCCCCATCGTATGACCGCTCGGAAAACTGTAACCCTTCTCCTCTACCAAAAGATGAATGATCGGACGTTCCCGTTGAATCAAATACTTTAATATTTGATTCCATATTGCGGCACCACCTAATACACTAAATAAGAACAAAACCTCAATCCGAAGTCCTAACCCAAAGTACAACAAGCCTCCTGCAATTAGCCCCAGCAGCACCGCTAGTTTAACCGAACCTATTGCAGTAACCACTTTCATTACTCCGGTCAGACCAGTAGACTCAAAACTTTGCACAAATGCTGCCATATTCAGATCGTATTCGTGAACAGCTCTACAATTAATTCCGATTGAGAGTGCCCCTAGAGCTGTGAAGAGTAACACACTTAATAAAATCAAGAAACGGTTCGAAATGTAATAACGTTGAATAGATTTCACTTGCTGTCCTTCTTTCATTTCGTAGTATTGGTGACAGCAGCCTCAACCCTCACTGGGATGTCTAATAGGAATTCGTCCTTATGAAGGTGAACACTTAAGACGAATCCCATGGCCACCATATTTGTAAGTAATGCACTTCCCCCATAACTAATAAAGGGCAGTGAGATTCCAGTTAGCGGCATTAAGCCAATATGCATACCAATGTTTACAATAATTTGGAATACCAGTATACCCAAAATACCGAGAACAAGGTACGCTCCGCCAATATCCCTGCATTGCTTCACAATAAGCACCATTCGATAAATTAACATGAAATAACACAATAGCAGGATAGACGATCCCAAAAATCCATAATGCTCCCCGATAACAACAAAAATAGAATCCGAATATGCATAAGGAATAAAGCCACGGCGCAAGTAAAACCCCATATTGCCGCTCAGTCCACCAGAACCGATCGCATTCATCGCGTTATTTACATGCCATGCCTTGTCGGCATCACTAGTTGGGTCTAGAAACGTCTGAATCCTCGATAATTGATGGGGCTGCACAATTTTCGCTAACAGTTCTTGATCGGTATAATACAACCAGCATATCAAGCCAATTGAAATTGTGATCACACCCATGCAGAGCAGCATATACATAGCACGTATATTGCCAATCCATAACATGCTAAGCAATACGCCAACAAAGACAAGCGCCGTCCCCAAATCTGGCTGCTTCAAAATCAAGAGCAGAGGGATAAGAAATACGATGCAGATTGGTAATAAGTCTTGTAAAGGACGAAGACTTTCGCCAGCACGCTTACTTAATAAATAGGCTGCAAGCATAACCGTTGCCAATTTCATCATTTCTGAAGGTTGAAGTTGAAAACCTCCAATACTTAGCCAACGAATTGCTCCATTAATATTTTCACCAGTAAACATTACAACAACGAGCAAGCCAATTCCTACCCCATACAGCACATAAGACAGCTTGGATATAAGGATTCGATAATCCACAAGCCCGATACACAGCATCGGAATGCAAGACAGGGCAACCAATACAATGTTGTTTACATGTAAACCATGTAAAGCCGTATTGGCAGTTGCTTCATAGATAGCGATAGTGCCGATCACATGAAGACAGAGCAGCGTTGCCAGCATCCATTTGTCCATATTCCAGAGCTTATTAAGCATGATTATCAGCAGCCTTTGTCCGGGTATATCCCAAAATGCTCATCAAAAAAGCTCCCCTCTCAGAGAGCTTACAATGATCATCTGTGTATCGAAACAGATTACTCTCCTTGGTCCAAGTCAGACGGCCCACGGTATCCCTTTTGCTTCCATAGTTTAATGTCATTGTCCCTCCATACGTAGATATCAAGTCCTTTTTCTTCCCTGCCCAGGCTCCAACCCAGCATAATGTCGGACGTTCCGTCCTGATCCGCATCTCTAATAGCTGCGTAATCCAAGCCGTACCCCGATCCCGCTGTGTCCCAGATGATACGCCACTTATTTCCGTGCTGCTTAAACAAGGCTGCCTTAATCAGCTTCTCGTTACGGGTGCTCTCTTCATACACCACAACAGCTTCATCAACGCCGTCTCCATCCACATCTCCGTACGAAATACCACTGCTTCCTGTCCCGTGAGCAGAGTTCACCACCTTGGAGCCCTCAGGTAATAATTCTCGAAAGCTTGCATGAGGGAATATTACATTTCCTGAAGGTGGATTAATTAGGTCCTCTGGGGCAGCAGGCATTCCACAGCCGCTTAACCAGCATAATGATGCTATCGACATACCTGCCAAGATTCGTCTTCCTGTCATTTGGATATTGACCTCGCTTGTCAACGTTCTAATGTTATTGTATACAGACATCTCGTCTAAAAGGTTATGAAATCGTTAAAGTTCTTGCTATTGCTTCGCGGCAGATAAATATGAACTTTAGTACCGTGTCCCGGTACACTATCGATCAAGAGCTCGCCTTGGTGCAGCTTGATGATCTCTGCACATATGGACAAGCCAAGACCACTTCCTGCTCTCTTATGCGATCCCTTGTAGAACTTGTTTAACACGTGATCTATGTCTTGCGGATCTATCCCTACACCAGAATCCTCAATAGTAATGACAACTTGTTCCAAAGATGAGTGGGTGTATATTTGAATGTGACCTTCAGCTTCAGTAAACTTTAGCGAGTTGTCCAATAGATTAATCAATACTTGCTTTAATCGATTCTCATCGGCGAGAATCATTTCCTGATTTTGATCTGCTTTCACTTCCAGTAGAATGCCTAGTCTCGCAGCCCTTGGTGCCAATTGTGCACTTATATGGCTCAGCAGTACAGACAAATGAACTGGAGCACGAGTCAACTCGATGCGACCATTATCCAGCTTGGAGAGATCTAATAATTCATCAACCAGCTGAGTAAGCCTGTCTGTTTCCGATTCAATGATGTCCAGCCCTTCTGTAAGGAGCTGCTGACACTTAGTGTTTTCTGGCTTTAATGTGACCACCCAGCCTTTAATAGAGGTTAACGGTGTTCGAATTTCGTGGGAGACTGATGAAATAAAATCATTTTTGAGCTGCTCGTTGCGTGTTATTTTAACAGCCATCGTATTTAACGTATCTGCCAATGTGCCGAGCTCATCCGCGTATCGTTTCTTTGCCCGAACCGTAAAGTCCCCTTCCGCCATTCGATCAGCTGCCAGCTTCAGGTCTCGAATGGAGCTCGTAATCATACGTGAGAGTACAATGCCCAATCCAGCAACGATGACAATCACTATTAAACCGACACTAATAAGCATTGTTGTAATGTACCTTATGGTTGCCATCGTTTCTGTAAGAGAGGTAATAAATCGAACGACACCTACTGTAGTCTGCTTGGCTTGTAGCGGATAAGATACGGCCATCACAAGTTCATTTGTAAGTGGATCTCGCCCCTTCCATACTCCTGCCTCTCCGTTTTGTGCCTTCTCCAGGTCCGGAAATTGGAGCCGAGTCAGCAGCTTGTATGACCCTTCTGAGGAATCTTGAAGGAGCATCCCCCTTGAGTCAATAATTTGTACTTGAGCCGTAGTATTTTCAGCAAACCCTTTGAGCAGCCGTTCAGACTGCTCTACGATATTTTCGTCTGCAAAATAATGATGAAAGAAAGAAGCGGATATTTCCGCTTGATTGGCTAAGATGCGTTCCACGTTGTGTACGTAATAATAACGAACTGCCGTTATTAGCAATACTTCCAAAATGAATACTGTAATGAAGATAACGATGAAATAACTTCCAACTAGTCGTTTTTGGATGCCAAAGTGTTTAATCATCTTTTCTCCAGCGATACCCTCTTCCCCATACTGTTTCGATAAGCTGGGGCTTGGAGCAGTCGTCTTCAATTTTTTCCCTCAGTTTGCGAACGTGTACATCTACCGTCTTTGGGTCACCTACAAAGTCTTCTCCCCACACTAGATTCAGCAGATCATCACGAGTTAGAGCCATGTTCGGATGCTCCAAAAATACGCGCATCATGTGGTATTCTTTGGGTGTTAATTCAATTGTACAGTCATGCTTATACAATTGATTAGCATCCAGGTCTAGTCTGATCGCACCGGAGGTCAGCACAGTTCTCGTCGGAATTGCTGCATGCTGCGTGCGACGCAGCACCGTATTAATTCTGGCCACCAGTTCAAGCGGATTAAATGGTTTAACGATGTAGTCGTCAGCCCCAAGTTCCAACCCCCTAATCTTGTCCAGATCTTGACCTCGTGCTGTTAGAAAAACGATGACGACATGTGGATCTATCGCCCTAAGTTCCTTGCAAATGTGAAAACCGTCCATGTCAGGCAGCATTATATCGAGAACAATAACATCTGGCTTACTTTCCTTCAGGCACTCCAGTGCTGTCCTCCCCAGAGCAGACTCTGTGACGCTAAACCCGCTTCGCTCCAGGTTAATCGTAATAAAACGTCTAATATGAGCATCGTCTTCGACAATATGCACATGATTCCGTGGTATGGTCGTCATAGCGCCTCCTAATAACCATGTATTTCAAACTTATAATGTGAAATTATAACTAATAACATAAAATACCCTCTAGTATAACTAGAGGGTACCTCCAAACACATCAACTTATCCGTTTCCACAAGTTGAGTGTTGCCATTATACATAAAAGATTACTTCCGATGGTATCCCTATATGTCAACAATGTCAACCAAACCTGCAGCTTCATCTTTTAGACGCTTCACATCATCCGACGCTATCCCTCGATTATCCGCCAGCATTACGTGTCTCTTTTTGTAAACTGATATAGACATTTAGTGTCTCCATCCGCAATACATTGCATCCGCTTCACGTCTGCATCTAGCAAACTTCCAAATAGAGCAAGCTCACAAGCACATGCTTGTCGATAACGAAGTGCAACCTGGGACACTGGACAATTGGCTTCTTCAAACGAATACGAACCGTCCAGATTCTTTTCTAACGTGACCATATATCCTTCTTTGTCCTGGATCGCAGCTAATGTTGCTATGCGCTCTTCAAAGCCTCGACCTAACATCGCCGTTTCGTATTTACGCTCTATCCGATTCCTTCTTTGTTCAAATAACTGATTGATATAATCTTCCCCAAACAATTGGTCAATTTCATCCATTAGTTCTGTAGCAAGAATATCGTATTGATGCGGAAATAACTGCTCAGCTGCTATTGTTAACTGATATACAAAACTGGGCCTCCCAACACCAACATGCTCGCACTGCTTGCTGATCCGGACATATTTCTCTTTCTGCAGTGCAATCAAGTGTCTACGCACAGCCATTCCTGTTAATTCCAACTGTTCCGACATTTGTTGAATGCTTGCTGCGCCAAGCTTTTTCAATAACAATACAATATCTCGCCTAGTTGAGGAATAGCGTAATGCAGCAGCATGATCGTGCATGGATATCCCTCCTTCTGCTTAATCGCGATCTGATGCCGAGTTGAGACTATTGCTGTCAAGACATTCTCCGATTGCCCTGTTTATTCTAGGCTGTAAAGACATTTACACAACTGTAGCTCCTATCGAATGGATTCGTTATAACGTCGGTTTACTTCTTCCCAGTTCACTACATTCCACCAGGACGACACAAAGTCAGGACGTTTGTTCTGATACTGCAAATAATAGGCATGTTCCCACACATCAACGACGAGAATCGGTGTCTTCTGCTCCATAAGTGGAGTGTCCTGGTTGGCAGTGCTCATCACTTCCAACTTCCCGTTATGCACAACAAGCCACCCCCAACCGGAGCCGAACCGACTTAATGCCGCTGCTGTTAATTCGTCTTTTAATTGCTCGTAACTCCCAAATTGCTTTTCAATGCCTTTGGCAATATCGCCGAATGGTTGACCGCCACCGATTGGACTCATAATAGACCAATACAAACTGTGACCATAATGTCCTCCACCATGATTACGCACGGTGGAACGGATATCCTCCGGAATCTCGTCCAAGTTACTCAGTAATTCCTCGATTGTTGCATGTTGGAATTGGGGGTAACTTTCCAACGATTTATTTAAGTTTGCAACATAAGCTGCGTGATGCTTGCCGTGGTGAATTTCCATCGTTTTAGAATCCAAATATGGCTCTAACTCGTCATATGCATAAGCCAATTTTGGTAGTGTAAAAGGTCCCATTGTAGTATTCTCCTTCCAAGTTGATTCGTTTGATCACCCTAAGTTTACTAGAATAAAACAATTTTGTACACTGTCAATTTTGTTTCCTTAGGTAAACTTTTTTTGTTTTAGAGTAATCTTCTCCTTTAAAATAAGAAAGAGAGAACGCATCTATGCGTCCTCTCTTATAGGGGTGTGACATTACTAAATTTACTCATGCCAAACTTAATAATCCATTACACCTATTTCTTAATACGGAAACTAACCGTTGTTCCCTGACCTGACTCGCTTTTCACCGTCAAACCTTTGCCGTTAAGCTGCTTCAACCGCTGATGTGTATTAATGAGGCCAATACCACCCTTGTGACTTGGATGTTTTTCAAGCAAATACTTCATCTTATCAGACGCAATGCCTACACCATCATCCTCAACCGAAACTTCAGCTTCCAAGCCGTGTGTTCTTATCCGAATCCAGATCGTTCCTCCTTTGGAACGCTTCGCAATGCCATGCCTGACTGCATTTTCCACGAGAGGCTGAATCGACAACGGGAGAACTTGAAACTCAATTCCATCCTCTATATCCCACTCCACGTGAAGTCTATCATCATAACGTTCTTGTTCTATCCATAAATAGGAGCGAACCAGCTCAAGTTCATGTTGTATCGAAATCAGCTGCTCGGCGTTGCGAAAGTCAAAACTAGCACGTAGATAGTCACTAAATGCTTGCAGCATCATCCTCATACGTTCCAGATCAAATTCACTTAGCGCCACTATGGCATTAAGCGTGTTAAACAAAAAATGCGGCTGAATTTGCGATTGGAGCCACGCGGCTTCCATTCGAAGCTGTTCGTTTACGGACTTACGAATTCCAGTCAGCGAATATACACGGCTTCTCAATTCCGCCGCATCTACTGGCTTCGTGACATAATCATTAGCGCCTGACAGGAAGCCGGACTCGATGTCCTCTGTCCGACTGCGCGCTGTCAGCAGCAGAATGGGCAGCTCCGTTAAGGAATACCGCTTCCTTATCGAGGCGGTCAACTCGTAGCCAGACATACTAGGCATCATGACGTCAATGATAACAAGATCCCACTCATTAGTCTCCAATTGTGTTAATGCCTCTTGAACACTGGTTGTAGTAAACATATCGTATTGTGATGGCGACAGCACACTGCTCAATATGTTTAAATTAACGGGATCATCATCTATTGCTAGTACACGAGGCCGACCTGGCGGAAACAGCGAGATCGGTATGCAATCTGTTAAGCAATCCGTTGCTGCGGCTTCTGGGTTGTTAACAAGAATCCTTGTTACTGATCCTACTGATTTTGCTGCTGATTGATGTTCCTTGAGGGTATCAATTGCACCATCTACAGACAGCGTCGTTGTCCCATCTTCTTCTACAGCTTGATTTGCAATTGGTAGTGTAAAGGTAAATGTAGTGCCTTGCCCTACGACCGAGCTAACAGTGAGCTCTCCTTTATGGAGTTCGATCAGCTGCTTACTTATGCTTAATCCAAGTCCCAGCCCCCCTGCACTGCTGCTTTCATCCGTATTTCCTTGTTCATAGGGCAGGAAAATAGTATGTAATAAGTTTTCATCAATCCCGACTCCGGTATCCGTAATAGAGATAAATGCCATCTCTCCTTTGATGCCTGCCTGAACGGTTATCGTGCCCTGATCGGTAAATTTCACGGCATTATGCAGCAAATTAAAAAGTACTTGAATGATACGGTTCTCATCTGCTGTAACGAATGGAAAAGTATCCGGGATTTGAAGTACAAGTTTTATCGGCTTGCCCTCTGCCATTATGCGCATCATATCTACTGCGCCCACAGCAACAGATCGGATACTAAAAGTAGAAACATGCAGTTTTACTTGACTTTCCTTCAGTCGTGTAATATCAAGTAAATCATTTAACATCAACGACATTCGTTTACCGACGGATATCAACAACTTTAATTTCGCGCGATTGGCTTCTATGTCCTTTAAATTCTCGTTTTCTAGGACGGTCTGTGCAATCGTAAGTATGCCGTGCAGCGGGTTGCGGAGTTCATGTGACGTATTCACCAAAAAGTCATCTTTGCGCTTATCCGCTTCTTGTAGTTGTTCCGCCAGTCGGGATGATTGCTGCGCACTACGTAAATATCGCTTAAACCAAAATAAGGAGAAGGCGATAAAGCCCGCAATAACATCAACTGGATAATAGCCCATTTCCATCCAGACTGTATTTTTAACGATACCCCAAATTATATTTGCTGTAACTGCCGTTGTGCCAAGCAGCAAAAATATGGCATCCGTATCCCCTCTGCAAAGTGCGCGAAATGACATTACAGGTACAAACAAATACGGGAAAAGCACAATAATCGTATGGATATAATCTACTACGTTGTTCATAGGGAAAGGCAGCAATATAGTACATAGTACAAACGCAGCACACACCATCATATAACCACGCAACCATTTACGCCGCAAATACAAAAAAGATGCTGGTAACAAATGATGGACATAATGGAGCAAGCTTAACGCTACACCCAAAAAAGAGAGATAATACAACTTGTGCATCCATTCAAATGATAATGACAGCCCATGTAACAAAAGTCGATCATCATCAATTAATATCGCCATGATTGCAAATAGGTTCAAGAGAGCAAAGGAAAGCAAAGCTTTATGTCGAATTCCGATTGCGAACATAAGAACGGGATATAAAGCGTGTAAAAGAAGAATTAAGCATACCGCTAATTGGCTGCCGATTGATAACCATTCCACGTTACGGATAGCTTGCTCACTGCCAAGCTTAACAGACCCAAACAGGCCACCCGTCATACGGTCGTCATAATTGGCCGCTTGAATCACTATTTCAAGCTCGCGTTGATCCGTTGTGAAGGTGACTGTATACGGAACATTACGAGCGATATAATCATTTGAACGGGTTGCCGGTTGACCCGAATGCCCCATTAAACGGCCATTCACATACACCGCGGACGATGATGACACACTCGGCACTCTAATGCTGTAGAGCTGCTGCTTGGAAGTTGGCATAAGTAAACGCAGGCGATAGGAACCATACCCAAATGTCGAGTCAGTCGCGTTGGATATTTGTGCACTCCAATTGCCTGGTACTTGTATGGGCACGCCTTTATTGGGCGTAAACGGGACATCATCAGCTCGATTGTTCGTATACAAAAACCGGTATGGGTAGAACTCCCATTCCCCGTTTAGAGAAACCGACTGATGCTGTTCGACTTCCCAGTGCCGCAGATCGATAATTCCTTGTTGCGCCGTTGGTTGTATGGCCGGTGCCGTAAGCAACATCCAGCACAAACGGATACCCGTAAGGAATGCTAGAAATATACCGATAAGTAGAAACACTTTTTTCTTTGTCATAGGGCAATGGTAGCCGGAGGCGAATAAGGTGTCAAGCACCAAATTAGGGACTATCCCCCATCTCCATCAAGCTAATCGTTTTTATATACCCCTTAACTGAAAATTTTCTAATTCTACAGCCAGCTACTTGGAGTAGTCAGCTCATTTTTTTGCTTTGATGACACTTATTGTTCTCAAGCTGGTGGACATGGCAGACAACCCTGAGGTTAAATAAATTCTTATGTTGAAACAAGATGTGTCGTATTTTACATCTATATATTTGATGGAATTTTACATACAAATCCCACTAATTTGCGAATAAATATACAAAAAAAGGGTAAGGGATAACAATAACTTGTTATCTCTTACCCTTAATGATGTAAGGAGGCTAATGCAGCCTGCCCGTAAATCCCTAACTTATTTAAAGCAATACCGCTCTATTCGACGTCAAACAACTTTTGTTGAAATTTCGATATCGCGGCATATTCTTCTTCCAACTTGCGAGGGATCGAAATAAATATCGGTAGCAGTTGATGATACAACTCCGCATGTTCCTTAATAGGCTTATGTTGATGAGTAGCACCTACCATGTCGGATACGATATCAAAGGAATCGATGCGGCCTATCGCATATAAACCTAGTACGACTGCTCCTAGACAGGAACTTTCGTAACTTTCCGGTACGATCACTTCCTGATCAAATATATCGGCCATCATCTGGCGCCATAAGGCTGAACGAGCAAACCCTCCGGTAGCATGAATCTTCCGCGGACGCCCGATGCGCTCTTCCATCGCCAGAAGTACGGTGTAAAGATTGAAAATAACGCCTTCAAGAACTGCACGGATCATATGTTCTTTGCGATGATGCATCGTCAAACCAAAGAAGGAGCCACGTGCGTCTGCATTCCATAATGGCGCACGTTCACCAGTCATGTACGGATGGAACAACAAGCCATCCGCTCCTGGACGTACCTGTTCCGCGATACTTGTCAGCAGATCATAAGCATCGATGCCCAGCCGCTTGGCTGTTTCTACTTCTGCTGCTGCGAATTCGTCACGGGCCCAACGGAACAACATGCCCCCGTTGTTAACTGGTCCGCCAATAACCCAGTGCTTGTCGGTCAAAGCGTAACAGAAGATGCGGCCTTTAGGGTCCGTAACGGGTCGATCGATAACGGTACGAACTGCTCCACTCGTTCCAATTGTTGCCGCGACTACCCCAGGCTCAATAGCATTCACGCCAAGGTTAGAGAGCACACCGTCGCTCGCCCCAACAATAAACGGAGTGGCAACTGTCAGTCCCATTGCTGCCGCATGCGTGGCATCAAGTCCTTGCATTAAATGAGTTGTCGGTACTATCTCCGACAATTGGCTGCGCTGAATGCCTGCAATACGCAGTGCTTCTTCATCCCAATCCAGATCATTCAAGTTCATCATCCCGGTTGCGGATGCAATCGAGTAATCCACTACATACTCATGAAACAGCTTGGCAAACACATACTCTTTAATTGAAATAAACTTGGCTGATTGACGAACAAGCTCAGGCTCCTCTGCACTCAAATACATCAACTTCGTAAGTGGAGACATGGGATGAATAGGCGTGCCGGTCCGTAAATATAATTCATGGCCGTTCAGCTCCTGTTTCAACCTCATGGCATAATTACTGCTGCGATTATCTGCCCACGTCATACATGGTGTGAGCGCCTTGCATGTGCCATCTACTGCAATAACACTGTGCATTGCCGAACTAAACGAGACAAACATGATATTCCCTTTGCTGACTGCACTTTCCGCCATAACCTGCTTCACGGTGTGAATGACCGCTTCGAAAATAAGCTCCGGGTCCTGCTCCGCTATCGTCGCATTCGGTGTATATAAAGGATAGCCCTTGCTGCTCTTTGCTACTACCCGTCCATTTTCTTCGAATAGTACAGCCTTTGTGCTTGTAGTCCCAATATCAACACCGATCATATAATTAATTATACTCATTGGTAAACCTTCTTTCCCGCTATCCTACTTGTTCATTCTCTTGTTGTACCTGTTGTACTTGTTGTGTCTACAAGACAACACTGAGTAGAAGTATAAACATCAACCCCACAAGAGACAATAGCGTTTCCATGACCGTCCATGACTTTAACGTTTGAGGGACGGACATATTAAAAAATTCCTTAACCATCCAGAACCCAGCGTCATTTACATGCGACAGTACGATTGAACCTGCTCCTGTCGCCAATACGACAAGCTCTACGTTTGCTCCTGGGTTCATCGCCAGCACAGGAGCGACGATACCAGCCGCCGTTGTCATCGCTACGGTCGCCGAACCAGTAGCAACTCGAATCAAAGCCGCCACGAACCAAGCAAACAAAATAATATTAACGTTGGCTTGCGTGGCAATTTCAGCGATTGCGCCCCCAACGCCACTGTTAATCAATACTTGCTTGAACGCACCGCCTCCGCCAATAATCAGTATGATGGTTGCAGTAGGAGCCAAGCACTCACTTGTAAAGCGCGACAAATCTTCTTTCGAAAAACCTCTCGCAAATCCAAGCGAGAAAAAGGAAAAGACAACGGCAATAAGCAAGGCCATAATTTCATGACCAATAAATTCGCAAAATACAGTGATACTACGTGTTGCCTCCGGATCAACGATGTGAGCAACTGATCCAATCAACATAAGCAGAACAGGCAGCATAATCGTAAACAAGGTAATGCCAAAGCCAGGCAACTTCCGATCGCCCTGCAAAGCAAACTGTTCGGCCAACTTAGCGGGTGGTTCAAGTTGAATACGCTTACCAATAAACTTACCAAATACTGGTCCTGCAATTATAGCCGTAGGCAGACCAATAAATAAGGAGTAAAGAATCGTCTTGCCTAAATCAGCCTGATAAGCATCGATTGCAATCATCGGTGCAGGATGCGGTGGCACAAGGCCATGGACAGTAGACAAACCGGCCAGAATAGGTATCCCGATCTGCAGCAGCGGCATCTTAGTCTTGCGGGCCACTGTGAATACAATTGGAATCAAGAGAATTAATCCGACCTCAAAAAAGACCGGTATACCGACGATAAAGCCAACAAGCATCATTGCCCAATGTACTCTCTTCTCTCCAAACCTGTCAACAAGTGTTGAAGCGATCTGCTCCGCACCGCCCGATTCAGCCATCATCTTGCCAAGCATCGTGCCTAGTGCGATAACGATAGCAATCGTCCCTAGTGTTCCGCCAAGACCACCCGTAATGGAATTCACGACCTCTAGCGGCTTCATCCCGGACAACAATCCGAGCATCAAGGCTGACAAGAGCAGTGTAACAAAGGGATTCCATTTATATTTTGCAATAAATACAATCAGAAACACAATGGCAAGCAATGTCCAGATAAGCAATGTTGCATTGTGGCTGAGGCCGAAAATACTAGTCATCAATGAATCCCCCTTGCTGTATGTTAGCATTTACTTTTCTTGGTGTTAGCATGCCCTACTTATCGTGTATACTTGTCGACAAGTTTGCGCAAAAGGAACTGTTTGTCCCTTAAAATTGTGGTAAGCTCTTATGCAGCGTCTGACGAGAGTCTGCAAAATATTCCCTTACGACTTGTTGAATCGTATCCGAATTGTGTGACTGAAGCCCAGTAAGCATCGTTCGATGCTTGTCAATAACCTCACTTAGCTTCTGATCTCCTTTAGAGAAGATCTCCTCTGTTGTAATCAGCATCACTGTCATAACGATATGTCGAATGCTTGTCCACAAATGAAGGATCCGCTTATGCTCAGCTGCCATTACGATAGCTTCATGAAATGAGAAATCCTGAAAGGCGAAGTCGACTACATCGTTATACTTTACTGCCAACTCCATTTTATCAATCATCTGATTACATTTCATTACTAAAGAATCTTGATTGGCATCTGCCAGCCGCTGCTGGACAAAGCTCTCTATAAGGAAACGAACATCATACAATTCCTCCATGTCATTGGCGCTTAACCCCAGCACGATCGCTCCCATCCGCTCCAAGCGAATTAAGCCTTCATTTGACAGCATTTTTAATGCCTCTCTCACTGGAGATCGACTTGTTCCAAATTCAGCAGCTACTCCGTTCTCTGAGATCACCTCACCGGGTCGAATCGTCCCCTTAATGATCTGTAGACGTAATTCACAAGCAATGGAATCCCCTAGTGAAGCTCCCTGAAGCCATGCGGCTGGATAATGCATTAGACTCAACTCTCCTAATAAGTGTTTATTCGCCCATATATACTAGCTATGTTCATTCTATCACATCAACTTATGAACATGCCATGAAGCCATACGATAGTGGGCTTATATTCATTTTAGGAGACGTATATTGTCATCGTGCTTTAATTACTTTTCACAACGCCATGACCACCAAACTCATTTCGTAGTGCCGCAACAATCTTGCCATGGAAAGTATCAGAATCTAATGAGCGGTATCGCATAAACAGCGACATGGCTATCACTGGCGCACTTGCTTGCAGTTCAAGAGCTGTTTCTACTGTCCATTTCCCCTCACCTGAGCTGTGCATAATTCCGCTGATTCCTTCCAGCTTAGGGTCTTTTGCAAAAGCGTTTTGCGTTAAATCCATCAACCAACTGCGAATTACTGATCCATTGGACCAAACACGCGCAACTTGCTCGTAGTCGTATTCGAAGTCACTTTTGTCTAGTAATTCGAATCCTTCCGCAATCGCTTGCATCATTCCGTATTCAATTCCATTATGGATCATTTTAAGGAAGTGTCCGCTGCCGTTCTTGCCTGCATACAAGTATCCCTGATTCACCGCGATGTCACGGAACAACGGTTCGATTATGCCAAATTGCTGTTGATCTCCACCTATCATAAAGCAGCCGCCTTGTGAGGCTCCCTCAGTTCCGCCCGATGTTCCAACATCAAAGAAATGGATATCGTGCGCGCGCAGTTTCTCTCCGCGTGCGAGTGATTGTTTGTAATGTGAATTACCACCATCCATCACAATATCGCCAGGAGACAACAAAGGAATAAGAGTATCGATTACACCATCAACGATCTCGCCTGCAGGAACCATAATCCACACTATACGCGGGGCTTGCAGATTCGCAACCAGCTTTTCTATTGAATCAGCAGATACGGCACCTTCTGCTGCCAATCGCTGCCGCGGCTCTTCATTCACATCATATACAACGACCTCATGCTGATGTCCAAGCATGTTCAGTACAAGGTTGTATCCCATCTTGCCAAGACCTATCATCCCTAATTTCATATTGTTTCACTCCTTGAATAAGACTACAAGTATACTTGTATACAAGTTTGATTTTTATCATACTTGTTTCTTGCTTATCTGTAAAGATATTTTTGTAAGCGCTATTTTTAATAGAACTTTCTTAATAGAGATCCTGAATGATTATACAGATGCCATAGCCTACTAGTGCTCAATACCCGATTTAATTTCGTCGATTTGGATATTTGGACTAAACTTTATTTGTTTGAAATATTGATCTTTGTCCAATCTCCTCCATATGTCTGGATGATAAGCTATAATCATACGACCGATGCCAAAAGCATCGCAGTTTGCACTTTGCAGTTGATGGATCACATCACCTGTTAGTTTTGTGAAATATGCCGTTAATTCGCGCATTAATTTTTCTTTATCTGCTTCTACATCTCCATTTGGGTACTCGATCACACGCAATACTAACTTCATATGAACCGCCACTGAAATTTGTTGCTCATCAACAGTAAGTTTTAGCTTTCGCTTGCTTTTGTTAATTAGGAACGAGACAACCTGACGTCGTGGAAATTCCTCTTTGGACGACTCAAAGTTCAAAGAGAAACTGTTCTGCCTTGGTTTTTCTCCTTTTAACAGCAATAACAGTGGAGACTGCTCATAATTTAAATAGTGGCCGGTATACTTACTCTCGTTAAACAGTGCAATGCCTTTTACATTTGCAATTTGGTTATTACTTTCCATTTCAATATAGGGTAGAGTTATATCCTCCCCAGGGTCCATAATCTCGGAAGCAATTGCTTGGATGTCTTCTTTCGGAATAAGCAGACTCTCTTCTGCACTTTGAATCAAGTTAAGCAAATATCTGCTTACATTTATTTCACTTTTACTTTTTAATTGAATCAAAGGCAGTGCTTCCCCCTTGACTACCGCTACTCTGGCATCTAAAGCATTTCTTGGATTGCGATAATGGATATCCAGAAATGGAAGTATGTCGTGGACAGCGTAGGCTTCACCTAGCAAGAGCAGCTTGTTTTTGGAGCTATCGAGCAAGCCGGAAGCTTTGCGATTTAGTAAAATACGAGCCTCGCCTGGCGTGATTGCTTCTGCAACCAGCGTCACATTTTGCAGAGAGTCCGTGTTATTTAATACCGGAGTAGCAGCACCTACACGTAACAGTTTTTTTGGTGTCAGATCGTACGTTACCGTCTGCACAAGAGTTGCATTTTTCATTAAATGCTGATCCCAACAACCTGTACAGATCATGCCACAGCAGATCAGCAGCCATATTTTATTGGACTTCATGCTTATCACCTGCCCTCTTTCTCATCACAATGGATATGAACAGCAGTAATGCCGGAATGATAGCTTGAAACAAGTAGTGACAAACGGTCAGATAGTTATTAACCACATTTAACTTGTCCAAGTCCATGAACCACAATGAAGCCATTAAAGTAAAGAGACAAATATAGGGTAGAAACCGCGTATGCTTGGGGGATGCAAACAAATGGGCCATCCCTTTCGCAGACAAAAGTAACAAATACATATAGGAGGTCGCTACCGACACAATCCATATGGAAATAAAAAACAGATCCATCCGTTCGATGACCTGAAATGAATAAGACTTGATCATATATATAAATGGCTCAGGTACTCGCTTAATATCACTTGGACTCACAAAGTACACTAGACTGATAATTACAAGGTACGTATACAGCAGCGTAACCATCAAATGTGCGATAATAACCGATTTTAATATTTGAGTATTACTCGCTCGAATATAAGGATATAAGAAAAAAATCAAGTCAAACCCCAGCATAGAAAAAATGGCTTCTTTAGAACCTCTAAGGATCGGCATCCATCCATTTTCCCCAATTGGTAAAATATATAGAAAATTAGCATCCCGTAACGCGTATGAACTAAGCGCAAACAGCAAGATTAAGAGTGGCGTAACCAACATAAAGAAGCGTACAATACTTTGCACGGAGCCTTTTACGATGTAAGCGCTGGTCAAAACCATCAACAAGAGCACGACCCAGTGAGGTGTACGCTCCAGAATCCAGTTTTCAATAATTTTCCCATATCTAGCCAAAATATAGCTGCTTTGCAGCATAAAATAGAACGTATATCCAATAATTAAACATTTACCAAGCCAGTTTCCTGTTATTTGCTTAAAAATATCAAACATCATCATCGTTGGGTATGCTTTGCACAGCAGCCACATAATTAAGATAACACCCAACATGATGATCCCGGCAATTAGTGTTGAGATCCAACTGTCTTGATTGGCATATTTCGCAATGTTGTAAGGTAGGGATAAAATACCTACACCAACTTGCGCCTGTATGACCATGTAAAGAACCTGATCTTTGTGGATGTTATCTTTTTTTGCGAACAAGGAAGTTCCATCCTTTTGTATTTATTTGCTGTTGAATACGCTGCAACCTCGTCTGACGTGTAGAAGGATTAGACCTCCCAAACAGGAATACCCGCACTTGCTTCTTTAGCTCCTCCAACGTAAAGAGTACAAAATAAGGAGACCCAAATGACTCCAATTGGCACAAATGTCCCAAAATAAGAATGATTCCGAAAGACATGCCGACGAAGCCTAGACATGCCGCCAGTAGCATAAATGGAAATCGCAGCAATCTCACCGTCTCACTCATCTCATGCGTAGGGATACAAAATGCAGCAATAGCCGTAATCGCAACCACGATAATCATCGTCGTGGAGATAAAACCTGCTTTGACGATTGCATCCCCAATGACAAGACCACCCACGATGCTGACCGTTGCCCCAATTCTCGCAGGCAGTCTGAGACCCGCTTCTCGGATCAGCTCAATCGTTAGTTCCATAATAAAAGCTTCAATGAGCGGCGGAAAAGGAATTTCGTTAATAGAAGTCTTAATGGGCATTACAAGTTCATCCGGCAAGACTTCAAAATGAAAAGCAACAACAGCGATATAAAAGGCAGGCAAAAAAATGGCGACTAAAATGCTAAGCCATCTCAAACCACTAATGAAGATACTTGTCATCCAACGACTATTATAGTCATCCGACGCACGCATAAAGTCATTAAAATTAACAGGGGCTACCAAGCATGTCGGTGAACCTTCAACAAAAAGAATCACTTTTCCCTGTTTAAGTAGTGCAATTACACGATCTACTCGTTCTGTATTTAACATCTGCGGGAAAGGAGACATCGTAGAATCCTCGATTAATTGTTCTAGATCACCTGCACTCCGCAGGCCATTTGTTTTAGCGGTCAAAATCCGCTGCTCAATCTCTCCGATAACTTGCAGCTCCGCTCGGTCTGGCATATAAATTAGGCACAGCTCCGATTGGACACTATCCCCTATTTTCATATATTTTACGACCAAGTCCTTCGTTTTTAACGTTTTGCGAATTAAATAAACGTTACGTCTAAGCTCTTCGACAAAGCCTTCGTGAGAGCCCTGAATCACTTTTTCATTTTCCGGTTCTTCCACGGAACGGGGTGGCTCGATGGATACATCTACTGCATAAATCTGACGCTCCCCTTCTATTTGAATCAAACATGAACCTGTTAGCAGCAAATCCTGAAGGTCCTCTGACTCCTGCATTATTTTAAAATGCAGCGTTGATGTAATGGCGATATCTTGCTGTCCGGCAACAACGGGCATCAGTGCTTCAAATACATACCGATGCAGCTTCTTTTTATCTGCGAGGGTATCAAAATAGGCGACATAGATTTTGCACTGCTGACCTTGGAGCGTTTGAATCGTTAAGTCTTCTGTATGCTTAAATGTATGCATTAAATGATGCTCCAGATGGATGGCATCCATCGCTGTTGGATCAAACATGGCTCTATCACCCCTTGTTACACTTATGGATATGATTACCGAAAACTGGAATCGTATGCACATTATTAAGAAGAGTTTTATGCTGAACCAAACATGATGATGCTGTAAGGCGATCTAATCAAGACACGCAAAGCAGCGGCCCCTCCAAAAGAATAGGCCGCTGCTTGTGAAACATTATATACTATTTATGAGTACCATACTCGGTCCCTATCGGTCTTGATGTGGAGCCGATCTTTTTTATTAACACAACTATAGTTAGAAAAACAAGTGTGAAGCCTGCTATCCATACCCAGACGTGAATACTAAACATATGTATGAGCAGCAGCCAACCACAAAGACCGATCAAGGTAATAAGCAGAGTTGGGATCGTTAGCACTATCCCGATTTTAAAATAATAGCCCCACGTGATCTTTACACCTTTGCGAGCCAGCACATGCAGCCAAAGCAATGTCGCCAATGACCCAATTGGGGTAATTTTAGGGCCGAGATCTGAGCCGATGACATTGGCATAGATCAATGCTTCACGGACTATCCCCTCGGTTGAAGTACTCTTTATCGCAAGTGCATCGATCATGACCGTCGGCAAATTATTCATAATGGAAGATAAAATGGCAGCAATAAAGCCAGTTCCTACAGTTGCTGCAAAAAGCCCTTCGTCTGCAACCATTTGTATAAAATCGCCTAGCAAATCAGTTAACCCTGCGTTTTTTAGCCCATACACAACAACATACATTCCAATGGAAAATAGGACTACAGTCCATGGAGCTTCTTTTAACATTTGTTTGGTCCGTATAACCGGGCTTCTGCGGGCAGCCAGTAAAAAGGCTACCGCCGCGGTGCCTGCCACAATAGATACCGGTATAGCAAGAAATTCGCTTACAAAGTATGCGATTAATAGTGCGGCTAATATATACCAAGATAATTTAAATAATTTCATATCTTTAATTGCTGCCGTTGGCGGCTGTAATGAAGCACAATTATACGTTTTTGGAATACTCTTGCGAAAACATACATAAATGACAAGGATGCTTGCTGCAATGGAGAAAAAGTTAGGAACAATCATACGACTTGCGTATTCAACAAAACCAATTCCAAAATAGTCTGCGGATACAATATTGACCAAGTTGCTTATCGTAAATGGCAATGATGCTGTGTCTGAAATAAAGCCGCTAGCCATAATAAAAGGTAATATTATGATTTCGTTGAATTTAAGCGCACGGATCATAGCGAGCACAATAGGAGTCATAATTAAGGCAGCACCATCATTTGCAAATAATGCAGAAACCGCAGCGCCGAGTAAGATGATATATATAATCATAATCATTCCGTTTCCACCAGCAAGACGCGCCATATGCAACGCTGACCATTCAAAAAAACCAATTTCATCAAGCACCAGTGAAATCAAAATAATGGCAACAAAAGTAAGTGTTGCATTCCACACGATGTCGGTAACCGCAAGCACATCACCAAATGACACTATTCCGAAAATTAGAGCCAATATGGCTCCTCCTGCTGCAGACCATCCTATGCTGAGCCCCCTAGGCTGCCAGATCACCAAAGTCAAAGTCAATACAAAGATGAAAGATGCTGATAGTATCATTAATGCCTCCATAGTCGGTTATATACGTTTTAGATAAGTAGTAAGTAGAAAACCAAATTAAGTTTACACTGTATGACAAGCGTACGTCTATCACTCTTCTATATGATTCTTTATATTTGTTAACTCGTCATTTTTCATTTTAACAAGAACCAAATTATAGTTTACATCTTAATTGAAGATGATATGTTCAACTTCAGTGGTACATTATGCCATTACAATTCCATATTATAGTAGAGAGTGGTGGGTAGATAATGTTTAAGTTTAAGAAATCAATTACCTTGCTACTAAGCGCCTTATTAGTTACCCTCGGGGCAGCAACTGTCGCGACTAGTGAGGCAATTGCAGCAGACGATCCTCCTTTTTCGGCAAACGCGTCTTACATAGGCAAAGACACCAATGGCTTGCATCATGTTCAGATTTCATGGGACAATCTTGGTGACGCCGCCCAATACTATAACGTCTATCGCTACCCGACACTTTATCCATGGGGCGGCGAACCTGTGCAAGGATGCACAAACTTGACTACAATAAGTTGCGAGGGCGTAAGCGTCGAGAAGGGGCAATTCCGTTATATTGTCAAAGCCAAACTGGCTGATGGCCGAGAAATCAGCAACCAATCTGGCAATACACTAGTAGACATTCATAACTATACAGGAGCTCCTGCTACTCCAGAGATCTATACTACCTCTACAACACCTCGCACTTATATCATCGGTTTTAATATCACATCAGGCAACAACGCCGATATATGGGAACTCTATGAAAACGGTGTACTAGTTAATCTGTTCCAAGGATTTCTACTTGAAAATGGACAGGAACCTCAGCATGCTTCCCGTACATTTTATGACAAAGCAAGTGGTACTTATCAATATGTAATCAAGCTAAGTAATGCCTATGGAACAGCTTTCTCTCAATCGATTACGGTTGTTGTTCCCTAATTTACCTCACTTATGAGAAAATCTTTATCCATGGAGCAATGCTGCAAATATTAATTTGAGCAGCATTATACAGTCGTGATACCTCATGTTTATCTCTGTCCAAACCAAAGAACGCGGAACAGCTTCTTGCTATCTCGCGTTCTTTACCAAATAAGAACTGTTCAATTAAGCGGTTACTTCCCTTTACCAATAGAGCATTGGAAATACATTCTCCACGCCTCTTAATAAACCGGTTATTTTAAAATTATTTTTTTCTTCCAGGTTAATTTATTGTTGTGATCATCTTGAAAAATAAAGATAACTTGACCTTGCTGATCTTTCATCTTATTCGGATCAATTTGAATTGGCACCTTGCCGGGCAACACATGGTCCGATGTTGTTCCATTAGGACTTGTGCCACACCCTCCTATCCATAACAATAAGACCAACACCGCCATCATCCACCATATTGTTAATCTTTTCAATGTTGGCTTCTCCTCTGCTGCATCATAACACACGTTAACTTTTGTCTCCCGTCACCAAACAGGAGCGTACTTTGTTTATGATAAGATATAACAATGGAACCAATTGGACCCCTAATAAAAATATCGCAAATGAGGAGGAGCCTACAAACGCCCCAAACTCAGCTGGATGCTTAATAAACCCATTTGCAAACACATAAACAAGCGTCGCAAGTAGGAACGTAAATGGACGATGACTGGGCAGCTTAAACACCTGTGCCAATAAATGAGCAGCCATGTACAGCAGCAGCACGCATTTTATAAACAAAGAAGACGACCAGAGTGAGATCATAATTGGATCTAAATTCTCAATGATGTTGCCTATTTCAACGAAGCGAATTAATTCCATAAGCGGGAACCGTAGATGCCCTCCTAGATGTGGACCAAACACAAACAGCGTGATCAGCCAATACAGCATGATGAGCACACAAGAGCTAATCTTCGTAATAATGACATACTTCATAGCTTTGTTGTGAAGCTGAAAATGAGGCAGCATGATGAGGACCAGCATCATTTCCGCAAACCAGGGTGTAACAAACAAGACTGATTTCCAAATCGTTGTCCCATTCCAGTGTGTGACCAGCGCAATACTCATATCTGGCCAGACACTTCCAGGCAAGAAGAAAAGCGTTAATAAGGAAACACCGAATATAAGAATGAACATACCATCAGCCATAAATACTATCGTTTGTAAACCACTCCTCGACACAACAGCAACACATACTAAAAAGCCTCCAGTCACAACCCAGTCCGGCGTTCCGGGCAAGTAAGTAGATCCAAAGAAGTCGCGATAAGCTGTTAACACGACGGTGAGGAGCATCATGCAATAAAACACAATCAGCATCATAATCATTTTATGCAGCCACTTGCCGATGATGCGCTCACCGAATACACCCCATTCCACTTGTGGATCATATGAGGCCAACTTGACAGCAAAAGATACGATGAACACACTGCAGCAGCACGATAGCAAAATCGTTATCCATCCCTCATATTCTGCAATCAGTAACAACTGACCCAGAAGGAACGCGAGCGGCGTTGATATTAAATAGATCATCCATAAACGGACCATCTGGTACGGCGTAAATGTCCACATAACTGCCACCTACTGTCTAGTTAAATTGAATCACCGGATCAAGCCACCCCAGCAGAAAATGTACCACTATATACGGAAGCGGCATCCAATGCCATAACATAGCGGCAGTTTCGAAAAGCAAACATAAGCTCCATAATATGATAAACACGCGCTTGAGATATGCATGATGCTGGCGTACATATTTCCATTCAATACCCGCAATCGCTGCAAAAACCAATATCATTACGATCATAAGTGCCCCTTATTTCAAGTTCCAGATTGGCTTTAACTCACCGTTGTAATGTTTTATTTCTACGTGCGCCTGTATGTCAAAGCGTACTTTATCCTTATAATAATCAGGCCACATCGGCTTTAATCGGCTCCATTTCGCGGGGTACCACCATTCCAGATATGAGCCTAATTGCAGCACGTCTGCCTTCACCTGCTGAGACTTTGAGAGTGCACTGCGCAGATCAGCGATCAGTTTGTCATTAATAGCTTGCTCAATACTATGCAAGACCTCCGCTTTTGTAATGTCAACTCTGGTATCAGCTGCTATGATATCCGCCCCCGCAGTCATCTTAATTCGAAACAACTGGCTCCCTTCTTGCAAAATCGGTTTGATCAATGCTTTATTGTGATGAATATTTAAAGAGCACTTGCCTTCACGCAGCTTTACTGTATACTGAGGATCTTTTAGTGAGCGATAAACCCATCCCACACCTCTTGTTTCGGACTCGGATAAGGTGCCTATCATTTTAGTGGACTGAAGCATCGCTGCACCATTCATGACTACCCAAAGTGATTGCTTCTCAGGTTCACTAATCATCGTTTTGAACTTCATTTGCAGCAAATTGACTGCCAGTCCTTGATGGTCACTAATGGATTGAAGAACGTCCTTGAGTCTGGTATTCAACAGCGTACGGCGATTCGCAAACTCTCGCAGCACTTCACTTGGGGATTGTTCATATATGGGCGACAATCTCGTGATATCTTTGGCTTTGCCTTCTGCTACAAAAAGATACGATTTCAGTTGAAAGGACTGTTGTCTAGCTCCCCACTCCACTAAGTCCTCGATCCCCTTCTCAGCATATTTTCGACCAAGCACGATCACTTTTGTCTGCCCCCAGGTCAGCTTGCGTGTCAAGCTCCCCTGAATTTTGCGAAAAGCTTCCGGCAGTGAATCTGCTTTTTCTGAAATGATGGCTACTGGTGAAGCAGATTCTGTGCCTGAAGATTGTCCCATCGATGCGAATCGGTTCGGCAAGGGTGTCACCATAGTAAGTTCAACCTCTCCCGGTATGTCTGTAACGTCAATAAATAATCCACTAACAAATGATCGATCATTGATTTCCATTTTGGACCAGCAACCTGTAATGCCTAGTGTGACGAGTGACATAACCGTGATAAGCAGCCATGATCTATTCATCTTCAATTTGCTGCCTTTGTTCACGGCTAGAGCCAAACGAATACGGTCGTTTGTTCATCTTAGGCCATCTGACACGCCAAAATACATCTTTCCAATCTTGAAGCACCAACGGCGCCAAGGGGTACAAATAGGGCACTCCAAAAGACCGTAATGTGACCAGATGCCAATACATAATGAACATCCCGATTATAATACCGTACAGCCCTAGTGCTCCGCCCATAATTAGCAGTGGAAACCGCAGCAGTCGAAAAGCGAGTCCTAGCTCAAAGTGCGGAATAATAAAAGAGGCGATCCCTGTTATGGATACGACGATGACAGTCGGCGCTGATACAACTCCAGCCTGCACTGCTGCTTGTCCAATTACAATTGCACCAATGATGGAAACGGTCTGACCAAGCGGCCTCGGGATCCGGATGCCGGCCTCTCTCAATCCCTCAAAAGTCAGCTCCATGATAAGTACTTCTGCTAGCGCGGGAAAAGGAATCTTCTCTCTTGCTGCTGCTATTGTCGTCAACAGATCAGATGGAAGCATCTCCGGGTGGAAAGTCGTAATCGCAATGTATATGGAAGGAACCAAAAAAGAAGCCATCACAAAGAAAAAGCGAATCCAGCGAATCCAGGTTGAGGCGACGTATTGTTGAAAGTAATCCTCAGGTGACTGCATCAAAGAGAAAAAGGTAACAGGTACAATCAACGTCTGCGGTGCACCATCCACCATAATTCCAATTCTACCTTCGAGCAAAGAAGCCACCAATGTATCCGGCCGTTCTGTGAATTGAATGATCGGAAAGGGAGACAAGGGCTCGTGGTCAATAAACTCGGCGACATAATTGGAACCAAGAATACTATCGATCTGAATCTCACTTAGTTTGCTCCCTATCTGTTGAAGCGTATCTGAATCACACAAACCTTCTATATACATCAGGTAAGTAGTCGTTTGTGTATATTCACCCAGTGAATACTTGATCATTTTAAAATCAGGATGCTTAAGTTTATGTCTGACCAGGGACACATTAGCGTTTATGCTCTCTACAAAAGCTTCTTGAGGGCCGGTAATAAGCACTTCATTTTGTGCCTCACTTATGGAGCGTTGGCTGTATTTAGAGATGGGAAACAAGCACATCTCAGTCTGATTATCCACGATTAGGGCTGCGCTTCCATCAAGGATACCTGCAACCACCTGCTTGACGTCGAGAACAGTAACACTTTGCACAGAAGTTAGAGACCCGGCAAGAGCTGCCGACATCTTATCTCCCTCAGCAGCTGCTTGACCAACAGCTTGTAGTGGAGCAATGATTTGGTCGTACAGGATAGTCATATCGATAATGGATTCAATATAAATTAGTGTGTATGCCGAATTCTTGTCTGGATGGAGCTGTTGATAGCTAATGTCAGCAATGTGCTGCAATCGGGCCTGTATTTCCTCCAAAGCATTGTCGTAGCTTTGCTCAACTGTTCGAGATGGGGAGTGCTGCTGCCGCGGCGCGGAAACATGCTGATTTTGACGATGCATCCATTTAAACAAATTAATCCCCCATTCACCTTCAAAAAGTATTACCTTTTTTATGCCCAACAACAAAGCAAAGCATCCAAATATATGCACTTCCTCAACAAGACCTTCATGGGGCTTGAAAATAGACCCCGTCACCTTCACGAGTCCCTCAGAAAGTATACATTTAGACACACTTGCCAGATTGGAAAATTACTTTATAAACCCAATTGTTGACTAACTATTAGTAGTTCGCTAAAATATATACTGAAATCGACATGTATGAATGTCTGCTATTATCTAATCTTGCGGAAGAGAAAGGTTTCCTTGCTCTTCCGTTCTTCTTATTCCAACCTGATACGGAAAGGTGAGCACTACTTCATGACGCAATATCAAATTTTGCTATTTTACAAATATGTACCTATCCCGGACGCACAATTATTTGCCTCCGAGCATCTCCAATATTGCAAGGATCTTGATGTTAAGGGCCGGATCTTAATTGCAAACGAAGGCATTAACGGCACGTTGTCTGGAACGATCGAACAAACGACACAATATATGCAGCATATGCAGCAAAACCCTTTATTTGCAGATATAGTCTTTAAGATAGATCCAAGCAACGAACATGCCTTTAAGAAACTCTTTGTACGTCACAAGCAAGAACTTGTTACTTTGCGTTACCACAAAGCGCTTAATCCACAAACAGATGGTGGTAAACATCTGAGTCCAGTTGAGTTCCAAAATTATATGCAGCGAGACGACGTGCTCATATTGGACGGCAGAACGGGTTATGAATATGATCTTGGCCACTTTCAAGGGGCTATTCGGCCTGAAGTTGATGCCTTTCGGGATTTCCCAACCTGGATTCGTGATAACATAGCAGAGCATAAGGACAAGCAGGTTCTTACCTACTGTACAGGTGGCATTCGCTGTGAGATGCTGACAGCGGTTCTGCGGGAGGAAGGCTTTAAGGACGTGTATCAATTGGATGGTGGCATTGTTACCTACGGTCAAGACCCGGAGACACAAGGCAGAGGATTTGACGGGAACTGTTACGTATTCGATGAGCGTATTTCTGTGCGAATCAACCAGACCGATGAACATGTTATCGTTGGCAAATGTCATCACTGCGGCAAGCCTGCTGACCAGTACATCAATTGTGCCGATGATAGCTGTCATTTGCAGCATATTTGCTGTGAGGAATGCGAGGGTGAATTCAAAGGCTACTGCTCCACTTCCTGTGAACAGCATGACAATGCTGCTTCCCCATCCGCGTAACTTGTGTTTGCATTCAGCACATGAATATTTGCTTGGAATCTTATATGTGTAAGAATTACAAGTGAGTTAAAAATAACTAAAGCAACAGCCGCCGTTATATCGAGATGATATTGCGGCGGCTTTTTGGGCTATTTTTTAGAATATAGCTGTCGATTCAACCGTCTCTCTGAGCTCATATCTAATTCCATATACTCAGTATATTGAGTATATGCCATACTCTGCGCCTTTTCTATCATGTAGATACATCACTATCAGGCTGTGCCTGACTTTGGAGGCTGAATCCTTGTCCAGATTGCAGTTGCCTATCTATCACCCGCCTATTTATGGTTTGCTGCGTTGGGCGTACACCCTATGTATTACTGCAGAGCACCCTAGTACCAACGCATGGCTTTACAGCAACTTTATTCAGGTTCATTGTAATAAGCGCTTTCTCGAGCTGGAAGAAGAGCTTTTTTTTGATTTTTATCATGGGCACTGGAATGACATGCTGCATAATCCTTTCTTAATGACCTCATCTATTACTACTAACATGTTAAATGATTATGCTGCACACGCCGGAATAACCGACATCATCATCACGCAACTCAACAGCGGTAATTACCCCGTTCTATTTGTTGACGAACAGCATATCTCTTACACAACCGCCTATCAAGCTTATGCATTTCCACATCATATTCTCATCTATGGCTATGATTTGGATGAGCGCGTATTTTATACGTACGGGTTTGGTCATGACTTAAAGCTTGGGCATCATCGCACTTCATTCCTTGAGGTAGAACAAGCGTTCCAATCCATCGTTCATATATTGGATCAGAAGCTTCGTATCGATCAGAACAGCTTCTTTTATGATTTCAAACCAGCTGTAACTTTTGAGTTGGATGTCCATCTGATTCAACATCAATTGCAGGACTATCTTCAGTCCAGATCTGATTTAGGTCGTGGTGATTTCAAGACGGACGGCCTCGCATTTGGAATCGAATGTTACGATCATCTGGTCCATTTCTTGCGCGCTGTTGAACAAGGGGAGGCTTTTCTGCTACGAGCTAATCCGCCCCGCCAGCTTCATTTGCTCTGGGAACATAAGAAGACGATGATGGAGCGAGTCGCCTACTTGCAGCGGAATGAGATCATTCCTGTCAATCAACAACTGCTAGCAGGTTTTATCCAGATTGCAGATCAGGCCCAAGTCGCTCGCGACTTGTACGTAGAACATGTGTTCAAAGGCGTAGACAATGTGCATCAGCGTATTATTGAGCAGTTATATTCATTGCGTGATCAGGAAAGTATGTATGTGGAGCTGCTGCTCAAAGAAATAGAGCAGGTCAATAACTCCATGTTGTATGCCTAAATGAACTATTAGTCATCATATTATGCTAAAAAGGGTGTTCTCCCACTCGTAATCAGCGGGAGAACACCCTTTTTTATGATTTGGTTGCGGCCACTTTGATTCCTGGTTGGCATAAATCAAAGCCGGTTTCCAGCTTTCTATACAGTCGTTCAATGACACTTTGCTGCCAACAATTCTGATCATAGTCAATTAGCACAGTTAAGTAGGTGTGGCTCTTGTGAACGGTTACAAACAAGTTATGGAGCCCATCAATCGGAGCTGTCCAACGAACTAGACGTTGTTGCTCTGAATCAACGGGCATATCGCTAAATCGGAAGCCAACCTCGCTCATCGCTTCATCGCACCCTCGCGTTTTCGCCTCTTCCTCACGCCCAACTGGCTCTACGGCATGAAAGTCCCATGATCGCGATTCAGCATGATAAGTCGCTGCTATCAAGTCTTCCCGCTGCATCCACCCTACTGTTCGAGAAGTATCATACGCTGATAGATCATGTACACGCAAATTCAGCCATCGACTAATGACTAGCCGGTTATGCATAAACTTACAATCCTGCAACGCATCCAGCAGCAAGCATAGCACTGTTTGATCCAGATCAACATGTCTTGATATGGTCGTATCACCTGAAACCTGCACACTGATACTCGAGGTCTTATACTTACGATCAGTAGATATCGGTACGATCAGCGTTTGCTGCCAACGCGCCATACTGCGTTTAATCGACATGCTATCTCCGATTCGGTTAGGCGAAATAGTGAGCTTCGTCTGCTCATATCCCCGTTTAATGAATCTCGAACACTGTCGCAGCGATACTGTTTTTGCCGGGAGACGTACCTGCGTATGTGCCGACAACTGCTCATAAATGGTTGAGAAATCGCTAAGTAATAAACTCCACGAATGCTCATCTGCAAGCAGTCGATGAATGCGCAGTGCCAGAAAAGGACCTGCCAACGGCTCTGGCATACGTGTGGCATCTGATCCTGCCTCAGCTAGAACTTGGTTATCTAGGGCGTCAACCTGCTGCTCTTGCGGTATGATGACTTTAGCTTCTATCAGCGGCTCGAATATACTCATGTTCACTGCTGTATCCGCTCCCCAAATCGTGTGTTCCTCTGGAATCGAAGCTGTCTCTGTACTATCTGATACTTGACATCTCTCAGCACGGAACAAAGGTTCATACATACCCCGATTGTATGCAGCTGGCAGTTCTCCGCCTCCGTAATACATAATTCGCAACCCATCATGATGCTCCACAAGCCGACTCAGGGCAAGCTTGACCATCTCTAGTTGATAACCTGATTCACGGCTGAGCACGGCTGAAAAATAGCTGCCTTGAACGGTGTAAAAGGAATTGGCCTGCAGATAGCGTAGCTGAAGGTCTGTTAGTACAACAGTTCCTTCAACATTTGCGGATAGAATTCCCCATTCCTGTTCCTGCTCTTGCTCTAGTTTGCTTATATGTGGAGCTAATCCACGAATAGTTCGATATTGAAACAAATTGGCGACATCAATCGTATACCCACGTACTTCCAGCTGATGTCTCATTTGTATAGCCATGATAGAATTGCCGCCTAGAGTATAAAAATCATCAGTGACCCCAAAAGAGCGATGATGAAAAAACGGCTTCCAAATTTCAAACAGCTGCCGCTCAGCGTCTGTTTTTGGTTCTGTAATCGGGGCGACTTGAGCATCAGCATGCTGAAACGGATCTGGCAATGCCTTTCGATTAACTTTTCCCGTAGGGGTTAAGGGTACCTCAACCAACCGCAAGAAGAAGGCAGGGATCATATAGTCAGGCAGCCGTCTTGCCAGCTCAGAACGAAGACTTTCAACATCTAGTGCATCGGGGCTGACCCAGTACGCACACAAGACACGGTCGTCCGCTTCATTTGTCCACGGATGGACGATCGCCTCGCTTACTCCCGCATTAGCCAGCAACACTTGTTCGATCTCTCCAAGCTCAATCCGGTAACCTCTTACCTTTACCTGATGATCTGCACGGCCTAAGTATATATATTCACCGGTTCTGCTGAGCCTCACTCTGTCACCGGTTCGATACATACGCTGACCGGGTTGAAAGGGATGAGCTACGAATTTACTAGCTGTCAGTTCTGCATCATTCATATAGCCGCGCCCTACGCCAGACCCACCTATGCATAACTCTCCAGCAACGCCTGGTGGTTGCAGCCGCAGCTCCTCGTCCAGCACGTACGCTTCCACGCCTGCCAGCGGCGTTCCAATTGGAATGGACGTTGACTCACAAGTTGATGTTACTTCTTTACTCATCATCCAAACTGTCGTTTCAGTAGGTCCGTACAAATTATATATACGAGCCTTTGTCCTGGCCTGCACTTGAGCTAGCAGATTAGAAGTTAATACCTCCGCTCCAATCATAAGGATCTTCAGGTGCAGCAAGCTTTCAAGATGCTTCTCTTCACGCAGCCACATTTTTAAGCGGGAAGGTGTAATTTGCAGGATATCCACCTTCTCCCGCAGCAGTGTGTCGTTAATTAGACGTGGGTCCTGCTGTTCGCGTTCTTGCAGCAGGACAACCGTCATTCCACACGTAAGCGGAATAAGGTGCTCCACAACAAAAATATCAAACGATACTGTAGCAAGACCAGCCATTTTAGCGCCTGCTGTAAACGGAATCCGCTCACTAAAACTAGTAACAAAGCGAGCCAGGGACCCATGTGTAATCATAACCCCTTTCGGACGTCCCGTAGATCCCGAGGTATACAATACATAAGCGAGATGGTCAGCTTGTGTTAAGCAGATGGGATTGTCATAAAGATCCGCATATAATTCCGGATCATCTAAATACCATTCTTCTACTGAAGGAATCATCCCTGCAAGCGATTTCTCCGTCAATAAATGCTGCTCTCCACAATCCTGCAGCAAGGTTCGAATCCGCTCTTCTGGGAAAGCCGGATCTATAGCCACATAAGCTCCGCCAGCTTTTAAAATGCCCAGCATCCCAATTATTAGTTCCGGCGTACGTCTTGTGAGCAGGCCTACGATGCCCTCAGGACCTACTCCTCGCGACCGCAGCGAATGGGCTAATTGATTGGCACGTGCATTCAAGCTGCTGTAAGACAGCTCGCGGTCGCCGCACTTGAGGGCTACAGCATTAGGCGTTAAGGCAGCTTGCCGCTCAAATTGTTGATGAAACGACAAGACCTCACTCGCTGACCTATTTTCATCGCTAGATATCAATCGTGTAATGTATGCATCTTCCTCGCCTCGCTCGAGCAGCTGCAGTTCGGATAGCTGCTGTGAAGGCTCTGCAGCGTATCGTTCAATTACTCTCATGTAATAGCAAAGATAACGCTCTACCGTATCCCGTTCAAATAGATCGCTCGCATACTCCATCCGGAGTAATATCGAATCGTTAGCCTGTCTGCACTGTAAGCTTAAATCAAACATCGAAACTCCATCGTTCGCTTGTGGGATATAATCAAAAAATTGGAACAATGTCGAAAAGATCGGATTCTGACCCATGACCCGGTTCGGATTCACTTCGGACACAATGCGCTCAAATGGCAGCCTACTGTTTTTTAGACTAAGCAGCGTCTTCTCCTTCACTTGTGCAACGATTTCAGCCAACGAAGTTCGTTTATCGAACTGAACTCGGATACAGGTCACGTTAATTAGCACACCTACCATGTGCTGGAGTTCGGGTTTACTGCGTTGGAGTACCGGGACACCAACAATGATGTCATCCTCACCCGTCAACTTGTGCAGCAGCATAACGTAACAAGCTAGAAACAACATATGCATGGTAACATTAGAGTGTTTGGCCGCCTGCGTTAACCGCTCTACCAGATGACCGCTGAAGGAAGAGGTTACATAGCCTCCACGATGAGTGCGGGGTAGAACCGGCTCATAGTCACCAATCAGACGCAATGTAGGCAAGGGGTGACTTAATTCGTTCAACCAGTATTGCTCAATAATCCGCGCCTCATTTGAACGCTCCCACAACAATTCATCCTGAACATAATCTACATATCTTAGGGGCAGCTTTGGCAAGCCAGCAGGGATGCCATACGCTTCCTGCCGGTAATAGGCAAACATTTCATCTACCATCACCTTTGTGCTCCAGCCGTCCATAATGATATGGTGCATGTTCACATAATAACAATAATGATGTGCGGAAAGTTGGAAGAGCTTAGCAGTGACAGGAGGAACTGACAGATCAAATGGCGTCTGCTTATCTATCCAAATCTGCCGCTCCAGCTCCTCCTCTGGCTTCGCTTGAACTCTTAAATCTGCATATTGAAGCCTCACCTTAACATCAGAATATATCTTTTGCTTCGGCTCCCCCCCTACTTCTTCAAATGCGGTTCGCAACGATTCATGCCGCTCAGCCACAAGCTGAAGGGCTTTCTCCAAAGCCGCTCGATTTAAATCGGCGGCAGGAAGGTTCATCCGATAATCTTCCTCTGACGAATCATCAGAGCGGGAATCCGTATGCAGATGGACATAAAAGGGACAATTGTACGTAGTAAGTCCTGGCTCCATTTGCTGCTGCAGCCACATCCCGCGCTGGGCATGGGAAAGATCATACAATCGCGTCTCTGAAGCTGCGAAGGATTGTTTATTTTGTCCCTCCGCATTCCCAAATTTCGAGGGATCTTGACGTAAGAGATTGGACAACTGCTCCTTAGCACTCTCTCTTGTAATCTTGCCGGCTGCTAGTTGTTCTAATATAAGCCGCTGCATCTGCTCGTTCATTAGCGCCTGGCCTCCTATGTGTTTATGCCATCGTAGAGTGTAGCTCCGTATAACATTCATCAACCATCTCGTTGTCATCACCCATAAGGACGACTCTTGGCTTGTGCATCATTGCTTCCTCATTGCTCATTAAGGCATAAGACATAATAATGACCTTGTCGCCAGGCTGCACGAGCCGTGCTGCTGCGCCATTCAGACAAATCATCCGACTGCCCCGTGGGCCTGAAATGACATACGTTTCTAATCTGGCTCCATTATTGATGTTAACGACCTGTACCTTTTCATTTTCCAAAATATCCGCTGCATCTAAAATATTTTGGTCAATGGTAATACTTCCGACATAGTTCAAGTTAGCCTCAGTGACGGTAGCGCGGTGAATTTTGGCTTTGTGCATTTCTCTAAACATAGAAATTCCTCCTTGTAAATGGGGTTCTAATAGGGATAGTTATGCAACCATGAATGACACTCTTATGAATTAGTGCTGGAATGCGTGTTGACGGTATGCAAACGATCGCTAGCGCTATCCACGGACACGCTTCCCTGTTCAACCTGCGTCAAGAGTTCATCCAAGTCGAATTCCTCAAGCACATCTGTACCGACAATCATGTGTTTTTCATCAGCAGCTGCCGCTTCTTGATTCCTCGCCTGTTCTCTTTGATCCTCAATATACTTGCTAAGTTCTCGTATGGTAGGGTACATAAATAAATCTGAAATATCTATTGTGCCTGGGAAGAGACGTTCAAGTTGGGGAAGCATCGTGATCGCCAGTATGGAATCTCCCCCGAGGTCATAAAAACTATCGTCGATATCAATTTCTTGTCTACCAAACAGTTCTCCCCATACGCGTGCCAGTCCCTGCTCGGTCTCATTTGCAGCAGTTGTACCCAGAAGACTTACGGTACATGCTGTCCCGGTCTGTTCATGAACAGCCTGCTGCTTGTCCGTAAACCGCAATTGAAGGGCACTTTCCTTCATCCAGCTTTCCAGTTCGATGGATAGCGGCATCATGGCAGAAATACCTGCCGATAGCGCAATAGACCAATTGATATTCCCTGCTATTGCATTCGTGATTGGCATATCCATCAATTCTTCCAGCATCGCTAATCCCTGCTTAGTTGAAACGGCATGAAGTATATTGCTATGGAAGTCCACATTATAATCCACCGCCATGCCGACATCGCTCCACGCAGGCCAATTAATAGATAACGTGCGTCGCCCGCGCAGACTTCTCAATTTTGCATATCCGTCCATATATCCATTAGCTGTCGCATAATCCGCCTGGCCGTAACCGCCCACTATGCTGGAAAAGGAAGAAAACAGAACCATTATATCCAGCTGATCTTCAGACGTAACCTGATCTAGCAGCCAAGTCCCCTCTACCTTTGGTGACATGACGCCCGCAAAAGATTGCACTGACTTGCGAGTAATTACACCTTCTCCTGCAACACCTGCACAGTGGAACAAACCGTGTATTGCTCCATAACGTTCGCGTATGTCCTGAAAACAGGTACGCAGGTCATCCATATTCGACAAATCTACACTTTGCACCGCTACCTCTACTTCTTGCTGCTTCAATTCCATAAGTGCTCTTACTACACGAGCCGTTTTGGGTTGATCTGAACTACTCAA
The DNA here is from genome assembly GCF_030226685.1 of Paenibacillus sp. UMB4589-SE434. Lineage (NCBI taxonomy): Bacteria > Bacillati > Bacillota > Bacilli > Caryophanales > Paenibacillaceae > Paenibacillus > Paenibacillus sp. UMB4589-SE434. The sequence goes on along the minus strand of NZ_JASOYK010000001.1, from coordinate 678,007 downwards.
GATTGCTTCCCAATGCGCAGGCTCTGGGCATCCGCTTCTATTTAGAAGAACAAGGTGACGAGCACCACATCCAGCTAAATAATTAGCCACCTCCAAGCCCAAACCACCTGTTCCGCCAGTTATTACGTAAACCCCATCAGAACGGTACTCAAGTGGCTGTCTGTCCAAAGAAGCAGCAGGAACAACACCGAAGCGTTCGGCATAACGGATGCCGTTGCGATAAGCACAATAGAGCCCTGTACTATCCGATGCAAGCTCTTGGAGCCAGACAGAAGCCGGCGTGTAATCATCTAAATCAATGCAGGCCGTGTGAATATGATGATGCTCTTGGCTAATCACTTTCATTAGACTCGTCAGCGAATAGCTGTCCGGCTGTAGATAAGGCTCGTCTCCAGTCACGATATCGGCATATCTCAAGACCTCGGCCAGGTGAACAGGGGTACCTGGCATCAACTTGACAAAACTACGAATCAAGTGATAGAGACTATACACACCATCGTCCAATCGCTTATGCAGGTCCAGAAGTGTATCAACAGGTTCCTGTTCACCCGCAAGCAACATATGCAGTACATACGACACATGATGATCTCGGATGGCTGCAATCAGTTCCTCATAATCAGCTGCCGCTGCACCTACCGTAAATCCGGATGCTGTGCGTGAGAAGCATGTTCCGATCTCGACTTCAATCACTTGTATATCTTGATGTCGCAGTTCGTCTGCCGCGTCCTTAGCAATTCGCGATTGGTCCGTAAATAGCAGCACTGTCTCCCCCGGATTCAGACTTTCTATGACTTCATTGCCTTCAACAGCTTCATTGCCCTGATAGGAATCGGTTACCCATTCTTTGCGAAACAAATGCGGCTCGTCTGGACGAAGCGTGTCGATCTGACGAACTTTCTTTTGCGTAAAATGATCCACATCCACGACCACATTTCCCGCTTCATCACAGATCGTCACTTTCATACGCACAACTTCCTTTGCGCGATCTTCGGCGGCAGAAGGCTCCATTCGGATGTAAGAATACAAGGTGGAAGGCACCTCACCGTATACACGTAATCCTTCATACATAAAAGGCAAATACATGCCACTTGTAATCATGTCGCCACAAAAGGTGATCGCCACATCCATCAATGCGGGATGAAAGGGCATTTGCAGCCTTTCCATGTCATAACACTCCGGCAATGATAAATGTAAGAGCAGTTCATTTTCACCCTTGTACACTTCTTCAAAGCGAATATCCGTCCAATGACGGCCAAACTGAATAGCCGGATTGCGCACTTCATAATTTGCTCCCCAATCCTGCTGCTCCAGACGTGAGCGAACACTCGTAACGTCCAGCACTGGCGCCATCTTCTTAGGCCTGACGGTTATGGCTCCAGTTGCATGAACAAGCCATTCCGGTGCTTCTGGAGTATGTTTGTCCTGTTTACTTACGATACGGAATTCGAAGCCGCTCCCAACACGCCTTACAATGGTATGTGTTTCAATCGCTTGGCTCTGCCTAAACACCATCGGCGTGTGAAAATAAACATTGCTAAATTCCAACACATCATCGTTAACGTAAGCAGAGCAGGCTTTACGCGCCATCTCGATATAGGTTGTGCCCGGAATTGTAGGAAAAGCCAGCACTCGATGATCACTTAGTACCCAGTGTCTGTCAGGATGAAATGAGGTAATAAACACCTCTTCGTCAAATGTACGTATAGCAAGTCGCTCCAGCAAGGGATGAACCGCTGCGTCATCTTCCCTTCCAGTCGTGGGAGGTGCTGTTACCAACCAAGAAGCGTCAAGCCAGCACCGCTTGCGCTCAAACGGATAGACCGGCAGTCTAATTGCAGCAGGAGAATGTACAGAATATAGTTCTTCCCATGGCACCTGCGCGCCTCGCACATACCACACAGCCAACTGCTGCAGATGTTCCATATACACTGTAGTCTGCTCTTTGGTTTGATACGTCAAGGCATGCGATATAACTTCACTTGCTTGTCGCCCTAACTCGCGCTGTTCTACTTCAGTAATCGCAATCCCGTCTTCTTTCTTTCGTGTTGTCAACTTATGCTGTCCGAAATAGACATAACGATTGCCTGTAGGCTGCTGTCGCCATTCGTTCAGTCGTGCAGCCACGTCTGTCAGGTGGCTTACAATTAATGCAAGCCGATACTCGTAATGGCCGCGGCCAGTATTGGATATATAGCAGATAGAAGATAGCTTTTCAAATTCTGTATTTGGTTCATCATGATAGTCACTCGCCGACTGTTTATCCCATAAACCGGACGCATTTATGTATTGAGTGACTACTGCTTCTAATGATTGTTGGCTTCTGGCTGATAAAGTCAGTACGTATGGCGTGGCTCGTGATAAATCCGAGCCCGGTCGAGGTCGGCGCAGCGGCGCTTCTTCTAAGATGAGGTGGCAGTTTGTTCCACTAAGTCCAAATGAGCTGATCCCAACGCGAAGCGGCCCATCTCCTTCCCACACCTTTGTCTCTGTATTCACAAAAACAGGTGAGTCTTCAAAGTTGATTTGTGAATTAGGCTTCACGTAATGAAGAAGTGGCGGCAGCTTTCGCTGTTTAAGCATGACAATCGATTTGACGAGACCAGCAATGCCCGCAGCGCTGTCCAAATGTCCAATATTAGACTTAACCGTGCCGATAGGTCTTCGCTCCCCTTGCACGGAGTAGCGGCCAAATGCTCGCTTGATGCCTTCGATCTCAATCGGATCCCCAAGCTTGGTTCCCGTTCCGTGCGCCTCCACATATCGAATTGTATCCGGCGTAATACCCGCATCCTCCCATGCACGCACGATGCAATCCTCCTGTGCTCTTGCGTTAGGCGCCGTAATGCCATTGGAGTTGCCATCCTGATTGGTGGCGCTCCCTTTAATGACCGCATGGATAACATCTCCGTCTGCCAGCGCACGATCAAGCGGCTTTAGCAAGACTGAAGCAACACCTTCGCCCCATCCTGTTCCGTCTGAACTGGCGTCAAATGACTTCGTTCGGAAGTCAGTGGAATGGATGCCGATATTGTTTTTGTCATGCACCATAGGCAGCAGATTTAACTTAACCCCTCCTGCAATGGCCATGTCACACTCTCCGCTGCGGATTGCTCTTACCGCCAAATGAACGGCCACTAGCGATGAAGAGCATGCGGTATCCACAAGCAGACTAGGTCCATGCAGATCGAGCAAATACGCAATTCGACTTGCAATTATAGAGGACACGTTGCCTGCAGTCGCAATCTGTGCCTGACCTGGCATCGTACTGGTAATCATACGCTCGTATAAAGGCCAGCCGTTATACCCAACATAGACACCTGTTCGACTTCCTTTGAGTCGTGATCCCCCATATCCTGCATCCTCAATCGTTTTCCATGCTGTTTCTAGAAATAATCGTTGGTGCGGATCCATTAGACTGGCCTCTTTAGGGGAAAGCCGGAAAAAATCATAGTCGAACTTGTCAATTTCATCTAAATATCCACACTCAGACAGTGATAGCCCCGTCATGCCAAGCTGCTCCAACATAGCGGCCACATCTTGTAGACGTGCGTCTGGAAAGGGGCGGATACAGTCCTGACGTCCTTCAAGGACATCCCATAGGGCGTCATCGCCGTTAGCACCAGGTAGATCAAATGACATTCCAATGACCGCTATATCGTGTGGACTGCCCGTTTCCTCCTGTTTAAGCAAAGTAAGCAGTTCAACGCCGACACGCTTGTCCATTTTTCCCGCAACCGTATAATCAAATATAGTCTGGCGTAATTTGCTCATTGGCGCTTCTCCTCCCTCCGGTCCAACTGACGATAGGCTTCTCCCTGTGATAGCTTCCCTTGTTCTACTTGATCAAATAAAGCAAGCAGCTCTGCTTCATACTCAGCTTGATCTAACGAACTCACATCCGTATTCTGACCTGCCCCAATTCGCGTGTCTGATTTCTGCTTTTCAACTTGCTGTTCCATGCAGTCTTTAACGTCAATTTCTTGCAGCCGCTTGTCGATGAACATCGATAAAGACTGGATTGTAGGGTGCATAAACAGGTCTACCATTGTCGTCACACCTGTGTATCGCTCCTCAAGCAGGCGATGCACGCTGACAATCATGATCGAATCTCCACCAATATCAAAGAAGTTAGCCTCTGCATGAAATTCCTCAAAACCAAGCACTTCCCGCCACACCTGCGCAATATAGGCTGCCATTTCCGAGATTGACTCCCCTTTAACAACAACCGGCTTAAACTGCCTCCCTGGAGTTGCATCCTGCTTTTGAGACGATGCAACAGCTGCTTGTAATCGCTGATGGATGTCAGGGGATAGCGGCAGCGCTGCTGTAAGCGCAGTACTGCCGTGGAGAGCGGAGGGCTGCCATTCTCCTGCCATGACAACTGGAGGCCCTCCTGCAAGCACATGATCCAAGATCATGCAGGCCTGACGATTCGAAATTGGCTTAAACCACGTATGATTCATATTGATGCCGCGTTCAACTGCCATCCCTGTTTCGCGCCAAGTCGGCCACTGTATGGAAATGGTACGTGAACTGCCAGTTTGACTTCGATAAGCAGCAAAGTGATCGAGAAAAGCGTTGGCTGCCGCATAATCGCTTTGGCCCGCCCCACCGAAAGCACTGGTCATGGAAGAGCAAAGAATAAAGAAATCAAGTTCATCAGCTGCAGTCGCATGCTCCAAGTTCCATGTCCCTTGCACTTTTGGCGCTAATACGTTACGAAACACTTCCATGTCTTTGCGAATAATAAATCCTTCGCCAGGCACCCCGGCACTATGCACAATCCCATTTATTCGGCCGAATTTCGACCGCAGTCTCGCCATTAGCGCCGACACGGCTGCTTCATCGCACACATCAACAGAGTAGAAATATACCTGCGACCCAAGCGATTCGATGTCCTGTGCAGCTGTGCGCAGCTTATCTAAGAGCTTAGGTGGATACGAAGCATCGTCAGTCAAATAAACTTCAGCTGCATCATTCCTTTGCAACAACTGGCTGGGTATATTTCTCCCAATTAATGCAATTGAGATGTGATGCTGACTTGCAAAGTGTCTCGCCAACGTGAGTCCAATACCACCAGTCCCACCAGTCATGACATATACACCATCCGACTTTAAGATCTGATTGCTATCAAACTGTTGGTATGAGGCCGCAGTCGCATCAGATTCAAGCTGCCGACCATTGGCACAAGAGAAATCCGTCTCTACGCGAATAGCAGGTGATCGAAGTTCAGCGCTCCCTTCAGATGCCGTGTTTACATCATTCCATGATACTAACGTTTGGATCTGTTCTCGATATCGCTTGCTGTTTCGCTGTGCAACTACAGCAGTCTCGAATCTGTTAGCTAATTCAGCAGCAATCTCTTCAGCCGTGGTAAATGCGTCGCAATCAAAAATCCGGGTGCTGATGTGTCCATATTCAAGCGGAATAGACTTGGTAAAGCCGATAACCGGTCCATATTCCGGTCTGACGAGTCTGTCTTCCTGTGTGACGAGATGGGCATGACTCACGATGGTTAACATGTCTAAAGGCTGTGAACAACCTGCAGTTAAATAAGCTTTTATCCATGAAAACTGTGTGTACACCCCCCATTCCAGGCTCTGAGTAAACAGAGCCCTGCTGTTCATCACGTTGGCATCTCCATCCTCGTTATCAGGGGTCATATCAAATATGACTTGTGTTATATATTCATTGTCTGTACCGCTTTGCGTTAACACTTCCGTGTAATCATGCTGTGTGCCGCGTACAACATATTCATCCTTCGATAGGGCTGTAAATGCAGTACCTAGCTTCAGATCTGTGACACGAACACCACGTGAGCACAACAATTCCTTTACTTGCTGTGCTCGTACCTGACCACGGTGCACAAGCATTACCCTTCTTCCAGAAAAAGCATGCAGGGAGGTTCCTGTTTGACCCGGCAGCCTTGAATCCGCTATATGATCCTCCTCAGATGAAGTTGGTGCACACGGGATCCAGGCGCGGACATAAAGATCGGGCAAGTCGGCACCATCACAATTATCAGCTCCTTCATTTACGTCCTGACCCAGATTAATCCAGCAGCGCAGTTTTGCAAACGGATAAACAGGTAAGTGTAGTCGGCGATACATCTGATTGTTATACATGGCTGACCAGTCTAGTCTTTCCCCGTCTACATAGCGTTGTGCAAGAACATGAAGTGAAGCCTCGTCGCACATGCTATAGTCAAAAGCTAACGACCGATCATACATATGATCATCAACTTCATTTGCACTGGACGAATGGACTTGAGTTGTCGCGAGCCCTCCGTCACCATAGTAGATCCCATCTGATTGTTCTACTCGATCAGTCCCTTCCAGAACCATGTGCTCCAGCACTCGCTTAAGCTGTTCCAACGTATCGACAACTACGGCAGCACGATAAGCATAATGACCTCGACTCGTGTTGACGGTGTAACACCAATCACCAAGACATTGACTTGATTCAGAACCGTCTGCCATAAGATGCTCCAGATAATGTCTAAGCAGGACGCGCAGCTGAGATTGATTGCGCGCAGACGCCGTAAAGAGATGGAACCCAGTCCGTTGCTGCACACCTGAAGCAGACTGAAGCTGCGGTGCTTCTTCCATGACAAGGTGTGCATTGGTCCCGCTTAAACCAAAGGAACTAACCCCGCATCGGCGTGGGTGGTCTGGCGTGCTCTCCCATGTTTGCAATACCGTCTCCACATAGACAGGCGAATCTGTAAAGTTAATCTGTCGGTTCGGCGTTTGAAAATGAACCATCGGCGGCAGCTGTTTATAATAAAGCGCCAATGCAGCGCGAATCACGCCTGCAATACCAGCACACGAATCCAGGTGGCCGATATTGGATTTCACTGTAGCAATCGCACAATACTGCTTGCGATCAGTGAAGCGAGCCACAGCATTACGGATTGCGTCAATTTCAATCGGGTCGCCAAGCTTCGTCCCTGTTCCGTGCGCTTCCCAGTAACCAAGTGTATCTGGACGAATGCCTGCCTGCCGCCAAGCCTGCATCAGCACCTCTTCTTGAGCCTCGCGATTCGGCGCCGTTATGCCAACCGATTGTCCGTCTTGATTAATTGCACTACCTTTAATGATCGCGTAGATGGGGTCGCCATCTTGTTTCGCCTTATAATAAGGCTTCAGCACGATGGCTGCGACCCCCTCTCCCCACCCAGTTCCGTCAGAACGCTCATCAAATGTCTTCGTTCGATCATCAGATGATTCGATTCCAATCTTAAATCCACTTTTTACTGGCAGCAGCTGTACTCGTACCCCGCCTGCAATCGCCATCTGACAATCCCCAGCACGGATCGCTTGACACGCAAGATGTACGGCTACTAATGAAGATGAGCAAGCTGTGTCAACCAACATTGCAGGTCCTTTTAAGTCCAGCAAATGAGCTATTCTGCTCGGAATGATTGGCGCCATGTTTCCTGCAAACGCAATATTGACAGCCTCTGGTTCGGCATGCTGTACCATCTGCTGGTATATGCCGGCGTGATTGCTGTTGAAGCCCACATAGACTCCTGTGCTGCTGCTGCGTACTCTTGCTTCTCCATAACCTGCCTGTTCAAGCGATTCCCAAGCCACTTGGAGAAACAAGCGCTGCTGTGGGTCCATAAGCGCCGCCTCTTTTGGTGATATTCCAAAAAAGTCATAATCAAACGCATCGATGTCAGTGAGATATCCTGCCTCGCCAAATTCAATCGCTTCAGACCGGTTTGCCAGTTGTTGAAGACCTCGCACATCACGTTCCCTTGCTTCCGGCAGCTTGCAAATGCAATCTGCTCCCTCCTGCATAAGCTGCCAGAAGTCACGGATGTTGTCGGCTCCTGGCATCCGAAGCGATATTCCAATAATAGCCATATCGTGTTTGGATACTTCCTGAACAGGTGGACGAGCTGATTCGTTTGGAGGAATCGACAGATCAAACAATTTCTTTTTCATAAACGAACCTCCATAGTTATGAATTTGTTCAGTCATATACAATCCCTGTTTGTGTCTAATGTGAGATGACACCAACATCCGGTGTGACATAACGTAGTTGATTCATGAGCTCTACGATCAGTTGCAGCAGTTCGCGCATTTTAGCCCAGTCCAGCAAGCCTGCGTCGAAAGTCAACGAGAGTGTAATCTCGGATTCCTGTTTATCCACCACAAGTTGTAAGCCGTACTTGCGCAGCCAAGACCCGCTTCCCTCCCACTTTCCGGCTACCGCCAGCAATGGATACACTGCATTGCGAATCTGATGGGTTGTCTCCTTCATCAGATTGCGCATCTCGTAAGAGTCCAGTTGAACCCGTGTGCGAACATCAGCATGCATTTGTAATACATGCTCAGCGTACTCCGTAATATCGGACACGGTATTCATATTAATCGGGATAACCACTGCCCTACTTTCCGCTCCACGAGAAGCCGTCACAAGATGAATTGGTACGTGATCGCCTTCACTTGCTTCATACAGTGCGTATGCATAGGCTGCCATTACACCTTCCAACCAGCGTTCATTTTGAACGGCCGTGTCATTTTTCGGAGCAAACCACTCTGGCTGCATGTTGCGGTCCACTTTGGCTTGGAGTGTCGTCTCCTCATATGCACCTGCTCGTTCCACTACCATCTCATCAAGCAGTACTACAGAAGCCAGTCCACTTGCAGAACTATCACCTTGACGTCGTGTAATCTGTTCAGCAAGATCCTTGATCGTTGGATAGGCAAATAAGTCGGTTACTCGCAGCAAATCAGGATAATGTCGGTCTAGTTTCTGATAAACCTGGATCAACAGCAATGAGTTGCCCCCTGCTCGGAAAAAGTTATCACGCAGACCAACTTGTCCTATTCTCAATACTTCACGCCATATTCCCACGAGTGTCGCTTCAGCATCCGTTGTTGGGATGTAAGATTGGGTATCATCCTCATTGACAGTCAGCATAGGCTTTGGCAGTGATTGCCGATCAATCTTGCCGCTTTGCGTAAGGGGCAAAGCAGGCAGCTCTATAAGATGTGCGGGTATCATATAGACTGGAAGCGAAGCCGCTAAATAATCACGAAGCTCTTCTTCACGTAAGCCCGCATCGGCCACGTTAATGGCAGTGGCTTCAAGAGAATGTTCGTTCCGAATGCTATAGTAACAACAAAGCATTGCCCCTCCCATATCAGAACGATTAATAACCACTGCTTGATCGATGCAAGGGTGAGCTGTTACACAAGCTTCGATCTCTCCTAATTCGATTCGGTATCCGTTTATTTTCACTTGATGGTCGACGCGCCCTACATACTCCATCAATCCGCGTGAGGTGATTCGAGCGAGATCACCTGTGCGGTACATCCGCTCATTTAATTGGAATGGGTTCAGGACAAACCGTTCTAAAGTGAGCTCATCACGCTGCCAATACCCCCGTGCTACTCCGGCTCCTCCGATATAGATTTCACCGATGACGCCAGGTGGCACAAGCCGCCTGCTGGCGTCTAGTACATAAATGGCCGTTTCCGCAATCGGTTTCCCAATGGGAACCCCTGGTCCTGTGTCAGCCAGCTCATCGAACAGATGCAGCATACACCCTACAACAGTTTCCGTCGGACCGTATTCATTGTAAATGGCAAGTGGTATTGGCCAATTTTTAGAGATCCGAGCTGCCACTGAAGTAGATAATTCCTCCCCGCCGACGATTAATGAGTGTACCGTGCTTGTTGTGATATCCATACCTGGAAGCAGCGTCAGATGGGCAGGAGTCAGCTTGGCAATTGTGACTTGACCTTCTGTCATGATTCGCTGCAATATAACGTCTATGGTGAGATCATCTCCATAAATGATCAGGCGATGCCCTCCTGTTAAGGGAACGAATAATGAAGTAATCGTCAAATCAAAGGCAATTGAAGAATAAAGCGCAAACGTCTCGGCAGCTTGTGTAACATATGCTCCTCGCGCCCAATCGATATAGTGAGATAACCCACGCTGTTCGACCATTACTCCCTTAGGTCGACCTGTTGAACCCGATGTGTACATGACATAAGCAAGACGTGATAATTCATCCGTGCATGCAACTGCATTTAATTCCGACGGATAATGATCATCATTCAATGCGCTATAGTTGTTACTCTCAAGGGATTGGTCTGCTCCATATTTGTTCAGATTCAGCAGCCAAGATTCTATATCCAGCACAGAGCCATTCCATCCAATTTCAGCTTCACCAGCTTGTTGTTCGATTGTCTTTTCTGGATCTGCATTGATAACCGATCGGTTATATCCCTTCTGCTCGCCCCAGCCCTCGATGATCTCGACAGTTGTGTGATCGGTCAGGACTAGCGTGGTACCACTGTCTCGCAGCATATACTGTATCCGATCCTGCGGATAGGCAGGATCTATCGGCATATAGGCTCCTCCTGCTTTGTGAATTGCCAAGATTGCCGTTACCAATGCCGGTGATCGTCCCATTAGAATACCTACAATTCGATCAGGTCCCACGCCAAGCGTGCGCAGCTTAACTGCAAATTGTGCGGCTCCATCGTCTAGTTCACGATAGGTTACCTCTCTACCTTCATGCCATATAGCTGTCCTGTCTGGCGTCATTGCCGCCTGCTGCTCGATCAAACGATAGACTGGCATCGCTGTCGATTTCATGGCAAGTGTGGGGATAAGATCCCACTCAGCAAGCAGTATCTGCTGCTGCTTATCGTCAAGAAGTGCAAGAGCATCCAATTCGGTGTCAGGACTGCTCGTCATTTGTTGGAGTATATATCGATATTGCTCCGCCATCCGTTCAATTGTTGTATGCTTAAACAGTGCAGTGGCATATTCTAAGCGAATGCGGATACCATGTTCTGCTTCTGCCGCTTCAAAGGTAAGGTCGAATTGGCTTGCACGCCTCTCAAACGGAAGTGGACGAAATGAAACTTGACCTGTACTCATTTGGGCGACATCCATGTTTTGAAGCGCAAATAGCGTATCAAACAACGGGTTCCGTCCTGCGTCTCGGTTCCATGCCAACTTGTCCACCAAGTCCTCAAATGGATAGGCCTGATGCTCAAACGCCTGCATCAAGTCACTGTGCATGCGCTGAATGCGTTGTCTGATTCTCTCGCTGCCAGCTGTTCTGCTGCGAACGAGAACGGTGCTGACAAACATTCCGATGACGTGCTCCAAATCACTTCTGTCACGGCCTGCTACTGGAGTACCTACAATAATGTCGTCTTGACCAGTCAATTGATGAAGCAGCGTCGTATAAGCTGTAAGCATCACCGTATATAACGTAGTCCCTTCAGCTCTCGCTAACTGCTTAGCAGCAGATGTAAGTTTAGCATCCAAATGAAAATAATGACATTTACCATCATTACTCTTCATTCGAGGCCGCGGCATGTCCGTCGGCAGTTCAAGAACAGGCAGCTCGCCACTCATCGTGCTAAGCCAATAACCTTCATCCTGCTTGTATCTATCGCTCTCCCGTGTCAAATGCTGTACACTCGCATAGTCCGTATACGATACCGAAAGCGGCACCAACTGCTGCTGCCCGTACAATGCAGCCAACTCGCGGACCAGTATCATCAACGATATACCGTCGGAAATAATGTGATGCATATCAATCAGCAGCAAATGGCGCTTATTTGATCGAGATTGCGCTTGGGCATCCGAGCACACGATGAGATCTCCAGTCAAACCTATCTTTTTGACCAGTGTAACTAGTCTTACACGTAAGAGCGGAGCTGCTTGTAGGTCAAACGGTCGTATGAACGTTTTCATCAGACCACTTAATGCCTCGTCATCCCAGCCCATGTTGTCATATAACTCTTCTTCATCCACAACAGCCTTGTCTATTTTAAAAGCAACGAATGGTTCAACCCGCTGCACAGGCTCCCCATCCACCATTTCAAAAGAAGTCCGCAAACTCGATTGACGTTCAATCAAGCTTGTTAGCGCTTGTTCCAGCTTAGAGCAGTCAATCTCACCTTCGATTGCAACCGCGACAGGAAGATGGTATGCCGTGGTGTCGCCACCGAGATGCTGCAAAATGAATTGCCGCTTTTGCGCGCTGGACAGCGGGTAGGTGACACGTGTCTCCACATTTATAGTTTGATGTTCCTGTGCTTGGATTTGCGAGCGCGAATCATTGGTCTCAGAGCGCTGCTGTTCCTCAGCAGTGTCTGGCCTAAAGACACGGTCAGCAGAAGTCGCGGCGACCGATTGAACTGCAGATGCAGCGTTCATTAGGAAATTTGCTGAGTCATCTTTCTTCATATCCGTCCCAATAGACAATGGCTGACTACCTTGAACAGTCATATTATCGTATGGGGCTATAGGCTGTATCGGCTCCAGTATGTCCGCAAACGGATTCTGCTGCTGTCCTTCCAAGAACGACTCTGGCTCCAACGTATCGATTCTCGATGCCATTTCCGCTAACGTAGGGTACTGGAATACTTCGCTTAACAGTAAATTCACTCCGAATTGCTCACGAACACGGTTCACCAGCATAGCTGCCTTCAAGGAATGACCGCCTTGATCAAAGAAATGATCTTCCGCACCTATCCGGTCAAGGCTTAATACGTCTTGCCATATAAGGGCAAGCGACTTCTCCGTATCACTAATCAGCTCGGCATAGATGCGTTCCCCAGCGATATCCGCTTGCCCCGGCTGCGGCAGCGCTTTACGATCGACCTTCCCCGTTGGCGTCAAAGGAATGGCATCCAGCTTAACATAGTAAGTAGGCACCATATATTCCGGCAGCTTTCGCTGCAAGCCTTGGCGGAGTTGAGCGGTCGTTATCTCATCCGAACAGACGATGTAAGCACATAACTCACAGTCATCTACATCACCTTCTTCATGATGAGCTGGCCACACGTGAATGACGGCATCCTTCACGTACTGCAGCGCCAACAGTTGGTGTTCGATCTCGCCTAATTCAATCCGGTGGCCACGAATTTTCACTTGATGGTCTCGTCGCCCAGCAAAAGCAAATTGTCCATTAGATAAGCGTCTTCCGATATCCCCGGTGCGATACAATTTTTCACCTTGCCGATAAGGATGATCTACGAATGCTTGCATTGTCCAATCTTCATGCGCCATATATCCGCGCCCAAGCCCGTCCCCGCCAATGTGGATTTCACCTAAGACACCAATAGGCTGCAATCGTCCGTCTGCATTAAGCACCAGCATCTCAGCGCCTGCAATTGGTGTTCCGATCGTTATTTCAACCGCAGGCTCAAGGTGACTCTGTAGATTAAATGGTTGCTGGTCAAGAAGCTCGTCTGACTGCAGTGGAGATTGTTCTTGCTCTTCGTACCTACGTCCCACATGTGTTACTTCCTGAACAGCTGTCCATACCGCCGTTTCTGTAGGGCCGTACAAATTATAAATGCGTGCTTTTGTGCTAGATTGCAGCTCAGAGAGCAAATGTTGAGACAGCGGCTCGGCACCGATCATTAAAATATGCAAGTTCTGCCAAGCACTCAGATCACCTGACTGAGCAATCCACCACTTCGTGCGTGATGGCGTGGTCTGAAGCACCTGTACGTGGTGTTTGCGGATTAATTCGCTTAATTGTGTCGTATCGCTCTTCTCTTCATCATTAGCAAGCACGATTTTCATACCAAGCGTTAATGGAAGCAGCGTCTCAACGATAAAGATATCGAAGGAGACTGTAGCTAGTCCCAGGATCGCCTGTCCCTCCGTCATCTCGAACCGCTGCGCAAAGCCGTCGATAAAGTGACTGAGTCCTTTATGCTCAATCATGACGCCTTTAGGCCGCCCCGTTGAACCTGACGTATACAAAATGTAGGCCAGATCATGTTCATGGTTAACCTGTTCCAATTGAGCAGCCAGCTTGTTATCCGCGTACATATCCGGATCGTCCAGCAGCCATTCTTCAGCAGCATGCAGCGAGCCTGCATATGCACGTTCAGTCAATACCAACTTAGTACCACAATCCTCCAGCATCAGTTCAATGCGCTCCCTTGGGAATGATGGATCGATGGCAACATATGCACCTCCTGCCTTTAGAATCGCTAACAATCCGATCAACAGCTCAGTAGATCTGCCAGCCAATAGTGCAACAATACAACCCGGTCCTACCCCACGCTGCCGAAGTGTATAAGCAAGCTGATTTGCCCGCTCATTTAATTGGTAATAAGTTATCGATACGCCCCCACATATGATAGCAATTGCTTGTGGGGTCTTGGCTGCTTGTTCATCAATTAACTGGTAGACACGTTTCATCCGATTATCGGAAATCGACAACTGCTCCCCATGACTTTGTTCACTTCCGCACAGCTCGTCAGCATGCTCCTTCTTGTTATCGATTGTCAGCAGCAGATCAAGCTCATCAGCACCAAGCAGTTCAAGCTCCTTTAATTGGCGAGCAGGATCTGCGGCCATTTCAGCTAACAGCTTCACATAATGACGGGCCATACGAGCGACAGTGGCAGGTTCAAAGAGTCGAGTCGCATACTCTAGATGGAAACGCAGAATATGATTGTCTTCTGCCGCTTCCAGCGTCAGATCAAATTTGCTCATCTGCTGCTCCAATTGAATCGGCTTAAATTGTACGCCCGCTGCTTTCAGTTCCGCTTTGTCCATATTTTGCATAATAAACATCGTATCAAACAAAGGATTTCGACTTGTATCTCTTGCCGTAAAGAGCTTGTCAACCAAACGTTCAAACGGGTAATGCTGACGCTCCATCGCTTCAATGATGCGGCGCTGCAACCGTGAGACATACTCCTTAATGGTCAGATCGGGATTCGCCTCACTTCGAATTGCCACGGTGTTAACCATCATGCCAACAATTTGTTCCATTTGGATTTGCGTGCGTCCAGCTACCGGCGTACCCACTACGATGTCCTCTTGTCCACTGTAACGGCTGAGCAGCGTAAAGTATCCCGCTAGTAAATACGTGTACAACGTCACACCACACGTCTTCGCGCTAGTGCGAATTCGTGCGCTTAACTCACGATCCACTTCAAACCATATCTGGCTTCCCTCATAGCTCTGTAGTTCAGGTCGCTTATAATCAGCAGGTAGCTTCAATATAGGCAGTTCGCCCTGAAATACCCCCAGCCAGTATTGTTCCTGCTCCAGCATAACCGCGCCTTGAAGCTGCCGCTCTTGCCATACTGCGACATCCTTCATCTGTATAGACAACGGAGCTAGTGATATTCCTGCGTATAACGCTGTCAAGTCCTTCATCAGCACAGCCATAGAGAATCCATCCGATATAATATGATGCATATCAAACAACAGCATATTTTTCGTCTGCAGCTGTTCAGAATCGGATTCCTTACTTACCAGCGTAACCAATTCCACTCGGATCAGCGGAAAAGTGGCGAGGTCAAATGGTCGGACAAATTCGCCCATGATCTTCTTTTCTTCCCCTGCCACTGCCTGCCGCTCTGTCAGTACAATCCTTGCTTTTTCGTGTACAACTTGTACCGATTTGTCGTGATCTGCGGCAAAAGAAGTTCGTAGTGATTCATGGCGATCTACCAGACCTTGCAGCGCCTCTGCTAGCGCCTTGTAATCCAAATTTCCCACGACCTCTACCGCAGCCGGCATATTGTACGCAACACTATCGTTATGAAGCTGGTCAAGCAAGTAAAGACGATGTTGAGCTGCAGTTGTCGGATAACGATCAGCACGTACGGTTGACACAATTACTTCTCTTGCCTGTTCCGCTCTGTCAAGTATGTTATCTCTATCTGTACTGCCTCCCCGAACAAGCTCTCTCTCTTCTAAATATTCCGCCAATTCCGCTACTGTAGGCCGTTCAAATACGACTGACACAGGAATCTCCTCGTTAAACATTTGGCTTAATCGAGACACTAGCATCGTCGCCTTAAGAGAGTGACCTCCTAATTCAAAGAAATGTTCGTGAATACCTGCATCAGGTATCCCGAGGATATCACGGAACAATTCTGCAACCATCATTTCTTTTTCTGTACGCGGCTTCACTCTTGTCTCGCTTAATGCAGCAAGCTTGTCCGGCTCTGGCAGCGCATGGCGGTCAACTTTGCCGTTTGCCGTGAGTGGAATAGCTGGAAGTGATACAAAATATGACGGAATCATATATTCAGGAAGGCGAGCAGCCAAAAATTTCCTTAGCATCAGCCTACTAATATTTTGGTCCCCGACGATATATGCACAAATATATTTCAGTCCTTGCTCCTCTTCACGTGTAACCGCAAGTACCTGTCGTATGCCCTCGTATTCACACAGATGAACTTCGATCTCACCCAGCTCAATGCGATAGCCTCGTATTTTCACCTGATGATCGATACGACCAATAAATACAGCATTGCCTTCGGGCTGCCATTTGGCCAAATCACCTGTCCGGTATAGTGTCTTGTCTTGGAACAACGGATGACGCACAAACCGTTCCGCTGTCAATTCCGGCTTGTTCCAGTAACCACGGGCAAGACCAGCACCGGCTATGCACAATTCGCCAGTAATGCCTGTCGGTACGATCTTGTTGCCATATCCGAGCAAGTACACTTCAACGTTGTGCATAGGCTTGCCAATTGGCACATTGCGACCTTCCACTACGTGTTCCTGGAATACGTACATATTGGAGCACACGGTAGATTCCGTCGGTCCATACCCGTTTATAATGCGCATTTCCGGATTTAAACGCTTAAATTTGGCTAATGTGCTGTCTTTAATCGGTTCTACCCCGACGAGCAGCTTGTTCAAGCGTAGTGAATCCGAATGTTTCTCAAGTAAGGCAGCCAACTCACCCAGTAAGGTGGGTGGTAAATATGCAAAGGTTATGCCTGATCCGCTGATGCTGCGAGCAATGGCTCTTACATCCAGCACACCGCTATCCGGATAAAATACAAGTGTTGCTCCAAACATAAGCGGTGTGAACATTTCGCACACACTGACATCAAAGGATAGATTGGTCAAACTCAAAAACCGATCTTCAGGTGTGATCGTATTTTCATAGAGAGCATTCATAGAGTAGGCAAAGTTATAAAAGTTGCTGTGAGCAATCATTACCCCTTTCGGACGTCCCGTGGATCCAGACGTATAAATGACGTACATCAGATCATCCGGATCTGTGGGCAAATCTAAATTACTTGCCTCTCCTGCAAGCCATTGATCACTTGCTAAATCGATACTTACTCCTGCAAATGGGAGCGTCTGATTTTCCCCTTCTATTAAGAGAACGGATGCCCCGCTATCTTGCAGCATATACATTTTTCGATCTGCAGGATTAGAAGGATCAATCGGCATATATGCCCCTCCAGCTTTAAGTACAGCAAGTAAACCGACAATTAGTCTAACGGAACGTTCAGCCATAACGGCAACAATAGTCCCTTTACTGACCCCATTCGTTCTCAGTGCGCGAGCGAGACGATTAGCCTGCTCATTCACTTCCCGGTAAGAGAGCTTGTCTGGCCCACATTCAACCGCTGTACGCGCTGGATAAAGCTGTGTCATTCGCTCCATGCGCCGATGAATCCCCTCTATCTCACCAAACGAAGGCCCCACGTTGGAGCAGATCGAAGTTCTTAATTCTAGTTCTTCCTCAGCAGTTAATATACGATAACTGCCTAATGTTAAGTGTGGCGCCTCCACCATCTGCTCAAGCAGATATACATAACGGTTCATCATTACCTGTACTGTCTCGCGTCGGAACAAGGCTGCGCTGTATTCCACAACTAGCCTCAGTTGCTCCCCTCGTTCAACTGCCTGAACCATTAGATCGTATTTAGCCGTCCGATGATCATATCGCTGATGGATGCATTGTACCTCTCCAAGCTTCAGTTCCGGCATATCCAGATTTTGCATCACAAACATCGTATCAAACAACGGGCTGCGGCTTGGATCAAAACGCTCATGACCTAACACCAGCTCTTCGAATGGATAATACTGATGTTCCATGCATGCCAGGATCGTATCCTGAACCTCTTTGACATATTCGAGATACGTCTTGTCTGATTCTGGATAGCTGCGCAGGACAACTGTGTTAACAAACATACCAATCACGGATTCCAGTTCGGTTCGCGATCGACCTGCTATCGGCGTTCCTACCGCAATGTCAGTTTGATTGGAGTAATTGGCGAGCAGCGTATAATAAGCTGATAAAAGTACTGGAAACAAGGTGCAGTGCTGTGCTTGTGCCAAACGGTGCAGCTTTGCCGTTAATTCAGCCGATACGTACACGTCAAACGTCTCGCCTACATTACTTTTCACAGGAGGTCTGGCGAAATCCGTCGGAAGTTCCAACACTGGCATGTCCATGAGACCTTGATTAAGCCAGAATCGGCGATGTGCTTCCATCGCCTCCGTATGGCTCCGCTCCAACTGCCATGCGGCATAATCGCGGTAAGAGACACTCTGTTCCAGCAGTTCACCGTCTGTATATAACGTCATTATTTCTTTAATTAACAAGCCTGTTGAAGTTCCATCTGATACAATGTGATGCATATCCAGAAATAGTACATACACAACTTCAGAGATTCTGAACAGCGCCGCCCGCAGCAACGGAGCCTGCTCCAACTGAAAAGGAGCATGGTGTGATCTGAGCAGCTCAGACATTTCCGACTCATTAGCCTCGATCAGAGGGAGATGAAAAGGCACTTTGTCTGAAATGCGCTGCCGAATCTCGCCGTCTTCGATCAGGAATGAACCTCGAAGCATTTCGTGTCTGGCGATTAACGTCTGCAGCGCCTGCTCCAGCTTGATAACGTCGAGTGCTCCTTCTAATCGCAGCGTTTCCGGCAAGTTGTAACTCTTGTCCGCAGGAGCTGCTTGCTGCTGCAGATATAGGCGGCGTTGCGCTGGCGATACAGCATAAGTCTCCTGCTCAGGCAGCCGCGGAATGGGATCGTCGTGCAACGACTCATTTATTCGTTCCGCAACGAGGAGAGCCAGCAGCTTAATCGTTGGCGAAGCAAATAATTGAGCAGCTTCAAGTCGGATCTGCCATTTATCATAAATAAGGTTCATCACCTTAAGTGCCATTATCGAGTCGCCACCAAGCTCAAAGAAGGAACGGTTCAGTTCCAACTCCTCATAACCGAGCGTATCTCCCCACCAGTCAGCAATCTGCTGCTCCACCGAGTTATAGTCTTCGCCAATCACCAGAACTTGGGCTGTGTCATAATCACTGCCTGTCAAGCTCCGTGAAGCAATGAGCCGAACATGCGGTAGAACAGGATTACGAGTGCTAAGCCAAGTCTCATATCTGCGCCGCCAGTCAGCAAGAATTGTTTTCATTTCCACCGCCAGCTCTGGCGGCAGCTCCGTCTCTTGTCCAGGATCCCCTGTCAAGAAAAGTGAGTCCCAAGAAGACACAGCAGCAGGTTCCACCCAGCACTGCGTCGGTTCGAAGGAATATCCCGGCAGCGGTAGCTTGCGGTAAACTTGGTTGCCGTATAAACGATCCCAAGATATATAGGCCCCTTGTATATACGACTGAGCTAACTTCTGTACCAGACGGTTATCTTCCAGCCAATCAGGACTCACATTTGTCAGCTTGTCTGCTAGAAGCAGTTGGTCGGATACAGTCGAATTCTGTGCCCCAGCCTCAGCAAATAGAAATTCGGACACCCGCCCGCCATAGATTCCATCCATGATGGTTTCACCACAGGTTGAATGCACCTGTTCAAGCTTGGGATCTGTTATAGCCGTAGTAGACATATCAGCAAACGAGAAGCTTGACGGACATTCCTGCTCTACCATCATCATTTTATCGATAAAATCCGACTGTTCACCTGCCAATCGCAGCTTAACGACAAGCTCTTGCAGATCACAGGCTAAAATGGCAAGGCGGTATGCATAATGACCGCGTCCTATGTGCGCAGTGTAACAAACGTCGGCCAGACTCCAACTGGCTGGAGCTGATGCAATCCGCAGCGCATATTCTGCTGCCATCCTTCTTAATGCGGCTTTTGTTTGGGCAGATAGCGTAAACAACTGCCAACGCCCCTCTTTTTTTGCAGCTGCTGATTGTGTTGTGAAACGACTCTCGCTGGTGTTTAGTGCGGGATGATCTGCGCATACATCTAACTGCGTTGCCTCTTCCAACACGATGTGGCAGTTGGTACCGCTCATACCAAATGCGCTCACCCCACAGCGTAAAGGTGTTGCCGCATGCTCCTCATGCGGCTTCCACGCTGAAAGTCGGTCATTGACATACAAGGGCGATTCTGTCAAAGATAGACTGCGATTCGGCTGCTGAAAATGCAAGGTGGCCGGTAACTGCCTGGCCCGCAGCGCTAATACCGCTTTCAGCATGCCGACCATGCCTGCTGCATGATCCAAATGGCCCACATTACTTTTCACTGAGCCGATAGCGCACAACTGCCGCTTCTCAGTGTAGCGGCGGAATGCCCGCGTCATGCCTTCAATTTCAATCGGATCGCCAAGTGCTGTCCCCGTGCCGTGGGCCTCCATATAACTGACCGTCTCAGGGTCGATACCCGCATCCTGCCAAGCCCGAATAATAACGTCTTCCTGCGCCACCGCATTTGGCGCTGTAATCCCGACAGACGCACCATCCTGATTCATAGCACTACCCTTAATAACAGCATAAATATAGTCGTTGTCCTGCTCTGCTTTATGAAGCGGCTTTAGAACAAAAGCCACAACACCCTCACCGATTCCCGTTCCGTCTGCAGCCTCGTCAAACGGCTTTGCCCGATAATCACTCGCTTCAATGCCGAGCCGGATGCCCGTATCCATCGGCAGCAGGTTTAATTTGACACTTCCTGCAAGCGCCGTGTCACATTCTCCGTTTCTAAGTGATTGGCACGCAAGATGAATCGCGACCAGAGATGACGAACATGCCGTATCTATGCTGAGACTCGGCCCTCTAAAATTAAGCAAATAAGAGATGCGGCTTGCAATCATCGGGCTCAAGTTGCCTGCTGCCGCCAAAGAAAGCGATTGTGGGCTCAACGTTTCCAGCACACGTTTATAATCATGAAGTGTATCTGCATTATGACCCACAAATACACCTGTTCTCGTATCGCGTAGTCCATCGCCGCCATAACCAGCATCCTCGATCGCCCGCCATGCAGTCTGCAGAAACATACGCTGGTTAGGGCTCATCAGAGCGGCTTCATGAGGCGATAGACGGAAAAATGCATAATCAAACTCGGACACGTCCTCCAGATAAGCACCCTCAAAAAAAACGACTCGTTCCTCGTTTACCCGCAGTTTGTTTAGGTAAGGTTTCATTTGAAGTCGACGACTGTCAGGGAATGGACCCACAGCATCCACCCCTTGCTGCAGACACTCCCAGAACTGGTCATACGTTGCGGAAAGAGGCAGCTTCGCCGAAATCCCAATGATGGCAATATCGTGTAAGGAAGCTTCTGCTATGTATCCGTCCAGCTTATCGTCTTCCATCTTTTCTAACGTCTCATTTTCCAACAGCTGTAATTGAAACATCCAAGCTCCTCCTTCCATTACGCCAAATCGCGGCCATGCAGCCAACAAGGATTAGCACACTTACGATCAGCATTTTCATCGCTACGCCCGAATCCGTTCCATCTATAAGTAGCGATAGCACAATAATCGTAGTTGTGCTGGCTGCATGTGTAATCAGAACAGGCCACAGTGACCCAGTAAAATACCGCACAAGGGCATATAATATGGCGCCAAGCGCAGCAAAGCTTCCTACGACAACATCCATAAATACAACACCAAACAATAAAGCCTGACCTATAATTGCAACCATGCTATTAAACTTCTCAAGCAAGCTGTTATAAATGATTCCTCTAAATAGCCATTCTTCGAATAACGTTCCGATAATAGCGCTGTTAAGCAGCACAAGCCACAGGAGCTCTCCTTGAGCTACAAACGTCACCAAGTTGGCAATCGAGGGAGCGACTTCCGCAATAAGCGGTATTCTCGTAAAGGAAAGAATAAATACGCCAAGACTTAATCCTAGCCCAATAACCGGCAGCACCTGTGATGTGTTCCAGCGATTAAAGGAACCGATACGAACTAGCGTTGTACCGAATAGTGGCAGTAATACCGCAAACAGCAGCAAGGCGACTAGATCTGCGGCCGCCATCACGATCGTGGCATTACGTTGTACAAATGCATGCAAAGGTGCATAAATGGCTCCTTGATAAAGGACCGCATTGACAGCAAACATTACAGCAACGTACAGGACGACAAACATTAGCACTCTTGCCACTGCCGCTACCTGCTTCATACTGCCTGCACTCCTTTATGCTGCGTATAACTTATATTCGGCGGGCTCGCCTTGCGATGGCGCCGAGCGTATCGCATACATACACCAATAATCAGAATGGATACAACCATGACAGTGATTTGCAAAGGCAATCCTTTTAACGCCAAATTCGAATTCCACATGACATACTGCACGCCCTGACAAGCGATCTGCGCAATGACAGGAGCCCAAATCGAATCAAACCATACATACAACAAAGCAAATATCACAGCTCCAAGGAAGCCGTACAAGGATAACACCGGATCCCCTTGGAAAAACAAAATACCATACATGATACCTTGCAGTACGATCGCCATCCATACTGGAAACACCGTGCGAAATTCGTTGAGCAGCAGGCCTCTGAACAAAGTCTCTTTATAAATATTTCCTAACAGTAAAAATGCAAGGAAGACATACCATTCTGCTCGGTTGATATAATCCAGAAGCACTATAAACGTACTGCCCTCCGGTCCCCGGAAAGCGGGCAGCATAGAGAAGGCAATCGTGAATATTCCTGCCGCTGCCCCAATGATACACGCATAAACAGCAGGCACAGCCGCAATTCGTTGATAGCGGGCTACTTTGAATATAGACTTGCGCAGCAAAAACCATAATGCCAAGGCCATTAATGGAAATCCAACGATATCGTTTAAGATGATGATAAACAGCGTATTACGTTCAAACCAAGGGGACAGCGAATACAAATACGTGAAAAATAGATGATTAACGGTATAAAACCAAGCAAAGTAAATACCAACGATCAGAAGTACGGAGACTAACATGAGCCCCACTCTTTTAATCATAGATGATGCTCCTTTCGACTTATAAATGGGGGTACCTGGCTCCCGCTAACGGGAGCCTCCAATGTCACTAAGCGCCGGTTGGAGCAGATGGACGCTTTGCAGCCCCTGTTTCCACACTTCTAGCACCATGTACCCATACTCGCCATGAAGCTCCAAACAAGAAGAGCAGACTAATCAGCGTAATCACGATAAGCGCTGTTTGGCCTAAACGATTTGCCCACTCGAACAGTCCCGCATATTTAGCGAGGAAGATTGAGCTCATTGCCACCACCTGCACTGTAATCGGAGCCCAGATGGATTGCATGCGTACATATAACATGCCGTATATTAGGCCTGAGCCAAATCCAATCAGGGCCACTTCTAATCCAGGCTGAACCGCAGCATACAGCAGTGCCTGAATGAGCAGAGCCAGACTTGTATGCATCATCGTACGCAGTTGGTTAAATACAATGCCTCGAAACAAAATTTCTTCAAATGCAGGGGCGATCACGCCTGCCCCTATAATGACATAGACAATCGAATCCGCATGCATCAAGTTGCTGACCAGCGCAGGAATCGCGGCCATATGAGCTTCAATCCAATCGATGAGTACAAGTCCGATACTAAACGTGCAGCCGGCGATCCCCATCGCCAATAACAGCAGAAATTGTTTGCTGCTGAGCCGATCCATACGAAAGGATTTAAACAGCTTGAGCTGCGGATCTCGGCGCAGTCCTGCCTGTATCCGAAAATAAACCACGTACAGAAGCAAGGTAAGTATAAAAGTAACTGCCATAAATACCGTCTGATTTCGTATCATAAACTCGGTATACGCTTGCAGTGCAGGGACTTTATAAGCGGAGCCGTGTACATTCAGGACAAGGAAAAATAATCCGATGCATACGACGACGTTTACTATCATCCAGATTGCTTTTTTCATCAGCAATTCTTCCTTTCTTAACTTGTCTAACTAACGTTATCCTTTATCTGTGGAAGCGGCCGTTTCTGCACCGATTGAATGAACGGTATGCTCAAATTGCTGTACAACCAGTCTCAGCAGCTTCACATACCCTTGCAGCCAATGCCTCATTCTCTCCTTATCCATCCGTTGCCCATTAAACGCCCATTCGCCCTTTAACACGGCGTGTTCCACAGTTACAACCGGCAAGGACACGATCAGTTCATACGCTTGCAGCAACTCATAGTTGACAGCGAGCTTATGCGGTGCCCCTTCGTAGAACAACGGAGCGATCGACTGGTTTTTGGATCCTTCTCCAGTTGGAAGCT
The DNA here is from genome assembly GCF_030226685.1 of Paenibacillus sp. UMB4589-SE434. NCBI lineage: Bacteria > Bacillati > Bacillota > Bacilli > Caryophanales > Paenibacillaceae > Paenibacillus > Paenibacillus sp. UMB4589-SE434. Next base: position 653,761 of record NZ_JASOYK010000001.1, on the reverse strand, counting down.
TACGCCATTGTTCTAGTCGCTTAAGCACCTGGTCCCCTTCTGTCACGACACTGACTAGTTCGTGAAAGTCCTGCGTCTGGGTAAAATCAATCTTAATGAGCCGCGCCTCCCGCTCATCATTCATATGAAGCATTTGAACATTCTGCGAACCTGTCGCCTGCTTAAAGTACCAAGCCAACACAGCAAGCATAAGTTCATTCACACGGATTCCCTCTGCATGGCTCACTTTCCTTAAGCCGTCCAGCAACATCTTATCGACCTCAAAGCGGTACAAACCATTCCACTCTGTTGAAGAAGTTCGATTTAGCAGCTGCTCCGGTACTTGGAGCCCACTCCAGTCAGCACTGAGATGACCGGTCTGCATCACATCGATGTAGGCTGCAAGGCCGGATACCGTCGGATAATTAAATAGATCCGTCACTTTAAGCAATCCCGGATACCGTCGGTCCAGCATGTGATGCATACGAATGATAAGCAGGGAGTCACCTCCGCAGTCAAAGAAGTTGTCTCGCGAACCGATGCGCTCGCGCCCCAATAACTCCCGCCATACACTAGCCACTACCTCTTCTGTACCATCTTTTGCCTCTACGAATTCCTGACCTGAATCTACACGATGTTCCGGTCGCGGCAGGCGCCGTCGATCTACCTTTCCGTTGGATGTAAGCGGCATGCTCTCCAGTTCCACATAAACGGCAGGTATCATATACTCAGGCAGCCGCAGTTGTAAAGAGGCACGTAATTGAGCTGCTGTTACGGTTGCTGTTGTGACCAAATATGCGCATAAATAATCAGCTCTCGTGCTGTCCTCCAACTTCACAACAATTGCATCCCGCACAAAAGGTTCCTTCAGCAGAGCATGCTCGATCTCCCCGCACTCGATGCGGAAGCCGCGCACTTTAACTTGGTTGTCTAATCTCCCCAAATACTCTATATTACCGTCAGGCAACCATCTGGCCATATCACCCGTACGGTACATTTTGCTGCCTGGAACATAAGGATTCACGATAAATCGTTCCGCCGTAAGCTCCTCTCTGTTCACATATCCGCGTGCTAAACATGTACCAGCAATGCATAATTCACCTGGGATGCCAATCGGCTGTCGCTGGAACTGATCATTTACAACGTACAGCTCCGTGTTATAAATCGGTTTTCCTATTGGAACAAGTGTCCCCTGCCATTCACTACAATCATAATAGGTTACATCAATAGCTGCCTCGGTTGGTCCATAAAGATTAATGAGGGCTGCATTCGAATAATCCGTCATCAACTGTTTAAATCGCTCCACATGCTCAGCCTTGAGCGCTTCGCCGCTTGTAAAGACATAACGCAAGCTGCTTAAACCGTGTCTAGCGTGCGGGTTATGCTCCAAATGGGCTAAAAACAACTCCAGCATAGAGGGAACAAAATGAATCGTCGTCACACGGTATCGCGCTATCGCCGCCACAATCGCACTCGGGTCCTTCTCCTCGCCAGGCTCCAGCAAAGCCACTTTAGCCCCGCCAAATGCCCACCAAATCAGCTCCCAAACGGATACATCGAATGTATACGGCGTCTTTTGTAAAATAACGTCTTCCGCATGAAGCGGGTACATTTCTTGCATCCAATGAATCCGATTTACTGCTGCTTGGTGCTCAACCAGCACACCCTTTGGCTGCCCAGTTGAGCCCGAAGTATAAATAACGTACGCCGCATCGTTGGAAGTGGCATTGTCTGTGATTGCCTGCCTATTATCAGAATGGATCGTCTGTTCAGAACATTGAGTTTCACCCATGCTCATAGCCACCATGTCATCTAATCTATCGGAAGCAAACATACATGCGGATACCGGCACAAGGACAACATCTCCAAGATCTGCTTGCAGCATCTCACTACCGGTCTCCACAAGCACAAGGCTAGTATTCGAATCCTCAAGCACAAAACGCATCCTATCCAATGGCTGAGACGGGGATATCGGAACATACGCTCCGCCAGCTTTCCAGATTCCTAAGATGGCCACAATCATCGCAAGCGAGCGTTCCATGCATATCGCAACCAAACTGTCTGTTTTAACTCCTTTTGAGCGCAACAGATGTGCGAGATGCTCCGCCTGATGTTGAAGCTCCCCGTAAGTTACTTCCCGATCACCAACTAACAGTGCCGTTCGTGCAGGCTCATCTTTGGCGTACTGCTCTACCGCTTCACCCAATGTCATATCGACTGGGAAGAGATGCCTTGTACAATTAAATAAGCCGTACATACTGCATTCTTCAGCATGAGTCATAAGCCGCAGCTCACCAAGCGCAGCATCAGGTTGAGCCGCGGCGCTTGTCAGCACATGCATGTAATAATCAAGCAGGCGAAGTACGCTCGTTCGTTCAAACAAAGCAGTTGCATATTCTGCTCGTATGTGCAGGCCGCCTTCTATTTCTGTTACTTCAACGGTTAAATCAAGCTTCGACACACCTGCATTCAGCAATTGGGAATCAAACTGTAATCCCTCAACTTCAGTGCTAGGAAGCCCCATATTTTGCATGACAAACAGGACATCAAATATAGGATTGCGGCTTAAATCCCGCGGAACCTGCAAGGCAGTCACAATCTGTTCAAATGGCAGTGTCTGATGCGCAAAAGCCTGTACTGTCTGGTGCTTCACCTGATGTGCAAAGGCAGAAAATGTGATAGAAGCAGTTGGGCGCGTTCGTATCGGGAGCGTATTTACAAACATGCCGATTAGTGGTTCTGTGTCAGTGTGCAGCCGACCTCCAATCGGTGTCCCGACGATAATATCCTCTTGACCGCTTACTTTGAATAGCAGTGCGTGAAAAGCCGTCAGCACATACATAAAAAGTGTCATGTCCAACTTAGAGGCAGCTGCCTTTACCAATTCCAGCTGTGATTGTGTCAGCTCAGCATACACACACTCGCCTTTAAAAGACTGCAGCGCAGGACGTGTATAATCTAAAGGCAGATGAAGCAGTGGCAATGAACCTTCTAACGCTTCGCGCCAGTAGGTCTCTTCCTTCGTACGTGCTTCACTGCTCATCCATTGCTGTTGCCATACTGCATAGTCCTTATACTGAATCCGCAACGGCTTCGCAGCAGTCAGACTATGTCTATCGTCATTCGCCTTACTTGTGCCATTGTTCATGCCGTGCAAATATTCATATTCGCGCACCAATTGATCAGCCATAATGTTCATGGAAATGCCATCCGATACGATGTGGTGCATATCCATCATAAGTGTGAACTCGTCACTGCCCCGCTCCATTAAACAAGCCCGCATGAGTGGTGCTTTAGATAAGTCGAACGGTCGTATAAACGTCTTAGCAGCCTCAAGCATTGCTTCATCAAGCGATTGATGCCGCTTGGACTGATTGTAGTGCTCCAGCCGCATTTCTACATGCTCGGACTCTACGATACATTGGACAGGTGCACCTTCGTACCATTTAAAACTAGTACGGAGCGGCTCATGTTCCTCAACCAGTCGAATGAGCGCACGTTCGAGTGTCTCTGTATCAAGCGCTCCCTTAATGTGTACGGCAAACGGCAAGTTGTAAGCAGTCTGCTCCTGATCCATTTCCTGCAAAATAAACAGTCGATTCTGAGCCAGTGACAACGGATAGTTGGGTCTTTTCTCCACTGGTTCTAGCGGCATACTTGTCATACAACCCGCTGTTTCTATAACGGTCGCCATATGTCGGAGTACAGGTGCTTGAAACACGTGCTGCAGCGTAAATTGCACTTGGAACTGCTGTTCGACCAATCCAGCTAATTGAGCAGCGCGTAATGAATGGCCTCCAAGCATGAAGAAATGATCGTCTCGGGCAGGTGCTGTCACTGCCAGCACCTGCTGCCAAATTGCTGCTAGCTGCTGCTCTGTGGAAGTCTGCGGTGCCTCACCACTGCCTCCAGTCTTCCAACTTGGCAGCGGTAAGTTTCGTCGATCCAGCTTTCCGCTTGGCGTTAATGGCAATTGGTCAAGCCGTATAATGTAGACGGGTATCATATACTCAGGCAGCAAGCGCTGCATCCAGGTCATTAATTCTTCATCATCAAACATATCTGCTTGGCTGGAGAATACTGTGTCTGGATCAGTAACAAGCTGCTCCAGTTGATGGTCTCCCTGTTGACTAACCTTGCCCGCTGCTTGAGGCACGATATAAGCACAGAGCACCTGTTCCAATAGCTTGTCCTCTACCGCTGTAACGACAGCTTCAGCTATCCCCGAATGTCGGAGCAGCACATGCTCAATCTCCCCGCATTCGATGCGAATCCCGCGAATTTTGACCTGCTGGTCCATACGTCCTTGGTATTCGATATTGCCGTCTGGAAGCCATCTTGCGCGATCCCCTGTTAAATACATTCGTGTTGCGGGCTGATGCGGATGCTCGACGAACCGTTCAGCTGTTAACGCTGGCTTGTTCCAGTACCCTCTCGCTAGCCCTGTTCCAGCAATACACAATTGTCCAGGCACACCGATCGGCTGCTGCTCCAACTCCTCATTCACAATGTAGAGCTGAATGTTGCTGATCGGGCTTCCGATCGGTACAGATCCTTTACAATAAGCATCACAAGCATAGGCAGTCACATCTACTGCTGCTTCCGTTGGCCCGTACAAATTAACCAAGGCTGCTGTACGTTTATCCTTAAATATTTTGCGGAACGTCTCCACATGCTGCGGCATAAGTGCCTCTCCGCTTGTAAATACAAAGCGGAGACTAGACAGCATGCCATACTCATCATCACCACATCGCTGATCTGCACTACGCAAAAACAGTCCCAACATGGAAGGTACAAAGTGCATAATCGTAATACGCTGCAAATCAATCGTTTCAATAAGGCTTACTGGATCTTTTTCTCCACCAGGCTCCAGCACATACACCGTGGCGCCCGCCGCACTCCACCAGAACAGTTCCCATACCGATACATCAAACGTAATCGGCGTCTTGTGTAAAATGATATCCGCTTCTGTGAGGGGGTACGCCTGCTGCATCCAGTGAATACGATTGACGATGGCACAATGCTCCACCATGACTCCTTTTGGCATGCCCGTCGAACCTGATGTATAAATGACGTATGCGAGATGCTGAGGGGTTGATACAGGTACAAGGTCGTGCCGATCTTTGCTTCTGCCGCATGTTTCGTCATCCAACTCAATGACAGTCCCATAAAACGGAAGTGATTTCCTCCATTTGTGCTGTGTGCACACCAGCTTAGATTGGCTGTCTTCCAAGAAGTAACGAATACGTTCTTCTGGATATTCCGGACTAATCGGCAGATACGCTCCACCTGCCTTTAAGATGGCAAATATCCCGACAAAAAGTTCTAATGATCGTTCGGCCACAACAGGCACTACCGTGTCCGCCTTGACACCATAACCCCGCAAAACACGAGCGAACTGATTCGCTCTTTCATTTAACTGACGATAAGTAAGCTCCTGTTCGGCACAGCGTACCGCGGTACGATCCGGATGAGCCCGAGCCTGTTCTTCCAGCCACTGGTGAAGCAGCATGTGGGATGGAAACGGAGCAGATGTCTCATTAAAGCCGCTAAGCAGTACCGTGTCCGCTTCTGATGCACGGAGTAATTCGCAGCATCCTTGCTCCGGTTGCTGCAAGGCCTGCTCCATTAGATGAAGCCACTGCGCGACTAATCGGCTGATGGTTTCCTCTTTAAAAAGATCTGTATTGTATTCCATCGCACCGCTAATGCGTCCATCCCCGTACAAGAAAATATCCAGTTTCACATCCAGCTTGGCAGTGGCTGTATGGAGTGGGAGCGGCTTAAGCTTGAAGCCATGCCCACATACCTGCTCTTCTGCATCCATCTGGTTGTGGACGATCAGCATTGTATCAAATAAAGGATTCCGTGAACGATCATAAGGAACTGGTCGTTGGTCAAGATTTATTAAACTTTCAACAGAGAATTCCTGATGCGAATAAGCACCAGACAACTGGTCTTGCACATACTTTGTATGTTCATCCACCGTACGCCCGGAATTTATACCGATAAAGATGGGCAAAAAGGCGTTAAACATCCCAATCATTTGCTCTGTATCCGGATGTGTTCGACCAGATGCAAGTGAGCCAATTATGCATTCATCCTGTCCGGTAAACTGATGCAATAGCAAGCTATACAGGGAAAATAAGAAGCTGTTCATCGTTAGTCCGCGGCGTTCGCAATGTTCAGCCATTCGTTTACCCGTCTGTGATGAGAGCTCGAATGGCACCAATCCACCTCTAAAGGATCGTTGATCGCCTCGGCTAAAGTCAGTCGGAAGCTCTAGTACAGGCAGCTCTTGCGGCAGTTGCTGCTGCCAATAGGCTTCACTGCGCTTAAGATCTGTTACAGCTTGCTCTCCATTTAACCAGACCGCATAATCCTTATATTGCACTTCAGGCGGCTGACTCACATATCCAGCCACGCATCTTGCCCAATCTGAGATCAGCGTCTGGAGCGAAATGCCGTCAGCCACTATATGATGGATATCGATTAACATATAGCGTTTGGACTGCGCGATAATCCAATATCCATGCAATAACGGCGCTTCTGATAAACAGAATGGACGAAGGTAGCGCAGACAATAGGTTGTCAGTTCTTTCTTGTCCCAGCCCTCAACCTTATCTGGCAGCACAATCTGATTCATTTGAAATGCAGCAGATTCGTGAATCAACTGCTGTATGTGCCCTTCATACATTCGAAATGAAGTGCGAAACGGCTCATGTGTCGTTATCATTTTCTGCCACGCTGCTTCGGCCAGATCTAGAGTCAGCTCACCCTCCACTTCGAAAAGGATGGGCATATGATATGTTGTTCCAACTCCCTCAAACTGATCTAGCAGATACATCCGCTGTTGAGCAGGGGACGTTGGATATGCTGGCATACGTACAGCCGCTGGAATAGAGCGATAACCGGATCTGTCTACTTTGTCATGCCCATCGATCCACGCTGCCTGTTCCCTAATCGTTGGAAGTGAAAAGATTTGCTGGATAGGCATTTGAAGATGAAAATGCTTATAAATCAAAGATGCCAGTTTTGAAGCTTTTAACGAGTGCCCACCGCGTTCAAAGAAATGGTCTGTTACCCCAATCTCATCAACGTTAAGCGCTTCTTGCCACAATAGCTGCAGATCCCGCTCTGTTTCTGTCTCCGGTTGCAACACCATAAACGCTGCCTCAGGAGCAGGTAAAGCCCGCATGTCTACTTTTCCATTCGATGTCAAGGGGAGCTTATCCAGTTGGATAACTGCGGCAGGCACCATATAATAAGGCAGCACGCGACGTAGCTCCTGCACATATTCGGCAACCACTATGGGCTTATCGGCTACAATATAAGCACATAGTGCCAGGTCGCCCCCAAGCTCTCTTGTTGTAATATACGCTTCTCTAACATCAGGCAGCCTGAGCCATGCACTCTCGATTTCGCCAAGTTCGATGCGATATCCCCGCAGCTTAACCTGTTTGTCCAATCGGTCCAAATATTCCAATTGCCCATCGGCATTCCATCGCACAAGATCGCTGGTTCTGTACATTCGGCGCGTAGAATCTGTACAATGCTTCACGAAGCGCTCTGCCGTCATCGCAGGCAAATTTGCATACCCAAGAGCAAGTCCATCTCCCCCGATATAAAGCTCTCCTGCGGCCCCTTTTGCTGCCATGCGTCCTTCAGCATCAAGTACATAGAGCTCAGTACGTGTAATCGGCTGTCCAATTGGAATCGTCACCTGCTCTGAATTCCAAGACAGAATAGGATAGCAGGATGCAAATACGGTGGTCTCAGTAGGCCCATACACATGAAGCAGCTTACCTGGACCCATAGCATCATACGCTCTGCGAACATGAGACATGGAAGCACGTTCGCCTCCGAACAGCACATGCCTTACTTGCATAAGCCCTGCTAGATCATGATCCACCAGCATGTTAAATAAGGCGGTTGTTGCAAAAAAGACAGTAACACCTTTATTAACGATCTGCTCCATAATTCGGAAAGGATCTGCTATCTCGTCCATTTGCAGCATTATTAATCTAGAGCCATTCAGCAGCGCTCCATAAATATCAAACGTGGACCCGTCAAAAGCATAATTGGAAAGCTGCAGCAATGTGTCATGTGCAGTCAGCTCCAAATAGTTGGTATGCCTGACAACCCGGGTTACATTTGCATGGGTGGTATAAATGCCTTTAGGCCGCCCCGTCGTTCCCGAGGTGTACATCATATAAGCGACATCGTCTACATTTGTTGCAACCGCCAGATTGCTTTCGTCATAATTTATATATTCCATTTGCTGCTCGGTAACATGAAACCAGACAGAAGGCAATGCTCCTGACTCCTCCAGCTCACGCCGTAGTTGTAATCTGTCTCCGTTGACCAGTGCGGCACTGATCTGTGCGTCTTCGAACATGTATCGTATCCGTTCGGTTGGAAATGATGGGTCTATTGGCACGTAAGCCATTCCCGCCTTTAAGACAGCCAACATAGCAGCGATCATTTCCATAGAACGATCCATAATTAGTGCCACACACGGACGTGCACCTTCTCTTCTTGCATTTGCAGCTGCTTGTGAAACCGTGCTCTTATCCATCAGCCAGCGGGCTAGACGGTTAGCTTCTGAGTTGAGCTTGGCATAATGCCATTTGTGCTCGCCCATCTCCAATGCGATTGCTTCCGGCTGCTCATCCACCTGCCATTCAAACCATTCGTGCAGCGCCATATCCCGATGCCGGGAATCCGTCATCTCGCTGCACTCCATAATCAATTGTGCTTGCTCCGGCTCACTCATTAGTTCCAACTTATTCAGAGTTTGTACGGAATTATCAACTGCTTGCTCCAAAAGATAGGTGTAGCAGCGCAGCATTTGCCTTATGCTGTCTGAGCGGAATAATTCAAGCGAGAACTCAACATGCAGGTCCAATCCTTGTGCTGTCACGTATCCTTCCCAGCTCATGTCAAACTTTGAAGTTGACGTGTGAAGTGGTGCTATCTCGCACGTAAATTGCTTCGTCCTCAATTCAGGAAGATCCATGTTCTGCAAAGTAAACGCGGTATCAAATAAAGGATGACGCCCCATTTCGCTAATATGGCCGGCAGCCTCCATCATCTCTTCAAATGGCAGTGTTTGATGACGTAAAGCCTCGGAGAGCTGCTCCTGTACCGCTCGGAACCATGCGTTGAGCGTTATATCGACAACAGTTGAGCTTGACTCGTGTATGTGGGTTTGATCTGCATTCTGCTCGATAACAGCAAGCGGGCTGGTATTCGTCTCCTGTATCTTCGGAGAAACATCGGTTCTGCGAAGACGCAGCGGTATCATATTAACGAATAAGCCTGCCACTTGTTCCATTTCCGTACGCGTACGCCCTGCTGCAGCGGTCCCGATGACGATATCTTGTTGACCGCTGTAACGACTAAGAAGAACATAATAAAGGGAAACCAAAACCGTATATAACGTGCATCCTGAAGTATGTGCCAATTTATTAAGCTTGTTAACTAGGGCAGCATCCACCCGGACGCTTTCTACACGTCCACTATACGATGGCGTAAGCGGACGCGTTTGGTCTAAAGGCAGTGTCAGACGCGGACAGCCGTCTGTAAAAGTCGTCTGCCAATACTGGCGGGAACGCTCCCACTCCGACGTATTGCGCTGCATGTCCAGCCACAATGCAATATCGGTGTATTGTAATGGCTGGGCTGGCAATTCAACCCCATCATATAGCGCAGCAAATTCGCGTATCCATATTCCCATAGAGCTGCCATCCGTAATGATATGATGCATATCCAACAGCATGAGATGCCGGTCGTGAGCCAGTTTGACGATCTCAACACGGAATAATGGCGCCTGTTCCATTTTAAATGGACGTACAAAGGAGATTGAATAATGACGAATCTGCTCCTCCGTCCAATCTGTCCCATCTACCCACAAGAGCGGCAGCTCCACCTCCTCTGCTACATACTGAACGGCTGTTCCGTCTAACATGCTGATGGAGGTACGGAGCATTACATGCCTTCTCGTCAAGTCTTGCCATGCCGCAGCAAGCTTGGTTTGATCACAGGCCCCTGTTAGCGAGATCTCATAAGGCAAGTTGTAATGAGTCAGCGACGGATTGATCTGCTGAAGTACGTACAATCTGTTCTGCGCCGAGGTGAGCGGATAGTATGCTCTTGCTCCGACGGGAATAATTGGGATTGCTTGCTCTGCTTGCTTGTTCCCACTGCAGGAATCCACCCATGCTGCAAGCGATCGGATTGTTTCGTGCTGCAGCACCTCTCCTAGGCTTGCTTCAATTGCCCATGTATCCTGCAAGCGGCTTGCTATCATCCCAGCTTTCAGCGAATTGCCGCCCAACTCAAGAAAGTGAGCATTCATACTTGGCTGAGAGATGCCAAGCACCTCGCTCCAAAAGTCGGCGATGCGAATTTCGGTGTCCGTCATTGCGATGTCCTGCCCTTGAAGGCTTGAATTGTCTCCGGCAGCAGGCAGCAATGTCTCTATTTCCCAAATGGTTAGCTTGGTCGCAGCTTCCGTAAATTCACCACTAGCAAACCGCTCGGCCAGCAAATAACGCTGTATTTTACCTGAAGTCGTCTTTGGAATTTGTCGTATCGGCAGTACGGTCGTCACGTCCAGTCCAGTTGCACGATTCAGCAAACTCTTAACATCCGCCCGTATACCAGTAAAAGATTCTAGTTTGCCTCGATGCTGAACGAATACTACAATCTCATCCTGCTTCGAAACTGGATCTTGAACGCCGCATACTGCTATTTTACCGAGTGATAGGCTTTGGGCTTCGCTTGCAATCTGCTCCAAATCGTGTGGATACAGATTCTGGCCATTTACAAACAAAATGTCCTTCATCCGTCCCGTTACAAACAAACGTCCACCCACCACGTATCCTAGATCTCCCGTATTCAGCCAGCCATCCGGTGTAATCAACTGCTTGTTGGCGTCAGGTAGGTTATAATAACCCGCTGTCACATTCCGGCCTTGAATGTAAATAAGTCCAATGCGACCTTCATCCATCTGAATCTGATCCTCGTCTCGAATCGATACCGCGCAGTCCTTCACAGGATACCCAAGATCCAAGATCGGGACTGCTTGTTTGGATTCCGCTTCGACTAGACATACAGGAGATCCCAAGCCGAGTTGTTCACGATCCAGATAGGAGACTCGAAGCTCTTCTTCTGGGTCGGGAAAGGTTACCGCAAGACTCGCTTCAGCAAGTCCATAGACCGGAAAAAGACTGTTAGAAGGAAGCCCGTATGGCTTAAGAGACACCAGAAATTGACGACATATGGCTTCAGAGATCGGTTCAGCTCCGTTAAATATTAACCGGATACAGGATAAATCCCATTGCTCCCCCACTGCTTGCTCTGGTTTAAAGTGCTGCAAGAAATGAGAGTACCCAAAGTTGGGCGATGCCAGGCACGAAATGCGCCGCTCTGACGCAGTGCGGAGCCAGTTCATCGGATGGAGAACAAACGCAGACGTTGTCATTTGGTACTGATGAATCCGTCCAAGTATTGGGGTCAAATGAAAACCGATTAACCCCATATCATGGGTTAACGGCAGCCAGCTTAGCGAGCTGTCCGATTCCGTCGTTCTGGAGCCGGCAAGAATAGCGGACATGTTAGCAAGTAAATTGTCATGTGTTAGTACAACGCCTTTGGGATTGCCTGTCGAGCCGGAAGAGAATTGAATGAATGCCGTATCCTCACTCCGGGGGGTGTGCAGCTTGGCACAAGCTGCTAACGTTAAATCTGCCGACAGCACTTCTTCCAACAGCACGGTTCTTGTTACGAGGCACCGATACAGCTCTTCTGCCCCGATTCGGCTGCTATATGTTCCCAGACTGCTTATGGCTTCACTAGCAGCGATAACATAAGCAACTCCGAGCTCCTTATAGATCTGGAGCAGCTTGTTGCGCTGCTCATCGTTATGAGCAGCCGTTACTGGAACTGGCACATAACCCCCAAGCACGCATGCCCAGAATAGGATGATAAAAGCTTCATTGTCCTCGGTCTGAATAATGACCGGACAAGCAACAGGAATGCCGCGCTCCTGCAGCATGACAAGTACCGCAGCGGCCCTGTTGTGCAATTCGCTGTATGTATAGCTCTGATCTTGACCTGACTGTAAGAAGGTGATTCCGGCTGAATTCGTATCACACTTTAGAAGCAATTCTGCTAAATGACGTATCGGTTCCATGCTTAACCGCCCCCAGTACAACTTAGTTATAAGGAATACTCCACTCGCTTGTCGCGCACATTGCCAGTACGAGATGTGATCAGGCCATGCTCCAGCTTGATTAATTGGTCAGCATGGTCAAAGTACCGATCATCATGCGTAATACAGATTACACAAGTACCATGCTGCTTCATATCAGGCAGTAGTACTTCATAAAAGAACTGCCGGTATTCAGGATCCTGATCGGCAGCCCATTCGTCCAACAAGCAGAATGGGCGATCTTCCAATAAGCAGATTAGCAAGGCAAGACGCTTCCGCTGCCCCGTGGATAATAAGGTTGTACTGAAGCGATCCGCTTCCAGCGTCACTTTGCCTTCCAGACCAAGCAATCGAATATATTCAGGCAGCCGTTCGGCAACCCACCCTTTATCCAAGCCATATAAACGATCAAATAAATGGAAATCGCTAAAAACGGCGGAGAAGCTTTGACTAAGCTCATCGGGTGTTATCGCTTGTCCATTCATGACTACTCTGCCTTCATCAGGTGCATACAGCCCTAGAATCAATTTTGCCAAAGTGGACTTGCCGCTGCCATTGCCTCCCGTAATAAAGGTGATCTCCCCGCTGTTAAAAGTACAGTTGAACGGACCAACGGCGAATGGTTCGGCCTGTTGACTAGGGTAACTGAAACGAACACCTTCCAGTTCAAGTGTGTAATTGCCACGCACCACTTCACCTGCATCATCTGATTCTTCCAGCTCTGTAATACTTGCTTCTAGCAGACGCAGCCTTCTCCAACTGACTCGAAAGTGCATAAATTCTGGAATAGTATTTAATACAAATGAAACATGTCCTGTCATATACAGAAAAATAAATACGTAGTCCCGCAGCACTTCATCTGATCCACCTGGAAACAACAATGGAAATACAAATACAACTGAACCGATTACCAACATGAACATAAGCTCACCTGTCAAAATAACTTTCGCATACATAAGACCGCTAGTCGTCCGCTTGTCACTGTATGCTTGACACGAAGCCGTTAATTCTTGTTCAAATTGATGTTTTTTGCCTCGGTGAAGTGAAAGCTCTCGGAAGCCGGAAACCAGTTCCTGCACAAAACGAAAAAATACATTTTGCAGGTCCCTTGTTTCTTCCCATAACCGGTTAGCTCTTTGTCCCACTGCGAAGTACAATAGGGAGCTGAGCACGACAACACCAAGTGAAAACAAAAAACCATACATATCCAGCCAGCCCAAGTATACGAAGCCAAACAATATGATCATCATGCTGGTTGATACCGTCACAATCAGATTCGCAAAATTGCTGACGACCTCAACATCGTTATTGAGACTTGTTAATATTTTTTCACGGCTGATCTGTTCAAATTGCTGATAACGTGTTCGTGCCAGCTGAGCCAGCATCCGGGTTCGTCTCTCGTAAACGATCCGGTTTGTTAGCCGAATCATTAAGGCTCGCACGATCCGCTGTGCTAAAAAATAAGACGCAAGCGCCAGTCCAAAACAAAGAAAGAGAGCTTGTTTGGCGGAGGCCTCGACTACTACTGCTTGGTTAACGATAAAAATAATAAGTGAGTTCGTCAGCCCACTTGTAATGCTCAACAAAATGAGTGGAAGGTAGGTCTTGAGGTGAGGGGTGGGACGTGTACTGGAAAAAAAACTGTTTGCGATAAACACCGTTATTGCAGCAGCGCACCACCCAACTGCTTCTGCTACTTGGGTAGGCAAGGTTACGACAAACTGACTCCAATTATTGTTGGTAACGCTTCCATAATACGGAATAAGAATTGTTGATGCGCCAATCCATATGCAGCCCGTGATGACGATCCACCACCAACGCCCCCTGATTGACTCTTTGTCTACTTCGTTACGTCGCCAGCGGATGTAATCTACAACATTTCTGAACAACATATACAGCCCCGCAACCATCATGATTACGGTAACCGTCTTGACGAGCCATGCCGCTTGCAGCAGCCGAGGTTCATAAAAGTCAGCTGAGGCATACGAAATAGGAATAGGCATCAACAAGCTGGCAAGCAGCAGCGACATGACCTTACGGACACCCGAGCGGCGTAAGTTGTCATTCATAGGCAGTATCCTTTCGATGCGAATTCCATCATCACTTCATTAACGCAGGCAAATTGAAAAGCGCTTTTACTTTAAAAATATAGATAGATTTCTGTCTGTCTGATACCGCTGAACAATGACTAGAAAACAAGATTAACGATGTCGTTAAAAGGGGGCTCTTGATGAATTCAGCCCAAAATGTGAGAACATCGTCTACTACCAACTTAATGCCCCTTGGACAAAAAAAAAATACTCAAATCTTTGAGTATTTAAACAGTAATGCCCATAGTTCTCATTTTCCTCTATCAGATGAAGCTATACGATATGATTGATAGACCTTATTTTAATCCCCATGTACTTCAGTCATCCCTTTGGTTATCTAACATCCATATTGGAATTATCCAGTGGGTAATTATTTTCCATGAATTTTTTAATGTTTATCTGTCATTCTTTCATATCATTCGATTGGATCAAAGCTTAGATGCTCCCAATACTTCCAATACTTCAAATACTTCAAATACGGCAACATCTATAATATTGTACTATTTATGTATAGCTCTATCGTCCTTACTCTTTTAAGTAAGTGTTAACCCGGTTCTGTATTAATTGTGCGACTTCCTTAGCTGACTTATGTCCACTGAAGAAAAATGGGGCTTCCGTGTATATAATAGACAGTACTTTAGCATCCAACTCTTGCAAGTTATCTGCCGTGTTTATAACCGTTTTAAACTGATCAAACTGCTTTTCTGCTACTTGGGCTACTTTTCCATCTGCTAGTTTGTACGCTCCTTTCTTAACTTGTGCCTTCATGTCTTCCAGCTTTTTATCATTTAGAGATCGCAGCATCGAGAAGCCGTCTCGTTCGCTTAATAATTGTGCATCTTCTGACAGCAAGAATGCAATAAATGTCCATGCTTCCTCTTTAACTGCAGACTTGGCTTGTATGCCTAGTTCCAGTGGGAGAATAATACGTGCTTTGCCTGTCTCACCTTTAGCATGCGGTTTTTGTAAGAACTTGGGTTGTGAGAAATACATGTACGGTATCTTTATGAAATCGTCAGCCGAAGCCAGAATGTCAGAATAAAATAGTTGACTGCTCTCAGTAGTTGACTCATCCGTGATTACTTTATCTTTGTACATTTGCTGAACCTGCTCCATCATGTCTATAAAAACGGGGGAATCAAAGGAAGCTGTCTGGTTCTTGCGATTGACGAACTGAGAGTATCTATCAAACAACTGCTCCACCAGTGTAAGATCAGCAGGCTGTGCGGTCAACGCATAACGAGGTTCCTTTCCATCCTGTCCTGATAGCTCTACCAGCTTTCTTGCGGTCTGCTCAAATTGCTGCCATGTCCAGTTCTCGTCATCTATCGTTACACCTGATTGTAATAGAAATGCCTCATCTCCAACAAACGTTCTTAAAGAAAATGAGGCAGGTAGTGTATACAAGCCGCCGTCTTTTTTTAATGCATCGACAATGTTCATTTGTAAATCCTGCTGAGACAGTGTCTGATCCTGCTTAAGCTTCTCGTTCAAGTCTAGAAGCAGCTTTTTGCTCACATACTTGGCAGCAGGCAATCCACTTAATTCGATCAGATCTGCGCTTGTTCCGGCTAGCATTGCCACGTCAATAGATTTTTTATATTTATCCATTTCACCTGCTTCCCACTTCTCACCAGGCTTTTTAAACGATTTAATTTGCAAATCTATATGAGGATACTTTGCTTCAAATTTACGTTCCGCAGCCTCGTAAAAGGGCTCGGGCTCACTTATTGATAAGGTTACGATTACCTTTCCCTCTTTCGTGCTTGATTTTTCCTTCTTGTCATTATCCCTATCCCCACCAGTACCACAAGCCGTAATCATCATCAAGCACACACACGATATAGCCACTTCTATCCATTTATTTTTCATTTTTTTGTTCACTCCTTTTAATTGTGAGTATCAAACCAAAATCCCATGAGATGCCATTCTTTCGATAGGTAGTAACATCGTCTTTTCTGTGAATGTTCTGTTTACTATGTCGCGCTCTATTCAAAAATTAGCTTGATTACTTCCTCACTCAATTAATATTCGCTCAGTCAAGCTTCTCATATGACCCTCGTACTGGGTGAGGGAAAACAGATGGAGTCGCCTGAACATAAAAAAACTTCTTTTCTCACAGCGACTGCTTATCCTGATAAACAAAGGATAAAGATCACTGATTAAAAAAGAAGTGGGGTAAAAATAAAGTATTTCTTAAATTAGGGATGTGTTTGTTTCAAAGGTGATTCCAATATTTCGCTTGCCTGCGGCAATCGTACTTCAAAAACCGTACGAATAAGACTGCTTTGAGCTGTAATTATGCCCTGGTGCTGCGTAACTATATTTTTAGCGATAAACAGCCCGAGACCTGTGCTCTCTCCCTGGTGGCTGCGCGCCTTGTCGCCAATATAGAACATGTCAAAGAGATGAGGCAATTGCTCTGGGGGAATGAAGTTTCCGTAATTAATCACTTGAACAACTACCTCCCCTTCCATCCGATCCGCACAAATATCGATAAACTGTCCATCCGCGCCATAACGAATCGCGTTCATGAGCAAATTTTCAAATACTCGAGCCAGTAATTCCCCGTCACCTGTAATGTTCAAATGAGGCCTCACATCTAGTCTGGCGATCAGCTGACTCTTTTCTAACATCGGATATAACTCTTCGTGCAACTGCATCAGCAGTTCACTCAAGTCAATCGGATGATGCTCAACTTCCGACATCCCATAGCTCATTCTGGTAATTTCGAATAGCTCATCAACCAGCTTTTCCAACCGTTGGGATTTCGTATATGCGATCGTAGCATAATGCTGAACTTGTACAGCGGTCAGTTGATCATCTTTTAAAATAAAATCCAAATAACCTAACACCGATGTAAGGGGCGTCCGCAAATCGTGTGCCAGATTCAATACAAGCTGATCCTTGCTGCTTTCCGCAAAAGCACCTTTTTCTACTGCCTGCTGCAGCTTCTCGCTTGCCAGATTCATGTCTTTCGCAATATCACCAAACTCATCACGGGAAACAAGATTAATTCTGCTATTAAAGTCCCCGTTGGCCAGATAGTGTATCCCTTTAGAAATTTCTTGGAAATAGGCAACATAACGCCGCGTAAACATAAAGAAAAACAGAATGGAGAGTGGGATAAATATAAGTAAGAAAAAGTAGATATCACCCAATTCCCTCATAAAATAACGAATCGGGGTGAGTGGATTTTCTAATCTCACTTGCGTTGTATAATACAGTTGAAGCAGCTTGTAAAGCACGAAAGTAATAGTAGCGGATAAAAACATGCTCAGACTTAAATACAATATCATTTTAGTTCGAAAGCTGCGCCCTAGCTTAACCATTAAATGTATACCCCACACCCCAGATCGTTTTAATAAATTTATTTTTTTCTGCCCCAAGTTTTTTTCGCAGCGTTCGAATATGAACCATCACCGTATTTCCGCCTTCATAATAGGCCTCGCCCCATACCTGGTGGAAAATATGATCTGCACTGTATACTTTCTTTGGGTAACTCGCCAGTAAATACAAAATATCAAACTCTTTTGGCGTCAGTTCGATTGACTTTCCATATATATGTACCATCCTTTGATCGGGATAAATGGTTAAACCACCTACCTCCAAGACAGAATGACCGTCCGCTGCCGGCTGGCTGAGCTGCATATAACGCCGCAATTGAGCATTCACTCGTGCAACTAATTCCATCGGATTAAAGGGCTTGGTCATATAGTCATCCGCCCCTTTCACCAATCCCTCAATCTTGTCCAGATCGCTTGTCTTGGCGCTCAAAAAAATGATAGGCATTCGATGCCGCTCTCTAATTCGTCTAGTTACTTCATAGCCGTCCCACTTTGGCATCATAATATCCAATATAGCTAAATCAATAGCTTGCGTCTGTACAGCCTGAATAGCTTCCTGACCATCAGCCGCTTGAATACAATGGTACCCTTCCTTACGCAAATGTAGCGCGATCAACTCAGCAATTTCCACATCATCGTCCGCAATTAGTATGGTAATAGGTTTCATGACAATTCATCCTCTGTATAAAGTTGGAATGTGTTATTAGATTAGCTTCATCGCCGTCTGACTCTCATCATGTATGCCAGTAAGATGCAAGGCTCCCGCATATGCAGTGTACTAAACGCTGAACATTATCTTATCCTTAACATAAGTACCGTTACGTGTTCCGCGGGATCACAAAAGAAAGCGTGGTTCCTACGTCTGGCTCGCTTTGGATAGATAAACCTTGTCCGTAAAGTTGTTTTAGTCTTCGATCCGTGTTGTAAAGTCCGATTCCTTTTTTGTTCGTTCTGTCACTGTCTAACACATTTGTTATAATCGCTTCATCCATGCCAATGCCATCGTCTTTGATTGTAAATGTAACATGGTTACCGACATCCGTAATTTGTATATGCACGGTTCCCCCTTTAAAACGGCTTAATATGCCGTGCTTAACAGCATTCTCTACCAAGGGCTGAATCGTCAGCGGAGGCAGCTGCAGCGCCATGTCGCTGTTCACCTCCCAGACGATATGCAATCTTTCGTCAAAGCGCTCCTTTTCAATATACAGATAGGATCGGACTAGATTAAGCTCATGTTCAAGCGGCACTAACTGCTCAGAGTTCCAAAAGTTAAAGCTGATCCGCAAGTAGGCACTAAATGCTTCGATCAGTTTGTGCATCTTAACCGTATCAATCTCGCTTAACGCCATAATGGAATTTAACGAGTTGAATAAGAAGTGAGGTTGGATTTGTGCTTGAAGATAAGCAGCCTCCATGCGCAGACGATCACTAACCGACTGCTTTAGCGTAATTAACGCCTTTACTCGGTACTTCAATTCGAGTGCGTCCACAGGCTTCGTTACATAGTCGTTGGCTCCTGACATAAATCCCGAGTATACGTCTTCCGCCTGACTACGTGCTGTCAACAATAAGATAGGTAGATCCGCTACTGAGAACCGAGTCCGCACACAACGGGTGAATTCATAACCAGACATGTGCGGCATCATCACGTCTGCAACAATTAAATCCCATTGCTTCGTATGAAGCAGTGCTAGCGCCTCTCGACCTGACAATGCCTTAGTAATCTCGTAGGGTTCCGAAGCTAATATGTTGCAAAGCACCTTGAGATTGACAGCATCGTCATCAATCACTAATATTTGCGCTTTGCTTGTAAGGACACCACAGGTGGTATCAGGCAACACAGTCTGCACAGAAGGCTTCATCTCCGAATCAGCAGCCAGCTCAAGATACGATGTTGGTTCTAGTTTGCTGCTTATCAGTTCTAATGCAGCATCTTCGAAGTCGACCGCATTGGGTGACAATGGCATCGTGAACGTAAATGTAGAACCTTTCCCAGGTACTGACTGCAAATAAAGCCGTCCGTCGTGCAGTTCTACCAGCTGTTTGCAAATATTAAGGCCAAGTCCTATTCCACCACCTGCGTTAATGTCTGCTCCACCTTGCTCGTATGGCTTAAAAGCACGTGCTTGCAGTTCCTTATCCATTCCAATGCCAGTATCCGCTACAGAGATATAAGCATATCGTTGTTTCGTATACGCAGAAATGGAGATGGTTCCTGTTTCCGTGAATTTAATCGCGTTGTGAAGCAAGTTAAACACAATTTGTACAAATCGTTTTTCATCGGCCCAGATACGAGGAAAATAATGAGAAATCTCCATTTTCACCTCAATTGGCTTGCCGTCCGTCATAAAATGAAGCATATCGATGACGCCTGACACAACAGATTGAATCCGTACATCAACAGGCTGTAATTGAATCCGCTTCTCTTGAAGCTGGGTCAAATCCAGAAGATCATTAATCATGTACGACATGCGTCTACTAATCGTAATAAGCAGTTCAAGATCATGCACACTTTTTTCTTGGATCGTATGGCGCTCATTAGCCACTACAGTTTGTGCAATATTCATTATACCGTGCAATGGTGTTCTTAGCTCATGCGATGTGCTGGCTAGAAATTCATCTTTCAACTTGTCTGCACGTTTAAGCTGCTCCGTCATTTTCGCGTTTTGTTCCGCATTACGATAGAATTGCTTAAACCAGAACGCAGAGAAGCCGATAATGGCCGCAAAAATATCCCATGGGTAAAATGTCATCTCTACCCACCCCTGACCTTTTGCAAGACCCCATACTACACTCGACGTGATACTCGCAGCCGCAAATGACAAATAAACAGCGTCTTTGTTATTTTTGAGCAGCGACCGTACAAACAGCACCAGCATCATAGTAATGGAAGCAAGGCATAAAAAAGTAAAAATGAACTTGCTATAAATAATACTTTGGATGTCCGCCAACATCAAATAACAAGCGTATGCACCAGCGCACCTATACAACCAGCGGAAAGGAAAGCCAAATTGCTCTTCCAATAAGAGGTTTTTGGTCAATTCCAGTATAAACAAGGAGGTGCCAATATACGATAATAGAGCCAGCTTTATGCCCCACGTATAATTGATGGGCAGCCATATAAGCAATAGCTTATCATCATCTGCGGCAATCGCGATTGCCGCGCAAGCAAGCAGCAAGAAAAATGGAATCAGCGACTTTTGTTGACGATTAAAATAATACATAATACCCGCATATAATCCATGCAACAACAGCACAACAAAAATAATCAACTGAAAGCCGACAGCATATAATCGCTCATTGTCGATGGCTGCCTGTGAGCCAAATCTAATAGACTGGACAATCCCTCCATTAACTGGATTATCAAAATTCGCAACACGCACAATCAATACAATCTCACGTTCATCCTCTGCTATATAAGAGGAAGTGTATGATTTTGCCGCGGGCTTGTAAAGTTCCTTTTTATCGGATACGACTCCAAATGCCCCCACCTTATGCCCGTTTAATTCGATGTCAGAAGCGCTTTGAATGTTGTGCACCCACAGACCGTAAGGCTGATTCAACGAAGCTCCCGTCAATATCCGAAGCCGATAGGTGCCAAAGCCCATTGCTGTATTAGGGCTTGTCGGCATAGCATCATTCCATTTCCCTGGCACATGGAGATACTGAAGTGGCTTATGATCAGCTAGCTTGCCTGCTGGAGCGTGCTGTAACAATTGTTCCGGGTAGAACTCCCATTCTCCTTCCAATGAGATGGCTTTGTTATGTTCAATGTCCCAGTTTCTCAAATCAAGCACACCTTGAACAGCATGTGGTTGTTCTGGATTAGATTGAGAACTTAACCATACTAAGCGAAATCCAGTAAGTACAAGCAGAAATAATCCTGCCCAAATTAGCAGCTTATGATTTTGTCTCATCAGTATCAGATTCACTTTCCCCGCGAATAAATATAAGTTTGCATTTGCAGCTTCGATAAGCGGTATTTGTCAAGTTATCATTTCTACCAAAATTAAGCCCATAATAGCATAGTCGCAGAAAAATCAAAACAGAGGTTTAACGAAGATTGCTTTTAAGACAAGGAAAGCGATACCAAATCATGTATGAGTCTTATTAAAATTGATGTTTCCCCTCTTTCATATATGATATTTTTTTATTTCTGCTCTCAACTATTCATTTATAGGTTTTATCCTGCCGATATATGAGAAATAAACAACTTTTGTCGATACGAGGGGTGGATTTTCCATGAAACTGCAATTCAAGACAATAAGATCCAAATTGATTGTACTATGCTTATTCCTGTTAATTGTACCAACGGTTTTAATTGGGATAACAACCTATCAGACATCCAAAAATAAGCTCGATGAAGCAGGAAAAAATCAGCTTCAACACAGCGTCAAATCTATCATTGGTATGATCAACTTGATGAATGCCGAAGTGGTCGATGGAAAACTGACTTTGGAGCAAGCACAAGAGAAGGTTCGCAGAGAGTTATTAGGTTCTAAAAACGCCAACAATAAACGTCCGATCAAGCTGGAGTACACGGTTGGAAAAACTGGATACCCCTGGGCTGTAGATAAAAATGCGATCTCCGTATTAAATCCAAGCAACGAAGGGCAGGACCTAAAGCAATTCAAGTCTCAAGACGGCATATTATTAGGACAAGCGATCCTTAAAACAGGTACAGAAGAAGGAGGATTCCTTTCTTATCAATATAAACTTCCTGGTGATACCGATAAAATTGAAACGAAAATCTCATATGTGCAGCTAGAACCTAACTGGGGTTGGATTATTGGCTCTGGCGCTTACGTATCAGAATTTAACAGCGGTGCTCAAGTTGTATTAGAACTAGTGATGTGGATTGGGTCAATCGCTGTTATTGTAGGCGTGCTGGTCGTAGCATATTTCTCATCCCGCATTGCCAAACCGATTCAGTTAGTCGCGAGTCAATTAAATGTAGTGGCGACTGGTGATTTTACAGTTAAAGAGATTCAAAACAAGTCTGTTGATGAGGTAGGCAGTCTATCACGCGACTTTAATAATATGGTGAAGCAAATGCGGTTCTTTATTGGCGAAGTCGATTCGTCTACACAGCAGGTTGCTTCATACTCTAAAGATTTGACTTTAAGTGCGGAACAAACTTCTAAGGCCACCGAGCAAATTACAATGTCTATTCAAGAATCTGCTGATGGTGCGGAAGAACAACAACAGGCCTTGGAGCAAACAACAACAGCACTTGATGAAATTGCGATCGGTATCCAACGAATAGCGGAAAGCTCCTCGACTATCGCGGAATCATCTGTGGATACTCGGGATATTGCAAGTCTTGGCGGCGTCGCGATCCAGGACAGCATTAGACAGATGAAATCGATCAGTACATCCGTTAACGATTCAAACGAAGTCATTCATCGTCTCGAACAGCGTGCTGCTCAAATTGATCAGGTACTTGCGCTGATTCGGAATATTTCCAGCCAAACAAACCTGCTCGCGTTAAATGCCGGGATTGAAGCCGCACGCGCAGGTGAACATGGTCGAGGATTCGCCGTAGTTGCTGGGGAGGTCCGCAAGCTAGCAGATCAATCCAACCGTTCGACGGATGAGATTTCCAAGCTTATTGAAGAAATGCAAGCAGATATGAAACTATCCGTTCATACAATGAACAAAGTGAAGCAAGAAGTGGTATCAGGCATAGAGATCACAAATGAGACAGATCGCAGATTCCAAGATATATCCGTGTCCACTATTCGTATATCGGAGCAAATTGAAGAATTAGCAAGCATAACAGAACAAATATCGGCTAGCGTAGAGGAAATATCGGCAAGTGGCGAGAACGTGACTCATCTGGCTAAGCTTGCAGCCAGCAACACACAAGACATTGCCTCCTCAGCCGAGGAACAGCTTGCTTCTATGGAAGAAGTGTCAGGGTTAGCTACGAATTTATCTTCAATGTCAGCAGAATTGCAGAAATTAATCCAGCGATTTAAGTACTAGTCGATCTAATCGATTAAGTTCAAGTTCAGTCCATGCTTCATATTCTATTTACCTAAACAAATCGGCCTTTTCTGTGTCATCACAAGCTACTGTGAAACTAACATCAAGGTACAAATTGAAGTAAGGTGGTTCAGGGTTACTCCTGCCACCTTTTTTATTTGGCTGAATCTATAGCTCCACACACGCATATGACTTGACTCGCATATTAATCGGCCAACCTACACACACTGATATACAATGTTAAATCTAACTAATCCATAAAATGGTCTGACTCTACATCATTATGTCTGTTCAGAAAAAATATCCGCATACGATCAAGACCAAAAGGTGACGATTCATGAAAAAATCCGAGATTACACTTAGGCAATTCATCTTGCTCATACACGGAACACAGGTTGGAACAGGTGTGCTGTCACTCCCTAGAATGCTTGCAGAGACTGCTGGGACGGATGGATGGATTTCCATTATTTTCGGATGGATCATCAATTTGGTGTTGGGAATTGTGATCGTGTGGGTAATGGCGCAGTATCCACATGTTACATTTCCACAATTATTGACACGTTTATTCGGTAAGTTCATCGCCGCTCTAGTCATCATTGCACTGCTGTGTAATTTTGCCCTATCTTCCTGGAGTATCTTTGCTGATGCCATGTTGTACATAAAAGCATGGTTTCTTCCAATGACACAAACCCCGATCATAATGTGCCTTTTTATTGTTCCTGCACTCCTAACCGCTAAAAAGAGTATGCTAGTCGTCGCACAGTACAATGAATTTGTGTTTTTCTTTACGTTGTGGATGCCACTAATCATGCTTTTTCCGCTTGTAGAAGCGCAGCATATTCATCTGCTCCCAGTGCTAAAAGAAGGATGGGTTCCAGTTCTGAAAGGTGTTGACAACACAACCGTATCATTCATCGGTAATGAAATTATTTTTTTGGTTTATCCGTTTCTGAAAAAAAAAGAGACTGCCGTGTACGGTGTTATGATTGGAAATACATTAACGATGTTATTGTATTTGTTTGTCACCCTTATCAGTTTTGCTTATTTTAGCCCTGATGAAGTCACCCAATATAGCCAGCCTGTCCTTAACTTATTAAAGGTCGTCGAGTTTCGGTTTCTAGAAAGAATTGATGTCATATTCCTGGCCCTGTATTTGTTTGTTGTATCCACTTCCTGGGTACCTTATGTCCACTCGACAGGCATATGCGCTGCGCAGCTTGTAAAAAGCAACAACCATTCGCCTTTTGTTCTCACTTTTGGCGTCCTTATTATTTTGTTGTCTGCATGGATAGAGCCCTCATGGCAGCAGTCCACTCAATGGATGAATTGGTGCAAGTACTCTGGCCTGATAGTAGCTTATCTACTCCCTATCATATTAATGCTGTACATAAAAGCTATCCAGCTAATGCCTGGCAGGTCGAAACGCTCTGAAGTGTAAGGGGTATTTGATGTTGATGCGTTGAGCATAACGTCCCACTTCGAATAGCCCGGAAGTCGCAAAGTCCTTCCGGGCAAGGCCGCTTATGAAAACGATGGATATTCAGCATTACTTGACTTTTGTACGGATACATCCATGTACAATCCTTGACCATGCAGGAGGTAACGGCTGACATTCAGTTATTAAAACTTTAATTATTTATCTAATAAATCAACAGCAAGGAATACGAGAATACAACGTCGAATAAGAAAAATATGCTGGTCGCCTCTTGTCTCTTTACTGTAAATGAGACAAACACCAGTCTTCGCCAAACATCTTTTTCTTTCTAAACAAATGGGGGGTTTTTGTGGATGAAACCATAATCATTGCTTGTGAAGACCGTCTTCGGACAGCAATGCTATCCAGCAATGTAGAAGTGTTAGATGAACTGATTGCTGACGACCTTATCTTCGTTAATCATTTCGGACAAATTTTATCAAAAGAAATTGATCTTGAAGCCCACCGTTCAGGAAACTTGAAAATTACTGAAATTGATATTTTGGACCAAAGAATTAGACTCTTTGATATGTTAGCCGTAACCGTTACACGAGTGACTTTAACTGGTATATTCGGAACTCCATTTGAAGGTGAGTTCTGTTACACTCGTGTTTGGCAGTGTCGTATCGGGAAATGGAAAATTGTCTCAGGTCATTGTAGTTCCGTAGCGTGATGCTCCAGTCATTGCCCTTCACAGGCAATTATAACAAGCTCCCTCGGTAACAATAGTTAAATTAACCGCCTTTCAGTGGGTGGTCTTCTTTTTAATCAAAAATCAACAATAAACGTAAACAGAGCCATTTAATTAAAAATATACACTTGTCGAATTTTCACATTTTCGTATCACATACTCGAAACGTCAGATTCCCACATCGAAAATCTTTAGTTACAATGTTGCGCTCAATAACGCCCACCACATTATTAATTTGAATTAATGAATTCAATCGACTCTTAAGTGTCTCTCACACTCATATTCAGAATAACGTAGACTATTGCCGTAAGCCCATTCATACGACTTGCATGTCCAAGTCTCTAAATAAGTCCACATGCAAGGAGACATGTTCCTGCTCCGCAAAACACATGTCTCCTTTGTAATAGCTCTTATATTGTCGTATCTTGCATCACGATCAAATCTTACTTTCTTGATTTGTTATATTTCATACAATTTACGATACTCGGCAGGTGTATGTCCTATTCTCTTTTTGAAAAGGGTTATAAAATAAGGGATATTCGGAATACCCACCAACCTCGCAATATCCGATATGGATTTGTCCGTATGAATCAGATATTCGATCGCTGTTGTTATTCTCGTGCGCTGTGCATATTCGATCGGGGTCAGTCCCGTTATCCGTTTGAATGTTCTCTGCAAATGATAAGGGCTGCCATGACACATATCTGCCAGTACGGCAAGCGTTAATGTATCGCTGAAGTGGGCCTCAATGTAATGTGCAATCTGTTCCACCCACTCCTCGTCAGGCAGCCGCTGCCCTGTTGGCTTACATCGTTTGCATGGCCGGAAACCGGAAGCTGCAGCTTGTGCTGCATTTTGAAAAATACAGACATTTTCTTTTTTAGGAGGTCGTGATTTACAAGCGGGTCTGCAAAAAATGCCCGTTGTCGTAACCGCATAAATAAACTGCCCGTCATACGTTCCATCGTTTGTAATGATCGCTTGCCACTGCTCTTCAGCCAGCTTCGACAAGCTTGGGCCCAGAGTTTGTTTATGTGTAGAGCGATTATTTATATGTGAATGCTCTTTTGTATTTTTCATCTCATCACCTCCAAACACAGTATACCCCCAAATAAGACTTCTTGACTGCATTTTGGAATGTAAAAGCAAGATAGTAAAATAGTGAATGGTTATCTTTTGAAGGGCAGATAGCTCCTAAAACGTCCTATTTTACAGAAAGAAATGGACAATTATCTAAGCCATTCATTCTAATTCATGTAGGAGGTTATGACATTCATGATTAAAGCAGTAAAATCGTTGGCAGCGCTCGCGATGATATGGTCATTTCTTGCGCTTGGTACAATTGCGCAGGCAGCCCCGTATAACACGTCTCTAGCGAGCAACAAAGCTACTAGCAGTGAATTTCATGGGAAAATAAATCTAGGAGCTTACAGTCTTTATGTTAACCTGATGGGTGAGACACACGAGGATGTGCCTTCTGTCGTCTTTGACAGTGGTAATGGGGATGATTCTACCATTTGGAGTCAAGTAGCGCCGCAGATTTCCACCTCCACGCAGACGTTTACTTACGATCGTGTCGGCCTTGGGCAGTCAGATCAAGCTGCTGGCCTTGATCGCAGTGCCAAAGGTTCGGCAGAACGCCTTCACTCCTTATTACATAAAGCACAAGTGAAAGGCCCTTATCTGCTAGTCTCCCATTCCATAGCTGGGTTGTATGCTAGAGAATTCCAAGCCTTGTATCCTGATGAAGTAGCAGGTATCGTTTTTGTAGATTCAAGCTACGAAAACATGGAAGCCTCCCTGTTCCCAGCTCCCGACTTTACGGATACAGATCGTCGCAACATCATGGAGGCTGACTTGTCTAATGGCACAGGCGTGCCGATCGAAGGGAGTTATCATGACCTGTTAACTTCGTACCAACAAGTGGAGGCTGCACGTGCGCAGGATTCCTTACGGAATGTCCCCATTTCTGTGCTCACGGGAGGCAACCACGGTTACCCACCTAATTTTGGTAATATGGAACAACGCTGGGCTAACCTGCAGCTGAATCTGGCATCTCTTTCGAACTTTACAACACATCAAATCGATCCCGATCATGGTCACTACCTTCATACGCAAAATCCTCAACTGGTCATACAACATATTTCAGATCTGATCCAATTGACAACTTACACACATAATTAAGTAAATTGACTCCAAATTCATGACAAAAATCTCCATGATCAGGGAGGTACTATTGCTGTACCTTTCGACGATCATGGAGATCATAGATTCATACTCCTGCTGCCTATCTACCAACAGATAACCTATTAACTAATAAGTACAGCATCAAATAAATAATCATATGCGTGGTTCCAGATAGAATAGCAAACTGGATCGACTCCATATGCAGGTCTCTTGTCAGAATAGTCCACAAGTTACTAGGTTCTGTGATCAGATCCCAGCTATTCCAGCGAATGAATCTTCCAAGATAAATGGCGAATCCACTTAACAGCTGCATCAATGCCACCAACAGCCAGCTAAGCTGCCGATTCCATCTCTTAGCAATTAACTGCTGCAGAACATACATGGAGACAAAACTTAATATTACCGCTATAAACACACCGATAGCGATGGTATAAAAGTTGCTCCAAAGTGCCATATCTGAATTAAACAGGATTCGTGGTTGGCCCATGTAAGGAACGTAATCCGGATTCTTTATGATAAATCTCTCACTTTGAATATGGATCATATCCGTCACAACATAAGGTGCATTAGGATAAAACAAAAACCAAATAACAGCCAATCCACCGGTGTACACCTTACCTAATAGAGAAAACTTACTTCTCTCCACCCAGCCTTGACTGCGATATAGCAATATAGAAGCGTAAAACGGGATGGCGGCCAAGATCACATTCCAGATCATATACCCTTGACCCCCACGTTCAAATGCGGTAATCCAAATAAAGTACAAAAGAATGATAGCCGTGAACGGAATGACACTCGTTTTATTTGAAAATTGTCGCTCCAAAATAAAAGTTACCTCCTCATACGATGCAGCTTAATGATGATGCCTCGTATCTTCATTAGCGCTTCTTACATTCACAATGGTTTTATGAATCCAAATCGCAGCCTGTGCACCTTCTCCCATTGCTATCGTTAACTGTTCAGCGTGAGCGCAAACATCCCCCGCTGCCCATACGTGTGGGACATTCGTCATTTTGGTACGGGGATCAACCACGATATGCTTGTTTTCCAGCCGTTCTATACGAAGCCGCGAGGCTAACGTAGATCGTACCTCGTTGCCTCCAAAAGCTATAAATCCGCGCTCTCCCGCAATAACACACCCATTTGCAAGACGAATGCCGCTAAATATGCCTTTCGCAGTGCATAATACCTGCTCAATCGGCTCAGCGATAACCTCGATTTGTAGCTCGGATAGTTTTGCATGCAACTCTGAACATATTGGCAATTTTTCATGATTGACGTATATCATCTTATCAGTCCAACACGATAATGTCACCGCCATATTCGCCCCCGTATCACCAGAACCTAGAACAATTGTGCGTTTATTTTTAACCTCATAACCATCACAATCGGGACATACATACACGGTGGAGCCCAGACAAGATCTTAAATTCGGCAGTTCAGGAAAACGATCCATTACCCCAGTTGCAAGTAGAAGTGTAACGGTTTTATATGTTCCCTGCTCCTTCGTACGGACAATAAAGTGCCCGTCCTCACTACAAACGTCTATGGCTTCATCCGTCACCCACGACACACCTAGTGACTGTGCCTGCTCTCGCCCTATTTGACGCAGCTTGGTTCCCGATATGCCGTCAGGCCATCCTAATACATTGCGATAGGAGCCACAAATCGTTGATCTGCCCACGCCAGCATCGATGACCAGCACTTTATGCTCATACCTGCCTAGTTGTATTGCCGCCTGCATCCCAGCAATACCGCCACCAATAATAATACATTCGTAATCCATACGCTAGACATCCTTTCTCGCCTCAATCCTTATCAACAGCCGTGCTGCACGACTGAACGGCTACTATAAAGTATTACATTTAGGATCGATGTTAATCAGTCTAACGAGCAATAGGATTATCGCCTACACGCAGCAAAACTGACGTCAGACGTTCGACGCCAGTTAGCTGTTTAATAGAAACTTGTGCTGCTGTGTTATTAATGAGCGAGAGAGGGCTATCTGACTCTTGCCATCAAGTCAAGCAAAGAACCTTAGTCTAATGGAAACTCCACTTCAGGAAATTGGGGGTTGGGCCCCTTGATCAACTCGCCTCCGACTCCTTTTAGTTGTTTATTAAAGAAATCCAGCACATATTTGTTAACGATGTCTGCCCCTCGTTCACCTTTAATATCTCCAGTCATTCCCATAAACGTAGTAAACGATGAATACAATTGGAGGTCTGTGAAATTATAATGTCCTGCGCCATCCACTACAACCATGGTCCCCCCATGCTGCGCAACTTTGTCGACAATACCGTATTCTTTTTTTACACTTCGAACCATATTTTCGTATTGCGGTCTTGTCAGCTGTATGTCCGCCAACTCAGCATCCGTCAATTTTTTCGTCTCCATTTCATGTTTTTTCGTTAAATACTCTCCGGATTCCATAAACATAAACGGCTTCGTAAATTTGGTTTTGTTGTCTACGTTATAAAGTGAGCCATCCATATTAATTCCGGCCTTGATATTCGGATTGTTATAGAAGGCGTTAAATGCAGTCGCACCTCCAAAGGAATGACCCATTACCCCAATTTTGTTTAAATCTAATTTCCCATTCAAGGTACTTTTAATTTGACCTCCGTTCAGCTGTCCGAGTTGGCGGATAATAAATTCAACATCCTTTGTCCACACTTGCCCTACAAGATTGTTAGGCGCATAGAATTGGTCTACTGTAAAATTCGTTTTGGATCCGGCAATCGTCCCGTCCTTTAACTCAGTTGCTGTCGAGCTGTACGTATGATTTGCAGCAACGACAATATATCCCTGGCTGGCAAGGTGTTCCGCTTGCGAAGTGTGCAGCATCCGCCCCGTCCCCATACCATGACTAATGAGAATGACGGGATACGGGGTGTTGGTTGGCTGCACCTTTGCATTTTCATATGAGTTGGTGCGTACATACTTCCAGTACTCCAATACAAACCCCGGCAGTCCCATCTGCTCGGCATATGCTCTTGCCACCTGTTTAGACATATTTTTGGAAGACGCCAGCAAATACTCCGTCTTCTGCTGTTCAACCTCTGCCGCTGGATACCAAAATTGAACGATAAGTTCTCGTTTGTCATCTTTCCTTTCAGTAAATATTTCCTCCCGATTCGAATCTGTAAAATGAAACGTTTGCGTACCTACTGCATATGGACCATCGGGACGCGGGAGTTGGAAGACAGGCAAATATGCAGATACTACAGTACTTAAACCAATCAAGATTATTAGCAGCCCACATACAACCCACTTCACAGGACTCCAAATATTAATCCTTTTTATTTTAAATAAATACTTCGCTAGCTGAAGCAGGAGCAGCAGAACAACAATGACGTACACAGCATAAAGCTGCCATCTGTACCCCTCCATAAATAAATGCATTGCCAGCACCACAGTGCTAGCACCACTAATCATAACAACGAATCGCTGCGGTATCAGTCTCGGTAGGCATACGCATAACAATAAGGACAAGCTGGACAACACTAACAAAATTTCATATAGCCTCATCAATTTTTCTCCTTTGTACGCAGCACAGCCTGACGCTGCTTTTATACGCATATCATATCTTTCCAGTTAGAGGAGAGCCATTGATTTGAATGACATATAAGTACTGGAACATTTCATTATTGAAAGATTATTTCAACCCTTACTGGGTATATCTTGGAATAAGTTATGGGGTGATTTGGGTACGCCTTTTTTACTACTTACCATCAGCCTACTTGTTTTACATTTTCTCAGGTGTAAGATTCACTCTCTTGGATGCGTATTACATATGAACCATATTCAAGGTAAAAAATGCAGAATGGAGCGTTTTAATCATTATGGAGACAAAAAAGCTGTTCTTATCAACCCTCGCCTTTTTGCTGGTTATTCCCATGTTGTCCGCTTGTGGAGGAGGGACTCCCAATCAAGAGAGTAAACGTGTGTTGCGAATTGGTGTGATGTCAGGCGGGGGAAACGAACAAAATATACGTCAGCAATACACTGATATATACGAGTACATGAATCCCAATATGACCATTGAGATCATACCAGCAGTTGACTATAGTAAATACAATTATATGATTGAGGAAGATGAGAAAGAAAGGCCTGATGCCGTAGAAGAAATGAAAAAACTGATGACAGGCAGTAATCCGGTTGATATTGTTTTGATGGATAAGGATGCCTTCCAAGTCTACACAGAAGAAGGTCAATTAAAGCTGTTGGATTCCTTTATGAAGAAGGATAGTTTGGATACTAGCGACTTTGTACCTTCCATTATGGAACATCTCAAAGCTATGGGGAACGGCAATCTATACGGATTGGCCCCCACTTTTTATACAAGTGCGATATTTTATAATAAAACTCTCTTTAAAGAAGCAGGCGTTGAATTGCCAAAAGACAACATGACTTGGGATGAAGCGTTTGATTTGGCCCGTCGTGTTACAAAAGGAGAAGGAGCGGACCGGAAATTTGGGTTTAACTTTAGCAATTACTGGTCCGACAACTATTACCACATATTTAATTATGCAAAGCCATTGC
Source organism: Paenibacillus sp. UMB4589-SE434 (assembly GCF_030226685.1). NCBI lineage: Bacteria > Bacillati > Bacillota > Bacilli > Caryophanales > Paenibacillaceae > Paenibacillus > Paenibacillus sp. UMB4589-SE434. Next base: position 621,240 of record NZ_JASOYK010000001.1, on the reverse strand, counting down.
AATTGCGATTGTATGACGACAAAGCTGAGAAAATGATGGTGAACTCCCCTCAATGGGAAAAAGTATTTGATTCTTTCTTAAAACTAGAGAAAGAACATATATTTCCTGTACAAACAGATCGCGGTGAAGCTGATCGACCTTATAACCCTATTGATCGTGATCCATTTCTGTCCGGCAAAGTGGCAATGATTGTGAATTACTATGATTACACTGCTGAGCTGCTTGAGGTTAGCAAATACGCGGGCAATCTTAAGAACTTTAAAATGCCTGACTGGGATGTCGTGACGATACCTCATCATGTTGAAGCCCCCGAGGTAAACAGCTGGATGGAGGTAAATACAATCTTAGGCATTAACAATCAAGCACAAAATCCAGATGACGCATGGAATTTTATTCGATTCATTCATAGTGAGGATTGGGCCAAGTTGAAGTCTCGCTCCAGCCGACAGCTAGTCACCCGTCAGACTTACATTAAACCACAAGATGGCATGAATTATAACATCCAAGCTTTCTACGCGATGAAGCCTGACAATAGCAAGGAACCGAAGATCACTCGTCAGAAAAGAAATCTGTGGGTAATTAATGATGCAGGTAGTAGCTTGTATGAAAAAGCGAAGGACGGCAAACTGAGCACAGCCGACATGCTGAAGAAATGGGAAGCAGTTGGCAGCACTTTGTTGCAAGCGATTAAGAACAACCCTAATGGCAATATAAATGAAGATGAAACGATTCGCAAAGCCATTTACGGGGAATAAGCATAAAAAACAACTGGATTTATCAATCCAGTTGTTTTTGGCGTTTACCCTATTAAGGACTTCAATAGTAGTTGACTGGCGATCTTTTGTTGTCCACATATTGAAGGATGTGATCCACTGCACGTTCCAAGCCGCCAGTCGATTCAAATGAATGCTGCACCCGTATGCAGTTCTCCTTGTAGGACGAGTTAGCGAGTACTGTCTGCACAGCTGTGCGTATTTCATTCGCACTTGGCTCTTGTGTCTTCAGATATAATCCCACTTCTGCACTCTCCACCATCATTCCGCCCATAAATTCATCGAAGGCTTGTGGGATGACAACTTGTGGCACATGATAACAGATACTTTCATATACACTGTTAGTGCCCGCGTGGTTCACAAAAATATCTGCTTGCTCAAGTATAGCTAATTGAGGCACATAGCTCATTACCCTGAAATGATCGGGAATGACCCCCAGTTCCTCGATTCGAACACCCTTGCCCACAGCCATGACGACCTGACATTTTATATCGGCAAAAGCTTCTATACAGTTCCGATACAATACCTGAAGACGTTCTAGCATTGTACCGAATGCAACATAGATGAGCGGTCTACCATCCAGCCAGTCCAATTCGAATTCAACTTCTTCCTGGCGTGGATAGATACTATATCCTGCAAAAAAATAGCGATGATCAAACGCTTCTGAATACAGCTGAAAATCACGAGAGGTAAACAAAATGTTTAGGTCCTCACGGCTGCAAAACACATCATTGATTAGATTTAGCGGTTGTGGCAAATCATATTTATGAGCTAACAACTTGGCGCTTTTATGTAAATAATTGCGGAACGCGCCAACCGGATCTTTAGATTTTAACAAGAAGGAATCTTCCTCTGACCGCAAGATCGACTTCATAAAGAGATAGGGGTCTACTTCCGACATTTCATCGATATAAGGAAATGGGGCGGTAATTGAGCAACACGGAACACCAAGCTGTCTGCCAAGTTCCTTGCCCCAATAGCAGAATACATCATGAATAATATAGTCCGGATTAAGGCGTCTAATATCATCCCCTAGCTTATCAATGATTGCCTGACTCCGTTCCAAAATGTAATTTGCAAAAATAAAGAAGGTATCCAAGCGGTCCCCGCCGTGTAAGCCAAAGCTTATTAATTGCTCATAACTGCGAAACTCTGCTCCTACCGCTTCAATGCGTGGGCGGAACAAGTCACTTGAATAATAAATGACTTCCTCCCCTCTCTGAATCAGTTTATGAATCAGTCCAAGCGAAACATTAACATGACCATGTAAATCTACACTGAAGTAAACCACTCTTGCCATAAAGCACCACCTTTTAGCTGAACTTGGCATTGATCATTTGATAAATTACACAACTGATAGAATATCTAGAAGAAGAGGCACACGGACATTATGACGGGAAAGGTAGACACGAGAGACAACTGAAGGCTGATTCGAAGAGAATTAAAAGACATACGCTTTCACTTCTATTATAAGGGCGATCTAACCATTGGTAAACTTTTCTTTTTTAACTTCTCACATGGAAAATAAAATTACTGCAAATATGAATCAACTGCTATAAGAATCTTGTGCTTCATGGCACTATTGAATGTAAATCTATAAACCTCTCTACCACCTTGACCACTTGAATACAGCAAAGCCTATCCTCCTATAAGCAGGACAGGCCTTTTCCTGTAATCGGATAATGCTATATGCCTAAGCCGCTATCTGTTTGCCACTTTAATCGGAGCAGGGGCAGTAGGCAGAGGATATTCCTCTTCGTAATGTGGTTGACCAGAGACAAAGTTAACTTCTTCCTGTACAATGTACAACGGCCTGTCTTTACTCTCATCGTATATCCGTGCGATATACTCTCCAATAATACCAAGCGAGAGCAGTTGAACGCCGCTAAATAACGTAATGGCAACCATAATGGAAGTCCAGCCTGCTTCTGTAGGAAAACCAAGAATCTTGGCGCATACAGAGTATACCAACACTACAAAAGCTAGCAAAACAGCAAAAAAACCCATTTTCATAATGTATCTTAACGGCTTGGAAGAGAATGATACGATTCCATCGGAAGCAAATTTAATCATCTTCTTAAATGGATATTTGGTTACACCCGCAAATCTTTCATGACGATCATACTCCACATAGGATTGCTTGAACCCGACCCAACTGATCATACCGCGAATAAATCTATTTTTCTCAGACATACGATTAAACACATAAGCTACTTTACGATCAATCAATCGGAAGTCACCAGTATCCCTTGGAATATCCACATCAGACATGTAATGGAGGAATTTATAGAAGTACTTGGCCGTGAGCAGCTTAAACCATGTTTCACCTTCCCGTCTTTTCCTCTTTCCGTAAACAATGTCATACCCTTCTTCCCATTTGGACAACATCTGATGGATAACTTCAGGTGGGTCTTGCAGATCGGCATCAATAATCACGATAGCGTCGCCACAGGCTCTGTTTATCCCAGCGCTTACTGCCGCCTGATGGCCAAAGTTCCTCGCAAAGTCAATGATTTTAACGGTATTATCCTGCTTCGCGATCTGCAATAATATTTCCATCGTACGATCCTTACTGCCATCATTAATAAAAATAAGTTCATAACCATAGCTTGTTTGTTCCGCTACCGCTTTCAGTTGAACATAACATTGCTCGATAACCTCTTCCTCAAAATAAGCCGGTATAACGATAGATAGCTGCTTCACCTGCAAGTACACTCCTTTTAAAATAACGTATTCTCTGGCGTATCAGCTGCCAGGGCTAACATCAAGCTCTTCTCATCTTGGCAGTGCTTTTGTAGGTAGTAGAGACATCCTTCAAATCACCCTGCTTCTGCCGTTTATTCCATATCATCTGTTTATCTGAAATCTGCACCAAATCTTCGAGCTTCTTTCCTTGGCAGGGATAAACGGACATCCCTACGGTTATCGTTAGCGGAATCGGCGCCTGAAGGCCTCGTGTTACCGACTTAATGCTTGATTGAATCTCCTCATAAATAATAGCAATCTCCTGCGATTGCTTACATGGTACCATCACAACAAATTCATCCCCGCCCCAACGTACAACAGCTTTTCCTGGACGGTCGATCCGCTGCAAACATGCTGCTACAAAACGAAGCACAGCATCGCCGACGCTGTGTCCATAGTTATCGTTTATTAACTTAAAACGATCAACGTCTATAAAATATATTGCAACCATATGAGTGCCTGCTGGTTTCCGCTTTGTAAGACTTCGATACAGACCGATCGCTGCTTTTCGATTAAAAACGTTAGTTAACGAGTCAATTTGTATTTCAAAACGTAATTTGTCAATATATTTCCCTAGATACCATGAGCTTGCGATCCATACTCCCATAACCATCAACATCCATATCGATGTCTGTCCAAAACTAAATAAATACATATGTAACATAGCTGACATACCTATGGATAACAAACTGACGCTGATTCGTCCTGTAAGTTTCATTTGTTGCTCACTCCTGCCACTCTATATATCTATCATTATATGGAAAGAGACTGAACATTTTCTGAAACCTCTTTTTCGTCGTTGCTGACACCCGCTTGTGAGCATTGCAAAAAGACTGCTCTATACTAGAGCAGCCAGCTTGTCGACTCCATATTACATCCTAGTTACAAACGATCCATACCAGTCCTGAATATTCGGGCTTGGTTTCAAGCCTAGTTCATGCATCAAATTGGAAGTCAGTTTATCAAATATTTTTTTAACTTCATACGTATTCCCTAGTTCAGCTTGCAGCTTCATCGCTTCAAACCAAATTTCTTCATTGTACGGATATTTCTCCAACATCAGCAGATACACTTGCAAAGCCTCGACATGCTGTAGTTGCTCTCTGTGACATAAAGCAACCTGTTGCGCGCGGATAAGCCATAACGTCCTCAGCCGTTCACGTTCACTTTCCGCCCATATATAATCGTACTCACCCAAATAATCGCCGCGATACTGGGCTAAAAGTTGATGCTGATGATCCAAGTTATGAGGTGAGACGGGCAATGTCGCGTTCAGCTCCTGCTCCCACGTCTCTACATCAAACAAGACTGCATTTGTCTCTAATCGATATCCGCTGTCTGCATATTTGATATGCACGTCCACCCCTTTGAGCTTTAACACTCTACGAATCTGGTAGATCGTCGTATGTAACAAGTTGGATGCTTTATCAGGTTCACAATCCGACCACATCCATTCCAGTATCGACTCTTTTCGAACCGTCTGGCCGCGATTATGAAGCAAATAGGCAAACAACTCTTGTGCCTTTAGTGTCCGCCACTGAAAAGAATGGCTCTGCCCTTCATCATCACGTAAATAAAGGCTGTGCATGCAGCAAAGCTGAAAATTAGAGCCAGGCTTGTTAGCAGCAGCCTTCGCCAGCTGGTCGTTGGACCGCTGCAGCGTTACCGCTATTCGGCTGCGCTGCACGGGTTTCAGCAAATAGTCCATCGCGTTTAGCTCAAATGCCTGAATGGCATATTCGCTATAAGCGGTTACAAATACGATACGGATGTGCGACTGCTGTTCCATTAGCCTTTCTGCAAGTACCATCCCATTTATTTCAGGCATTTCAATATCTAGAAATACCAAATCTATATGCTCGTTGCCCGCCAGCTTAAGTGCTTCCCTTGGGTCGTTGAACATGCCAACAATTTCAACATCGGTGAATTCCTTTAAATGGTGACTCATGCTTCGCAAAGCTAACTTCTCATCGTCTACGATCATGATCTTCATTATAGTGTTGGCGCTCCCTTCATCGATTATCGCAGATGTGTATAACCAACATTATAGGAGAATGAACGAACAAGAGCATTATTTTTTTGAAACCCAACCAACATCCGTATCCTGTTATCCACTAGTTCTAACCCATTATTAAGCCAATGTTACCAAACTGTTCTCCGTTTTTCATTCGCTGAAACGCTAGAACCGTCTCTTCTAATGGATACATCCGATCAATCACAGGTCTAATCGCATGCTCGTTCATATAACGGAGCATAGCTGCAAATTCCTCACTACTTCCCATAGATGTTCCGATTATACTTATTTGTGGAAAAAACAGCGCGCGTATCGGGAATTGGATAACATCCCCTGAGCTTGCCCCGAACGTTACAATGCGCCCATTCGACTTCACAACGTCAAAGTATTTCGAAAATGTAGCTGGACCTATACTATCAATGACCAAGTCTACTTTTTCCCCGTGGAGTGCTTTACTCCAATCCTCTTGACTATCCAATGCCAGATCAGCTCCATGTTTTAGCGCCATCTCACGCTTATATTCACTGCGTGACGTTACCGTTACATGTGCGCCTGCTGCTTTAGCCATCAACAGAGCATATGTAGCAACGCCACTGCCGATGCCTGGAATAAGTACATGCTGCCCTGCCTTGAGCTCACCGCGTGTAAATAAAGCCCGATACGCTGTCAAGGCCGCTAATGGAAGCACACCCGCTTCTTCCCAAGTAAGATAAGCAGGCTTTTCCACTGCTTGTTGTGCGGCAACAACCACATACTCGGCAAAAGTTCCTTCCGAAGGGCTTCCCAATATGACAGGAAGTTCTGGAACTTCATCTGTAATAGGCCAGTTCAGTGTTGGATTTAGAACCACGTCTTTGCCAATGCTGTCTTTATCTCCCCCTTCTCCTACTTCGACGATTGTACCTGCCCCGTCCGACCCAAGAATAAGTGGCGCGTCCTGCTCCGTCCGTGCTTTCATCAGGAATAAATCCCGATGATTTAATCCTGCTGCCTTCAACTTTACTAACACGTCCCCAGATCCAGGTTGTACCATATCTATATCATTGTAGCTAAGTCCCCCCAGTTCCGTGCTGCCAAAATGAACGATTGCTTTCATTTGATCTCCTCCTGCGCCTCATGTTCCTTACAAGCAACTTACTTACTGACTTGCATAAGTATATGCCGCGTGTTAGCATGAATCAAATTAATGTATTTCATAATAATGATGAGGTATCGCTCATGACACTTGCCAGATTTGAAGTATTTACTAAAGTAGTGGAGCTAGGTAGCTTTACCAAGGCAGCAGAAACGTTAAACCTGACACAATCCGCAGTTAGCCATGCGGTAGCTGGATTGGAAACAGAATGGGGTGTAACTTTGCTGCTTCGTGATCGCAAGCGAGGATTGCTGCTTACGGAGGTTGGACAGAAGACACTTATCCATATGCAGGATATCGTTAACAGTGTCTATAAGATGAAGCAGGAACTTGCACTCGTCTCTAATCTTGAAGCAGGCTCAATTCGAGTCGGCAGCTTTACTAGTGCTTCCTCATCTTTGCTGCCAAGGCTCATTTCTGCTTTCCATCGTAAATATCCCAATATTGAATTTGTATTTTATGAAGGAACGTATGAAGAGATCGAGGAATGGCTGGATACGGGAGTTGTGGATATAGGCTTTGTCCTCCAACCAAATGAAAATACAAAATTCCATACAATTCCTTTAGTAAGAGATCGAATGGTTGTTGCTTTCGGGGCTGATCATAGATTCCATCAGGAATCCGTGGTTGATGTTCAACAGTTGGAAAGTGAACCGATGATTATGCCAAAGGGTGTCTACCGTACACATGTTAATGAGATATTTCTAGAGGCTGGTTATAAGCCTTGTATTCGTTTTGAGGTAATGGACTGTAATACAATAGCCAATATGGTGCAAGAAGGACTCGGTATTACGATCGGGCCTGAGCTGTTTCTGACAAGCCAATCCGGCATTACAACGCGTCATCTGACTCAATTAAAATGGCGCAGCATCGAATTGGCGTGTCCCTCTCTGCAGAGCGCGTCTCCAGCTGTGCGGGCATTTCTAGCTATTGCAGAGGATATTTATCAACCCTCGCAAGTAGAAGATAAAACGGTATAAGCGACTACGCCTTATCGATTTCTTCATTAATCAAATTTTGAACTGATGGCACAATTAATATTATTTATTAATTGTGTTAGGTATACTCTTTACTTACAAAACGCCGAAAAATCCTTCAGTATTGCTGAAGGATTTGTTCTTATACCGATCTAAGTACTGGTTACGCCTGTTTGGGTCCGTCAATAGTAGCAGTACTAGTTGTACAGATTACATTGTCTGTTTAGATATTACTTCAAAATATTCTACAACGACCTCGCGGAATTCCAGAGCAGCCCGCGAAATGTAACAATCCCTGTGCCACAACAAAGCTATCTCCCGTACCAATTCGTGATTTTCTACTTGAAGATATTTGATCTGTTCACGAGCATTTCTTGCCGTGCTGGGTATGAAAGCTATGCCAACTCCGGCTTCCACAAGACTGCTAAGCCTTGCAGGTTCATCCCCCTCATAAACATATTTAGGTACAAATCCAACTGATTTGCATACAGAGTCTATTAAATCGCGAGTACCGTAGCCTCTCTTTACACCAACAAACCATTCATCCCTTAATTCTGTCAAGGTTACGCTGCTTCGATCTGACAGCCAATGCCCTTTTGGCACGGCTACAAGGATAGGGTCGATAAATACGATTTGACATTCGATCTCATCCCCTTCAATAGATGGTGAGGACAAGCAATAATCAACCTCTCCTCTTTGAAGGAGCGTAACCATTTCCTGCGTGGTCAGCATTTGCACATGAAATTGAATATCGGGACGCTTGTTCCGAAACTCACGAAGAATGCCGGGTAAGGTGCTTGCGGTCGTCACCGCTAGCTCAAGTGTACTATGTTCCCGCTTGGATAAATCATGAAGCTCCTGTTTCCCCTGTTCCAATTCAAACAAAGCCCTTTCTGCACGCCGAAGGAAGCTGCTTCCGAATTCATTCAAGCGTAGCTTTCTCCCGCTTCGATCAAATAAAGGGACGCCTAAATCCTCCTCCAGGCGTTGAATCGTTTTACTTAGTGACGATTGAGTTACATGCAGATTTCGTGCAGCTTCAGTCACATGTTCCAAACGAGCTACTGCCAGAAAATATTGCAGTTGAAGAAGCTCCATTTCACACCTCCAATTCATTCCCTCTAGTCAATGAAATTATAACATCAAATGCGTTGGAATGAATAAAAGATATCAAGTAGGATGAGATTATTACGCTTTGGAGGGACCAAAAATGAGTGTTCGCAGCAGGTGGTTAATGATTTCAGTTGGTCTAGGAATACTATTAAATCCATTAAATTCATCGATGGTTGCCGTTGCTATTCCAAGTCTGCAAAATGTGTTCCAGCTTGATTTTACAAGTGTTTCTTGGATTATTTTTTCTTTCTACATTGCAAGTGCTATCACGCAACCCGTCATGGGAAAGGCCAGCGATTTATTCGGGCGGAGGAAGATATTTATTGCCGGGCTTGTTGTATCTTTCTTTGCATCCTTATTAGCTCCATTATCACCAAGCTTCGGCTGGCTCATCGTGTTCCGCATTGTGCAATCTATCGGAACAAGCATGATGGTTGGGATTGGAATGGCCATTGTTCGAATCCATATTACGGAGAAACAAGCGACGGCGCTGTCTGTTTTATCCATTTTCTTATCGGGAGCGGCAGCAATTGGGCCTTTTATTGGCGGGCTCTTGATTCATTGGTGGAGTTGGCCTGCAATCTTTTTGATCAATATTCCGTTTATATTCGCTAGCTTGCTATTCGCTTGGAAGACAATTCCTAAGGACGAGCCGTCAACTTCCGCTGCACGCAGCATGTCCTTTCGAAAGTGGGTTGATTTAATTGATGCGCTTGGAATCCTGCTCTTCACAGTGGGGCTGGTTGCCTTACTTGTTGGATTACTCTCAGTCAAATCATCAGGGCACATCTCATTAGGAAATGTCACTGTGGGGCTGATAGGCCTCGCTCTACTTGGAGTATTCATACGACATGAGTTAAAAGTGACGTCACCCTTTATTCCTTTACGCACATTCGCCAAATATCCTGCAATGACTTGGGTTAATGTGGAATTCATGCTCGTGAACGTACTTTATTACTCCCTCTTTTTCGGAGTTCCATCCTACTTGCAAATGGTACGTCATGTTAGCGAGTTCCAAACAGGAATTCTCATGCTAAGCTTAGGCTTGTGCTCGCTAGTTACTTCTCCAATAGCAGGACGATGGATCGATAAATCAGGACCTCGACCAGCATTGCTGGTGTCTGCAATGCTGATGACATTGGGATCAATGTGGCTCGTGACATTGAATCAAACTTCACCAGTTATCAGTGTATGCTTGGCTTTGGCTGCATTCGGCATCAGCAACGGGTTGAACAATGTAGGCATGCAAGCAGCCTTGTTCCAAAGTTGTCCAAAAGAAATAATCGGTGTAGCATCCGGATTATTTAATACATCAAGATACCTGGGAACCATTCTTTCTTCATTGTTAATAAGTATCGTCATGGGAGGAAAGTTCAACATCGAGGGCTTTCAAGCGCTTGGGATTATCCTTACGGTAATTGCCTTGTCTTTGGTACACATAAGTCGCCGCCGGGAGTCAGAGCAATTGCAGGAATCGTAGGTTCAGGGTTCACCTAATATAATAAAACCTCCCATTAAACCTATTGACTCTAGGTTCTCATCAAATGGGAGGCCTTAATCAATTGTATAGCACTATTGCACCAGTTAGTTGAATCTATGATTAGACTAATCCATAGTTCACTTTCTGTGCATTCTCATCTTTATTAAATGAGATTACCTTATGGACTTATTTCACTTTGATAAAAGTCATATAATTGATGAACAGAACTACTTGATAAGATATGACTGGCTCGCTCAATCTTCTCACGTTCCCAATCGAACCAACGCATTTCCATTAACTTTGCGATTTCTTTGTCTGTAAAGCGTTTCTTTAGCTCTTTAGCAGGGTTGCCGCCTACTATCGTATAGGGTGGAACATCTTTTACAACAACTGATCCTGCTGCAACAATGGCACCTTCACCTATCTTCACACCAGGCATAATCATTGCATTCATGCCAATCCAGGCATCACTTTCGATGATTGTATCCCCTTTTGCTTCGTAAGAGGTTGCAATCTGCTCTACAAACGGATACACAGTAATCCAATCAGGATGATGATTGTGATTACCACCCATTAAAATTATGACACCACTTGCAATGCATACGTAATTTCCTATAATCAATTTATCTAAATACCAACCATAATCTTCGATAGGGTTAAATAACTTTCTTGAAGTTTCATCTCCCCAAAGGTATCTGACACATCCGTCTTCAAAATCATGACTATCGTAATACCCAGAATAATAGGAGTACTCTCCTACTTCAATCATTGGGTTGGTGACAATATCCTTCAGATACTTAATTTCAGACCAGTGGTTATACCTATATGGTTTCATGCTTTCTCCTCGCTTCTAAGTAATATAACTCAATTGTTTACTTAGAAGCTTAATGCAGTAGCAACGTTCTTTAACCGTTTCAAACGACGAACCATCGTCCTCATCCTATTCCTATTTGATGGGGTCATTGTAGCAAACGAATCATTTGTTCGTCAAATTACCCCATACTGTTAACACTAACCATCCTCTATTTACGTGACTACAATTAACCAATTTAAGATCTTAAAATGACGTTAACTCCTGCCATCTTTTTAGCGGGTGACTAGCTCGTGTATCATTCGCTCACATATTTCATGTGCCATTAATGCAGCTTCTCCACTTGATTCACACGTTGTCCCCTGCTTAATATGTTCAATAAAATGATCTATCATATCAACAAAGCCGCGGCGATACAGTGTCGTTGTCCAATCTTCAAATGTACGATGCTGCTCCTGATTATGCTCAAAAGAAATGACATTCACCATATTGTGTACAACCAACTTTCGTTGATTACCCGTCATTTCCAATCGCTCATCTGTTACACCTGTATTGCGGTTCATCATACCGATAGCCGTCGTGTTGTCTTTATGTAAATTCAGCACTACATAATGAGCCTTTTGCTGCTCTATCTTGGCATTCACCGACAGCGCTGTTGGTTCACCCGTAAAATAAAGCAGTGTATCTACAACATGTATAAAATCGTCAAACAGGGTTGTTCTCAAGTCAGATAAAGGGCCCGTCCGGTTTTTTTGCAAAAAAATGGTCTCCGGTGCTTGAATATGCTGCTTCACATCCCTATACATAGGAGCAAACCTGCGGTTAAAACCGACCATGAGCTGTACATCGTGCTGCTTCGCATAAGACACAACTTGCTCTGCTTCACTTAACGTGTAAGCAATAGGTTTGTCTACAAATACATGAACTCCTGCACTGATAAGCTGCTTCACTATTTCTGGATGAGACAACGTTGCAGTATGTACAAATGCCGCATCAATACCAGAAGCAATCAGATCGCTGACGGAAGTGTAGGCTTGTTTAATGCGGTACTGCTGCGCTGCTTGATGAACAACTTCCTGGTTGCGGCTTGCAATCGATAGCTCAATGTCCTGTCTAGTGGCCAATATAGGCAAATAGGCTTTGGATGCGATGTCTCCAATCCCGATCATCCCAATTTTCATCGTGCACCACCCTCTCATATTTATAGCGATGTCTACAACTTCAAGTGCTTATATCAGTATAGCAGATTTAACCTGTTTCACTCGCATCCCATATACGATCAAGGAATGAGATGACTTTCCTAATTCAGTCCATTACACTAAAGTTAGTGATAAGTTAGGAGCAATCAACCATGAATGCAAAGATAGAATCGTTCAAACAACTCATAAACAAACTGGCAGGTCACGGTGCAACATCGTATGAATTCAGAACAGCCTTAATCAGTCGACTCCGTGAGATCATCCCTTTTGATGCCGCCTGTTTTACCGCGGTAGATCCACAAACCTTACTATCTACGGGTGCAGTGACCGAAGAAGGTGTAGAAGCCATTCATCACCGCCTGTTTGAGTACGAATATGTGCAAGCAGATTTTAACACCTATACTCAATTAGTAGAGTCGGATATACCCGTTGCTACTTTAAGCGGGGCAACGAATGGACAAATGGAACGCAGCGCACGCTATCGTCACGTCCTGCAGCCAGCTGGATTTAAAGACGAGCTGCGGGCTGCTTTAGTTAATGATCAGTCCTGCTGGGGTTACTTGACCTTATTTCGTAAGCAAGGATCTCCCTTGTTCACAGAAAGTGAACGGGATTTCGTCGCTGAGCTTGTCCCTGCTATTGCCTATCAGTTACGGGCTATTCATCTTTCGCTGCCGGCTGAGGACACCGTCTGGATAGAGGAAGGACCGGGTATTATGGTGCTGTCCGATCAATTAGATATTATCTCGTTCAACGATGCTTCAGCGTATTGGTTGCATTTGCTAAGACAATGGGAACACATTACAAATCATGTTATTCCGAGACCGATTCAAGCCGTGTGTACGCGTGCCTTAGCTGATTCAGCTGGAAGTGCCGGATCTTCCTCTTTGGCAAAAGTATGCTTGCGTGTTCCTAATGGGCATTATGTGACGATTCAAGCCAGCCGCCTTAACGGTCCGGCAGGGACAATCCAGCTCGCAGTATGGATAGGTGCCGCCTCGCCCAACGACATGCTGCCCTACTTGTCAGAAGCGTACGGCTTATCTGAGCGTGAAAAGCAGATTCTCGATCGTGTTGTAAAGGGACTCTCTACTAAAGAGCTGGCTTTGTCCCTCCATATTTCAGCTTATACGGTGCAGGATCACCTCAAGTCCATTTTTATCAAAACAGGCGTAACCAGCCGCAGAGAATTGTTATGGCGCTTGTTCTCCCGATTCCACGTGTACGATACGCCGGACACAACACATTTAAAATAATAAACAATCAGGGTGACATACATTCGAGTAATCGAGATGTCACTCTTTTTCTACTGCCAAATGGTAGGGGTAAATCCTGCTGCTTCAGCATATTCATAGAATGATCGCTATTTTGTACAGGCAGGTGAATAGATGTTGGAACGCAGCATGGGATCTACACATTTGGAATGGATCATTAATCGGATTGACGTTGGAGTTCATCTTCTGGATCAAGATGGAATCACCATCCTTTATAACGCCAAGATGGCTGAGATCGATGGTCTACACCGTGCTCAAGTCATTGGAAAAAGTGTGTTCGACCTGTATCCCTCCCTGACGCATGAGACAAGTACATTAATCAAGGTGCTTCGTACCGGTAAAGAGATTGCCGAGCATATTCAGACTTACGTAAATATGTCGGGTAAAAGAATCACAACTGTAAACAGTACATTTCCGTTGGTGGAAAATAATCATATCGTTGGTGCGCTGGAAGTTGCCAAAGATATTACGAGCATTGTTCAGCTTCATGACCAGATTCTCGATCTGAGGCACCAGCTCTACAGAGCCCAGCAGCACGATCATCGCCGCTCAGGGGCCGCTCGTTATCACTTTAGTGACCTTATCGGACAGAGCCCCTTATTTTTAGAAGCGCTTTCTATTGCAAAAAAGGCAGCTCGTACTAACTCTTCCGTCTTTATTTGCGGTGCAACAGGAACAGGCAAAGAGCTGATTGCTCAAAGCATCCACAATGCAGGCATTCGCCGAGAGAAACCTTTTATTGCACAAAATTGCGCTGCGGTCCCAGGGGAACTTATGGAGGGATTGATGTTCGGCACCTCGCGAGGAGCCTTTACAGGTGCTGTTGACAGGCCAGGTTTGTTTGAACAGGCAAATGGCGGCACGTTATTTTTGGATGAACTGAATAGTCTTGATCTGTATCTGCAGGCAAAGCTGCTGCGCGTCTTGCAAGATGGAATCGTCCGACGAATTGGGGGAACGACTGAACAACAAGTCCATATTCGTATTATCGCTGCTATGAATATGGAGCCAAAGGAAGCACTGGAGAAGGGCATATTACGCTCCGATTTATTTTATCGATTGCACGTCATCAATGTCCACCTCCCTTCATTAAGCCAGAGACAGGAAGATATCCATCTACTTGTTCAGCATTATATCGAAGCTTTTAATCCCCTGTTCGGATTAAAAGTATCTGCCATTAGTACTACCGCCCTGAAACGACTGATCACTTATTCATGGCCTGGCAATATTCGCGAGCTGAAGCATGTCATCGAATCCGCCTTCAATATGATGGAACTGCACGATGAGCGGATCGAGGTGTCCCACCTGCCTCCGTATCTGAATTATTCTGCTGCCGAGCATAGCGAACAACACACTCCACTTTTGACACTGGCTATGGAAATGCCAGCACGCAGCACTAATTTGCCTGAAATGCTGGAAAAGTATGAGCGCGAAGCTATTCAAGCGGCCATGGACAGCCATCAGTATAATATTACACAGGCCGCACAAGCCTTAGGCATTAAGCGTCAAGCACTGCAATATAAGCTGACTCGTTATGGGATCAGCCGCAGGCCTGAGTAGACAAAGAGCAATAACCTTTAATTACAAATGTTATACAGAATACACGTCTGCCCTCCACTTGGCATCGTTCTTGCTTCTTATTTAGAGCAGGAATATAGACAAGAACAATCATTATCGGAGGTGCGGATTAATGGAACTTCAGAACGATCTCACATCAGATGGAACACATGCAATTCCTCTCAGCAGCAAACGTCACTGGAAACAAATCGAGTTATGGAAAGATGTACCCGATGAAAAATGGAATGACTGGTTATGGCAGTTAACCAATACGATACGTACACTGGAAGACCTAAAGCAGGTTGTCAATCTGACACCTGATGAAGAGGAAGGCGTTCGTATCTCTACCCGCACCATTCCGTTAAATATTACTCCTTACTACGCAGCGCTCATGCATCCAGACGATCCGCGCTGCCCGATCCGGCTGCAATCGGTACCTATTTCGGCTGAAATCATGAAAACAAGATATGACTTGGAAGACCCGCTGTACGAAGACGAGGACTCCCCTACTCCAGGTCTGACTCACCGTTACCCAGATCGCGTGCTGTTCCTCGTTACGAATCAATGCTCTATGTACTGCCGTTACTGTACGCGCCGTCGTTTCTCCGGTCAAGTGGGCATGGGCGTTCCTAAGAAGCAAATGGACGACGCAATTGCGTACATTAGAAATACTCCAGAAGTACGGGATGTGCTGCTTTCCGGTGGAGATGGACTGCTTATAAATGATCAAATTTTAGAGTATATTTTAAAAAATTTACGTGAGATCCCACACGTTGAAATTATCCGTATCGGAACAAGGGCTCCCGTAGTTTTCCCGCAGCGAATTACCGAAAATTTATGCAGCATTCTAAAGAAGTATCATCCCGTATGGTTAAATACCCACTTTAACCATCCCTTAGAGATTACTGCTGAAGCGAAGCTTGCCTGTGAGATGCTGGCCAACGCCGGTGTTCCACTTGGCAACCAAGCTGTTATTTTGGCAGGCATCAACGACAGCACTCAAATTATGAAGAAGCTGATGCACGATCTAGTAAAGATACGTGTTCGGCCCTATTATATTTATCAATGCGATTTGTCGGAAGGCATTGGGCATTTTCGTGCCCCTGTCTCTAAAGGGTTGGAAATTATTGAAGCACTCCGCGGACACACGAGTGGCTATGCTGTGCCTACCTTTGTCGTGGACGCTCCTGGGGGCGGCGGCAAGATTGCACTGCAGCCAAATTATTTGCTGTCGCAAAGCCAAGATAAAGTCATTCTGCGAAATTATGAAGGCGTTATCGTGGGGTATCCTGAGCCCAAAGCGTACGTGCCAGGACGAGCAGATGAGTATTTTAACGAAATATACGAACTTGGTAAAGCCCCTGAAAGCACGGGCATTATTGCTTTAATGAAAGATGAGAAATTTAATCTGGTGCCAGAAAATTTGCGCCGCATCGGGCGACGCCAGACCTATCAGGAGTCTCCAGAGCATATGTCGTTAAAAGACAAACGTCAAAAGCGCGACGAGATGAAGCAAAAACTTATTGATAGCAAAGATGCAAAGTATCGCTCTGCCGAGGCTGATAAGAAAGAAGACGAGAAGAATGTAAATGCTTCCGAGAGTAGCAATACTGAGGATACGTCCTCAAAGGTTAACGATTAACAATGCCACGTCTGTAATGAATAAGTCTCGCTTCTGTAGTGAGGAAGCCAGTGAAGTACTGACAGAGAATGATGAGGGCCATTAATCCATTAAGATTCTTGGTGCCTGTACAGACAGCTGACCAACAGTAAGCAGCAGCCTTGGTGCGGTTATTGCCGCACCAAGGCTGTGTTTAAGTTTAATGGTCACCAGACAAGACGCCCCTGCTTAAATAAAAAGAGCACGCCAACGCGGGTCTTGGACCGACGTTGGCGTGCTCTTCTTTGCTCATGGACAAACGTGCGCACTTATTCCTTTTTAAAACAGATGAGCTTTAATTCCGTAAATTCTTCCGTTGCATACTTCACGCCTTCGCGTCCGATTCCACTATCCTTCACCCCGCCATAGGGCATATGATCCACACGGAACGTCGGAATATCGTTAATCATTACGCCTCCGACCTCTAGTCGTTCGGCTGCGGCTAAAGCTGTGCCGATGTCATTGGTATAAATGCCCGCCTGTAAACCGTAACGAGAATCATTTACTGCCTGTATCGCCGCTTCCATCGAAGATACACGATTAATGAGGACAATAGGCGCAAAAGCTTCACTGCACGAAATCTGCGCACTGGCGTCTACATTTAACAACACGGTTGGGTGAACCACGTTGTCTTGACTCACGCCACCCGTTGCCACTTCCGCACCCAGCCGCTTCGCCTCCGCAATCCATTCAAGTGACCGTTCAACATCTTTTCGAGCAATTAAGGCTGATACATCCGTGTACGGGTCCAGAGGATCACCAACATGCAGCGCCTCTGTACATGCTACAAACTTCTCCACAAACTCATTGAACAACAGCTCATGCACATATATTCGCTGCAGAGAGATACATACTTGACCCGAGTTGGAGAATGCGCCAGTCACCGCCCTGCTGATCATTTTATCTAGCTGGACCCCCTGATCCACGATCAAGGCCGAATTAGAGCCGAGCTCAAGCGTAACTTTCTTTAAGCCTGCTTTACGGCGAATTCCAATTCCAACTTCAGGGCTGCCCGTGAATGACACCGCTTTGACTCTTGCATCCTGAACAAGTATATCGCCAATAATACTTCCGCTTCCCGTGACCACATTTAACGCTCCGGCAGGCAGGCCAGCTTCCTCAAACAGCTCGGCCAGCAGCAAAGAACTCAGTGGTGTCTGCCCAGCTGGTTTCAATACAACCGTATTACCTGCGGCAAGCGCAGGTCCTACTTTGTGTGCAACCAGATTCATCGGGAAGTTAAACGGCGTGATAGCAGCAACGATGCCTAGCGGCTGACGTATCGTATACGCGATGCGCCCCTCTCCTCCTGGTGCAGCGTCCAGAGGAATCGTTTCCCCGTGAATCCGTCGTGCTTCCTCCGCCGCTAATTGATAGGTCATCGCCGTGCGATCTACTTCCGCACGTGCCGCCTTAAGCGGCTTAGCTGCTTCCAGCGCGATAAGATGGGCACATTCGTCTGCCCGTTCGCTTATTAATACGGCAACCTTCCCTAATATAGAAGCGCGTTCATGCGCAGGCATACGTGCCATTAATGGTGAAGCAAGCTCTGCCGCAGCTATCGCTTGCTCCACTTCTGCTTCGTTCGCATAAGCAACTTCAGCGATATTCATACCATTGTAAGGAGAATATAAGGGGCGATATTCCGCAGCCTCTACCCAGCTTCCCTTTATATATAAATGCTTTCTCATCTCGATCCCTCCTTCCTCCATTATGCGCCATTATGTGTCAAGATGCACGTTCGGGCGGCCGATTCAACAACGTCAAGCGCTTCTGCCATCTGTTCAAGGGTTATAACAAGTGGGCTTAGTAATCGGATTACGTTCCCATATAGACCGGCACTCATAATCAAGACACCCCGTTGATGCGCCAGCTGAATGATGCGCTGGGTTAAGGCTTTATCAGGCAATTTTGTATGGGGATTGGATACGATCTCAAACGCACTCATAGCGCCGAGAGACCTTACGTCGCCAATAGATGGCAGCTCCTGCTGCAGCTTGCTAAAACGATCTTGAAACAAGTTGCCGATACAGACTGCCTGTGTACACCAATCCTCCGTCTCCATCAATTCAATTACTTTTAGCGCCGCCACACATCCCAGCGGACTGCCCCCGTAAGTGCCTCCAATTTCCCCTATGCCGGGTGCGTCCATAATCTCTGCTTTTCCTGTCACAGCACTAAGCGGGAGCCCAGCAGCAATCGACTTGGACATCGTCATTAGATCTGGAACAACACCGTAATGCTCAATGCCAAACCGTTTGCCTGTTCGACCAAACCCTGTCTGAACTTCATCGGCAATGAATAGTATCCCATAGCGCTCACAGATCGCCTTCACCCCTTGCACAAACCGGACTGAGGGAATTATAAATCCTCCCTCTCCCTGCACAGGTTCCATAATGATGGCGGCAACATCTTCGCCTGGTACCTCAGCCAGAAAAAATTCTTCATACTTTGCTAGCAGCGCATCATCCCACTCAGCAGCTGTCATGCCTTCGGGTGCCCGGTAATAATATGGATAAGGCAGCTTATACACATCAGGAACAAACGGGCCAAATCCGTTTTTATACGGTTTTACCTTGCTTGTCAAAGACATCGCCATATAGGTTCTACCATGAAATCCTCTTTCAAAAGAGACAATTCCGCGGCGCCCCGTATATCTGCGTGCAATCTTGACTGCGTTCTCAACAGCCTCAGCTCCACTAGTCAAAAAGAAAGTTTTCTTAAGATGGTCACCTGGTGTGATTCGATTTAAGGCCTCCGCTAATGCAATATAAGGCTCATACATCGTGACATGGAAACAAGGATGTATATATTTATCCAGTTGATCCTTGAGCGCTGCAACAACTTGCGGCGGACAATGTCCTGCATTCAACGTTCCGATTGCACCTGCCAGATCAATAAATGTATTGCCATCGACATCTGTTAGCAGTGCCCCTTTTCCAGAAGCAGCAAAGGTTGGAACCGTGTTAAAAGGTCCTTGAGGAACATGCTCCTTGCGTCGGAGCATAAGCTCCTGTGCAATTGGTCCCGGGATTTCAGTCTTGAGGCTGATATGTGTCGTGCGTGTCGGTTTCATCCTGAATTACCTCCATTCCACACCATTCGATCAACGTCATAGCGACCACTTCAGCCGCCGTAAATACGTCATCCAGCACGATATATTCATTTGGATAATGTGCTACCTCGGTAACACCGGGACCAAACACAATACAGGGTGTATCGGCCAGATTAGTCAGCAGCCCACCATCCGTTCCCCACGGAGAAGCTTCCACCCCAGGCTCATGCCCAACCGTCGCACAAAATTGATCCCTTAGAACAAGTGCAAGCTCGTGATCTGGAGCGACATCTCCTGGTATCCAGCGTGCACCAAACCACTCCACTTCAGGAGGGTGTTCTAGCAACCATACATCCTGCTTTGCCAATTTTCTAATCCACTCGGCCATTTCTTGTTTAGCGTGATCCAAGGTCTCATTCGGTGCAACCCCCATTCTCCCTTCCAGCACAACCGTATCCGGTACAGAGGAAGGCCAATTCCCTCCCTGAATGATCCCAACATTGATCGGAACGGGAATCGGGTTGCCCGCGTACAGCGGATCTGTAATTCTGGTATTTCTGTGGCGTTCCAGCGCTTGAAGCTCTTGAATAATGAACATGCTTTTCTCAATCGCGCTAACGCCTTCATATCTTGTGCCACCATGTGCCGCTCTTCCCGTCACTGTAATCCGGAACCACATCGAACCCTGCTGCTTTGTAAAAATACGTAAATTGGTTGGTTCCGGTATTAAAGCAGCATCCGCCTTGTACCCTCTTAATATTGCTGCGAGTGTCCCCGCTCCTCCGCTCTCTTCCTCAATCACACTTTGAAAAATAACGTCTCCCATAAGCCGAATACCAAGCTGCCTGATGGCCTGTATGGCTAGCAGTAAGGAAACCGTTCCCCCCTTCATATCTGAAGATCCGCGACCATACAGCTTACCCTCTTCAATGATGCCGCCATAGGGATCGTGTCTCCAGTCCCCTTGGTTGCCTTCTGGCACTACGTCGATATGGCCGTTCAACAGGATGGAACGCCCTTTGCCGGTTCCCACTATTTTGGCGACAATATTCGGGCTACCTTTGAACGCCTTTCGTGGGGAATAAAAGTAATCGTGTTCAGCCAACTGAGAGCCATCGGGTTCCCACATGTCGACTTCCAGTTGCAGGCTATGCAGATGGTCTGCAATGATTTGCTGCGCCTCTGATTCTGCACCGGCTTTGCTAGGACAGCGAACCAGCCGCTGCAGTAGCAATATGCCTTCATCACGATGGGCCACCAACCAATCGTGAATAAGTTGTCTCATGTATGAGATGGACATTTGTTCATCACTCCCTCCCGTGCCCATTCGATACAGAATGGGTATGTAGTAACCCGTTCGTTGAATTGGAGCCTTTTTATTTGTTAAGGAATCGTTATAATATGTTCAGCTAAACACACACGCGCATCTGTGTAATAAAGCACTTGCTCTACTGTGTATGGAGCCATGATCTCACAGAGGATCAGCCCTTGAGACCCAACTCGAAAGACAGCCATATCCGTAATAATCAGATCTACACATTCAGGAGCTGTAAGAGGCAAAGTACATTGTGGCTTGAGTTTAGATTCGCCCGCATGATTCAGGTGATTCATCAGTACAACAACTTGCTTCGCTTTTTGTGCCAGCTCCATTGCTCCCCCAATACCTGGAACCCGACGTCCAGGCACGATCCAGTTCGCTAGGTCGCCGCGTTCACTTACTTCCAATGCACCGAGAATCGTCATGTCTATCCTTCCTGTTCGAATCATTGCAAAAGCCACCGCGCTGTCACAGTAGGACCCACCTTCGACTAGACTGATCGGATATCCCCCCGCATTACACAAATAAGGGTCTTCTTTGCCCTGTGCAGGCGTAGGTCCCGAACCGAGAATACCATTCTCGGCGTGAATAAGGACATGAACATCCGTTGGAATGTAATTGGGAACAAGCGTAGGAATGCCGATTCCCAAGTTGACAACCATACCATCAACAACCTCTTGTGCAGCTCTTCTCGCTATTCGGCAGCGGACTTCTTCTCCCATACCCATTTCCATGGCACCCCTTCGCTTGGTATGACCATATCCACAAATATACTGGGCGTCACAATGATCTCTGGATCAAGCTCGCCAGGCGCCACGATCTCGTCTGCTTCGGCAATTGTAAACACGCCTGCCATCGCAACTAGCGGGTTAAAATTGCGACCGCTCTTGTCATAGACGAGATTGCCAAAACGATCCGCCTGCTTGGCGTGTACAATTGCAATCTCAGCGGTCAGCGCGGGCTCCACAATATACGAGGCACCTGCCAGTGTATATTGATCTTTTCCTTCCGCCATTACGGTGCCTAATCCAACATCAACTAGAATTCCACCCAGACCAACCCCACCCGCACGAATTTTTTCAGCAAGAGTTCCTTGCGGGTAGAACTCGACTTCCAGCGTACCGGCTGTCATCATGTTCCCAGCATTGGGATTGGAGCCAATATGAGAAGCAATCACTTTCTTGATCCGACCTGCAGTTACGAGCCTCCCGATTCCAATATCGGGAAATCCAGTATCATTTCCAATTACAACGAGGTCTCGAATCCCCTTTTCCAAAATACCATTAACAAGCGTCGGCGGTGTGCCAACACCTCCGAAACCACCATACATTAACGTGCTGCCATCTTTTATATGAGCAAGAGCCGCTGTTAAAGTTCCCACCTTATCAATGCCATCCAATTAAACCACCGCCCGCAGTTCTTCTTGCATTTCGAATATCGTTTGTGCCATCTTTTCGGCCAGCTCATCGATCTCTTCGTTAGTAATGACCAATGGCGGAGCAATAATAATAGCGTCTCCCGTACCATCCAAACCGCCTCCGGCAGGATATATAAGCAGTCCGTTACGGAACGCAAGTTCAGTCATACGTGACGTCACATGCCGCTCCACGGCAAAGCTTGCTTTAGTTGCTTGATCGGATACCAATTCAAGTCCCAGCAGCATCCCATTCCCGCGTATATCACCGATAATCGAGGATTTTTGGGCGATATGGTCTAACTTATCTCTTAGGTAGCGTCCTTTATCTACAGCGGCGTCCACCAGCTTATTCTTCTTGATGTATTCCAGCACAGCTAAAGAAATAGCTGCAGACTGAGGATTGGCGCTATACGTGTGACCAGCCATAATACTTTTTGATCCTGCAAGTATCGGCTCCATCACTCGATCGCTAACCAAGGCAGCCGCCATCGGCGTGTAACCTGCACTCATTCCTTTGCCTAGCGCGATCAAATCAGGCTCAACTCCCCAATGCTCGATGCCAAACATTTTGCCCGTCCGCGCAATTCCAGTCATCACCTCATCTGCGATAAACAGCACCTCATAACGGTCACAGATTTCTTTGATTTCGTTATAATAGCGCGCTGGAGGGACAACGGCGCCGCCAGCAGCACCTACAATCGGTTCTGCAATAAATGCCGCTACTTGATCAGCCCCAATCCGGCGAATGGCCACTTCCAGATCGCTTGCACATTTCATACCGCACGAAGGATAGCTTTGTTGATAAGGACAACGATAGCAATAAGGTGCTGCCACAACAGGAAAATCCTCTAACAGTGGAATAAACCGCTTTCTTCTTAACACATGACCTGACATCGATAAAGCGCCCAGCGTAATTCCGTGATAACTCATATGCCGAGACAATATTTTGTATTTACTCGGGCGCCCCTTTTCTTGCCAATGCTGAATGGCAATTTTCATCGCGGTCTCTGTCGCTTCAGAGCCGCTGCTAACGAAGAAAGACCAATATTCCCCACCCGGTGCCAGCTCGCTAAGTGTTTTGGCCAATCGTTCCGCAGGTTCACTCGTAAACTGGGAACGATACACAAACGATACTTTCCGTGCCTGCTCGGCCATAGCCTCACCAATCTCTTGCAGGCCATGACCAAGACTAGCTGTTACCGCACCGGAACAACCGTCTAAATATTTGCTGCCGGCGGCATCGTACAAATACACGCCATGCCCATATTGGATAGCTGGATAATGACGGTCCAGCATAGGCTTGATCAAATATTCCCGATTCATCGCTGCCACCTCCTCCTCCATCTTATTCTGTCCTCCAGCGCAGCATGCCGCGTCAAATAGAAACACGCAAACTCCATGCCAACCTGATAAACGTTATTTGGAAAGTTCGACAGGGTAACGAGGCAATCACATTGCTCCTGACCCGATTGCGTTCCACGTTAATGGACAGATCCACTGCTCTTAGTAATAGATCTGTTGCGTGCTGTATATACTGCGCTGCATGTATTTCAACTAATTACAAAGTCAAAAAAGATGCCATGTCACTCCGTAAGAGTAATGGCATCTTCTATAGACATTTTCGCATATTTATATGTATGGCCACATTATCGCTTGTCGGAACCCCTGACTAAATCAACTATTGATAAAGGGCAATCAGCACTTTATATTCCGCATACCAATGCTTCCACTCCTCTTCACGCGACAAGGTGGTACTGCCATCAAGCAGTAGCTTAATCACATCAAGACACACATGCCATCCAGCAAGATCTTTGGCAGTATGATCCGTCATGATCGTGATCTGCTCGATCAAATTGAGCTGACAGCCTTCACTGAGCGGAGACAATTCAAAACGAACTTTGTCCTTGCCCCATGTATACTCCAAAACAGATTGTTCCGTATAAGCTGTAATTTCAAGCTCTTCAAAAGTACCGTCGCCCATGTCAAATGTAATGATACCACCCTTACGAAGCTCAACGACTCGCAATTCGGTAAACCAGCGCTTCAACTTATCATTGTCCGTAAGCCAAGCCCATACCTGCTCAACGGTGTACGGAAAATGACGCTCAAATCGAGCAATATAACCTTGCTCCACTTTCTGAACATTGGCTAACATGACGTTCCTCCTTATTAAATGCTTGATTGCTATTCATGCAGACTATTATTCCACATTGTAGAGTTTGCCTGCGAAGAACACAAGTTAGTCCTTTCTACAGAATGACAGATAAGGTTGGCATGCATCTTGCGTATAAAATATATACATATCGGTGGTATCAGTAATGTTCTAGTCAATAAAGGAGGGCCGCGTATGTCTAACAATGATACGTACTACACTAATCTGGTTGAAAATGGACGCGATTACAGTCTGCACATGTGCCTTGATTATTACAATAAAAGACTGCGAGTAGATGATTATCGAGGCAATCCGAACTCTGTCTTTGAGCGCGTTCAGGAGCTTATGCAGCTCCACTATTTCACAAAGGTATTTATCAAGGCGCGTCATTATGATTGGGGCTGCTTCCTTACGCATGGTTATATGCTAGAAGCTGTTATTAAAGGTTATTTCCAAGGTCATGATGCTTTTAATATGGCGTTGTATACAGATTTGGAACGTAGAACAAGCGACTATTGGATCTACGAAGACCAGTTATTAGCTGAGGTCCAGGCACTTCCCTTAAAATCAGAACTAAATAAGAGCGCTGCTGGATTTTTGCTTCGTCAAGCGACTGATCAGGATGCAAATGTGCTGGCAGCGTTATATCGCCAAGTATTTGCGACGTACCCTACCCCGATGCACGATCCGTTATATGTGGAGCATATCATTCAGGAAGGAACGATCTTCCACGTAGCAGAGCTTCAAGGTCAACTGGTCAGTGCAGCCTCTGCAGAAATAAATACAACCTTCCACAATGCCGAGATGACAGACTGCGCAACGCTACATACCTGCCGAAATAAAGGCTTGATGAGGCTGCTGCTGCAAGAACTGGAGCAAGAACTTTTGCGGCGAAACATTACCTGTGCCTATTCTCTTGCAAGG
This sequence comes from Paenibacillus sp. UMB4589-SE434, assembly GCF_030226685.1. Classification (NCBI taxonomy): domain Bacteria; kingdom Bacillati; phylum Bacillota; class Bacilli; order Caryophanales; family Paenibacillaceae; genus Paenibacillus; species Paenibacillus sp. UMB4589-SE434. Next base: position 595,636 of record NZ_JASOYK010000001.1, on the reverse strand, counting down.
GCCTTATCAACGGGTATGAACGCTGTGTTTAAACAACTCGGTTATGAATACGGGGGACGAATGACTAAAAACTGTAATATTTATGATAAATTCGAGGATATGAACGTGTGGACTAAAACGTTACCTCAATAAAAAGCTTGGCTACCGTCGTCTCCGTTCAAACGAGGATGCTAAGCCAAGCTCTTCTCGATATTTAGCAACCGTTCTCCGGGAAATACGGATGCCTTGTTTCTGGAGGCACAATGTAATGTGTTGATCAGAGACAGGCGAACATTGCGGCTCACCAGCGATAATCGCCTTTATTTTTAGTTTAATACTTGCGGCAGACGCCAGTTCCCCGTTATCCTGATGAATGCCCGTCGGGAAAAAATAGTTTAATTCAAATGTACCCCATGGCGTCTCGGCATACTTCCCAGCAGTTGATCTGCTAACAGTTGACTCATGCATACTCAGCCTATCAGCTATGTGCGCCAAATTCATCGGCTTTAAGCCGGAAGGTCCCTCCTGAAAAAATAGAAGCTGCTCCTCCACAATACTCTGCGCCACCCGCAGCAGCGTCTGCTTGCGCTGCTCTATACTTCTGAGCAGCCACAGGGCACTGGCACGTTGATGACGAATATATTCATATTCCCCTTGCAAGTATTGTCCCTTCTGTGCGCCCATAGCTGCATACGCAGGTTGAAGCATAAGCAGTGGAACTGCCCAATCGTGCATAACGACAATATAACGACTGCCCGCTTTTTGAATAGACATATCAGGTCTAACAACCGGAACCGCGGAATGGAAAAATTGATTTCCGGGCTTTGGATTTAAGTTCTTTATTTTTGAGATCGCTTTCACGATTTCTTGTGTAGATGTTCTCAACTTACCTGCAAGTGCCGTTAATTTTTGCGCTGCAATGTCCGGCAAATGATACGTAATAAGCGTAATCACTAGTGGATCAAGATCCGGCATCATGTTAGCTTGGATCAGTAAGCACTCTTGCAGAGTACGAGCTCCTACCCCTGTAGGTTCTAGTGTATGGATGAGCTGCAGCGCTTGTTCCGCTTCTTCAAGCGTAACCTTTAGCTGATCCGCAACGAATGAAATGGACAACTGTAAATAACCTTGTGGGCTGAGGTTACCTGCTATATATTTCATGATCATACGAAGGTTATCAGGCAGGTTAGCTATGAAATTTATTTGTTGAGACAAGTAACCCTCCAATGTCATTTCACGTTCCAGATCATACCAAGGTGTATGCTTATCCTCATTGATTTTGTTCTGCGCGCCCGGATACCTATATCCATAGCCCAGTTCATCCGCTGCATACAGCGGATGTCCTTCGCCATTCACTTCTAACAATGGGTTCGTCTCTACTTGTTCCTGAACATACCCCCACAGTTCCAGCGAGGACATTTGAAGTATACTTAACGACTGCTGCATCTGTGATGTCATCTGCAACGTCTGTCTCTGGTGAAGTCCATACCGATAATTCATCTTTCTCACCACTTCACTTGTCATTTATTCACATGAACTGTTCACTACCTACTACGTGTATACCCATAAACCATGATATGAATATTCATGAAATCTGCTCGCCTTTTTCCGATAAGATATCCATTCGGACATGATCATGACGGCCTATGTATTTACGACCGGCAGGTGTAATGTGATACCGGATACCAGCTTCCCGCTCTGAACGAACTACGTTTCCCAATTGTATTTGCTCTTGCAAAATGCGGAGAATGCAGCTTTCTGTCAATTCGGTCTCTTTACAAATACCAGTGACTGTACGGAATACATAGTCCCCTTCCTGAAGCGCTTGAAGAACCTTTAGGCTCGGGTCAGCATGTAGACTTGGAGACTGTTCAAGCTGAATCTCCTCTGCCACCGTGCCACGATGCAACATCCGTATTTCATAAGGATCATTACGAATAATAGAGTCGTCCGCTTCCGTATTTTTTTCCGTCAAAGCTTCGACATCTTGCTTTACATTGTTCACCTGATGCTGAACGTCATGTAATTGCTGCATAAATTTATCCGAAATAGATTTAATAAATCGATTAGAGGAGATAGAGGCAATTAAACAGAATCCTGCAAATACAAATAATTGGGTGCCTTCTTGCTTACTTTCGAGAAGCAGATTGCTAGATATCGTATTCAAAAATAGAGGTACGAGGAAAGAAGCCGCAATTCCAACAAAAACCGCCTTATAAAGCATCCAATCTTTGTAAAATACCGTCCCATACTTACCTACTAATAAATAATTTACTCCCCCTCCCACAATGCCTGCTGCAAGCATAATCAGAAATAAGGTGAGTCCATGTGACATGTAAGAAACCTCCTTTGAAAGGTTGTTATCCTATATACCGCATCACTGCTACTATTCCGTTATAACCATCTTCATAAAATTGTACTGCTTCACCCTTGCATAAGCTGTCTAACGATGTCAGTCGAAAGCTAAGAGATGGTGTAAATTTTGAATTAGGAATAGAGAAGCAGTAGTCCATGTACATGGTGAAATGATGCCATCCCGCTAGAGAGAAATAAAAGAATCTCCACACCCACTACTTACAGTGGATATGAAGATTCTTTTGAATGGTGGTGCTGTCTTTTGGGCTGCCATGACTCATACATCATTGTGCTTCATTCACGCACAGGATCTTAAGGCAGCTGTATGTCCTCTGGCCAATGAAGCTGTACGCCTCGCTGCTCCAGCAGATCCTGATACGCTTGCAGATGGACAGAATCCTCCCTAACATCATGTGGATCAAGCTGGTTTTTGAGCGCATAGGCAACCAAGTAGCCTACAGACTCACCAATGTTCCACTCCGTAGGATGAAGGCGATAACATCCATTTGAGATTTGAGTCGTACCGATGTTTTTGCAGGCAGGAAGTATATTCTTTACACGTACCGGAAGCAAAGCGCCCAGTGGAATCTCGTATGGATATGTCGGAACGTACAAGCTACGAAATGATACCGTTGTCATATGGAGGTCTAAATAGTAACTGCCTACACCTACACTGTCTTCGTACGTTCGAATTCCTTGATCACCACGTATTTCTTTGCTCACATCGTGCTCGGTAATCCGGTATAACGATTCAATACGTCTGGACTCCCGAATGTAAGGAGCTTTGGCAAAGCCATCGTCTGTCCCGAGTGCATCCTTCCGCAAACGAAGCCCTGGATATCCTTTACCACCGTCAAGGCGTGGTGCTTCTGTCTGCAGCCAGTACAGCAAACATAAGCTTAGCTGACGCGCACCTCTAAGATGCTTACGTCTGTCATGACTAGACACACCATAAATAGAGCCAAGATGGTAGTCGTTTTGCGGCCAGTTGATAAGAGAAATATCACTCTTGTAAAGTTCGTTAGTAAATAGAGACTTGTCGATCATGCGGCGGTAATTAAACAATGATTCCCACCATTCTCCGCGTTTGCCGCGAAACAATCCATACTCCTTAATTGTGCCATTCTTGCTAATCTCCGGTACCAGCCAGCCTAGCAGCGGCAAATTCTCATAATTCTGAGGTACGTACTGTCTCCAAAAATCATATTGGGCAGGACGATCAATAGTATGATCCCCACCTTCTTCATAATCCAAAGCAAACACATGGGTTATTGATTGCATATCCAGCGGATCCGCATTATCAGCAGCATGAGGTTCGTCTGTATCTGCTCTCGCTTCGGCGCCCATAACATGTTCCACTCCAGCAAGAGGAAGCAGATCCCCGCACTCAGTGGCGTCCGCAAAGTACTTGCCTTGCAGTGTGACTAGATCGTCATCGTCATTGATCACTTTCACACATACGCAACGATCTCCTTCCATCACGGCTTCTATTATTCGATGTTGATATAAAATTTGGATGCGGCCGCTGTTCGTGTAGGCTGCAAGCATGTCCTGCAAGACTTGCAGCGCTACTTTAGGTTCATGGCATAACCGGCTGACCCAGCCATTGCCGGGATTAAGGAACTCATTATTCATTGCAGTATCGACCAATGGATAATTCGACTTATAGTAGTCCCGCACACGACGACGGAATTCAGCATAACTTCGCGTACATCCGAATTGCTCAATCCAACGGTGCTCATCTGGTGGAACAGCTTGGGCTGTGAGCTGCCCGCCAATCCAGTCTGTTTCCTCTGTCATTATTACGGTCAAGCCTGACTTAGCTGCTGCTAAAGCAGCCATACAACCGCCGAGACCTCCACCTAACACAATAAAGTCTGCTTTAAGTTTACGATTTGTTCGCAAAATGCCACTTCCTTTCATATAAAGTTAAGTGATTGTCTTACAATAGTACTTACCCCATATCATCAGAAAAGGTGTGGTGAACACATTATTGTTAAGGAAAATTTTAGAATTGACTTATACGAGCTAAGCTAATTGGGTCGGTTCTCACCGTTCAGTTTGTAATGCAGCGAATATATAAAATCAAATAAAAATGACCCTAGAAACGATTCCTATGATGGAATGACTCTAGGGTAATGTTACTTTTCCGGGACAAGGTAATCACACAATGTCCAGAGAAGTGAGGAAATAAGCTTTGCAGCAAAAAGTAATGCTCTACTTATCATTATACCTATAAAATTATATTGAAATTTATGGCGCAACCCTTACTTTAGATTAACTGGCTGTTGTTGTGTAACACAATGAATCATACCACCGTCTTTATACAGCTCTCTCACATCTATGCCTATTACTTTACGATCAGGGTATAGTTTTTGGATAATATCGTTAGCTTTTTGATCATTAGGATCATTGTAATTAGGAACCAATACAACTGTATTTCCAATATAATAATTTATATAAGAACCTTTGTATCCTAGATTTTGTCCACTGTTGAGTACAACATTATTCTTACTAATTGGCAAATACACAAACTTATAAGGCTTGCCCGCAACATTCTTCGCTTTCATTAGTGTGTTCATATCCTTTATGGAGACACCCCATTCTTCTAAATCGTCCCCTTTCATTGTTACAATTGTGGATTTATCATAAAATTTTGCAAACCCATCAATATGAAAATCAGTAATATCCTGATTCGGTACACCATCTAACCAAATGAAATTAGGGGCGCCAAGATATTCTTCTATATACTCCTCTATTTCTGCTTCTGAGAATTTAGGGTTTCTATTTTTATTTGTAACTGCACTTCGTGTCGATAAAAATGTACCATTACCATCCAGTTCAAAGGCTCCACCTTCAAGTACGACCTCATTGAGATCAATTCTTTCCTTCTCCAACTGCTTACCAAGTCTGTTCGCTATTTGAGCATCCTTTTTATACGGTGTTTTCTTTCCCCACCCGTTAAATCCCCAGTCCATGAGTTTTATATTGTTATCCTTGTCGTATACAAAAATTGGGGCGGTATCTCTTGCCCATACATCGTCCGTAGGAACAATATAGAAGTCGATTTTGTCCATATCTATACCTTCATCATACAGAAGATCGTAAATGTATTCTTTTTCGTACTTATCATATGCGATGATATGAACATTTTCACCTTCACTTAGCGCAGCGGTCATCTCTATCCAAATCGCCTCAAGCTTTTCTTTATGGCCTTTACCGTATGTAAAGTTATGGGGCCATTGTAGCCATGTCCCTTCATGTTTGCTTCTCTCATCAGGCATGGTGTATTTGCCTACGTTTTGCTGCTTCACACTTTGACTCTCAGCAGTTGTACTGTGAAAACATCCCATTATGATTCCTGCCGTTAATACTACTCCCGAACACACAACAACCATCTTCTTCATCTTTAATCTCCTTTTATGTGACTAACTTTCTCTCAGATGTAGAATAAGCTTTGACATAGTGTTAAGGTCAAGCACTTATTACTTTGCCTCTATACGGACAGGAAAACAGATTTGCGTAACATACTCCTCCACTGGGCAGTCACATTCTGGACCTTTTAAGTAGGTTTCGTAAGGCGGGCCCTCAAAGCCATAGCCATTACGTTCTATCCATTCTTCAAGTGCCAAATGTGCGTATCCGATGTAGTCGTAATCTCCGATATGCAGGGTAGTAGCAATCATGGTTTGGGGTAGTTTTTTTATGTTACAATCCTTTGATATGGCTTCTTCATTCCTGAGCATAATGGGAATCATCAATTCCATATCGCTATGGTCAGGGATAAATTCTTCATCAAAAAAAACAGCAGACGGAACACCCAGCACCGGGATATTACCTTTTCCCGCCTTTTCGTATAAGGAATCTATACATTGGTCCATATCTGCAATGTTTATAGACATTCTTTGATATATAACACTTTTCTCATTCCTCATGCCGAGCAATATATCATAAGATCTATGTTCTTCACCCATCAAATTTACATCTGTATTTATCATTTCTTGCATTTCTTTAATGATCTGCCTATTTCGATTCATCTCGTCGGATAATTCATTTATTTTTAAATGTATTAATCCAGTCAGCATTTTTCTGTCCGCTGTCTGCAGAACCGTTCTGATCTCTGGCAGGGAGAATCTTTATTCCTTCAGCTTCTTAATTTGTAATGCCGTTTCTAATTGGTTCTTCTCATAATATCTGTAGCCGTTCGTGGCATCCACATGAACGGGTTTCAAAAGTTCTTCCTTGTCATAGTGACGCAGCATGCGCGCACTCATTTTACAAAGCTGAGAAAATCTGCTGATCGTGTACATTTTGCTCTCTTCCTTATTGTGCTGATATTGTTTAGCCATATAGCTCGGTATAATTACCGCAAATGTGCCAGTTACGATACGATAACATGTCCGTTAATGTAAATCAAAGGCTTTGCTGGTAAATGAAACAACCAATATTTCGGAATAGGAAAATTGCCTATTTTAAGCTGCAATAAGGCGCTTTAAAGCTAAGCCCGACCATTCAAAAGAAGTGTCGTTTCTTTGGTAAACAGGTTCAGTTGTGAAACTAATCAGATCTTAGCGGTAATTTCGGATGGACACCCCTTTAGCCATGCTCACTAAAGACATTACTGACATATTAGTTTGGGAACGGTTTGCCTATCTTGCTGCTATTCAGGATCTATTTAATAATGAAATTGTAGCTTGGAACCTTTCGGAACGAAATGATCTTGCTTTTGTTAACGGGACACTAGACAGCCTAAGTAAGAGCGAGGAGCTCTGAGGCGTCCTTCTCCACTAGGATCAGCGACTTTAATACACATCTAAGCCATTTAACAGCAATCTGAAGAAACCCGGTATTCTCCTCAGTCATTCCAGACGTGTAACTGTCTGTCTGGAAAATCCATGTATGAAGCCCTTCTTTTCTCACTTGAAGACAGAGAAGCTTTATTTAAATGCAGCTAATGCTTTAGCCGAGGCTGAGCGGCAGGTGCGAGATTATCCTTCATTCTATAATGAAGGATGATTCCAGAAAAAATTAAACAACCGCTAGGCAAAGCGTAATTCCTAATAAACCAGCAGTAATAGCTTTTTTCATTTTAGATTTCTCCTCACATGGAATTATTCCCCTGCAAGCTCACTCTAAAACAAAGACTACTTATCATCAATTGGTCTAGACTAATATGTCAAAATACTACTGGAGATTGTCATCATTCTACTGACTCTGGTAAGCGATAAATCATTAAAAAGTTGTGAATGAAATAAACAGGGTGAGAGCCAATACTGGATAAATGGGCAATTTACCAATATGATTTTAGACATTACAAGCTTCATAATTAAGTAATCGGCTTGTTACGCAGCTGTCTTTATTTCCATGTTAAAGGCTATATTTTAATACAATTAAACTAAAGTAGAAAATATATGGCTTTTTGAGAATTCAAATGAAAAACCGCTCCAAAAGGAGCGGTTACATCATTCATATTAATTAAAATCATAGTTTGGGTTAGCTAGGATTGCATTTGTTAAGTCAACAAGGTCAATATCTACAACGTTGCCTGTAGAACCAAGAAAGGTTTTTAATTCATCAGTTAAATTGTTTTTATCCTGATTGTAGTTAAACCCCAACAAACCCAGATGCTTTAGTGTAAATTCACCACCAATAACCTCAATCTCTTTTTCGCCACAATTTTCTTCTGCTAATGTAGTTTCCGTTGTTCCATTATCTGCAATTTTCCCTCTTGTTGCATCAACTTTGCCTTTACCAAGACCAATTGCTTTAAAAGTGAAATTAACTAACGTACCATTTCCATTTATACCATGCTCTTTACCTAAACTTGCCGTAATCAGTCTAATCGTATCATCAGACACATTTCCCTTATGAAATAGACCCATGTGATCTGCTGCAGTTACACTTACCAGTTGGAAACGAGTTTTATCATATTGAACGTTAAAGTCCTCTGCGTAAATATTAGTTGCATTTTTTAATACTGCTTGTACAGTAAATGTCTCATTGAGAAAGACTTTATCTTTTGCAGATTCGATATCTAATGTGACCGCTGAAGCTTTAGGTGTAGCAGAAGCCTCATTAGATCGTTGTCCTTCTCCTTTGTGATTCAGGGCTGTAACCACATAGTAATAGGTTGTACCATTTACAACATTTTGATCACTGTATGTAGTTCCAGTCACACTAGTTGCAATCTTTTCGTACGGACCACCCGGCACTGTTGAGCGTTCAATATTAAACCCTACTGAAGAAGCTACTGAACCCCAATTCAAATCAACCACTTTTACTCCTGCATCTGCAGTAAGAATAGGAGCTTCTATTGTGCCATTGTAAATATTAAACTCTTTAATATCTACAGGATCTTTTAAATCATTAAATAAAATGACCTTATAAATCCCACTTGTTTGAGGAAATTCAATTAATCTACCATCTGCTTCATCCGCAGATATTTTATTCAAAGTTTTGTTATTTACAGTAATATATTTTCCACTTTTATCGTAAAATCCAAAATTAATAGATTTTGTGGCACTTACTCTAATTGCATTTACTGTTACTGGTTCCATGAAAGTTTTTACAATATGGTCTTTGTCACCACCCACATTTCGACCGGTCATAGAGATTACTGTAGATTCGTCATTATCAGTGGCTGCAGCTAAAGGTGCTCCTGCTACAGATTCTGATGAGCTTAGATAGACATGAACTCCATCTAAAACTCCTCCTTTGTAATCCACCGCAGCATATCCTTGTTGCGGTATCATGACAACAAAAACAAGTAGAAAAGCCAAACTTAATAGGTACTTCTTCATTTTGATAACCTCCAATAAATTATGTCCTTTACAAGAATATATTTAACCAAGTTAAATGTCTAAACATAAAAAAACTTTTTTTCATAAAATAGTTAATTATATGAACATAAGAATAAGCTTTCATAATAACAATCAAAGGGGAGTGAAAGCTTCTTTTCTAATGCTATTAGCCAACTTATTATTGAAGCGATAGAATGAAAATAAACACGCTAACTATTAAAAATGATTGCCATTTTAATTCAAGCATACAAATTATCTAATTGTTCCTGGCCTTGTTTCACTTAGTGTCTAGTAATCATGCAGATTTTTCACTGTACCTAATAGAAGGTCATTGGTACAGTGAAGCATCAAGTCCAAAATTTCTTCAAGCTAAAAGAAGGAATTTAAAATGAATCCTAGAATATGTAATATGTTTCTATTATATCCCTTTGGAGGTTATTACATGAAGAAAAAATTAACTGTATTATTACTAAGCGCTGCCCTATCATTATGTGCCGCTGTCCCTGCCAGCGCAAATCCTTATAATCAGGACTTTGAGCCTAGTAATAACAATTATATTACAGCTCCCCCTATCACTAATGTACACAACAGCACCTATGGTTATACTTATATTGGAAATCTCTCTGTAAGTGATACCATTGATATGTTTCAATTCGCAACAAATGGAAGTGGCGGTCAAACAGTCCTATTCACACCGCCTGATTCTAAACCATACTTATTATCTGTCTATAAACTATCAAATCTTAAACAGGGGATCATGACTCCTGAAGCTACTAAACTTTATCAGAGAAGTGAAGAACAAGCATTTAAATTTACACCCTCAAATGATCCTGGCAGTCCAATAGCAATGTATGTCTTATCAATTACTTTTTTAGGAGACACTAACCCCTTACAACAGTATAGCTTTGATCTATTTCAATCTTAGTTTATATAAATATTCCTAAGTTTTATATATTAATTAAAGTTAAAAGTTTTTTAATAAAATTGTTGTTTGTTAATTCATAGGCCATGATACTTGAACGACTCCCTACGCTGCAAACAAACGCCATTATGAAAAAGCACCTTTAGAAGCTGAAAAACCATCTCACTCTCCATAGAATGCTTTCCTGTGAAGTAGTGAATACCATTAAAGTAGTAAAAAGAGCCGAGGATTAATCCTGCGGCTCTTTTTACTACTTTATTATTTTTGCATGATAGAGAATAAATATGGACTGCTAGGCACCGTGTAAGGGATATCAGACTGAATTTTGAATATGTATCTTGTATTAGGCTTTGGAATAAAAGTTAATATTGTCATTTCACCATATTTTACCCATGTACCAGCAACGCTATTAGCATACAATATATTACCATTTACTATCCACATGCTTGTGGTTGATAGGATATTCAATTTTTATCCGACTCTGACAACTTCTACTTCTGATTGAACGCGTTCTGGATTATCCAGTCTTATGTTTAATGGAGTGTCATCACGCATTAATTCTACAATATTATGTCTAAGGTCATTAATTAAGTAATCTTTGATTGCTTTTCTTGGTCGTTCAAAAGCTCCTATTGAAGACATAAAAAACCACTCCGATCATGAAGTATTCATGTGTGCAGTATATGAATTAAAAGATTAAAGCTTGCTTCCGTGAATGTCGGCAACAAAGTTACTACGCTCATTGGTTTAAAAATAGTCTGTTATACCATTAGCATACCTCTATACTAAAACATAATCTGGTCCGAAGCATGTCTAATGATGAGAGTCCTGCTATTTGTTCCAAAATCTCATCAGGCAGATACTATTGAAAAAATCCATCCGTTATGGCGTTGCTGTTCTCTTTTGGGGTAACTCTATTGTTCCCTAAAGCATATTGAGCACTTTCCCTGCGAGTGTAGCTGTGCACACCATTTTCTTTGAATACCTTTTATTTCTTTGCCAGCCATGTCTTTGCTTCCAGAAATTGGTCCTGTTGAGCGTGACGTCACGCTTCTCAGCTATCTCTTGTAATTCATGCCTTGCATGAATCCCTACTCTGCTAACCTGTGTTTGTATATCATTTAAGCATCTCACCACTCCATACTTCGGTTATTATTGTTTCGTAAATAAAAAAACCGCTGTCAACAGCGGCATTATTTATGGTATTTAACTACTTTAAGGTGATAATTTGTTGGAGTCTCCTTTCTTCTTTTCCTTCAACAGATACTTCTTTGCATTTTAATTGTGAAGAATAACTACCATCAAGGAAAATAGCCTTAACTTTATCCCCGTACTTCTCCTTAATAGCATCTCTGAATACACTTGCTGTTATCTTGTTGTTTGTAACAATAAGATAAACCGTCTTCCCTTTAAACAACATTGCCGTTCTTTCTCTCTCTAATATTCTGCCTGCTAAACCTTGAGCATCAGCAATTGCTACCCAGTTTTTATCATCATCAAGACTCATTGAGATACCTCCTTGAGCCCAATAATTTTTTCTTTCACTTACCTTAATGTCTCCCATACCATGCACAAGTTGCAAAGAGAGTTCATTCTTTTTGCCATCCCACACTATCGTTCCTGCTTCTTTATTTTTTGATTTATTAATAGCGTTATATCCACCGCTGTTACTTTCCCATTGCCCTTTTCCTGTAACAGTTTTGTCGTTCATGACTGCAATATGAAGGGTTCCATCATTCCTCCCCATATTAAAAAAACCACCATTTATGCCGTAATACCCCGATTTTTCGAGCGTGCTTTTTTCATTGAGTAATTTGAACTGGATATTGCTAGGGTCTGTACTAATTACATGAAGCACTGTTTTATTATTCGCTGTTTGCTTAGCATAAGTATAGGAACTTGCAGCTTGCGTACTTGGAGCAAATAAAGCAACCATAATAAAAATCATGATCATAATTAAACTACTTTCTTTTACATGCTTTGTAATTAACATTAAAAATCCTCCCTTATCTTTCTTTATCCGCCAAAATTAAAGTAGTAGTCGATGAGAATATAGGTGGTGGATATAATATAAGTTTAGTCATCAGGTATGTTTTTAAATAGAGCATCCCCATGACCTTTTTGGGTAATTTGATTACTTTATAAGTTGTTCTACAGAACCTTATTACAAACAAAAAACACCAGTTATGGTGCTACTTAACTTTGAATTGGTTGATTAATGTAGTTAAATTTTTATCCTTTGAGACCAATGATGCATATATAGCCAAGAGTGTTAATCATTGTGTCTGTACACATACCCCTAAGTCTACCATCACTTTTTTACCCAATGCACATATATATCAATACTGCAGAATATATTCATTTTGAAAGCAACTTATTATTGGAGGCGAATATATGCTTAAAAAGTTATTAATCGTTATCAACAAAACCAATCAAAAGTATAGTTTTACGAACACAGAGTGTTCCAAAGATAGTATATTAATTCAAGCATATTCTTCCTCAACTCTACCTAGTGTTAATTTAACTTCTGGCCAACATGATGAAGGGTGTGATATTCCTGATTGTAGTGGACCAGAGTATTACGCTGAACATCACATGACCATTTCAGGCGATAATAATACATTTACATTCTGGTTTGATGATTATAAGCTTCAATATTATTATTCACAAACAGGGTCATATGGTGATGCTCAAGTGATCCCAGGCGATGCTACTCCTTCAGGGTTAACTAAAAAGGTGATATTCATTATGGAGGACAACACACTTCTGATCTCAGACATTGTGTAACTTACATAAGCAGCAGCGTCATTAGGAGTATCTAATTAGCTCTTAGAGGCGCTGTCTTTTTTAGTTCTTTTGCATTCTGTGTTATGACTGGTTGACCTCCATTCTACCTTCATGGATTCAAGTGATATTCCTCGTTTTATTCAAAAATCATACAAGTAATAGCTACATTTAATCGATTTCCTTCAAGATTCTATTTGAATCTGGTATACGAAAAGGTGAAGAAGATACATATGCTAGCCCCCCCTTGCTCATTTCATCCTTTTCGCGTAAATTTCTTACCTGCCCTTTGCAATTCAATTGATTGACCAAAGTTCATTGCCTCTCATCCTTTCTGGACATAATAAAAAGCACCGCGATGGGTGCTTTAAAATAAATTATTTGTACTGCAAAGAGTTTTTGTCTTCACTTAGCTTCGAAATCAATTGTATATTCGAAGGGCTTGGAATACATAGATTCTACGCCGATATAATAAACCTCATCTTTAGTTAATTGATACTCAAATCTTAGCTCGTTTCGAGAATTCAATTTTTTGCTTTTCAATACCGCTCCTGTTTTGGAATAGAGTAAAACCTCTAAATCCCCAGCAGGAACATCCTGCAATATGCCACAATCGATTGAAAAGGTTCCGGTTTTTGGGGCTTGAAACCTGAAATAATCGAAATCAGAATCACTAGACATCTCACCGTCAAGAATAACATAATCTACAATAGTAAAGTTAGTAGCTTTTGCGAAACTGAAATTAGGTTCAATTTCTTGAACTCGCTTAATATCATCTGCATAAGCTGATGAGGACATTCCAACTGCCATGGCAAGTGTTAAAATACCTGTTACGAACTTCTTTTTCATATAAAGCACACAAATACCTCCTAATATTTGGGATATAATCGTCCTGCAATCTCATTATTATACATAGTCAATTACTCAGCAATAGATTTGGGAGAAACAGTAATCAAAGCACCGAAGAAAGTCATCTTTCTACCATAAAACAAAACTAAACAGTACTTATAAGCGTTTTGAATTTTGGTTTTTAGGCAAAAGAAAAAAGCACCGGTTAGAGTGCTTAAACACACTTATGATCATCTGTTAATATTATTTCTCTCATGTCAATAATACTACTAGTTCATTCTCCAAAGTAGCTATACTAGTATCCTTATAGTCCTCGTGATTCTGGATATCTTCAATGCTTAAACCACTGTGTTGTTTGATTAAATGCAACAGACTTACATTGTATACTGGCGCAACCCTCATTCCATTCACCTCCCCTCGCCCACATTCCAGGTCCCCATCTATTCCCATCCATCTGCGGTATTCCACCAAGCCATTGCCTTTATTGCTTTCGCTTTATAAACATCTTGTTCGTATATCTTTACTATATAGGAGCCACTTTCTTTGTCCCCTCAATAGTGACTATCATTGAAATCATCCTTCTTAGCTTGATAGAATTATTTATTACAAGCGTATTTGACGTATCCACCTACAAATTAGTGCGAAAAAAATACTAAAAAATGAGTAGTTCTATCACTCATTTCTATTCGTCTTTAGCACAAGTGTCGGATAGTATAGCAGGGTAGAGAATAAAGATGGATAAACGAGGTGAAATATGGAATATTATTTTTAGCTATAGCTCCCCCACTTTAACGCTCAAACCTTTTTTGAAACCTCGTTATTTTGTAGCAAGGTACAATTATTTATAAAGGAGATCCTTGCCGATGAGTTATTTGTACGAATTTATCGACTATCAGGAGGACCTGCCAATCAGGCTGTTCGTCAACAGCGTTGCGTATGTACCTTTTCATTGGCATAAGGAAGTCGAGATTATCTATGTACTTCAGGGCGCGATTACAATGCACCTGGACCAGCAAAGTTACACACTGAATCAGGACGATATTATTGTCGTGAATAGCATGTCCGTTCATCAGATCGAGCACACAAATCAGGACAATGTTCTACTTACGCTTCAATTTAGTCCGGAACTGCTTGATGAGCATATGCTTGTGGCCTGCAATTCATTGTATCAGACACCCGAGAATCGGAATCATTATGATCGAATTCGCTGTTATCTGGCACAAATGGCTTGGGAAGCGAGTAAGAAAACACAAGGCAGCCGGAATTATTCAATGGGTCTATTGTATATGCTAGCGGGACATCTTATGCGTTTTTTTTCCAGGCGTATGACGGAAGAGAAGCGTAGGAATGTTAAGGATTATGATTATCAGCGTTTGAATCGCGTACTGCAATTTATTGACCGCCATTACAGCCAGAAAATCACGCTGCAATCCATTGCTGATCAAGAGCATTTAAGCCTACACTATTTCTCTCATTTCTTCAGCGACAAAATCGGCATTCCGTTTCAGAAATATTTGACTACGGTTCGGTTGGAGAAAGCTGTTGATGCTTTGATAAATACTAATCTCAGCATGACTCAGATTGCGCTGGATTGCGGTTTCGCAAACGTCAAGTTGTTTAATAAATATTTCAAAGAAAAATACGATACCACTCCCGGCGTTTTCCGTGAGTCGATAATGGAATCCAAGTCTGCAGATCCTACTCGCAAACCGCTTACTTATGAAGAATCGACTAGCGCCGATTATTATGAAGTCGATACGATCCAAGCGATGGAGTCGCTCTATCGATATTTGGAGACATCACAAGAATCATTTCTCACATCCTCTACGGAGAACGTCATTTACAATCAAATGGAAATATCCGTCAATTTAAAAACTGCAGGTATTCCTTATATGAAACATTGGAATTGGCTTACTACAGCAGGAAGAGCAGTTGAAGGATTACGTGCCGATTGGCAGTCACAGTTATTGGAATTGCAGCGTAATCTAAAGTTTTCGCATATACGATTTCATGGCATCTTTAATGATGAGATGATGGTGTATGCAGAGACGGAAGAAGGGGAACCCATTTTCAACTGGGCTTATGTCGATAAGCTGTACGATTTTTTACTGAAGGCCGACATCCGCCCGTTTGTTGCTCTAAGTTTCATGCCATCGGTACTTGCTCGTTCGAATGAAACGATCTTCTGGTGGAGAGGGCATATTGCACCACCCAAAGACCAGAATAAATGGAATGCACTTGTTCGTGAATTCGTATTTCACTGCTTGAACCGTTACGGCATGGAGGAAGTATCGACATGGTACTTCGAAGTATGGAATGAACCTGATCTATCCGGTGTATGTTGGGCAGGAACAAAGCAGGAATATTTTGAATTCTATGCTGAGACGGCATCCGCGATCAAATCGATTTCTTCCAAGTTCCGCGTAGGTGGACCTGCTATGGGCTACGGCTCTGTATGGAACGATAACTGGGCTGACGAATTCATTGCCTTTTGCAGTGAAAGACAGATTCCGATTGACTTTTTTTCATTCCATGTCTATTCGGAATACC
Organism: Paenibacillus sp. UMB4589-SE434; assembly: GCF_030226685.1. Taxonomy (NCBI): domain Bacteria; kingdom Bacillati; phylum Bacillota; class Bacilli; order Caryophanales; family Paenibacillaceae; genus Paenibacillus; species Paenibacillus sp. UMB4589-SE434. Next base: position 579,397 of record NZ_JASOYK010000001.1, on the reverse strand, counting down.
CGAACCAGAAAAGTGAAAAAGATAAACTAACGACGCTCATGCCTCCTTCATTCTATTTGGATAGCGTGAAGCGTCTGAGATCAAAGCTTACAGGGACGGACATATCAGAACTTGAGCTTCACATGACAGAATGGAATTTCTCACTGTATGACCGCAATCTGATCCACGATACGATGTTTATGGGAGCGTTTGTCGTTCATCATGTGCTACAAACGCTGGGTACATTAAAATCCATTGCCTTCTGGTCATTTACGGATGTTTTTGAAGAAAGCTTAGTGCCTTCCTCCATTTTCTACGGCGGTTTTGGCCTCATCAACCGTAATGGCTTGAAGAAACCCAGTTATCATGCCTTTGAGCTGCTTACTAGACTGGGGGATTGTATTTTGGCCCAAGGTGACGGATATATCGTAACGAGTGCCAGAGATGGATGCTTGCAAATTCTGATGTATAATTACACCCATGTGGATCAACTTTTTGCAAGCGGTGATTGGTCAGGATTGACTGAAACAAGTCGGTATACTATTTTTGAAGAAAAAGGAAACTGTTCCTTTAAGCTTAATCTGGATGGACAGGAACATAAATATAAAATGACAAGCTACCGGCTGGATCGTGAACATGGATCTGTCTTCGATGAATGGATTTGCTTAGGCGCACCGACCTATCCAACAGAGGAGGAGCTGCAATTTTTGCGGAATAGAAGCGTTCCTGAAATCCATGTTGAATGGCTGGACGCGGTAGGACAGCTTGAGAGGACATTTATCATCCCCTCGCATGGTATCCTGCTAATAACTTTACAACCTCAATATTAATACGCATGAACCTAATAAAACGCCTTTTCAAGTGAAGAGGTGTTTTTTGCTGTATAAATGGGAAGTGTTTGTAGCAAGTTAATGAATTGATATCCAACATGACAAAAAACAAACCTGCATAAGGCAAGGAACAACAAGAAAGCGTTATCAATCCTTCTTATAATAGGAATGTAAGCGTTTAATATATGCTTAATCAAATAGGAGGAATCATCATGCAGCGTCTAATGAAGTGGATGGAAGAGAAATTTGCGCCACGTTTAGAAGCATTCACAAAAAATGTATGGGTGGATTCCATTCAGGAAGCGATTATGGTTACTTTACCGATGATCTTCATTGGTTCATTAATTACCTTAGTATCCATTCTGAATGATTTCATCCCAAGCTTGCCCGATTTATCACCCATCACGACGTTTAGCTTCGGGTTACTTGGAATTTTTATTGCTTTTCTAACCCCGTATACCGTTATGCAGAAAAAAGGCCATGACAAAATAAAGCTCATAGCAGGTGCAACTGGCTTATCTTTGTTCATGATGCTGCTCAAGCCCACCTTCCAAGACGATGGAACGGTGCAATTCGTTCTTGAACGATTTGGGCCTTCCGGAATGGTTACAGCTCTTTTGGTTGGAGTTTTTGTAGCGGTAATCATCAATGCTTTCAATCGTTTCTCTTTCTTTAAGAAAGACACGTCATTGCCTGAATTTATTAAAGATTGGTTTGACTTCCTTGTTCCAATTGCGATTGTTCTAGTCATCGGCTGGATTCTGACCTATCAATTGCAATTTGATATGTTCGCTCTTATTGTAGACATCTTCACCCCATTACAAAAGATTAGCCAGACCCTTGCAGGATTTGTCTTGTTCAACTTTATCGGAGTTCTTCTCTATTCCTTTGGTGTCAGCCCTTGGGTTATGACCCCTATCTTCTACTCGATCTGGATTCCGGCAATTGAACAGAATGCTTCCCTTGTCGCTCAAGGTTTGGATCCTATTAATATCAACACATTCGAGACGTTCTTCTCTGGTTGGGTTGGCGTTGGCGGACTTGGGGCAACTTTACCGCTGATTGTCTGGTTCTTGTTCTCTAAGTCGAAAAAACTGAAATCAATCGGGAAAGCAACGATTGTACCGTCACTGTTCAATATTAATGAACCCGTTATTTACGGGGCACCAGTCGCTTTTAACCCGATCCTGATGATCCCTATGTGGATCAACGGCATCATTACACCAATTATTGTCTACATCGTACTTGATCTTGGGCTTGTAGATATTCCTAGTAAAGTATTCCAGCTCTGGTATACGCCGATTGGAATCTCAACGTTTATCTTAACCGGATTTAAAGGCCTCTTGCTTCTGGCAGTGGTATTACTGCAGATGTTCATCGTCTGGCTCCCATTCGTCAAAGTATACGACAAGCAAGAGCTTAAAAAAGAACAGCTTGCTACTAAATAATTTATATGCGGCTTCAAAAAACGACCTTTTTAACTACCTCTATAAGGATAGGAGAGAGTACTATGAAACCAACGAAAGAATTGCTCGCAGCTATGACTTTGGAAGAAAAGGTGGCAATATGCGCCGGACTAAATATGTGGATGACCCAAGGCTTCGAACATCATGGGATTCCAGCACTCCAAATGTATGATGGGACAAACGGAATTCGTAAAACGAACAGCAACGAAGAAATGGGTATTACAGGGGAGAATATCCCTGCAACCTGCTATCCTACAGGATCTGCGATCGGCTCGTCTTGGAACACAGAACTGCTGCATGAACTCGGTGTTGCTCTAGGGATTGAAGGGCGCGAGATGGAAGTTGACCTGCTCTTAGGGCCAGGGATCAATATGAAGCGTACCCCGCTTGGCGGCCGCAACTTTGAATATTATTCAGAGGACCCGTGCCTGTCGGGCGAGCTTGGAGCCGCATTTATCAATGGCTTGCAAAGCCAAGGCGTCGGCGGATCCGTGAAGCACTTTGCTTGTAACAATCAGGAGTTCGAGAAGATGGTAACAAGCTCTGAAGTCGATGAACGTACATTGCGTGAAATTTATCTGAGTGCCTTCGAGCGTATTGTGAGAAAAGCGAACCCCTGGACCATCATGTGCTCCTACAACTTGCTTAACGGTTCCTATACAAGTGAGAACGAGCATTTGTTGAACGATATTTTGCGCGAGGAATGGGGCTATGACGGGGTTGTGATCTCTGACTGGACCGCCGTCAATGATCGGGTTCGCGGCTTGGGTGCAGGTCTGGATCTTGAAATGCCGGGCCCTGCTTACTACAACACGAAAGCGATTGTTAAGGCGGTTGAGGAAGGCAAGCTGGATGAAGCGGTCGTTGATAAATCAGCTGGTCGTATTCTGGAACTTGTACGCAGGGTTAAGGAAGCTAATATAGAATCAGCTCCATCGAACATTGATTATCATGAACTGGCGCGCCGGGCTGCGGCCGAGAGTATCGTCTTGTTGAAGAACGATAATCGTATTCTTCCGCTTGATTCTGAGAAGATTTCTAAAATAGCTGTAATCGGGAAGTTCGCGAAGCAACCGAGAATTCAGGGAGCTGGCAGTGCGAAAGTTACGCCAACTCGTGTAGATATTCCATGGGATGAAATGAAGAATATAGTCGGTGATAAGGTGGAAATGGTCTATGCCGATGGCTATCCGAAGGATGACCATCTCGATGAGCAAATGATCGTGGAGAGCGTAGCGCTTGCGGCGTCTGCAGATGTGGCAGTGCTGTTCGTCGGTCAACCGGAGTACGTTGAATCGGAAATGCATGATTTGGAGACGATCGAGCTACCTCTGCATCAGCAGAAGCTGATCAAGGCGGTGACAGAGGTTCAACCGCACTGCATCGTTGTAAGCAGCAGCGGATCTGCGCTTGCTATGCATTCCTGGATTCAATATGTACCAGGTGCGCTTCATTCCTGGCTTACGGGACAAGGTAGCGGCCGAGCGATTGCTGAAATTCTGTTCGGGCAAGTCAACCCTTCCGGTAAATTGTCGGAGACCTTCCCTGTCAAGCTGTCTGATAACCCGTCGCATATGCGAATTCACGGTGAGAACGGCAAGCTCTACTATCGTGAAGGACTCTTCATCGGTTATCGTTACTATGACCGTAAGGAGATGGTGCCACAATTTCCGTTTGGACATGGAATGTCATATACGACATTTGCTTATTCCGACCTGAAGTCTGTCCAGCAAGAAGGAAATGTGCATGTAACCTTTACTGTAGAGAATACGGGAACGATGTCTGGCAAAGAGGTTGTCCAGCTCTATGTCCACGATGAAGAATGTAAATGGAACCGTCCAGAGAAGGAGCTTAAAGCATTTGCGAAAATTGCCCTTGCACCAGGCGAGAAGCAGCAGGTTCGTTTTGTGCTGGAAGAGCGCGATTTCGCTTACTACAACACTAAATATAACAAATGGGTTGCTGAGACTGGATACTTCCAAATTGCGATCGGCAGTTCTTCTCGAGACATTCGCCTGCGTGAACGCGTCTTTTGCAACTTCGGTGAGGAGCCTGTCTCCTACCACAAGTTCAGCTTGGTCAACGACTGGATTAGCACTCCGAAGGCAAAGGCAATCTTCGAGAGCTATCTTGCTGAAATGAACAAGCATGTTAACGAGCAAGTAATCCTTGACGATGTATTTGTCGGCTTCTGGGGCGATTTCCCGACCATTAAAATCTTCCAGATGTTTGGCCAAACCTGGTTGGTAGATCGTTCGCCAGATGATGTAATCGCAGAGATGATTGCAGTTTTCGAACGGAATTAAGTAAGAAGAAGCCACTCCGGAGCTTTGATTCTGAAACAGATCTCATCATGTAACATTCATTAGGAACACCTTCAAGAGAATGCCCATATCATTTAGAGATATGTGGACAACTCCTGAAGGTGTTTTGCGTTGAGGACAGACTTTTTTAACAAATGGAGTGCATTTGTCTGCTTATCACAGAGAATAATGGTGGTATACGCCCGCTACTAAAATATATATCCTTACCCTCGGAGCTATTGGGGCTGTAGGACTAATTCAGCTAGAAGCTAAGTAAAGGAGAAAAAGAGATTACTTACAGAAAAATCGATTGTAAACACACAGACGAAAACGTTCATTCCTAGTGGAACGGAGCTTTTTCACTCCTTTATTGATGGACTAAAACATTGTATGTGTGAGTGGAGATAAGTGAATGGACGTTTTTGATATTTTCAAATATACAGTTGCTTTATTCCCAAATAGTGTTTGAATGGCCCAATTATGGTATATAACAATATAGGGTGTCAAAATTTCTCCATAAAGGGGCTGGTGAATAATGTCAATCCATTTAACAGATCAAAAAATCGTTCCGCATCTTTGGTACGACAAGGAGGCTAAAGAAGCAGCAGAGTTTTACGCTTCCTTGTTCCCAGACTCAAAAATTACGAATGTAACCACATTACATAACACACCATCTGGTGATAGCCAAATAGTATCTTTCGAATTATGTGGTCAGAAGTTCATGGCGATCAGCGCAGGTCCCTATTTTAAAATTAATCCGACAGTGTCTTTCACGGTTCATTTTGACCCATCTAGAGACAAAGATGCGTTAGAGAAAATTAATGAGGTGTGGAATAAATTATCCGATGGTGGCACAGAGTTAATGGCGCTCGATAAGTATCCGTTTAGTGAGAGATATGGCTGGATTCAAGACAAGTATGGTTTGACGTGACAGTTAATTATTACCATACCAAATAGAGAAGTACGCCCTATGATAATACCGTCGATATTGTTTGTCGGTGAGGTATGCGGTAAAACGCAAGAGGCGATTCATTTTTACTTGTCAGTATTTAAGAACTCCAAGCAGGGACTTACTGCTCGCTATCCAAAAGGCATGGAGCCCGACAAAGAAGGAACGATCATGTTCGCTGATTTCATGCTTGAAAATCAGTGGTTTGCCGCAATGGACAGCGCGCATGAGCATAGATTTAGTTTCAACGAGGCCATATCATTCATGGTGTATTGCGACACACAAGATGAAATTGACTACTATTGGGAAAATCTCTCTGCGGTTCCTGAAGCCGAGCAATGTGGCTGGCTAAAAGATAAGTATGGCATGTCCTGGCAAATCGTGCCGAGGGAAATGGACGAGATAATGAGCAAGGGTTCACCGGAGCAAATTGCTTCCGTAACAAAAGCATTTCTTAAAATGAAGAAATTTGATCTTGAGGAATTACAAAGAGCATACAGAAGATAATGTTGTTATACTTCAGAATTTCTTCTGATGTATGTCCATCATTCAGAGTTGCTTTATTATCATGAAGAAACAGCTCTTTTCACTTTATTCAATTGTGGCATATCTGCAAAGAACATTAGTTCCATCTTTTGTTTCTTAAGTTAAACTATATCATCCGTTATTTTAATGCACCGATATTCATTTTGTTTGCATGCACCATCTATTACGGGATAGTAACCTAGAACCTATATAGAGTTAAGAGGCACACCAGTTGTGGTGTGCCTCTAATATTTGCTATGATTTATCGTTATTCATTCTCCATCGTACTAATATCGCTCACAAAACGATATCGGACATCTGAAACTAATACGCGCTTCCATGCTTTCTACCCCTCTTTTATTACCTGTTCGCCGTCCTGTCCCCATCCATTCAAGGTCATATTCGTGATCCCAATTCATTTCTCCGAGTAGATTTATGTCTTTGTCCAATAAAGTAATTTCATTCTCTAAAGTTGTTCGCTCATTTGTAATGATGTTATCATAGTAGCGATCTAGTAATGTTTAATGACTTCATTAATATTAGGTTTTTTTCAATATATTTTTAATTTATGGAGGATATTGTGAATTAATAGAGAATTATTTACATGTACCTTGTTCTAAGGTGAACAGGGAACTATTAGCGAAAAGAATTAGAAAATATTGGAGGTGCCTATGAAGAATTTAAAAATTATTGGCCTCACATTGCTCATCTTATTGATGACAACAACTGCTGTATTTGCTGCTAACTCTTCCGTTTCAGTTTATGTGCCGGGCAATACTTACTTCGCAAAAGCAACCGAGGCTATTACCGGTCAAAATCAATATGGAAAAGCAACAATCAATGCAAGTGGTGCATTTTCTGGTTTTATTCATGAATATTGCAGCAAAGCCTCTGACACAGACACTGTTTACAATTATAACATGCCTGACGGAGGAACTAAGAATATAGATTACTACATGAACTCTAGTTGTTCGTATAGACTCTATGTTAAGACTGATGGAGCTTTCCCCGCAGTAGGCAAACTACAAAACTATCAATAATGAGCGCTAAAAGTGTCATCCTATAATGGTTGGCACTTTTTTCTATGCACTTTTAGTTGATCCGGCTGTTCAAGCATGATTCCCCTTATTCTTCCTTATCATCAATTGCAGTAGGATCAACACTATGTATCTAGCTGATATCTGTTTGGCTGCAAATGAGGTATCGCCTATACTGGCTATGTGTATTTGTGCAAAGTGTGCACTCATTCATTTTCAAACTGAATCGGTGCATAATTGCTCAAATAGAATCCGCCACTCCTTCTGTAGGTAATGACTTGTTCATTATCTCTTTGAGACACATTAGATTGAAATCATCTGAAAACAGCCGCTGAATACTCAGCGGCTGTTTAGCTATTTTGTATAAAATGCACTAGAAGGAATTACTTCTCCCGCATGCAACTCACTTCCCCATTTCAACTTGATTTTTCCTTGATCAGTTCCGTTGACATATTCTAGTTTGAAGTCGTATTTTTGATCAGCTTCTAATCTAATAGTGCCAAACTTTTCTGTGGGCCCAGCATCCAAATTCCAGTTATCAATAATCAACTCATCATTTATCCATAATCTTACTCCGTCATCCGATTGAGTAGAGAACCAAAACTCATCCGAAAATGATGGCTTAATCTTCCCTGTCCATCTAATAGAGTATGTTTGTGGTTCAATTAGCTCATCGGGAGAACCAAGACCCCAATCAAAGTCAATATTAGCATCATTTCTATCGAATTTTTTATCAGTGAAATCCTCATTGTTATAATATTCACCAATTAGTCCATTTTCTATGTTTGGTAAATCAGATAACTTACCTCCGATTGCTACGAGAGGTCCATACCAATCTTGAACGTATATCGTGCCATCTGAACCTAGAGCCATAGCTGAAAAATAGGCTGTCTTAACTGGGTATGACCATTTTTTTGTTCCGTCATGATTTAATGCAATCAACTCATCGCCATTAGCAAAATATACGATGTTGTTTTTATCAATGATAGGTGATTGTTTTATCTCAGAGGATGTATATACCCATTGCAAAGTACCCTCTTTGTTAAGCGCATATAAATTGTTATATCCATTGCTGGCATAAATTGTACCATCACGTCCTACAACAGGTTCGAATGAGCGTCCAAAACTGCTGCCTTTAATTGGTGTCTTATAGCTCCACTTCAATGTGCCATCAGGATTGATCGCAAAAATCACACCACTATTATCAACAGTATAAACAGTACCGTCAGAACCTATAGTTGGTGCAGTGGTAGATGAACCATAAGGAATTTGATATTTCCATTTATTAACTCCATCTACAGAATTATAAGCATACAGGAAGGTTGAATTATTGACACCCGCTTTAAAATATAATGTTCCGTCCTTTGATAAAGAAATGTCACCATTCGCTCCACTTGGTATAGATACTTTCCACTTATTACTTCCATCAGAATTATATGCGTTCAGACGACTGACCGGTCCAAATGAAAGTGCATAAATAAATCCATTTTCATCAATTACTGGTTCACTGCTAATGGTAGTTTCAACTGGTTTCGTTAATATCGTTCGCTCTCCTGTATCCGCATCAAACTCAAACAGAGAACCCTTTACTGAAATGAGTAAGTTCCCCTGCTCATTTATAACTGGAGATGAATATAATAAATCATCATTTGTTTTAAAAGTCCATTTTTCTCTGCCATCTTGACTGATAGCTGTCAATTGATATTTAACTGATGCATTTACTACATAACTAGTAACAAATACGGTACCATTTCTATCAATAACTAAAGCTGAATGATTAGTACCTGGCATATCATACTTCCACTTTAATGAAATATCCTTACTTACGCCTTCATATCTTGAATTCATGTCCCAATTTAATCCTATTGGCTGTTCTGCTTCTTTATCATACTTACCTTGCTGATAACCTTCTCCTTGAGTAAATAGATCTAACGGTGCTGCACTTGACGATGGATTGAATAATGATAAAGAAACGACAATAACTGACAATATAGCAACTAACTTTTTCATGTTACCCCTCCTAGTATATGCTATGTATCGGCTTCATTCGCGATAAATGTTAATTCGTAGGATTTATTAAAACGACATGGAGCGATATTGATTTAAAAACTCCTCTATTATAATTGATGAAACTTTGGATTTCCAAGCAACAAAAGATGATGAGTTTTTTGGAGACACTAAAACAATTATCTCAGTTCGAACTATTAATCATAGTCCATTAATACACTTTTTCTTTTCTTGCTTTTTGTCTTGTGAGTTCTTTTGGAAGTGGTCGAGCGCCTATGACAAACATACGTCCCTTAGATCCTTTTTCGGTACTCTTACCCAACTCGTCTATCATCATTCTAGCTAACCTTTGATCCATGATCGCACCTCCCCCACGGTATAATCAACACTGCCTGAGAAAAAAATGCTATAGCCAATACAGATAATCCTATGATTAGGTTCATTGATACCAATGATACCGATAATCGTCGTACTTTCATCACGATCTTTAACGAACATAATCTGCTGCGTCCTTAGTATCAGTGCATACTGAATCATGATCTGATCCCAATGCATGTTCAACGGTGAGCTTCTGCTATTTGCCCCATGATCTCGGGTATAACATTAAGCAAATACTTAAGGAAGAATGTTTGCCTTTGCGTCAATATTACTATCTTACATTGGTAAATCCATGACAACACGACATTAAACGTTAATTAATACGTCCTTTTTTGGCTGAAATGAAAAAACCGCTCCTATGGAGCGGTAATAAGTTTATTTAGTGTTGTACTCATTAACTTCGAAAGTTAGAATCTTATCAAAGATCACATAGTCTCTACGTGCGCTGAATGGCCCTCTATTATTGTTATGCTTGTTTATTGCATAGGAAGCTGTTCCTGAACCGGCTTGTTTGTTTTCATACCATGTGATGAATGCATTTACTTCTTGCATGCTAAGGTCAAACTCTTTTTCGAGACCTGTATTCATTGTGACGACTAAAATTGCTCGTTCTCCCTGTGGTTGCTCTGGCACTTCAGGTTCGGGAACTTCTTTATTTCCAAATGTATACATCTCTAAAGTGGTAACTATCTTTTCGCTTGTTGTCCCGCCAATGATATACAAATTATTGTTAACAACAGAAGACACAGCCTGAGTTCTAGGGAACGTTAATTTATCAAAGTTAGTAAGTGTATTTGATTTTGGATCGTACACTTCGATTTTATCTACCGAACCGGAAGAACCGTTTGTGGATCCACCTAAAATATATATTTTCCCATCTACTACTGCAATGCTCATAGCATTCCTCGCTACTGAACTATGCTTTGTTTGTGTCCATGTATCTTGGGCAGGATCATATTTTAAGATCACACTAGTAGAATCAGTAAAATCCCAACCACCAAATACGTATACATTTCCACTTACTTCAGCAGCTACTATCCCATTACTTGTAATTGGCATGTCCGTTTTTTTGCTCCAGGTATTTGTAATAGGATCGAAGCATTCAGTAACCGATAACGCACTAGTGTTATCACCACCTGCTATCACATATATTTTGTCCCCAATAACTATTGAAGATGCCCATGAGCGTGCTGTAGGCATATCTGAAGCTTGACTCCACGAGTCTAATTTAGGATCATACACTTCCACTTTATTCGTTCTTTCCACCTTACCATTTAGATCATAATATCCTCCGAATACATATATCTTCCCGTTAAATGCAGATGCTGTTGCACCAGCCCTTGTTGTCGGCATAGCTTTCTTCTCTGACCACTTATCTGCTGTAGTATCATAAACAAAGGTATTGTTTCGTTTTACTCCACCGTAAGCTGCCTTACCATCAGATGCCCCACCAAACACATATATTTTTCCGTCCACTGTAACCACGGCAGCACCGGCTCTTGGCTCTGGTAAATCACTTTTTTTGACCCATTTCATACTATCAGCAGCGAAAACAGAAGCTGTCGTTAATGACAGCCAAAAAATTAAAAACACGAAAAATATAGTACTAAACTTCCATTTATTCATTCTAGTTAGCCTCCACATATGTTTTGTCATATGCAAGCCTACAACATAGGAGACAAGTTGTCTAAACATTAGTAAACATATTTTTCAATATATGAAAATAGATTCTATTTATTTTAAACCCAACTTTAGCAGACTCTAGAAATTTATTTATAAATGATTATGTTCAGCGCAACAGCGACTCTTAGCAACACGTTTACGGTCATCTGACACCTCCCTTTAAGGTCCGATACCATACCAATGTGCGCGTCCAGATAACAGATTTTTATGCTCTGCGTACCACTCTGTAGTTGAATAGACGATTCCATAATTCATTATACAAATTGGATAGGTTGAACCTGGATCAATCCTTGGTTATCCATCTTTCTGTCAGCGATAAAGCTGACGACTAAGTCATATTCATTTGTTCTGTACCCTTTCAGTTCTTACCTCCCACACTTAAATTTATATTAATATCCCTGCTAAAAGTATCGTCTGCAGCCTCTACAATATCTCTCACTCGAGTAATCCAGTCCCATTGCTTGTTCCGATACTCTTTATATACTTTAATTCCTACTGTAGCGACCCTACCAGTTGCAAAAGCTGATGGAGATGGCTTAACGATCTGGGCATTTGTTGGGCGATCAGCAAATCATTACCGCATCCATAATTATGCCCAAAAAAGAAAAACCCCAGAAGCCTTATGGCTCCTAGGGTTTCAGGTACTAGTACAACGTCATATATTGATCGCGTTCCCATTGGTGAACTTGCGTGCGATACATGTCCCACTCGATCTCTTTCAGCTCAAGGAAGTGCTGCAACGCGTGCTCGCCCAATGCTTCGCACATCGTCTCATCGCTCAGCAACGCTTCAAGCGATTCCTTCAAACTGGATGGCAAGCTCGGAATGCCTTCGGATACGCGCTCTTCTTCTGTCATAACATAGATGTTACGATCTGTTGGAGCTGGAAGAGCCGTACGGTTCTTAATTCCATCCAGACCTGCTTTAAGAATAACAGCCAATGCCAAGTAAGGGTTAGCAGATGGATCCGGGTTCCGTACTTCAACACGTGTGCTCAAGCCGCGGGAAGCTGGGATACGGATCATCGGACTACGGTTGCTTGCTGACCAAGCTACATAACATGGAGCTTCATATCCAGGTACAAGGCGCTTGTATGAGTTAACTGTAGGATTCGTAATTGCCGCAAACCCGCGCGCATGGTTCAATACACCCGCCATAAAGGAACGGGCATCTGCACTAAGGCCACTGGAATCCTGCTCATCTACAAATGCATTCTCGGAGCCGTTAAATAAAGAGATATTACAGTGCATACCGGAGCCGTTTACGCCGAACAATGGTTTCGCCATAAATGTAGCATGCAGCCCATGTTGGCGAGCTATCGTCTTCACGACCAGCTTGAACGTTTGAATTTGGTCAGCCGCTTTAATTGCATTTGCATATTTGAAATCAATTTCATGCTGGCCTGGCGCAACTTCATGATGCGAAGCTTCGATTTCAAAGCCCATTTCTTCCAACTTCAATACGATTTCACGGCGGCAATTCTCACCCAAGTCAGTAGGGGCAAGATCGAAATATCCCCCCTGATCATTCAGTTCCATTGTAGGATTGCCCTTCTCGTCTGTCTTAAACAAGAAGAATTCAGGTTCAGGACCAACATTCATCGCTGTGAATCCAAGCTCTTCCGCCTCTTTCAGCGCACGCTTCAAAATACCGCGCGGGCAGCCAGCAAACGGTGTGCCGTCTGGCATGTACACATCACAGATCATACGCGCTACACGATCTTCAGCCACCCATGGGAATATTACCCAAGTGTCAAGATCAGGAACAAGATACATATCCGATTCCTCGATACGTACATATCCTTCGATTGAGGAGCCGTCAAACATCATCTTGTTGTCCAATGCCTTCTGCAATTGGCTCGTTGGAATTTCTACGTTCTTGATTGTTCCAAGCAAGTCAGTAAACTGTAGACGAATGAAACGAACATTTTGCTCTTTAGCGATACGGATAATATCTTCTCTTGTGTAACCCACGTGGAACCTCTCCTTTATGTTCATTTATGATACTTATTTCGTAAAGAAACGGGACAATTCTCCTTGAATCAACGAGACTTGCCCGGGTCTCTTGCCGGCCATTAACTGCTGCTTAAGCATACGGTGCAATTGAGCATCGGACATTTCTTTGCGCTTCGACTCCGAGTCAGCGCTTAACACGGTTGCTTCGCTAGATTCCTTGGACATGGGATTCAGAACTTGCTTAATCCCTGCAATGTTGACGCCCTTCTCTATGAGAGCTTTAATCTCAAGCAGTCGTTCAACATCGTTAAATGAAAATAAACGCTGGTTTCCCGAGGTACGAGCCGGCATAATGAGTTCATGTTGCTCATAGTACCGAATTTGACGAGCAGTCAAATCCGTTAACTTCATTACGATGCCGATTGGAAACAACGCCATATTTCTGCGAATGTCATCACCCATCGTTCATCAACCTTCCTCATCGTAATACCGAATTAGGTTTATTCTAACCTTCGGAAGCAAAGGTGTCAACCCATGTGAGCTAAACTAACAACAAAAAAAGCGCAGGTTGATGAAATAGTCCTCATCATAACTAACCTGCGCTTTTAGCTATTCTATTCTTATTGATTTGTACGGTCATATAACACAATATCCCACAAGGACATTTAAGCTGAGATTATACGCTCAGTAAGCCGCGATCGATCATCGTTTGTAATGCTTTTAATGCTCCCAGCTTAGCATGCGCGTACGTAAGCCCACCCTGCATGTAAGCCGTGTACGGCTCACGTATCGGCGCATCAGCAGACAGTTCTAGGCTCCCGCCTTGAATAAAGGTCCCGGCAGCCATAATAACGGGATGCTCATATCCCGGCATGTCCCACGGTTCTGGTACAACGTGGGCATCCACCGCAGATGCTTGCTGCACTCCCTGCACAAAGGCAATCAAATGCTCTGCTGCATGGAAACGTATCGCCTGAATCAGATCCGTTCTTGGCTTAGACCAATGCGGTGAGGTCTCAAAGCCTAGTTCTTCAAATAGTGCCGCTGCGAACACACTCCCTCGCACAGCTTGTCCGACAGTCGTTGGAGCCAAGAACAAGCCTTGGTACATGGCACGTGTCATTCCAAGCATAGCTCCAACTTCTCCTCCAATCCCTGGCGCTGTCAAGCGTTGTGCAGCAAGTTCCACATAGGCTTGGCGACCAGCAATGTATCCGCCCGTAGAGGCTATTCCACCACCGGGGTTTTTGATCAATGAGCCCGCTATCAGATCAACACCGACTTCGGTCGGTTCTAACAATTCCGTAAACTCGCCATAACAATTATCGACAAATACGATCAGATCAGAGCGAATCTCTCGGATACGCTTTACCATCTCCCCTATTTGGTCAACGGTAAATGATGCCCGCCAGTCATAGCCACGTGAACGTTGTATTCCGATAACTTTAGTATCTTTCGTTATGGCAGCAGCAACTGCCTCCCAGTCCACTGCGTCTTGAGTTGTTAATGGTACTTCATTATACGATATACCAAAGTCGCGTAATGAACCTGTTCCATCACCATCTTTACCGATTACTTTGTGCAGGGTATCGTATGGTGTTCCCGTAATGTACAACAATGCATCACCAGGACGTAGTACAGCAAATAATGCTGTCGCAATTGTATGCGTACCCGATACGAAGTGCGGACGAACTAATGCTGCTTCTGCGCCAAACACGGTCGCATACACCTCGTCCAGCACTTCGCGGCCTCTATCATTGTAGCCATAGCCTGTGGAGCTGGCAAAATGATAATCACTCACACGATGGGTTTGAAAGGCATCAATAACTTTCCATTGATTTCGTTCTGCAATACGTTCAATGTCGCGTACACTACCTGCTATTTTAATTTCTACTTGTTGTTCAAGCTGCTGTAAAGCGGATGAAAAATTCATGTATGCTCGTTTCCCCTTGCTGATCATGTTATTAATAACACTAATGACTAATCCTAACATGGATTAGCTCTGCTTCTCGTACTCTTTCAACTTATGTCCATGAACTTCAGCCGCCGCGCGGTCCAACCGTACACGCAGCAGCAATTGTTCGTCTTCTGTCTGTTGGTCTACTACTTCGCCCATCCGATAAGCAAGCGCAGCTAGATCCCCACGTGAAGCTGGAATCGAGTACGTAACCGTCTGTCCAATCAGATGCTCTTGCACCACCGTGCGTACCCGTTCCATATCCTGCTTTTCATAGGCGCTAATGAGGAAGTGCGTACCGTCTTGATGAAGTAATTGCAGTTGTTCTTTAGAGCACAGATCCTTCTTATTGTACAACACAATCTCCGGCTTTGCTCCTGCCCCTAGCTCCTGCAAAATATTAGCGACTACGCGCATTTGATCGTCCCGCATCGGTGACGAAGCATCAACGACGTGCAGTATCAGGTCTGCCTCATTTACTTCCTCCAACGTCGCCCGAAAAGACGCTATTAAATCATGAGGCAAATTCTGAATAAACCCTACCGTATCTGTTAATACCACTTCTTTGCCGTTCGGCAGTTCCCATGTACGGGTCGTCGGATCTAAGGTAGCAAACAATTGATTTTCGATATAGACGTCCGCTGCAGTCAATTGTTGAAGAAGTGTTGATTTGCCTGCATTCGTGTAGCCTACAAGAGCTATCTGAATTACACCGCTCTTCTTTCTGCGTTCCCGATGAAGATGGCGATGCTTTACAACTTCCTCCAATTGACGCTTAAGCTCCGCAATACGGTTACGGATGTGGCGCCGATCTGTCTCCAGTTTGGATTCCCCGGGACCTCTAGTGCCAATGCCTCCTCCTAATCTGGACAAATTCTTCCCATGTCCCGAAAGACGCGGCAGCAAGTAAGAGTGCTGTGCCAGCTCTACTTGAATGATTCCTTCTCTCGTTTTGGCACGCTGCGCAAAAATGTCAAGAATAAGCTGAGTCCGATCTATAATTTTAGCATCTAACGCTTGTTCCAGATTGCGTACTTGCGCACCTGACAATTCTTGATCGAATATGGCAGTATTGGCTGCTAATTCATCCATAACCGCCTTTAGCTCCTGTACCTTGCCCTTGCCAATAAACCACTTCGGGTCACGAGTATCACGAGCTTGTGACATCGTGGAGACGACTTCCACACCTGCTGTCTCTGCCAATTGCACAAGCTCATCCAATGAGTATTGGGCATCGATACCGCTTCGTTTTACTTCGTCCGTGATAAGGGTTACCAAGACAGCTCGATCCGGAATCGCCTCGGTTGTGTCGTATGTAGTCGTTCGCATGTAACAGCGTAAGCTCCTTCGTCTAACAGTATCAATACAACTGACCTGTAAATGCAATGCAATACGATATACAGTATACCTCATTTCCGCTTGCATTTTAAATGCAGTGCTCTTAACGTCATAAGTCCCAGCTAGCTAGGCATTTACACGGGGTTTAAATTCAATAATCATGCCGACAAATGGGATAACAGCTCGCCTTTATTGTGTGCGTACCACGCAAATTGCTGGACTTTTTGGCAAAATCACTTTCTTAGCAAGTACCATGTACTCTCAATAATATGAATCTCAATCATAAATCGAGAAAGCTTGCCTGAATGGATCTGCATCAGACAACATCATACAATTAACATCTCTAATTGAATTCTCAGGATGCTCTTCTTTGAGAATCCTACCGTGTAATCGCCAGAATTAATATCTCGAATCCTTCGTAAGCAAATTGATATAACGATCAAACGGATCAACCGTTTGGCTGGGAGCTGTGTCATTCTTTTCAAAGTAATGAAAATCCTCGTTCGTTAAATTAATCAAATTTGATTTATTTATTTTCACTGAAGATAATTTCCTAGTTATTCTCACTGCGTGGTTTCGTATCGCTTTTTCCAACATATTTCTAATAAAACGAGCGTTACTGAAATTTTGCTTTATTTCCTTTTCTTTCACAATGTACTCTTTAATCTTATCAATTGCAGATGGTTGGATAACATACTCTTTTTCAAAAGCCATCTTAAGTAAAATCTTTATCAATTCATCGATGGAGTAGTCAGGAAAATCTACGTGCATGGCAAATCGAGAAGGTAACCCTGTGTTTAATTCCAATAAATCATTCATTTCTCGGGGATATCCAGCAATAATCAAAATAAAGTCATTACGCCGGTCTTCCATTAATTTCACTAAGCAGTCGATTGCTTCTTTCCCAAAATCTTTTTCCCCACCACGCGCCAGACTATAGGCTTCATCCACAAATAATACGCCGCCCATTGCCTTTTTAACTACTTCTCTCGTCTTCTGTGCCGTATGGCCGATGTACTCCCCAACAAGATCGGCACGATCTACTTCAAGCAGATGACCTTTAGAAATTACTCCAAGCTGATGAAACATCTTAGCTACAATTCTAGCCACTGTCGTTTTTCCTGTGCCGGGGTTACCTGAAAAGATCATATGATAAACTTGAGAATTTGCTTGCAGCCCCTCGGCTTGCCGAATTTTTTGAACACGCAGCATTGCGTATATTTCAAATACGATTTGTTTTACCTCATCAAGACCAATCATATCGTCAAGTTCATTAAAGGCTTCAGGAAACTCTTCAGAAATGGAATTGTTCATTGATTCATTCGGCTCAGGTGGTTGTATTGGTTCCGAATTGTTATTGAAGACTATGCTGATTTTTCGATCTTGAGTTGTAATAGAGCGATTATCACTTGTCACTTTAAATCACTCCTTCATTAAAAGCTGCACCCTGAGAGTCGCATCTCCTATTCTAGTCAGAGTGCTACGAATTGATGCCCCATAACCCATGAGACACAAAACCACATACACACAATGTAATGGATAGTTGGCTGTCTCCTGAGCAGACTCAGCTTCGGATGTGCTACTTGAAAATGATCATGCATTAGATTCATCCTCTCGACAAGTTGTAGAAAGACAGCCTTTCTTTCATAAGCTTATCACTGCCGCTTATCCAACATATTCTATCGATAGCGAGGATATTAGCAGATTTAGAGCCACAGCTCGTCCCATTTCCACTTCGTATAGGCAAGTGTTTCCCTGCCAAAATGGTAGAAGGTTGAAAGCACCTTGCTTGCCACAGTTTCTACATGCAGCTGCTCATACCCCAGCTTATCCGCTATTTCATACGCCCTATTCCCATGAAAATCATGAGTGACAATCGTAACCGATGACCATTGATGTTCGCGAACAATAGGCTGTGCAAATTTTAAATTTTCCAATGTGCTTGTAGATGAATTCTCTAGCCATATAACCGACTCCGGAATTCCATGAGCAATTAAATAACGCTTGCTGCCTTCCGCCTCTGTATAAGTAGCCGTAGGCGTATCTTTGCCTCCAGTGACGATAATTTGCTTGAAGCGACCTTCATTGTAAAGTTTCACCACAAGATTAAGGCGCTCCTTTAACCCAGGGCTTGGCTCATCTCCCCATAAAGATGCTCCCAGCACAATGCCAACATCACTCGTTGCAAGCGAGTTGGCGTCGCTTGAGCTTGTTATTTTCCAAAGTACGTACCCTGTCCATAATAAACCTAACAGGAGCAGGAATCCGACCAACAAAACTAATTTACGTATCAGAACGGTTTTTCTCGATTTATTCTTACGAGCACTGCGCATTGGAGTTGCTGCATGATCCAACATTTTTGGCATATTATGGTCCTCCCTCAGGTAAAAAAGAAGCACGCAATTCAATTATTGCGTGCTTCTTCATGATCAATGATGACATTCTTATCTCTAAACTTTAAGATTTATGAATCGTAACCGTTTCAATCTTGACTTCTTCTTGCGGCTTGCTCTGCTCCATCGTATCCGGGTTCTCTACCACTGGAGTTTTGGCTATCGCTGTCACCACATCCATACCACTCTTCACCTTACCAAAAATCGGATATACAGGCTGCATGTTCAAGCTCCCCGCATCATCACCGGTACAAATAAAGAACTGGCTACCAGCACTATTCGGCTGACTAGACTTTGCCATCGCCACTACTCCAGGCTCATATGATCGCTTACTGTCCAACTCGTCCGGGATTGTATATCCTGGTCCACCCATACCGTTGCCGAGCGGATCTCCCGATTGAACCATAAACGTCTCGATAATGCGATGGAAGGTAATGCCGTCATAGTAATGTTCATTCGCTAGGAACACAAAGTTATTTACGGTCTGCGGCGCTTCTTTGGCGAACAGCTCGATCTCAAATGTTCCTTTCGTGGTCTTCACTTCAGCCACATAGTTCGCATTCGTATCAATAGACATTTTTGGCATTTCAGCCCATGACTTGGCTTTGTTCTCGATGGGAGCTGACCCGCTTGCAGCATTGTTTTCCGCTGGTGCGGCAGGCGTATTCTTTTGTCCGCAGCCAATAATACTGATTAATAAGGCGCTTAATAACAATAGACCTCCTGCTTTCCTTGCTGTCTGCCCTAACCACGTGGATGGTCGATTTGATTTCAACGTACGCTCGCTCCTTATTAAACGAATTGTAGGTCTTTATTTAAGCCGCTGGTGGGAAAGAAGTGGAATCCGCTCCTTGCCCGCCGCGCTCTTTATTTTTGTCAGGCTTACCGTTCTGATTATCATGCTTGCCTGTATTATTGGAAGTGCTTCCGCCAGTCTCGATGCTGGAACCGTTACCCGACTGGCCAGACGTAGTATTGTCAATCCCATTATCTGGCCCTTCTGTACCGCCAGTTTCTGGACCGACGCTACCACTGTCTCCATTCCCATTGTTGCTGCCATTTCCTTCATTACCATTGCCGTTATTGCCGCCACTATTATTTCCGTTGTTGCCGTTAGGATTGTCAATCTCTCCACCAGGCACGTTAGGGTCCACAGGATCTGTCACTGGCGGAACAACTGGATCTGGCGGCGGCTCGACATTCTCAGCTTCAATCTTGATTACAGCTTCGTTGGACTTGGCAGACTCTTCCGGTTTGTCCTCACTCGTAGCTGTCACATAATACGTATACGTTTCTCCGGCAAATACCCCAATATCTTCTGCTTCGTTTGCTTGAATGCCGGCTAATATTTTCGTAAATTGCGGGTCAGCAGTTGCTTTGCGATACAAGCTGTACTTGACGTTCTTTCCTTCAACAGCTTTCCAAGTTAACGAGATAGACTTTGTATTCTCAGAATAGGAACCCTGTAAACCAGATACTGCCGCTGGCGGTTTCGGCTTTTCATCTTCTTTAACGTCCTCTGGCTTGTTGAATGATTGACTGTCAACCCCCTTGAGCGCTTGAGTCATAACTTTACTGAATAAGGCGGCAGGCTGACCACTGCTGCCAACAAGAACATGATTACTATCCGTCTTGTCATATCCCATCCAAACAGATCCTGTCCACTCTGGCGTGTAGCCGACAAACCACAAATCACGATTACCAGGACCATTATAACCAGGTACAGAGTGCTGTGTAGAACCAGTCTTACCTGCAACAGGGCGATCCATCTTGGCCGCTTTACCTGTTCCGCTGTTAACCACTTCTTGCATCATCTGTGTCATATAATAGGCCGTCTTCTCTGACATTACTCGCTCAGGCTTAGGCACAGTATAGGTATACACATCAGTATTTTTACGATCTTTGATCTGCTTGATCGTATATGCCGGGTAATAATAACCCCCATTGGCAAACGCATTATATGCCTCCGCCATCTCGATAGGTGTTGTACCTCTCGTCATACCCCCAAGTGCAATAGACAGGTTGTAATCGCCCTTGTCCAGCTCAATTCCCAGCTGCTTCGCAAAATTAGTGCCGCTCTTGATCCCAATCTCGTTCAGCAGCCAAACAGCCGGCAAGTTAGTAGAACGTTTGAAGGCCTCTGTCATTTCAATCGGTCCCACATACTTGTTACGACCTAGGTCGGTCGGGCAATAGTTGCCAAAGCACTGCTTGTCATCACGAAGCGTTGACCAAGGGAACCACTGACCTGACTCTATTGCTGGCCCAAATGATACGATTGGTTTAAAAGCAGAACCAGGTTGGCGTTTTACATTCGCACGGTTCCAACCTTTTTTTACATAATCACGTCCGCCAACCATTGCCATCAGTGCTCCATTTTGATGGTCGGATATGACCATTGAACCTTGGGATTTGATGTCATCTTTACTTTTCTCAAAGTTATCATCTTCACTGAACTCTTTAAAAACAGCGCGTTGTGCATCTCCATCCATCGTAGTATAGATGCTGAACCCTCCACGCAGCAATTCATCCTCCGTTAACCCCGTGCGCTCCTCAGCTTCCTGCACCATATAATCGACAAAGGCCATATACGCCGCATCGCCCTTTTCAGTCTGATCATTGCCACCATTTGACTTAAGCGGCACGTAATCAACAGCCGCTGCCTCTTCCATTTCCGACAACGTAATGTATTTTTCTTCATACATGAGGGACAAGACAACTTTACGACGTTCCTTGGAAAGCTCCGGATTCGAGATCGGATTGTATCGAGAAGGCGCCTTCGGCATCGCCGCCAATGTCGCCATCTGCCATACTTTTAATTTACTCAAATCACTTTCACCAAAATATCGAATGGATGCAGCCTTCACACCGTAGGCACCTTGGCCAAAGAAAATACGATTCAAATACATCGTAATGATTTCGTCTTTTGTATAGTGATTCTCCAAAGCTAGTGCAATAGATACTTCCGTTGCTTTACGGAAAAACGTCTTGTCACTCGTCAAAAACATATTTTTTGCCAACTGCTGTGTAATCGTGCTGCCGCCTTCCTTCAGGCTGCCGTGCATGACGTCTTTTACCATCGCACGTCCAATTGACCACAGGTCTACTCCTTGATGCTCCTGAAAGCGGCGATCTTCCGTTGCAATAAACGCGTTTTCCAACATATCAGGAATCTCTCCTGCTTCTACAACTTCACGATTGCTTGCCCCATGGCCAAGCTTTGCAATCTCATTACCTTTACGATCAAACACGGTAGATGCTTCTGCCATTTGGAACATGTCTGCTTCTTTATATTCTTTCATTAGTCGTTCGCCATTTAGCAAAATAAACAAATATCCGCCCACCGCACAAAATATCGCAAATGCGGTAGTGAAAAACATAAGCCACCAAGTCTTCTTCCATGACCATTTCTTTTTGGGCTTGGACATGCCACTGCCACCACTACCACCATTGCCACGCTGACCAGAATTATTGGAATTACTTGTGTGACCGGTACTACTAGCTCGTTGTCCTCGGTTACTGCGGGACAATTTATCATTTGTAGACATTCTTTCCGACTCCCTTTTCCGTGAGGATTTCTCTTTATTGCGCTGCTGGAGAAGATGAGTGTTATTACCCTTTCGTAGGCCGTCTAGAAACGGCAGCAAGCTGCACATCGCTCCAACCTTTCTCTGTACGCAAAATATACGGTTAAGATTCGACGCACTCGACTGGCCGCTGCCCTTCATTATCGTACTGGAACGATGCAGTCAAGAGGGTGGAGAATATCTGCTGTACACTCCAACGAAAAGAACAACCCCTTAGGGTTGTTCTTGACCGTACTATACATGTAGACGTTGCAAAGCCTGAAAAAGTTTCATTTCATTCTCAAGGAGCTGCGACAGCACCTTAAGCAACGGATTAAGATTCGTTCTGATGGTCCTGCATCAGGGATACGTTGCGCATCGGCGTGAATGTGGAGATCGCATGCTTAAATACCATCTGCTGGCGTCCGTCACTGTCTATGACGATTGTGTAGTTGTCAAATGCGCGAATGATACCGCGAATCTGGAACCCGTTCGTCAAATATACAGTTACCGGAATGCTCTCCTTGCGTAGCTGGTTCAAGAAAGTATCTTGGATATTAATGGATTTATTCATCGTCCGTACCCCCATAATCTTGATATAGTGTTGAAATATATTCAACCTCTTAGCGAAACTTTCCTGCTACGATGCCACAAATTTGTGAGAAATGTTCATCATATCGTGTACTGTCAGTCACATCGACCCAATGAATGTCCTTCATGCGACGGAACCATGACAGTTGACGCTTAGCGAATCGACGGGTATCGCGCTTGAGCAGTGTGACAGCAGCCTCATAGGACGTCTCGCCTGCTAAATAAGCGGCTATTTCTTTATAACCCAGACCTTGCATCGATACAAGTGATCGGGAATACCCTCGCTGCAGTAATTGCTCAACTTCTTGGACAAGCCCTTCTTCAAGCATCTCATCAATTCGGGCCTCTATTCGTTTATATAGCAATTGCCTGTCCATTGTCAAACCAATAAAACACAAATCGTATTGTGGCTGGCGCTGTTGGACCTCCAACTGATCTGACATTTTTTGACATGTTAAACGAAATATTTCCAAAGCACGAATCACTCTTCTTACATCGTTCGGGTGTAATCTTTCAGCAGATTCGGGGTCCACGAGCCGCAGCTGCTCATGCAGAACTTCGTTCCCCTGCTCTTCCGCAAGATGGGCCATTTCTAGTCGGAATGGCTCATCAGATCCTTGTTCGCTGAACTCAAATCCGTAACATAGAGACTCCACATAAAGACCCGTCCCACCAACAATAAATGGAAGCTTATGGCGAGATGCTATATCTGGTATAAGCTCGCGACAACGATCCTGAAATTCAGCAACCGAAAATGGTTCATCGGGCTCATGAATATCCATCATATAATGTGGAATCCCATCGCGTTCAGCAAAAGGAAGCTTAGCTGTCCCAATGTCCATATGCCGATACACCTGCATACTATCACCTGATATGATCTCAGCATTCCAATGATGGGCCAATTGCAAACTCAATTTTGTCTTGCCGACCGCCGTAGGACCGACTAAAACAAGCAGTCGATGTCTAGGACTATTCGTTGCCGACAATGTCAATCACTCCATATGCTAATTTAGAACCTGTCCGCTCGACGCGGGTAAACCCCAATCGATTAAATTCCTCGCTGCCACGCAGCTCTTTCATAACAACCGTCTTGCGTGCTACACGCATCGCTTCATGCACCGCCTCTGCTGCCAATGGTTCGTGATTCGCTAGATGACGCAGCGGATCGATAGCCGCGGATTCTTGTACTGGCGTGCGAAACATCGGATCAAAATAAATCGTATCAACGGATCGATCAGGTAGACGTAATAACATGTCCAAGTAATGACTGTGCTCCATACGGATACGTCTCATCGCACGATTGATCTCTTCCACCTCTGACACATATGCGCGGAGCCCTTCTCTGACCAAAACAAACAACGGGAGTTGACTTTCGCAAGCTGTAACACTCCCCTTGTCGCCAACAGCCATGGAAAAAACAAGGGCATCGCCCCCTAATCCTGCCGTGCAGTCCAACACCGAAGCACCTGGTTTAATACGTGCCGCACGAATCATCGTGTCTGACTCCCCGTTCAGTATACGCTTTGATCGAATAAATGCCATGCTTGGATGATAGGTAAGATCCGCCTGTCCGATCTGTGTATAACGAATCCCAGAGTCCATCATAATCAGAAATTGGTCGTCACCATAACGTTTCCTCAATTGGGGAAACGATTGCTTTCTCCGAGTCGTATACAGGCAACCCAGTTCCTTCGCCAGCGATTGAGCTTGAGCAATGACATGAGGCGAAGTCGAATCACCTGTCGTAATAATCATAGGTTCCTCCTCATTATAAACGGTACTGAAACGTAAATACAAATGCTCATGTACCCTAAATCGCATATGTGCCTATCACATAATACGCTTAAACATCTTTTCCAGATCATGATTCGTGAACTTGATGATGATCGGCCTGCCGTGCGGACACGTAAACGGCTGCCTGCATGCGCCTAGCCTTGCGATTAACATATCCGCTTCCTCTTGTGTAATCCGCTGATTGGCTTTGATGGAGGCTTTACAGGAGCACATAATGGCCGATGCTTCACGCATTGTAGTGATGTTTGGAGCTTTTTCATTTAGCACCCAATCCATCATTTCTTGAATGAGACCTTCTTCCTCCCCGTTCGGAAACCAGTAGGGATGAGAACGAATCAGGAATGTCTGAGCACCAAACGGCTCTACTGCTATCCCCACATGCTCCAGCAGCGGCATACGTTCTCGAATACGACCTGCTTCATTCGGTGTAAGCTCGATTGTTAATGGAATTAGCAGTTCTTGAAAAGCATCGATCGGTTTACCGAACTTGTCTACATAGTATTCATAATTGACACGTTCATGTGCTGCATGCTGATCTATTAAATATAATCCTTCTTCATTGCCACAGATTAAGTAAGTACCATGCAAAGAACCAAGATAGGACAAGGCCGGAAATGGGGGGAGAGCGGCATCTGATGCCGAGCTCTGCTCCATTACTTTGTTCCATGCAGCGACAGTTGTACGATTAACAGGTGTACGTTCTTCTCTCTGTGATTGCCGGTTGTGGACATAGTCCGCCTTTGTTGGTTGATGGAGCACTTGCGATCCCTGATCTCTATTCAATAATACACTCTCATCAGGCATTGCCCCTGTATTACGATGAACTTCATAATTAGCCGCATGCTCACGTTGTAGATCAGGATTGGCGGGTGCACGGCTTGTCAGCCCATGATCTCCCACTTCCTTCTGATCCGTTGAAATAGGCGCTGCCGATTGCAGTACATCTTCTGCAGCTTTAGCCTGCTCCGCTTGCACGTCAGCAGCCTGTAGAGCAGTATCCTCCATATGTTCGGTTTCAGCAGGCTGTGGAGAGGCTGCATCTAGGACATCATTTGGAATTTCCATTTTATTAGGGCGATTGAACTCTTCAGCCTTAGCACCAGGCAAAGCTATATTATTATAGGCCTCCGCAGCACCCCTATGATCTGCATCTGGAAAAAGTTCCCTCTTACTAGTGGGATTCCCTTCCTTTGGTGTGTGAAACACAAGCGAGCCTCGCGCTTGCATCGGTATGCCTTGTTCATTTGTAGAAGCGGCCCAATCCATTTGAGCTTGCTCGACATAAGTTTTCACTTTCGCTTTAGGAGTGGGAACCGCCTTCGGAATGAGCGTCTGACCGACAAGCTCCTGGCGGAAAGCCAGTTCCACGCACTCAGACAGTTCTGTTTCCTTGCTGAAACGCACCTCCATCTTGGACGGATGTACGTTAACATCCACCAGGGTCGGGTGCATTTTCACCTGCATGACAATGACAGGATAACGATTGATTGGTAATAACGTATGATACGCCCGCAGCGCCGCCTGATTTAACGGAAAGCTCCTGACATAACGTCCATTTACAAACCAAGACATAGCATTTCGATTAGAGCGTGTGAGTTCAGGTTTCCCGATATAACCTTCTACATCGTAATCCAAATGCTCTGCTTTTACTTTAATCATCTGCTTAGCGGTGTGGACACCATACACTGCAGCAATGACTTGTAATAGATCGCCGTTACCCAATGTTTGCAGCAGCATATTCTCGTTATGTTTAAGAGAGAAGCCAATCTCGGGATATGACAAGGCTAATCGATACATCAGATCAGATATATGTCCGAGCTCTGTCTGAATTGTCTTCATATACTTTAATCGTGCCGGTGTATTATAAAACAGTTCTCTTATCGTAAATGTTGTGCCTTGCATCGACTGTGCTGGCTCATGCGTCAACAGATGCCCACCTTCGATGACAATCCGGCGTCCCAAGCCTGTAGACTCTGTAGAAGTAACCACTTCTACCTTAGCTACCGCGGCTATACTGGGAAGAGCCTCACCGCGGAAACCTAGACTGCGAATCGAAAATAAATCACGATTCGAACGAATCTTGCTAGTAGCATGGCGTTCGAAAGCGGTCTCCACATCATCCTCCGCAATACCAGATCCATTGTCTTTTACCTGAATTAACTGGAGACCTCCCTCTTCGACGACCACATCAATATGTCTGCTGCCAGCATCAATTGCATTTTCAACTAATTCCTTCACTACAGATGCTGGACGCTCCACTACTTCTCCAGCAGCAATCTGGTTCGCAAGCTGATCATCCAGCACATGAATAATAGCCATCGTCTCACCCCGTCCATTTGAGCATTCCATTCAGATGAAGCATTCATGTCAACGCCGATCATTGTATCATACTTACCGTTTATGGTACTTTCTTCTTAATATAACTGCTTAATATTTCTTCTTAAAATGCAAACTAATACTTCATCTTCCGTGCCGAACGCATCAATTCATGCAGTTGATTCATCGCTTCAAGCGGCGTCATAGACATGACATCGACCTCCTGCAATGCTTCCAGTAACTTTAATGCTTGCTCGGTGCGAGGATCCGTTTGTTCCATACTCATTTCCTTCATAGCAACCGGATGCTCTCCATCCCCAAACCCTTGATTCGGGGTGAAAGGTACCTGCTTGTCGCCGACTGCATTGTCTGCTTCAGCGGTTGCCGCCGCTTGTAATCTTGCCGCACTCAAATCTTCTGACTTATCCTTCTTATCAGCATGTATGTTCGGACTGGCAGACTGTATTCCAGTTTCTTCACCGAATAAAGACAGTTGAACCAGCTTTGATTCCCCTTCCCGTTCAGCACTTGATGGATGCGTAGTATCAGGATCTGAGACTTGTACCGCTTCTCCTTCATAATTCGTGAGCAGATCATATGCTCTTGTTATTATCGTATCAGGAAGTCCTGCTAGCCGAGCACAGTAAATGCCGTAACTTGTGCTAGCCGCTCCTGGAATGAGTTTACGCAGGAAAGTCACGTCATTGCCGTTCTCCTGTACGGCCATGCAGACGTTGGTCAAACGTGTCAATCTGTCCTCTAAGTGCGCCAGCTCATGAAAATGCGTAGACACCAACGCCTTGCAGCCGATACGATGATGTACGTATTCAATTACCGCTTGCGCGATGGACATCCCTTCGCTGGTGGAAGTGCCTCGCCCGAGTTCATCAATGACAACCAGGCTGCGCCTTGTTGCTTTCTCGGTCATCACCTGAATATCCATCATTTCAACCATAAACGTACTCTGTCCGCCGATCAGATCATCTGCCGCACCAATCCGTGTAAAGATACGGTCTACTAAAGGAACAGATGCGACGTCTGCTGGAACAAAACAACCTATTTGAGCCATAATACAGATTAACGCCACTTGGCGCATGTAGGTGCTCTTGCCGGCCATATTGGGCCCGGTTATGAGCAGCATGGAAGATTCCTGCTCATGAAGTGCAGTGTCATTAGCCATAAAGCTACCCTGCTGCATAACAGCCTCTACGACAGGATGCCGCCCATTGGTTACATCCAAGTCATAGCCGTCATGCAACGTAGGCTTCACAAAGCGCCGCTTGGCACTTACGGTCGCAAGCGATTGGTACACATCCATCTCTGCCAGTGCTTCCGCCAACGTTTGCAAGCGCCGGATATGATCATTAATGCGTTGACGCAGTTCACTGAACAACTCATATTCAAGCCCAACCATCTTATCTTCGGCCTCTAGAATTAATGCTTCTTTTTCCTTTAATTCCGGTGTAACATATCGTTCAGCATTTGCAAGCGTCTGCTTGCGTTCATAGCGTCCTTCAGGCAGTGCTGCCAGATTAGACTTTGTTACTTCGATGTAATAACCAAACACTTTGTTGTACCCGATCTTGAGCGACTTGATGCCAGTCGCTTCGCGCTCTTTCCGCTCTAACTCCGCTATCCAGCGTTTCCCGTTCACACTTGCTTCACGGAGCTTATCCAAATGAGCGTCATAACCTGTCTTAATCAAATTGCCTTCACGTGTTGATACTGGAGGTTCTTCAATGATAGCTTGCTCGATCCACTGCGCAATATCTTGACACGCGTCCATTTGATTGGCAAGTTGCTGCAGCGTTGCTGAAGACATATTCAAGCACAATTCCTTCAGCTGTGGCACGCGTTCCAATGACAGCTTCATCGAGATCAGGTCCCGACCGTTCGCCGTTCCGAACGCGATACGCGCGACTAGGCGCTCCAAGTCGTAGATTGCAGAAAGCTGCTCGCGCAGCTCCTCACGCCAAATGAGCTGGTGATACAATGTATTCACTGCTTCAAGGCGTTCTTCGATGCTTGTCCGGTTCAGCAGCGGCTTGTCGATCCAACGACGCAGCAGTCTTCCACCCATCGAAGTCTCCGTTTTGTCAAGCAACCAGAGCAGCGACCCTTTCTTAGCCCGCTCTCGCACCGTCTCCGTTAGCTCCAGATTCCGGCGGGTAAATGGATCAAGTACTAGATATTGATCCGGCTCCAACTCACGAATTGTCGTTAATTGGCCGAGTGACCGCTTCTGCGTAGTTTTTAAATAAGCCATCATCATACTGATGACATGCTGCCGCTCAATCTCAAGGCGGCCCCATACCGATTCACCAAATTGTTGCCTTGCCAATAAATCATCTCGCTCTGGCCACGCCGTGAACAGAACATTCCGATTCCAAGCACTGGTCAACGGCTTGACTTCTGCCAACAGGGCCTCGTCTCCAATCATCTCATTTGGAGCATACACATTTAGCTCGTCCATCAGCCATCCAGTTCCCTTTGGCGCCGAGGACACTAGCAGTTCCCCAGTAGTCAGATCGCAGGCTGCCAATGCATGCTTGCCGTTAAGTTCGGTTATTCCGATCAGATAACGATTGGATTTCTCATCTATCGATTTACCTTCCATCACGGTACCCGGTGTAACAATCCGTACGATTTCCCGCCGCACTACCCCTTTTGCTGCTGCAGGATCTTCTACTTGCTCGCAGATCGCTACCTTATAACCCTTCTCGATCAAACGTTGAATATAATTTTCAGCGGCATGATAGGGGACACCACACATCGGGATCTTCTCTTCTGTGCCCCCTCCTCGTCCGGTTAGCGTAATTTCCAGTTCTTTGGATGCTAGCAGAGCATCATCAAAGAACAACTCATAAAAGTCGCCTAAACGGAAAAATAAAAAGGCATCCTCTGCCTGTTTCTTTACCGCCAGATATTGTTGAATCATTGGTGTATAAGTTGACATCATATACCTCCATACCCAGTCATCATTGATTTATGATAATAATAAGAACGATGCATTCTGCTGTTCGTCTTTATGCTCTTTATTCCTTAACAACATGCTTCCGTATCGAATGCACACACTGCACATAAAAGTCCTATCTGTTATCATAGCAAAAAAAGAGCGATTCCTCACCCTGCAGATGATGACAGAACACAAAACATCACTGTCACAACCATACAGAGCGGATATCATCGCTCTCATTCCAAGTCCAATTCAGCTCGATTTTTCTTATTAATCGTTCAATACTTATCCGAGCGTTCACGTTCGCTAACACATATACATCAAGCAATCCTTCTACCGCATCGTCCCTATAAACATCTCTTACTCCCCGCTGAAAGGCATCAGACACTTTCCGCAAGGCACCACTTCGTCTGCTCAACTGTTTATAATGACGCACAACCAAATCGGTAAGCACTAGAACATCTAACGTTAACTCAGGACAGTAAGCAAAATTTGGCAGCGTGCGATATTCGAATCCACCGGCTCCGCCATGCTCCTGCGACCTAACATCGCCGAGTGCCCCGTACTTGGGTCTGCGTCGTAAAGCAGCGCTTGACTCTTCCTGCTCCAGGAGGCTAATCGGAAGTGCTACATACGAATCCAACGCACGTACAAGCTCACTTGTAACTGTAATTCCAGACATGTGAATATGACCTCCCAGTGGAAACCTTCCACGAGGCCGTCCACCGGCATGCCACAACAATGAGCTGCCACTATCAGTCTGATCTGCCTTTGTCAGTGTATCCACTTGCCTGCTCATATGGAATCCATTTGCACTGTCAATCACTTTCGCAGCAATTCGCATGGCTCCTTCTAATTCTTGTACAAGTCCTGCTGGAGTTGATGACGGCAATGGCCGCAATTCCATAATAGGGTAACATACGTTTCCATTCACTCGAACCGCATCACATCCAGCAATCCCACTGCGCGGTAAAAATCTTGCGGCCGATATGAATTTACGTCTCAACGAGTCGTATAATATATATTCCATATCTAGACCATATTTAAGATCCTTATAGGCCCTTCGCTCTTCACGCAGAATGGAAATCGCGGCTGCAAGCAAGCTGTGTGCATAAGCATCCCACACCCATGCTGGGACACCTTGACGGGACACTGGACTAGTCAAGAGGACAACATCACCTGCCTGAACATCGTCAATGGTGTGCGCTCCATATAGTTCATGCTGCGTTCCACTATGTACATATTGGACCGTTACTTGTAACGTATCCCAACCAAGCGCATAGGCGGCTCGAATGGCCAACTGAGATAACCTTTTGTATGGAGGCTTGCTCCAGTCATCAAGCTGTCGATGCATAAATTTGCCGCTTGGCTGAAACAAGCTATGCCCAGCTGCTGCGACTTCTAACTGATTGACCCAAAAAGTTATCGTTCTTGCATATGAAGTTGCTGCAGGCATATACTTCCCATGCCATACTGCCTGTTCGGATACAGGTATACCAAATAACTTCAGACGCCGCCGCATCGTTTCGTCTGTCCATTCATAACTATATCGATTCAATAACAGCAATCGAGACTGCTGCTCTAACTCTAATTTAGCCAAGTGCTGCGTCAATTTTGTCCTCCAGCCTGCACTTCCAATTAGCCAATGAAAGAGAGCCCCACCTTCGGATACCGGAAGGACAGGCAGGATCGAATCACCTTCCTCCCAGATCTGAATGTACGATACCGTCTGGACCGTCACGACGCCCCCTCCCATCTGCCTCAAGCCCATTTCTTCATTTTCAAAAAAAAGGAGGGCTATCGCCCTCTACGTCATGCACTTTCGTGCATACGTTAAAGTATGCCTTAGAAAAGAGAAACCGCCGCAAGGGCTTGCGGCGATCTTCTTACACTTCCTCGTCCGTCAAGTCTGGATCCAAATCATCGAATTCGCTGGTATCCCCGCTAAAATCAAATGTTTTGTCATCAAGATCAAGACAGCCGTTCGGACTTACTTTAACGCATACCTTTGTTTCTGCAACCATTTCCACTGCGAATTCGCGCTCCACGCGAATCGCAACACTCGTTCCGCTTGCCGAAACCGTAGCTTCTACGCAGTTAGGCTCCTGTGTGGATTCAGCAGACACTTCCTCTGTTGACGCACGGTGTCTCGGATCAACATACGATAAAGGAACGAGGTCTACATACGAAACTGTTTCTTTGGCAACATCTGTTTGCGAGTTGTTATTGTACGAATACCAGATGTTAATGTCGTAAGTACCGATAACCTCAATCCCATCCCCCGCCCGCACCGCCTCATATTGATGGTTTATAATCCATGCCCCCAATATGCTGGTCGGATTGTGAGGCGGAGTGACCGTATGTGTGACGACGGAGAACTTACGACCTTTGCCGCAAACCGCTTTCGTGATAATCTCCCGGCAATGGTTGTTATCTGAAATTGCCATCCTTTGGACCTCCTCCATACAATCATTCAATTAAAGTGTATGCGCGATGTGGGCTTATGTTACTACTCCAACAAAATTATCCGAAAAAATAATAGCCCTGTCGCCTGATACACGATAATCATTTAGAGCGATACCTATACTCTGATTGTTATGACACGATGCACGGATTGACCTTCCTACTATTAAAGCTTATAGAACTGATTCATAAAAAATGAGTTAAAACGTATGAATTCACATTATGTTCGTATGACGTTCGTCAAATAATGAGCCTGATATTGCCGGATTGGATTAACGGAAATTCTGCTAAAAATACGTTATGTCATCGTTTAAAGACAGAGGTGTATCTTCTCCTTGACGTCACCTTAATACCTACAGCAAGAGGACACCCGCTAATAGATCAGATGTCCTCTTTACATGTATCTTGTTATTTCAGGTATGGTTCCACTTATGCACCTGCGACTTATCGATCAGTATTTTGAAATAAACACTTGTGCAGATGCAAATCCCTGTCCCAAATAGCCATACAGCCCATAATCGGTATACGTAGCGTTGATCGCGCCAAGCTGCTTGACTGTTCCGTCCTTGAGCACACCTTTAACAGCTACAATTAATGTATTGTGTTTGCCCCACGTCGCGTCTGGATACGACATATTAAAGTCAGTGACATTCACAATGTCTGCACGAACAACCTGAATGGCTGCAACTGGTTTACCCAACAGCTTAGCATCGCCTGTTTGCGAAATTTCGAACACGTCAATCCAATTCTCTACTTTGGGCTCTTTATTTTTGTTCAGCATGCGCCATACCCATTTGGTATTGTCAAGTAGCGCCCGATTGGACCCTGGATTGTACGTCCCTGTGTCATAAAAATCAAGTGGACTGACCATTCCCCAATAATAGCTGTTGTATTTATTCTCATCCATGTTCCACATACCATGTTGGGTATTCCACATCGTTCCATTGTACGCATAACCATAGTCCTTGTATGCCCGATCAGGATTAACGCTGCCGCCACTAAACTTCCCTAGCGACACCCTTTTAAAAGGTGATATCCCTGAGCCGTCAATCTCTAGCCCACTGCCGCCAATCGTCATTCCCCCATAGCTGTCACACATAAAGACATTGTTCCAGCCAAGAGTGATGCCGAACTCGCGCCAGCCTCCCTGCTCATCAGGTGCGCCAATATCCAGCCCTGTCTGATCACGCATCGGGTCCCCTTCTGCATACGCTTTCTTGCCATTTGCTTTCCACAAGCTAATCCCTTGGTTCATGGAGTCGCCAATGAGTTCTTCTCCAGGGTACGTTCCTCCCCCCTGAAACTGCCAACCAAAGCTAAAATTGTTGACGTTAAACCGCTTAAAACGTTGAGTGGTGTAGTCATACCATGCATTAACTAAAATCCAGAGTTCCGTGTACTCTACCCCACCGCGTATCCCCGTTAGAACCGCAAAATGGTATTTCGACTGCTCGCTCAGGTCCCCGCTCTCACGCATGCTGAGACTCCGATCTACCGTCGCATTTTTCAACCATACTGATCGAAACGCGTCAGATAGCGTTGGCAGCTCATCATTTGTCACGTGGTACGTACCTAAGCAAAAGCCCTCGTCTGCATCGGTCAGGTACAAGCACAGCACGTTATCGTTAACAACAGGCAACGAATAGGTACTGTGCTGCACGATCACTGGCAAATACCCACTGACTTGGTTCGGCTGATCGTTAAACACGACACGGACAGCCGCTTTTTCAGGATGAACAGAAAAGACAAACCCGATACGAATCAGGTTGTTGAGTTGAGGCACGCTCACCACCCCATCTTGTCTCAAGTAGGGACTATACTCACAATGAGCATAGTCCCTTTACTCATATATTAACTGCAAGCGTCAAATATTCTTGCAGCAGACATTACTCATGTACTTCGCCATCCAGCGTATCCTTTTTATCTTTCTTTGCTATCTTCAAGTAGTCTCTTAACTCGCGGAACACCTGCAGAATAGCCGCCCGCACCTCAAATTCTTCACGAGTCTTTGGCAGTTCCATCTCTCTAATTTGCGGCTCCAGCTCATTGAGAAGTCGTTCTGTCTTACCGGTGTAACGAGGATTCTTTACATCCTCGCTCAGCTGTTCAAACAAATCTGCGACAAGATGGCAGTATGGTAGTGACTGGTAAATCTGCGCCAGAAGCAGCAGCATGCTTTGGATTGAGTCAAGCTGAGACTTTCTCATATAGAAATAAAGCAGCCAATGTTCTTCAATCTTCGTTTCCTCTGTAGGCATAATACGATTCTCCAACGCTTTTGAAGCGACTTCAATACCGTCATCAATCTTAGCTGCCGCCTCCATTAATTCATGTCCGTCCCATACGTACGTAGTATCCCGCAAATTGTAGCTGATTTGGAGAAAAATGCTGGAGAAGCTGTTATCTACATCTGTTCGATCCTGAATCAACTTCTCATCTTCCTTCGGCATATAGGCCATATTCACAAGAGTTGCCGAGCCAAGACCGCACACGAGCAGCAGTACTTCGTTCCAGACGGATGCAAGTGTCGCCTCACCCGAAGCATACAAATGAAACACAACAACCGCACTTGTTACAATACCTTGTTTAAAGTTCATTTTAGCTACAATAGGGAATGTCAATAAAATATAAGCCGCCAATACCCAAAGTGAAAAACCGAACACTTTAAATAAGAACCACGCAACCAGAAGACTAACAATAGAAGCAAAGAAACGAGACGATACTGAGCTCAAGCTCTTTTTTCGGGTAACATCTACGGCCAATATTGCTAACGTCCCCGCTCCTAAATGGCTGTTTAGGCCGAGCTGCTCCGCCACCAAAATAGCCATAATAGCAGCAATCGCGGTCTTGATCACACGAAAGCCGACAAATCCAAACAACATGATGAGTGCTCCTTCGTTCAATAACATGATGTAAAAGATTGTGTTGATAAGCACCTTTACTTGCGAAATCAATTAAACGTTTATTCCTCTAGTTCCTGGTGTAACGCAGAAAAAGCGAGCTTAGCGCTCGCTACTTCAGCAATTGATTACGAAGCTCAGACATCTGCTGGTCCCAAGAGAAGGATGCCTTTGACAACTCAACCAGTTGATCCTTCGCCTCTTGCGGAACTGCCCCGCCTTGATACTTATAGTTTAATTTGTGCTCCGTGGAAGCCCAAAAATCCATCGAGGAAGTGCGTAGTTGGATTTCGGCAGGTACCCACAATACTTCTTCAGATAAAATCACCTGTGTTTCTACGACCAAATGTAAGCTCTTGTAGCCACTTGCCTTCGGGTTCTCGATGTAATCCTTCACTTGAACCACACGCATATCCTCACGATTCTCGATATGCTGCTTCAGCATGTAGACGTCATCAATAAACGTGGTGACGATTCGCATTCCTGCTATATCCCGTATTTGCTCACATACAGCAGCTTGATTAAACGGTATGTTCTTCTTCTCTATTTTCTTAAGAAGCGACAACGGATTTTTTACACGTGCCTTCATATGCTCAATCGGCGAATAACCGAACTTGGTTTTCCACTCTAGGTCAATAATTTGAAAATCACTTTGGAGCTCATTCAACGCCATCTCATACTTATGAAAAAAGGCACCCCATGATCTTTGAATCAATTCAAACATTTCAATTCGGTTTACCTGCAACTTCATCCTGCTGACTCCTCCATGATGCTGCCCTTCGCAAATAGGCTCAGTTATCATTATTCCCTTATTATTTCTTAACAAGATGTCGCTATTATAACATGTCCAATCATCAGTTTCCTCGCGATAGTTGTTAAGCTTCCTTGAAGATTATCCGACTCTTTTTCCTACAATAATCAAATCTCTTTCAATCCCGTCAAGCTCCGCTACTTTGGGCAGGCAAGCCCACTGCTCAAAACCGTAACGTTGAAACAAGGCCAGGCTGGGCTCGTTATGGCCAAAAATAAAACCTAACAGGGATCGGATTCCAAGTTCAGGGCAGGCCTCCATCGCACGTTCCAACAAATATTTGCCAAGACCATGTCCTCGGTAGCGCTCGTCAATATAAATGCTCACTTCTGCCGTCGCATTGTAGGCTGGTCTTCCATAGAAAGATTGAAAGCTGAACCATGCACATATTTCTCCGTCCTGTTCCACAACCCACAGTGGTCTGAAGTCTGGTGTATGCTCCTGGAACCACCCTTCGCGGCTCTGTACCGTTACAGGGCTAGTATCAGCCGTAACTAATCGACTCCATACCGTCGAATTATAAATATGTACAATCGCATCCAGATCGTCCCTTTGTGCGTCTCTTATCGATAAGTTGTCCAACATGTGCGATCACGTCCTTCATGTACTAAGTTCTCCACTGCGAATAACACTCACCTAAACATTTTATAACAGGAATCGAATAATTGGAATCGGCAGCGCACGAAGGCCCCGCAGCTCCATAAAAATGGATGCAGGGCAGCTATCAAAAGTTACTTTTGCAGCCATCGACGTTCCAGATAATCCACAATCTGATACATAAAGGTCGCCACTATCGCTATGAGGACAAGCGAAGCTAACACCAATGTAAAATTAAACACTTGAAAACCATATATAATTAAGTAGCCAAGACCAACCTTGGATACGAGAAATTCACCAACGATGACACCTACCCAAGATAAACCAACGTTGACCTTTAGCGTAGAAACGATCGCGGGGTACGACGCAGGTAAAATGACCTTCATAAAAATAACGTCTCTTCTGCCACCAAATACTTGAACAACCTTTACATAATTTGGATCAACTTCACGGAAAGCGTTATATACAACAATTGTAGTAATCATCACCGTGATAGATAGTGTGGTCACGACAATAGCAGTAAATCCAGGACCAAAACCAACAATAAACAACGGTCCAAGCGCTACTTTGGGCATACTGTTAAACACAACCATATAGGGATCAAGCACTTTTGCAAGAAATCGGGACCACCATATAACAATAGCAAGAAGCGTTCCAAGCACGGTGCCCAGCAAAAAACCAACGATGGTCTCGCCAACCGTCATACCAAGATGGGGCCATAGGCTACCGTCAATCATATCTTTCCAGATCTGATATCCTACTTTGCTAGGGAAGCTGAAGAGCAGAGGATCAATCCATTTTAGTCGCCCTGCTATTTCCCATAGAGCAATAAAAACAACGAGGATAAGCAGTTGTGTTGCCGATACTTGAAGTTTAAACTTGCGCTGTTGCTTACGAAAATCATCATATGTCTTCATCACAAGCGAAGAGGAGCGAAATGGAGCGCCTGGCACACGATTGTTAGGCATTGTTTCTCCCCCTGACCTTGCGATCTGATGCCTCTAATTCTTTCCATACCTCGTGGAACAAATCATTG
The DNA here is from genome assembly GCF_030226685.1 of Paenibacillus sp. UMB4589-SE434. NCBI lineage: Bacteria > Bacillati > Bacillota > Bacilli > Caryophanales > Paenibacillaceae > Paenibacillus > Paenibacillus sp. UMB4589-SE434. The sequence continues at coordinate 541,567 of NZ_JASOYK010000001.1, read as the reverse complement.
AATCCATGCTGTTCTCTAGCATAGAAAGGCTGTGCAGACCGAATAGGTTCTGGCACTTGAAACGAACGTCTCATACTGCCAGGGTCACGGTTCAAGACGATGACGCGGTCACTGACTGCGATTGCTTCTGACAGGTCATGTGTCACCAACACTGCCGTTTTCTCACGCGCCTTGAGTGTTTCCACAATCAGATCTTCCAGCTGCAACTTAGTCTGATAGTCAAGCGCTGAGAACGGCTCATCTAGCAGCAGCAGCTCTGGTTCCGTCGCCAGGGTCCGTACCAACGCTACTCGTTGTCTCATTCCGCCAGACAATTGATGGGGGTACAACTTCTCGGTTCCGCCTAACCCCATACCGTCAAGCAGATTAAGTACACGTTCCTTCGTCACTTCATTTAACTGCTTTGTTAACTCTAGACCTATGCATGCATTGTCCATAATCGTCCGCCAAGGAAACAAATAATCCTGCTGCAGCATATAGCCTATATAAGGTGTCGTTCCTTTTATGCGATCGCCATTAATTAACACATCGCCCTCTGTCGGATTAACAAGTCCTGCTATAATCGACAACAGTGTCGTCTTCCCGCATCCGCTCGGTCCAACAAGAGAGACAAATTCGCCGGGCGCGATCGAGATTGAAAGCTGCTCGACAGCGAGCTTAGCTTCTCTCTCATTGACATATACATGCGTTACATTACGCAGTTCGACCGTCGGAAGCACGGAGACCGCCTCCTTTCTTCATCATCCACTCACTTCTCATTTCACGTTAGTCTGCGCATGCTCTGCGTATTGATTGTCCACGAGCTTATCAATTGCGACATCTTGCTTTAACTCGCCTGCTGTCCGCAGTACATCTAATAAGTTGCTCCACTCTTCTTGGTCAAAAGAAGGATCGGATGCATAAGAACCTTGCTCTTTATACCGCTGCACGGCACGAATTACAATGTTACGATCCGCGTCTTTGAAGTAAGGAAGAATGGCTTCAGCAATTCGCTCGGTACTATTGTCAGCAACCCAAAGCTGTGCTTTATAGAGCGCGTTCGTAAATTTTTGTGCTGTGCTTGGATGTTTCTTCAGAAAACTTCCTTTTGACATATAAGCGGTATAGGGCAGTTTTCCGCTTTCCACCCCGAACGAAGCCACCACATGTCCTTTTCCTTCTTGTTCAAAGATCGACGCCTGCGGTTCAAAAAGCTGTACATATTCTCCTGTTCCAGAAGCATATGCAGACGCAATATTTGCAAAATCAATGTTTTGGATCAATTCCAGATCCTCATGAGGATTAATGTGATGCTTCCGCAGCGTAAATTCGCCTGCCATTTGCGGCATACCGCCTTTTCGCTGTCCTAGAAATGCCTTGCCTTTCAGATCGTTCCACTCAAAAGTATCCTGCTTGTTTCTTGCCATCAGAAAAGTACCGTCCGTCGCGGTTAGTTGTGCGAAGTTGATTACGGGATCATCCGCCCCTTGCTGGTAGACATAGATTGATGTCTCTGAACCAACCAAAGCAACGTCGATAACACCCGATAAAAGTGCCGTCATCGTCTTGTCGCCACCCGCAGTTGTCTGCAGTTCGACATCCAGACCTTCATCTGCAAAAAAGCCTTGAGAAAGCGCAACGTATTGCGGAGCATAAAAAATAGTTCTTGCCACTTCGCCCAGCCGAACTTTCTCTCGTGCTCCCGAGCTGCTGCTGCATGCGCTCAGTACAACCGACATGATCAGGACAACAACAACTACAGCGTTTCCTGCCCTTTTATAAGCCCGCATTCTGAACCCCTTCCTTTCATTGCACCTGCAACTCCCGTTTCGTTGCAAGTCGTTCTTAGTGCATCGTATGCGGATAATCGCCTATTGGTTAATAGAGCTTGCAGCGCCAGCTCAAGATGCACAACGCAGATGAACACACAAAAGAAGCTCTCGTGTCATACACGGGAGCTTCTTTTTACACCTATTGAAGTGATGAGCAGCCTTCACATCACATTACCCTTTTTGGGCACACTATCGACTCTTTACGATTAATTCGACTGCTTCCTGAATGACCTCATCCGGATCTTGCCCTGCCTCAACTTGTTCCCGAATACAATGTGCGAGATTCTCGCCGATAACGACCCCTATCGTACGATCAACCGCTGTCCGTACCGCCGAAAGCTGTGTTACAATACTACGGCAGTCTTCCCCCTTCTCAATCATATTTAAAATGCCTCGAATTTGTCCTTCTACCCGCTTAAGTCTGTTTTTTACAGCATCATTATATTCCATCGTATGAACTCCATTTTGATTAAAATAAATTTAATATTGATCACTTTCTTGTTCCTATCATTTACCAATCAACATCCACTTACCTTAGGATTGAGGTTCATATAAATAAGTTTAAGCCCGAATCGTCCGCATCGCTTAAATAAGTAGCTACCCCACCTAGCTGCACACCCGGCAGCAATTCATCGGCTGTGAAACCCATCAACTCCATACTCATGGTACAAGCGACAAACTTGACACCCGCCTCCATCGCATTGTTCATTAACGTTTCCAGACTGTCGACATTTTTACGTGCCATCATCGTTTCAATCATTTTCGGTCCAATGCCGCCAAAGTTCATCTTCGATAATGGCAATTGCTTAGCGCTGCCAGGCAGCATCATACTAAACATTTTGCCGAAAGTATCCTTATCTGTCCGCGGCGCGTCAGACCTCTTTAGAATGGATAAGCCCCAGAATGTGAAGAACATCGTCACTTTCTTGCCCATAGCAGCTGCCCCTGAAGCTATAATAAACGATGCGATCGCTTTGTCCAACTCTCCGCTGAATACAACCATCGTAGCCGAATCAGCGGACCGCTGGTTCGATGCAACTTCGGCAGGCAGCTTGGAACTAGCATTGCAGCTGCCAGCTGCTGGGGGCTCCATCAGTGAAGCAGCATGAGCTCCCTTTTGAATATAAACATGAACTTGACCATCCTTCATCTCAGCGTGCAGTAGTGTATTCCCGGTCTTTTCGCTCCACTTCTGAGCATCCAAACGAAAGCCAGGATCGGTTGCCATTATATGCACGACCTGACCTGCCTCCAGACTTTGCACGGCCTGATACAGCTGCATAATGGGACCTGGGCATTGAAGTCCCCGCGCATCCACTACTTTGTGTGCAGTCAGTTGATTAGGATCTGACGGGGCTATTTTCTCCGTATGTTCAGCGCGCCTCTCTCCCTGATCATTGTCGGGTTCACCTGACGAGGCTGCCTGTCCTGAAGTTCCTCCACCCGACGCACGGCTGATCCGTTCCTTAACCATCGTTGCATACGTTTTATATCCGCCATCGATGTTTCGGACCTGGATGCCCTGTTGTGACAGCATACGTGCAGCAACATACCCGCGCAAGCCAACCTGACATGACACATAAACAGTTTCATTCTTGGGAAGCTTCTCCGCTTGTGCTCGTAATTGATGAAGCGGGATGTTGATCGTTCCCTCTATATGTCCAGCCTGAACTTCAATAGGCTCACGCACATCTATCACAGTAGCACCTTGACTGATTAAGGCATCCACTTCATTCCACTGGACTGTATCCACCAAGTCATCCATCATATTGGAGGCGATGTAGCCTAACATATTAACAGGGTCCTTCGCCGAGGAGTAAGGCGGTGCATAGCTAAGTTCAAGGTCTGACAAATCGTATACGCTAAGTCCGCCGCGCATTGCCGTCGCGATCACATCAATCCGCTTGTCCACCCCCGCCATGCCGACACCTTGCGCACCCAATATGCGACCATCCTCAGGAGAAAATAAGAGCTTTAATGACATAGAGGCTGCCCCAGGGTAATAGCCTGCATGTGACAATGGGTGTGTATGCACAACACGATAGGCTATTTCAGATCGCTGCAATACTTTTTCATTATTGCCTGTGGATGCAGCAGTTAGTTGAAATACTTTCGCAATCGCCGTACCGTATGCGCCTTTGTAGCTGACAGATCTTCCATTTAAAATATCTCCAATGAGACGACCTTGACGGTTTGCTCCCCATGCAAGCGGCACGTATGTTGGCTGCCCATTAACCGCATCCTTCACTTCAATGACATCACCAACCGCATAAATATGAGGATCACTTGTTTGGAGCTGCTCATTCACACGGATCGCGCCTCTTACCCCCGTATCCAATCCCGCCGTAACAGCAAGCTGATTCTCAGGTTGAACGCCAATGGCTAGTATTGTCATGTCCGTATCCAATTTGAGTCCACTATCCAACACAACAACATGCCCTTGCTGTTCAAAAGCCTGTACCCCTTGGCCAAGCAGCAGTTCTACACCGTGATCTCGCATATGCTGGTGCACTATCGCTGCCATTTCTTGATCCAGCGGATTCATAACCTGTTCCGATTTCTCAACTAATGTCACTTGTATGCCGCGTTCTCGTAAATTTTCTGCCATTTCCACACCAATAAATCCGCCGCCAATTACGACTGCCTTCCGTGTGCCGTGCTGATCGACATGTGACTTTATCAAATCCGTATCTGGGATATTCCGGAGCGTAAATATGTTGTCTGCTTCATCAATGCCTGGGAAATTAGGACGTATTGGCTTTGAACCAGGTGATAATACTAAAATATCATAAGGCTGTTCATATGCCGTTCCGTCCTGAACATTTTTTATGCTTAAAATTTGACGCTCTCGATCAATGGAAACGGCCTCGCTCCAGATGCGCACTTCAATTGCATAGCGATCAGAAAGACCTTTTACCGTTTGTACCAATAGCTTGTTGCGGTCTGTTATGGAACCGCCAATGTAATATGGCAATCCGCAGTTGGCAAATGAAATATGCTCGCCGCGCTCAATCATAATAATATGATCGGTCTCATTCATTCGGCGGAGCCTTGCTGCGGCAGAAGCTCCCCCTGCTACTCCTCCAACAATTACTATAGTACGTCCTTGCTCATTTGAATTTTTCGTTTGTACAACCGGCTCATCTTGAGTTGTTGTTTTCTTCATCTGTGACATGTGCAGCACCTGGCCTCTCTTCACATCATTGTTATTTTATAAAATACCCTATGGGGTATTATTGAGCGTGTAATTTATACCCCCATGGGTATAGTAACATGCAGTGTACAACACGTCAACCTGTCATTAATTTGTGTCATTTCTGATGTTTTGGAATCACTACTTTATGTTAATCTGTCATTATGATTTTATCTGTCGCAGGGAGGGGAACCTAATGACTTTAATACCAAATGAAACAGCCTCTCTATATAGACAAGCTGAACTGTTTATTCGAACATGTCATTCGGAATTGCAACTTGCCGATGAATATACGGAACACCGACTGGCCGATATTCGAACCCGTATAGCCGAGACTGGAACGTATGAACATACTAGCGAAGAACTTATTCATGGGGCGAAAATGGCGTGGCGCAACAGCAATCGTTGTATCGGCAGGCTATTTTGGAACACGCTGCATGTGATAGATCAGCGACATGCGGCTACAGCAGACGAATACTTTGATGCCCTGCTTGAACATATCCGTTATGCGACTAATAGTGGCCAAATTCGGCCCACGATAACTGTCTTTAAATCCCATCAAGATCATGAGGATGGCTGGCAGATTTGTAATGATCAGCTTATTCGTTATGCTGGATACAAGACTGCTGATAGTGTGATCGGAGATCCTATTTCTGTTGAACTGACAGCACAGTGCCAACGATTGGGCTGGCGAGGCCAAGGCGGTGCCTTTGATCTGCTGCCGCTTGTCATCCAATGGGGGCAAGATGAACCAGTATGGAGAAACATTCCAGAACCAGATGTACTTGAAGTTCCGCTTACCCACCCTGAATATGCATGGTTCAGTGCGTTTAATTGGAAATGGTACGCTGTACCAATCGTATCAAACATGAGGTTGGAGATGGGTGGATTATGGTATGATACCGCGCCATTTAATGGCTGGTATATGGGAACCGAGATTGGCGCCCGCAATCTGGCAGATGAAGAACGTTATAATTTGCTGCCGGTTGTTGCTGAATACATGGGCTTTTCCACCCATTCCAACATCAATTTGTGGAAAGATCGAGCGCTAGTTGAATTAAATGCAGCAGTTCTTCATTCTTATAGGCAAGCAGGTGTAAGTATCGTTGATCATCATACTGCTGCTCGCCAGTTCAAGCAGTTCGAGCAGCGAGAACAAACAGAAGGACGAACGATAACTGGGGACTGGACTTGGCTTATCCCTCCCATGTCTCCGGCTGCAACTTCCATTTTTCATCAAAGCTATGACAACACCTGGAATTCCCCTAACTTCTTTTATAAAAGTAAACCATCAAAATGATAGACTTGGCCAAACCCTAAGCTCATCAATATAATAAGACCCTGCTTATCGGCTTTGATATCCGACAGGCAGAGTCTTATTATAACTGCTATAAATATAAATCGTGCCGCACAAGCAACAACCTAGACTGCTTTGTCAAACGATGTCATATCGTTTAAAAACCATATACATCCTTCGTCTTTGCAGTAAGATAGTCAACCAGATATTGTGGATTTAACGCTTCACCTGTCATACGTTCAATGATTTCAGATGGTGTCAGCAATTTTCCATACTGATAGACATGCTCTGATAACCACTCTTTGATCGGCAGCAGGTCTCCCCTAGCAATGCGTTCGTCCACATCAGGCATGACCTGACGGAGCTTGTTCATCATTTGCGCTCCATACATGTTTCCGAGTGAATAAGAAGGGAAATATCCAAAACCACCGCTGGACCAATGCACATCCTGCAGCACACCCTCGCCATTGTGAGAAGGTTTCACTCCCAGGTAGCTTTCATATTTCTCATTCCACACGTCAGGCAGATCGTCTACGGACAGATTGTCATTAAACAGCATCTTCTCAATTTCGTAGCGGATAATAATATGAAGGTTATAAGTTACTTCATCGGCTTCAATGCGAATAAGTGACGGTTCGATACGATTGATTGCCCGATAGAACTGCTCAACTTCCACAGCACCAAGCTGCTCTGGAAATACTTTTTGCAGATCTGCAAAGTAGCGCGACCAGAACAGACTGCTGCGTCCTATTAAATTTTCCCAAAAACGGGATTGTGACTCATGAATCCCCATCGAGGTACCCGTGCAGAGAGGCGTGCGCGCCAGATCCTCACGGATATTTTGCTCATACAGAGCATGTCCACCTTCATGCAGCGAACTGAATACAGCACTTGCTACGTCATTTGGTAAGTAATTGGTTGTAATCCGAACATCACCCGGATTGAGTCCTGTCGCAAATGGATGGACACTCTCGTCAAGACGGCCTGCATCAAAGTTGAAGCCGATTTGCTTTAGAATAAAGTTACTGAATTGTTTCTGACCTTCTATGTCAAAAGATTGATCTAGGAAACCGTGCTCCGGCTTATTGTCTGAATGCTGGACTGCCTGTACCAATGGAACCAGCTGATCGCGGAGCTTGCTGAAGATCGCATCCAGCTTAGCTACCGTCATTCCCGGCTCGTACATATCAAGCAGCGTATCATACCGCGTCTCTTTCGCACCCCAGTAGTCAATAAACTTCTGATTCATCTTTACGATGTCTCTTATGTAAGGTTTAAACATTTCAAAATCTTGATTGGCCTTTGCTTCTTCCCACACGGTCTCCGCATTGGAGGTTAACACGATGTATTCTTGATAAAGCTGTGGAGGAATGAGCTTGTTGCGGTTGTATTCCTTTCTTGCCTCTATTACGAGCTTACGTGTAGTCGCATCCAACTGCTCTAGATCCGCTTCCAAAGCATCCAAGCACAGTCCCATCTCCTCGGAAATGCCCAGCTTAAACATATCGGTAGACAACATTCCAATCGTCTCCGAACGCATCTGCGCACCTTTGCGTGGAGCGCCTGTACGCAAGTCCCAATACATCAGACCTATCGCTTCTTCGTAAGACTTCAACTTCGTCACGATATCTCGAAACTTTTGAATTGTCTCTGATTGTGTTGTACTCATGCTTCGATCACCTCGGTATCAAATTGAACCTGCCTCTTGATGATACGCTGTGTAAGGCTTATAATCAACTTTCAAAAGCACATGAAATTTTCATTGCTATTGCATAAAGGAGCTGAACTCTTGTATGAACATCGATCTACAGCTGACGGAAGCCGCTATCGAAGCGATTGAGCAGCAGTTGAACGGAACAGGAATATTAAAGCTCATTTATGATACTGATGGTTGCGGCTGTGCCGTAAACGGCGTGCCAAGTCTATGGCTGGTATCTGAACCGTCAGCATTTGACGTTTCGATTCTGACCAATGCACCCTTCCCTATCGTCATTGATCGACATCAAACGGTCTTCTTTGAAGAACAGATGCGATTATATACGCAAGGAAGCGGATACTATAAATTGTCGAGCAATCAGCAAATTTATTCGGTGCATGTGGCTTGTATAGACAAACGTCATACTTAGTTAATTAATGCGTAGGAGGGAAATCAATGTCCAACATGTTTGAAATCTTAGAATATAACGAACAGTTTGTCAGTAACCGCGAGTACGAGCAATATTTAACGAACAAGTTTCCCGACAAAAAGATGGTTATCTTTACATGTATGGATACAAGACTTGTGGAGCTTCTTCCTAAAGCGATGAATTTGCGAAATGGGGATGCCAAAATCATAAAAAATGCTGGGGCAATTATATCTCAGCCTTTTGGTAGTGTCGTGCGCAGCGTTTTAGTAGCGATCTACGAGTTGGAGGCCAACGAGGTTATGGTTGTCGGCCATTATGAGTGCGGCATGACGGGTTTGAACTCGCAGCATATTATCGATCAAGCAAAGGAACGCGGAGTTGATGATGTTGTCCTGGATACATTGACAAACTCTGGCATTAAGCTTCATCATTGGCTGCGTGGATTCGATAACGTGCATGAAGGAGTGCTGAACAGTGTGCGTATCTTACGCAACCACCCGCTTCTACCTTCTGACATTCCAGTACATGGCATGCTGATTCATCCCGAGACGGGTGCTTTAGAATGGATCGCTGATGGATATCGTTATTTGGAAGAGAAGAAGTCTTCTAACGGTGCGTCAACAGATATCCCTCCTTCTCCTTCAGCAACTAGATAATTACTGTCGTGTACACATAAAAAAGGAGTTGAACGCAACTCCTTTTTTATGTGTGCTATAATTGTAATTATAACCATTTTATCCAGAAGAAGATAGCGACTCTACCCTCATTAAGTTCCACGGTTCCCCCAACATTCTACACCCAACCTCCCCACTTGCGTCCATCCCGTTATTGTTGTGAAACCTCACCTATAACAGTGCCTACAGGCTCATTAAGCTCTGCAAATGTAAAAGCCGTCCAGAACTAAACTTCTAAAGAAGCTCAGCTCTGGACGGCTTATTAACACCTCACAAACAGCTCACTAATTAGACTTCATCCATACAAGCTGACAGTCGCTTGTATAGTTGATCCGCATTCATCTGTTCCCCAATTAGCACAATAACATCATCCACTTGGCCTTGTGGCATAATCGGAATAAACTCGGTAGCACGATACGCATATTGGAACATGTAGCGTTTAGATGTATCGGTGAAACTTACAATTCCTTTGGCACGGTACACTTCTTGTGGAAGGTCCATCAGCCATTGCTCGAATCGTTCACTGTCGAGCGGCTTATCGATTGGGTGCGTCCACACAGTCACATGAGCATGGGAAGATTGACGAGAACGATGGATTGAGCACGTATGCTCGGGACTCGCTTCTTTCCTAATAGCAGAATGATACTGTTCATCGTCCTTATGCATGTTGCACGTACAAACGTTGCGTTCGTCGGAAGACACCTGTGATACACGTGTTGACATAAAGTCGCTGCTTAGCTGCTGCGATGTCAGTAAGCCATGCTCCCACACTGATCGCGGCACAATCGCCTTGCTTGTTCGCACCCTAACGGCAGTTTCATTCCAAGCACACACATGGCTTTCGACACGATTTGCCTCTTCATCGGACAGCAGATCACATTTATTCAACACAAGCACGTTAGCTGCACGCACCTGTTCACGCAGAAGACGCTCCAATTTCTTAGATGGGGCTCGCGTCGCATCGGACGGGGGAAATACTTGATCGGCTAATTGGACGGTATCTGCCAGCGTAACAATCTGTGTCAATTGTACTGGAGCATATAACGATACCTCAGTTAATGTGTCCACAAGCTCCATCGGTTCTGCGATGCCTGTACACTCTACATATATAACATCTGGAGCCTGCTCGGACACCAATTCGTGCAGTTTGACGCCAAAGTCTCCCCGAATAGAGCAGCATATACATCCGCTTAACAGTTCCTCCATCGGAACCTGTTCTGGCAGCAATTGGCCATCCAAATTGACATCGCCAACTTCGTTCATAATAACGGCCGGGGTGAGTCCAGCTTCCAAGCTCCAAGCCAGAAGCTGTTGGAGCAATGTCGTCTTGCCGCTTCCTAGAAACCCAGCTAATATAATAACAGGTATATCCTGTCTAACTGCATTCTCATCAGATATGGATGAAATCATATCATTATCCCCCATCATGTTGTACAATAAAGTCTCATCACATGATACAACCTTCCTCGTTGGCAGCGCAAGACACTTTACCCTTATCTAGACTATTTTAGCAATCACCCATTGAATTTATGTAATTTTTTTCATATAATCAAAATGAATATTATGTTTGTTTATCTAGCAGGGGAACTTTAGTGGCACCAACAGTTGAATTGGGGGGATTCATTTATGTTAAACACTTTATCGTATGGACTGCTTGGACTACTGGCCCGGGAGTCTTGCTCCGGTTATGATTTAATGCTGCGGATTCAGCCTTTCTGGCAGGCCAAGCATAGCCAGATCTATCCGCTTCTTGCCAAGCTTGAGCGCGAAGGCTTCGTCCAATTCGTACGCATTGAACAAAGAGATAAACCAGACAAGAAAGTATATTCCATTACTGAGAGTGGAACTAAGGCCGTGATGAATTGGCTCGGGGAGGCGCCAGCAGATGCTGCGACGCGGGACGAGCTTAGTCTGAAGGCACAATGTATATGGATGACTGATCGTAACATTGCCATCCCTTTGTTCTTAACGCGACTCAAACAGCTAGACACTAAGATTGCTTATTATGAGAAACTGCTTTCTCGTATCCCTGAGAACGAGCGTCATGCTCGCTCCTTGCATTTCGGCGATTATATCTTACTGAATCGCGCTATCACATTAGCGGAAGCTCAGATTAAATGGTGCCGCTGGGTGGTTACAATGCTAGAAGCAACTAGTGAAGACGAATAACATCTTATATATGAGTCCTAAGACCGCAGAGTGAGTGAATGAACTCTGCGGTTATTTGATATTCTTGCAGCCACTTCCCACTTGTAGGTTAGCAGTTAGGAAGTCTTCGATTAAGCGCAGCCTGTCTTGCTGCTATAACATCGGAACGATCCCGAAGACGATGACGATGGATCAGTTCGTCCGTAAAGTCCGTGTCTGCTAGATTCCAGCCTAAGCCGTGCTTATTGCAATAAATCTGGCACTGCTTCAACAAATGGGGATCATCAATAGGCAAGTTCATCGTCTCAAATACACGATCAGAGCGGACACGTTCTGAGGACATCATAAGGTGTTCCGTTTTCTTCAATCGCTGACCCACCATATATGTTAACTTATCCCCCTCTATGCCAAGACCTTTCCAATCAATCGACCGTATACTATCCTCAACTTGACGATACATCTTCTCTGCGCCCGGCAAGTTCCCTCGTCGTTCATGATATAACCCCACCGCCAAACGTATGAGCACGAGCCAAGTCTGCTGGAGATCAGCATCTGTTTCCTGCTTCCACATCTCTTCCATAATCTCATGGCATTCAAACCAGTCACGTGTGACGTGGAATTCCACCAAATATTGAATATAGCCATCTGCATACATGGTGCTTCCCTCCTTGGCAGTTACCGTCTATGACTATTGTAACAAATCCCATCATCTTTTTGAAACCATTTGTGTGTTGAAAACGTAAAGCATGTCGAAACGGTAACCATTCTTCTAGAGGAGGCAAATCATGCGCAAATGGATGTCGGTCTTTTTGGTAGTCGCACTTCTGTTCGCTGTAACAGCACCAGGAGTTGTAGATGCTAAACGAGGAGGATTCAGCTCAGGAGTCAAGAAATATAATCCGTCTACGAGCAAATCCAACTCAGGTACTTCCAATTCCACCAACAACAAGTCGAATGTAAACAACTCGACCAATAAAAACACAAATACGGGAACAACAGCTAAACGGGGTTTCTTTAGTGGTGGAAGCTTAATGAAAGGCTTGATGATTGGTGGTCTTGCTGGGCTTCTATTTGGCGGGCTATTCGGCAACATGGGAATGATGGGGGAAATTCTAGGCTTAATGCTGAACGTAATCGCTTTGATCGTGTTAGTTATGGTCATCTCGATGTTTGTTCGCAAGTGGCGTGAGCGCCGTAAGCCAGCATCTAATGACGGACGGTGGAACTAATGAATTTAACCTTGACGATGGATGAAATTGTGAATGCAATCTGCCTCAATATGGCGATGCGTAGACAAGTTCAGCCTTCTGATATCGAGGTTGAACTGTGTTGGGATGAAGAACATGGATTCTCTGCTCAAGTATGGGTGCAGGGCAGACAGCAATATATTGTCGAGACTAATATGCTGGAAGCATTAGAACAATATGTTTATAACACACATGGGCAGCGTGTCTTCCGTTCACAGATTCAGCTCCAGGTAAACGATGAGGAAATGTGGGCAGACGTTCAATTGAGCTAGTCCACTATACCAACGTATAAAACGGCTGCTCCAAGATGAATCATAATCATCTAGGAAGCAGCCGTTTTCTTCTATTAGCAATACCTTTTCTCTATGAAAATGACGAATTATTTTTCAAAAAAAGCCGTTTTGTAACAACATTGTAGCCAGTTTTTAAGGTGAATTTAATGTTCACCCCTTAAGATAATAACAAGAGAAATAGAATGAAACAGGAGGCCGATATGAATGAAAACTGTATATATTGATTTCCAAGATCGTAAAATACCTGTATTCTGTACAACCGTGTCCCACAAAAATACATTTTCACTACTTAAAGACGCACTTAATCGGAAGCTCAATTCTGGTAAAAGAGCCATTAAGACTTGCCTGGAGACATTAATCAGTATCGAGATCGTAGGGTCAGAAGCGATACTTCATTCTCGCAGAGAAAACGACACACTAGCCCTCTCGCTCTACTAGTACACACATGATCAGGTTGTATACTGCACGACCGCATCGAGGTTGATTCGGCAGTTGGATAAGGCACAATGTAAATTACGAACGTATATAGCCCAGCATGCTACTTAGCTAACCTATATACATGAACACAACTCTTATTTAACCACTGTACAAATTATTTTGCAAACATTCGGCGTATCTTCTTTTGGAAGATACGCCGTTTTTGTATTGGGTCACACCTGATTACCAAGTCGAGGTCTTTATAATATGGTAAATATTGCACCTCATCTGATTAAGGCCTTATTTCTGCACACAGTAAAAATAATTTTCTTGACACGATACATATTGTATCATACATTACAAATAGTGCCCTATTCCTACTGCAGCATTATCATGAACAAAAAAGGAGTAAAGTGAATGACAATTGGAGAGCGCTTACGCAGACTGCGGATGTCTCGTAAATTGTCTCAAGAAGAAGTCGCCCGGCATATCGGAGTTACACGTTCCGCATACAGTCATTACGAGATCAACAGTCGTCAGCCTGTTTACGATACAATTCGTAAACTAGCAGTTCTTTTTGACGTATCCATTGATTATTTGGTGAATGCGGATAATCAGGATAAACAGCCTGTTGAAACACAGCGACTTCTTCAAATGTGGCAATCGATGGACGAACATTCACGTGAGCAAACGTTAAGTATGATGCAGCATGTCATGAAGCATTCCGAGTTAAAATAATACAAACAAACATCTTTTGGACAACCTCAGATTGCTACTGCAATCGCGCAGGCAGTTCAATATGAAACGTGCATCCCTGTCCCTGCATACTTGTAGCCCAGATCGATCCATGATGCAGTTCTACAATTTCTTTCGCAATAGAAAGTCCCAGACCGCTGCCTCCAGAAGATGAATTTCTTGATTTGTCCTTTTTGTAGAAGCGATCAAAGATGTAAGGTAAATCTTCTGAGTCCACTCCGATACCCGTATCGGTAACTTCCAAGTGAATGCACGATTTGTACGCAACATATTGAACCCGGATACTAATTGTGCCGCCGGCAGGTGTAAATTTGACTGCATTATAAATAAGGTTGTCAAACACCTGAGTCATCCGATCGATATCTATACGCAAATGTAAGCTTACCGGCGGTGCATCCCGATAGGTTAAGTTATAACAGGCAAATAAGAAACCACGTCTACGTAATTCCAACTCGTAATGTTCTTCAATGTGTGAAATAAAATGCTCTAGCAGCATATCCTCCATCGTAACCTGTACTTCCCTCGCTTCCAGCTTAGACAGTTCGAACAAATCGCCGATGAGATGATTCAAACTATTAATTTTGTTGAGCATTAGCTTGACATATTTTTTTTGCTCAGCAGGTTCATTAATAACGTCGTCATGAAGCGCTTCTAAGTAGCCGCGAATCAATGTCATCGGTGTTCTAAGATCGTGCGATATATTGGTCAGCAAGTGCCTGCGTGAATTTTCCATTCGCTCCAGTTCTTTATTTTTCTGTTCCAGATTCTCATTCATATGGAGCAATTCCCCTGTGCGGACTTGAATCCTCTGTTCTAGACCCGTATTTAGTTCACGCAGCTCACTGGACACGGACTCCACTTCCTCCATAGCATTAGAATAGCGCATCGATATCATCAGCGATTGCATAAATACACAAATGACAAGTCCGATAGGAGACAAATCCCTTATTGGAGCAAGTTCCTGATAGTAAAGCAAATCATTAATTATGAGCACACAGAACACGGTAAACCCGATTAAAGCTATCGTTGCACCTAGACGTTGTCTCAGTACAGCCTTAATCGTAACAGACAACATAAACAACATCGCAATGACAATGTAGACCTGATAGAGAAGCATCCAAGACGTAAACACGATCGTCGATAACGCAAGTGTTAAACCGAATAGCACCATGCCCACAATCAAAATAAAGCGGTACAACGTTCGATGAGACTCTTTTATAAACAATGTCTTGACGTAACTAACACCGCACATTACGGCGCATATCGTCAAGCAGTAATCAAGCCTTACCACGCTGTCCCAAGGGATCCATGGAAACCAGTTATACAACAGCATATCCCCGACCGCTAAGATACGAAGTGAGATCGCAACACATAGCAGTCCAAAATGGAAAGTGAATACATCTTGCCTTCTTTCTAGGAACATACCCAGATGATAAAGGCCAACAATAAAGAGACATCCGAAGAGGACCGCATCTCTTACGGTTTCCATTTTACTTTTGCGAATCATCTGCTCGGTTGATCCGATTTCGGGTGCTTGCCACATCCCGCCTTTGACATAGGAATAATTAGAGACCTGTATAACAATATCCAATATTTCATCATCAAACACCATCATAGCAAGACGCTGTTTCATGCCGGGGACTGCTTTTTCCGGTTCATCCCCCACTTTCCCTTCACTGACAAAGGGGTGGCCATTAATCCATACTTTGTATGATGTGTATATGGCAGGCAGCCAGATTCCCAACATCCCGGCTTCTTTGTCTTTAAGAATCTGTATCCGATAAGTCGCATATCCTGTTCCGCTTAATGGCCAATCGTTTAAGATCATTTGATTCCAGGACGTGGGTACTTGCACATATTGGCGCTCCCTCGTTGGATTCGAGAATTGATCCGGCCGCACTAGTTCTTTCCATGTAAACTCCCACTTGCCTTTTAATGAAACTGAGCCGTCTTTGGCAAAGTCCCAGGAGCGAAGATCCATCACGCCAAATAAGGATTGAGGTGCAAGCTTGCGCTGAGATACATCGCTGATGAGTTGAACTAGCAATATAGTAACCACTACTAGGGCTACAATTATATGAAATGATATGCGTCTAATCGTTCTGCACCTCCTGCTTTTTCTCATTGTATATCACCGCAATTCATTTGGCGAGATCTTCCAATCCTATCATTGTCATCTTCTACCAACATTCGCTATAATGGGGATGATAGTGGAGGTGATAGCTTCATATGGCTGAACACAAAATATTGATTGTGGATGATGAACTTGAAATAACGGAATTGATCTCACTGTATTTGAAAAGGGAAGGATTTAAAGTCTATGTAGCAGATAACGGACATGCTGCATTAGAATTAGCTAGGACCGTCAAGCCGGATCTAATTGTTCTCGATATCCTGTTAAAGTCATTGGACGGCATCGAAGTATGCAAGCAGATAAGAAAAACATCCACTGTGCCGATCATATTTATTAGCTGCAAAAGTGACGATGTCGATATTATATTAGGCTTGACGATTGGTGGAGACGATTACATTACGAAGCCATTTAGTCCCAGTCAGCTCGTAGCCCGGGTTAAGGCTCAATTAAGGCGCCGTTTGATTCAAGAAAACTCTGCTTCCGAAGGAGATATTATTTCCTATCCTGGTCTGGAACTTGATTTGAACAGCCACACCGTTAAGGTTGACGGACGTGTCATCTCATTGTCTTCCAAAGAGTTTGACTTGTTGACACACCTTGCGCAATCTCCTAACAAAGTGTTTAAGCTGGAACAGCTGTATCAACTGATTTGGAACTCGGAGAGCTTTGGTGACACCCGCACGTTAATGGTACATATCAGCAATTTACGCAAGAAAATAGAACCCGATCCCGCCAATCCCCGCTTTATTCTGACCGTACGCGGCGTCGGCTACAAGTTTACTTGTTGACGGCTAACGCATAACCAACGATCCTGCATGCCCCTTGCGTTTCATGCACTCTCTTGAGCTGCTTCCATAGCTTCGCAGCGCATTTTGTAGTACAATAGCGGTTAGCGACTTTGTGAAGATAAGGAAGGTAGAATTATCGTGATGTACATGGCTCAAGATTGGAAAGACTATGAGGTCATCGATACTGGTGGCGGAGAAAAGCTGGAACGTTGGGGAGATATTGTATTGCGTCGACCTGATCCGCAAATTATATGGCCAATCGCGGAAGAAACCAAGAGATGGCATAACGTTCATGGACATTATCACAGAAGTTCCTCAGGCGGCGGACAATGGGATATGAAGAAGCCTGTACCTGACCGCTGGACGATCAGATACCGTGATCTCCAATTTTATATCCGTCCAACAAGCTTTAAGCATACTGGACTGTTTCCAGAACAAGCAGTGAACTGGGCCTGGATGATGGACAAGATTGCAGCAGCCAAGCGCCCTGTGAAAGTGTTAAATTTGTTTGGATATACTGGCGGTGCTTCTGTTGCATGTGCTTATGCTGGTGCAGAAGTATGTCATGTCGATGCTGCCAAAGGTATGGTACAGTGGGCGAAAGAGAACGTTCAGCTATCTGGCTTATCTGACCGCCCTGTGCGTTATATTACAGATGATGTATTTAAGTTTGTACAACGAGAACAGCGCCGTGGCAGCAAGTATGATGCAATCATTATGGACCCACCATCCTATGGACGCGGGACAAACGGCGAGACTTGGAAGCTTGAGCAAAGTCTTTATCCGTTCCTTGAATTGTGCATGACTATTATGTCTGACAATCCGTTGTTTATGTTGATTAATTCTTATACGACAGGCCTCTCGCCTGCAGTGTTAGAAAACATGCTTCATTTAACTATGAAGAAACAGTACGGCGGAACGATAACGTGCGGTGAGATTGGACTGCCGACTACTGAAACGGGGCTTGCCCTTCCGTGCGGTATACTTGGTCGCTGGGAGGCATAGATCTTATGGGATATGAGACAGCGCCTACGATTCCAATCCTGTTCGAAGACAATCATATCCTAGTTGTAGAGAAGCCTGTGAACGTGCTGTCACAGGCTGATTCTACGCATGATGAAGATATGCTTACACTGCTCAAGAATGATCTTAAAGTACGCTACAACAAGCCTGGGAACGTTTACTTGGGGCTTGTACATCGACTTGATCGCCCTGTGGGTGGCGCAATGGTATTTGCCAAGACATCCAAAGCAGCGTCACGCCTTTCCGATACGGTACGGAAACAGGAATTGGCCAAGCGTTATATTGCTGTCGTTCACGGAATGCCGGCACAATCTCGCGCTTCGCTTCGACATTATTTACTTAAAGACAGCCGCACCAATACAGTACGGACTGCCAACCCGGGTACTCCAGATGCCAAAGAGGCACGACTGGACTATGAAGTAATCGGCCAACATGATAATCTGTCTCTGGTTCTTGTGGAATTACATACCGGAAGACCTCATCAGATCCGTGTTCAGATGCAGGCAATCGGCTGTCCTTTGTATGGGGATCAAAGATACGGAGCAGCTCTTAACAAAGCAGGCCAACAAATCGCACTTTGGTCCACATATCTTTCTTTCTGCCATCCCACAACTAAAGAGTTAATGGCATTTAGATCTATACCGCCTCCCACTTATCCATGGAATAACTGGGATGTAGTAGACTTAATGAACACCAAATTAAATACGTTATCTTAATGGTAGACCCGACCGAAAGGACCGATGCCACGTGGAATCGTCTCAATGGAGGCAAGGGCTGTACCTTGTCTCTATTGCTATGCTGCTGATGTTAACTGCAGCGTGTCAATTGAATGTTGGTCCACTAAAGCAAGCAGAGCATGGATCACACACAATCCAGCAGGAGTCAGGGAACGACAGTCAATCCCATACCGCGCAATTGCCGACACCAACTGCCCCTGGCGACAAGTCATCTACCTCAACTTATCCAAGTGCCGAATCAGCGAACCAGCACGATCAGCAGCTTAAGTTATTAGCTGTCGGAGACATTATGATGCACAGTCCCCAATTTCCAGCTTACTATAATCGAAAGACCGGAGGCTATTCATTTAACAGCTATTTCGATCTGGTCAAGCCTTATATTACACAAGCTGATCTTGCATGGGCCAATCTGGAAACACCGCTGCTTGGCGGTGAGCGAGAGTACACTGGTTATCCTAGATTTAATGCGCCGGCAGAGTTAGCAGATGCACTACGTTACGCTGGATTTGATATCGTCACGAATGCTAACAACCATTCACTCGATCGATCCGAAAGAGGAGTCTTGAAGACATTAGAGGTACTTAAACAGCGTCAATTCATTACGAAGGGTACTTTTGCTTCGAAGTGGGAGTCCGAACAGCCTACCGTTATCGAGAAAAACGGGATCAAGCTTGGCATTCTTGCCTACACTTACGGAACGAATGGAATATCGCTGCCCAAGGATAAACCCTACATGGTGGCTCTTATTGATGAAGACAAGATCATCAAAGACATCCGTTTAGCCCGTCAAGCAGGAGCGGACGTTATTGCAATTGCACTTCACTTTGGGAATGAGTACGAGCCCGATCCGAATCAACAGCAAATCAAGCTGGCACGCAAGCTGGTGGCTGCGGGGGCAGATATTATTTTAGGTTCACACCCACACGTGCTTCAACCCTATGAACGCGTAACTGTACACGCTGCAGACGGACATAAACGCGATGGTATCATTATGTATTCAATGGGTAACTTTGTATCTAACCAGCGCGGAGAGGGTAAAGATATTGGTGTCATGCTGCAGCTAACCATAAAGAAACGCGGAGCCGACGGGACTATTCAAATTCTGGATACCGAGGTCCATCCTACGTGGGTATACAGAGCAGGTACAAAATCAAAAAGGACCT
The DNA here is from genome assembly GCF_030226685.1 of Paenibacillus sp. UMB4589-SE434. NCBI lineage: Bacteria > Bacillati > Bacillota > Bacilli > Caryophanales > Paenibacillaceae > Paenibacillus > Paenibacillus sp. UMB4589-SE434. The sequence goes on along the minus strand of NZ_JASOYK010000001.1, from coordinate 521,760 downwards.
ACAAAATCGTTCCTTTAAAAGCAGTTGCTTACGAGAAGCAAACCTCGACTTGGAGCAAAAAACAAAGAGATGACATGAAACGGATGCTGAATTCCGCCATGAAACATCTCAGATCCCGACCTCATACTGCTGTCGTTAAAGCATTGACGTAAGTAGCGTAGCAAGGACGGACTTATAGCACTCATATATTCTCATTACTTTCATCTCATAAATAAACCATCTTACTGTGAATTTGGCCCTCTTGAGCCTGTTCCAGACGGTTGCAACGAAGCTCCTGGAGGAGCTCCACTCGTTAACTTATTCAGCAATAAAATAAGCAGTTGCTGGTTATGCGTCGAGATCCGATTCAAAATGTCGTTCCAATACGACTCGCGAATATGGATTCCTCGGCGCATTTCTTGTTGCCCAAACGGTGTCAAGCTAACCCAGACAATACGGCGATCTCCCATATCACGCTCACGTATAATAAGAGCGTTCTTCTCCATACGATCCAGCAGAGTGGTGACCGCTGCCGGGGTTGTTGCAAGATGCTGAAGTAAATCAGAGGGCTTCACGCGCTCATATTCGGAGACACGCTCCAGCACGATGAGCTGACTTTCGGTCAAACTTGGTGCAAGCGCTTCATCCATCACGCCTTTATAATCCTTTGATAATTTCGACCATAGCTTCGAGAAATCGTTCGCGTTCATCGTATAACCCTCCTACATCTCATCCCGTTTCTCCAAAACAACTAAATTATACCACATGCCGCATGCCTTGGTCATCATTCGATATGATGGATGTTTAAATATAAACGAAAACGGACAACATTCGGCACACTTCACTCTCCTTTTTCATAAGATGGAATGTAGGCATTTGTACGGGGTGACACAATGAGGAAAGGAGCATGACGATGGACAATTGGAAGAACGAACTGTTCAGGAAAGCTTGGGAGGCTGGAATAATAAAAGACCCACAATGGTGCAGCCGCCTCGATGAGCCGGCCCCATTGTGGGTTATGTTGGATATTGCCCTGAAATTAAACGAAATGTTTGATCCCCCGCATAAACCGTTTGATTAACGGATCATAGAAAGGAAAACAATGAGCAAATGCGGTATTACGCGTTGGGAAGCAGTTTATAAGACAAATGCTTTAACCAGGTATTCCTCTTTCTCTAAGGAGACAAGTGACTTCCCGATCGATTTGCGATCCATTAAAGGAGCATGCTCTGTGATCAACTGATGAGCGGCGTGGGTGCTGCTAAGCAGTATGATGGAGTATGCTTCTTTACTGTAAAATGCGCCAATCAACTTAGACCCGTTAGGCTTGACACGTTTGCCTTCTTTGAATTCAAACGTCTGTATCCCCTTGCCTCCGCGGCCTTGCAGCTGATAATCAAGCAGCAAAGAACGTTTGCCCCAACCTATGTCCGTAATGACTGTCACTTCACCCTCATCCCCACTTACCCGCATGACAGCTGCAAGCTCATCATCTTCGCGTAATTGGATGCCACGAACACCGCTCGCCGCTCTTCCCATCGGGTTAATCTCACCTTCATGGAAGCGAATGGACATGCCCAGCTTCGTTATTAACAACAGTTCTTGTGCGGAGTCTGACAGCATGACTTGCAGCAGTTCATCACCGTCTGATACTTTACACGCAACTACTCCGGCTGAACGATTAGTTTCGTATTCCTTCAACAGTGTACGTTTCACTTGACCTCGCCTTGAGACAAACATTAGTGATAACGCTTCATCGTCAAATGACTTCACCGGAATCACCGCGACAATCTGATCTTCCTTGGCAATTGAAATCACATTGACGATTGCTGTACCGTTATCCTTCCATTTGAATTCAGGCACCAAGTGGACGGGAAGCGAGAAATATTGTCCCTTCTGTGTGAAGATCAACAGCTTATCCAGCGTGTTTACTTCTAACACATGACGAATATGGTCTCCCTCCTTGACGCCTGAGCTATGCAATTCCCCTCCAGAGCGAGTAAACGACAACATGTTTGTCCGTTTGACATAACCGTCATTTGAGACCGTGACAATTACATCTTCGGCGTTCACCATCACTTCGAGATTCACTTTTATTTCCTCGATCTCACCTTGCACGGCAGATCGACGATCAATGCCGAATCGCTGCTGAATGTCTGTTAACTCTTTCTTAATCACGGACAACAGCTTGCGTTCGCTGGCCAATATAGCTTGCAAATCGGCGATCTTTTTGCGAATCTCGTTAAGCTCCTTATCTAGGGATGATAGTTCAAGATTTGTAAGTCGATACAATTGCAGCGTTAAAATAGCATCCGCTTGTCGTTCAGAGAAGCCAAACTTGTCTACCAAGTTCTGCTGTGCATCCTGACGATTCTTCGATGCTTTAATCGTTGCGATGACCTCATCCAGAATATCGAGTGCCTTCACAAGCCCTTCCAGTACATGACCCCTGTCTTCCGCCTTCTTGAGATCGTATGTGGTTCGTGCCGTCACGACTTCTTTCTGGTGATTGATATACGCTGTCAACATTGGCATAAGGCCAAGCTGCATTGGTGTCTTATTAACGATTGACACCATGTTGAAGTTATAAGCGGTCTGAAGATCTGTCTTCTTGAACAAATAGTTCAAAATGCCTTGTGCATCCGCTTCCTTCTTTAATTCAACGACAATTCGTAAACCTTCACGACCACTCTCGTCGCGAACTTCTGCTATGCCATCTACTTTTTTCTCCAACCGAATATTTTCCATCGCCGTGACCAGTCGAGACTTCACTACTTGATATGGAATTTCCGTAATGACAATCTGCTGGCGTCCACCACGCATGTCCTCAATTTCCGTTTTGGAACGAATATATATACGACCTTTGCCTGTCCGATATGCTTCACGGATACCTTCTTCGCCCATAATGATACCGCCCGTTGGGAAATCTGGGCCCTGAACGATGTTCAGAATATCATCTAATCCAGCACTCGGCTTATCAATGAGAGCCACACAAGCATCGATAATCTCACGCAAGTTATGCGTCGGAATCTCCGTTGCAAATCCAGAGGATATCCCGCTTGAACCGTTCACGAGCAGATTCGGAAAGCGAGCTGGCAGTACAGCCGGCTCCTCTTCTGTATTATCAAAATTCGGACGGAACAATACAGTGTCCTTCTCGATATCCCGCAGCAGCTCCAACGCAATCGGCGATAAGCGTGCTTCCGTATATCGCATGGCCGCTGCTGGATCATCGTCCATCGAACCCCAGTTGCCATGTCCGTCAACTAACACATGCCCCATCTTCCAAGGCTGAGCCATACGTACCATACCATCATAGATTGAAGAATCTCCATGAGGATGATAATTCCCCATGACGTCCCCTACTGTCTTCGCGGACTTGCGGTATGGCTTGTCTGGTGTATTTCCGGATTCGTACATCGCATACAAAATTCGCCTTTGAACCGGCTTGAGACCATCCCTGATATCAGGAATAGCTCGATCTTGGATTATATATTTGGAATAACGGCCGAACCGGTCGCCAACCACGTCTTCCAAAAACGCAGGCTTGAACTGTTCCGATACGCTCATCTATATCACCTTTCTATTCTTCGAACTCCGTGAAGTCAACATTCTCTACGATCCAGCGTTTACGAGGATCAACTTTATCTCCCATCAAAGTTGACACCCGGCGTTCCGCCTTGGCTGCATCCTCAATCTGAACTTGCAGCAGCGTTCGTGTCTCCGGGTCCATCGTTGTTTCCCACAATTGGTCAGGATTCATCTCACCAAGACCTTTATAGCGCTGAATTTCCGCCTGGTTTCCGAACTGTTTTAAATAACTGCTTAACTGTTCGTCCGTCCATGCATATCGAACTGTTGAAAGCTTCCCTTTCTTGTGCGTAATCTTATAGAGAGGCGGCTGAGCAATATAGACCTTCCCTGCATCAATTAAAGGCTTCATATACCGGTAGAAGAACGTCAGCAGCAGCACCTGAATATGCGCCCCATCCGTATCGGCATCGGTCATAATAATAATCTTGGCATAGTTGCTCTCGTCAACTTCGAATTCAGGACCTACTCCTGCACCTATAGCATGAATGATTGTGCGGTACTCATCATTTTTCAAAATGTCAGCAAGCTTGGCTTTCTCTGGATTCATCGGTTTCCCTTTTAGCGGCAGGATTGCCTGTACTTTTGAATCTCTGCCCTGCTTTGCAGAACCTCCCGCAGAATCACCTTCCACGATAAACAGCTCATTACGTGAAAAGTCCTTAGATTGAGCCGGCGTCAGCTTGCCGCCCAAATTCGAGCTCTCGCTGCGCTTCTTACCTGTGCGCACTTCCTCGCGAGCTTTGCGTGCAGCCTCGCGAGCCCGCGAAGCCTGAATGGCCTTCTTAACCAGCTGCTGCGCCACCTGAGGATTCTCCTCAAGGAAGATCTGCATCTGCTCGGACACGATGGCATCCACTGCACTTCTCGCAATCGCACTCCCAAGCTGGTCCTTTGTCTGGCCGACAAACTCTACTTCAGACATCTTCACATTGATAACAGACATCATACCTTCACGAAGATCATTGCCGTCCAGATTCTTATCTTTTTCTTTAAGTAGTGCATTCTTGCGGGCGTACTCGTTCATAACCCGAGTATAGGCTGTCTTATAACCTGTCTCGTGTGTTCCCCCGCCACGCGTCGGAATCGAGTTCACGAATGAAGCGATCGTCTCGGTATAACCATCGTTATATTGAAGTGCGATCTCTACCTCAATGTCTTCCTTCTCACCTGTAAAATGAATGACATCGTGCAGTACACTCTTGTTCTCATTCAAGTATTGAACAAACTCACTTGCTCCGCCTTCATAACGGAACGTTTCCTGCTTGCCTGAGCGCTCATCCTTCAGATTCACCGTAAGGCCCGAATTCAAGAAAGCAATCTCCTGCAGACGCTCGGAGAGCGTGTCAATATTCATATGAATACTACCGTGAAATACTTTCTTGTCCGGCTTAAACGTAACTTTAGTTCCTGTCCGGTTGGTATTCCCTATAATATCCAACCCGCCAACAGGCTCACCGACATGTTCAATGCCGTTGTCTTCCGTCCACGACTCAAAGCGTTGACGGTGAATCTTGCCATCACGGTATATCTCAACGACCAGCCATTCTGATAATGCATTAGTCACCGATGCGCCTACACCATGCAGACCACCTGACTTCTTATAGCCAGAACCACCAAACTTACCTCCGGCATGCAATATCGTAAATACGACTTGTGGTGTCGGAATGCCTGTCTTATGTAATCCTGTTGGTATTCCTCGTCCGTTATCGCGAACCGTTATAGATTGGTCCGCGTGTATCGTCACATCAATGACGGAGCAATACTTGGCCAGATGCTCGTCCACTGCATTGTCGACGATTTCCCATACAAGATGGTGAAGACCCGATGAGCTTGTGCTTCCAATATACATCCCTGGTCTCTTTCTAACCGCGACAAGCCCTTCGAGCACTTGAATGTCGTCAGCGCCATAATCCGAAGCGCGGTGCTCTGGTGTTCCTTCCTGCTTCGGAAGCTGACCGAACAAATCGATCTGATCGACCATTCGTGCTCCTCCTTCAATTGTACATATTATGTCTTTCTAATTCGGTCGGCAAAAGAAAATCTGCCGCCCTAAACGTACTAATGAGATGACCTCACATCCCACCAGTCCATTCAGATGCAAACAGATGTTTCGCATTCTTGTCTATTTTAATTCAAAATGTCCTGTTTCGTAAAGACGCGGAATGCAATGAATAAGGCAACCGCTCCCCAAACCGACAATACACCCAAGGAAAACAACAGTGACATTCCCTCTATTGGTGCTGGTGTTCCAGCCAAATAGTCTGTCAGCTTTAAATTAATCATAAACAAATACTTGGCTGTCGGCCAGGCTGAAGCCATATTATATAGAATCGTTCCTGCAATCAATGTTGCCATCAGCGTAACGATACTGGCAGCTGTACTCCGCACCAGCACGGATATCATAAATCCAAGCGCTGCGACCACAATGCTGGAAAACCATATTAATCCGCACTGCATCAACAAGTATAACCATGAAGGCAGCATATGTACAGCCTCAACATTAACATTTGTTCCCGACACATTAAATCCGGTAAACAACGGGAAGCTCCATCCTCCATACCCAAACACAGCACCCGATATGAGGTAGGACAGTAAAGCTGTCATGAGAACAACCACACCCGTAAACAGCATGAGTACCAGCCATTTACTCATTAATATTTTCCACCTTCGCACGGGTCTCGTCAGCAGCATCTTGATCGTCCCCGTAGAGCGCTCAGATGATACAATATCACTTGCGATGGCCATCACCAGCAGCGGAATAAATAAATTAACCGAATTATCCATAAAGGTACGCGTAAACGTAACTCCATTAGGTTCATTAGGATTCACGTCATGATCCAAATAATATTGCAACTGCTGCAGCATGATACGACGGAATTTCTTCCACTCCTCAGGAATTCGATCACTACCGAGCGTATTTTGGTAATCCGTAATTTGCTGTGTAATTTCCCGCCGCCAATCCTGATCGAATTTCTCACGACTATTTTGGGCAATCTTCATTTGGGCGTATGTAAATACCGGAATTAAAATAACAAGAATAAGCATAACGACATAAAATCGTTTCTTTTTCAGCACTTTTAACGTTTCGTTTTGGATTAGAGCCAACATATTATTCAATGTGACCTCCTTCCGTCATCTCCAGGAAGAGTTGTTCAAGCGTTGGCACAACACGCTGAATGCCTTCTACTGCTACTCCCGCATCCGTTAAAGCCTGATTTAATGCAGCAATATGTTCCGGTGACGTTTCTGTAATGATAAAGTGCTCAGGCAATCCTATAAGTACAGACTCATCTATTACCGCCTTATCCGCTTCCAGCACTTTGGCTTGTTCGCTGGCCTGTAGCATTTGTAATGCCTTGTCCAGCGGCTCTGCCATCCATATGACATACTGACTGCGGCCCGTAAGCAACTGATCAACATCGTCTACAGCAAGTACACAACCATTGCTGATAATAGCTACCCGGTCGCACATCAACTGAATTTCGCTGAGCAGATGGCTCGATACAAATACAGCCATGCCGCTGTCTGCCAGCAAACGAATAAATCCACGCAGCTCCTTAATCCCAAGTGGATCTAGTCCATTCGTCGGCTCGTCAAGAATCAACAGCTTTGGCTGAACAAGCAAAGCCTGGGCAATTCCAAGCCTCTGCCGCATCCCAAGAGAATAGGTTTTGACTTTATCATGGATTCGCTTGGTCAAGCCTACCACGTTAACGACTTCATGAATGCGGATGGAATCAATGCCAGGTACCATCCGCGCAAAATGCTCTAGATTTTCCCAACCCGTCAAATAGTTATACATTTCCGGATTCTCGACAATTGAACCTACAAATCTCAGTGCTTTTTCTGGCTGACGGTTCACATCATACCCGCATACTTGAATATGACCAGAAGTAGGCTTAATCAGATCCACGAGCATACGAATTGTTGTTGTCTTGCCTGAGCCGTTTGGACCTAGAAAACCAAATATTTCACCCGCGCGAACATCAAAGCTCACATCATGAATGATCCATTTACGGCCAATCTTTTTCTTAATTTGTTTGACTGATAAAATAACAGGACGATCCGGCAATGCATGTTCCGTTTCCATCTCGGTACCTCCTTAATTCGGCAGCATAGATTAGATGAATAAGACTTATTTCGGTAAAAATTTCACGTATGTATTACGTATTCGCAACCTAACTGCTGCCTAAGTTCTATTAATAGGACTGCATACATTTGCTTTACTTCATACTCTGTACGATACGCTCCGCAATTGCTGCATAACCTTCCGCATTCGGATGAAAATGGTCAGAGGAAATATAGATCCCCATATTACGCTCAAATAGATCCTGTGTCGGAATAAGGAGCATATTAGGATCCTTATTGATGATAGATGCGGCCGCATTGTTCCAGCTTTGAACGACTGAACCGCCAATGACCCGCATTTCTTTGACATCAGAGAACGGATTATACAATCCGACGTATATAATAAGTGCATCCGGGTTCCATTTTCGTATTCGGATAAGTACCGATTCAAGCGAAGTGACGCCTGCCTTGGCTTTGGCTTGCAAGGACGCCTCATTTAAAGGCTCATTGCCCATCTGCTCTGTACGGGCGCTTTGAAATAAATCGTTGCCCCCAATCGTCAACAAGATAACATTAGCTTGTCTCAACGAATAACCGATGCTGTCTTCTTTCAGCTTATTTACTAACTGATCTGCGCGCAGTCCGTTTACTGCCAAATTGTTTATCAACTTTACCGGTTTCTCTTGTACTTTGAGTAATTGGGTTACTGTACGTCGCACGTAGCCGTCACCTGTGGCATCACCGGTACCTCTTGTTAACGAGTCGCCAAGTGACACGATACGAATCTCCTTCATTGATTCATCTGGGGTTACTTCCGGAGTCTTCACTTGTGGCTTTTCGGCAAATGGCACACTGCCTGGTGATATAATATCGGCTACACCGAATCCAAATCCGACGAGGAACAACAGGGTCGAACCCACTCCTACAGCAGCGATAAATCCCCATAAGCCAGATCGCTTATTCATCTCGTTTCCCTCTCTTCATCGTTATGTATAGGGGTTGTCCAACAGGTCAGTTTACGATATGCCCCGAGCTTCTTTAGGACTAGGTATCACTTATGCTGACAACGCTTCTGTCTACACTTACATTACTGATTTATAGGACAGAAAGCAAATAAAGCAAAGAACGCTCCCGTTTACACGGAAGCGCCTTTCAGCTTACATATATTTATACTGTGCGGCTACCAAGCCATGATAAATACCGCGTTGATTCATTAATGCACTGTGATTCCCTTGCTCCATAATACGACCATGATCCAATACGATAATGTTATCACAATGACGGATTGTCGATAAGCGGTGCGCAATAATAAACGACGTCCGCCCTTTTAGCAGCGTTTTTAATGCTTCCTGAATCTTAAGTTCCGTCTCGGTATCAATGCTTGCCGTCGCCTCATCCAGGATAAGTATACGCGGATCTGCAAGCAGCGCGCGGGCAAACGAAATCAATTGCCGTTGTCCCATCGACAACACGTTGCCGCGCTCCTGAACTTCGGTCTCATACCCATCCTTCATTTCGCTAATAAATTCGTGAGCATGAACAGCCTTTGCAGCTGCTTCGACTTCCTCATCTGTCGCATCCAACCGCCCGAATCGAATATTATCTCGTATTGTGCCTGAGAAAATAAAAGTATCCTGCAGTACAATTCCAACCTGCGAACGCAAGCTGTGCAGCTTTACGTGCCGGATATCAAAACCATCAACAAGCACTCGTCCCTCAGTCGGATCATAGAATCGGCATAACAAATTAATAATTGTACTTTTGCCTGAGCCGGTATGTCCTACCAAAGCGATTGATTGCCCTGCATGAGCATGAAGGGATACCCCCTGAAGTGCCGGACGTCCCTTATCATATTCAAATAACACATGCTCTACCTCTACATCTCCCTTAATTAGCGGGAGCACCATCGCTTCTTCGCTATCATCAATGGACGGCTTCTCATCCATAAATTCAAAGATACGCTCTGAGGATGCCATTGCAATGAGCATTTGTGAATACATCTGCCCAAGTCGATTGATTGGTTCCCAGAAGTTCCCCACGTATTGGGCAAAAGCAAACAGCACCCCTACCGTGATCGCACTAGTCTCTACCAGATGTGTGCCATATACAAACAAAATAAAAGCACCAACTGCACTCGTAATCTCAATGACTGGGCCAAATGTCTGGTTTAACGCCGAGGCGCGGTTCCAAGACGTACGATTAATTGTATTCATGTGGTCAAAGAACGTCATATTCTCCTGCTCTTGCGTATAGGCCTGTGTTACTCGCATCCCTTGGATTGCTTCATTCAAGTGTGAATTGATGCGGGACTGCTTAATCCGAACGTCCTGCCATGCCATCCGGATATAGCGCCGCAGCTTGGTAGAAACAAGAAACATGATCGGCACCGTAATCATGACGGCAACGGCAAGCTGAACGTTCAGGAACAGTAAGATAATGATAATACCTATCAGCTGGAGCATATCAATCAGTACATTAATTGCCCCGTTCGTAAATAAATCCTGCAGCGAGTTGATGTCATTGGTCACTCGCACTAATACAGACCCTGCGGGTCGCTTATCATAGAATCGGAACGATAGCGACTGAATGTGCTTAAACAAATCTGCGCGTAAGTCATAAATAATACGCTGTCCGATCATATTCATAAACTTGATGCGGTAAGTGTTGGTTGCCCATTGTATCAAATACAATCCGAATATGCTGCCAGTTATAATATACAACATTCGAAGTGAGGCTGGCCCACCATCCGTTGGGTTAATGGCATGATCAATCGCATAACTAATCAGAAAAGGAACAGCCAACTTCGTCAACGTGCCAAGAATCATTAACAAGATAAGGACAGGGAGCAACTGCTTGCGATAAGGCTTCATATACACCAGCAAGCGCCGCATTTGTGCCCAGTTAAACGGTTTTTCAATTAATTCGTCATCTTGGTAAACAAATCGTGTCTTTTTATCATATACAATAGGGTTATCGATATCTTCATCTGGCCTCTGTTGTCTGGACGCGTCTGCTGTGTTCGCTTGACTCATGCTTTCACCTCATCTCTTGTCTCTGCTGACTCCCCCACCTGTAGATAGTCCGCATATTGAATCTGATAAACATCCTGATAAGTACCTGGTACCTTGATGAGCTCATGATGCGTGCCGCGCTGGACTACGTTACCTTTATCCAGTACGAGTATTTCGTCAGCATGACGCAGTGACGAGATACGATGCGCAATAATAAATACGGTGCGTCCACGCATGACCTCGTTAAATCCGGCTTGAATCTCATGCTCAGTCTCCATGTCAACTGCACTTGTAGCATCATCCAAGATTAGAATTTTCGGATCATTCAGCAGTGCTCTAGCAATCGCAATCCGCTGCTTCTGACCTCCCGATAGTCCCATCCCTCTCTCGCCAACTATCGTATCGTAACCGTCAGGCAGCTCCATAATAAAATCATGCGCTTTAGCTAGCTGCGAGACACGAATAATATCTTCTTCGGATACATCGTGACGACCATAGGATATATTGTTGCGGATCGTTGACGAAAACAGGAACGTTTCTTGAAATACAGCTGCAATTTGACGTCTGAGGCTTTTGAGATCGATTTCACGAATATCGTGCCCATCCACACGAATGGAACCCTCTTGCACATCGTAAGCACGCATTAACAGCTGTATGATGGTTGATTTCCCGGCTCCCGTTCCTCCCAGAAGTCCAATCACCTTACCTGGGGCAGCATTCAGGTTAATATTACGAACTGCATGCAGTTCGCCTTCATAACCAAATGAAACATGATCAAATTGTACGTGTCCTTTAACTTCGTCGGGATTCAGCTTTACCGCGTCAATGTGATTTTCCACATCTACCTCGGAGTTTAATAGCTCTAGAACTCGTTCACCCGATGATTTGGCTTGCGTATAGTTGTTAATATGGAATCCGATTCCCCACATCGGACCGATAATGTACCAGATCATACTGAAAAATGCTACTAGTTCACCTAATGTCAACGTTCCCTGAATTACAAATGTTCCACCCGCGCCCAGCAGAATGACAACACTTAAGGACGCCAATATTTCCATCACAGGGAAATAGCTCCCCCATAGGTTGGCCACGTGAATCTGATTGTCTTTGTACGCAATGTTCCGTACTGAGAACTTATCGACTTCATGTTCTTCACGGGCAAATGACTTAACCGTACGTACCCCTGTAATGTTCTCCTGCACAGCTGTGTTTAATGAACTGAATGTCTTGCGCATCTCGCGGAATGCCGGATGAATCTTCGCTTCGAACTTGATTGCTACAAATACGAGCAGCGGCATACATATCAACGTAATAAGCGTCAACTGCCAATTAATCGAGATCATCATACCTGCGCCGAACAAGACCATCAGCACCATGTTTAATATTTGGGCAAAACCAAAGCCCACAAAGTTGCGAATTCCTTCCAGATCGGCAGTTAATCTGGACATTAGATCCCCTGTTCGAGCTTTGTCATAATAACGGAAAGACAGCGATTGCAATTTGCGGTAACATGCATTACGCATCTCGTATGCAGTATAGTTACCTAGTCTCCCCCCGAAAAACCCGTGTAAAAATGTTAGGGTGCCTTTGACGCTAACAACGGTAACTACCGTTAATGCTAGCCAAGGCACCCATTCGTATTGCTTCTTTGCGATGACGTCGTCAATGAGAATCCTTAGCATGTTGGGATACACAAGCCCCAACGCCGTGGCGACAATCAAACAAGCAATGGATGCAAACAGCAGCTTTTTTTTAGGCCAGTAGTATGGCGCTAACTGTTTGAATACGTTCATCGTTACTCCCCCTCTCTTCCGTTGCAAACGATATCTAACGCAGTTTATCATCAGGCAATTTCAACTTCAAAACGGACATTTACGCATAATAACGATTGTAAGCCGATACAGTGACATTTATGGGTAAGAATACACTTTATTCTTTTAAATCATCCTTTTTCCTTGCGTCCGTAGCACATTAGAGAAAAAAGAAACCCACAGCCCTTAGAGGATGCAGGTAAATACACATTGATATCATTTTGATATAGAAAATGTTTAAATCGTTCTCAACTTAGCTCATTTCATGTACTAAAGTGAACAATTTCGCAGCCATTTCTTCCAATTGCTCCGTATCGACGTCCTCCCTCATAGCCGAAGCCATTGCTTCCTGGTATCGTTTAACAGATTCGATGCCGGATTGAATCTGCGTATTTAAAGTTTGTTTAAAATTTAGAATAGCTGCATCCACGGCTGCTCCTTGGAATGTTTGATTGGTGAGCATTATGTTTTGCACAGCTATTTGCTCCATCAGCTGTTTTAAAGAATCTCTACCTGAACCTTCAAAGAAATGTTTATTGTTCTTGTAGATCGAGCGTAATTTCTTGCCTGTCAGCTCGGTTTCTGCATGCTGGATTTGAATTTTTGGCGTTGGCCAGGCTGTCATGGCGGCTGCAACCGGCTCATAGCCCGGCAGCAATTGTCTCGCTTGTTCCGCAACTTTATTGTAGTGCTCCATTACGAGACGTTGGGCCAGCTGTTCAAGCCGCAGTGAAGTGGACAACAATTCATTTGTCAGCTCCAATTCGCTTGCTCGCTGCCAATCTCGATAACACTGCAACAACGTACGCTCGACGTCCTGATCATCACTCCGCAATGCCGCAGGACTGAACGAATAAGTAAATGATTCGCTGAATCTAAACTGAATTCGTTGACGTACATGATACAGAAGCTCTTCCGTTTCTTGCTCCAGCATGCGACTTTCATCCACTTCCAAGCATGCTGTGAGCCCGTTTATGGCGGCTTCTCCTGCTGCTGCCAGCTGTTGCAGACGTCGTTCTCGCTCCGTTTCATCTGATCTGGCCGCGTTCAGTATTGCCGTCAGTTGTCCGCTTGCACGCTCAACATCAGACACCGCACTGTTGATCGCCATAGCTGCCAGTTCTTCACTTGCAAAATGTAAAAACTCTGTTTCAAACTGTGTAAATCCTGTTGCGTTCAACTTTTTTTGATCGTCAGCAAGCTTTGCTTCCAGTGCATTCAAGCTGGAAATGGCACATAATCGCGGGGAACGGATGCCGAATTCAAGTAGACGGTCACCGACATACCGCATCACGTCATCCAATTCTTGTGATGATGAAGCCAAGTCAGCGGCATTTACTAAAAAGAACATCTTATCCAGCTCAAACGCATCTTTTACACGTCCCAACTGCGTTAGGAACTGACGATCTGCTTGAGAAAATGCATGATTATAATAGGTGACAAACAACACAATATCAGCATTTTTGATATATTCAAAAGACACACCGGTATGGCGCGCATTAATAGAATCTGCACCTGGCGTATCCACAAAAGTGAAGCCCTGCCTCGTCCATGGGCTATCGACAAAAAGCTGGACATGGTCTACAAAAGCCGATTGGCTCTCATCCGCCACAAACTGACGATATCGCTCGTAATCCACATGAAGTTCTTGTCCTAATAAGGAACTGAGTCTCATATAGCCGCGTTTAACCGCATGTATGAAGCTATAGTGAGGCCTTCCTGAGGGATGAAGCATCGAAGGCTGCCAGCGATCTACTGCTTGCAGCGCCTCAGACATGCCCCAATGAGCTGTCTCCGGTTCACCAATACACGTTAAGGCATACTGAATATCTGCGAGGAGCTGGCTCTCGCTCTTCATACGAACAAGCGCTGTCTGATGTGGATACTGATCAGTAGGTGCTCCGATCATATTAATTGCAGCTGTCGTAGGGTTAGGCGAAACAGGCAATACATTCGCACCAATAAGCGCATTCGCAAATGATGACTTACCCGCGCTAAATGCACCGAACAATGCCACAGTGAACCGATTATCCCGCAGTCGCTGCGCCTTTGCCCGCAGGTTAGGAACATAAGCATCCATCAGCTTGAGAGGCTCTAATACCTCAGCTGCTGATTCGAGATGTAATGCTGCTGCTTGCAGCTTATCACTCATTTGTTCAATCGTAGGAATTAAAGATGCGTCAACTTCCTCTGACGTTGTTGGCAATGGATCAGCTGCAACTTGGCCCTCTACAGCATGAAGATGGAGCCTATCATCTTGTTGAATCGCGGGATGGCAATCATGCGCTTTAAATAGGGCCAACGTTCCTTCAGTTGTCTGCTCCGGCGGATGATCCTCAGCTACAACTGATGCAGAGTCAGATCCGATCCGACTTAAATCCGGCATCGCTTCTTGAGCGGTTTTCACAGAGTGGATCTCACATGAGACTTTCTCAAGCTGCTTTAACATGACAGCGTGTCGTTCTTGAATACGATACATCGTCTGCCGCGTCTTGGCTTCTATCGCGAGATTGGCCTGCAGTTCCAGCATTTGCTGCTCTAGGCCCGATAAATTCTGCTTATCTTGTTTATGGATCTGCTCGATGTATTGATCCGCTAATCTAAGTACAGTCTTGCGGATGAGCGATTTCGCTTCTTCTGCGAGGCCGCGGCAATAATTCATCGTGTATTCGCCGGAGCCGACAGACGTGGTCTGGACTGCATTCGCAAACCAAGCAGCCTCAAAGTGAGGGAGAGAGGCTTCAAGCTCATTAACCACATCTGTACCACTTCTGGATGCACGCTCAGCTAGCTGCCGCAGCATCGGCACGAGATGAGCTGTAATATTCGCTTGGATTTCTTGTACCCACAACATCACTAATCGTTGCAAGCGCTGATCTCGTTCAGCCTCTGTCTTTCCCGCCGTAAATAATAAACCTACCTTAAAACCAGGTTTGCGACTTTCCAAGTACGACTGGGCACTATCGCGCAATAAAGCAGGTGTAATATTAGCGTCCCGCAGCAACCGGCTTAATGCGTCAACAAACGAATCACGCTCATGCTCCGATCGCTCGCTTGTTAGATGATATTCCTCTTCACAACGTTGTAGCTCGGTTCGAAGTTGCACAACTTGCTCTTCCCCACCTATCCGGCTTGCCCATTCCTCATAGGCTGCTGCTACAGGTTCTTCTAGCAGTGCAGTATGCTCAGCTAACAAGACTCGTGCCGCCTGCTCAATTCCGTAACGAACCAACCGTTCTCGTTTAATAACAAGCTGGTGCAGCGCCATTGTAACCAGCTTCCACTCATTGTGAGGATGATCCGGTTCCCGCATAGATACATAATATATAGCTGCTGGATGGATTCCCCATGCTGCCAATGCATCATCTACATCAGTTCGATAGCGTTCAAATTCGATTTCCTGTTCCCGATGCTTATCAATCTGGTTAACAATCCATATTAATGGCTTACCTGCCTCTACTACCTCTTTTGCGAATGAAAAATTGAGCTCAGATTGAACATGATTATAATCTGTCACGTACACAACGACATCAGCCATATGCATTGCAGCTTCTGTAGCGGCACGATGCTTATCATCCGTCGAATCAACACCTGGCGTATCCAACAATGCAGCGCCCGCTTTAAGCCAACTGACTTCATCATACAAGCTCACACGTTCGACTTGTTCCCCATCCTTGCATACGGCTTCAAGTCTGTCCAGCGGCACCACTTCTGCTATTGCACTTGGACCATGTTCCGTTCTGCGGTAGATTTCTGCGCGACTTGTGCCGTAACGAACAGTAACCACGTTCGCACTGGTAGGGATCGGACTGGATGGCAGCAATGATTTACCGCATAGCATATTAATAACTGTAGATTTGCCAGCAGAAAAGTGACCGCACATCGCGATCATCAGCATATTTTCACGTTCTTTATCCACAAGCTCGCTTAGCTTGCGTGCTGCTGCTTCATTTTCTTCGTTTGCCATCTGTGAAGCCCAAGACTTTAACACTTCACCTAATGGCGTTGGTGTGGCTTCTTCCAGCTCTGTACTCAGAGCAGTTCTGGACGCGCTTGTCTGCTGCCCCTCGTTAGTATCCTGATGCATAATGCCTATTGCGCCCCCCTACATCAATGTTATTGTTCATCCCTACTTTATAAGCTTATAAAAAAAGAAGAAACCGAGATGCTCGGCTTCCTCAATTTGCCTGCAAACTCGGTTTCTAGTGTACCATATTTTGCTCTACAGGGAGAATAATTTCGAATTGTTTTCCATGCTGTAGAATGGTAATGTCTTTGTTCTTTACGCGCATAACAACCACATCGCGCTTTTGACGCATACGGTCTATGTACTGCTCAGGTACTTCACCCGCGCCATATACGGTCACACCATCTACTACTATTTCCTCATCGTCCTGTACAGTTTGCTGCATTAATTTCTCATAAATATCCGAGAATTGTTCAAAATTGTCTGTGTATACCGAAATACATTTCAATTCAACCGCCCACCCATTCAGGTTTATTTATTTTCCATTGTTTCTCCGCTGCTCCGCTTTCATACGTGTTTTCCCAAATTTACACATATCCAATAACAGACAGACTTCACATTTTGGAGATTGTGCTTTACAGTGATATCGACCGAAAAATATGAAGCGATGATGAGTCAAGGTCCACTCAACACGTGGAACTTTACGCATCAACTTCTTTTCCACTTCCAGTACACTATCCGTCTCATCCGCCAATCCCAGACGCTTCGACACCCGCTCCACGTGTGTATCCACGGCAATTGCAGGTACGCCGAACGCGGTAGACATTACGACATTAGCCGTCTTCCGTCCTACGCCAGGAAGCTCAGTTAATTGTTCATGTTTCTGAGGCACTTCACCGTTATATTTGTCAAGCAGGATCTGACATAGCTTTTGAATGTTCTTCGCCTTATTGCGGAACAAGCCAATTCGACGGATATCCTGCTCTAATTGCTCCAATGGAACCGCTAAGTAGTCTTCCGGGGTCTTATATTTATGAAATAAGTTAACCGTCACTTTGTTGACTGTCTCATCGGTGCACTGAGCAGACAACAGTACGGCAATCGTCAATTCAAACGGGTTCGAATGAATTAATTCACAATGCGCATCCGGAAACATTTCGCCAAGCGTATCCAGAACACGGCGAACACGAGCGCTTGTCGCCACTCTTTATTCCTCCTTATAAAGTCTACTTTAGCATTATAACACCGGATTAACATTAAACCTACAGAAACTAAAAAACCGTTCCTCCCAATTATTGGACGAAACGGCATTCTAGCTAGCTACACGTATCGACTACTGCTTCTCAATCTCAATAATTTGTCCATTTAAGAAGTACAAGAAGATCTTGTCATCACTCTTCAGCGAAGAGATAGATAACGTGTCACCTGTCGTATTACGAATAACAACATTTGCGCTCAGTGTCCAATAATATTCGGTATCTGACAAGCTGCTACGCTTCACATACAGCTGCTTAGCACTTGCATCATACTTCCAGAAATCATGTTTTAGGCCCGTCAATACTTTCAGGTTGGTTCCATTCTTAGCATCCTTACGAACTTCAACCCGATCTCCAACTTTTAGCGCACCAACAGCCGTTGTTGACGTAGTATCCAAAATAATCGTCAGACCACCTGCTGACTGATGAGAAGTTGTTTGCCCATTGTAATCTTTAACAACAACTATGCCATTTGTTGTATCAACAGACTCAACACGTCCTGCTGTAACAGCAACTTTACGAAGCTCAACTAAAGAACGTCCATCAAAGACGGCATTAAGTACGTCATTAGGATTCAAATTGCTCAAAGTGAGCTTCTCATTGTTCACACCATAAATCGGTGTGGAACTGAGTGAAAATTCCTCAACCTGACGGTTTGCGGCATTACGCAGCGTAATTCGATTAGTCGATGTATTAATCGATGCAACTTCAAATTGATGGTAGCTGCGGACCGTCAACGACATTACTGAATTTTGATCGCCGGACAGCATCGCGGTAACAAAATCACCATTCTTAATATCCGTAATTTTGGCACTCGAGTTGCCGTACAATTCTATACCAATCGAATTAGACTGATAGGGCAGCGTCACAAAGTCATCATTGGCCAACTGCAACGTAATGGTTCGAGATGAAGGGCTCGCTACAATAAGTTTGCCTTCATATTTGTACACATATTGTACAACAAGAGCTTTCTTGTTAATGTGCTTTACATTTACTTTACGATTGCTCGTGAGCATGGAAGTTATGGTTGTTGCTGGCACTTCGCTGCCGTTAAATTCATATTTCGTGCCATCATTTAACGTCACCACATAAGGTGTGTTCTTATCGTCTACAACCGTAAGCAGCTTTTTGGCAGCATCGTAACCAATAACCGACACACCATATAAGTTCTCTACTTTACGGCTCAGCACTTCGATTCGAGTTACTTTATCTTCGCCGTTAACCGTTAACTTCACTCGATCTCCGAATTCACCCGCAATCAATTCACCCAATGACGGATTAATGAGTCCTGGAATAGCAACCGCAACTTGGCTAGCTAATACTTTGGCTTCCAACTTGTTATTGTCCTTCACGACCGTAATGGATGTCATATTCGGGCTGAAGCTGTCTACTCGGCCTTCTACGCTAGTTGCTGGTGCGGTAGACATGACAATCGATGAAATAGAACTGTTCTTCACACTAAATGTGATTACATCGTTCACTTTTAGGTCCTTGATGTCTTTTAGTACGTTATCATATCGAACAGTAGCGTCATCTGCTATCCGGTAAGTCTCGGTATCCCCTTGTTCGAGCTTAATCGTAACCATACGGCTGTTCACATCAACCGAGGTAATCGTTCCTTTGCCATTCTTGTTGACAGGACCCGACTTCACTTGAATCTCCAACACTTTACGATCTTTGGAGAACGTCTCGCGCGTAATCGTCAACTCCGAATCAGGAGAAAGCTTATCTGCCGAAATCACAGCCCCTCCAGCGTCTTTAATCAACGTATTACCTTCATATAAAACGGTGTCCAGATCTTCACGTCCGCTATTTTTTACATACAGCTTCTTCTCACTAGGAACCGCGTATTTAAGTGTTGTCTGCACGGACTCTACTTGCTGCTCTGTACTAAGAAGCTCGACATATGAAGCACTGCCCAATTGGCCGATGACACGAACTTTCGTATACATCGGGATCTCTTTTGCCGAAATTGACTTGTCGTTGTCCGCTTTGTACCACATCGTTTTGTTATCGATGCGATAATTCACCCACTTGTTATCTTCCGTATATAATCGGAGCTCCGTATCTGTGACAGAACCGACGATACCTGCTACAACACTATCATAAACAATGTTTGCTACCGCTTCGCCACGGCTGAAGAAAGTTGCAATCTGGGCACGGTTCACATTGCCTAATGGCTCAAATTTGTTATTGCTCATTCCAGTAGTCAGTTGAAGATCAAGTGCTACATTTACATAGCCAAGCGCACTGGCACTGATCTTACTGTTGTCTGCAAAAGAAGTAGGCTTATTCTTTACCTCAAGTGCAGCACTTTGCTTGCCAACTGCACGGACCAAAATTTTCGTAATCCACTCACGTGAAGCTTTCTGATCGCCCCAAGGTTTCTTCGGGTCTGGATTCTTTAATTCCTCGTTCTTGTCAAGCAGTCCTTTCTGGAACGCGAGTACAACGTAGGGCTTGAAGTAATTTCCAACCTTGAATTCAGCAGGCAATGCAACTGATTCATCATTGCTTAGCTGCCCCTCCAGATTCATAAATCGAATCGCAAGTGCAATCGCTTCTTGCTGCGTGATGTCGTCCCCAGGTCTGAATTTGCCATTGTTACCTTTTAAGATACCTTGTGCAGCTAATTTATGTATATGTTTTTCCGCCCAATGGCCTAATTTCACATCACTGAATACCGGACTAATGCCCGAATTTGCTGTATTTTGTGTACTACTGCTACCAGCTTGTCCAGCCTCAGCAGCCAAAGCCACAGGAACAGCAGATAACGTCAATGATAAAGCCAGAATAGCGCTCGTCACTGCACGTACAGGTTTGCTGGAATTATTATGCATAATCGTTTCTCCTTTGTATTAAAAATCCGTTAAGATCTTTATAATTCGACAGAAACAGGGGCATTTCCTGCCCCTGTTCGGTAATGTAACACGTAAATGTAATTAATTTACTTCTTTTATGTTGCCCATGGCCTGATTTATGGCCGTTTAATCGGATGATCAAGTGTGACATGACCCATCAGGCTTGCTTCAGGCTTTCCATCCACAAGAATGTCGATTGCTTTGATCTCTTCAAATTGGAACAACGTTTTAGTTAAAGCGTCGATTGCAAATGCTTCTCCGCCCGCTCCCAAATGCCCGTGTTCCGAAATGTGAACATCAACAGTCAATATCCCTTTCTCGTCAAGCTTGTAGGATTTAAATTCATTCCCATCCCACAAAGGGACATACTTAGCATCTTCTGACTTCTGAAGTGTCTTCAACGCAGCCCCGATCTTCTCATGATCATCTTTAAATGTAATCTTTGTCGTGTAGGACAACAATTCCATAATCTGATCATCCGTTGCGTATACTGTAATTTGCTGTTCTTTCTGTTCAGGCTTCTTCACCGGTTCCTTGTCTGGAGTTGGCTGCTCCGTACCCGGCGTAGTTGTACCCGTTCCAGTTGTCGGCTGTTCGGTGCCGGCAGTAGGCGGTTCTGTTACACCTTTCCCGTCACCGTTGGATAAATTCTTATCACCACAGGCGGATACAAGTCCCACCGCAAGAACCAAAGTTACAAGACCTAACCAATTGCGTTTCTTCATATTAATGACCTCCTTTAGTCGTTATAACGCAGCAACGTCTGTCCAGGTTGCAAAATATGCGAACGATTATGACAATCCAAGCTGAGCTTTCAAACCGTTCACGATCTGCTGCGCAACACGATATTGGAAATCTTCAGTAAACATAACAGCTTCTTCGTCAGGATTCGTTAAGAACCCGATCTCGAGTAGAATCGCAGGCATCTTTGTGTTGCGAGTTACATGATGATCAGCAACCTTAGCGTTCCGGTCTTTGAACTGCGTCCCTTTAATCAGGTACTTATGCATGAGCTCCGCAAACGCCTTGCTCTCGCTGCGATAATAATAAGTCTCCGTCCCGCTTACTGTAGGCTTATTGTCAATGCTGTTGGCATGAATGGAGACAAACAAGTCTGCCTGAAGATCGTTAGCAATCTTTGCCCGTTCAGATAATTCGAGAAACACATCTGTGCTGCGCGTGAGAACGATATTAAGCTTCTCTTCCTTCACAGCCAACTCAGCGACCTTATTAGCAATCTGCAAATTCAAGTCTTTCTCATATCGTTTGCGTACACTAACTGCACCAGAATCATGCGCACCGTGTCCGGCGTCAACCACAACAGTGTATTTCCCGTCTGGCTTGGTAGGCTTTGTCGGATTCGTTGGATTGGTAGTTCCACCAGTTGATGCACTCAATTCGATTGATACTAAGCCTTGTCCATTTCTTGTCACTTTGCTATCCAGCTTGTAATTTGCATCGATGACAAACCGCGTCGTATTCGGCGTTGTGCTAAACATAGCAAAGCGAACTTTCTGAACATCCGGGTAATCCGTAATCGGCATCTCACCTTGACCATTGTTGTCAAAACCAAACTTCTCATTAAATTCATCAGAGAACTTCGAGTTAGGGAAGTCAATAACGATACGATCAGGATTTGTCATGGACATGATCTTAGGTTCAACATCACGACCTAATGCAATATGTAACGTGTTCGAGAAAAAATCAAAATCTTTTACCAATACATCGCCTGTTGAGGGAGGTGTTGTCTCTCCTGAGTTGCCATTACCTGTATCAGGAGGATTAACAACTGAGCCTTCATCTGATGTAAACAAATACACAGACTTCGATTCGTTATCCCAGTCTACCTTTAATCCTAAGCTCTCGCCAACAAACCGCAGTGGAACAAGCGTTGATCCATTCTTTACCATAGGAGCCACATCTAGTTGAGTCGTCTTGCCATTAATGGACGCTGTGTTCTTGTCAACGGTTAGTAAAATGGTACTAGTTCCGTTCTTTATAGAAATCGTTCGCGCCTTCTGATTCCAGTCAACCTTGTAGCCTAATTCCTCCGACACAACGCGAATCGGTATCATGACAGAATTGCTAACCATTATAACTGGTTCGGGAAGCTTGATTGAGCTCCCATTCAGATATAATGTGGGCTGTGTGGCAGCCGCCCCCGTCTGGGGAAATACAAGACAAAACAACATGGTCAACAACATACTTGCTAGTAAATGGATTTTTTTATGCTGCATCTTCACCTCTACATCCTTTCTTGTTGTTCTGACTCTTTGAAACTATGAGAAACCTTTCAAAGAAACAGACGTTATTTTAGACGTTAAATGCAGACAAAAGTTGCGCTAATTCAACATAAAGATAATAAACTAATTCTACCATTTACATGCAAAATTCGATAGTCCTGTCGCGAAAATATCTTCACGCAGCTGTTGTATTTGACGGTGTAGCAGCATAATGACATTGTTCACAAACGTCATATGCAATTTGCCGGTTCTATCTTCTCCAAAATGTAAGAATGATAAGATCTCGGCGCATAAGCATACCCCATGAGCTGATCATAAAAAAGAGTGCTGTGGCGAGAAAACGAATAACGTTTTCCCGCCACAGCACCCTATATAAAGGTGAAATGAAACCTGATGAATTAGGCTTGGATCGGATAAGCTATTCTATCAGCATGTTGAGCTTCATATTCAGAGATAGCATCATCATGCATCAGCGTTAACCCGATATCATCCAAACCCTGCAGCAAAAATTGGCGACGGTGCTCGTCAAGGTCAAATGTATAAACTAAACCATAGTCATCCTTCAACTGTTTGTTCTCCAGATCAATCTCCAAATGGTAATCCGGATACTGAGCTGTACGCTGGAATAACTCTTCTACTTGTTCTTCGGACAACTGAATAGGCAGAATGCCATTCTTAAAACAGTTATTGTAGAAAATGTCGGCATAAGATGGAGCAATGACACATCTAAAACCAAAATCCAGTATGGCCCATGGCGCATGCTCACGAGAAGACCCACAACCAAAGTTTGCGCGGGAGATCAATACACTTGCTCCTTGGTACGCCGGTTGGTTCAATGGAAACGATTCAATCACGTTTCCTTGCTCATCAAAGCGCCATTCAAAAAACAAGAATTGACCAAATCCACTGCGCTCTATACGTTTTAAAAATTGCTTCGGAATAATAGCATCTGTATCGACGTTGACCCGGTCTACCGGAGCGACAAGTCCTTTTAATGTCGTAAATGGTTGCATCGCGATGTCCTCCTTCTAGTTCATAACTTCCGTTTTGATTTCCCAGCCGCGTACATCAACAAAGCGCCCTTTGATGGCAGCTGCCGCTGCCATGGCTGGCGACACTAGGTGAGTACGACCGCCGCGGCCTTGACGGCCTTCAAAGTTGCGGTTTGACGTGGAAGCACAACGCTGTCCGGGTTGAAGAACATCCGGATTCATCGCGAGACACATGCTGCAGCCAGCCTCACGCCATTCGAATCCCGCTTCGGAAAATACTTTATCCAAGCCCTCCGCTTCCGCCTGCAGCTTCACGCGACCGGAGCCTGGCACTACAATCGCTGTCACACGCTCACTCACTTTGTAGCCTCTAGCCACAACTGCCGCAGCACGAAGATCTTCAATTCGACCATTCGTACATGAACCGATAAACACGTAATCAATCTCAATCTCTGTCATCGGAGTCCCCGGCGTCAGATCCATATATTCAAGCGCCTTCTCGGACGCTTTACGCTCATTCTCTGTCTTAAAGTCCGCTGGGTTCGGAACTGAAGCCGTAATGTCAGTACCCATTCCCGGACTAGTACCCCAAGTCACTTGTGGGATAAGCGACTCTACATCAAATTCCACTACTGTATCATAACTGGCGCCTTCATCCGTAGTGAACTGTGCCCATTGTGCCACAGCCTTATCATATGCTTCGCCTTGCGGCACATACTGGCGCCCTTTCAAATAGCTGAATGTCGTCTCGTCAGGTGCAATCAGCCCTGCACGTGCGCCGCCTTCGATGGACATGTTACATACCGTCATGCGTTCTTCCATCGACAATTCACGTATCGCCTCGCCTGTATATTCAATTACATATCCAGTCGCAAAGTCTGTTCCGTACTTCGCAATGACACCAAGAATCATATCCTTGGCCGTCACGCCAGGCTTGCGATTGCCAACAAAGCGTACCTCCATCGTCTTGGACTTCGCCTGCTGCAAACATTGAGTAGCCATGACATGTTCTACTTCACTTGTACCGATGCCAAATGCCAATGCGCCAAACGCACCGTGCGTCGATGTATGGCTGTCACCGCATACAATCGTCTTGCCTGGATGTGTCAAGCCAATCTCTGGTCCCATTACGTGCACGACACCTTGATCTAGATTATTCAAATCAAATAATTTCACGCCAAAATCCGCACAATTCTGCGACAGTGTGTCAATCTGCTGCTTGGAGATTGGGTCTGTAATATTAAAACGATCCTTCGTAGGTACGTTGTGGTCCATCGTAGCGTAAGTCAATTCAGGACGTCTCACTTTGCGTCCGCTAAGACGTAGGCCTTCAAATGCTTGCGGGGATGTTACCTCATGAACTAAATGCAGATCAATGTATAAAATTCCAGGCTTACCCTCTTCTTGTACAATTACGTGTTGATCCCAAATCTTTTCAAATAACGTTCTCTTCTTGGACATAATCCTCACCTCTCGCGACGTATTCGTATCCTTCGCTTCTCTATGTTGACATCAATATAGCATTTCCTTCTTCATTGTTCCAAGATATAATATCTATAAGGTTAATAGGTTGTGACTATAAGGAGGAGCCATGGAAATACGTCAATTGCAATACGCACTGCAGATTGCAGAGGAGCGCAATTTTTCAAGAGCGGCGGAAAAGCTTCACATTGCCCAGCCCTCATTAAGCCAGCAATTATCCAAGCTGGAGAAGGAAATCGGTGTACTGCTGTTTCAGCGCACGACCAATTCAGTAGAAATGACATATGCAGGAGAAGTGTTTATCGATCGCGCCCAGAAGATTATTGATTCGCTCGAACAACTCAAACGAGAAATGTCTGATATTTCACAGACGAAGACTGGTAAAGTTGTGATCGGCACGATGCCAATCACGGGTTCACATATTTTGCCGCACGTAGTGCCGTCTTTTCACAGAAGATATCCTGATATTGAACTCGTACTGACCGAAGAACCCTCCACTTCTAATTTAATTAAGATGACAGCACAAGGTAAAAATGACTTTTGCCTCTTGTCACTGCCAATTCAGGAACCTACTCTTACTTACGAACCGATCGTGGATGAAGAGATCGTCATATCGGTGCCACATGACCACCCGCTGGCGACATCTACTTTAGAGGGTCTTACGTCCAGTCATCGCAGACCGATATCGCTGCAGGAAGTTAGACAGGAGCCTTTTATTTTTTTAAAAAAAGGACAAGGCTTCCGACAAATCACATTAGAGATGTGCCGCAATGCCGGGTTTGAGCCTCGGGTTGTATTTGAAAGCAGCAACATGGAGACTGTACAATCGCTTGTCGCTGCCGGGATGGGAATATCACTGGTTCCTTCTTTTATCGCATCTGCTCCACGTAGCGAGTTCGTGCCGGCTTATATCCCAATAGAAGGTCGTCCAGCCCGTACGCTAGTATTGGCTTATCGCTCAGGCAGATATATGTCTAATGCCGCGAAAGCCTTTATGCAGACCATAAAAGAAACGGTTGCCGCGCAATTCGGCAACCGTGTAATTGCTTCTTCTCCAGTTCAAGCGCTGCTTAAGCTGGAACCCGAAGAAGAATAGATCATGTAAACTAACTATTCAATCGGCAGCGTTCCACCGGAATGCTGCCTGTTCCACAGCTGATCCGCAGCAGCCCGCATATTAGCCTCCATCAAACCATAAGTCACAACTGCAAACGGATAGTCCTTTAGTTTTTTGATGTCATATGGCGACCCTACAGCAATAAGTCCATATGTGGCCATTTTCTCCTTAAGCAGTTGGATTAATGCTTGTACAGTCCTTTTTTGCGCAGGCTTGAGCTGTGCATCCCGAGATACGACAAGCACAGCATCGGTAGAATGCAGGGATTTAAGCTGTTTTACTGCGCGAAGCTGCTCAATATTCGTACCTGACTTAATGGTAATCGTCTCGCTACTTAACGTTCGGGTTCCCGCTACCGGATGCCGCGAGATGGAATCAAGCAGAGCCGCATTCATCAGCTTCAGCGCATAGGAATCAGTACCAACGAGCACCACCCGCTTTGTCTCTTTTTTAATAAAAGGAAGACTCGTTTCTGGACCAACAAACGTAACGGCTTGTTCTGCCACCTGTTGAGCAAATATTTGATCGCCGTTGCTATTCAACCACTGTTGGGCTGCTTCCAGGCGTTCTTTCACACCGATCGGTTTTGTATGATCAAGCATTCCGTACTTCGCTTTAACCGTTAATATTCGAATGACACTTTCCTTAATCCTGTCTTTAGTTATACGTCCCTTATCAACTGCTGCTGCAATCGTATGTGTCAGCTTATTTGGCTGAGCTGGCATCAACAGCACATCAGCTCCAGCCTCAATCGCCCGAATAGCAGCTTCCTCGGAACCAAAATGCTGAGCGATAGCACCCATATTTAACGCATCCGTCATAATAACCCCATTGTACTTCCATTGCTCCCGCAGCAATCCTTGTAAAATAGGCTTAGACAATGTAGCAGGGAGATGAATCTTGCTGTTGTCTTTCTTCGATGAAACTTGTGAAGCATCAATAGCGGGTACGGTCACATGTGCCGTCATAATAATATCAACCCCACCCTTGATTGCTTCGCGAAAAGGAGGAAAGTCGACCTCTTGCATTTTGACAGTCGTGTGCTTCAATTCTGGCAGTCCTAAATGCGAGTCTATATTTGTGTCGCCATGTCCGGGAAAGTGCTTGACTACCGCAGGAATATTAGCCTGATGCATACCTTCTATGTAAGCTTGCACAAAGTCACTAACTCGTTTAGGCGAAGAACCAAAGGAACGGATACCAATGACAGGATTATCTGGATTAACATTCACATCTGCAACAGGCGCAAAATTCATCGTAAATCCTAATTTAACAAGGTTGTCATTCATCCTCTTGGCCGTTTCACGTGCAAGCTCTGGATTACCTGTCGCTGCAAGCGCCATATTGCCGTTAAACTCTGACATAAAAGAGAAACGGGTTACCAATCCACCTTCTTGATCCACCCCTATCCAAGTAGGCACTTTTGCAACGAGATGCTGCAGCATGGTTGTATGCTCCACCGTCTCTTCCACCGTACTCAGCTGGTCACGAAACAAGATCACACCGCCTGGCTTAATGGTTTCCAACGCCTGTTCAATTGGAGCATCAGGTTGTTCTGCTTTGACTGCTGATACGTCAACCATAAGTAGCTGTCCGATTTGTTCCTCCAAAGACATATCAGCTGCAAGTTCTGCCGCTTTTTGCTTAGCTAATACAAGCTTATCCGCGTCACGTGCATCCTCAGGTGACAATCCATTGGCTCCACCAGCCAGGTCAGGATGCGCTGTATTAATTGGTGGTGATGCCCCCTCTGACACTTGGTTATATGACCGATCGTCTGAGTCGGTTTGCCGCGTTTCGATCCCTACTAGTTGCTTGAAGCGCTGAACCCCGTCTCCCCACACGCCGTATATGAGTAGTACAATACAGAGCAAAGAAAGTACACTTAACACGACTGTTAGTGGATTAGAATTCCGTTTATGCTTGCGCCTGCGGCTCTGTGATTGGCTCATAGACACGTTTCCTCATCCCTGTTGCACATTTGCCGATAATTTATAGAGTGATTCCTTGCGATCTTGAAATACGGGAATACGCCCGCGAACTTCTTGTACAAGCGATAAGGATAGCGCCGCCGTTATAATCATGTCTTCTTCACCCGCTGCAGCCACTGTTTCCCCCCATGGATCCAGCACAGTGGAATGACCAAAGAAAGAAGTCACATTGCCGTCAGCACCAATACTGGAGCCCATTCGATTACAGGCAATCACGTACATTTGATTCTCAATTGCACGTGCAGTCAACAACGTTTGCCAATGATGCAGCCTTGGGTGAGGCCACTGGGCTGGAACAAACAGCACTTCAATCCCTTGCAATGCCAATGAACGGCTTAATTCAGGAAAACGGAGATCATAGCAAATAATAACAGCGCACTGTACACCGTCTAATTCAAAACGACCAAGCTGCTGCCCGGCATCTAAATAGACATGTTCATCCATCAATCTAAACAAATGAATCTTAGCGTATTCGCCAGCCAGTTGGCCTTCTTTATTATAAATGTAAGCGACATTTTTAATGCGATCGTTCTCTTTTATGGCAACTGAACCGCCGACTATATGCACTTGATGCATCGCAGACAATTCCTGCAGCAATTTGCGCGTTCTTTCCCCGTTCTCATCCGCGATCTCGTGAATACGTTCTAATGCATAACCTGTATTCCACATTTCAGGCAGAACAATAACATCAGGCTTAGGATCAGAACTTACTGCTTGTTCGATCTTCTGAATCACCTCATCGTAGTTACGATCTGGTTCGCCAATTTTCACATCCATTTGAATGACGCTTATATGCCATTGTTGAGCAGCCATGTTCCCCACCCTTTCATTGTGTCACTTTCTTCCATCATAACGCTTCATGGAATTACGTCAAGTTGGACAAAGTAAGAAAGCATCCCCAATATGCGGGCAGCTATTTTATAGATAGATGAAGGGAGCATCATCATGCGTTTCTTGCCAATTGCACCTGCACGTATCCTATTTGTTGCAGCCTTTTGTTTGTTCTGTACACTGTTCCAGTCTGTTCCAGTGGGCGCTTTTACGCAAAATCCTCAGACGCTGCCGCCCATTCAGGTATTTGACATGGAACAAGAACGTATTGTCAAGTCAGTATCAAATGAAGCGAAGTACCAAAAGAGCGCTCAACAATGGCTGCAATCCGTCACTGGACTCTCTCCGCAAATAACGATTGGCAAACGTCCAGGCTATATCGTCAGAATTCCGTTAGAGAAGCCGTTTACTGTACATCTCGCTAATCAGCAAATTGACACAAGTGATGTTTTTCTTATTTACAGTCCACCAAAGCAGCCACTGCTTCTCATATTCTCTGCCGACCGCAAGCCTTACATGCT
Source organism: Paenibacillus sp. UMB4589-SE434 (assembly GCF_030226685.1). Classification (NCBI taxonomy): domain Bacteria; kingdom Bacillati; phylum Bacillota; class Bacilli; order Caryophanales; family Paenibacillaceae; genus Paenibacillus; species Paenibacillus sp. UMB4589-SE434. The sequence goes on along the minus strand of NZ_JASOYK010000001.1, from coordinate 492,036 downwards.
GGAGATCAAAGCGGACGTTAAACCTTTTATGGAGGAACTGCTCACGCCGTCACAACCAGGAGCAAACAGAGAATAATGCGAGACTATTCTTAAAAAGAAGTGTACACTCCCACCAAAACATGCTAAATTATCGTTATTATTTGGAATAAAGCATGCATATAAATTTGTCTCGGAGTGGATGAAGATGGTACAAGCAAAGTCGCAATTTCAAGTTGTCCCCGCAGATCGTATGATGCATCTGCCAACACAATTTTTCTCCAACCTTGTCAAGAAAGCGAACGCACGGATTGCTGAAGGCCATGATGTCATTAATCTTGGCCAAGGCAATCCGGATCTGCCTACACCTGCTCATATCGTGGAATCCCTGCAATCTGCCGCTGCCAATCCTACATACCATCGATATCCGCCATTTAGCGGGTTTCTCTATCTAAAAGAAGCGATTGCGAAACGCTACAAAGAAGATTACAACGTTGATCTTGATCCAGAAACAGAGGTCGCGATTCTGTTTGGGGGCAAGACTGGACTGGTGGAATTAAGCCAGATTTTATTAAATCCTGGTGACGTGTGCTTGGTACCTGATCCGGGATACCCTGACTATTGGTCAGGTGTAGTCCTGTCCGGTGCAGAAATGGTCATGATGCCGCTTGTTGAGGCCAATCAGTATCTGCCTCAATACGAAGCCTTGTCTCCTTCTGACGTGGAACGCGCCAAGTTGATGTTTCTGAACTATCCAAACAATCCTACATCAGCAGTTGCCAATCGCCAATTTTATCAGGATACAGTTTCCTTTGCAGCTAAGCATAACATCATAGTAGCAAGCGACTTCGCTTATGGTGCGCTCGGCTTTGATGGAAAGCGTCCTGTTAGTTTTCTGGAGACACCAGGTGCAAAAGAAGTCGGCATTGAATTCTACACCATGTCCAAGACGTACAACATGGCAGGCTGGCGTGTTGCTTTTGCCGTGGGCAATAAAGATATTGTTCGCTTGATCAACTTGATGCAAGATCATATGTACGTCAGCCTGTTCGGAGCCGTCCAAGAAGCTGCTGCTGCTGCTTTAACGGGACCTCAAGATTCTGTATATAAGTTGTGTGCCACTTACGAGTCGCGTCGAAATGCCATGTTTAGCGCTTTGCAAGAAATTGGATGGAAGTCCAACCCATCCGCAGGTTCTTTCTTTGCATGGCTGCCTGTCGCTGACGGTTATGATTCAGTATCGTTTGCTGACAAATTGCTGGAAGAAGCAAATGTTGTTGTTGCAGCAGGTGTTGGATTTGGTAAACATGGAGAAGGATACGTTCGCGTAGGCCTGCTCTCCAGCGAGGAGAGACTTAAAGAAGCTGTATACCGAATTGGCGAACTTAAACTGTTTTAAACGCAACTCGTCAAATATTGGGCTTTAATTCGCTCCCATCAATCTTTACAACTGTTAGGATCACGTGTAAACTGATGATTAATAGTTTTGCTTTAACTTGATACGTATGACACGTAATGACAGGACCAGTACGCAATTTATGTAACGTCCAGAGATCAGATGCCAGGGGCTGCAAGCATCTGTCGTGTACAATTGCGGAACCCTACCCTTGAACGGTCTTGACGCCAACATCTTAGGAACAGGCGTCACCTGAACGGTAAGCCCCGTTATCGGCTATGAGCAGGAAGGTCATACCCAGCTGCCGGTTCCAATCGGCTGCTTGAAGCATGCCTTCAATGAAGGTGGTACCGCGGAAGCCCAGACTTTCGTCCTTTATAGGACGAAAGTCTTTTTTGTATTCTTATGGATATGATAGATGTGAAAAAGGTGGTAACCATGAATCAACGAATCGTAGTTAAAATTGGCAGCAGTTCTCTCACCTCGGAGCATGGCGGATTAGACAAAAACCAAATTAGATATTATGCAAAAGAATTGAAGTCCCTGACTGATTTGGGATTACAAGTGGTGCTGGTAACCTCTGGCGCTGTTGCGGCGGGATTCCGCGCAATCGGCTACGAGACTCGGCCAAAGCAATTGCATGAGAAGCAAGCCGCAGCAGCCGTTGGTCAAGCACTGCTCATGCAAGCTTATCAAGAAAGCTTACAACCTTATGGGATCACGGCTGCGCAAATTTTGCTAACCCGTCAGGACTTTGCCAACCGCAAGCGCGGGCACAACGCCCACATGACAATTGAAGAGCTTTTAAAGCAAGGAATTATTCCGATCGTGAATGAAAATGATACTGTCTCAGTTGACGAATTAAAATTCGGTGACAACGACACGTTGTCTGCGCTTGTCGCTAATTTGGTACACGCTGAAAGTGTCATTATTATTACAGACACAGACGGACTCTATACTGCAGACCCTAGAACTAATCCAGAGGCACGTCGATTCGAGCGGATCGAACAGATTACGGAGCAAATCTACGCCTATGCAGGTGGGGCTGGCACTTCTGTTGGCACTGGCGGCATGCGTTCCAAGCTCGATGCGGCACGTATCGCTATGCGTGGAGGTGTAAGCGCATTTGTAGGACGTGTGCACGAAGCCGGTGATCTTCTTCAAGCGGTTAATGGTTCTGGCAAGGGTACTTACTTTGAGACCCAACTGCATTCACTTCCTGTTAAGAAGCAATGGCTCGGATTTCACTCTACTCCACTTGGCCGTATTCGTGTGGACGAAGGTGCAGAGCATGCGCTGCTTATTAAAGGCTCGAGCCTGCTCCCAGTAGGAATAACCGACGTACATGGTCAGTTCCATCCTGGCGATGTCGTAGAAGTAATCGGTGTAGATGGTCGTCTCATTGGGCGCGGCATTGTCAATTACGACTATGCACAGCTTCGCAAAGTAGCAGGCTGGTCAACTGCTGATGTGCTCATGGCTTTAGAAATAGCTAGAATAGAAGTCATTCACCGTGACGAATGGGTCACCCTTCGTTAAGCAAGACATAACTTCCATGTAACCATACTTCAAGCACAAGTCAAATTTATATATTTATTAGCTCATCTTAAAGGAGGCTGCTGACATGAGTGAAGTAAGAAGCAAGGCCAAATTGGCTAAACAAGCTGCGATCGTTATGAACAAATTAACAACGGAGCAAAAGAACGAAGCACTCCTGCACATGGCACACAAGTTGATCGTATCACAGGAGTCTATTATTGCCGCGAATATGTTGGATCTTGAGCGCGGTCGTCAAGCAGGCACATCTGAGTCGCTGCTGGATCGACTCGCCTTAACAGAAGCCCGTATCCACGATATCGCAGAGGGTCTGCGACAGATTGCAGCACTGCCTGACCCGGTGGGAGACGTACTTGCAACTTTTGATCGTCCAAACGGTCTGCACGTAGAGCATATTCGCGTACCTCTTGGTGTGATCGGCATGATCTACGAAGCACGCCCCAACGTTACCGTAGATGCTGCAGGTTTGTGTCTCAAAACAGGAAACGCTGTGCTGCTGCGCGGCGGCTCCGCAGCCCTGTCTACAAATAAGCGTATTGTAGAAGTGCTTCATGAAGCACTTCTAGACACTGCCATCCCTGTGGAGGCTCTTCAAATCATCGAAGATCCCAATCGGGCGTCAGTTGATGAAATGTTAACCTTAAACGGCCTGCTGGATGTTGTTATTCCGCGTGGGGGTGCTTCGCTAATCCAGAATGTCGTGCAAAATGCAACCGTCCCCGTTATTGAAACGGGTGCTGGTGTATGCCACACCTTTATAGATGCATCTGCTCAGCCGGAAATGGCGACTGAAATTGCCTGGAATGCCAAAGTACAGCGCCCTTCCGTTTGTAATTCCATGGAAACATTGCTTGTGCACCGTCAATATGATCTTGAACAAATAAAGTTATTACTGGCACGTTATCACGAGCATGGTGTCCGTATTTACGGCTGTTCCTATACGAATGAAATAGCACCGTTTGCAGAACAGGCAACAGAACAGAGTTACAGCACGGAATATAGCGATTTCACGCTTAACGTCAGATTTGTTCACGATTTAGACGAAGCACTGCAGCATATTGCGAGACATAGCACAATGCACTCCGAATGCATTGTAACCGAAAACGAGCATCACGCCGCCCGCTTCCTTCAAGAAGTTGATGCGGCAGCAGTTTACCATAATGCTTCGACCCGCTTCACTGATGGATTTGAGTTTGGATATGGCGCCGAGATTGGCATCAGCACACAGAAGCTGCATGCTCGCGGACCTATGGGACTGCCAGCCTTGACTTCAAGCAAGTATCGTGTCTATGGCACAGGTCAAATTCGCGGGTAGAAACTTAAATAAATAATAGATAAATAATAGAGATTATAGAGACACCATACACATTTGAGCCTCGTACACCAGTCATTATCACAACATGATAGAACTGCGGGTCGGGGCTCTACGGATAGGAGCAATATATAATGAAGCTAACAGTTGATGCAAATCAGAAAGTGCACACCCCTAACCCGCACTATTGTTTTTTTGGAGCTGGTTCTGCTGCAGAAGCATTTGTTAAAGGCATGCTGGATAATAACATCACAACACCTCAACATGTTGCGATGATTAATCGTAATAGCGAAGCAAGGCTTGGTTATTTGCGTGAGAAATACGGTGTCAGCGCAAGCAATCATGACGAAATCAAAGCAAAATGGCTGCATGAGGCTGATGTCATTATTTTGGCTATGAAGCCTAAAGACGCAATCGAAGCCTGTAAGGAGCTGCGCCCTCTCCTGCATAAAAAAAGCTTAATTGTTTCAATAATCGCAGGCTTATCCATCTCAACTATTCAACAAATTCTTGGAGAAACCCCTGTTGTACGTACGATGCCCAATACCTCCAGTACGATAGGACTTGGCGCAACTGGTGTCTGCTATTCTGCCGAAACCACTATAGAGCAGCGCTTCATTGCCGAACAAATGCTCAAAGCAATTGGTATCGTAGCGGAAGTGGAAGAAAGTTTACTAGATGCCGTGACAGGGGTATCCGGAAGTGGTCCTGCTTATGTATACTATTTAATGGAAGCGATGATAGAAGCAGCTGCTCATGAAGGGTTAAGCATGCAGCAGGCGCATGAACTGGTCGTACAGACTGTTCGTGGTGCTGCCGAGATGGTCCGACTGACGGGTGAATCTCCTGCTGTTCTACGGCAGAAAGTGACGTCACCTGGAGGAACCACACAAGCAGCTCTGAACGTATTGAATGAACGCGGCGTAAAAGAAGCGGTCAAAGAGGCAATCGTTCAGGCCCGTGCACGCGCTGCCGAGATGGGAGAACAAATAGGGAGGGAACTCAGGTGAATCATAACTGCATCGCCACATATCGCTTATATGATGATCGCGCTGATTTTCAAAAGAAAGCAGAAGGGATTGCGATTGGGCTTACAGTAGGAAGCTGGACCGACCTGCCGGAACTGCAGAAAGAATCCATGCGCAAGCATCTTGGCCAAGTAGAATGGATAAAAGTATACGAATCGGATCAAGCAGGCGAACGCTACGCGGACATTGCCATCGCCTACCCGGACGTCAACTTCAGCCATGACATTCCAGCGCTGCTTGTTACCGTGTTCGGCAAGCTGTCAATGGACGGCAGGGTGAAATTGATCGACTTGCAATGGTCCGATGACTTCCAGCAAGCATTTGCCGGTCCAAAGTTCGGTGTTGATGGCGTGCGCGAACAGCTAGGCGTCTATAACCGTCCACTGCTGATGAGTATATTCAAGTCAGTCATCGGCCACGATCTTTCGACGCTGAAGCAGCAATTCTACCAGCAGGCGCTGGGTGGTGTAGATCTTATCAAGGATGATGAGATCTTGTTTGAGAATCCGCTAACCCCGATCCAAGATCGGGTTCGTGCATGCATGGAGGCCGCACAGCAGGCCGAGCAAGCAACCGGCAAAAAGCTGCTGTATGCCGCCAACTTGACAGGCTCAACCTTTAAGCTTCGTGAGCAAGCACTCCGTGCGATTGACGCAGGTGCGAATGCTTTATTGTTTAACACGTTAAGTTATGGATACGATGCGCTGCATGGTTTAAGCGCCGATGCGGATATTAACGTGCCGATCCTTGCGCACCCTGCGATGGCTGGTGCCCTGTACCCTTCGCCGCATTATGGCATATCCGCAGCACTGCTGTTAGGCAAGCTTATGCGGCTAGCTGGTGCAGACCTTATCCTCTTCCCGTCTCCTTACGGCTCAGTAACGATGCCGCGGGAAGATACTCAAGGCATTCGAGCAGCTTGTCTGGATACGAAGATGCCGATGAACCGCAGCTTACCAGTTCCTTCTGCTGGCATTCATCCTGCACTCGTTCCGCTTATTATTAAAGACTTCGGCATAGATGTCGTTGTTAATGCGGGCGGTGGTGTGCATGGACATCCCGATGGAACGGCAAGCGGCGGTCAAGCCTTTGTCCAAGCGATCGAAGCTACGACGCAGGGCATTCCATTGGCAGACTACGCCGCATCGCATACAGAATTACAAGCAGCATTAGATATGTGGGGGAACAAATAATGCACACCAAGAAACGTCGAATCGTATTTTGCGATTTTGACGGCACCATTACTATAAATGATAACATCGTTGCACTTATGAAGCATTTTAACCCGGATGGCTGGTCTAATATTGTAGAAGATGTGATCCATGAACGGAAGTCTGTACGTCAAGGCGTCGGCGAAATGTTCGCCCTGCTGCCTGTTTCTCTGCAAGAGCAAGCAGCACAGCAAGCTATCGCGCAAGCTCAGATCCGCCCTGGATTTGCAGAGTTTCTCCAATATTGTCAAGAGCAAGATATTGATTTTTATGTCACTAGCGGAGGGATCGACTTTTTTGTCTACCCACTATTGGAACCATTTGGCATTCCGACAGACCATATTTATTGCAATGGTAGTGATTTCAGTGGAGACACGATCCAAATCACATGGCCTAATGCCTGCCAACCGCCATGCACAAATGACTGCGGGATGTGTAAGACAACGATTGTAAGACAGTTCCCAGCCGAGAAATACGAACGAATCGTTATCGGCGACAGTGTAACTGACTTTGCAGCGGCCAAGCTTGTGGAGACTATTTATGCGAGATCTCATCTAATTGATAAATGCGAACAACTGCAACTGCCATTCACACGATTCGAGACGTTTTTTGACATCATTGAGCATATGTCCACGAGCGCAGTACTTGACTCATTTGAGTCAAAATAACCTATCTTGTTAAGCGCTGCTATGACGCAGGAATCCGGTAGGAATTTCGTATTGGGAGGAACTTAACAGTGAGTCTAGAAATCACATTAGAGCACAAACAGCAGGCATTCCATGAATTACGATCCGTAAAAGAATTATTTGCATCACGCAATTGGTTTCCAGGCACGAGCGGCAATTTGTCAGTACGTGTAGGCGATATCCAAGAAGGTCAATTTCAGTTTGCGATTACCGCAAGCGGCAAAGATAAAACCGTACATACGCCTGAGGATTTCCTGCTCGTTAACGAACTTGGTCAGCCTACAGAGCGGACTTCGTTAAAGCCAAGCGCCGAGACGTTAATTCATTGCGAAATTTATCGTCTAACTGGCTGCGGTGCTATCTTCCATGTACACACTGTTTTTAATAACATTGTATCTGAGTTGTACGGAGATGAGGGCTATATTCCTGTTCAAGGTGTCGAGCTGATCAAAGCGTTTAACATTTGGGAGGAAAATGCGAGAATTGAGATCCCAGTTGTACCGAACTACACCCATATTCCGAGTATCGTCCCTTGTGTTACTGAGAAGCTGAATCCCGTTATTCCGGGTATTATCTTGCGTAACCATGGTATATATGCATGGGGGGCTAATAGCTTCGAAGCAAAACGACATCTAGAGGCGTTTGAGTTTTTATTTGAATATGTGTATCGTATGAAAGCACTTGCCTAGAAGATCCGCGTTATTCTGCAACAGCTGGGGATGCTAATATGATGTCCCTACTCTACTGGGCAAATTAATAAGCAATACTAACCGGAATACCTGCCGAGGTGTTCCGGTTTTCAGTATGTCCATTGTTCCAACTGCTGAAATAAGTGTCTGTGTCTGATAAGGGAAATAAACTCAATTTTAGAAGAATGAGCTAGGATTGGCCCCTGCCCCATCTTAAATTATCCTTCAATCCCCCCACTTTTTTCTCCTTGGCTTTGTATCATCTGTCTTATAGGCAATGTGACTTGCATGGTAGTCCCGATTCCTTCGATACTTTGCACCTTAATCGTTCCATGATGCTTCGTTATAATCGACTTGACGAGCGCAAGACCAAGACCTGTACCTGCAATTGCGCGGGAACGTGATTTATCCACCCTATAAAAAGGTTCAAATATCAGATCAAGCTCATGTTCTGGTATGCCCACTCCCTGATCACTTACCGTTAGAGTTAAGTACTCATGCTCTGTGGATGTTAACAGTTCGACTTTGCCACCAGGCTTATTGTATTTTACCGCATTGGCCACGAGGTTAAATATTGCGCTGTACAACATGGCATAATTTCCGTTCAATTGGCACGTGCATTTATGAATACCGATGCTCACCTGATGTTGATCCGCCAATGGTTGCAATTCCCTCCTGATACGTTTACACATGTCATAGATCCCGATCATATCGCCATATGTCGTACTATCTTCCACAGCCAAATCAAGCAGATTATCCACCACTTGTATTAAACGATCAGTGCTCTGCTGTGTCACTTCTGCATTCAGCTTATAATCCTCCATCGTCGGGTATTGATCCAACTGCAGAACTTGTATGGAGGTCTTAATCGTGGTCAATGGTGTTTTAAGCTCATGAGCTGCATCCGCTGCAAATCTTCGCTGTCTAGCGAACGATCGATCAAGCCGGTCAAGCATACGATTAAACGAGACAGACAAACTTCCCAACTCATCCTTGCTGCTCGGCACAGGTATCCGCTGTTCCAAATTAAGTTCATGAATGCCCTTTACAGCCTCGTTCAGTTCTGAGAGCGGTCGCAATGCCCTACCAACCATCATGTAGGTTCCGCCAATACCTGCCAGGATAATAATTGTCATTACCGTAATGCTCTGGTTCGAAAAATTCTTCTGCGCCTCCACCACACGTATAGTAGCCGATATATTGGAAAGTGGAGAGCTTCCTTCTCCTTGACGGTGCATATTCTCATCCAGACGAATTTCCGTACTGCGATCATCCACTATTGTTTTATTTAACATGGTTCCAGAAAAGTAATCTTGCGCTCCTCTGATGGAGGCCATTGTAAGCACAACAGAAATAATGATAATTACAATTCCGACGAGTGCCGTTATTCTCACTCTTAAAGAAACGTTATTGATCACTGACGTCCTCCGCTGCATAGGAAATCACATAACCGTGTCCCCTATAATTTTTAATGATTTCGCTGTCTCCTGCGACAGCCGACAATTTTTTCTTTAAAGAATGAATGTGGTACTTTAATGAGTTGGAAAACAAATCAACCTCACTGTCCCAGACGTGTTCAATGATCTCCTCAGCACTTATCACTCTATCCTGGTGATAAAGCAAGTATTCTAATAAGCTATATTCTTTTTTAGTTAGCTCTAGCGCTTGCTGATGAACAGTCACTAGCTTTTTGGCTGTATCCATACAAACAGGTCCGCAAGACAGCTGTGTCCGTTGCTGAACAAACGATTGTCTGAGCAAATTCCGAATGCGAGCCTCCAGCTCAAAGAAATCAAAGGGTTTTGCCAAATAATCGTTAGCTCCAAAGTCCAAGCCCTTAATCTTGTCCTCTACTGCACTACGAGCAGATAAAATAATGATTTTGATCTCAGCGTTAAGCTGACGAATAGATCGCAGTACTTCTAACCCATCCACTTTAGGCAAGTTTAAATCCAATATGATAATATCGTAAGTATTTACATCATATAAATCCAATGCTTCTTCTCCGTCATATCCGCAATCGACAGCATATCCGCACTTTCTAAGCCCTTTGCTAATAACCGAACTGAGCAGCAATTCGTCTTCTACCAGCAATATTTTCATGAATACCTCCTGTTTATCCGTACCTGTCGTAACACCGACCGAAAAGCCGCACATAGAGTGCGACTTTTTTAGGATGGTGTAAGATCGTATAGTTATGCTCTTATAAAGTTGTTTTTATTGTTTGTTTAACTGGACTTTCCCTTTGGTATCTTGCGATAATTTACCTGGTGCTAACACCTTAAAATCCACCGACAGGTCGCTTACCATTTCCTTGTTCAGAGGAGTTCCTTTTACTTTAGTATCCATTGTACCCGATTCGAACGTTTTGATTGTTCCGGTAACATTTTCTTTAGATACGTTCTTCTGTTCTTTTTTATCTTTAATCAGCTTCTCTTTTCCTGCTGTCTGAATACCTAGAGCGTCAGCTGTTATTTCAGTAATCTTTGCAGAAATGTTGTCCAGAGAGTTACCAGAACCTGAACTAGCAGCAAACGCCGATGCAGATCCCCCTACAACCAAAAACGCACTAAGCAATCCAATAACTGATTTTTTCATTTTCATTTTTATTTCCTCCTAAAGTTTAATATGTTTTGTCTTACATCCATGGCTTTATTATAAAGAGCAGTAAGTTAGGACAAGGTTAGAAAATAACCAGCTTCAATTGGTTTTAAAAAATAAAAAAGCGACCCTAAGTCATGCGGGTCGCCTGAATAAAGTGAACTGCTATTTATCCATCAAACGGATGGATAGTAACGTTGTGCAACTGAGTGATTATGGCCAACTACTTGTAATGATCGGTCTAATCCTACTCCTTTTTAGCCAAAATTTCTTGCTTTATCTGTTCAATCAGCTCAAGTATACTCTTCATACCCAAATCCCCTTTGCCACGCTTGCGAACGGATACACTATTTGTGTTTTTCTCATTTTCACCGAGCACCAGCATATAAGGTACTTTTTCCAGCTGGGCTTCACGAATTTTGTAACCAAGCTTTTCATCGCGCACATCCATCTCAACCCGAATCCCCGCCTCAGCTAATCCCTTTTTAACAGAGTAAGCATATTCATTATAATGCTCCGACACAGGCAGCAGTTTCGCCTGAACAGGTGCAAGCCATAGCGGGAATGCACCTGCATAATGCTCGGTAATAATGCCTATGAAACGATCAATAGAGCCGTATACCGCGCGATGAATTACGACAGGCCGGTACTTCTGACTGTCTTCACCCATGTAAGTCAGATCAAATTTCTCCGGCATCTGAAAATCAAGTTGTATCGTTCCACACTGCCAACTTCTTTTAAGAGCATCTAAAATGTGAAAGTCAATCTTTGGACCGTAGAACGCGCCATCTCCTTCATTTACGTGATACTGGATGCCGCGCTTATCCAGTACTTGCTGCAGCGACTTCTCCGCTTCATCCCACAGTTCATCTGAACCCATGTAATCCTCAGGTCGTGTTGATAGCTCGATCTTGTATTCAAAACCAAACACTTGATAAATATGGTCAATCAATGCGATGACCTGACCAATCTCATCCTCGATCTGACTCGGTAGTACAAATAAATGAGCGTCGTCTTGACAGAACGTACGGACACGCATCATTCCGTTAAGTGCCCCCGAATATTCATGACGGTGGACTTGCCCGTATTCAGAAAGCCGAATAGGCAATTCCCGATACGAATGCATGCTGTTCTTGAAAACAAGCATATGTCCTGGGCAGTTCATCGGCTTAAGCGCAAAAGTCTTATCGTCCACATTTGTAAAGTACATATTATCTTTATAATGATCCCAATGTCCGGACTGCTCCCAAAGGCGATTATTTAACATAAGTGGTGTACGCACCTCGTCGTACCCTCTTTGTTGCTGAATATCACGCGCGAAGTTTTCCAACTCTGTGCGGATCGTCATCCCCTTTGGCAAATAAAAAGGCATTCCTGGTGCTTCTTCGGAGAACATAAATAACTCAAGTTCTTTACCAAGTTTGCGGTGATCGCGCTTTTTGGCCTCCTCTAACAATTGCAAATGTTCCAATAGCTCTGCTTTTTTTGGAAATGAAGTGCCATAAATGCGCTGCAGCATCTTGTTGTTTGAATCTCCACGCCAGTAGGCACCTGCCACATTTAGCAGCTTAAAAGCTTTAATTCCTCCTGTCGAAGGAAGATGTGGACCTCTGCAAAGGTCAACAAACTCGCCTTGTTCATATAGGGTGATAACCGCCTCATCTGGCAGCCCTTGAATAAGTTCAATCTTTAACGGTTCCTCTAATTGTTCAAAAATGTCCATCGCTTCTTTCCGACTTACAACACGACGAACTATCCGTAAGTTCTCCTGTATGATAATCTCCATTTCACGTTCAATACTCAGGAGATCATCACTTGATACTGGTGTATTTATATCGATATCATAATAAAATCCGTTATCGATAACGGGTCCGATTCCAAGCTTAACACGCTCTGTACCGTACTTCCGTTTCAGTGCTTGGGCCATGATATGTGCTGTCGTATGCCGGTACACATCTACACCATCTTTGCTGTCCAACGTTACAATTTCCACCCGGCATTCATCTGCAATCGCCTCGTTCAGATCAACTAGTTTGCCATCCATTTTACCCGCGACGGCATTCTTCCTTAAGCCTATGCTGATTGATTCCGCTACCTGTGCTATCGTTGTGCCTTGTGAATACCCCTTTTTAGCTCCATCTGGCAATGTTACTTTGATCTCCATGATCTCGTCTCCATTCTTTATCATTATGAATTTGAACGCAAAAAAACGCCTCTTTCCACTAAGGGACGAGTGCGTTCAGCTCGTGGTTCCACCCTAATTCGACCATTACCAAGTCATACCGCGCTATTGCCCGTGCATGAAGGATAAGGTCCTTATTAGTATCCGTTATCGAGGATAAGTCGGTGCCACATACTGCCAAGATCAATAGATCTAGGGGTTCAATGCCACAGCTACAAAGGGGTAATCTCACATCCGTAACGGAAGAAGCTTTCAGCTTACACTTCTCTCTCTGGACAGTCCGTGAAGGAGATCATTTCTCTGATCAATGCCTCATATATAATTATTGAAATTAACACTAGCATTCATTTTCCACAAAGTCAACAACAAATAAATCAATATATGAAATATCAAGTAAATATTTGGTACAAACATTAAAGTATATTCGTTGAACTAGCAATCTATCTATAATCTTTAATTCCACTTTCAAAAGCCTGTCGATCGTCATGCTCAATTCCGTGTAATGCTTCTTGTAAAGCAAATGTACTTTTATAAAATTGCACTCGTTCAGATATTTCATTCCCGTTAGGATACAGGTTAATACACATATCAAAAAAATCTTCACCATAGCTGGAAAGTATTCCAGCAAAGTCATACGCTGGATCTCCTAAGCCAGAACCACCAAAATCTATTATCCCTGAAACCATACTTGTCTCTGGATTCCACAAGATGTTAGACGCTCCAAAATCTCCGTGTATAAGTGTCATTTCTAAATTTGAAAATCTTTCGCCTTTTAGGAACGTTTCAAAGGAATGTGATATTTCCTTTTGAGCGTTTTTTCTGATAAATGGAAATAATTTATTTTGAATCTTATCATATAGGTTACCCATCTCTTCACGAGGATTACAAACCTCTAGTTTCAAATCTCGACTTGCTTTTTCTTCTGAAATAGAATGGAGTTCTACTAGAAAAGAAACAAGTTGTTTTGCCAACCCTTTAACCAATTCAACACTCTTAACACCTGTTAAACTTTCCTTCCACAAAGGAACACCATCTATTAGGTTATAGCCAGTGAAGACCTTACCTGGTTCTAACTCTTCAAAAGACTGATAAATTGGATTCGGAATAGGTGTGGAGACGATACCTTTAATATAATTCAAAATTTCCGTCTCTCTTCTTAATTGAACTATTCCATTTTTATATTTTGGAAATCTAAAAACCAAAGATTTGTTTACAATTAACACATCATTATTCTGTCCAATTTCATTAAAATAACAGTCTTCAATGGGAAGGTCAGAATAAAACAATTGAATATTTTCAATAAAATTATTAGTCATTTAGTAATCCCCCCTTTTTTGTCTCTTTCTTTATTTTTCAAAGGACTTTCAAGTTACAAAACACTAAAGAAATCAATGATCATGTTCTTTTCACGCTCTGGCATCATATGCATGTGCCCGCACCCTTTTAACATATGAGTCGTGTTATTTGGAATGATTCTTTTCGCCCTTGGTAATACTTTTTTCGCTGGAAATAAACAATCTTTTTCTCCTGCCATAATAAGTGTTGGCGCTTTGCACTGTTGCATTAATTGTTCACTCACATTGGATGGCATCCCCACTTTTGTTTTTACATGATCAAAACTATCTTTCACCATATCCAAAGTATCTATATCAAGAATTTCTTCTTTAATAGCCATAAATAAAGCTGTTTCTTTTATATATTTTTCTTTCTTTGTTAGTTTATATTTGAGGAGTGGTATCATCATTTTTACAGTACTGATTGGAAAGGCATTGTTAATGCCTGATGGCACAATTAATACAGATTTCTTTACTTTCTCCGGTGCGGTACACATCAATTTTGCCAGAACTCCGCCTCCAAATGAAACCCCAAAACAAGCTATTTTATCAAATCCAAGCGCTGTTATAACATCGCTTGCCCACTTTCCATAATCATAATTGCGAGGAGAGAGATGAACCTCATCACTTTTTCCAGGGTGCCCAATAATATCAACCGCATAGATGTGAAAATGCTTAAGCAGGAATTTGTACATTAATAAATTATAGGCAGTTGTACTATTTCCACCATGAAATACTAACAATGGTTCACCCGATAGATTGCCAGTTTCAATGATATGTGTTTTCCCAAAACGAGTATGCACGTAAATATCCTCGCAGGAATAATCCAATTTCTTCAATTGAGCTTCATAAAGCTTAAGTGACATTTCTCTTCCAGATGGTGTTTTGTAAATACTCATATAGGCCTCTTTTATATCCGTATTTTCTTACACGTCTTATTTAAAAGTTATCTCATTCATTAATTTAATTAGGCTATGATTCAAGTGAATAATAGCCGTTTTTGGATACCCCATTTAAGATGAAACCTTAATTCCATCTTGACTTGTTATTCGCTAATATATTCAAAAATCCTTCTTCTACTAAACTGCACCGTTAGGTTTAAGTACAGTTTCTTACAAGATAAACATTAATATAACATAAATACCCATCAAAAGATCACCTCAAAGAATGAAAAAGAGGTGATTTTTATAAATTTTTATTACAAATAATCAATCTTTTTTACAAATCTACGCCTCCCTGTATCAATTAGCAGCTTCATACTGCTTAATACCATCCATCACGACTTAACTGACAGTTATGGTCTGGGCAGTCCGTTCATCCTTTAACCTGAACTTGCCGTTAATTAACAACTCTATCCATTTTATTGTACCGATAATTTGCGATCGGATAAAAATCTATTGGGATGAGGAATGATATACTACATTTGACCAAAAAAGTTTGCTAATTAATAGTTTATTTAATGTTTTGCCTTATTATAGTTTGATGAGATGGACCCACAGATAAAGGAGGAACGACATTGACTATAAAGATTGTATTTTTTGATCTAGACGGTACTATTGTCGATAATCAAACCGATCAAGTACCTATCTCAACTATTCAAAGCATTAAAGCATTGCATAGCAAAGGTATCCAAGTTGTATTAGCCACCGGGCGCTCCTATTTTTTTACTAAATCAGTCGGCAGATTACTTAAGGTTCAAAATTTTATTAATTGTAGTGGCTCATATGTTAGATTAGGTCACGAAGAAGTCTATAAAGATCCGATTTCTCAAAATGATTTTGATCATTTAGTGCAAATATGCAGCTTAAACGGGGATCATCTGTCTTGTTTTGGTGTAGAAGATAGTTATTCCAATGGATTAGCAAAAGAGGTAGCACTACCTATATTAAAAAATATTGACTGTCACGAAATCCCAAGTATATTCCCTCATCGTAAAGTTGAATATATGGGTATGTGTTTATTTTTAAGTAATGGTAATATCAATGATTATCATAACATCTCGACCGAACTTCAATTTTTACCATTGGGGAGAAAACATTCCAAACGCATATAATATAGAGAGAAAAGGCAATAACAAAGCGAATGCAATTCAAAAAGTACTTCAACATTTTAATTTTAGCGCAGATGAAGCTATTGCCTTTGGTGATGGGATCAATGATATCGAGATGTTACAAACAGTTCGAATTGGAGTCGCTATGGGGAATGCGCGAGAAGGATTGAAGGAAAAGGCCGATTTTATAACAAAAAATGTAGACGATGATGGAATATACCATGCACTTAAAACATTAAATGTAATTTAATAGCTCGACCGCTGAGATGAAGCACATATATTTGAGCATGCCTTGCCTTGATAAGATCATAAACGAACTGTTTGTTCAACTGATCCGCAAATTTACTATCACTATAATCAGTCATGCCAGAATAACATGATTGATTATAGTGATAAATGGATCACGTTCTTCATTCCTAATGGGAAAGTATCATTTAACGCCGCGTCATCGTGATCCTCTAAATTTTTGAGTATGTGCGCGAGCCTCTTCGACGGTCTGAATTTTATTTCGACTCCACTCCAATAGAATACGGTCGATGTATCTGAAATGTATTTTGCCTGCAAATACCGCTTCCTTTAAGGCTAGCAGGATAAGCTCCAGTGCATACCGATCGTCATCTATCCAGCCAGCAATCGTCTCATATTCCATCGGAGACAACGGACGGCCAAATTCCTTCTCGAATATCTCGAACAAGTTTAATGATTCTTGCTCTCCGGCTGCGGGCGCAGCAGCACGCTGTCGCTTGCGTTCAGCGATTGCCTCATCAGTTAACAGATGGCCAAGCTTGTCGTATAAACCTGTTAAATTGTAGCGTTCAAATTGAACACCCGATTCCGGATCAATTTCTTCATCAATGGTCAGAAAACCATCCTTCATCATACGCTGCAGGGAAGTAATCACATGGCTTGCAGGAACACTCATGCGCTCTTGAATTTCTTCAATAGTTGGGAAGTCCTTCCACTCATTTTGTTTAAATGCGGTCAAATGAATGATAACCATCGTATCCGTATCCGTAAGTCCAAGCCGCTTATAATGCTTAAGCAGCAAATAAGGCAGCGATACCTGACCTGTCATCAATGCGTGTGATATGCCTTTAGCATAAGCCCGATAAGCTTCTCCACTCATGATCGCTCCCCCTTTATGTATTTTGAGTAAGTTTATCCCTATACTGATGGCTTAGTGATCTCTGTTCTTCTTCACAACCTTTACATTGTCTCATACTTTGGCAAGTTTAGTAAGTCCCATGTCCACATAGACAACACATCCCGTATCACAACGAAGTGATACGGGATGATAGGTAATTTATTAGTTTAAGGATACAAGCGGTACAGCATACGTGGGAACGGAATTGTCTCGCGTACGTGATCCAGTCCGCAGATCCAAGCTACTGTACGTTCTAGCCCAAGACCAAAGCCTGAGTGAGGAACTGTACCGTATTTGCGAAGATCCATATACCATTGGTAAGCTTCAGCTGCTAAGTCATGCTCGCGGAAGCGTTCTGCCATCAATTCAGGATCGTCAATCCGCTGTGATCCGCCAATAATCTCACCATAACCTTCAGGCGCAATCATATCCGCACAAAGCACGACGTCTGGGTTCGAAGGATCTGGCTTCATATAGAATGCCTTAATCTTCGTCGGATAATGCGTAATAAAGACAGGTGTCTCATACTGCTCAGCGATTGCTGTCTCATGTGGCGCACCAAAATCTTCGCCCCACGGGATGTCAAAGCCCTTCTCTTGCAGGAATTTAATTGCATCGTCATACGTGATGCGTGGGAATGCTCCGACAACCTTTTCCAGCTTGGTTGTGTCGCGCTCCAACGTTTCCAGCTCAGACTTGCAATTGGTCAAGACGGATTGTACGATATGCGACACAAATTGTTCCTGCACACGCAAGTTCTCATCGTGGTCTACAAACGCCATCTCCGGCTCAATCATCCAAAACTCGATCAGGTGGCGTCTAGTTTTGGATTTCTCGGCACGGAACGTTGGTCCAAAGGAATATACTTTACCAAGTGCCATAGCCGCCGCTTCCATATAAAGCTGACCACTTTGCGTCAAGAACGCATCTTCTTCGAAGTATTTCGTATGGAAAAGCTCCGTTGTGCCTTCACAAGAAGAAGGTGTTAAGATCGGAGGATCCATTAACGTAAACCCACGATCATTAAAGAACTGCTGCACAGCTGCGATAATTTGGCCACGAATCGCCATGACTGCACGCTGCTTAGGTGCACGCAGCCACAGATGACGGTGATCCATCAAGAAATCAACGCCATGTTCCTTTGGTGTAATCGGATAGTCCTGCGTAATTTGAATGACTTCTACATTCGTAACCGTCAATTCAAAACCGGACTTGGAGCGTGGCTCCTCCCGTACAACCCCTGTCACATATAAGGAGCTCTCTTGAGTCAGGCTCTTCGCCGCTTCCCAAGCTTCCTCCGACAGTTCTGTCTTCACCGCGACACCCTGCATAAATCCCGTACCGTCGCGTAATTGCAGAAATTGAATTTTACCGCTCTTGCGCTTGTTGTGCAGCCAGCAGCCAATGCGGACTTCCGCGCCCACATGTTTGCTTACTTCACGAATGACACAAGTTGTCGCCATCGTTTCGATCTCCCCTATTTGTTAATTCGCCACAGCCCTCATGGCACCGGAAGCGTATGCTTATGCTTTGTTAGAGTTAGCTTCTTGTGCAAGGCGATACGTATCGCGTGCAATCATAAGCTCCTCGTTCGTAGGGACAACAAGTACCGCTACTCGTGAGTTAGGTGTAGAAATGACACGTGGTTCCTTCGAACGAACCTTATTCAACTCTTGGTCAATTTCTACGCCCAAGAATGTCAGGTTGTCACACACGTGCTTACGAACAATCGCAGAGTTCTCCCCAACACCAGCAGTAAAGACAATCACGTCCACACCGTCCATTGCTGCCGCATATGCACCGATATACTTACGAAGACGGTACTCATACATCTCAAATGCTAGAGTCGCATTCGGTTCGCCTGCTTCCATGCCGTCTGTAATCTCACGCATATCACTGGATAGCCCGGACACAGCCAACAAGCCGCTATGCTTGTTAAGCATGGAATTCACTTCATTGACCGTTAAGTCTTCCTTCATCATCGTAAATGGTACGATTGCTGGATCAAGGTCACCACTACGGGTACCCATCATCAAGCCTTCAAGCGGAGTCATACCCATCGTTGTATCGACCGACACGCCGCCTTTGACAGCCGTCAAGCTGCCACCATTACCGATGTGACAAGTAATAATCTTCAGATCCTCCAGTGGACGATCAACAACCAGTGCCGCACGTTTGCTCACATAATCATGGGAAGTTCCATGGAAGCCATAACGACGGATTTTGTGTTTCTTGTACAACACTTTAGGAATGGCATACATATACGCTTTAGCAGGCATCGTTTGATGGAAAGCTGTATCAAATACAACTGCCTGCGGCACGTTAGGCATGTTGGCTTCAGCCGCTTTGATTCCCATCATACAAGCTGGGTTATGTAGCGGCGCCAAGTCAAACAAACGACGAATTTCCGATTTAACCTCGGAATCCACGAGTACAGAACTCTTAAACGTCTCGCCGCCGTGAACGACACGATGACCAACAGCCTCAATTTCGCCGATCGAACCGACAACACCAACCTGAGGGTCAGTCAACTTATCCAACACTTTACGGATTGCTGTTGTGTGGTCTAGTATTTCACTAACCTCAGTAATCTCGTCTACATGATGTGGTTCGTGAACGAGGATGGATGAATCCATGCCAATACGTTCCACTCGACCTGCCGCCAAGACGGCTTCTGTCGTCATGTCGTAAATTTGATATTTAAGCGAGGAGCTTCCTGCGTTAATTACGAGAATTTTCATAGTCTATCCCCATCCTTGTCATACTTGAAGAATCCGACGCCGGTCTTAATACCGAGTTGGTTAGCGCGAACCATCTTTTTCAACAACACGGAAGGACGATACTTGATATCTCCGAATTCACGGAACATACGCTCCATAGCCGCCAATACCGAATCTAAGCCAAAACGGTCTGCCATTTCAAGCGGGCCATATTGGAAATTATATCCGATTCTCATCGCATTGTCGATGTCTTCTGCAGTTGCAACGCCTTCTTGAAGCACATGCAGCGCTTCATTGATAAGAATGCAAATAATCCGTGTAGTAACGAAGCCAGGCGATTCATAAACCATAACGCCTTTCTTCTGTACAACTTCCTCTACAAAACGTTTCGTTTCCGAGAACGTTGCGTCCGAAGTCTTCAACCCACGGATAATTTCAACCAAGTCAACCTTGGATACTGGATAAATAAAGTGCATGCCAATGACACGCTCAGGATATTTAGTCGTACTTGCAAGCTCAGTCAACGACAAAGTCGATGTATTGCTTGCCAGAATGATACTGCTAGGGCAGACACGATCAAGCTCCGCGAAGATCGCTTTCTTCGCTTCCAAATCTTCCGAGATCGTCTCAATTACCATGTCACAAGCGCTAAGTTCAGCGAGATGAGTTACTTTGTGAATGCGGGACAAGATAAGCTTCTTCTCGGCTTGTGTAATGGCCCATTTCTCCAATTGCTTGTCCAAGCTTGTTTCGATCATTTCATAAGCATGGTTTAGCTTCTCCGGCGTTTGCTCCACCAACAGCACGTCCAGGCCTTTCACAGCAAGCATTTCTGCGATGCCTTGGCCCATTGTACCGCCGCCAATGACGCCGATTTTTTTGAAAAACATGGTCTCTTCCACCTTTCATGTTTCTATGCTCTTCTGGTATTGTACCCGAACATGGGGTATCGTTATCAAAAGGATTAACGCATAGGTACCTAACGATATCTTAACATGTTTAAGGTTAAAAAAAGGAGATTACCAGCGCATTTTCACGCTGGTAATTGTTTACTTTCACATATTAGACACCGGAAATCGTCCCCCGAAAGCTGCTCATCTTGAATCAGCTTCTCCAACGAATGCTGGAACGTATCCCGATGCTGTTCCAACATCTGTCTAGTCCGTGCCGTTAATTGCTCCATGATGGTATTCATCTCAGCAGACAAAGCCTCAATCGATACATGCTTCATTTTAACTATACCAAGACTTGTCAGACCTGCGTTTACCATGGTCTCCACTATGTTTAATGCCTGATCAAAGTCTCCTTGCGAGCCTGTACTCCGATGGCCATAGAACATTTCTTCCGCCACAGCGCCGCCAAGAGAGATCATAATCTGTTCTTCCAGAAATGGTAATGTATATAAATATTTTTCCTGCTGAGGCTGATGTCGAACATACCCTAACGCTTGGCCCCTTGGACTAAGCGACACTTGGGATACACTGCCCGGACGAACTATTTCCGCCACAATAGCATGACCGAGTTCATGCAAAGCGACACGGCGTCGTTCTTCCTGGTTCGTCTCCCGATCCGTCTTCTCCCCCATCATCACTTTATCGATGGCCAGTGACAGATGGCGCATCTCAATCTGCTCTTTTTCTTCGCGCATTGCATAAATAGCACCTTCGTTCAGCACGCTTTCAAGCTGAGCACCGGAGAAACCAAATGTCTCTTCTGCAATCTTTTCAAGCTGTACTTCATCTGCAATCGGTTTGTTCAAAGTATGCAGTTCCAAGATATGCTGTCTGCCTTTCTTATCGGGAAGATCCACCTGAATATGTCGATCAAACCGTCCTGGGCGCAGCAGCGCACCGTCAAGCATTTCTTTGCGATTGGTTGCTGCCATAATCAGTATACGAGGCATCTCATCTGCATACAAACCATCCATCTCTGTTAATAATTGATTAAGCGTCTGGTCATATTCCTTCTGCTGACCGCCTTCACGCTTTCCACCAATCACATCAATTTCATCGATAAAAATAATCGCGTTTTCCTTCTTTTCTTTGGCAGCGAGCTGACGTGCATCTTTAAATAAACTACGAATACGTCCTGCGCCTACACCCACATACATCTCCACGAATTCACTACCTGATGCGCCAAGAAAGACGGCATCTGCATAACTCGCTGCAGCTTTTGCCATCAACGTCTTGCCTGTACCCGGTGGTCCTGTCAGCAGAATCCCCTTTAAGGGGCGGATGCCAAATTTTTTAATGGCTTCCGGTCTGACAAGAAAGTCCAAAGCTTCAACAAGTTCATGCTTCGCACGATCTTGACCGCCAATCCTTTCAAATCCAATGGATTGTACCTTAGCGGATCGTGACTTCGAACGTGTGCTGCCGTTGCCGCCGGTCATCCCTGTAGCTTTACTGCGATATCGTGCTGCAAAAGCCAAAATACCGATAGCCGCAGCCGCAATGACAATCGGCCACACATTAATACCAATGTAAGCAAGAAAAGCAAGTATGACGATCGACAAACCGATCGCTAACTCAGGCCACGCCATCGTCCGATTTCGCATTTGGCCACACCCCCATTGGTTGTCCTTGTAATGGCAATAACACGACTTTGCTGTTGCCTTCATCATCCTTAACCGTTACATATACATACTGGTTGTCCATCTCGGTCTGCACCTTAACGCCTTTATCTTTGGCTAGGCTTGCTAGCTTATCGGGTATATCTCCATAGCGTTGATGTGCCATAGCCTCTGCTACTGGAAATAAAGCTTCAGACCACCACTTTTCCAGCTTCGGCGACGTTTTATCGTTTATGACCTGAATATCTACTGTACGCTGCTGGGCCTGCTTTGCCGTTACTTTATATACATTCTGTACAATCTCGCGTATATCACTATCCGGGGTGACTCGCAGCTTAATAGCCACCTGCTTCGGCTGCCAATTCACTTCTGCTTGCTGTACATGGCTTATATCTTTAATGTTGGTCTGCAGCGGTGCTTCCATAAGCTGATGTCGGTAAATATACCAGCCACCAAATAATATGCTGCCACTAATAAGGATAGTTGATATCAATGGAACCCAACGAATTTGTTTCAATCTGTATCACTCCTTTATGGACTAATAAAAAAGAAGCTAGACGGTTATATAGGGAAAGATTGTTTATAATTTTATATCAAATAATACATATAGAAGTATATCACAATGATATATCAACTGAGCAATGTAATGATTGGTAAGAATGATATGACCCATACTAAAAAATATGATCTTTACCTATTCCAATTTAAAGAGTTCCAAGTGAATATAGATCAAACTGAATTCCGAACCAATAAGAATTGTAACTTGCTAAACTGGTAAGTAAAATGTCTCTTAACTCTCTCTTTTCTAATCCACGAAATATGCACTTACTATAAACTAGTTATTCTTTCGTGCAAGGTCTGATGTATTAAAAGGTGTAGCTTGTCCAATTAATGAATTTACATTTTAAAACAAAAGACGTAAAACTATGATGGAAATAATTCCACCCAGAACAGTTCCCAGTAAACTACGTGTTTTTACCGCAATATAGAATGTAGGTATGGCTGCAAAAAATTCAAGGTTCGTAGTGAGGGATGTAATCTTTCCATCATGTGTAAATATCTCTTGTCCAATTAAAGCAGCAATAACAGAAATGGGCACAAAATTTAACCACCGCATTGCCCATTTTGGTAATTCGAAACGGCTTAGCACCATAAGAGGAACTACCCTTGGAATAAAGGTCACAAAAGCTGCCCCTAAAATAATCAAAAAAACTTCCCATCTTACTTCCATTTTTCAACCACCATTCCGATTGTTGAAGCAACAATTGTAGCAACAATAACGCCCATACTGCTAGACATCATAAAAGTACTACCTACAGCAATAACAACTGCTATACTTGCAACAACTATATCAAGTTTGATTTTATTTCGACCTAACATTGTCAACATAAGAATTCCAATAAACATAGCTGGCAAGGCAAATTCTAGACCGAATTTTTCAGGATTTGAAATCCATTGTGCCAAAAATGCCCCCGCTAGATTTGCTATAAGCCAATTGACATAAGCAGTTATGTTGAGGCCATGCATCCATTTTTCACTGATTTTCTTTTTTCTCGCAGTCTCGCTAATAGCGACACCGAATGTCTCATCCGTGAGTAGAGAACCTACCAGCATGTTCCGAAGTGGGGAAAGATGCCGGAAATAAGGTGCTAATGCTGCACTAAGTAAGATATGACGAAGATTAACAAAGAAAATAGTAATAATAATGGCCGTATGAGAACTGCTTGTTGCTATCATTCCAGCAGCAATAAACTGAGCTGAGCCAGCATAGAGAATTAATGACATCAGAGCTATTTCAGCTATACTTAACCCCGCGGTCTTTTGGATAACTCCAGCTGCTATTCCGATGCTTAAGTAACCCAGTAGCGTAGGGATACAGTCTTTTACCCCTTTGATAAAGCTTTCTTCATCTCTCTGAGACGAATTTATTTGGACGTTTGACAAACTCACTTTATTCCCTCCTTCTTCGCAAAAAATAGAAGCTAACACACTAACTACTACGGAAAAAATGAAAGAAAATACGGTTCAATTTATTTGAACCGTTTTCCAGTAACCACATGAAATAAATTAGGGTCGTTTTTCCAGAGGGCTTCTGTTTTCTCTGGACCAACTTCTTTAACTAATTCTGAGAACATAATGTCATGCCTGATGTATTCCATCGCAATTAATACAAGTGCTGGATCTTCTGTTTTTATGGCCCATGCAGGTGTATTTGCAGAAAAATTTGCAATTAATACTTCTTTATTGTCTCGTGCAACAATCGTTAATCGACCATTCATACGTTCCTCAGCTACTTTGGGAGTCATATAATTGTGATGGGTGGTTGCACCAAGCTCAATCTCAGGTGCCCCGAAAAGAATAGAAAAAACATGAATATCATCATGTACACGCCTATCTATCGCCCTTTTTATACATGAGACTTGTGGTTCCCAAATCGATAGCCATATTTCTTCTTCTGCTTTATCTATGATGTCAATCATTTCGGCTGCAACACGCTCATCACTGCTGATGCGGCGAACTGCATTTACTTCTTGTTCGCTTTCTAAAGCAGATAAATTCTTTTCAAGATACTCCATAGAATTTTCGAAGTTATTACGCAATCTGCGGATTAACTCTTTTGCTGGCAAGGGTGCATAGGTTACAGGATCAGAAGGTACGGTATAAACCGCACCTTTATCTATTAATTTTGCCAAAACTTCGTATATCGTTGAACGAGGTACACCTGACCTTTTACTTATTTCATATCCCGTAATGGGGTAGTTTTTTAAAAGCCCTATATATGCTTTACATTCATATTGCGAAAAGCCCCACTTCTGAAGTTCTTTATAAAGTTCTTCCATGATAACTCCTTTAGTAGTTAGTGTAGTACTCACTATAAAACAAAGCAAATTAGATGTCAAAGTTATTTAAGGCTCCCGATATTCAACAAACCATGTAAGTGGGTACTGACATATAAACGCCAATTAACAATTTACCATTAGCAGCGTGGTAGTCCTTTCAGACGCTCTTCAGACAATCAAACACAGCCAATTAGACTGTCAAATAACACTTAAGTTTTGCCCTTGCGAAAGATTTTGTTGTCATGGAAATACAATTGCCCTATACTAAATAACAAATTACTTCGTCTGTACATATACCATAATACAATTTTCTTTTTGCCCTAGGTAAACACTTTGTCTCTAAACTAACATGAAAGGGAGGATGCTCTTATGACAACAACATCAAGTCTATCTTTAGCTGATGCAAGCACAGGTCGTTATGTACGTTTGGAACGCATCGAAGTCCAGGGCGTGCTGCGCAGACGGCTGCTTGATCTCGGATTCGTGCCTGGCAACGTAATTGAAGTGCTCCAGAAGAGCCCACTCGGTGATCCAACCGCATTCCGAGTTAACAATACAACCATTGCACTGCGAATAGAAGAAAGCTCCCTTATCTACGGGCAATACGAGGAGGGGGATTTGCTATGAGACCTTACGCTGTAGCTCTGGCGGGCAATCCCAACACGGGAAAAAGTACACTTTTTAACACCCTGACAGGGCTTCGTCAACATACAGGCAATTGGGCCGGAAAGACAGTCGTGTCCGCTGAGGGTGAATTTGTCCATAAGGATATATCCTTTCGAATGATCGATCTGCCTGGTACTTATTCTTTATACTCAAATTCCGCGGATGAGGAAGTGGCACGAGACTATATTATTTTTGAACAGCCCGATGTGACGATTGTTGTACTGGACGCTACCTCGTTGGAACGCAACCTGAATCTGGCACTCCAAGTGCTCGAGATGACTTCTCGTGTCGTTGTATGTATCAATCTGATCGATGAAGCAAAGAAGCTTGGCATTCGGGTAGATACCGACCAGATTGCAAGCCAGCTTGGTGTACCTGTTGTAGCTGTATCTGCTCGCAATAAGACTGGTATTGATACCTTGTTAGACAGGGTTGCTGAGGTCGCTTCGGGTCAAAATGTTCCTAGGCCTGTTCCCATCACTTATAACAACGACATTGAAAGCAAGATTGCTCAGTTGGAGCCGATGATCCGACAAACCTTAGGCGACAGATTTCCTGCTCGCTGGGTAGCTTTAAGACTATTGGATGAGGATGAGAGCTTAATCTCATCTTTAAGAGCAAAGCTTCAAGAGCAGCCTGTGATGGAGCAGCAAAAGGAGGAGATCAGTTATGGACGCACCGCTTGCCACTAACACCACTGATCCGCTTGATTCCCTGCTCGGCGCAGCTCGCACGATTTCGCAAGGTGCTTCTATTCGGGATGAACTGGTTAGTGACATCTACAGCAAAAGCCGGGAAATCTGTAAATTGGCCGTCCAATATGAAGACAAAAAGAAACTGCAGAGCACTTATAAATTAGACAAAGTACTCACCTCTAAGATATGGGGCTACCCTATTATGTTTGCTATTTTAGGTGTAGTTTTCTGGATTACGATTACAGGGGCAAATGTCCCGTCAGGCTGGATCGCTGACTTCTTCGGGGTGATCGAGGGTTACTTAACAGCAGGATTCCAAGCTGTTCATGCGCCCGCGTGGCTGCACGGCGTACTCGTACTCGGCTTCTTCCGCGGGACTGCGTGGGTAATAAGCGTAATGCTGCCGCCAATGGCAATCTTCTTCCCCGTGTTCGCCTTGTTGGAGAATTTCGGTTACTTACCACGTGTCGCTTTTAATATGGATCGACTGTTCAAAAAGTCAGGTGGCCATGGCAAACAAGCCCTGACGATGTCAATGGGATTTGGCTGTAATGCCGCAGCGATATTGTCTACTCGGATCATCGAGTCACCACGTGAGCGAATGCTCGCGATTCTGACGAACAACTTTGTGCCGTGCAATGGCCGCTGGCCTACACTGATCCTGCTATCTTCCTTGTTTATGGCCGCTGGAGTTGGCGGTGGACTGCAGTCATTAGCAACAGCGGGTGTTGTCATGGGAATGGTATTGTTTGGCATCGTCGTGACACTTACTGTGTCCTGGGTGATGTCTAAGACGGCACTGCGTGGTGTCCCTACCCATTACACGCTTGAATTGCCGCCTTACCGCAGGCCGCAAATTTGGAAGACCATCTTATTGTCGTCGCGTGACAAATCTTTGAATGTATTGACTCGTGCCGTCGTTGTAGCCGCCCCAGCTGGGGTAATCACGTGGATATTAGGGAACATATTTATCGGTGGTGACAGCATTCTGGCCCACATGGCTGGGTTCTTTGAGCCATTTGGTCACTTAATTGGACTAGACGGTTATATTATTATGGCCTTCTTGCTTGGTTTGCCTGCGAATGAGATCGTGCTTCCTATTTTATTAATGGGTTACATGTCTTCTGGTGCAATGGTGGATGCCGATGGACTCGATAACATCAAAGATATATTCCTCCAGCATGGCTGGACTTGGCTCACTGCTTTAAATATGATGCTGTTCTCATTGCTTCATTATCCATGCGGAACTACATTATTTAATATTTATAAAGAGACTAAAAGTGCGAAGTGGACGGTACTCTCAGCTGTAATTCCGCTAGGTATTGCCGTTGCGGTTACGTTTATTGTTGCTCAGACAGCAAGATTGCTTGGCTGGGTATAGTGAACCTGCAAACAAAACAGCCTCCTTGCAATAGCCAATTGGCTATTGCAAGGAGGCTGTTTTTGCTGTTCCGTTACTTCTTTAGTTAGTACAACTGGGCTTATATTCTCTACTCTATAAGCCTTATTTACATAGTAGCTCATAATCCATTTAACGCTTACGCTGTATCCAGCAACTATCTGTTCATTCAGTCCCCCAACAGCTTAAAATCCGTTTTCATCGTAAATGTGTTTACTCCTGTATACTTGCCAGAGACGGTTTCTTCTACCTTTTTACCTGGGTATTCAATGTCGAACGTAACCGTATAAGGAACATCAATGATCCCCTGTAATAAAATAGCAGACACTTCAATTGATTTGCGGGGCGGCAGGACAACCGGAACCTCTGTCGTTATTTCTTGTGTATCTTCTTGTGTGTTGGTTTCAGAATAAGTGCGCGAACCCTCGACCACAATTTCAACTTCTGACTCGCCTACCAAAGGCAAGCCTCCTTTAAATTTAACCGTTTCTGATATTTTGATCCCTCTTTCGCGCGTAAAACTGTACGTGTACCCTTTGGAAAAGGAAAGGGTCACTTTCTGGGTTTGCTCTGTATCCGTATGATTGCTAACGATTTGTTTGGAGGAAACTATGGGTACACTATTTAATATGATTGCCTTATCCATCTGAAAGTCCATTCGCTTCACACTGATTGTTTTTTTGTCTGGGACAAATACCCACAGCTCATTGGGCTGACCCTTAGACCACTCCCAAGTAACAAGGACATTCCCATCAGCATACGGGCCGTTCCCTGGAATATTCACCTTTTGTTCCCAGTCGACATAACTATTAATCGCGTTGTGAGTTCCTGTCACGTGATCATCCCGCCATACCATCAAGCCGTTTACGTCTGCTTCGGAGACGGATTCCAAGTAAAGTTTGGAACCGTTAGTGGCGTCCTTCCTTCCTATGCAGGTGCCTGTTGCCTTATTCACAAGCGCATATGCATTTGTGTCACCACTGCGCACCTGTCTTTTTTCCCACAGTTGATGGTCATTGCCATACTGCTGTGGAGATACATATAGCTTATCTTCTTTTTCGGACGCTGTGATGACTAATAACTTATTGTCATGTGTTCTTGCCTTTGACACAATTGTATTGTACTCAACCACATTTGACATATTATTAAAACCACCTTTCAACCTTTGTTAACATTTAATAAATCCACTATAAAAGTCAAATAAATTGGAGTTTGCTAAGATCTAATTAAGTATGAAACTGAAACCCACTTTATTTTGAGACAATCATTGGTACCACCTCCGACACGATCATCGAGCAGTTCGAACAATCTCAGAATAATCGGATCGTGTGGCAGCAGTGTGGCAAAATCCGAATCGAATTTATTTATTTTAAAAGCGTTTTATTGGACACAGTTTGAACGATGTACGATATTCATGTTCTCTGGAACTTTAGAAAGCAGAAGCTGAAATGTTGTTCCTTGGGGAGAGCTTTCTACCAAAATCAGTGTCCCGCTCATCGCCTCCGCCAACATTCGACTTATTGTAAGTCCAAGCCCTAGTCCATGCACCGCAGGCTTCTTGTTCTGACCCCGGTAATACCGTTCAAATATACGGAGCTGTTCACCAATAGGAATGCCTAAGCCGTTATCCTTAAACTGGACTTCATAATGTGTGCTTGAATACTCCGATAGAGAAATGGAAATTTTACCGTTGCTGCCGATCGCTTGCCGGCTATTATGTAGAAGATTGACGATAATTTGTTGAATACGGCCGGTATCCCCATACACCATTCGTGTTCGAGCAGGTATATCGAGTTGTATAACTAAGCTATCATCCTGATAGATCAGGCTCCAGTGATGGATGATATCACTCAACAGCTTGCCTAGATCAACAGCCTGTAAATGAATTCTAATGTTTCCGGAAATAAAAGAATTAAAATCAAGCAAATCTGATACCATCTGCTCCAGCCGCTTCGTTTCATTTAACGAAATATCCAGAAATTCGTCTGCTTCGCTAGAGGCAACGATTTGATCTCTGACTGCACGAGTAAGTCCCCGGATCGATGTGATCGGCGTTCGCAGTTCGTGGGTTACTCCGGCAATCAATTCTGCACGCAACTGCTCCAATTGCTCCAGTCTGGCTGCCATTACGTTGAAGTAAACTAGAAGATCGTAAATCTCCTGCTCTTTTACATGCTCCTGCAATAGCAATCGGTAGTCTCCTGCCTCGATTCGTTTAAACGCCTGCACAACCTCATGAATCGGCTTCGTTAATTTACGCAGCATTAAATAAAGGATCGACCAGCCAAGCAAACCCGATAAAAGCAGCAGCGAAATAATCAGTCCATACTGTTGGCTGATATCGGTAAGCTCCTTCTTGGCATAAGAAATAGCAATGGTCCCGATCACGGAATGGTGAACACGAACTGGGACAATAATTCGATAATAATAGTCGACCTCATTGATGATTATCGTATCTTCAAGTGGCGGCGGAAATGGAAATGCTGGATCATAACTTGAACCTTCACTGGTGTGCGTGTCTGGCCTATTTGCAGATGGGACTTGCTTACCTAGGTTATAGGGGGGTGGAGCAGGTTTTGCTCCTTTTGAGGAAGATGGACCCGCTTTAACAGGGGCACTTTTATAGAACAAAATATCGCCTGCTTGATTAAATAGGGTTAAACCAAATTGTCCGGGCAGCTTATGGCGCCTTTGATTAAGATCAATCCACTCATAGAACTGGTCTGGCACAACCATGTTACCACGATCGGTGGTTACATATTGTGCTGCCTCCATTGCAAAGCTCTGCACATGATGTAATCGACGAGTCAATGCCTCATGTTTAAGCCATGCAATAGAAGAAATTCCGATAATAAGCAAACCTATACTTAACGTGATCACATAACGCACAGTCCAATACCGAAGCAAGGTGTTTCGACTAGCCGTTCTTGTTGTTGGCATAGAACTGATACCCCGTTCCCCGCAACGTCCGAATCTCGGCTTCTTCCGATGGCAAATGGATCAGCACTTGACGCAGACGTTTGATCGCGTGGTCCACAGCACGATCACTTCCATCGTAATCCATTCCCCATACGCGTTCGATCAATTGCTCACGGTGAAAAATTTGATTGGGATGTTCAGCAAGGAAAAGCAGCAAAGCTAAGTCTTTGGGAGTTATAGACAAGCTAGCTCCATTCAAGTAAACCGTGCGGGTTTTGAAATCGATTCTAAGACTTCCATAATGCTTCTGATGTTCTGTAATTATAGTCTGTGGTGGCCTACGTAATACGGCTTGGACTCTGGCTACTACCTCTGCAGGCTCAAATGGCTTCGTAACGTAATCATCCGCGCCATTGTTTAATCCACAAAGGCGGTCCCTAATATCTCCTTTAGCCGTGAGCATGATGACGGGACAGGCGTTTCTGCATCGTATCTCGTGCAAAATCTGCCATCCGTCCATCCCTGGCAGGATGATATCAAGTAAAATAAGTGCGGGCTGGATCGATTCCAACTGCTCAAGTGCCTCATTCCCCTGCGCAAAGACCACGCAGTTATAACCAGCCTTCTGGATATAGGCTGACAGAACTAGTGAAATAGCCATCTCGTCTTCAATAATCATAATGGTTTTCATCGTTAAGACTCCTTATAAAAGAGATGCTGAAGCAATCCTTGATCATCTAGCTTGATCCCATCATAGCATTCACATTTTATTCCACATAGGGTTGAATTTTTGGGCGATGTATGGTCATCATCCTCCCGATTTCTAGCATGTAGTAACGCAAAAAGGCATTACCAAAAGGATGTACCAAGAGGTGCACCCATTGATAATGCCCTACTGAATCGTATCACGCTTCAAACAGGTAAAGTGCGAAACTTTCTACTTCACACGTCTGACCTGTACCACGATGGCGCTCGTAATGCTGGCAGCGAATGACTATAAAGCAATCGATTCCCCCTCAGTTTTGCAGAACTTAGCTATGATGAGCCCGAGCCGCTTCTATATCCACCAAATGCCCAATGCCACGCTGCTCCATCGTACGAAATTGCAACTGTTCCGTAGCTTCATTTATAGGCGCAACACCGGGATCCATCCCAACAACGGTGCGTAATGGTCTTTCTCCCGCCGGAGTTTGAATCAGCTCTAACACTGCATCTGCGACCAATTGAGGATTGGTTGGCAAGTTGGGATCACGTGTGATCTGTTCAAACTCTTGTATGATCTGTTGAAATATCGGAATCATAAATTCATAAGCTGCTGCTCGATCTTGCTCTTGAGGAAGTTGATTATTATGTGCAAATTGTGTAGCGAATGCCCCAGGTTCGATAATTACGGAGTCTATTCCTAGATTAGACAGCTCATAACGCAGCGACTCTGCCATCGTTTCAACAGCAGACTTTGTTGAGCAATATAACCCGAAAAATGGGGAAATACATCGGGCTCCGATGGATGAAATCTGAACTAACAAGCCTGATTTTTGCGCACGCATGAAGGGTAATACGGCTTTATCCACCCGAAATGAACCAAGCAGATTTGTATTAAGCATATGTTCGTATTGTTCGATCGTAAACGCTTCTGAGGCCCCGAATGCGCCAATTCCTGCATTGTTTACAACAACATCTATACGACCCTCAATTGCTATTATTTCATTCACGGCTTGCTCCACCTGCACAGATGAAGTTACATCCACTTCAAGTACATAAACCTTCAAATTTGATTGTTCAGCCATACGTCTGTATTCATCTGCTTTATCAGCATTTTTCCCATGAATGTCTCGCATAGTGGCATACACCGTGTGCCCCGCCTTTGCCACAGTTGTTACAATTAGTTGCCCGAAACCACTACTTACTCCCGTAATTAACACGATTTGATTAAAACTAGTTGCCTGCATCGTATACACTCCTCGTTTTACGTTTGGATATCGCTGCAGACAGCATAGCACACCATGTATACAAAGTATACTAATTTTATATATTTAGTTTAATTTGTTCATTTTGTTTATTTGATTTCTATTGTAGGTTATAATTAGGTTACAAAGACATAAGGGTGATGTTACGATGACAGCAGCGAATAAACGAGAGAAATATTTATATAAGATTATGCCTTACATGCGGAAGAACGGCCTCAGCACTTTAAAGATGGATGATATTGCAAAATATATGGATATCAGCAAAGCGACTTTATATAAACATTTCCAATCCAAAGAGGAAATTGTGGAGTCTGTCGTCTATCTATATACAAACTATATCCGTGGTCAAGAGGTGTCTGCCGATAACAGCACCACTTTTGTGCAGCAATTTCAGCATATTTCCGAGCAATCGTTAATGCTTGCTGCCTATGTATCGGATATTTTTCTACAAGATCTTCTTACCTTATTCCCTGCGCTGCATGAGAAGATTATGCTTGCACAAAAAGAACGCAATCAACAACTGAAGCAATTTTTTGTTGCGGGTATACAGGAGGGAGTTTTTAACCCTGTAAATTCCGACATTTTTATGATGCAAGATGAACTCGTTTTACGACGTTTGTTAGATCCCTCGTTTTCTATTCAATACGACATTACCATGAAGCGATCTATTCTTGATTTTTATCAAATGAAAGCTCACCAGATGATCAGTCCCACACATCTATCGGCGCTTGACGAGAATGCAATGGAAGTTATAGTTTCGACATTGATTCAAAAGCTGAACTAATCTATTCATGGCATCACAATTACGTCATAGTAATGAAATCAATTCCTTCCATTCGTACGATAGACAGCTTTCAATTAGGCTCATCCATACAAAACACCTTTAAGTTCTACGATTATAAGTCATTAGTCGCAGTTTCAACTTAAAGGTGTTTTAAGGTGTTCGCTGTTTTGAGCTCAGCTATTCAATTGCCTAGCATTTTCCGCTTCAACGTGTTCAAGAATCGTCAATAAGAAAGACTCTGCCATGCTTCCTTTCATAATCACCCTTCTGGCTTCATCAAAAGCAAACCACTGCGCATGATCAACTTCTGCATTTATTTGCATCCGCGTCTCATCATGTGTCACAGAAACGAAATTTAGCATCAATGTATTAGAACGTTCGAAATAAAGACTGCGCATGTACTTGTATGTTCCTACATCCAGCCCTACCTCTTCCTTCACCTCACGGATCAGCGTCTCTTCTGCTGATTCCCCGCGATTAACATAACCAGCCAGCAGGATATAATCCACCATATTGTGTTGTCGGATCAGCAGCACCTTGGTCCGCTCTTTATTCAGTACAGCCGTACTAATTGCCGTACTAAAAATCGGAAAGCGAAATGTTTCACAAGCCTAACAATACGGAATCAGTCCCTCGCTGTCACATTCCTTGGAAGCTAATTCAGTTCCACAAGCATAACAATACTTCATCTCTTATCCACCTTCATTTCTTTGAAATCAATCGTCCATTTTATTATACTATCCGCGGCTTAATAGAGATTAGTATCTAAATTATTGACAACTAAAGAAATGAAGTCATTAACATACATTTCCTGATGCTCTTTTTTTCTTGTGCCTAGTAATATAGAATTGGCTGAATAAATCCCCTGCACATCCACTCGAGCAAGAACCCCCTGCTCAAATAAAGGTTCAGCAACCAAAGAAGATACAAAGCTTACGCCATAACCCGCCCTTACGGCATGAATCGTTTCATTCACCCCGCTAAATTGCAATTCAATTCGAGGGAGGGCGACCTGCTGTTCCTGACATAGCTGAAATAATCTTTCTCGCGCAGCACTTCCCTCTTCTCTCATAATAAATGGTTCAGAAGCTATTTCTTTAAATGAAACTTTTTGTAAGGCATACTTATGTCCGGGGGCGACTACAAACATATACTCCCCCCTGTACAGCTCTTTTGATTCAAATAAATCTGAATCGGTGAATGGCATTCCAATATCGCTATAAATCGCTATATCCGCCTCAAAGTTAATTAATTTCTCAATCGCATCATGAGAATTGACTGTCGTAATATGAACTTCAACTGCGGAAAATTTTTGTTTGAATAAGGATGCCCACTTCGGAATTAGTAGACTTGTTGCAAAATAATTTCCCGCAATTCGTAACTTCCCTTCCGGATAGTTATGATGATCTTCAATCAAAAGCCGCACCTGATCCTCTATTAAAAACAACTTTTCCAGTGGCTTAATCAGCTTGCTTCCTAACGGCGTAACCATCAGACCTCTCCCCTGAATTTTCAATAGTTGAATATCATTGTCATTTTCAAATTTGCGTATTTGTGCCGAAATGGCCGGTTGACTGATATGCAGTATTTCAGAAGCTTTAGTTACGCTGCCAGTTAACGCAACATAATAAAATAGTCGCAGTACATGAAGGTTCAACTGCATCTCCACCTATATAATTTATTTATGTATATTAGATATTATATATTATTTAATTATGTATCTAAACCTTATACTAGATGTAGATTTACAACAGGGTATGGAGGAATTAAAGATGGAAACTACATTATATTTGACCCGTCATGGTCAAACCGAATGGAATCTAATGAAGAAGATGCAGGGGCATAAGGACTCCCCGCTTACACAAACTGGAGTTCGACAAGCCCAATGGTTAGGAGAGCGCTTGTCTGCCATTCCATTTGATGCTGTCTATTGCAGCTCAAGTCACAGAGCGATAACTACCGCAAGTATTATATCCGGTTATCGATTAGATGAAATCATACAACTTGACACATTAAAAGAAATCAACATGGGTTTGTGGGAAGGCCAACATATCGAACAAATCGCTCAAGACTTCACGACCTCATTTAGTCATTTTTTTCATAAACCTCATCTATATCAACCCACTGGTCAAGGAGAAAGCTACAGTGAATTAAGGCAAAGAACAATTCCTACGATCCAAGAGATTCTAGAAAAGCACAAAGGTCAACAGGTGCTTATTGTAACTCACCGGATCACCCTCAAAACGATTATGAGCTATTTTATGAATAAACAGCTGCATGAAATCGGTACCATGCCCGACATTCACCCAACTGCACTATGTAAAGTTACTATTCAGAATAATGTTCAGAACGTTGATTTATATGGTGATACCACACATTACCGGGAGTAATCGACGTTCGTTCGATTACTCTTTACTCACTTGCTAGCAAAATATTAATACTGTCTGTCTCTAGACTGGACAAAATCAAGCTACATCAAGTGAATCTAAATAAACTACTGCTTTCTCCAGTTCCTTATAGAAAAATAAATACACACAGTCAGCTCCATAGTACAGATAAATCATTTGATTCTGCTGTAAGAACTCTTTAAATGCTGTTCAAGCTCATCATATAATACGTCTTCATACATATCATTCGTCAAAATCGGCCATTACCTATTTAACTGTCATAGATTTTCTGGTGAAGTAAGCGGTAAATACCCCGAGCAAAATCATAGCGCATCCAGAAAGAAAAAATACGCCCCCACTTAAAATGGTCCAGCAAGATAGCCCCGATTGCCGGGGCAATAAAGCCAAATAAAGCGGCCCAAGCTCCCAATGGTACGCAAACAGGACAAACAAGGCAGTAAAATCAAACTAACTACCCAAATCTGAAATAGCCTGTGCCGAAAACAAAGTGCGAAATGACTTATTTTGCAGCGGAAGAGATACGCTGCCTCTCATCATTGCTCCCCCTTTCCTCCATAAATCAAATAGGTGCGACAAAAACACACATTGAGCCCAATATATAGGTAGGGACAGGAAGTCACGATACCTGTTCATAAACATAGGTCGGGATTGTTCAACGCATACAAAATTTAGGTTACTGGTAAAGGCTTTGTCAGATGTCCCCAGCATTCAGGTATAAATGTAAGATCCCCGGTGTACACAGCACGTATATAGGCAGACAAATTAAATACCTGACTTTCGACTAGTACTTCTTTGATTTCTGAGGCAGTTACAGGCACCTGTTTATGCAGTCTTTTCTTAAAATCCTCTAAAGGCAAAAACAAATGTGGACTCTTTCTATACGTACAATGTTTAGGAAATCGTGGTGCACTTCCTGAGTCATATTTAGAAAGCTTCACTCTGCCCGCATGCGCTAATAATAACGAATATGCATCACATACCAGAATAACAAACTGTCCATCCGGTTCCCTTTTCTTATAGGTATCTATCATCTTCTGACAATCTTTCCATGTTGGCCAAAAAAATACATGGCGATCTAAGCATGCTCTAAATTGTTCTTGTGTGTAGGCAGGATCAATCATACTGTCAGGAATCCGTAGATGTGAATTCATAACCATCAGGTATCCCATATAGTTGATTTCCTTCAGTGCCAAGCGACGTTTACCGGCATTTTGCGGGTAAATGTGATTGCTGGAAAATAGTGCATCAAAATGAACAATAGCCGGTAGATTTCTCGCTCTTGTAAAATGATAAAGGAACTTCCTATTGTTAGATTTGGTGATCTCGGCAATAGTATCACTTGACATTCTCTCTCCCCCCTTCTGATCGGTATTACCATTAGACAGGATGGGATAAAAGCCAATATTTCAAACCATAAGTGCAGCACAATAAAAAATACTCGTGCTGGTAATTTCATGTAGTGTGCAATTTCTTTGTCTGCATTCTGGCTGCCGTGATGGTTTTTATTCGTTCACGGTATCCTTTAGAACTATGTTCTCAACAATTTCTTTCACTGCTCTCTTCTTCTCAACTAGGTTCGTATCGTCCCAAGCAAAGATACCCTGATCCAACATAAAGTTCACCGCAGTTAATAAGAATTGGGCTGTTTCTTGTGGATGCTTCACTTTAAAAGCTCCCACTTTAGTTCCTTCCGCCAGTATACGAGACAGATAGGGTGTCATTTCATTAATTTTTTTAACTAGAAATTTCTGATGGATCCAAGCATTATTTTCATGATGAAGGAAATCCCCCACTTTCTGGTGGATTGGTTGAGGAAACAATATGGCGTTAACCTTTTCAAAGGGCGACATGTTTACATTCTGATCAATAGCTTTAACGGACGCCTCATGCTCGACCAAAGAGCGATTAATAAGCGCTAGCATGATCTCTTCTTTGGTTTTGAAATAGTAATAAAACGTGCCCTGCGCTACTCCAATTTTTTTGACGATATCGCTTACTGCTGTATGTTCAAAGCCCTTACTCGCAAATAACTCTAAAGCGACATCCATAATTTCTGCTTTTCGTTCTTCAGGATTTTTCGTTATTCTTGCCATTTAGATCCTTCTTTCAGTTGTTGTCATCATCCCATTTTCATATTAATAGTTGACTGACTCAAAGTCAATCATGTAAGATACATCATGCTGACTGTTAGTCAGTCATATATAAAGGAGGATTACGATGAAATTACGTGTCATTTTGTATTTAATTGGATTTAGTGCTTTTATCGCTTCATTGGGACAAAATTTGTACAATCCATTACTCCTGCAAGTACAAGCAGAACTGCATACTACAAGCTATTTGGTTAGTCTATCCGTCTCTTTGTTTACGTTAGCTTTAGCCGTTATGCAGATTGTCTTCGGGCCTCTAGCTGATACAAAGGGGCGGAAAGCAGTTCTTATTCCCTCTCTTGTGCTGTATATTATCGCTTCTATCGGTTGTGCTTACGCTCCAACTATTGGTTATTTACTCTTCTTCCGTGTGCTGCAGGGGGTAGGTGCAGCTGCAGTTCCCGTCGTAGCGGCTGCAATTATCGGTGATTTATTTCGTGGAAAACAACTGTCGCAAGGCATGGCTACTTATCAATTATTGCTAATGCTCGCTCCCGCAATCGGCCCACTAGTAGGAGGTGTAATCGGGGAACAGTATGGATATGGCGCAACTTTTCTATTGTTGGCGGCAATCAGTCTCATGCTATTAATCGCTAACTTTATTTTATTACCAGAAACGAAACCTGCATTCACTCATTCAAAACAAAGCAATACCCAGCACTTTTCTTTAATCTTTAAAAACCCAGTGAGTTTGGTCATACTCCTATTTGGATTTTTTCAGTTCATGGTGTATTTTATTTATTTGACTTTTGTGCCGCAAATATTAAACAATACTTACTTGTTTCAACCTGCCAAGACTGGTGTCATCCTGCTTATGATGTCTTGTTCCACCATTATTAGCATCAAGCTCGGTGGGTGGATGTTACACCGAATCGGAGCTCGAAAAAGTCTGGTCTATGGATTTGCCTTGCACGCCTTATCCGTTATTTTATTTGCGTTTACTGCACAGCTCTCGCTTTCTTTTCTCATTTTAGATGTTTGTCTGTTCGGCTTTTTTATGGGATTAACAGGTTCAATACCTACTACCCTGCTTACGGAGCTGTTTCCAGAAGAGCGTGCTACCGCAATTGGCGTGTACAATTTCATACGGTATTTGGGAATGGCTGCAGGTCCAATGATCGGTGTCCTGTTGTATGCTGGCAGCAGCATTATGCCGCTTTTTCTAACGTGTGGATTCGCTTTTGGGGCAGCCATCTTCTGGGGGGCACGGCTAATCACTAAATCTTCATCAAAAATTGGAAACGTGGTTCTGGACGCTGAACATTAACTTCATGCAGCAGGCTAACACATATTACAGGCCTACAATTAGTTTCCGTTATGTTTATAAACCATTAAAACAGAATAAAATAGACCGCCTCATTCACCTACTGGTGGAAACGGCGGTCTACCTACAATTATGTGCCTGTTAGATAATTTCGCTAATCATAACCATCCTTACCTGGTTGATCTGATACTCTTATTCTGCTTATTGGTTAGCAGCCGGTTTTTGTACGCCTACCGGATTAAATCCATTTTCAAGTCCTCCGAACGTGTAATCCACAACTTTATCTGTACGATATAATATCAACTCTTTAGCATTAGTAAGGGGGACAACGATTACGTTGTCATTTAAGTAGTTTAAAATAAAATCATAACCTGAAGTAATCTTTGCTTCATCACGTGTATGTAATACTTCGGTTATACGCTTCTTCATATCAGCCACCTCTGGCAGTTTAGACATTGACGCTGTATGTGCAGTCTGATCTAACATAGGACCAACAAAATGATGAGGGTCCTCTGGCGATCCCTTTGCATTCCAGATTGTAATATCATATCTGCCTTCCACACAGTCCGTCCACCAGGTCATCACATCTGTGCCTTCCACATCAACCTGAAGTCCGACTTTCTTCAGTTGCCCTTGCAAAGCTGTAGCCAATTGCTTGTTAAACGTATCTCCTGTCTCATACGTGAACCGCAGCTTCTTCGGCTTGCCATTTAACTCTCGATAACCTGTTCCTTCGTTCAGCTTCCACCCCGCTTGATCCAATAGTGCAGCAGCCTGCTGGAGATCAAAGGCTCTTTTAGTTCGTAACCCCTGCTTAATATAAGGAATATTTCCATCAAACATCTGATCGGCTGGTGCCTCATTGCCGTAGGTTAATCCTTCTGCAAGCTCCTGCTTATTAACCGCGTATGCAATTGCTTCACGAACCCGTAGATCAGTTAAATTTTCGCTGGAAGCATTTATCGCCAATGCTCTAGTGTGGCTTCCCGTAGATGTCTTGCCTTTGACGCCAGCCATCGAAGTCGCTTGTTTAAATTCATCGTTCGTAATCATCGTGGAGCTGAAAATAACGTCAACCTCACCCGTCTGCAGTGCCTTCAGCCGTGTAGCTGAATCTGGCACATACTTCACCACGATCTGCTCATATGCAGGTTTATCTCCCCAATAGTCCTTGTTTTTCTTAAACGAGGTGTATTCGCCTTTCTTGAAAGAATCATGAATATAAGGTCCCGTTCCAATCGTGCCATTCATGGACTGATAGTTATCTTTAATAATGGATTTCGGAGACACAATGGCCAAATACTGTGTAGCAAAATCATGCAGTACAGGATAATAAGGTGCTTTGTACGTTATTTTGACGGTGTATTCATCAACAGCTTCCAACTTGTCGATTGTAGACACTGCTTTAAGGAACGAGGCATTGCCTTCATGCTGGTAATAGTCCAGATTAGCAATGACTGCTGCTGCATTTAATGCTTCTCCATCATGAAACTTTACCCCTTGCCTTACCTTAAATGTAAGCTCTGTTCCGGACTCATTAAATTTCCATTCGGTTGCGAGTCCTGGCTTGATCTCCCCATTCTCGTAACGGACAAGCATATCATATACAAGCTGGATCAACGGTTTATTATGCATGTCTGTCATAGTAGGATAAAAGTTGCTCAGTTCTCCGATATATCCAATGACTAGCGTATCTTTATCCTGTTTAGATCCGTTAGTAGAACACGCGCTCAACACAATTATTAAACAGAGAAAAGCAGCAACTATCCGAATACGAAAAAAGTTGGTTTTCATCTTAATCTCCTTTTATTTAGCTTGATTGATATGTGTTCTGTTGTGCTTACTAGGCGTGCACGGCAGATTGCATTTGCTCCATTTTGACACCTTCGGCTGTCAAACAGCCTTTTTCTATTAGTAAACATCTGTCTGCTAGTCGATAAGCACTGTAAGGATCATGCGTAATCAATAGATAAGAACAGCCATAATACTTCCGATAATCGTCTAAAGTAGCCAAAACGGCATCACTTGAAACGGTATCCAAGCCGCTCAGCACTTCATCGAGTATTAAATAACGTGGTTTAACCGACAATGTTCTTAACAGTGACACTCTGCGCTGTTGCCCGCCACTGAGTGATCGCACCGGTACTTGGAGAATGGCCTTCTCCAGATTAAACCGTTCCATCAATGCTTCAATCTCTCTTCTGCGCTCCCGCGGAGTCTTATCGGTCAAATTCAATAACGCTTCTTCCATATTCCGATACGCGGACAACCGAGGATTTAGCGTGCCAGAAGCATCCTGAAATACACCTTGTATAACTTTACGGTAGGAACGCCATGCCTTGGGACTCAACCCAACTAGATTAATTCCATCTAGTACAATCTCTCCCGATACAGGACGCTCCAATCCTAGCAGCAGACGGGCTAGTGTGCTCTTCCCACTGCCGCTGCTGCCCATAATTGCAATATTCTCGCCTTCCCGCCAGTGAAAGGTAATTTCATTTAACACCTTTAACGATAAACGTTGATGCTGAGCATAACTCATGCTTAACTTTGATACTTGGATTTCTCCCATAACCAGTATCCTTTCTCCTGCTGCGCAACACTGCGTGCAAACTGTGAAGTCCAGATATGCCGTGGCTGATCAAGCAATTGTTTCATCGTTCCTTGTTCCACAAACTCGCCATTGTACAAGACGTGTACTTGATCGCAAATGCGTTCCAGCACCTCGACATCGTGCGACACAATTAGGAGTCCTGACGTCTGTTTGAAGGCCAGCAACAGCTGAATCACAGCCTCCCGATTGTCAGGATCTAATGCGGCCGTTGGCTCATCGGCCAACATGTAGGGCGGATTCAGGCCGAACAGGATCGCAAGCGCAACTCGCTGCAGCATACCGCCAGACAGTTCTCCTGGTCGGCTCCGCATCACACGTTCAACTTCGGAAAGTTGGACCTGTCTTAACTTCGACTGTGCAAGCTGTGCCGCGTCTAATCGATTCAAGCCAAGCCGTTTGCGGAATACAGCTTGAATTTGGCTGCCTATACGAAGTCGTGCGTCAAATGCCGTCATTGGCAGCTGCGGAATAAAGCCTATCGACTTTCCGGCCACCTTTCTTCTGTCAACTGCAGCAAGTGCAGCCAGGTCGCATCCATCTAATATCATATTTCCACTATCCAGCGTACATTCTTTACCTAATACGCCCATTGTCGCCTTTAATAATGTGGTCTTCCCGGATCCGCTTTCTCCCGTCACACCTATGGCTGTCCCGCGCTGCACGCGACAAGTAATTTCGTGTAACAATCTTTTTCCGTCAGCAGCAGACACACCGATTCGATTCAAGCTTAATATCGCCCATCCACTCCTACTTCAGCTCTTCTCCCAATACATTAAAGGCAAATGCGCACATAAAAATAAAAACTAGCGGATACAACATTAAATCTGGACGCAGCATCGCAACTTCCCGGCCATTTAGCATCATAGCGCCCCAGTCAATGCCATTCTGTTCAAGTCCCAACCCAATAAAAGAAAAGCCACTAATCATCAAAATCATATCCGAGCTGATCAAACTAAGCAGCACGGCAGCGTCCCTAACCAAGTTAGGCGGCAAATGCCAGAACATAATACGCAAACGTGTTGCTCCAGCTGCTGCTGCACAATATACGTACGCTTTCTCTCGCTCCAGCTCCGTTTTCGCCTTCACAAGCTTGATGAGACTAACAAGTGATG
This sequence comes from Paenibacillus sp. UMB4589-SE434, assembly GCF_030226685.1. Lineage (NCBI taxonomy): Bacteria > Bacillati > Bacillota > Bacilli > Caryophanales > Paenibacillaceae > Paenibacillus > Paenibacillus sp. UMB4589-SE434. The sequence continues at coordinate 448,763 of NZ_JASOYK010000001.1, read as the reverse complement.
CGATGGATAATGAAACGACTACCGTGTACAAACCGCTTCCCCAAGCCCCAATCCAAACGATCAGGTACACAATCGGTGGGAACGAAGCAAATACATTTAATAAACTGTCCCCCAGCCAACGCAGTCTCCCGCGCCAAAATCCGAATGCGATACCTATCGGCATCCCTACGATTATAGTTGTCAACCATGTCAGCAGCACAATGCCAAGAGTCGTCTTGCCTCCATACAATACCCTTGACAACACGCAGCGGCCCATCGAATCGGTACCAAACGGATACTCTGCACTAGGAGGCAGCAGCCGCTTGCCGATATCAACCAAGTAGGGATCATGTGGTGCCAACATATATGCAAATGCGCATACTATCAATACGAGCACAGCTGTACTGATTCGTAGCTTTTGCCAGCCGCTCATTCCCTGTTCCCCCTTATCGCATCTCGATTGAGCCACAGCCGAGCTGCGTCTGACATCCGGCTCGTCAGCATAAAGACTGCTGCAAGCAGCAGAATCGAAAAGTGAATCATCGGGGCATCACGGTTAATTACACTTGTGATAATGACATTGCCGATTCCAGGTACAGAAAAGATTTGTTCAATAATAGTTGCCCCTGCCACCGTAAATCCAATGCTCTGCATAAAGTTAGGCAGCAGAGCAAGGAGCACGTGCGGCATACCGTGGCGGAACAAGATATAGTTCTCATTCAGCCCTTGACAGCGCGCATACATCACATAATCTTCTTCCATCTCCTTGACCAGCAGGCCAGTAAGCAATCGCCCATAGAAAGCAGCCATCGGAACAGCTAGGCAGAACGCCGGATGCCATACCTTCAGCCAGCTCTCGTCGCCCACAACCGATATCCAATGCAGCTTAACTGCAACAATATCCAGGTAAACCGTAGCCAGATAGAAGCCTGGTATCGAGATGCATGCAATCGTGATTACTCTAACCACAATGCCAGACCATCGATAGCGCAGCATGTAACCAGCACATCCAAGTATGATCGCTCCCACTGCTTGGAGAACAGCGGATAAGGCCACGATGCGGAATGTGAACGGTATCGTAGCAATAAATTGGTCCAGTACCGGCTTGTTATTCATTAGCGACTTGCCAAAGTCAAAATGAAGTGCATGATTCAGCCAAGTCGCGTATTGAACACCTAATGGACCATCTAATCCCAACTCTTTTCTTAGCTCTGCAATCATGTCTGATGATGGTTGGAGCGTATTTCTAATGGCAAATGCTTCTGCGGGATCAATAGGTGATACACGCATTAGCAGGAAGGATAGTATACTTACGACGAGCAGAGTAAAAACAATGTCTATCGCTCCCTTGACCATTCGATGGCTAAGCATCATGCTGGACCCTCCTTGCCTCTCGACACATTCAGACAAAACATCCCCCAATATGCTGTCATTCGAAAACCGGATACACCATCACTATAACGGAGGATGATATTTAATTGTTGTGCAGCACGCACCATTTATGTTGCATGCGTACTTGTTTGATGATGAAATCGTTTTAATTTGGATTTACGATACTGCAAGGGGGTCAAGCCGAACTCGCGCTTAAAGGCGTTGCAGAAGTTACTGGCATTGGAGTAGCCCACATCCAGCGCGATATCCTGGATAGATTTATTTAAGTTGGCCAGCATAGCGGTAGCATTTTGCATACATGTTTTGCGGTAATGGACATAGATGGTTTGACCAAATATCAACTTGTAGCCTTTGGTCAGCTTGTTCCGACTGATGGCCAGCTCCTTGGACAATTCTGTCAACGTCGGTGGATTTCCAAGTGTCTCCATCAACTTGTCATGACCAAGCCGGATCTGACGGATCTCATAATCATCCAGCAAAAATGTTGCCATATCTTCCTGTCTAGGCAGTTCGACGGCTAGCAGGAGAGATAGCAGTTCCATGACTTTGCCTTCATAATAAAGAATCTTTGATTTCTCCGGGAAACCGCAATTGTAGATACGATTAAAGATCTCGATTATATCGGCACTTGCTTGCACCCCTATAAAGTAGCGTTGGCGGGTGGCATTATCGAGTCTGTGGATGGCTTGCTCCCATAAGACACTACCACTGCTTCCAAATAGCAAAGACATCTGCTCTGAATCCGCAGTTAGCGATACACTTTGATACCGTTGGCCTCCATAATGTCGTGTACAGCCTCGCATGTCGCAGGATTTGGATAACGATAGGCTGCTGCTCTTGAAATGAACCAAATTTTCTCCCTGCTCCTGCAACTCCAGTTCCCCATCTATACAATAGGAAAGTCCAAAATAATCTCGTTTCATCTCATATTCAAAGATGACGTCATCGTGAAAGGTAACATCATATAACATAAGCGTTGCACAATTCAGTACACGATAGACTTCAACTCTTCCTGTGCCCCATCTTTCCAACATTTCATAATGTACAGTACGGATATGACCATAATCTTCTCGGTAACGCTGTATGGCCATCCGTCTTATCGTCTCTTCAAATCGCTCAGGACTATCAACAAAAAAATGATGTCTCATGTTCACATCCCTTTCCATCGCTAATATATATCTATAATAACAATGATAATCATTATCACTGTTATTATAACTAAAATATTGCCATATGGAAATATAAAACATCGGGATCTGTCCTTTACATTCTCGCACGTATGAAATGATGCCACGCCACAAGCTCCACTGAAGATCAAAACTGACTATTTATACACGCAGGCCACCTCTACCTCGTGGCCTATGCAGCATAAACAAGCCCCTGCGGCATCTAAGCCACAGAAGCTTGTTCGTAAAACATGCAGTTGTATTAGTTCTCTTTCATTGGAGATCAGGAATCCTTATACTTAATAGGAGAATCAATCAGTGGAGCGAAGGGAAATATCATGGACATACGTAAATTAAAGTACTTTATTGCAGTTGCAGAAGAACTTCATTTTAACCGTGCTGCGGAGAGATTAAATATGACCCAGCCACCTCTTACTCAGCAAATTCAAGCCTTGGAAAATGAGCTCGGCGTACAGTTGTTTGAGCGTTCCAGGAGGCACGTCCAGCTTACACACGCCGGAGTCGTATTCTTGGAGGAAGCAAGACTGATCTTAACCCAATTGGAAAGATCTATCCACGCCACGCAGCTCGCCAGTCAGGGCATTACTGGGCATCTGAACCTTGCATTCGTGGATTCAGCAGCGGGCGGAATAATGGTTGACATGCTAAAAGTATTTCGAGAGCGCTATCCACAAGTCCAACTTTCCCTGCGTGAAATGACCTCGACGCAGCAATGGCAGGCCTTGCAAGAGGGAAGCATTCATGTTGGATTTGTCCGATTTATTGAACCAGCAAAACATATTGACTGTCGAACTGTAGCTAACGAAACGTTAGTTGCGGTGCTTCCCGAACAACATCCGTCAGCCAAGTCACCGATTTTGTCCATAAGCGCCTTGGCAGCGTACCCGTTCATCTTGTTTCCGCGACAACTGGGCACTCCATTCCATGATCTCATCATCGGTTTTTGCGCTCAACACAACGTTTATCCACATGTGATTCAGGAAGCGATCCAGATGTACACGATTGTGAACTTGGTTGCAGCCAATCTTGGCGTTTCGATCGTGCCCTCTTCCGTTTCCGTGTTTCGCCGCAGTGGTGTTGTGTTTCGGCCTTTTGTGGAAAGCACTCCAGTCGTTCCCCTCTGTGCCGCTTGGAGAACAGACATTAAAAACGCCGCCTTATCCCTGTTTCTAGAGACGATAGCTGACTTAGATCAGACTGCCATACCTAGTGACTAGTAATTTATTCACCCTGTTTTGCCAGGATCACGTTCCACTAGGCCATCCAATATGATGTCTATTTGCCTCATCAATTCAAGGTCTAACCGAATTCCTGCTGCCTTGACGTTTTCTTCTACTTGCTCTGGCTTGGATGCTCCAATAATGGCAGCTGACACCTGCGGCTTCTGCAGCACCCATGCAATAGCAAGCTGCGGCAGCGTCAAGCCCGCTTCATTTGCAAGTGTAGCGAGCTTCGCTACAGCGACTAAGACTTCGGGACGCAGCCACTGCCCTGCTAATTTATCGAAAAATGGAGCGCCTGCTGCAGTCGAAGCCCGCGAGCCTTGCGGAACCGCGTGATCGGGCTTGTATTTTCCGGACAAAATACCTTGCGCAAGTGGTGACCAGACCACCTGTCCGATTCCCTCCTGCTCACAGGCAGGAACAACTTCGCCCTCTATCACACGCCACAACATCGAGTATTGAGGCTGACTGGCCGCGAGTGGAACTCTCAACTCCCTTGCCAATGCGGCAGCTTGGCGAATTTGCGGTGCTGTCCATTCACTAATGCCTACATATAGAATCTTTCCTTGACGAACCAGATCCGCAAAGGCCAAGAAGGTTTCTTCAAGCGAGACGGTTGCATCATAACGATGGGCGTAATAGACATCAATGTAATCCGTCTGCAATCTATTCAGTGAAGCATGACAAGCCTCCATTATATGCTTGCGGGACAGGCCTCTATCGTTAGGCCCTGATCCTGTAGGATGGAAGACCTTGGTGCATAACTCGATGCTTTCTCGGCGCACTTCTTTCAGAGCTTGCCCTAATACGATCTCTGCCATCGTGTCTGAGTACACATCCGCCGTATCAAATGTTGTAATCCCCGCTTCAAGCGCTGCTCGAACACAAGCATGAGCTGTAGTATTATCTAACTGAGCACCATGTGTAATCCAGTTTCCAAAAGCAATCTCACTTACGGATAATCCGCTGGAACCGAGCCTCCGGTATTTCATTCTAATTCCTCCTTTAGCTGACGATTCCATTGTAGCAACCCTTTTTTAAGAGGTGAAATATACTTTTGTCGTTCTTTTAATATGAAAATCATATTACTTATATTATATATCTTGGTAAGATGTTCAGAGGAAACAGCTTACAGCTCTACATGCACCACTGGCGGTTTAATCTCTTCCGCTACCTCCCGATTGATAAGAATGGTGTAGAGTTTTGTTAAATACTTTTTTTCGTTAGAATCTTACTCGATACCGTTCCATTTAGTCCAATATTCGCTGAATATATTAGCTTTTGAGTCTTACATAGCAGAATAATACAACCAAGACCCTACCAATTGTTTGCTGATAGGGTCTCTTTGAAAAAAGTATTTAAATTGTTTTTTTAAAGTCAAACTTATATTTGGAGTTTGGATCAAAATCATTTGCACCTACTGGCATTACTCTGTAAAAGGCTTTTTCTCCAGTTTTAACAGAACCACTGTGAAACTCTTGTAAACCAGATCCGTTTTGGTTTATATAGTTGATCGATATAATATTATTATCATAATCTGTTCTAACGTATTGAAGTTGTAGATTCAAGCCAAATGGGGGAGTCAACAACACATAGTAATTTTGATCAAACGATCCATAAGAATTATCATAAACATACCAATCTTCATCACTCAAACTCTCCAACGGAACCCATGATTGATAAAAACTTCCTGACAAGACTTCAGCAGATCTCATTGTATCTCCCCAACCGTGCTTAGCAAACGCAGAACCCGATCCAAAGGCCATTAAACAAGCAGCAAGCACGACTAACGCTGATAATTTCTTATATCTTTTCAAATTCGAAACCTCCCATTACTATAGAATCTATTCGGATTCTATTAGTGTGATTTGATTTATGAAATATCAAGATGTGAAAGAATATCAGTTATCGGCTAGCCAACCTTGATTTAACCTTAACATGCGCCTTGATCCGAGTATATAGTATTTTTGGATTATATAGTAATTATTTAGGATTATATTGGATATACATTATGTTGAAATGTGAGTTGTTCTGTCGAAATAAAAAGTACTCCACCACATAATAACTTCCTCCTCTTCTAAGTTAGCTACATCATGTTTGCACCACCTAATATAATTCCCCTCATCAAATTCTCCCCTTATGTTAACTCTCATTGTTTCAGTACTTAGGACATTCGATACAAATATGAAGACGCTCTAACGAAATAGGTGCAATTAATAAAGGTAAGAGGACAGGTTAATATAAATAGGTTTACCTCGTTGTCATTTAATATGACTAACTTGATAACCCTTATATAATTTAATTAGTATAACTAGATCAAATATTCATGAAAATTAGATATTTTCGATACTGTGTCTGATCTAAGACAAACCAAAGCAAGACTTTTAATGTTCATTATGAGGAAAACATTATCTGAATACCTAATTCCCCCCCAATTTACTTTCTCCTTGCATGTGATGGTTTTCCCCCTACTCCTTACCATCGATTCTAAGTCAGAGTGGATATCAAGTTACTAGTAAAGCTAAAAGCAAAGTTTCTAATGATGGAATAGTTCTTAAGGCAGTAAGTTCAGATGATTTGATTCAAGGAGAGCAAAAATAGATCCGATGGCATAATCCAGTGTAGCCAGCAGTTTACCACCGCATGATTGCCAGTTGTCTGAATGAATCGCTCTTTCCCCAAGGCAAACCACGCCTTTTGAAGGGCTTGGTAATCTTGAATCATGCTTCCACCCTCAAACCATAAATAATTAATTTCACAATTCCTTTATTTTTCCACCTCCGGAAAAGTCGCTTCTCCAAACAAGCATTGCTTTTTTTCGTCAGCTGATGCAAACGTGTAGGTAGGCTTGATATAACTCATGTTCATTCGATGGTATGGGTTTGGACATCACGAATGGCGTAGCTTTGACAAACTTTTGATGGATACGCCCCCCCGATGATTTGCAGCGTCTAAATGTATTTGGCTGCGAATTCCACGTCATGCGGAACCACATCCATGACGACCTTTTTCAAATTCTCTTGCTGCTCTTTACTTAGGGCTCTAGCGGTCGAGGGAAAATTTCTTAACCAGATCCTTGCCTCCGGTAAAGTCACAGATAGGTGCTGACTGTGATTGCCCGACTGCCAAGGACTAGGTAATCTCCTCATTGGATTTGCGCAAGTGCAGTTTTACGGTTTGGTATTGTTCTAACATTGGTCTGCTATTTTATCATGCTTTAAACGCTTCTCAACATCACTTGATTGCTCCTGTATCGTTTTCATTGCGATCATCGTCCAAATAAGTATTAATTATTATTTGATGCAGAAAGATTGAAATTCCTTTCAAGTAACTTTAGTTCAACTAAAATAGCGGTGTCTCCAGATGGATTTCTCACTGTACTGAATCCCAATGGTAGCCATAAGAGACGCTCGAAAGAATGAACATTATACGATGATTATCTATGATGCTGAACATCCCAAACCAATTAACAAAAGTAATATATTCCCATATATCTTGCAGTTCAAAATTTCTAAAACACAGCTTATTCCCCCATTTTACTTATAAATTTCAATTTAACTGTACGAGGTTCAATAAATACTCCTTCTAACAAAATTAATTTTATGTCGAATATTACATATTATTAGGTATATTGAATCATTTTACTTTTATCTCTTAATTTACCAATATAACTATGTTAATATTCATATTGTAATTAAAATAAAAGTAATGAGAGCTAGATTTGGTTTGAAAAATCGTTGTTATCCTTGCTGTCATTGTTCATGCTTTTCGCAGTTATTTCACCTAGTGTTTTTGCTCAAAGTGAAGAAAAAAACAATTTCTTCTGAAAGTATCATTTCTATTGTAGAGCCGTACGTAAATGTTACAAATGAAGGTAAGATCCAGTTCAAAAATGTTCCTTCTGAGATCTATGAAAAATACAACTTAGCAAAGCTACAAAAGCATTTTGATGCACTCAATACATTGGTGCAAAAGGATGATATTGTCATCAACTCAGATTTGTCTATAGATAATAATGCTCTTTCTACATCTGCAGTTTATGGTCAATGGACTTATTATTGGTGGGGATATGATCGCAACTTTAATTACCAACAAACATTGCAAGCCATCGACTACTATAATACTGTAGCTGCTGGAGGGGCTATTATTACAGGTGCCACTGCATGGTTACCTCCAGTATCGGGATTTACGGGTGCTACATCTGGATACTTTTACTTAGTGGCTACACGGTTTAATGCCAATAACAAAGGAAATGGAGTTTACGCAGCAGTAACGTGGTTGGCGATATTTGATATCGAACCACTATGAGTTTGATATCAAACCTTTATAAGGATGGAAAAAGCAAGGAGGAACATCATGAATACACTGTCAACTGTACTAGCAGTACTTATTATTTTGATTTCTATTGCATATCCAATTTTTTATTGGAAAAAGAAGAAAAACAACACACATTTACAAGTTGGATATAAAATCACTTTTGTCATCGTTTTTATTTTACTTGCCGTTGTTGTGTTTAATTTACTTGCTTGACAAAAGACTAAGGAAGGATTTTCTCTTCCTTAGTCTTTTTATATCAAGATGAATGACTCGAATAAATTTTCCTTTGATATGAATTCATGGAATGGGTTTCTAAGGTACTTAAATTGAGTGAGTTAGTACAGGAGTTAGTTTGCAAAAGGGTAATGTTCTTGCTAACTAAAAATATTTTTGGTGAGGGTGCTATTGACCGCTAGTTGACAACATGGGTGAATTTATAAGTGGGGTCATAAATGAAAGGGCAAAACTTAAGCTTGCTCACTATAAGTAACATATACTAATGTACAGATATTTTCAATATATAGCCATCCCTTAATTAAAGTTATATGCAAATCACAACATAACTCATTTCATTCTCACGAATTAGAATATTTTATATTATTCTAGAGATATGCAGATAAGTTTGTTAATTGTTTATTATATTTCTTCAGATGTGTTTATATACATATGGCTTAACAATGTAAAAATGTATAACAGATAAGGACGGCATTCCATTTCACCAATTCTTCAATTCGCACACCAACGAATTCAACCTTTCTTAAAAAAAATGGTACGACTTATCAATTGAGTAAAAAACTTTCATCATCTTAGGTAATACATCAAAAGCCCTTAATTGTTGTGATGGGAGTATTTCTTAACGACTAATACTTTTAAAATTGTAGTTATATCTATTACTGGAACTGCAACTAGCATAACATTGTCTTTGTGACTCACACATAATTCGGGAGTGACGACATAGGATTTTTGACACATTAGATTTCTATGTATTGAGCATATACAATAAGATGAATTCACCTTTATGAATGAAAAATCCCCTCGGAAAGTGGTTATGCTCCTTGGGACTTTACTATTTATTCGATCTCAAACACCGTATATATTCCCTATTATTTACACATCACACCTCTACTGCTGCCACCGGCGGTTTAATCTCCTCAGCAACCTCCCGATTGATGAGCATGGCAGCCAGCAGACCAACGCACAGTATACATGCCAACAGGATAAATGTAATCAAATAGCTGCTGCTCTTCATGAAATAAAGCGATATAATCGGACCAAAGCTTGTGCCTGTAAACAATATAAACGTATAAACGGATACCGCTATCCCCCGCATCTTCCCTCCCAGTTGACCAACTAGCGATACAAGCGATGGCACAGCAATGGCAATGCCTGACACAAAGACGATACTCATGATTACAAGCAGCGGCAAATTCGAAATCATCCCCATAGAGGCTAATCCTATGATGGCTAACAGCAGCCCTACACGCAGCGTGACACGTATACCAAGATGCTTGGATATTCTTCCAGCGAATGGAGAGACGAGCATACCTAAAATGCCAATGGTTCGGACATACAGGATCTCTTGCTTGCTCAGTTCAAATGGAGCTTGACTTAAATAACTGCCCAACACCGTATACATGCTTACAAAAGACATAAGCAGTACAAATGCTACTAAATAACACAGTACCAGTTGTTTCTGGATAAATACGCTGCCGATTTGCTTAATTGGTTCCCAGATATTAGCATGAGCTTGATGAACGCCTCCCTTTGGTAGGAAGAAGAACACGAAGACAGCAGTTAATACGTATACAACTGCAAGTACATAAAAGACTGCGTTCCATCCATACTGCTCGCTAACCACGCTGCTGAACACTTGCCCTACTATCCCTGCTACCAAAAATCCTGTACTGATAAACCCGATCGTCGTAACCCGTTTTTCCGCAGGATACATTTCTACTGCATAGGCAAGAGCGACTGGTGAGAACGTGGCGGCTGCTGCCCCTTGTAGTCCTCTTAGAATGAGAATCCATGCAAATTGATCAACAAATCCAAGGAGTAACGAGATCATAGTTAGAAAAAGCAGTCCCACAAATATGACGGTTTTCCGTCCGTATTTGTCGGACAGCGCCCCATAGATCAAGCAGCCGATCGCAAAGCCAATCGAAAAGGTGCTTCCCGCAGCCGCAGCCTGTGTTGGCGATATACTGTAAAGCTGTGCGAACACAGAAATAAGTGGAATCGTGACGTACAAACTGGACATGACGGCAAGGCCAGACCAGCATAGTATGATGGTCATAAGCGAATAATTTCTGTTTGAAGCCGATGCATTTGTAAGGTTATTCATGTTACACCTCTATTTTAATATGGTTTCAAAAGTGGACTTGATCGGAAATTGCATATCGTAAAGTGCTTGGTATCTCCCCTTTTGCTGGAGCAGTGTTTCATGATTTCCAAGCTCCATAATCTGACCGTGCTCCAGCACAACGATCTGGTCCGCGTTCTGAATCGTCGAGAGTCGATGGGCAATCACCAGACAGGTGCGCCCCGGCAGGAGCAAGGACAGCGCACGCTGAATATGTTGTTCCGATTCCGTATCGAGAGCAGCCGTAGCTTCATCCAGGATGAGAATGCGCGGATTCGTCAGGAAGGCTCTAGCAATGGACAATCTTTGTTTTTGACCACCTGAAAGCTTAACCCCTCTTTCCCCTATCGGCGTATCGTATCCTTCTGGAAATGCAGAAATAAATTCATGAGCATTTGCGGCCACCGCAGCTGCTGTAATTTCTTCAGCTGTTGCTTCTGGCCTGCCGTATGCGATATTGTCACGAATCGTGCCATTCAGCAGGATGACTTCCTGCGACACAATGCCCATCTGCTGGCGAAGTGATTTTACTGTCACTTCTGTTAATGGATGGCCGTCAATATAGATATCGCCACGCTGGACGTCATATAATCGGGCAATCAGATATGCAATTGTTGATTTGCCTGAGCCTGAAGAGCCAACTAGAGCTGTAGTCTGATTACGCCGCAGTCGCAAGTGGAAGTTCTGCAAAATAGGTCTGCCCTCTTCATACGCAAACTCCACATCATCAAACACAATTTCTCCCTTAACAGGAGGAAGAGCAATGGCACCTTCCTTATCACAAACCTCCGGAACAACTGCCAGCACTTCTTGAATCCGTTCGAATGCCGCCGCAGATTGTTGTAATTTAGTAATCAATCTGCTGAAAGAGCGAATGGGAGCTTGCAGCAAGCGCAAGTAGGCCAAGTAAGCTATAATCTCACCTACAGTCATGCGATTGTGCATGATCTGCCACGCTCCGAACAGCAGCACGATGGTCATGCCTACATGATTCAGCCAATCAATAATTGGCGCGAAGATCGCTGACAGCCGAGATGCCGAGACGGTTGCTGCCCGATGCTGTTCACTCCATTCCGTAAACGCCTTGGCCTCATTATCTTCACTAGCAAAAGACTTGATCATTCGAATGCCAGACAACGTATCTTGAAGCGAGTTGTTTAATTCCGCCGATATACGACGAACCGCCCGATACGCACTTTTAATCCGCAGACTGAAAAATCGGGATGTGATAAATAAAAAAGGCAGTGTAATCAGGGTCAGAAGCGCCAGTTCCCAGTCCGTGTAAAACAAGTATCCAATGATCGCAACAAAAGTAATCATATCTGCAAGGATGGACAGGCTGTCGGCTGAAACCAGCTCTTGCAGCTGATTCACATCACCTGTTAACCTTGTCATCAGGTCCCCAGTGCGATTGCGATCAAAAAACGTTAGATCCAAACTTAAGGTATGTTTATACAGCTTGTTCCGCAGCTGAAAAACAGCTTTCTGACTGACAAGTGTCATCACATAACTGCTGCCGAAGTTAAAAGCCCCTAACAGCAGTCCCGCCAACAGAATAAGACCTCCCGTTTCCAACAGTGCAGCATACCTTTTATCAGGAATGATCTGATCGATAATATGCTTGGTCAGCTGAGGAATCGTAAATTCAAGTACGGAGATGGCAATGACAGAGATAGCACCAATCACAAGCAAGACCCATTGCGCCCGGGTGTGCAGGAACATCTCCTTTACCATTGTGCGCAGCGTAATCAAATGATGCGCACGCGTCTGCTGCTGATTCATCGAATGTTGTGTGTGTTTCATTGTGATCACGTACCTTCATTTCAAAATAAACGTAAATGCTGCTCGATCCAAAATGGATGGATTTCCATGTAATTAGATTGTCTAACTATATGAGTAAAAAAATTATCTTCCTGTTCCTAGTCGATTTTCAATATTTTTATTTAGCTTAACTAGAACGTTCCTGAACACCTCCTGCTCCTCTTTATTTAATTCTTCTACCAGGGATGCACAGGTTGACCAGAACGTAGGCAATACTTGCTGTAATAACAAGCTGCCTTCAGGGCTGATCCGAACGTGGGTCATACGACCGTCTTTCGCGTAGGGTTCACGAATAATCCAATTCCTTTTCTCCAACCAAATCAGTAATGATGTAACAGAGGAACGTCGAATACCCAAGCGATCTGCAATCGACGATGGTGTTACCAACTCCTGAGCGTCGTGGAGAGACAATAACAACAGCAGATCCAGCTTGCTTTCGGTAATGTCAAAAGAGGACAAGTCCTGATCCACCAGATCCAAGACGCTATCTCCCAGCCATAACATAATCAGCCCCAAATGAGCTGCATATTGATTCGTCTCTGCTGCGGCAGTACGTTCCATCAGCTTCAAATACGGAGCGGTCCCCAGTCTAGGCAGCTGCTGCTCTGTTGTGTATTCTTTGGCAGGCTTTCGATTCACTTGCACAGCTCCTCACCCATATAGTTAGATTATCTAATTACATTCAATATAGCTTACTTCTTTTATTTTGGCAAGTTGTACTTTGCAGCAAATGGTTCTATACTTCAGGCGTCTCTGTCACGGCTACGGTGGTTTGCTTTATCTTCTCGAATCTGGCCTGCTGCCCTTTCAAATAGTCATTTGTCTTCTCTTCCACGTTAAACGTGAGGCCGAAATTTTTAATTTCCTTCACATATTCATCTATGGTACGCCCAACAGCAAAATTAACAGCAGAGACTACCGGAATTCCACGCTCATTCCAAAACCAATATCTCCTAACAAATCTTCTTTAAAAGCAGAAGAACTCGAGTAAATAAGATCTGGCTGCAGCGCCAGCACAGCTTCTTTAGAAGGCCATGATTCTGAGATTAACGGCAATTGTGTTATTTGATCTGCATATTTGGACAAGGACTGATCCGGATATCCTATCCCTACAACCTTATCCTTTTGACCAAATTCAATCATAAACTCAGCTACGGCAGAGCCAATTACGACCACTCTTTTAGGTTCTTCTTTATGATTTGGGTAATCTTTTTACCTTCATTGGTATACACCTGGATTGAAAGAGGATAATGAGCGTTGCCACTGCTTATCGACTGTAGGGTCTTCTCCTTCCCCTTCACTGCAGCTTTATCTTCCTTCTCGCTTGTCGAACCCGACGATGTCTGCGCACACGCCGAAAGCAATAGCATGATTACCACCATTAACATAGCCCCTCTTTTTTTCATCAAGAACACTCCTCGCTGTCTATTATTCGTATCATCCGCTCAACACACCTGCGTTGCTCGAACAACCTAAGATAACGATTACTAATTAGAGGGTTTTTTTATGCTACCTAATAAGGGATATCTCTACAAAGGATAGGGCGCGCGCACCTCCCTCTTCCGTGGTAAAATATAGAATAAATTTGTAGACAGGAGGGGGATTATGGATGATCACACAGGGAATACATTTTGTTACGAATCCAATAACGGTATGAAGTCGGAGGGGCAAAAAACAGCTTTACAGGCGATTCATTACATGAAACAGCATATGGATCAAGAAATAACATCCAAGCAACTAGCTGCACATGTCGGCTATAGCCCCTATCATTTTACGAGAGTGTTCAAACGTGAAACAGGCATATCCCCTCGTCATTTTTTAACGGCACTACGGATAGAGTCCGGCAAGCAGCATCTGCTTAAGGGCCCATCATTAATGATGAAAATGTTACTTTCGATAGGTTTTCGTAGTACGGGATCTTTTCATACGAGATTCAAACAGCATGTAGGAGCATCGCCAAAACATTTCCGCGTGACATCCAGTACGCTACTAACCCACATGAATCAATATCAGAATCAAGATATTCTGTTCGAATCGGCTGATGATATAACAACAGCAAGAGTAACTTGTCAGATTAAAGCACCACCAGCCTTTGATGGTATTATATTTGTCGGTTTATTCACAAGGCCAATCCCCGATCAGCGACCAATTGCCGGAACAGCACTCAATCGAGGAAGACGTTCATGTACTTTCTCTGAGATGCCGCCAGGCAACTATTATGTAATGGCAGTATCTATCCCTTGGAGTCTGAATCCTAAAGACTATTTTCTTCTGGGTCATTGTCTCCGAGGTCTACACAAGGACATGATTGAGGTTACGAGGACAAGCAATCATTCGATTATCCTGCCATTAAGAGAGCGCCTAGACACAGATCCTCCGATCTTGGTAAACTTGCCTTTACTCCTGCTTGAAAAGACTGCACAAAATCGCGCAAAGTAGAAGAATTAATGTGCTCCTTCTCCCTGTATACTATTGAGCATGACAGAAAGGGAGGGTTTACATGAACAAATTCTGTGTCATTTCTATCTATGTCAACGACATAGGGCTAGCAAAAGCATTTTATTGCGAAAAATTAGGATTTGAGTTGTCAGAGGAATATGATCCAGCAACAGTAAGCTTAAAGCATGAATCGATTCCTATTGTACTGTGTGAAGTGAAAAGCGTATCAACATCTGTTTATCCTTATGAAGCACAAGTTGTACTCGGAATCCAGACAGGTAATCTGCTTGAATCAACGAATGAGTTATTATCCAAAGGTGTGAAATTCATCTATGACACCCCTCAACCTTGCCCGCCTGGGCTGTATAATGCTTTCAAAGATCCTTTTGGAAATGTGATCGAATTACTGGAGTTCACTGCGTAACCAAGACAATCAATTCATTTCATAAAAAACCGTATCTAATGGTTGAGGATAGACAAAAAGAGACTGCTAAATACAGTCTCTTTTGCTTGTATGGTAACTGATAAATAGTTGTATCACAATTTACTCCCCGTTAAACAACCACTGCAGCGCCCAAGGCACATAACGTACTCCGCGCTCAAAAGAATGAAAGTCACTCTCATAAATATCTTGACGAATCGTATGCTCTGAGAAACCATGTTGCAGCAAATGCTCGTATACTGTCTTCGTGTTTGGCACCATCCACTGCTGACCGTTCGTCCGCCCGCTTCCTTCGGCGTGTCCGACATTCATATACAAGCGTTGGCCCGTATTACGAATGGGATGCTGCTGTACCCATTCCACGATACCGGGGAACCAGAAAGAGCCAGAGAAGCTGCCAATTCGGCCAAATACGTCCGGATACAGCATCCCTGTATAAAATGAAATGAGGCCACCGAGGGAAAATCCCATTATCCCTGTATGCTTCTGGTCTGACAGTGTCCGATACTTGCTGTCGATATAGGGCTTCAACTCATCTACGATGTAAGCAGCATACCCTGCTGCATTTCCACCAAAATTCCGTGTGGGATCAAATACATTCGTTGCAACAAACGGTGTATACTCCTCATTACGGTCGAACGACGCAATGCCAACAAAAATTATGCCCGGTAACTCCTGCCTAGCTGCCAGTTCCCTAACAGCTTGCAGAGAGCCACTTTCCTGCGGATCAATCAAGTCACCGCTATCCTGCACATAGACGACAGGATAACGCTGTTCGCCTTTCTCATATCCCTCAGGTAAATAAATGAACAACTCTCGTTCCTTCAACGAATCCTTAACGAACACTGGCTGCACTTCGAATCCCCCCACTTCCTCAAGTTACCCTGTATAGGTCAAACTTTAATTACTTTGTTAGGAATCGGATTAATTGCTTGGTTGTATGCTCAATTGCGAGCGGTCCCTGCGTACTAATCGATACATCGAGTGGAAAGACATGATTCCCTTTTGCCGCCTTCAAAGACTTCCACACCTTGCTCTTATTCAACTCTGTCATATGGGCATCAAAATCTTCTACATGATCCACGATAAAAATATAATCCGGATCTAGAAGTGTGATCCCCTCAAGCGACACCACGTCCCCTTCAAGCTTATAGGTTCCCGGCGTCTTCATGCCAAGCCCATTCGCTTGATCGTATACATAGTTCACTGTACTATCATCCAGTACATAGAAGGTATTGCCGTCTCCGGTCGGTCTTAAGAACGTCACTGTCTTGTCCTGAATTGTTGACAGTTTCGTTTTGGTCTCCTTCATCAAAGATTGTAGCTTGGTGATATAGTCCTCCGCCAGCTGCTCCTTGCCGATTAATTGCGCATATTGACGTAGTGTCTCTGACCAATCCCAATCCGCGTTGTTAATCATCACAACTGGCGATATTTTGCTTAAATCCTCATACACATCGTTATGTGTGCCCGCAAAAGCCACAATGAGGTCAGGGCCAAGCTCTGCCATCATTTCCAGATCAGGCGTTGTCACTTCCCCGATATCTTTGACTTTCATGTTGGCATAAGGCTTAAGCGTTTCAAACGATGACAGCATTCGATCCGCAAGCGTAGAAGCGATTGGCGGGGTATCGAGTGCAAAGAAATACTCCATCATCCCAAAATGAGTCACCACAATCTTCTTCGGTTCCGAGTTAATCACAACGTCCCTGCCTGCTCCGTCTTTATAGGTTCGCGGCCATTGCTGCGTAACTGATTCGTTCTTCTGTGTCGAAGCTTCAGTAGTTTGCTGTGCAGACTGCGTAGAATTAGATCCGTTAGATCCACTAATGACATTTGTCGTTCCGGAACAAGCACCTAAAAACAAGGCGATTCCCAACATGAGCATCGGAATCTTCCACCTTGTACCCTGTTTTAACATTTGCTCTTTCTCCCCTTCAACTAATTGATAATCATTTTCACTAATAAATGTATTGTAGTTGGGATGGAGAGAGGGAACAAGGACTGATCTTAGCCTCGTCATAGGATTATCTGAGCTTCCCCGTTTACGGTGTCTATGTTCTTTATATTGACCTGGCGTACAACCCGCATGCTTCTTAAATGCTCTTATAAAATAAGAGAGGTCCATGTAACCAACACCTACAGCAACCTCTTGCACTGTCGCATCCGTCTGTGAAAGCAGTTCCTGCGCCTTGTTGAGTCTAACATCAATCAGATAATCGATCGGACTCTGTCCTGTGCTCAGCTTAAACTGCTTGGATAAATACGGAATGCTGTAATTCAGCGCAGCAGCAAGCGCCTCCAGCGTAATCGGCTCGGCATAATGATCATAAATATACCGCTTTGCCTGCATAACCAGGTCAGGCTTCACATACGAATCATGCTGTCCATTCATTTGCTGCAGCAGCTCACAGACGAACTGATGAAATATGGTTCTTGCATGAAAAGGCCTTAAGGCATCCATCTCCGCGCTGTTCCATGTCTTTAGCAGCTTGTCCGCCAGATACAGTAAGGAAATGGGTTCTTGCGGCGTAAACGTATAAGGCAGTTGAAACACATTGCTCCGCTCCAGCAGACCAACAATATCTTGACGGCAGGGCAACGCAAGCACCGCTTTATAATAAATCAGATAATACTCAAATTCACTGTCCGTCACCAACAGATCAAGGGTTAGTCCTTTGCCTCCATGTATCAGCTGCACACTGCGAACTGTATAATGGATATGCTGCACTTGTACTTGCGCATCGCCTCGTACAGCATACAAAAATACACTAGTCGGCAGCGGATATGTATATGATTCTTTCCTCGGTCGCACCGTGTAATGACGAACGTCCATCACTTTCATGGATGCATGATTCCACAGCTGAATCAGATCGTTAAGGTTCATCGTTGCATCCTCTCTTTCTTAGTACACCATGACCAGATGCTAACAACTAAAGCTTAGCAATCCTCCTCTTATTATAGTTGATAACAATTCTCAGCTTCAATGCTAGATTTGGAACAGACCGATTAGTATTTTTTCATCATAAAAGTAAAAGAAGCTGACCATTCCACCCATGTTTCGATAGAATGACAGCTTCAGTTGAAGGATCTATAAAATTTGGCTGTTACTTTTTCGTACCCAGACGGTCTTGAATCATCGCTGCTACCTCTTGCACCTGCGATTGGACAGCAATCGGGTCATACGGCCAGAATCGGTCACCATCCAGCTTAAATACTCTTTTGTTCTTAACCGCCTCAAGGGAAGCCCACACTGGTGACTTCTCGTCGAACTCGGCACCACCTGAAATATCCAGGAAAATATAATCCCCAGCATAGTCCGCCATCTTCTCCTCCGAAATACTCAGCGCATTGATCTTTTTATCAATCAAATCCTGCTTCACCTTTGGAGTCGGAGTCAGACCCAATTGCTGATGTATGGCTTGTCCGCCCCGGTTGACGGTATCACCATAAATATAGAAGTCTTTGCCAAAAGGACCCATGATGGTAAAGGTTGTACCTTCCTTCACGACACCTTTTATTGCATCCTTTGCCTTTTTTACCTGCTCGTCAAATTCCGTTAGCCATGCTTCGGCCTCCTTCTCTTTGCCGATCATCTTTCCAAACGCTCTCATTTCAATGTGCACCTCGTGATAGGTGCCGTAGGGAATCACTACAGTTGGCGCGATCTTGCGGTACTGTTCGTTTAGTTTGTCATCTCCGCCAACTGTGACGATCAAGTCAGGGCTAAGCGATAACATCTTCTCCACGGAACCACCGTCAATCTGGCCGATGTCCTCAATTCCCGCCGATAACGACTTGACATACGGACTCTCGATCTCCCAATAAGGAGCACCAACTGGCTTAACGCCCAGTGCCAGAAAGTCAGCCAAATAACCTTGCGTAACGATGCGCTGTGGATTGGCCGGTATCTCAACGTCGCCATGTACCGTTGAAACGATACGAGTCTGGGCTTCTGTATCCACAGTGGAATTCTGTTTTGTCTGAGGAGATGTATTCTTGGCTGTTTGGCCGGAATCCCCACTGTTTGTTGTCACAGCCCTATTGGTCGTTGATTCGGACTGTGCAGACTGGCTCTCTCCACTGCACCCACTCAGTATAACTAGGAATATCGTAATTAAAATGACTCCCCATCGTCTTTGCTTATAATGGATCATGTTCTCTCTCCGATCAGTAATGATTATCTTTCTCAATTAACACTACATCATCGTACCCTCCCATCTCTAAACCGTCTATTTCAAAATGTGACTACTTCATCATGGACAATCGTTACTTTATAGAGATATCAGCAGCATTTAGCATTAAATTCGCCATGATATCAAGCTGCCTCACAAGTGCAGCAGCATCATTACACCAGAATTCCTCCAGCTTGAGTGGATACACGCGTCGGCGTCCGTCCGCGAACAGTTCCCTCCAGATAGGACGCTCGGTAAGTTTATCTGTGAAGCTGTCGTATAAATCAGAGGACTCGGAGGGAAGCACCACAAACATGTGATCTGCCGCATACGCTGATAATTGAGATTCCTCAATGAATAGATGGTTATCTGGAGTCAGCACCTCTCGTTGGATACGGGGATGAGGCGTCAATTTTAAGCCCTCAAATAAATTGAATACACCTCTAGCAGTTGCATTCCAAATACAAATCGAACGATCTTCCCATACCTCATACAGCCCCACCGTTTCATGAGGACCTATCCGTGTCTTTAATTTGGCAGCTGCTGAACGCGCACGTCCAATGTACCATTCAATCCACTGATCAGCTTCTTTTTCCCTGCCCATAATATGCCCCATAAGACGAACTGCTTCTAGTCGATCTCCACGGTTCCATGGCAGTACGATGACATCAGCAAGCTGCTCCAACTTTTCCATTTTACCAGGCCAATAATAAAGGTATTCGGGTGCCACAATCATATCTACTTGCAGTCCATACAAGTTCCCTGCCGGATCTTCCCGCTCCAGATCAAGCGTCCCTTCCAAATCTCCGTGTACAAGCGGAGACACTTCCCACGGCGTGAAAGGGGCCGCAATTGGCTGAATACCAAGCGCTAGCAAATCACCTGCATACTGCATCGCCACCACATGCTTAGGCTTAGGTAGATTTCGGTATTCCGTCGGTGACATGCCGACGGTCTGTTTAAACTTACGACTTAGGTACAGCCCGTCCGCATAACCAACCTTTGCCGCAATCTCTCCTAATGTAGCATTACTCGCCAACAAATGCTGCTTTGCTTTATCTACTCGCACGCGTGTCAAATGATCAGAAAAACTGCGCCCTACTTGCTTATGAAACAGACGCGAAAAATAACTGGTATTAAATCCGACCAACTTCGCCAATTGAGAACGAGTCAGCTGCTGGTCAAAATGACAATTGATATATTCTAGCGCCTTCCATATGACTGGATCTACTTTCTCGCCAGCTGGTTTTAACGCCTGTATAAATGAACGAAGCAGCTCGCTTAGTTTATAATGGTGGCGGTCACAGGCACTATCGTTGTTAGTTATCACTTCCTTCGTCAGTTCTTCCAGCATGGTGAATATACGATAACTTGATGCTCCTGTGACCGCCATCGCGCCATGAGCAGGCAGCTGCGAGTGCTCCTCATTATAGGTCAACTTGTCTCCACTGTCCTCGATTAACGTATAACTCTGAAAGCACACCTTGAACAGTTGTGCTGTATGGAGATCAGATTCAAGGACAATATTCACTGACTTGCCAGGTCGCAGAAAGATTACCTGCCCCTTTTGAAGTGTCGTCCACTCCCAGTCCCACTTGATCTTTACCGTATGATCACAGCTTAGCAGCATAGGAAACTCAACAGCAAACACCATCTTTTTTTCGTCTTTCTTCCATTTGAGCACTTCTGCCCGTCTCAGCACATACATCTATACTCACATCCTTGCCTATAGTAATCGTGATGAGGCCGCATTCGATTATATGCTTTTTATATTTCCAGATTAAACGAATACACAGGATAGTTTTCAACTTTTTCAAAGCCAAGCCTTACAGCTAGTTTATGTGAGGGTATATTTTCATGTGTGGTCTCCCACAAAGGATACATTTGTTGTTCTAACAAGTGATCCATTAACCGAATGGCAGCAACTGTTGCATATCCTTTACCTCGCTCTTCTTTAGCAAATGTATCAACATCAATAAAATACTCATTTCCAACGATAAAGCCGTTGTTTTTGCAAACGGTGATGAGCTGATTATCTTTCTTTACTTCTACTCCTATGCACTTCTTCGCTTTAAACTCATCTCTGACATATGGAAATGCATAAAATGATTGAGGCAGTATATCGAAATGAACAAGGTCAATTTTTATCGGCTCTTCTACCACTTTAACTTGCCGCTTAACTGGAGCAAATTTATTTAGATTTAGTGCATACACGGATTCATAATGCTTATTTACTTTCAAAAAAGCGATTTCCTTTTCAAAAAAATAGTTCCACGCTTTATCATCCGAAGTATAAATTTCAAACCAATTCTCGTTACGCTGTTTACAATCGGGTATAACGATATGCTGTAAAAAACGGCTCACATCTACTTTGTTGTGCTTTGTTGATAGACTTCCCTCTAGGTACATCCATCTACCAGTAGCCCAAACTATTGCGATTTGAGGTGTTTGCTCATCATCTACAAATACTCGACCTGGATAGTTGCCATAAATAACAGATAACGCTGGGATACAGCTCTTTTTGTTCATAAAAAAAGATTCAACTACTTTGAATTGATTCGCTTGTAATTCTAGCATTATACTTTCCCCTTTTCGTCTTTGTTTGAATTAAACATTCGATTAGGCTTTAACTGACCAAAAATGTATTGCTGCATTTGATTGGCAAGCAGGATGATAGGAGGTTCTTTCCCATGTCTTAAGACTCTATTCAAAAACACAATCGAGTTAGCGGCATATAATTCTGCCAAATAGTCTAATGCAATCGTACTTGAAGAAAAATGACGAGTTAAATAATCCAAGCAAGTACGGAACAAAATGTGTTCAAATTCTTTGCGTAGATCTGCTGTTTCTTCGTGCACTTCTAACAATGTGGAAATCTCAATTTGATGTTCAATCATCGTATCGGTGACAAATTCGATAGCATCAGCCACCTTGCCCTCATCGATAGAATCAAATCGTTGTTTAATCTCATTTGTAAAATCAAGAACATGTTGTTGAACCATCTTTTCTAACAAGTCGTACTTATCCAAATAATGACTATAAAAAGTCGATCGTCCGATAAGCGCTTGATCACAAATGTTTTTGATCGTAATCTCTTTAAAATGTTGTTGTTGGAGCAGCTCGATAAATCCTCGTTTTATCGCTAGTTTCGTTTTATACACTCTGATGTCTTCACTCATCAACCAATTACTCCTTAATTGTAGGTTATTGAACACTTCCTATATAACTTGTAAGATATCGTACATTTGCGGCACTTTTACTTATTTTTTTGTACATAACTCTGCTCTATAGTAGGCACATACCTACTAAAGGAGGAATCAACATGTTTAAAACTTATGTACAAGATGAACAATTTAATCTGCAAATCAATCGGTTTATGAATGATTATTACCAAGAAGATGATCGCGCACAAGCTGACTTGGAACAGATGATTCCGAGATTACAGGATGCACACAGCTGGTATGAAACTTGGCTTGATTTTGCACAGAAGCGTGAAAACAGCAAGGACTTTGACTTAGCCTCCGTCTACTATCAAGCAGCAGAATTTTATTTGTCACCTGAAGACCCTAATAAAGACACCATGTATCAAAAATATCGAGAAACGTTCTATAAAGGATATACTGAATTTGACTATGATTTCTTTCAAATCCCTTATGAGGGCTCTTATCTTCCTGCTGTAAAATTATTGACGCCTGGGGCTAACCAAACCTTACTTGTGTTTGGTGGTTACGATTCTTACATGGAAGAGATGCTTAAAATGATGCAATTTATAAAAGGAATTAATTACGATATTATCGTATTTGATGGGCCAGGCCAAGGAACCGCCTTGAAGAACGGCCTTAAACTCATTCACAACTGGGAAAAACCAATATCAACGATAATTGATTATTTCAAATTAGATCGTGTCAGTATTTTAGGCGCTTCTTGGGGCGGCTATCTGGCCATGCGTGCTGCTGCTTTCGAAAAAAGAATCGATAAAGTCATTGCCTTTAACATTTTCTATTGTGGACTAGATGCATTAAAAAACCGGATGCCAGCAGAGACTTATAAGAGTATCATGCAGCTGGTTGACCATAATGAAGCAGATCAAGTTAATTCTTTACTCGAAAAAATGATGGCTAATAGTATGGATTTAGAATGGAAACTTACCAAGGGTATGGAGAATACGGGTGCAGCAACGCCGTTTGAACTATTTAAAGCTATTGAAAAACATACGATGCATGGAATCGGCCAATTCATTAATCAGGATGTTCTATTACTAGCTGGACAAGATGATCAATACGTGCCTATCAGCCGCCTGCCGCAAATTCAACAAGAATTAAGCAATGCGGCTTCCATTACGACTAAAGTATTTACGAAAGAAACAGGTGGTGAACAACACTGCCAAGCAGGTCATCGCGAGTTAGCTTTTAATGAAATAAAGAAGTTCCTCTAAGTAGAAAAGGCAGCTGCCACACATCAATGAAGTCACATGGAGTTCGGATATAACTTACCAAATCAATACACAAACATGACCAGCCCGCGGATTCACCCATGGACTGGTCATGCTTTATACATGTTGAGATACGGGCATCCTCTGAACGGATAAACCATCTGTTTCACGTTAATATGAACAAGAACTCATACGGTGTTGGAAATAGATCATTACAAGCCCAGCTTGTGTCCCTTTTCTAAACGTTGGATTTGCTGCTCACCAGTATCCGCTAGTTCCCTGAACTGATCGATCGTGTCGCGCATCTTAGGGAGTGCTTCTTGTTTGTAGGTGCTGATGGAATCAAGCGCTGATAATACATCAGTGAACGCTTGTTTTAAGGTTTCTACAGAAATGTTGGTTTCAAGCGATTGTTTATGGATGTGAGCACCTTGATCTTTTAACATTCTTGAAGTGCCCGCGATCAATTCATTTGTCGTTTGATTTAACAATTCAATTTTTTTTAATACGATCTTTTGATTGTATAACGCACTAGCTACTGTTACAGAAATTTTCAAGGCTGAGATCGTCACGTTTTTAGCTCTGTCCACGCCTCGAATCAATTCTTTGTTGTTACGTGTGACCACTTCAATCGCCATAATCCCCTGTTGGTTTACAACCATCATTTGCTGCATATCCATTACCCGTTGACGAAGTGGGAACAGGACCTCCTCGGTGATGAAGCGGATTTTGTCTGTATCTTCATTGCGAGCCTTGGCTGTTTCGATCTGCGTTTCAATGGAACTGTCCATTAAAGTACCCAGTTCGATTTCCTTTTGCAGCTTTTTTGTCAAGTCACGCAGCGCCTGCTGTTCAATCTCAAGCGTCGTATTGTCATTCTTCAAGGTTGTTTTCCCTTTATCCAGGGAGACGACAATATCTGCTATCACCGCATCTGCTTTTTGATATTTCAAGAAATAAGCGCGTAACGGATTAAACAACTTGCCTAAAAATCCTGTTTTTGTAAAGTCGATGACGCTTGGGTCCAAGTCTTTTAATTGCATGTGCAACTCTGTTAAGCCTTTTGCTACTTGGCCGCCCTCATCTCCTGTCTTGGAAAGGTTACCGACCGAAACTTGCAGTAAATTGTTTTTGCCTGAAGATGTTCTCATCGTATTCATACCGAACGAGTCAATCGATTGCAGTATTTCTTTCCTCTTCTCAAGCGAATCAAGATCTAAAGACATAATAGACGCGACATTGGAATCAGCCAACGCTTGCAGCTTGGCGACTTCCTCGGGAACAGGTTTAACCTCTTGCTCAATTGCAGCTTGGATGTCTTCCGGACTTGCAACTTCCATTGAAAATGACATATAGCTCCTCCTATAGATAAGGGTTACATTTGGACGTTAAACAAGTTCGCTATTTTATAGACGACATCGTCTGTATCCGCATTGATACTGGCTGCTTCATTGATACTTGAAATGCTCTGTAGCGCTTGGATGTCTGCATTATAACCAATCGTGTAAATCGGAACTTTGTAGGTTGCGATCAGATCCTTAATATCTTTGAGGGTATTCCCCCGATTGGTCTCGCCATCACTCAGTACAAAAATCATCGGTTTTATTGATGGATTAACGGCTTTCTCATCTTGAAGCATTTTTAAGGCAACAATAATACCATCGAACGTAGCTGTACCTCCGTCCGCAAATAAGTTGTTTACCGCACCAACAAACATCGATTGCTGTGTCGTATCGTACTTTTTGATCGGCAAATGAATGGTTACATCATTGGAGTAAGCGACCAGACCTATGCTGTTCTCTTTCCCCAGATATTTTTGTCCTTTCAGCAACGATTCCTTCAAACGATTGATCGGTTCACCCGCCATACTACCTGAAACATCGGTTACAAACACGGCTGCAATCGGCTTGCTTCCATTTTTCTTTTCTTTCCATATTTTCTGAGCAGATGCAAGCAGACCGCCCTCTACAACAGCAAGCTCCGATTTATATTGGTTCAGCTCATTAAATCCTTTTTCTTGAGCCATTGTTTGATATTTAGCTTGTGTTACAAATTCGGAAAATTTCTTAATGACTTCCAATTTGGACTTCGGAAGATCACCTAATGCATACAGCGGACTGTCATGTCTTATACCAAAGGGTGTAAATACGTAGCCGCTTTTGAAGTCGGCAGTATTAAGATAGGTTTGGTATTCCAGTACAAACCCGTCTAACATACCCGATTTAGCGGCATCGCGCATTTGAATCGTGGTCGAAGCTAGAAACGGAACGTTCGCTTGGAACTTCTCAAATCCTTGAACGGCTTTATCACTTAGGATATTAGAACTATCAAACGTAT
Organism: Paenibacillus sp. UMB4589-SE434; assembly: GCF_030226685.1. Lineage (NCBI taxonomy): Bacteria > Bacillati > Bacillota > Bacilli > Caryophanales > Paenibacillaceae > Paenibacillus > Paenibacillus sp. UMB4589-SE434. The sequence goes on along the minus strand of NZ_JASOYK010000001.1, from coordinate 422,660 downwards.
GAAGCGAAGTTATAAGGAAATTTAAGCCGGTTGAGCTTGCAAATGGATCCGTATACCCCATGCTGAACTCATTATTTGCGATCGCTTCCGTAACCGTTTTGACATTCACTGAACCATATGCCGCTACTAATGCATCGTGTTTCGATTTCGAAATGACAATACCAGGAACATTTCCCACCAATCGCTTCGTGACAAGCTGAGTTTTTACTCCGCTCGCTTTTACCATTTCGCCCCATAACTCGTTCGAAGGTGTAAAGGCATCGGGTATATACTTGCCTGATTTAATATAGTCAGCTGCAGTTCCGGAAGCAATATTACGAATCTTGACAGATGCGGCCTTGCCGTTTACTTGGATATTCGCGTTATTAAACTCGGCTGCAACTTCCGCTAGCCAGCCATCTACTCCTGCTCCTGACTTTTCTGGCGATGAGAAAATTTCTACAAACTCATTCGTTGTATTATTGACCGTAATCGGGAACTTCGAAATATCAGGCAATGTCTCGCCAATATCTGCGGGATTAATATCGATTTGACCTTTTACGGGAGTTTCGGTCGTCACCGCGATATTGGAGTAAAGCTTGTTTAGCTGCTTACCTGCATCTTCTGCCGTAACCTGCGATTTGGATTTACCCAAGTTGGAGGTAAAGTTCACGCCAAGATAAACAAGGATAAATACGACAAACACACTCAAGACAGATAATACAATCTTTTTGCTATTGGCCATTCGCTGCACCTCTCACTGTTTATAATATTTGGTTTGTCTGATTAAAGAGTCTAACTCCTGCACGCAGGATAACTGCTCAATCTCACCAGGTTCAATATGATCTAGGCTTGATATTTCTAATAGCAGTTGATCCAGTCTTAACAAAATTTCCTCATTATTCGAGATTGAGCTTGTGATGGTTGACAGGTAATCTTGATATACACTTGCTTTTTTCTGAACAAGTTCGTTGGAAAAACCTGATGACTTCTTTTGAAAGACACGCTCGAACTCCGATTCGTCATACACATGCAGGACGTTTAATATACTCCTGATATTCTGGTAGAATAGATGCTCCACTTCTTGGGTGACAGATGCGAACTTCTTATAACTCATCTCTGTCTCTTCAAATCGCTGCTGTAGAACTTCGATTAAAGTACGCTTCCTCTTCTGCATACGTTCCATTTGTTCTAGCGCCAAACTTATATCGCTTTCAATTCCTTTCGCATGGCGATATCGAGATAGATGTTCAATATACTCGTCATACGTTTTGATTTGTTTCACCGGAATAATAACCGGTTTCTTAAACAATAAATGATAGATTCCGATAACAAGAACCCCTCCACTGGCAAAGAGTAAGGTAACCCCCGTTGCTGTTGAGAGCGCGCTTGTTCCAATCTGTACGCCTATTAACCCCGGTGAAAATACGAGGATGTTCACAGCAGCTACGATGAGCATTAGCCCGATTAGTTTGATCATATTTGTACTAGACAACGTTCCATCCTCCTCTGCAAATCCTACAAGACAAGTTAAAATGAACGAGGGTATATTAAATTTCGGATGCTTTGCGATGACGTCGTGTAAGGTTCGATAAGGAGGTGTGTTGTGATGTAGGGGGATTCTCAGGTTCTTCTCGGATTACACCTTCTTGAGCGAAATAAGACTGTATTTCCAGCCACTGGTGTTTCATAACTGCATTGTATCTACGCTGCATTCCAGAAAAAGTAACAAGTAATATTCCATCCGATTTACGAATCTCACTTGGACTAAATTCACCACGCTCGAGAGCTTTACGTATGGTTGCTCCCCCACCCTCAATTCCCCACAGTCGAGCCGCCTCGGATAAGCCAAACACCTCATTGACGCTAATACCACACGGGGGAAAGCTGAGAATGGGACCTTGAATCACAGCGATCTCCTCTTTCTTAAATACTTGGTTATGGCCTTCCATTCTCTCTCCGTGGCAGTCGTAAGCCATAACAGCAACGATTAGATTTCCATCTCGTTCTAAAAATTCACGGACCATATGTAAATCCTTTAACAGCATGCTCTCATCCCACGCAGGAAAAATAGTTGCGGGCCACAGTCTTTCCCCATTCGATAAAAGGACCTGAAAACACAATAGATGCCCCATACATGCCTCCACTAACATTCCAAGTAATGGTACTATATTATGTAAATAATACCATCGTCACGAGATCGTGACAATTAAAATATTTCATTCCTTGTCCCATTTATAACTTGATAATTTTAATGGCGACAGAACAAGGCCGTCAGATGCCGCCAAACAAAAAAAGCTCCTGCGTCCGATCGCAGAAGCTTCTAATAGTTAATCAGGTTCTTGGTCAATTTTTCTGTGAAACATTCGTCAACCACTCTGCCAATTCTTCTGTCTGCATCAACACCGACAACGGGTCAATGAAATAAGAGCGGTTGTTGGACCAAGCATATAGCCTGTCATTTTTGACGGCCTCCAATTTCCCCCAGATTGAATCCTTGCGAAGTTCCTCCAGTGATTTCTCAGTTGTCAGGATGATATAGTCTCCGGCATATTGGTCCAATAATTCCATCGAGATATCCTTATATTTCTCTGTCGCAAAAGCTTCATTATAGGATGGAGGTGATTTCCGTCCTAGATTCTCATAAATAACTTTTCCGCCACGGCCAAACTCACTGCCATATATACTTAATGTCTTGTCTGACTCTTGCATAATACTAAAAGTTGCATCCGAGGGTATCACTGCTTGGACCTTCGCATGGGCAGCAGCGATTCGCGCAGTATAATCAGCTATCCATGCGATGGCCTCTTCCTCCCGCCCCAGCAGATCTCCAAAGAACTTCACTTCCTCCTCAATGGATGAAAAGTACCCATAGGGAATGGCAACCGTTGGTGCAATTTTGTTGTACTTATTATATTCTTCCTCATCCGAGGTCATTACAACAATCAGATCAGGATTAAGATCAATCAGCTTTTCAAAGGAAACATCATTGCCGGAAGAACCGACAATCTCAATATTGTCCGTTAAACCTCTGAAATACGGGTTGTCCATGATGCGGGTCGTAGAGGCGATTGCATTAGCCTTTACTGCCAGAAGACTGCTCAAATATTGAATCGCCACGATGCGTTCAGGAGTTTTTGATATTTCCACCTCTCCGAACATGGTATTCACAATCTTGGTGGCTGCCACGGGCGTTGCTTTCTGAGTTTGTTCAGAAGAATTGGAGACGGGAGCAGACGTTTCCGATGGGGCTCCCCCTCCGCAAGCTGTAACCAATAAGGCCATACAGAGTAAAAGTGTTGCCATTATATTTTTTCTGGATGTTCTGTACATAGAATATTCTCCTCTTTTGTTATATCGATAATAATTATCATTATCAATATAACATCGAGAAGTAGACTCCGATATGGACAATCCCCACCTTATATCTGGATTAAACCGAACATCCTCTTCATCGCACAGCTTTTTTCTGAAATGGCTGGGAGAGAGACCGACGTTCTTTTTGAATATGCGGTTAAAATAAAAAACATCCTCATAACCTACACTCTGGGAGATATCGGAAATCGATGCATCCGTATACTGAAGCATATGGCACGCTTTGCCAATACGGATTCCAATTAAATAATCGATTGGACTGCGCGTCGTCAATTCCTTGAATCTACGGGCCAAATACTGTGGATTGTAGCCGAACCTCTGTCCTAGAAGCTCCAGTGTCAACGGCTCGTCTACGTGCTTATGCATATACTGGACTACTTGCTTAACAACTTCTGTAGGAAGGAGATCAACTCCTGACTGCTGCTTTTGCTGAAGCATTTCCAATATAAATTGATAGAACAGTGTTTTCACCACAAATTTATCCTTCTCCGTCGATTCGCTCCATGCCTCTTTCATTCGGTGTAGTATCTGATAGAGACCTACGGGTTGTGTGGGAGCAAAGGAAAATATTTGCTGATACGGTGCAATTTCTCCCTTGCTTAGAAAATATCTTCGACGGAGCGAAAATTCGCCACGATAGAGCACCAAATAATATTCCAGATATTCCTTTGCTTCAATATCCAGCCTCATACCCTTGCAGCCATGTAAACAGTAAAAATGTTCAGCAGGATGAATAAGCCCATCCATCCGTATCTGCGCTTTGCCCCTGTACAGGAATAGAAAAGCACTTGCAGGCAAATGGTAGTCATTGACTGCGTCTCCCGCAGCAAGTGTATGCAGACGGATATCGGCAAGCTCAATATGTAATTGATTCCAGACTTTGTACTCTTCTTGCTGCTTCATCGTATGATGAATGCTCCTTCCCATAATCCTTATTTATGCACCTTTCTCAAGAAGCATCAAGCCCTCACTTCCCAATCATTCTTCTTCAACAACACAACCCCATCCATCATAATGACAGTACTCTTTGGTCTACGTTTACAGGATATTCCTGTAAACCTTCCAAATTATTGTTCCATTTGTGCCATATAATTAGATTCATCTGTCGCTTAACTCATGATAAACACATAAAGAAAAAATGAGCACCTTGACTGTCTATCCATTATAAACACCAGATGTTTAATCAACAAGTGATTCTCAATGAACGAGGCTATTACAGCATGTTATCCACAGACCAAAATCCAGACCCACGCGAACATCTCATTCATGACAGATACTGTAGCCGATTACTTAAGTAAAAGGTTTACTCTCTACTGTACTTTGGCGAACGCTTTTTCGCCTCACGGGTACCCGTCTACAGGATTGTATAAGCTTAATAAGTATTCAATAAAATGATACTAAATCATTATTATATATAAGTTTACTTTACTTTTTTCTAAATGTAATTTACACTAAACACGAAAGGAGTAGTTAATATTGGAAAACAAATCAGACTCAATAGTTAATAAAGTTTATGAATTCAGGGTATTAAAGAGGATGTCTCAAAGTGATCTTGCAGAAGTTGTAGGCGTATCTAAGCAAACCATATTTGTAATGGAAAAGAATAATTACTTTCCATCTTTATTGCTTGCTTACAGAATTGCAAATTTTTTCGGTGTAAGTATTGAAGAAATATTTACCTACAAAAAAGGAGGAAACGAAAATGTTGAATAATTTAGATCCGTGGTTAGACATTAGAAGCAACTTTAACTTGTTTGTTGGCATTGTTACTTCTGTTGGACTAATAAGTGTCATTATATACACTTATTTTTTGAACAAAATTGGAAAAAAGGATGAATACAGTCTGCAAATCAGATTACATGTCACGAATTCGATGTTCATATCGCTCCTTGTATTATTCACAGTTTTTAGCGTTGTTGTTCCAGATGAAACCGTATACTATAAACAAATCATTTATATGTGCTTTTCAATTGCAGTATTAGTTGGCGCAATATCAGCTGGATACTATTATGTTAGAGACTTCAAAAATTGAGTGATGTATTTGTAGTATAAATTAGAATAAATGGTACGTTTCGACTGATCGACAAGCACCGATCTCGTGTTGTTATCATAAATAGGATAGGAGGGAAAGGTGGGATTTATCTGCGTCACGATAATGAATTAGAAGAGCGTGCTATCTTTCTGGCTGCTGTTTGCGGACAGACTTATGCACAATTTACAAATACAGATGGTTCGTTTGTCGTTCCACTCCATTATTCAGTTCGCCATACGATTCAAGCAAAGTCCGCCAGCAAGGTGCAGGAACGATTTGGATTTATTCTGGAATCTCCGACAGAGATTATTATTGCCTTTCGGGGAACCAGCTCAACGACCGATTGGGTATCTAATATTAAGGCCTCGCAAAAGAGATTCAAATATATTAAAGAAAACGCTCTAACACATCGTGGCTTCACAGACATCTATTCTTCAGCCCGCAATGGAATTATCTCCACAATCAGCAAGCTGTCACCCGACAAAACCCTATACATTACAGGCCACAGCCTTGGTGGAGCACTCGCGACACTATGTGCGGTTGATATAGCAGCCAACACTACTTGTAACTCGCCTTATTTGTTTACATTCGGCTCTCCTCGTGTTGGCGACCCAGCCTTTACAAAAGCTTTTGCATCATATGTTCTAAACACCTACCGGATTGCGAATCACTTTGACGTCGTACCTCATGCTCCACCAACCATATACAAGCTGCCCAAACGGGAAAAAAGGTATTACTACCATCATATTCAGACCCTCTCATCGTTGTCTTTCCAAAATGGATCAATAGCCCTTAATCATATGATCGGCAACTACTTCGCAGAGCTCGCCCAGCTTAAGCCGAAATTCACCCAATTGTTATGTTTAACGAATCCTGGTTTCTGTCCAGTGCTTGAAGTGAACCCACAAAAGTCAAGAAGCGTTAACGTAGAATAGTGTCTGAAAATAGGATGAGTATTACAGGATGCATAACAAAAACTCCCGTACTTTTAGTAATGGGAGTTAATTCCTATTTCTAGCTGGTATACATCTAGCCGCGAAAGTCTTTTTATAATTGGAGATCAGTAGATGTTAAATTCCTGTTGAAGTTCAACGAAAAGCTTATCTTAGGAAACAGCTTCACAACAATTCCACACTTTATAAATTATCGAAATATTATTCAGCCATATAATCAATGAATGTTAATCATCTACCGTAAAGCTAGCATTTCAGTAATCTCCGTAACCAGTTGTTTATTAACGCGGCAGATCAAGAACTTTCCTTTTTTCTCAGTGGTCACGAGTTCTGCATTCACCAATTCTTTGATATGATGGGAAACCGTAGGAGCTCCAATATTCAGACAGGAGATGATATCTGCAACACACAATCCGCCGCCCGCTTCAAAGCTGGCTTCGTGGGACTCCGCGATTTTTAGATATAATTCCAACCGGTTTTCATTCGAAAGAGCTTTAAAGATTTTCGCCATTTTTTTGGTATCCACTAGTGAGCAACCCCAATCAAACAATGTCATTATTCGATAATTATCAAATAATTTTAGCTTACGCTGGAGTTCATGTCAATTTGAATACGGACGGGCCATGATTTGCAAGCTGATCCCAGTTCGGGGTCGGAATGTTCGCGCGCTGCTTCAACTCATGAAAGACATGATGTAACGCATTCATCTCGTCTGCAGACACTGCCCTATCACTGAGCAATATTTTTCCGAAAGGGGCTGCTATGACTAGTTTCAGCCCTATATAGAACATTTTCCGCTTCTCACGGACCAACTTAGGCTGACTTGCAGGCATAACCGTATACCCAAGTGCTTCCAATACCTGATGGCCCTCATCTATAGCATCAATGACCTGATTCAGCAGCTTCTTGTTCCCTGCGGCTTGGCGCAGATTACCGTTACTGGCAGGAGAAATGAAATTCATAGGCAAAATCAGCATCATATGACTCTTTAACCATACCTCCATATCCTCATAATAAGTCAGTTTATAGTTGGTATTCACAAAAGCTTGGTCGATCACCGATCGCCAGATCAGCTCTTCGCCTAGACCACCGATGGACATTTGCACCTTCGGACCACGAACACAGATCATTCTCCCCTCTTCCCGCCATCCACCGCTGTTCTGAAAAGCGAACGCAACCTTTTTCTCCACAAGACTATTTTCCTGTAAATAATCCAGCATCTCAGCGGGACTTGCATTATTACCCGTGATCACCACATGTCTGCTGCTATTTGCGGCTAGCACAGGCAGTACCGTCTGGAAATCCGAGTATTTCATCACTACAAAAATAAGGTCATATTCATCCTCAGGCCTCAGCTCACGTATCACACTCACCTTATCAACTGTAGTATGGAGTTGAAAGTAATGACGAATCACAAGTCCATCCTTCTGCAGCTCATCCACCCGTTGTCCTCTCGCCAGCATAGTCACGTCATTGTCTCCCCGGACCAACACATGGGCAAGATAACTTCCCAAAACCCCAGCGCCATAAATCAATATTCTCATTTACATTAAACCTCCTACTTTTTCTGTTTTAAAAACCCGATATTAATATTACATTTCGATAACTTTCGAATTGATTGTATACAAAATGAACTATATTGTCAATTCACTTTCAGACACATCCTATACTACTAAGGGCTTCTTATGATTTGTTGAAACAACGGAACATGTATTTATGTCTGGCCCACAGCAACATAACCAAGCTTTGTTCAATATAAGATTATCTGTCAATTCGGAATAAAATAGAGCGCGCCTGTACTCAATCAGAGCGCGCTGTTTTATTCTGCCCATTTGAAAAAGTAGATGTACGCTCCTACGGGATAATGAATCTCTGATTCTGATTACCCTGGTGAAGTACTACTCTATTATGAGAGATGCAATATAAGGGGATTCGATACTTTGTGTCGACTTTGAACCTTATTGTAGTAGGCATTGTCATTACACGTTCTTAATCCTGTTCACTCACATCTCTTGGATCAACCGCTGACTGAACAATCTCAAGCACTTTTCCTAGAGGAGTCACGCGAATAGCACTTAATGCAACTTTCCGGTAAGCTCCGGTATCAATATTCCACGAGTGAGACGCTTTTTCATATTCGGGATAGCCAGACTTGCAGGGAGTATGACCGATAATTTGTAGCTTGCCCACATTCCTTAACGGAGTACGATTCCAAAGTACACCGATCTCATTTGCTTCATCCAACGGGAACTCCGCCTTCTCTGCAACCCCCGCATGGCTTATTAATACATGTTCGTTTTCCCAGAGGAGCGGGAGCTCACCAATCCAATCGGATACCTCCTGCAGTTCCATTTCAGCGGCTCGAAGCTGATTCAATGTGTCATAGCCACATTGCGGCAGCCAGTATTCGTTTGGACCATTCACTATATGCTGTTCAAACTCGTATTCATGATTGCCTTTGAGAAAAACAACGTTCGCACCGTGGCGCTGCTTCAATTGTTTAGCCAAAAGGAGTGTTCCCGGCGTATCGTTTCCACGATCAATTAGATCACCTAGTTGAATAAGCCGCTCCTCATCAGGCTTCCAATGTTGTCCTAGAAGCCCTTTAAACGTATGCAGGCAGCCATGTACATCGCCAACAATTAATAGATTCATATGCTTATTTCTCCTCAATATGAACTTACTTCTACTTCGGTAACAGGGTTAGTTAAGAAGCTACTATGATCATTCATTTATACAGCTTGTATATATTTGTAATCAGCGTACATAAGAGCCGTAACTGTTTCTGACAATAGATCATTTTTTCAGTCTACTATAAATTTCTATTTATGAATATGTATGATGTCAGTGTGGCAGACAGAGATCTGCACATTCCCCTTGCAGTCCTTGCCTTCTAAAAAGAAACCATTCTTCTACCAACCACACCCGTCGGTTCTTTTACGCTGTCTATTATTCCCTCCTCTCAAATGTTACTGGAGACGGACTTCACTTATTAAAAACATAAATTAAACTTTGTTATTGATATTATTTAATTATTTTTAACTATTTACTTTAATTTTATCTAGTATATAATAAAAATTATTAAAAAACCTACTATGAGGAGGCTATCAAATGGACAAGGATAAAATTCCACAATGGATCACATCGCTGGATATTGAAGACATCTCATTTATTAAAAATTTCGTCATTCATTCCGGTTCACTTAAAGAGATTGCTAAAATTTATGATGTCTCCTACCCCACCGTTCGATTACGACTGGATAAATTAATTCAAAAAATCGAGATCAGTGACAAGCAGGAAAGCGAGCCCTTTACTATTTTCATTAGTAAGCTCGCTATTGATTCTAAACTTGATTTAGATACAGCCAAACAAATCATCGACTATTACAAGAAAGAAAAACAGGAGGAATAATATCATGTGGTTTAAGATCATCATGTGGATCGTTCTTATCGGAGGATTGTTACTTCAGATCTATTTATCAAGAAGAAGCTCATGGGTTTGGGGAGGGATTATTCCAGCCATCGTAGTGATAAGCACTGTCATCATGTTTAATAGGTACGATTTATCTTTCACTTACTCGAATATGGCTCCATTTGTACTTTACCTCGTCTTACAGCTTAGCATATGGAGTAAAGAACGAGTGACCTACCAAAAGAAACTCCAAAAAGAACTTGAGAAGATGAATGCGATCGATTTTCGATAATGGCGAAACGTCCCATGGCCTTCCCTGACTTATCTAATGCATAAAATGGGAGCGTACATAGCAGCGCATGAACAATAAAGAAGCTGAGATCACCCGATCTTAGTTTCTTTTTTCTATACCCTTTATTTGACCCCGCGTATTTAGGCAGGTTTCAGCATTTCGCATTTCATAATGTCGTTACTATCTTGGACTAAAGTTATTAATAGCTGCTGAATCGCTAGAGATGCTTCTGCATAATAATTAACCAATTGTTGAATTTTAATACTTAATTGTGTATATTAATAGACATATGAGCTTATCAACTTAGAAAGAAGTGGTGTTTTGGATATATTTTTCACATATCTCCTAGCAGGTCTTGCCATTGCTATGCCCGTAGGGGCAATGACCGTTGAGATGACCAAACAAGGTTTAAAAAAAGGCTTTATGCATGGTTGGGCTGTAGGATTAGGTGGCATGACAGTCGATCTTTTATTAATTATTGCATTATATATGGGGTTGGCTTCTGTACTTGCTATCTCTTACATTCAAATTCCAATGTGGCTGATTGGTGCATGTTTCTTGGCCTATTTAGGCTATGATTCCATAAAACATTCCGCGCAAGATATTACGTTAGCTGGCGAGAAACCAAGTCAATCCTTTTTCAGCTCATATCGTAACGGTTTACTCGTAGCTTTGTCACCAGGTAATCTTGTGTTTTGGGTTTCTGTGTTTGGTGCTGTACTTTCTGATTCGTATGATATGACCCAACCGACCAAATTTTTAATCGTCGGCGCTGGCATTTTAGCTGGTATACTCGTGCATGATGTGGGCTTACTTGCGATGGTAGCGCTAACTAGAAAAGTGATGAGTCCGACCATGATCAAATGGGTATCCATCATCGCTGGATTTATTTTGATAGGTTTCTCTGGCTACTTTGTATACCAGTTTATTATCGCGCTCAAAGTAATATTATAGGTTCCATTGTGAGTGATGGCATCATGATATAAATTCTTTTGTGGATCAGATTTGCCTCATGGATGAATGCTATGTTTACACATCAAAAAAGATGACGTTTCTGTGTTGGGCACAGAGACATCATCTTTTTTGCTCATTTATTCATATTTTGAATATGAAAGTTATAGGGGTTCATGATTGACCGGACATTTCATCAATGACAGGTACGTGTGAATCAACAACTAGCTATACCCAATAGAAAGAAAGATCGGCTTGTTGTCGCGTTTTGCGACTTCAAAAGCCTCCTCCGACCAAGGGAACCAATTCACCGGATTATGTGCGTGTTGCAGCAAATACGGCGACTTTTCCTTAGCTAATCTATTGGGTACTTTGTAAGTTGTCATGAGGCATCACCTCGTTTCGTGTTGAATTTGGGTAAAGTATTGCTTAGTGGTAGTTTACCCAAAAAGGTGGGGGAAGGCGCAGTGAAAACAATTGAAGTATTTGCTCATCATAGTCATTAACACCACCATTTAATATACCCATAAGTAACTACAATCTTTAAAAAGTTTCTTTTGTCAGTATTCGAACACTTTCCAAATCAGAAAAATACCTTGTAATCGCCATTTCCAGGCATGCTTGTCTGTTTTCTGGGGTTCTTTGATTTATAAAACTTTTATTATAGTAGGATGCCCTATCATGTATTGTTCCAAATATCATAGAGCAAGCTTCACTCCAACCCTTCATATTATCTTGTATAAATCAATGAATTTTGACACAAATATGATACAAGATAACCGTTCTACTCGAACGATTATGATTGGTCTTCATTATTCTTAATTCTGAATACCCATATTCATCATCGATACTTGTATCTGATGAGAGCAAAGGGGCAGGATAGCTGTGATTCGTCACATGCGCAGAATATCTTTCCCAAAATGAATTGAAGTCTGCGATTTTGACGTAAGATAGGCATACATTGAATTTATTACCTGAAGTATCGTATGAAAAAATCTTATCCAAATGCTCGTTAATGTAGTTTGTACTTAAAGAACTAAGATTCATTGCTTCAATAACAGTAAACGGTAATCTGTCTTTTGACACGAATATATCAAGTTCACCAGTACCTTTGCCTGACGAAGAACTTCCTCGTCTAGTTTGGTCTTTTATGTTATAACCGATGGCTGCAAGCATGTCACCAATATAATCATTACGCTCGTCTTCACTTGCATTAGAATAATACTTTCTTGCTTGTAAAGTTAAACAAGCTACAATTAAATTTTTGATAAAACCTTCTTGCGAATCGAGATCTTTTGAAAAATTCATAGAAGGAGCTTTGGGGCTATTCTTCAACTTTATTACAAATACATTTTTCCCATTAACATCTATGTTATCGTACTCAACCTCAAGTTCAACGGATATAAGGCTCAATGCAGTAGAGATAGGTTCTTTAGCACTGTCTTTAACCGCGAGGCTTAACCCAACAACCACGTAATTGTTGATAAGCTTAGATACACCCATCACGATATACCCATATTCTTCGGAGTTGTCTAATGCACGCAACATAAGCAAAGCCAATTCATACGGCTTTAATTCCATTCCTACACCGACCAGGTTCTTAAAAGATGTTGAACCTAACAACGTACTGATTGTATGTCTATCAATCATTATGCTTTAAACTCCTTAATGGAATCTTATTTACTCCTGTTAATTTCAGTATTCTGCCAAGAGTGATCTTTTTGGGGATTGGATCAACTCCATCCTCCACCCACAACTCACAGTCTTTATCGAAATCTAGCAAATCTATTTCCGTATCATAGTACAAAATTATTTGTTCAAAATCTGAAGGTCTAGCAATAATGTAAATTTCTTGTTCGAATTTACGAACTCTAAAAATCGTATTCGCTGTATTTTTTATAAGCTGAAGGTTGTTTTTATCAAAATCATAATCATCATGTTCATGCAAAAAGTTTACAATATTAGTTCTTGAGCGATTCAGAATATCTTTAACGTAACTAAAAACCTCAGGATCACTTTTGGAATAGTGGATTTGAGCAGAACCAAAAACATTTTTTGACAGTGCTTTGCAAAGCTCTTCTTCTGATGATATGCCCCACTGAGCAAGCAGTTCTTTTGAAATGCTGATAGTTTCGCTCCCGGCAGATGGTTGAGATGCAAGTATATTAGCCAATTCATTTATATCAGCTACATTGTATCTTTTTAAAATTTCATCATACTGTTCTGACTTTGCCATACTTTCAGCAATTTCTTCATCGTCATAAAACCAATGAAGGTTTTCTATAAGTTCTTTAAAAGCTTTACTAACTCTACTATCCTTGCGGTTATCCCTAATCCATGCGCAAGTGTTTCTAAATGTTTCTCTAACCTCGAAATCTTTTATTCTTATAGATTTATTGTTATTTCTAACATAGTCAGTGATTGTTGGAGCTATAGATTCAAGCGATATAGTTCGGTTTAAAGGCAACTCAAGTGCAATGCCCTCGAATATCATTTTTCTCCTTACGTCATTGCCTGAATACATAGCCGCGTCTTTTAGAATTTCATTAAGACTTCCGTCATCAAGAAACATTTCACTCCTGCGCATAAAGTCCCCAATTTGATTTGGTAATACAGCATATCTATCAAGTAAGTTTTCGTCTTCACATATTCTGAAATGGTTTGTCAATTTTGATATCCATTCAGCTACTTCTCTGTTATTTTGAAAGTCATATTGCTCAAGGACACTACTAATAGAGGCACAGTCACTTAAATCTATACAAATCTTCTCCCTCCAAAACTTCAATGCATCGGAGAGCAGTTTATCATTAAGATAATTTACTCTGCTGTATTGATCAAAGTAATTTGGATATAGGCATTTAGCAATATCCACAAATTCGTTTTGCTTATCATTTTTTCCTGTACGAAGATTGGTGATTGCTTTATAAAATTCAAGTTTTGTTTCTTGATCAATTGGGGTTTGAATAAGCTCACTAAATACATTATTCAAGTTAAATTCTCGCAACCCTTGCAGATAGTCTGTTGAGACCCTATTATCAAGCAATATTGCTCTGAAATTAATACCTGCAATTAAGGCTATATCCTTATATACTTCACCGATATTTTTTTCAGCATATATTCTATCCAAAGGTAAAAAATCTCCGCATTGGTTAGGAAGAATGGATGGATTTAGCCCTAATTCAGCAATGAACTTACTTGAATTATGATATAGAAGAATAATTAAATCGTTAAGCCATTTTATCGAATCACAACCCAAACGAATACTCAGGGTCACCAAATTACCACAGTCCTCAACCTCTTTAATTAGATCAACAATGCCAAAATTGCGGCACTCCACCCACAATGAGTTGTACCAGTTTTCGATTTCATCTTTTCGGGTCATCTTCGCAGGCATCAATATATTTGACAACTCCCAAACTTTACTTCTATATTCAGGAGTTTCATCTTTCATAATCAAAATGCTTGAGGTGCCCCAAACATCATAAAGAGAACAAGTTTCATCCAAACTATTATTAATGAAAGTAGTTCTTTTTATATGCTCTTTGATTGGATGAATAAGAATCTTCTCAACCCAATCTGAGTCGAGCCAATTTTTTTCGGATTGTTCAGAAATCTTAACAATATTATAGAGGTTTGTGTAACCTTCCTTTGCAAAATAGTCAAGCATATTGTTATATAGGTTTATTGCTTTTATAATTCTGTTTCTGTTATCTTCTGAGTCACCACCTGAACGCTCGGAATGAATCAAGGGGATGCCGTCACGAGGCTCTGTGGGATTAAACAACGGACTATTTACAACTACTGGAAATGAGAAGTCATGAGTGCCTAGTAAGGGGAAATCGCAAAAAATCCGTGGCAATTCCTTATGTAGACCAATTAAATGTTTTTCATTTGTACTGTTTTTTTTAATTTCTACAGCAATCGATACCTCATCATTCGACTGCACAAAGACATACCTATTTTCATAAGTAGGATTTTCACCTTTTGATTTTGCGATTTGCACCTCGGTAACATTAGCAGATTCAAGGTCTACAGTGAATCTTCCCCCTCTTCGAATCACTCTTTCATAATTATCCATACTAACGGTTATTGAACTTAACTCTGGCACAAATGCAAATACATATGGAATAGAAATCAGAAGATTTCTTAGGCCTGACTTTGCTGTTTCTATTCCTACTCTATCCAATTCATAAACAAACTTCGTATTCATTTGATTCTCATTAACAGTACACTCTGTTCCGTTGTCCAGCATACCACAACTCTCACTTATAGCATTCATAATTGATGTTTTATCTTGTCCAGTCCTGTCTAATAATGTCTCGAAGGAACGAGGGCTTTCATCATCGTCTTGTAGATAACCATGCACCCAAACCTTTTCAGAAAGCAAATGAGTCGTTAAGAAACCTGTTCCAAATTTTCCAGTAGATTTCTTTTTATTCTCAGCGGTCAATGAGCGTTCTTTTGTTGAAACCTGTTCAATCAAAAAAACTATGTTTTCAGTAGTAAACAATCGACCATTATGGTTAAATTCAATAGTTTTATTAACTTCGCTAAATTTAATCTCGATATCAACGAACCCACTTGCATTAACGACATCCTTAGCATTTTGAATCAACTCCCATATCCATCTATACGATGTATCTGGACCATTGCTGTCTTTAAGGGCCTTGAGCTTATCGATAATTTTTGTTGCAGATTGAGCCTCGCTTGCACCTTTACGCAATTGTTGGATTTTCTCACGAAACGTCATAAACTATCTGCTCCCTTGTAATGAAATAGCCTCTCGATATTCGTCGAAACAAATGGGACAAAGCTTCCATTGATCTATCCAAACTCACATCCTCCTACGTTGCAGGAAGATATTTTTATATGTCCTATTTATTTCATTCCGGAAAATCTTCTGGATGGTTTCTATCAATAAAACTTGACAATCTATCATTTATACACATGCTAAAACTACAATAAGCATAGACCATTTAGGTTTTAAATTCCAGAAATTTTTCCCATTTGCAACAAAAAAAGACCTCCTCAAGTGACAGAAGCATCATTTTTAAGTAGTACTATATATACTATTCTCTACCCAACAAACGGTATCTTCATCAAAAGTCCTACGCTGAATTAATTACTTTGGTTATAACAAATAGCCCGAACTCTAGAAGCTTCGGGCAAAGTAGCTATTTAAACAGGTGAATGTGGCTCCAACTCACTACTCCCTAACCAACAACACACAGCACTCAACATGTGAGGAGAAAGTAATAAGAACGAATATATCAATCTTCATTTATAACAAACCGTCCGCTCCACCCGATTCCCTTCCCGATCATACACAATCCGCTCCACTAGCTTCTTCAAAGCCCGATTCTTCTCTTCACTCGTCACTAAAGCGCCCCACAACTCCCTAACTCACCTACCCGCTCATATATCTGCTCCACAGTCGGATAAACTTTCTCATCTACTACAACCTTCCGCAAATCCTTCAACTCTTCCTCCAGCTTCTGTAACTGCCGTGACCGAACAGCGTTTCGCCCTAAAAACACTTGCTTCGTTATCATGTCCTCTTCATAAGATTCATGCAGCTTGTCCAGAGCCCGCTTCTGCTTCTTCAACTCCTGCTCTTTGACCTCGATAATAACCTGTGTATCATTATACCGACTGCCATGCATTTCAATCTCACGCAGAATATTCGGATCTACATGTATAATCCGATCATACAGAGCATTAAAAAAATCAGCATCCATTACCTTGCCACGCTGTTCACCTTTGCTTCCGTCTTTGTACTGGTGATAGCACAATGCACTCCAATGCTGTCCCTGCTTCTTGTTCTCACCTACTCTAAATCTCATCCGAGAACCGCATTTCTCACAATACAGCAAACCTGACAAAGGAAAAATGTTACGCCTTGAATTTGGGTTCAGCATTCTGTTCTTCAGCAGCCGCCCCATAATCGCTTCATGTTCTTCCGGCGTTTTTAGCTTTTCATGTGTTCCCATGACTTTAATCCGCTCTTCTTCAGGTACATGTTCCACCTGACCACGCTTGGAACGGTTTTGCCATAAGTGATATAACTCAAATGGATCTCGCTTGCCAGCAATCTTTGAACCCTAATATTTGACCATCCCTTGTTCTTCCCATCGGGCTTAATGTTGTGGCGTAGGTATCTTGTTATCCGTCTGTGAATTGTCAGATGACCACATCTATTAATATTTATTTTCTATATAACTAAAATAATTAGAGAAGACACTAACAGTTGTTAGTGTCACCTCATAGGTATTCAATTTCTTAAAGAACAGTGCTGCCTTTTCTGTCATACCAAATGAGATTTACTAAAGATTTCAACAATTATTTTGATTTTTTAGGAGTCGTTAAACTTTCGCAATTCCTTTTAATTGGTTTATTATTTCTTTGGATAAGTACATAAAAACTCTAACTGCTTATCAAGCTTCACTATCTCGGTTTTTAATTGAGATAATTTCTTTCATTTTATTTTTTTGGCTATAACAAAGTGTACTGCCCAAGTTATAAATTGGGACTAAAAGAATAGACACCAAAGTTTTTCCTGTGGTAGCTTGGTCTATAATGGGTGATTGGGTTCCGTTGCTTTGGCTGGATCTAAAGGCATATGATTGTAATTAAGGTAAGTCATGGGGTTATACCTACAGGACTATATGATTTTTCTCCCAAATGGAACATCATGGAATTAGGATTTGAATTATTCATTTTGAGGAGTAATATAAATGAAGATTACAGAAATAATGAAATCTAAGTTTTTTAGTATTCTATCTCTCACATTTTTTGTAGTATGTTGGTTTCAGCATCAATAGCATCAGCAGGAGATAGAGCATCCGCAATTGCTAGTATGTATAAACAGCAATCAGCCTTAGCAGGAGCAGTTGTCGTTCACCGGGGTTATGATTTCGTTACTGAAATTCGTGCATATTTCGAGTTATACAGAGATGGTACGTATCTTGGATCGAAGTTAGATGTTAGTGACAATTATTATCTTGACCAATATGCTACAGCTCATATTACCGATGGTGCGCATACCCAGTCAGGATCATATAAAATGCAATGGTCTGGTCGAGTAAAAGGTTACTATAGTAATGGAAGTGATTGGTCCGACTCAGGAGAAAAAACTTATTATTTGAACTAAAATATTTTATGAGGAGTGTTAGTAATGAAAAGAAAAAATAAAATGTTTATCGTCCTTGGATTAGCCACTTTCATTTTGATAACTGGTACTAGCGCATATGCCAGTGGTGCTATCTCTTCTCTTTTTCCAACAGTAAGTTCCGAACACCAGGATAAAGCCAAAATAGTAGAGGAACGCTTAACCCATTCATGGAATAAAGGAAGGGAAATCATTCAAAAAAGTGAAAAAGTCAAAGCATTTACTAACAGTAAAGACGTCAGTACAGACCAAGAT
Source organism: Paenibacillus sp. UMB4589-SE434 (assembly GCF_030226685.1). Taxonomy (NCBI): domain Bacteria; kingdom Bacillati; phylum Bacillota; class Bacilli; order Caryophanales; family Paenibacillaceae; genus Paenibacillus; species Paenibacillus sp. UMB4589-SE434. The sequence goes on along the minus strand of NZ_JASOYK010000001.1, from coordinate 404,244 downwards.
GTTACAACATGGACGTTTTTTAAATTTACTTAACTTTGAAGAAGAGTTACTATCTTCTTTCTCTAAAGAAGAACAATCTTCTTTCCTAGAAGCTTTTTATAGTGAGGAGAGAAGAGAGAATCTTGATATGGGCGATAAAATGTCCGCCTTACTTATAAGTCCAGATAAGTCACAAGCTTTGATATATTGGGAAAAAGCTAATGGTTCTTATGTTGTAATTAAGATGAAAACAAAAATCACTAGTTCTCACACATGGTATGTGGATGGAGTTAGCATTTTGCCCGCTAAATAGAATACTGATGTAAAGAAAATTAAATGTATATATTTTATAAAAAACAGCCCTCATAAAAAATTAAGGGCTGTTTTTTACTTTCAGCCATAAATCAGACAACTTTAATATAACTTCTCAAATATCATTTCTTCAGATCATCCAGTTTGTACAAAAGCATATATCAAGCAGCTATGATTCCTGAAATATCAACTCCATAAAATTGGACTAATATATCTTTTCAGCATAGTTGGATCTCTTTTTGTAAAATAATTTTTCAATGTGCTATCTTTTGTGGATCTTGAGGCAGACGGTGAATACCTCACCTGCTCGTACTAACAAACACATGCAAAAGAGGATGTCCCAGCAGCCATTACATGGCTTTAGAAACACCACCCCTTTATGTTTATGAATAACCGTTATGGAATTTCAACTCATAAGGTACAGTTAAGGTAAATGCAACACTCCATATGTGTCAAATGACCCGTGAAAGACTTACCCTTAGATGACCATATTAATAATTGCCAATAAAAGAACCTTCAGCGATGGAGAAGACCTTTCAGGTTCATACGATTCCCCATCATTAACCTAAGAAGGCAATCGAATGTTTTACTTTTATTTAAAATTCAACAAAATTATTGATTGATTCCTAGTGAATGTACATAAGACGCGGATTCTCAAAGAGCCAGTGATTATGGACTGCTGTTACTTTGATCCCGTTTCTGCGCAGGTTTGACAGCAATCGATTGACTTGGTTCTGGAAGAGAGCCGTTTTCCCTAAACACAGTGCGTGGCCTGAAGACTCCAGCGATTCAAACGAGAACAGTTGATAACGGACCAATGGAGATGTGGTACGTCTTCCTAAAATTGAGGCTTTTATTATCCTTTTTCTGGTAACAAAACAAACCGGTCCCTTTGTAATTTCATGCTCTGTTCCACCTATAATGGTTGAAAATTGGTTGCATAGTCTTCTAAAACGGGGACTTGCTTGCACGTGTTCCGCCATACGAAATCATCCTTTCAGAATAAATGAATAATAGAATTTCACCGCTCCAATGCATTAACCTAAGAATGCAACGGATTCTTTGGTTTTTCTAGCAAACGAAACAGGATTGTCAATCGCTTCCCAGTGCACGCACTTGCCCGAAAATCCAAAACGCTTGTCAATAAAAAAAAGCCGCGCGAAAATCAGGAAAGAGATAAGTCAGGAGAGTGGTTTAACACGAGGATGAAATAGGAATGAAACTCTTAATTTAAAATGCAATTCATCGTACAAAAAAGACGCTTTCACCCTGACTATACAGTGTGTTGAAGGCGTCTTTGTTTTTCTTTATAATTGTCACTTAGTCTGGTTGAGTACCCAATGAATGCTGCTTAATGATGCTTTATCGGGACCATCATTCATAGGTGAAAATCCTACAAGATCAACTTCTCTAAAAGGGTCCTCAGCTCCCTATCTGTATATTCATTCTGTACGTGCAATAATACGTGCAGCCGAAGAATCTGCCTTAATTAGAAGTGGCAGGGCTATTATCTCAAAGGAACTGACATCCAATAATCGATCAACGTTTGTGAGATTTTCAGCAATCAGCACTTGGTTATCAAACCATAATTTATGAGTTTCAAATGGATACCGATCTGGAGATGGTGTGTCCATTCCAATTAGTTTTATTTTCTTTCGAACTACTAATTCTGCAAATTCTTTTGTTATAATCGGATGCTCTGTAAAATACTTTTCTTGGCCGAAGTATACACTGAATCCCGTATATAAGATTAAGATTGTCCCTTCACCTATCAAGTGTTCATACTCTTCTTTATACTCAATGCGATTCATGCCAGATACATCTAGTAATGTTCCCTTCCCCACAAATGAATCCAGGGGAAAGTCACTCAAATATAGGTCGGACTCAATTAGATGCATGGGACCATCTATATGTGTGCCGGTGTGCATATTCATCGTTAACTGGTGATTACAATAACCATCTCTAGACAAATACTTCGTTTGTACCAACTCCATCTCACTGTCGCCTGGATATACAGGGACTTGATGCTGAAGAACATGGGTTAAATCTATAAGCTTCATTGAACATCCCTCATTTTTTTATTATCATTACGCAAATTGCCGATATCGGTCTTGTATCTACATCTACAAACCGAGCAACTGAGAGGAGCGAACACGCCGGGGCCAATGGACTTAATCCTGCAGGATTGTTTGTCCGATCCCACTTCTCCGCAATACAACAGACGATCAAGAAGGCATTCTCCACCCCCAAAACAGCATAGATACTGTGTTATGTAAAGGCTCTGACTTTATTAAAATACTTAATATCATTGTGCTTGAAGGGTAGCGTCAAGCATTATGTGTAAATAAAATAACCTTCTCCAGCCTGGCTTTGGAAAGCTATAAATCGTAAAGATATACGGGATTTCACTCAACGATGTAATGACCTTGGGGCTAAAGTCTGCTGCTTAAACTCTCAGTGACGATCTCGTGAGAGGCTGAGGTGCAGGTCACCATACTCTGTGTGAAGTGTACGTGTGTATCCACCGTTGTGTGAGTTCCCTGATTTCAACCCAATGCGGTCATACTTTTAATAGTCTAGGAAGGCAGCTAACTCCATTTCTAACAAGTGATTATAGCTAATTCTAAATGAAGGCAAAAAACCTCAGTCATATCCTGTTTGGTGACTAGGGCTTGGACCAAATCTGACATAAAATGATTTATAGGGAAGACCTCTTTTCAGGAAATTGTGTTATCGTGACTTCATTATACAAGAAAAGGTCTTCCTTTTTGCTTTTTATCTATTTCCACAAGATATTTGAGGCTCTCTTGATGTAGCTTAGGGAAACATTTTTATTTCATCATTCTTTTAATTTGCTTTAACTCATTTATTATATAGTCTATCTGCTTTTGCATGGTTTCTGACTGTTTTGATTGTTCATCCAGATTTTGAGAACTTTGGTTACTTGATTTTTCTAAAGCTTCTAATGCAAGACCAGCAGCAATCGCAGCTATACCATCTCCTAATGTAGCGATAGTAGCCCCAATAAACGCAAGTCTTGCGATCTGAATATCTTGTGAGTCAGAGGATTGTTTTGAATTTTTTCCATTTCCACTCATTTCATATCCTCCTTACAATCATAGAAAAAGTGAATTGCCTTAACTGCATCATATGCATTTTTTTAATAAAGGTGAGGATGTTAAAAATCAAAATAATTTAGTTGATGAATAAGTTCACATCCAAACGATGGGTTTACAATCGCTGGTAGCGTTAAGCATCTTAAATTCTGCACGATCAGATACAACTTCCTTAGTCCCATCTTCCCGATTATCAACTGCAAGACATCCAGTTTGAAGAACAGGCGAGTTCAACTAGCTGTTATCATCACTCCCTGTTTCTTGCTCTGTAATAATTTTGAGATTATCCATTTTACTATTCAGATTAATAATTTCACGCTATCTAATTTTCTACATAAAACAATATATATTTATTTAATTACAATTATTATTTATTGTAAAACGATAAATTTAACATTATAATAACATTGAATTTATACAAATGAGGTGTTTAACAATGAAACATGCATCAACATTGTTTTTAAAGATTTCTGTATTTGTAATGGGTTTACCAGCGCTTGCTATATGTGTAGTGTCAGCTGTTTCCTTATTTCAAGAACCAACCGACCCGTTCCCAGGCAAATTATATGCAATAGTTATCGGATTTTTTGCAGCCACCATACCTTATTACGTCGCACTGTATCAGGCATTTAAATTACTCAGTTATATTGATAAAAATATCGCCTTTTCGGAGCTGTCAGTTCAGGCATTAAAGAAGATTAAATACTGCGGCATCAGTATTGGCATTATTTTTGTAGCCATGGAACCCGTACTGTACATCATGGCACAGCACATGGATGCACCTGGTATTATCTTACTGGGTTTGATTGTAGCCTTCGCGTCGTTTGTCATTGCCGTATTTGGGGCTGTACTTGAACGATTATTACAAGACGCTATTAATCTGAAGTCGGAAAATGAACTTACGGTTTGAGGTGAATACCATGGCGATAATTATAAATATTGATGTGATGTTGGCGAAACGAAAAATGAGTGTGACGGAACTTTCAGAACAAATTGGAATCACAATGGCTAATCTTTCGATTTTGAAAAATGGAAAGGCAAAAGCAATTCGAATCTCGACCTTAGAAGCGATTTGTAAAGCGCTCGACTGTCAGCCCGGAGATATTCTTGAATACCAAAGTGAAACTGATTCATAGGAATCTCTTCATCATTGGCCACCCGTTAAGGGTGGTTTTTTATTTGATCCTTTTATAAGAAATTGTTGTTTGTACAGCTTAGATCATGTTTGTTACATTATCATTTTAACATTTTATCCAAATATTTTTAAAATCATCATGTATATCTTTTTAAAGCATGTTACATTCGAAACGTAACCAACAAATATCAATGAAGAAAGGAAGAAAGAACTTATGAAATCTAAAGTCGAAACACTTCCAAACTATCGCATTGCTTATATGCGTGGAGTTGGTCCATACGGTCCTGCTAATATTGAAGTAATGGAGAAGTTAAAAAAATGGGCTGAGGAGAAAAATCTTCTTACATCGGCAACCTTATTTGCAATTCCACAGGATAACCCTGAAACAACACTCCCTGAGAACTGTAGATTTGATGCTTGTATTGTGATTTCAAAGGATTATCAAATCGATGCTTCTATATGTGAAGGTGAACTCCCTGGTGGAAAATACCTTATTTTCGAAGTGAAGCACACAGCACAAGATATTCAAAAAGCCTATGCAGATATTTTTCCTTTTCTACAAAGCTTGGGCTATAAAATGGACGACAAGCCCATCTTGGAAAGATATATTGGCGATATGATTAGCAACCCTTATTGCGAAATATGTGTACCTATAAAAGCTGGTAAAGTTTGATTGGTTTTTCTTGTTTGGTACTTTATGTCCTCTATCCTAAGAGTCTGATTGTGCACAGTTGTTAGAAAAAAAGTTTCGTCTGATCTAAAAACTAAAACGTCGTCAACTACATTGTCTGGTAATTGACCTTTACTGCATCCGGTATAATAATGAAAATAAATAGGTCTAAGCAATACTTGCTCAGACCTATTTATTAACTCTCTCCTAGTATTTACACCTAAGTTGTTGAATCACACTAATTTCTAATCCTTCTACATTTCAATTACATTTATTTCATACTTTTTTGCTAAGACCCATCCGCTTAATCCATACGACGAGGATATTATAAAATACTTATATTGTTCTTGTATCAATTTTCCTTCTAGCTCATCGATCGTTGTATAGTCCATAGGCCAACTATAGTTCTTATGTTTTTCCAATAGTTCTTTATTATCCGTAATAAAATGATGAATATCATAGGTATCGATATCTAATATAATACTACCTGGTAATTGGGTATCAAAAAAATGTGCAAGAACATCATAAAAGAAAATCGTTGTATTTTCAGTTTTATTTGGAATTATATATTCGGTATGGATTACTATTTTATTTTGTTTCAAATTGATCTCATATGAGAGTATTTCATTATCATGTACGTTCGACACGCCTTACTCACTCCTCACTTAAAATCCCTTCCGGGGATTTCTTATAATGTTAATGCTTCCGACGTCCTACTACCTTAACCCCCGAAGGAGCGGCCGCGAGGCGGTTAGGTGATGCGGATGTGTCCGGCTGAACCTAGAGCCGAATGGCCCGATGTATGAACATGCTATTATAAAATGTCCCTATCTTCTTCGGGTCACTTATACTTCGCGCTTTTCTTCAGGACGGTAGATGATTCTCTGATAATCCCAATCTTTACTATCCATATCCCCTAAGAAGATTCGTTCATGTTCGGGAACAAGTTCATATTTGACTTTCAGATTTTGACGGTAATACTCAATTGGATCTTCTAAATATTGATAATATGCTTCTCGGCACTCTTCCAGTGAAGTCTTTTCGCCTTTAAGCTTCTTATGAATATCCATCAGCTCGATATATTTATCTTCAATCTCTGTTGAATACACAACTTGTGAGAACGTCACTTCACCTAAATCAGATAACATTACTTTTGTTGGTTCGTCAAAGCTTGTAAAGAACGTTCCATTCGTAAAGAGCTCATAGATCTCCTCTAATCTAAAAGTAAGTTTATTTTCATGGAAATAACAAATGACTAACCCATCTTCGTAAACAACTAGATTTGCTAAATAATTTATATTTTCATATTTGATGAAGATGGAGAACTGATCTCCATCTATAGTTTCATAAAACATTTCACGCATAACATAATAATTAGTAGCTCGAGGCGAGTACATAATCTTTCTTTTCTCTGCCAATTGTTTTTGCCAAGATGTGATTTCATAGATATTTTCAAAGTTAGGATTAATCGTTTTAATTGTGTCTTTTATATGTTCGTAATATGTATCCTTATCAAATATCCATTCGGCTTTTTGAACTGTATACATACCTAAAGCGTGTATAGATAGGTCTTCGCTCTCTGGGATGGATGGATTTAACCAATTGGAACTAAGCTTTTCTTTAAGTCCATTCAAATCAACAAGTTCCCAGCAATTTGACATGCCGTCTTCATAAACATCAACATTGATATAAAAATAATGACCACCATTATGAATGATCCCGGGTACAGTTACACCCTCTACTTCTTTTGTTCTTCGAATTTTCTGCAAATAATTCACATCCTATTGTAAGTATTAAATTTTGCGTGGATTTCTTATAATCTTGTCTTATTCATGAACCCTCACTGGCTTAAGACGCGCAAGTGACGGATCTGACGGGCTTAGCCTGGTAGGGTTGCCTATCCAAATTCAGCTCTTTAAAATGACTCTAGAATACCTAGCAGCCTTGAGACTGTAACGCATAAATATGGTGTTAGGTGACTTTCAGGACTTCTTCTCAATAACTCATAAATCGCTTTAATCTCTAGTTATATCCCCAAATTTTATTTCATATTGATCTGCAACGATTTCAAAAACATCGTCGTAAGTTTCGACAATAAAGTGCCTAGATTGAACACCCATTGTCTTCAAAACAATTTCTAAAAGATTTGAGTTCGTCATTTCAAAAAATGATGTCGTTTCACTGTAGTCCAAATCAAAATGATCATAACTTAAATCAAGCCCTACCATCTTAAAATATTGGATATTAGAAAAGACCATCGTATAACTAATCCAAGTGTCCTCTTCACCTTCACTGGCTAAACTACCACTAATTTCACCAGTCAATTCAACCTTTCGTTCATTGTACTTATAATTAACATCATCTAAAAATATACAATTTCTTCCTTCGAGTGAGCCGTACTGCGTCTTTATAGGTGTTATCTCCATGGCTTATGCCCCCACTATAGTCTGATTTATAAGCTGTCTTAAATCCGCGATCCGGTTTGTCATTTCCGGAGTCGAACGATTCAATAAATCACACAAGGCAATCAAATCTTCCAGTTTAGATAATAGAACCCAATTCTCATTCAAGAACCCACCTGAACTCCGGTATGCCTTTACAAAATGACGTTCGAACAAGGATTTATCGTGTTCATACCGTAGCATATTCCCAATATCAACATAACGTCTTCCTGAAAAAGCAAACTCCCAATCCAATACCGCCGATACTTCGAACCCATTTAGCCCTTCCATCATCAAAAGGTTTAAACCATTGAAGTCCGAATGAACGAGGACTGGCGGTTCATGAATTTCGGATAATAACGAACGGTGAGACACACAGAATGATCGAACCTTTTCCGTGGCTTCCGCTCCCAGCCAATGCCTGGTCGCACTATGATCCAAGCTCTCAGTAATAAAAGAGAAAAATTCGTTCTCATCCATGTCAAATGGATGGGCGATCGTAAGGTCCCCTGCGAAAAGACCCGGGCTTTCAAACGTATGACTGTGAATCCGAGCTAGTATATTGCCGACAGATTCCGCGACTTCTGCAATCTGGCGTTCTTCTCTTCTTTGTAAAATATCACGCAGTAATACTCCCTCTTTCCACTCCATTAAAGCCCAATCATATTCCACTAACTTTCGGCTTGTATCCAGATATATATAATCGGCTACTGGCACGACGCCGCGTAATCTCTCAGCGATTGCTTTTTCTTTTATAGCTATGTCTGAACCTCCAGAAAAGATCCTTAAAAGATAGGGTGTAGTAGACCCTTCAATCTCCACTTTATAGGTGCCATTACTAAGTCCTGTTTGTGTTCTTTCAGCTTTTATGAGCCGTTTGCCTCTGAAAACTTGGCTAATCATAACACTTAGCGTCTCAAATTTGATCTGCATACTTTTACTTGATCTTTCCCATGCCTCTTTCATCTTGTATCTCTCCTTTGTGAAAAAGGGAATCTACCACATTCAACATGTTAATAACTTTCATCATCGCCTAAAAGGTTGGATGGAACATTTTCAAGGTAAGAAGTGCATAAAAAAGAGCCACAAGTTAGTGACTCACTCTAATTTATGCTCATGCTTTAAAAGCATCTACAAATTTTTTTGCCTCTATTAATGACATACCTGTTTCTTCTCTCAAAAACTTCACCGTTTTAACTTCACCAATTGAATTTAATTTCTCTTTTACTGAGGCAATCAGTTTCTCATTATATATTTTAGTATAGTCCATTTTGTAACACTTCCTTCCAAACTATAAACTTTTATAGGAATACTTAACCTATTAGATTCAAAAATACCACAACTTGAAGTGAAAAATGCCGTCAAATGACGACACCTGCTTGTAAATATCACATTACTTTTCTACTTATACAAAATCAACGCACTATGAAAAATATATTTGCAGAATATTGTACTTCTATTATCTCTAATGAGGCATCGAATAGAAAATCATTCAGCTTTTTATCAAATGCTTTTTCAAAATAACGCCCCCTTCTATCTGTAATATTTTATACGAATATTTAACCCTTTAGTTTCAATTATACGTTTTGAATAGTTTGAACTTCATTTTATAAAAAGCAATAATATTTTAGAAAACAGCCTAAAGAAAAAACCTATGGATGGTTTCCTATCACGGAACTCACCCATAGGTTCTCTATTCTTTGCATCCATTATTAGCACCTTTAATTGACGTATACTCGATCCACTCGGTTTCCAATGCCGGTTAGCAACTCGTTCGGAATCGTATGACAACGTGCCGCAACCTCTTCTGCAGCAATGCAATACTCGCCGTCTTGTCCAATAAGCGTTACGATATCGCCTTCATTAACATGTTCGATATGCGTCACATCAATCATCATCTGATCCATGCATATATTGCCCGCTATAGCCGCTCGTTGTCCTTTCACCAATACATGGCCGCCCTGCTCGAATAAACATCTCGGTACCCCGTCTGCATACCCGATCGACACAGTAGCGATGAGACTGTCCTGTGTCGTCTTATAGTTGCGCCCATATCCAATGCTGGTTCCAGCATTGACACTTTTGACCATGGTTACTCTTGCTTTTAAGGAAAGCACCGGCAGCAAGCTAAACGTAGACTCTTCATTGTCTTTCACTGCACTTATCGCCCCGTACAGAGCAATGCCTGGGCGAGCCAAGTCGCAATGCAGCTGTGAAAAGTGAAAAATCCCGTAGCTGCTTTGCAGATGCAGACTGCCGGGTTCGATTCCATTCGACTTGATCACATGCACAAGATCATAGAAACATTGAATTTGTCTCTTTGTAAAAGCGATATCCGCTTCCAGATCATAGTCTGGAACACAAAAATGACTGTAGGTACCCGTAACCGTTAAATGGGGCTGACGGTATATGCTGAGGATACGATCCACTTGCTCTACGTTCTCTCCCAGCCTTCCCATACCTGTATCAATCTTCACGTGAACCTTTATCTTTTTGCTATATTGGTTTAAAGCAGCGGCATAATCTGCATTTATGACAGTTTGCGTGAGCTCATATTGGTATAAATCTTCAAATTGCCATGGTGAGGTGTATCCGAGAATGAGGATCTCTCCTTGAATCCCAGCTTTGCGCAGGACAACTCCTTCACGAATCTCTGCGACGGCATAAGCGTTTACGCCGATCGATTGCAGGCATTTTGCAACGGGAACACTGCCATGCCCGTATGCATTCGCCTTCACCACCGCCATAATCCGACAATCAGCAGGCAATCGACGCTTGAGCTCCTTTACATTCTGCGCCAAATGAGCCAGGTTAATTTCTGCCCATGCCCGATACCGACCTGATTGATTCGATGTCTTCTTCGATTTCCATAGCGAAACCACAATGGCAGCTGCTGCAGAAGAAAAAAATGATACCAGAATAAAGTGAATCAGGCTGTTACCGACCATCATATGACTCAGCCCATTGAATTTGGCTATTTTTCGAACGATAATAATCGCTAAGGGGTGCATAATGTAAATCCATATGCTCATTTTCCGAAGATACGTGCTTGCGTTTTTCTAAGGTGCCTTTGTCATGATAAATCGTGATGATGCATCCATCTTGATTATCTCCGGAGACGGTGTATGGTGTTCCATTCGGTACCTCGATACAGGCGATGTCTTGAAAAATGGGGACATAATAGATTTCAACCTTTGCCCTTCCATCCTTATCCTCAACGTATGCATGCTCCTGATGGACTTGATATTGCTTCACATGCTCGATATATTCCTCCAAGCACCATTCGCGCTCTTCCATGATGGCAGAATGCGGATAACCCACGTATCGAAAATGCCACGGTTCTGCTGCAATGTTCGTGATCGCTTCCTTGCTTTCCTTGTATCTTTGGATAAATCCGTATAGGGCTGCAAGCTGCTTGAAATCTTGGCAAGCGCCTGTGTCAGGAAATGATGGACAGATATAATCGACCTCTTCCGTTCTTTGTCCAACATCCACAGCCAGTCCAGTCTGATGCTCGCTCTCGCCGGGCCGGGCCACATAGCTGGATGTAAATGCTGCTCCGTTCTCTCTGAGCGATGCTTCGTACAGCTCCGTCTGCTCGTCCTGTGAACGATAGCCGCTTACAACCAGAATGTCCTGCGTCCCGTTGCAAGCCTCAAGCAGCGCGGTTAGCTGCTTCAAGCATGTCTTTTCCAACCTCATCGATTCTCTCTTTGTATCAAAGACGGGCAAATTATCAATAGCATGAAGTTCAAGTGAGCCCTCCATTTGTCTTAATGCATGATTTCGATTCACTAAAAGAAGATGCCCACGATAGATATCTGACCGTGTAAGGGTTACAACGTTCTTATTCCCACAAACGGTGTTGTTATCTTCCTTTCTAATAGACAGCATCTCCATGTCACAATCCCTCCACAACTGCGAGCTGTATCAATTGATCAAGTATTTGCGAATAGGTATATCCGCTCGCCTGAAGCATCTTTGGATATCTTGAATTGGATGTGAATCCTGGGATCGTATTGACCTCATTGAATACAATGCTGCCATCAGGTGTAACAAACATGTCCACTCTGGCAAATCCTTTGCAGCCAAGTGTCTTATATATTTGTCTTGCTATCTTCTTGATACGGTCTGCGGTAGGAGCGTCCACTCTGGCTGGGAGATGAATCTTTGAGGATTGCAAGGAATACTTCTCCGTAAAGTCGAAGAAATCCCCAATTAGTTCAATTTCATCAACGACACCGATCATAGGATCTCGATGCCCTAGCACAGCACACCCTACCTCGAATCCTTTAATTTCCTCTTCGATCACCACTTTATGATCATGCTCATAGGCAAGCTTGATGCCCTGCATCAACTGCGAAATATCATGCGCCTTTGTAATGCCTATGGAAGAGCCGGATTTCGCTGGTTTTACATAGACGGGATACTTCAATGCTTGAAAATCCTGAACTCCTTCTTCTCCGTGATCACCTTTATACATCGTTACCGAATAAGGCGTGTTGACTCCAGATGCTTGTACTAAGGCATGCGCGATATCTTTATCCATACAAATGGCAGAAGACAGCATGTCGCAGCCAACATACGGAATGCCTGCAAGCTCGATAAGTCCTTGTACCGTTCCATCTTCGCCATACTTCCCATGCATAACCGGGAATACAACGTCTATGGGCGTGACGTGATATTCCGTATTCACAATCTCAATGAGCCCCCGAATGGAGCGGCTCGGAGATAAAAAAGAGGGGATACAGCTCGGATGTAAATGCCACTGATTATCGCGAATGTCCTTTAGAGAACCGCTATATCTCAACCATTCTCCCTCTCTCGTAATCCCAACTAGCACGAGTTCGTATTTATCCGAGTCCATATGCTCAATTACAGATGCAGCTGATATGAGAGATACCTCGTATTCATTCGAGCAGCCGCCAAACAATACGACAACCGTTAACTTTTCCATCTGTAATCCTCCTACATCTATATCAAAATCATAGTGGTCTCATTAGCTGGAGGAGAAACAAAAAAAACCTACCTCTTCGTCATTGCGTTCTCCCTAGGTACTACATGAAACTAAGATTAGGGAAAACTTGTTAAGAAGAAATAGGGAAATTTCTAAATTATTTCTTAAATCATTCGTGATAAACAGGCCCAGCCCCATGCTGCCTTGCCGATGGGGTTCAGGCTTTATCTCACGTATTTGCGCCAGCTGTCTTGCCCGACGGACTTAGCCTCGCTTGGTTGTGAGCTGAGCCTGCTGCATGCTTACCTCATTTTACGAACCATGGGCTAAGACCCCAGCGTAGTTACGGTATTAGATGATGCATATGCCTTCTTGATTAACCATCAAGAATTTGCTTTGGGATAAGTATTATCATTCAATTTTTCCATTACAATTTGCATACGTTTCATCTAACATTCTTGCATCCACAAATTCTCAAATACAGCAGAACTACTATTGCTCTTTTGTCTGATCAATACTCCAGTTTATAAACGACTTCACCATCGATAACGCGGCCATCTTCTTTAAATCCTAATTTTTCATATAAATGTTTTGCCCAAACATTGTTTGGTTCAAAGCTTATGTATATGAACCGATGGTGTGTATCCTCTTTAATCCTTTCAATGAGCCTCTCCATAGCAGTTTTCCCATAACCTTTTGACTGATACTTCGCATCTATCATTAACCGATAAATCCAATATTCATGGTCATCTTCATCCATACAATACATCGTAAATCCCACTAGGACATCACTATGATAAATAGCCAAGCAAACACACTCTGGGAATGCCTTAGCCTGTGCGAGCGAAAACAAATTTGTTGCTACGAACTCATTTTGCTCATCAGCTACACTCAACTTTATGACATCATAAAAATTACTTCGATCTATTTCCTTAAGGACTATCATAAATACTCCCCCTATATTCTTTTTGTTAATTCTGTGTGAATGACAACCAAAGATTATTCCATTAAAAAATGCCATCCTTCTCAAATTCTGTATTATATAAAAAAACTCCTTCTCATTAAAGAAAAGGAGTCAAAATTTAATAGTAGCAGCGACGCGGCGTAGATACGATGTTATAAGATGTCAGCGACTTCTTCGATTATAATTTCAAATTTTGCTCATCCTGACTATGATATATTAAATGAGCAATTTCTTTAACTCTGCCCATTGTAATTCCTTCTCTTTGTTCAACTGCAAGTGGATGATTCGTTTGTTCTAATTCTATTAACGGAACAGCACCAACTTCTTGTGTATGTACCATTGTCTTTAACGATAATGTAGTTGTTGGATATATTGAAAGTTCTGTCGATAACCAACCAAAATAAGGTTTTTCAGTTTCCCTGCCTTCTACGTGCAATAATTCATTAGATCTCAAAAAGTTTTCTTCACTAAGAGAAACCCAAACACTCCATATAAATTTCTCTTTACTATCAATGATTGGTATTTCAATATGTCCTCTAATAAAGAAATGCTGTTCATCAATTACACAAAAATCTCTAATTAATTCTGTTCTTTTCTCTTCTGGTACAGTGTAAAAATAATAGGGTGCTTCACTTCCGTAACATAAAGGAAGTTCACTTAATTCGTTGTTACAGTGAGGGCATTTCATGTTTTCTGCTCCTTCGAGTTCCTCATCGATTTCTGATAACGCCTTGCCTTATTCGTGAAGTTTGTAAAAAAGTCCATATGTGGAGTATTTGCAAAATTACTGCGTTATCCTGGCCGTTAGTTAAGTAAAGGCGGCTAACCCTTAAAAGTCAGCTGCCTTCAACTGTATTTATTGAGCTATCTTTTCCCGTTCGTGCAATAATCATTAAGCATCATTTATATCTTCCTTTCTTGGATATATTGGTATTATACATCAATACGCATTGGAAGTTTTGAGGGTCAATCTATCTTTGTTTCCACTGCGCCATCTTGCCCGTTAATCAACACTATCGCCAAGTCAGTCTAGTACTTTATTTTCAGAGTTTATCAAGAGCTAAAAATAAAAAAGTCAGATAAAGCCACACATGCGGGCAATCAAGGTTTCCCGGAAAACGCCCATGTCTTATTCAATCCTTTCCCTCCGACTGACGCAGCGTCCCGATCAGCCCTACAAAGTGTCGCCCGCACTCTTCAAAGTTGCGGTATTGGTCAAATGCAGTGCAGGCAGGGCTCAGCAGCACCGTCATTCAAAAGAAAAAAGCAATCAAGATAATAATCCAGCAGGATTAATTTTTGTTCGTTATCGTGGTGCCCGCAAAGGAAGGCTATTCAATTAGCATTTGCTTCTGAGACAATTAAATGAACTGGCTATGAAAAAGAATATCACAAATGAAAATGGAAATGTATTTCACTTTAAAACCCATCAGTTTAGACATACTTATGCAGTTAAGATGCTAAATGGTGGAGCGGACATTCTGGCTGTTCAAGAGTTATTAGCCCATGCTTCTCCTGAAATGCCCTTGCGGTATGCAAAGTTGTTGGACGATACGAAAAGAAAGGCTCTTGAAACTGTAATTATTCAAGGTGTTTTTAGCTGTGACCTTAACGGTGATGTGCAAGAAATTAAAGTTGGAGATGAATGATGCGAATAAGGATATACTCATCGATACGTTAAAACGCAAAATCAAAGCACTGGAGTACGAGAACCAAGAAATACGAGAAGAAATGAAAAAGGCTTATGCTCAAATTTACGAAAAATTTTAGTTGCACTTCATTGAGCTAACGGGCAGCTTAGTTCAACCGAACTATGTGGTTTTGAATGGGACGAGTGTGGTTTAGTTATGCCAAATTATCAATGTAAAGTTTGCTTGACATTTAGTATTCTATGCTTTACATTCTGAATAAGACAATTTACATTGATGAATATTGAGGGAGGGAGATTATGACTTATCAAGAGAAAAAAAGCGTTGTTTCTTTAGTTAGTGTTATTACCATATTCGTTTCTTTTTGGTTGTACATGTACCCGATGCATCCCAATAGCGGACTAGAATCAATGGAGACCTTTCGATTTTGGGGTTCTTTTGTCTTCATCTTAATTTTGGTTTCAATAATTGCCCACATTATAATCAGTATCGTTTTTAATATCGTGTATCGAATAACAACAGGAGAAAAGGAACCAACTTTTGAGGACGAACTTGATCGGATGATAACTCTGAAAGCAACAAGAAATTCGTTTTTTGTTTTTATATTAGGTTTTCTTCTTTCAATGGGATCTCTCATCGTGTTTCAACCGTCACAAAAAATGTTCATTATCCTAATCATTTCGGGATTTATGTCTGATGTAACAGGCTCGGTTACGAGACTTTATCATTACAGGAAAGGAGTCTAACATGGGTAAAAATCTTGTCGGCAACTACATTAGAAAATTGCGTTTTAACAGCGATGAAATGACCCAGCAGCAATTAGCTGACAAGGTAGGAGTAACAAGACAGACTATTGTTGCACTTGAGAAGGGGAACTACTCCCCATCATTAGAACTGGCTTTTCGTATTGCACGAGCGTTTGGTTTGCCTTTAGAAGAAGTGTTTTTTTATGAGGATAATTCAATGCAGTAAGAATTAGCGGTTTGTGGTTGACCATTTGGATTTATTCTTTGGGAAAGACGAGTTTGCCTAGGATTAACGATCTCTAAGTTGATAATATAGGAGGTTAAAAGGTTGAAAGCAGCGATTTTTAATTCCTATGGATCGCCTGAGGTTATGAAGATCAGGTATGTGCAACAGCCATCCATCAAGGATGACGTTCGGGTGTTGATTCGGGTACGTAATGCTTCGGTCAATACATTTGATTATCTGTGCCGTAAAGGATTTTTACCAATACGATTAGAGCATGGTCTTACGAAACCTAAAAATCTCATATTGGGCATAGACGTTGCGGGTACAGTAGAGGCTGTTGGCAATAACGTAACTAAATTTAAGGTTGGCGATGATGTATTTGGGAGTTGTTTTGGATCTCATGCGGAATATGTCTGTCCTCGTCAGAATGTACTAACTCTTATGCCCAAAAATATCTCGTTTGAAGAAGCGGCGGCTGTACCTTGTGCAGCCCTGACGGCAATGCAAGCATTGCGAGATGTAGCACAAGTTAAAGAGGGTCAAAAGGTATTAATCTATGGAGCTTCTGGCGGCGTTGGTCACTTTGCTGTTCAGCTTGCGAAATACTATGGGGCTGAGGTAACCGCTGTATGTAGTGCTTCAAATATCCAGTGGGTGCGAGGCCTCGGGGCACATCACGTGATCGATTATACCAAGCAGGAATTCACGGACAACGGAAAAAAATATGATTTTATTCTAGATGCTGTTGGTAAGAGAACTTACTTCAGTTGTATGCGTTCTCTTACCGAGACCGGAATCTATATTACAGAACAGCCCCTACGCCCCAAATACCACCCATTTCAATTGATGGTTGGTCCTATGATTGGCCGCAAGAAGGCTAAGTTACATCTTACAAAACCGAATGACTTGGATATGGAATTTTTGAGTCAACTGATAGAGGATAATAAAATACGTTCTGTTGTTGAGAAATGCTATCCATTAGAACAGATTGTAGAGGCTCACAGGCATATTGAAAACGGGCGAACCAAAGGGAAAATTGTACTGGGGATGTAAATAGAGCGGATTATCACACACCCAATCTACTTAATTTGAACCGTAGAAAAGCAACACTTCAGTTTCGCCCGCAAGCCCAAATCTCCATACTCACCTCCCGCCTTTGCAATATTCGTTGTTCACCGTGGCACATTACGTAGGATATTCTTTCAGACTGAGGTGTCCACTGTGTTTATGCTGACATCATTCAACTAACTGGGAACGATAGCTTAATAAAATAACTAAAATGCGGCTGCCGGGATGGATCGGCAGCCGTGTTGTGCTAACGGGCAGTTTAGTGAAATGATAATATATTTATTAATTACAAAAATAAGCGCTTTTGTTATATTGATAAAGTAGGTAATAATTGTTAAAAGGAGGAATATCTATGCGTATCGAAAATGTCAGAGAAACCCTCACCATCGTGAATGCGGACATTAGTGGTTCTAGCATCAAGAATGTTGGGGCGGAGGGGGTAAGCTTCCAATGCTGTAACTTGGCTGGCGCTACGTTCAACGACATCAACTTTACTGGTATGGCGATATCCGACGCCAATCTGACAGGAATCTTTATCGACGGAGCGCAATGGGGTGGCGCGCAATTTAAACATATCGGTTACGGTGACAAGAATCGGTCTGAGGACGGGCATACCACAGCGAAACTTCCGGTACGAATCATTTCATGCAACTTAGAGGACGCCGTCGTGCGTGAAACTAATTTACGAGGAGTCAGTATCGAAGGTTGCGATATCGAAGGATTGACGATTGACGGCGTCGATATTGCGACATTGTTGCGGCAGCACAAGATGGCCCTTAATCAATAATAAGAAGATATGGCAGCCATTATTTGGACTGCCGTTTTCTCAACTAACTGGGAACGGTAGTTAAAAATAAAGGGTTCCACATATTAGTCATGCATAATATATAGAACCCTTTGTTTTATTTCCTTAAGTTTAGGTCTTGATAATTTTCAGTCTAATGAATTATTTTCTTTTTAACAGCTGAATTCAGCACTACTTCTTCCCTTTAATAATTGTAGCAAACTTGCTTTCTGTTTCCTGAATGGATTCAATTTGAAAACCAACTGATTTGAAAAGACGAATATATTCTTCTAATCCAATAGGGTAAAGCTTTATCTTCCGATCACCACACTCAAACCACTCATTATCTTTACTAACGGATAAAACAAATGAGCCATTATTCTTTAGTGATAAGTAAATGTTACTAATGCTTTTTCCTTATCCTCAATGTGTAAAAATGTCAATACACTGTTAAAAAAAGAGGTACCATCCCATCTTTCCATATATGCTTGTAATTGTGGTGGGTCTTGTACTGGATCATTTCCCTCATCTATGAGCAATTCATAATGCTCAAGCGTACTTACAAGCTTCATTAAATATGTATCCACCCTTATCGATTTTTTGTCTTTATGCCCATAACGAATAACGTATTTGTATCTACGAACCCGAGAGACTTAAGGGAGCAAAGCGACTGGGTCCGCTAAATATTAAAACTGCTGCATGTATAGCGGTGAGTCACAGTAAAACCTAATCTTTCTGCTAGCTTTTTTGAGGATTTATTGTCATGAGAACAATCCCAGTATGGTTTAAGTCCATGATGTACCATTTCCTCTACTATAAGGCTAGCTAGATGCGAACCCACGCCTAAGTTTTGAAAATGAGGTACCGTTTCAATTCCTATTGCATGCGTATCTTGTGTCACAAAACTAGAATAACAAACACCTATAATTTCCCTTCCCTTTACAGCTGCAAATCCAAATCCTTTTTTCTTGAAGTCATCCGGTGACGACCAAAACAAGCTAAGATGCTCATCAATGAATTCTGTATTCTTAAGTTCCATCTTCTCCCAGTCTTCTGTCTTAAGATTGATGGTTTCTAGCTCATCACTTTTTAGTAAACGATGGGAATTCACTAAATTCAAGACCACTTGTTCAAACTTGTACAGCTTCCTTGTTGAAAATATCGTTTCCATGCTCCATTGATCATGATGACCCGATACTTCAAAATGGTTCAATGAAACTTCTCTCATCCTCGGTTCGATCATTCTCCTTATGAAGCGATCCAAATTACTCTCAAATACCTCGTTTGTATGATCCCCAATAAGGTAGAACCCTTGTATTCCTTTACTCCAAACCAAAGCACTATTTGGTCTATCAACTTGATCAACAAATATCCAACCGGGATTATTATGCTCGATTATTGAAATAATCTCAGGGTGCAAATGTCCTCCTGCAAGTAATGGTTTAACCCTTCGAAATTCACTTTGCGCTAACTCATGCATTTTATATCCCCCTTGAAAATACCTTCATCGCAAAATTTATCAGAATCATTCTATCAATTAGATTTTTCTATAATTTCACCTAACGTACTTTTATTCACGATATAAACCCAGCTTTAGATAGCTCTTATCTTAAGCTGGGCTGTTGGTTGTGTGAACTACTTTCATGATCGTATATCTCGACAACCATTGGCCTAAGTCCCGCAGTTAGTTTGAATCAAGTGTTCGAAATTGAAATAAGGAATGATCATGTACTTTATTCCACTACTGTAAAGCTTTCTTCACCCTCTCTAAAAGGCAGATCAATTATAGTCATTTTCTTTACAGACGCCCGTTTCAAGGACTGCATGCAATTGACTAAAAAATCAATATGCGACTCTTCCCCTTGTAATTCAGCTTCCACACTTCCATCTTTTAAATTTCTCACCCATCCGGTTAATTTCATCCTTCGAGCTAGACAATATATTTCCAAGCGGAATCCTACCTTTTGCACCTTTCCAGAAAAAGCTACGTTTTTTCTGACTATACTGCTTGGTGTGAATTTGGGGAACTTAACGCGATTTGCATGCCAAATTACATAATCATTTCTTAATTTCTTAAAAACACTCATTTTTCCGCAGACTCCTTTTTATTTCTATTTTCACCTTTTAAATCAGCAAACTTATTTCTCAATTTGAAGAATCTTTCTGTACTCAACACCATGAATATTCATAAGCATTTTTTGCTTTTCTAACACTTCAAAAAAGTTCAACATATCACCAAATGGATTTCCAAAATATTCAATAAGGTGTTTAAATTTTTTAGTTGATTTCAAGAAATCATAAAAAAAATAGGGATCCATGTTTCCGATATCGTCTATACGCCCAAGCGAAACCTCCAATTTTTGCCCCGTTTCTACATTCTCAAACATGCAATGCTCTCCATGAACATCATAGTACCAATTACCAGTTAAATGCTCTTCACCGTTTAGTAATTCCGCATTTGAGAGTAAGTAGTAACTTCCTTTTATGATCTCCGACTTTTCAGACTGGTTAGTTTCCAATATTAATTTGTCAATGAGTTCTTGTGCAATTACCTTATAAGTGTCCATTGCTGCCAATAATTCATCCATCGTTTCATTTGTTAGCGTATTCATAAATTACCGCCTTCAATTTTTATTCCTATTTTTTAGATAAAGTTCTTTAAAGTCTTTCTTTTCTACTGATACACTGGATCATAGTACCCATCAATCTCTATAATCATTCAATAATACCACTCATTCTATGATAAGCGGAGCACACTCGAGAGGATGTTTTTAAGTGTTATCTCAGTATTAATCTTATCGAACGGCTTAGTATTTACGAGCCCTCACTACCATAAAGTAGCGACAGCGACCGGCTGCTACGCGGTAAGACACGGGTTGTCTAACTGACTTAATTTTGGGGGATTTGATTCCTATTGTTGTTCAAACTCCTTAATAAGCCTCTGGGACTTGTTCATTGCTTCCGCTCTGTCTTTCGCAGGAAACGTTATCATGTACCCCTCTGATAAAGATATGGAACCATTCATCGTTAATTTGATTGTAAAATCCGTGAATTTGTCATTTGTGTACATCCAACCGTATTGATAAATATCAGTTCTGATTCTGCCTTTAAGATCTCCGTTTATCTTTTGGAAAGGGGAAAATATCGTAGTGAATTTTTGACCATCGTAATGTAACTCTAATTCAGCTCTCTCTTTTGGAATTTGAGGTATTTTATCGCCCTTAAAGTCAATAAATCCACGAAAGGTTTTATTGCCATTAATATGATTCTCCAACTTACCATCAATGTGTACTTTTACATGCTCGATTATGCCTTCCTTCCCCAATTGATAATAAACGCCATCTAATGTCTCTGAATATTTCTTGGGTGTAAAGTACCAAATGAAGAATATGCCCATAACAACAGTAATCATTGTAAGGATGACAATAATTTTTGTCTTCATTCACTCCTCCATGTTTTTAGACAATCCTTTCCGCTAAGTAATCATCGCCATAATATTCTAAATCTGATGTTTGACGGCGACGCGGTTAGGATGGTAAATTTCTCTCCTGAATCACTCTTCGAAATGCATCTAACGACTGAGCGGCCGTAAAGCTGCGATGCATGAATGCACTGTTGGAATAGGATACCTAAAGATCAATCATATAAAGTAGCTACATATGTAGCTCTCATTTTAAATTGATTTAAAACGAATTGCCGGGCAGTTGGACGCCGCGCCAGCTGCTTACATTGCATTGACCATATTTATTATCACCCACAGCAACCACCGTGCCGTCTGATTTAAGACCGAGAGAATGAGCGCTACCCGCCGCTACCGCCACAATATCACGCCAGCCACTTACATCACATTGACCATATTTATGATTACCCACAGCAACCACCGTTCCATCCGATTTAAGGCCGATGGTGTGATAACTACCTGCCGCGATTGCCACAATATCGTGCCAGCCGTGTACATCACATTGGTCATGCTTATTCCAACCCACTGCCGCCGCAGTTCCGTCAGATGAAAGCCCGACGGTATGAAGGTAACCCGCCGCTGCCCCCACTATGTCGCGCCAGCCGCTTACATCGCATTGACCATACTGATTATTACCCGCAATCGTCACTGTGCCATTTGATTTAAGCCCGACGGTATGCCAGTCACCTGCCGCTATCGCTACAATATCACGCCAGGCGCTTACATTACATTGGCCTTCATTATTTCGACCCACAGCAACGACCTTACCATCCGATTTAAGCCCGATGGTACGACGCCAACCTGCCGTGATCGCTACAATATCGTGCCAGTCTTTCACCTCACATTGGTCATGTTTATTCCAACCCACAGCCACCGCAGTGCCGTCAGATTTAAGACCTATTGTATGAGCATTTCCCGTATTCGTCGCCATATGAACATTACCAGCCGCAACCGACACCATGTCGCGCCAGTCGCTTACATTACATTGGCCATATTTATTATCTCCCACAGCCGCCACAGTTCCATCCGATTTAAGACCAACGGTATGACGACACCCCGCCGATAATGTAACTTTCGGCCACGATTTTATCTTTAACGACGCTTCAATCGGTGAAGTACAATTCATGTCTTTTACCTCCTTTAAACCAAGACTTATTTTGAGAAACATGATGCTTCTGTCTTATACTGCCTTTTTTTGATTCAATTTTTATTCTAATAGGACTGATTTTCTATAACGTTTTGGTATTAGCGAAACGACCCAGCCTTAGATAGCTCTTATCTTAGGCTGGGTCGTTTGTTGTCTGACCTTATTCCATTATTATACCCCTTACAACTAAGGGGCGTCAGCCCCGTCGCGTGAATACGGTGTTAGGTGAAGTTGATGACTTCTTTGCTATACAATCGAATAGTTATAAAACCAATCTCTATGTTTTAGAAATATATTTTCAATAAATCTATTGATTTCCTCTTCATGACATCCAACCCAACTATCAACTTCGTTCATTAATTCTTCATTAAGATCATGATCTATGCCTTTACAATAATTCTCCAAAATCATTCTTTCATTGGATTCTTGAAGAAAACTTATCAACACATTTGCCAAGTTTATATCTAATACTTCATAGTACGTCCAAACCCCAGATCTTTCTGACATCGATTGCCAATTCATTAATTCGTTTAACGCAATAACCCATCTTATTTTTTGGTCTTTTGATTAAATGAATTGGCTAAGATTAATAATTCGACTTTTGAATGAAATTCATTTATCGAATCGAAAAATGGGTCCAAGTAGTATTTCGAATATTTCATTGATCACCCGTTTACTTTTTACTAACTGTTTTCAGCAATTTCATTAAACGCTTTGAATCTACGAACCCGGGAGGCTTAAAGGGGCGAATTCGCCGGATCCGACGGACTTAGCCAGTGCAGGGTTGTCCACTGCTCATGCTTCATGGAAAATGCCTCTGCGGACCGAGAGCCGTATAGCCGATGCATGAATTCTGTGTTATAGGATGTCAGTGCCATCATTAAAATACATAGGTCAACTAACTATCGTTATCTGTTAGTCATACAGATGGTTTGGAATAGTCTCGGCTAAGTCCAAGGCCAAATTTCAAAAATCTCATTAACAAACCCTCCGAACCCTACATTTGGCAAGCCAAAAATAATCATTTTATATTTTAGACGATTCTTCTTCTGGTACTCAGCTCCTTCATGATTAGTTCTAAGCTCGTTGTAAATATAAAACCACCGCAATCCAATATGAATATAAAGGGCTATTGTTAGACTTATCATCCCTACTATTAAATTAAAAAAAACTAAAATCTCAGGCATTCGTGTCATCCAAGCTATTACTAATGATATAAAAACGAGTAACAATCCTGATAAAAACCATCTACGCAAACTAGCAACCAACCTCTCTTTGATAATCCATCGCTTTCTCAACTAATTGGTCTCACATGTCGTTATAGGATGCAGGCATCTGCTTTGAATTGACCAATCAACTCAATCACTACTCAAATTTTATACAGTAATTCATGCTCATACTTTTTAATGCTTCCAAATCAATTAATTGTAAGTCTGATAATTTAAATTTCATTTTTTCAATCTCTTGAGGGCCATCTCCGAACCATATAGACCATATTTCCAGTCCGTCTTTCATATTTTTTAGCCCTTTCAAATATTCATAAAGTTGTTCTTTCCAAGCTGCATCATCTGAACTCCCTTCCAACCAATAAATAAATTCTTGTTGTATGTATGCTTCCAAATCATATGGTCGATTGGTACAAAGAGTTATCTTAAGATGATTCATTTTCGTCGAATCCAATATTAGTATTTCTAAATTATCGTCCTTTTCATCTAATTGATCTAAAAGGGATTCTCCAGAAGATGGAATATCCAATTTTTTATATTCTCCATACTTCATTCTCACAACACCCGTTAAATCTACCTCTGGTAATGAACGATTTGAAACTATAAAAGAATATTTGCTCATTTTTTCCTCGCTTTCCTTAATGCCTATTTCCTATAACGCTCCACCATTCACGATCAGGTCAATGCCAGGTATGTCCGGCTGCTTTGCTTCTTTGAAATCTTTCTGCAAGACCGAGGGAGGGGCCTGTCCCCGATGCGTGGACATGGTGCTATCTGATGGCTGAGCCTTCTTCGAATTGCTCAATCAGACTCATCAATTCCAAGAGATTGGACACTTCTGCAGTCGGGTATACGTTCATCTGCTTCAATTTTTCTATATCTGATCGATAAGCTATGAACCTTATTCCTGCGTTTATCGATGCCTTCCCATCTATCCATGAATCACCTACAGAGAGCCATTCATTCGCTGAGTGCTTAAACTCATCCAATACTCGCAAATAGCCATCAGGTGAAGGCTTCAATGTTTTCATTAACTCCCTGCCAATAATGAAATCAAAGTATTCAGAAATATCATTATCTCTTAATGCGATTCCTGCAGCTTCAACAGAATTATTCGTTACAATTGCAAGCTGATATCTACCTTTTAGTTTACTAAGGACCTCCACAGCACCAGGCTCCAAGTCTGCCCCCTTCATTCCACACACTTCATGCTTCTTAGCAATATCCCACATATCATTTCGTAACTCTTCACTCATTCGATTCGTTTGTATTGCTTCTTCAACAATAGTTGATGTTGTATGGTAATTAAGATCATATCCATCGGTTAGAATCTCTTTCGATACGAGAAATTGATAGGTTTCATTCTTCATGGCTTGGAAGTCAATTCTTGATCTTAAAATAGTATTATCCATATCAAATACAATACCTTTTAATGGATGCTTCATAGGACACCTCGCTTAAAACATTGATTTGCCCAGCTTTCACATAACGATCTTGTATCTACGAACCGAAGAGGCTTAAGGGAGCGCATGCTACAGGATCCGACGGACTTAGCAAGTGCAGTATTATTTTTAAGATAACTATTGTTTTCTTTGTAAAAGTTAATGATGCTTCATCTAGCTTAACAGTTGTATCCACAGGCAATTTCATTCTTGAAAGTTATATTCCTGCCCCATAAACATCAAAGATTAAATTCATTGATCTAAATATAGGTTTTAAAGTCACCAATCGTTGGTGTTCTAAAAAAATAATAAAAATCTTTCAATGGGATTTCATATAATATTTTGGTATTCGCTAAACATCCAGCCCTAGATAGTTCTTATCTGAGATTGGGTCGTTTGTTGTCTGATATCCTTCCATTATTATACATCTAATAACCAATGGACGTCAGCCCCGTAACGTGAAAATTCGGACCGATTCCCCCCACTGTTCCCTGTCACTACTAATCAAAATCTCTGGTATAGGGATATTCAAGTTAGGTTGTACATTTTTCACTTTCCCTACGGGGCACTATTTGAAACCCCTTTTAAAACCATACATACGCCGAAAGGTTTATAGTTATTTAGGTCAAGCGGCTTCTCATCCTTATATTTTCTCTTAGACTTTTTATTGTGTATCTTTCAAATTTCCTTTAATCCAACTTATGATTAAGTCTTTTATCTTTTCCAAGGTATTATTATTTAATGTACAAACGATCACCAATTCATTCTGGCTCCTATTGTCCATAGTACTATTCATCCAATAAGATAATAAATCCGCATTCTTAGAGCTTTCTTGGATAATTTTAATTATTTTATTCTTTTTTGTTGATTTCGCTGAAAATATAGGACTTCCATCCATCATTTTTTCCCCATTACTGAAGGTAGTGTTATAATAAGGGGATATCCAATCCCTTCCGTCCACATTTTCTTTATGCAACAACATAAAAAACATATCAATCCAATATTTTTCTAAAGCAGAATACACATCTTCATCATCCAAGTAATTATCAAAATAATGAAGCCTATTACTATTTTCCACGACACTTGCCTCCAGCATATATAACGCAGACTTATGGCACTCCATTTTTTAATGATTCTAATAAGGTATAATATTCTTTTCTTTTGCGATTACTTTCCTCATTTCAAAGACGTTCTAATAAGTAAATTGTATACTCTTTAGGTTTATGTTGTAATGATTTTACTAGTATTGCTTCAATTTTTTAGA
Organism: Paenibacillus sp. UMB4589-SE434; assembly: GCF_030226685.1. Lineage (NCBI taxonomy): Bacteria > Bacillati > Bacillota > Bacilli > Caryophanales > Paenibacillaceae > Paenibacillus > Paenibacillus sp. UMB4589-SE434. The sequence continues at coordinate 377,658 of NZ_JASOYK010000001.1, read as the reverse complement.
CTTCCGGAGCTGTACCGCAACCGTACCACCAAGAACCGGATGCACCAATGCGGCTTCAATACCTAATATTTGGCCACAGAATGACAAAAAGCTCACCATACGATGGAGAGCTTCTCATTTGATCGACTAATATAATTGAAATTAATGATTTAATCATTAATACAGTTTCTCAGAGATTGATTTTGCCGTTATCTCGCGGTATTTCAGAGCCTCATCCTTTATTTTCAAAGAAACCCCGACATTCAAAATATCAATAACAGCTAGCTGGGATATCTTTGCAGCAAGTGAGCTGCCTTGTAATGGATTTTCTCTAGCAACCATTAACAGTTCGATATCAGCCAATTTGGTTATAGGGGAACGCGCATTACTGGTAATAACGACTATTTTGGCGCCCGCTTTCTTGGCTAGGCTTAAGTTCTCCAGCGTATCTTTGGTGCTTCCCGAAATGGATATCCCAACAGCTACATCTCCTGGATGCATTAATGCAGCTGTCATGGCCTGAAAGTGCGTATCTGTCTTAGCGAAGCTTTGCTTGCCTATCCTGGTGAAGCTATGCGCGGCCTGTAACGCCGTCAATCCTGAAGATCCTACTCCAAAAAAGTGAATATGAGTAGCTGTAGTCAATAAATCAATGGTCTTCTCCAACTGATCTGAGCTAATAAGTTCCGAAGTTTGTTCCAGTGTCTCCATATGCATAGATATCACCTTACGGTTTAAAGTCGCTGCATCATCCTCTTCAGTAACTTCATTATATAAGCGATCGGAAGGCTTAACCAAATCTTGTGCCAGGGATAATTTAAAATCCTGAAAACCCTGGAATTTCAGTTTTCGGCAGAGGCGAATCACCGTCGTCTCACCGACATCCGCTCTTTCTGCAAGTTCGGTCACCGAATGATAAATAATATCTTGAGCGTTTTCCAGAATAAAGTTTGCAACTTTTTGTTCTGTTTTGGTTAATCCATTAAAATGACTTCTTATCGATAACAACGTCTTTCCCATTCCCTGCTCGTTAGACAAATCCATTCTCCTTTCAGGTTGCCTAACAAATAATGAACCTGTAGACTAACCTATATTTAGGATACACACAAATTCCTTTAAAAGGCAAACTAGTATGCTATAACAAGTTACATTATAATGCAAATTTAATTTCAAATAAAATAACCTGCTACAGCCCCAACTACACCTCCATTATCTCCTAAAGAAGCCGAAACAACCTCAATTTCCCTAACCCTCTCTCTAAAAACAGGCAGCAGCTGGTGCGACAGACTTTCACGAACCGGATGAAGTAAAAATTCGCCTTGTCGAGTAATAGCCCCTCCAATGACAATCCCCTCTGGATTAAAGGTATGAACCAGATTAGCCAGACCAGCAGCAATATACTGAGTGTATCTTCTCAGCACGTGAATAGATGCTTCGTTTCCTTCCTGCGCAGATGCGAATATACTTTCCGCGGTCCTAATCCCTTCTAGCTCTGCCCCAGCTTCTTCTACCATTCTCATCAATCCTGTAACAGAAGCATACTGTTCCCAACAGCCTGATCTGCCGCAATTGCATGGATAACCACTGTACTCAATAACATGATGGCCTATTTCACCCGCAAACCCATCCCGTCCTTGATACGGCCTATGATTAAGGATCAGGCAACCGCCTACTCCCGTTCCCAAGGTAACACAGACGAAATCGTTCCATTGTCTGCCAGACCCTACCCATGCTTCGCCAAATGCCATGGCATTCGCATCGTTATCGATCAATACAGGCAAACCTGTCATGGAGTGCAGCCGATTTTCAAGCTCCATTCCGGCCCATCCCGGCAAATTAGCTGTGGCCCCCATTACAACGCCTGTCCGACTATTAACTTGACCAGCAGTCCCTATGCCAACACCTTTTACCTTCCATCCTTGACTGCTTGAATACCTTTCTAATTCCTTCGTCATTTCGGTAATTCGATTTAACAGTGCTTCTCCACCTTCATTTGCCTTCGTCGGACAATTCAAATGGTGAATGACCACTCCCTCCGCATTTACAATCCCCGACTTCATGTTAGTTCCACCGATATCCAGACCTATAGCTACTTCCCCAGTATATCCCATCCATAGAACCTCCTCGATTAAAGGCTGCTGCAAATAAATTAATAAAGACTAAATTTCAGGAATGTTATGATATTGAAGTATAGCATCCGTATATTTCTTAGTAATCAATTGTGGCCTGGTAATGGCTCCACCAATTACAACTGCGTAAGCTCCAGCCCGAAGACACTCAACAGTCTGTTCAGGACTATGAATTCTCCCTTCAGCTAATACGGGGATGCTAACCATTTGACTTAAATCAGCAACTAATTGAATATCTGGTTCCTCACTCTGCGGGCTGTAGGCTGTATAACCAGATAGTGTAGTAGAAATAAGATCAAAACCCAATCTCTCCGCCTCTACTCCTTCTGCTACAGAAGATACATCTGCCATTAATAGGACTTGGTGCTCCTCCCTTATTTCTTTAACCAAATCCCCAAGACAAACATTGCCCGGCCTATTGCGTAATGTAGCATCCGTAGCGACAATATCGGCTCCAGCAGCGATTATTCCTTCAACCTCTGTTAAGGTAGGAGTTATGTAAACGTCAGAACCGGTATACTCCTTCTTCCATAAGCCGATAACCGGCAAATTCGTCACCTTTTTTATCGCTCTAATATCTTGAGGCGTATTCGCCCTGATCCCTACCGCCTTGCCCATTTCAGCCGCTAGAGCAAAGCGGGCCATATAATCACTTCCGTAGAATGGTTCTTCCCCAAGAGCTTGACAGGAAACAATGAGTCCGCCTTTTAAAGTTTCAATAATTGAATCTAACATAGTGCAAACCTCCGTAAACTGTTCATTGAGTAATATGTAGCTCATTTGCCATTTCCTTAAAATCAGTAAACAGCCATCCCTTATGATCAATAGAGTGGCTGTCTGCTGATTTATACTACTCTATCGATTAAAGAACCAGATCGTCCGGCCAGTGGATTTGGACCCCTTGCCTTTGAATCAGCGCTTGATAGGCCTGAAGATGCTCCGAATTGGCGTGTACCTCATGCGGCGTCACTTGATTCTGTAGCGCATAGGCCGCTAAATAACCGACAGATTCCCCAATATTCCATTCTGTCGGGTGGAGGCGGTAGCATCCGTTCGTGATTTGAGTGGTGCCGATATTTTTACAAGCGGGAAGCAAATTCTTGACCCGGATCGGCAGTAACGCACCAAGCGGAATCTCGTACGGATAGTTCGGAATATAGAAAGTTCGATTCGTGACGGTCGTCAGGTGAACATCTAGATGATAGCTGCCGACACCGATGCTATCGTCGTAACGGCGAATCCCTTGTTCTCCGCGGATTTCCTTACTAACATCCTGCTCCGTGATCGTATACATCGCTTGAATCCGGCGCGACTCACGAATATACGGGTACTTCGCCAGGCCGTCCTCTGTACCCAGTACATCCGTACGCAGCCGGATGCCAGGATACCCTCGCCCTCCGTCCGGACGAGGCGTCTCGGTCTGGAGCCAGTAGACCAGGGAGAGGCTTAACTGTCTAGCATTCGCCAGATGCTCCTCCCGTTCTGCTACAGGAACGTCAATAATGGAACCCAGAAAATAATCGTTCTGCGGCCAATTGATCAAGGTGATGTCGCTTTCATATAGACCAGTCTCGAATAAAGCCGGGTCGATGACACGACGATACGTCCACAGCGACAGAAGTTCCCGCCCAGAAGCGTCCTTGCCTTCACCTGGAAATAGGGCGAACTCCTTCATTTTCTCCGCGTCATCCGTATCGTTCGCATACCAGCTTAACAGCGGAATATTCGTATGCTTCGGTACGAACTTACGCCAGAAATCATATTGCTCAGGCTTCTCAATCGTGAAATTGCCACCCTCTATATAATCGAGGGCGAACACATGGGTGATCGACTGCATATCGAGAGGATTTGCCTCTTCCAGCGCATGCGGCTCCCCTGTCTCATGCCTAGACTCCGCGCCTATTACATATTCAACCCCCGCTAACGGCAGTACGTCTCCACATTCCGTAGCATCGAGGAAGTATGATCCCCTTAGTACAACTTCTTCACCTGAGCTTATATGTGTGACGGTTACACTCTCTATCTGATCCTCGTTCACTGAGGCTGCAGTTGGTCTGAAATGATACAATACCGTGATACGGCCGCTGTTCACATACGGGGCCAACATATCCTCGATGACGCGCAGCGCTACCTTCGGCTCATGGCATAAGCGGCTTACCCAACCATTTCCGGGATTAAGCAGTTCATTATTCTTCGCTTCCTCTGACATCGGATAGTTCTCTCGATAATAAGCACGCACCCGGTCTCGAAACTCGCGATACGTCTCTGTGCAGCCGAATTCCTCGATCCACTGATGTTCATCCGGCGGAACCGCCTGACTTGTCAGCTGACCGCCGAGCCAATCCGTCTCCTCTGTCATGATCACACGCACGCCCATTTTGGCTGCAGCCAATGCGGCCATGCATCCGCCCAACCCGCCGCCTAGGACGGCGACGTCTGTCATTCGCTCGTTATGCATCTCTCGCTGGCTCCTTCTCCGGTGCTTCCAGCATCCACCTGAGCTGTTCATGCACCTTTTCTGTTATTTGCAACATTTGTAGACCCTCGCAGCGTTAGCGAAGCTCGAACCCTCGTCGTACTTTATTGTCCTTGCTTCGTATCACGGACATGGGTCTTCAATCCGACCTCAAACATCCGACTCCAAGGCATATAGCAATCGTCGATCACGATCTCATAATTATTCTCTGGATGATGCAAATGCTGCTCGATGAACCGAGTCAATTCAGCTTTGACCCGCTCGGCGATTTTTCCCCGCTGTCCGTCGATTGAGAAATAATTGTATCCCGTACCAGGCAGCACCCGATCACTTACATCCCTACGCACATGGGCACAATAGCCCCCATCCTCGACGTAGCGTAGTGACAGGAAATCGCGATGCTGCGGCGTATTGCCATACACGGCATAGACCATGCCTTGAGCAATGCAAGTTCCGAGCGTGTTGCCACTTGTATTCCAGCCTGCATAACCGGCCAATTCGAACAATAGCTTCTTATCGCGAAGCAGCTGCAGCAGTTCAAGATCTGCACCGTTGGCGTAGGCAATATCGGCGATAACACAAGGCTTGTCGAGACGGTGAACAATATCATCAGCCACCTCAATCAATTCAACTAAATTCCGGTATACCTGATACCCTAAATAATGCTGTCCTTGATCATTCGACTCCATCATGCTCTCGCCAGGTGTATTAACGCATAGGGCCATATCGGCTTCTGCCAGGGAAGGCGACATTAGTCCTCCGGCCGCCATAATCTGATATTTAACCGATTCATATAGTACACGGTCTTCATATAGAGGTATCACTAACGGCCCTTGCACACTGGCAAAATGAACATGCACCCGTGGCTTACGACGCTCAAAATGATTGATCATGCGGGCGAGTAGCGTACATCCCACTTCGTCTGCCCCGGGATACATATAGACGGACAGCTGCTGCTGACACTTCTTGACATGCTCGCGAACGTGCTGCTGATCCACCGCAGTCAGACCATAAGGAGCTGAGTCATCCTGTGGGATGATCATGAAATCGACGGCCCCGTCCTGCACCAGTTCGATTGCTCTCTTATTCGCTGTTAAATTAACAGCACGGCGCTCCGTGTAGTCCTGCCGAATGGATTCAGGCAAAACATCCTCAATCTGCTGCAATTCATTTTGCTCTTCTTCCGTCGCGATGCCCAGCTCCAACCGATGGCGGACATAGCCGCGCCGGAAAATCTCCCTGCCCCAATTCTCGTAATAATCCGGTTCTTCATCACTGCTGGAATAGCGCGGGCAACGCATAATGAGCTGATAAGCAAATACATGCAAAGCCGGGTTGATCCGCTTCAATTGACGGAGCTTTTCCAATTGCTCCGCACATTGTTCCGCTGTCATCTCATGCAGCCGCGAGGGGATTATTCCTCCGTATAGCAATGTGTCCAAGGACACAATCGCTCCGTCTGCATCACGCGCTTGCTCGAATAGCCAGGCCCATAGCTGTTCGATGTCTCCAGGGCGCTTCTTCAGCCCCATCATGCTCATATCCGGACGGACAACATGATAATCCGTTCCCGCGGCAAGAAGTGCCGGAAATTCGTAATTGCACGGACGTTCATCCAGCGGAATATATATAATTTTTTTCATTTGAGTAGGGTCCTCCTATCCTTTAACTGCCCCGGATACACCTTCCATATAATATTTCTGGGTGCATAGGAACACGATGATAATCGGTATAACCGAAATGACGGTTCCGGCGGCAATCCAGCCAAAATTATAGGAAAATTGGCCATTTAAAAAGCTGAGCGCGGACGCGATGGGATACTGCTTCGTATCATTAAGCACAATCATCGGCCAGAGGAAGCTATTCCACATCGCCATGAACTCCAATAGTCCGATAACGGCGATCGCCGGCTTCACAATCGGCAGCGCCAACTGCAGCCAAATACGAAATTCGCTGGCACCGTCCACTTTGCCGGAATCGCGCAGCTCATGTGGCATGCCCATAAACGCCTGTCTCATTAGGAATACGTTGAACACGGTAACTGCTGAAGGAAGCACGACTGCAAGAAACCCGCCCATCAAGCCTAGTGCTTTTACCGTCAAATAATTAACTACCATGCCGGCTGCAGCGGGAATAATCATCGTCGCTACCAGTAGTGTAAAGATTAGATCCCGGCCTTTGAAACGGAATACGGCAAGTGGATAGGCTGTAAGACAAGAAAAGAAGATGTTCATTACAACACCCATCAGCGCAATGATAACGGTATTCATTAAGTATCTTGGAAAGTCCATATAATTCCATACTTGAATGAAGTTATCAAAGTCGATAAATGTCGGCAAGATCGCCGGCGGAGAGCTGAACACATTCTTGCCGGGCATGAGCGACACACTTAATATCCATAGGAATGGTCCCATCATAAAAATGGCAAACAGAATCAAAGCTCCATACAACAATAATAATTTCAATAATCGAAGTGGTTTTTTTCTCATATCATGCATCCATTAATATGGATTGACACCACCCTTCCGGTTGAATCTGAAGATGACGATACTAAGCGCACCAATCATGACGCTGACAATTAAGCCAAGTGCCGAAGAGTAGCCGAAATTAAACTGTTGGAAACCCTGCTGATAAATATACAAGCTCGATGTTAAGGTAGCATCCCCCGGTCCACCCATCGTCAGGATAAACACTTCATCGAACACACGGATTGCTGCCATTAGAGAAATAAGCGTGCAGAAAAAGACATACGGCTTCAACAGCGGAATTGTAATTTTACGAATCGTCTGCACCCGGTTCGCGCCATCAATCATCGCAGCCTCTGTCAGGTCCTTCGGAACGGATTGCAATCCGGCTAAATAAATCATCATATAGTAGCCAAGGCCCTTCCACATCGTAATGAACATCAGTGTCCACAGTGCTGTATCTTTGTTGGACAGCCAGGTAATTGGCTCTTTCATTAACCCTACATTGGTCAGCACATAATTTATGACCCCATTCTGGTTGAGCAGCCAGCCCCAAATAAGCGCTACCGCGACCATAGAAGTAACTACGGGGATGTAATAAGCCGTACGAAATAACTTAATGCCTTTGACATTGCTGTTGACTAGAATCGCCATAAGAATAGATATAATCTGAATAAATGGCACAACAATGACGTATAGCAACGAGTTGAGCAGTGACGTGATGAAGCTCTTATCCTGCAACGCCTTAACGAAGTTATCCAAGCCAACAAATTCGGTCTTGCCTATGACGGAGTAATTCGTCAGCGCCAGCGGTACGCTATAAATAATCGGCCAGAAGACAAATAGGGCCAGTAGAATCAAACCCGGCGTCATGAAGAGCCAAGCCACCGACGCTTCCGACTTGCCGAATCTAGTAAAGAATTTTTTCATGATAGTAATCCTCCACCACCATTAATTAGGTAGTTCAAAAAGTCCACTTTTGAACATTCATTATAGAAAGCGGGCAGGACAAGCCTGCCCAACCAGACGTATTTAGTTGCCTAAGATTTTGTTAACCTCGCCCTCGACCTCATTCAATGTCTTCTTCGCATCAGCACCGTTTAAATAAATTTCCTGCAATGCTTTGGTGACAGCATGATTGACATCTTTGGCACTCTCAACGCCGATGTAGAAATCCTCGGCTTTATCAAGGCTGACTGCAGATACGGTCTTAGCTACCCCTTCCAGAGTTCCGTCATTTTGCGAGAAGAACGGATCTTTGGCGCTCTCTACTGTGGAAGGCAATGTATTAGCGAGCTTGGAGAATTCCAGTTGATTGGCCGCATTTGTTACGAATACAGCGAAGTCAACCGCTTCTTTCTTATGAGATGTTGCCGAAGGCACGACGATGTTCATCGTGTTGGAATAGCGAATGCCCGCTTTGCCAACCGGACTTGGAACGGCAAGCATTTTGTTATATACATCCGGCGCGGCTGTCTTGATCTTGTTAATGAATGGCGAGCTGGATAAGGACATGGCCACTTGCTCACTCGCAAAGTATTGCACTTGTTTATCGTAGTTGATAATGTCTTTTGGAATGACGCCTTCTTTTAATAGCTGTAAATTCTCATTAACATACTCTTCCACTTCTGGTGTATTAAAAGCTGCCTTCTTATAATCCTCGGTCAGGAACGGCAAGTTCTCTTCTAGCAGAGTGCGCGCCTCCATCGTGAAGATGTAGCCGTAGGTGCCGGTTTTCTCTTTGATCTGGCGACCCCATTCGTTTAATTCCTGTTTCGTCTTCGGCGGATTGTCCGGATTCAGTCCCGCTTTCACCACCAGATCCTTATTCATGAATAGGACGGGCAGTCCGGTGTACCAAGGGAGTGCGAACCCTTTGCCGTTCATTTCTGTTGAGGAGTAAATTCCCGGGAAATAAGCTGCCTTCTGGTCCGCTGTCAGCTCTTGGTTGAAGTCAACCAAGGCATCCTTGGTTCCCATCTGATTGGCCAGCTCCGTATTAAGGTTCACCACGTCTGGCGCATCATCGCCAGCAATATTCGTCATGAGCTTGTTAAGCACAGCATCGTAAGGGTAATCCTTCCAATCAATCTTGACATTTGGATTCTTCGCTTCATAATCCGCAATCAATTTGTGGAAGTAATCATTGAAGGTCGGCTGCAATGAGATGGTCCAGAACTCTACTGTGACTTGTTCCGCGGGCTTTTTGCTATCGTTGTTCTCACTTGAAGCAGCCCCTTTGTTGCCCGATGAATCCGAACCACACGCCGCCAATAACCCCACCATCATCATTGATGCCAATACTAATGAAATCAACCTTCTGCCTTTGAAACTCATACCACAACACCCTCTCTTCTTTATAAACGATCTCTTAAAGCTAGGAGAAGAAATGACTATAAGTCCGGAAACGGTAGCGCTTACAAAAAAACCTTGTTATTCTAAGCTATATCTGTAATTGCTCCAATCCATAAATGATTTCGGAAAAAGAGTCGTTCCTGCAACCTTCTCCCTTCTTGCATGTTCATTGTAACACGAATAGAATAAATTCTCCACTATATTTTTAACAAAAGGAGATTATTTTCTTCTAATGCATTGACTCCTATTCATGTTGCCTTTGAATGGGTCGAAATATGGCAACTGACCGACTTCATTCGTCTCTCCCTTCAAGACATCTCAGATAATACTGAATCCAGCTGCTCCCACCAGCTATAATCATCCAAATGGCTCTCATCGAACAGCATGACACCGTGCGTGCGTTCTCGGCACATCCGAACAGCTTTTTCAAATTGATCAATGTTTCCTTCATAATCCTTCAAATATAAGCTCGCGATGACTGGAATCTGCCCGTTAATTGCCTCTAGGCTCATTTGGATCGCGCCTTCTACGCTGTACCATTCCGCAGGCCTGCCATTATGTGCGGCTTCTTCAATTCGCACTTCGGGATAATAACAACCGGTCATAATGAAATCCAATTCATCGGCATAGGCGGAAATATGATATTCTTCAGAAGCCCATGGCAAGTTCGAACGATAGGTTTCACTAGCCCAATTGACACCTTCGTTGAAATATAACGGATACCACGATCCAACATAAATGCTGAAGGATAGACTTGGATTTGTGGATTTAACAACTTGCTTAGCCGATTGCACGAAATGTTTAATGTTCAGCGCACGCCATTCCGTCCATTTCGCGAACCAAGGACCATACTCAATTTGTTTCGTACCTTCTAGTAAGGTAAAAATGTCCTGTGGCCATTGTGCTACCGGCTTCCCCATATATTGTTCGAATGCTCTCCTGCTTAATTCGCTAAAATCACCATAGACATTCGGATAGCGGCAGCGGTCAAGCACAATACCACTAATTTTATAGTTCGAGGCAATCTCCTTCAGAATGCCAAGTTCGTGCAGTTGAACTTCTTCATGAATCGGATTCACAAAAATCGTATCATCATCCGCATTTTCAGCTGCAACCGCTTCCGAAGAAAGACTCGGATTATACAGCATGACCTGCCAATCCTTCTTGTCATAAGCAATACCGTCTCTTGAATGCGTCGTACCTTCAGCGAATACATCCATGTTGGCAATGACTTGAAGCCCGACACCACTCGCCTCCTCTATCATTTCTGCAAGAAAATCTCTTCCTTCCCATACTTGATAACGTCCGTCCGACCAGCAACTTACATGATAAGCATAAGAACTTGGGAATGTCGTATGTCCATAGGGAATTTTGGCATCCACCACCAAATGGCTTACTCCAGCTTGTTTCGCACTGTTCACAAGGCGCTGCCTCTCTGCACGATCCGCTAGTCGAACCCCATTCGCGATAAAATCAACCCACAACACATTTGCACCTTTTTCCATAGATATACTCATATTGGGATCACCTCAACTCTATAATTTTTAAAATTTGGAGTGCCAAATTGATCTGCGGCACCCCGTGAATTCTTTAGGAATTGATAAATCCTAAATATTGCAGCTTTACCTCTATCGTCATTCTTCGTGGTTCCCTTTATCATTACCAGCGCGCTGAATCGTCAGCGTGTAGTTTTTCATTCGTCCATCTTCGGATATCACTTGTAACGTAACCAGATTCGATCCCACTTTAAGTCGTACGGGAATGACCGAATCATTTTTAACATGCTTGCCATCCACGGAAATAACTGAATTCTGATTACTTGTAGTCGCCATAATATCTAGCTGCGTAACCGAGTGCCCGACCTTTACCTTGTAATCATACGTTGATGGTGTGAAGGAAGGCGTTAACTTCATTACCTTCTTCCCCGAGCTCACCGTCAATTTACTTAAATGCGTTTTCGCTGTTTTGGAGAAATAAATGTCTATCATTTTACGGCCGTAGTCCAAATCATGCTTCATTCGATTCTTCACTTCATTATTAATCGAGTTGCTTGCAAGAAGTTTGCTTATGCTGTCGATCTTCAGTTTCACGTCACTTGCAGTCTCATCCGTCATATCAGGATTCACATGTAGATCTTTTACAGCGGATTCAAGTTTCTGTATTAATTTCTTGCCGTCCTTACCGCTCATCCCTTGGAAAGGAACGTAAATTTCATTGATTTTACGGATCATTTCTTCCATCACGGTCGCTAGCGGCTTGGTCGTATCATATTGAGGCAAAATTGCCTTATTACGATACACTCCAATCTTCAGCACCTTGTCATACTTATAATTAAATAGTCCTTCGAACTCGAATAATCCGGATCCAGCTCCATCATTCTTTGTCGCATCGTTAATTTGATCCACAACAGTCGATGTAGGATTGCCTTGGAACGTGTCTAGACCCGATGAGACAAACGCATTGTCCCCTGCTAATGCCATGGAGTTTCTCAAGTCAGTTACCGTTAATTCCGAGCCTGGCGCATAAGACATATGGAACAAGTGATCGATTAAATTATGATCTAACCAGTATTTCGCTTCTTGTGCGTGCGATTTCGGTGCTTCATCATAGTTCGGCCATACCGCAGTTGTAATTTGTAGCTTTGGTTTGATTTGATGCGCCTCGTTAATTACCCGAACGACCCAGGTATTGATCATGTCCGCACGGAATTGCAGCCATTCATCCCAGTACTGATCTCCTGGATGAAGGTTCAGTGGATCAACGCCATACTTCTCGCTGAATAAGTCGCGAGTATACGTGTCGTAACCGAAATCATTCGTGTAATCTCCAGACCCTGGATATCTGGCATAATCCAAATGCAGTGAAGCAATGTCATATTTCGTAACGAGTTCATCGTATACAGAAGCAACGAAATCTCTAGCTTGCGGAAGCGCTGGATTAAGCCAATACCACTTGGCTTTGTGACTGCCTTTTTCATAATCAATACCTTGTCTGCTTTTCATAAGCCAATCGGGATGATTCACCACAACCGGTCCGCCTACAAAGAAGTTCTCTACCCAAGCATGAATTTCAATCCCCTGTTTCTTGCCTTCCTCAATGAATGCCCCAAGTACATCAAAGCCTTCATACAAAGGATTTAATTCGGTATCTGGCAACGATGTTGGCCAAGTGGTATATCCATTCCACCATGTTTCTAGATAGATGGCATTGATACCGGTCTCTTTAATTTTCTTCACATGATCTCGAACCTGCTCCAAGTTCTTTTCCTTCGGCCTCATCCAGAGACCTCGAGTTTGTACTTTCGGAGACTCAAAATTCATGTAACTTGCATCCGTAACTTTCTGATCTAAATCATTTAGTAAATCCATTAACCCGTTGGTACCGCTTTCATTTAATCGCTGTTTGGCTAATTCATAAACGCCCTTTGCCTCTACGATCTTCTGTTCAATATCGGCATAAGGTACATCCATAAATTGATTCTTGGATAACTGGAGCCCCTTCTCTACGCTATCGATACTTATGGAGGCTTTATCTAAGTAAGATTCCGGCGTAAAAATAACCAACACTTCTTTTCTAGCAAAATCCAGACTCAATTTAGCTCCGACCAGTGCGTTGTTCTTTAACCATGCGTTTTTAACCCCATGACCGGATAATACATAGCCGCCTTCAGGAATTTTACTGTTGTTCCCGCCATTGTTTGTTACATATCCATCAGCGTTAACAATCACTTCATTGCCCCATGGGTTCGTGCCAGTCTCCTCGCCATAATTACGATTATAGACGATCAACTGATTCGACCCACGAAATCCTGGATAAGGCACATTGCCAACATTGTCCCAGCCTTCGGGATTATCTTCTTTTACTTTCGGATTAAATGCATCAAACGAGGTTATAGCGGCTTGGTAAATTAAACTATCCGTCACGAGCTCAACCTCTGCACCAATGCGCACTTGACCCGCTAGTTGGTTATAGAATGGACTTGCCGATTGAATCGACAGTACATATCCATCCGATGGAATGGAGGAGTTGTTATCAAGATAAGCCCCTGTGTTGGCATCGTATGCAATCGCCACGGCGTTGATCACCTTATTCCCAACAACTGTAAGCTCCATTCCCCAAGCATTCTGATTGGTGGTTGCGCCATAAGTAGGCTGGTACAAAACCACTTCTCCCGATCCACGCGGTCCATTTATTTTATCAATGCCTACTGCAATACCATTCACTTTCAAATATTTGCTAGGCAGAATAGGAATATCTACGTTAATCGCTTGTACAGACTGCTCCACCTCCAAATTCAAGGATGACGCAGCGTAGCCAGAAGCCGAAATGACATAACCGTTCGCGGGAATGTAGGTTCCTCTCTGACCATGAACACCATATGTGCTTTTCACGACCGATACATCATTGGTGATGATATATTGAACGGTATCTTCAGAGAATGGTTTTGTTATCTCACCAAAATGACGTGTATAGACCGCAATGGTGTTCGTCGGTTGATCCTGATCTACAACGTCGATCGGTATCGTTCCCTGCTCTGTGATGAGCTGTGGACCTCCAACCACCGGTCCAGGTAACGTGTAGCCAACAATCTCAACCGGATCTCCCGGACTCATATTGTCTTTAATCCACTGTTCACTCGATCCGTGACCAAACAGTACAAAGCCATTCATCGGTATTTGTACTGCACCTTCACGATAAGTGACGTCCGTAACGCTGTAACTACCTTCGTGATAGACCACGACTGCAGCAGCCGCATAAGGGTTCGAATCTGTGAGCTTACTACTATTTTCTCGGGTAAACAGAATCATTTCATCTGAAGCTCCGATGGCTCGATTCACTGCTGAAATGCTGATGGTGTTGCCATTTGCAGCTTTCGCCGTGATGGCTTCATCGGCCAACACAGTCAACGACGTCCCTGAAAAAATGAGAGCAAAACATAAGATAAAAGACAGTGTATTCTTTAATCTCATTTTCAAACCTCCCCATGTTGTTCATGAAAAAACAGCTTCCCAAGCACTCCATCTTATGTACAACTGATCTCATCTACAGATCTACTTTTGCCGAGTTTTTTACAAGCATCACCTCCATCAATAATTATGGCGTATTCCTCTTGATCATAACAGACAACTCACATTCAAGGAAGAATATTTCCGCTTATTTTATAAATAAAATTAAATATTTTCTCCATTTTTTATTTTTACTTTATATGAACGGCATCCATTACTCCCGTAAAATGGAAGTCGAAATGCGAAACGAGCCTTAGAAGCGATTCTAAAGGCTCGTTTTTTTGCGGACTTTATTGTTGATGTTTTTACAGTTGTCTGCCCTCATAGGCATCCCCATACGACTCGAAATTGTCAGCCAACCAAAACCAATTTCCACCTTTACTAGCGTATAAATGCTCTAACAGTTCCGTAAAGCTTTTAGCAATAATCTGACTATCCCCTGGTGTTGCATGGGTTTCCAAAAAACTATCATAGCAATAACCTAAATGAGAAGCGCTTAAGTCGATGCTAATGTACTGGTTTATTTGTTCAGATTCAGCAATTAGATACCACTCGTTACTAATATCTCCTTCTAGTTCCTCCCAAATAACATCATCCTCTAGGTAAAGCCTCTTACTAGTTGGAATAAACTCATTTGAAGAAACTATTTTTATCCCATAAGGCTTATCTGAAAACATTTGTAAGGAGTCATAATGGCTAAAGAAATAATTCAAATCTTCTGGAGGAGCTGATTCATTTGTGAAGTCTGTTGTCCTCTTCACAAGTCTGCAATTACTATCCTGTTCAATTTTTTTAATAACCTCTATTATCTTCATAATTACTCCTTCAATCACAAATTTACTTGCACGTAGTATAAATATCGCTCAATGTACATCATCACTTCAATTCTGATCCTATTCAAAGTCTTGTTTGTTCAGCAAATTTGGAAAACTGGCTGTAATTGTTTCCTTCATTCCCTTGGTGTGTCGCGGCAATAGATGAAGTTTCCTTATATTTTTCAATTTTAGAATAGGCGTAATATCTCGGCTCTTATTCTCTAATGCCAGCATCAAAGATAAATACTCCAATCGCATTAATTCTCCAACAGGCCCAAAGCTTTTAACTGGCTTTCCCGTCCCGCTCATTCGTCCATGATTAAGACTTAATTCCTTTACATTCGATAATGATGCAAGCGCCGTTAAATCGTACAAGTGATTCATGCCATAGATATATAAGGTTTGTAGGTTCTGTAACCCTATCAGAAAGTTCAAATCTTTTACTTGGGGCAAATTCGCTAGAATCAACACTTCTAAGCTATGTAAACATGACAAATTGGGGAGATCCCCCATTTTTCCAGAGGAAATATGTAAGTACTTTAGATTCGGCAATGTAGAAAATATTCGTAATCGTTCTTCATCTAGATCAGTGAGGTAGATTCCCTCTACCATTTGATTACCGACCAGCGACTCATAATTCACATATTCCTTCTTAAATTTTTTCAGAGGCGTAAATAAATCAACAATCCGAGTATCTTCTTCCAATGTAGCAAGATCAAAGTTCTCTGCTCTCCTAGTCCCCTCCATAACACCCAAATGAGCATAATAGGAAACAGGAGATTTCTCATCCAGCAAATATCGCTCCCAGTTCATCTTGTTCGCTCACATCCTTCTAAAAGACGACCGTGCTGCATGAACACAGTCTGTCAGTATGTTCGTATTCAAGCAAATCGTAAAGAATAAGCTTTATTGTTGAACCATGATCCATTTTCAAAGGAATTTCGCGTGCCCACATTTTAATGTCATTTATCCATGCAGCGCTCCTCCTAATCAGAAATGATTCCTTTCTTTTTCAGGAACAAAAGCCAATCATCCTGTTCAGAATCCGGGATCACCCTGCAATATCCAGATCCAAACACAACATTTTGCATAAAGAAATCTAATTCTCCAAAGCCATTCATCGTAGTTCCGTCTTCATCCAATCTATAAACATTCCCGTCAAATCTGTTCATGAGTATTGGTTCATACAGAATCTGGCCTATTGCTAGCCATGATTCTTTATCATCTTGCATATCTGAGAGCACATATTGATGACCCTCTAATTCACTGTAACTCCACAAATCAATGTCACCGCACCGTGCTCCATTTGTTACTTTTAATAAGTCGTAGTATTTCCCTAGCTTTAACGAATCAGCTTCTTTATGAATTCCCGTAATCCCGTCATTTAATTTTCCAAACACAATAGCTGAAGGATCTTCTTTTAAAGCTACTTTTAGGCAATCAATCATTTTTGTAATATCCTCGTTCATTCAAAATCAACCTCTCTACACTTTTTAGGGCGGGCATTTCATATATACTTTTAAGAATATTGCCAATAGCTTTTTATGGGGTTCTCAATCGAATCTTCTAACATTTGTGCATATAAATAGATAGCACCGAACGCAAAGGGATAACTTTTTCTTGGTTTTATGAGTGTATCTGGATACCCATCCTCATCGACCTGAAATAGAAAATCAAAACCGTCATCATGCAACTCCGTATAATAATACTTTTCTCCCTGAATATGCCTTGGAGTTCCCCCGAATTTAATAAGAAAACGTTCCTCAAATGACGCTTTATCACTTAGTATGTTGGCTTCTGAAATATAGTGCTTTACTAAATCAGGATCGGCAAAAGTACCAAGTTTACTCTCTTCTGTTTTAGGATGTTTCATTGTTAATAATGAACAATTGGGATATCTATTTTTCGAAATACGATCTTCAAAATCTTTAGGAGCAAAAATGGAGATCATCTCAGTTTCATCAAAAGGGTTAACGATAGAACAATAAAAATACCTCTGCATATCCTTATTAACCATGCCTTCTAGTTCATCAAAATAAGCCGGTGCATTCCCTCCGATCCATCCATTACGGCTATCCTTTTCACTCGTTTGAAAAAGCATACACTCTTTTCGTTCTTTAAGGCTTTTTAAATCTCTCATTGTAATCCCCTTTCTCTATTTACATTTCATGTGATATCGTCCTGTTCATCTTCTCACCATACTTCGACACCAATCGAGTTAAATCCTACCAGAAAGGGGAATTGCTATGTTTAAAACATCAAAAACCTGCACAAAGGCAGGCAGGAACAATTGCACTGAATCGGCAATTCCAGTAATATGAGGCTAAACGCATTGTAGTCAGCGACCTAACCGATGTCAAAGTCAAAAACAGATGGCACTACATCTGTATGTTGGTCGATCTTTTTAATCGAGAAATTATTGATTTCAATGTGGGGCCGAAAGACGCTGCACTCTTAGTAATGCCTTCAGCATCTGAAATTGAACACCTAATTTACGGAACACTAGGCTATATGAGTCCAGTTGATTTCAGAAAATTGGCCCTTAAAAAGTTGTCTAGTTTGGTGTTGACAGTCCAGTTAGCTGATGTTGTCTCTTCATTGAATCAGCTTACATATTGCCTTTCTTTCCTATTGTTATTTCTCCTTCATGGTAATTCTCAATGATAATTCCTTCATCAAAATTTATAATCCATGTATCAAATCCTACAGCAACTATATCTTCAAAATTTTTTATAATATCTTCTATAGTCGTTTCTATTACCGGCAAGTTGTTCTCATTCCAGATAATAAAGTATTTTTCGGTTATATCAATAGAATAAATATTTAACTCTAAAGGCTCTTTAATAGTGAATTTATGGGGGGTCAAGTTCCAATCAACCCTGCCCCACTTAGTAAAAATAAATTCGTCAACCATCTGCTTAACTAGTTCTTGTGATTTTTCATGACTATATATACGAGAATTTACATCAAGGACCTCAATACACTCGTTAAACAAATTTCCATATGAAACATCTTTTTTTATTTTTTTCTTAAGTTGTTCAATTCTAATCATACGGGCGTTCTTATCTTCCATTTACCATCATCCTTGATAATCTTCTTTGTTATAGTATTTAGACAATTTCAGCTAACGTTCTTGTATCTACGAACCCGAGAAGCTTAAGGGAGCAACGCGACCGAGTCCGACGGGCTTAGCCTCGCAAGGCTGCCTGCTGAATTCACTTCCCCGAATCGCCTCTTGCAGACCAAGGGGAGACCAGTCCCCCGATGCATGAACATGGTGCTATCTGATGGCTCAGCCTTATTCGAATTGCTCAATCAAAATCATCAATTCCAAGAGATTGGACACTTCTCCAGTCGGGTATACTTTCATCTGCTTCAACTTTTCTTTATCTGATCGATAAGCTATGAACCTTATCCCTGCGCTTATCGATGCCTTCCCATCTATCCATGAATCACCTACAGAGAGCCATTCATTCGCTGAATGCTGAAACTCATCCAACACTCGCAAATATCCATCAGGTGAAGGCTTCAATGCTTTGATTAACTCCCTACCAATAATGAAATCAAAGTATTCAGAAATATCATTATCTCTTAATGCGATTCCTGCAGCTTCAACAGAATTATTCGTTACAATTGCAAGTTGATATCTACCTTTGAGTTTACTAAGGACCTCCACAGCACCAGGCTCCAAGTCTGCCCCCTTCATTCCACACACTTCATGCTTCTTAGCAATATCCCACATATCATTTCGTAACTCTTCACTCATTCGATTCGTTTGTATTGCTTCTTCAACAATAGTTGATGTTGTATGGTAATTAAGATCATATCCATCGGTTAGAATCTCTTTCGATACGAGAAATTGATAGGTTTCATTCTTCATGACTTGGAAGTCAATTCTTGATCTTAAAATAGTATTATCCATATTAAATACAATGCCTTTTAATGGATGCTTCATAGGATTGTGAGCTGACTCCACTTCTCTGCTTACCTATTCATACGAACCAAAGTTGTAGCCGGAGCGGATATACGGTCTAGGCCATCTTAGATCAACTAGATAATTCTTTTCTATATTACATCCTTGTTATTCGCAGAATAGGATCGTATTGATGGAAATTCTTGTGATTCAATTTTAAAATATACATTATCTTCAGACCAATCATCCCAACCTTCGGCTTTAGAATGTGGAACATTCGATACATAATATCTTAAATCAAATCTTTTAATAAGCCTGGTTGTAAACTCTTCAATTCCCTTCAATTGACCCTTATTAACCTCCAATTTTATACCCTTATTATCCATGCCGAATAGTCGCTCTCTCCATACGGAAGATACACTTACTGCATACACAACATCTACGAGATGCTCTTTATGTTTTTTCTTTCTTATTCTTTTATTTATATCAATTCCTCCTAGTTATACTTCAATTATTAATTTTAACTTGCCTTGATGTCATATAACGTTCTTGTGTCTCCGAACCTACAATGTCTTAAGGGATCGACAGCGTCCAGCCGCAACGCGGCGTAAATACAATTTTAGATGAGTTCATCCACATCTTCTAATTATCCCCTCCAAAAGCTTTGGTTTATGCTTAATAAATTGTTCTATTAATTGCTCACCAAATATTGTAATACTGCGTTCCCAAGGATGACCTAAAAGGCCAAAGCTAAAATCATTGGATAAGAATAAGGAATAATCTCCATCAGGATAAAATGAAATTCTTTGGTACGTGTCTTGTAGATATGGAGAGTAATAAAACGATTCATGCTGCCAATCAAGAGCATATATGTATTCTTCTGGTTCTAAACAAGTTCTTAAAGAACTTGCACAAAATTCTTCAAATTCATCGATATCTTCATCATGATAGATCTTCTTTATTTCAAAAGTTACAAATGGACTATTTACAGTAAATGTAGGCCAGTCCTTAGGATATACAGTTGGCTTGAATGAAAAATCTATATAGAATCTATCCCATACTCTTCTATATTCATCATCCTCTAATGAAATCCAATTATTCATTAGCTTCACCTCGTTCTACCTAGATTGTGTTGTAAAAGATGTTTTTTATGTACGTCTGATCTCCATAACGAATCACCTTTGGATAATCAGATATCTCCTGTTTCAATAAATCATTACTCTCATTTATTTTGCTTTTAACCTCTGCCCTTGAGTAAATACGATATAGTACATTCTTTACTTCTCTAAAATTATGAATTGAACTGCGTACTCCTAGTTTCACCATATTGTATTGATCAGTAAAATCATGAAACAAATCGATTAATATAAAACTTTCCCTATCATCTTTATCAAAAAATACATAAACATCCCCTTGACCTACACTGTAAGGTCCTTCGCCATATGATAGATATTTATGATACAATTCTGCTAGATCGATATTGATATGAAATAATCTTATTAATTCCTCAAAGCTAGATGCCTCATCTGCTTCATCTATCAAATCAAAAAACGGCAAATAAAAGGATATTTCAGTATAACTCTCCATTTTTATTTCCTTTCTTTCTTAAGATGAATAATCCAGATCAGTGTTAGTCGAATTTTCTTTGAATATCCCTCACAATATGATTGGTTTATATTTTAATCCTTCTTCTATGATCTCTTCCGGAGATAGATCTTGATAGTATATTAAATCAGATATATCAGGCATCATCATATTCGCTGTTAATACTTCCAAATAAAAACTAGTGTCATTTCCATATGTCTCTATATCTAGGATTCTTCTAACCAATTCAATTAATTCATCTTTCGTAATTTCATTCATTTTCACCGGATAAGGGTTACTAGCTTCGTTTACAAAATCATCTATCGAAATGGAACGCCAGTAATTTGAAAAGTAATACTCGTCATATTCTCTTCCCGTCAATTTATTGAATTCTTCAATTTCAGCAAAAGCTGTTTTTCCACTTTCTAGTAACAACTCAATTTGTTCGATTTTTGATTTTAATAGGTTTTTAAATTCATCAGTTCTATTTATCGGTTCTAATTCTTTTCGTAATTTCATTTGTTGTAACCCCCTCCATTTTTCTATATTCAACACCATGAATATGTATCAGCAATTCCGCCCAATTCGATTATTATAGCTTTGATTTTATCCATCTCTTTAATTCCTCTCGAATTTCATATAACGTTTCTTTCCATCACGAACCCGAAAGGCTTAGTAGCATAGCGACTGGCCACGATGCAGTTAGGAAAAGGGTTGTTCGCTGATTTCACCGCACTGCTTATCTCTTAGGGCAAAGCCCACAGCGAAGACAGCAGTAGATACAGTGTTAGTGTTATACGATGGTATTTTGAAAATACCCAGATCATTGCCTCTTTATCATCATTTGAATGAGTTCCCTATTATCGCCTGCATCTGGTTCAGCATTATCCCAATCTTGACCATACATCATGTCAGTGTGTCTGATAAGAAAGTCGAGTTCAATCCATCGATTCTCAATAATCAACTCAAAAACATATGCGATTTTATTAACCATAAACTTATTAAGCGTTTTCATATCTTCCTGAGAAAGTTGGTTCTTCGGACCCGCATGCATTTCTTCAATAGGACCATTTCTAAAAGCAAAATGCGTAATTGCTTTTGAAATCACTGTTAAATTATCACTAACCATTAGAGTATCTTTATATTTTTCATTAACTTCCTTTGCTTCGTCAGTCTTCGCTAGAAGTAATTCATCAAGTATAGAATTCCTTATTGTGATCCCGAATTTCCTTCTTCTGTATGTGATTTTAGATTCTTTAACTTCAAATAATTGTGAGATAAGGTAATCTGACAGTTCTTCTTCAATAAACAGGTTCTTAAGTAGTTCTGGGGTGAGTTCTTCTAGATTTAATTTTTCACCTGCTTCTTTTCTTGTTTTAAGTTCTTCATATAATTTCATAGCATATACCTCCTACTATTAAATTCCTTGCACTATCATATAACGATTTATTATTCGCAACGTCCATTGCCCTTAGAGATCTCTTATCTTAGGGAGATCGATGTATCCACCTGACTCCACATCTCAGCCAATATCCCCGGACGAACCGCAGCGTGAATATAATGTTATAGGGGCCTTGGCTTCATCGATGTTCTTACTCAATTTGCATTTTGGTTAGACGATGATTGTCATTAATCATTCTGGTTGGACAGTTTCTGACTAATAAAGATTTCATTCAAACCGATAGTAGTAGCTATTGCAAAATCCGTTAATTTACTATCATATTTGTGGATCTCAAGGCTCTTGAGTTTGAATTTGAAATTACCTATTGCCAGATCACTATCATTGTATTTATATTGAATAAACATTTTCAAACCATCATAGATGGAACATATAACCATAGGGAATGCTAATTCCCATTCAATATCACCTCTCAAATCATCTTGAAGTCGTGCCTCATTTTCAAAGACGATGCCTCCTTCATAAGGCTCAATTACGAAATCAATGATGGCGAAACGTCCTGGCGGCCCAGACTGTCTAATGTATCTAGCCCGTTGTTCAACACGTTCTACTACAGAAATAATCGATACTTTGTCTTTTTCATAAGGTGGAAATATCCAAATTTTATTTACCACTCGTAATGCCCCCATGTCATTCGCCAAATAATACTGAAGTTGCGCTTACCTAACCCATTAACTTAACAAGGCAAAATCAACAATAAGCGTTATATCGGATCGGTAAGCTATGAGCTTTATCCCTACGTATCTCTATGCCTTCCCATCTATCCATGAATCGCCTACAGAGAGCTATTCATTTGATGGCTTCAACAGAATTTTCTCGTTACAATTACAATCTGATATCTACCTTTGAGTTCACTAAGGACCCTCAAATGGCAAAGCCCGCAGCATAGAGATGATGCTATATGATCGATCTTCTTGGATAACTTTCATGATCATTGTATTTATATGAATTTTTGTTATCCAGTTAAATCTAGGCATAATAACCTCCTTCTAACAGATAAGTTGTTGTCTCTTTATAATGTTTATAGATCTTACTGAATGCTCTGTTTGCCTTATGTTGATATTTTCCATCACTTAAGCATGGCCTAATTACTTTCACTACTTCCGTCATATTCGTATCACTTGGTAACTCACCAGATATTAATTTTTCTAAGTCTAATTGAAACATCCCTTCAAAGTTTTCAGAACAATCCCCGTACACATATATTGCTTTATTATCATCCATTTTTAGTAATTTAAATAGGATACAAAATGCCATTGGACTAACACCCTTCAATCTTATTTATAATTTGCAGCCGATACTTCATATAACGTGCTTGTGTCTCCGAACCCTTAATGCCTTAAGACAGCAGCATCCCGCCACGGCCCGACGTAGATATGGTCTTAAGCGAGTTCGGCCACTTCCTATGTTCCCCTCATTCAATAATTCCTTGGCTTAGTAGTTCACTTTTAGTCGCTGGCCTTAAAGAAACGGCCCCTCTTGATCCAATCTTATTTCCATTTTTACTGTTATATAAACAACCGCATGTTCTACATTCTTTTAATACTGTATTACTAATTGTATTTGTATAATATTGGAGTTCGCCTTGGCATACATCACATGATTCTTCATACGACCTATTAAAAATAGTTAGACCCTCAACAATTGAAATATACAATTTAAAATATTCTTTTACTTTTCGCTCTTTTACTATTTTCTCCACTCTCTTAAATGTATCTTTGATCATGTCCTCTGAAAAAGCCAAATCGTTTGGATCTAATGACTTTAATGTGTGATTCCAGTTGATTGTCCAATTTGGATGTGCATTTTTTATGTATTTTTCGATATAAACCCAAGAATCCTTAAACTTATTAATAATAACCAGTGGAACAAAGTTACTTCTTTGCGAAATAAGATCTAGAAATATTTCATTAACCTTATTTAGATGGCCATATATATTCATGACATCACCCTTATTATTTTTGTCTGATTTCACTTAACGTTCTTCTATCGATGAGCCCGTGAGGCTTAATGGAGTTAACTTTCATTCTTCATTTAGCTTTCATCTATCATCCATGAAAAATCTTTCGCAATTGCATTTGCAAGATCTGTAATCTTCTTTTCCAAAACATCATTGATACTCCAAGGGACTGCTATTTCAATTAAATTTATTTCTTCAATTCCATCAAGTGAATCAAACGCATAGTTTCCTTGCGAATTCGCAGGGATACCCATAATTCTAATAACCTCTCCATCAATCTCCTTAATATAGATTAAGTTGCTCTTCTTCGTGAATTGTAGAATTGTTACTATGTACTCATCGAGTTGATTTACTCTTATCTTCTTCGAATACAACCTATCAGAACAAATTGAAATAAAATCGTACATAGTATGTCTCCCTTATATATTATGTGAAGGAATTGTTATATGTGGTACACGCCCCTATAAAATACAATCACCAAGGTTCTTTAATCCATGTTTCTCTTCGAGCTATAAATAATTCATTCTCCTGAAGCTTCGAGAAAAATATTGCCTTATCGATAACTTGATCATAATTCATATTGCCTTTATTTATTATGGCAGCATCAAACATCCATATATCATCCAAGTCATTCTGCATTAACGCTTCCCAAGGACGACCATCCGCTGCTTCATTAGTAAAATACACACCAGAATGATTAGGGAGATGTGAGAATGCACTTATTACCTTCCAAATCATTGATCGATGCTCTTCTCTTAATACGTAGTCGTAAGAACTTTGTACAATCTCCTCTGTCCAAAAAAGAAGGCTAACTTCAAGCCAAGATTGCTGCAATTCTTTGATGCTTTTTGAGGTCCAACCCATAACAAAAGGACGAATGTGTAAAAGATGTCCATCCATCATAAGTTCTTTTGTATCTTCACCTTCACTCACATACATAGAGCCTTCCTCATCCATTTCCCACTCTAGTCGAAGAAAAGTAGATACAATTCCAGCGTCTTTAATCCCACAGTCATGTAATACGTTTATAAAGTCATGCATGATCTCTTTTATATTGGTTTGATCGCACTTTATATAAGTTTGGATTTGAGAATATTCCGGCATCGTATCCCTCATTTCATTGTTGCGTGTATTTCACCAAACTATTTGTCCGAACTTCTTCAACAATTCCATATTATGAAAATTAATGAACTTCGTAAATACCTCCTATATCGGCAAGGGGTATATATTAGAATATAAAAAAACCGCGATTTAAGCGGTTTGCAAGGCCTATATAACATCAGTGACTTTCCTATTGTGTCATCAAGAGAACATGCTTGCTTTGCCATCGAACGTATTTATATACAATTAATATGAAATGCTCCTATCCTAATCCCAATCCATATACGATTGAACACTTAGCTTTTCATTTCCGCAATCAGGACAGTCCAGTTGGATATCCTCTATGTAGTCAATAGGCTTTGGTGGCATTAAAGCCGAGCAGCGTGGACAAGTATAACGATTGGTGTAAGCATCGCTATCTGAATTGATGTGCAAATACACCTCATTTAGCAGATAACGACACGACTGACAAACATATAGGCCGTCAAAACATTCAAACGACGCTTCCTTGTCCGTTTGAATGAACGCTCTGATTCGTTGTCGACCGACGTCATCCTTGTACCATTCTAGTATGGAACTCAAACTACAATAGTTGAACCCGAATCCTATGTATATATTTTGGCTGTATGCGCAATGCCCGCAGCTCAATTGATAAGCCACTCCCATTAGTTCAGCCTCCTTTATGTTGTTCTACATTTTTTAAGATCACCCTCTGTTGAATTTACAACTTCCTGCGATTGCTCTTGTTCAGAAACGATCTAGTAAAATAAAATGAAAGTCCAACTGACAACAATAAAGCAATCAAGCTCTTTAAGTGATAATCGGAAATCATAGTTGAAACAAACGCATTAACAAATACTTGAATGATGATCAACAAGACCATAAAAACTGCAACCGCATATAGAACCCTCTTTGCATTTATCACTTTTTTATTCCCTCCACATAAATCTCTCAGTGACTGTCATTTAAATTGCCTATTCCATATTATGAGATTCGATAGACTTCGTAAATACCAAATCGCACATCAGTTAATCCTACAAAAAAACCGCGATTTACGCGGCATGTGATGTTTATATTAACTTTGGAATTGGAATATTCATCTTCATGATCGAGCTCGATCCCGCTTATTCATTTTCACATTCTGTATTTAAATATCAAGCGTTAGTTTTTAAAAGCTAATCCTTCATTCTGCAGAGCAGCCCTAAGTTTAGGCAAAGATGCCGGCCCCATACCGTGAAATTGCAAGATTTCTTTTTCAGTATATGTCGAAAGCTGTTTTAGTGAAGTTATTCCATTGTGTTCCAATGCCCGCCGCGCTGGTGCCGAGAGAAGCGCAAGAAATCCATTTACCGATTTACGTTCTAGCTCACAGATCGGGCAGGTTGGACAATCGCTGCTTTTATAGTATTGATGCCCTTTTTTACAAGTCCTTAACGTTTTGTTTGTTGTCGCCATGTTTATCTGTCACCCTTCTTTGTGAATATTCATTCACTTGCTTTATACATATACTTCATTCCGTCAGTCTTCGCTGCACATACTCCGTTCTTTGAGTTTCGCATACTATACATGACACGCTTCTACTTTTGATTCAAGCACTTCTGCCATTTTCAAATAAATATCAGGAGTAAGCTTTCCATGCGCTACTACTTCTCCACGAGGTACACAGCAGCAAAATGGTGCTACGTTATTTTTTTAAAACCGCTTCGTTAAATAAGTATGCTCTTACTAATTACTTGTTAAAATAAATGACGTTTTTAGTTAAAGTATAGTTTTAATAATTTTTCCATTTGTAAGCTATTTTTATCGTTGATAACAATAAAATATGGTAATTGCCACTTTTGTGTTGCAATAGCTTGTTTACTATTCGGGATATCCCAACTTGGGTAAACTCTAATTGCCATTTTCCCTTTTGCAGTAGCTGATTTAAAAATATTTTGTTGTACAAGGACTTCTTTTGGGAAAACGAATTGTCCAAAATATTGATTATTAGTAGTAAAAGTATTAATAACTAATAAATCAGGAGTATTCTCGTATGAAAATGCTTGGTTTTTATGATCTATATCTTTTTCCCAAAAGGCAACAAACTGTCCTGTCTTAGCAGGTGTTATTTTTGCAACCCTAAATCTAACCGATTTAGAATTTAGCTCAAATACCCCGGCTCCATAATCTGAATTTTGAGTTTCTTCACGAACAGAACTTACCGTTAAACCATTAGGTTTGTACAGCGTTTCATTTACAAATGTCAGCGCCTTATAAAAATTATTCATCGCCATACTACTCCTTTTTATACTACAAAATACAATACATAACATTAGCACCCGGAACGACAGAATCCGTCTTACAGTGCTTCTCGCTGAATATGTAACTACTATCTTGTCGTTCCATATCCCATCCGGTACATACAGTAATACAATCTCTAACATATCACTTGTAGTTAGTATTAATCCATAAGTTCACCGATTAATCCCTTAGTTATCAGCTATCCAACCAGAAAAGTGTGCAGGATGTGAGAACAGTCTATCTAACTCTTTCTTGTCATTATGATCTATCCGAAGATTTCACGAATTTGTTACGTCATTTCAATTTTCCTTGGCTTAGCCACCAAGTGACCTACTTACACCCCGAATTAAAGAACTATCTTGTCTGAGCGTCAGGCCTAATCCTCACCTTCACTCCCGCTCCCAACGTCACTTTTATACCCAGCAAGCAGCTCAACTCCTCATAAAAATAGCCCCTGTCCCATTGGACAAAGGCTATCCGTACACTGAACATATATCCCGCACCTACCAATGCTCAATCTTAATCATTGATGAATGTGAACCCACCTTATCCTGCACAGCGTTCTCCCCATCACGATATCCGATCGCAATAAGCCCTACTACACACTCATGGCTCCCAATGTCCGTCAGTGACAATATCTCTTTGCAAGGGGAGAAATCACCCGCTTCCCAATACATGCCCAGGCCACGTGACCATCCCAACAGCTGCACGTTGCGCACTAGACAGCAGGCCGCCGCATAGTCCTCACTCGCAATGTGGGCATCTTTTTCCCGGCGGGCTGCAACGATAAGTATTCCTGCTGCTCGCTCCATGATGGCTCCAAGTTCCGAGCTGCGCTCCTTGGCTATAGCTTTGGCAAGTCGCTTTTGTGCGGCATCCGTTGTATAACGAAAGCTCCACGGTTCTCGATTACGATGGTTCGGCGCCCAGACTGCATCATCTAAAATCTCCATAATCAGCTCTTGCGGAACAGGCTGCGCCGTATAATCTTGAATCGGTTGCCAGTCGAGTATCATAGACCGGATCGTTGTCATTAGTAAGTTCATCCCTTTCAGTCAACAGCGTAAATTTTTGGTTCGCAGCTATCCGCGGTTTTGCCTTTGGAACTTTGTCGTACGCTCCTACATAACACAAGCAATGGAGCTGCTCCTCCTCCTGAAGCCCTAGGCCTTTCTTTAAGGAAGGATGCTGTAACATTTCATCCGTACCCCATACCATCCCTATACGCTGTTCCCAAGCCAACAGCGAAAAGGTATGCAGTAAGGAGCTCACCGCTGCTTCATTTCGCTCCCTCTGTTGTACATCCACGTCTCGTCGTGTAATGACCGCAAGCAGGGCTGGAATTTTCACAATTCGGCTAATCATAAATTGACTTACTTTATTCGGTACCCACTTATACAGTTTCTGCTCCGTATAAATGCTCATGACAGCTTCACCTGCCTTGCGCTTGCCCTCTTCGCTCGTAGCCAGCAAGAATCGACAGGGCAGTTCGCCAAATTCTTTTTCACAGGATACCGCAGCAGCAGCCAATAAGGCTTCTATACGATCAGAAGACAACGGTTCCGACTTATAGCTCCGAATCGTCCGTCTTTCCCGGATTACATTTGAGACTACAGACTTATACTGATCCATATCCTTTTAATCCTCCCTGCTCATATTCAGAATTGTTGTCTCCATTATATCGATATTGATAATCATTATCAATTAATATATAAACAATTTCCGTTTTTTCTACGAAAGCACCGAATATGGACTGCTTCAATCTGATTTTTTTGGATGTAGTAAACCATCAAAAAAGAGCTAGGATAGAATCATAGCAAAATAAAATTTAGGTGTTAATGGAGAAGAGAAAGGAAGCTACTAAATATGAGACCTATAATTCATGCACAAAGAAACTGCGAGGATCAGGAAAAGATTAACGATTTTTTGATTAAAACCCGAACAGGCTTATTAGGCTTGACCGATGAACGTCAACCGTATGTCATCCCATTAAATTTTGTTTGGTGGAATTCATGCATCTACTTCCACGGCCTGAGCAGCGGCAGGAAAGTTTCCATAATCGAGCAAAATAATACTGCTTGTTTTACGGTATTCGAAGAGTTTGGCACCGTGACTGATCCAGTCCCAGCTAAAACAGATACAGCCTACATGAGCGTAATGTTGTTTGGAAGCGTGGAAAAAGTAAATCAACTGGACGATTCGACAGATGTTCTTCAACAATTCCTGAACAAGTATGTACCCGGTTTTTACGACCGTCCATTGTCGAAAGTTCATGTTGATAAATACCGTTCCTCTCTTGATAATCAAACAGTATCTGTATATCGCTTGCAACCACACACAATAACAGCGAAAGAAAATCCTGTCCACGAGCAAAACCTGTTTTACCCGGGAAAATCAGTTTCCAATTCCAGCAGCTGACGCGGTTTCGGTGTTGGAGTGCCGCACAACAAACATGGCTATAAAGGCTGCTAGCAACCTTTATAGCCATGCAAGTAAATTGAATCTTTCTTTTCCCTGTCACGCTGCTCTATTTGGACAAAGCATACTCCAGACGCAATTCAGCAGCCAAATCTGTTTACGAAGCATGCTAAACGCTGCTATCTCTAATATACCCGTCAGTCACAATATCTTGCCGAAGCATCACGATGCCTATATTCAAAATATGTCGTCTCTACTCTACCCCGCCTAACTGCTTTTATTGCAGCAAGCACACTATGCCCCAAAACAAAGCTGTGAGGGAAAGTGCCTGCCCACCGCCCCTAGAGCCTTGAGTACAGCGGGAATTGAGATGTCAGCTCGCGAACGCTGCCTGCAATCTGTGCTTTGACCGTCTCACTCTTGGGATTTTTGAAGGCAAATCCAATTAGGCGAGCGATCTCTTTCATTTCTTTTGGCCCTAATCCACGTGTTGTCATGGCTGGTGTTCCAAAGCGAATGCCGCTGGTGATAAGCGGGCTTGCCGTATCATGCGGAATGGCATTTTTATTGGCCGTAATCCCCACGTCATTGAGTATCGTTTCCGCCTCTTTCCCAGTGAGCCCCCAATTTCGCAAATCAAGCAATACAAGATGGTTGTCCGTCCCACCGGAAACGACAGTCAGCCCTTCACTTTGTAGCGCTTCTGCCAATACATGGGCGTTTACCAGCACGTTCTTCATATAGGTTCTGAAATCCGATTGCAGAGCCTCCCCCAATGCTACAGCTTTTGCAGCAATAATATGCATAAACGGCCCGCCTTGCGATCCTGGAAACACCGCTTTATCAATAGCCTGCGCCCACGGTTGGCGGCACATAATCATACCGCCTCTTGGTCCACGCAGCGTCTTATGTGTAGTGGTTGTAACGAAATGGGCATGCTGCAGTGGGTTCGGATGCAGCCCCGCTGCAACTAGCCCTGCAATATGCGCCATATCCACAAAAAACAAGGAACCAATTTCGTCCGCGATTTCAGCAAACTTATCAAACTCAATTGTCCGCGGATAAGCGCTTGCGCCAGCTACAATCATGCGCGGACGGTGCCTATGGGCAAGTTTGCGCACTTGGTCCAAGTCAATACGTCCGGTTTGTTCACTCACGCCATAAGGCACAAACTGATACTGCTTACCTGAAAAATTCACCGGGCTTCCATGGGTCAAATGACCGCCATGGGATAAATTCATACCCAAGATGGTGTCACCGGGCTTTACGGAAGCAAAATAGACCGACATATTCGCCTGAGCGCCCGAATGAGGCTGGACGTTGACGTGTTCAGCACCAAAAAGTTCTTTGGCACGCTGAATGGCTAGTTCCTCAACCACATCAACATATTCACACCCCCCATAATATCTCCTGCCTGGATAGCCCTCCGCATACTTGTTTGTCAATACCGTACCTGCAGCTTCCATCACAGCTGGACTCACAAAATTTTCAGATGCAATCAATTCGATTTTATTCTGCTGACGTGCGAGTTCTTGCGAAATGGCATTTGCCACTACCTTGTCTTGTTGCTTCAACGCTTTCATAGGAATGGTCCTTTCTGCTGTTTATTTTGGCCTACCTATTTTGTACCTAGTTTCAGATTGCAGATGAGGGTCTTTGTATGATAAAATGCCAACTATTGGATTGTTAAATATGTTCATATATTTAGCATTTAAACAGTCCATAATTGACATGTTATACATTGGAGGTCAGCCCAATGCTAAAAATCAACCGAGACGATAACCGTCCCATTTGGCAGCAATTGCTGGATCAAGCGATCCATAACATTACGACTGGAAAATGGCCGCCAGGCGAGCTGCTGCTCCCTACTCGCGAGCTTGCCCAACTGGTAGGAGTGTCGCGTTCGACGATCCAGATCGTATATGAGGAGTTGTACAGCCGCGGATACACCAACACTTCTCGTCGAGGGGGAACAAGAGTGAGTGATTGGACATATCGTCCACCTTCCTCCGCGTCCGTTTCTCCTCAAGGACCGCTTCACCCCGAATTGCCCGCCTTGGATGCAACTGTCAGACATCTGCAGAATTGGCTCCATGGCAAAGAAAATACCTTTGCAGACATCGATTTCAGCCCTCACGAGCCTTATTTGGATGACCATTTCCATAAGCTCTGGCGTCAATCGTTTGTACAAGCCTCAGCAAAGTCTGACTTGACTCAATGGGCTTATGGCAGCGCCTATGGCTTTGAGCCGCTGCGCGAACAAATTCAACGCTACTTGTCGCTTACGCGGGGCGTCCATGTACAGATCGACCAAATTGTCTTAACTTCTGGTGCCCAGCACAGTCTTGATCTGATTGCCCAAGCGCTCTTGCAACAAGGAGATACCGTTTCGGTGGAAGATCCCGGCTTTCCAGCGTCCTGGATGGCAATGAAATATCGGCACATGAAGGTAGATCCCGTACCTGTCGATGAGCACGGCCTGCAAGTAAATTGCATTGATCCCAAGTCCAAGCTTGTCTTCGTTACCCCTTCGCATCAATGCGCGACAGGCGTCATTTTATCGGAACAACGCAGGCAGCAATTGCTGCATCTGGCCGCTCAACGTCCATTTTGGATTGTTGAGGATGATTATGACAGCGAATACCGCTACCGTGGCGATCCGCTTCCGACCTTATTCAGCCAGTTGCCGCAAAACACGTTGTATATGATGAGTTTTTCCAAGATGGTTGCTCCCGGCATCCGAATATCGGCGATTGTCGGTCCCAAAGCGGCCATTCGCCAAATTGCCCAAGTACAGGAACTCGTGTATCGCCACCTTCCAATTATGGAGCAAGTAACACTTGCCCATTTTATTGAGCACGGCTACTTTATACGCCATATGCGCAGAGTCCGAAACGTATATCGCCGCCGGCATGAAGCGATGACGAAAGCAATCAGCGCAACCGGTCTGGGCCAACGCTTTACGCTAAGCGGCGTAGAAACGGGACTGCACATGCTGCTTGAAGCCGAGGCGTCATTTGACGAAGAAGCTGTGGCAATTCAAGCGCTCAAACACGGGGTTAAAGTGTATCCGCTTAGTATGTACTGCCTAGAAAGCAATCGTAAGGGATGGGTACTGGGCTTTGCCAAAGTGGATGAGGCCACCATTAAAGAAGGCATTTATCGCCTCTCAGAGATGCTTTTGTAAAGCATGCACCTCCTATTCATAGGAGCCCGATGCCAACAAGCTTATTCGGCAAGTTGCTTCTGGCTCGGGATATGAAACAGATTGGACACATGCCATACTTGTTCCCGTTTATGATTTCTGGCCAGCTTGATAAGAACCGTCCGCAGCATACCGCTCTCTTCGAAATTGTCCATGTATGAATACGTGGGCTGTCAAGCCTGCAACCAATCCCCAAAATGCGCCGCCGACTCCAAGCAGGGTGACATTGGCGGCTGTCGCCAAAAAAGTAATGAGTGCAGTCTCGCGGCCTTTTGGCTCGGCCAATGCATTGGCCAAGCTGCCGCCTATTGTGCCAAGCAGCGCCAACCCTGCCAATGTCGCTATAAATGTGGCGGGAAGGATGAGGAAAAGCGAAGCCAGCGTAACCCCAAATATCCCGACTAGTATATAAAAGAGGCCGCAGGCAATTCCTGCAAGGTAGCGCTTTTTCGAATCTTCATGCGCGTCTTTCCCTGTACAAATCGCTGCTGTAATGGCCGCTACATTAAAAGCATGCGAGCCGAATGGCGCTGCAAGGAGCGATCCCAAACCCGTTATAGCCAAAATGGGATTAGCGCTTGTCTGAAACCCGTCGTTGCGGAGCACCAGCATTCCTGGCATATACTGTCCCGTCAATGTAATGATAAACAGAGGCAGTGCCACACCTAATAACGCATGCAATGAGAATTCTGGAACAACAAATATTGGTGCAGCAGCGGCCAGCTTGATATTGCTGAAATCGGCTTTCCCTGTACTAACCAAATAAACCAGACCGATTGTCAAAATACCTACGATCGCATACCGTGAGGTAAAACGCCGCAGCACCACATATGCAGCAAACAATACCACGACCAGCACAGGGTCAACTTGTGCACCGCCAAAAGCAGAGATACCAAATTGGAGCAAAATACCTGCTAGCAATCCGGAAGCAATCCCAGGTGGAATCATCCGCACGAAACGTTCAAACATTCCGGATAATCCCAACACGATAAAGCCCAGCGCGGAGATCATATAAGCGCCAATTGCTTCTGCATATGGAGTTACCGCTAGCGCCGAGACGAGAAACGCTACCCCTGGCGTTGACCATGCTGTAATAATCGGCGCTCGGTAACGGTAGCTTAGCCATATTCCGGTTATTCCTACCCCAATCGATATCGACCATATCCATGAAGCAGTCATTTCAGGGCTCAATCCCGCAGCTTTTGCCGCCTGAAACACAAGAATAAATGTACCGCCATAGTTTACGATGACTGATATCAAAGCCGCGATTGTTGGCGATATAAAATCGCGGCCGCGCAGCGAAGGGGACGTTGTGTTCATAAGTTTTCTCCTTTCTCTCCTCTAATCATCCTCATGTGCATGTTCATTCCAGTAATACCCGTCCGGCAAATAACGCTGTCCAAATACGTTTGTCCCCACACGAATGATAGTCGCCCCTTCTTCAATTGCCACCCTAAAATCTCCGGACATCCCCATGGAGAGAATACCCATGTCTACTCGCGGAATCTGCCTCTCCTGTATTTGCATTTGAATTTGCTTTAATAGTCGGAAGCAATGCCGTGTCTCGTCACTGTTCGCGCCCAGCTTTCCGATCGTCATCAAACCTTTGATGTTCAGTGTTTCAAATTGAGACAATTGTTCTACCAGTTCCAATGCAGCTTCCGGCGCTGCTCCAAACTTGCTTTCCTCGTATGACGTGTTGATTTGTATTAAAATATCCATAGCTCTGTTCTCTTTCAGTAGCTGCTGATGCAATGCCTGGCCCAGTTTCAAGCGGTCTACTGAATGGATGAGCGTTACATATTTGACAACATCCTTAACCTTATTCGTTTGCAAGTGGCCAATAAAATGCCATTCCACCTGTTCGTATTGCTGCATAAGCGGAAACTTGCTCCGCAGCTCCTGAGCTTTATTTTCTCCGAACAAAGTTTCACCCGCCTGCATGGCCATTCCCAGTTTTTCTATCGGTACCGTTTTGGTGGCCAGCAGCAATTTTACTTCTTCTATTTTGCGTTCTGATACTTGGCAAGCCAGTTCCATCTGTCGTCTGACCGTTTCGAGATTTTTTTCGATTAAATTCCCCATATCCTTTCTCCCTTCTCATTTCTCATTTTTATTTGTTTTTCTGCACACCGTCGTATTAGAGTGACTAATCGATTATCTTTGACCGAATAACGTCCTATTTGAAGGCTAGTCAAAGTTAAAGTCTAATATCAAAGCTTATATATTCGTCATCCTCCTTTTTCTACGGACACAAAATAGGAGTTGAACGTGAAACGTAAATTGAAAAACCAACTCTACTTGTTAGACTTGTCGGAGTACCCTGCTAGTATAACAACAGTTGGATTGGTTATATATATCCATAAATATCATTTTTAAGCAGTCCAAAACGGGAAGCTACATTATTAACTTACTGAAACCCTGTATGGCAGCAGTTCAAACATCAGTATTTATGCTTAGTCCGGTCGATAAAAAGATAGATCATCTCTTAAATAACAAAAAAGAGAAGACACTTTTGCAGCAGTGTCTTCTCTATTCTGGTCAACTTCTCATAGCAAACTCTTTGTACACGTTCCAAATGTGCAGGATTTGAATTATGGATTTCCTATTATCAGCTTCTTCACCTGAGCTTCAGTCACTTTGAGACCGTCACCCGAATAAGTAATAACATGAGTTGTCCCGGTTAATTCCACTTCGACGATTAGTGAAACATCGTAGGCCTAATTCCTCGCACTCACTCTTTTAGTATATTATTAGTTGCTGCGATTCACTGTGAGATTCTGCAAGACCCCCACAATGCGATTGTGTCGCTCATCCTCTATAGGAACAAACTTCCGGTCCGACAGATTCAAAATGTACCATTGTGTAGACTTGTATCGATCCATCCCCAGATAAGTTATGCCCTCGATGCTCGCCTGTACTAGCCTTGTTCCGTTGTTATCTACAAACAGGCCTACGCCCTTCATCAGGTTCTCCGGGTGTACCTTCCATTTCATTTGGATGAACTGCTCGCCTAGCCCTTTGGTCGTATCCAGCAATCCACTTCCATACAGCACGATCAGGAATAGAATTGTGCCTAACTGCGGAAATGTGTGCGGAAGCTCAAGACTGCGAGTCTCACCTTTGTGCCGTACAACCCATGTCGAATGAACGTCTGCCGGCAGCACAATTCGCAGCCGCTGTCCATTTACATCTGCTGACGTATACAGCGCTGAGCAATCCCTTTCCTTCACTACTCTCCCATTAGAGAGGGCCCAAGTGGTCACAGCTTCTCCCAAGTACAAGTTCAGCATTTGAACAAAAATACAAATATCCTCCATGCTCCCCTCGCGGACCAACTGTCCACTTTTCAGGTTAAGCGCTCTGCGTGTAAACAACTTGTTATTAGCAGGCACGCTGGAGTGTGGAATGCCAAACAAATAACGGGTACCGTTGACCGTTTCCTCCATAAAGAACTGCTTCCAGCCATTAATCGCATATACGGCCTCAGGGCCTGTATAGAGACCAAGTCCGCTAAGCCAGCGAGTAAATCTATACTCCTCATTTCCCTTATAGCCCAACAGAGCATACAACACCCCATGTATGAGCTCGCCCCTGTAGTTTCCTGCCACTAGCTCACGCAAACGCTCCGTATCATATCGTGCCACTTTCACCACAATTCTCGTGTTATAAAAATCATATCTCGGAGCAGTACGAATGGATGCAATATATGGGCTCTCAACCTGAGTGTCAGCTACCACAGTAACACTGTGAATTCTGGCCAACAGCACCAATCGCTGCAGTTCATCTGCTTTCGTCACCATTTCCGTTATATAATACAGTCTTGTTAGAACCCTTCTTAGGCTTGCTTCCTTATTCTCATTACCGATTACTCCCACATAGTAAGGACCCAGACTGACTTTATAACCTTTATTTGAGTCCATGTAGGAGGCCACACACCATTGCAGCACACGATAAGGGTCTTCATGTAAATGATAGGTTTGAAAAAAGTAGTCATCCACTAGTTCTGCGGTCTTATCCGCAATACGTTTCCGAATAGGTTCGGGCAGCGCATTATATGAAAACATCAACTCATCCTTCCGAATCCTAACTTTACATTTATAACTTAACATAATACCCGCTGGACGATTTCTTGCAGCGCATGTAATGACGTTCCTGCTTATATAATACCACTACAGAAGTCCACAGTTTTCCTATCCTATTTCACTCGATCAGTTGAAGTAGTTTTCAAAGTACCATATCCCAAATGTAAATAAGATCCCTAGAATTAACAGTAACCCGTATAATGTCAAAAAAATAGTTAATAGCCATTTCCCTATCCATTTTAGAGTTCGCATTTGGACTTCTCCTTTCGCGTATGTGAAATAGGTAAGCTGACGTCGTCATTCGTAGATAGCAGAGTTGTTCCCCCATAAATGGCTTGTTTTAGCTAACTCTATTGATTCCCTATGTACTTCTCCATAAAACGATCCACTCGTTGGAAATATTCCGTCGGATAATGATTTATCGCATCAATATACTCCGTATTAGGCGGGTACCAAGAATCAGCATAACAGATTTTGTTGGCATTTTCTTTACTACATCCATAGGCGATGCTGAATTCAGATCTACATGAAAGACCCAATCTCCTGCCATTATCGCGGCATATCCGAATGGGAACGAGGGAAATCCGGAGAAGTAAGGCAGTCCCTCTTGCAAAAATAGACCCGTATTACGGAACGAACTATCCGTGACCGCGACTTGGATATCTGGACTTTCACTTGCCGGCAGCATAAGTATCAACAAGCCCCCACGACTAATAATATAGTGATTCACAAAATCTTTGCATGACGTTGACCTTCCGTTGATATACATACGGTAACGTTAGACGTAAAGAGATACCTCTCAGCACCGACCGCTTCTCAAGACAGAATAGTGTCGTACCTCCTCTGTCTCCCCATACTCGGAGCTGACCACCCACTTCATGCAACATCCTGTACACCTCACCAATACACCACCTTATGGAAAGGGGAATGACCCAATGAATCAAGTAGTACGTAAGCGCCCCGCACTGCTTATGCTTGCTCTTGCCGTATCTCTTTTTGTCCTGAGCCTTAGCCCCGTGGGAACTTCTGCAACTACCGCTTCACCGCTTCCTGCCACGCCTAACTATGAAGTGAAGCTGTTCCTCGATCCGAGTCTCGTGCTTAATGCAGATTACAACCTGAACAGCACCGTACTTAACAAATTCGCAATGCCCAGCAGCAAGACAAAAATGAGTGTGCAATACATGGACACAGATCAGCTTCAGCTTGATGAGCAGGGTTGGAACGTAAGGCTTCGTAAAAAAGAAGGATCTAAGGATAAGGAGTTCGAACTCACTTACAAAAAACGTTATCCGATTACCAATGGTAATATTCAAGGTGCACTCGCCCAAGCTGCTCTAGATGGCTTTGATGCGAACGAAGATAGCTATGAAGCACAAGTAGATTGGGGATACTCCAAACAGACACTCAGCTTCAGCAACGATAAAAAAGTGAGTAAGAGTGGATACAACGGCATGGAACTGCCAAGCAAGGCGGATTCACGCATGTTGACTATTAGTAATGCACCTGGCAAGTTCAAAAACTGGACATCAAGCAACTGGGGTACAAACCATCTTGCAGTCGCAGACAAATTTGGACCTGTAGATGCCAAGCGATGGACAGGAAAATGGAACGGAATCAAGCTGTACATTGAAGTATGGAAAATAATCAAAGAAAGCGGCGTCGGATATGACTACGTGGTGGAAGCTTCCTTCAAGACAGACACGCATGCTGAAGCCTCGACATTAAGAAGCCAACTCCAACAAGAACTGATGCAACAAGGCTGGTTCCTTCCCATTGACGAACTTAAGACACAAATGATACTTCATCGCTACTAAATATAATAAATAACGTCAACATAAAGGCACAGCTGCGAACATCTTGTTCAAGGCTGTGTCTATTTATGATGACAAGGAGAGGATAATAACTAGATTTTATCGAATTCTCTTATTTATAAAATGAACTCATTTCCATTTATTAATATTTAATCATAAAGGAGAATACGATGCTAACGACCCAACAATTACAAGATATTAAACTACTGCAAAAAGAGTGCGAAGCTTTTGATCAGGTGGAGCTGAAACTAAATTGGGAGATGCTCAGAGACCGTGGAAATAATCAAATGGATTTTCTTCACTATGAGAGTAACAAGCTTGTAGCCTTTTTAGCTTTATATCCTTTTGGCTCCACCGTTGAAGTATGCGGCATGGTTAAGCCAGATGAACGACGCAAGGGATATTTCCGTCATTTACTCATGCAAGGAGTAGCCGCTGCCAGGCACCTAGGTTATAACAAAATGCTCTTAAACGCACCTGCTGGCTCGGATTCTGCCAAAGCATTTTTACAAAAAAGTGGAGCTGAATATGCATTATCAGAACATCAAATGGTATGGCAGATAAGACGTGTGGAAGAAGTAGAAGGGATTATGCTGCGGCCAGCACTGCCGAGTGACTTTGATTTGCGTGTGCACTTGTCGGTTACGGCTTTTGGACTGGATGAAGTAGATGCCTTGACGATGGAGAGTCATGTTAATAGCTGTTTAGATAGTGAAATATTTATGATTGTTGTAGATGAAAAGACAGTAGGAAAAATACGCATCAGTCAAGAAGATGGACAAGCTTGGATTTATGGCTTTTCCATATTACCTGAGCACCAAGGCAAAGGTATTGGTAGAAAAGTGCTACGCCGAGTTATAAAGGAGCAAGCTGCAGCTGGTTATTCGATTCACTTGGAAGTCCAAACGCAAAACGACCACGCTTTAGGATTATATCAATCCGTTGGCTTCCAAGCGGTACATACACAGGATTACTATACGCATCCACTGTAAACCTTATTTGATCTCGAATACTCGTCCTATACTAAAAAACCGAAGCGATATTGGTA
Source organism: Paenibacillus sp. UMB4589-SE434 (assembly GCF_030226685.1). Lineage (NCBI taxonomy): Bacteria > Bacillati > Bacillota > Bacilli > Caryophanales > Paenibacillaceae > Paenibacillus > Paenibacillus sp. UMB4589-SE434. The sequence continues at coordinate 337,566 of NZ_JASOYK010000001.1, read as the reverse complement.
TTATCCCCATTCGCCCCCATTGCTGATAAGAGCTCCGCACTTACGGCTCTCTGTCTGCACCAACTGTGACAGCGAATAATATATGTATCCTAGATTTAGGTTATTTTCATATATAAATCCTTCAATATATACAAGATAAAGAAGCCTACTATCTCTCTCTTATCAAGTCAAATACATGTGTTTATCAAAATAATCCTAACCCTGATTATATTCAAAATGGAAGAATTACAAATGGTACAGAGTATATGCAGATAGATATGGAGACGTTAATGAACTCCCTTCAATGAAGTATTCTCCTCTTCTATTCCAAACTATTCAATAAACACCCAAGAGCTATCGAAAAACACCCAAGAGCTATCGAAGGTGTTACTGTGCATGTTCAATCTCCTACACTCGCCCTTTAGATAAAAGAAACTATCTCGCGTAAAATTTACTTTGTATAAACTTAGCTTGATAGCGATGGGGTATGACCATTGGAAAAATATCTTAGAGGAACAATGCCCATTCCAACGAGTACGTATGCACATATGATGTAAAAAAACTCAATCTTAAGGAGAGATCTTACTTGTCCAAACATCCTTCTCATCGTTCGATGAGACCGTTACAACCACATTTCGCGACCACTAATGAAGTTAGTAATTTTGTTAATTTATGGGGGATATTTACTGTTAATGGTCAACAGATCGTTGCTTTCGTCAAAAGCGTAGATCCCGCTAATAAATCAATGATAGTGCTGTATCCTAATGGGACACAGTCTTTTATTGATGTTACTCAAATTAGCCAGGCTCAAGGACCTTATCCGAGCATGCCTTCTAGTGCAGGACAAAGCGGTAGTCATGGCGGTGGTCATGGCGGTGGATCGCATTGGCCTCAACATGGTCAAGGTAGCGGTCAGGGGGGGCAGTGGTGGCCTCAACATGGTCAAGGCAGCGGTCAGGGGGGGCAGTGGTGGCCTCAACATGGTCAAGGCAGCGGTCAGGGGGGGCAGTGGTGGCCTCAACATGGTCAAGGCGGCGGTCAGGATGGGCAGTGGTGGCCTCAACATGGTCAAGGCAGTGGATCTCGTAGCGTCAATCGAAATAATCGAAAAAAATAATATACCAACGCTTATTGTAGCAAATTACCGCATGCCATGAGCGAGCGTCGATTGGAACACTCCAAGATTAGGCCAACCGAAAAAAATTACATGGTCCCAGCATATACTGGTTGGTTGCTGCAGATGGCTCCAATAATACCATTTGTGCAGCGAGGAAGCGGCTGATCATGCATCATCGATTCCCGAGGCTGAGGATGAGGTCTTATTTGTTGTAGACCTCTCCTAACCGGGGAAACAGCGGTATCGTTGAACGGCTGAAACGGAATCGTAACCGATTTTATTCGGTCGAATTACATAAGCTTTAAGGATGGAAAATCTACTCGGTTTGATCCAAGTGAGTTACATAAAAATTATGGGCAGTTTGTACCCTCGAAAAGTCAGCTCATTGGCATTACCCTCTTATGGAGACAATGTAAAAAGGACATCTGTTGAGATGGACTTAAAAGCGGCAGGTACAATCTTATATTTCATCCTATAACAAAGACGACTTCAGAAAAAAATGAAGCAACCGTTCGCCGGTTGAATACCGGGAAACGGTTGCTGCTTGACGACGACTTTTTAATTCTGTCTACTTGACAGTGGTATGACCATTGTAAGGCTTACGCTCCGGTTTCATCATTTATATCAATTGGATCCAAACAAATGTATTTATCACTTTGCTGGCGTCCTCAATGACCTATTCGATCACTTGCGCAAGCTTCGTGAAGATTACACCCAAGGCATATGCTCCCGCATCTGGATATCCCAGACTACGTTCACCCACTGTCCCAGCTCTGCCCATCCGGGCTACGATCGACTCTGTATGTTTTGCGCCTTGTACGGCTGCTTCTGCAGCTTTTACCGCTGCAGTCTTGAGATTGTCGCCGTCAACTGCGCTGCGCTCCCATGCCTCTGCAAATGGAGCCAAAGCATCTATCAACGTCTTATCTCCCACTACAGCTCCACGTCCAAATGAACGTTCCCCTGTATCTTGAATTCCCTTCACCACGGCAGCCATCATGTGTGCAAATTCAGCAACGGACAAGACGTTCTTGTCGCCAGCATATTTACTTGCAGCTCGGAATGCAGAGCCCCAAATCGGGCCTGATGCTCCCCCGCAATGCTCCATAATAATCAGCGAGCAAGCATTCAGGAAGTCGCCGATGCTTCCTGCGTGATGTTCTGTCAGCTCATGCCATTCTCGCTTCAGCTGCTTAAATCCTTTAGCGACACTCATGCCGAAGTCGCCGTCGCCTGCGTGCGAATCCAATTCACAGAATGGAACTTCATTTTCGATAATAATCTCACTCATCTTGTCTGTCAGGTAGATAAGATTGTGCAGCGTGAACGTATCCTGCTCCGTCTTGGCATACTTCTGATCCGTTTCACAACGATAAGATACGTTTTCCTTCTCTACTGTGACCGTATATACTTCTTCTACACGAGGCGGGCTGAACGGCCCCGCTATTTGAATCGCTGGCGTATTACAGCTAGCTCCCAAATAGTGTTTCAGCTGTTCATCCAGCCGAATAATCGACACTGATGCGCCCGCCATATCGATACTCGTCATGTAGTTACCAACAAACACTTTTACAATGCTTACTTGGTGATTGTTTATCTCCCTAACAACCGCGTTAGCCAGCAAATACAATTCTTGCAGCGGTGATCCGCCAAAACCGTTAACCAGCACCGCGATCTCAGAGCTGTCGCCAATGTTCATATCACGGAACAGATCGGTCACCATCTTCTTTGCCAATTCATCCGCGGATACATTTTGTTCTCTGCGAATGCCTGGCTCGCCATGAATTCCAACACCGTATTCGATCTCATTGTCGTTTAGTTCAAATGTTGGCGTCCCTTTAGCAGGAACGGTACACGAAGTCAGTGCAAATCCGATACTGCGTGTATGATCAATAGCCTTCTGGGCAATCTGCTTCACATCAGCCAAAGATTTACCCTCTTCAGCTGCCGCACCGGCAATTTTATGCACGAGTACGGTTCCTGCGACACCTCTACGACCCACTGTATACAAGCTGTCTTCGACTGCGATGTCATCATCTACTTTGACATAATCCACAACGATTCCATCTTCACCTGCAAGATGGGCCGCATTTTTGAAGTTCATAATGTCGCCGCTGTAATTTTTGATGATCAGCAAGGTGCCTTGTTTGCTGGCAGATGCTTTGATCGCTTGATACACCTGAATCTGGGATGGAGAAGCAAATACATCGCCGCAAACTGCTACATCCAGCATCCCTGCTCCAACAAATCCGGCGTGCGCTGGCTCGTGCCCACTGCCTCCACCGCTAATTAGCGTTACTTTATTACGATTGATTTCTTTTTTTTGAACAATTTTATATTTACTATTAAACTCCAGTTCAGGGTGTGCAAGCACAAGTCCACTACACATTTCCCGCACAAGTGTTTCCGGCTGATTGATGATCTTTTTCAAAGTACTCACCCTTTTTGTTTAAATTGCTGTCCCAACTGATCCGCTACCCGAATCGCAGCCACTACTTGCTCTTCATTAACCGGGAATGGCATGGAATGAATCGATTCTTCCGGTATGCAAGCTTTGCGGGCTACATCCCGCAGTTCATCGTCCGTCACACTCGTTACGCCGATATCTGCCAGACAGATCGGCAAACCAACGCTGAGACAGAACTGCAGCACTTGATTGATCTCGGCTGAGCTCGCATTTTCGAGCACCAATTGCACCAATGTCGTAAAGGCCACTTTCTCTCCATGATAATAAGAATGGGTGCCTTCAAGCGATGTTAAACCATTGTGAATCGCATGCGCAGCAGCCAGACCGCCGCTCTCAAATCCTAGACCAGACAAGAGAATATTGGTCTCGATAATATTTTCAAGCGCCGGTGTAACTAGGTTGGCATCACAGGCTATTTTCGCCTTAGCACCATCTTCCAGCAGCGTCTCATAACACAGCTTAGCAAGGGCAAAAGCTGCCTTTGTCCCCTTCGCAGGACCTACTCCTGTGCTCGAACCACACGGCAGCCCGGCATTTACGTTCGAATAAGAATTAGCCGTTGCTCGGGCCTCAAAGTACGTGGACAACGCATCCCCCATACCCGCAACCAAAAAGCGTGTTGGCGCATTTGCAATGACAGTCGTATCGATCATAACGACGCTTGGACTTTGTTTGAAATAAGCATAGTCGTCAAATTCACCTTCTGGAGAGTACAGAACGGCAGAGTGACTTGTCGGTGCATCTGTCGCCGCAATCGTAGGTACGATAATCAACGCCTCGCCTGCAGCCACACATTTTGCCGTATCAATCGCTTTCCCTCCACCTAAACCAATCGTACAGGAACAGTTATGCTCAATTGCAAGCTGCTGCAAACGCTTAACTTCTTGGCGTGAGCACTCCCCATTGAAACCGCTCTCAACTATAGTAACATTATAGGTCTTCATTGTATGTTCAAGCTTCTGCTTTACACGTTGTACATCGTCAGCATGCGCAATCAGCAAGGCTGAATCACCAAACGTCTTAATAAAATACCCTAGGTTAAATAGTTCATTTTCACCTTGTACATATTTGGCTGGACTTATAAACGCTTTTCTCATATGCGTCATCCTCCTCTGTATTCTTGTATCTCCATTATAGAGACGATACATGAGAAGATCATTGGACTATTCCTGCAAAATAAAGCGTTATTCCATCGTATTATTTTATCCTCTTCAGCCAAAATGGTACTATCTTGTCCTCTGATCCGATTATTATGTTATAATGGCACAACGCGTAACAAAGGAGCAAACCACCATGAGTTCTCATTTTCATCTGGATAATATCATAGATATGGAAAAGTGGCAAAAGCTGCAAGATTCGCTGTCGTTGGTTACCAAAATGGCGATCATTACAACCGATTATAAAGGTGTGCCTGTCACAGGGCATAGTCATTGTCAAAGCTTCTGTCAAGCGGTCCGTAAAGATGAGACGCTATCACAGTACTGCCAAAAGTGTGATGCCAGAGGCGGCTTAGAGGCTGTACGCTTAAATAAGCCTTATATTTACCTTTGTCATTTTAGTATCGTTGATATCGCGATCCCGATTATTGTCAACAATCAATACATGGGTGCCATTATGGCAGGGCAAGTAAAATTGCAGAACAATCCTACGGAATTAGAACAAATCGTAACCAGACCATCCAATGCCGATTCTCATCACAAATTCCTCAGTCTGGAACAAGAATACAGCTCGCTTCCCGTACTGACCTATGAAGAAGTGAACACAATTTCGGAGATGCTGTACCATCTTTGCAATTACATTGTAGAAGAAGCTGTTCTGAAAAATTCAACCATTGAGATGTACCGTCATACGTTAGTAAACGACTCGCCTGCAGCTGATGCACTTGCTGGACATTCGTACCGCAGTATGGTAACGATCAAAAATGAGTTGGAGCACACCTTGATTGATAGTCAGATTGGCCAAATGTCACTAAATAAGAAGAAGTCCACCAACGTGATGCTGCAGCCGGCGTTTGATTATATGTATACGCACAAAAATGAGAACGTAAAGTTGACAGATATGGCAGCACTTTGCCATGTCAGCGCTAGTTATTTCAGCCGCATGTTTACGAAAGAGACCGGCGAAAATTTTTCGGTGTTTATGCCGAGGTTAAAGATGGAGTGGGCCAAACATATATTGGAGTCGACAGATTTGCCCATTTCTCAAATTAGCAATGAATTGGGATTCAGCGAACCTAGCTATTTTATTAAAACTTTTAAAAGGTTCGAGCGCATAACCCCTTCGCGGTATCGTCAAGTTTATAAGCGTTAGCAATGTCTGCATGTACAGATCGTTAGGTTAAGAGCACATTCGAAGACAAGCCGCCTCTCAGGCCCATGGACCTGAGAGACGGCTTGTACTGGTTTACGTATCGATGCAGCGTGGTCCAGCAAGATACGCCCTAGATGGCTATTTCGCTGCCAGCATCTCGGGGAACAGAAAGGAGAGGCACCCGACTAATGGTCAGATGCCTCTCCTAATATACATTTTACTTTACTGTAGCTAATAAACTATCCACGATAAAATCAAGCTGTTTATCCAGCGAATAAATATCATTGTAGTAGGACAAGCCAAAGCTAATGTCGATTAATCGCCCTTCTTTAACGGCAGGGATGCTATTCCAGATCTTATTCTCGGATAGATCCACCATGCCATCGTATGCGGAACGGAATATATAATCACCAGCGTATTTATGTAATACTTCAAACGAAACGGTTTCTAATGTTCCTTCTTTTCGCTCTGATTCTATCTTGGACTGCAGCACACTCGGCGCTTTCATTCCCAAATATTCATAGATCACTTGCGAACCACGTCCATAATTCTTTGCCGAGATCACACCCATATTACCCTTGCCGCCTTCCATAATGGACACGGTCTTATCATAGATGCCAGCTTGCTTTAATTTCTCTTTGCTTTGTTCTACCTTGGCATAGAAATTATTCAGCAGCTCCTGAAACTCTTCCCCTTTGCCCAGTACCTCGCCAAGCTGCTTCAGACGGTCATCAAGCTTCATCTCTTCGTATGGAATATAGACGGTCGGTGCAATCTGATTCAACGTTGCATAGGTCTCTTCCGAAGGCACAATAATTAGATCTGGATCAAGTGCAAGTACTGCTTCTGGGCTCGGTTTAAACCATTCGCCCAACTTCTGAATACCTGCTAATTTGCTTTCGAACGCAGCCCCTTCATAGACATCCGAAATCCCTACAGGTTCTATACCTAAGGCCAGCACATCACCAAGCAAATACAGGACTACAACTCGTTTGGGATTGACGGGTATTTCCACATCACCTTTGACAGTAGATACGATCTTGGTCTTTGCCTGCGTCCCCACCGCTTGCTTGCTGCTTGTACTGCTGCTTCCTTCTTGGCCCGTGCTGGCTGTCGAAGGAGCTTGATTGGTTTGATTCTGTGTACCGCCGTTTGCAGCCCCGCCTGTTGTTCCTGTAGAACAGGCACTTAGCAACAACGTCAAGCACAACAACAACATAATAGCTATAGATGATTTGCCGCTTGAATACATAAGTACGTTTGTCTCTCCTTTTAATTGAGAATGATTATTAACATCAATATAAGGGAAGACTCTTTTTTCAACAATACCATATCGCGACATACCCGATGTCATATGAGGCCTTCTTGTTTTTCCTCTCTGTTCCGAGCGATAGCGTATTGGTGCAGTTCCAACATATTTTTTAAACATCTTAGCAAAATAATAACTCTCGGGATAACCAACGCTTTCTGCAATCTCTTGTAGGTTAGCATCCGTCATTAGCAGCAGTTCTTTTGCTTTATTCATCCGAATCTGAATCACATAATCAATTGGACTTGTGCCAACATCACGCTTAAACAGCCTGGATAAATGTCGCGGGCTGCAATCCAACAGCTCTGCCAGCAGTTCTAGTGTAATAGTCTCTGCATAGTGCTGCTGCAAATAGTGGCAAGCTTGCGCGACTACATCTGCTTTAATCGTAGGAATCTGGTTATTTTGAAGCTGCCAAACCAGTTCGTATACAAATTGATAAAATAACGATTTGACATGAAATCGCTCAAGTGAGCCTTGATCTTCCCAAGCCTGATGCATCTCCTGCACCTTGCTGAGTAGTGAGGCGGGATATTGTGGCGCAAATCCATATTGCAGTTGAAAGGGATTGTTACGATCCATTAATACAGCGATGTCATTCCGCATCGGCAGCGGAATTAACGCCTTATAATAAATAATATAGTAGTCAAAGGACTCTCCTATCGGATAAATATCAACACGACAACCCTTTCCCCCGTGCATGATATGAAATCGATTCACATGATGTTTGATCCCATCCAATTCTAACTCAGCGCTTCCTCGCACCGCATACAAGAATCCGCTGGCGGGCAGCCGATAGGAATGAAGCCCCTCGTTTATGTTCATCGATATACAACGAATATCCAATATCGTAATGGATGCATGATTCCATAAAACGAGTTGATCGCTTATTCGCATCGTTTCGATTCAACTCCTTAGCTAGCATTGACGCTGTGTAGCAAGAACCGCGCCATCATATCATTATAAATGATAATCGTTCTCATTATCAATGACGAAAACAAATATCACGTGTGCAGATACTTAAAATTTTATATTTCAACGCCGTACCCTTCCCTATATCGTAATGATTTGTAGTATACTTAATCAGGTATGATGACATAATATCAGGTGGACATGCTTTCATTACCAGAATGAAAGCAACCAACAAAGGAGCGATGTAGATGTCAGTAGATGTGTATATTAATTTTAATGGAAACTGTCGAGAAGCCGTAACATTCTATGCAGATGTATTTGAGACGGAGCAACCGCAATTCATGACCTTTGGTGAAGCACCTCCTAATCCAGAATATCCGCTACCAGAAGCAGCAAAGCCTCTCATCATGCATACAAGACTCTCCATCAGTGGAAGCAACGTCATGTTTTCCGATGTATTCCCTGACATGCCCTTTGTTGAAGGAAACAATATAAGTCTTGCACTTGTTTCTCCTGAAGAAGACCAACTTAAATCGTACTTCAACAAATTAAAAGAAGGCGGTTCTGTACGCATGGAGCTGCAAGAAACGTTTTGGAGTAAAAGCTACGGCAGCTTGGTCGATAAATATGGTATTGAATGGCAGTTTAACTGTATGAACGAAGAGGAATGCGGGTAATACAATTGAGCTAAAAAGAGCTAATCACAAGGATACGGATGATCTCGTCAGAGATGATTTCGTATCTTTTTTATTTGGCTGTATTTGCTTGGCGGATTACACAGTTAAAAGTGCGATGAGGGTAACCCCATTATACGAGAATACTGTTATTAAGGAGGAATTTCGTTCGGAACAGTCGAATCTGAGGGCATACTATGACACAGTGGTTTAATAAAGGAGTTGTATAAAATGAATGAAAATAAAGGTACAGAAATAAAACGTTCTTCAAAGGCAGAAAACATTCTACCTCAGATCAATAGTAAAACGAAGCTAGGCGACTTACGAAAAATCGCAAAGGACATTAAAAAAGATCACGAACTAGCTATGGAACTTTGGTCAACCGAAGAGTTTTTGCCTAGACTTTTAGCAATCTTAATTATGGATAAAAAACTTCTTTCACTAGAAGTGCTAAATAGGCTTGATAAGGATATGCAGACTCATACTTTTGATGAGCGAAATAACTTAATGGATTGGTTAATGGCTAATCAGCTCACCAAAGACAAGAAGACAATTGCATTGATGGAGTCATGGGAAAATAGCCCTTTTGCTCTTCATAGGCGAGCTTTCTGGTATTATCAAGCGCGATTGAGATGGACTGGACAAGCACCGCCTAATAACACCGCAGACTTACTATCTACATTAGAAGCCAATATTACGCAGGAAGAACCGGAAGTACAATGGGCGATGAATTTCACCGCAGGCTGGATAGGCGTTTATGATGAAAAGAATCGTGCACGTTGTATTAAACTTGGAGAGAAAACGGGACTTTACAAAGATGAAATAGTAACAAAAGGATGTACCCCCAGCTATTTACCGGAGTTCATTACGATTGAAGTCAACAAACGACATCATAATTAGTCACCTTTGAAAAATTTATTAAGGATTAATGTAAAAAATACAGGAACTAAAAGCCTTAATTATGAAATTGTAATAGGCTTGGGCAGAAAAATAAAGAAAACAACATGTTATGGCAGCTACCTAGTGAAAAATGCAAGGAAGATGTAAATGATTAGCTCACAATTTTATTTGATCTGTAGGGACGCTTATCTTTAAGAAGAACACTTTCAAGCAGCGCGGTACAATACTACTATTCAAAAGACTAATGTGATGTTCAACAATTGGATAACGTTAGTTCAATGAAAAAGCGACAGTCTAGGACTTTATTTTCTTGTCCATGGCTTTCGCTTCTTCAATTTCAAGGGTCTGTCTAATACTTTATTTTCTACAGACACAACAAATCTCCTATTGCAGGGTTAAAAAAAGAGTGCTAAACTCAATTTAAACAACGTTTTAAACATTGTTTAATACACAAAAAGGAGGTATCCTATGGTCCAGTCAGACACTAACAACGATACAAAAGCTAAAATCTTAGCTGCTGCCCTCGACATGATCAAAGAGGACGGCTTCGAAAGCATCACGATCCGCAAGATCGCGGCAAGATCCGATACCAACATTTCACTTGTTAATTATTACTTTGGCTCTAAGGACAAGCTTATTAATGAAGTAATCAAGCATTTATTATCGGGGTTTCAAGAGTCTTTTGTGTTACTGGACGACTTGACTTTGACTCCAGGGCAGCGACTCAAGTCGTTTCTGCTCCATTATGTACAAGTTATTCAACAGTATCCGGAACTTGTGGCGCGTACGATTGCCATGGGCACCAAGATGTTTACCTCACAGGTTGAATATGGCGAGTTTCTACAGGCTACCGGCTTTCACAAGGTGCAACATGTATTATCTGAAATGACGGATGAACAACAGCCTGATCAGCTAATGACAATGCTCATGCAAGTGTTCGGCGCGATTTTCCTGCCGGCTCTAATGAGGCCTATTCTTGAAGGCGGGGCTGGCGTCAACATGGGGCCAACTGAGCAGCAGATTGATTTGTTGTTTGAACGCTATTTTCACAACCACAATCACTAGATGCAGAGGAGAACGATACTATGAACTTCTTGCGAAAATACTGGTCTGATCTAGGTATGCTTATCGGAGTTATCGTATGTGTGGGCTTGGGTGTATATGGGAATAGCATGTCCGAAATAAGTGTCATCTTGTGGCTCAGCTTTGTAGCTATCCTTGTGCACCAATATGAAGAGTATCGATGGCCCGGTTACTTCGGTGGACTGTTTAATGTCGTTATTTTTAAGAGCGAGTATCCAGACCACTATCCGCTGAATACACAATCTGCCATGATTATTAATTTGATTATCGCTTATGTATTTTATCTACTTCCTATCTTGCTTCCAAACGTAATTTGGCTTGCACTTGCTCCTATCTTTATGGGATTTTTCCAATTCATATGGCACGGCATCTTCGCCAATATTAAAGCCAAAACACTCTATAATCCCGGTTTATTTGCAGTTCTCGTATTTCATTTGCCTATTGGGGGCTGGTATATCTATCATATCGTGACACAACAGTTGGTAAGTACGACGGATTGGATTCTCGGCACGATATACTTTTTAATAGCTGTCTATATTTTGATTATTAAAGGTAACATGTGGCTAAAGGATAAAAACTCGTGTCATAGCTTCTCGGATAAGCAATTAGGTCCGTACAAGCCTAAAGCGATGTAAGATTCTAAGTCGGGCGTCTCAACCTATTCGATGTCAAAGGGTTACTGCCGCAGCGAACAGGGCAATAATCCTTTGACGTGTAGGTTTTTATTCTCTTTAGGCTTCTAACTGCATGGATTACTGCCCAGATCGGAGTAAGGCGCTAACTAATCATGCAAAGCTGAACAAATTCTTCAAATATTTAATTTACAGAACATACATAAAACAATTATGCCTGCCATAAAATGAAAACGGTTATCCCCCTAAAAATTTATAGAGATTTTAGTTCTAATCATTATTCAGCAATGCGTATACGTATTATTGCAGTCAAATGAAGAGTGGTAATTAGTTAGAGCCGCAAAGTTTATACGGTATCAATTAATAAAAATGATGATGTATTAAATTTTGTTAAAATCTTTAGTTCACACAACGTTCACAATTTAAGATATGATAAGGACAAGTCATCTTCCCTCTTCCGCCTACATCCTTTACGAACACCACTCCAGTTATAAGCTAGCGACTCGTCAACTCCCAGCTGATTTATCGACAACTCACATCATGTTTCCGATCTCACATCGTATATGAGCTCATATGAGTTTATATAAATCTAGCTTCAGAAAGGAGGGTTCTTTGCTGCTGATAGATCTTTTGTTACCGCTTTAAGAACACATGTATGAAAGGAGGTTATAACGTCTATTTTCAGAAGCTTAGAATCGAATTTAATAGATTGTCATTTGCCAAAATAAGAGGAGGTTAATGATATGAATCAACTTCGATTGCCGAACCAAGTGATGACCAAGCTTTTTGTTGCGTGTGGCGTGATGTTTATTGCTGCTATATGTATGGTACTTTTTTCAGATAAAGCATTTGGACACGGTTATATAGAGGGGCCTGCCAGCCGAGCCGCTTTATGCAAATTGGGACAGAACACCGATTGCGGTGCCATCATTTATGAGCCACAAAGTTTGGAAGCCCCTAAAGGTTTCCCTAACACTGGCCCTGCGGATGGGAAGATCGCAAGCGCTAACGGCGCATTCCCTAAGCTGGATGAGCAATCTGCTACTCGTTGGACAAAAGTCAACATTAGCGGCGGACAGACTACTTTTAATTGGAAGCTAACAGCTGCGCATGCAACAACGAGTTGGAAATACTACATTACTAAGCCTAATTGGAACCCTAATTCGGCCCTTACTCGCGCTTCCTTTGACCTTACACCATTCTGCTCTGTGAATTATGGCGGTGCGCGTCCTCCATTTACTTACTCCGATACGTGCAACGTACCTACAGATCGTTCGGGATATCATGTCATCTTAGCAGTATGGGAAATCGCGGATACAGGAAATGCGTTCTACAATGTCATTGACGTGAACTTTGGTGGCAACAACCCTACTGATCCCCAAGCTCCAACTGCTCCTGCCGCTCTTAACTCTACCGGCAGCACATCTACCTCTGTATCGTTGGCTTGGAACGCGTCTACCGATAATGTAGGTGTCACAGGATACAACGTCTATAACGGTAGTAATCTTGTTGCTGTTGTGTCAGGATCGACGTTAAATTACACCGTTAACGGACTTACTTCCAACACAGCTTATACATTCTCTGTTAAAGCTGTCGATGCTGCCGGCAATGTATCTGCGGCTAGCAATGCAGTCACTGTCACCACACCACCAGTTCCAGTAGATACTCAAGCACCAACTGTGCCTACTGGCTTACATGTGATGGGCACAACGACGGCTACAAGCATACCGTTAATGTGGAGTGCATCCACAGACAATGTCGGCGTAGCTGGTTATCGTGTATATCAAGGAACAACTTTAGTCGCGACCGTATCGGGCACAACGACTAGTTACGTCGTTACAGGCTTGAGCGCCAGCACTACTTACACGTTTACTGTTCGTGCGTTCGACGCAGCGGGCAATGTGTCCGCAGACAGCAATGCGATTAGCGCCACAACGACCGCAACTCCTACTGTTCCGGCTTGGGCACCTAACACGGCATATACCGTCGGTACAAAAGTTAGCTACAATGGCAATGTGTATGAGTGCCGCCAGCCTCACACCTCTTTAATTGGTTGGGAGCCAAGCAATGTGCCCGCTTTGTGGCAGCTGAAATAGGTTAATTATCCTGACCACGTCGTCCAAAATAATAATACCCTAGGGGCTATGCCCCTAGGGTATTATTGATTAGGCATTGCATATACATCCAGCTTAGCACCAGACTTGAAGTCAAAAAAATGATAGAAATATCGTTTAATGCCATTTTCATCTGGACGTTGTACCTGCGCCTGCCATACAAATGTCTGTTCGCCCTTATCGTTAGCTTTCACACCTGGAATAACACGTACAATATGAATTCCTGCATATTCCGTCTGAAGCAATTCGGTTACTTGAGCCTTTGAGACACCGTCAGCTGCCTTCATCACAGTTACAGGGTCCGTATCTTTAGCACCTACCCATACCATTTGTTCGGCATCGGCTTGATCTTTACCTGTTACGATATAATAAACGGTATCCCATACAGACTTATCTACATGAATAATTTCTTTCAGCGCAATTGCTTTATTCGCCCGCTGAATGATCTCTGCTTCCCTCGCATGCTCAATATCGTTAACCGACATCAAATATCGAACAGTCAGAAATCCCAACAAAACGATTACAAAAGATACGGCTAATATCCACAACCTCATTCGGCTGTGCCGCCTCGCTCGAGTTCTGGCCATCTTCGCCTCCTCCGTCTATCGGCTAAGCAAGCCTTCAAAGCATTGCGAAGCTTCATAGCGAATTTGTTCTTCATCAAGCGTCGTACATGTGCCGTCCTTGACCACTTGTTTTCCGTCAATCCATACATGTTTGACATCTTGGCCTGAAGCTGAATACACCATGTGCGATACAAGATCGGTATGTGGCAGCAAATGAGGCTGGTCAATGTTCACAGCAACAAAATCTGCCTTCATACCCACTTCAAGCAGTCCGACATCTTGCAGTCCGATTGTACGCGCACCATTAATCGTAGCCATACGCATCGCCTCTGCGGCAGGAACAGCCGTTGGATCGCCCGATACCCCTTTATGAATCATTGCTGCCAGTCGCATTTCCTGGAACATATCCAAGTTGTTGTTGCTTGCCGCACCGTCCGTTCCCAGGGATACATTAACTCCAGCGCGTTGAAGATCTACAACTCTTGCAATCCCACTCGCAAGCTTCAAGTTGCTAGCTGGATTATGAGATACACCTACATGATGACGTGCAAGCACTTCAATTTCTTCATCTGTCAAATGAACACCATGAGCTACAAAGGACGGTCGGCTAAAGAAGCCCAATTTCTCGAGATGAGCTACTGGACGCAGGCCATAATCTTTGACGTTCTGCTCTACTTCCGCTCGTGTCTCAGACATATGTGTATGCAGCATCAAATCCATATCGTGCGCTGCCTGTACGAATTTCTCTATAAACGCTGGTGGACACGTATAAGGAGCATGAGGGGCTAGCATTGTCGTAATGCGCCCTTCCGCCTGACCGTTCCAATCTTTCGCGAATTGGACCGCTTCATTCAGCTTCATCTGCTGTACCTCATCACTGCACAAGCCGATTGCACCACGCATCAGTGCTGCACGGATACCCGCCTGCTCGCTTACCTTTGCTACTTCATTCATATGATCGTACATATCAACAAAGGTAGTCGTGCCGCCCTTTAACATTTCCAGAACAGCCAATGCAGTGCCCCAGTATACATCCTGATCCGTAAACTTTCCTTCCATAGGCCACATTTTCTCTTCCAGCCATCTTTGAAGCACCATATCGTCGCCATAACCACGAAGCAGCGTCATGGCAGCATGCCCATGCGTGTTCACAAGACCAGGCATAAAGAACAGCCCGTTCCCATCAATAATTTGCGCATCGGCTTGATGATATTGTTCAGGCAAATCTGCACCAATATGCATGATCCGACCATTTTCAACTACCATATATCCTTTGAGAGTCGAACTAGTCGCATCTGGCTGCAATTGTGCAAATAAGCCATTACGTACGATTAATGTTGTCGTCATGTGTCACCGTGTCCTTTCCTTCTTCATCATCTTGTAAATAATACGCCAGGCTGAACAGATCAGTCGTAAAGTCAGCCGTATGCACACGGATATGCGCTGGAACTTTTAAAATAACAGGTGCAAAGTTCAAAATCGCCTCAACTCCCGCCTGAACGAATTGATCTGCGACTTGCTGTGCTTCCAGTGCGGGTACAGTAATTATCCCAATACGGATACGATTCTCGATCACGGTAGATTGTAATTCTTCCATCGGTTGAACGCGTAGATTGTTAATAGTCGTATTTATTTTGGAAGGCTGCGCATCAAATACGGCTACAATCTTCATGTTATCATTCAAATATACCGTGTAATTACATAAGGCATGTCCTAGCTTACCAGCACCAACCAAACCAACGTGCACTTTCTGATCCAGCTTTAGAATATGCTTGATCTGCTCAATCAAATACGACACGTCATAGCCGATCCCTTTGCGTCCGAAATCTCCGAAATAAGCCAAATCTTTGCGAATCTGAGCCGGATTCAAATCCAGCTTCTGCCCAAGATCCTGCGAGGATACAGTCAGAACCTCACGTTGCTTTAATTCCAACAGATGGCGCAGGTAAATCGGTAGTCGACGAACGACTGCTTCTGATATTTTTAACGTCTTCATCGATAGAGCCCCCTCTCGATAGTTAAATACAGTTGTAGAGTTCTTAGCTGTTATTGTCTATCGTTTCGTTATCTTCTAACCAGGTTTCGATCCGAGGCACTAGTTGATCCGTCGCCATATGTTCCATCTTCGGACCTGGCAGCGAGTATAAGAAATGCTTGCCATAACTTGTCTCAATTACACGCGTATCATAAATGATGACGATTCCTTTATCCCGAGTTGTACGTACCAAACGTCCAAATCCCTGCTTAAATCGAATGACGGCTTGCGGTATAGACAGCTTGCGAAACGGGTTTTGCTTCTGTCTTTTCAGGCGATCCGACTTCGCTTCTACAAGCGGATGATTCGGCGGCTGGAACGGCAATCGAACAATAGCGAGGCAAGTAAGTGCATCACCAGGAATATCTACACCCTCCCAGAAGCTGCTTGTACCCAGCAGCACAGAAGACGTCTGCTCCTGAAATCTTCGAGTCAGCTTACTCCGGTTGCCGCTATCCATCCCTTGTCCCAGCACTTGAATTCCATGCGGCGCTAGCGAATCTTTGAGCTGTTCATAAACATCTTTGAGCATGCGATAAGATGTAAAGAGTACGAGCATGCGGCCGCGGGTTACTTTGGCAATATCCCCTATCGATTGAGCCAGCTTGCTGTTAAATAGCGGGTCACCTGAACCTTTAACAGTAGGAAAATCTCGCGGAATAACAACCAGTGCTTGTTCTCGGTAATTAAATGGAGAAGGTAAAATCACGCTGTGCAGCCTACCATCCCGTGCAGCTTCCTTCAAACCAATCTGTTCTTCCACGAACTGGAACGACTTGTCAACAGATAATGTCGCCGATGTTAAAATAATGCTTTTCTTCGGTTCGAAGAAATAACGATTTAAAGCTTCGCTTACGTCAACTGGCACGCCGTACATCTGCATTGATTTATGACGGTACTGCATGTTGCCTTCCATCCAATAAACAGTATCAGGTTCCGTACCCTTCATAAATTGCCTGAATTCATCTCTGACTTCAGCTAAATCTTTAAATAGCCCTGTAACATCAACAACAACGGCTTGCAGTTCTTCATCATCAACATCTTTCCACTCATTGACCAACTTCTCACCCGTTCGAACGATGTCACTTAAACGTACATGCACATCTTCTTCCAACTCAGTTACACCGCTCCAAGACTCTGGCCGTGATTGTGACTGCAGCCTCAGTACGGATTGCCCTGCTTCCGCCTGACCCGCTTCAGGCGGTGGCATTAGTTGGAACAATGCATCGTTCATCCGATCCCACACTTCTCGTACATCCGCAAGCTGAGTGAGCAGCTTCTCAATGCCCTCAGCCCAAATCATCGCTTTCTCGTTGCCTGATAGACGCAAACGCATCTGTAGAAGAATAAGCGCCCCGTTCTTGCTGTCCTTAAACAATCGAATAAGGGGATGAATTAGTGAAAAGTATTGCAAGTGAAGACCAAGATGCTTCCCTGCTGTCTCTTCAAAATGATGCGCTTCATCAATGACCAGGTGTTCATAGGCAGGCAGCAGTCGATGCTCTGCGATCACGTCAGTGAACAACAAAGAGTGATTCGTAATGATAACATCCGACATGTTGGCATCATTCTTAGCCCGGTGATAGAAACACCTTCTAAACCAAGGACAAGCCCGGTTCAAGCACGAATCGCTGTCACTCGCGACAGTATCCCAGAATTCCGGCCCCTTTTGAATCAGATGCAGTTCTTCATCATCGCCATGCTCCGTCTGACTTAACCAGACGATCATCTGTGCCGCAGTCAAAATATCGTCCTTGACGTGCACAAACTCTTTATAGTTTATTTTATGTTCAAATTTTCTCAAACACAAATAGTGGCTGCGTCCTTTAAGAATCGTGGCTTTAAATGGAACAGGCAATATCTGCTCCAGAAGCGGCAAATCGCGTTGTCTTAACTGCTCCTGCAGATTAATCGTGTGTGTGCTAACAATCACTTTCTTATCGTGCTTAACGCTATAATAAATGGAAGGCAGCAAGTAGCCAAGCGACTTGCCTGTACCCGTTCCTGCTTCAATCAACAGATGCCGATCATGATCAAGGCTGTCCATCACCTCTTGGAACATCTGTTCTTGAGCTTCGCGCGGTTCGTAATTACTTAATCTTTCTTTCAGATTAGATTTCACTTCGTCCAGAAATTGTGTAAACGAGCTTCCTTCCAAAGCAGGTTGATCCATTCCTTCACGAGGTGGAAGCACATGTGTCCACTCCCCCAGCTTAAATGCAAGCTGGCGATATGCCGATACATCCCCCTCCTCGCTGAGCCGTACCGCATCTTGCTCGCGTTCTACCAGCTTCGTATATAACAGCCAGCCCAGATCCTTCTCGTCAGAGCCAAATAAGTCCACAATCCGCTGAAGCGTTAGCAATGGTAAATCATCTACAGCCTGTAGGCAACGAATAAAAATATCCGCGGTCGCAAGTGCATCACTGTCTGCTTGATGAGGACGTTCATGGGTAATATTAAATGCTTGGGCAACCGATCCTAACTGATAAGAAGTCAAGGAAGGAAATAAAATGCGCAGCAATTCTATCGTATCGAGGATTCTACCCGTAAAGGGTAGGTAACCTGTATGTTCTAGCGCTTGTCTTAAGTACTGATAATCAAAAGCAACATGATGTCCAACAAGCACAACATCATTTAATAACGGTACCATCCCAGTCATTGCTTCATCCAGATCAGGTGCTTCTTTCACCATCTCTTCGCTAATGCCCGTTAATTGTGTAATAAATTCGGGTATCGGGATTGTAGGCTTCACAAGGGTATGATATTCCTGTTCCACCTGCAAATTAGCTCCGAGAATAACGAGTCCAATTTGGATAATTTCATCTCCCGGTTGATTACCCGTAGTCTCAAAATCCAATACGGCAAATCTCATCCCTAACAATTCCTCTCACCATTTCTGTTTTAAGAATAACAGATGTTCAGTCGTTTGAAAATGAGGAGAGGGCAACATCTACGAAAAGATGTTCCCCTCTCCATGTGTATGATGCAGTCTAGAACGAATGCTTGTGGACATCTATACGCTTCATTCCATCGTTACGACATGTGCGCCATCCGCTTCTCTCCATATTGAAGTACGCCGTGATTATGGATGCATACCTTCAAATTGGCAATCGGTTCCGGAATTGTCGGATCGGCAAAATGTGCCTTCTGAAAATAATGCTGCGCCTTTTCGGTATTGCGGTGAAGCGCTTGTATACAGCCAAGAGCGTTATATGCCAACGCTTTTAGCTTTGCATCTTCCGTCAAAGGGATAATAAAATGAAAATGACGGCAAGCCTCTTGATTGCGACCAAGATGCAAATACGATAAGCCCAGATATACTCGTGCAATTAACTTGTCCGGATGTCTGGATATCGCTTGTTCCAGATGTCTGGAGGCTTGTTCATACATACGAAGCGTAAAGTAACCTTGCCCGTACTGCAGTGGATCATTGTAATCCGGAAGCTCGGAGTCCTCGCTTGGCGGATTCTGATTCGACACTGTGGCAGGTACTTGATTGCCCGCGCTCCGTTCAGCTCGAACGAGAGCCAGCTTTTCTTCAAAACGGAGCCATTCCTCAACTATGTGGTCACTCATGGAACGCAGCAGAGACATCTGGTGTTCCAGTTCCTGCTTGGTTGTCCCTTCTGCCGAAGGATACTGCTGGATAATCTCATCCAACAATTCGTTCATCGTCGCGAACATGTGCTGCAACACAACTTCATCCCACCTTTACAATGTGATGCTGTGCATGATTGTACGGCTCATGTTCATTGTGTGTTAATCGTTCACGTTTCATGCGATGCTCCAACGATCCAACAGCTTTACCGGTACTTGCTCGTTCTGCGCTTGAATACTAACGGATGGTAGCGTGTACTTCTACATGTGCAAGCTCAACAGGCTGGTTACGTTCATCCACAAATACAACTTTAGGCTGATATTGACGTGCTTCCTCATCATTCATCCCCGCATAAGAAATAATAATGACATTATCACCGGGTTGAACGAGTCGGGCAGCAGCGCCATTCAGACAGATAACGCCAGAATGACGTTCACCTGTAATCACATACGTTTCCAGACGCGCACCATTGTTATTATTGACGATCTGAACTTTTTCATTCGGCAAAATATCCGCCAGTTCCATCAACTGCTCATCAATTGTAATGCTGCCTACGTAATTTAAATTAGCCTCAGTCACCGTAGCACGGTGAATTTTAGATTTCATCATTTCGCGAAACAAACGGCTCACTCCTCTTCTGCAGCTTGAAGCAATCGATTATCAATTAATCGGGTCGCACCGAATCGAACTGCCAATGCAATTAGTACATCTGTCGTACGCTCACTCATCGGTAGTGCTGCTGTTAATGGCTGTAAGGAAGGGAACGCCACCACTTCCACATATTCAATCTCAGCTAGTGGTGAACCGTTGATATACGTTCGAATACGGTCCGCCAATGCACCAGCTGTCACCGTTGGCTCAACTGCAAGCCACTCCGAGACAAGACGCAAAGATTGAGATAACACAAGCGCCTGCGCTCGCTCATCCTCGGACAAGTAAACATTACGCGAGCTAAGTGCAAGTCCGTCTTCTTCTCTTACGATTGGGCATGGCACCAGTTCAACGTCCATATTCAAGTCGTATACCATCTGCTGCAGCACAGCAATCTGTTGGGCATCCTTCATCCCAAAGTAAGCTCGGTCAGGCTGCACCATATGGAACAGCTTCGAAACGACTGTTGTAACTCCATCAAAGTGTCCTGGTCGGGATGCCCCACAAAGTGAAGCCGTCATCTGTGCGACAACAACCTTAGTCTTGGTCTCCTGAGGATACATCATCTCTACCGACGGCAGAAACACAATATCGATTCCACATAACTCTGCTAACGCCAAGTCACGCTGCTCATCCCGTGGATATCGGTCAAGGTCTTCATTTGGCCCGAATTGGATCGGGTTAACAAAAATGCTAAGCACAGATACCTCGTTCTCTGCTGCGGAACGCCTCATCAAACTTGCATGTCCATTATGCAAATATCCCATTGTCGGTACAAATCCGACTGTACAATTTCTTTGCTTGTACCTATATTCTTTAATTGCGGTTCTGAGTTCCGCAATCGTTCTAACTACTAACAACGATTACTCCACCTTTCCATGTCCATACAAGCTGTCAAGTACCACATCATCCGCATGAAAAGCGTGAGCTTCAGCCGGGAACGAACGCTGCTTTACATCCTTAACATAGGTCTTCATGCTCTCCCGAATGGTCGTACCAATATCCGCGTAAGTCTTGACGAATCGTTTTTCCCGATAAGCCGGTGTATATTTTAACACATCGTGGAATACAAGCACTTGTCCATCACAAGATGCTCCTGCTCCAATGCCGATGGTTGGGATCGATAATCGTTCACTAATATAAGCCGCGACTTGATCCGTCACAAGCTCCAAGACGACAGCAAAAGCACCCGCTCTTTCTAAAGTTAAAGCGTCGTCCAAGAGACGGGCTGCGTCTTCTGGCGTCTTGCCCTGAACACGATAACCGCCAAGTTGATGTACCGATTGCGGCGTCAGTCCAATATGACCAAGCACAGGTACACCCGCTTTCACGCAAGCGTCAACCATCAATGCAATCTCGGAACCGCCTTCCATCTTAACTGCATTGGCATGACCTTCCTGCATTAAGCGCCGCACGTCCTTCATCGTCTCACTAACCGAGCTGTGATAGGTCATAAAAGGCATATCTGCCACAATAAATGTATGAGGCGCTCCCCTGCGAACCGCTCTCGTATGATAGACCATATCGTCAATGGTCACGGGAAGTGTTGAGTCGTAACCAAGTACGACGTTGCCCAAAGAGTCGCCAACCAGAATGATATCCATGTCGGCTTCTTCTACGAGGGCTGCAGAGGGATAATCATACGCCGTCATCATGGTGATCGGGTCCTGATTCACCTTCATTTGTTTCATTTTTACGATACTTAGAGGTTGTTTCACTTTCATCCTAACTCATCTCCTTATCGATTCTCTTTTTAGTTTGCGCAAAACAAAAAAACCTTTTAGCGTTTCCACTAAAAAGGTCCCAAAGCAAAAAAGAGGTCGCATGCGACGTCTCTCTGTCTCGGTCCCTTCGGCTCAGAGCAGAAATATGCAGCACAACAAGGATATGTACTTGTCAGCACAGTT
Source organism: Paenibacillus sp. UMB4589-SE434 (assembly GCF_030226685.1). Classification (NCBI taxonomy): domain Bacteria; kingdom Bacillati; phylum Bacillota; class Bacilli; order Caryophanales; family Paenibacillaceae; genus Paenibacillus; species Paenibacillus sp. UMB4589-SE434. The sequence goes on along the minus strand of NZ_JASOYK010000001.1, from coordinate 315,309 downwards.
CCTTTGCTTTGCGAGTGCGATTCCGAACGGATATCGCCTACATAGGTAGTATAATCAAATATGTAATCGAAGTAAATCCTCGAGTGTACCCATGACTTACATTTATTAATCAAATTAGAAAGTGGTTCCTTCACTAGTGAAATGAACATCCCCTGAAAACACTTTCCGATACTGTCCGTCCTGCCCAAGCAGAACAAGCGCACCAGATTCATCTAATCCTTGTGCAGTTCCCGTCACATCCCCATAAGGTGTTGCTACCGATACCTCACGACCGATCGTGACACTTTGCGCTTCCCATAATGTACGTATTGGCCCGAACCCCTGCTCCTCATAAAGCTTGTACAATTGCTCTAATTCCAGACAAATCTCGGCCAGCAGTGTAGCTCGGTCTATTTCTTGGCCGTATTCACGCTTTAGGGATGTAGCAATATGACGCAAGTTATCTGGATAGTCTTGTTCATCCAAGTTCACACTAATACCGATGCCAGCAATAACACGAACTAAGCGCTCATCTTCTGCTTGCGATTCCAGCAATATCCCGCATACTTTACGCTCATGAATAAGTAAATCGTTAGGCCATTTAATGCCGACCGGTACAGGTACAATCCGTTTGATCGCTCTACATATCGCTACAGCTGTTAACAACGTTAAGTGTGGGGTAAAATGCAAGGGGATACGGGGCGTCAGCACCATACTCATCCATATGCCTTTACCAGGAGGCGAATGCCAGATACGGCCTCGTCGTCCTCTTCCGCCAGTCTGCTCTTCAGCAATGACAAGCGCACCTTCCCGCGCACCATTTTCCGCCCATTTCAGCGCCTCGTTCTGAGTCGACTCCGTCCGGCCCACAATACGAATCTGACGGCCTAACGTTTGTGTCTTCAATTGTGTAAGGAGTGAGATTTCATCCAGACGTGTTGGCTGCTGTAAAAGTCGATAGCCCAACTTCGGCACGGCTTCAAATTCGAATCCCTTCGCACGAAGCCGATTAATATGCTTCCAGACGGCAGTTCGCGAAATATTTAATTCTCGGCTTATTTCTTCGCCGGATACAAACTCATTTGGGTGCGCTTGAAACCAAGCCAACAAACGTTCGTTCACGATGCCCCCCACTTTCTTTCTAAATGTTGTTGCAGCATGTAAACGTTGTTATCTACGATGCCCAATGCCACATCAAGCCAAATGCCTTCCAAACATGCTCTAACCCATGGTCCGGCCGGCCGATCTATCTTTTTTAACACATCTTTGCCGCTTATCGCCAAATCCTTAAGCTGGCGCACAGGCAAATCGTGAATCCATCTGTCACCTTCATTGAGCAGCATCTTCCACAGCATTATGCCTGACCCAGTCGGCTGAGTATCCGAGCAACTGCCGCTTGTCATTGGCAGCGTCAGCTCTTTATTGCTGCTTGAGTTGGCAGAGCCGCCTATTCGTGCCGTTACGTCCGCATCCACCAAAGCCTGCGGTGGAAGTTCATTAATCTTTGGCGCGGCACAATCGTCCACGCGCTGCGTGGCTATTGAATCGCTTGCCGCAAGCCATGCGCGGCCGCACGCGAGTGCTCCGCGCACAGCCGTCTCGCCATAGGCGAGCACGGCTTGCGCGACAGCCCGCCGCAGAGCGGCAGCGCCGTCCTCTGCGGCGGAGACGTTCGCGCAGGCGGCAGACGGTATTGCCGCCTGCGCGAGCAGCGCGTGCGCGTGCAGGACGCCTAATATGGCGTCCTGCTGCGCACCGGACAGGCGCAGCGCAGCCAGCACCTGCGCCGCCTCTTCTAAGCTTGCGCGGTGCGAAAGCGCAAGCACAGCCATACGCAGCTCGGGTGTAGTGACTTGCCCGAGCGCGTTCCATATAGAAGACGGCTGCTGTAAAGAAGCAGCCTGATCATGAGCCCCTGACTCGATCACGGTCAGATCGATATCATTTGCAGCAGCTTTACCCTTAAAGCTGTCTGATCGAGCTTCACATAGCCCCGCAGCTAAGTATCCTACAGGCTCCTTAACATATGCCAACACACCGCTGCGGACCACCATTGCCCATCCTCGAGCTGGGTACGGACCTGCAAGCAGCTTCCATAGTTCATCACGTATTCGCTCCATAGCAATGTGCTTCAGCTTACTACGAGTTTCCCGAATTGCACGCCACGTACTTTTTGCCATTCTCATATTTAGCACAGACGCAAAACGAATCCCTCTCAGCATGCGCAGCGCATCTTCCTTGAGACGTTCACGAGCAGAGCCTACACAGCGAATGTTTCTACTTATCAGATCCTGTTGTCCGCCGAACGGATCTATGATGGAGCCGTCAGCCGCAAGTGCCATTGCATTTATTGTAAAGTCACGTCGCTCCAAATCTTCTGTTAAATCTGTAATATACTCCACATGCTCGGGCCTGCGATAATCAGCATAAGCCGATTCTCTACGAAAAGTTGTTACTTCGTATGTATGTTCCCCCATTAATACAGTCACCGTGCCGTGTGCGATGCCAGTGGGAATGACTCTATCAAATAACGCTGCCACTTCATCCGGCAAGGCAGAGGTCGCAATATCTACATCATGAATCGGACGTCCAAGAAGTGTATCTCGTACGCAGCCGCCTACCATATAAGCAGAGTATCCACTCTCATCCAGACGACAAATAACGGCCTGTGCTTCTTTCCATAAAGGACCTTGCAATTGCAGCTTCATATATAAACTCCTAATCCATCAGTCCTCGTAAAGCGATGGATTAGCAAGAAGGCTTCGCATTCATCACTTCGCGATTGAGTACTCGATAATATATTTTTTCATATTCCCACGTTATAAGATCGTTACAGAATACATGGCGCGCACGATGCAAGCAAGCTTCTCTCATCTGTGCCGCTAGGGACTCATTGCTTAGCAGTTGTACCGCATGTTCCGCCATTTTGTCTGTATCCCCAACAGGAGCCAAGTATCCCGTTTCACCATGGGTTACCAATTCGGGAATGCCCCCAGCTTCTGAGCCAATTGTCGGAACGCCACAAGCCATCGCCTCAAGTGCAACTAAACCGAAGCTTTCCTTCTCTGACGGCAGCAGCAAGACGTCAGCCAATGAGATGACTTGTGCAATCTCATCCTGCTTGCCCAGAAAATGAACACGATCCTCCAAGCCCATGTTACGAATCATGCATTGAACTTTAGGCATATCGGGACCTTCTCCTACAAAGACGAGTCTTGAAGGAACGTGCTCATGCACTTTCGCAAACACTTCCACTACATCACTTACCCGCTTCACAGGACGGAAGTTGGAGATATGCATCAATATTTTCTCATGGGGATAAGCAAATTCTGAACGCAAATGCGCAATATCGCGAGGATAATATACCCTTTTGTCAATAAAGTTGTAAGTCAGGTCGATATCTCGATTAATATCAAGCATTTCTCTCGTCTGCTTAATTAAATCCTGTGATACAGCTGTTACAGCATCACTCTGGTTAATAGCAAACCGTATCATGTCTTTCAGCGACTCATCCTGTGCCAGCACCGTGATGTCCGTGCCATGTAACGTCGTCACGACCTTAAGATCCGGATGTGCCATTTGCTTGGCAAGATAGGCACATACCGCATGTGGTACCGCGTAATGAACATGCAGCAAATCAAGCTGCTGAATGTTGGCGACTTGCGCCATCTTGCTCGCTAATGACAAATCATATGGCGGGTATCGGAATACATAATAATCATTTACATCTACTTCGTGATACTGTATATTCTTTTGAAATTTAGAACCTAAACGAAACGGAATATTGTGTGTTATAAAATGGATTTGATGACCGCGCTCTGCTAACAACTTGCCTAGCTCTGTCGCAACAACTCCAGACCCGCCGAGGGACGGATAACACGTTATTCCAATTTTCAAACCTTCGCTCAACCCGTTCCCCTCCTCTATTCAAGCGCTGTCATCTTCCTATATGAAGTCATAACTTGACGGTATTAGAATAAATGCACAGCGTATGGCCCTTTATGAATAAATGCTTCCGCTTGTGTCATCCCTCTGCCTTGACCAAGCAATGAATCACGAGCTTCCACTCGTTCTACATATCCTTGATTCAGTGGAGTAGATACAATGTCAGTCTGAGCCGATGGTGCCGTAAATTGTGACTCATAAGCCAGTAGTGCACTGCGTTTGTGATCGTATACATCCGATACATCAACAATTAGATCTGCAGGTGCAATATCATTAATAAAATAATAATAAACCTGGTCAACAAGATGGGCTTCTATATCAGGCATATAACGTCTCAGCTTGGCATTAAACACAGCTTCCTGTACAATTCGACTGCACATGACATGATCAGGATGCCGGTCTTCCCAATAAGGTGCAAATACAATTCGCGGGCGATAACGGCGTATCATGCGAACAACCGCCTGAATATGCTCATCCACCAGTTGAAGACCACGGTCGGGCAATCCGATCGTTTCCCGCGCGAACAACTGAAGCACTTCACTGGCAACGCCTGCTTCCTGCTGTCGTTTCTCTACGGTACCATTAGAGGACATCTCCGCATAGGTAAGATCACAGATCACCGTTCGATATCCAGCGAGCTGGTGTTTGGCGAGTGTGCCAGCCATCCCGATCTCGACATCGTCAGGATGTGCGCCAAAGGCAAGAATGTCCACATGTTCCATTAGGATTCATCGACTCCCGGCTTGTATTTGTGCTGCAATTCACGCCATGCAAAATCTCCGCGTTCCAACGCTTTAACAAGAATTTCAGCTGTTGCAATATTGGTGGCCACTGGAATGCCTTGTACATCACACAAACGCAAAAGCGCGATGATGTCCGGTTCATGAGGCTGTGCCATCAACGGATCACGCAAGAAGACGATTAAATCCATTTCATTGTCTGCAACTAAGGCGCCAATCTGCTGATCTCCACCTAACGGTCCCGATTTAAATCTTGTAATATCAAGGCTTGTCTGCTCCATAATTCGCAGCCCTGTTGTTCCTGTCGAAAATAACTTGTGACCCTCAAATACTTTTTCATAAGCAATTACAAAGTTAACAATTTCTGATTTTTTACGATCGTGTGCAATAAAAGCAATATTCAGCATAAGTCTACCCCTCCATCATCTATCCCGTTAAATGTATGTTCTATTGCTGAAAATCGTAGGTCGATGATATCATCATGTCTATTAGTCATCCAAAAGATGCTCAAAACCATAAACAAGCTGGTCCAATTGCATCACTTTCTTAACAGCAACATTCACACCTGGCATGTAGCCTGAACGCTCGTAGGAATCATGGCGAATCTTTAACGTCTGTCCATTGCCGCCAAATATTACTTCCTGCTGCGCAAAGATTCCCGGCAGGCGCACACTATGGATACGGAATCCATTATAATAGCCCCCACGAGCGCCTTCAATCTTCTCTTCTTCGTTCGGATTGCCCTGCTTATGTTCAGCACGCACCTGTGCAACAAGCTCTGCTGTCTTCACAGCTGTACCCGATGGAGCATCCAGCTTCTGATCACCATGGTATTCAATAATTTCCAGATCAGGGAAGTACTTAGCTGCTTGTTGGGCAAAACGCATCATTAATATCGCGCCTATTGAGAAATTAGGTGCAATTAACCCACCAAGTTCCTTTTCTTTGCACATGGCTTGCAGTTCCTCAATCTGCTCTGGGGTAAATCCCGTCGTTCCAATTACAGGCCTTACTCCGTGCTGAATAGCTAACGATGTATGCTGCATCACTGTACTTGGCGTCGTAAAATCAACGAGCACATCGGGCTTGCTGTCCGCTAGTGCAGCGGAAAGATCATTGGTTACCGTGACGCCGCACGATGGCAGGCCCACCAACGATGCTGCATCTACTGGTCCTGTTGTTGTAGCAATTGCTGCCGCCAATTCCAATGAGTCATCCTCAAGTACCATCTTAACCACTTCTCGTCCCATTCGTCCGCCTGCTCCGGCTACTGCTACTCGTATACGTTCCATGCTGATTAATCTTCCCCTTCCGAGCTTTGCTCGCCGTCAATACGTGTCCAACGATGTTTATCGCGTGTATTGAACTTATGCATGACCTCATCATGTGCTTTCGTTAAGTCAATGCCTAGTGAATTTGCAAAGCATAATAAAATAAACAGAAGATCACCCAGTTCATTCTCAATGGAGTTATCGGCTTCTGTTGCTTTCTTAGGTTTTTCTCCATGTAAATGGTTTACTTCACGTGCCAATTCGCCAGCTTCTTCAAGCAGCCTGGCTAGCATGGACAGTGGACTGAAGTACCCTTCTTTAAACTGAGAAATATATTGTTCCACCTCATGCTGCATATCGGCTAAAGGCTTGCTGCGCAGCGTGTCCAAGATGGCTCTGCGTTCTTGTTCTGTCATGCCATCTCCTTCTTCTACTTGTACAATTATGTAGGCTGTATTTAGCTTCTATGTTATCGTAAAGCATCATGGAAAACAAATGCTTTTTATCCTCACATCATTTCGATATACTAAGGAAGGTTAAGCATTTTGACACAAGGAGAACAGCGATATATGACATCCACGTTTCTGAATAGGGTATGGCATACATTCCTTCCGATCATGATTGGAACTGCCATTTACGCCTTCGGTCTGCTCTACTTTATTATCCCGAATCAGCTTATGGAAGGCGGCGTTACGGGTATAACCGTCCTGCTCAAATATGCCGCAGAGATCAATCCTGCACTTTCCACCCTCGTTATTAACATTCCTTTATTTCTAGTCGGTTGGCGATCACTTGGCAAAGTTCAAATGATTTATAGCATTTTTGGTGTCCTGTCCCTTACTTTCTTTTTGTGGCTGTTCGAATTAGCCGTATCCAGACAATGGATCGTCCCCTTCCAAACGGAACATGACTTTATTCTGGCTACATTATATGCTGGCGTTACACTAGGAACCGGATTAGGCATCGTATTCCGTTTTGGGGGCACAACTGGTGGTGTAGACATATTAGCACGCATTGCCAATCGCAAGTTTCATATCAGCATGGGTCAATTTATTTTAATACTAGACGTATTTATCATAGGTGCAGCATTGTTTTACATACCTAAAGAGAAAATATTATATACACTTGTAGCTGTATTTATTGCATCAAAGATGATTGACTTCATCCAGGAAGGTGCTTACGCAGCCAAGTCGTTTACCATTATTACTGACCATCCCGACGAGATTGGCAAGCTAATTACATCGGAATTGGAACGCGGCGTTACCTTGATTCCTGCTATAGGCTATTATTCCCGACAGGACAAGCAGATGGTGTATTGTGTCGTTGCCCGTCATGAGATGAGAAGACTAAAGTCCATCGTGAAGACTGTGGATCCGAGGGCGTTTATCGTTGTCGGAGATGTACATGATGTGCTTGGTGAAGGCTTTAAAGAAGAATAACAGGCAGGTTATTAGAAAAGGTCGGCAGTACTCGTCACTAGACGTGAACTGCCGACCTTTTCTTTTAGAACGATAAGAGAATATCGTTTGTCTCGTTCATTAACTAACTCGATTTATTCCATGGGCCTGCATGGATGTGATGTTCTTGATAACGGTATTTCTGATAGGCAACATATGCCAAGGTCACTGTTACTATACAAGCTAACCACATCACAACCCGTAATGGAATTTGATCCTCAGCTACGTTAGCAAATGCAGGGCTATCTTTCGCGTGGCCAAACAACGCCTTCATCAGCATAGGCTCATAATCTTGTAAAGCTCTTCGAGCCTGATCTCTCGATGCTGGTGAATCATTAATCTTCATGACCAGTACATTGATAGACTTTAACATCTCAACTGTCTGCACGGACCTTTGTATAGCCACTGCGGGCATTATCCGATCCGTATGCTCTAACCAGAGGCGACTAGCTTGTTCCCACTGCTGCTTAGTCCCCGCTTGAACCATCTGTTCCAGATCATCTCGCAGCACTTGTTCATACTGAAGCCACATCGATCGGTTAGGATGTGTGATCGCATCTACTGCCAATTTAAACTTAGCTGCAGCATGTGATAACTCTTTTTCGTTAATGGAAGCAGCATGAAGTTCACGCTTCATATCCACATACGTTTCCGTAATAGCTTTAATTTGCTCAGCAGTCATGCTGTCAAACAATCCCGGAGACGCAAGGACCAGTTCCAATTTTTTTACCGTATGCAAAGCTCCCGATACATCACCGGAAGCGACTTTTCGGTATAAACGTTCCGTGGAGGTGTCAACCTCCCTCCATCCTTGGTGCATATTCTGCTCTTTCGACTCCTCGACCGTTTCATTTAACGCATGAAGGAGTGGGCTGGTGAAGATTAGCATGATCAAAGCCAATAGGACACTCACAATCCTGTAACGGTGCATGGACATCCCTCCATGACTAACCTATGGGGCGATGTCTGAATTTAGAACAGCTCGTACGGTGTAATTCCGCATTTCTTCAATAAATAGCAAAGCTGAATTACAGCAACGATTGAATACCTTTACAATTTCACATTCAGCTTATTCGAGCTGCCGCTCATCATGCGTTCTTGTCTCAGACGATAATAATAAGCTATGCCTGCAGTAACTACACTTACACCCGTTAATATAATTGTAAAAGTCGATACTGCAGATACGTCATCCCATAACGCTTGTGGCAAATAGGGGTAAACATCATATTTATAATCCACATAATCATTCAACCATGTCCAGGCTGCTGCAAGACAAAGACTAATGCCAGCAAAGCGAAATAGACGTACAAACAAAACAGCTTCTATGGCCATCGCTAAGTGAGAGCTTATTAACATCCAATCCTGCCAAATCAACGGCTCACCCTGATAGGCACCCGCCAATATCATCGCACAAGCCCATATCCCATATTTAATAGAAGTTACTACTGCTAAAGCTTCGATTACGACACGGATCGCACTCAGCCATCTTTTCTGTTTCTTCATCGGAAATAGCAAAAACAACAGAGCTAATGAAAAAAACAAACTTGCTGTCGGACTGTCTGGTACAAATACAATTTGCCATTTCGGAGAGTGCTCCCAAGTATCCACCAATTGATATTTGTACCAGTAATAGCCGTAAATGGTTCCCAACGAGTTGGTCAAAAATAACGACCATAGCACCCATCTCTGCTTCAAAAAATAGCGACTCCATAACATTGACACCTTCAACGAATACCACAGCCTCCCAGATTAATAAAACAAAAAGTTACTGGACCAGTGACATAAATGGTACAACATACATCCAAAAAAAGCTGTAAATCAGCTGTATGAACAAACAAAACCTGACCGTCAATAACGATCAGGTTGTTCCTAACTATAGTTTACTCTGCTGCTTTCTGTTTCGCAAGCCATTCTGCTAGGTGATCGATGTCCTGATCTGTAAGACCCGCACCAATTGCCGTATCATACATTGCTGGCATCTTGCCATCACCCTTGCCCTCATGGATGATTTTCAAAATCTCATCTTTTGAAAGCGCATCCCCAATTCCACGTAGGCTTGGAGCGCTTGCGCCTTTCAAGTCAGCACCGTGGCACGCCACACATGTCGCCTTCTTAAAGGATGCCATTGCAGGATCATCTTTGTCCACAATCGCAATCTCCTTGCCTCCAGGCTTGGCTTGACCGGTCGGTTTGCCAGCCGCTGCTGCCTCGCGAGCTTTCTCTTCACGCTCAATATGCTCTGGAATGATGTTAAGCTCTTTTAACTCGTGTTCATATCCGTTCCAAGCAACCTTGGTTAAATAAATAACCGCGAGCAGAGATACAAACATCAAGGAGGAAGCGATTGGGCGTCTGTAGAAACGACGCTCTTTACCTGAATCGAGGAAAGGAGCCATAACCAGTCCACCGAACATAATGGCCGGTATCAGTACAGTGCCAATCACAACGTAGGAACCGGAGGCATATGGATACTTCAGTAATTGATACAGGAACAGGAAGTACCAGTCTGGAATCGGAACAAATCCTGTGTTGTTTGGATTTGCTGGATAACCTAACGGAGGCGGCTCGGAAATCGTTAGTACGAGAAAAGCTACCAACGCCACGACTCCTACCATCCATTCCTTTAGCAGGAAGTTAGGAATGAATGCTTCCGACTTGCCAGGATAAGTCGTGTAATCCGGTTGTTCCGGATTATAACTTCTTTTCTTTACGCGGGAGTCGCCAACATACACGACTTTTTCTTTGGATGAATGTCCGTGTGCCATCTTGGTTCCTCCTTTCTTATAGCGGTCCGGAAATACCTTGACGGCGAATCATAAAGAAGTGCGCGCCCAACAAGGCTAACAGTCCTGCCGGCAGGAAGAAGACGTGGATGGCAAAGAATCGCGTCAAAGTCTGGGCACCTACGATCGTGCCACCTTGCATCAATTCTTTTAAATAAGGTCCTATGTAAGGAACCGTATCCGCAATCTCCATACCGACTTTGGTAGCAAAGTATGCTTTGTTATCCCACGGGAGCAAGTATCCTGTGAAACCAAGGCCGAGCATTACAAAGAAGATTAACATCCCAACGACCCAGTTCATTTCACGCGGAGCCTTATATGAACCCGTAAAGAATACGCGAAGCGTATGTAAAAACATCATAACAATAACGAGACTTGCGCCCCAATGGTGCATACCGCGAACGATCTGCCCGAATGCAACTTTTGTCTGTAAATATTCAACACTGTAATAGGCATTCACGATATCCGGTACATAATACATAGTCAGGAACATTCCAGATAGAATCTGGATAACAGTAATAAAGAACGTCAATCCACCGAAGCAATACACAAATGCGGAGAAATGGTGCGCGGGGTTGACATGTTCAGGTACTTCGTGATCGGCAACGTCCCGCCACATCGGCGTAATATCGAGACGTTCGTCAATCCAGTTGTAAACACCCTTTAACATCTGTTGCTACGCCTCCTTATTTCGCACGTGTGTTCGGCATCTTATCGCCCAAGTAAACAAAACCGTCTTTGATTTTTACTTTGTATTCATCCAATGGTGCACGGGCAACAGCTAGCTGTTTGCCATCCGGTGTATAATGCGCGCCGTGACAAGGACAGAAATACTGGTCTTTATACTTCGCATTGTTGTTCCAGGAAACTGTACAGCCCAAATGCTTGCATACAGGGGATAACGCCAAGATTCCTTTATCATCCTTGCGAATCCATGCTGTCAATGTCGGCTTGCTCTCGTACCAGCCGTCAACTTGCGTCACTTCGAAGTTGAATTCTTGCGGCTGATCTGTAATCTTGCTTACTTCTACAACCTTGATGTAATTTCCCTCTGTCTTTTTCTGCAAAAGTGGATCTACCGCAAACCGAACCATTGGCAATGCTGCTCCCCCCGCCATAAAAGCAGTCGCCCCACCTAACGTGTATGAAAGAAATTGTCGACGCGACATTTCTTTGCGTGCCGCTGGTTTGTGAGGATTATGCTCGTTCTCATGCGGTTTGCTCATCGTCTCTTACCCCCCTTTACCCAACCGTTCTCGCAGCTTACTATGACGATTATCACATTCTAACTAAGACATCCCTATAATATCCCAGCCCTATGTAAGCGTCAAGAATTTACCAATTAATTTGGTACGATCAACCAATAGTGTTTCGTTAAATGTTGGGATTTTGTCACATTTGACACTAGTATTGTGATGAAGACCACATTGTTTGGACAAGCTCACTGATTCGTTGACGACTATTCTCGCTCTCAATATCTCGAGTAGCAAATGGAGTTAATACGAGATCACAATTCGACAGCTTCTCGTGCGGCAGATCCACCTGAGCAGACATACCAATAACATAACGGAAGCCAGCAGCTTTAAGTTCTGCCGCTAATCGATCCAACTTCGTCCACTCTCCATGTGCAACAGAGATGTCAGATGGATGACCAACAAAATGGTATGCTGGATATGTAACGATACGTCCATGAAAAGGAATTTCGACATGCTCCAGCCAATCTCTTAATTGCTCCAAGCATTGTGTCACTTGATAAGGTGTCAGAGCCCCTGTCAATCCGGTTACAGGAATTACACACGTATCTAAATACGGTTTCCATTGTTGCCACTGCGCTTCCGAGATTTCACTGAACTTCATGCTGTCCCCTCCGTTTTTCCTACTTCTTCCTCTCCATTATACTGATTTGCACAAAAAAATGAAGAATCGCATGATGCGTTCTTCATTGTAACGTTTTCAGCTCGTTCGTCAGCATTTGAAAGGATGCTTCATCCCCTGTAGCCAATGCTTCATCAATTGCTACGTAAATTTGACGGGTACGATGCTTACGAATCGCGTCGTCCCATATCATCTCTGCCGTCAAGCCCAACATCACTTCGTAAGAAACCTTCATTTTATCCATAGGATGCACCTCCAAACCCGAACGCTTAAGAGCTCCTATATTCCTTTCCTTTCACCACATAGCTATCTGTTGTTCGTTTCATGCGCTGTAAATCTTCTTCTGTCAGCTCGCGGATAACTCGTGCGGGTGAACCGAGAGAAAGAGTATAGGCCGGTATTTTTTTATTTTCGGTAATGACCGATCCTGCCCCTATTAAAGCATATTCACCGAGTTCCGCACCGTTCAGGACGATAGCCCCCATGCCGATTAATGTACCCTTGCCTATCCGGCAGCCGTGTATAATGGCGGCATGCCCGACAGATACATCTTCACTTACAAGAAGCGGCTGATTCGTGTTGACGTGTCCGATAACACCATCCTGAATATTGACGCGTTCAGCAATATGAATAGGTGCTAGATCTCCGCGCAGCACCGCGTTAAACCACACAGTGGAGCCTGCGCCGATTGTAACGTCGCCAATAAGTTTGGCTCCATCCGCCACATATACTGATTCATCGATACGTGGCATCTTATCTTGATAGGGTATGTACAACAAATGATCGCCTCCAACAGGTTCTTGCTCCTTCAGAATACCGGATGGATTTCTGCAAGCGCAGCAAGAAAAAAGTTGGAATCATCTTAGCAATGCCGTTGCTGCTTGTCAACAATTAATGGAATCTTATCATCATGATCGACATACACGCCTTGAATTAAGGTTTGTCCACGCTTCGTAACCTGCACGAGCGGACCAAGCTGCGAATGTTCTCCATATCGCAGCAGCCCCAAATATACCATCATACGAATAATGCGCTCTCTGAAAATAGATTGCGGCGTATCATAATAAAATGGCTTCAGATATGGCTGTAGAATGGATTCTAACGATTCTATTGTTGACCAGCGAGCGCTGCACAAGTTTACCCAGTGCACAATCGACAATAAATTGGGCACCGCATTTTTGTATAACTTTAACCAAAAACGATAGATGGGTTGAATCGGTTCATATCCGCCCCCATTAATAAACCGTTCTTGTCCTGTCGCTGTTAAGCGCAGGTGGCCTTCCATTTCCTCCAACCAGCCCTGATAAAATGCATAATCATAGATCAAGGACATCCGATTCGGGTAATCATGGAACCGCCTGCCGTATCCAAATCGCCACTCGCCTTTCTGGACAACAGCTTCCTTCACTGCAAAGCTGTCTAACAACTGCTGCTGTGTTTTTTTGTACATCACACTTTCGTTGTTAAGCGGCACTACTCCAGTATGAACAAACCGAAGCAGCTCTATCAGATCTTCTCCTAGTCGCCCATCCTCATCCCTATACGCCTCAGGCTCGTGCACATGAACCAACTGATGCTGAAATCGCTTGTGCAGTACATCACGAAACCTTCTTTTCAGATCATCTGGAACCTGGAACAAATACTTGGTTTGCTGACTGCATCCATTAAATAACCAGCCACTATGTTTAAACTTGACGATGGTATCCCTTGGATTTGCTGCTTCCTTGTTATCAGCCGCCTGTGAATCAAACCGAGTCTGCTGCACACGCGAAATGAGCTCTTCCAGACTAAATGCAGCTCGTTCATCGAAAAGCAAAGAATTTAAAAACCGCAGCTCTTCTAATGACATCGTATTCACTTGGTGCTCGAATATATCTCTGCTGCCCACAGCGCTCAGAATGGATTGAATCAGGTCATGTTTGGAATGCGAGTTGCATTCACAATCATATTGACGGGCAATACGAGCAAGCTGCTGTATATCCGCGTAACTAAGCATATCCGCTAAGTTCATGTTTCACCTCCATCCCGTATTCTTTTAATTTCTTGCCGAATCTCGTTGTACAGTAACCATTATTGGAAAAATGCACTTATTTATACGATCTATATACAAACAGATTAAAAAAACTTTTTATACAAATAAAATAAGCCTGCGGGTACATGCTTAGCAGCATGCAAACCACAGGCTTATTCGTTGTGTCTAATCGCAAACAAATGCGAATACCTTACTCTAATACAGACTTTATTAGCGTTGCAATGAGTGGGGTTGAACGTGGGCTGAGCAATTCATCAGCAAAGAGTGCCACTCCGTGTGATTGCGCTCGATAACTGTAAATGACAAATTGCCAATATGTCCTGTACATGACTCACCGAACAAACCAATAAACAGCTGGGCCAGCCAGCTGCCATGAGATACAATTAAAATGTTCTTCCCATCTGCGGCGGATGCAATGTGCTCCAGACTATCATGAGCTCGTTGACGAAGCACTTCGTCAGTCTCTTGACCAAGCTCCATCTTGCGCCAGTTCAAGCCCCACATCGTTTCTCGTTCCTCCGCAGTCGTACCTTCTATCTGACCATAATAACGCTCTAACAATCCTAGATGCGGTGCTAATAACGGGAGGTCGAGTTCACGCGCAATAATGGTGGCCGTTTCTTCAGCACGCATCAAACCACTTGAAATGACAGCATCAAAACGGTAAGATTCTTGCTTAAGCCGGTCAGCTAACATTAAAGCTTGCGAACGACCCACCTCATTCAGCGGAATATCGGTCTGTCCCTGTATCTTGCCTAACGCATTCCAATCCGTCAATCCATGACGGACAAGTCCGATTATTTGTGAAGTCATGAATTCTCCTTAGTTCACCTTAAATCTACTAGGTTGATTACGATGGGGAATCCCCTCACTATATTATGAACTTACTGCTTCACCCTCGTCAACCAATTCAGAAGCAGTAACGCAAACGTCACTCCAAACAAAGATAATGCTATCCAATAATGAGGGACTGTTGGAACAAGAAGAAGTGGTTCAATCGCACTATCTGCAGGTATATCGACGATAATAGCATTCGTCGTTGCGTCT
Organism: Paenibacillus sp. UMB4589-SE434; assembly: GCF_030226685.1. NCBI lineage: Bacteria > Bacillati > Bacillota > Bacilli > Caryophanales > Paenibacillaceae > Paenibacillus > Paenibacillus sp. UMB4589-SE434. The sequence continues at coordinate 300,180 of NZ_JASOYK010000001.1, read as the reverse complement.
GTACTTCCTGCAATAACAGCCGGGATAAGACCTGTTACCGGCTCTGCCTTGCTCGGTTCAAGGCGGATAACTAACACGATCAGACTACACAGAAACACAGCAAGACAAAATGAAATGATCCCCGCTAATACATTGCGTGTACGCGGTGACATGCGATGACCGCGACGATGAACCGGCATTAGCCACTGGTCCTCGCTATAAATGCGTTCCATCACCAAGGCGGGCTCGAATGATATTCTTTCGAACACCTCATCTTCTGCCTCCCAATCCATGAGGTCTTCATTCCATTCTTCACTTGCTGCCCATATGCGATATTGCTCCGCACACCCCTCACATTCTTGCAAATGGATATCAATCGCAAGACGTCGCGGATCGTCAGCCGGCATATCGGTGTATTCCGATATCCAATCGAGCGCTTCCGCACATTTCATTATCCGTTCATCCCTTCAACCCAGGCTCAGCAATGTAGCCTTCCAGCTGCAATTTGATGCTCGCTCTTGCCCGGAACAACAGTGACTTAACGGAACTAACTGTCTGCCCCAGCTTATGTGCGATCTCTTGATAGTCGAGCTGGTCGTATTCACGTAAGATGATAGCGGATCTTTGTTTCTCGGGCAAATTATTAATTGCTTCCCTGACGAGATTCACTTTCTCGTTTCGTAATGCTGCATATTCAGGGACTACTTCCTTAGGCGCTTCCGGTACGATACTGTTGTCCTCGTCAAGTGAGACCTGAATGCTGCGCTGCTTGCGCAGCTCGCTTAGCACCGTATTGCGTGCAATCGTATACAGCCAGGTTGAAAATGACGCCTCAGCCTCTCGGAACGTATGTAAGCTTCTAAATGCCTTATAGAAAGTATCCGCACACAAATCTTCCGCCATCAGCTCTAGCTGAGAACTTTTGAGCATGTGATAAATAAAGGCTAACACTTTACGTTGATAACGATTCATCAAATCCGCATATAATTCGACATCACCGTCTTTAATATCGCGAATGATCTGGGAATCAGTCATGGATTGCGATCCTCCTAGCTTTCCATTTCGATCCCGATGCGCTACCTTACGTTTATACTCCAGAAGTTATAAAAAGTTGCGAATCGGTGATTCAAAACTATAAATCTCTTAATATGTTCTACCATTTTGTCAAGTTATGCTAGCTTTTGTCATACTATTGGGCACAATCGTATTTTAACATAGGTCAAAAGCCAATTAACCTTAAATTTTCTTAAGATTCAAAATTAGGTACCATTCATTATGCTTCTGTATATCTAACGCATAGCTTTCCTGTTTTGTTGCACACGGCATAAAAAAATTTAAAAACAAAAAAAAACCACTCCATCAAGGAGTGGCTGCACACTGTGCAAATATTGGATAGGAGTGGAGAGAAACCATACTGTACTGTTATTATATTGTATACGTTTTCATTATGTCAATAACATTACAAAAATAATTTCTTATTTTATCAAATTTTTCCGTTTGGGCCCTGTTTACGAACCTTCACAAGCCCTCTGCATCTACTGTTTTGGCACTAACTCCCTTATACATATACCGTGTATCCAATTGACGTCAGCAGTGCATTAGCCTTATCCCAATCATCCTGCTGGCGGAAAGACAGGCGCAGCACCCCTGGCACATCCTCCCGACTTTCAATGATCTGGAGATTGCTCAAGTTAATGTGATGACTGCCAAGCACCGTTGCAATCTTACCAATAATACCTGGCGTATCAGGAACATCCATGTACAAATCGTATAAGGCATGGATAATCCCTTTCCGCCGTTCTGGCATCCGGCTCCTGAATTCACCAGACTGTTTGAACGCCTGCTGAATTCGATCACTGTCTTTGTTCGTTAAGATGTCAATCCAATCCTCAACGTTATGTCTCCAATCACGCAACAGCGTGAGCATAACATCCCGATTATTAATTAAGATATCACTCCATATCGTCGGGTCGCTGGAAGCAATCCGTGTAATATCTCGAAACCCTCCAGCAGCCAAATGAACATACATGTCATTTTGCTCATTATATTCTCGCACTTGATTAACAAGCGCCGCAGCCACGATGTGCGGAAGATGACTGATTGCACCTACAACGCGATCATGCTCCTCCGGATTCATCCTAATAATATGAGCACGCGTGTACTGCAGTAAGTCGACCAGACGCTGATAAGCAGACTCATTGACTTCTTCGTCAGGTGTCAGGACATAGAATGCATTCTCAAACAATAATGTAGAAGCTGCTTCAACTCCAGAGCGCTCAGAACCTGCCATCGGATGACCGCCAATAAAATGTACGTCCTCCCAATTCAGTTCACGCGCGCATTTAGATACTGAGGCTTTTGTACTGCCCACATCCGTAACAACACAACCGCGTCTAAGCGGTAAAGCACGAAGACGCAAGAGCATGCTATCGAGCATGCCTACGGGGGAGCATACAAAAATGTAATCTGCATCGCTTACGGCTTCCTCAAGTGAGGTCGTTGCCGTATCAACTACTCCTCGTTTTACGTATTTATCTGTGGACGATGGATTTGGTGAATACCCGATCACTTTAATACCTGGTTTACCTTTAAAGCAAAGGGCGAGCGAGCCGCCGATGAGCCCTACGCCCAGAATTGCAATGTTTGTACTCATGATGTCACCTTAACTTCCAGCAGAATCTGCTCCAATGCTTGTACGAAAGCTTCGTTGTGCTCAGGCTTCCCTATTGAAACACGCAAATATGTTGGGTACTTCCCATGACCTGCTCGTGTAATTATTCCTCTCTGCATTAGCATCAGGAACATGTCTTGTGCGGGCATGCCAACATCTACGAGGACAAAGTTGCCATGGGCAGGAAAGCTGCGCAATTGAAGACGATTGAACTGCTCTTGCAGGTACTCTCTTCCTTGTTTGTTGTTGTTCCTGCACATTTCAATGAAGGCCTGGTCTTCAATAGCAGCCTTTGCGGCAGCCTGCGCAAAACGTGTCGTATTAAAAGGCTCACGTACTTGATTAATTGTGTGGATCACAGCAGGATCGCCAACCCCATATCCGATGCGGAGGGATGCCAACCCATAAATTTTTGAAAATGTACGCAATGATATTAAATTGTTGAACTCTTTCAACAAAGCAAACGTGTCCGGAAATTGATCATCTGTCACATATTCAACATATGCTTCATCCAGCACGACTAATACATGCTTAGGCATCTGATTCATAAAAGCCACAATCTCATTGTGGGATAAAATAGTGCCTGTCGGATTGTTCGGATTGCAGATCCATACAATCTTGGTACGTTCCGTAACAGCAGCAAGCATAGCATCCAGATCATGAGCACCGTGCTTCATCGGTACTTCAATACACTTTGCGCCTTCAATCTCCGCGTTATGCTTATACTGTGGGAAAGTCTGATCCGCCATGATTGTCTCATCACCTGCGACGAGGTAAGCCCGGCAGATCATTAATATAATCTCATCAGAGCCAGCTCCAAAAATAATCTGGTTCGTGTTTACACCCAAGTGATGAGCAACAGCCGCTGTTGTCTGCAAAGCTGCACCATCAGGGTAAAGACTGGTATTGTTTACTTCATTTACAATGGCTTGCTTAGCCAGTTCGGAGCTGCCGTATGGATTCTCGTTCGACGCTAATTTAATCACTTCGTCAAGTCCTAGCTCACGCTTCACATCTTCAACTGACTTGCCTGGCTGATATACAGGCAAATGTACGACTGATTTCTTAGGCTGCATAGCTGCCCCACCCTTTCTGCAAATCCCTCATTGTGCTTACAAATTTATGACTTCAATTGTCGCACAAATTCACAAATTTGCAAGACCCCTGCATGGGAAGTATCTGGGTTCAGCAGCAACGGTATTGCATTTTCAATTTGCCTTACGATTGCGCTACCCACAATAACCCCGTCGCAATGCGGACTGAATCGGCGTACATGCTCTGCGGTGGAGATACCAAACCCGACACCAATCGGCAATGCCGTGGAAGCGCGCACCTCGTCCAAGAACGCTTCTACGTTCGCTTCAAACGTATCTCGCGTCCCGGTCACCCCAAGCGATGAGACACAGTAAACAAAGCCTCGAGCTGAGTTCACGATTCGCTGAATCCGTTCTTTAGAAGTCGGGGCTACAAGAGGTACAAGATGCACTTGGTAATGATCAGCAATCTCAAGTACCGGCCCACTTTCTTCTACTGGGAGATCAGGGATGATTATTCCGCTAATATCTGCCTCTGATAACGCCTGAAATAATGACTCAAGGCCATACTGAAGAACAGGATTATAATAAGTAAATAAAATATATGGAATTTTAGCACCCTGTAAGCGTGCTTGCTTAGCCAACTCAATCCCATCGCTGATTGTAATATTGTGCAGCAAAGCACGAGCTGACGCCTTCTCAATTACAGGACCATCCGCTAAGGGATCGGAGTAAGGAATTCCGAGCTCAATTGCATCTGCACCCGCTTCTTCCATACCAAGCAGCAATTGCAGCGTTATATGTCTGTTTGGGTCTCCTACTGTAATAAAAGGGATAAGTGCTGTCTCGCCTCTCGCCTTTAATTGTGCGAATGCAGTATCAATTCGATTCTCTATTTGAGCAGCTGTATTTCCTACATTAGTCATCCTACTCGCCTCCTAATTCCAATGCTTGCATAATCGTCCCTACATCTTTATCGCCTCGACCCGACAAACAGATTACAAGAAGTTGATCTGGGCTCATCTGTGGCGCAAGCTTTACTGCATGTGCAATCGCATGGGAGGACTCTAATGCAGGCAAAATGCCCTCTGTTCTGCACAACAACTGCAGCGCCTCAATCGCCTCAGCATCTGTAATCGGCACATATTCGGCGCGAGAGCAGTCTTTAAGATAGGCATGTTCAGGGCCGACTCCAGGGTAGTCAAGTCCAGCTGAGATAGAATGTGCGGGCTGAACCTGACCATGCTTATCTTGGAGCAAGTAGCTGAGCGATCCTTGAAACACACCAGGACGGCCGAGCGTCATCGTTGCCGCATGCTCCTCGGTGTCGATCCCTTTCCCAGCAGCCTCGACCCCTATCAGTCTGACCTGGTTGTCTTCAATAAAAGGATAGAACATTCCCATCGAATTGCTACCCCCACCAACAGCAGCCACTACTGCATCTGGCAGTCGTCCTTCCATCTCAAGTAGTTGTTTCCGTGTCTCATCGCCGATGATCCGTTGAAAGTCTCTTACGATCATAGGATAAGGATGCGGACCCACAACGGATCCTAATATATAAAACGTATCTTCGACATGGCTTACCCAGTAGCGCAGCGTCTCATTGCCAGCATCTTTGAGCGTCCGTGTGCCAGATAGCACGGGAACGACTTCCGCCCCAAGTAGACGCATGCGAAATACATTTAGCTGCTGACGCTTCATGTCCTCTTCGCCCATAAACACTTTGCATTCCATGCCTAGCAGTGCAGCAACCGTTGCCGTGGCAACACCGTGTTGGCCCGCTCCCGTCTCCGCAATGACTTTACGTTTACCCATACGCTTGGCCAGCAGCGCCTGGCCGATCGTATTATTAATTTTGTGTGCACCAGTGTGGTTTAGGTCTTCGCGTTTCAAATATATTTTAGCACCGCCGAGTTCTGCGCTAAGCCGTTCTGCGTGATACAAGGCTGTTGGTCTGCCTGAATAATTTCGCAGCAAATGGATCAATTCTTTCTGAAAATCCGGATCAACTACATACTGTTTATAAGCTTCCTCCAGTTCCAAGAGTGCGTTCATTAATGTCTCTGGGACATAGCGGCCTCCAAATGATCCATATCGACCTTGTTGATCCGGATAGGTATACGTGTTAGTCGTATCAGTTGAGCTTGTCATAAGATCTCACCCTTTCTATAAATGAAGCCACTTTAGTTATGTCTTTTATGCCGTTAGATTCAACCCCACTGGATACGTCTACTCCCTGAATAGAGTATTGTGAGAGAAGAGAGCCTACATTATTAGGATCTAATCCACCTGCCGCGTAAAGCGGTAAATGCATTTGATGAGCCACTTTTGCATATGCCGGAATGACGTCCCATGCAAAAGTTATACCTGACCCGCCGCCATGCACAGGATCATGTGTATCCAGCAGTAACAGATCTACATAATTGCTGCATCTGTCCAACGTAGACAGCTGTCGCTCGGCTTGTTCGTTCCGTGTATATGAAATCTGATCTTTTTGAGCAGCACGAGGTTCTGTTATCGATATCGTACTCCATATTTGAACGTCCCAACGTTCTTTAATCCATTGATATATGTCTGTATCCTCAACGTGGTGCAATTGCACAGCCTGCAGGGGAACATGGTCTAGCACTTGCTGCAATCCATCACGATCTACTTTGGCAAACACACCAACTGTGTGTGGAATATCAGCGACTGATGCTTGTAGCTGTCTGATGAGTCGTTCTCCTTCAAGAGGAGTAATCTGGCGCCTGCTCGGTGCAAACACAAAGCCGATGTGATCTGGCTTCAAAACAGCTACATCACATAAAGTACGGACATCGCTCAATCCGCAAATCTTTACCTTCATCGTTCTCCTCCTAGCTATTAATTTGCTCAGAGGCGTTCTCCACCCCGCTCATAAGGTCATTTACGGCTGCTCCAACTTCTCCTTGGCGCATAAAATGTTCACCGATCAGGACTGCGTCAACATGCTGTTCTGCCAATGCTGCCAGATGCTCTGGCAAATGAATTCCGCTCTCACTTATTAAGACACGTCCTTCTGGCACAAGAGGGCGCAGCTTCTCCGTCTGTTTGAGGTCAGTTACAAAAGTATGGAGGTTCCGATTGTTAATCCCTACTAATTCCACATTCTCCAAAGCATTTACCCTCGCCAGTTCAGCTTCATCATGGACTTCGACAAGAGCTTCCATTCCAAGCTCACGAGTAAATTGGTGCAGGTGCTTAAGCTCATCATCGTTCAGTATCGCAGCGATCAACAAAACTGCATCAGCCCCAATCACGCGGGCCTCTAACAACTGCTCTTCGCTTATAATGAATTCCTTCCGCAGCAAAGGGACCTGTACTTCCGCTCTCACCCTTTTAAATATATCAATTCCACCTTGAAAATAGGATACGTCTGTCAGCACAGATAGCGCATCAGCCCCTGCCCCAACGTAATCGCGCGCTATCGCAACAGGGTCAAAGTCAGCCCGGATCAATCCCTTAGATGGCGAAGCTTTCTTCACTTCTGCTATGAGGCCGATTGCACGCTTGCGCTGTGCGGTTAATGCCGCTTTCAGGGAGCGAACAGCGGGCATACTCGCCGCCGCTTGCTCTACTTCATGACGATTCATCGTCTTGCGCAAATTCGCTACTTCCTCTTGCTTAGTTGCTACGATTCGATTAAGAAACATGACTTAAGCCTCCTGTCGTTTCGATCCATTGTTCAAGCTTATGCAATGCCTTACCGCTGTCGATTGCTGCTGATGCTGCATGAACTCCCTCTGCAATGGACTCTGCTTGACCAGATACATAAATGCAGGCTCCTGCATTGGCAAGTACGATGTCGCGGTGTGCGCCATGCTCACCGTGCAGTATTCGATTTATCAGAGCTGCATTCACATTCGCATCCCCACCCAGTACTTCGCTCAGCGGCATTGTAGCTAACCCAATTTGTTCTGGCGTAATATCGTAAGTAATGATATCACCATTTCTCAGCTCGCTAATTCGTGTAGGAGCAGACAAGCTTATTTCATCCAAACCGTCTGCACTAGCTACGACCAAGGCACGTTTTAGGCCCAGTTCACGTAACACTGCTGCGACTGTATCCGTCTTTGTCCGATCATATATGCCTAGCACCTGACGATCAGCCCCAGCAGGATTCGTTAGCGGCCCAAGCATATTAAATACGGTGCGTACACCTAATTCTCTACGTGGAGCAGCAGCATGCTTCATTGCAGGGTGGAATACCTGTGCAAACATAAAGCAGATGCCAATCTGGTCAAGGCAATCAGCAGCTTGCTCGCTGCTAAGCTGAATGTTCACCCCAAGCGCTTCTAAGACGTCCGCGCTGCCTGCTTTACTCGAAGCTGAACGATTACCATGCTTGGCAACACGTACTTCCGAGGATGCTGCTAAAATAGCGGAAGCGGTAGAAATATTAAATTTATGAATACCTGATCCACCTGTACCACACGTATCCAGGAGGCGATCTTTTGCTGTAACAACCTGATGAGCACGGCTGCGCATCGCTTCCGCAAAGCCAGCAATTTCATCAACGGTCTCGACTTTTAGCCGCATACCAGCCAACAAGGCGCCGATCTGAGCCGAAGTAGCCAACCCTTCCATTATATCTTCCATGACTGCTCTTGCCTGTTCCCTTGATAGATGATTCCCTTCCAGCACAAGACGCAACCCTTCTTTTACCCGCTCATCTGTGTTCATCATTGAATCCCCCTTTCCATTTCCGAACCCGGTTCAACCTGTAAGTAATAATCCCAATTCACTTGGCTGCACCCCGTAGTTGGAGGGGACGCTGTACTGCTATCAACTGTCTGCTTATGAAGCTGTTGACTGAATATTAGTTCTGCTCGTTCAATGGCCACTAACATTCCCTTTGCTTTATTTACGGTCTCTTCGTATTCTTTTTCTGCGATCGAATCCCACACGATACCGGCTCCTGCCTGTACATAAGCTTTGCCATGCTTAAAAATGATCGTTCTGATCGTAATACAAGTGTCAAGATTGCCATTAAAGCCAAGATACCCGATTGCACCTGCATAAGCTCCACGCGCTTCATGCTCCAGCTCTGCTATAATCTCCATCGCTCTAATTTTCGGCGCACCTGATACGGTTCCAGCAGGCAGGCAAGAAATAAAAGCATCAAAGAAATTTTTGTCTGCGCGAAGTTGGCCGGATACGTTAGACACAATGTGCATGACGTGCGAGTAGCGTTCAACATTCATATATGAATCACATTGAACCGAACCATATTCGCATACACGTCCAATGTCATTTCTTCCGAGATCAACCAGCATGATGTGTTCGGCGCGTTCTTTCTCATCTGCCAGAAGCTCTTGCTCCAGCGCATTGTCGCATTCGACCGTGTTTCCTCTTGGTCTTGTTCCTGCGATCGGTCGAGTCTCGACGCGATCTTCTTTCACTCGCACTAACGCCTCAGGCGAAGACCCGACAAGTGTCTCATCTCCCATTTTAAGCATGTACATGTAGGGTGACGGATTTGTAATACGAAGCATTCGATATACATCTAGTGGCTCCGCCTCCGTTGTTTGTTCAAATCTTTGCGACAACACCACCTGAAACACATCTCCTGTTCGAATATACGCCTTCGCCCGTTCCACTTTATCCATAAAGGATTGCTTGGTTTCGTTGCTACGCAATGAACGGCTGGCAGTCGACTGCTGTGTTGTGAACTCCTCATGGGGCATAGATCTCAGAGCATTGGTTAGCGGTGCTGATAGTAAGCAGATTAGCCGCTCCAGCTTAATCTTAGTTTCTTCATACAATTGAGTGATCTGTGTGGCTTCAGCATGTTCTGGAACGTGTAGGTTCACCATCACCTGCATCTGCTGCTTTACATGATCAAATGCAATCAACTGATCACAAAACATAAACTGAATATCGTTCATGTTCAAATCATCCTTGGTATGACGCGGCAGGCGCGCTTCATATTGCTGCATCAGGTCGTAACCGAAAAATCCGATCGCTCCGCCAGTCAAAGGCGGCAATCCCGGAATAATCGGGCTGCGGTATTGCTGCAGCAGACTTTGAAGTGCTTCTAGCGGCTTATCTTCCATGCAATGCTGTCTTCCCTGCTCAACAACAACGTTAACACCGTTCTTTCCTTTGAAAAGCAAGAATGGGTCTGTACCTATAAAAGAGTAACGGGCCCACTGGGTGCCCCCCTCTACACTTTCAAGCAGGAATGCATACTTCTCATGTTGGAGCCTTTGAAACAGCCGTATTGGTGTTTCTGTATCTGCTACGATTGTGCAGGATAAAGGAATCACATTATAATGCTTGGATAACTCAAGAACTTGATGAATATGGGGAAACATCGTCCTTCACTCCTTTCAGTCCATTAGCCTCAAAAGGCTGATTTAAAATGGACAGAGTGCAACAAAAAAACCTCTACGCACAGTAGAGGTTGTTGTAAATAACGATGAAATTATTAGTGAGTAGGTGAATACAGCTCAGGGTATAGATAATATGCCAGAATAAAGTCTTGTTCGATACAAGACGTTGCATATAATCTGCCTGAACGAATTCAATAACATAGGCTCTAATTCTCAGCTCTGCTCTGCTCTGCTCAACTAATCTCATCTAAACTATACTCTGCTCAACTCTGCTACTGTCAATATACAACAACAGCATCGCATTCGTCAAACATTAGGATAAAGTTTGGGTACGGTCCACTAGATCTGGTCGTAGTTTGGCCGCTTCATTTAAATAAACATGATGAATTTCCGCCTGCGCTTTGTCCGTATTTACATTTAACATAATTCGAATACACATCGGCAAACTGCCTGCCACGGGTATTTCCAATGAACACATGATTGGAACCAGTTCCCAACCTGGAATCGTTCTGACTGCGCGCGCTGGAAACGTTGCATCTAGATCTTGTGTCATCGTAATCCATACATGTGAGATGTGCTCGGGATCAATCTTATTCTCTTGCACAATCTTGTTTAATAGCTCTGTCGTCGCCAGTAGAATCTCATCGGCATCGTTAGTCGTTACAGTAGTAGCTCCTCTTATTCCCCTCACGAGCATCTTATTCTCTCTCTCCTTTCAGCTGATCAACGATTTCCCGCACTAAAGATACAGATACATCACGCCGGATGTCCACAGCTCCGATAGCAGTCGGCACTACAAACACCATCTGTCCCTCGCTGAACTTCTTGTCATGCATCATGGCTGACATAATAGCATCTGTATCATAATGGGCAGGAATAACCGTTGGCAGGCCAAATGCCTCCATCAATTCACGTGTACGAGACTCGATAGTCGGATCTTCCCCTAGTCTGGCCGCAAGCATGGCCGATCCCACCATGCCAATCGCAATCGCTTCGCCATGAAGCAACTCTCCGTATTGGCCGACTGCCTCCAAAGCGTGCCCTATCGTATGGCCCAAATTGAGTATCGCACGCAGATCATTTTCCCGCTCATCTTGTGAAACGACCTGCGCTTTAACACTGCAGCCTGTGTATAATCCGTACTGCAAACTCTCCTTATCCAGACGCAGCAATTCGGCAGCATGCTCGCCACACCAAGCAGCGAAGTCAGCGTCCCAGATAAGGCCGTGCTTAACCATCTCCGAAAGTCCCGAACGAATGTCACGAATAGATAACGTACGCAACGATTCTGTATCATAAATAACCATCTCTGGTTGATGGAACGCACCAATGATATTTTTGGCAAGCGGGTGATTGACAGCAACTTTACCGCCGACACTGCTATCATGTGCCAATATTGTGGTAGGCATTTGCACAAAACGAATACCGCGCATATAGGACGACGCCACAAACCCCGCCAGATCACCAACAACGCCGCCCCCAAGTGCAACGATGGTTGATTTGCGATCAAGACCAGCTGCCAACGCTGCCGTCACACAGTGCTCCAATTGGGATAAAGACTTGGACGTTTCCCCTGACGGGACAATATATTCTGCTACCCGATAACCAGCCGCCTCAAGCGATGTCTTCACAGTGTGTAAATGAAACTCCGCCACATGTGTGTCGGTAATAATAAGCACAGGACTCTTCGATGTGATAGCTGCCAACTGAAACAATTGCCCAGAACGGACAAGCAGGCCTTCTCCTATCCAGATTGGATAGGAGCGGCCGTTAATATCGACTGATAGTTCCGCAGCCTGCACTTGTTCATTTATATTCATCATCATCACCTAATAGCGCGCAAGCTGCGCTAAATAGTTCTCATAATTGGCTCTAATCTCTTCCATCGAGTCACCGCCAAACTTCTCCAAGAAGGCTTTCGCCACTTCCCATGCGACTACATTTTCCAATACGACACTTGCCGCGGGAACAGCACACGCATCTGAGCGTTCAACTTGCGCTGTAAAGGCTTCCTTTGTATCAATATCCACGCTGCGCAGCGGCTTGTACAAAGTAGGTATCGGCTTCATGACACCTCGAACCACGATCGGCATTCCATTGGTCATGCCGCCTTCGAAGCCTCCCAGACGGTTAGTGGCACGTGTGAATCCACGACTCTCGTCGTATTCAATCTCGTCATGTACTTGTGAACCGCGCAAACGGCCCGCTTCAAATCCAATGCCGATCTCAACGCCTTTAAATGCGTTGATGGACATAACTGCCTGTGCGATTCGTCCGTCCAACTTACGATCATATTGTACATGACTGCCAAGACCGATAGGAGCACCCTCGATCATACATTCCACAATGCCGCCAATAGAATCGCCGTCTTCTTTGATCTGATCGATGTAAGCTTCCATCTTTTGCTCTGTCTCCTGATCCACGACACGAACGGAAGATTGCTCCGTTCGTTCGATTAGCTCATCGATAGGCAGATTATGCGCTGGCGCCTCAATCTCACCAATCCGTATGACCTGACCTGCTACCTTAATGCCAAACGCAGCAAGCAATTGCCGTGTAAGTGCGCCACAAGCAACACGAGCAGCGGTCTCACGTGCACTGGAACGCTCAAGCACATTACGCAGATCTTTAAGATCATATTTCAAACCACCGTTCAAATCGGCATGCCCTGGACGCGGACGATGAACACGACGCTTCTCCTCATCTGTTCCTTCGATTGGTTCCACGTTCATAATTTTCATCCAATGTTTCCAATCGTTATTCTCTACGATAAGCGCAATTGGTGCTCCTGTTGTGCGTCCATGACGGACTCCACCTGCTATTGTTGCTGTATCCTGTTCAATCTGCATGCGACGACCGCGACCGTATCCCTTCTGGCGACGATGCAATTGGAAATTCAATTGTTCAAAATCAACGGCCATATTGCTTGGCATTCCTTCAATGATGGCAGTCAATTGTGGTCCGTGTGTTTCCCCTGCTGTTAAATAACGTAAACTCACGTGTATTCCCCCTTTGACTGTGCTGCGTTGAATTGCTAAAATCTCAATCTCTTTTGCTCATTATAGTATAGGCGGCAACGTTTGACAAGAAAACAAAAGCACGTCCCGCATCGCCTGTATGGCGCCGGAACGTGCTCGTACGTATGCTTAGAGCTTATATTCATCTTATGAATCTGAACTTTACACTTTTTTGAAGAGGAACCCGAAGGAAGAAGCTACTTGATCACTTGCACCAGTCCATGCGTCAGCGCCACTATTGGTATCCATACTTATACCCAATTGCAGCTCATGGCTTTCGTGGGCGATCGAGTTCCAAGTCTTATCCTGCTGAAGCCAGCTCTGTAAGGGGCTCAGCTCCAAGCCTAGTATCTGCGCGCATTCTTGAAGAGATAATTCACCTCGATAATAGGCCGATATGACTGTTCTTTTGTCCATAGTTGTTCCTCCGTATGTGGTCCGAATATCCATATCAAGTACCATAGCTGCAACTACTCACCCAGCAGTTACCTTCAGTATCGGATATTAGCCGCTGCCTTATACGGTCGACTTCGCTTTACGGTAGAAAAAGGTCTCCATCGTCTCGAATTCATATTGGGCCGGATTAAAAATTTGTTCTGTGCTGCCTACGAACAATACACCGCCAGGTCGCAGCGCCTTCGAAAACTTGTGATACAGTTCATGCTTGGCTTCTTCGGTAAAATAGATCATCACATTGCGGCAAATGATGAGATCATATCCGCCGTCAAATGTATCAGACAATAAATTTTGCTTACGAAACGTAATTGAACGCTTCAACTTGTCTTGTACTCGGTACATTTCTTCTTCCTTATGAAAATATGTATCTTGAAAAGACGTAGGCACGTCTTTTAGCGCGCGCTCCATATACAAAGCTTCCTTAGCTTTAGCCAATGCGTTATCATCGATATCACTTGCAATCATCGTGGTCGTGTTTAGCAAGCGAGCATCGTCTAAGATCATAGCCAGCGTATACGGTTCTTCCCCAGTCGAACATGCAGCACTCCAACAACGAAGACTTCGATTCTGTGCTGACAAATAAGGAAGGACACGCTCACGCAGCGTTTGCCAGCGATTCGGATTTCTCCAGAACTCGGAGACGTTAATTGTCATCCGATCCAGAAACTCATAAAATAACTGTTTATCAGCATCCATTGATCTAAAGAAAGCATCAAAAGTTGCATATCCATTCTTCACACGCAGTGTATTTAATCTTCTCCGCATCTGTGCTTCCTTGTAAAGGGCAAGATCAATGCCGCTCTTCTTGCGAACCTGCTCAATAAATCGATAATAATCTTTAGTTTCTTCGTCTGTGTAGACGATGGATCGTGCCTGCAGCTCTTCTAGACCAGAAGCCGTATCTGGACGGCCCGTACCTATTCGAACATTCTTGTTGTCCATACTTTGTTCACCCCGTAAATTTCGCTATCTTTATACTCAAGCCTACCGTGAGCTGTACTGTTCAGCTAATGTTTCATGAAATAAAAAACACGGTCGAATGTTAAACATTCGCCGTGTTCTTCGATGTTCCTGCTTCATGTAAGCTCTTACATCTATTCGCAACAAAAAAGATAATAATTTCGACTTAAATCCAAGGCTCTATCGCACGCTCAAATTGAACAGCGTCCGATTCTTCAAACATGTTACCAATCTCGCGGGCAGCGCTTTCAGGCGAATCCGATCCATGAACCAAGTTAAAATTCGTGTGTGAAGCAAAGTCTCCACGAATCGTGCCTGGTTGTGCATCCGCAACTTTTGTCTTGCCGATCATGAGACGTGAGAGGGAAATAATATCATCGCCTTCCCATACCATGGCGAACACCGGACCGGATGTAATAAAATCTACTAGTTCTCCGAAGAAAGGTTTCTCGCTGTGCTCCGCATAGTGAAACTCCGCCTGTTGACGGGAAACAATCATTAGTTTGCCGGCAACTAGCTTGAAACCCTTACGTTCAAAGCGGTTTACAATCTCTCCGATTAGACCGCGTTGTACGCCGTCTGGCTTAACCATGATGAATGTGCGTTCCATACGTTCACTCCTCGATACATGTGAAGTTGTCCAACACACGCATTATACCAGATATATCTTGTATGTACACTATTTTTGTTCATCATTTTGTTAAATGTTTAATGGGATCGATTGGCAATAAAGTGAGCAATGTCACGCAAGCTTTTGCGGGCACGTCGATCAGGTAGCTGTACTAGAGCATCTAAAGCTTTCTGCATGTAACGGTTAGCCAATTGCTCTGCTTCGTATATGCCTTTGCTATTCCGAATAATCGATAACGCCTCCGACACATCGGTATCTCCATTATGCTGACGAATCCGATGAATCTCTTCTAATAAAGGAAGACGGATATTGTTGTCTTGTAAAGCAAACAAAACAGGCAGTGTAATATTACCTTGCTTGATATCATTGCCCGGTGGTTTACCAATCTGAGCCTCCGTACCCGTCAAATCAAGCACATCGTCCCGAATTTGGAAAGTCATCCCTACGTTGTATCCATAACGATACAGCAAATGGCTAGTCTTTAAGTCCGAGCCTGCCGCCAAAGCGCCCAATTGGCAGCTTATCGCAATTAAAATAGCTGTCTTACGACGAATGCGCAGCAAATATTGGCGGACTGACTGATCTGTATTAAAGAAATCGCGAATCTGCTCCATCTCACCAATACACATTTGTACCATTGCTTTGGACAGGATGCGGTGAATATGCGGATTCTCAAGCTCCGTAATCATCGTCAGTGCTTTTGCATAAATATAATCCCCGGTATACATCGCAATTCGGTTGTCCCATTTTGACTTCACCGTCAAATTGCCCCGTCTTGTATCCGCATCGTCAATGACATCATCATGTACCAACGAAGCCATATGGATCAACTCGAGGGGAACAGCCACCCGCTTTAATTGCTCTAAATCATATGTACCAAACTTGCCGGCAAGCAAGACGAATACAGGCCGTATTCGCTTGCCACCAGACTTTAACAGATGCAACGACGTCTCATTTAGCAGTTCGTGATCGGATACGATCGTCCGTTCCAATTCACGTTCAATAAAGGAGACGTCATTTTTCATCGTTGCATAAATGTCCCACAGTTTCATGCTTTCACCTAACCAACCGTATTTTCCGACCAAATATCTAAATGTACTTTGTGATCAATAAGCCCTAATTCATAAGCATATTCAAAATATAGCTGTAAGCCTCTCTGCTGCTCTGGGCCAAAATCATAATTCAGATGATGGAAATAATGACGCCAGTATGCTGCATCTCCGCCAATCTGATCGACAGCTTCTTGGACCAGAGGTTCTGGATTTGCGATGCTGAGCTGCTTGCTCGCTTCAAAAGAATCAACGATACAACGAATATCTTCCGGATATCGCTTGATTGCTTCCTTACGGACCGCCCATACCGCAAATGTCATCCAATGCTTCGTAAAATGATTCCAACGCTCGCCGAGATCAATGACCTCATACTTTCCATGCTCCCGGTTCGACCAATAAGCACGAATAGCATGGTCACCGATCAAAAGTGCGCCGTCTGCTTGGGACATCATTTTATCAATATTGGGATCCATAGGCAAGTAAGAAGGCTTGGCATGATAAAATTTCTCCGCAATGATCTTCAGCAAATTAACAGACGTAGCGGAAGTTGTAGTCAATGCAATCGTCCCATTTAACGCTTCCTCAAGCGGCTTGTTCAAAAATAACAAAATTGAATTAACTGCGCCGTGGGCACTCACGGACAAATCAGGAAACAAAGCATATTGATCGCTAGAGACCCCATAAGCAAATGCCGAGATAGGTCCCATATCAATGCTGCCTTCACGCATTGCCTTGTTAAGAGTGGAAGGAACGGCTGGTATCATTTCAATCTCCGCTTTAGTATGCTGCGGGTTAAAATGATAAAAAATAGGCCATACATTGGTATAATTAATACGTCCTATTCGGATGCAGCCCTCATTATGGTTCGATTCAAACGGATGATTATGCATTGGTCTCCCCCCACCTCGTGAACAGTTGATGCTCAATACGCAAGCTGTCTAATACTTTGCCAACAAGGAAATTGATGATATCATCCAGCGTTTGTGGTCGATAGTAAAATGCAGGCATAGCAGGAATCATGCGTACACCCATTCGAGACAGCTTCAGCATATTTTCCAGATGAATCGCATGCAGTGGCGTCTCCCGTGGTACGATGATCAACGGCCGATCTTCCTTCATCATAACATCCGCCGCTCTTGCCATTAGATTGTCGGAAGCGCCTTGTGCAATCGCTGATAACGTCCCCATAGAGCAAGGCATAATAATCATACCTTTTACCCGGAAAGATCCACTTGCAATACTCGCACCAATATCTTGAATTGGATGGTACTGTATGTTATGGATTTGTTCACCAAAGGCATGTTCTATCGCAACCTGCCGTTTGGTAACCTCCCAATCCAATTCTTCCTTTAACACTCGCCAACCGGCATCTGATATTAGCAGGTGGACAAAATGCCCTGCTTCAAGCAAAGCTTGAACGAGGCGAACGCCATAAATAGCGCCGCTCGCCCCTGTGATACCTACAACATAACGATCTTGTTTATCCACTACTGCAACACCACCAAATCCAAGAGGGTAAATCCGAATACAACGATGCTAAGCACACCATTCATCGTAAAGAATGCCGTATTCAGTTTGGTCAGATCATGCGGCTTCACAATCAGGTGTTCATAAATAAGGAGTCCGCACGCAATCACCATACCAATAATGTACCACCAACTTAGACTTGTCATAAATGCCAGCATGACAAATCCGATCGCCGTCACAATATGGAACCAACGCGCAATACGTAAAGAACGTGTTATTCCGAATCGTACGGGAATCGAGTGCAAACCTTCTTTCTTATCGAACTCATAATCTTGACAGGCATAAATAATATCAAAGCCTGTTGTCCAACAAGAAACCGTCAGGAAAAATACGATGGCAGTCCAGTCCATGACATTGGTAACCGCAACCCAGCCACCCAATGGCGCCAAAGCTATCGTTAAGCCAAGTACGACATGACAAAGCCAAGTGAATCGCTTCGTAAAGGAGTAGAAAACTAACATAAAGACTGCAATTGGTAATAAATAAAAGGATAATGGCTCAAGCATAGCTGCTGCCCATATTAACAGTCCAAACGATACTCCAGTAAACAATAGGACTTCCCCCGCCTTAAGCAAACCGGCAGGAATAGCACGATTGGCTGTTCGCGGATTCTTGGCGTCAATAGCCGCATCAATAACACGGTTCAACGCCATGGCAGCACTTCGTGCGCCTACCATCGCCATAAGCACCCAGCCGATCTGCGACCAGCTTGGTAAATGCTGATGAACAACCATAGATCCGAGTAATGCTCCCATAAATGCAAATGGAAGTGCAAATAACGTATGTTCAATCTTGATCATCTCAAGGAATATTCGAATTTTTTTAAGCATGACCCTTCCCCTTTGTTCCTATATGCAATGCCGCGATGCCACCTGTGAATGGCTTGGCCTCAACGCTCTCAAGACCTGCTTCACGAAACATCTGGGCCAGTTGTACATGGTCAGGAAATGTGGTCAAAGATTCAGGAAGCCATTTGTACTGATCGTATCGCTTGGCAATTAGTTTGCCAAGCAGCGGAAGCATCTTGCGGAAATAAAAATAATATAACCCTTTAAACGGCTGCCAAGTTGGCTTGGACAATTCCAAGCATACCACCTTGCCCCCCGGCTTAACTACACGTCTCATTTCTCGAATCACTTGCATAAAATCAGGTACGTTACGTAATCCAAAACCAATCGTCACGTAATCAAAGCTGTCATCTGCAAAAGGGAGCGCCATTGCATTCCCTTCTATAAGCCTTATCTGATTCTGCAGCCCCAGTTTGTCCACTTTCTTCTGTCCATAGGACAGCATGTGTGGACTAAAATCTAGGCCTGTAATAGCTCCTGTTTGACTTGCTTGTGCAAGTTGGATCGTCCAGTCTCCTGTGCCGCAGCACAGGTCTAATGCGGTCTGACCTGGCTGTACATTCATCTTACGCATCGTGTAGCCGCGCCAAGCTTTATGCCGACGGAAGCTCAAAATATCATTCATAATATCGTACTTCGGCGCGATGCTCTCGAACACCGAGTGTACGTGTTCTTCCTTGGACTTGCCCGTCTTTGGCGAATGTGTATTCACGTTCACGTCACCTTGTCCTTTCATCGCCTGCTGTCATATTGTGTGTATTATCCGTGCTGTGGAGCACTGCTAAATGAAGGCATAGTTGTCGGATTCGATACATAAGGCGCATCGCTTGACACATATCCTAAATCAACAAGCAGGTCTGGGCTGCATAAAGCTATCGCTTGCTCATATTTGAGCTGTGCTTTATGAACCAGGTTGGATAATTGTTGTTTGCAATCGTATTTGTCCATTAACTGCATCCACGAGATCTGGTCGAAGCTTCTGTTCATCAGCATGTGACGTTCATCCGCATCAGCACTATTCATAATATGCCAAAAAGACCAACTGCCTTCAAATGCATCATAATCGTGGGCACGGACCTGTTCCTGCTCCATTACTTCAACTTCTGACAATCGATACAGCAACGTTTCCCAAAAGGAAATATCCTGTGCCAACAAACGCTCATCAAAGGCATGAAATAAGCACTGCTTCAAGTTAATGCAATCTTGCAAATAACCCTCAGCTGTTATTTTCCACTGCCTCATCTTCTCCACCATCGTCATCTTCATGCGATTCACTTCACATACCGCTCGACTCAACGAGCGGATCGCATCAACTTGTCCCGCTTGGGCTAACAAATGATAAAAGCGACTGCTGAAATAATCGCCTGCAAGCACCTTAAGCTGTCTAGAACGCATATTGCGGTCATCTTTATCCGCGGCCATCTCTACCCAATCATGAGTATCGAGCCCCAACTGAACCAATGAAGTGACGACACAGGCGAGCTCGCTAATATGGGTATTAGCTCGATTGCGCTGTAAAAAGGCGAACAGCATCGCCGCGCGTGCATTAGCTAATGCCGGCAGCTCTGTGTGCGCCTGAATCATGTCATGCTCGACATACCGTTGAACGAGTTGCGGTATATGATAACCTTTCATGTAACTGCCTCCGAGTGCTGTCATCCTTCTGGATGTCGTGATCTAGATTATTATAGCATATGTTTTGTTTGATCGGACATATTTTATTGACAAATCAAAACCGAAGTGCAGGTTGACGCAATCACCTATTCGTCAGGATAAATATCCACTTCACAACAGCTGCCACCATTCGTTATCGCATTGATGTTGAGAATTTCTGAAGCCAAAGCGGGGTATAGGTCAAACGCAGTGCACGAACGGTTTCAGCTGAAATTCCGTCATATGCATGCTTGATTTCCTGTAGTCGTTCAGAAGTAACCTTGTCTCGCAGCGTATCCACCGCAAGGAGAACATGCTTTTTGCGCAATCGTTCATCTTCCAGCACAATTCTTAGCTGCAACCGGTTGACATTACTTGTTTCGTTAAAGCAGTAGTACATCCAGTGATGAAGTTCTTCGTACAAAATACTCGCATTCTGCACACTCGAGGAAACTTTGATATCCATTGATAACATGCCATCCTTACTAAACTGAACGCGGCGGATAGGCAGGGAATAACCGCTGCTTATCAGTTGATCAACGATATGATCGTTATCAAGCGTTATCGTTGACTGTGAAGGCGTAAACACCGCCACATGATTCCGTACTTCCTGCTGTTTCTGCCCGAGCGAAGCAACAATTCCCAATCCAACCGTACCTCCTACGGTTATGAGGAGAGACAAGACTATTAAGCGAAGCTTTTGCAATGCAATTCACCTCTTATCGTCAACTCCTTGCTTACATCATAGTTTCGACGTATGCAAGGATGTCCATACCTCATTGTACAATGAAAAAAAGCAGGCTATGCCTGCATTATTCATCTGTATCCGTATGAATGACGCCATGCTTAGTCATCACGATGGCTTTGCCACGTATTTTCACTGCAGAAGTGTGGTCTGTAAATTGAGCTACAAGCACCTCATTCTTGTCCAACTTCTCCATATGGTGAAAGCGAGTATCTTGACCACGAGTCAATCCTATAACCTGAACGCCCTGTTCTTTCGCTTTTACAACAATAAAATCATTCTGCGATTGTTCCACACCTGTGTCCTCCTTTTCACAATTACCTAATCCTATAAGTAATGATGCCCGCAACATGGAAGCTTGTCAACCGGGATCACATATTCACTCCGTTCTCCATCTCTCGCCGTAATAAGCAAGCAAGCCGTGACGAACGTCACGGCTTGCCATCGATGGATACTATGTAAGCTTACGAAAAGTCACCGACAAGTGATGGTTACTTGATTCCGTCTTTCAAAGCTTTACCAGGTTTGAATGCAGGGATCTTGCTAGCAGGGATTTCAATTTCTTCCCCAGTCTGCGGATTACGCCCTTTACGAGCGGAACGTTCGCGGACTTCAAAGTTGCCAAAGCCAACGAGTTGAACCTTGTCACCATTCTGCAGTGCGTTCGAAATGGCTTCGAATACCGCATCAACTGCTTTTGTCACGTCTTTCTTGGACAACTCAGTTGCTTCTGCCACTTCATTAATTAATTCGGATTTGTTCATTTTAAACTCACCTCTCGATTCTAGTATGCCAATATCCCTTTTGTGCACGGATTTATGACAATTTATACATCTGAATATGCGATATCATGTTCTTGATTGCATATTCCGCAAATTGGAACAAATTTATAGTAATATACACGATTCACAATTGCAAGGGCATTCCTGCCCTTTTAACAATCCGTTAGGCTCTACGCGACCTTTGAACCACGTAAAATGTAACAGCCAATGCCAGAATTAACACCGTTCCTTTGACAATATCATGTGTGTAATATTGCAAATTCATCATCGTTAACCCGTTAACAAGCACTCCGATAAGCACAGAGCCGACAAAAGTGCCCAGAATGTTCGGCTTGCCCGCGCCGAATACCGAAAAGCCCACAAACACGGCTGCTACAGCTTCCATTAATAACGGAGCTCCTGCATCGATTTGACCAGTACCAACACGTGAAGCATACAAAATTCCACCAATAGACGCACAGATACCGGACAATACGTATGCCCAAGTACGTATGTGCTTAACTCGGATACCAGACAATCGAGCTGCTTCTTCATTGCCCCCTGTCATATACATTTGTCTCCCAAAGCGGGAATAAGAAAGTAATACATGTGCTGCCACTACTGCAGCGATCATCAGCAGCACTGGAATTGGTATCGAGAAACTTCCGATGTAAAATTCACCCTGCCCGATAGTCAGAAAAGCATCTGACATCCTGCCAGGCGCCTTGGTTCCATCCTGAAATTGCATGTGGTTATAAATAGAATAGCCTTTGGTATACGTCTTGTGGATACCCGCAATGATGTACATAACCGCTAAAGTCGCCAGAAGATCCGGAATTCGAAATTTTACGATAAACAATGCATTTAATAATCCAATCGCAGCGCCAGTAATAATCGGGACAATAATAACAACCGCTAGCGGCATTTCATACCATATCATCATAGCAGCGGTAACTACCGTTGTCAGCGACACAGTAGACCCGACCGAGAGGTCAAAGCCATCCACAATAAGTGAAAATGTGACACCAATCGCCACGAACGTTACGATAGAGATAGATCGCAAAATGTCAGCGATGTTAGAGCCCGTAAAAAAATAATCTAATCGTATCGTGAAAAAAGCGATAACGCCTATGATCACGATAATTGCCCCATAACGAAACAAAAATAGCAGCAGCTTATCTTTGATGTCCGTGTTCATGCTTGCTGTTCTCCTCCCTGCCAGCACTTGCATAAAATAGCAGTTGTTCCTGGGTTACTTCGCCCCGCTTGAAATGTTTAACGAATTCTCCGTCACACATGACGATGGTTCGATCAGCAATGCCAACTGCTTCGGAAAACTCGCATGTAAAATAAAGGATGCCTTTCCCCTGCTGTGCAAGCTGACCAATGAGACGAAAAATATCCCCTTTAGCTCCAATATCAACACCTTTGGTTGGCTCATCAAACACGTATAGGTCTGCTGCAGTTTCCACCCATTTTCCGATTGATACTTTTTGCTGGTTGCCTCCACTTAAATATTTCACATCACTCTCGACAGAAGCTGTCTTGATGCCCAACCGTTCGACAACTGCTTTGCTCCAGATTTGTTCTCCTGCGCGGGAGATACAGCCGAAGTGAGCAAACTTACGCAGTATCGGCAGACTGAGGTTGGCCCGCACGGATTCATTCACAAAAATTCCTTGCTTGCGCCGTTCCTCCGGGATATGGGCAATGCCGATTGCTAACGCTTGCGCGGGGTCTCTGAAGCTAACTTTGCGGCCTCGGATCTTAAACTGCCCCGCTTCTGGTTGATCTGCACCACCTATTAGACGAGCGCATTCCGTCTTGCCGGCGCCTACCAGGCCCACGATGCCGACGATCTCGCCAGCATTAACCGTCAAATCCACTCCCCGCACTTTGTTGCCTAGCCGAAGGCCGCTGACTTCCAGTACGACATTGCCTATTTCTGCATCTGCCTTAGGAAACTCTTCTTGGAACGACCTGCCTAACATCTCACTAACAATGTGCGCTTGGGTGCTACTTCTCGTTAATTCCTGATATACGAGTTTCCCGTCTCGCATCACTGTCACCCGATCACATGCTGCAAATACTTCAGGCAGCCTATGCGTAATAAAAATAACAATGATACCACGATCACGCATCGTCCGCATGACCCTAAACAGTGTCTCTGACTCTTCTTGACTAAGTGGTGCAGTAGGCTCGTCAAAGATTACAACTTTGGCTTGTTCGACTAGCGTTCTGGCGATTAAAACCATCTGTTTGTCTGCGAGCGACAACTCGCCCACTCTTTTGTGCAAGGGCAATGCTACTCCAAGTTCTCGACATGCCCGCTCTGCCTCCATTCGAATCTTGGACGGCTTCACCCACCAAGAACCAGTGCCATATGCCAGACGGTCCAGCATCACATTTTCCGCAACCGATAATTGCGGTATTAACGCTGTATCAACCTCCTGGTAGACACAATGAATGCCTAACCGTTTTGCATCAGCAGGTGCATGAATGTGAATGGCTTGACCGTTTAATTCAATGATTCCTTCATCCAAGCTGTATGCTCCAGACAATATTTTCATTAAAGTGCTTTTACCCGCACCATTTGCGCCAAGCAGCGCTTGAATCTCGCCGCCATATGCGACAAACTCCACATGCTGCAAGGCAGGGTTACCGTTAAACGACTTCCCTATACCGCTCATGCGAAGCAAGGAACGGGACACGCCCACAGCAGCGTCTCCCGTCTTCACGTCACACTCAAGTTCGGAGTGTATGGCTGCGAGTTTATTTCTTGCTGTCTTATTCATCATCCACTCACGCCTTTGCTACATTTATAGGTCACCCTATTAATTCAATTGCTTATTTCTTGTATTCACTCATCCAGTCCTGCTCGCCTTGTTTACTGCCGCTCCAGCCTTTTACATATTGACTAAGCTCGTTGGTGGACACCTGTTTATCTGCTGGTAAATCTTCACGTTTCACAAATACGGGCTCTAAAACGACCTTTTCATCTGGCTTCTCCCCATGCAGCTGCTGATACAAATAACGCACTTGAATGCGACCGATATCTCTCGGATCTACGGCTGCCGAGCCAACCCATGGATTGTTCTTATCTTGAATCATTTGCAGATCTTCATCACTCATATCAATACCGTAAACCTTAATATCTGTACGTCCCGCCTGCTGGATAGCACGTGCTGCCCCTTTAGCGAACTCATCATACGCCGCCCATACCCCAGCGATCTCACCTTTGCTCGGATACTGCTTCAGAATTGCTTCCATTTTGGCTTGCGTGTCCAATGCGGTATTGCTTGTCACAGAACCAAATGCAGCTATTTCCTTAATATCAGGGTACTTCTTCAGAAAGGCCTCATATGCTAATTGACGCCGTTCCATTGGCGCATAACCAGCCACCCATACTTTCACGATATTACCTTTTCCGCCAATATCCTGCGCTAGCTGTTCCAGCGTCATCTCCGCCATCTTTTGATCTCCCTGCTCTAGCACGGTTACCCCAGGGATGTCCAACAAAGCATCAAAAGCAACAACCGGTGTTTTTTGAGCGAGTGCTTTGTTAACACCTGAAGCGAGTGAATCAGGGCTGCCGTGATCCGTTAAAATACCATCAAACTTCTGGTTGACTGCCATATCCAATTGCGATGCCATCTTCGCTTTATCGTTCTCTGCTACAAAAGTAGTTAGTTCACCACCAAAACGGGCTACCTCTTCCTTGACGCCTTCTAAATACTGCTGAGAAAAGGTTCCTGTGTTAAACTCCATTACGAGTGCGATCCGTTTGCCTTTCAGATCAATTGCATCGTTCTGCTTCGTTTCAGCTGCGCCACTGCTGCCTTCAGTTGAACTGCTGGCAACGTTGTGCTCGCTAGCTGTCTTCACGCCGCATGCGCTCGCCAGCATCGACATAACAAGCAGCATTGTGATCATGATCCCTTTTCCACGCTTCGTACTTTCAATCCGTTGTGCCTTCATCCTCATGTCCCCCTCTAGTCACCTGTACTGTCTGCTTATGACATCCATCATTTACCTCACGAATCATTAAGAAATAATATATACGCTAATTCCGAGTATGTAAATCGGTTTATTTAAAATAATTATTTTTTTTCGAAAATAAGCTGTTTGTCTCCAGTTATAAATCGCTTTCAATTACCATTTTTTATTCTTTAGCAATACACAAAAAGACCCGTCAGAGGCCACTTTTTTCAAAGTATCCATCTTACGGGTCACAGTTCGGATCTGCCCAACCTCTTCATTATTCTTATGTTATTTCAGTGGTCTTAGCGGCTATGCACCATTACTATTGACGTACATGAATAGGGAAGTATCCACTACTATGACTTGGGTTGTTCCGCATCTTCATGAGATTGAAGTGCAGCATCCAGCAGCGCATCAAACAGTTCATCGTCCTGTTCAAGACGCTCGTCCAACTTCGTATATTCGTCCTCGTCACCTGATTGTGACGTAAAATGCAAGCTATAATCCCAGTCACGACCGTTCTTGCTGAAGAAAGAGATCTCATATGGATAATGAAATCCTTCTAACTTGAATATGACGTTGCCTGTAAATTCATTCTCTGCGATCTGCTTCAAAGCAGCTTGCTCGATGTGTAAACTCATGCCTATCCCTCTCTTTTTACATTCTCAAGGTTAACCCCTGCCTCATCATTATTCATCATACCCTAAAATGAGCATTTGCACATTAGCTGTTTTTTATTTTAGGCTGGATAGGTCAAATCAGCAAAAAAGCTCATTCGTTGCAGACCAAAGGGCCTGCTCGAACGAGCTTTTGTACACAATCTCAAGTGCCTACAAGATAATAGCAATCAACCCGCCTGAGCCTTCATTAATAATGCGGCCTAGCGTTTCCTGCAGCTTATAGCGAGCATTGTCCGGCATCATCGCAATCTTGCCCTGAATACCTTCGCGGACGATCGAATGCAAGGAGCGCCCGAATATATCGGATTCCCAAATCTTCGTAGGATCATTCTCAAAGTCCTGCATTAAGTATCTCATCAGTTCTTCGCTCTGTTTCTCTGTACCGATGATAGGTGCAAATTCCGATTCCACATCCACCCGTATCATATGAATAGAAGGTGCTGTTGCCTTCAAGCGCAGTCCGAATCGAGAACCTTGTCGAATCAATTCCGGCTCATCCAGCGCCATCTCAGTTAAGGTTGGCGCAGCGATACCGTAACCTGTCGTCTTCACCATTTCAAGCGCTCCGGCAAAGCGATCATATTCACGCTTGGCGTGTGAGAATTCCTGCATCAGTTGCAGCAAATGGTCTTTGCCGCGAATCTCAACACCAACAACTTCCATCAATATCTGATCATAGAGTTCATCTGGTGCATACAAATCAATCTCTGCAACACCTTGCCCCATATTCATACCGCTGAGACCCGCTCGCGCGATAAACTCATATTCTAAAAACTGCTGTACGACACGATCCACATCTCGCAAGCGACGAATATCCTTAACTGTATCGCGAACAGAGTTTTCGTAACTGGATCGGAGCCAATGTTGATCGTTCAACACCATAACCCAGCTTGGCAAATTTACGTTGACCTCGTGAACCGGGAATTCGTACAATACCTCTCTCAGAACCCCCATCACGTCTTCTTCACCCATCGTAGCAGCACTGACCGCCATTACCGGTATATCATATTTTTCTTGAAGCTCACTGCGGAGCGCCTGCACTTCTTCACTTTTAGGGCGCGTCGAGTTGATGACAAGTACAAATGGCTTACCTACTTCTTTTAGCTCGTTAATGACACGCTCTTCTGATTCAACGTAAGAGCTGCGCGGTATTTCAGCAATTGTACCGTCTGTCGTCACAACAACACCTAGTGTTGAATGCTCTTGAATAACTTTGCGTGTACCGATTTCCGCTGCTTCCTGAAATGGAATCGGATCTTCAAACCATGGTGTATTAATCATACGCGGACCGTTGTCATCTTCGTATCCTTTTGCGCCTTCTACCGCGTAGCCGACACAGTCTACGAGTCTTACATTCACCTCAAGACCTTCTGCTACTTGGATTTGAACAGCGTTGTTCGGAACGAACTTCGGTTCTGTCGTCATTATCGTCTTGCCGGCTGCGCTTTGCGGAAGCTCATCCACGGCGCGGATTCTGTCAGACTCGTTCGTAATGTGAGGCAGAACCACCGTTTCCATAAAGCGTTTAATAAATGTCGACTTCCCCGTGCGGACCGCACCAACGACCCCGAGGTAAATATCCCCGCCGGTACGCTCGGCAATGTCCTTAAAAATGTCCACTTTCTCCAATGATATCCCCTCCTCAAATAATTCCCGACGGACATGAAGACAACATCCGCCTCACGTCCCTCAGAAACGATTGGCACCGTTGCTAGATTAGAGCTGTTGCCGTTGTCGCCAGTGTCGCCGCCGAGTTAGAACGTCGTACATATGCATTGCGACGCAACTCGTACATGCTTTGGACTAATATCATCATATTGAGAAAGCGGACCAAATATGACGACTGGACAAACTTTTTTTACAGATCCGCCAACGCAATTCCCAATCTCGTTTCTTAAATGGCACGTATTCATTGCCTTCCTGCACAGATATATGTGCTTACGACTGTATTTATACATCTTAAATCTGAACATCGTATAAATGCCCACGTATTCTTTAATAAACCAGTAATAGAAAAAACAGCATGAGCGCACCCATGCTGTTTTTTCTATTATTTAATTGGATATAGATTATGATAACTTAAATTTTTGAAGCTCTCCCTGAAGTTGTGTCATGTCTTGCCGCAGTTTATCCGCAGAATCTGTTAGCTGCTGCACGATGGCCATTTGCTGCATCGAATCAGTTTGGACTTCATCGGCATTACGTGCGCTTGTCTCTGCAATCTGTGACAAGTTATCAACGGAAGCAGCTACCTCCTCACTCCCCGCTGATATTTGCTGGGACACCGCTGACACCTCTTGTACCTGCTCATTCACCTCATTCACATGGTTCAAGAGCTGTTGGAAACTTTCACTAGCTATCTTAACCACTTCACTGCCTTTCTCCACTGACTCGGCGCTTACTTCCATCGAACCAGCCAAAGCCTTCATACCCTGGACAAAGGTTTGCAACGTATTCGATATTTGTTCTGTAGACACTCTCGTTTGCTCAGCCAACTTACGAACTTCTGACGCTACAACCCCAAATCCACGTCCATGCTCCCCTGCTCTAGCCGCTTCAATAGAAGCATTCAACGCAAGCAAGTTTGTCTGTTCTGCAATATTAGCAATCAAAGCAACAACTTGTTCCATATCAGTGGTATGCTTGGTCAGTTCTCGGCTTAAAGTAGTCGACTCCGAAACCGATAAGTAGATCTGATCCATCTGGCGCATCGTTTCCTGCGTATACTCATCCCCTGCTTGAGCCGCTGACGACGCACTTTCACTTAACGTTGAAATGTGATAAGTGGATTCTGCGATTCGCTGAATGCCAATCGCAATTTCATTCATTGCAATTGTACTCTCTTCCGCTCCCTTCAACTGGGAAGTTGCCCCAAGGGACACTTGTGCCATTGCCTCTGCAATCCGTTGCGCAGAACGTGACGATTCATCCGCTACATCGACTAATTGTGCAGAAGAGTCCGTCACTTCATCCGTTGTTGCCTTCACATTTGACACTAATCGCTGGATGTCCTTTACCATCGTGTTCACGCTTACCGCCAATAACCCGACCTCATCCCTTTGGGTCACGTCCAACGATACTGTCAGGTCGCCACCAGCAGCAGCTTGAGTCACCTTGACCAATGCTTTAAGAGGTAAAATGACCCTGCGGACCGCAAATAACATAATAGCCACAAATACGATACCGATAACTCCACCGATAGCGATATTTTTCCAAAAAATATAATTAAGCTCCTTATCAATATATTCACTATTAAAATCAACAGCAAATATGGCTTTCACTTTGTCCTTTTCCTTAATGGGAGCTAATATAGTTATCCACGTATCGTCTCCTTCTGTATACCTATCACTAGTGCTTAATGCATTCCCTGCTAACAACACTTTTTCATAGGCACTTGTCAATGCGGGCGGCAATTCATACATTTTCCCAGGCGTGTGGCCTGACGCTTCAAATGTTTGATTGGCATTTAACACTTTAACCTGTACAACCCCATCCTTTTGTTCACCTTTTGGTGAGAGCAGATAGGCGTTATTAATAAAGTCCACACGCAGCATGCTGTTTAAGTTTTCATGAATCCAAGCCATCTCATCTCCTTTGATGTATTGCTTGGCATCCGCCTGATTAAGATGATCTTCTATTTTAACGATACTGTCATCCTCGATCAATATTTGCTGGAGCAGCGATTGATGTACGGACTCAATCTTGCTTGTAAACTGACTTTTGCTATCTTGATAACTCATGATTGTATGTATACTGGTCATAAGTACTACCAAAATTGCAACCATTAAAATGAGCCTTACCATGACACTCATGTTTTTCATGCAGAATATTCTCTCCTATCCAAACTTTATTTTTATTTGTGTATATGACGTTATATTACGCTCTTCTTTATCGACATCAGCAGGCCATTTTTTAATAGCAAAATTCATCATTTTTAAATTTTAATCGGATTCTCATTTTTGAATATTTGTTGAACATGCTCTGTTCCTGACCTATTAATCTTTGCTTGTACATAACACGCTTAAAATCACTACAGGTACAAAAAAAGACGTCCAGCTTCAGCTGAACGTCCCTAACCTCATTATAATGCAATGAAAAAGGCTACACCATGTTACACTATTATTCCAGAACTGGTACGGGGCTGTTGTTGCGCCACACATACTTCGTTGACTTTACTGGAACATACAATCCTTGCTCCGTTAGGATCGTTCGAATGTCCTGCTTATCAGTCAGTTGAGCTTGTTCTCCCGCGCGCTCTGCTGCCTGCATCAGGTCAGCTGCATAATCAGCATACACTTTACCTGATTCATCAATCATAAAAACTAAAGGATCCCCACTGTAAGGACTACTTACATCAACGTGTCGCGCCCCAATATCCGTTAAATTAATACTGTAAAATCCAGGGTACAGCGTTTCGTCTTTTGGTATTTGGCCTGCTCTGCTTTGGTACTTGTCACTCAACCGCTGCAAATCGTTCACTCGCTGTGCAGTATTAAGATCCATGATGCGAATAAGTGGAGTCGTCTCCTCATCAAGAATGAGATAAACACCTGTTCCTCCATTCTCAAAAGCATTGGCAGGTACAGTGCTTAACAGCTGACTAGCTCGTAAAGCTTCAAAATCCACTTTGAACTTCTCATAACGCGGCGTTCCTGCGTCCGCATTCAGAAGTGGCAGCAGGGCTTTCTGCTTCTGGTACTCATCTACCGCATGCTGTACAAGCATAACTCCTTCTTTGGCGGGAGCTTGGTTTGCTTTGCGCATGTCTTTCGGATACAAGCATCCTTGCAGCACTATACTGAACAATACGGTCATAAGTATCACCTTCACACGATGGTGATTCAAACATACTTTCACCACAATTCGTCATCCTCCTGCTGCTGCAATTGTCGCCGAACTGCCGCCTTTAATGGATCCTCTGGAACTGTTACAACGAGGTCACACACACCTGAAGCAGTAATCTTCGCTTGACATGCTAGCCTTAATCCCGTTGACGAATCAATACCAAGCTTTTGCCGCTCCGCTGCGGTAGGGGGCGAAATACCTTCACCTGCAACTTGCACCTTACACATGAGGCAACCCGCTTTGCCCTCGCACCGAGTTCGTATGCTAACACGGGTCGATCTTGCCATATCCAGCAGTGTCACACCCGATTTGGCTTCTATCGTTCTATTATCAGGCATAAACGTAACTCGTCGCATAATACCCCCATTTCCGCATTCATGGTGCAAACATTATTTATGATACAACGCTCTGCAATTGCTCACGAATTCCATCAGCGTGGGTACATGCACCGTTAACTTGCTGCCAATCGCCTGTCTAGGCTTACACTGCCCCAACACCGCATTCATCGCATCCACATGCCGCTCCGGATCACGGTTTATGGTTTCGGCAATTTTCTCCACACGATCAAGTCTACCGCGCAGCATATTAAATACAAGCTCATGCGATAAAGGTGTTAAATCCAGCATGAGCTTGTCTGTATGCTCCCGAATACGATGGTTCCATAACCCCTCGTTAATTACGGTCTGATACGTACACCAATCTGTACGTACGCTGAACTCCCCCACAAGTTCAACCGCGTTATGGTCGCACGAATAATGACTAAGTAAAGATCGATAAATAGGTGATTCGTCCCATTCAGGCGTATCGAT
Source organism: Paenibacillus sp. UMB4589-SE434 (assembly GCF_030226685.1). Classification (NCBI taxonomy): domain Bacteria; kingdom Bacillati; phylum Bacillota; class Bacilli; order Caryophanales; family Paenibacillaceae; genus Paenibacillus; species Paenibacillus sp. UMB4589-SE434. The sequence goes on along the minus strand of NZ_JASOYK010000001.1, from coordinate 268,178 downwards.
TGAAGCCCCTTGCCATATCTTGTGAAGTTGTTCCGCTTGCTGTGAATCCGCATATATGTCAATGTCACGCGGTGGCTGTTCCAATTCTACGCCCTGCAGAAGCAAGCTGCAGCTTCCGCCGAGCAGCCATCTTATGTCGTTTACTTCTTGTGCCTTCAACCATAATAAAGCACCTGCGATCGAAGGCGGCAGCTTAATCTCATTCATTATGCAAGACTCCTAACACGTCCAATATTAAGTATATGAATGCTCTAAGTTGTCATTAAATTGCTTCTAAAAATAGGACTTATTATACGCTCGGATGTTACCTTCTACTTCAACCACAGCTTGACAGCCTAAACGATATCCCTGTTCAAACTCAGCTTCATCCATACGGTCCCATTCAGCATCCGTGACATCATTCAGCAGCTCGGCCCCCTCTTCCACCAAGCATCTGCATCGTGCACAGGTTCCGCGAGAACAGTTAAAACTCCAATCAAGCTTTAGTTCCATGGCTGCCTGCAGCAATGTTATGCCTGTCCGAGCCGGCATACTTGCTTCCAATGTACGTCCCTTTAGTTGCAGCGTTGCCATCCTGTCACTCCTTAGACAATTGAAATAAAGCCGTATAACATACCTGCCAGCAATAAGATAAATGCGACAAAAGTGAGAATGCCTTTGACCCAGCCTTTAGTCTTGTAACGTGCAAACATGACAATAATAGCGGATAACGCCATTAAGCCGAGTCCGATAAAAGATACCCACATCTTTGTCATACTGTCCATGTGCATGTCTCCCATTCTTCCAATATCATCCCATTATACCATTCAGGTGCATGAAACAAAAGACGACAAGACACGCATTTTATGCATGTCTTGTCGTCTTAGTCATTTCTTAGAAACAGCAGCTGGCTACTTCTTCATCATCAGTTTCATTAGAGCTTCCATGCTATTTGCATTCATACCGCTCTTCCTCACCATAGCTACAATATCGTTAACGGTTGATTCTGACACAGGCAGATTAGCCATTTTGGCTACCTGCTTGATCAATTGGCGGAGCTGGGCTTCGCTCTCTACTGTTGACGGCTTAACCGTGCTAGCCACCTTTTTAATCTGGCTCTCCGTGATGTTCTTGCCCGCCTTTTTGTTAATGGCATTCAACGCATCTTTCGGAATTTTGTTGTTCGTCATGTCGTTCCTCCCTAGGGTCTGTACTTCCGTATAGTGTATGAACGGAATCGTACAGAGGTGAGGCGCATGTTACGTCCAGTTTGATTTAGCTACATCTTCGATCTCATTTTTTCGAACACGACCCATTAAGCTCTCAACGGCTGTCTTCGGGTCAAGCCCTTCAAATAGGACATGATGCAGCTGTTCCGTGATTGGCAATTGCACATTATATTGATCGGAAAGCTTGAAAGCCGCTTTGGTTGTACGGATGCCTTCTACCACCATTCCCATACGATCCAGCACTTCGGGGATTGGCATTCCTTGGCCAATCATTGAACCTGCGCGCCAGTTGCGGCTATGTGTACTCGTACACGTGACGACCAAGTCGCCAACACCAGCCAAACCAGCAAATGTGACTGTATTGGCACCCATCTCCACACCAAGACGCGCAATCTCCGCTAGCCCACGGGTAAGCAAGGCTGCCTTAGCATTATCACCAAAGCCAAGCCCATCCGATAATCCGGCTCCGAGCGCAATAATATTTTTGAGTGCACCTGCAAGTTCGACCCCAAGCACATCTGTATTGGTATATACACGGAAGTAGGATTCATTCATAAATAAATCCTGAGCACGCTCTGCAGTCTGGATAGAGGTAGAAGCAATCACAACTGTAGTTGGACATTGGCGAACCACTTCTTCAGCATGGCTTGGACCAGATAACACAGCAATGCGATCTTCACCACATAGCAGTTCTTCTTCAATGACTTGCGACATGCGTTCCAACGTCTCCGTCTCAAAACCTTTGGTTGCATGGATCGCAATCATATCATCAGTCCAGAACGGCTTCATCTGAGCCGCTACCTGCCGCATAGCAGCAGAAGGCGCAACAATGACACAGGCTGCTGCCCCCTTCATTGCCTCTTCCATTGAAGTTGTCGCACGTATTCCCTCATGCAAGCAAACTTCAGGCAAGTATTTCTCGTTTGAATGCCGCTCATTAATTTCCAATGCTTGTGCTTCATTACGAGTCCAGACCACTACCTCGTTTCCGTTATCCGCAAGTACTTGACTTAATGCCGTTCCCCAGCTGCCTGCTACAAATACTGCTACTTTAACGGACACGTGGCAATCCTCCCTTACTCGAACCTAATCGATTCTCCGTTCCCTTCACCAGCTTTATGATGTTGGTACGATGACGGTAGAATGCAAATGCACACAATAGTAAGCTTCCAATAAAAATACTGGTATCCATTCTGAACAGTAAAATAAACACAGGTGTGAGACCTGTGAAAATTAACGATCCAAGGGATACATAGCGCTTCCAGATGATCATCGCAATGGCTATCATTCCAGCGATCAGCGCAGGAACAAAAGCCAACATAGCTAGGACGCCAATCGTCGTAGCTATCCCTTTTCCCCCACGGAAGCGGAAAAATACGGGCCAATTGTGCCCTATGATAGCTGCAATCCCGCAAGCCACGGCTACCCAACTGGCATCGGACACCAAATGTCCGATTAACACTGCTGTAATCCCCTTAAGCGCGTCAAGCAGCAATACGCCGATGGCCGGCCCCTTGCCAAGAATACGCAGCGTGTTGGTCGCGCCTGCATTACCGCTTCCATGATGTCGTATATCAATGCCGCGCAGCCATTTCGCTATTAAGACACTAAAGCTTATAGATCCGAGCAAATAACTACCTAGAATTGCGATAATCGCCACTTCCGCTCGCTCCTAACTCTCGTCTGATTTCCGTCGCGTGAACAAACGTATCGGTGTACCTTCAAAGTCAAACGAAGCACGAATTCGATTCTCCATATACCGCTCATAAGAGAAATGCATTAGCTCAGGGTCGTTAACAAAGACAACAATTGTAGGAGGCTTGACCGTAACCTGCGTTACATAGTTAATACGCAGACGCTTGCCCTTATCCGTAGGAGGTGGATTATATGCCACCGCATCGGAGATTACGTCATTCAGCAAATGCGTAGGAATACGTTTCGCATGCTGTTGCGCCACATGTTGAATAACCGGCAGCAGCTTTTGCAAACGCTGCTTCGTCTTAGCAGACAGGAACACGACTGGCGCATATGGCATAAACAAGAAATGATCGCGGATTGTTTGCTCAAACTGATGCATCGTCTTATCATCCTTCTCGACGACATCCCACTTATTCACCACAAACAGTGCCGCTTTTCCTGCTTCATGCGCATATCCAGCAATATGCTTGTCCTGCTCGATGATGCCCTCTTCACCGTTAATTACGACCAGTACAACGTCAGCGCGTTCAATAGCCTTTAAAGCACGCATTACACTGTACTTCTCTGTAGTCTCATACACTTTACCGCGCTTACGCATACCTGCAGTATCGATAATGACGTACTTCTGGCCATCCTTTTCAAACGGAGTGTCAATCGCATCACGTGTCGTGCCTGCAATGTCACTTACAATTACACGATCCTCACCAAGTATGGCGTTAACGAGCGACGACTTCCCAACGTTTGGCCGGCCGATAAGCGCAACCTTAATAACGTCATCCTCATACATATCTTCCGTTGGTTCAGGAAGATTCTTAACCATCTCATCGAGCAGGTCGCCGATACCTGTACCATGAGAACCTGAGATCGGAATGGGATCACCAAAGCCCAAACCATAAAACTCATAAATGTCATCCATACGATTCAAATTGTCCACTTTATTGACAGCAACGATTACTGGCTTTCCAGAACGGAACAAAATCTGAGCAACTTCTTCGTCCGATTGGGTCATACCAGCTTTCGCATCGCACATAAACACGATAACATCCGCTTCTTCTATGGCCAGTTCAGCTTGAGCACGAATCGAGCGCAGGATCTCATCCTCGCCATCAATCTCAATTCCGCCCGTATCAATAATGCTGAACGGCTTCCCGTTCCATTCGCCCGAACCGTAAATACGATCTCGTGTTACGCCAGGCTTATCTTCCACAATTGCCAATCGGTCACCGATGACGCGGTTAAAAATGGTGGACTTCCCGACGTTCGGTCGCCCGACTATGGCAACAACGGGTTTTGCCATGCAGTTCACTCCTCATCTACTCAAACATATACACGTAGAACATCATATCAAAAAAAAGGCGGCTTGGCTAACTATTCTCTCCGTTGAACATATACAAAACGATGCAAAACCTCCAATAACAATACACACATCCGTGATACGACAAATGCAATCCACCATTCGTCAAAGGTAGACAAAGCTCCTAAAACAATCTGTACAGCACCGATCGCTTTCACGGCTACCAAATACTCACCGATTGCAAGGCTGAGGGTAATCACGGCCCATTGTCGGATAACGGAAGCCCCAGTAAATCCTGCAGCACAGCCTAGAAATAAGCTGATTGTCCAATCCGGGAACTTCAACAGCAACCCATATCCAGACATTAGATTCAGCTTTATCATCAGAAGTAATGCCGATAATATTCCAATATGTCCGGCCAGCAGCAGGATATGCGACATTTCTTTGCTCCGAATAATGATATGCAGCACACATCCAATGCCCGTCAAGATCCAGAGAAGCCAAGCAAGATCAACTGTAACCATTCCAAACGTTAATGTCCTGCCTGCTGTCAGCATCCACAATAGAATAAATCCCAGTACAGCAAAGTTAGAAACGGTTGGAAAAAGAAGTTCTTTCCATCCTGTGAACATTAGAATTAATAAGCAGATGACAATTATCGTTGATAAGATGCCCGGCAGTATAGTCACCATAATTCCCCCATTCCAAGTTAGTATTTGAAATGAAGGCAAAAATAATCGGCGGACTCACAAGGAGTCCGCCGATGATAAAACTTATTTTAATTTGTTAAGCTTGTCGCCGAAACGTTCAGCAAGTGTAAAGCTCATGCTTTGGTTGCTCAACGATACATTCGGGTTGTTCAGCTCTTCTTTGAATTTCTTTTCCGAGCGCTTGTCGGATTTCGGAGAAGGAGTTGGAGCCTCAGGAGCTTCCTCAGTCTCTTTAATACTCAAGCTGACGCGCTTTTCAGCAGGACTGAAGTCAAGTACCTTCACTTGAACTTCTTGGCCTTCTTTGAGCACTTCGAATGGAGTGGCAATGTGGCGATGTGAGATCTGAGAAATATGAACAAGACCCTCTACACCAGCTGCTACTTCTACAAACGCACCAAAGTTAACAAGACGTTTGACCGTACCTGTAATAATATCGCCGATTTTAATCTTCTCAGCCGATTGATCCCAAGGACCCGGTTGAGTAGCTTTTAAGCTTAAGCTGATCTTACCGTTAGCAGGATCAACTTTGAGCACTTTTACTTTAACTTGCTGGCCTTCTTGAACTATATCTGCAGGCTTCTCGACATGTTGCCAAGCCAGTTCGGAGACATGGACAAGTCCGTCTACGCCGCCTACATCTACGAAAGCACCAAATTGTGTCAAGCGTTGAACAGTACCTTCCAACTCCTGCCCTTCTTTAAGACCTTCCATAACACGCTGCTTGTTGCTTTCAAACTCGGCATCCAGCACGTCTTTCTGGGAAAGAATCAACTTGTTGTTCTCACGGTCGATTTCTTTTACTTTGACACGAAGTGTGCGGCCTTTATAATCGCTAAAGTCTTCTACAAAATGGCGTTCAACCATAGAAGCAGGGATAAATGCACGTACGCCTACATCAGCCACGATGCCGCCTTTAACAACTTCGGCAACTGTAACTTCGAACGCATCTTGGTCTTCAAAATGCTTCTGCATTGTTTCCCAAGCCGAACCACTGTCTACTTGACGTTTGGACAGAACCAAGCGCTCTTTATTATCGTCTACGCTTACAACTTTAGCTTCGACTTCTTGACCGATCTGTACGACTTCAGAAGCTTTGTCTACAGATACAGATGACAATTCGCGAACAGGAATAATACCGTCGTATTTATATCCAATGCTTACATAAGCTTGATCATCGTCAATTTTGACAATCGTGCCTTTGACAGTATCTCCTTTTTTAAGAGCAACGAAATTTTCTAATGCTTCTTGGTTTGTCGTTTCAGCTGTCTCGTTAACTTTTGTTTCTTCGGACATGTGATAACCTCCTCGATTAAAACCCCATTTATAGAAACCTGCGTAGTGCAGTGTCCATAACGCATATTGAAGGAACAACCTACAAATAATACCTGTAGTATCTTACCAACGATTAAAAATCATGCACGACCTTGCTGCTCTTCACGCACAATCGCGTTAATCGTATCCATGATACGCTCAGTCGCTTGCTCAAGCATATTACTTTCTTTACGCTCTAGCAAGTCGCTCATATCAATAGGTGGTCCATAAACAACTTTTGTCTTACGGAATAAACCATACTTACCACACACTGCAACAGGAACAACAGCTGCACCACTCTTAAGTGCAATCATAGCAGCACCTTTCTTGGCGGCAACAGCCCCCTCCATATTACGGGTGCCTTCAGGAAATATCCCCATAATCTCGCCATCCTGAAGCAGCTTAAAAGCTGTTCTTATCGTTTCCTTGCCAACGCCACCACGCTTGACAGGAAATGCGCCTAACGCATCAATCGCCGGTCCAAGCAAGGGAATCTTAAACAATTCCTCCTTGGCCATAAAACGTACGCGCCGGTTAAGCATTATACCAATTGCTGGCGGGTCCAGCAGACTAATATGATTGGAGCAAAGCACTACACCGCCTGTGTTGGGCACATATTCGATGTTCTTCGCTTCAAAGCGAAACAATAATCGATAAATTCCTCGCAGAAGCGCACTGCAAAACGTATAAAACATAAAGTTATTGCTCACCATCCATCCGTAATCGGGCTTGTTCCACCATTTGTTGTACGATCTGATCAACGTTTAAATGTGTGGTATCCAACAAGTTCGCATCAGCAGCTTGCTTTAACGGTGAAATAGCTCGCGTCTCATCTTGCTTGTCGCGCGCTGCAATGTCATGCATCAGTTGTTCCAGCGTAACAGTCTCCTTGCCCTGCCATTCGGCATGTCGGCGTCGGGCTCGCTCCTCCACCGAAGCAGTCAAGAACCACTTCATCTCGGCTTGCGGAAGCACTGATGTGCCAATATCTCTTCCGTCCATGACGATTCCCTTCTTAGCTGCCAATAGTCGTTGTATACGCACCAGTTCGGAACGAATACCTTCTAGCTGGGCAAATGACGAGGCTAACTGACTGACTTCTGGTGTACGAATCAGATCCGTCACATCTTCATGATTCAAAAATACACGCTGACCATCTATGCCGGGCTGAAGCTCGATCACAACGTTGTTCATCTCGAGTTGCGCACGATCCGCTTCTTCCGGCTTGATACCTAATCTACGCATATGTAAAGCGACTGCGCGGTACATGGCGCCCGTATCAATATAAATATATCCTAACTGACGCGCAACATGTCTCGCAACCGTGCTCTTGCCCGCTCCAGCAGGCCCGTCGATCGCAATGTTGATTCGATTCTGATGCTGTTCTTGCAAATCTTTCAACGGGTCTGTCTCCTCTCTTCTGTACTCCGAATGGAATGATATGATCCATTCAAGAAAAAAGCAGGCGATGCCTGCGGACGTGAAAATTATACCACACCTGAAAAAGGTATGCAAAATTCACAATCACCATTCCGGTGCAATTTCAAGCACATCCCATTTGATCATGAAGTGCTATTCTAATCTCACTCTAATGCCTTCCAGTTCTTCGACCGGGCATATCAATTGCCTTACTGTCGGAACCTGCAGCAGCAGTTGCAGCAGCAACAGTAAGATACCGCAAACAGCAAACGCTCGGACCAACAGCCGACAACCTTTGTCCCATCGACTCAATAGACGACTTCTAAATTCGTCATTATCAGGGCTTTCAGATTCACTATTACTTGTAATTGATTTTAAATGAGACACGACTTACCACCTCACGCCAATAATTGGTATGAGTAGTGTGGCTGTTGCCCTCGTCTTCTATGTATGGTGATCGTCAGCATTGCTCGAGTTATTGCTTACGCATTTCCAATTGACGCTCAAAACAATAACGGATGATTTTCTGTCGTTCTACATCTGTGATGCGGTCAAATTGCATCATAATCAAACAATGCTTGTCCCCACGGGGCTCAATCCGGACTGTACTGGCTGTGAATGAAATATGATCTACATCTCCAGCCTTTGGCGGAATTACAAGCCAGCAATCGAGTAGTTGCCCCTCTTCTAGTCCCCATTGCAGCTCCGCAATAAAAGACACGCCACCGCCGCTTATATCTTCGGTTCGTGCTACTTTTTGTACGCCTTCTGCCGTGCGCACAGCCATTTCAAGTGCTGCTTGCACACGCAGATAGGAACGGCGCTGCGTCCGTGTGATTTGATCCGGCTGCGGCTTCACTAAAGCCAACATGCGAATGCTCTCATGGCGGTTCCCGACCATCTTTGTTATAAAGTTACAACGGACACCATCAAGCTGCACATAAGTAACGTCCAATTGTTCGCCTAATGAGAATCGCGCAAATTGGCCTGTTCCTTCTTGCAGTGGTATTTCGATCCATATACTGTAATCATCGATTTCCGTGACGCGCGCCCTATATTCTTGTTCATCTGTTCCTGCCGAACTCGGCAAGATATATACCGTATCATTTACTCGTAATGACATTCAGGATTCCCCTCCCTTGTCGATTATAGCATCTCGCAAGCCCTGTAAACAGATTTAGTCGACAATTAATTCATCTCAAATGCATGCATTCCACAAGCACACAACTAAAATAGCCGCTTCAAAAGCAACAAGTCGCGCTTTCAAAACGGCTATTTCACTACTATGATGACACGGATTCTACGGACTCTTCCATGCCTGTATCTGCATTAACATAAATTCGATAACCCTGCTTATCATATGTGCCGCCAAATTCGTAACACAATACTTCCTTAGAGGCGTCGTTCTTGATAACAGCAAGCCGTGTATAAGCCACCTTCATATCTGAGTTGACATGTTCCTTTGCTTGCTGGACCGTCAGCTTTGGCTTCAGACTGACCGATTTTACAACTGCCATCGAGTAAATGTAATCACTAGCCTGCACACCTGTAATATCACCATTGTCTAACGCTACACGCACCTGAATCTGCTGCGGGTACATATACACATTGTTTTTAACTGGTACAAACGTAAAGCTCTCTACGTTGTTATGGTCCTGATAGCGCACAGCCTTCATAGTAGGATAACCATACTTAGTTAAAAATGCACTTGCCTTTTTCTCAGCATCATCACCAGATAGTCGTGTGCTCTTAATGGTCCGTGTATCCAAATAGGACATCATCATTCCTTGCTTAGTGAAGTCGATTGTAATATCACCATCACCCTTGGCATGATTGGCACTAACCGTATACGTCTCATGATCAGCTGAATTCCCATTTTTCTTTATATTGACTGCCTTGACTTGATGGGGTTTCATAAATTGACGCCCCTTCTCCTTTAACTGTTCAGGCGTAGCGGGCGGGCCTTGCAGCATTCTAACGGATCTTTTGGAATAAATACTTGAAACGGAAGGACCCCAATTAATTTCAGGGTATTCATTCACTTTATTATCTACGGTCTTAAAACCATCCGCGATCGTATTATCTGCAGACTCCTTCTCCGTTGCTAAAGCTGATTCCACATCCATCCAGCGAAGTCGGTTTTGAATCACTTTGTCTTGGACATGAAACAAATCTTTTGAAATCTGCTTGGAGCTGGCATATAACGTCTTTAACGTTTTCATTTCATCTGGACTAAGGGGTTCTTTTGTCATATCACGAACTGCTGTCTTGTACGCGAAGTTCGAGATTCGCGACAGAAAATCTTCTGTTTGGTTAAATGGAAGCAGTGTCAGCGGAAGCTGGTTAATTTCATTTTGTGCTTCACTTGTTAGTCGCCACACATTCACAAGTCCTTTGCGATGCATGCCCTGCGAGGAAGAATGGACAGCTAGTGTCTGTCCTAGTTCGTTATGCAGCTTGTCCATATGATAAGTCAGATCGTGGAAAGCGCGTTGGTATTGGTTCTCAGCTTTTAACAAAATGGAGTTTTTTTCTTGATGCTCCTGATACCCCCATACGATAGAGCCGATACATAAAAGCGTGACAATTGGAAACATCACGGCACTTAGTCGTTTGTACATCGACAAGCGTCTCCTTTCACAGCAGCAATTGTTAAACATTAATGCTATTGTGCTGGAAAAAGTAAGACTTTATGCATACATGATGGAATCCAATAATCACGCTTATACTGGTAACTCTTCAATAATAAAATCATCTCGATTGTCACAAAGACATTGTTTGAAACCTGTCTCAATCCGCCCTTTTTCCCGCTTGCCACGAAGTACGAACTTTTCCCCGCAATGTTTGCATCGAATTGTAATTTTGATACGCATCTGTGTACCCCTCTCTTGAAGCCGACATTCCCGCTCCAACAAATATACACAGCATTATTTCCCAATTCGTCAAGATTTAATCTCTCTCGAATCATCGTCATGATTCAACATCCGAAACGGGGAACGTAAATTCGCTCTACGAACTTTAGCCATACCGTAGTACCATAAAAAGACCATAAGTGGTATGACAAGCCATATCCAATAACGGGTAAACGTCTGCATAATGATATCGTAAACTCCGTGCCAAAATATAGGGATAGCCAGTGAAAACCATAAATACTTTTTCGTCTTTTTCCCAGAAGAAAACTTGGCTTTCCCTAAATAATAACCCATCACTACGCCAAACAATGCATGTCCTGAAACAGGAAGGAGCGCACGAATAAGCAGGTAACTAAAAGAACTATGGTTGACCCATGCGTACATTACATTCTCGATTGTCGCAAATCCAAGTGAGATCGCAACTGCATATAAAATACCGTCATAGTGCTCGTCAAACTCCACATGATTGTAAATCATGTGGTAGAGTACAAACCATTTCATAAATTCCTCGACACCTGACGAGATGAAGAATGATGAAATAAATGGATTGCTGCCTAAACCGAGCACGAGTCCATGCTGTATGACCATAATTGGAAATACAATTAGGAAACCAAGTAAAAAGACACGTATAACCATCGAGATAGGCTCAGCAGCATAACGATCCTTTAAATAAAAATAAATAAGCAATGCGATTCCAGGCGCGATCGCAGCCGTCAAAATTGCCGCAACCGGAGTCGAGTATTCCGTAGACTGGCCTACGGCATCCGCATGAACCGTCGTCAGCATGCTCAAGAACGACATATTCATTTGTATATACTCCCCCTTGAAAGATCTCTTGCTTATATCAATTCGCGCCCCTGATGCTGGGCTTTATGTGTAGATCAGTGTGTCCGATTAACTAAACCATGCATATAGTAAAAATATGATTGTCTTTACACATAAAAAGGGAGCGTCGACCCCTTGATCGAACACTCCCTCCCTCCAACGCCGTACTATTCGCTGCGCGGTTTGAAATGTTGACACGTCACGGCAATTGCATCATCAGGGATGATCACCTTACCGTACTCCTCAAGCACAGCAGTCGTAACTGACGTTGCTTCACCGAATTCCGCTAATATCGCTATGAACGCCTGTAGTCGGTTAGATGACTCCAGAGCCGCCGACTCAGCATAATATATCCACTGACCATTATATTGGTATAGCGCGCCGGAAACGGTGAATTGACCGTTCACCGCATGAGCTGCTTCAATGAAATGCTCAAAATCACGGAAAGAAAATACAATGGAATCACTTTCCTCAAGTGTTACTTCCATCTCATATACATCATCCATCTCTTCCTCATCCATACCGGAAGCGCGTGAGCCTTCCCAGCGTGTACGAGTGACGATGACTACCATTCCTTGAGCAGGCATTGCAAATACTTCAACGGCTAACGGTCCAGTCGCGTCAAATCCGAGTTCTGTGTAAGCCTGATCCATCATTTCCGCGAACAAATCCTGTAGCTTAGACATTTCCCGCCACAAGTCTTCACGTTGGATCCCGCGCTCTGATAAGTCGTCGAACGTAAGGAAAATACGGATTTTATCTTGACTTAAACGTTCGATTTTCATGACAGGACCCTCCTTTGCAACTCCGGTTATAACAGATTATGATGCAACATATAATATGTGCTGAAAATGGTTCTATGTAATTCATGTTATCATTTTTTTAATTGTTTTGCACCTACTAAAATAGAATTGACTATTCCATTGAAAAAGCCGTTGATAGGTATCAACGGCTTTTCCTTATATACTATGCTTGTTATTAATGCCTTAGACACTCTTGCGATGGCTCTTCTGACGGCGAGACCGTCGTCTTTGTCTCATGCGGTGAAGCGTTGACTTTCAATGAGAATTAGGCACTCCCACTGGCTTATGCCGCACAGGATCGGAAGTCTTGGATACTGTTCCTACCGAAGTTACCCCAGTACCTACACTTGTTGAACTGCCCTGACTGTCCCGTAAAATGGCGTCCACTTGGCGCTTCACTTCAGGGTCACGCTCAATTAGTTCCTTCACCCGGTCAAGGTTAAAAGAATCGTTATGCGACGTGTGGCTTGCCTGATGTCCAGAACTGTCCTGCAACTGCTCTTCTAATCCGGTATTACCCATTACAGAAAAAGCCGATTCCATCACTTTGCCTTTTGCTTTTCCTACAACATCGGACATCATGTCTCCCGCAATCTGCAGTTTGGACTGCAATTGTGATAATGAACGACGGTCTGCCATGTACATACCTGCTAACGTACCGACAGCCATACCTGCGATAAATGTTGTGATTCTCACCGCTGTTCCCTCCTTGTCATGTTAGGATCAGTTGTAGTGTGAGCGTCACAAGCGTTTCACATTCGCTTCAATTTCAGGAAACCCTGACACCGCTTCTTAATGTAATAAAATGTGCTTCTGGAACCGATCCTAAGCGCAGCGGCAAATGCGATGTTCCGAACCCTCTAGAAATAAACAACTTTAATGGTATGGCATCACTGTCACCACGTTTGACTGAATACCACCCAGCCAAGTACTTTCTGTAGAAAGCACTCGTCTTGATCGGTCCATATCCAGGAATCATAATTTGCCCACCATGTGTATGTCCAGAGATCACAAGTTCAACCATATCGGGAATACTTGAACGAATAATGCCTGGGTCATGAGAAATTAGAATGCAGCAATGAGGCTCATCTCGCGGCGCCTCTAACGCCCAATCGAGATTTGTATTCCCAGTCGTCAGATCATCAACGCCTACAATCCACATCGTCCCATCTCCCTGCTCACAGCGCATAGCCTCATTATCGAGCAGCCTTATGCCGAGAGAGGACAACTCTGCATCCAACCTTCGGGTATCTCCCTTATGATCATGGTTGCCATGCACCATTACAGTGGCGCCCAGGGTACGCAGCTGCATAGCATTATCAATTGCTTCCTTAACTGGAGCATCTCGCTCCGTTACATCTCCGCCTATAATAACAAGCTGCGCTTGTTGGTGCATCTTAAGATGAGTCATATGCTCTTCCGTAAGCTTCCTACGATGTAGATCACTAATAAAAAACAATCGGAGCCCATCCATAGATACAGGCAACTTTGTCAACCATACTTCCTCTTCTGTCACTTGAAATAATCGTGCCACTCTTCTCATATGCAGAAGCAGTATAAGTATAATAAGCAGTACTGCCAGCATACTTGCAGCTGCCCACATGCCCAGAGCCATCATCGTCAGTACCCCTCCATCGTCGTATGACGCCCCCAAAACAACAATGCCACAAGCAATCCGATAAACAACAAAAACAATAAATTATAAAACCATTTCGCCAGCCTACCATAATTGGAAGGAAACAAAATTTGACGCGGTGGAAGGGACCGATCCTCTTCCTCTTCTAATAAACTTTTGTGAATTTCCTCATCATCAGCAGCAGCCTGTTCATCCACTTCCTCTTCAGCAGGTTGTTGCTTTAGCTGACTTAGTGCTTTAAGTGCCCGGCTCTCTACAAATGAAGGCTCTAAAGGGGATTCAGCCTTGAGTGCATCTGCTTGCTGTTCCCTTTTGTGTCTTGTCATTTGCATCTTACTCATTCTTCCCTTCGATAACGCAATATCAATCCCATAATAAAATCAATTAAAAAGTGTGCTGCAATCGGCGCCCATAATGATTCTGTCCAAATATATATATGGCCTAATCCATAACTGATGCTGAATACAAGCGCAGTTGGTAACCAATGCCTCAAATATCTGACATGAATAGCTGCAAAAATAATGCTGGTCCAATAAGGACCAAATGTATGCTGAATAGCTCCGCGAAATAGCATTTCCTCGCATATACTCACAACAAGCGCTATAACGGCAATATGCCAGAATGGCCGCGTGCGGAACATTTTTTCATTAATGCCACCATCATCTGTGACATCATCAGGAACGAATCGAGAAATAATTAAATCCAACACTATAACCGCAGCTGCCAGTCCAGCCCCCCACAACCACGCTTCATACCCGTTTGGAAACAACAGCAATTCAAGCGGGTTCCTGCGGGAAACAACAATCCAGATTACGCCTACAATTAGTGTTAAGGCTTGTGTCAAATACAAATTAAGCAACAGCGTCTTATCATCAAGCTGGTCAATTTGAACCTGTCTTTTTTTGAAATCTTTCCATTTCTCTTTCATCTCATCCCTACCCAATGTTTGATGTAATTGGAATACATAAATACGATTCAATTCTGTTTCCAATTCTCTCACTTTTGCCCTATACTTATGTCAGGAATGAGCCGATATACCTAGTACATACAACGTTTGACGTTCTCACACAGCAGTATTTCTTAAAAAATAAGACATTGTTCCTACTGAACGTGCAAAAGGAGAGGTATAATGGAACGGAATCCGACAAAAATACAATTTTTATTCAGCATGAGCTTTCTGTTCACGCTCATTCTATGTATTGCGGCTTTTTTCTACGGTGTTAAGTACGGTACCGATCAAACAGAGGATAAGTACAGTAAACAGCTGCAACAAATATATGCCGAAAGCCATCCTGGCAGTTATCAACAGCAGGACCTGGTCTCGTATTATCATAACGTATTTCGGCCTTACCGTGAATTTGAAATCCGTTGGTTCGACACACTGGCTAAATTATCTCAAAATAACCATAAAGCAGTCGAATCATTATCTAAGCTGCAGCATATGGCTCAGGAACAATACAAGCTAATTAAGCTTGTTGCTTTATCAAAGGGTGCTTCTGAACTTACCCTTTCTCAAGCCAACTATGCCGCGAGCCTTTCACGTTTCAATGACGGGCTGAACCACATCATAAGAAATGCGCGCCAACAAGACAGTAAGCTGGATGCTTCCCACATTCAGCAACAAACGCAGATCAAAGAAGCAATGAAGTTTGCGTTAAAGGGTCAGCAGCAGTATTATTCTTCGATTCTTGTTTGGAGCAGGGCGCAGGATGATACGATCAAGCAGCCTAGTCTTAAAAGCAAAGCAAGTACCGAGCAATGGAAAACAAGTTCATTCTCTGCCAAAAATAAATACATAGCTGATTACCTGCTCCATCAAGGAGTAATTAAACCTTTTCTGCCACAAGACTTAACGGCTAGAGTAGATGAAATTACTAGACAGGCAGGACGTTCCAGTACAGCAGTCAATAGCCAAAGTGTTGATCATATAATTAAGCAATTACTGTCAACAAATGGTGTTCATGCACAGGATTACAAACGAGTAAAGGGTGCTCTATACAAAGTCGACAGCATCCCGATGCTCCCGATGTTTGTAGAATAAAGACGATTGCACACCCTATCTTATCCTAACAAAACTTTTGACCAGTATTCAACTACACCCCTTGTAACGAATGGGACTTCCCACAATTCAGGGCTATTTCTAATAAATATGCAGCAGCTTGATTAAACGTATTTTTTAATATTTTGTGAAGGTTCGAACTCAATTCCAAAGCATTATCTCTCAAAACATGAACATTTAACATACAGCCAATTGATATTATTCGTGTTTAAAGGTATTGACAGTTGTTAAGAACCGTGTTACATTAAGTAAAATTTCATGACTCGAACAACATTGAAGGAAAAGAACAGACTTGGAGTCTTCAGAGAGCCGATGTTAGGTGCGAATCGGCGGCGAAAAGTTATGTTCCAGCATTCCTGAGTTATTATGCTGAAACTTAGTAGTAGGCATAGTCGGTTAGAACCCGTTAACGTTTATCGTCTCCCCGGAGATGACAAGGCTGTTCATGCGAATGCGCAGCGAATTAGGGTGGTACCACGAATCCAACTCTCGTCCCTTACTACGGCAGTAGTATGTGGATGGGAGTTTTTTTGTTTAGATTTTAGGAATACACAAGAGAAGTGCATCGATTGTCGTCTTCTCAAAACCTGCTGCAAACGTTGGTTTTAACGCATTAACGCGGTCTTTTGTTTGTGAATAATCTCGTTATGAGATTGATCTAACTGTCTGTAAAAGACAACATTATTATTAATGGAGATTGAGGGAGGAATTCACATGTTTAAAGTATTAGTGTCGGACCCAATTAGCGATTTCGGGATTCAGCTGCTCATGGATGCACCAGACGTCAAGGTTGACAAGAATCCCGGCTTGACTGAGGATGAACTGGTTAACATCATCGGCGACTACGATGCGCTGCTCGTTCGCAGCCAAACAAAAGTAACTCCGCGGATAATGGAAGCCGGAAAAAAACTGAAAGTCATTGGTCGTGCAGGCGTTGGTGTAGATAACATTAATCTGGAGGCGGCAACACAGCGCGGAATTATTGTCATTAATGCCCCAGACGGCAATACGATCACAACATGTGAGCATGCATTTGCGATGATGATGGCCCTCTCTCGACATATCCCTCAAGCCTACGTCAAGACAATCAACGGAGTCTGGGACCGCAAAAGTTTCTTAGGTGTAGAATTACGCAATAAGACGCTTGGGGTACTAGGTATGGGTAGAATCGGCAGCGAGGTCGCTAAACGAGCTAAAGCATTCGGTATGGAAATCATAGGTTATGATCCTTTTATGACAGACGAACGTGCTGAGAAGCTTGGCGTAAAGCTCGGCAGCGTCGACGAGATTATTCGCCAAGCTGATTTTATTACCGTTCATACACCGCTCACGCCTGAGACCAAGCACATGATTGCACGTCCGCAATTCGAGGTTATGAAACGTGGGATGCGGATTATTAACTGCGCACGCGGCGGCATTATAGATGAGCTTGCACTAGTTGAAGCTATTGATGAGGGCATTGTAGCTGGGGCGGCATTTGACGTCTTTGAGGTAGAGCCACCAGCACCAGATCATCCATTCCTAAGTCATCCGAAAGTGGTTGTAACACCTCACCTTGGTGCTTCTACTGTTGAAGCACAAGAAAACGTAGCCATTGACGTGTCGGAGCAGGTCCTGCATATTTTACGTGATCAACCGTTTAAGAATGCGGTTAATATGCCGCCCGTTCCTGCTACAGTCATGAACAAAATTCAGCCTTATTTTAATCTCGGTTTAAAACTCGGTCAATTTGCAGCTCAAATGTCAAAGGGAGCCCTTCTGGAAATTGTCGTCAATTACTCAGGTGACTTGGCCGAAGTCGATACACAGCCTCTGACACGATATATTGTAAAAGGCGTGCTGCAGCAGCATCTTGGTTCTGAAGTTAATATCGTTAACTCGATGCATCTTGCTAAAGTCCGCGATATTAACATTATTGTTCAGAAATCACATGTGGCAAAAGGATTTACGAATCTGCTTACCGTTACTCTTCGTACGAATGAGGAAGAACGCCTTGTAGCTGGAACACTGCTTAATGGTTATGGCGAGCGGATCGTTCAGATTGATAAATACCCAGTAGATGTTGCGCCAGAAGGACATCTGCTGTTGATCAAACATAACGACAAGCCAGGCATGATTGGTTATGTAGGAACTTTGCTCGGTACAAACGATATTAATATCGCTACGATGCAGGTTGGACGCAAGATCGTCGGCGGCTCGGCGATTATGGTACTGGCCGTGGATCGTGTTGTTCCTAAAGATGTAATGGCGAAATTAAAAGGCATAGCTGACATAAACAAAGCAAAAGAAATACTTTTTGTGTAGCTTAGATATCTAAACCTCAATTGTTTCACGAACAACAAGATTTATACTTATATTATGACGTCTGCCAACGGCAGACGTCATTTTGCGTCTCAACCTGATCCGACTATCTAACCCTCGACAGAAGACAAGTCCTTTTGCGCAGACCTCCACACTTTATGGCTTGCGCTGATAATTATGTCGTAATCTTCTGTAACCTGTTGCCTTGTATCGTTCCATACAACAAAATGGCTGGCTGGAAAACGAATAATCCGTTTTCCAGCCAGCCACTATTATGATGAATACCATTAATCGCGTTCCAACAGCATAGGTCTCTGCCTAACCGGTATTCCAATTGAGAAGGTCGTTCCATAGCCAAATGAACTACTCACCTGAATGGTGCCTTCATGAGCTTCAACGATATTTTTGACAATAGCTAAGCCGAGACCAGTGCCCGTTGTCCCTGCCCTCGTTCTTGCCTTATCAGCCTTATAAAATCGTTCGAATACGTACGGTATATCTTCATGTGGTATACCTTGACCGTGATCCTCCACATGAATCCAAAGTCGCTCTTCTTTGCCTTCGCTTAGCCGGACTGTCCGGATCACAATAGCCTGATCCGCTTGTGAGTGCCTTAACGCATTGTCCAGTAAGTTCGTGAGTACCTGCTCCAACCGATCTTCATCTGCTGAAGGCAAAAAGGAAGGTTCAGCTTCGCATAAAGCGGATATCGGTATTCCACGTTCCTTGGCAATAACCGCGTATTTACGTACAACACGCTGGACCAGCTCGTTTGTATCCACTTCAGCCCAATGCAAATGAATATGTCCAGCTTCCATCCGGGCCAGGTCAAGCAAATCTTTCACCAATCTGCCCATTCGTAAGGACTCATCATGGATAACCTGCACCAATTCTTGACGTTCTTCCGGTGTCGCTGCAATATCATCCATCAATGCCTCGCTGTAACCTTGAAGCATAGAGAGCGGCGTGCGGATCTCATGAGACACATTCGCTACAAAATCTTTGCGCAGCTTCTCTAAGCGAACCTCTTCAGTCACATTACGCAGCACCGCCACAACACCACGAACACGGTTCGCATTGTATAACGGACCCATCACGACAGACCAGACTTCCTTCTGGACATGTACCCGCTCCGTTACTTCAACTGCTTCGGATAATACTTTAAGGTAGAGCCTGCGTAGCGGGCCTGGTACGGCCGAAGCAGTCTGATCATCCTCAAAGTCATCCCATTCGATTGCGTTCCATGTTGATAAGTTCGCCTGACCATGCGGATTGGCTAGCAGGACATTCCCATCTGCATCAAAGGTAATGACAGCATCTGTCATACTTCTTAAAATACTGAACAGATGCTCTTTCTCCTGATGCAAATCCTGAATCAAAAAATTAAGTTCCTCGGCCATATGATTAAATGTGCTGGACAACTCGCCGAGCTCATCCGAGGAACGTATCGTTACCCGTGAAGAATACTTGCCTTGACGGATCGTATCCGCAGCTTGCTTCAATTGTCGAAGCGGTTGTGTAATTTTCGTAAACAGAAAAAAAGCAAAAAACGTCGTTAACGAAAATCCGATAATGCCCGTATAGACAAATAGCTGCTTAATATCATTCGGATGCGTAAAATTACTGTCAATATACGGCAGTAAATAAAAACCTAAAATAAGCAGTATACACGCGACAAGACCAATGATGGTCATCCACAACTTTCCAACAACACTGCGCCAAAATTTCACGTTATTTAGGCACCTCTAATTTGTAGCCAACACCCCAGACGGTTGTAATCATGGAAGCTGCTTCTGGGGATACTTTGTTCAGTTTCTCACGCAAGCGCTTCACATGGGTATCCACTGTACGGAGGTCACCGAAAAATTCATAATTCCATACGTCTTTAAGCAGCTCCTCACGCGAGAAGACTTTATCAGGCGACACAGCAAGATAATGCAACAATTCGTACTCCTTCGGTGTCAGGCTAATCTCTTGGCCTCCGGCAGACACCCGATGAGCATCGTGCTCGATAATAAGATGCGGGAACACAATGTTGTTGCTTGTCTTCGGATCATTGGTCAAGAAAGCCGTCGCTGATGAACGACGCAGAACCGCTTTCACACGATAAATGACCTCGCGAGGACTAAATGGCTTCACCACATAGTCATCTGCCCCGACTTCAAATCCTTGAACCCGGTTCATCTCTTCCCCTTTGGCTGTCAACATGATGATTGGCGTTGCCTTAACCTGGCGCAGCCGGGTGCATACTTCCATCCCGTCAATACCAGGCAGCATCAAGTCAAGAAGTATCAGGTCGTAATCGTCGCCGATTGCTTTACGCAGCGCTTCCTCACCATCTTCGGCCTCATCGATATCGAACCCTTCTTTTTCCAGATACATTTTTAGCAAACGCCGTATCCGTTCCTCATCATCCACCACAAGGATGCGGTTCACTTGTTCGGACATGCGCGATTCCCCTTTCCAGATCGAAAACATGTGTATTGTTGTATTTTCTAAGTATAAGTCAGGTCACTCTATACACCTGCATAAGAATGCAAACCAGAAATAATAAGATTAACCCCTAACAGCGTAAACATCACAATGATAAATCCAATAACAGACAACCACGAGGACCTCGTGCCTTGGAAACCGCGAGATAAGCGAAGGTGCAAATAAGCACTATAACATAACCAAGTAATCAGCGCCCACACTTCCTTCGGGTCCCAAGCCCAGAATCGGGACCAGGCAATCTGAGCCCAAATCATCGCAAATACAAGTCCGCCGAGTGTAAATATTGGAAAACCAATCGCATTGGATCGATAGCTGATCTCATCAAGATCATCAGGGTCCATCCCTCGCAGCAGCGGCTGAATTCTCTCTGCTATTGGCTTACGAATAAGGAGTCGTATAATCCCGTATAACAGCAATCCGCCTATAAGAGACCAGACAGTCGTGTTTAACTTACGGGCAGCTTGCACACCTTTCATCCAGTCTGGCGCTTCCATTAACGGCAGCGGGATGCCAAGCAGCGGCTTAATATCTGCTGGTTCACTGTTCAGTGGTGCAATAAGCGGCGGCATTGTATACACAGTTGATTCTATTTTA
Source organism: Paenibacillus sp. UMB4589-SE434 (assembly GCF_030226685.1). NCBI lineage: Bacteria > Bacillati > Bacillota > Bacilli > Caryophanales > Paenibacillaceae > Paenibacillus > Paenibacillus sp. UMB4589-SE434. Next base: position 246,912 of record NZ_JASOYK010000001.1, on the reverse strand, counting down.
CTATTAATTTGGCCCTGCTTGTCAACTTCTTCGACACGTTGATTGATAGTCACTTCATAACCAGCGCCACGATAACTGAATACTACTGCTGTAAAGCCGATAATGACAACGATTAGCACCATAATCATTTCCAGCCACACCTGCGGCCGTTTAGGTGCATCTGGTGCCCAGTTCACGCAGCGGATCAAATGCATTAAGCCGGCAATAAATCCGATCCCAAAAAAAGCGTATCCAAGCGCAACCATCGTTACATGAATTTTGAGCCATACCGAATCCAGTTGTGGAATTAACGGCTGTACTTCACTCGGAAATACGGAAGCGTACGCCATAATAATAAAGGCAAGCGGAACCGCAAATACCCCTAGAACAGGTGAACGGTAAATAAGGTACATCACAATAAACGCACCAATGATCATCATCGACAGGAATGACATAAACTCGTACATATTACTTACCGGAATATGTCCTCCGCCAATCCAGCGTGTTATGAAGTATACGATCTGTGCTACAAGTCCAATCAGTGTAATAACAAATGAGATCGTTCCCCATCTGCGCTCATGTACTGCGGGATTCGATTTCTTCTTGTTCCCAGCCATAGCAAATACAAACATAATAAAAGCAATACAGAATAAGAAGAATGCGATTAGATAAGCGTCCTGACTAATTTCCAATAACAACTTCACGCCTTATTCCCCCCACGGTCAATAGCCTTAGCGTCCACTTCCAATTGTGTAGCCTGCAAAACCCGAGCTACTTCATTACGCAATCCAAACCAGTTCTTATTCGTATGCGCTCCAAGGAGCAGCTGCTGATCTTCTAATCTGATCCAAATACGACGATGCTGCCAATAGAAGCCCATAACAAGACCTATCATGCTGATCGTTGCTCCTATCCAGACAAACGGCATTGCTGTATCTTTACGAATATTCAAGTAACTGGTCGATTCAGAGATGGATACATCATTCATAGATGCTACTTCAATACGAAGCTTCTTCATGATGTCGCGGTTAATGGCCTCTTCCTGAAAGCGAACTTTGTCTTTCTGCAGCGGGAAGTACATATACGGTTCGCCGCTTTCCGGAAGATTGGGACCCTTGATGACAAATACAAAGGCAGGAGCATTCGGTTCTTGAGTCTTCGTCATCGGTGTCCCTTTCTCATCAAGCGCAAAATCCAAATACTTTTCTCTCAATTCCAGTGTATAAGGACCAACTGTATACTGAGTGTCGGTATTGGACATCTTTACATCAAAAGAACCGAAATTTTCTCCGGTCTTCTGGTCTTTCAGCATTGGCTTGACGGAAATCAGCTTAGGAGTCAGGTCGAAGTCGTACTGATACGCCAATATGCCGTCATATTCAAGTGGGTCATTGACGCGAATATCGTATTTAGTCACTTGCTCCAGCTTCGGTTCTAGTACAGGGTCGTCACAATTGCTCACGCAGCGAAACAATGTTGCCTTAGTCTCAAACAGCTTCGGCATCACTCTGCCTTCTTTCACAAACTGCTCAGGCATTTCCTTATCGCTGTAATATTCCACTGTAAACTGATCATTTTGCAAATAATAAGGTGTGTCCGGAATCGGTCGCGGCTCTCCTTGCGGAAAAGCTGCATAATATTCCATATGCCACCCAGGAATACTCCGAGCAAGCACCGCCAACAAAAATATAATCAGACCAATATGGTTAATATAAGGTCCCCATCGGCTAAAACGATTTTTCTCAGCCATTAAAGCGCCATCATTTTTGGTTATGCGGTATCTCTTCTTGCGCAGAGCTTGCTCTGTGTCATGCAGCCATTGCTTTGTATCTATGGTTAACTCGTGTTCATATACGATACGCTGACGTTTCAAAAATTGATCATGCTTCCTGACTTTCTGCTTGTGCAAAGCACGATAAAGCGGAAGCACCCTGTCAAGACTGCATATGACTAGCGAGGAACCAATCATTACTAACAATGTAATAAACCACCATGACTCGTATGTATGCGACAAACCTAACAAATAGTAAATATGACCCAGTGTACCGTATGTTGTTTTGTAATATTGTGAAGCATCCACATTGACAAATTGGCTTTCTTGAGGATAAATTGTCCCAAGCGAAGATCCAACTAATGTAATCACAATCAATATAACAGCAATCTTGACAGACGAGAAAAAATTCCACACTGAATCGATGAGGCCGGGACTGGCTTTTTGCGACTTTCTCGCTACACCGTCATACCTCATCTCCAGTATCGAATTATTTGCGTCATCGTCATACAATGGCTTGCCACACGCTTCACACAATACAGTACCAACCGCATTTTGATGGCCGCATTCACATTTTGTATTTTGAAATGATGTAAGAACCACAATTCGCTCCTCCCTGGCAACTTAAGATCCGATCATCTGCTTAATGTAAGTATCCAACTCATTAGCGGTTACCTCACCAAGCTTGATCGCATGAACTTTACCATCCGGATTCACAAAAAACGTGGTAGGCAGCGGGCGAATACCAAAGGCTTTGGAGGCGGTCTTCTTACGGTCCAGCCACATCGGAAAATGAACCCCCATTTGACTGGCATAGTTGTTAACGACCAACGAATCTTCTCCATAGTTAACACCGATAATTTCTACACCTTTGTTCTTCCACTGGTCATAAGCACTCTGCAAAGCTGGCATCTCGCGCTTACACGGCTCGCACCAAGAGCCCCAAAAGTTCAGCACAACGGCTTTACCTTTGAGGTCCGACAAGGTGCGTACCTCACCATTTAACTGCTGAAGCTTAATATCGGGAACAGTACTTCCAACTACAGGAACTTCTTCAGACTTGAATAAAGCAGAGCCGATCGCTGAACCGCCAAGCACAAGTATAAATGCGAGAATGACGATTTGGACGACTTTGTTCCTTTTTCCCATAGCACATCGTCCTTTCTATGACTTTTTTCACATCTAGGCGGTTAACTTGCAACAATTTGATTACACCATTAACGTCCATTATAATCCAATTCAAGTCAGCCATTTCTTCCTCAATATGAAAATTATGTGTCATAGATTGTACGAAACTTCCTATTTATCTCCAGATATTGTCTTAATCGACTGTTTCAGTTCATTTATTTCAGATTTCGTCAGCAGGCGATGTTTACCACGAGCTAAACCATGCAGCGTTATATTCCCAAACTGAACCCGTCTTAATCGAATAACTTTATGGCCGATTGCTTCAAACATTCGGCGGACCTGTCGGTTGCGTCCTTCATAGATAATGATACTGATCGTGGCTTCATTCTTCTCTATATCTACATCGTGGTATTCCAATTCCGCAGGCTGAGTCATGCCATCTTCCAGCATAATGCCGTGTTTAAGCTTCTCAAGTGCATCGCCATGGGGAACACCTTTGACCGTTGCCCAATAGATCTTGCCCACGTGATGACGAGGGTGCGTCAAGCGGTTAGCTAGCTCGCCGTCATTGGTAAACAGCAGCAATCCCTCTGTGTCATAATCAAGCCGACCAATCGGATACACACGAGTTTTGATGCCTTTAATAAAGTCTTTTACTGTCTTGCGACCTTCGGGGTCTGACATACTCGTAATAACTCCCTTAGGTTTATGAAGAGCAACGACGATTTTGTCCGCCTGCGCCAATTTGTTGATCGGACGTCCATTAACGGTAATGATATCCTTTCGAGGATTCGCTTTAATACCAAGCGTTTCTACCGTTTCGCCGTTAACCTGCACCTTTCCTTCAAGAATATATTGTTCACACTTGCGGCGTGACGCAACACCCGCGTTTGCCATAATTTTCTGTAGACGTTCTTCCATTTGTGTCATTCACCTCACAACTATGATATCCGTTTGTGAACGATACCACAAGTTAATCGTTCAAAAACTTGTCGAAATGCAAAACAAAGGGCAAACTCCTGCTTTACTAGGAGTCTGCCCGATCTAAAATACCTTATAAGTGCGTAAACAATCTTCTTTATATTTTATGTAAATATAATCATACATATCACTATCGCTGCCACAAAACCAACCATATCCGAAAACAGTCCTACTTTTAAAGCGTATCTCCCTTTGCGTATGCCTACGGCACCAAAATAAACGGTTAAGACATATAACGTGGTATCTGTACTCCCTTGTATCGTGGAGGCAATGCGACCAATTAAGGAGTCAGCACCGAATGTCTTAATTAGATCCGTTGTAAAAGCTAGCGAGCCAGCACCTGTGATCGGACGCAGGAATGCAAGCGGCATGACTTCTCCAGGAACCCCAAACATATCAAGCAGCGGTCTCATCAAGCCTACGATCCAATCCATCGCACCGGATGCCCGAAATACACTGATGGCAACCATCATGCCAACGAGAGTAGGAATAATATTAATGGAGGTCTGGAACCCGTCTTTTGCCCCTTCTACAAACGACTCATATACCGGAACTCTTCGAAAGTAAGCATATAAAGGAATAAATACAATGATAGCAGGTATCGCCCACGTCGATATCGTAGAAATTAACGCGTACACGGATATCCTCCCTCTCTTGAAAATCGTCGGCGCTCTTATGTCCTAACCAACCGCTGCCTGATCTTGCTGAGGTAGTGAAGGTATGATTGGCGGTTTATGCCTGCTTCTGTACCAGCGATCCGCCAAAATAGCAGCTATCGTTGCAATAATCGTAGCAATTAACGTCGTTCCAACAATCTCGGCTGGATGAGCAGAACCAAAATTCATTCTGATGGCAATCAATGTTGTCGGTATTAACGTTATACTGGACGTATTTATGGCTAGCAGCGTGCACATGGCAGGAGAGGCAACAGACTTATCCGGATTAATCTTTTGAAGCTCCTGCATAGCACGAATGCCCATCGGTGTCGCTGCATTGCCAAGGCCCAGCAAATTAGCACTCATGTTTGACATAATAAAACCCAATGCCGGATGATTGCGGGGTACATCAGGAAACAAATATCGCACAATGGGGCCGAGTAACTTCGCCAGTCTTTGCAGCAGTCCTGCATCCTCAGCTATTCGCATCATTCCCAGCCAAAATACCATAATGCTAATTAAGCCAAAACTAACGCTAACCCCTGTTTTTGCACCATCAAATACCGCTTCGGTTACGACTTCAACACGCCCTTGCGCTGCCGCTGCTACAAAGCCTACTACTAGCATAAAGATCCAGATTACGTTGATCATCAATATCTCCTCCCCCAGCAACTCCTCAATCTATGCTCCCAGTCGAAACAATTCAACGACCACAGTTTGAAATTGCTGCAGCCAGCCTTGCATTTCAGCTGCATCTTGAGACAGTTGATTTGAACGTTCTATAGATGTCACTTGCTCCGCCTCACTTGGCTGATTGCTCGATTGTGATGGATTTTTCGTGTCTACAAGCGGTACATTGCCTACTTCTGTATTTTCTAAAAACACTTTCAAATGTCCCCGGTACCCTAGCTGATAATCGAGACTGTGCTGCTTATGCAAGTCAACTTTAAACGTTGTCTGTGCGCGCTCTTGATCCGACAAAGGATACCTCCAGTCCCGAACCGTCTGCAGCGGATATCCTTTCACTTTCTGACCTTTATCTACTACTGTATATAACGGGTAGGTGGCAAATCCGTAATCTAACATCTTTTCGTGATCCACCCAATCTGATCCATCATTTAACGTCACGGCAGCCAACTGCTGGCCATTGCGTGTTGCAGAACTTACGAGGCAGCGTAAAGCCTTTTTCGTGTAGCCTGTCTTCACTCCGTCCGCACCTTCATACAATCGGAGCATTTTATTTTTGTTAGCCCATTTGTAATCCCATTGATCATTAGGATTAGGAGCGACTTTCACTTTGGTCTTCACGATTTCACGAAACGTAGCGTTTTGTAGTGCATACGCGCTCAGTCGTGCCAAATCATTAGCAGTCGTGTAGTGACCAGGCTCGTCCAGACCATGGGGATTACGAAATTGTGTGTGTTCCAATCCTAATTCCTCTGCCTTTTGATTCATTAAATAAACAAAACCTTCCTCTGATCCCCCTACGTGCTCAGCAATTGCTGTAGCCGCATCGTTGCCAGATCTCAGCATTAATCCGTAAAGCATGTGATGAAGTGACATTTCCTCACCTAGTCGCAAATATATAGATGATCCCTCTTTAGCATATGCTTGTTTGCTCGTCTTCACTTTAGCCTGCAGTTTGCCTGCTTCAATCGCTATGATAGCCGTCATTACCTTCGTCGTACTAGCCATTGGCAGCTCTATATCACCGTTTTCACTATGGAGAATTCGTCCTGTAGTTACGTCAATGAGAGCAGCAGCTCGCGCATTTGTGTCCGGCTTGGCTACTGGGTTCTTCTCCTGCTTCTCTTGCTGCTCCTGCAAAGCACTTAACGTATAGGAGTTTGCATACACTTTTTCACCCATATACAGAGGGCATATCGTCAAGCTTAGTAAAGTTAAGCTAAGCAGAATACTGTTCCATTTGTAATTTCTTCGCAACATATAATCCTCCTTCATCTTCCAGACAACCATACGAAGTTACTCCATATGTATGCAGACAAACTGGCAGGTATGTCCAACAGTTAAGTGATACTTCTAACTGAACGCAGATTCTCCGTCAAGCAATCGGCAAAAAGCGCCAATTCGCACTGCGCGGCATCCCGCTTGAATGCAACGGACATGTGCGGCGTGTGTGCAGCAATTGACGCTAAACTTGTTAATTCGTCATGGAATGATGATATCATCCGATACGGGTTTCTCTTGTTTACTTTGACGCTTAAACATGGCTTCAATGCGATCAATGACATGTGGTGCAGAGTCAATTAATTTTTCTAGCAGATGCGTCTGATTGTCCACAGATACGACTTGTACGCCGTGCTTCCCTACAACTAAAAAAGCGATTGGATTAATGTACACACCGCCCCCACTTCCACCGCCAAACGGCTTCGTATGGTTCTGGTTGCCTGCATGTTCACCACGATGATCCCCTTTACTTTCCACGCGGAAGTCGCTACCTCCAGCAGCGAAACCTATTCCAACACGGCTTATTGGTAGAATAACGCTTCCGTCTGGTGTCTGCACGGGATCGCCAACGATTGCATTAACATCAACCATAGCCTTTATATTTTCAAGAGCGGCCCTCATGAGGCCTTCGATTGGATGATCCGCCATGGCCTTAATCCTCCTTCTACCCGCATCATGCGGTATATAAGCACAAGAACTGCTCCTATAGCTTGTGACACACGAATACGGCTTATACAAACGACTCTAGTGGAAAAATAAGGGATATTAAAATGCGGGACCACTTCTAATCGCGGCATGTCCGTAAATCGAAAATATCGTGTCATGATCCCCGTAATCATTGTGGTCGCACTCCACGTCAGTCCAGACAAAATGGCTGTATCGGGTGCCCGTCCCGCTCCCACCTCAGTATCCCATATAAACTGCGTCACCTTTATTTTGAAAAATGTTTCTTTAAGCCACTGCCAAATTCCGTAAATATGCTTCTTCCACAATTCCACCCAATCTACGGCTCGTCTTATTTTCTGTTTGTTGACATTATCCTGATAACTGCCAGCATGACCTGTTCCAAAGTTATCTTTATGCTGAACGCCTAAATTAAATCCCTCCTCCATCCCTTTGAATTGGATGGACTTAATCTCATAACGCCAACGTATAATGCCATGCCACACCCGAACGCCTATCCATATTCGCTCGTAACGACCCGATTTATGTATTAGTAATTTAATTTCTATATTAGACATCAAAATACTTATCACGAGCAAAGCAAGGACGAACACAAACAATAACAAGATCAACACCCACATATTCACGAAAACACCTTCCTTTTCCATGCTAACCGTATTATGACCTTCCATCGCGTACAACATTCGTCAATGGTGTCCTGACAGCACAAAAAACCCAATGCAAAAAGGGCCTAAGAGCCCCAAATACATTGGGAATAATAAATCTATATGAAGTCATAAAGTGCATTAATGTGGCATAATTATTCCACAGACCAATCTGCCGTATTTAACGTCTGTCCAGGCGCCATGTAGTGGCCCTGAATACAGGAATGAGCCAGTTGTTCCACAAAAGCACGACCATCTTGTTGAATAGGTGGAAACGTATTGTAATGTACGGGTACCACATGCTTAGCCTGTACCCATTTAGCCGCTTGCAGCGCATCTATTGGGTCCATCGTAAAGAAGCTGCCGATTGGGAGAAATGCAATATCCGGCTTGTATCGCTCACCGATTAACTTCATATCACTAAACAAGGCAGTATCACCTGCATGGTATATAGTCATCCCATCTATCTGCAGTACAATGCCAGCAGGATTGCCCATGTACACATTTTGACCATCAACCGAGTAAGAAGAGCTATGCAGCGCGGGAACCCATTTGATATGGCCAAATGACAACTCTGCTCCACCACCAAGATTCATTCCGATGGTCGAATGAACACCCTGCTTAGACATAAAGTCAGCTAATTCCACAATTGCCACAACGGTTGCTTCATTATGGTTAGCAATTGCTGCGGCATCCTCAATATGATCGCCATGTCCGTGCGTGAGCAGGATAGTGTCCACTTTAATATCGACTGCCTGAACGGTAGCCGATGGATTGCTCGTCAAAAAAGGATCGATGATCAAACGATGCTTGTCGCTTTGAATTTCCAAACAAGCATGTCCGTGGAATGTACACCGCATTATTTTTCGCCTCCTACATCTTCAATTGTTAACTGCCTGCCTTCTAACTTCTCGAACAGCAGTTGGGTTTCCTCCTCCAAACCTTCCGTTCGTTCAAATTCAGATGCCTCCGGCAGCTCGGATAAGTTAGACAATCCAAAATAATCAAGGAAAGATTTTGTAGTTCCATATAGAATCGGCCGCCCTATAGCTTCAGCACGACCTACCTCTTCGATTAGATCCTTATTCACTAATGTTTGAATGGCACGATCTGATTTTACACCCCGCACTTCTTCAATTTCTACGCGTGTAATCGGTTGACGGTAGGCCACAATGGACAGCGTCTCAAGAGCAGCTTGTGACAACGACGAGCGAGACGGTGAATAGGCCATTCGTTCAAAGTAAGGGACATGCTCAGGCAAAGTCGTAAAATGGAACATACCAGCGATTTCCACCACTTGAATCCCGCGCTTGGCACGCTCCAGATCCCCTTTCAAATCATGCAACGCCTCTTCAACCACTTCTGCGCGAATTTCGGTAATTTCGGCCAAGTGCTTTAAACTTAGCCCTTCCTCACCAACCATAAATAGCAAGCCCTCAATAATCGACTTCAACGTCTGAAATTCCATCCGACTCCAACTCCCCGTGCCATTGAATCACAATGTCTTCAAATAATTGATCTTGGTAACAACGAATTTGTTTCAGCTTCATCAATTCCAACAGAGCTAAAAAAGTCACTACAATTTCATGCCGCGACATCTCCTGATGCAATAAATTGGAAAACATTACTTTAGAGCCTTTACCCGAAGGCTTTAAAATCGTAACGATGTCCCTTATGCGATCTTTAACCGATATCTCATCACGATGAATAGTAGCGACTTGCGTTCTTCTGACCGCCTTACGAAGCGCACGCTGAAAGGCCTGTATCAAATCGTCCACATGCAAACCTTCCACCGGATTGCTTGGAGTGCTCGGTAGAAAAGGTGTTAGGTCCTCCGCTTCCTTTGAAAAGATTAAACTCCGCTCCGTCTCTTTTTCGCGCAAATGTTCTGCAATTCCTTTGTACTTACGATATTCAATCAGCTTTCGAATAAGCTCTTCACGCGGATCATATTCTTCTTCCTCATACTCAGGGAAGTCTTCCCAGTCCATGACTGGAGGCTTGGGCAGCAGCTGCTTCGACTTCATCGATAATAGCGTTGCTGCCATGACAAGGAACTCGCTCGTAACCTCTAGCTCAAGCTCATGCATGCTGTGTAAGTATTCGAGATATTGATCTGTAATCTCACTAATCGAGATATCCTGAATATTAATCTCAGCTTTATCGATCAAATGGAGCAGCAAGTCGAGCGGCCCTTCGAACGATTGTAATTTATATGTAACGGACAACCGATAAAACCTCCTGAAATAAAAAACAAATGTAGCACCCTAAAAAGGGTACTACATTAACTAAGCACTATTTTAACTGTTTCGTCAAGTTTGCCATCTCAATTGCGGTCGCTGCAGATTCCCAACCTTTATTTCCTGCTTTTGTTCCAGCACGTTCAATGGCCTGTTCGATCGTATCCGTCGTTAACACACCAAACACAGTAGGCACGCCTGTCTTTAAGCCAATCTGTGCAACTCCCTTGGCTGCCTCGTTGCATACGAAGTCAAAATGCGGCGTCGCACCTCGGATAACCGCTCCCAGCGTGATGACAGCATCGTATTTCCCACTTTCAGCCATCTTTTGAGCAATTAATGGTATTTCAAATGCACCAGGCACCCAAGCGACGTCAATTTCTTCATCTTTAACTCCATGTCGCTTTAAGGCATCCAACGCACCTGATACAAGCTTCGATACGATAAATTCATTAAACCGACCAGCAACGATTCCATATTTTAATCCTTCTGATACTAAATGTCCTTCGAATATGTGTGGCATGTTATATCCTCCTCAAAATTAGCTCGATATTATGGGAAAATCAAAATCTATACGTTAGCACTTTCATCTTGCTCCACGTTATCAAAAGTCAACATGTGACCTAGTTTAGCTTGCTTCGTATGCAAATATTTTGTGTTGTCTTCATTTGCTGCCATCTGAATAGGAACTCGCTCCACGATCTTTAGCCCATAACCTTCCAGTCCTTTAATTTTACGCGGATTGTTTGTCATAAGCCTGATTTGTCTCACGCCAAGATGTTTGAGCATTTGTGCACCTATTCCATAATCACGCAGATCAGGTGGAAATCCCAATTTCAAATTAGCATCGACGGTGTCATAGCCTTGCTCTTGCAGCTTATAAGCTTTTAACTTGTTAATTAGACCAATGCCGCGCCCTTCTTGACGCATATAGAGTAGGACACCTGTACCCTCCTGCTCGATATTACGAAGCGCAGCTTCAAACTGTGGTCCGCAATCACAACGATGAGAATGGAACACATCACCTGTCAAGCATTCCGAATGTACCCGAACAAGTATCGGCTGAGAGGAATCAATCTCTCCTTTTACCAATGCAACATGCTCTTTGTTGTCTACCTCATTCGTAAAAGCGACTACGCGGAATTGACCAAAATCAGTAGGCATGTTAACCTCTACTTCTTGCTTAACTAGATTTTCTGTTTCGTTGCGATATTGAATAAGATCTTGGATACTGATCAGCTTCATATTGTGCTCTTTCTTAAATTCCACCAGATCTGGGAGGCGCGCCATCGATCCGTCTTCTTTCATAATTTCACAGATCACACCTGCAGGTGCTGATCCACACATCCGAGCTAAATCAACCGCTGCCTCTGTATGACCTGCGCGTCTCAGCACGCCGCCTTTTTTCGAAATCAATGGGAAAATATGACCTGGTCTTCTGAAATCTGCTGCTTTCGCGGCAGGATCAATTAAAGCCAAAATCGTCTGGGACCGCTCATGGGCAGATATTCCTGTAGATGTATCTACATGATCAATCGATACCGTAAATGCCGTACCATGATTATCCGTATTGTGAGTGACCATAGGGGGCAGCTCGAGCTCATCGGCACGTTCAGGTGAAATGGGCACGCATACTAGTCCGCGACCTTCGGTTATCATAAAATTAATCACTTCTGGTGTTGCCTTATCTGCTAATGCAAGAAAGTCGCCTTCGTTCTCCCGATCCTCATCGTCCACCACAATGATGACTTTCCCCTCTATTAAATCGTTAATCGCTTCTTCAATGGAATCAAAACGAACTTGGTCGTCCATAAGTAGCCGCCCCTTTCCTATATAACGGGTGTTGTGTATTTTCATTATGGAATCAGATAAATCCATTTTCAGCTAAGAAAGCAGTACTAATAGTAGATGGCTTGGCGACAGATGTATTAGAAGTATTATGACCCCCTATTCCTGAACCATAACGAAGCAGATGCTCCACATATTTACCAAGAATGTCACATTCGATATTCACCGTATCACCAGGCTGCTTTTTCTCTAGAGCAGTCTGTGCTAATGTATGCGGAATAATCGATACCGCAAAGCCGTCCTCGTTTGCCCGAACAAGCGTCAGACTGATGCCATCAATTGTAATAGAGCCTTTTGGAATCAAATACCGCTCCAAATCAGACTCTTCTGTTCGGAAATCAAACACAATCGCATTTGCATCCGGTGTCCGTCGTGTAATGACTGCAACCCCATCCACATGTCCTTGTACGATGTGACCCCCGAACCGCCCATTCGCAGCCATCGCCCGCTCCAAATTAACGGGCTGTCCAGGGCTTAAGTCTTTCAGATTCGTATGTCGAAAAGTTTGCGGCATCACATCAACGCAGAACGACGAGTTGTCAAAAGAAGTAGCTGTCAAACAGACGCCATTAACCGCAATGCTATCTCCCAGCCCAATTCCTGCAAGCACTTTGGAGGCTTTAATACGTAATACCATCGCCTCTCCACGCTTTGTGACAGATTGCATCATCCCAATTTCTTCAATCAATCCTGTAAACACAGCTATTCCTCCCTTCCCTCTTGCTCTTGCCGAACCGGCAGACCGCTAATGATAACATTATCACCCAGCGTCTCCACGCTTATTTGTTCCAAGCAGTAAGCATCACTCATCTTTGCGGGTCCTGGGAAAATAAAGCTCCCAGGCGCATCCTTATGCCCTACTATTTTGGGCGCAATCATAAGAACCACTTGATCGATCAAGCCTGCTTCCAACATAGAACCATTCAGGTGGCCACCGCCTTCCAATAAGATGGAGCTGATTTCGCGCTGACCGCAAGCTTCTATCGCCTTACGTACATCCACACGGTCTCCTTCATTTATCCGAATAACCGTTACTCCATTACGTTCAAGTGCTGCCGCGCGATCCTGATCTGCTGTGATCGTGGTAAGTACCCAGGTCTGGGCCGACTTGTCGCTGACTACTTTAGCATTTAGTGGCAATCTCAACTTGGAGTCCACGATCATACGGATGGGGTTCAGTCCTTGTACAGACAAACGAGTCGTCAATGAAGGATCATCCTGCAAAACTGTTCCGATGCCTACCATAATGGCTTGATGGCGATGGCGCAGCGTGTGCACTACTTCCCTTGCCTGCTCATTCGTAATCCATTGACTGTGCCCTTCATGTGTAGCAATCTTGCCGTCCAATGTCTGCGCCGTTTTAAGTGTGACATAAGGTAATCCTGTCGTGATGTATTTGGCAAACTTCTCGATAATCCGGTACGCCTCTAGTGCTAATACCCCTACCTTGACCTCAATTGCTTGTTGGCGCAGCAATGTTAAGCCACTGCCAGCGACGACAGGATTGGGATCTGTACACGCGACCACTACCCGCTTCACACCTGCCTCCATTAGACGCAAGCTGCATGGTGGAGTCTTGCCGAAATGACTGCATGGCTCAAGTGTCACATAGGCAGTACCACCCTCCGCACGTGATCCAGCCATCTGCAGGGCATGAACTTCAGCATGGCCCTCTCCTCGCCTCAGATGCGCTCCCATACCAACAATCTGACCGTCATTAACGATAACGCAGCCCACAGCAGGATTGATACCGGTCTGGCCGATTACCCGTTCCGCCAGCTCGATCGCAAGCTTCATATAAAATTCATCGTTGATTACGGTGTGCATAACATCCTCCTTGACTAGAGTTGCTCATCGAATTGAATCTGGAATGGAATCACACTAAGCTGACACTAAACTAAGATCTGCCAACTCGCCACATCAGCCGTTAGCTCTTAGGATTCCATGAACAGTGGCATTCATGTACGACCTCCCTCTCCATCCACTTGTTAACACTGCACGAAAGAATGAAAAACAAAAAGCCCTCCGGATAACCTCCGAAGGGCGCATAGGAAATATATAGACTCAGGCACGTATTCTCTCCCACAATAAAGAAGTCCAGCCTCAAAACATGGACATAAGGATTAATGTCACCTTATCTGTCTCCTAGAGAATAGAACAAAAGAAAGCTCTAATCCCTAACAAAGAGCGACACAAAGGTTACAACAATATAAACTTCCATACAAAATGAAATAGGGAAGCATCCTCTATTCTTTTTGTGAAAAAAAACACGTTGCACAGCTAAATAAAAGGCTGCTCAGATGTATTCGCTTGAAGAGAATACGACTGTCCCCTATTATAAAACTGCATCCTGACTCCCTTCTCCCATCCAGACTATACTGTCGGCTCTGGAGTCTCACCAGATCCACCGCTTGAGGTTATCCTCTTACGGGTCACGGACTGAGAATAAGCTATGCTTATTCAACACCGCCGGTCGGGAATTGCACCCTGCCCTGAAGGTTTGTACAGTTATTGCTATTAAATTGCTTACTTTATGAGATTATCACCCTGTCAACAAAAAATCAAGACCATCCCCCCTCTTGATTATCTAAGTTATATGTACCTTAACTTTGCAAGTCAATTCCAAAAAAATTATGCTCTCTTTCCAGCATAGTGACCAGCAACATAATCAACTAAGCTGAAGTACAAGGAGGAAGAGGGAATTAAATCTTTGTTCATCGGTCTATTATTAGATTTGTATAATATAATTGATTTTTTATTTTTATAAAGATATTGATCAAGTGATTTCTCATCTCTAAAAGTTAAAAAAATGGTCTCATTCTGTTCATTTCTGATCTTCGTGTATATTTTATGTTGTGACATGTTACCCTCCTATAATTTATATGTAACTTATTATTTTTTCATTTTTTATTTTATTACTTAGTGTAGTAATTAATAAATATTCAGCTGAAGTTAAGTTAAAATCAGAATCTGGCATGTATACATGCTCTAAACATTTATTTAATATTTCGTACAATACAATTGTATCATCTAAATCAAACTTTACTTCTACAGTGATATCGCATTTCAGTTGTACACTCAATTTCATCACTCTTTTCAATATTGTATTTAGGCTCCTCATGTTCTGCTTCAGACTTAGTATTTGCGTTTTGTTTGTAATAGTTCAAAATGTCATCCACTGTCTTCATATATGTATCACCTTTAAATTCTTTATTTTCTAAATTGATCATACCACGAATTTAAAGTTATGTTTTAAACTAAACTTATAATTTTTTAAAACTATATTTGATCATTTATTCATATTTTATATATCAATTAACCAGTTTGCTTTAACTATTTTCCTCAAACTGTTATACCAGGCATCATTATTTAGCAAGTAGTATATTTTTTCTAAACTGATTTCGTTATTTTCAAGTTTAATATAAAGTTTTTCCATAATCCATTCCTCATTTTCCTCATAAAATAATCCGTCCATTGCATTTTTTAAATCATTCTGCGCTAAATCTAAAAAATCCTTTAAGCTAATCATCTCATTTCTTAACTTCCAATCACGAAAATCATCAGTAGTAGATACGACATCGTCGATATTACCATTAAAAAGTAAAATCCATTGTTGAACATCTTGTTCGTCTCGAATTAAAAATTGTAGCTTCTTAATTAAAGGATCGCTTTTATTCAATCCACAAATTATCATGATTGAGGCTATAAATCGCTGTTGTTTGCTAATCTCGCTGTCACTTACCAAACTTATTTCCCCCTACATATATGTAATGATTTGCAATAAAAAGTCATCCACCTTGTTATTAAATATCATTTCCATTTTAATCACAATACTACCATATTTTATTTTTAATAGTCAATATAAAATATCCTAGCTTGAACTAGGATATTTTATATAACTCTTTTAATTGAGTCAGATTCAGAAATTCGGCTTTAATACGATAAATGGACTGATCAGACTTCTCTTGAAATTGCCTAAACACAACCTCATATTCATGATCACCTAATTCACCTGACTGCAAAAAAAGATCCTTTGCTAATGCAAGCATTCCTGAGTAACAAATATTAAACGGTGTAAAATTAGGTTCATTGATTTCCTCGCCTATAACGGACAGTCGTCTATGCACAATGTTTTTCTCTGCCTCATGAAAATGTTCTGTTCGAGTAAAGGCAGTTTTCACCACAAAATCATTGGAAACTAAGGCAGCAGTAGGAGACTTGATATCTTTACTTGCGTTTCCATTTTTCTTCTCATATTCACTTTCTCTTAAAGCCTTCTCGCACAGACTTATACAAGCATCAGAAACTGTAATTATTCTCGATGTGCCATCATCATCTCTTAAACTCAGCTGATTGGTACTAAATAAAATATCACTCTTTTGCAAATTTAGGATTTCACTATTCGCAGTTCCTCTCACTCCATTAAAAAGAAGACTAATAAGCACTGCATCTTGAGCATTCACACATTTATTAATAATTTTGTCCAGTTCTTTGGCTGTCCAATATTTCTTTAATGACTTCATGACGAACTGTTCTTTCCACTCTTTAGCGGTTCCATCCAAAGGATTTAAACCATCCAAATATCCTTCTTCTAATGCCCAATCAATATATTTTGAGACCCAGGTCACATTTGCCTTTGAAGAATAGGCAGTTTTGGGAAGATACAAAAAAAATAATCGCCTAAGCTGTTCACGATTAAACTCAAATAAATCTTTATCCAAATCGAATTCTAATGTCTGCGATACCTTAAACAGCCTCGAAAGTATTTTTTGAGTTGATTCAGCATACTCAGACATAAATGCCAGCTTTGTCTTCTCATTGTATAATCGATCTTCGTATACAATGTTAGCCATGTTCGTCACCGTCCATCATAAAGGTATTAGGCTAATAATTTATCAACACAATGCTCAAAAAATTCTCTTATTTGCCTTTTAATTTTGTTAGAGTTCACTTTCCCTTGTGTTGTCATCAAATCATTATAATCGGAATCTACTTTAGATAAGTTAATACCATTCACTATCCGCACAATCTCATCCACCGGATAATCTTTACCGTATTTATCAAAGAGTTTCTTTGCAATGACAATGTACCCAACAAACGTATTATGGTGATTTACCCAACTCGTTTTGGCAACTTCCTTTGTATGGGTTAAAAACTCTTCCTCAAAAGCAGGAATGAGATAACCAAAAAATTTAGTCAGAACTTCTGTAATATCATACCGGTCTTTATTATTTTGAGGTTGAAAAATACTTTCTATTGACTCCGATAAAATAGAAAAATTAGTTAAATAATTCATCTTTTTATCCAGAGTAGTTTTTATAGAAACTCGTTTTCTCAATTCTGGAATATTCATAAGCTCTTTCGTAACTTGAGAGCCAATACTTTCAGCCATATAGTGCTTTACTAATGTTTTGTCAAAACGATTAACTGTGTTAATCTGACCTAATAAAAATTGTGCCTCCTGCAGCGGATAATGCTTAATCGAGACATTAATAAATCCTTCATACTGAGGATCCTCTTCAAGCACATTTAATATCGCCTGGACTCTATGCATGCCATCTATTAGATTTACTGTCGTTCCTTCTTGAATTGTCAGTTTGCCATCATTATATTGTATATCATCGTGACCATCGACTAAAATATTCAATAATATCGTGTCCGCTTTATACTTTCCCTCTACCATCAGTCGCGATATATTTTTGACACTTTTAAGATTGACGTCAGGCTTTTCAACTATTTCACCATCTTTCCTGACTTTCTTCTTCGACAATCGTTGAGTACTAAAGTTATACGTAATAATCTTAGATTCCCATAATGCTCTTAACTCTTTAAAGCTCATAATTGTAACGTAGTCTCTCCCAGTAGGCGCAGAGATCACATTTTGTAAAGTATAAGGATATGCAGCCTGAAGCTCATCTTCCCTAAAATAAGACAAAGCTTTCTTAATATCCCGAGGCTTGAAATGATGTTGGGGATTCATTCTATCATCATTAGTTACTTCATAAACAGTATTCATAATGACGATAATCTCTTCTTCTGGCAATGAATCTAATATTTCATTGTTAACTAGAATCTCAATAAATGTGGAACGAGGAAAATTATATCCTTCATATAAACGATTATCAATATCCCGCTGCAGTTCTTTATTCTTAACGACATCTGATAACACAGATGAGAGCGCGTCTACTAATTCAATAGTCATGCTTGTTTCTCCTTTGCTTATGTATAAGTTTAATGTCTATTATATCACTTAAAGTGGAAATTATACAAATACGATTTAAATAAATAAAACCTTTTTCTCTAAAAAACCATAAAAAGTTAATCAAAATAAATACGAACATATGTTTGATATTTTCTAATTTATGATGTAAAATAAATGTACGCCAGATGCCCACGATATTACCCGTTTAGGAGATGAATTGGAATGAGCCAATGCTGCTATGTACACGGTACGGTAGTTTTCCCTTTAATGTTAAAGGTGAATTCTGTATCTCAAGAGAATGCAATTGCCAAAGCTTATGCTATTTTAAATAATGCAAATACACTGAAAGTTGAAATGGACGTACATACTAAATCAGGAAAGTGTCACCTCATCATAGCTGACGAATTTGATTTCTGTTGGGATCGGATAACTACACAACCTTAACGATAACCTGCTATGTTAGCGCATAGCAGGTTGACTTTTTTTATATACTTTTGTTATATTGCAGCCATATCACATCGGAAAAGAAAAGAGGCTTCATTATGTTAAATGTAAAATACAAAGAATACGATATAAATAACAAAGGGAAATATGAATTAATAAAAGAAATGAAACAAGCACTTGATTACTCTTTGCATTATTCAGATGAACGGATTCAATATCTGGAGTCAATTTTGTCTGAACACTCCTGGTTGTCTGATTATTCTTTAACAGAGCAATTTGCTAAGAAACAAGTCAAAGGGAAAACACAACAAATTTCCGAAGGTGATGGATTTTCTCAGCTCCTTGAACAAGTAGCCGACTATCTGTTATTTACTGACTATAAAAACGAGTCGCATAAGCAGCAAATTGAAGCTAACGAAGTTAGTGATTTGAAATTAACCTATCCTACTTTGACTAATAATAAAAAATCTAACAATTTATTGCGTGAGAAAGCACTTGACGACTTAAATGAGACTACGCAACAAGCCACTCTTTACCGCAAGTCAAAAAAGAAAGCATTGCAGGATCGAAAAGTAAGTATGAAAGAAATCAAAAAATCCATATATCTACAACAAATTCATCTGAATATTAACAATCTAGAAAAATCTAAAGCTACGCTAGCAAATCAATTAGCAAGAAGAAAAGTGACAAGACTTATCGGCGATTTGAAGTACGAAATGTTTCTTATGAATGAAATGATCCGAGGTTCATTTTCTTTTGGTGTCTCCAATGGCCGAACCATGTATTGCTGGACTGAGGATACAGGTTATTTACATAACGATGAATATATCCATATTAGTGAAAACAAAATTGATTTGCGTAAAACTGAACATGTTAAAGGGCTAATATATCAATTTGCTGAGCTTAGTACTTTGTATGAAGGCAAGGTAAATGAAATGATGTTTGAAATTTTACGAGATTTTATTCAACTTGTTAATTCAGCTAAGCTATCAACAATAGAACGCACTATACTGCATAACGTACTACAGCTTGATTTAAGTTATGCATACAAATCATATATTAATGAAGCTAAGTTTTATAAAATAAATAATGATAATATAAATGATATGTTAAAAACAGAAAAGAAATTGAGTTCATTTACGATTAATCCTAAATATGAAATTATTGAACGAGCATCTGCACAGGTCAGTGCAACTCAGGGCAGGCTATATACAACGAGACAAATAAAAAGGTATATCGATAAAATATCAGAAAGGCTTGCTATTACATATAAACAAAGCATAAGAAAGCATTATTTATCGCTTCGATAATTATTTTGGTCAAAAAAATGAGAAAGACCCTATATAGATATGAGAAGGTAAAACAGTAGACAATAAAGAATGAAACATATGTTGATCCTTAAAAAAATAAATTATGCATTTTAATTAACTTGAAAGGAGGTGAAGTGAGTGATGTGTATTTATGGATTTACTTAGTTTTATAACATCGTAACATACTCTGTACATGGTCACGAAAGGTATGAAAGAGGTGTACTGATGCTACATCCCCTATTCACTTACATTAAAGGTGTTGCATAACATGCACAGTCGAATGAACTGGATTCAGAAAAAAGAAGCCATCGTAAATAACATACTGGCTCATCAAGAATTGCGTAAAGCTCTATTCTATAACGATTCCAATTTTCTTGATAAGCCTGACATTAGTGCTTCGCAGCTGCTCTATCACAATGTATTCCCTTATCAACATCCTATAGACAGCACTACAAGCCCTGCTTCGTATCTAACGGTAAGCTTCAAAAACATGAAGTTGGTAAACTCAACATTCTCATCAGGATTGCTTTATATCCATACCCTTGTACATAAAGATCTCATGAAGACAGATTATGGTGCACTGCGTACTGATTATATCATTAGTCTGATTGATGAGTTGATGAATGGGCAGACAGGCCTGGGAATGGGCAAGCTTGAATTTAATCGGATGGATGAATTGGCATTAAAATCAGGTTACATAGATTTATATGTATCATATAAAATATGGGATTTCTATTAAAATGACAATTAACAATAACCTAATTGAAGTTATCCGACTTAAGACAATTGCAAATCTCCCTTATTTCATCCATGGAATTGAAATTATTCCTAAAAATTTAAAAAGTATTATAGAGGACGGATATGAGACATACAACCGTAATCTAGGTATTTTGACTGTACAAAAAGAGGATGTCTTTCCGCCCCAAGTTATGAAAGAGCTCCCTTCAGACATTACGCTTCTGCAATTAATGCGTATGAGTCATCAATATGAATATGTTGACTTAATAGTAGACAGCATTCGTTATTTTACGGATACAGATAAGCTTGATCTGCATGAAGATGTAATACGTCTGGGAGATGTTTCTCTCCCCTACTCCTCGCTAGAGGATATGTTGCAAGTGATACGCGTTCAGAATTGCATTCATCGCCATATGGAAGATGAGCAATTTCGTCCACTTAATGAACGAGCACGATTGATTCAGCAAAAAATGCTGGCCAACAAAAAGAAGATACAAGAATTAAAAAAATCATCTTCCAATGATGAACAGCTAACCTTGCTGGATCTCATTTCAATCCTTGTATCGAATGCCAACGGCATTAATCTGTTCAATGTATTTGATTTAAATATGTTTCAGTTTAATGATCAATTTAATCGTATGAAGATGATTGACGAGTACGAAATTAATATTCAAGCACTGCTCCACGGAGCAGACTCAAATCATATCAATATCAAACATTGGATGTCAAAAATATAAAATATATATTTGACAATATAAACTAGGAGGATTTATTTATGCGCTATGGAGTACGTGAGATTTGTAATGTGGTATTAAAAGACGTTAAAACACAGGAACCCGTTGTTTACTTAGAATCATTGAAAACAAGTGCACTGGAGACAAAAGGAACGACTGTATATGCACGTGGCGGCCGTGGTAACGCTAAGCTTATCGGCTGGGATAGTGAAAAAGAAATTACGATGAATATGGAGGATACACTGATCTCCAAAGAAGGACTTGAAGTGTTGACTGGTTCCAAATTTACAGCTGCATCCAAACCTGTCCATAAAAAAGAAGTGCTGCGTGTGCAAAAAGATGGCACTGACTTGTCTGTAAAATTAGCAACTGCACCAACTGCTAACGTTGATGTTAAATCTTTCTTCTACAAATCAGCGGATGGAGCTGCTATTGGTGAAAAGCTTACAGCTGCAGTAACCACAACTGGTACTCCTGCAGTTACTAAGGTTGTATTGACTGGTGCAAGCATCAAAGAAGGCGATATCGTAATCGCTGATTATTATTTAGATGCACCTGTATCAGCAAAAAGCATTACGATTGCATCTGATGTGTTCCCTGGTACATACACACTTGAGGGTGAGACACTGTGGCGCAACGAGGATGGTGTAGACGTTCCTGCCGTCTTTACCATTCCTAAGCTTAAAGTACTGCCTAACTTTAATATTAACATGGCAGCAACTGGTGACCCTACTCCATTTACCTTTAGTACAGAAGTCTTAAAAGATTCTAGTTCAACTGCAATGGTTGTCATTGATTTGCTCGAAGAATAATCTAACTATTAAAGAGGCAAAATATATATTTTGCCTCTTTTTATTTCAAATCACCCCGTAAAGGAGAATTTGTCTGATGGCCCAAATCCGTAACTTATCACTCGCACAAGTAAAAAAAGAAGCTGCTGAAAAATATAAAAATACAACAGTATTAACATTTGAAAATGGAACCAAGATTGATGTTGATCTTGTTCTACGTCCTTCTAAAATAACGAAGCTCAAAACCGAGCTTATCGACGTGCTCTCTGATGCAATGGAACAAAAGAAAAAGCTGGATGCTCCGACTCTTTTTGCGATTCAGACGATGTTAGTCGTTAAATACTTTACTTCAATTAAAGCAGATGTAAAAGGTTATGATGGATTATTAGATATGCTCTATACGCTCAATGACGGTAACTATACCAACAAGATTCTGGAGTCATTTGATCCGGCACAACTAGGCATAGTGTATAAGGATATCGACGAAACATTAAAGCTCATCAATCATGCGATTGAAGAAAAACTTAATGAAATCAATAATACGGAAGCATCTTCATCCAAACCTGAGGGGCCAGCAGTTACGAAGCGAGGTAAAAAAAATGCCTAGGTATGAACTATCCGAACATATGGTGAAAAATGTATTACAGTTTTTAAATCGCACTCCGGTCGAAGGCTTCACAGAGCAAGATGCCATGTATGAACTACGCTACATATTCGCTCATCCCCTAATAGATGAGGAACAGCCTTCGCAGTCGTAACACGTCTCTTCAAATGACACAGAAAGGAGTGATAATGGGATGGTTAGCGCAAGAATTCATGAAAATGCCCTCCAGGAAAATAGAAGAAGAGAACAAGAATACCTCCGTTCAAGAGAAGAGCTTGCTGCAAAGTTGGCAGAGCTTAATAACCGAATTGGATCAGATGACCATTATGCTCGTCATATCGAGAGCTTAAACGCCAAGCTGCGAAACACAAGTTCAGCAGGAAATTATCAACAGGCAATCAGCAATGTAGAGCAAGAAATGCGCAGATTAGCTGTCACTGCTGACAATCCTGCCTTAAACACAACCTTTAAGCAGTTTTTGTCAGGGAAGGCCGAACACGTAAAACAATTTGCTCAATCGCTGTCCTTTCTTCAGGCTCCCCTGCTCGCGATTTCCGCAACCGTGATGGAAGTCGATTCTAAAATGACACAGCTGAAAAAAGTAATGAATGAAGACACTAACTTTAACCGTATGTTGTCCGAATCCATTGCCTTAAGTAAGCAATTAGGCATGTCGATCAGCTCAGTTGTCGAGCAGTCGGCACAAATAGCCGGCTCAGGTTATGAAGGCCCTCAGGTGATGGCACTTACCCAATCGGTTGGACTCGCACAAAACGTGACTAACTTATCTGCTGATCAGGCTATAGATACGATCACTACTGCTATGAATGCCTTTAATATTCAGGCAGGTCAAAGCATTAAAATCGTAGATCAGCTCAACGCGGTGGATAACGAATATGCGATCTCAGCACAAAATCTCTCGGCATCTCTAGGATCAGCAGGCGAACAAGCTAGACAGTATGGCGTAAGTATACAGGAGTTACTCGGGCATACAACGGCTATCCATGATGTGACACGAGAGTCAGGCGATTCGATCGGTGAAGGACTAAAAACAATTTACAGCCAAATTACAACTCTTGGCAGTTCCTCGACCTTGTTGCAGCAGGTAGGCATTCAAGTTATAGACAGCACCAACGGAACCATGAAATCTGCTTCGGCTATACTAGGCGAACTAGCTCAAAAATGGAACACCTTAAGTAACAGTACAAAACAAAATTTAGGTGTTACGATTGCAGGCAAAGAACAGTTTAAACAATTCTCAGCCTTAATGAGCAATTATCAAGTGGCAATAGATGCTTCAGGCCATGCATATCGTTCCCACGGCTCGGCAATGGGCGAAAATGCGCAATATATGGACTCCTTACAAGCCAGAACAGAGCGATTACGTACAGCCTGGCAAGAGCTAGCACTGAAAGTCGGTGAAGCTTTTGTAACCGATTCATTAGTTGTACTTGTTAATATCCTAACTGGCTTAGGTAGCGGCCTCGTATGGCTCACCAATACGTTTGGTACCCTGCCTGTCTTAATAGTGGGTGTTACTTCAGCAATTGGCATATTGTATGTTATGTTTAGACAAGCCATTGCCAGCAATGCCATTATGATTGCAGGCCTATTCGGGATTGCTCCTGCAACTACTGCAGCTACGGCAGGTGTCACCGGATTGTCCGGTGCGCTCCGAACCTTGGGTCTGTCCATAAAGTCACTGCTAGCTTCAACAGGCGTAGGATTAGCGTTAGTATTAGTTGGAACACTTGCAAGCTCGCTCATGGATAAGTTTGGCGGAGCCAAGGATATCACGGAGCAATTCAAAAACTCGATGGATGAGGTCAATAAGACCATTAGTGATACGACCCATCTCAAGCAGCTTTCAGAGGAGTATCAAAAATTGTCTGAGGTGCAGGGTAAAACTTCTCAAGACAAACTACGCATCTCTGCAATAGAAAGTGAGCTAAATGCCCAATACGGCATTTCGATCGATTCGGTTAGCAACCAAGCAAATGCTTATGATCTCAACTCTCAAGCCATCAAGCAAAAACTCACGTTAATGGAAGAAGAGATCCGTCTTCAAAGGGAATCGGCGATGCTGGAGTATGAAAGCAATAAATCCAGTATTGATAAGGATATTGCTAACAAAAGAGACAAAAAAGAGTCTGCTAGGCTAGAATATGAAGATGCCGCGAAAAAACATGCGGAATTTATACGTAAAAGAGACAATAAAGAGATTATTAGTAATGAAAATAATTATTTCTCCAACAACCTATTTTCCTCGGTCAAATTTGATCCCAATAAACAAACTGCTCAAGCCGGTATAGCAAGATTAGGGGAACAGCTCGCATCTGAAGTTAAACAGGCAAATGAAAAAATGATCACCGCGAATAAGGAATTTGGTGATTCCGTTGTCATAGCTGAAGCAGGCAAAAGCGCTGAACTGCAAGCATTTATCGATGGTTATGCAGCTAAAGGGGAAAAAGTTACTGAAAGCACCCGTTTGCTCACTGGTGCGTTAGCTCAAGTTGCAGCAGTAAATAATGTAAACATTTCCGATTCTGATTTCCGGAGTATTTTTGATGTATTTCAGCAGCAAAATATTACATCTATCGAAGAAGCAATATCTGTTTTTGAGAAAATACCTGCAACTCTGAATCTTAATGAAGACTCCATCCGAGGTTTTAGGAACGAAATCAAAAAAATAAATTTTTCCAATTTCAATAAGGGTACTAATCATGTTTCAGATTCTCTCTTGAGTCTAGAGGATCGAACTTCTAGTTTTAATGACAAGATTAAAGACAATGTATCGGATATTAGAAAGCTGAACGGTGTTTTATCTGATATGGCCTCGGGCCAATCAATGTCATCGGATGCAATGTATGACCTCATCATACAGTATCCTGAACTTGCAAGTAATATTTACAAAACCGCTGATGGCTGGAAAATTGAACAACATGCTATATCCGATCTAAGTAAAGAAAAATCAAAAAAAGTAAAAGATGATATAAAAAATGAGAAGACCGCTTCATTAATCACTCTGAATAATATTAGAAGTAGATTAGAAATGTATGGCATTGAAATACAAGCCATTAATAATGTAAAAGATGCTAAAAATCTAATGGACGAAGTAACTGGAAAATTGCTTTTTGAAGACCATGTTTTAAACTCTAATGCTGTAAATTCTCTTCCCCCTGAGTACAGTGAAAAAATTAAAGCAGCAGCTCTAAATAACAAAAATACACTACTCGAAAATCAAAAAGGTATTCGTGAAAATATCGCGTATATGAATGCACTAGGTGCCATCGAATCTACAATTAATGGGGGATCACCATCAAGTAAGCCATCCGGTTCATCTAACAGCGGATCGACATCAGCTAACGAAGCAAAATTTGAATCTAAACTTAAGTTAGATCAAAACGAAGAAGATATAAAAAATCATACTGCCTCACTTGAAGCCAACAACCAAGCGATCGAAACCGCGATCGCTAAAGGCCAGAATTACGAGAAACTACTTAACGCTCGTATTAACATTCATCATCGCTTAATCGATTCCTTGAAGAAATTGCATACTTCTCAAGTACAAGAGCAAGCATCGCTAAAGAAGACATTAACGGATAAAGGATTATTGTCAAAAGGGCAAGTTGTTGATAATGTTGCCGACAAACTTAATAAGTTGGCCAAAAGCTCAAACCCTGAAGCAATGGAAAAGTTGGAACAGCAAGTGCAGCAGTATGTAGATTTGACCGATAAAATAAACAATACAAAATCTCAACTTCAGCAAGCAAGCATGAATTTAGCAGATACACTTAACAAAGGGCTCGAGCAAATCAAAAGCAGCAGTGAACGAAAAATAGCCAAAAGCCAGTATAAAATATCACTGTTAGGCGAAATCAATACAAATGCCGAGAAAAAGCTGCTTGCAGCTTACTCTGCAGAAATCGTTTCTGAACTAGCCCTGCAACAAAAGAAAATAAATGATGAGTTATATAAGGCTCAGCGTATAATCAACAATCCAAAAGCATCCGCAGAAGCTAGAAGTGCGAATGAAATTTATGCACAGACTCTGAGGAGTGCCAAGCAAAACGTAGAATCTGAGCTCGTGTCCAAAGCTGAGGAATCCGGAAAACAACAAGCTGATGCATTATTAAATGGCTACCAAAAGCAGCTATCTGAATTAGAGTACAAAAAAAGCTTGTTAGGTACAATTGACACCGATGAAGAGAAAAAGCAAGCTGCTAAAATTACTACTGATATCAAAACGACTCTAATTAATGAGCAGAAAAAAATAGAAGATGAAATCAAGCTGGTTCAACAAAATTTAAAGAAAAAAGGCGCTTCCCTTCAAGATACATATCAACGTCAGGCCAAGCTGGAATCGCTGCAAGAAGAACAAAAAAACGTCAATAAGAAACTCGTTGATATGAATGACGAGGAACTCAAGATTCGTACCGACAACGCCAATGCCATCATTGATAATTACAAAAAAATGCTGGATAAGCATAAGGAAATGCAGATCAAGGCGAAGGACGAAGAAATACGGCTTGAAAAAGAGAAACACGACAAAAAAATCAAACTTCTGGACGATCTTCAAAAACGAAACGAAGATTATATTAATGCTCAATTAAAATCTTTTGACCGCTCCAATCAAACCGAAGATTATGATGCTTCTCTGAAAAAAATGGTGGATGAGCGTCAAGCCGTTCAGGACAAGCTCCATTTGCTGGATCTTGATAATTCCTTGGAGGCAAAAGCAAAGCGCAAAACACTACAAGAGGAATTAAATGCAAAAGATGATGAAATAAACAAATTCAAACAAAGTCGAGAACGCGATCTCCGTAAACAAGGACTACAAGACCAATTAGATGATCTTAAAACGACGCTTGACAAAGAGAAAGAACTAGAAAACAACCTTCATAATGACAAAATAAAAGGACTTGAAAAAGAAAAAACAGCAATTGAAGAAAAGCATAAACTGCTCATGGAAAAGGAAATTCTCTTCTCCACCTTAAAACAGCAGCTCATGAGTCAAGATAAAGTTGTATTTAATCAGGGCATAGCAGATATGCGAACCGAATATGATAAATTTTTTGAGTTTCTAAAGACGAATAGTGCGCTTGTAGGTCAACAAATGGCTGATCATCTTCGCGGTCAGTTCGCACAAGACTTGTCCGACTACGGGAACTCTAACCAGGCTGGAAACGTACCGCCTGCAACCGGAAATCAATCTTCAACAGCACCTGTAAATCCATCCAATAAGGATGTTAATACAGCCTGGAATAAATACCTCGCTAACAAACAAGAGGCAGAAGGCCTGATCATAAAGGATAAAGGTAAAAATAAGGTTAGAATTAATGAGCTTCGGCAAGAGAATGACGACTATCGGGC
Source organism: Paenibacillus sp. UMB4589-SE434 (assembly GCF_030226685.1). Lineage (NCBI taxonomy): Bacteria > Bacillati > Bacillota > Bacilli > Caryophanales > Paenibacillaceae > Paenibacillus > Paenibacillus sp. UMB4589-SE434. The sequence continues at coordinate 218,817 of NZ_JASOYK010000001.1, read as the reverse complement.
AGCATATAAATTCCCTGACCTGCCATATAGTCAGCTGAGGGGAAAAGCTCCGTTCACCGCGGAGACAGGCGGGATGACACCAGCCTGGGGAAGCGGCGGAAAGTACTTGCTTGCACATGAAAAGGAACTCATTTTAAATAAAACCGATACGTTTAACCTCCTTAAAATCATTGATGTCACTCGTCATATGATGGACTCAATTCGATCATTTAAGTTCCCTAGTCTAGCCACAAGCGGAAATGTAATTGAAAACTTGCATGTGTCCGTACAAGGAAACTTTGCTCAGAAGAATGGTGATGACGTATTCTCCTCTATTATCAACGGACTTAAAGCGAAGGGAGTTGAGTTTAAAAGAGGGCTTTAGCCTCCTTTTTCCTATTATGACGATAAGAAATGCAGAGTATTTCACATATAATGGAATATCCAGTCAAACGTTTGGTATCGTAAATGTAAATGTTAGTGGTGGTTTGCTGGAAGAAGCATTTGCACCCACCCGAACTATTGCTGAATTTCGGATTGCTGGACGTGATAAGCCCTATTTTCAAACGATACAAAAAGAGCCTCTAAAGTTCCATTTGACGTTTGCCTTTGAAGAGGGCTGGGACACCTCCAAAATAAGAGAAGTAACCAAATGGCTGACAGAAGTTGATTATTACAAGGAGCTCAGCTTCTCAACAGACCCTGAACGTATCTTCTACGCCATCGTAGTTGATGATCCTACACTACTGCATAACGGTATGAATGAAGGATATGTGACGCTTACTTTTCGTTGTAGTTCCCCCTACTCATATTCACCCGTATATACATCACAAATATACGAGTTTCAAGATCGAACGTATGAACAAACCATCGACACCTTTGACAAAGGTCAACGTGAAGGCATCATACTCAATGCACAAGGGCATCTTGTGCTTGATCCTAGCAAACCGACATGGCAGCAATATGCACCACCAACAAAGTGGTCGGACATTCCGTAAACAAAGTGAGGTATTGAGATGTCAACAATTACGCAGCATATTGGCTTAACAAAGCCCGATTACACAGACGAGATTTATCAAACAATGCAGGATTTGGGTACCAACTTTGAAAAACTGGATCATTTAGCTGAGAAGAGTAGTTCCCTGGCTCCGCTAGATGGTGTTTGGCCACTGGCTGCTCGCATATGGAATACTGCACCTGCTACTGGCAAACCCGCTGGCTGGATCAACACTCGGGAAGGGAGAGCAGCCAAGTCATGGAAACCTACTACACTCCATGATCTACATTCCTATGTTGTCCCTACTACTGATAACGGTCATGTGTATGAATGCATTCAGGCAGGCTATACGGGGGTGCTTGAACCCGTTTTTCCTACTACCGATCTTGCAGAAGTTCAGGATACAAGAGGAGCTTCTACTTGGCAGCCTTCCACTCTGTACTATAAGGATAATATTGTATTTCCAACAACAGACATTGGACGTTTCTATGTTTGTGTCAAAGATGGCGAAAGCGGTTCTAAAGAACCTGTCTGGAGCTCCATTAATGGTGCCAGCGTCTATGACAATACTGCCGTGTGGATTAGTCTCAAGGTTGCAAAGTGGGCAGAACGTGGAGTGGCTGCTTCCTTTAAACCTTTTGGCATGATTGGGTGATGATATGTCGAATTGGTTAACTGTCTGTCATTTAAGAGGAACGTATATAACAGAGCCTATTCAACTTAACATGAGCGGCGATGATCTCATAAGTAAAATATCTTGGCAGGCCGACTCATCTACAGAGGATGCGATAACTGTCCAGGTACGTACACGTCAATTACAGCAACAAGACTGGTCTGATTGGTATATTTGCACAAATGGAGCACCACTCCCCTTTGAGCGTACTTCACTCATGTCGTCTCGTTCTGAACTTATGTTTAGAATTCTATTTGAATCTCAAGACTATCGGACTTCTCCAGTCTTTCATCAATTGCAACTCTATCTTGAGCCTGTCCTTGTGTTTAATAATAAAGGAGATTTGGCATGCAGACCTGAAGTATGGATTACCAAACAAAGCAACGGCAACCTGACACTTTTAAATATGAATAATGGAAACAAACCATTTTCATTTCAAAATTTGATCGATCAAGAGCACCTATATGTGCACAACGAACGTGAAGAAATTCAAACCAGCTTACCAAATACGTATCGTTATACTAACTTTAACAACGAGTATTTGGTGCTGCCAGCAGGACGAAATGTGCTGAGGGTGCAAGGCTCCGCTAAACTCCAATTCCGTTATCAATTTACACGACTACACTGATAAAGGAGGTGAAACGTTTGTTAGGTGACATCGACTACTTAAAATCACCTGTTCAGCCACAATTATTTTTGGTTCGTCCAGACCTTACTCTTATTAGTAAAATTGCCGAGGCCTATGATATCCATCAAAGTCTTCGTCTGGCCTCTCTTAACGAATTATCTTTTAAGATTCCCTACGATCTCGACCGCAACCATCTGCTTACGCCCAATCGACACACAGATTGGATTAAAGGCAGGTATGTGATTCAGGTTGAGTTGGGTGACAGCATCGAACGATATGTTATTTCAAACATAAATGAAAAAATGGAAGATGGCGGAAGCTGTTATTTTGAAGTGAAATGCTTCTTGCTCCCATTTGAATTAAAGGACAAGCTGATCCGAGATGTTTCATTAGAATCCTCGCATGCGGAACAAGTGTTGTCCCAACTGTTGGCATCCACACTATGGTCGATTGATTATTTAGATGCTGATTTTAAATTAACCTACCGCACTTTCGACTTTACAAATACGACCGTTCTGGATGCCATTTATAATGTGGCTGAAACTTATAATGCAGTGATTCAGTGGGATACAGTAAAACGAACCATCTCCATGCACAAGCCAGAGTTCTTCGGCATCAACAAAGGGTTAAAGTTTTCGTACGGCCACTATCTCAAAACATTGGACAAAGATTCAAAAGCTGATGAGATGGTAACACGGCTTAAGGCATACGGTCATGAAGGTCTCTCCATCCATGCCGTAAATCCTTCAGGGCAGCCTTACATCGAGGATTACAGCTACTTTATGTATCCCTTCCAGCGGGATGCCAATCGTCAAGTCCTGTCCTCAAGTTCCTATATGTCGGATTCCCTTTGCCATTCATTGCTGGATTATGCTGCCTACACAGAGACAAAGCGAAATGTGTTTGATACCTATTTCAAGGAACGACGTGGCTATGAGCTGCTTGCATCGCAGCAAACCGCTGACCTCGACCAGCATCGTCAGAAGGAAGCGTCTACGACAGACATTGTATTAAATCAACAATTCGACAAGCGTATGTTTTTTGACAAATACAACTTAAACAACTCATTATCGAATACGACATCGTTTTCGTTAGCCCCCCACTTGCCCTATGCTGTCTTCATTAAATTAACTTCTTCATCGTCAGGCGCAGTAAGCTTAAATGGGAACAATTACCCAGTACCTGTTAACCAGTGGGTTGTCTTAGGAAAACTGCATCATATCAATACGGCCTCCATCTCCGTATCAAGCAACAGCTCCACTGAGGTATATATTCAGGTTGCTAACATTTCGCTTGACGAATACAATACAGCTTCGAATGAGCAGGAATTGATTGAGAAGTATAGCCTGGACTATAGACAAGCAGCGATTAGAGCTAAGCAAGCTGAACTAGAAAGCACTAAAGCCCTGATAGCTGAGGTGAAGCAAAAAATAGCGCTTCTGCAAAAAGAGTTGGACAGCAGCAATCATTTTACGGAAAAGCAGCTTGAAGAGCTTAATGTTTATGTGATTGAGAAAGAGTTCGTTGATGATAAGTATGTGGATCAGGAGGATCTGCTCAAAGCTGCATGGGAGAAGCTCAAAGAGCTTCAGCGTCCGCAGACCAGTTTCTCTATTAGTGCCGTTAATTTTCTCGCTCTGCTGGAAGAACAGCATAATTGGGACAAGCTTGTGCTTGGCGATTATGTCACCGTTCAATATGAGAAGTTAAACACCAATATCGAAGCACGTATCTCTGAAATTACGTATAACTATGAAAATAGTGATATCAGCTTGACGATTAGCAATGTCAAAGAGATTTCAGATGATTATAAAAAAATAGAAAAGTTTATATATGATAGTCAAAAAACAACCACTACAGTAGACAGCAGCAAGCAGCAATGGGATAAAGCAGTCGTTGACTCCTCAGAAATTCACGACCTTTTTACAAACTTCTGGAATAAAGTGACCAACGACATCAATATGGCTTCCAATGAATATGTCACAATCGATCGCAAAGGGATTACAATTACCGATCCGCATGATTCTTTACGTTTTTTACGAGCTACACACGGTGCTTTGGGCCTCACCCGCTCCGGCGGCTTGCGTTACGAAACTGCTATTACACCAGATGGATTGATCGCTGAGCAAGTACTCGGGAAAATTATTACTTCGAACCGTGTCATCATCGGAGACAATGATGGCTTGTTTCTTATCGAAGGTGCGAAAGCAACCATTACAGACAAGTGCAAACGTGAAGTGATGAAAATCGGCTTGTATGACGAGCAAAAAGACAAGTTTGGCATACTCCTAAACCGTTATTACCATGATCCGACCAACCCTGCGCTTCAATGCAATCAAGAGATTACAAATCGAGTTATTATGAATGAATCAGACGGTCTGATCATTCAACGCAAACGCAGCAATTCATATGAAAATACGCTCTACACTTCATTGGATGGGGATCTCTTTATGAAAGGAAATTTCCAGGCTGGTGAAGGAGAACGTGTATTTAAGGTGAACCATGAGGGTCTTTCGTTAGGTGCCTCAAATTGGTCCGATGCTCCATTGCATGCTGATTATTATGGTACTGTATGGATGAACAAGCTGATTGCCAAACGAGCAGACATTACCGAATCGACTTTCAAAAATGGTCATATTGAAGGCTCCAGCTTATTTATTGGTCAAGGGGATCGCTCCTTTAGTGTGTATCCACAGCAAGGCATATGGGCAGGCAGCTTCAATTTTGCGAGTGCCCCCTTCTCGGTTACATTGGATGGAACACTCAAGACTCGCAAAGCGATCATCACAAACGGCGAGAATAAACTGCTTATTGACAGCGAAGCAGGCAAAATTAATTTGAACAACTTTGACATTGAAGGGGTTGGCCGATTAAGCTCCGAGATGATTGCCGTTAAAATGATAACCGCCGAGGGCGGATACATTAGCGATCTTACCGTAAACAAAGTGAATACGCTTTGGAAGGATGAGCCTGTTGGTTCTCATGTCAATTACGTCGAGATCAAGGACCATGCGATTAAATTTATTACCGCCAAAGTTTCGGCCAAAGAACAGCTAAAAGACCCGCAAGGCAGACCTTTATACTGGACTAATCAGAATCGAGAAATGCTGACGCCTGAAAATACGGGTATTATTGCTGAGAAAAGTATCCTTAATCCAAAGTGGGAAAAGCATTGCATCCGCTTTGACGGCGACGGTGGCACTGCCGAGCCGAAGCGTATTATTGGAGCTGGGGACGGTGGCCCTAATGACAGTGCCAAAGCTGTTGAAACGAAATACAATGGCGGCTATAAGCTGCAATATTTGGCAAGCGCAACAGCAAGAGAACGTGTCGTCGACTGGACTGACAAAGGGATTCACGTAAAAGCGACCGAAGGTTCCATTGAACTGAACAGCAAAAGCTTTAGGGTAGCGGTTGAGAATGGTGTGGCTGAGATTTCCAATGGCAGCGGCTCTTCAATCCAGCTAACAGCAGATGGAGACATCCTGTTCAAAGCGGCACGCAATATGAAATTTAATGCACAACGTTATGATTTTGAATAATGATCATTTTTTACTATTAGTGGGAGGTGAACTATGTCAGGAGTATGTGTAGATGGATCGTTATTGGAAACGGCGCTAAAAATCAACTATGTGAGGTATATCGAGAAATACATTAAGGGCCATACTGCCTCCGTCACCTTACCAGATGGAACTGTGATTCCTGGTATTCCAATACTCGCTGAACAGGATCATTACAGCAACGCCAAGATTAATGGAAATGTGGTGTCCAGCGCTAAGCTTAAAGTTCAAAATATATCAGTATGCACTGTAGATAACCTTACTCAGGAAGAGTGGCAAGCCGATCCCACACCCTATCCTCACCTTTCAGGAAGTATTATTTCCATCTCCCCATCCTCAAATGGGAGTGGTCAAGGACGTGTCACTTCAGGCAGTCCAAAAGTATTTTTTCAAGGAAAAGCAGTTGCCAAAATCGGCTCCCGCGTCAATACACATCTCAACCAAGAAACGACGATTGCGACCGGAAGCAGTAAAATGTTTATCCCTTAAATGTAAAATATATATGAATACTAAAATAAGGAGGTGTTAATCAAATGTCCGAGCTTCGCCACTATCTTGAATTAAATGATCCCGTTGCTATGGTATGGCGTAAAGGCAACAATCAGGACCCCTTTACAGATCGCAATGACCTGCTGCCTGTCATTAACGGGATCATCACGTTGCTTGAAATTCCTTCTAGTCAGCACAAAGTACATATTGATGGTATGGTCGAGATCAATCAGGAATTGTACAATCAAACATCCGCTCTTTTGCCCGATCAGTTTCTAGTTAACTATGCTAACGGCAGCATCCAGTTTCACCCTCAGCATGAAGGGGCCACCTTCTCATGCAAGTACAAAGGGAAAGGGCTCATTCTCTACCCTGCTTCCCGTATTTATGCCATGGTACGACGACACCCTGATGTCGTGAAGACATTGCAAGAAATTATTGATGAGGCTCACACGAAGCTGAATGACACCCATTTGGCTATGGATCAAGTTGAGCAGGCGATCCGTGAAGCACATGATGCCTCAGCTAAGGCTAGCATGGCAGCAGATCGAGCCAGCCAAGCCACTGCGAATGCAATGGATGCAGCTCACAATGCTATACATGCCGTTGACTCTACTAAGTTACTCTTCAAGCCTGCCGTAAGTGATATGAAAGAGCTCTTGCGTACCCATCTGAACCCACAAGTGGGCTGGACGGTGCAAACGTACAAGGATGGCATCCGATACCGATATGACGGCAAAGACTGGGTTCCGATTGATATTTTCGGAAAAAATATTCAACTGGTCAATGAACATGCCGATGGACTGATGTCTAGCAGCGAGCATAGCAAGTTAAAATCAATCCCTTTAGAGACGAAAGAACGTGTAATCGTATTTTGCCTGCCCTCTTATTTATTTCAGGGGGTGCAAAATATTGTTGCGCGTTTTCCATTTAAAGGTGAAATTGTTGGCATTAAAGCGATCTGTGGTGTTCCAGGTGATACCGATTCAGAAATCACAATTGAAAAGTCAATGAATATGAAGGACTGGCACAATATTATGTCCCGCCCCGTTCAATTGGACGCTTTTAGCCACTATGACGATGGGCAAGCTGTTGTGGATCCTACCACTGTTTATGCTGGCGATTGTTTCCGGCTTCATGTAGTAAAACAAGGATTAAATATTCAAAATGTCACAGTAGAAATGATTATAAAAATATAACTTAAGGAGTTTGATTATTATGGCAAAGCCGATTATTTCTTGGTACAACGAAACACATTCTGCACAGGTGAATGCCCCTGTTGACTTTGGGATTATTGATGCAGGTGATTGGGGTCCTGTATATACCTTTAATATTTGGAACAACCGCAATCAAGCGATCGATGTCCCCCTTATTAAAAATTGCAGAATTACTACTCGCGACATGAAGGGCGGAACGGGTGATACGGTTGGTAACGAAGTCGAAGTTGTCAAAAACAATTGGTTCCATGCACAGGTTAATTCCCTCGGAGAAACCGATCTAAAGGATCCCTCCTCTCTAATTGGGAAAGATTACGAAAAGCCTATCGGGACAAAAGGCGTAACCACCAAAGATTACACAGGCAAAGCCTATCCTTCTCCTATCGTTCCAGCTGCTGGTGACATTTTGGGTGTTAATAATAACGGAGATCCTGTTGATGCTGCAGGCAATTATGTTACAGTCGCTTTACAAGCCGAAGTACCCTTGAACGCCAGCGCAGGCCGACAAGATTTCCGGTTCCGTGTAAGTTATAGTTTTTCATAATGCACAAACAATAGCTAATCTGTAAATTTACCGTTAGAGCTGTTTAGCCAAGAAACTAAAATAGGCCTCGAAACGACGCTTCAAACGTCCGTTTCGAGACCTTTTTGCTTTACTTATGTTGTTACATAACATCTCACAATACAATGGAGGGATCGATTTGATATTAGGAAACAAGCGGTACACGTATTCTCCCGTGCCTCAAAGTTTTATTTGGATAGCCGAATATTATGATGGTACTCATTTAGCCGAGTACAATTTAACCACACACCAATCTAATTCATTCTACCATATTCAACGCGATAAACTGATTCGGTTCGGGTTAATAGGAGAAGGTTCTCAGGTTTATATAAATGTAGCGGATGGTACATTCACACTGAATGATCACCGTCTCACGATATCCTATGAAGCTGATGGAGTAGAATTTCCACTAACCGGTCGTACGTTCCTCTACAATGACATTATTTCATATAAGGACGCGGTTGCAGATGCTTGTATGCTTGGAACAAACCAAAACCACGGCATGTTTGAACAGACCATCGTTCAGTATAATATGGGCTATAAAAAAACGATGCAGCTACTGGATGTAAACATTCACTTTCAATGTGTGCTCGGTGTTCCCTACCAAGATGCTTCTTTCCTACAAATTAAAATAACTACGGATAAAGATCTGGATGGCAAACTTATTATTCGCCGTAATGGATTTAAGATTGACACCATTCAAGCGCCATTAAAGTGCGGAGCAGCGGGAACAATAAATTGGGAAATTAGATAGAGAGGTGAATAGTAGTGGTAAATACACAGGAAATAAAGCTTCCTATAGATTTGCAAATGGGTACGTTTAATAAAACCATTTTAAAAGACGGCAAACTTCAGTTGTCTGAAATTACAAAAGATGACAAAGGAAACACCGTTTATGAGCCTTCAGGAACTTGGGAATCCAGCATTATCCCTATCTATGATCAAGTAGCATCATTTCACCAAATTTCATCCAACACCATAGTAAGTGGAAATGGCGGAAGTTATACCATTTATGCACAGTCTTCAGCAGATAAAATAACTTGGTCACCCTACGTGGAAGTAGATGTACAAACGGGCAATATGCAGACACCTAAAAATAAATTTGCACGCATCAAAATTGAATTTTCCTCTTCTCCTACAGATGCTACTTTTACAGTAGATGCATTTGACAAGGGCAAATACAACAAAGAAACGATTACTTCTAATACGGGCGCATTAGGACTGAAAAAGGAGTACACCTATAAATATGAATTCGACGGAAGCTGGAAGGGTACTGGCACACTGTTAAGAAAAAAAATAGAACATCAGAAATTCAAAAAAATTAATGCTTTGGAAATCATTAAAAAGTAGATGAGGTGTTGAAATGGCAGCTCCTGCAACAACAGGCAGTCTAAAAACGACTGTCGCTGACATGAAAATAGGAGATTATATCACTATTTCCTATACAGGTTCAGAGTATTCTTTTGGTGTAACTACTACTGGATTAAAAGAAAGAGACATCAAGGGCGAAACAGATCCCATGACCGGTTCTTATTGGTACGGTATTAAGGTAGACAAAGGGTTTATCATTTCAGACCGCGTCGTGCAAACTCGTATAACTTGGAGTACGTACAATGCCAACAAGCAAATGGAAGGCGCAGAAATGAACTATCAAGGATTCTCCTTTGTGGCACGTTCGTTAAGTGGTGGTTGTGCATTTGCAGATGCTGACGGAAATCCAACGCTGAATCAAGTAGATATAAAATATGGTGCCTTCCCTACTACTAACGAATATGATACCTACATCAAACGCTTCCCATCCTACTTAATTAAATATGGTAATACATTAGATGATGTATTTCATTATAATGCAGAGTATACATTAACCACGGATGCCTCCATAACAGGGAACTATATATATCTAAATGGTAAATCGATGAATGTTTCGGACGGTTATAATAGAAGGATTAGACGCGGGGTTGAGCAAGGAGATTTTGCTGATGTATTTCCTTATGGAATCAATGACGTAGCTAATACAGGATTACGCCCAGTATTTCAATATAAAGAATAAGGTAGGTGAACAGAATGGCAGTAATAGGTGAAAGCCTGCTAAACCCTGAATCCGGGTGGACAAGATATGATGATAGCTTTCCTGACATTAAATTTACAGGAGCATGGACAGATTGGAGTCTTGGTACTTTCTACAATAAAACCTCCAAGGTAACTACTGAAATCGATAGTACAATTTCTTTTAAATTCAAAGGCACCAAATTACGAATATTAACCTATACCCGACAAGGTGGATTCTCTTCCAGTAACGTACATATTTCCATTGATGGACAAAAAGAAACCTATGCAGAAACAGGATTACAATCGGAGCTTACAACAACACTGGTATATGAAAAAACAGGACTAGAAAATAAAGTTCACGATGTCATGATCACAACAGCACACAAAGGTACAAACTACGCTCTGACACTAGATGCCATCGATATTGATGATACTGGATATCTAGTAACGGATAATGAGGTATTTGACTTTTCCGAAATGGATATTGGAAAACGTATTCGATGTAATTATTGGGGTTCTAACCATCTAGCGCAAGCGAGCCTATCCTCCTTTGGCAAAGCATCCAAACCAATTCTGTCTCCTTCTATTCCTGGAAACACTCCATATGGGGACTTTTATTTTATTTGTGTGGACAAAGATGTACATGGAAGATATATGCTCATTGCAGATCGTAATGTTCAAACTGGAATATCCGTAAATGATTATATTAAAAATGGTATGGAAAGTTTCTCTGGAATTGAATTAAATTATGAACATGTGATACTAACCGAAAATATGTTATCTGCTTCTGATTCTTCTGGCTCGAATACGGCAGATAAAACCATTGATGGAACTCATCATTCGTCTTGGCGAAGCCCAAGTTCGATTGCTTACTTCCAAATAGATTTGGGTAAGGGCAATGAGAAAAGGATTCAAAGAATATCATTATCCAGACCTAATGGCACTCCCAGCTACTTCCCTAAAGACTTTATGATTAAAGCTTCTAATGATAATGTTAACTGGACTACCTTATCAACATTAACTAACATCCCGGACCCTGAAATCCTGCAATTCGTTCATTTTGACTTTGTTAATGTTAATAAATACAGATTTTACAGACTCGATATTCAAAAAGGACAATCAAGTAATCCAGGAATTGGTGAAATACGCCTGCTTGAAAAATCAAATTACACCATCATTAATAGACTAATGACAGGCGGTATTAATGCTGCGGACATCAATAACGATTGGGATAAGTACATCGTTAACAGTACACTTAACGGGACGATTAGTGCTGGTGATGATAAGATCTGGAACTGGTCTTCCATGTGGTCCATAACAAGATCATCCAAATCCTCAGATGCTACACGTCGCGTATTCAGAGGAAAAAGTGCTGCCCATCAGATTAGCGACAATACTAGCTTATCTTCTGCTGCTGATCTTGGATTTAGGCCGATGATCATTGTAGAATACAAACCCACTAAATCATTAATCTATCATAATGGAACATATAAAAAATATATACCAGAAACTCCAGAGATTTATGGAAAGCTAAACAGTACGATGACATCCAATACAACACCCAGTGGAATCGTTAATGCTAGCAGCTCCTATGATTCTACATATACTGCCTGGAGAGCTTTTGACGGTTATACGACATCAGGCACCTATTATTGGAACTCCAAGACCACATCAAATGAATGGTTATCCTACGAATTTGAGCAACCTAAAGTAGTAGATAAATATATTTTAATAACTAGTGGTGGTGTGCAAGTTCCAAAAGATTGGACCTTTGAAGGCTCGCATGATGGTATCAAATGGACAGTCTTGGATACACAAAAATCATTTTCTAGTTTTAAAGCAGGTATTAGAGAAGAGTTTAAAATAAATAATACAATTGCCTATAAAATATATAGAATATTTATAACCACAGGCAATGGAGGTTCATATATTTATATCTGGGAGCTTGAATTACATGGGATTATCCAATCCCATACAGGATCACAATGGGTAACGCTAACCTCAGCCCCTTCACAGCAATTGTTCGAACATAACGGTATAGATGACCTGTCTACCTTAAACAGGAGTGAAAAAATAACAAAACAGCCTATGATTAAATCAACTTTAGGAAACGGTTCATTATTTAAAACCCAGGTTGATTATAACAAATTTATTGAAATCAATAGATTAGATATAAGATAGAAAGGGTGGTACTAAAATGATTCGTGCATTAAAAAAGGCAACTCCTGATATGACCTCTGATACAACCCCTGGTGGGAAAGCTAGCGCAAGTTCGGTATTTAGTACGAGCGGCGCTTATTTTGCATATCGAGCATTTGATGGAAAAATAACAAATACGGGATCCTATGACAGCTGGGTCACCGCTTCGGGCACTTTAACAGGATGGCTGCAATATGAATTTCCCACCCAAAAATGTATTATCAAGTATAGTCTTATACATGGTTATAACAGTACGAACACAGCTCCAAGAGATTGGACAATTGAGGCGTCTAATGACGGTGTAAATTGGGTTATTTTGGACACAAGAACAAATGTAACAGACTGGGTACTATGGAGCAAGAAAGAATTTGTTCTCTCTAATACAAATCATTTTCTTATGTACAGAATAAATATTACGAAAAATAATGGCAGCACCTCCTATGTTGGAGTACAAGAATTTGAAATGTTTGAATCTAATTTTGAAGACAGCTACCTTATTAAACACGATAATAAGTATTACGCTACATCTAACAGCCCTAATCTTATACCTATAATGACATCCAATGTATCACCAAGCGGCTCTGCAAGTGCAAGTTCAATCGCTAATTCTAGTCATGATGCTTGGAAAGCTTTCTCCGACTTTATTCATACTAGCAAGTACCAGGAATGCTGGGAGAGCAGCGGGAGGATACCAGCATGGTTATGCTATGAATTTCAAACTGCTATACGTGTTGATTCATATGGTGTTCAAACGATAGATAGTACAGATGATCTCAACAGATCTCCTCGAAAATGGACGTTTGAGGGGAGTAATGATGGTGTGTCCTGGATCGTCTTGGACAAGCAACATAATCAAATCAATTGGAAACAGAATGAAACTAGATATTATACTAACCTGACGTCCCAGCAAAAATTTAAAAAGTATAGAATTAATATTACAGATAACAACGGTGGCGATTACTTGCTAGTCAGAAGACTGGAAATGTATCAAAACATCTTACATATTATTGATGGTTCCAAAACAACAAATATCGATCAGAACCACTTTATACAATATGGAATGGACCATAAAATACTCTTCCCTCTCAACCAATCATTTGATACACATTTTATTGTAGCCCAGAACAGATTTCCTCTTGGTAATGGACAATTATTTAAACAAAAAATAGAAACGTCCAAAGCATCTATTCACTCTGTGGATATTAAAAATGAACACCAACTCAACCTAAAATGTTTAGTTAAAAACAAAAATGAGACATACAGTTTTGATTTCAACCATTTCATTTGGAACAAAGTAACGGAATTAGAGCCAACAGAGCAACATTATTTAAATTACGGTATGGATGATATTTCGTTGATCAACCTTGCTTCTTGGAGTGCATTTGAAGGAGATATTGAGCTGTGTGTATACACGGATTACTTGCCCATTTCAGAGATATTCATGAAGGTCGATTCAGATGATTTTTCATTTGCTGACAAACACGCTGATACATTTGAAGTATTGTATTATTCGAATAACCAATCCATCCAAACTGCAGATCTGTATATTAATTCAAATTATTGTCCTCTTGATGAACTAAATGGTGATATTGAAGTTGTTACGTGGACCAGAGAAATCACCAAAACTATTTCTGATCATATTCGTGCTGATTATAAGGGACATTATACGGAGGGAGATATGTACAGCACAAAGGTTGAACTACAGAAGGGCAGTGGCACTAAAGCAATCACTGGTGGTCAATAATGGATTACTAGTATTCTTTTTTGCAATTCAATGTAAAGGAGATATGGAATGAATACCAGTTACGATAATTATGGTGGCAAAGGTAACAGAAAACACTTAATTACGATTAACAATACGATTTCATTTTCTACGACTAATATTTACAATTTAATTGATGGCAACATGGGTAATGATATTTATTTTTCAGGAAATCAACAAGTGGCTCAAAAATTTATATCCTTCGACTTTAACAATAGAATTTATATTGATGAGTTTAAACTAGTTCAAAATAATGCCTCTACTCACGGTATTTGGGTATGGCAAGGAAGCAATGATAACTCATCTTGGATAGAAGTCACTAGTCAATTTACTCTCGGTGGGGCCGCTGCATCGACTATTAAGACCCTAATCTCCCACAACCAATATTATCGGTATTATAGATTGTTAGGTGTGTCTGGTATACAAAGTCAATCACCTTATGTACATGAGTTCGAGTTCAAAACACTACCTCTACAAAATAAAAGTCTTATTCTTATGCAGAATAGCGAATACAAAAAGTATATTCCATACAAACCTTTTCAACCAAGTATGAATGCAATTCCGGTCATGACTAGCGCAACATCTTCGGTTGGTAAAGTCATTAGCAGCCCCGTATTGTATGGTTACAATTTGTGGGGAGCATTTGATGGAAACGCAAACGGAACAAACGCATGGGCTTCCAACACTGGTAAATTAGGTTATGTCGGATTTGAATTTTACACGAAATCAAATATCGTGAAGTATACATTACAGCCAAGGGGTGCCGATACTCAAATACCTAGAATGTGCCGAGACTGGACCTTTGAAGCTTCACAAGATGGTATAAATTGGATCATATTAGACACCCAGACAGATATCACTAGTTGGACTGTTGGCAGTAAAAAAGAATTTAATATTAACAATAATAACTCTTACTATCAATATCGAATCAATGTTACAGAAGAAGTAGATGGAAGTAATAGTATTCTAGTTATTGGTGAATTGGAAATGATTACGCCAGAGCTACCCGAAATAATGGAAGGCTGGGAAACCGTAAGAACGTCCCCCCCCACCAAAGAGGAATTTGATAAACACGGTATGGTAGATCTTTCCGTCATCAGTGAAGCGTTATGGACTGCAACCGCAGCCATTTCACCAACGATTGAAGTTGTTACTTACGTCCCAACAGGCAATCCACAACCTACTTTTATTCAAAGCTATGATGATATTCCTCTTGAATTACAAATGAAGGCAATCCCACACCCTGAGCTTGTCATCAGCGATGTCGAATATCCTTTACACGGACATTTACAATCTATCCTGATCGAAGAATTAACTGGAAATGGATACAAAGGCACCGCTAGATATGTCCTGTCATTTGATAATGGCGCCACATGGGAAACCTTAACTGCTGGGACATGGAGATCTGTTGATCTGTCTAATCTGGAACAAGTAAAATCAGAAGGCATGACTTTGGCAGAAATAACGGCTATTAAACCAGAGCAATTTTCTAATAAAGGTCGTTCCGTACGATTCGCCTATTTTTTGGATTTGAGCATCCATAGAAATGAAGAGATTCTAGTTGATCATAGCAAGCTCATTATCAAGTCGAGTCTGGATGACGTCAAGCTTAGCGACCTTTCCTTACATCTCCTGAATACACCAGCAACCCTTGACTTACAACTGCAAGGGAATAAACTAATCGGCAAGTTGGTGGATGCTGACCATGGTAAAGTAAAATATAGAATTGTACTTAATGATAAACCACTTTACCCGACCACAGGTGAATTTACGAGCCTATATCCTTCACCACATGACATTAGTATCAATATTCCTGAAAAAAATCTTCTCTTTAACCAGTTGAATACACTCCGTTTTGAATATCAGGATTATTGGGGTTCCATTCAAACCTGGCAGACTACTTTTACAGGCACTTATTCGGGCCTAATGTTTATGAATGAGTCTGGTGATTACTATTCCGACACCTTCGGCGGCATTCTTGAATATTTGGATATTGGCACGTTAGTGGCTGGTCAAACCTCATTAGAACATAAAATAAAGCTTAAAAATCAGCTAGGTTATGATGTTAAAAATTTGCTTTTGGAAGTGGAACCGACAGGCCTTCCATCTGGAGTCGCACTAGAGCTGTCATCTACAACGAATCCCTTCCTTGCAAACGATAAACTAAATTATGCATTTACAGTTAAAGACGGCGCTGAGATCGAATTTTATGTGAGACTATCCACCCACATTGACGCCCCTCCTACTCCGAACGGACGAATCGAAATTCGAGCCAAAGCCGATAAGGCTTAATCTCAATACAATGAGATTGGAAGTGATTAAAATATGGATCATCACGATATAGACAGTACTTTATTTATACGTACTCCCTCAAATAAAATGGTCGGTACGTTTAAATTGTACGGATACGGAGAAGGACATCTTAACTCTAGCCTGCTGGTTACAACTGGAGTTAAGGAGTACATGGATACCACTTTCACCGTACAACAAAATGTTCAATATAACCTGCACTCCACATTAGAAATTCAATACAAAGGTGAACATGAGTTAAATGCAACGCTTGAGGTCATTGGCGCTAATAATCTAAGCTCAACTATCGATGTTCGACCTCATAATCAAATGTATGTGCACTATGAGTTAATGCCTGCGCCGAGAAAAAACTTGGAGCTTCCGATTATCGCAGATGCTACTACGCGCTCAAGAGCAGATCTCCAGACGATTAACTACGGTGACATGCAGCGTATGATGATTGGGAAAGAGCGAGACGAAGAATACACCAGCTTCGTTGATATCGGGAACCTGAAAGAACGCATCCCTGATTTATATGCGCTTGAACAAGCCAAATTAAGAATCTATTATGCTGGCGCACTGAATAACAAGCCGCGTATTCATTTGCAGCAGCCTAATACGATCTGGCGTGAATTAGGAGTTACTTACGCCAATCAACCCTATGCGGTCGAGCTGCTTCAGCACCAGTACACGGTTAATAAACAGGAACGGTACATTGAATTTGATATACTTGACGTTTGCAATCGATATATTAGTCAAGCTATTCCTGCCTATGGATTTCTTATGGACAGTCCTGATGATACAAGTGTTCATTTCTATACACGGGAGTCCAAAAATCCTCCCTTATTAATCGCTGCGTACATCTCAAATGCGATTTATAGTATCGGGAGAAGCCATACCGAAGCAACCGTGTTTATTAATGGGACAGGGCGCAAAGAAATAGTTGGGAAACTCACTATTAAAAGTAATTATGGAGCTACTGACATACCAGCATCCTTATACGTGCACAGACCTGAAGTACCTTTACATTTACTATTGCCAGCGACACTTTCCGTTACACATCTAAGCTTACCGGCCCAGGTCACCTGCTCAATCCCGATGACAGATGATATCGCAAGCTACATGTACATCTCTGAAGCTAGCATATCTGAACAAACAGCAAGCTTGACAGTGTCTAAACGAGATTTAACTGCAACCGTGATTATTGATCCTAACGCCTTTTTATCAAGTTATGTAAAAGTAGCCATATGGGAACAAGCTTACCAAACAAGCTGCCTTGGCGTTAATGTGCAGGATCTGCATAGCTGTCTTGTCGTATCAAATGTCAAACAGACTTCATCTAATATCAACGCTGTATTAACAGTGAAGCTAGAGGGGCAACACGATGCATCCGCATTATTGGGTGTATGCAAACCTGATATTCCTGCCAGCATTACAATTAGAGTACAGGATAAAAATGAGTTCCCTGCATTCGTTCACATTCCACATTACGATTCAACAGCAGCAGTGCTTAACATCAATAAACTTGACCTGTCAGCTTCAATTGGCGTTATATACTCCCATTATGCAGATGCCTTTATCCAAGTATATGAACGCAAGTTCCTCGACTCAACACTAACCGTCCATCAAATTAGTCAAATAGACGGCCAATTGACTGTTCATCAGATTCACCAGGTAGACAGTTCCCTAACAGTATCTAAATTAGATCTTTCTGCTCACATACATCCTAGAGTGACCGTATACGACAACTTGCCAGCAACCGCTCAAATTCAAGTACGAGACGTATCCGATCTTCACTGCTCGATTACGATAAAAGGCATGGTTGGCGCCTATTATTATATTATGTAAAGCTGCCCCATTTGGGGTAGCTTTTTTATTTAACGCGGAGGAAGGATGACTGATCTTGTGTACCTAAAAGAATTAACAATATCTACGGCCAAGTATTCATTTAAAATGTTTTCAGATTATACGTTCTATGTTGGTGGAATTGTCGGTGGATGGATTTTTTATTTTACAGGTCTGTCCGTGGTACAACTCCAATCCATTCTACTCATTATCTTTTTGGATGTAGCTACCAGAGTGTGGGCAGAACTCAGAAATAACCGAAGTATTTTATCACGCAAGTTATTTTCGGGATTCTTCGGGAAATTTACCAGCTATATGGTGCTCTTTACGCTCGCACAGCATTCATTTTATTTGCAAGATTTATTCCAGTACGCAATCCTAGGTGGCTTCAGTTTAGTAGAATTTCGTTCCATCTACGAAAATTTGAAAGATGCAGGCCAAAAACATATTACGTTGATCGGTGATCGCATCGAACAAGAACTTAACAAGGGTAACTCACAAAATTAGGAGGATAATATCATCATGACTGCAACGATTTGGTCGACATACGGCTATCGCATTACAAGCACATATGGCTGGCGCTCAGATCCCTTCACTGGGAATCGTACCTGGCATACAGGCATTGATTTGGTTAAATCCCATCAGGCCCCTATTCTTTCTTTTACAGAAGGCATCGTGCTTCATGCACGAATGGGGGTTGCGGGCTCTGGCTTTGGAGGCTTTGGCAACGTCGTAGCTATTCAAGCTAATGATGGGGCTCTGTTATGTTATGCGCATCTGGATAGCATCATGGTTCAAACTGGACAAGTTGTCAAAGCAGGGCAAACAATCGGCACACAAGGATCAACCGGCAGGTCTACAGGTTCTCACCTCCACTTTGAAGTACGCAGCCGTTCAACTCCAAGTTACGGATTCAAAACCGATACTCACCCAGAAACCTATTTATTGAAAACCATGAAGACAGAAACAACAACAAAGCCAATCCCGATTTCCATTCAAAACAAATACATTTGTAACGGCACTTATCTAAATGGCATCACGTACGCCCCATTACGCCTCCTAGGAGAGCGCCTAGGGGCCAACATAACCTGGAATGGGGTGTCAGCAGCAGTAAACGGGAAACACGTGTCAGAAGCCAAAATGAAGGACGGACAATTATACGTACCTGTTCGAGTTTTTGAACAATTGCTGCATGTCAAAGTGAACTGGACAGGAAAAGAAATCTATATCACTACATAAACAATAAGGAGTCCAAACATGTCAGATTATTTTATATTGCTCATTGTAGTCATTTGTACTAGCGCCAGTCTGATCCTGTTTCCCAAGCTATTTAGAAAAGGAATCTTAAATCAAGAAAGAATAGATCATGCAAAGGTGATATTCGGAATCGTAAATATTGTCCTACAACTCATCCACATGCAGCCAAAAGCAAAAGAACGCGCAGTTCTGATGTCAGATATCGCTAACTTAATAACAGAGTTTGTAACGGATCTGGTTGCGCACAATGGAGAAATACAAAAAGGGATAGCTCTCCAAGCATCTAAAGATGTACTAATGAAATTAGATGTCCAGCTATCTGGCGAAGAGGAACGGTGGCTTGAACTCATCATTGAAGAATGCCTCCGCTATCAACAACAACCATAGTTTCTACATTCAAAAGGATCATTCCTTAGTTGATATGGAATGATCCCTTTCTAGAACCTTAAGATTATATTATAGTTAACATCCTTCTATCATCTGCTTACGAATTAATTCGTTTCTCCCCAGTGATTTCCTGGATAGGCGCAATATTTTGTGTGAATTCCAGTGTACCTTTATACTCCCCTGCTGCATTACGTACAGCAAAGTAACGAATCAATACATACTTGTCTTTAAAACGTATCCAAAAATCTTCTGCTTCTTTGCGTCCCGCTTTGAAGTCATCAAGCAGTTGATTGACGATGTGAACGCTTTGCGGCGGGTGGCAGTTCTGAACTGTACGCCCGATTACGGACGGAGTTCGAGTAAACACACGATCCTTGCCGTGGCTGTAGTAACGAACGACATCATGTTCATCTATAAACGTTAAATCCACAGGCAGATGGTTCATCATCAGTTCCAGCTGTGCTACGGACAATATGCCTGTTTCCATACGCACAACACCATCTAACATTCCACTCGAATCCACCTTCTCGCGTGCAGGAACCCAGACTCCACTCGGCTCAGCCAAGAAGTATCCCACATCTGCGCTCTCAGCTGCTATACGAACCCATTCGTCTTCAGTTAACGTCTGCATCGCCATCGGGAATAAAATATTCTCTTCTTTGAAGATCATTTCGTTAACTTCTTGAATAATATGGCGCAGCAATTCAACTATCGCTTGCTGGCATCCGCTACCTGCTGCGTACGCTTCTAACTGCTGTCCTGCGTCTTTTAGCAACGAACGAATGCCATCGTCCACTCCCCACATGACCTGCGTCGGGCCAAAGATACCGTATTTCTCCAAATAGGGAAACAACAGATTTTCCTTTCGGCTGTAATGCTTGTCTATTCCCCTCAACTGTGCGAGGTCTTCAAGCAGTTTGAGTTTATTCCGCTCCTGATCATCCTTAGCAAACCGTTCCGTATGAAGCTCCAACTTGAATTGAACCAGCTTTTCCAGCTCGCGGTTCTCCAGCTTAAAGGTATGAATTGGATGGCCAGCTTCTTCTGTGGCTGCTGGCTGGTGAATCTCCTGTATCGATCCTTTAAATACCGCCGTATGGACGGAACACAACCGCTGTACCTCTGCCACAGGGATGCCCTCTTCCTGCATCAGTGCATGTTCCATTGCGGATATTTCGGCGACGGTGACGTCTCCAACAGCCTCCTCAAATTGACGCTTGACGTCATCAACACTCTTGCCTTCATGCAGCTGTTTGATGATGTCTTTTAACAATTGCTGTCGCATGCTTGTATTTAATCGGTCCCGTTCACGATTGTTAATGATCTCACTCATGAATAAACAGCTCCTTCCCTATAACCATGTAACCCGCTTGCTCAAAAGCTTCTATAATAACACCAATGGAAATCCCTTTAGCTTTAGCGCCTTTAGGAATTGTCATCGCACGGCCAGCCGTATTACGAATGATCGGATTTGCAATTTGGTCAAACCCCAATTGAACCATAATCGAGACAATCTCCTCATTTTCTTGGCACAATTCATATATACTTTTAGATAAATCAAGTGAGGATACACCCAGTCTAATCACCCCATTTTCAAAATGAGAATACTTCTCACAAGAAATGTAACACAGGATGCAAAACCCTCTTGTGATTACAATCACTTTGATAAAGGAGCGCGTACCTAAATGCTTCACAATCAAGTAACCTAAAGACCAGTACACAGTAATAACCGCGTCATTCCCTCTTTTTTTTGAACACAAAAAAACCGTGTTCCTGTCCTCAGGAATACGGGCTGTGTTCACTCATATAGGCAGCATATCTTTGCGCTCTGCAATTGGCCGGCATTGTCTACATACACCAACCACTGATCCATTATGATCAGCATAAAATACAAGCTTACCAGACATTTGTTTGCAATAGGAACATTTCTGTCCGCCCAACTGCTTGGCCTTAAACCTATCAATCGACACGATATTGCTGTTGGCTTCACGACTCTTGATACGCCGCAGCACAACATAGACAATCAATGCAATTGCCAAAATTACAGCTACTATGACATAAAGCAACCTTCACACCTCTTTTCAGTGTAAATCCAAAAGAAGTAATACCTCTATCGCTGCTGCTTCATACTCCTTCGATTAAATAGAAAGTTCGAGCAACTTATTCTATGTTACCATAATTGGCTGTACGACTCCATATTCCTTCATGTTTAATTTAAAGCAAGGTTCAGATGCCGAATTAAGTTAGAGACGCCCACAACAAGCAATTGTGTAAGTAAATCGTTAGCATTATAAAAAGAGTAAGATGCAGGAATAAAGCAGGTATATTTATATATTATGAAAAGCATGTATTCGGAAGTGTAATGAGAGAGAGTGAAAACGGGGATAACTTAAGGTGTCATAAAAGTAAATTAAATTGCAGCGAGCCATAAATAATCAAGCGCTCCTTCTCATTACGGTATGAAATGACGTCAACCAACTCGCCATTTATTTATTCCTGCATCAATAATGATCATGATCAGCTTTATCGAGATTGCGCCAATTGCGCTTCATGCTCAAATTGCTGTTTATATTTTAATACTTTTTTTGTATAGGAACTATCCATTATTCCTTTATTGTCAATCCATTTCTTCGAACCAGCGCGCCCGCGGTTATATGCCAGCAGCATCGCTTTCTCCAACTGCTTGCCTTCATACTCGCCTTCCCAGTAGGCACGGCATTCGATTAACTCCTCAATTCCTAACAGCACATTATGCTGAGGATTAAAGACATCAATCTTGGCTACTTCAATTTCTTTCGCCAATCTGCTGACGTTCCGTGAGTTCATTTGCACGAGGCCATAATCACTTGTGCCATTATCGTTATGATAAACAGTATGTCCATCAAAATTACTCTCTGCCTTGATCAAGCCCAGAAACGTGTAGTAGTTGATACCTTCTTTATTCGTTTCATCCCAGATCATATCTAGTACATCCTCTGGAAGCTTAATAGATGGAACATCTGGACGCATGCTGGACGTGCCAAGCACCGATACTTCCTTAGACTTAACAGCCTTCCGCTGATCAACTGGTTTTTTGGAGCCAGCCTTAGCTATAAATGAACGTGAAAAATCAATGACATAAGCATGGCTTGTCTTGAATTTTTCTAACAACAGTGCCGCCTTGTTCGTTTCTTGCTGAGTAGAAGATGTAAAAAACACTACTGCACCCAACAGAGATAGAACTATTTTAGCCATATCCAACTCCTTGAACTGTACTCCTAGAGAACTATGACTTTTCTCCTAGGGATTTGTTTCTGCCGAATACATTTTTACATTAAACCATAAATTTCAGAATAAAACACGCCTTTACATGAATTCCCATCATTATTTTTCAAAAATTTTCAGATTTACGCATGCGCTTACATTAGTAAAGAAGCCCGCCACTCCTAACAAAATAAAAAAGACGACACCTGTATATACCAGATGCAATCCCACATTTTACCTCTATTTATTGTACTTTAACCTTCACCATTTTGTCGCCTTGTTTAATAGCATTTGGTCTGACTTTATAAATACAGAGCAGGATCATACCAGTATTCCTCTAATTATGTCCACAGTAAAAGAACATCAACAAGACTCCGGTGCCATTCGTTTGATTAACAACTGCACTCGTAAATGTCTCAGTTGAAGGTCGGTTTACGATGCCTTCATAGAAGATCTATCGCAATTGTTCGACAAGTTATCATTAATATAAATGTTTTGTACATATTCGGGTGTAATTTTTTAATTCAAAATATATATGCATATACTCTTTGTTTTGATACAATAGTTAAAATATTACTATCTAAACTGACCATTTCCCACCTTTTCTCTACAGACACTCCATAAATTAGAAGGGAGGTGAATTTAATGAAAAAGGTAGTACTGATCCTATTTTTAGCATTCTTCTCTTTCTCTACTAACGCACTTGCTGCCTATACTGCAACATCACATGATTTGACAGTTAGCCAACCTGCTCAACATAAATTAAGTGTTGGCCTATGGAGTTCTACGAATGAAACCGTTGAGCTATCGCTTTATTCCAAAGGGCCCTCCGGTCAACTTCATAAAGTATTCTCAACTACCGTGAATATCGGACCCACCACTCCAAGTCCTGTTGAGTTTTCAGTAGGTTATCTTAGTTCAGGAACTTATGTCCTTAAAGGACAATTCCAAGGATCTTATGGTAGTCTAGGACCTGTTAGTTTACATCAAGTATATTAATAAATTGCATAAAGATGAATACGGCCAAGCATATTATTCTATGTTTGGCCGTATTCGTTCCTTCTGAATCTATTAACTTTTTGTAACAATATGTTAATTCTTCAAAGTCGCTTCTACAAATATGCAATTGAACATCCTAAATAAATATGTGTTTATTTCTTCTTCAAAATCCTGAGATTTATGATTACAAATACAATCAAAATTTTCATATTTGACTATTGCTTCTTATGAATCAGCTTCACTCCATAACATATTCACTTTGTCTTATATACATGAGAAAGCTTTAAATGAATTGAGTATTACTATAACAGAAGAAGAACAACGATTGATTGAGATCATAGTTATAGAAGGCTTGTCTTTCAGTAAGTAAATATTTAAACCCCTATATCCATTTTATCAATTCGGATATAGGGGTATTTTTTCAAAGAAGAGATCATTTTAAAGACTAATGCTGAGATTTACTTTGTTAAATCATTACTTGTTTTCTTCGACCTTATATTCCATCCAGTTCAAATCACCAACGTTATCTTTTATAAAAAGGCTTCCTGTTTTTTTATTAATAAATATCGTTAAACCTTGATGTGCTTTATCATCTGATCCTGTAACTGAATTTGTTGACTCGAAATCTTTCTCATCGTACGTGTCTGACTTGTATATCTCGAATAGCGGGTATTTTTTCCCCTCAAACATGATCCATCCAGCGGTCAAGCCCTCACTTAACATTGGGTCTCTTGGTGCTTTTACATTGCTTCGGGCGTCCGAACAACCTGAACTGAAAATGGATATGAGAACTATTATTATCAAACCAACACGTTTAATAGTCATTTGTCACCTTTCCTTTAAGGCCCAACACCATACCAATGTGTGCGTCCAGATAACAGGTTTTTATGCTCTGTATGCCACTGTGTAGTTGAATACACGGTTCCATAATTCATTATACAAATTGGATAGCTTGAGTTAGGATCGATTGAGTCATGTCCTAGACCGTAGTTATGGGATAATTCGTGTTGAACAGCGTTTGCCGTCCGTGCTGCATTTTGATCAAGAATTAAACTAAATGCTTCGCCGGGTGGAGGGCTGTTATATTGGAAAGCTACTCCTTGAGTATCCATCTTACTGTCAGAGGTAAAGCCGATGACAAAGTCATATTCATTTGTTCCATACCCCTTCAGTTCGTTAATGAGTTCAGCGTCGTTATTGCCTGATGACATCCAATATCCGATATTTTTCACACTTAAATCAATATTGAAATCTCTGTTAAAAGCATCGTCTGCAACCTCTACAATATCCCTCACCCTAGTAATCCAGTCCCAGTATTTGTTACGATACTCTTCGTCTACTTTAATTCCCACTGTAGCGACCCTACCAGTCGCCAAAGTTGATAGAGATGGTGTAATGATAGACTTAGGTGACGTCAGTTTCCCAATCACTTTACCATTTTCGTCTGTAATAACAACATCCTCAGAACGTTCTATATTAGGTTTAAGGATATCTTGTGATTGAATGGAAAGGGAATTATCTGTATAACCTTTCAGTCCCTCAGACAATGTTGCATTTTCTGCATACCACTTTGCTTCGCTTACAGTATCGCTTCCTTTCTGTTTAGCTTCAACAGCATGGGCAATTTGAAAACTTGGCAAAGAAGCCGTCAGTACCAACAAGGAAACGGAAATCATCAAACCAATTCTCTTCAATTGCATTTCATCCTCTCTTCTCCTCATATAGTAGATTCATCATCATCTTACAGGTTCAGGAAGAGAAGGTGGAACGAAAATCAATATAGAGGTTTCCACATTTTAATTGCGCTACATTCTGCGGGAACACAATCTAAAGGTTAGTTAAATGAGTATCGCTGGTTTTATTAAATCCTTTTGCTTGACTTTCAATGTATTAACTATTTTAGAATAATTTTATGTACAAGGAACGACTTAATGATAAGATGAGATCTACTTTTCAGCATATAAAAAATCCTCTTAGAGCATTGAAATGCACACTAAGAGGATTTTTTATGCTGCTTATGCTACTTCAACTTTAGCCATTTTGTCGCCTTGTTTAATGGCATCGACATGTTCAACACCTTCGATGACTTGGCCAAATACAGTATGTACGCCATCAAGATGCGGGAATGCATCATAACAGATGAAGAACTGGCTGCCGCCTGTATCTTTACCTGCATGTGCCATTGACAAAGCACCTTTAACGTGTTTGTGCGTGTTGCCAGCTGTTTCACATTTGATTGTATAACCTGGACCACCCGTGCCTGTACCGTTAGGGCAACCACCTTGAGCTACAAAACCTTTAATTACACGGTGGAAGGACAGACCGTTGTAGAATCCTTCGTTCGCCAATTTTTCAAAGTTGGCAACTGTGCCTGGAGCTTCATTTTCGAACAATTCAATGACAACTTGGCCGCCGTTTTCCAGCGTGATGTTTGCTTTTTTCATTATAATAAACATCCTTTCTCATATACGAAATAAACACACCGTGTACAGTATATCATTGCAGGCGGACTCAACACAACAAACACGTCATGACTACAGCCAGAACGAAATCAATTACAACCTGATTTCATCCAAGCTGAGCAACTTCACTTAGTCAAAAGCAACACCGAGCCAAGGAGAATTCTCCTACAGCTCGGTGTAGATCATTCGTTATACACCAGCAACAGCGAACAAAGTCACAACGCACTAATTAGCAAAAGTTGCGCCTGCTTCGACTATCGCAATTATTATTGACTGACTAACACTTTCTGCAATCTTGCCGGAATGACGTCCTTACCAACGATGTCTTGGTGTGTCTCGCGGCCAACAACGAGGTCCGCTTGACCATTCTGTACAAATACAACTGCAGGCTTACGAATTCGGTTATAGTTGCTTGCCATTGCATAATTGTATGCGCCTGTACAAGATACCGCCAACAGATCGTTCTGCTGTACAAGCGGTAACGATAAATCCCAAATGAGCATATCACCGCTCTCACAGCATTTACCTGCAATAGATACTACTTCTTCGGCACTCTCATTAGCCCGATTAGCAAGCAAAGCTTCGTAGCGGGATTCATACAAGGCTGGGCGAGGATTGTCCGTCATCCCGCCATCAACCGCAACGTATTTGCGTACGCCCGGTATTTCTTTAACAGAACCGACTGTATACAAAGTTGTCCCTGCATCACCAACGATGCTGCGTCCTGGCTCAACCCAAATTTCAGGCAATGTCTCATTCAAATTTGCAAAGTGAACTTTCACCGCATCCGTAATCGCCTTAACGTAATCCGCCACGGCAAGTGGTGTATCTCCTTCAGTATAGCGAATGCCAAACCCGCCCCCCAAATTCACAACCCGGAAGCTGACGCCTGACTGCTCCTTCACTTGACGAGTGAATTGAGCAACCCGTTCAACCGCCATTTGGAAACCTTCTACTTCAAAGATCTGTGACCCTATGTGAGAGTGAACTCCCAATAGATCCAAACCTTCAGCTGCAGCTGCCTGCTGAACCGCTTCATAGGCTGTGCCATTGCCGATATCAAAGCCGAACTTGGAATCCGTCTGTCCCGTGGAAATGTATTCATGTGTATGTGCTTCTACGCCGGGTGTTACACGAAGTAATACACTAACCTTCCGTGCCCGCTGCTTGGCCATCACATTCAACAATTGTAGTTCAGTGAAATTATCTACCACAAAGCATCCGATATTCGCCTCAAGCGCCATCTCAATCTCATCTGGTGTCTTGTTATTGCCATGGAAATGGATACGATGGGCCGGAAAGCCTGCCTGCAGCGCCGTATACAGTTCACCGTCAGACACAACGTCCAAAGACAAGCCTTCTTCATCCACAAGTCTGCACATCGCCATTACACAAAATGCCTTGCTTGCATAAGCAACCTGAAACTTTAATCCAGAGGCCCGAAATGCCTCCATATATTGGCTACTACGCTGTCTGACTAACTGCTCATCTACAATATAAAGCGGCGTGCCAAACTGGGCTTTAAGATCAGTCACATCACAACCGCCAATCGTTAAATGTCCTAGTTCATTAATCGTGCTAGTTCCATGTAAATACACTGTCCATTCCCCATTTCCTGTACCATTTCCAATAGTTATTCATTACCAAAATTATAACAGGAAAGTTCCAATTCACAGAATGGACTAATGTGCACAACATTTGCATTAATCCTCAATCAGGAATCGGAATTCGGACGCATTTTGGATGCGTCTTTTGTCTTATTAAAGCTAGGCCGCTCCTTAGACAACAAGAAAGGCTGACGTACAAAGATATTGTAGAGCGCCTTTGCATTAAAAGGAATAAAGGGCCACAAGTACGATGAGTTGTACGAGCGATGCAATGCCAGAAATACGATAAATAGTGTAATGCCGATAATAAAGCCCGGCACCTTAAAGGCTGCGACGGCAACCAACAGCATCAGTCGAATAATCCGATTCGCCAGTGCCAGTTCATAACTCGGCGTCGCAAACATCCCCACTGCCGCCACGGCCATATATAGAATGACCTCGTTCACAAATACGCCGGTCTTTACCGCTATATCACCAAGAAGAATCGCGGCCACTAGTCCCATCGCGGTTGCAAGCGGCGTAGGTGTATGCACAGCAGCCATCCGCATCAGATCAACGCCTAGCTCTGCAAGCAAAAACTGCAAAATGATCGGAAGCTTCGCGGACTCCTGCGGACCTAGAATTTGAAGGGCAGCAGGCTTCAGCCCGGGCTCCATAACCATTAGCAGCCATAACGGAAGCAGAAACAAGGATGCGAAAATACCTGCGAACCGAACCCACCTTAAGTAAGTCCCCATAAACGCAGTCTGTCGATTCTCTTCCGCATGCTGGCAAAGATCAAAAAAGGTCGTCGGCAAAATCATAACAGAAGGTGAAGTATCTACAAACAAGACGATACTCCCATCCATCAAATGAGAAGCGACTGAATCTGGACGCTCTGAATAACGCACAAGCGGATATGGATTCCATCCTTTATTAATAATCGCTTCTTCCAACTGTTTATCCGCAAGCGGCAAGCCTGACAAATTAACCTTTTTAATCTTATCCCTGACAGACTTCACCATCTGCATATCCGCAATGTCATCGATATAGGCTATGCAGACATCCGTTCGAGTGCGACGGCCCACCTGCACCATCTCATATTTGAGTCCCGGATCCCGCAAACGACGTCTCACTAAGGTTACGTTCGTTAACAAAGTCTCGGTAAACCCATCTCGGGCCCCTCGCACGACTCTCTCGAGCGAAGGCTCCTCTGGCCCTCTTCCTGGAAATGTCTTCACATCCACAATAATTGCTGCCGCCTCATGTTCAATAAAAAAGGCGCTGCACCCCGACAATACCTTGTTAATTGCCTCGCTCATTTTGGTTACTTTCTCCACTTGGATATGGGGAATGTAACAGTCAAAAAACGATTTAAAGGCGTTCGCACTTACTTGGGACTTGTCTAACATCGTGAGCCGGGCCAAAATCATCGTCATCACTTCGTCCTTGGCAAACCCATTTATGTAGAACAATCCTACATTACGCTGACCAAATGTCATCTCACGAAACATAATATCAAATGACTTGCCGAATCCGACGACATCCGTTAACGTACGTTTCGTGTCCTTTAATCGCCTTGGAATCGCATCATCTTTCTGCCAATATAGGATTGAAGCAACCAAGTCGTTTGAAAGTTCATGTTCTCGTTTATAACGATGCTCTTCTGATTCTGATGGCTTATCGCTACCGCTGCCGCCTTCAGTGTGCGATCCGTAAGCCTTTGCTTCAGCTGCTGCCTTGGATTCAGATTGGCTGTCTTGATGGTGATTGGCTTGCTGATCTTTATTGTCATCCTCTGTATGATAGTCCCCCTGCTTCCCTCCCTGCTTGTGCTGTTCGTGCTGCTTATTCTGCTTGAGCTGTTCGTGTGATGATGTGTTGCCTGAAGCAAGAGCGGATATGTGGTTAGACTCCTCCCTATCGCGGTAGTTATCAGGAGTCTGTTCCTCGTGTCCTGACTGCATGGATGATGGATGATGATTATCTCCTTGCATGTGGATACTTCCACCAGACTGGTTACCACTTTGACTAGCATCCGATACATAGCTGTTTCTAAATCCTGCAAATGTATAGGGACGACTATTGTCACGCTGCCTGCCAGGTGATCCTTTTCCTTGCTCAGCACCTTCCTCCTTATGCTGTTGATGATAATCAGCGGTTAGCGATTGTTGATAGCGGCGTGTAGAATGTGTATTCATGGGCACTTGCTGATTTGATGCCAATTCATGTGAGCTATTGTTTCTGGATTGATGGCCTTGCTGAGAACTTTCCATCGTACCAAGTCTTGACGCTTGATGCCGGGACGATCCCGCGAGCGAAGATTGAAGACCTTCACCGTCACTATTGTTTTCTTTGCCGCCTGTTGTCGTTGTGCTTGACATCTTTACCCTCCTAAAACATGTTCATTGCGGTCAGTGAACGAACATACCGGAATGGTATTAGTATGGAACAGTTACATCATCTTCATGAGCGATAAATAAATAAAAAACCGTTCTATCACTCCTGACTGGCAGTGAGACGAACGGTTTTGTTGGACAGTCCTGCTATTGTGCAATTTGCGCCTTGATGGACTGTAATATTTTTTTCTCTAAACGTGACACTTGAACCTGTGATATTCCTAATCGACTAGCTACCTCAGACTGGGTTTGATCCCGGAAATACCTTAAATATACAATTAACCGTTCACGCTCGTTCAGTCCTTCAATCGCCTCATTTAACGCAAGCTTGTCAAACCAGCGATCCTGTGACTCGTCAGCAATCTGGTCCATCAACGTGATTGGATCGCCGTCATTCTCGAACACCGTCTCGTGAATCGATGTAGGCGGCTTGTTCGCCTCTTGGGCAAAGACCACGTCTTCAGGCGTGACGCCAAGTTCAGACGCCACCTCGCTAATCGTAGGCAGCCGTCCCAGTGTCTTCGACAGCTCGTCCTTCATCTTTCTGACCTTATTTGCCATTTCCTTAAGCGAACGGCTTACCTTTAGTGTTCCATCATCTCTAAGAAAACGTTGGATCTCTCCGATAATCATCGGCACCGCATACGTCGAAAATTTCACGTCGTAGGACAAGTCGAATTTATCAACGGATTTCAGTAAGCCGATACAGCCGATCTGAAACAAATCCTCAGGTTCATAGCCCCGATTCATAAAACGTTGTACGACAGACCACACCAACCTGATATTGCTGTTTACAAGCCGTTCACGGGCTAATCCGTCTCCCGACTGGCTTAAAGCAATGAGCCGCTTAACCTCCGCGTCGTCCAAATACGCATTTGACGATTTCATATCCACTTTCATGGCTTCAACCCCTAATTATAAAGCGCTTTTTTCGATTCAATCCGCTTTTTCATGCGAATACTCGTACCGGCGCCGAGTTCAGTGCTGACTTCGAACTCGTCCATGAAATTTTCCATAATCGTAAATCCCATACCGGAGCGCTCCATATCTGGCTTTGACGTATACAACGGCTGTCGTGCCAAGTCAATATCTTCGATTCCATGGCCTTTATCCGACACAGTAATCGTCACTTCCTCACCCTTGATCTCCGCTGAAATCGTAACTTCACCATCTGGGTCATTGTCGTATCCATGGATGATACAGTTGGTAACTGCTTCCGAGATCACTGTCTTCATATCAGTAAGTTCTTCTAATGTTGGGTCAAGCTGAGATACGAAGGCAGCTACCGTGACACGTGCGAAGGATTCATTCTCCGAACGACTTGAAAATTGAAGGCTCATTCTGTTCGTTCCCGAGTGCTTCATTATGATACGACCTCCAGACCGGTAAGCGCGGTGCGCTCGTTATCATACACACTTACAATTTTGAATAAGCCTGACAACTCGAACAAACGGCTTACCGCCGGGTTCATGTCACATACAACCATTCTGCCGCCTTTTGCTTTGATCAGCTTGTAGCGTCCTAAAATAACACCTAAGCCCGAACTGTCCATAAAAGTAAGATCTTTTAAACTAAGCACCACATGGTTTATTTGGCCACGCTGAATTGCCTCATCCAACTGGATGCGTACTAGCTCAGATGTGTGGTGGTCCAGTTCTCCCCGAAGCCGGGTAATTAATACGTTACGTTGATGCACTAGCTCTACCTGCAAATTCATGCGTCTCACTCTCCTCCCGCGATGCTGAACGATTTCGTGATAGCGCATGCCAATTCCTGCCTGCCGACAAAACTAGAAGCTACATCTGTTTAGTTGACAAAAAACAACTTTCCACACGTGCGTTTAAACATCGTCCACCAGCCTGCTTTTTCAATCGTTTGAGCCGATTCGACAGGAAATTCTTTAACGACTTTTTCACCTTGATACACCACTATTTTGCCAATCGACTGACCTGCAGCAATAGGTGCTTTGATTGATTCAGGTGCGATCAGCGCATAACGAATTTGATTGGACGCCTCACCCTTTTTGAGCAGGACATGATAAGGACGTTTTGCTGTTAGCTCCAACTTTTCATTCATGCCCTTTTCAATACGAATCTCACCAATACGATCACCACTCTTTATTAGTGGCACATTGGTATACTGAGCGAATGCGTAGTCGAACAATTGAGATACTTCGCTGTTGCGTGTCTTCGTATTCGGTTCGCCAAGCACAACCGCAACTACTCGCATATTATCCCGTTTCGCTGTAGCTGACAGACAATATTTTGCTTCAGACGTATAACCCGTCTTCAAACCATCAGCGCCAGAATAAAAGCGAACAAGCTTATTCGTATTAACGAGCCAAAATTTCTTATCTGTATGCTGTCTAAGATAATCTTCATACGCGCCAGTGAATTTTGTAATTTCTGGATATTGCAGCAGCGCCTGCGACATCAAAGCTATATCAAAAGCAGAAGTATAGTGATTATTAGCTGGCAAGCCGTTGCAATTTACAAAGTGGGTATCTTTCATCCCCAGTTGCTTCGCTTTTTCATTCATCATTTGAACAAATGCCTGCTCAGAGCCGGCGATTTTTTCTGCCATTGCAACAGAAGCATCATTACCAGATGCCATCGCAATTCCTTTTAACATCTCTTGAACCGTCATCTCTTCACCCGGCTCCAAGAAGATCTGCGATCCACCCATAGATGCGGCGTACTCACTGGTTCTAACCTTATTCGTCATTTTCAGTTTTCCATCTTTGACAGACTCCATAATAAGCAGCATCGTCATTATTTTTGTGATACTAGCTGGTGGCAGACGGTCATGACTGTTTTTATCGAAAATTACTGTCCCTGTGTCCGCATCCATTAACACCGCAGAACGTGCGCTCGTTGCTAATTGCAGCGCATCCGTTTCAGTGGTTGCTGTTGGCATCGTGAGCTGACCATTATTCGGCAGCAGGGCGGAGTCTGAATAATCAGGTGGCACGTCCGCCGAATAAGCAGCTGCTTGACCTGGAAGCAGCAGCGCCGCAAATACGATCATCGTTATACACGTGCGATTCCATGGATTCAAAAGATTCCCTCCTATACCTCTAAAAGGTGATGCATCATCCGTTCGATCCGTTTCTAGAGTGAAGCTCACCCGCTATGTAGAACAGGTGAACAGAAGACAGATGTGCCTGTTATTCATTGTTGTCCACAAAGAAGTAAAATATTCCAACATAGGAAATGTGCTGCGCAAAAAAGGCATACCCTAAACCAAAATGGTCTAGGGTATGCCTTATAATCCTCTATTGCAAGTAAATAATTAGGTTACACAAAACGTTGCACGCCATCTTTTGTTACGATTGCATAAACGAGCGGCTTCGGCGGAACAGGCTCTGCAGATAATTGATAAGCCTGCAGGATGCGCGCCTTGGCCTCGTCTACCCGCTTCTCGTCATTGACATGAAGAATAGCAAGCACGTCACCAATTTGTACTTGATTACCGACTTTCTTGCGCAAATCAAGACCAACTGCAAGATCGATGATACTATCTTTTGTTTCACGACCTGCACCCAACAGCATAGCTGCAATCCCAATGCTTTCGGCTTCGATACCAGCAACATATCCCGCTTGTTCCGCTTGTACTTCAATGCGCTTCGCTGCATGCGGAAGCTTATTTGGATCAGTAATCATCTCAACGTCGCCCTTCTGGGCTTCGACTAGCTGCTTTAACCGATCCAATGCTGATCCATCTTGAATATGCTGCTCAAGCTTGCCTCTCGCTTCCTCTACGCTGTTTGCTTGTCCACCAAGTACAAGCATGTGTGAACCAAGAATTAAGGATAATTCATGAAGGTCCTCAGGACCTTCTCCTCGTAACGTCTGGATGGCTTCTTCCACTTCAAGCGCATTACCAATCAAATGCCCAAGTGGCTGATCCATATCCGAAATGATCGCAACCGTATCCCGGCCAACCTCTGTTCCAATATCCACCATTGCCTGCGCCAACGCAATGGAATCGTCCAACGTTTTCATGAATGCGCCACTGCCTGTCTTCACGTCAAGTACAATCGCATCGGCACCTGCTGCAATCTTCTTGCTCATAACCGAACTAGCAATAAGCGGAATAGACTCTACAGTCGCCGTTAC
Source organism: Paenibacillus sp. UMB4589-SE434 (assembly GCF_030226685.1). Taxonomy (NCBI): domain Bacteria; kingdom Bacillati; phylum Bacillota; class Bacilli; order Caryophanales; family Paenibacillaceae; genus Paenibacillus; species Paenibacillus sp. UMB4589-SE434. Next base: position 184,117 of record NZ_JASOYK010000001.1, on the reverse strand, counting down.
ATCACGCAAACCATACAATTTCTTATCAGCAGGCGTAATATTTCCGCTCTGACCAATGAGAGATACGCCGATATCATTAACTTGTCGGAAGAAATCTTCACGGGACAGTTCTACCTGGTACCCTGCTATTGCTTCAAGCTTATCAATCGTTCCGCCTGTGTGCCCCAGTCCTCTACCTGACATCTTAGCGACAGGCACACCTGCGGCCGCAACCATTGGTGCAAGCACCAATGTTGTCTTATCACCTACACCGCCTGTAGAATGCTTGTCCACCTTAATTCCCTGAATAGGACTTAAGTCGATCTGATCACCCGACTTGGCCATCTCTAGAGTGAGCTGAGCAGTCTCTTGCGCAGTCATTCCTTTAAAAAATATGGCCATTGCCCAAGCCGCAACCTGATAGTCAGGAACCTCTCCATTGCTATAACCTTGAACCATAAATGTAATTTCTTCGTTTGTTAAAACATGACCTTCACGTTTCTTATGAATGATATCAACAGCTCTCATCGGATGTGTGCCTCCCTAGTTGGTTCAATCGTATTGTATGCCAATGGCAGTTACATGTTCGCATATAGTGTCAGATGTCATTAGGCCATCGCAGGAATAATATCAAGCACCAATTGCAAGAATTGGCCTTTTACTTTCTCTGCAGTCTCCATTACTTCAGCATGCGACAACGGCTGATCCAGAATACCCGCAGCCATATTGCTGATGCAAGAAATACCAAGCACTTCGATCCCGGCATGACGTGCTACGATCACCTCGGATACCGTGGACATGCCTACAGCATCTCCGCCTAAAGCTCTTAGCATTCGAATCTCGGCAGGTGTCTCATAGTTGGGTCCTAACAAGCCTGCATACACACCTTCCTGGAACGTAAAGTTATGGCGCGCCCCGACTTCTTTTGCTATCGTACGCAGACGACGGCTGTATGCCTCCGACATATCGGGGAAACGAGCTCCAAGCTTGTCGTCATTGGCACCCGTTAGCGGATTCTGTCCCGTCATATTCAGGTGATCGCTAATAAGCATTAAATCACCTGCCTGGTAAGTCATGTTAATACCGCCTGCCGCGTTGGTAACCAGCAGCTGCTTCACTCCGATTGCTTTCATGACCCGTACCGGGAATGCCGTCATCTCAGGACCGTATCCCTCATACATATGAAAACGGCCTTTCATCATTACAACCGTCCGGCCTTTAATAGTACCAATCAAGAGTTCGCCCGCATGCCCCTCTACCGTCGATTGTGGAAAATGAGGAATCGCCTCATAAGCAATGGTAACTGGATTCTCTACCAATTCTGCAAGCACACCTAGTCCAGAGCCTAATATCAAGCCTACCTCTGGCTCAGATGGAATTTGCTTACGGATATATTCCGCAGCTTCCTGAATATGCGTATACGCCAATACCTTTAAACTCATCTTAACAACCTCCCGCTCCCATGATTTATATCGTTATTCTATAACTCCTGTAAAAAACTTTTTCCAATCTGCGGCATCACTACATTAAAGTTGTCAGCTATCGTCGCGCCTAAGTCCGCATACGTCTCGCGAATACCGAGCGAACGACCAGGTTGGAGCGAAGGACTGTAAATCAACAACGGAACATATTCTCTCGTATGATCCGTCCCCGAATGAATAGGATCGTTGCCATGATCAGCCGTTATGACAAGCAAATCGTCCGGTCCTGTTCGCTCCAACAGAGCTGGAACTGCGAGATCAAATTCTTCCAATGCTTTCGCATATCCATCCGGATCACGTCTGTGGCCATATAGAGAGTCAAAATCCACCAAATTAGTAAACAGCAAGCCTTCAAATGCTTGTCCCATCTGGTCGATTGTGATCTCAATCCCATGCTGGTTGCTCTTGGTTGGATAACTGGCACTGACCCCTTCACCTGTAAAAATATCGTTGATCTTGCCAACTGCAATTACATCCTTTCCTCCGTTGTGAAGCGCATTCATAACGGTTGGAGAGGGTGGTTTTACCGCATAATCGTGACGGTTGGACGTTCTTGTAAAGTGGCCCGGTTCGCCAACATATGGACGAGCTATCACACGCCCTAACGTATAAGGTTCAACTAACGTGAGCTTACGTGCAATCTCGCAAGCTCGGTACAGTTCTTCAAGCGGGATAACTTCCTCATGCGCTGCTAACTGGAACACGCTGTCTGCTGACGTGTAGACAATCCATGCGCCTGTCTTCATCTGTTCCTCACCGTATTGAACAAGTACATCCGTGCCTGAAGCAGGCTTGTTGCACAACACTTTGCGTCCAGTCGCTTCCTCAAATTGCTGAATAAGCTCATCCGGAAAACCTTCTGGGAACGTATTAAAAGGTGTCGTAATATGTAATCCCATCAGTTCCCAATGGCCTGTCATTGTGTCTTTCCCTGCCGATATTTCTGCCATTTTACCAAAGATGCCTGTTGGCTGCTCTACTTCCTCCACCACTCCCAGATTCGCGATATTCGCTAAACCGAGACGCTGCATATGGGGAATCTTGATCGTAGGTACACGTTCGACTATATGCCCAAGCGTATGGGCACCTGCATCTCCAAAGCTAGCTGCATCAGGTAGTTCTCCAATCCCGACACTATCTAGCACAATTACAGTTATTCTGCGAAAACGCTGGTTGTCAGCTTGGCTCATCACTAATCACTCCTCTGTGTATTCCTGATTAGTCTGTGTTATGTGAACGCTCTCCATTCTACACATGCCAAGCCTGATTCATGCTAACCGTTAGGTGGCTTTCTCGCCCGAGGATGCGAGGTCGTATACACTTCTTTCATGCTGAGTCGTTCTCCATAATGAGCATAGCGCTGTGTTGTCGAGACATCCGCATGCCCAAGCATTTCTTGCACGGCTCTTGCGTCCGCACCGTTATTCAGCAGATGCGCCGCAAAAGACTGTCTTAAGGAGTGTGGGGTAAATGGAATGTCCCACGATAATTGATTCGTATATTTTTTTACTATTTTCCAGAAACCTTGCCGTGTAATTCTCTGGCCTCTCGTATTCACAAACAACGCTTGATACTGTGCATCTGTGTTATCCAACATGGATAGCTCAGCATGCTGCAAATTCATTACAAATTGAGGCCTTGCTTGATTCATATATGTATGAAGCGCCTCGATTGCAACCTGACCAAGCGGGATAATCCGCTCTTTCTGATTCATAATACTGCGTAGAAATGCCAAGTTCAGATGCACATCATCGCAGTTCAGTGCAATAAGCTCTGAGATCCTTACTCCTGTGCCATAAAGCGTTTCCAACATCGCTCTATCCCGGATACCTTGCGCAGTGTCCGGATCAGGTGCACTCAACAATTGCTCTACTTGTTCAATAGTAAGTAAATGTGGAGCTTTGCGCTCAGCCTTTGGCGTATCCACACCCAGTGTCGGATCCGTTCTAACAAGTCCTTCACGGTGCATAAACAAAAAGAATGATCTTATCGTTGCCTTATGCCTTGTGACGGTAGAGGCCGCTCTGCCTTTCGTCCGCAGCTGAACGATATATCGTGAAATATGGAGTGCCTGTACTTCAGACGCGCACTGTAAGCCTTCTGCGAGTGCATAAATAAGAAAGGCATGCATGTCCCGCATGTACGCATCGCGAGTATGGTCTGATAGATGACGTTCCTCCTTTAAATGGGTATCATACTGCTCCAACTGTCGTTCCAATTGAGTCTTCATACTTGCCACGTAACCCCTTAATGCTCATCATCTACTACCTCTCTATCATACAACATATCTCTACTTAAACGCTATTCACCCATCCAATAGAATAATCGCAATCGTTCCGTTATCGTGTCAGGCTCCATCCTAATATCCGGATCGCTGTGAAAGACTTTAATAGCTCTGCCCTGAGGCTCTTTATATTTATCAACAGGAGCGATCCAACTGGACATGATCCCAAGTATCTGAACCATTGCATAAGTACATACCAAAAATAAAGCAACAAACCTTAGCCTTCCCGCCCATCGTCGCACGGAAACAATCATATGAACTCCCTCCCACTTGAAGCTTGATATACGTAGATAGATAGCTTTGGCTAAGATTAGCGTATGAAAGGGAGTGTTTCATTATGCTTTAGGTTTAATCCTATTTTCTATTCCTGCCATCTCACGCCGTTTGTTGGAAAATAGGGCATTTTCAGATCCATTTCCTCTGAGGAGCCATTCATTCACCTCTACGCATCAAGTTGACACACGGGGCGGAACCAAGTTAACGTGGGTCCACTCACCGTTCCGCTCTTGTCACATAAGATATAGAACTAATAAATTTCTGCGCAAGTATGCATGTAGAGTGGAGGATTAGCCGGATGCGCCAATTATCACGAATGCTCACAGCGGTGATCCACTGCAAGCCGAGCAGCCAAACAGTACGGAAAATGATCGTCCTTAAAGACCGCAAGAGCTATGAAGACTGTGTAAAAGTGCTTACTAAGCAAGGGATTACCCCAGTAAAAAAAGTGGCAAAAGCGAACATGGTCTGTTGTCACTTGGATCAGGACATTTCGATTCAAGACTTGCTCCACCATCCAAGTATTAAACGAATCGAGACTGATGTGCTCGTTCATACTCATGCCGCGCCATTCCAACTGCAAGCACCCACCGAAGAAATCAGCAGCAATCAATTTCATAATCATCATTATCCTTGGGGCATTACGGCTGTACACGCGCCCTCAGTGTGGCCACGTTCAAAAGGTAGAGGAATTAAGGTGGGAGTGCTGGATACAGGGATATCACCACATCCAGACCTGCGAATCGCTGGAGGTATAAATACGATTAGCCGGGATTCTTCGTACAAAGATGACAATGGGCACGGCACTCATGTTGCGGGTACTATAGCTGGTCTTGGAAAAAGAAAACTGCCGTATGGCGTCGCTCCACAAGTTTCGTTATATGCCATTAAAGCATTGGATGAAAAAGGCGACGGTTTTGTCTCGGATATTGTCGAAGGTGTCGAGTGGTGTATCGCACAAAATATGAACATTATAAATATGAGTCTTGGCCTTGATGGTCCTAGCGATTCCTTGCATGCTTCTATTCGCAGGGCTTATCGCAGAGGAATCATTATTATAGCTTCTGCTGGTAACAGCGGGCCCGATAACCATACAATTGACGCGCCTGCATTTTATCAGGAAACGATTGCTGTAGCAGCTTCTGACAAGAAAGGGCAAATAGCAGAGTTTAGCAGTCGTGGCAAAGGAATCGACATTACAGCTCCTGGAGTTGACATTGTCTCCACGAATAATAAGCAGGGCTTGTCCATGGATTCCGGCACGTCAATGGCCGCTCCTCATGTAACAGGTACAGTAGCGCTCATGCTGCAATCAAATCCTGCGCTTGGTCCAGATCAAGTGCGAAATATCATCATGTCTACTGCACATCATTTGAAGGGGTATAACAGCCGTTCAGAAGGACACGGCTTAGTAGACGCCAAGCTAGCCGTAAAGGCCGCCGTTAAGAGCAGCGTCATAAAGCGCCGTCCGCTCGTTCCTGTGCTCCGCCGACGTACTGACCTCCCTTCTGTACCTGAAAATAGCTTGGCCGCTGCTTCAGGCAGACGTACTGGTGCGATCAGACAACGGAACAGGGACCAACTTAAAAGCAAACGTATAGACGCCCTCGTTCGAACTTCTGCTCACAATCTACAACGTTTGAGTCGACAGCCTAGGAAATAATCTGATCATAAGCAAACCACTCTACAGCACAACGAAAAGAGCCTCAGCTCTGCGTCTGGGGCTCTTCGTATAAGTTGACCGTCAATAGGGACGGAATTCAATTCAAAAGTTACAGTTACTGGTCCGCTTGTTGATCTTTCTCTTTCTCCTGACACTTCTTGCAAATGCCTTGGAAATCGAGACGGTGATCGATGACTTGAAATTGGAATTCCTTCTCTAACCGTTCTTCCAATGGACCAAGCCAATCGTCCAAGATCTCTTGCATCGATCCACATTGGACGCATATTAAATGATGATGATGGTGCTTCGTATTGTCCCCGCGCAAATCATAGCGCGCTACTCCATCACCAAAGTTCAGCTTCTGAACTACATGCAGTTCACTTAACAGCTCTAGTGTACGATACACGGTGGCAAGACCGATTTCGGGCGCTTTCTCCTTAACGAGCATAAAGACATCTTCTGCGCTAAGATGATCTTCCTCGTTCTCTAATAGGACACGCACTGTAGCTTCACGCTGCGGTGTCAGCTTGTATCCTTGGGATTGCAGCTGTTGTTTAATCTTATCAATCCGCGCTTCCATGGTCTCCCCCCTTGCCGCCTAGCCGCAATTCGACTCACTTCTATTATTATAGGGGGGAAACGCAAGTAGTGTCAAATCTTTTAGCTATAAGTTAAACGCAATGCCCGGATGAATTAGCGTAGACACCCAATTCATCAGCGCAGGACTTATCCAAGTTACGATCGCTGCAACTGCAGCCATGCCAATACCAGCCCCTACCTGGACAGTTGCATAATGGAGAAGCGGTTCTCGCAGCGATTTTATTCGCTGCACAAAAAGTCGATTTTTCATGACATAGAGAGCTAACGAAATGGATGAAACACTGGCGATCAGCAACAACGGAATTGCAATTGCATTTTGCGGCGCAACGGTAATCAACGCTATTATGACACCTTTCCAGGAATACTGCCCGACTAATGTTCCGATTGTAAAACCAACCAGTACTCCCTTAGCAAAGTCCATAATCAGGACAAGTGGAAAACCGATAATGGAAAGGCCAAATAATGCAATCATAAAAACCCAGCGCCAATAGGACCATAACGTTCCAAGAAAAGTCGTTTCATCTGCATTTTGTGCCACACTAACAAACGCCTGATTTAATTGCCTTGATAATTCCTGTTGTTGTTCGAACGTCAACGTATTTACCAAGAGGGCTCCGAACACGATACCTACTGCAAAAATTACGGATACGAAAATGTACAGATGGAGATGCTGCCGGACATTAGGCATCATCGCAGGCATAGCAATCTTCCCCTTTCACACACGATCATCAGAACAATTATCATTCGTTCACATTGTATGCCGTGCTGCATAAGGGTATGACTGCTTGTCTTCTCTATATCATTCTTTGTCCGTACATTTCACTCGGCCGCTATAAGCATATGAGCAGGTGAACAGTTCTAAATTAAAGCGTTACTCTTCCATACCTTCCTCCACCGCCATTAGCAATCGTTAAATCGCCTCCCCTAGCTGCATGAATACGCCTCGCTGTATCCTCTCCAACAACTGCTGACAATTCTTCTTCTGTTGCTTGATGGAGTACGTTCATCTCAGTCCCGAAGTGGGTGAGCAGTTTCATTAGCGTTTTAGGACCAACACCCGGAATGTATTCCAGCGGAATCTGATGATAATAAGGCGCCCTCATCGCTGCAACCACGTCAGCTTCCGTCTCGCTCCGGTCGGCAAGTGTCGTAATCCGGTCAGACACGCCTGTGACAAACCGGCTGGTTCCACATATTTCACAATTCTGTCGATTATTTGCCTGATGATGACCTTCAATACACGTTGTCTTGTGATATTTTCCAAGTCGTGGATCGAGACCATAATTGGCTTGGATCTCTCTTCCTTCTATACCTCTAAGTGCCATCAACCACTCTTTGAAAGTTGGCCTTGCCAGACTCAGCGCATTGTATTCACGTGCAATCTTGTTTAGGGAATGGGCGTCTGAATTGGTCAGGAATGGATACGAGTCCAATTCCTTTATTCTGGACGCCATCTTGCTGTCCGCGCTTAGCCCCACTTCAATGCCGTCGATCAGAGACAGATCCATCACATCAGACATGCGATCCGCACAACTTCCATACAAGCTCTTATGTGGTGTGAACACATGGGCAGGGATAAACACGCCACCATGCGCAGCCGTTTCCTCCTGAATGACGGATATGGGCGCGTAATTTCTTTGGGTGGATAAATTCATATTGCGTACATATCGCGACATCCAGGTTGAAAAGTGCTTCATTGCATCGACACTCGGCAAGTAACTCAACACATGGGCGGCACCTCGCCCGTTTTCCCTGAACTCGATCTCTGTTCCCAGAATAATCGTTGTCTGACCATAACGTATACCGCCATCGGCGTGTTCCTTCATCTCGCCACTGTCCAGCAATCGTTCAATATCAGCCAGCACACCTGGCGCATGACAATCGATAATTCCGATTAACTGCAACCCCTTGCGTTCAGATGCCTCACGTGCGATGGCCTCAAATGTCAGGTTGCGGCTGCCACTCATCTTGACAGGTGCGCCATCAGATGTCGCACCAATATGGATATGAAAATCCCCATAATACGTTGTTAATTCAGACTTGTTCATTGTCATTTGCTCATCCTGTTTGTATCTGTTTAATTTCATCATGCGTTCATTATTCCCACAATACAACCGGAACTACAGCTAATTATAGTCATCTCAGTGTGACTTTCTTCATGTTCACAACTAAACAGGCCATTTTCCTGTCAATTGACGGAGCTGCCAAGCATAGACTGCATTAATCGTTTTGGCATCGCTAATACGTCCCGCTCTAATTGCTTCATAAGCTTCTTCCAGCGTTAATGCACTAACTTCCAGAAACTCATCTTCATCCGTGTGCATATTGCCTGCAATCAACTCCTCAGCAGCATACAAATGAATGATCTCGTCAGCAAAACCTGGCGACGTATAAAATGAACCCAGATGAACCAGTGCTTCCGTTCTATAGCCTGTTTCCTCTTCCAGTTCGCGTTTAGCCGCATCCTCAGGCAGCTCTCCTGCATCCAGCTTTCCAGCCGGAATTTCAACTTGTGATCTGCCTAGTGGCTTCCGGTATTGTTCCACTACAACCATCTTCTCTTCATGAATCGCAAGTACAGCTACTGCGCCTGGATGACGAACTATTTCACGGGTCGCCTGTGACCCATCAGGAAGTGTAACAGTGTCAATCTCCAATGAAATGATGTTTCCTTTAAATATTGACTTTGTCTCCAGTGTCACTTCTTCAAACAAAGGGCTGTCAGCAAAATTTGAATCATGTTGACTCATAGTCATATCTCTCCTTCACAATCCAGCATACGTACACTTGGATTTCTATTTCATTCATCCGTTCTTATTAAATGCATATCTGTAGACAGACGCACATAATCATTATATCAAAGCAGCTTGTCCGGCTCGACCAAAAAATCCAACGGCCATACAGAAAGGAAGACCCTCATATGTCTGTAAAAATGAGTCATAACCAGCAGCAATTATGGATAAGTGGTACAAGCACTGAAATACAAGCTGCACTAAAACGATTGGTATTAAGGATGGGTACAGACATTAAGCTTGTAGACGTATTAGGATCTAGTTTTAACGAGCATCAACGATGTCAATCAGCGCCAATCAGCCTGCATTCCGCTTCGGTATATCGATTCCCGAGTTAGAAATAATTTAAAATAGATAGTTGAAGAAGCCGTCACACTCTAATAACAGAGCAGACGGCTTCCTCTATTTGCAAATCCAACTAATGCAGCATGTCATGTCTGCTCATTGCTGTTTAAAGTTACATTATTCGATTATCTGTACACAACTATCGTGTAACAATAACGGACAATTACGATTTACCTGCTTCTTTAATAATGGCGACGACCAATTCAGCGGTTTTAACTAGATCATCACTATGAATTCTCTCCTTGGTGGTGTGAATATCCAGATAACCAACTGCCAGATTCACCGTCGGAACGCCAAAACCGTTAAAAATATTGGCATCACTACCGCCACCAGAATGAAATACGCGTGTCTTCAGACCAAGTCCTTCGATTGCACGTGCAGCAAGCTGCACAACTTCGTCCCCTTCTTCAAAGTGGAATCCTGGATACATAAGTTTGCTTTCAAAGACAGCTTGGGCACCAAAGTCAGCAGCAGCTGACTCGAGCGCTTCTTTCATCGAAGCAACTTGACGCTCCACCTTCTCTTGGACAATACTGCGTGCTTCTGCGTCAAGCTTTACATAATCTGTCACAATATTGGTCGCGCCGCCACCCTCAAACCGTCCGATATTGGCTGTGGTCTCGTGATCGATCCGACCAAGCGACATACGAGCTATTGCTTTGCCAGCGACCTGAATCGCACTAATCCCGTCTTCTGGATTCACACCTGCATGAGCGGACTTGCCGTAAATCTCCATCTGTATCTTGGCTTGGGCGGGTGCCGCAACCGCAATTGCTCCAACTTCGCCATTAGAGTCAAGCGCATAGCCAAGGTCAGCTTGCAAATAACTGGCGTCCATCGCACGTGCGCCTTGCAGTCCTGACTCCTCGCCAACCGTAATCACAAATTGGATTTGCCCGTGAGAGATGTCGTTTTCTTGAATGACACGTATCGCTTCAAACATTGCAGCCAGACCTGCCTTGTCATCTGAACCCAGAATCGTTGTGCCATCGCTATGGATCATACCATCCTCATCTACAATAGGCTTAATCCCTTTGCCTGGGGTAACGGTGTCCATATGAGAAGTAAAGAATAAGCGTGTCATTTGTTCTTGTCCAGTCGATGCCGGCCATGTGACAATCAAGTTGCCAGCGCCATGTCCCGTCACTGCTGTTGTATCATCTTCCACCACTTCAAGACCCAGCTCACTGAATTGCTGTTTTAATAGATTGCATATATCACGCTCGTATTTTGTCTCGCTGTCCACCTGTATCAATTGTAAAAAATGTTGGATTAAACGCTGCTGCTGTACCATATTGACTTTCCTCCTGACTTGATTTTCGTTAGAATAGAATATATGAACGTTCCGTACGAGAAAGGAGTGCCTTACATCCATGAATAAAAAGCGCTGGTTCCGCATCATTGTTTATCTTATGCTTATCGCCATGGTAGCTTCTACCTTGTTCGTACTGGTTGAACCATTCTTATACGGACTGTAATCAGCCAGACAAGCCAATTACAAGTACATTAATGGATATCATATATCCACCGCAACAATGACGGACGAGCCATGCTTTATGCATGGCTCGTGTTCGTATGCTCTACTGACTCAGACCAGATCTCATTGACTACTTGATCGTACCCAAATACTTCAACAAAGTAAGGCAATAATTGCGCACCAACTTGTTGAACGGTAAAAGTCTGGCCTGTTACATCTTCTAGCGAGGTAACTCCATATTGTTGAATACCACACGGGACAATTCCGGTGAATCCCTCATACTGAATACCGCTCTTAATATTAAATGCAAATCCATGACTCGTTACAAAACCACGATGCCGGCGACACTTGTTAAACTTCACACCAATTGCTGCAATCTTCGTTTCTCCGACCCAGACGCCTGTAAATTCAGGCTTGCGGCTGCCCACCAGACCAAAAGACGCTAAGTAGCGGATAATCACTTCTTCCAGATTGCGTAAGTAGCCATGCAAATCCAGCCGCTGACCATCCAACAGCAAAATCGGGTAACCCACCAATTGCCCAGGTCCGTGATAAGTAATATCACCGCCACGGTCAATCTCATACACTTGAATGCCGCGCTGCTTCAACTGCTCGGGAGACAGCAGCAGATGCTCAGGGTGACGCTGCGAACCAATAGTATAGGTAGGCGGATGCTCCAATAGGAACAATGTATCCGAACGTGTCCCTTCATCCACCGCACGTACAACCTGCTTCTGCATTTCCCAAGCCTGCTTATAGTCCAGCATATCAAACGTATGTACGACAAGTCGCTTTAGTTCATTGTCATCTGTTCCAACTGATTGTACCTGCTGTTCATCCATAACCGCTCACACTTTCTTTCTATCTATCTGACATCCTCATTCTCCACTGTCTAGCATGCCATTAATACAGCTTCGTTTCAAGATCAAACCCTTCAAGGTTCTCTTTCACACGCTGCAAGAAGCGGCCGCAAATGACACCATCCAGAATACGATGGTCAAGTGACATACACATATTAGCCATTGAGCGAACGGCAATCATATCATTAATAACAACTGGTTTCTTAACGATCGATTCAAAGGTAAGGATCGCTGCTTGCGGGTAGTTGATGATAGGGTAAGAAGAGATTGAACCAAATGATCCCGTATTATTGATCGTAAAGGTTCCTCCTTGCAGATCATCAAGCTTAAGTTTACCTTCACGGGTTTTGCGAGCAAGCTCTTCCACTTCGCGAGCCAAGCCGGCAATATTTTTCTGATCGGCTTTCTTGATAACTGGTGTTATGACCGAATCTTCAGTGCCTACCGCTAGCGATATATTAATATCCCGCTTCACGATAATCTTATCCACGGCCCAGACCGAGTTCATGATTGGATAATCTTTAATGGCATTAACAACAGCTTTAAGTACAAATGCCAAGTATGTCAAGTTAATGCCCTCATTGCGCATAAACTCATTTTTTAATTTATTTCGAAGCTGAACCAGATTGGTCACGTCCACCTCAATCATTGTCCATGCATGCGGAATCTCAGATACGCTCTGTCTCATGTTGCGAGCGATCGTACTGCGAATCGGTGTCACGTCAATCAAATACTCGCCGCGACCCGATTGACCGTTATCAATCTCAATCGTCGGCAGACGAGGATTCTCAGATAAGTGTAATCCTGTCGTACGAACAGGTTCATTATGCCCGCTACTGCTCTGGGACACCTGTGCCGCGGAAGGATGAACAACTGATGGCTGCTGAGCTGAGACTGCATTTTGTGTGGAAACAGAAGATATCGTCCCTTGCTCCGCCGGGTTGCTCCGATGAACGGACGCAGCAGGCACAGATACAGCAATCGCTTGATGATTTTCTACAAATTGAATCACATCTTTACGCGTAATACGCCCACCAAGTCCAGTTCCGGGCACATCATTTAGATTAATTCCGTGTTCTTGGGCAAGGCGCTGAACAGCCGGGGAATAACGATTGCGCATCTCTTGCCCTTGTGCAGGCACTGCTTCAGACACACTCAAATCTGAACGTTCAGCCTTAACAGCGGGAGTCGCACCTGCAACCTCAGCTGAGCCGTGATCCATACGACAAATAACCGCTCCAACTTGAACGGTCTCACCTTCCTGAGCTATAATTTCCCGCATAGTTCCCGCTTCTGTTGCAGGAATCTCAGCCATCACCTTGTCGGTGATAACCTCGCAGATCGGTTCATAAGCTTCAATTGCTTCTCCAGGCTGCTTCAACCATTTGCCGATCGTAGCAGATACCAACGATTCCGCAAGCTGCGGCATGACTACATCCTTCACAATTCCGTTTCCGGACATCCACATTCACTCCTATCGCTAACGCGCGGTACGGGAACATCCCGTACCGCCGCTACGCATCGTTATTGCTGAGTTATACAGGCAAGAATACGTCAGTATTAGAACATAGCGAGCTGACGCATCGCTTCTTTGACTTTATCTTTATTAAGCATAAAAGTACGCTCAAGCGGAGGACTGATAGGCATTGCAGGAACATCAGGACCACAAAGCCGCATAATCGGTGCATCAAGCTCAAACAAAAGCTCTTCAGCGATGATGGCAGATACCTCTGCCCCTACACCACCCGTCTTATTATCTTCATGGATAATAAGGACTTTCCCCGTCTTGGATACAGCTTCCAATATGGATTCGCGGTCGAGTGGCTGAATGGTACGAAGATCTAGAATATGAGCGCTAATGCCTTCCTTCGCCAGCTCTTCCGCCGCTTCCAATGCAAAATGAAGCGGCAAACTATATCCGATAACGGTGATATCGGTTCCTTCGCGGAGCACGTTGGCTTTCCCGATCGGAACGATGTAATCCGTCTCAGGTACCTCCCCGGATATCATACGGTAACACTTCTTATGCTCAAAGAAAATGACAGGGTCAGGATCGCGTACAGCCGCTTTTAGCAATCCTTTAGCATCGTAGGCAGTAAAAGGTGCAACAATTTTGAGACCTGGTGTACCGAAAAATACGGATTCTGGACACTGTGAATGGTACAGCCCGCCAAAGATACCGCCACCGATTGGCGCTCGAATAACGACAGGGCAGCTCCAATCGTTATTGGAACGGTAACGGATCTTGGCCGCTTCGCTTATAATCTGGTTCGCCGCCGGGAACATAAAGTCTGAATATTGCATTTCCGCAATGGGCTTCATACCTACCATGGCTGCACCGATTGCTACACCTGCAATAGCAGATTCTGCAAGCGGTGTATCAATGGCACGCTGCTCACCAAATTGATCATACAAGCCTTTAGTTGTCGTAAATACGCCGCCCTTCAGGCCCACATCCTCACCCAGTACAAACACTTCATCATCGCGTTCCATTTCTTCTTTCATCGCTAATCGAATCGCATCAATATATTCCATAACCGCCATTAGCTGCGCACCTCCTCTGACTGTGCATACACATGCGTATACGTATCTTCCGGCTGCGGATAAGGTGCTTCTTCGGCATATTTTGTCGCCTCATTGATTTGAGCCTGCAGTTCCTTCACGAGCTCAGCATCCTGCTCTTCTGACCATAAACCACACTCTATCAAATATTGACGGTAACGAGGCAAGCCATCACGCTCACGATGTGAATCCACTTCTTCCTTAGAGCGGTAAATCATGTCATTATCTGAAGTGGAGTGCGGTGCAATCCGATACATCATAGCTTCAATCAATGTAGGACCTTCTCCACGTACTGCACGGTCACGGGCTTCTTTCACGACACGATACACTTCTAACGGGTCCGTTCCGTCTACCTGCACACCTGGGAATCCGTAACCAATGGCCCGGTCACTAATCTGTCCCGCCGATTGTTTGGAGAATGGTACAGATATTGCATATTGATTGTTCTCACACATAATAATGACAGGCAGCTTATGCACACCTGCAAAATTGCAGCCTTCATGGAAATCCCCCTGATTGCTTGAACCTTCTCCAAAGGTCACAAAGGAAACGATATCCTGCTTGCGCATTTTAGCAGCCAATGCAATGCCAACTGCATGTGGCACCTGTGTCGTTACGGGACTTGAACCTGTTACGATGCGATGGCGCTTCGCGCCAAAGTGAGCAGGCATCTGGCGTCCACCGCTGCTAATATCTTCCGCTTTCGCAAAAGAAGCCAGCAGCAGATCTTTGACAGTAAGACCCACTGAGAGTACAAAACCATAATCTCTGTAATAAGGTAAATAGTAGTCACGCTCGCGATCAAGCGCAAAAGCAGATGCGACTTGAGCCGTTTCTTGACCTATACCTGATATGTGAAACGTAATCTTGCCCGAGCGCTGCAACAAAATGCCACGCTCATCAAATTTGCGTGCAAGCAGCATCATCTTGTACATCTCAACTGCCTGCGCATCCGTTAGACCAACCTGTTCATGCTTCGTTTGTTGACGAACCGAAGTTTCTGGTGTCATGGAGTATTCCTCCCTTTATTCAAGCCGTAGCTTTATTATTCCCTTGCTAGCCGAAACTAGAATTAACAGGGCTATCTTTCTGGATATGATAAGCTCATGCAACCACAGCTAAAATAGCCCAGCTTATACAGCATCTTGTTGTACTTATGGCTGGAACTAATACCAGGTACTAAGACTTGAGCCTAAATCCATTATACTCCGACATTTTAAAAAAGAAAACTTCATTCCTCACACAACCAACGAAGCCTGTTTTCACCGATCTGTTACTATCCTTTACCTTACATCACTAAAGACTTATTTTCGGCAGCAAGCATGGCTTCACTCATAATTTCGGACAACGATGGATGGGCATGTATCACTTGTCCCAGTTCCCAAGGCGAGGCATCGAGCAATTGTGCAAGCGAAGCTTCACCTATCAGTTCTGTCGCGTGCGGTCCCACAATATGTACGCCTACCACATCCTGCGTCAGGCTGTTAATGACAACTTTTACAAATCCATCAGTTTCCCCCTGCACGATTGCTTTGCCAATCGCTTTAAAAGGAATCTTCCCTGTCACAACGTCAAGACCTGCTTCTCGCGCCTGTTCTTCCGTCACTCCGATTGACGCGGCTTCCGGCCGCGAATAGATACATTTAGGAATCGTATGTTCAGATAACGGCGATTGAGATTCACCGCTGAAATGTTTTACAGCTGCAAGTCCTTCAGCAGAAGCGGCATGTGCTAGTTGCAAACCGCCAATACAGTCACCTATCGCATAAATGTGAGGCTCCTGTGTCTGCATCCATTCATTCACTTTAATAAAACCATTCTCAATACGAACATTCGTATTTTCTAACCCTATATGTTCAACGTTAGCTTGACGCCCGACCGATACAAGCACTCGTTCCACTTTTAGGGAGATCGGCTCATCCTTTTTGTTTAGCAACATTTGTACGCAATCATCCGCTTTCAGAACACCGTCATGACCTACAGTGGTGTTAGTATGAATACGAACCCCACGTTTCTTCAACAATCGTTCCATCTCTTTGGATACTTCCTTATCCTCTGTTGGCAATAGACGCGGTCCTGCTTCAATTACGGTTACGTCCACACCAAAGTCAACTAGCAGAGAGGCCCATTCCACGCCAATTACGCCGCCGCCCACGATCGCAACGCTTTGGGGTAAGCTGCTCCACTCCAATGCTTCGTCACTCGTTGCAACAGCGTTGCCGTCAGGCTCCAATCCTGGCAAAATACGCGGCCGTGAACCCGTAGCAATGATGAGGTGTTTTGGAACGATTGTAACCGACTCGCCTTCTTCTAATTCAACCGCTACTGATCCGCTCTGCGGTGAGAAAATAGAAGGGCCCATCACACGGCCATTTCCATAAATCACTTCAATATTATGTTTCTTCATTAAGTACTGAACACCACGATGAAGCTGGTCTACGATTTCTTGCTTGCGTGATTGTACACGCTCAAAGTTATAGGTTATGCCTTCCATATGTATACCAAATCGTTCACTCTCACGTGCTTGCGCGTATACTTCTGCACTACGAAGCAGCGCCTTACTTGGAATGCACCCTCGATGCAGGCACGTCCCTCCAAGAAGGTCTCGTTCCACAACAACCACTTGATGCCCAGCCTGTGCAGCAGCAATTGCTGCAATGTAACCACCTGTACCGCCGCCTAATATCGCGACATCCACTTGTTTAGTCATCTAGATATTCACTCCCCATTACGATCGATAATGCTGCATATAGTACTATTGTACAACTTATTTAATCTCTCGCCAA
This sequence comes from Paenibacillus sp. UMB4589-SE434, assembly GCF_030226685.1. NCBI lineage: Bacteria > Bacillati > Bacillota > Bacilli > Caryophanales > Paenibacillaceae > Paenibacillus > Paenibacillus sp. UMB4589-SE434. Next base: position 167,012 of record NZ_JASOYK010000001.1, on the reverse strand, counting down.
ACAAGCTGCAACCCTGTGATCATCAAGCCTGCGCGTAATGACGGCATTAGACAACGTTCTCATTTCAAGGTAAAATATGGAGAGAATTGGACTATTCAGACAGAGGGATGGAATAACGCATGAGCATAAGGACTACGATTTCCAGATTTATCGCCATCTTGTTATTAGTTGTTCCTGGAGTGCTGGCCACTATCGGCTTTTTACAAATGAAAAACGCTATCTTCCATTACATAGCGGATAATGGCAACAGCACAATCGTGTCTCCTACTTTCGAGTGGCTCTCCTTTTTATTTGGCTTACTCTTGTTTGCAATCGGCGTTTCGTTTATCGGAGGTTGGATTTTCTTTCGGGACAAGAAACATAATTATGTCGCCCCTCGCTTTCGGGACAAGAAGCCTCGTCCGATTGGGCGGGCGTCATCTCAAGCCAGGACCGCCGCTTCACAAGAGGAATAACATAACCAAGGGTTGTCCAATAAGTAATTAGCTTAGTCGAGAATATATAATCATAAAGACAGGTGAACAACATGAACAAAACAGAAATCTTGGAATTGCTTGAGCAATTGAGTATTAGCTATGACATCGTGGAGCATCCCGCTGCGTATACGATCGAAGAAATGGATCGTTTCGCAATGCCTAATGCCAATCAAGTTGCGAAAAATCTATTTGTTCGGGACGATAAAAAAAGAAGTTATTATTTACTAACCATTCAAAAAGATAAAACGGTAAATTTGAAGGAATTGCGAGCGCTACTGAATTCAAGACCACTCAGCTTTGCTTCTGAAGACGATCTGCTTAACTATCTTGGCTTGCATAAAGGCGCAGTGACACCCTTGGGCGTACTAAACGATACCGAACGTAAAATCGAAGTTATAATCGATGAGGATTTATTACCACTTAATAACATCGGCATACATCCAAATGAAAATACCGCAACAATCTGGATTTCAATTGAGGATTTACTAAGACTTATACAGAGGCACGGTAACACTGTTCGTGTAGCTAAAATTTAAATCGTTCCTATTTTTAACATTAACAAAAACGAGGCTTCCAGCAGTCAATTTGTACTGACTTGTTGGACAGCCCCGTGCTCATTCATAATGCAGTTTTGTTACCTGATCTTATATGTTCTTATTAAAGAATGGAGTTCGACTCAACCGCTTTCGTCTCGGCTTACGGACAGGCGTATTCCCCGGACGCTGCTTGTTTCTTGATAACGGCGGCTTCTTTTTCTTATTCCTTTCGACGACAGACGCCTCTTCCGCTGCAATTTCTCCAGCATTAGGGAATATTTGCGCATCTTCTAACGCTTCGAACAAACCTACATTTTCAGCAAGCTGCTCGCTATTAAACAAATCCGGCGAAAATCCGATCTTGCCGAAATCTCCAGCCAAAATGACCTGTACCGATTTGTTCCGGTTAATAATGACAGACTCTATGAGCAGCCAATCATATAGCAGCGCTGCAATAAGCGCAGCCTTCTGCACCGTTAAAGGGCAGTTGGGCGGCCTGGGAAACGGAGGCTGTCTTCTGCCGCCTTCCCCAGGCGAAGGTTCTGCGCCTTCGTGAGAAAACGGACCTTCGCCATGCGGGAAAGGAGAAGGTTCCCCTTGCTGTATTGATGACGCAGAGAACTGTTCGCTGCCGTCGTGCCTTGCTCCTCCATATCCGGAACTAGGATGATGCTGATTTGGCCGTGGACCCATAATAAGCCCACCTTTCATTCTTGTCTGACGACAGTACTTTAACATCAACTGCTATTAGTATAGTCATTGGACTAAGGAATGGTGAGTATAATTCATGAATCTTCCTGTCCTATTCGTCCTGTTCCGCAGGCAGCTTCGTCTGAATCTGCTCACGTCTCAGCTTTGCTCTTAATCGTTCCAGCTCTAGATCGACTTGATCCACAGTAGACAGATTGGCAAGCTGTTCCGGTTTTGTGGATGCTGTAACGTGATCAGAATGAACCACATTTGCCTTAGCTGTCACCTGCATCAAATTAGAATCATTCCTGTTACCAATAAGTGCACGTTCAGGCTTAGGAACATTAACAGGTTCCATTATTGGAGCAGATGTAGTTACTGTTTCATCAGCACTTATCTGCTCCATCTCGTTTGCTGCTTTCCGCTCACCTTTGAGGCCCTCGTCCTCCTTATCTGTATGCAGGGTCACGACGTTTCGCGTACCGCTTATACGTTCATAGAATAACCGTTTGTCCCGACTGAACAAGCATAAAACGACATGGACTCCCATTACTGCGATCAGCACGAGATGAACAATAACAAGGATCAAGCTGGTGCTATACGGCAACTCGCCATAGGTGTAAATGATCGCCAGCATGCAGTTTAATCCAAACACTCCGTAATACAGCATTCCATATCGTTTTAATAAGGCGAGCCACGTAATCGATGGCTTACTGCTGCGGCGAGCATCTTCAATGACGTGAATTCGAGTAATCCACTTGCCAAGCGTGCGCCCGTTCGTGATCGCAGCAATTACAACAAAATATAAAAACACAGATATGGCAAGTGCAACTAAGCGGAACGAAGTGGCATCCATGTTGCGATCAATATATCCCAATGTCATCGTATCAGCACCGTACAAGACAAGACCGACAATACTCGCAAGCATCCCGAGCACAGTAGTGTCAATGACAAAAGAGATACCTCGGCGGATAAATCCAACCGTCATTTTTTCCAAATCTATATGCTCGTCCAACTTGTCTGCTCGCGGCAGGAAGTAAGTGAGAATAGGCGCCACAACAAAACCGATCATACCACCCAATGTATTCAGCATGAGATCATCTACGTCAAATAGACGGTACGGACATTCGTATATGCCATATAAACCTGTAAGCTGAGTAGTCTCGAAGAAGATGGAGACAAGTAAACTGATCAGCAAGGTGCTCATCCAACCGCGACGGAAATAATAGCGCAAGTAGACACCTAAGGGCAATGTTAACACCACATTAAACAACGCTTGTAAAAATGCACGTTCTTTAAGCAGGTAAATATAAGAAGCGGGACTGCTCCAAGTAATGACTGCTTCCTTTTTGATATCACTTATAAAGGTAAAGGGCTTTGTCTGCATGTATGACCATAATGAACCCTCACGAAGACAATTACTGAAGTCTGCCGGCAGAGGTAAAATGACCAAATAATAAGCAGAGAGCAAATAAAGCAGCAAGGAATACAGCACGACAGACCGCAGTTTGTTGACATACCCGTATTTACGGTATTGAACAATGAGAAACGGAGCTGTGAGTACCAAAGCGATAAACGGAAAGGTAATGATCGCTTGCTTAATTGGAAATAAATAATCATTCATCTGTAATTCTGACCCTCTTTCTTACAGTGGAAAATAACAAATGGATCGATGAGGCCTTTCGGAATATACCATGCTCCACGGGCCATCAAAAGATACGAAAAACAGCGCTCAAGACCGAGCGCCTTTTGCAACATAACATACCAAACCAATCAGAGGAAACAACTTGTAAAGAGCAAGCTTCTTTCTTAATCAGCTTTTTTTGTGGAGTTCTCCTGTGGAGGAATACTTGTAATAAATTTCAAGATACGGTTATTGACGTCCTGTGGGTAGTCATGGTGAATATAATGCCCTGCTCTAATGTACGACTTTTGCGTCGCCTTGGACGAAATAGACATAAGCTGACGCTGCACCTCGCGCCAATTCGGATAGCCGTTGTTGGGGGCAGACAGGATGAGTACAGGAATATCCCCAACCTTACCTTTTTCCAATAATTTGAGACCGCTCTGATGAAATTGCTTCCGTTCCTCCAGCATCATCCGATTGTTGGCGTTTTTTAGAATCATGCTGACTTTAAGCTTCTCAATAGACTCTGGGAGATCCTCCATGTCATTAAACGAATGGGTCATTATGCCTAGATCACTTAATCCACGCAGTACACCTAGCTTTTTAGCACCTTCAATCATGTACCAGCCCATTTTATATCCCCAGTCCATGTCAGCATCGCGAGCGAATTCAGGACTGATGCCATCTAACATAATTAGACCGCTCACTTCTTCTGGGTACATTTGTGCAAATCGGATTCCTTCAAGAGCTCCCATAGAGTGACCTAGTATGATATAAGGCGGATGTTCACCAGATTGCTGCAGCAGCTGCCGCATTTCATTAGTCATCGTATCGATATCTCTTGAGATGTCGGTAGCTTCGCTCCAGCCATATCCAGGTCTTTCATATGTAACTACACGGGTATAGTGCTTCATTTCTGCTGTTATTGGATAAAAATCAGCATAAGGAGAAGACGTCCCATTTCCAGCCGACAACACGAGCGTTCCCTTAGCACTTGGCTGACCACTTGCAGAAACAAACATCTGATGCCCATTAATCGAAATAAGCTTGCCTGCTGGGGATACATTTCTGAAATCGAGCCATACTCCAATCATCTGATATATCCAACCCAACAAACCAACAACAAGGATTGCGCATCCCACTCTAACTTTTTTTGACTTTAACATGTATCCTCACCTTAATCATCACTCGCATGACGTTGAACTTTTCAAGTGATACGACGTTATCGGTAATATCACCCCTTCAAACGAGTGTGTCGCCTCACAAAAGAATCGGCTTCATTTCTAAATTGTTTTCGATAACATTGTCTAATCTTTGCAGCATGTATCCGATACCCGAGCAGTCACTTAAAGGATAATTAAAGATTAGATCTTCGGATGTAAAAATCAACGGCAGTATCGATCGGAACTTCTTTCCACCCAACATGACTACCTCAGCAGCCTGATCTAACTTTTTTTCTGCTGCTTGCTTTTGTAATTCCGATATCGTCACAAGCTGCGGATGATCGCTTCCAAAACGAACGTTATAGTTGTCTGGCACGATATCGTGCTTCAACAACAAGCCATGCTTGGCTGACAGTATAACCCAATGCTCATAGTGAGCACGGGCATAGGCTTGACATTTCCGATGCAGCGCTCCGGTATATGCATACTGCGCTTCATAAGGACCAACAGCATTTCTATCACTATCCCATATTTTTCGGGAACCGCATGGAATTATACATATTCGTCGCAAGATGCGTCAACACTCCGTTTCATCTCATATCAACCTAGGTCATATCTCCTTGCTAATCATACCATTAAATAGGAATTCTGAAAGGGGAGTATAACAAAAAAAGCCCGTCTCCAAGCTGGTTGGAGTTAACGGGCGATTAATTGGACAGCATCAACACTATTTTTGACTAACCTTTATAAGCTGCTTTACTCATTTTCCAGCCGCCTGCCTTTTGCTGTTCATTCCACAATCGATTGTATATCCCCATGTCATTTATTAATTCTGAATGGGTGCCCGCTTCCGCTACTTGGCCATTCTCAATTACAATGATCTGATCGGCGTTGCGGATCGTTTTAAGGCGATGGGCGATCACCACGACCGTCTTGGAGCGAACAAGCGCTTGTATCGCTTGCTGGATATAAAGCTCGTTTTCCGAATCAAGTGAGGCCGTCGCTTCATCCAGCAGTACAATCGGTGCATCTTTCAAAATAGCTCGTGCGATGGACAACCGCTGTTTCTCTCCTCCCGATAAAGACGAACCTTCCTCACTAATAACAGTGTCGTACCCTTGTGGTAGTCTCGTAATAAAGGAATGGCAATTGGCAGACTGGGCCGCTTGTACGACCTGCTCGAACATTGCCTTTGGATTGCCTACTTTAATATTATTCAGCACGGTATCGTTGAATAAGACAACATCTTGAAAGACCATGCTGATGGAGGCATACAAGCTGTCAGTAGCGATCTCGCGTACATCAATGCCGCCAATCTGGATCGAACCGCTCTTTACATCCCAAAAGCGGGCAATCAAATGTGCGATCGTGGATTTGCCGGAACCGGATACACCGACTAATGCCGTCATGCTGCAAGGTTCTACCGAAAAGCTAATTCCAGACAACACGGGCCTGCCGTCATATTGGAAATGGACGTTCTGAAACGCGATCCCAAATTGTTGCGGTGTCCTAGAAATGATCGGTTCTGGCAGCATGGGTTCCTCTAGTACTTCTTTCACTCGTTCACCTGCATTGCTCATATAACGCAGTTCTGCCAAATGAGCGCCAGCCATTCGTAGTGGATTGTAGAAGCGTAAGCTAATGATAAGAAAGATCAGAAATACCGACACATCTAATGTGCCTCCAAATAATAAATAACTGCCCAATAATAACAAGCCGATAAATCCAACTTCCAGCACAATGGCGTATGACAGAATGATTGGGGAAACCGTCGCCTCCAGCTTAATGCTCTCATCACTAAGCTGTTTCATTGCCTGCTGCATCCGGGCAAACTTCTCACCTGTCTGATTGTACGCTTTGAACAATTTAATGCCATGAATGTATTCCAACAGCCTTGAATTCGCATGTGATACCATCGACAAACGACGGCGGCTAGCACGATTAATGGTGCGCTGCGACCAAATCAGCAGTGGAAGTGCCAGCGGAACCGCTACGATCATCGCCAAGCCAAGCCGCCAATCCAACCATAGTAGAAAAAGAGCCACAATTGATGGCATCGCAATAGCACCTACAATGTTAGAAAAGAGATGGGTTAATATTTTCTCAACTTCATCTACATTGTTAAGCAGCGTGTGACTAATCTCTCCCTTATCTTTACGTGCAAAATAGCCCATCGGCAGCTTACGCAAATGCTCACCCAGGCGCAGCCTTGTGTCTCGCATTAGACTTGCCCCAGTTATCATGGCATCCAGATAGCCTATTACAGAACAGACGGCTTGCAGCAAAAAGGCAACAATCATAATGCCAATGCATAACCAGATTTGCTTCATATCCAGTGGAGGATGGAACAATTGATGAATGACTACAATCAGCATACCGTATGGTACACTAGCAAATATCATTTCCAATACAGTAAATAATGCTGCGCGACGGAGCTTGCCAAGTGAACCGCCTGTAACGGCTCTTACCATATTAAGCATGCTGTGAAGCCTCCTTTCCGCCTACTACCCATACGCTCGCAGCCGTATACGCTTTCCATAAGGAACGATACGTATCACAGTGCTGCAGCAGTTCCTCGTGTTTGCCGCTGCCGGCAATTCTACCCTCTTCAAATACAATGATACAATCCACATCTGTAATCGTGGATAGACGATGAGCGATGACAACTACAGTCTTACCTGGCAGCAACTCACTTAATGCGTCTTGAATATGGGCTTCATTCTCTGGATCTGCAAATGCAGTTGCTTCATCCAATATTAGAATTGGCGCATTTTTCAAAATCGCTCGTGCAATCGAAATGCGCTGACGTTCGCCTCCGCTTAGATGCATTCCACCGTCACCGATCACTGTACGATAACCATCAGGCAGCTCCGTTATAAAAGTATGGGCCTGTGCAGCAGTTGCAGCTGCGTACACTTCGCTGTCCGTTGCTTCTTTGCGGCCTAGGCGGATATTTTCCAAAACTGAATCATTCAGCATAAATACATCCTGGAATACAAAGGCAATGCGGTCCATTAATATTTCTGTTTTCATATCCTTCAGATTCACACCACCGATGCAAATTGATCCAGATGATACATCCCAGAAACGTGCAATTAACTGTGCTGCCGTTGTCTTGCCTGCTCCCGAAGGCCCTACAAAGGCAGTAATCGTCCCCTCTTCAGCCCTAAAGCTTACATTGTGCAGCACCTGCTGTTTGCCGTAACTGAAGTGCACGTTAGCAAACTCTAGATCGTGACGCTGAGGAATTAATGCATTTACAGGCTCTTTAATTTCATCCTCTTGCAAAATGTCCTCAATTCGATTAACGCCTTCCATGTTTGCTTTCAACATATGGCCGAGCTCCGAAATTTGCTTGATTGGCGCAGTAAAGCCAACTCCAAGAATAAGGAACAATAGCAATATCTCAAGCGACACATCACCTGACGTATAGAGCCATATTCCAACCGGCAGAATAAACAGCAGTCCTGTCTCAATCATCACCATAAACAATGCGTATACAGGGGCAAGCCGCCGTGATGTCCGAATCCAGAATGAGGTATACTGGTTAACAGAATCTTGATAGCGGACAAAAGACTGTACGGTCATACGATACGATTTAATAATTGGCATGGCACGGACATATTCGAGAATGGTGCTATTCATCACTTCTAATGTCTGATGATACTCTTTCATTCTTTCTCCCTGTCCACGAAACATAGTAGATTGCATGAAGAAAGCGAGCGGAATAGGAATAAGTGCCGCCAGGGCAAGCCGCCAATCCATCGCAAATAGCACGATAACCGTAAATAAGGGGGTAAATAAAGAAGAAGCGAAATCAGGCAGGTGGTGAGCGATAAAATTCTCGATTCGTTCTACGTCCTCCGCTATAATCTTTTTAAGTTTCCCGCTTGTCCGGTCAGAAAAATAACCTAGTGAAAGGCTGGCAAGCTTGTTGGTCAGCTGAATTCGCAGCGAATACAAAATCCGATAAGCTGCAGTATGCGAAATAATCGTGGATGCTGCAAGCAAGCCAAATCGTAATACAACAGCTCCAAGCGCAATCCATACCATCGTCCAAACCGCACCCGTATCTACAGGTGGAGTCAGCAGCGCCACTGTCATCTGGTATACAATGAGATAGGGCACCAGGCTTAGTGCTGCACTCATAACGGAGAACAGGCACGACCAAAACAACTGCACGCGGTGTGTGCCTGCTAATTCCAAAAGTTTACGTAAACTGCCTTTCGACTGCACGTTCTCATCTCCCAACCCTATATACTGCAATATTGTCTCTTGAGAAAGATTATCATTAAATGACGCAAATTTCTGCCGCTCCACGGTTTAATTCCACCTGTGGACGGATAATAAATAACCGTCCAACAAAAATCATCTTCGATACAGATGCTTTTACTTTTTCTTAAACTATATATAATATAGTATATATATGAATAAAAGTTGAATTTCCGTTTCAAAATCTTATGCCTAGAGGTGAAGTCACCGTGATAACGTTAAGTGTTTTGGATCAATCACTCATCCCTGAAGGCAAGTCCCCTACTGACGCACTAAGGGATACAGTTAGACTGGCTAAGCATGTAGAATCTCTCGGCTATCATCGATTCTGGGTGTCGGAGCATCATGCTTCCAGCGGCATTGCTGGGACCAGTCCCGAGGTGCTGCTCTCACACCTCGGAGCCAAGACTAGTAACATTCGTCTTGGGTCAGGCGGCGTGATGCTCCCCCACTACAGCGCTTATAAAGTAGCCGAGAACTTTAAGGTCCTTGAAGCGTTATACCCTGGACGGATGGATGTTGGTGTTGGCAGAGCTCCAGGCGGAACACCACTTGCCTCACGTGCGCTGCAAGAGGACATCCATAGATCCATAGATCGTTATCCAGAGCAAATACGTGATTTAACAGCCTATTTGCATGATTCCTTGCCGCAGGGGCATCGCTTTGCCGGACTGCGCGCTGCACCCTATATTGAGACAGCGCCAGTGTTGTGGCTGCTTGGTTCGAGCGGTGACAGCGCCATTGTAGCAGCCGAGCAAGGAGCCGCCTATGCCTACGCGCATTTCATTAACCCACATGGCGGTACAGACACGATGCGCTATTACCGTCAGCACTTTAAGCCGTCATTGTATCAAGAGGCGCCAAAAACACTAATAACCGTATCCGTCATTTGTGCGGATACCGAGGAAGAAGCTGAACTGCTTGCACGGAGCATGCAGTTGACATTTGTATTGCTGGAACAAGGCAAGCAAACTAATGGATTTCCTTCTGTGGAGACGGCGACAGATTATCCATATACCGCATATGAACGGATGCGGCTCCAAGATATTCGTAACCGGGTGATCGTCGGTACCCCCGGACAAGTGAAACAACAACTGCTTGATATAAGTGAAGCCTATCAAACCGACGAGATCATGATTGTCACTATGGTCCATGATATTGAGGCCAAGCTTAAGTCTTATCAACTGATCGCTGATGTATTTCACGAGCAGCCGAAATAAAAGGATTCAGAATAAAAGGGGCTATCCCAAAAGCCCATTTATTATCTTTCGGACTCACTAGACTCTGAATTTGACGCATAAAAATGCCCTCAAATCCCACTTCAATGTGGAATTTGAGGGCATTTCGCTAATTATTACGAGATCTTCTTCGTGCCTCCGAACACTTTTGGGACACCCCTACAATTTATTGCTCTAGCTTATTCATATACCTCTAGCATGCTTCTTCATTCTCGCTTGCTTAACGATTAGTTGCATCTATACAAACATTTCAGTCCAAAAAATGCAGCAGTTCCTCTTTAAAATCCCTTTTAATGAACAAAGTAACAATCATCCATCCGGTGCTCATGCAAGCAAACCACAGCGGTAGATTGATAGTATTAATAAATACCCCTATCCAAGCAAATGCACTCACGATCACCCAAAAAACTGTACTAATTAATAAGTAAAAAATTCTGAAAAGGAAATCAATGATGTCACCCATCGTCTCACCACCTGTTGTCTTCTGCTTCGTCGGTTCACGCCATTTGATCTTAGTAAATATATAGTTATTTTTTGTAAGTATATCACACAACAGAAATTCCAGTAAATTCATATCATTAAATAGCAATCACAAAACTTTCATGTTTCACGTCAGAGAAAATAGTTGGAATGTAAAATATATTTGACATTTTGAAAAGAAACAGTACAATAAAAGATGTAAAGTATGTTTTACATTTAAGATTTATCTCCTCTTCCAATTTAGAATAAACTGCTCCATATACGTTATTTAATGTGAGGGCTATATGATTTTTTACGCTTTATAAATGAACGAATTTATATTCATGAAGGGAAGCTTATGATGAAATTGCGCAAAGCAGATGAAATGGAACAGTTTCAAAACGAGAAATCCACAAAAAATGGATTTATATTTTATACCGTAGCCTTGCTGGGATGGGCACTATTTGACATGTTTACTAAGGGGACGCCCGGTGTGCAAATGACATTTCTATTGATAGGATGTGCCATATATTTTTGGTCGAGGGTTGCATACCATAATAAAATGAAATAAATCTGTCTAAAGTGCTTAGATTGGTATAAATATCAAAGCAAGTAGAGTTATAAATTATCATCTTCACTTAAACAACAGAAAAAGGTTACTAAATGGGAAAATTAGTAAGAACCCTAAAGAATTAGTCAATTTACGCACGCTAATGTAATATGTCATTGAAGCAATCATATGTTAAGCCCCGCCATTATTAATGACGGGGCTTAATGTAATATACAACGATACAACGCCATTGTTCTTGGCTAGAGATCGATTTTTACGATTATTCGTACTGAATAAGAATAAGGTCATTTTAGATAAGTAGTCGCATAGGAGAATTGCAGCTAGAAGTCTGAGCATAAGAGGAAATTCGGCGGTATATATTCGCGAGTTGGACAGGTATTAAACAATTCCTTGCTAAAGGAATTGTTGCGGGCGAATGTGCCCTGCTTTCACATCCGCCACTATTTCAATCGCATGTTCTGCTTATAAATACTCGACTCATGATGCGGCGATTTAGCTTGCGAAGATAACGTTTTCATGGATAGCCCTCCATTTACATCTAACGTTCCAGCTTCGAAAATCTCTTCCCCGATAAGTTCAATGTATTTCAGAATGTATCTGAGCAGCGTTATCAGCTAACCTTATGCTCAATTCTCAGCTTGTCTGCAACCATTGCAATGAATTCTGAGTTGGTTGGCTTCGACTTGCTGATGTTAATCGTATAGCCGAATAATCGACTGATGCTGTCGATATTGCCACGTGTCCAAGCGACTTCAATCGCATGACGAATCGCACGTTCAACGCGGGATGGCGTGGTTTTGTATTTCTCTGCAATGGCTGGGTACAGTGTCTTGGTGATAGAGCCAAGAATCTCGATATTGTTGTACACCATTGTGATGGCTTCACGCAAATACTGATATCCTTTAATATGAGCAGGTACGCCAATTTCATGAATAATTGTTGTAATATTCGCATCCAAGTTCTTGCTCTTAGACAGCGGCACTACGTTGGACTTCAAGGAAGAGTTCGTAATAAACGAGCTTGCATTAGAACTTGATATCATATGAGCCGAAGAAGAGCCGGCAAGCTGACGAATTCGGTTCGCTAACACATCCATGTCAAACGGTTTTAATATGTAGTAAGAGGCACCAAGTTGAACCGCACGTTGTGTAATACTCTCCTGACCAAAAGCAGTAAGCATAATGATCTTAGGCTGCGGGGATAAATTAAGCTGGCGTAATCGTTCCAATACTCCTAAACCATCTAAATGAGGCATAATAATATCAAGAATAAGGACGTCGGGGACAGTTCTCGACTGCTCCAGGAATTGGAGCACTTCCTCGCCGTTATAGGCAACACCCGTGACGACCATATCTTCCTGCTCCGACAAGAAATCCGCTAACAAATTCGTAAATTCTCGGTTGTCATCCGCTAATAATACTTCAATCTTTTGCAACTGAGGATCCTCCCTTAAACAAGTTTCGCAATCGTCGCGTCTTATTGTGCTTTGAAGTGACGTGGCGTTAATTCTTTCTTGTTTATGATATTCGACATCTAAAATGAAATACCTTCTGTCGAATATAATTTTTCTTTCTTTTTCTCAATAAAACATTTATAATTATAATTTCGTTTGTTTTTCAACATGCTTCATGGTTGTTCGTGATGTTTCGACAACGAAAGAAAGGTCCACGCGATTGCCGTGAACCTTCCCTTGTTGTGACCATTGTGAATTAGACAATACTACCCCTGCATCCTGCAACATCCATTCGATAAAGCAACCATAACCCGAGCTTGGATTGTTTACAAAGACGTGAGTCACAGCTCCAATAAGCTTGTTATTTTGAATAATTGGACTGCCTGACATTCCTTGAACAATTCCACCCGTCTTTTGAAGCAAGCGCGGGTCCGTAATTCGTATGACCATTCCCTTTGTTGCAGGCGCGGACTGACGTGTCACATGTACGATCTCAATCTTGAAACGTTCGACCTGCTGTCCATTCACAACTGTCAGCATTTCAGCAGGCCCTTCCTGCACTTCTTCATTAAAGCCAATTGGAATCGGCTCCGTAAAGACACTATGTTCTGGATTCGCAGTCATTTTTCCAAAAATTCCAAACGGTGTATTTCGCTCCACATTGCCTAGAACTCTGCTCTCTTTTACAAACTGAGCTCTTTTTTCGCCCGGCTCGCCATTTTGACTTTTGGAAATAGAGGTTACATTGGACTGTACGATCTCACCTTTGCCAACCACAATTGGTGTTTGCGTATCCATATCAGTAATTACATGTCCTAGAGCCCCATATACGCCCTGATCAGGTGCGTAAAATGTTAATGTTCCTACACCTGCTGCTGAATCGCGAATATAGAGACCAAGGCGCCAGAGCTTATCCTCAGCATCATACGCAGGCTGCAGCTTTGTCTGCACTTCATTGGCACCACGACGTATGACTAATTCCAAGGCTTTATCTGCTTCTCCTGCCTGACGTACAATCTCCGCAACTTTGGACACATCCTGAATACGGGTTCCATTCATACGCACAATAAGATCACCAAGTTGAACACCTGCATCTTCTCCGGGTGATAATTTACGTTCTTCACTTACTTTTACCAGATGATGACCAACTACTAAGATGCCGTCAGATTTCACTTTTACACCAATCGTTTGCCCACCCGGGATAACTCGTAAATCCGGCACGACATTTACTTTCAGTGTCTTAAGTGGAATCCGATTAAACAGCTTCAACTTCAGCTTTGCCTGTCCTGCTTGTGAAGTCGAGAGCGAGAGCGGCTGACGAAGAGACACATTCAACGCTGCCGTACGTTTGCCATTGACCTGTAAAATGTCAGGACGGTCAACCGTTGCATTTGCCATTACTGGCATTACCAGATGTAGCTGTTTTTGTTGCCCTTCAAATAAACGTAATTCGCTTGGTAATGCAGCATAAGTGCGAAATGGGGTTGTTGTGCAGCCGATACTAATGATCAGAACAAGCACAAGACCTAGCAGCCGTTTAATGTTGGGGTTCAAAGGTGTCCACACTCCTTTGCTTCGAAGCTTTGACGTTTAAGGGAATGGCCCTTAATCGTAACATTAAGTTAACCTTGACCCCAACCTTTTATAAGTGAAAATGATTCCTCAAAACCTTGATTTTAAGCACCTTTTTGACGTTCAGCCAATTTAAGCATTTCTTGAGCATGATGTACTGTTTTTTCCGTAACTTCCACCCCGCCAAGCATACGCGCGAGCTCCTGTACCCGTCCATCTTCGTCCAGTTCGGTCACATAAGTAGACGTACGTTCGTCCAGGACCCGTTTCTCGATGTAATACTGATGATCAGCCATACAAGCCACTTGTGGCAAATGGGTTATGGCAAATACTTGCCCACTTCCAGCCACTTCGGCAAGCTTCTCCGCGATAGCCTGAGCAGCCCGACCACTAACCCCTGTATCCACCTCATCAAAGATAAGAACTGGGATACGATCAACTTCTGCAAATATGGTTTTTAGCGCCAGCATTATGCGCGACAGCTCACCGCCAGACGCAATCTTATGCAGCGGACGCAGCGGCTCACCTGGATTGGGGGAAATAAGGAACTCAACATCATCCCATCCCTTCTTAGTCAAACGAGTAGCTACACCATCTACATCTACGCCTTGGTTATCCTGAAGAAGATCGATTCGAACACCAAGCCGTGTTCTTTCCATATGAAGATGCTTTAACTCGCTCTCGATCCGAAGCGTCAATTCAGCAGCAAGCCGCTTCCGTAAATCACTAAGCTCACTTGCTAACAAGATCGCTTCCTCAAGCTGGATTGCCTGTTCTTTTTCTAATTTCTCGATCCGTTCGTCTTTATTTTCCAGCTTGTCCACCTCACCTTGAATGTGCTCAAGGTGCTGCAGCATAGCTTCAATTGTTGACCCGTATTTCCGCTTTAGTCCGATGATGTGATCTAATCGATCTTCAATTTGTTCCAATCGTGTAGGATTAAATTCAATCTGCTCACGATAATCACGCAGTTGGAAAGCAGCATCCTCCAATTGATAAAAAGCGTTTTGCAATTGCTCCACAATCGGTTGAAATTGTTCAGGGTCTACCGGAACAATCTGCTCCAATCGGTCAACAGCTAAGCTAACCGCGTCCATTGCCCCTTGACCATACAATTTTTCATATGCGCCATTGACATTATCCATAAGTTTTTCGGCATTGGTTAGTTTACGCTTTTCTTCCGCCAACCATTCATCTTCACCTAATTTTAGCTGTGCAGACGACAGCTCCTCGATTTGAAAACGGTACAAATCTAACATTTGATACGTTTGCTGACTGGTCTGCTTTAACTGTTCCACTTCACGCCGGACTTCTTTATATCGATTGTACTGCGCCGTATATCGCCGTTTCACCTCAGATAATGATTCCCCGCCGTATGCATCGAGCCAATCCAGATGCTTGTCCACCTTCAAGAGCGATTGATGCTCATGTTGACCATGAATGTTTATCAGCATTTCACCAACTTCGCGCAGCATCGTTAAGTTCACCATCTGTCCATTCATCCGACAGAAGCTCTTGCCTTGCGCCGTCAGTTCACGTCTGATGATCAGTAATTCATCCCGGGACGCATTAATGCCAAGCCTGTCGACTGTATCCCATACGGGATGATCATCGTCAAGTTCAAACGAGGCTTCCACTTCTGCACGTTCGCACCCGTATCTGACAAAGTCCGAAGAGCCCCTTGCGCCTGCAATGAGGCTCAGCGCATCAATAATTATGGATTTACCTGCCCCTGTCTCCCCCGTAAGCACATGAAACCCTTTATGAAAATGCAACTGCACCGCTTCGATAACCGCCAAGTGACGGATTGACAATGCTACTAACATCCCGGCATCCCCTCCTATGCCCTATCTTTGCATATGATTATGAAATGTAACTCATCACTTGATCCACAACACCTTGCCCAGTGTCCTTCGTCCGACTGATGATCAGAATCGTGTCATCACCGCACACGGTTCCTAGAATCTCAGGCCACTCAATCGCATCCATCAGTACCGCTATTGCATTAGCCGTTCCCGGCAAACATTTGATTACCACAAGATTCTCTGCCCGGTCTACACTAACAAAGTTATCAAGCAGGGCCCGCTTCAGCTTCTGAGCCGGGTTAAACCGCTGATCGATCGGCAAAGAGTACTTATAACGGCCATTATCCATCGGTACTTTTATTAAATGGAGTTCCTTCATATCCCTTGACACTGTCGCTTGCGTGACATGAAAACCAGCCTTCCTTAAGGAATCAACCAGTTCATCCTGCGTCTCAATATCGTTATTCATTACAATCTCTCTAATTTTAATATGCCTTTGACCTTTCATGAAGACCCTCCAAAACCAGTATTAAGCTCTATACACTTGACTATTTATTCGCTGGAACCACTCGGCTCTCCTACATCCATACGAATGACTCTGACACTACGTTCCGCCATATCAACAATGACAACCCCTGCACAATCCGGGAATGCAAGAAAGTACGTGGTCCATAACTTGCGGATACCACTCGCCGTCCAATCCAACTGCATTCGTTCTCTTGCACATCGTACGACGTACCAGTCCTCATTTTGCCGCACTATCAAGTCTACCCACAATCGGGAACTCAGTTCTTCATGCTCATCAACACGAATTCGTATGGGCACCGAGAACTTGCCGCCAACAATCTCATAACCTTCCTGTTCAAGCAAGCGCTCTGTCTCATCGTCATGAACATAATGGTCGGACAAATATATTTGCTCCATAGGCTCTGACCGGAACAAGGCACGCCTGCTGGCGAAGACGCCCCATACAACAAGTCCAATAATAATAAACCACAATACGGCATAGTCGCCCCTCATGCCTACACCATCCTTAATTAGAGGTACATGATAATGGTTCATAGTTATGTGAAATGGCTTCAATCTGCTGTATATGTCCATTGTATAGGAAAAAGGGGGTAAACAGCAAAAGAAAACCCATCCGTTGGATGCTTGTCCCTTTACGGATGGGTTTCGTCTAATACACATTTCTGAAATGACTGCTTAGTCGTCAAGAAGAAACGCGAAATTTCTGATTGGCATCCTTGACAACTTGTGCAATGTAATCGCGGGACACCGTTACAGCCTGGCTTTCGCTTGATACATCCGGCACGATCCAATACGCCAGAAATTCTATATTTCCTTCGCCTCCCGTAATAGGGGAAAACGTTAGGCCCTGCAACGCGAAGCCCATCTCGGTTCCGAAGTCGAGAATGTCACGCAGTACAGCTTCGTGCGTAGCCGGATCTCTTACAACTCCTGACTTTCCAACTTTCTCCCTACCTGCTTCAAATTGCGGCTTAATTAAGGCGACAATACGTCCTGGACGTGTAATCAGAGCCCGCAAAGGCGGCAATATAAGTTTCAAGGAGATAAAGGAAACATCAATCGATGCAAAATCCGGCTGAGGTCCCTCAAGATGTTCTCTTTCGACGTAACGGAAATTCGTACGCTCCATCACTTTTACACGTTCATCGTTCCGCAAGGACCAATCCAATTGATTGTATCCAACATCTACGGCATATACCATAGCAGCACCGTTCTGGAGTGCACAATCGGTAAATCCTCCAGTTGAAGCGCCAATATCAATCATCGTCGCGTCTTGCAGAGCAAGATCAAAATGCTGGATAGCCTTTTCCAGTTTTAGGCCGCCGCGTCCTACATAAGGGTGCGGCGCCCCCTTCACATGAATGGAGACAGCACGAGGTACTTTCATACCCGCCTTCTCGATTCTTTCTCCGTCCGCATAGACAAGTCCCGCCATTATAGCGGCTTTAGCCTTTTCGCGGCTTTCATAGAAGGCTTGCTCGACGAGCAGCACATCTATGCGTTCTTTCGGTGTTGACATGCCCTTGCTCCTGTCTTGTCATGATTACGTTACGCGCGTGTCAAACGATTGTCACCACGCGAAAACAACATCGTTCTTAGCTCGTTGGCAACCCGATCCGCAGTCAAGCCGACTTCTTCGCGCTGCTGCTTAATACTTCCATGTTCAACAAAATAGTCCGGTACACCAATTGGGGTGATCATTTGATTATAAATATGTCGCTCTGCATAAAACTCCAGCACGCTGCTGCCAAGCCCGCCCTTGGTACAAGCTTCTTCCAATACGACCATTGGCAAATGCTCCTTGGCAAGCTGCAACAGCATCGTTTCATCAAGCGGCTTAATGAAACGGGCGTTAATGACGCGCAGCTGTATACCATCACGTCGCAGCAACTCGGCGGCTTCCTCTGCCACCTGGATCATGGGTCCGACAGCAAGCACAACTGCATTCTCTCCCTGACGAACGACTTCCCAACTTCCAATTGGAATTGAATGAAGTTCTTGGTCAAATTCCACACCGACACCGTTAATACGTGGATAACGCACGGCAATAGGTCCATCATTGTATTCCACAGCTGTCTTCATCATGTGTCGCAGCTCGTTTTCGTCTTTAGGCATCATCAGCACGATATTCGGAATATGACGCATATACGCGATATCGTATATTCCTTGATGAGTCTCCCCGTCCGGACCGACGAATCCGGCACGATCAATTGCAAAAATGACATTTGCATCCTGACGGCAAATATCATGGACGATTTGATCATAGGCGCGTTGCAAGAACGTTGAGTATACCGCGTAGACAGGCTTCATGCCCTCCAGCGCAAGTGCAGCACACATGGTTGCTGCATGCTGTTCAGCGATACCTACGTCTATCATCCGACCTGGGAACTTCTCCGCAAACTGCAACAGGCCTGAGCCGCCTGGCATAGCAGGTG
This sequence comes from Paenibacillus sp. UMB4589-SE434, assembly GCF_030226685.1. NCBI lineage: Bacteria > Bacillati > Bacillota > Bacilli > Caryophanales > Paenibacillaceae > Paenibacillus > Paenibacillus sp. UMB4589-SE434. The sequence goes on along the minus strand of NZ_JASOYK010000001.1, from coordinate 148,187 downwards.
TTACCGCAACAATTCGTTCGTCCTGCGCTGCAAGCTCAATCAACGCATTGCCAAACACTTCTGTATACATGGGATTGCCGACTGCCTTTACAACTTGACCAGATTCAATCTTGTAAGGCGTGATACCATGCCACTTGTGCGAATCCGCTTCCGCAGGCGAGTACCCTTTGCCTTTGCGGGTAATGACATGCACAAGCACAGGACCCTCAACACGATCTGCTTGATCAAATGTATCAATAAGTTTCTTGATGTCATGCCCATCTACAGGGCCCAAATATGTCAGGCCAAACTCTTCAAATAACATACCTGAAACAACTAAATATTTTAAACCGTCCTTCATCCGTTCAGCTGTTTTGGCAAGCTTGTCGCCGATGGCCGGTATTTTCTTCAAAAGCTGCTCTACTTCTTCCTTTGCTTTTACATACGTACGGTCTGAGCGGATCTTGCTCAAATAATTATGAAGAGCCCCTACATTAGGCGCAATAGACATTTCATTATCATTTAGCACGACCATTAAATTTCTCTTCTCATGGCCAATATGATTGAGGGCCTCCAGAGCCATACCTCCGGTTAAAGCACCATCCCCGATTATGGCGACAACCTTATTGTCCTCACCCTTTAGGTCACGCGACAGCGCCATCCCCATTGCTGCAGATAACGATGTGCTGCTATGGCCTGCTTCCCATACATCATGCTCGCTCTCAGAGCGCTTAATAAATCCGCACAGGCCTTTGTACTGCCGGAGTGTATCAAATTTATCCTTGCGACCGGTCAATATTTTGTGAACATATGATTGATGTCCAACATCAAATAAAAACTTGTCGTTCGGACTATTGTACAAATAATGAAGGACGATTGTAAGTTCTACCACGCCCAAATTAGGTGCCAAATGCCCGCCAGTGGCAGACAGCTTCTCGATGAGGAATTGGCGAATCTCTTCGGCGAGCGCTGGCAGTTGATCCACCGTCAGCCGCTTCAGATCACTAGGTTGATTTATCTGTTCGAGCAGCACGGGTTTTCCCTCGCTTTCGTTGGTTCATTTGATGATGATGCACTACCTGGTTGGTGTATTTCACATGTCATATTCATCTCTAATGTGGTTATTTTAAACTCTTATCCCAGAATTAAAACCTGTCTATATATACACCACTTCATGTAAAAGTTCTCGCATAAAAGGTACCCGCTTATTATAACACATGAGCAGCTGCACTTCGAAACTTAATCCACTAGTTGTTCATTCCATTAATACACTCGGTTCATCAAATAGTCAGCCAGTTCCAACAGTCTTGCTGGATATGGTAAGTTAGCATCCACAACAGCTGATTTCGCCTCATGCGTCAATCGTGCGACTTCCGCTTTAGACGCATCCAGTCCAATAAAGAAAGGATAGGTTACCTTGCCGCTCTTTTCATCGCTGCCTTTTTGTTTGCCGAGCAATGTTTCATCACCAATAATATCCAGTATGTCATCCTGAATCTGAAATGCAAGGCCAAGCTTTCTGCCGAATTCGGTCAGCGCGGCAATCTGCTGCTCGTTAGCACCGCCTATTCTTGCACCCGCACGAAGGGAAAAAACAATCAGATCACTTGTCTTGTGCAGATGTATATATTCAAGCTGTTGAATTGAAGTAACGCCTTGCTCGCCTAGCATATCAGCAGCTTGTCCGCCGACCATCCCTATCATTCCCGAATAATAAGACAGTTCCTCAGCTACCGTTAAGATGATATCTGCTGGCACACCATACTGACGAGTTGCTTGGGTCACACTATAAAATGCATGGGTGAGCAGCCCGTCACCGGCGAGGATCGCCATCGCTTCCCCATGTACTTTATGATTAGTCAGCTTGCCACGACGATAATCATCATTGTCCATCGCTGGCAGATCGTCGTGAACTAATGAATAGGTGTGAATCATTTCTACCGCACAAGCTACAGGCATTGCCGATTGCACGTTGCCCCCCAAGCTCTCACAAGCTGCTAACACAAACACGGGGCGCAGCCGCTTTCCTCCGGCCATTAACGAATACATCATCGATTCCTTTAGATTGTCAGGAAATAACCAATCTACGGGAATAGTCTTCGGAAGCGCTTCCTCAATCTCGCTTACCCGTGACTTCAGATAGTGTTCCAATGCCAGATTTGCTTCGGCGTTATTCAATCAGGTCACCTGCTTCCGGTTGAAACGCTTGTCTCTGCCATTCTCCGTCTTGTTCTGTCAGCATTTCGATTTTGCGCTCAACCTGTTCCAGCTTGGATGAGCAGTTCTTCGACAGCATCATCCCTTCTTGGAATAACTCAATCGCTTGCTCTAAGGGAACATCTCCACTTTCCAACTGGTTGACGATGTGCTCTAAGCGTTCCATCGCAGCTTCAAAGGACATGGCTTGTACTTGTTCCGTATCATGACTCATCGTCTTCTCTCCCTTTCATGGACCATACCTGGCAATTGAGCTGCCCGTCCGTCACTTTAACTTTTATAATATCACCAAGCTGCACGTCTGCAACTTGCTTAATAAGTCTATTTTCCTGTTCATCATATACCAGGCTGTATCCTCTTGACATTACTTTAAGCGGACTTAATGCATCAAGTTGACGCATGGCCCCGTGAAGCTGCATCTGCTGCTTGTTGACGATGCTGCTCATAAGAGAACGAAGCTGCTTGGAATTTGTGACAAGACGTGATCTCGCCATCTTGGTCTGATGCAGCGGTGATTGCTCACGCAATCTTGCGGTTGCTGAATGTAGACGATGTTCTGCACTAACGACAGACAACTTGCCTCTGTTTAACAATCGTTCATTCCAGCGTGCTAATCTCTCCCGGTACTGTTGTACGCTTTGTTTCGGCTTCCGAATGACAGGTGATTGCTGTACTCGTAACAGGCGCTCTTGCTGTATCGCAAGATTACGCTGCATCGCCTGCTTTAGTCGTCGATTCAGGTGATGCAAATGCTGCTTAAGGTCCTCCTGATGAGGAACAGCCAGCTCGGCTGCCGCTGTTGGTGTTGGTGCCCGTAAATCCGCAACAAAATCAGCAATCGTAAAATCCGTCTCATGACCAACCGCAGAAATAACAGGAATATGTGATTCTGAGATCGCCCGTGCTACAACCTCTTCGTTAAATGCCCATAGTTCTTCCAATGAGCCGCCGCCTCTACCTGCAATAATCACATCCACTTCACCATGGCGGTTTAGAGCATGTATTGCATGCGCGATTGAAGAGGCTGCTTGCTTGCCTTGTACCAATACCGGATAGACCAGTACGGTCATTCCTGGTTGTCTACGATGAAGTGTTGTTAAAATATCACGCACGGCGGCTCCTGTTGGCGAAGTTACAACACCAATCGCTCTAGGAAAAGTCGGCAGCGGTCTTTTGCGCCCCTCGTCAAACAAGCCCTCGCCCTGAAGCTTCTGCTTTAACTGCTCATAGGCCAAATACAAGCTGCCAATTCCATCAGGCTGCATCTGCTGTGCATAGAACTGATACTGTCCATCACGCTCATACACGGTCACATAGCCATTTGCGACTACTCGCGTACCTTCCTTCGGCCGGAACGGTAGCTTTTGATTGTTGGATGCAAACATAATCGCTTTAATTCGACTGTCTGCATCCTTCAATGTAAAGTACATATGGCCGCTGGAATGATGCGTAAAGTTGGATATCTCTCCGCGCAGCCAAATATCCTGCATGCGTTCATCGCCATCCAGTTTCATACGAATGTATCGATTGAGATCCTTAACGGACATAATTCGCTGTTCATCTGTACGTGACATCAACATCCTCCCGCCTTATAAGTAAGACACAGGGTGATACCCGGTAGTCCTTCACCGCTATCACCCTGCATTTCTGTATACATCATATATCTGTTACGTTAAATGATGAATCCGCTTTGCTGCTTTAAGTGTATTGTACATGAGCATCGTAATCGTCATCGGACCTACACCACCTGGAACAGGCGTGATCCAATCACACAGATCTTTGACATCTTCAAAATCAACATCACCTGCAAGCTTGCCGTTTTCAAGCCGATTCATGCCTACGTCAATCACAACAACACCTGGCTTAAGGAAGGAACGATCTACAAAATTGGCGCGACCAATCGCAACAACAAGAATGTCCGCTTGACGCGTCAATTCCTTCATGTTGGCGGTGCGTGAATGACACATTGTAACAGTTGCATTCTCTCGCTGAAGCAGCAAGGACACTGGTTTGCCCACAATATTGCTGCGCCCGATGACAACCGCATGTTTGCCTGCAATGTCTACTTCATGACGCTTCAACAGTTCAATAACACCTGCAGGCGTACATGGTAATAAAGACTCGTCTCCAATAACCAGATTGCCGACACTTACTGGATGAAAGCCATCCACATCTTTGGCAACCGCAATTGCATCGATTACAGCTTTTTCGTTGATATGCTTAGGCAAAGGAAGCTGAACCAGAATACCATGAATCGTAGACTGTCCATTCAGTGTCTCAATAAGTGCCAGAAGATCAGATTCCGTCGTATCTGCTGGGAGTCGGTGTACTTCTGAGTAATAACCTAGCTCCAAACAAGTCTTATGCTTACTGTTCACATACACCTGTGATGCCGCATCTTCTCCGACCAATACAACAGCAAGTCCAGGCTGAACACCTTTTGCTGTCAATCTGTCCACTTCTTGTTTCATTTCTTCACGCATAGCTGCTGATACCGTTTTACCATTCATCAAAGAACCAGTCATGTTCTCTCCCCCAATGCAAATCGTTATCTATTACAACATGAAGCACGATCAACAATAGAAATACATCTATGTTAACACACGTTAGAACACCAAATGCCCTTCCTTGCTTAATTCAAGCAAACCATGTCAAACTTAACTCAAACACTTATTCTTGTTCTACAGCACCAGCTTCTACATCTGGTTTTGTACCAGAAGTTGCGCCTTCGCCTGTTTCCGTTTCCGAAATCGCTTCCGAAGGATTGCGGTCACGCAGCATTTGTCCTAATACACCGTTTACGAACTTGCCTGACTCATCCGTACCAAAATGCTTCGCCAATACAACTGCTTCGTTCACGATTACTTTTGGTGGTACATCATCACGGTATAATAATTCGTAACTGGCAAGGCGCAATATTTGACGATCTACTCTTGAAAGTCGATCTACCTGCCAGCCTTTCAAATACCCTGTCAAAACAAAGTCAATGTCCTCGCGCTTCGCCCAAGTCTCATGCACCCATGTCAGTACATGTTCACGCATGGCGGAGGCATCCTTTGCCTCTACACCCGTCTCATTGTCCTCTTGCTTCGCTTCATCCACGACCATTTCGACCGCTTGTTCAGGTGTAATCCCTGTCATTTCTAATTGGTACAAGCTTTGAATGGCCATTTCTCTCGCGATACGTCTTTTCATCTTTGTTCCTCCTGCGCTCTTATCAACATGATGTCCCAGCAGTCGATGCGCTATATCATCAATGTTTTATTTCTGCTGCCAAATGATTACTTGATATGTCGGGGAACATCCTTATGGCTCGACCATGAAAAAATCCTATGCCCGCCCCGATTAGCTCCCCGTCGGTTGACCGGCGGTGCCACAGTCGTTCGGAGCGTCCATAGGACTACTTCAACCATCTCCAGTGATCGGACAGCCACACACGCATTCGCTGCCACGGTATCATGGGGCCTAAGTCCATATCTTTATGCTTGCCAACGGAATAACCGATAAATACGAGCAGCGCAACAAAGAGCATGTCCCAAAACCCAACGAATAAATACACTAGACCTAATCCGATCCCAGCTGCTATACCGATGATTCGTCCACTGTGACTCTCCCACAATTGTTTCCACATCGGAAGTTCACCACCTATTCAACACGTGCCTTAAACGTCTGCGTCTGCACTACATTCGCGACGTAAACGGACACGTAAGATACTGGAATTCCGGTAATCTCATGTACATAGTCACGAACGTTGCGCTGAACTTCCTCCGTAATGCCAGGAATAGCGTTCTCCCCATCTACGATGGCACGGATCATAATATCCAACCCTGCGTCATTTGCGCGGATACGCGCTTTAAGATCCTTAACACCACGTACTCGTCCTGCCGCCTTTAATGCTACATTCTCAATGGTCTCAAGTGAGATCTTAATATCACCAATTTCTGTACGCTGATCGATCGATGGCAGTGAAGTGCGCTCTCGTCGAACCGAAACATAGAAAAAGCGGATGCTTATCAAGAACAGAACCGCAGCTACAGTAATAACCGTAATTAACATACCATCCGGCAGGTTCAAAACGATAAGATCAGGCAGCAGGCCGCTTGCTACAATAATAGCTGCCACGGACAACGTGCCGATTACGATGCTGTATAGAAACAACAGCAGCCTGTCAAAGATTCTACCCATATTGCCGCGCCTCCTTGTTGAATTACAGGTAACCCCCTGCCATATGGAGGGGGTTCTCTCATCCAGCACTATTTAACGCGCGAAGAATTGTCCGGCTCTTCCGGCTTCTCCTGCGACTTAAAGTGAACATCATGCACATGCACATTCACTTCTACCACATGAAGGCCAGTCATCATCTCGATGGAACGTTTTACATTGTTCTGAATGTTAGACGCCACCTCAGGGATGCGGTTGCCATATTCGACGATGATCGATACATCAACTGCCGCCTCGCGTTGACCGACTTCCACCTTAACGCCTTTTGATAAGTTCTTGCGGCCAAGCAATTCAGCGATACCACCGGCAAAGCCTCCGCTCATGCCTGCTACGCCCTCTACCTCAATGGTAGCAAGACCTGCAATCACTTCAATAACCTCTGGTGCAATTTGAATATTACCTAAGTCTGTACGTTCGAAATCCGGAATAATCGTTTGATTCATCCATTATCACTCCTTACTATTCATGTATGGAGATATAATCCTGTCCACCTATTATTCATAACTATATCATTTGTCCAATTTTATGACAAACAACTGATCGGTGTAAACCATTATACCTCATTTTCCTCTAGAAACTTGATGTCAAAATCGCCACGAATGAAAGTTGGATGCTGCAACAATCGCATATGGAATGGAATCGTTGTATAAATACCTTCGATAGCAAATTCAGCCAGAGCTCGCTTCATGCGCTCAATCGCTTCTAGTCTTGTTGGCGCCCACACGATAAGCTTGGCAATCATAGAGTCGTAGAACGGAGAGATTGTATATCCTTGGAAAGCAGCACTATCCACACGAACACCTATGCCTCCTGCTGGCAAATAAAACGTAATCTGCCCTGGAGACGGCATAAAGTTGCGATCCGGATCTTCCGCATTAATACGGCACTCGATCGCCCACCCGTTAATCGTGATCTCATCCTGTCTGACAGAAAGCTGTTCACCTTGAGCCACCATAATCATTTCTTTAATAATATCCACACCAGTAACCATCTCTGTAACCGGATGTTCAACCTGTATGCGGGTATTCATTTCCATAAAATAGAACTGTCCGTCCGGTGCCAGCAAAAATTCTAGCGTACCAGCTCCTGAATAGTTAACAGCCAATGCCGCACGAACCGCAGCGTCACCCATTTGGTTACGTGTTTCCTCGCTCAGAACAGGACATGGTGCCTCTTCCACAAGTTTCTGTCTGCGACGTTGTACCGAGCAATCCCGCTCGCCTAGATGAACGACGTTTCCATGCTTGTCAGCTACGATCTGGATCTCGACATGCTTCATACCCGTCAAGAACTTCTCCAGATAGACACCTGAATTGCCAAATGCTTTCTCAGCTTCTTGCTGAGCGGTCTTCATCTGCTTCAACAGAGATGATTCATCATCTGCAATCCGAATACCTTTACCGCCGCCGCCTGCTGTTGCTTTAATGATGACAGGATAGCCGATATCACGTGCAATCATAATTGCATCTTCAATATCCTCAACAAGACCGTCAGATCCCGGAATAACCGGTACGCCCGCATCCTTCATCGTCTGCTTGGCAACTGCCTTGTCACCCATACGCTCAATTGCATCAGCAGAGGGGCCAATAAATGTAATGCCGCATGAACTGCAAATCTCGGCAAAGTCAGCATTTTCCGCCAAAAACCCGTAACCAGGATGTACAGCGTCACACTCTGTAAGTGTTGCCACACTCATTAAGTTGGTAAAATTCAAGTAGCTGTCCTTGGACGCCGTTGGTCCAATACAGTAGGCCTCATCCGCCAGACGAACATGAAGGGCGTCGCGATCCGCTTCCGAGTAAACAGCTACTGTTGTAATTCCTAGTTCACGGCACGCGCGAATAATACGTACGGCAATTTCTCCGCGGTTCGCGACGAGCACTTTCTGAAACTTCATCGTTCAACCTCCTCTTGGTTTATCCGAATTAACTAGTCAGCCTTCTTTACTCAGGCTTTACCAAGAACAGTGGTTGTCCGTATTCTACTAGTTGTCCGTTCTCGACTAGAATCTGTACGATCTCGCCTGATACCTCTGCTTCAAGCTCGTTCATAAGTTTCATCGCTTCAAGAATACAAACAACGGAACGCTCGTTCACCCGGTCTCCCGTCTTCACGAAGGCACCTGCCTCAGGAGACGGCGAAGCATAAAACGTACCTACCATAGGGGATACGATCTTGTGGAGTCCTGCTTGAGCAGATGCAGCATCTGTACTTGGCGCCGGATTTGCTGCAGTTGCCTCAGCAGCCGCAGTTACAGGAATAGTTGCTGGGACTGGCGTATATGTATGTGTCGTTGGTGCCGTTTGAACAGTTACAACCTCTGTCTTGCCCGGCTTACGAATGGATAGGCGGAAGCCTTCGTTTTCTACTTCGAGCTCATGGACCGAAGTCTGGTCCAACAATTTTACCAGCTCTTTAATCTCACTAATTTTGAACAATTCATTCACTCCTCGTGAAAGTATGTATCCGTAAGGACTTTACATATGGACAATCTACATAGACGTATGTATTATATCACAACCTCAATAAATAGAAAGAGCCCAGTTTGGAACTGGGCTTTGCCAACCTTTGTATTTAAGGTGCATGTTATCGCTTTATTCGGACACATACTGAACACTTATTTTGTCCTGTGTTACATTTAATTCTTTTATTAATTTATCCATAATATCAACGGCCTGCTTCACTTCCAGCTTCGCGCTCTGCACGACAACTTTATAGCGGTCATTATCCTGAGTAATAACTGCATTGTCATATTCCTTCTGCAATTCGGTCTCCAGGTTTGTAATTTTTTGTTCACGCTCGTCAAGCTGATGCATCTCATCATAAGCTTTTGTTAGTTTATCACCGGTAATATTGGTTGTATCATTAATAATACCGAGTAAACGCTCAATATTTTGTTGATATTGCTCATTTCTTTCCATTTGTTTTTCTTCGATCATGCTTCGTTTGGTTACACCACCGGCAACCGCTTCATTCAACACATCCTCATTGGTCTTTGTATCTTCCTTGCCTGCTACTGACTTAGATGTATCAGCTGGTGCAGGCGATGGTGCACCTGTCGGATCTTGTGTATCATGGCCCGCATTTCCATTTGCGATATTCTCAGTGCCTTTCTTTTCGCCTGCATTTGCCTGTTCCTTGCCAGCCGTGTTGCTGTCCCCAGCAGATACTTCCGTGATCTGCACGTTTGGAAGCTGCCCAACTTCAGTGGCGTCACCTTTAATCACTTGCTCCGCTTGCGTTCCAGTTGCCGTTTGTTTACTTGTCGTATCTTCCGTAAACAAGTAATAGGCGGATAATACAACCATCAGGCTTAGCATAGATACTAACCAAATTGTTTGTCTTTTCGTGTTCATAAGAAAAGGCCTCCTTTGCCATTCACTGCTTTACTCCGCCACTTTTCGCGGCACGACCGAGATTCGATAAGACGGGACATTTAATCCTTTTTCCACCGCATCCACTATTAATTGCTTGACGACTGCATTTTCTGCGCCTTTCGCAACAACGACGACTCCTCTCACCTTGGGCTTGATCCGTTTTGTTACGATTGGACTATGACTGTTCGACTGTTCCGTCATTACAATTTCTCCATCACGCGAATATTGTGTCGTGTGACGCTTGCCCCCGTTCGCATCGGTCTCCTCCGTTACCTGCTGGCTATCTTTATTGTTGCGTTGGATAACCATCTCTTCTGTTGAATCAATCGTTACCAATACCTCAACCTGTCCGACACCCACAATCTCCTCCAGAATGGACCGAATTCTTGTTTCGAAGGACTTCTCGATAGCATCAAAGGCGTTGCCAGGTGTGGGAGTCAGCTCACTCGACTGCCCATCAGCAGCTTGAAAGGCTCCCGCCGTCGGCGGTTCCCTGCCAACGTTGCCCTTTAGCCAACTGCCTGCCCCTTCGAAGGAGCGAAACGAGCTGAATAAGACAAGCGCGGCGCCAATAAGGCCAAACAGCAACAGCAAGCGGAACGTATGCAACTTTTTGGACCCGTTCGGTCCACTGCCAAGTAGGGATTCAATTTTCTGCAGCCATTTCGCCAATGCACTCAACCGCCCTTTCACGTGATGGACTTGCGTTTACTTGTCCTCATTTCACCTATACGCTGCTTGTTCAAATTTATGACTGCTATATGCGAACTCGTACACTTTTTTATGAGCTACGTTTGCCATTCGATATGGATCTGTTCCGGCAATACGACCCATTGCTGCGACAATTGCTGTTTAACTAGCCCTTCAACCGCCTGGCGTTCATCGTTTTCATTAAGGGGTTGAACTTGATTGTCGAGTTGTTTTTTATGTGTATTATTATTAGAACTTACCGATTGTACGGTAACATTCGACACGGTCTCGACAGGTTCCACCTGGTTAATAGCACTGTGTTCTGGGGCCATTACTGGTAACGTTTCATGTTGTATTTCTGCTCTCTGGGCTGGCTTCATTTGAATGCGTATCATGTCGATTGTTGGCTGCTCCTGATTAGGTCGACTAGTTAATTCCACCTGCACGGCAACCACTTGGAATATGAGCTTTGACTGTGCAATAACAGTCTCTGCCCCCTCCGATCGAGCGCCTCCGCTTAGATTGCCAGTTGACGGTGAGGCCAAAGTATCATTTAATTGTTTCTTCATATTCGTCTCGAGCTGCGCAGCCGCATAGGACATCACTTGTTCGTCACGCTTCGCTTTTATCCGGTTAGCTTCGCGCTGAATGGAGGTTAATGATGCGTAAGTGCCAGGTGTTGCCGCTGATGCCTGGTCCCATTGCTGCGCCAATTCATCTGTAATGTTCGCGTCAAAGAGCTTCATAATCGGAGAGAGCAGGATCAGTAAGATGATCAGACTCATCATCAGTTTTACATAACGCTGCATCGTGCGATTAGGCAGCAGTAAATCAATAAAGGTCGCTAATAAAATGACCATGATGATTTCCTTTAGCCATTGGCTAAGCCACGTCATGCGTATCCCCCCCTAACGCATCATGACAGTTACATTCCCGGCTGTTAACAAGATCGTAATCGCAAGAAAGAACATTAAGCTAACTGCCGCAAGTGCAGCAAACACGTAAATCATACTTTTACCCACCGTCTTCAAACAGCCTACGACCGGGCTATCGCCTAATGGCTGCATTACAGCGGCAGATACGTTATAAATGAGCGCTAGCGTTAATATTTTTAATGCGGGAAATGCACACAAAAACAAGAGGATAATAACGCCCGTTAAGCCGACCGCATTTTTGACGAGCAGCGAAGCTGTTATAACCGTATCTGTTGCATCAGAGAATACACGGCCTACAACCGGAACAAAGTTGCCCGTAATATACTTAGCTGTCCGTAATGCCACCCCATCCGTAACTGAGCTTGTCACACCTTGTACTGAAATGACACCTAAAAAGACAGTTAACAATATGCCCAACAACCCGACGCTAATGTTCCGCAGCAGGTTTGCCAACTGCGTTACTTTGTACTTGTCCGACATCGTACTAACAATATGAAGTACAGCTGAGAAGAACAGCAGCGGAAATACGACAGCATAGATTAACGTTCCGACCAAATGAATCATAAATACAATTAGCGGATGAAGTACAGATACGGTAACAACATTTCCAAGGGATGCTAATAATGTAAATAGCAACGGAACCATTGCCATCATAAAGTCAATCATTCCTGATATGGCATCTTTTGCATATCCAATCGCTACGTGAAAACTGTTTATCGCTAAAATAATAATGACCATATAAGAGATGGAATAAGCAATTTTACTAACTGTATTCCGTTCAAATGCGGTTTGCAGCGTCTCAAGCACCATGCTAAACACAGCTAAAATAACAATCGTGACAATCAATTTCCCATTCATGACCACTTCTTGCAGCATAAAGCTGCCCAGTGCTTTAAACGTATTGCCGATCGTAAGCTTCTCGCCCCCCGGCAGAATTAGATCAGCAAAATCAGGTACAGACTCTTTTGGGAAAAATCCTCCATACTTGTCCAATAAGGTGTTCCAATATACCTCTACTTCACCTGTGCCGATCTCCTTGCTTTGCTGCTTCACCCACTCTTCAGCAGGAGCTGAAGTAGTTGCCTTTACCTGCTCATCTACAGCATCAGGGGCTGCTGATACTGCACTAACGCCTGCACACAACATACACAAGAGAAGTACGATGAAGACATGAGTACGACTCGCATGAAATAGGCTCTTTCCGATAGTCTTCACCTCTCCTCATTATGTATGGGATTAAGCCGGAAGCAGCTTCATGACGGTTTCAATAATAACGCTAATTATCGGAATGGCCATAACCATAATGAGCACCTTGCCTGCCAGCTCAATCTTAGCAGCGATGCCGTCTTGTCCAGCATCACGGACGACTTGCGCGCCAAATTCTGCAATATAGGCTATTCCAATAATTTTTAAAATAGTTTTCAGGTATACGGGTTGAATCCCCGAACGGTTGGCAAGATCCTCCAACACTTTGATAACAGCCTCAATCTTGCCTATTAAGAAGAGGAAGATGACAATACCTGCAAATGCGGATATAAGAAACGCAAACATCGGCTTCTGCTCCTTCACAACAAGCACAAGGATGGCTGCGATTAGACCAAGTCCGACAATCTGAATAATCTCCATACATGTGTCACCTACTGAAACAAGAAAATGGTCTTAATCTCTTGAAACAAATTGTCCAGCAGCCGAACAACCATAAATAACACAACAACAAACCCGATCACAGTTACCCAGTGAGCCATGTCTTCTTTGCCCATCTGCTTCAGTACGGTATGAATCATGGCAATGATTATGCCGATCCCGGCAATCTGAAATATCGCACTCACATCCACATTCATCCGAAGGCACCTCAATATATTAAAATGACTACTAACACCCCGCTTAACAAACCTAAACTGCGACTTAATGTCCCATAACGCATATAATCTTCACGCGCGTTTATTTCTTCCTGCTCCAGCCTTTTGATCGCATGTCGGATATGGTTGCGCTGATCCTCACGATCACTTATGCCGAGGCTCATACCCAAGTCATACAACACGCGAATATCCTGATGCTTAAGAGCGGTTTCGGGTGAAACTCGATTCAAGGCCTGATGCCAAGCTTCTTTTGAGGTCAATACAAGAGCTTCCCGCTGCTTCATGCTGGAGGCAGCGGCAGCAAATAATGTATTTAACGGCGCGGACAGCTGCATGCCAAGCTCCTCAAAAGCATCATCTAGCGGCGTGTGACCATATACGATTGACGTCTCTAGCCGTTGTAAAGCAACAATCAGTTGTCTGATCTGCCTTGGTCTTGCTGCATAGGAAGCGGATTGCACCCAGCCGATTGCGCTGGCTGCAGCAATAACGATTGCTGTCCCAATAAGCTTATACACGCCCACCCCCGCCTTTCACACCTGCGGTCATTTCTGGCATGAGCAAAGCTCTTCGTTTGTCATCGTATATTTTCCAGGTCCACTCCTTCTTGGTCCTCTTTAGCAGTATAATTCGAGAAAAAACCCCTTCTGTCAGTAGCTCTCCTATGCCTGGCCTGCGTCTCAGTTCTTCCACATCACTGCCGTGAGCAGAAGCAATAACGCGTACACCTGCGTGTATAGCTTCCCGCATAGCGAACACGTCCTCCTCACGGCCGAATTCATCTACGACAATTACATCAGGGGACATCGACCTGATCAACATCATCATCCCCTCAGCTTTTGGACAACCGTCTAATACATCGCTGCGAAAGCCAAGATCAAAGCTTGGCACGCCTTTTATGCATCCAGCAATTTCAGACCGCTCGTCCACAATGCCAACTTTTAGTGATTGCCAACGGGCATCCGGGTGGTTCCACATACCAGAAGCAGTCGAACGCGCTACATCCCGTAGCAAAGTTGTCTTTCCATGCTGCGGCGGCGAGACGATCAAGGTGTGATAGACAGACTGTGCTCGAAAATCGAGCAAATACGGCATTATCGAAGCCGCTGTCCCCTTGACTTCTCTAGCGATTCTTACGTTAAAACCCGAAATATCGCGCAGATGGCTTACCTTTCCTTGATGAAGTACCGTTCGTCCTGAAAGACCAACGCGGTGTCCCCCCGCAATAGTGACATACCCTCTCCTAAGCTGCTCCTCCATCGTATATAAGGAATGATTAGTCAACAGATCCAGAAGACGATGGCAGTCTTCCCTCGATGGAGTGTGTGCTTCTAATGGTTGCTCGGTTATCGTCCCAAGATTCGTTATAAAGTGGTACTCACCACACGTACTGACCTCAAGCGGCCTGCCTTCACGAATACGAATTTCTTCCATTACGTTTAATAGCCGCGAGGGCAGCTGCATGATGAGCGAACGCAGCTCTGGGGGCAGCACGAGAGACCAGCTAGTCCGGTCTTGCGCAGTCATGGTATCCCTCCTCGCTCACCTGATTCATTCCTACATACAGGAATAATGCTTGCCCATCTACACTGATGTGTATGGAACAACCTAAGCAAATATGACAACGGGTCATGAATTCGTTTTAGCCTTACATTTGGTAAGACCATCGTCTATTTTGAGATTATTTTTTTAAAATGCCCACTAATAAACAAGTGACACCTATCGTAATCCACACGAATTTGCCCCAAGAGAGCTTGTCCGCAATACCAATCAAACCAATCGTAGTCGTTGCAATTAACACCATTGGCCCAACTAATGCCAGCATAGAGTTCACAGCAAGCGCTTTGTGCGGTTCATTAAGCCTTAACATGATAACAGCTGCAAGCAACTCCAGACTGCCCGAGAGGAATCGCAGGCCTGCCATACTAAGCACTATTTTGTCAAAAGACATCTCCGCAGCCTCCTTTCCTTAATCTGGAATAACTAAATAACAACCTCAATTGTCTTCCGTTTATTCATATGCTGTTTCTCCTCAGAATAGAGCAGTAGGTCCATCCACTAGGCACCTGTCTGGGATTGAACGCATATATTGCTTCAAGATGCTATGTCAAGCAGCACATCCAAAGGAGAATTGGCATATGAACCGATTAATAACCACCTCTAAATGGCCAATTGGGCTATCAGATCCAAGCGGAGAACGTTTGCTTCAACCTAGGTCATTCGGTTATACGATGGTAATGGACAAAGGCTTGGGCCTGCAGGCGTTTGAAGATTTTTTAGCTTGTGTACATGAGCATATTGACATATTAAAGCTCGGATTCGGCACATCTGCCCTGCTGCCGCCTTCTTTCATACGCGCAAAGACATTGTTGGCCAAATCGTATGGGCTGCGTATTATGCCAGGTGGTACCTTATTGGAGATTGCCATTGCTAAAGGTATGGTAGATGATTTTTTTCATATGATGAAAGAAACGGGCTTTAACGCCATCGAGGTATCCGATGGTTCGATCACGCTCTCACGTTCAGAACGAAGGTCGCTTATTAGCCGTGCTGTGGAAGAAGGTTATACCGTATGCACCGAATACGGAAAGAAGCTCGAACATAACCCATTTCAAATAGAGGAAATCACGGAAATACTATTGGATGACCTGACACACGGCGCACAATGGATGACACTTGAAGGCCGCGAATCGGGCGTCAACGTCGGTGTATTTGACACCAACGGCAATTGTAATGTCGAGTTAATCGGTAACATTCTAGCTGCTGTCCCTTTTCCAGAGAAGATTATGTGGGAGGCTCCCCACAAAAACCAACAGTTGTTTATATTAAAAAATGCAGGCGTAAATGCAAATATTGGTAACGTAGCACATGGGGACGTGATTGCGCTGGAAGCTTTGAGACGCGGTTTAAGAGCAGATACATTTTTAGACCGTCTTGCATTCTATTATGAGATCTAGTGCAGCCGTGGATATCATGTTCCTGCATACGAAAGGAGGTGCATGCAGATGCAAGTCGATGCCATATCAAGTATTAGTGAAGCACGCGCGATTGACCTGTCCCATCGTACCGTAATTGTGATCGACGTGCTGCGGGCGACTAGTACAATTGTAACAGCGTTGGCCTACGGCGCAGCCGGTGTTATTCCAGTTGAGACTGTCGGTCAAGCCAAGCATTGCTTTGTACCAGGGGATATTCTTGGGGGCGAGCGCTACTGTAAAAAAATAATTGGCTTCGACGCAGGCAACTCTCCTTTAGAATACACAAATGATGATTTTCGAGGACGCCGCATTGTTTTAACGACTACAAACGGAACACGAGCCATTCAAAAAGCGGTTCGGGCGGAGCATATTATTGCGGGTGCTTTTCTGAACGCACAGCTATGTGCGCAAGTAGCTGTGAAGCTAAAGCGAGATGTAGCCTTATTGTGCGCCGGTTCACAGGATACGTTTGCATTTGAAGACGGCTTGTGTGCGGGACTGCTGCTTCACGAGATTAGTAGAATAAAAGAAGAAACCCAGGATGCAATCGTCATGAACGATCTTGGCTCGATGGTAATGAGTGCTTATCTTCACCATGCGGACAATTTGTTGAGTGCTTTACAGCAATGTGCAAGTGCCAAACGGCTTGCCAAACTTGGTTATCATAAAGATGTAGAATTCTGCTCAGCAGTAAATACCATTCCTGTAGTCCCACGAATGGTCCATCAGATGATGATTCCTTTTACCGGGTTCACCTCATAATAGCAATCTAACACTCTGCTTTCGAAGCTACATCGACTTTTCGTTCTAAATGAGCGGTATGTGTTCATATCGTGAGATAAGAGCTTGCCCAGCTTCATAAGGCATTAGATATGCAAGCTCTTATTTTCCATGAAGGAGCCACCTTATATATGAACGGCGAAGTTGTTCTGGTCACTTTAATTATCGTGGGACTTATTAGCCGCTCTCCTATCATTACGACTGCGGCCTGCTTTTTACTCATTATTAAGCTTGTCCAGCTTGATCGATTTCTGCCTACACTGGAACGTAGAGGGTTAGAGCTTGGACTGTTATTTTTAACGATTGGTGTGTTAGTGCCTTTTGCAACAGAACGAATCGAGACAAAAGACATCGTAAACACGCTTACCTCATGGACAGGCATCCTTGCACTGACAGGTGGTGCACTTGCTACATTTATGAACAGTAAAGGACTTGACCTATTAAAAAACGACCCACAAATGATCGTCGGGCTTGTCGCCGGATCGATCATCGGGATCGTCTTTCTGCGTGGCATACCGGTTGGTCCCCTAATGGCCGCAGGTATTACCGCTTTTTTATTACAGCTTGCAAGGTGGATATTTCAAAAATAATTCCTATTCGTTAACGACGATCCTGCGGGCCACCTACGAATACTTGTTCCACGGTGTCCAAGCCATAAGCCGTGTGCAAAGCTTTCACTACATCGTGAAGCTGTTGATTGGCGATCACGCATGATACTTTGATCTCGGATGTACTGACCATCTTTATACTGATGCCAAGCCCGGATATCACTTCGAACATCTTCGCTGCAACACCCGGATGGCTGACCATCCCGGCGCCAACAATGGATATCTTGACCAGATCAGTCTCAGAAGTCACTTCACGGTATGGAAGCTCGGATTTCAGTTGGTCCAGAACATGAATGGCCCGATCACGATCATGCAGCGCGGTTGTAAAGGAGAAGTCTGCCTCTCCATTCAATACCCCGCTTTGCACAATAATATCTACATCGATCTCGGCTTCGGCGAGCGAGCCGAACACTCTTGCCAATACCCCTGGCAGATCAGCAACACCCAATATGCTAATACGTGCTACATTTTTATCGTACGCAATTCCGCTGACGACCACTCCCTGCTCCATGACCGCTTCCTCCTTCACGTAAGTTCCCTCGTTATGATTAAAGCTAGATCGCACCACCAAACATACGTTGTTATGCTTCGCATACTCAACAGCCCGTGGATGCAATACCGCCGCCCCTAAGTGAGCCAGTTCCAACATTTCGTCGTAAGAAATTTCCTGCAGCTTACGAGCACATCGCACAATACGTGGATCGGTGGAATAAATACCGTCAACATCTGTGTAGATCTCGCACACGTCTGCCTGAATAGCTGCAGCTAAAGCTACTGCAGTTGTGTCAGATCCGCCGCGTCCAAGCGTCGTAATCTCGCCAGACTCAGACATGCCCTGGAAGCCAGCAACAATTACGATGTTACCCGTATCAAGTGCATCAATGACACGAAACGGTTCGATATCAGCTATTCGTGCCTTACCATGTGTATCGTCCGTGCGGAATCCAGCTTGCCAACCTGTAAATGACTTTGCTTGATGACCTAACGAATGAATGGCCATTGACAAAAGCGCAACGCTTATCTGCTCGCCTGTCGTTAATAGCATATCCATTTCTCGAGCAGGCGGATTGTCGCTTAGCAATCTGGATTTATCGATCAGATCGTCTGTCGTATCTCCCATTGCAGATACAACAACGACACATTGATGACCCTGCTCTTTCTTTTCTACAATACGCTTAGCAACCCGCTTCATACGCTCGGTGTCACCGACAGAACTTCCCCCGAATTTCATGACGAATAAAGCCACGCTGACTCACTCCAATCCCGTAGGAATGTATAATTTCTTTTAATTGCATATTATAGCATAATGTTTGCCAGAATAGTCGTAAAAGTTGTACGTCTGTCTAAACTTGTATAAGGACGTTTTTCCCTCGTATACAAACACAAATTAATGCCTCTCAAGGGCGTACATTCGATATTCGCAATCACCTGTAAACTAAAAAAAGTGATTAAACAGAAACAACTTCCTGTTCAATCACTTTTTTTATTTAAATGTCAGTATATACGTTGTAATCAACTTACATCCAACATTTGATTAGGCGCGGGAAATGTATTTACCTTCGCGCGTATCGATAAGCAATACATCATCTTCGTTGATGAAGAGAGGTACTTGAACGTTCAGGCCCGTTTCGACTTTAGCGTTTTTCGTTGCGCCTTGAGCCGTGTTGCCTTTGACGCCTGGCTCCGTCTCAATGACTTTAAGTTCAACGCTGTTAGGCATGTTAATGCCCAAAATTTCGCCTTTGTAGCTGATGATGTTAACCATCATGTTGTCTTTCAAGAAGTTAATTTCCCATTCCAATTGCTCTTTACTTAGTGCAAATTGATCGTAGGACTCGTTGTCCATAAATGTATATTCTTCACCGCTGTTGTACAAATATTGTACTTCACGGTTATCGATCTGTGCGCGGCCGATTGTCTCGCCTGCACGGAACGTCTTCTCGACAACGTTGCCGTTGCGCAAGTTTCTAAGCTTAGAGCGAACAAACGCTGCGCCTTTGCCTGGTTTAACATGTTGGAATTCTACTACGGAGAAGATGTCATGTTCTACTTCTACCGTTAATCCTGTCTTAAAATCGTTCACTGAAATCACTGTGAATACCCTCCTAAATCTATTCGTGCAAAATTACATCTCAAGCACGAGCAAGTCTTTCGTAGATTGTGTTATTATTTCAATCCCGTTCTCCGTAATGACGATATCGTCTTCAATACGTACACCGCCGAATCCAGGCACGTAAATGCCCGGTTCTACTGTTACGGTCATACCGGGAGTTAACACCGTATCGCTTGCCTTCGACAAACCTGGACGCTCATGTACTTCCATGCCCAAGCCATGTCCCAAGCTGTGCCCAAAGTTCGGGCCATACCCATAACGAGTAATGATATCACGCGCCAACGCATCTGCCTCACGTCCAGTCATACCAGGACGAATATGTTCCAAGGCATATAATTGGGATTCCAACACGATGTTGTAGATTTCTTTATGCTTGTCTGTTGGTGTTCCAAGCACGACTGTACGCGTAATGTCGGAACAGTATCCTTGGAAGTAAGCACCAAAGTCGAGTTTAATAAACTCATTCCCTTTGATGATACGATCGCTTGCCACACCATGCGGCAGCGCAGAGCGTTCACCGGAAGCAACAATCGTATCAAATGAGCTTGAAGTTGCCCCTTGCTTACGCATGAAGTATTCCATCTCTAGTGCAATGTCTTTCTCAGACACACCAGGCTTCAAATAATTCAAGATATGACTGAACGTACGATCTGCAAGCGCTGCAGCATCGCGCATCACACGCAGCTCTTCCTCGTCCTTGATCATCCGCAGGTCTTCTATTAATCCGCTGGTCGGAACCAATTCAATTGGATTCAACTCTTCGGCATAATTGGAGTAAGCAGCAAAGGTAACATGGTCCTGTTCAAATGCAAGACGCGAAATGTTAAGCTCCTGAAGCAGCGACTTCAACGTATCCGTTACTTTGGCATGCTCTAAGATTTCGAAATCCGGGGATTGCTCAGGTGCCTGAGTCATATATCGGAAATCTGTCAGCAGGATTGCCCGCTCATGTGTTATCAACACATAACCTGAAGAGCCTGTAAAGCCAGTTAAGTATCGACGGTTAATGTCACTTGCAACCCATATCGATTCCAACCCTCGTTGATCCATTTCCTTGCGCAATCGCTGAACGCGAGTGTTACTCATCCGAATCATCTCCTGTCAATGGTGTTCATCGTTATGTATGCGTAGATAGTCCTTTGCCGTTCTGCTGCACTGCTTGATGAAGCGCATATAATCCAAGTTCGTAGCTGTACGAGCCGAACCCTGCGATCTGTCCAACGACTACTGGTGCTGTCACCGACTGATGCCTGAAAGCTTCGCGCTTATGGATATTGGACATATGAACTTCAACCGTAGGAATGCTGACGGTGGCAAGCGCGTCACGAATCGCATAGCTATAATGCGTCCAAGCCCCAGGATTGATTAAAATGCCGTCGCACGTTCCATATGCGGCATGGATACGGTCAATGACCACTCCCTCGTGGTTGCTTTGCACGCATTCAAGCTCGACACCCAGCTCATTGGCGATTGCAAGAAGTCGAGCCTCGATGTCAACAAGCGATTCATTGCCATACACACCAGGTTCCCGAATCCCCAACATATTCAGGTTCGGTCCATTTAATACTAAGTAACAAGCCACGCCTATCCCACCTTATGCAGACGAATACTCACGTATTTTATCATACGAACAGCCGCTTGAGAAGCATGTACCTAGCTAAACCATAACGATTTCGATCCCTGACACTTTTGACGCGACATTACATCACCGGCTCTGGCTGGTTGTTAGAGTCCGTTCCACCTGCACGGCCCTCATTGTCGTTCGACTCTTCCCCCCTAGCTTGACTACCTGACTTGCTAGCTCCTTTTGGTCCACTTGAATGCTGATTATGGCTTCCCTTTGATCCTCCCGGCTCACGAAGTCGCTCATCATTAAACTCCATTGCAACCGTATATCCAATAAACAAGCCCCATAACAAAAATAGGCAGAAATCAGTATATATTGAATTCCAAGTTGTCTTCGTTACTGGCGGCATCATCTTTATCATAGGTCCCACAGCTACAAACAAGATAACCCACCACACAATGCCATATACAATACCCGCCCATGGCCCAGGAATTTTCTTCATAAACATTGTATAGATAACACTTGCAAGCATAGAGAATCCGATAAAGACGACATATCCTGCTGCTCCACCGCGTGCAGTTACCAAGTAGCTGTGATTATAGAAGGGTTCAATTAAAAAGCCAGGAACTACAATTGTAAAGTGAAAAGCATAAGCCATCCACCTCAGCCCCCCCCATATGAGCCCGGCAAACATACCAAGCTGCATAGCGAACCAAAAAGGATTCGTTTTCCTTCCGCTGCTTCCTTTATCGTGATGCTGTTGTCGATATTGCTGTTCATTCATGACTTTGTGCCCCTTTCATGCTGTCTATCGCCCTTTGTTACGGAGTTATTCAGGCAAGCTCGCAAAGGTAGTATGTACGAATTGGGTGCATCTTAACGTTATTCCTCTATTTCCTGCATCTGTGTTGTGGTAGCAATAAGACTGCAAATTCGATACAATATGACTATATCGTCCATCACAGTTGTTGTGGCTGGATCTCATTCAAGGAAGGTGAAGCGATTGTCAGAGCAATCCAAAGCGATTTACGGTGGACAAGCAGTTATTGAAGGAGTCATGTTTCAAGGACGCCACGTGAACGTGACAGCAGTGCGTCGTAAAAATAACGAGATTTCCTATTATGAAGTTCCACGTGAAGAGAAGAAGTGGCTTAATGCCCTCAAGAAGATCCCGCTTGTGCGTGGCTTGGTTGGCATTATTGAAGCAAGTGCACGAGGAGCGCAGCACCTAAATTATGCTGCAGAGAAGTATGCGGAGGACGAAGAAGGGCCCGTTCAGGAATCGGACAAAAAGTCTGGGTGGAGCCTAAGCATGATCTTGGGTGTAGCAGTAGTGGGCGTGCTGTCCTTTATTTTCGGGAAAGTCATTTTTACAGCCGCACCAGCTGTAATTGAACAACTTTTATTTGGTAAAGCATTTGAGAACCAAGTCGTTCATACGATTATTGAAGGTATTATTAAGATTGTTATTTTGATCGTCTATTTGTGGGTCATATCGATGACACCTATCATCAAAAGATTGTTCCAATACCACGGTGCAGAACACAAGGTCATTACCGCTTATGAAGCAGGACTTGAGCTGACTGTCAAAAATGTTCAGAAGTTCAACACGCTGCATTACCGATGCGGCAGCAGTTTTATTGTTTTAACGGTTATTATTGGCGTGATTATTTATTCCTTTGTATCATACGATTCTTTAATGGAGCGTGTACTGTGGCGACTGGCGCTGCTTCCGCTCGTCATCGGGGTTTCCTATGAATTTTTGCGATTCACAAATGCACTGCGAGATGTTCCTGTACTGCGATTCCTTGGTTACCCTGGATTATGGCTGCAGTTGTTAACAACCAAGGAGCCTTCTGACGACCAAGTGGAAGTATCCATCGCATCCTTTAACCGTATGCTTGAAATGGATAAACAGCTCCAACCCAATGGGGCCACCAAAGCTTCTTGATAACAAGGAACAGACCCTGTCGAAAGGATGGATAGTTGATGAGACGATTTCCATCATGGTTCATGATTGCGCTGATCGCACTTGCAACCATCGGCCTAGTCGGGACGATTATTAGCAACCCGACGTACTTCCTGATCCCGCTTGTGCTCGCCGTTATTATATTTGCACTATACAAATGGGGCCCAAAGCGTACGGCGGCAAAGCCCCGAATCAAGAAATCAGCTCGAACAGAAGCGAAAGTTAAGAGAATGCAGAAGCCAGTAGTCAAACATAAAGCTGAACGACGGCGTTCAACAGCATCTCTAACTGTGATTGACGGAAATAAGTCTAAGCCTAAATCAAAGACCAATTCGTAACCACCTGGAAGCGAAGCGGTCTGGTACTCTGCCTCACTAATTGTGAGACAGGAATTTAACTCTTGTGCACGTGAAGTGGCCAGTCATCGGAATCTCGATGGCTGGCTATTTATTTTGTATTAATTTTTGGTTTGAAGTAACAGATATATACTGGAGCGGCCTGTTTAATGGTATCTATTATTTTAGAAGTAACAAATAAAAGATAGAATGTTTCAGTCTTCGCATGGGAGGTAACGATTCGATGGTGGCGTCATCATCAGGTGCTGCCTTTTGGAGATACACTTAAGATAATGCCGTCCCCTTTATGGCTTCATGATACTATTTTAGATTAAAACAATCTTTCTGCAATAATTTAGGATTATGCGTGTATTATTTTTTGACACTCCCATACATAAATATTGCCAAGACTGAGGCAACAGCAATAGCTTTAATCACTATTGAAACATCAACAATTAAACTTAGAATAAAACACATAGATAATATGCCAATCTCTTCATTTAAAAATGAAGCAAATTTTTGTTTTTTTATTCGATAAACAAAAACAGACGCAATAAAAATGATGAATACAACATAACTAATAGTAATTAACATTATACCCCTCCGTCTGAAAATTAATAAAAGAGCCCTTAAAATAAGGGCTCTTTTATTATACTTAATGATTACATCTGACTAACAAGTTGCACGCTTTACTCAATCCTGAGTTAATATCTTTATAGTTAGAATAAAGTTACGCTATTGATACTGCGAAAGTACCACCATCAGCAATTTCCCTGAAAACTGAAACTAGTCTAAACGGGAACGCTACAATAGTAGCGCTCATAGTAGCCTTAGAAAATAAATAGCTCTGGTGATCGCCATCTGCGCTTCCGCCCATAGTCATACCAGAACATTAGCGCCACAGCTACAACAGAACTAATAATCTTTTTCAATATAATTTCCTTCTTTCTAGTTATTTGGAAACATATAATATTTATAACAATTTTTTAATTTAATATATATTTATTAGCTAAAAATTATCTTAATATGGATGTCCATCCAATATCATTGTATCTCTTTTCCTGAATTTAGCAATACTAATATTGAATAATGGTCAAATACTTTTGGATCACGACCAAGCCATGTGTTTTGTAAATTAGTGCACTTTGTTGTTGTAACCTATATCGAATTGGTAATACTCTAATCTCTTTGCTTTCAAATTCAATAAAGATAGCCGTGCAGTACCTTCACTCAGATTAGTATTTTTACAAATGCAAAAACACCTCCAAGTGTTAACTCCATATCCTACGACATGAAATGCTTCACTTGAAGGCATTTTGAATTTTCTCATATTAGGGGCAGTTCCAACCCCCAAGTTTCTTTTGAAGGTGTTTTGAATTTGTCTCACACTATGCGGTCAATTGCTTGAAGGAGTACAAGTTCCCCCGTTTCTTATTTAAACTTCGCCATAAACACTTCATAGAATTGTTCATATTGCGTATAAGTCCAATCATCAAAGTACTTATTTCCTGCTGTCAGACCGGAGTCATACAAAGCAAGGCTTTGTTCCTTTGTGATATCAAACTCGGTCAGTCCAACACCAAGCGTTGGAATCTTTATTGTCCTGTACCGATTATGCTGTTCAATATAACGCTGATCATGTGCAGATATCATCGTTTCAACCATAGCTTGCAGCATCGTAATTAGGCCCGTAATGCGATTCGACTTCACATCCTGCATTCCAACCATTTGAAAGCCAATTGTAGGAATCACACGCATCGTGCGCGGATCCCGCTCCTGATCAAACAACCATAATGGAAAATTGCTAAGCATACCGCCATCCACAACGTAAGTGAATTGCTTTCTGAATGCTTTTGCTCGGCCCTTCCCATTTATTAACGTCTCTCTAATCATGACGGGATCAAAAAAATATGGAATGCTGGTGCTCATTCGAACTGCCTTGCTTACCGGGAATTCATTAGGCTGGATGCCATACTGTTTCATATCCTCTGGCAGAACTAGCAATCGACCATTTGTAATGTCCGATGCAATAATGCGAAGTTGGCCTGGCGCAAGGTCCCCAAAATTACGTACTCCTTTTGCGAGCAGCAATTCATGAATCCAATGCTCCAAAGCTTCTCCTGAGTACAGTCCTTTTTTTAGAAACAAACGTATTATCGGCCCAATCCATTTCACTTCAAAAATAGGCGCTCTTTTAAGAAAAGAGGAAAATGGCGTTCGAATAATGACCTCTCTCATCTCTTCAGCTGTATAGCCAGCCGCAATCAGAGAAGCGACAATCGCGCCTGAGGAAGTACCTGCGACACGACGAAAGGATATACCTGCAAGCTCAGCCGCCCTGACGGCCCCAGCCAACGATATACCTCTCACTCCACCGCCTTCAAAAACAGCGTTAATTTCTACGCTCATATCGGTATACCCTCCCGAGCGGTCTTTGAGTGCTGCATACTGTTATGTATGCCTGCTCGGGAAGGGTTATGATACGAATCCATACACAAGTCTATCTGACTTGTATACATTCTTTGCATTGCTTATACGCTGTACTGGCTATGCACACGTTACTTTTCCTGATCTTCATAGTATTGCTTTAGGGAATCTCCTACCTGTTTTGTATTACGAATCAGATCTTTAGCGCTAAAGTAAATGTCGCCAGCAACCGAATTGAATTGTTCATTGTACTTCAGCTGCTTTATTAATACATCTGCATTGGCCCAATCCTTCTCATTCGCATCCGCCAACTTGTAAGCTGCGTGCCCGATGTAAAGATCAACACCAGTACCTTCTGTTTCCTTCACCCACCACTGGACCAGCGTATCGTAAGAAGCAGCTTTATGACCAATATGCCAATAGATTTGTGGTGCCACATAATCGATCCAGCCATTCTGAATCCAATTGCGTACATCTGCACTCAAAGAGTCATAACTAGTTACACCAGCATTGGTATTGGAACCAGTTGGATCTACAGAAGCGTTCCGCCATACACCAAACGGACTGATACCAAACAAAATGTTAGGCTTTGCACTATGAATCTTACTGTCCATCGATTGAACGAATTGATTGACATTGTTGCGACGCCACTCTTCTTTGTTGTTATATACTTTGTTATAAGTGCGATAAGATGCATCATCCTTAAATGGCTCGGCTTCTTGACCATACGGATAGAAATAGTCATCGAAATGAACACCGTCAACGTTGTAGTTGTTTACTACCTCCATGACAGATTCCATAATAAAGCTCCGTGCTGCCGGCACTCCCGGGTCAAATAAGAGCGTATTTTTATGCTTGACAACCCAATCTGGATGCTGTCGTGCGGGATGATCCGTCACAAGCTTGTTCAGATCTGTTTGAACGCTGATCCGATAAGGGTTGAACCAAGCATGAAATTTCATCCCTCGTTTATGCGTTTCCTCAATCATAAACGCAAGCGGATCATATCCGGGGTCTTGCCCCTGCTTGCCTGTCAACCATTCAGACCAAGGAAGCAGCTTGGAAGGATAGAAGGAATCCGCTGTCGGACGTACCTGTACGAAAATGGCGTTTAGCCCCATCTGCTGCAATTGATCCAGCATCGTCGTAAAGTCTTGCTGCTGCTTCACCTTATCATACCCTTTACGTGGATCACTCGGCCAATCGATATTGTATACCGATGAGATCCATGTCGCACGCAGCCCGGCAGCAGGCTGCTCCACCTCCTCGCCAGTTACCAAGCTCACGGTTTGAAGCAGCGGATCCCAATTGACTTGCACGCCAAGGCTCTCTCCAATAAAACGCAGCGGTACCATCGTCCGTCCCGATTTCATCTCCGCTCCGACTTCCAATGACACATTTGTGCCATTCACTAGTGCACGTTTTTCACCTAGTGTCAATTTGATTGTCTTGTCTGCTTTTTTGAATTCTACCCCTCGTGTACTAGGGTTCCAGGTTACGTCCGCGCCAAGTCCTTCCCCAATTGCACGAAAGGGCAGCATCGTCACATTCTTGCCAGGTACAAGATAGGGAGCAACATCCGATACAAGTCGTTTACTATCGACAAAGATCTTTATCTCTTCTTTCACTTGTGCATAAGCAGTCGGCATAACAGCTGCGCATATTGTCACCACTCCGATTATAGCCACAAGTTTGTGTTTCCATTTGTTCATTAAGCATTCTCCCATTCTGTATGTATTGCTAACGCTAGTTTCATAGAGCCTATTAATCACACAAAGGTGTATGATTTAATATGCTCATTTATATAGACGTAAAAAATAAAAGATCTGTTTCGCAAGAAACAGATCTTTTACGATTCGTTGTCCAATTCGCTGCGGATGCTGCGTAATATTTGCAGCCGCTCCGGCTCACGATTAAAGTATTCAACCAACGATGCAATACAATTTATGGAATCCGAACTTAAATGGTGTTCGATACCTTCGACGTCTGTATAAATGTGCTCATCTTTCACACCTATAATTGTAAGAAACTGCTCCAACAATTCATGCCGATCAACCAAGCGCTTTCCGATCTTCTTGCCCTTGCTTGTAAGTACCAGTCCACGATATTTCTCATAAATCAGATACTGATCCTTGTCCAGCTTCTGGATCATCTTTGTCACCGATGATGGATGGACCTCTAGTCCTTCTGCGATATCAGATACACGTGCGTATCCTTTTTCATCGATTAATTTGTAGATGCGCTCTAAATAATCTTCCATGCTTGGTGTAGGCAACTTATTCCCTCATTTCTTACTTCCATTTCGACACATTCATAATAAATCACCTCTTTTATTTTACATGGTTCTTAGCCCAAGTTCAACCTCGACACTTATTTCGACATTTACCAGACAACATTCAATCGACTTTAGTGCAAACTAACAGCAGCATAAATTGCTGTTCTTTATGACACGACTAATTTGGAGGCCTTCGCATGTCCAGTGCCAAAACATCCTCAGCCGATAAACAACGAACCAAAAGAGCGTCAAGAGAAACACCGTCATTTGTGCCAGATCTTGTATATTTCGAACCGGATGCACTGCACTACCCTAAAGGACAGCAAATCATGACATGGGTTAAGCAGCATGGCATTGAATACCTGATGACGTCTTCTCACAATCGAATAATGAACCTCCCTGGAGAGGGAGAATTGGAAAAGTATCGCATGGCTAAGCGTACACTTGTTGTAGGAATACGCAAAACCTTAACATTTGACCAGTCTAAGCCATCAGCAGAGTATGCAATTCCGATTGGAACGGGCTGTATCGGACATTGTCATTATTGTTATTTGCAAACCACGTTAGGAAGCAAACCTTATATTCGCGTGTATGTAAATACAGACGATATATGGAACGCTGCAAAGCAATACATCGAAGAACGCAAGCCAGAATTAACCCGCTTTGAAGCTTCCTGCACATCCGATCCTTTAAGTTTGGAACATATTACAGGAAATCTGTCAGACCTAATTGTACGTATGGCAGATGAGGAATTCGGCAAATTAAGATTTGTGACAAAATACCATCATGTAGAGCCATTGCTGCAATTAACTCATCAAAAAAGAACAGATGTCCGATTTAGCATAAATGCAGATTATGTGATCAAGAACTTTGAGCCGGGAACTTCCCGCTTCGAAGAACGAATTCAAGCAGCCGGCAAGATCGCACGCGCCGGATATCCACTGGGATTTATTATCGCCCCCATTTATTGGTATGAAGGCTGGGAAGCAGGGTATGCACAATTGTTAGAACGTCTTGCGAAGGAATTGCCTGAAGAAGCGACGTGGGATTTATCGTTTGAGTTGATTCAGCACCGTTTTACGAAAACAGCCAAGTCTGTCATCGAGAAACGATATCCGAAGTCTAAGCTGATCATGAACGAGGATGAGCGCAAATACAAATGGGGCCGTTGGGGGCAAGGAAAATATGTATACCCTGATGAGCAAGCCAAGCTGCTTAAATCATTTATATCAGAGCGAATCTACCATCATTTTCCCACTGCGCGTATATTGTATTTCACTTAGTCTTATATACAACTGATTATTTATCCTTTTCGCAGTAAGCCCTAGAATTAAATATATAAATAAGACAATAGCCATAAGATGCAGTGCCAAGGTACACAGCACAGCGCCTAAATGGCTATTCTATCACATATATGGACATAAGCTGGCTTATGTAAGGTCAATCAACCACTGTGGAGACAGCTTTAGCAACCAAATATTAATGTCTGTTAGTTGATCCGTAAACAGCAGTACGCCCATTATGATCATGAGGATGCCGCCCACCTTCATTAAAGGCGCGGAGTACTTCGTGAGCCAACGAGTTGATCCGATAAAAAATGCAAGTACAAAGAACGGAATCGCAAAGCCTAATGCGTAGGCGGTTGAAAGCCAAAACCAGGAATCAGGCTCTTGTGTCGCTAACGATAGAATCGCACCTAGTATAGGACCAACACAAGGAGACCAGCCCGCAGAGAATCCAATGCCAAATAAAAAGGAACCGAAATAGCTGCCTCTTTTGCCCGCAATCTCCCACTTTCGCTCTCTCATTAGCATATGTGGCTTAAACACGCCGATCAGAAACAGGCCCATAATAATAATGATAATCCCAGCTATTTGCCTTACAAGATCACGATACTGGACAAGCAAAGAACCAAATACACCTGCACTAAGTCCAAGCGTGTAGAACACCGCACTGAATCCTAAAATAAAAAACAAGGTGTGTGTCATTGTTTTCCATCTTACTTCGCGCTTAGAACGTTCATTTTTTAGTTGATTAACCGACATTCCCGTAATGACGGAAATATAGGAAGGATAAAGCGGCAAGCAGCATGGTGAAATAAACGACACCATCCCCGCCCAAAACGCAACCCATATCGTTACAGTCATGAAGTCTGCCTCCACTTTCTAGTAATTGCGCTCCGTTAACTTGTAAAATACGGAAATGCGCAGTTATTACTAGTTTATACCTTTCCTCCACGACGCACAAGCAGAGTTAGGATAAGAACGGCAATAAGGATCAAGACAATAGTAGCACCCGGAGCCAGGTTCCATACACCAGCCGTAATAAGTCCAGCTACAACAGCAAACTCAGATACGAACACAGATGCAATAATGGCTTTCTTAAAGCTGCGGGCCACAAGCAAGCTGGTAGCGACTGGGATAGTTAGCAATGCCGAAACAAGCAAGGCACCTACTATCTTGATTGCAGCACTTATAACAAGTGCAGTAAGCACAGTCAAGGCAAGATTAAACCAGCGAACAGGCAGTCCATTTACCGCAGCGGCATCCTCATCAAACGTTAATAGGAACATTTCCTTCCAGAAGACGACCATAAATCCGATAACAATCAGTGTTACACCGCCAACTACCGAGATATCCATCCAATTTAACGTATAGATGCTTCCAAAAAAATAGTTGGTGACATTGGCATTAAAGCTCTTGCCAAGCGTGAAAAACAAAGATGCAAGCGCGACACCGCCTGACATAATGACGGCAATGGACAATTCCGCATATGTCTTATACGCTTTTCTTAGTTTCTCAATCGCAAAAGAACCAAGCAGCGCAAATATAAGTCCGCCTGCCAGCGGATAAATACCAATAAGAAATCCTAGCGCGACTCCTGCTATCGTCACATGAGCCAATGTGTCTCCTATCATAGAAAGACGCCGCAATACTAGAAAGATGCCCATCAAAGGTGCAGTAATACCGATTAGCAGTCCGCCAATAAGTGCCTTTTGAAAAAATTGTGACGTTATAATATCAATAAGCATATGATCTCCTCTTATCTCTCTTCTCCAGTTCTTCTAATGACGAACTGTCCTCAGCTCATTACGCTGTGCGTCAAGTTCGGCAGCGCACATTCCATCTCATGTGAATGCTTGCGATAGAAGTTAAACTTGCCGCAGCACTGCACAGGCTCCTTGCCTAACCATGCATTCACCATATCCAGATCATGTGACACCATCACAAATGTCATCCGGTGATGCTCATGCAGATGCTGAAGCAGTTTAAAGAAGTCCTTTTGCGTATCGGCGTCAATGCCGACGGTCGGCTCATCAAGGATAAGCAGCTCCGGCTTATTTACCATCGCTCGAGCTAGGAATACGCGCTGCTGCTGGCCCCCGGATAACGCTCCAATCCGCTTGTCGGCCAGATCAGTAACACGCATCACTTCAAGCGCGTCCAGACATTTGTCTTTGTCAGCACGAGACAATCGACGGAATAAGTTGCGGCGGTTATACATGCCGGACTGTACCACCTCCATCACCGTTGCCGGAAATAAGGGGTTAAAGCTGTTCTTCTGCGGCACATAACCGATCCGCTCCCAGTCTTTAAACTGCTGAATCGGTGTCCCAAACAAACGAACCTCGCCTGCCGTTGGTCTCAGCAAGCCCACCATCAAACGAAGCAGTGTTGTTTTACCTGCTCCATTTGATCCGATAACTCCGACAAAATCACGTTCTCTAACTTCAAAGCTAATATCGTCAAAAACTTTCTGATCCTCATACTGGTAAGCTACTTGATCCAATGTGATCACCTGCTGGTGGCAGGCGTTGATTGTGTCTGTCATAGTCCTCTCACTTCCCTACTCCTTACTGCCATCTTTCCTATTGTAGCGCTTGGAGTAAATTTTGCAAATTACGCTCCATCAATGTGATATAGTTATCGCCTGCTTTCTCCTGCTCTTGTGTCAAACCTTCTAATGGACTTAACACAAGCGTCTCTACTCCCGTTTCGTCTGCCAACGTCTTGGCTAATTGATCTGACACCAGCTCTTCAAAGAAAATGTACTTGATGCCCTCATCTTTCACCAGCTTCGACAGCTTTACTAAATCCTGCGCACGTGGCTCGGCATCAGGAGAAACACCCATAATCGCATGTTGTGTCAGGTTATAGTCACGGCATAAATAACCAAATGCTTGGTGAGACACAACCATTTCACGGTTTTTCAGATTTTTAAGAGAATCGTCATATTTATGGTCTAGCTCAACCAATTTCTTATGGAGTGTATCATACCGTTGCTCGTACTCTGCCTTATGGGATGCATTTGCTTGAATTAACGCATCCTTAACATTTTGCGCCATAATGAGAGCAGACTTTGGACTGACCCAAGTATGTGGATCTGTTCCTCCATGATCATGACTTGCATGATCATGACCTTCATGTCCTGCCTCTGCTTCTTCATGCTGGTGAGCCTCACCCTCGTGCTCGTGCTCATCCCCAGTGGCCGTAATTAACGATATCCCCTTGCTGGCTTCTGTAATTTTCACATTAGAACCTGCATCCAAGCCTTTCTTGAAGTCATCAAGCCAGCCCTCGAAGCCAGCACCTTGTACAATCAGCAGTTGAGCCTGCGATGCATTTTGAATATCCTGACTTTTAGGTGTCCAATCATGTGGCTCTATGCCGGCAGGAATCAGATTGATCGTATTTACACTATCTCCACCTATCTCATTCACCAGGAAGTAAAGCGGATAGAAACTGGTGACGACGTTCACTTTTCCTTCTACAATCCCCTTACTGTTCGTATTGCCGCATCCAGCCGCTAGCAGCGCCATACTAATCAACATCATCAAAACAATCCGCATACCTCTATGTTTCCCAATCATTGTGGCTTTCATCTTTATCTCTCCCTTTCCAATCCCTACTTCTATTTTGTTTCTATGATATTAATTCGTAATCATTACTATTAAGATTATAGGCACCTTGGTTCGTTCTGTCAACGCCTAATCCTGAACACATCTCCTCCGCCTCATTTCCCACTCCATATTCATCTGCTATGAAGCAAACGCTCAAGCTCCTGCTATCAATAGGGATACATTAAACATCATCAAGTCATACCAATTATCTGCGTGCTCTATATTCACCTTATTCTAGCCAATTTTTGAAGGAGATAATAATCGTGGCGACGCCAAATATCAAGCCGCAGGCAAGACAAATATACTTCCACTCGTAAAGTCTCACTACACAACAAAACCTGCAGCTGCCACTCCTCAATCGAGCGACTACTGCAGGTTATTTAAGTCTCTGTTACTTTACGACAGCCCCATTTGGCATGCTTTCTGGAACTGTTGCCAACGTTAACTGACCATCCTTGGACGCTGCCAATACCATACCTTGCGACAAAACGCCCCGCAGCTTCACTGGCTTCAAGTTAGTTACCACAATCACCTTCGTGCCAATAAGTTGTTCAGGCGTATAGTACTGGGCAATGCCTGATACAACTTGACGCTCTTCATAGCCTAGATCAAGCTCTAGTCGAAGCAGCTTATCAGCTTTAGGCACAGGCTCTGCATGTTTCACTTGTGCTACACGCAGCTCAACTTTAGCAAATTCGTCAATCCCGATCTCAGGCAGTGTATCTTCAGGCGTCTCAAGTAGCGCCGCTTCCTTGTTAACACTCTTGTTAGTAGCAGCTTTAACTTCTGTGTCAGACAGTGAATTGATCATAACGGCTGTGCCACCCATAGCTTCCACGATCGCGGCTACTTCCTGTTCCAGATCCAGACGCGGGAAGATCGGGCTGCCTTTCATGACTTTAGTGCCCGCCGGAATACTGCCGAACGTACGAGCAGAAGTCCAAGCCGTTGCTTCTCCTTCTACAAGCCCAAGCTGCTCCCAGATCTTCTTAGGTGTACCCGTTAAGAATGGCTGCAGCACGATCGAGACGATACGCAAGCTTTCTGCCAAGTGATTCATAACAGAAGCCAATTCGTCTTTTTTCGCATCTTCTTTTGCCAATGCCCAAGGCTGTGTCTCATCAATGTACTTGTTTGTACGGCTGATCAACTGCCAGAGCGCCGTCAACGCTACGGAGAATTCCATCTTCTCCATCGCTTCTTCCACCTTGTCCACCGCTTGTGCGGCTGCTTCTTCCAATGAAGCGTCAAATGCCGTCACTTGGCCAGAGTAAGAAGGGATGTGACCATCAAAATATTTATCAATCATCGCAACTGTACGATTCAGCAAGTTGCCAAGATCATTCGCCAGATCAAAGTTGATACGTTCTACGAATCCTTCTGGCGTAAATGCGCCGTCAGAGCCAAACGGCACTTCACGCAGCAGATAATACCGAAGTGCATCAAGACCGTAACGATCGATTAGAATGACTGGATCTACCACATTCCCTTTGGACTTCGACATTTTCCCATCTTTAGCCAACAGCCAGCCATGGCCAAACACCTTCTTCGGCAGCGGAAGATTAAGCGCCATTAGCATAATTGGCCAATAAATCGTATGGAAACGAACAATCTCCTTCCCAACGAGATGTACATCTGCTGGCCAGAATTTGTTATATAGTTCCGCATCGTCCGAACCGTATCCTAATGCCGTAATATAATTAGAGAGCGCGTCAATCCATACATAAACGACATGTTTTGGATCACCTTTTACTTTGACGCCCCAATCAAAAGAAGTACGTGATACAGCCAAATCTTCCAAGCCTGGCTTAATAAAGTTGTTAATCATTTCATTTTTGCGAGACACCGGCTGAATAAATTGAGGGTGCTCTTCGTAATAGGCAAGCAGACGATCCGCATACTTACTCATCCGGAAGAAATAGCTCTCTTCCTTAACCAGTTCAACTGGGCCTCCACAATCTGGACAACGCCCATCGTTGAGTTGGCGTTCCGTAAAGAATGACTCACATGGCGTACAGTACCAACCTTCGTAAGTACCTTTGTAAATGTCATCCTGCTGCAGCAGCTGGTCAAAGATCTGTTGAACTACGGTTTTGTGACGATCTTCAGTCGTACGAATAAAATCATCATACGAGATGTCCAGTTTATTCCACAAATCTTTAATACCAACTACGATGTTATCAACAAATTGCTGTGGGGTTGTGTTCGCTTCAGCCGCTTTGCGCTCAATCTTCTGACCATGCTCGTCAGTACCTGTCAAAAAACGAACATCGTAACCTAGAAACCGCTTATAGCGAGCCATCGCATCCCCTGCCACCGTCGTGTAAGCGTGGCCGATATGAAGCTTTGCACTAGGGTAAAAAATGGGAGTTGTAATATAAAACGTGTTGTCTTTCTTAGTCATGTTATTTCCTCCTTATCATGTAGCAGGTCTTTATTTCTTGTCTGTGTATGGCGAAATAAAGACGCAAAAAAACCCTCATCCGCTTGGGACGAGAGCTTGAACTCACGTGGTACCACCCAAATTTCCATTCTTCATGAGCTTCCATCAAAAATGGCTTCGTTATGCCGGCATATGATCTGCCGTCTAAATTCGTTAACGGGAATGAACCGCCGTATGCTTACGTCCTTATCACAGGCAATATCGAAGTAACCTGAAAGGGCGCTTGCATCCAGTACCTCCGGGACCATATTCGAAAGTGTCACCATACCGGCTCGCAGCCCACCCGGCTCTCTGCAATGGTTCATCTTTGTACTCATCCCATCATTGGCCAAACATATACATATATGCTCAATATAGCTCACTTCTTATGACCATGTCAAGGACGCTCGCCTGACTGGTCCGCAGTAGAGGTAGCAATTGGTGAACTTCCCTTGCCCGGCGGCACCAAATCAACGCCACCTGCATGAAACGGATGGCACTTGGCAATCCGTTTCACCGTGAGCCAGCTCCCCTTTGCCGCCCCGTGAACTTCAATCGCTTCCAAAGCATAAGCAGAACAGGTCGGGTAAAACCGACAAGTTGGCGGCTTTAATGGCGAAATGAATTTGCGATAGAAATGTATCGGCACCTGAACGGTGCGCGTCCACCCTGACCGTGATCTCGATACATATTCCTTATTTGGATCGAGCGTGCCCATGATGAGCCTCCTGTGTCTGACCTGACACATTATGATCCTGTGACTGACTATCAGGTAATGTACCTGGTAATTGGCAAGCTTCACAATAGCCAAACACTTCGAATTTATGCTTTACAACTTGAAACCGGGCCGGAACATCCGTCAGCGGCATCGGACAGAAGTGAATCGGATATGTCTTCTCACACTGCAAACACACCATATGATGGTGATGAAGGCTTTCCGCACAATGGCCTCTGAACTTCATCCCGTCTTCAAATACGATCTGCTCCAGCACGCCAAGATCGTGCATAACACGTAAATTCCGATATACGGTATCAAAACTTAAACCCGGATATTTCTTCCCCATCACATCGTAGACATCTTTTGGTGAAAGGAAGCCGTCCGTTTCCGAGAATAGCTTTGCAAGTGTTCTCCGCTGGTCCGTAATGCGCAGTCCTTGCTCTGACATCTTCTGTAACATCTGTTCGGTCTGTAGCATCCTAGTCCCTCCTGACTCTATAATGCGACAACGTCAAGCCCTTGTCAAACCAGACAAGTTAAAACCAAAAAAGAGTCGTTCCATGAAGGAACGACATCTATAGGATTCACCAGCAAACTAATCGTCATATTCTGTTTACGCTGTCCCGGGCACTCCTTTACGCAGCAGCCGCTGTCCAATTGGAGTTCGATAAATCAATCTCTCGATGAGTGTGAACATCGCATTTACTGCCCAATACAAACCTAAAGCAACAGGTGCTTGCCAGAAAACCATTAGCATGATCGCTGTAAAAATGAAGGGCAGACCCATACGTTTTAACATGGAGCCAGCTACAGCGAGCTCGGGTACAACTGGAATCATCATGGCGACAAACGACAACAGAGCATATAGAATGGGCATAACGTGATAAGGATCTGATTGACCAAAACTTGATACCCACGGGATAAAGGTTGATGACATCGCCCCACCGTGTGCAGTAAACATTCGATATAATCCGATAAAGAGTGGCATCTGAATTAACGGCAGTAGCATCGTCAGTCCAATTCCATACTGACGATACAGCTTCGTGGACTCCTCCAACAGCTTCTCTTTATTATGCTCAAACTTTGCTTGCAGCCCTTTTAACGCCTCGCGCATGGAGATTTGCTTGACCTGTCCTTTAGCATTGTAAAAATTAACATATATAAGTGCAACACGCACGAGTAAGGTTAATGCGATTACCGCAAGTCCCCAATCACCTGTTGCATAGTAGAAATAATTCAAAGCGGAATTTAAACCATCCGTAATCCATTGCATAAATTCATTCTCCTTTGTAGTTGGTAAAAACTAATTTGTCCAACAACCAAAGGGAGCCTTGTCTTCGTCGGAGGAGCGATGGTCGCTCTGGTCAGGTTTCTTAATGCGAATTCTTCTGACATGGCGTAATACGTGTAGTACATGCGGTCGAACCCTTGCATGTATACGGGTAATCGGCAACATCACTTCATTTGCACTTATATGTGCTCGAATTGGAGTTGCAAGCAGACCGATCAGAAGCCCTGACATGCTGAGCAGCAACCATATGAGAGAAATATCCAACGTCTCCACAGCGCCACCTCCTTTCAACGTCATCTGATATACTAGCCCTTACTAAAGCCTATATGAAATAAGTTTATCATATGTTTCGCTTGTGAACCACCTATGCTTAGAACACAACAGACGCCTGCGAATCCGCAGGCGTCTGTTGTGTTGCATATATAAAAGTCAATCAATTGTTCACCACGAACTGTGCTTAATACCATTTTAAACCAGATAAATAACCTACTATGAGTGCTTTTTAGGAAGTGGTGCAAATAACAAGTTGACTGGCATACTGCTGCCGGCAGCAGGCGTGAACCACATTTCTACTTTCTCTTCGCGGTCACCAGTACGGTATACAACACCCGCTTCATTCGAGTTGTTTAACAATCCTTTAGTAGGCAGCTCAACCGTTTGGCCATTTACAAGTATAGCTCCGGAATATGTTCCCCCACGCGCATTAAAGGAAATGAGAGTATTAGGCGCTACTCGTTCCAATGTAACGCGGTATAAGACACCGTAGTTACCCGCATTGATGCGAGAATCCCCGTTCATCGTGTCCCAACCTTGGATGTACGTGTCTGTTTTATTGTCAGCAAACACAAGCCGAGATGCTTTATCACCAATAAGCTCTGATACAGTAAATGCACGGTCTGCATTGTTAAATGTACCACGAATATGGGTGCCATCAGGATCAAGCTCCGATAAATACGGCAACTCTTTCCATATATTTTTACTGGCATCCAGTGCAACAATCTGATACTGAAGATTATCATCACCATAGAAATCCGCGTACGAAGTATACACTTCATTTGGTTTTAATGCCCGATCACTTAAGGATGGCAACAGCAATGTGGATTCATTCGGCTTAAGCACTTGTTCAGACATCGTTCCGTTCTCACGATATGATTGGAAATAACGTACAGCAGCCATTTTACCTGTTTGCTGTGGATTAGTGCTTGGACCCGCTGTGCCTGCATGCTCCACACGTACAGTCGCATTTTCGTCAGAAATATTTTTGGCAATAATGTAGAGCTTCATATTCTTCGACGTGGCGTTCATGTGATGCAGCAGAATACGCGTTCCGCCCGCAATCTTATCTTTGTAGAGAATTCCGTCTTGTTTAACGGATTCAGGACTGTTTGTACGATACAAAGTACGCTGTAGATGGGTAAGCTTCGGTTGAATCTGCTTCATATCTACAATGGAACTGCCTTTAAAAATATACACCTCGCCAATACCAG
Source organism: Paenibacillus sp. UMB4589-SE434 (assembly GCF_030226685.1). Lineage (NCBI taxonomy): Bacteria > Bacillati > Bacillota > Bacilli > Caryophanales > Paenibacillaceae > Paenibacillus > Paenibacillus sp. UMB4589-SE434. The sequence continues at coordinate 109,039 of NZ_JASOYK010000001.1, read as the reverse complement.
TAAACAGTTGATTAAATTCTTCAAACGTATACAACGTCTCATTTGTAATCGTAATTGTCTTGCTCATTTCATTAGCGAATCCATGCTTATCCGTAACTCGCAGCGTCACCGTATATTGACCAGGCTCAAAAAATGCTTTTTTGTTGTTGTTCCATTCAACCTTCTCAATACCCTCATCATCTGTGCTTAGGTCCGTGTATGTGATGATCTCACCCATTTTGTACGTATCTTTATCCGTAGTAAAGTGAGCTACTGGCGGCAAATTAGCCGGCAGTACATTGATGCTTACGCTGTATGGCTCACTCCATACTCCCTTTTCGTCCAATACACGCAGTGTAACTGTGTGTGAGCCTGGCTCCGCATAATACGTCTCCAACCCGCTCCACTCATAATCAACGATTTTTAACCCGCGCGGATGGAAAGACTCATCTTTTACTTTTACTTCTGTCTGCGTAGCCAGAATGTCCTTCGGTCCGATGGAGAATTTAGCAACTGGTGCAGCGCTCATTTGGACAATAATCCGCTTGGTAGCGTTGTCAAACTTGTAAGGCATCTGGAATGCTTGCAGTGCTGACGTCAATGGCACCATAAACGTATTCTTTTGTAAATAAGAAGTGCCGCTCATCTTTGTAGCCTCACCGTTTACACGGTATGTATTGGTTCCGATCTTATATCGAAGTTCCCTGTTACCACTCGTAATAATGGATTCCTTGGTCTTCTGGTCATAAGTCAGTTTAAAACCAAACCGATCAACCAAAGTTCGCAAGGAGACAAAAGAGACCCCATTTTTGATGGTAATAGGCTCGGGAGCTTTAAATTCTACATTGTTTTGCACCATGATATTACTGTTGGCAACAATGACTAGTACGTCATTTCCATATATGGATGTGTCAATACTCTTACTTGTAGGGGTTGTCGTCTTGTTTGCTTCATCAGGATTTGGCAGTTCCGAAGCGGAGCCTTCCAGTCCTTGAGTTGGATCTACACTGCTGGAATTACCATTTGTGATGCTGGTATTGTTCGTATCTGTGCGAGCTGGATCTGTGCTGTTTGATTCTGCATTCGAATTGCTGGATTGCTGATTGTACTGGCTAAGATCCCCGTTTACTGCTGCAAAACCCGTCTGTGCAAAAGCCATCGAACCCAATGCCGTGCATTGAACGGCAACTATACAAGCAATTAACATACGTTTCCAGTTACTCTTGTTATTCATCATGCTCTCCTCATCCACTTTTTATTTCTACATTCTTGTATATAAAAAAATGTAAATATGTACAATTTATTATTCTACCATGTATGTGTGAACATGGACATATAAATAGACGCCTTTTGGACCAGAAAGTTGCTCTCTTCGTAATATATTTTGATACAAACGGCTTAATTCCTTCACTATATCTGTAAGATAGGTACACTATTCTTGTCCAAATCTCCTGATGATGTAAAAAAGAACCTGCCGAAATAAAGCTCGGCAGGTTTAAATGAGGAGAGCACGATAGTAATAAAATAAGCATGGAATTCGACTCTTAACGTATCGTATACGTCTACACTTGAACCGTACTACCTAACTGCTGTCCAAAGCCAAAACCATAGGTTTCATTAATGGACACTGGCAGCCGGCCAACCGTAGGGCTCTCGCCGAGAAGCACCTTAGCCAAGGCAGTCATTGTTGCTGGGCGGTTCTCATAGCAGCACAAATACGTTTTTGCCTCCGGGAATTGATTAAAATCATAAGGGTTACGCGTCGAAGCCACAATAACACGAACATTGGAGTGCTGTGTCAGCTGCTTCACAATATTAACTTGACCTTCATGCAGCTCAGACACTGCATTATAAGTTATAACGATCACTTGATCGTAATCTTTAGCATGGGCAACTGCAGCTTGCACTTCAGCTGCGTCTGGATATGTGCCAATACGGTATTCATCCACCTGTGACATGGATGGCTGTAAGGCTGTAGCCAGTGTATAAGCCTGAATGATCGGTTCATCAACTTCCGTACGTTGTCTTACTTCTGGCCAAATAACCAATGTACGCTCATCTTTGCGCAGCGGCAGCTGCCCTTCATCTTTCACGAGCGTAATACTGCGTTCACATAGCAGCTGTACTGCTTTCTTGGAAGACTCGCTGCCAAATCCTTCTGCGTAATTTTCGGTTATAGCTGTCAATTTCTCCATCTGACGTTTGGCTTTCAGTGCCAAAATACGGTCAACTGATTCGTCGATACGTTGTTCCGATATACGGCCTGAGCGTACCGCATCGACAAGTGCATGGATCGCATTTACTTGCTCCGTGAATCGATGACTAATAAGAATGAGATCTGCCCCCGCCTCTACAGCTCTTATCGTCCCCTCCGGAATCCCGAATTCTTTAGAGATCGCATGCATCTCCAAACAATCCGTTACGATAACACCTTCGAAGCCAAGCCGATTTCGAAGCAAGTCAGTCAATACTTTACGTGATATTGTGGATGGAATCTGTTCAGGCTCAAATGCCGGGAACATTACATGCGCAGTCATTATACAATCAACGCTTTCTTGAATAGCCCGCACAAATGGCGCCAGCTCCATCGCAAACAAACGCTCCTCATCATGTGGTACAGCAGCAAGCCCATGGTGAGAATCAACAGCAGTATCCCCATGCCCTGGGAAATGTTTGGCCGAAGCAGATACGTTTGCTTCTTGCAAGCCGCGAATTTGCGCAGCTCCCATCTCCGATACAAGCTCTGGACATTCGCCATAAGATCGCACACCAATAACCGGGTTTTTGGGGTTATTGTTAATATCAACGCTCGGGGCAAAGTTCATATTTATTCCCATACGCAGCAGTTCTTCTCCACAAATACGTGCCATCTCATAAGCCAGCTCCACGTCTCGCGAGGCGCCAACTGCCATGTTACCTGGAATAAGCGTAATGTCGTCCCAATCCAAACGAGCTACCATTCCGCCTTCCTGGTCAACAGAAATAAACAGTGGAATATCCGTAAATTGTTTCGAATATTGTTGCAAGTCGATGGACAGCTGTCCAACCTGCTCCTTGTCATTCACATTTCGACGGAAATAAATGATACCCCCAAGATGATGTTCTTCAATTAAGGTTTTGATTTCTGTATTTATTTGTGGCGTCTGAAAGCCGCACATAATCATCTGTCCAATTTTCTGCTCCAACGTCATATTCTGTCTGCTCATGATTATCCCATCCTCGCTGAATTGATCTTATATCTGGTTTAACCTTGCCGACTACGTATTTATATTAAGCTGTATATCGAATTATAACTAGTCTTGATAAGGTACAGACGCTTCTTTGTCACGGAATTCTGAAGGTGTCATACCGGTATATTTCTGGAATACTTTGGAGAAATACCGGCGTTCTGCATATCCGACCAAGTGTCCAACCTGCGTAATACTCTTATCCGTCATAATAAGCATCGACTTGGCAAGCTCCATACGCTGCTTGGTGACAAATTCAACAAACGTTTCCCCGAAATGATTTTTAAATAACAGGCTGAAATAACTACAACTAATCCCCAAGTAATCTGCGATTTCGTCAATCCCGATATCTGAGCTTAAGTTGCGTTGAATATAATCTTTCGCGGAAATCATCAGCATTTCGCTAGACTTCTTGTTCATTGCATGCTCATTGGTCTGCGCTAACAGTTGTGTAATAACAGTGAGCAGATCTTTGACGCTGACACAATATTGCAGCTTGTTCCACATGACTTCCTCTTCTTGTGTGGTCAGCAGCTCCAATTCCCGCATCTCGCGCAGCAGGTGAATGATAACATATTGAAGAAACTTTTCTGCACGTACAATGGATTGTTCCGACATTAATAAGAGGCTTGATTGCAAATCGTGCAAGCCATGCTCCACCTTATGACGATCATTCTGTTTCATGCCTGATACAATTTCTTCAACTAATTGCCACTGTGACACCATTGCCACTTGACGTGCTGTAGAACTTTCATCCACTGGTACAAGCTGCTCTACTTCCGATTGAAGCAACAGTACACGCTGCAGCCTTTTGTATGTGGCAGCTAATCCTAGCATTGGGATCGGCCCTGAGTCCCATGCTAGACTTACCGTCATTTTGACATGCTCCTTAACGGCCTGTTGGATCGTCGTCGCCCATCTTTCCACGTCTGCCTCGGTAATGTCATATCGTTCTTTATAAAATTGCAGCAGCACGCACCATTCCCCTTCACGGGTTTGAAGGACTGCATATTTAAGCCAGTCATCCTGAAGTGCATCCTGCAGTACGTTTCGCACCGCAAAGTTCCACAGCTTGCGTTCATTGTCTGTCCATGATACAGTTCGCTGCGCATACCCGTCCAAATCAACCAGCAGTACCGTATAGACAAGCTGATCAGATTGATACTCGTCATCTACCATAAAGTAGCTGGGGTTACCTGAAGTGAACCCCATAATAACGTCGAACATCATTTTTTCGTAGGCGAGACTAATAACTTTTCCCCACCTGCGCTCCGCCATCGTTTTTTCCATTTTCCGAGAACGGATAATATCCGATATTTTACGAACAATATCTTCTAATTCTTCATAGTTGATTGGTTTGAGAATGTAATCACGCACGCCGTGCTGCAGAGCAATTCTTGCATATTCAAATTCCTGATACCCCGTCAGCATCAGCACTTCGCTTTCACTGCCCATCTTGCGAACTTCCCGAAGGAACTCCATTCCATCCATGACTGGCATCCGAATATCACACAAAATGAGATCAGGCTCGTGTAATCGAACTAAATCAAGTGCCTCTGCGCCATTACGGGCTGTACCAATGATTTCGACCTGCATATCTTCCCATGGGATGACAATCTTTAAGTTGTTTAGAATATGGACCTCGTCATCAATTAGTAATGCCTTCACATTCATTGGCTCTCACCCTGTTCATATCTCGGTATTGTGCATTGAATAATGGTTCCGCAATTCGGCGCCGAACAAATATACAATCCATATCTGCTGCCATATTGAATTCGGATGCGATCAGCTACGCTGCGGACACCAAGTCCACGACGCTCAGTATTGTATGTGCCTTCTAGTTGTGGAGTAACGGATTTCATATCGTCCGATTGTAAGTATTCAAATCGTCTGAGCTGCTCATTGGACATGCCCATTCCGTTATCCTCGACGGTGAGATAGATGCGCTCCTCATCGGCATACGCCGAGATGCGAATCCAACCCGTATGTGTAATTCCATCGAAAGCATGCTGGATGCAATTCTCTACCAACGGCTGAAGCGTCAGTTTCTGCATCATACAATTCATGAGATCTTCTGGAACGTCAATTTCAAAATTAAACAGTTCCTCAAACCGAAATTTCTGAATTTCCAAATAACTTCGTAAATATTCGAGTTCCTGCCGCACTGTTATTTCTTCTTTGTCCTGAATGCTGATACGCAAAATGTTGCCAAGCCTGTATACCATCTGACTAACCTTACGGCCCTCATTTTGAATCGCGAGTACGTTTATTGATTCTAGCGTATTAAACAAGAAGTGTGGCTTAATCTGCGCTTGCAGTACACGCATCTCGGCGGATGTCTTCTGTCCTTGCTCCTGCTTCACCTGATCAATCAAGCTGTTGACTCGATCCATCAAACGATTAAAGCCGCGCGACAGCAAACGTAGTTCGTCATTGCCTTCCTCATCAAGTCTAACGCTCAAATCCCCGTCCTCTACTTTGCGCATAAATCGCACCGTACGTACGATATTTTTAGAAATACGATTCATAAACAGCAAGTTAAAGAGGAACGCGCCCAACACACAGATAACCATAATAACGGATACCCATTTGATGTACACGACCATCTCTTTAGAAATCGAGTTCCAGTCCCGTACGGACACCAGATGCCAGTTATATTTGGGCATTTGATAGATGGATATAACGCTTTCATGATCGCTGAACTTATCTTTGTAACTGCTATAACCATCGGCAAGTGAAATGGGCTTCGATAAATACTTTGAAATATTACTGCCTGCGATTTTCTTCTCGTTATCATAAAAAACAAGACCATCATCATTTACAATAAAAAACCGCGTATTATCCATTTGGCTGGCTGAATAAAACTTGTTAAAAAACGTATCCAAGTCCCAATCCTTCATCTGAACCATGGAAATACCTAAGTCTTTCATCGTGTTTAAATCTTTGACCACACGTATCTGCGTAAATACAGATTCGTATCCCGTTAGCTCTGGATATTCATTTGGCCCAAGCCATAATGGCTCACCTTTTCGGTTCACAACCTCTTCGAATACACGATGTTCGCGGAACTGTTCGAATGGCATCGCACGAAAATTTTCTTTAGCAAATATAGGAATAATGCTGGACTCCCCATACCCCCTGAAATTATATAAAAATGCATAGCCGATCGAAGGATGGTTATAAATGAGCTTCCTAAAATTCTGTTGACGTTCAATCATTCGAATATAATCTGCGTTGTTATAATCGGACTCATTCTCGTTGTTGGTTCCTTCCGTGGAACCCGATAACTTGTCTTTCTCGATACCGTCCAGATTGGTGTCCTTGTGAATATCGACTAGATGATGAACGTTATCCTTCGGCAAGTACAAGGCCTGCTGGAATACATTGTTAGCAATACCGCTGTCGGTTACTTTATTAATCTCATCAAAAATATAACCGATGCTATGCCCTATGGCGCGCATAGAAAACTCAGCCTGCTCACTATATTTCTTCTCCAGCAGCTGAAACGTAATAAAGAATGTAATTGTACCTAACAAAAACAAAGGGATTATAATAAGTAGAATAAATCCGCTAAACAATTTATAACGTAAATTCATTCTGCTCATTACCCCTTTGTTTTTGATCCTGCGTGTCACTTCGGCTCTATTCATCATATATTCATTTTATCACGTAAGAGCTTACATTTCACTTATAAAGTGGATAATATTATCCTTTAACGCCACCTGCCGTCAAACCTTCAATAATTTGTTCTTGAAGTACAGCATAAATGACCATAACTGGTACTACACTAAATACGATACCCGCTGACATCTGTGCATAGTTCGTCTGATAGGCGTCACGGAAGCCAACCATACCAACTGGCAGCGTTCGCAGCGCATCTTCGGACAAGAAGTAGTTTGCAAGCAAGTACTCGTTCCAGTTACCTAAGAAGTTAATAATAAATACGGTAACCAGCGCGGGTACGGTAAGTGGGAGCACTACCCTTGCAAAAATACCTGGTGCTCTTAAACCGTCTACAACAGCTGCCTCCTCAATCTCACCTGGCAATGATCGCATAAATGCAGCCAATATGATGACGGTAAATGGAATTGCATTCGCTATATACGGCACAATCAAGGCCATATGCGTATTCAAAATCCCCATTTTACGAATCAGCAAGTAGATCGGAAGCATTAAAGAGTTGTTCGGAATCAACATCCCTACCGTAATAAGTCCAAAGAAGAATAGGCTTAGCTTCGCGTAGCGCATTCTCGTAATAGCAAAGGAAGCCATTGCACCGATAAAGATGGATATGACCGCACACAATAGGGCGATGTACAAGCTGTTCCAGAAGTACGTGCTAATCTTAGCATTTACCCACGCGTTTACGTAGTTATCCCAATAGAACTCTGTAGGAAAACCAAACGGGTTCGATGCAATGGTAACGTTGTCCGCTTTCAGTGAGGAAAAGATGACAAACAGGAACGGATACAAAATGACGAGCATATACGCTAGTAGAATGATATGATTTATACTGCTCTTCCAATTTCTCATCATTAGTACTCAATCCTTTCGCTACGTCTTGCAAGCACCAACTGATACACGAGTGTGATAATTGCAGTAAAGATAAAGATTAACACCGCAATCGTATTACCAAACCCATATTTGAAGTTTGTGATCGCATAACGAATCATGTATGTTGCCATGACGTCCGTCGAACCTGCTGGTCCGCCTTTGGTCATAACAAGCACGATATCAGCAGCTTTCATCGCACCCGCGATAGATAGCATGATGACAACCGACACGATAGGCATAATAAGCGGCAATGTAATCTTGAATGCACGTTGAACACCTGTAGCACCGTCAATTGATGCAGCTTCTTCCAGGTCTTTAGGAATAGCAAGGATCGCAGCTAACACCATTACGACATAGAATCCGGTCCACTGCCAAGCATTAGTAATCAAAATAGCCCACATTGCGTACTTTTGTTCACTTAACCAATAAATCGGGTCGATACCAAAAATGCCGAGTACTTGATTCATCAGACCAATCTCTGGCTGATAAATAAACGACCACAAAATACCGATTACTGCCGTCGACATAACAGAAGGCATAAAGACAGCTGTTTTATAGAAGCCTCTTAACTTCTTCACGTTAGCGATTAAGAGCGAGAATAAAATAATCAATGGAACTTGGATAAAGCAAGAGAAGAAGATGAAATAACCGTTATTTAATACTGATTTCCAAAATGCCTCGTCGCCCAATGCTTTTGTATAGTTTTTAAACCCGATGAACTTCATAGTGCTGGAGACCCCGTCCCAGTTCGTAAAGCTATAATATACCGCTGTAATAGTCGGATATATAAAGAACATCACGAACAAGATTAGGGCAGGCAGCAGGAAGAGCGCGTAGGTGATTGGGTTCCTTAAAGCTTTATTCATGGCTGGCAACCTCCACTAAGTATGACTTACTCCACTCATTTCTACATCCTAGATAAGAATAAAGATGTACCACCCACAACAGGGTGAATGGTACATCTCCTTTCTTCATTGTTATTGACCGTTTGCTTCGTCTTGTACTTTTTGTACCGCTTCAGCCAATTTCTCTGGTGATGTTTGACCGCCGATCAACTTCTGAATTTCGATAGACAATGTTGTATTCACGTCTGCTTGAACCAATGCATCAAACGCCGGGAAGGAGGAAGTTGTGCCTGCCAACACCGTTGCGATTTCTTTCATAAGCGGATCTGTAACTTTGGCATCAATTTTCGCTTTGTCTACCAACATGGAAGGCAATACGCCATCTTCAACCAAGCCGCGGATCTGCATATCTTCTGTGTACAAGTTTTTGATGAAAGATTTAACCGCTGCAAGTTTACGAGGATCTTCAGCTACTTTAGCAGAGAACCCATAACCATTGTTTGTATCTTGCATCATTGCTGTTTGGTCGCCTTGGCCACCGTCGATTGCTGGTACGTTAAAGAATCCAACTTTACCGATCATCTTCTCGCCAATACCGCCCGCTTTGAAGATGGAAGACTGCCATGTACCATCAAACATCATTGCAGCTTCACCAGAAACGAATTGAGTTTGCAGTTCAGCGTACTCAAAACCGAGTTCGCCTTTTTTGAAGTATCCTTTGTCAACCCACTCTTTTTGTTTTGCAAACGCTTTAACCATTGCTGGATCAGTCCACTTAGCAGCGCCAGTAGCGAAGCCTTTAGCGAATTCAGGACCAGCTGTACGTGACCACAATTGGTTTGTTACCATTAATGGAACCCAAGCTGCTTTGGAAGCACCTGCAAGTGGTGTTTTGCCATCCGCTTTAACGTCAGCCAGCAATTTCTCCCACTCTGCCCATGTTGTTGGAACTTTAAAGCCTTTAGCTGTAAAGTATTCTTTATTGTAGAATACGCCCTCAGCGGAAGCTCCAATTGGCAATCCGTATACTTTATCATCCAAAGTGAATGGTCCCAAGCCTGTGAACTTGTCTTTGATTCCGAGTTCATCAAGGATAGGCGTCAGGTCAAGCATCTTGCCTTGTCCAGCATACAATTTAGCGTCTGGGCTACCAAATACGTCGAAAATATCCGGAATGTCACCAGCAGCCATCTCGCCTCTAAGTTTCTCTTTACGGTTAATGTCAGACTCAACGCCGTCAAGCTTGATTGTCAAGCCTTCATTCTCGCCTTGAGTAGTCTTAACAACCTCTTCCAAGATAGCGAAACGATTTTTCTTAGCGTCACCAACTTGCGTATGGCGAAGTTTTAACTCAAATGGCTCTGCTTTTTTAGGCTCTTCTGTTTTGGTTTCAGTTCCTTTGTCCGATCCGTTAGCTTGTGTCTCTGTGTTGCTGCTACCGCAACCAGTAAGAGCAGCAGATGCTACAAAAATCAGAGTGAGGAGAAGCGTTAAACTTTTCTTCATCCTTATGACCCTCCCATTTGGTCTTGTTTTGTGGTACATCCTTATTATAGATCGGGACAATGTGTTCCGTAAGGATGTCATTTTTCTAATATAGGGATAAAAATCTCTACTATACAAAAATAATTGTACAAAATGACCCTTGTACGGGACTTAAGTCTCGTTTTTTTTAATATTTGTCCCATTTTAAATTTATTATTTAGTCAAACAGACACTAATCATGTCAAATGTTAGTGGACACAGACAATTGCATCATACTCGATCGCTTCGAGAGATCGATATCTTAATTGAGTTGAACACTTGGATTAATGGATGCCGCTGCGGATTGTCGAGATAATATAGAGTTTCAATCGTGAGGTATTTAAATTCAAGCGCGATCACTGCTGACCAGATGATGATGCGGTACATATGTAGGCTGATAAAAGGTATGTAGGTTCAATTGAGGTTACGATCAAGTAGTCATTGTTGAGCAGGCAGTTCATTTAGAACTCATTATTCATAAAAAAATAAAACCAGAACGATGTCAGACACCATTCTGGTTAGCATTCCTGATTATAAATCCATTTAAGCAAGTTTACTTAACGTTTGTTGTCTTCCTAATTCTATCAAACGCTTAGCACGCTCTACCTCTTCCTCTGTGGGAGAATCAACACCTTCCAGTGGATACTTCTCGCCACATGCCTCCCATTTATATACGCCCATCTGATGGTAAGGGAGAAGCTCAAACTTTTCTACGCCATTTAAACTGCCAATAAATCGACCCAACTCCAGCAAATCCTCTTCATCGTCATTCTTTGTAGGCACAAATACATGGCGAATCCACATTTTCTTGCCGTGATCAGACAGCCAACGGGCAGTCTCCAGCGTGCGGAGATTCGGAACACCGACAAGTTCTTGATGCTTCTCGTTGTTAATATGCTTAATATCCAGCAACACTAGATCAGTAAGATCATACAACTCCTCGAGCTTGGTCACTTCATTAAAACCATTTGTGTCCAGTGTCGTATGCAGATTCCAGCGCTCTTTTACAGCCTTGAAAATCTCTTTGACAAACGGTGCCTGCAGCGTCGGCTCTCCTCCTGAAATGGTCAGACCTCCACCGGATGAGCGGTAATAATTCAAATACGGTTCAATCTCGCTTAATACTTCTTCAAGTGACATCTCTTTGCCGCCCATTAAGTTCCATGTATCTCGATTATGACAATATTGGCATTTTAACGCGCATCCTTGTAGAAATAAAATAAAACGAATGCCTGGGCCATCAACCGTGCCGAATGTTTCAACAGAATGTATACGTCCAATCATAACGATCACAAATCCTTTCCTATCCCTCTGCACTATTCTGTTTATTATACTCGTAAAGGAAGGGGCGCAACCAGCCGAATAAACGCCCAGCAAGGTTCGTTTGTTCGGGTCGGTCACGCCCCTGACTATAATGTGCAGTTACTTGCAGTTATCTACGGTTACAAATTGGATCTGAAGAGCCAATTTACATCGAACCATGGAATGTACGGTTGATGACATCGAGTTGTTGCTCACGAGTCAACTTGATGAAGTTAACCGCATAACCCGAGACACGGATCGTTAATTGTGGATAGTTTTCTGGGTGATCCATTGCATCCAACAATTGTTCACGATCAAATACGTTCACGTTTAAGTGGTGCGCGTGGTTATGGAAATAACCGTCCAACATGGCAACCAAGTTAGCTTTGCGACCTTCCAGATCTTTTCCAAGTGCTTTAGGCACGATGGAGAACGTATTGGAAATACCGTCCAAGCTATGTTCATATGGCAATTTGGCAACCGAGTTCAATGAAGCAAGCGCTCCTTTTTTGTCACGGCCGTGCATTGGGTTTGCTCCAGGTGCAAATGGTTCGCCAGCTTTACGACCGTCAGGTGTTGTACCTGTTTTCTTACCATAAACTACGTTAGACGTAATGGTCAAGACGGATTGTGTCGGCAACGCATTCCGATATGTTTTGTTTTTACGAATCATGTTCATAAAGGACTCAACAAGCTCAATTGCAATGTTGTCAACACGATCGTCATTGTTACCGTAGCAAGGGAAATCGCCTTCTACTTCAAAGTCAACTGCAATGCCTTGCTCGTTACGAATTGGCTTCACTTTAGCGTACTTAATAGCACTTAAAGAATCGGCTGCTACGGACAAACCTGCGATACCACATGCCATCGTACGCAGAATTTCACGATCGTGGAGGGCCATCTCAATCCGCTCGTAGCTGTATTTATCATGCATGTAATGGATTACGTTCAAGGAATTCATGTACAGCTTCGAGAGCCACTGCATCATTTGTTTGAAGCGTTTCATAACTTCATCATAATCTAACACATCGCTTGTGATCGCAGGCAGCTCAGGGCCTACTTGAACGCCAAGCTTCTCATCTATACCACCATTGATAGCGTACAGCAAGCATTTCGCCAAGTTGGCGCGAGCGCCGAAGAACTGCATTTGTTTACCGATGCGCATTGCAGATACACAACAAGCAATACCGTAATCATCACCAAAGTGTGGACGCATCAGGTCATCGTTCTCATATTGAATCGAGCTTGTTTCAATTGACGCTTTTGCACAATATTTTTTAAATGCATCTGGCAATTTCTCAGACCAGAGCACGGTTAAGTTAGGTTCAGGAGCAGCACCCAAGTTGTACAGCGTGTGCAGGAACCGGAAGCTATTTTTAGTAACAAGCGTCGTGCCGTCAAGCGCCATACCACCGATGGATTCCGTTACCCATGTAGGGTCGCCGGAGAACAATTCGTTGTAGTCAGGTGTACGCAAGAACTTCACAATACGCAATTTCATCACAAAATGGTCAACCAATTCTTGCGCTTGCTCTTCGGTCAAAGTGCCTTCTTTAAGGTCACGTTCAACGTAAATATCAAGGAAGGAGGATACGCGTCCAAGTGACATTGCAGCACCATTTTGTTCTTTAATAGCTGCCAGGTAAGCAAAATACAACCATTGGAATGCTTCACGAGCATTAGCTGCTGGCTTAGAAATATCAAAGCCGTGCATTTCTGCAAGCTGCTTTAATTCGCCAAGTGCACGAATTTGTTCGGAGGTCTCTTCACGATCACGAATTACATCTTCATCAATTACGTCCACTTCAAGATCTTGCAGTACTTGTTTCTTTTCTTTAATTAGGAAGTCGATACCATACAACGCAGCTCGACGGTAGTCACCGATAATCCGTCCACGACCATATGCATCTGGAAGTCCTGTAATAATACCGGATTTGCGGGCCATACGCATATCGCTTGTATAAGCATCAAAGACACCTTGGTTATGCGTCTTACGAATATTCATGAAAATGTCGATGACTTCTTGCGGCATTTTGAAGCCATATGCTTCACAAGCATCAATCATCATGCGAATCCCGCCGAAAGGCTGAATGGAACGACGGAATGGTGCATCTGTTTGTACACCAACTACAGCTTCCTTGTCTTTATCCAAGTATCCAGGTTTGTGAGAAACAATCGTTGCTGGCGTATTGACGTCTACATCCCATACACCACCGCGATCACGTTCTTCTTTGGAAAGTTGGCTGACGATGTCCCACAAATCTTTCGTATTCTGAGTTGGTCCAACCAAGAACGATTCGTCGTTCAGATAAGGGTTAACGTTTTTTTCAATAAAATTGCGAACGTCAACATGATTGTTCCATTTTCCTGCTTGGAATCCACGCCATGGACTAGTTGCTTCTGATACATTCTTTTCAATTACCGACATCGAAATCCCTCCATTAAGTAGGTTTTCTTTATATATAGATCTTATCCTTGTTGCACCCAGCATTACGTCTTATCCAATAAAATGGAAAGTAAGAAGTAAAACTGACAATACGATGACGCCAAGTGCAGCTAAGCAAAGAGTGATGCATCATAGGAATCTTATCCTTTATCGATAGCGTTAACTTCTTTGCTATGAGCTAATTGTACCCCTTTTCACATAGTGGTTATGTGACTTTAATCACATTATCTCAATTCAACATGAGTTTAATCACATCAATTATCTCAATTTTGTGAATTTTGTTACAATACCCTATCTTTCCTCATAATCCGTTTGCTATTTAGTACCGTAAATAATTTGGAAAAAGGGCAGCAGACATTAGTCTGCCGCCTATAAGAAAAGGTGGATGCAACCTGATGGAATGGAGTCCTGATCGCGATATGCTCGTGATCAGGATCCGTTACTACCTCAAAGGAATGAGGTGTCGTACACTCGATTAGAATCTGCCGTAGAATGCATTGCGGTATACATCAGCTAATTCTGGTACTAACGGCATTTTCGGATTGGCGGTCGTACATTGATCTTCAAATGCACGGTCTGCCAAGTAATCCACACGGGATTCAAAATCCTTAGGATCGAAACCAATTTCTTGGAATGTTTCTGGGATTCCTAATTGACGGTTCAAGTCGCGAATGGCATCAATCAAGCTATTCACGCCTTCCTCAGTCGTACGTGCTGGCAATCCCAAGATTCTAGCGATCTCAGCGTAGCGCACATCTGCTACGAAGTGGTCATATTTAGGGAACGAAGCGAACTTCGTCGGTTTCTTCGCATTGTAACGAATGACATGCGGCATCAAGATGGCATTTGTGCGGCCGTGTGCCGTATGATACTGAGCGCCCCATTTGTGTGCCAAACTGTGATTGATTCCGAGGAACGCATTTGCAAACGCCATCCCTGCAATCGTAGATGCATTATGCATCTTCTCACGAGCCAGTGGGCATGCTTCATTAGCCGATTTAACCAAATGCTCAAAGACGAGTTGGATTGCTTTAATAGCCAAGCCATCTGTATAGTCATTAGCCATAACGGATACATACGCTTCAATCGCGTGAGTCAATACGTCCATTCCTGTGTCCGCTACCGCTACGCGAGGCAAACTGTATACAAACTCTGGATCGATAATTGCTACATCTGGTGTCAGCTCGTAATCAGCCAACGGATATTTGGTGTTGCCATTTTCTTTATCTGTAATAACCGCAAACGAGGTAACCTCAGAACCTGTACCGGAAGTTGTTGGAATCGCCACAAACTTCGCTTTCTGACCCAGACGCGGATATTTAAATGTACGCTTGCGGATATCCAAGAATTTCTGTTTCAAGTTGTTGAAATCAGTATCTGGATATTCGTAGAATAGCCACATCGCTTTTGCAGCATCCATTGGGGAACCACCGCCTAATGCAATGATACAGTCAGGCTTAAAGCTCTTCATCATATCCGTACCACGGTTTACTGTTGTTGTTGATGGATCTGGTTCTACATCGTAGAACACTTCGATAGCTACCGGATTACGACGTTGACGCAAGTAGTGTTCAACACGTTCCACGTATCCCAATTTGACCATCATAGGGTCCGTTACGATCATCACACGTTCGATATCCGGCATTTTCGCCAAGTATTGTGTGGAGCCTTTTTCAAAATACACTTTGTTAGGAACTTTAAACCATTGCATGTTCACTGTACGCTTCGCCACCCGTTTGATGTTAATAAGATTAACTGCCGATACGTTGTTCGAAGTCGAGTTGCGACCATAAGAACCACAGCCCAGTGTAAGAGATGGAATGTTGGTATTGTACAAATCGCCGATTGCTCCGTGAGTCGACGGCGAGTTAACGAGAATACGTCCAGTAGGCAAGCGATCACCGAACTTTGCAATCACCTCTTCGTTATTCGAATGAATAACCGAGGAGTGGCCCATACCGCCGAAAGCGACGATTTCAGCTGCACGATCGATGCCTTCTTGCGCTGTTTTTACTTTATAACAAGCAAGCACAGGGCTTAATTTCTCAGCAGACAACGGGAATTTAGGTCCTACTCCGTCGAGTTCAGCCACCAGTATCTTGGTGTCGGCAGGCACTTTGATGCCAGCCATTTCAGCGATCTTAGTTGCTGGTTGACCAACAATGTTCGGATTTACTGCGCAAGTCTCTGCCTTGATCGCCATCGCTTGCAATTTCGCTGTTTCTTCTTTATTAGTAAAATAGCAGCCGTAATACTGCATTAATTTTTTCACTTCGTTGTATACCGGTTCCTCAATAATAACCGCCTGTTCCGATGCACAGATCATACCGTTATCAAATGTTTTGGACAAAATCAAGTCCGTTACGGCCTGATCCAGCTTCGCACTTTTCTCAATGAAGCAAGGTACGTTACCAGGTCCTACACCCAGTGCTGGCTTGCCAGCGCTGTATGCTGCTCGAACCATTCCAGAACCGCCTGTTGCCAGGATCAACGCTACATCAGGATGATTCATCAAGGCGTTGGTAGCTTCCATCGAAGGCATCTCAATCCATTGGATACAGTGTTCAGGCGCACCGTACTTCACTGCGGCTTCTGCCAGCACTCTTGCTGCTTCGGCACTGCACTTCTGTGCGGATGGATGGAAAGCAAAGATGATCGGGTTCCGTGTCTTAATGGAGATAAGCGCCTTAAACATGGTCGTTGAAGTCGGATTCGTAACCGGTGTTACGCCCATTACAATGCCGACAGGCTCTGCGATTTTTACACAGTTATCATAATCATTGTCTTCAATTACACCAACCGTTTTGGCATATTTGATATGATTATGAATGTATTCCGTTGCAAAAATGTTTTTCGTGATTTTGTCTTCGTATACACCACGACCCGTTTCCTCTACTGCGAGTTTGGCAAGCATCATATGCTTGTCAAGACCGGCAAGCGCCATTTGTTGAACAACAACATCGATCTGCTCCTGGTTCATGGACATAAATGCTTCATGAGCCTTCTTCGCACGATTAATCAGTTGTTGAATATGCGCTTCGACATTTGTTGCTTCCTTCATCTCTACAGTTGGTTTCACTTCTGCTTTTGCCATCATTCTCCGCCTCCAGTAAGGGTATATTTACCAAACACCGATCTCCGTTCTATTATACCTGTTATCTATTGGATCAGGGTGTCAGATCTAAAATTTATTATGTGAATCATTTCACAACTCAATCATAATACGAAGTTCTGTAAATATCAAGTGATTTTTTTCACGTAGTAAAAACATTTTTAAATAACTTTGTTGGCGTGCTTTTAATATTGTATAAAAACGCATCCACAGCACCTGTTTAACAGATTGGCCGATGTTATACAATACAAGGTATGCCCCATTGTTGGATAGATTTGTTTTGGGTATTTCACACTCACAGTGGGCATATTTATAGTCAGCATGCTGCATCAAAACGAAAAACTTCACTATATATGCACAATGTTCAACAATTGTTCTCATAAATTCATTTAAATTATAAATTAAATTGACAATAATCACTGGAACGTCCAATATATAAGTAACGTATTAAATAGTGAAACAAGTCACAAGGTTTCTATGAGGTAGTTAACAGCTAAATCTAATACCATGAGCCTAGAGACCTATTGGAGGAGAACGGAGTGGAACATATGAGCGAACAATACGGAGACAATTCAAATATTACTTGTTTCTCGGATCAGAACCGAGAACGTATCCTTTCCATAGCAAAGGATCGCACGTACCCCGAAGGCTCTCACCTATTTTGGGAAGGCGACACGGCAGACAAGTTGTTTATGTTGAAGAGCGGACGTGTCAAAGTTACCAAATCAACGGATGAAGGTAAAGAACTTATTTTATATATGTATCAAGCCGGAGATCTTGTCGGTCAAGTCGATCCTTTCCACAGTACAAAGCACAGCTTTACTGCTGAAGTCATTGAAGAAGGTGAAGTTGGCCTGATCGAGCAGCGTGATCTGGAGGTGCTAATCTGTCAGCATTGCGACTTCTCAATAGATTTTATGAAGTGGATGGGAATTCACCACCGCTTGACGCAGACGAAATTCCGCGATCTGATGATGTATGGTAAGCCAGGCGCACTATGCTCTACATTGATTCGGCTATCGAACACGTACGGTCAAGAACTGGAAGATGGCGGGAAACTTATTAATAAAAAGATAACCCATACAGACCTCTCCAACATGATAGGCGCAACTCGTGAAAGTGTAAACCGGATGCTGAGCGACCTGCGCAAGAAAGGCGTCTTGGAATATGACAATGGCATGATCGTAATACGTGAATTGGAGCATCTGCAGGATGTATGTCATTGTGAAATGTGTCCAAAGGAAATTTGCCGAATTTAGAGATACCGGAAACAATTTGGTTCAATCACCCTCCACTGCTACACCTCCTCTCTAGCTATGACATAATCGCGCTGCAAACGGTCACCTTGCAGCGCGATTTTTTGCCTTTGGCCGCATCTATGCCTTACTTCGTATGTTATGCAGAAGTGAGAGCATACTTCCATAACAAAAGCCTTGTCCTCACACAGCTTGTTCAGCTGCTAAGGAGCAAGGCTTCTTATGGGGTCTTGTTATCAATATCGATCTCAATATGATCATCGGATTGAATCAGAAAAGTAAGCATCTGATCTGAAGGTATAACTTTGTTATTTACCTTTACACGCGCAACCGTGTCTTTAGGCAGCGGCTTGTCGCCTATTTGCTTAATCTCGGTGCCGTTCTCTGCCATTCTTATGTGCCCGAATTGTTCAAATATATCAGCCAGTGTGCAGTTCTCCTGCCACGGAATCGCATACGTATTCGTTAAATGCGGAGCAAGCTTGCCGCCGTCTATACTCAAGTCAATACTTGGCATCGGCACACTGCTTGTATCTACATCAAGCTCTTTCACGAAAATGAGTATCTTATCGTCGTTATTTAACTCAGCAGACAAATCTGCCGTCGTGCGAAGTTCCGTTTCATTTAAATAAATACCCCATGACATATTAGTGTCCAATGATGCGTCCCCTACTGAAGCAACACCAGATCCGTCTTCTTTCAGCTTAATCGTGCCTGTTGCTTTAAGGGCTTCGCTCACTTGTAATCCATTATGCCATTCAATCTGCAACCGCTCTGATAAATTAGGGACATACGTTCCACCTTCAATTTTGACGGATACAGCTGTGTCAGATACCGCGGGAGCTGACTGCCTCATAAGTGGCTGTTCTTTCTGAACCGACGCACACCCCGCAATAAGCAGCAGCGCGATCACGAGAAGAATTCCGGATCTGCCGATGCGTAATCGTTGATTGTTCATTCTGTCCACTCACTTTCTTGCATTCCTCTTCGACGGGCATCTACCTTCATCAGTTATTATGCACGAATATACAAAGATAAAAGTATCAAATCCGTAACAAAACGGCGATAACCGTTCAAAATGTCAACAAAGTGTGGCTATTGGATGATAACTTAACCATTTGGACCTAAATGACGATTTCCTGCATTATTTTCTTCAAATAGGTTCGTCTTGCTGCTAAAAAGTATATGAACTGCATCACAATGAATGCGCAAACAATGGTAGACGCATAACCCATTATATTTTCTAACAGCAAATTACTTAGAGTCTTCATTGCAAACATCGTATGGACACTTCCTACTACACAAGGCAAGAAAAATACCAATCCCACTTGAACATTTACTACACGGCGAATCTCACTTAAAGATAAACCTATACGCGTTAAAGATCGGAAATAGGCTTGATCTTCTTGTAGATCGCTGAATAACTTAAAGTAAATAATACTGCCGCTTGCGATAAAGAACAGCAGACTAATGAAAATACCAATAAAAAAGATGAGCGAAGTTGTCTGGCTAAGCTCGTTGCGATCTTCGATGCGATTGGATACAAAGTGCTGTGAATCAGCAGCAAGCTGCTTCTTCAAATCTTGGACTAAAGGCAGGGCTTCGTTCCCGTCTGTCCAATCAATATTATAAATGATCCTCTTCTCCTCAGCGGGAGCTGTGGACTGCAGCTTTAACATCACATTATCAGGAACAACAAACAATAAATTAGCCGTATACGAAGGCGTCATCACAACCTGCTCTCTTCGTTCAATCACCTTTGCTGTATAGGACTGCGACATACCCTCAACTTTAATGGTCACTTTATCGAGCGCAGCCGACTTCCGATAAGAGCTGTCTGTATATTTGATGTACTCACTTTGATCAATCCAATAAACTCCTGAAGTAATCGGTTTGACTTTTGGAAACTGCTTACTTATCGCAATCTCGTTATACTTGGTGACACCAATCACCGCTGCGCTCTTATTAAAGCTGTACACGTCTTCCACATACGCTAGCAAGATATTGGCTGTGATCGCTGCCGTTATCTGATGTCCATGGCTTTCTACCGTATCTTTGACTTTATTCATAGCCAAAGGGCTGCCTTCTCCATGAATTTGCATTACCGTAAATTGAAACGGATTAAACGCGTCTGCTTTGATCTGCAGCCCTTTATCCACGACAAAAAACGTAGCTGAAGCCGTTAGCACCACCGCACTTAATAAGGTAATCGTATATAATACCCGAGCATTATCCCGAATCCGATAAGTGGCTTGGGTAACGTTTAACAAATTTGTTCCGGTATACAAATACCGCTTGTTATAGGAGAGAAGCTTTACTATAGCTGTACTCCCTTGTGTGTACAGAAAATATGTACCAACAAACGTTAAGCCAATCGTTGGAAAGAAATTCGCAACAATATTCAGCAAGTCGGTATTAAATGCCATGTAATACCCCGAACCAATTAAAACAAGCGATGCGATAAATAACAACCAAGAAAACCTTGGGGGTTTCCTGGTCTGGTTTTCTGCTTTAATCAGTTGAATGATCTGAAGCTTGCCTACTTTACGCAGGGAGAATAGCGTAATAAGCGCAAACAGCAGCAGATAAGCAATGATCGTGATTTGAATCGATGATAATGAGATGTAAAAAGGCAAAGGTGTATCAATTCGCAGCAAATGGGACAGTACCATTAGAAAAAGCTTTAACGTTACTGCTCCGGCAGCCATGCCGCTTGCAATCGCAAGCAAAGAAATAATCATATTTTCATAAATGACCATTCTCCTCATTTGCCATTTGGTCATTCCGAACAATGTAAACAATCCAAATTCCTTCTTACGCGAACGTAAGAACGCCGAACTGGAATATAACACAAAGAAAAAGGAGAACATCATAATCATGAACTGGCATACTACAATGAGACCGCTGATCATCTCTCCACCGCTTACTTTTCCGCTCACAATATCTGGATGATATATAAAAGAAGAATACAAAAAAAATACGGTAACTGAAAAAACACAGCTCAAAAAGTAAGCTGCATAACGGTGCCAGCTCTGTCGAATATTACTGAAAGCGAGCCGTCGGAATGTCATCAAAATTGCCTCCCAATAAACTTAAAGTATCCAATATCTGTTGAAAAAAAGTTTGACGGTTAGTGCCTCGGCGAATTTCAGTGAACAGCTTGCCATCCTTAATAAACAAGATTCGCTTGCAGAAACTAGCCGCAAACGGGTCATGTGTGACAATTAAGATTGTTCGATTCAAATTCTCGTTCAGATCCTGCAAGGCCTTCATCACGTCTTTCGCAGCCTTGGAATCCAAATTACCTGTCAATTCGTCGGCTAACAACAGGGAAGGCTGATGAATGACTGCTCGCGCGATAGCTGTACGCTGCTTCTGTCCACCAGAGATTTCATAGGGGCGTCTATCCAGAATATGATCAATACCAAGCCATTTGACTGTACTCTCGAGCCTTGCTTCGATCTCTTTGATCGGCAGGCGATCCAAAGCTAGCGGTAGTATGATATTTTCTTTAATCGTTAAGGTGTCAATCAAATTAAAATCCTGAAATACGAAGCCAAGCTCATGTCTGCGGAATTTGGCAATCTTGCGATTATTTAATTTGTAAGGGTTCGTACCGTTAATATAAATATTGCCTGACGTTGGCTTGTCTATTGTGGCTAATAGGTTCAGCAGCGTCGTTTTTCCGCTTCCGGAAGGCCCCATTATACCGACAAACTCCCCTGCTTCCACTTGTAAATGTATATCCTGCAACGCTGTATAGGTCATCTTCCCGCGTGTGCCATATACTTTCGTGATCTGTTCTGCACGCAGCAATGGTTCCATGTTGTACCCTCCAATAATAATTTAGAGCTGATTTAATACTGCTTTACATGTTTAGAGAGGCTGCTCACCTTTCTTATTATATCCATACTGCAGCTAAAAAAGGAAAAACGTCTTTCCGCCGGTTCAAGCAGACAAGACGCTCTATGTTGTACTTCCATTATACATACAGCATCTATCCAATATGATGGACGGAAGCCATCTCACATTTTACTTCCTAATTCATTTTGCCAACATCTTGCATATGGTTCATAACCCCAATATTTTAACACAAATACGCTCGGATGGACTATATCCATGGTTCTATTTAAGTGTTCGTGGTGCCTCTTCCTCTAGATGTGCCTGTTGTTTAGATTAACACAAAAAACGAACCTTCTCCTAAGAGGAGCAGGTTCGCTTTTCTGATACGTGCACACAATTATTTGATTATCAACCGAATACAATAGAAACGTTCTGCTCTGGTTACTTGGGAGCCACATAGACACCGCGCTGCAAGCTATCAGATGTAAACCGAATCGTAAACGTTGTACCTTCCTGAATCTTAGAGTTCACCGTTATCGTATGTCCTAGGCGAGCACATACCTGCTTCACTAGATAGAGTCCCATTCCTGTCGCATCACCTTCTTTGCGGCCATTCTCACCTGTAAAGAAAGGATCAAATACGCGTGCAACGTCGTGCTCAGCGATCCCAATTCCTTCATCCTTCACATGCAGCAATATGCCGTATGAAGCCTGCTCGATCTCAAATTGTAAGGACTTCGTCCCAGGCTTATCTTTCGAATATTTGATCGCATTAGTCACTAATTGCGTAATAATAAACTGCAGCCACTTCTCATCGCTCTCCACCTGTATGTCTTCCCCACTAATCTTAGGAAAGATTTGATGGCGAATGAGCGACTTCTTATTCTGGTTGATTACCTGACGAATTGTATGATGAATTGAGATCCGCGATACGTGAAGATCAAGTTCGAACTTCTCCAGGCGGGCCGTCGTCAGCATCATTTCCAATCCGCGAGCCAACCGCTCCACTTCCTCATTTACATTTTGCAGCAAATCTTCCGTCTCAATGATATTCATCGCCGTCGGAGGCTGCTGCGTCAATAAATGCAAGACGGATACAGGCGTTTTCATATGATGAACCCATTGATTCGTAAAATGTACATGCTGCTCACGCTGCTGCCTCATCACAAGCAACTCGTTCATAAATGAACCGTATTGCCGATTGATCAGCTCGTGCATAAGCTTCTGTTCTTCGGTAACCGGGTTCTGCATACAAAGGGTAAAATCGCTGTCTGACGTGTTATCCCAAGCATTATGAAGTTCCTTGTACCAATCACGCTGACGCAAATAATCATAGACGATGCCTAGTGTTAATATAATGACTCCAAGGACAAACACATACACGAGACTCGGGCTCCGAATATACTGACGTCCGATATTCAAGTCAAGATAAATGACGAACAGCGACATCAACAAGGCAAGCAGCCATGCCAAAATCAAGATGGAGCGATCCTTCGCGTACTTCCACAGGGTCATGAAAGAGCACCGTCTTCAGTCCAGGTCTGGAGCAGTCGATATCCTTGGCCACGTACCGTTTCAATAGCTTTCATTACACCGATCTCTTCCATTTTCTTGCGAACGCGAGTGACATTTACAGTTAGCGTGTTATCATCCACAAAATCAACGTCGTCCCACAGCGTCTCCAACAGCGTCTCACGAGAGACAATATGGTCAACACGCTCCATCAAGCTTCCCAGCAGCAAAGCTTCGTTCTTTGTGAGATCAACACGCTTGCCCTGCCACTCCAATATGTTCTTGGACCGATGCAGAGATAGGCCATGGACGACAATCTCTTCACCGTTGCCGGAACCACTGGCCGCATACTCGCCGTATGAACGACGAAGCACACCCTTAATCTTTGCAAGCAGCACGTCAAGATGGAATGGCTTCGTAATAAAGTCATCGCCGCCGTTCTCTATTGCCATCACCTGATCCATCTCACCTGTACGGGCCGACACAAAAATAATAGGTGCATTTGTTACCGATCGGAATTGACGACACCAATAAAACCCATCATAGGATGGCAAATGGATATCCAACAGAATAAGATCTGGCTGGAACTTGACAACCTCTTCCTTTAACAGTTTAAAATTCGTAGGCCTGTTTACTTCATAATCATATTTTTCAAGTGACGACTGCAACATCGAAGCAATCTTGTCATCATCTTCTACGATAAGAATGCGGTACATATAGGTGTTCCCCCATTAACATGTTCATATAGTCTTATTAAATTCAAATCATTCCGTGCTTTCCCATCATAGCACAATCAACATTATACATTCCATATGGAGCCATCAATGGGGAGCAGGAGGAGGTGGGAAGATTGCTCGGCATTATCGCCAGTTTTAGGGTACATATTCAGGCAATTGATAAGATCGATACGGAGGTTGAATAAATGACAAAAATACAAGACCACGAATATACACACATCGCGCAATCCCCCCATTTTCGAGCTCTAATGTACAAAAAGAAACGATTTATTATCCCGGCTACGATCTTTTTTTTGGTGTTTTATTTGGCGCTTCCTCTATTGACCTCATACACGACAATACTAAACCAATCTGCGATCGGCCCGATTAGCTGGGCCTGGATATTTGCCTTCGCCCAGTTCATCATGACATGGACCTTGTGTACCCTATACGTTCGGAAGGCTGCCAAGTTTGACCACATGGTTCGCAAGCTGAGCCGTGAATGGGGAGGTCAGCAATAATGAACACAACACCATTTATACTCTTCTGTCTGATCGTGATGCTGACCATGGTCATTACCTATGTCGCCGCCAGAAAAACCAACTCCGCCTCACAATTTTATACAGCAGGCGGGGAACTCAAAGGATGGCAAAACGGCTTTGCCATTGCAGGCGACTACATGTCGGCCGCCTCATTTCTCGGGATCGCAGGTTCTATTGCACTTGTCGGCTTTGATGGATTTTTCTATTCCATCGGTTTTCTCGTTGCTTATCTTGTTGTGTTATACCTTGTCGCAGAACCGCTGCGTAATCTGGGCAAATACACGTTAGCCGATATGATTGCAGCGCGCTTTAACAATAATAAGATTCGAGGCATTGCCGCCTTAAATACGGTCACCATCTCCACCTTTTATATGATTGCCCAGCTTGTCGGAGCAGGTGCGTTAATCAAGCTACTGCTTGGTATCGATTATGTATGGTCGGTTGTTATTGTAGGTCTATTAATGACCTTGTACGTGGTCTTCGGCGGCATGCATGCCACCTCATGGGTGCAGATTATTAAAGCGATTCTCCTGATGGGCGGCACTTTGCTGCTGTCAATTATCGTATTTTCCAAATTTAACTTCAGTCTTACGGAGATGTTTCACCAGATGAAATCAGCCACACCTTTAGGTGACGCCTTCCTCAACCCAGGCAATAAATATAAGAACCCTCTGGACACCATCTCGCTTAATCTCGGTCTTGTCCTTGGCACGGCAGGTCTGCCGCATATTCTAATTCGCTTCTTTACGGTAAAAGATGCACCTACAGCTCGCACATCCGTTGTTTATGCAACTTGGTTAATCGGAATATTTTACGTGATGACTATTTTTCTAGGATTTGGCGCTGCTGCCTTTGTTGGCACAGATGCCATTATCGGTGCGGATAAGGGTGGCAATATGGCGGCCCCTTTACTAGCGAAGGCGCTTGGCGGTGATTTCTTCTTTGCATTAATCTCGGCGGTTGCTTTCGCAACGATACTAGCCGTAGTTACTGGACTCGTCTTATCCGCTGCCTCCGCATTTGCACATGACTTCTATAACCATATTGTCCGCAAGGGAAAAGCAAGCGAGAAAGAGCAAATGTCAGCA
The DNA here is from genome assembly GCF_030226685.1 of Paenibacillus sp. UMB4589-SE434. Lineage (NCBI taxonomy): Bacteria > Bacillati > Bacillota > Bacilli > Caryophanales > Paenibacillaceae > Paenibacillus > Paenibacillus sp. UMB4589-SE434. The sequence continues at coordinate 83,093 of NZ_JASOYK010000001.1, read as the reverse complement.
GCACGCTGTGCTTCAATTGGCGTTGCTGTTCTCTCCATCGCACTGGCGCTGCTTGCATCGAAGCTTAACGTCGCCTTTCTCGTTGGCTTGGCGTTTGCCGTTGCTGCAAGTGCAAATTTGCCTGTCATTTTGTTTACGATTATGTGGCGTCGGTTTAACACGACTGGGGCCGTGACCGGTATGCTCACTGGCTTGATCTCAGCTATTGTGCTGGTGGCCATCAGCCCAAGTGTTTGGGGCCCTGCGGGAAAAGCCATTTTCACCGGTGATCCACTCATCAGTTTAACGAATCCAGGCATCATATCCATACCGTTAGGGTTTATTGGAGCATGGCTCGGCACAATGCTATCTTCACGACCAGTGACATCTGATGCCAAGTTTGATGAAGTAGTCGTCAAAGCTCATACAGGTATTCATATGTAATGCTATCTAGCAATCCATTCCAATTAGCTGCATAAACAGCATAAGCACCTTCCGTCCCAAGCTTGAGCTCGGTGGTAACGGAAGGTGCTGTTTTGGGCATAATTCATATCATTTTTATGTCTTAAATCCGACCTTCTAGTTTAAAGGAATCGAGGAAACAGTACATTATTTTCAAGATGTACATGTTCAAACGTCATCGCTTCCAACTCTTCGAGCCTTGCGTATGTGACGCGATAGGTTGTACAGGCATGTTCAGGAACAGTAAAATCGGAAGTGGCCTCCCTGATTTGTCTTAACAGCTCGCCTGCTGCACTGTGCTCGGACTCCAATTTAGCGATTGCTTCTGCCACATGGGCAAGCTCATCATTCGCTGTTCCCATCTCCTCAGCCTGAATAAGTGCCGGAAACTGTTCGGCTTCTTCGTTGGCGGTATGGGTTTCAAGCTCTGCACGAAGTTCCCCAAATAATCGGTGCATTTCCTGCAAATGTGGTTGTTCTGCCCCGTGGACATGATACACCCGTGCAACGTTAGCTGCAATCATGGGCAGCTGTTCTTCCAAATAACGATGATGCTTATTCACAATATAATCAATTAATGATCTGGAGGACATGTACTTCCAATCCACTCCTGTATATACAGCAGGAGCCTCGTCATATTGAGTCTGCAATTGTTGAATGATCGAGGCAGGGTCTAATTGACGTGAAGCTGCTGCCTCAGCAAGTGGACGATTGCCGCCACAGCAAAAATCGATTTTTAATTTTTTAAACATATCGCTAGCCGCAGGATATGAAAGCACAATATCCCGCACCATCATTTGATCATGAAATTTCATAATAATAGCCTCCTATCGAACTGTTCTTCTCATGCATCTAGTGAAAGAATCTCACAGATTTAGAATAGAACAATCGGCTGGAGGCCATTGTGATTGTACGCACTTATGATGTGACCAATTCAGGAAGCCTGAATCAATTCGAATTCGGCTCTTCAAAGGCCAGCAGAACGCCGCCTTCACCGGCATATGTACCGATCACCGGTCCCATGTTGACGAATAGCACATTTTCAAATGGATATTTCTCTAACAGTGTATTCAGAAATTCCTTTGCGCGCTCTTCACAATTGGAATGGGCCAACGCGATCCAATTGCGGTCGGCATGATGCCATGCCTCACCAACCTTCTCGATCATTCGCTTGAGCGCTCGCTGCGTACCCCGGATCTTCTCCATCGTCTCAATAACACCGTCTTCGTTCGCTCGCATTAATACTTTAATGTTCAGCATAGAAGCCACTGTTCCTTTAAGTCGGTTCAGGCGTCCGCCACGAATCGCGTTCTCTAGTGTATCCAATGTAAAATAAGTCCTCGTCTGCTGTACGCACTGCTTGATCGCTTCATTCATGTCGGTCAGGCTCTTGCCGGCCTTAGCCATTAGAGCTGCACGGACTGCCAGCAATCCTAATCCCATAGAAGCCGTCTTGGTATCGATGACCTCTACTCTGTTCGTGTGCCCGTCTTCCTCGTACATCGACTTTGCCATTACAGCATGGTTATAGGTACTGCTTAATTGCGAAGTTAAGCACAAAACCAAAATGTCTTTGTCAGCATCCAATGATTTATACATATTATAAAAGTCACCAGGCGATGGGCTTGAAGTTTTAGGTAATTCTTCCTCATTACGCATGCGTTCATAGAACACTGCCGAATCCATGTCTGAAGTATGAATATCCTGCCCAAATCGAACGTAGAGCGGGACAACGTTAATTCCGAATTGGCTGGCGATCTCTGGAGTCAAATCGGAGCTTCCGTCTGTGATGATATGAATGGTCATGTCATTCTCCTGTCTATCTTATTGTTGACTACACCGTCTCTGTCCGTTCTATTATACGGAGCATGTAACCTATTGACAACGGCTAAAAGAAGGCAGACCGAGCTTATTCGACAATAATGTGACATATGTATGATGAAAACGGCAAAATCTATCTATTCAATGACTATATAAGCATCGTACCTATTACAATCGATACTCCGATAATAATCGAACGCAGCAACTGTGCCACAGCCATATTGCCCTTTGCAATCTCCTCGCATACTCGAAATTGAGGCAGCAGCAGATCCACAAGTACATACAACAGACATAAGATAACAATCCCAATGGCCGACCACATCAGCATCATGAGCCATGAATCTGTACTAAAGGATACCATCGCAACGATAATACATAACCCCAACAGTTTACTCCCCATATAAATGCCTGCTGCTTCATTTCCTTTACTAATTTCCTGCTGATCGTTAAATTTGGTTAACCTACTGAACACAAACGCACCGACGCTTAAAATAACAGCAATGACAACCACGCCAATCGCAACGTTTCCTAGATCAACTATAAATGACTTCAATTTGACTCCCCCTCTTCTATCTGCTCCTTATTTATCATCAAATGGGAGTTTTTCTGGATTGCAGCTGGACAGAATCTAGCCAGATCACCGGTTATGCGTCCCCCAACTCTTGGCAGCAATCCGCCATATATTCCACCAGGAACATATACCCCCGTTAACAAATATCCGCTTAACTGGTTCCCCGTTGATTCCATATGTACCGCTTCCATCGGCACATATGCCTGATATACTTTGGGCTGATCTGCATAATATCGCTGGTCATCGTTATCCTCAATATAAGCTTCGGATGGAATAGAAGCTTGCTTAGTTACACGCTCATCCTGAATTTCCTCGCATGCGCCATTTGCATCATATATAGCTGTGCCTTTCCCTTCTCTGCCCCAGATGCTCTTCGCTACATATGAACTTCCCATGGCCCTAAATGGCTCCGGGTTCAAATACGTAGGCGGAATATATCGTTCGATGATATCACGCTCCCATGATGTCAAAATAGGCGTGGACATCGTGCTGCTTAATTCATCGTGATGCTCATGAAGTGCCCATATGAGCGCCATCATTGCTTTACTTTGGAGCAAGATGGACTGCAAAGGGTTCATGACGGCAAGTTGTTTGCTTACGGTAAGCGCAAGTACAGCCCTGCCAATCGGAAATCCGTCCTCGGACTCATCTGTCATTAAATACTCTAGTGGATATAACCTGTACCATATCCCTACTTTATTGTCATTCGCATATAAGCCTTCACCTGGCACTACACGGAGATCTTCAAGCGCACAGAACTCGGCTTCCCACCCCGCTTGCTGTACAAGCTTAAGCAGATACATGGTATTTGCCCGATCTTCTGCATGATCTCGATATGCACTAAATACGATGGAACCCGAATATCCTTGCTCCCTATAATGCTGAAGCAGCTTTACCAACACTTGCTGCAGCTGACTGGATAACTCATTGGATGGATTCAATAGCCGCTGGCCTGCTCCCATGCTCCCCCACAAACGATTGCTTTCTTGAATCAGCTCTTCTGCCAAATAAGCAGCCTCTGGAATACCGGTCGGCGTATCCGCATTGTTCTCAATGCATTTCCAGCCTTGCGGGCCTTTTATCCAATCTTGCCTGCTGATTCCACTAATGGGCTCGGATTGTCTTGCGGCTTCCACCAACTGCATGGGAATTCCAAGCTGCTGCACAAGTGTTATATCAGGCAGTTCATGCTGTACGAATCGCATTACCCGTTCGTATACAGAGTGAACATGTTCAGATGCCTGACGCAGCTCCATAACCTCCGTTTCATCATAGAGTATGGCCTCAGTCATACAATAGGGCTGATCATACATGCGAACATAAGGTACGACGTGCAGTCTTGTATCTGTAAATGCTTCTTTGTCTCCGAGCGGGAGCTTTATGGTGTGGCGAATACGATTCACTTGTTGTTCCATTGTTATTATCCTCCGCTGGAATGACCGCTGCTACCAATACCTGAATAAGTGGAGTGACTGCTTTTATAACTGTTATAAAATGAAGTCCCTGTCTTTGCTGAACTTTTCTTGGACGAGTAACCTCGGGTATGATACCAGCTAGAATGACTGCTGCTGCCATCGTCGTCACAGTCCCAGTTGCCTTTGCTCGTCTGCCGCTCATAGACACATTCATCATAGGCGCTCGGATTATTATCATCACATGCTGTCGTTGTTAACGGCATACAGACCATTAATGCATAGGCAAGCCGCTTCTTCATCGTTGCGGTGCGTTCGCTTGAACCTGTCAGCCCCTTTTGTTCCGACAGCTTGGCTTCGTTATTCATTTGCTCTCCCCGTTTCGTCTTCCTCATAGCAACTGCTTTTCCCCTTAATTCAATCTCTCGACAAACAGCAACAATTTATTTCGATCTGCGTCAAGCACTGTCATTAAACTCTCTACCTCCATGTTTTGCCAATACATATAGTGATCCAGCATAACTAACGCAGCTTGAAGCGGCTCTGATGGTCGTTCTGTGCCTGCATGTTGAAACGTATTCTGAACGCGATCATATACGTACCAGACCATTTCAAATGGATCGGCCACATCACATTTAGTATGAAAAATGGTATGCTTCACCGCGTTTGCAACATCAGGTGCCAACTGACCTTTGTATGCACGAACGTAAATGATAGCCTGACCATATTGATCTGTCTCATGTGACGTATGCTCCCACAATCGGTTTCTGAGCACGGTTGCATCTGCAAGCTTGCAAATAAACAAATAATCCCGCGACACGCTCCAGTTAGACAACTCGCCTCGTTCCAGCTGTGCTTCCTCATCCCATTCTACATAACGGAGAGCCAACTTTGACGAATTCACCCTAGCCAATCCCCCTTGTACTTCCCTTTAATTTAGGTCACAACGAAACATATATACGAGCAAAAAGGTTCATCGTTGCTCAATCGTTGTAAATAATTTTATAATATGTAGTGATGCACATTGTAAATAATGATTCGACTCACAAGGAGACCTTAAATGCAGCGACTTTTACAGTTCCCCAAAGAACAATGTCCTTTCCAATACAGAAATCAAATTGTCGAGCTCATGCGTCAAGAGTGGCCCGCCGCTTTCGACGGGCGAGATGACCATATGGAGTGGGTACATCAAGTCGACACAAACCCCACTTCATTTCTGCTCACCGAAGATGATATCGTAATCAGTTACCTTGCTGTCCCTTGGAAACAAGTTATACATAAAGGGGAACGATATAAAGCATATGCGCTCAGCGAGGTCGTGACGAACCCTGCCTATCGTAATCAAGGGTATGGCCTACGGCTCATCCGGGAAGCGATGTCATTTATTCATAGCAGCCAAGCTGACATCAGTATATTTACATGCAAGCCTGAACTGATTGATTTTTATACACAAGGCGGCTGGAACTTCATAAAAGGTACTCATCTGATTGGCGGCACACGTCATAAGCCTTTTCGCAGTGATGTATTAGGGCTGTCCACTATGATAAGTATTATCTCTGACAAAGCTCGTCGGAATCAGTTAGACTTTACGAACGCTGACATTTATCTGGAGCTTGGAGAACAATTGCTGTGGTAATGTACTCTTTATGCGTATGAGGGTCTTCCTATATCGACAGATAGCCTAACAATAACTCAATCCCCACCCGAAAAAAGCCTGCCATCAGTTCATGTCTGATGACAGGCTTTAATCTTGTCCATTCATGTGCATTAGGCTAAGCCTTAATGACATCATGGTCTACGTAACGGGTGCCGTTCAGCTCGCTGATTACATTAATCGCAACCTTTGCCCCATCACCAGCAGTAATAATCGTGTGCATGCTGACACCTGCAATTGTACCAGCTGCCCATACATGCTCCATGCTGCTGCGTCCTTCGATATCGACATCAATAATCGTCTTCACCCGTGGTTCTGTTCCCGGAACTGTACGAATACCGCTGGCTTCCGCAATATCGATTCCGAATCCAGCTGCGATGATGACATGCTTCGTCACATAGGTCTGTCCGCTTTCTGTCCTGACAATAACACCTTCACTAGACGAGTCAACAGCAATTGCTTTGTCTCTCACGAGCAAGGCACCGAACTTGGCCGCTTGCTCTTGACCAACCTTGAGCAGTTCAGGTCCTGACGTCTCTCTTACACCATATTGATTGGCGATCCAAGCACGCTTAGTCAATCCGCTGTCATTGTCAATGATTACAGTCTGCTTGCCTGCCTTAGCAGTGAATAGCGCCGCACTGCCGCCTGCTGGTCCTGCCCCAATGATTACCACATCCAACATCGTATCCATTCCTTTCGACTAGAAAGATGAATTCATGTTAACCATTCACCGGGTTACTCACATTTGAATCAGATTCATCGCAGTAAGGGTACGAGGCATCAGGCAGATTATCCACCCATGACTCAGCCCAAAACTGGATTGCTTCCATGACAGGCTGTAAAGCAAGTCCCTTGTCAGTTAAGGCGTATTCAATACGTACAGGAGTCTCCGGATATACATTGCGGGTGACTATTCCAGAATATTCTAGATCCTTCATCCGCTCGCTAAGCATCTTGTCACTCATCGTTGGAATGAGAGAGGAGATATCCTTGAAGCGCTTAGGTCCACTTAACAGGCCCTTGATGAGCAGGCCGTTCCAACGCTTTCCTAATATACAAAATGCAGCTTCAAATCGCGGACACATTCCCGAGTGGTCATTATCCATTCGTTATCCCTCCTTATACAACTTACAAAATGTAAGTATATAGATTTTACCATATCCCTTCTAAAAAAGAAACCGTCTTCGTGATGTTCATTTCATTTTTGATATTTCCCGTTATTACCGCTAAAATAGATCATATACGTACGTTATATAAAGGAGTCGAGCCTATTGAACTCATCCCCATATCAATCATCTCAGAGTGCTGATCCAGCCCGCTCTACATTGCGGCGCCCACGTATTACGGTTATTGGCAGTTTAAATATGGATCTTGTAACAGTTACCGATATCATTCCCCAGGCAGGTGAGACTGTACAGGGTAAGAAATTTGGTACGTTTTGCGGTGGAAAAGGTGCCAATCAAGCAGTAGCTGCAGCCCGTCTAGGTGCAGAAGTGCATATGATTGGATGTATAGGTGATGACAGCTTCGGCATAGAGATGCTGGCTAATTTAAAGCGTGAGGACATCCATTGTGATGGAGTGTCCACGATCTCAAATGTATCTTCTGGCATCGCTGCGATTACTATTGCCGATGGAGACAACCGGATTATCGTCGTACCGGGTGCAAATGAGGCCGTCACAACCGAGCTTGTCACCCTTCACACCAAGCTTATTGCTGAATCTGACCTCGTCGTCCTGCAGTTGGAAATTCCTTTGGAATCCGTACGTACGGCTATCGACATCGCCAATCGTCATCATGTACCTGTCATGCTGAATCCAGCGCCAGCCGTTCAATTGGACCCCCTTCTCATAGACAAAATCAGTTGGGTTACCCCGAATGAGCACGAACTGGAACTTATGCTGGGCGATTCTGCATTCGTGCAAGTTCAAACGAGCCAGGATGAATCCGATTCACCAGAGAAGAATCCAGTACAGACGGATGACTTCTACCGCCGTATGCTGCAGCAATTACCAGGAAAAGTCATTATGACAAAAGGAAGTGAAGGCGCTTACTGGTGCAGTGCAGATGGGTCTGTTCACCACAGTCCTGGCCGTCAGGTAACGGTAGCGGATACGACTGGCGCCGGTGATACCTTTAACGGAGCACTGGCCGTTGCACTTGCTGAGAAACGGCCAACAGAAGCAGCAATCGCTTGGGCTGTTGCAGCTGGTGCGTTATCTGTGACTCGTTTTGGTGCGCAAAGCGGTATGCCGACACGTGAGCAATTAGATCACTGGTTATCGCCCATTACATCAGGATAACCTTCATTTTCAAGTCATAATTTAGGTTAATTTTAGGCTCATTCTGACGATTTTAGCACAATTCCGATAGAATGAGTCTATTTATTTCCAAATGATCCCTAGAAACCTCTTGCCCTTGCGCTACCGATAGAATAAAATGAAATCGGTATAACTTTTTTAGCATCTATCCCACTAACGGCAGGAGAAGAGGCAATGGCTACTATTTATGATATTGCGAGGCTGGCTAACGTATCGGCGATGACAGTATCACGAGTCATTAACAACACCGGAAGAGTCAGCGAGAAAACACGAGTCAAAGTGAAGCAGGTAATGGAAGAGATGCATTACATCCCCAACTCCGTTGCGAGATGCCTTGTTACACAGGAAAGTAAAGTGTTATCCCTCCTCATTACCGATATTACCAACCCCTTCTTTACAACGATAGCTCGCGGCGCTGAAGATGCTGCACTCAAGCATGGCTATCGACTCATGTTCGGCAACAGCGACGAGAACCTGCTCAAAGAACGTCAATATGTAGAAATGATCCTTTCCATGCGGGTAGACGGTGTACTGTTCGCGCCAAGCAATGATATGTCATTTGATCATTTACAGTGGCTTGAACGTCAAAACGTTCCATTTGTTCTGCTTGATCGGGAAGTTCCAGGAATCGTTTGTGACACCGTGCTGGGAGACAGTCGCGCGGGAGCGAAGCAGCTTGTAAGAGAAATGATTCGCCAAGGGCATACTCGAATTGGACTTGTTAACGGTCTGGAACATGTATCAACAGCTCGTGAACGCCGCGCTGGCTACGAAGACGCACTTCGCGAAGCAGGACTTCCAATTGACGAGAAGCATATCGTTACAGCTAGCTATATCAAGGACAAGCAGGATCTTATTTTAAACGATTGGTTTGAACGTACACCTGAAGAACGCCCCACGGCTATATTTGCAGCAAATAATATGCTTGCGTTAACCGTTTTCCGTGAAGCGCGCGAACGCGGGCTGCGAGTACCCGAAGATATGTCCATTGCCTGCTTCGACGACCTCGGCACGGTAGAGAACATGAATTCTTTCTATTCTGTCGCCTCCCAACCGGCCTACGATTTCGGCCAGATCGGTATTCAGCTTCTGTTAGATCGAATCCGCAACCGGAATCAAGCACCGAAACTTGTCAAGCTCCCATGCGAGATCAAACACGGCGGCTCAGTCATTCCTTATGAGCCTACTCCTGTAGCGGCCAGCTCCATGTAATGATACGGGGTGATAGCGTGACATTACCCTCATCATGATGATCACCCTGTATGCATCGAACGGCCTCCGCAGAGCTCCCCTCGAGCATGTAAGCAGCATTTATTCGAGTACATTCAACTATTCCACATTTATCCGAATCTATTTTCCGTGTCTGTTCGTAGTTTGCGGTAATCGCTATCATCTAATCAAAGAGCAGTTGGTATATCCCTAACGCAGAAGGTATTCCGTACACAAAAAAAAGCCCCATGAGACGTCGCAGACAAGATCGATCGCCAAATGGGCCTATAAGGGAATGTGAATGTTTATATCATCGTTCTCCATTGAAACGGTGCTTCTATCGGCAGAAAGATAAAGAGAAAGTGATATAAACATCCTGATGGGATGGGTATTAGAGCAATGAGCGTAACGGGTGCTCATGACATTTGCAATGGATAATCTCCAGCAATCATCCATTCCATGGAAACCCCTGCCTGATTACCAGTGTACATGTCGTTCGTATCCCACGCCATTGCTTCTGCTTACAGCTTGCTTACAAAGTTGTAAGTCGTCCTGATGAAGCAGCTAACCTTTTACAGAACCTGCTGCCATCCCTTTCATCACCTGTTCCTGGAACATAAGATATACGATTATCGTTGGCAATGATGCCATCGCTAAAGCCGCCATCGTTAGCCGGAAATCGGTTGAGTAGCCTGTTGCAAACACGGACAAGCTTAGTGGAAGCGTCTTCAAATTCGGATCATTAATAAACACAAGCGCAAATGCAAAGTCGTTCCAGAATCGCAGGAAGCCCAGAATAGCAACTGTCGATAGTGCTGGCAGCGTCACTGGCAAAATAATTCGGGTAAAGATACCCAGATACCCCGATCCATCTACCAATGCTGCCTCTTCCATTTCTTTTGGAATATTGGTTAGATAAGCAAGGACGATAAAGACGGCAATCGGAAGTTCAAAAGCAGTATAGGGCAGCACAAGCGCTGCATGTGTATCCAGCAATCCCATCTTATTCATCATAATGAACAAGGGGACAAGGGTGCTGTGAACAGGAATAAGCATGCCCAGCAGGAGCATTCCCGTTAACAGACGTTTCCCGCGGAATGTAAATCTGGACAAAATATAGGCCGTCAGAGCACCGAGCAGCAAAGTTAATACTAACGCCAAGAACGTAACCCACAAAGAGTTCAGTGCTGCTTTCCCCATACCAGATACTTCCCACGCACGGACGAAGTTGTCCCAATTCCAGGAAGTAGGCAATGAGAAAGGACTTGCATAAAATTCTGCATTCGTCTTAAACGCACTCATGTACATCCATAACAGTGGGTACAACGTTAATAACGCGTATACGCCAAGTACAGCATTTCGCAATAACTGCTTCCATCTGGGCACGCCTTGCTGCTTTGCACGAATTGATCTATTTCTATGGGCTGCAGTAGTCGTGTTCACTGGATCCACTCCTCTCCGTTGTATGTTCACGCTGCATCAGGTATGGTTGCGGCGGCGAATAAGCAGTTGGGACCCGGCAATAAGTATTAAGCTAATAATAATAATAAGGGTCGATACCGCGCTGCCGTACCCGTAACGGAACACATTAAATGTACTATTGTACATATAAGAAGCTAGCAGCTCCGTTGCGTGTGCTGGTCCGCCATTTGTCATGACGTAGATCAGATCAAATGCCTTCAGACTGCCTGAAATACATAGTACAATGGTCACTTTGATCGTATCCCATATCATAGGCAGCGTAACGGATATCAACTTCCGTGTTCCTGAGGCGCCATCCATTGCGGCTGCATCGTCCAGCTCGCTCGGTATGCTGCTGAGAGCAGCAAGGAACATAATAAGATAAGGACCGATAAAATTCCATATTATCGGGATCGCAATCATCCACATTGCAATTGCAGGGTCAGACAACCACGCTTTTTTCCATTCGCCTAAGCCAACCATGTCAAGCAAACCGTTGAGAAGACCAATTTGCGGATGATAAATCGTGCTCCAGATGATTCCGATGACGACTGAGGAGAGTACCATCGGCATAAAAACGGATGCGCGCACGAAGCGTTGGAACCAGGTGCCTTTGCGCAGCAGCAGTGCCAGCAGCAATGCAATAGGAACCTGGCCAAATACCGAGGCAACAACAACAATCAGATTGTTTTTAAGCGATAGCCAGAAGATGTTGTCACCAAGCGCCTCCGTAAAATTGCCGAAGCCGATAAAGCGAGCTTCACCGATACCTTTCCAATCGAAAAAACCGTAGTATGCCGACCAGAACACAGGCACAATGACAAACACTGTATAAATTATGATCGACGGAAGAAGACCGAACGTGACAAAGGCACGCTTGGCAGTAAACGTTCGCATCGTGATCCTCCCTTCTCAAAGACGAAAACCTATGCCCTGCCCATGCTTATGCTTATTCAGGCAGCAGGGCATAGCCATCGTCTAAGCAGAACAGCGTTGAGCGCTCTCCATCATACTTACTTTTGAATGGACTTGGCCTGCGCATCCTGTATTTTCTGTGCAATATCCTGTGCTTTTCCACCCATCAGCAGTTCTTGCAATCCGTTGTTAACTGCATCAGCTCCTGCACTAGATAAAATGGCATCGTATACAGGCGTCCGCTGTACCGAGTTCATCAATTTGTACACTTTGGCGAATAACGAGGACACTTTGCTCTCATCCAATTCAACCTTGTAACTGACTAATTGATTCGCTTCCAACGTACGTTTTTGAGCGTCCGGTCCTGACATAGCCAAGATTAACTCATGGGCCGCTTCTTTTTTCTTGCCTTCGACCTTTTTGCTTAGGCCAAGACCTACTCCGACTACACCAGAAGTTGTGTTGGGGTCACCCTTTCCACCAGGAACGGATGGCAGTACAGTTGCACCCATTTGATCCAGCACTTCTTTAGGGGCATTAGCAGACAAATTCGTTAACGCCCAGCCACCATCGATCATCATCGCTGCCTGCCCTTGTACAAACATCATTTCCATCTGTGTGTTGTCAATACTGTTGAAACCTTCTTGGAAAGCACCTGCCTGCTGTAATTGTTGAAGCAATTCCAATGCCTTAACGAATTCGGGGTCTGTGAATTTAGCACCGTCCTGCGCGGCAGCCTTTATGAACCATTCGCTTCCCGTCACTCGATCGCCAAGCGATGATATAATGCTGGATTGTGCGAGCCAAGCTGCTTTATTCCCCAGTGCAATAGGTGTAACCTTGTTAGACTTAAAGCTCTCGACAGCTTTAATCAATTCATCCCATGTCTTAGGTACTTGCAATTGGTGTTTATCAAAAATGGCTTGATTGTAATATAAGATTGACGTCGGTGATAAACCCATCGGCGCACTGTAAATCTGATTGTCTATCGTAAAACCGTCAAACGAGCCTGGTAAGAAGCCACTTTTCCAATCCGCTTTGCTGTCAAGCAATTCATTTATCGGCTGCAGTAAATCTCCACCCTGGAATTCCTTTGTCATCGTTCCCGGCCACATTAGAAATACATCTGGCATCTCATTTGCCGCAGCTACTGTTTTAAGTCTTGCTTTGTAGCCGTCTGGCGGAATCGCCTGAATATTTAGATCAATATTCGGATGGTCGTTCTTGAAATTGTCCACAATCTCACGCATTGTTCTTGCACGAAGGTCATCTCCTGTAAAGTTATGCCACAAGGAAAGTGCTACTTTCTCTTCCTTGCCAGAACCACCATCACTCGTTCCCTTTCCTGTATTCTGACTACCCGAACAAGCAGTAAATACAGATACAGCTACCATCATGACCAATACGAGCAGCAATGATTTGCGCATGAGGACCCCTCCTGATCTCATTATGTAATGTTCCGTTCACATGTAACTGAGGAACTATCCTTAGTATAAGTAAGCGTTTACCATCAGCGTGAGGGAAAATCTTCAGCTTATAGCGGGAACTTATTCAGCTTTTCCCTCCCCTATATTCGGATGGTGTGCATCCTGTATGCTTCTTAAATAGCTGTGAGAAATATTTAACATCCTCATATCCCACGCTTCGACCTATATCCGCAACTTTAGCTCCTGATTCCTTCAGCAGCGTACCCGCTCTTTCCATTCGAGCCTGAGTGACAAACTCGATATAATTCATCCCGGTCTCTACTTTGAACCGTTCACTTAGATGATGTGGATGAATATGTACCTCCTTTGCCACATGCTGCAGCGTTAAGGTTCCATCCGCATGTTCTCGTATATAATGCATAGCTCGGGTAACGATCGAGCCTGCTGTCTGATCCGCCAGATCGCGGTAGTATTGTAATACTTCTTGCAATTGGATGAAAATAGCCCGTTCCCACTGCATACGGTCAGCTCCTGCTGCAGACACCAGAGCGTCCGCTCGCCACACAATTGGTTGCAGTGACATCGACAATGAATCCGCATATTTCTCCAGCCATCTTCTAGTCCCCGTTACGATGGAATGAATATACGCCATCACTGATTCTGGTGTTGCACGCGGCTCATTCAACAGTTTACTTATATGAGTAGTAACCCACTGTCGCAGCAGATCTGGATTCCCGCCCTTGATACAATGCACACACCCCGCTTCATCTTCGGCACTGATTAATACAGGATAACCATCACGTTGTTGAATCTCATGAATATTCATGGCACGTTTGTCAGCAGACACTAGTCTAAAGTCAGCAGCACGCTGCGCCTCTTGTGATGAAATATATACACGGGACGGATACAGACTGGCGCTGCCTATCCCCGCAAATAAGCGGCATTTCAAGTGCTGTTCCACATGCTTGCAAATATGCTCCCAGTCCCGTGCCCAGCCATGCTGCGCCTCATAACAAACAACAATAAGCCGGCTTTCGGCACGCAGCACCGCACAGCACAAACAGTCCTTAAGCATATTCTCAACTGCAAATAACAACAATTGCTCCTGTCCGTTGTCCCAGCCATCCGCTCGAACAACAGCCACCTCATAAGCAGGGAATAACCCCCGCAGTGTTTCATCCTCATGCTCGCTAATCATTTCCCCGGAAATACCTTGCATTTGTCCCCTACCTTTAAGCAGAGTAACAGCTGCCAATTCAGCCTCCTGTGAAGATAGAGTACCGCTCAGCCACATGCGCAAAAGTTGGTCGCGATAAGAAGATTCTTTCTTCGCTTGTTCTGCCAACTGCTGCCGCCGGATCAAAATTCGCTCTTTCGCCTGAAGTGCTGCTCGAATGATATCATCAGGCCGACTTGTTTTTAGTAAATAATCGCTAACGCCCTCTCTTAAAGCTTGTTGGGCATAACTAAAATTATCGTAGCCCGTATACACAATCGTTTCCGTATCTGGACTCTTAGATCGGATAAATGCTGCGAGTGTCAAACCATCCAACCCATTCATACGAATGTCTGTAAGAACCAACTGCGGCAGCTCCTGTTCAATAACAGGCATCGCGTCTTCCGCAGATCCGCAGAGTGGAAGCAGCTCAAAGCCAAGCTCCTGCCATGGAATAACCTTAGCCAATCCTGTCCGGATAATAACTTCGTCATCAACAATTAGCGCTTTCATCGTCTTACCTCCTCGTTCTACTTCAACATCATTCAATTTCTATACTCATTGTTTTTCTAAGAAGCGTTCAACTGAGACTCCGTCCAATTGCTCAACAAGTAAAGTGTTATGACGGTCCCTTCGCCTAGTTTACTGTCAACATGCAGCTGTGCTCGTTCTCCGTAATGCAGCAGCAGTCGTTTCTGGACATTATATAGTCCATATCCTCCCTGCGGCTTCATTTGTGCCGGACAAGCACTCGCTTCTTGTCCAATAGTCGAACACAAAGCGGCCTTATCATCGAACCGGTAGCGGGTTAATCGTTCGCGAAGCGAATGGAGTTCCATTTCCGTCATGCCAACCCCGTTGTCACAAACACGCAGCCGAATCCAGCCAGGCTCTGGCGTTTCCGCTTCTATGGTCAGCAGGCCCGGCTGAACCGCTTTATTTTTGAGCAGGCCGTGGATGATTGAATTCTCCACAAGGGGCTGCAGCAGCAATTTGAGCATCTGATTGCTCATCAATTCGTCAGGAAAATAAGTTTCTACCGTAAATCGATCAGGATATCGAATCGACTGAATGTATAAATAATTTCGAATGTGTTCCAGTTCCTGTTGAACCGTACACATCTGCATGCCACGATTCAAGCTGAACCGCAGAAAATCACCCAGTGCGCCTACCATATTGGCAATTTGATCGTTGCTGCTCATCCAGGCCATCCATTGAACCGAAGACAAAGTATTATATAGAAAATGAGGTTGGATCTGCGCTTGCAGCGCCTGCAAATCGGCTTCAATCTTGGCGGCTTCATTCCGCTTCACCTGCTCGGTCAATTGACCGATATTTTCGTTCAACAAATTATAACTGGAAATTAGGGTTCCGATTTCGTCCTCTGACTCTACAGGCAATGGACGATATGCTCGCTCAAGAGATACAGCTGGCAAATGCCTCGCAAGTCTAATAAGCGGCTTGGTCACTCGACGAACAAAATAGCCTACCGCACATGCCATGATCACGACTGCCAATATGACTGCGACTGCCGTTAATTGCAAGACATAACGATTTTGTGCGCTAAATGTATGATGCGGGATAGCCAAATACGCTTCCCACGGTACAAGCGGCACGGGAGCAGCAATAACAACCTGATTGTCTTCTCCCTCACCAACGCTATTCAATCGTTCTGACTCCTGGTTGTTATTCGTTTTATCGGTCACTATTTTAACAAATGAAGGGGTAATAGAGGTTGAACTTGCTGCAATGGTATGCCCTTCAGCATCCTGAACCAGCATGACGGCTCCATCTACAGCAGCATCACGCAGGCGTTGGGCAATAACAGCTGTATCAATTCCAATCGACAGCATGCCAATCGTTTTAAAGGTATTCATGTCGCGAATCGGACGAACAAGGGAAACCGTTTGTTTTATGCCTGAGCTGGTGGCCGTTGTCAATGGAGGAGACCACCACTTTGTATTCTTATGCCAAAATTCAGGTTCTGTATGGACTTGTTGAAATAACGTAGATTGGAGAATCGTAGTATTGGTCAGTTCTGGATTTCCGTTAAAAGGTATGATGCGGATATCGGATATGTAGGGCTTGGAAAAGGCAAGATTCGTCAGAAATCCGATCATCCGTAAATATTCGGAAGCTCCTGACCTCTCTCGTGTTAAATAAGATTGAACTTCCTGTTGCCCGATTAGAAACACAGACATATTCTCAACATCTTGCACCATTGTTTCGATGATAGCATTAACTTGCCGGAGTGTATTAACGCCTGTAAGCTTGGCCTTCTCTTCCGTAATGGTGGATGCTGTGTGATAAGACACCATTCCTAGCAAGATGACGGGCACCATGGTGGCGATAACTAACACAAAGGTCAGCTTTCGGTGCAGTGAGCGCGTTAACCATCTCAACATGTGATAGCTCATCCTTTCTATCCTCTCTTTCGGCCCATTATAGCATCTAAAATTTTTGTTTGATCAACAAACTTTTTGTTTGACTACATAACGACATATGCTAAAATGAAAGCAATATCATTTCCAACACCATTTGATTATAACGATAAGTTGCGATGGGAGGAACTATGGAATCTGTTAAAGATGAACTGCCTTTTCTACAAGCACTTGTGAAAGGCATCGCTTCGCAATTTGGAGAAAACTGCGAGGTGGTGCTCCATGATCTGACTCTGCCCTATGATCAGACGATCGTAGCCATTGAGAATGGCCATGTAACAGGCAGATCCGTCGGCGGTCCCGGGACAAATCTGGGTCTGGAATTGCTGAGAGGATCAACAGAAGATGGCAATAAGCTGAATTATGTCACGCAGACGAAAGATGGCCGCTTACTTCGCTCTACTTCGCTGTATATGCGTAATCAAGAGGACAAGATCATTGGTTCGCTCTGCATGAATTTTGATATCACCGAGTTAACGATGGCAGAGCATGCGCTTCGTTCCATCACGATGAGCGGATTGCAGGCAGAGGTGCGCGAATCATTTGTCACAAATGTTAACGATCTGCTGGATGCCCTGCTGCAAGAAGCACAGGAGACTGTGGCGAAGCCTGTCGCTGTAATGACAAAAGATGACAAGATGAGAATGATTGGTTTGCTCGATCAGAAAGGCGCATTTCTGATCAAAAAATCCAGTGAAAAGATCTGTACCTATCTGGGAATTTCCAAATACACGCTGTACAGCTATCTTGATGAGTCTAAAAATACGATAAACACGGAGGATTAGACGAATGACGGAACAAATGCAGACCTACGGGCAATTAGTTGGAAATGACTCACCGCCCCTGGATATTCCCGAAGCCGAGACACCTTACGTCCTAGTGGATGAACGACGCGTGGATCGTAATCTCGATACAATGGCTGAAGCCGCTAAGCGGTGCGGCGTGTCGCTCCGACCCCACATCAAGACTCACAAGATGCCCTATTTCGCACAAAAGCAGGTCGATCGTGGGGCTGTCGGTATTACAGTCGCTAAAGTATCTGAAGCTGAAGTTATGGTGCGATCCGGAATCAAAGATGTCTTTATTGCTTATCCCATCGTCGTGCCTTCTAAGATCAGAAGGATCATTGCGTTAACAGAGCAGGCCCGAGTCATTGTTGGTGTGGATAGTCAGGAGGGTGCTGCCATCCTTGAGCAGGTAGCCGGAGAAGCGGAGACCACGCTGGAGGTTCGGCTGGAAGTAGATACCGGACTTCGACGCTCGGGTGTCAGAGCCTCCGATCTAGCTGCGGTTGCATCGTTTATCGGTGCGTGTACGCATCTGCGCTTGACAGGTATTTATACGTTCCGTGGCGCCATGCTTAATGGCGAAGCCACCGATGATCTGAAAGCCGCAGGCTTGGAAGAAGGCCAGATCATGGTCAAGCATGCCGAGACATTACGTGAAGCCGGTCATGACATCCGTGATGTAAGCGTCGGCTCCTCACCGACTGGCATTTATGCGGCGGCAGTTGAAGGTGTAACGGAGATTCGACCGGGCACCTACATTTTTAACGATCGTATGCAATTTCATTTTCGAGTTGCAGCACAGCGTGATTGCGCAGCTCTCATCGTAGCTACAGTGGTCAGCTGTCCGCATCCTGATTTGATCGTCATTGACGGTGGAAGCAAGGCCTTTGCCACTGACGTACAACCGAATACCGCCCCACTCTATATGAAGGGCTTTGGTCATATTTTAGAAAGTCCGGAAGCCATACTCGAACGACTGTCAGAGGAGCATGGTGTCATTCGTCTGAAAGAAGGTCACACTTTCCAAATCGGTGATCGGCTGCACATCATACCGAACCATATTTGCAGTTCGCTTAATTTGTATAATTCGTTGTGGCTAGTTGGTACTCAGCCGCCCCGTCAACTCGAAATAAGCGCCAGAGGACACAGTTGGTAGCTGCTATATTCAACTGCCTCTGATGTGCTGTCCCAAGCATCAATTGCGACGAATCGCAACGTTATCTTATTTTTAGTCCGTTTACTAGTAGCACTCATTACTTCTAAAGTGTAGGAGGATGTATCATGCTAGACACGATAATCAAGCACGCCCGCATCGCGGACGGTAGTGGAAACCCTTGGTACTGGGGAGAAGTGGGCATCAAGGATGGGCATATTACGCATGTTGGAGGATCAGGCTCCATTGACGTAGAAGCACGTCACGTGCTGGATGCATCCGGCGATTTACTCGCGCCAGGCTTTATCGATGGCCATTGTCACTCTGATCTGATGATTATGGATTATCCAGAAAGCGGCATCAAGATGCAGCAAGGCGTAACCGCCGAGATTGTAGGCAACTGCGGCCTAGCACCAGCGCCGTTTATCCCTGAACGCGCAGATCTGCTTCGCGAGTACATTACGCCGGTTATCGGCAGCACGAATAAGCCGTGGACATGGCGGACGGTCGGACAATTTATGGATGCGATTCATGCCAGTCGGCCAGCGGAGCATATGGCTACTTATGTTGCGCATGGAGCTTTGCGGATCGGTGTGATGGGCTTCGAGAACCGGCCGCCAACTGAGGTTGAGATGGAAGCGATGAAGGCAATCGTTCGCGAAGGAATGGAATCAGGTGCCATCGGGTTATCGATCGGTCTCCTGTACGCACCAGGCAGCTACGCTACCAAACATGAAATTGCTGAGTTATGCCGCGTCGTGGCCGAATTTGGCGGCTTGCTTTCTACCCATATTCGTGGTGAAGGACGCCACCTTCTCCCTTCCATTGACGAAGTGATCTGGATTGCCGAACAATCAGGTGTCTCGCTTCACGTTAGTCACCTAAAAGCTGCTGGACGCAGCAATTGGGGCAAAGTACTTGAAGCACTTGATCGAATCGAGTCAGCTCGGGCACGCGGCATGGACGTCACCTGCGACGTCTATCCTTATCATGCCGGCTCAACTACATTGACTACTGTGCTGCCTCCTTGGATTTTGGAAGGTGGTCTAGCAGGAGTACTCGAAGCACTGCAGCAGCCAGCCATTCGCAAAAAGCTGCACGAGGAATTAGCTGAGGAACAGGAAGATTGGGACAATCTAGTAGCATCAACTGGCTGGCACAGCGTAGTCATCTCTGCTTTGCAGACAGCGGCTAACAAAGAGCTTGAAGGCAAATCTATCGCTGAAGTTGCTGAGCTTAGAGGGGTCCATCCGATAGATGCTATGATGGACTTACTGCTGGAGGAAAGCGGAAAGATAACCATTGTATATTACCACATGGATAATAATGATATAGAGCAAGTGATTCGTTATTCACAATCATTGGTCGCTTCTGATAGTCTGCACTGCGAGACAGGTAAGCCGCATCCACGGCTGTACGGGACATTCCCGCGGCTATTTGCCAAGTACGTTCGTGAGCGCAAGCTCATAAGTCTAGAGGATGCTGTACGGAAAGTAAGCTCGTTCCCTGCCGCCCGCTTCCGGCTTGGCAAGCGTGGACTGCTTGTCCCTGGATATGCGGCTGATCTCGTATTATTTAACCCGGAGACGATTCAGGATCAGGCTACTTTCGAGGACCCACGTCAGTATCCAACTGGGATCTCACATGTGTTTGTTAACGGGCAATGGACGATGGAACACGGGCAATTCCGTGATGTCTACGCAGGCTCCATGCTGCGTGCCGCAAGTTCAGTACATGGCTGCTGTCAACACCATGCTCACTCACAGGCATAAAGCAAGACATATATTAGCCGCTTACATGAGTTATCTCTCGTATGGCGTCAACGCAACATGTTATGCCGGATTATGTTATGAACGAGTTGATTTCTATTTTATTTAAAGGAGACATCATCATGGGACAAATTGAAAAGCGCTTAAACGAATTGGGAATTACACTACCGGAGGTTGGCGAGCCAAAGTTCTCTTATATTCCAAGCCGCCGTACAGGTAATTTGGTCTATACTTCCGGCATGGATTGTCGGGTAGATGGCGTACTTATTCACGAAGGAAAAGTAGGCTCTGACCTCACAATCGAGCAAGGACAAGAAGCAGCACGTCAATGTATCATTAATGCGCTGGCCGTCATTAAGAAAGAAATTGGCTCTCTCGACAAAGTAAAGCAAGTTGTCAAAATGCTTGCATTTGTTAACAGTGCTCCTGGATTTGGTGACCAGCCTTACGTCATCAATGGCGGTTCCAATCTCTTAATTGAAGTATTTGGTGATGCTGGTCGTCACGCCCGTTCTGCGATCGGCACAAGTGATCTGCCGTTCCACACACCGGTTGAGATAGAGATCATCGTTGAAGTAGCAGACGAATAATTGTAAACCTATCCGTTATTGGTTATCAGGCATCGGATTCGCGCACGCTGTACTCTACAGCGCTCGCGAGTCCGGTGCCTTTTGTGTTGGCACCAAAGTATCCTATCTTCCGATGGACACCATCCCGTTTCCCCGTGACAACATTTAAACCGCTTAACGTGTAATATAATACCATTTGCCAAGATTAAGCTTTGGCGTTAAGGTAAGTACGTTAACATTATATACTTCGATACACAAAAGCATAGAAGCGTGTAAGCGAGAAAGTGTTTTGCCTTCACACTTGATTCCTGGGTTCAGCTTGCTTACTCACTTCTAACTGGGCGTTCACATAAAGGAGAGGACATCATGGATTCACAGCACACAACCATTCAAAAGGAACAACTTAAATCGGTCACATTCAGGCAAAGCAGCATTATTATTATTATCGTGATGAGTTGGATCTTGATTACAATATTAGGCTTAGGGGCTGCTCCCCATATGCCATTACTGATTGCTGCAGCCGCAACTGGAATCATGCTGATGATATTCGGACAAAGCTGGGATCAAGTGGAACAAGCCATCGTCAAAGGACTTCATTCCTCTGTTCAACCTGCTATGGTGCTCATTCTGATTGGCATCTTGATTGCTGTATGGATGATGAGTGGTACTGTGCCAACGCTGCTTGTTTATGGCACTTCATTTTTCCAGCCGGAATGGTTTGCGCTGAGTGCTATGCTGCTTACTGTTATCGTATCGATGTGCGTAGGCAGCTCACTTACTACTGTAGGCACATTCGGCGTTGCTCTAGTTGGTATTGCATCATCGATGGGTCTTAATCCTGCACTCATTGCAGGCGCAGTAGTCTCTGGTGCGTGTTTTGGGGACAAGATGTCCCCCTTATCCGATACGACTAATTTTGCCTCAGCAATAGCCGGTGTTAAAATGACGGATCATATTCGTAATATGACCAAGACTACCGTTCCTGCCTTTCTGATGGCCTGTGCAGCATTTATTGTATGGGGTCATTCGGATTCAGCTGACATGACGCAGCTAGTTGTGATGAAACAAGCGATACAAGATGCATTTCAGATTCATATTGTTACGTTACTGCCGCTTGCAATTGTCATGATCGCTGCGATAAAGCGAGTTCCGATCGTATTAACGATGCTAGCTGGAATCGCAGGAGGTTTATTCGTAACTGGGTTCGTGCAGCATAACTGGAGCCTTGGGGAATGGCTTCAGGTGATGCAGGCTGGTTATAACGGTACGTTCCACAATGAAGCAATAGCAGCTATCGTCAACCGAGGTGGTGTGCAATCAATGATGTGGTCTATCTCCTTGATTGCGATTGCATTTGCATTTGGAGGGCTTTTGCAGCATGGCGGTGTCATCCAAGCGCTCTTTACCCGCTTGATTGCGCCTGTTAAGAAAAAAGAAACGCTAGTCGTATCCAGCGGAATCAGTTCCATCGGGGTAAACTTAATGACAGGTGAACAATACATGTCAATCCTTCTGCCGGGTCAAATGTTTAAGGATGAATATGAACGCCGCGGCATTCCCCGCCTCACCCTATCACGGACACTAGAAGACTGCGGTACGCTTGTGAATCCGCTAATTCCTTGGGGTGTAAGTGGTGCAATGATGACAAGTGCATTAGGAATGAGCGTCCTTGATTATACACCTTACGCCTTTTTCCTTTGGATTTCGCCACTTTGTACATTCGCATTTGCGCTGCTGCCTGGCCTGAAGCGCAGCACGCTGCAGGAGAAACAATAAAGCAATAAAAATAATAAAGTTGCAGACTGCTCGATCTCATCGACGGTGCTGCAGCTTTATTTTCATTTCACCACATGCATCTTCGAAAATGTGCTCCACATTACTATACTGTAGATCTGATGCGTATTACAAAAAAAGTTAACGGGTATTGGTACTAACGTACTTAAATGAATATATCTAATTTGAATCTTGATTCGCTCCAATTCGCATTCATTCCTCTGTTATACCGGATCAATCTTCATAACTGGTAACAAGGCAGGCTGATATTCTTTACGATAGCTGGACGGTGCCATCCCGAACCAACGTTTATACATCTTCGAAAAGTACAACGCATCATTATACCCAACTGAGGAGGCCACCTGTTCAACAGCCAGCTTTGTTGTCATGATTAGCGTTCGTGCTCGCTCCATCCGCAGCCTTATAAGAAGCTGAATAGGTGACTCCCCTGTAAGCTCGTGAAACATTTTAGAAAAATACGTCCGATGATAACCAAACTGCTGGGCTAAACTTTCAATAGAAATAGGTGTTGAGTAACGAAGTGTAATGTAGCGTACGGCTTGCTCCACCTGCCGCTCGATGTCAGAACGAACCTCCGAGGTCCCTAATCGTTCAAGGTGTGACGCCCTGCTGTATTCTGCCAACGCTAATCTAGCATGCGCCTCTGCCTCCAGATCACCGCTGATTCCTCCTTCTCTAAGGGCAGATTGCACCTTCTTGAATGCCAACTCCACTTTCATCGACCTGGCAGGATGTACAACCGGTGCATGTGGTCCGATACCGATATCTGCCAGCATTCCTTCAATATGCGTACCTCTCAATGCAAACCATCGATAGGCCCACGGCTCCTTGTCATCTGCCACATACCGGAACAGCTCACCAGGAAATATAAAAAAGCTGTCGCCTTTCCCCAAATCATAAGTAGTCCCTCGCATCGTCAACCTACCATAACCAGATTGAACACAATGAATCAATATATAGTCGAGTACAGTCGGACCTACATCATGACCGTTGTCCGTCTGCGATTGTCCGCTGAATAATACCGTAATTTCGCCTTTGCTTGGCGCATCGTTCATGATAAAGCTCAACTTCTCCGACACGTCAACGCCTCCTTGATGAGGGATCTAATACTACATTCATTTTATCGTGTTTGATGAAAAAAGAATACATAATTCCATATGTTGAATGATTTTACCCCTGTCAACATGCATTCGCTTCCGTTTACTCTATAAGTACGAAAGCATGAACTAACTGCATGTATGAGGGATTTCGAATTTATTTACCATGATCTATCACTTAAATTCGAAAATTCCCCACACTACAACAATACTATTGATTTGAGGAGTGAAATTGATGTCTAAAATAACTTTTCTAGGTGCCGGCAGCACTGTATTTGCTAAAAATGTATTAGGCGACTGCATGCTGACTCCTGCTCTGCAAGATTTTGAATTAGCCTTGTACGATATTAATGCGGAAAGACTGGCTGATTCTGAGCGCATGCTGCTTAACCTGGTAAAGACAACCAGAAGTTCCTGCCGCATCGTTGTCTATCATAATCGTAAAGAAGCGCTTCGCCATGCCAAATACGTCGTTAACGCCATCCAGGTCGGAGGCTATGAACCTTGTACAGTAACTGATTTTGAAATCCCGAAGAAATACGGACTTCGCCAGACGATCGCTGATACGGTCGGTATCGGCGGTATATTCCGCAATCTGCGTACCATACCTGTCCTGCTTGATTTCGCTAAAGATATGCAGGAAGTCTGTCCTGACGCTTGGTTCCTAAATTACACAAATCCAATGGCGGTATTAACCAACGTCATGAACACCTACGGAGGTATCCGTACCATTGGATTGTGCCACAGTGTGCAATCGTGCATACCTGATCTGTTCTATGATCTCGGCCTTGATGTAGAAGGCGTACAATCCCATATCGCTGGCATTAATCATATGGCTTGGCTCCTTGAAGTATCCAAGGATGGGGTGGACCTGTACCCCGAAATTAAGCGCCGTGCGTTAGAGAAGCAGCAGAACAAGCATCATGACATGGTCCGTTATGAATTAATGTTTAAGTTTGGGTACTATGTGACTGAATCATCCGAGCACAGTGCTGAGTACCATCCATACTTTATTAAAAGCACTGCACCTGAATTGATTGAACGTTATCATATTCCATTGGACGAATATCCAAGACGCTGCGTCAGCCAAATAAATAGCTGGAAACAGCTCCGAGAACAACTAATTCACAATAAAGAGTTAGAACATGAGAAAAGTGGGGAATACGCTTCCCGTATTTTTGAGGCCATGGAGACCGGCGTGCCATTTAAATTTGGCGGCAACGTCATGAATACTGGCTTAATTACGAATTTACCATCCGAGGCTTGCGTAGAAGTACCTTGCTTTGCTGATCGAAGCGGGATACACACTACTCATATTGGAGCGCTTCCTCCACAGCTTGCAGCGTTAAATCGTACGAATATCAATACACAACTACTGACAATTGAAGCAGCCATAACGAGCAAGAAAGAGCATATTTACCATGCTGCTATGCTTGATCCGCATACATCAGCTGAATTAACTTTGGATCAAATTGTAGCCCTCTGCGACGACTTGATCGAAGCCCACGGCAGCTGGCTCCCCCTGTTTCAGTCATAACAGATAACTGCATTCCACCTCAAATCATGTCAATAAACGAACATAATAATTAGACTACGGGGTCTTAACCTCTTAATGCAGAAGAAAACACTGTCTTATCCTTGCAACCAACGGAAAGCAGCTACACAAGAAAGCCGTGTATGAAGTTAACCAACTTCGTACACGGCTCCCAAACCATTCTATTGTGAATCGGCTTTGCTGTCAGCACTGCTGCTGAGCTTGTACGTTCAAGTACAACCACCTAAGCTGACTTTTAGCACGCTCGATACTTACTCTCCTTGTGTATGACGAGGTCCTTCGCTACTTGCTGCCGACACCGATGCCTTCTCTTGTACACGTTTCTTCTTCACAATCATACCTACTACCAGCACAAAGGCAATAACTACGGCCTCAAAACCGTATTTGATTACCGGGTTGACAAAGAAATCTTTCAGGAACGCTTCGCCAACAAACATCTTCGCAGCCGTCCAACCTAATACCGCAGAACCGATCATAATAATCCATGGGAAACGCTCGATTAATTTGAGAACGACCGTACTGCCCCAGACTACAATCGGAACGGAGATAGTCAGACCAAGCACAACCAGCATCATACTGCCGTGAGCCGCGCCAGCGACAGCAAGCACGTTGTCCAGCCCCATTGCTGCATCGGCAATAATGATGGTACGGATCGCTGCCCACATGCTAGTTCCAGACTTAACGTCATGTTCCTTCTCCTCAACAAGCAGCTTGATCGCTATCCAGATAAGGAGCAGACCACCCACGATGAGAAGGCCAGGTATTTTTAATAAATACACGACCCCCATCGTTGCCGCGATCCGTATAATAACAGCACCGATTGTTCCCCAAATAATAACTTTCGTCTGATCTTGCTTTGGCAAGTTGCGTGCTGCCAAGCCGATCACAATGGCGTTATCGCCCGCGAGCACAAGGTCGATAATCACGATCGACATCAATGCTGTCCAGAATTCTGCAGTAAATAATACGTCCATTTCTACTCCTCCTCCTAAAACTTTACCCCTAGTATGATCGCATGAAAAAGCCGTTACCCACAAGGCAACGGCAAACAAATTAATAAAAAGACCTTCACCGTTGTGGGCAAAGGTCTCGCAAACAACAAAAATCGTTGCCAGCAAAGCCGAGGATCGCGCCCGCGTATCCCGTAATGACGACTTTACTGTACCTGCTACTCCCCTTAAAGAAGTTATCATGTTTTGATGTGTAACTTATAATAGCATGCGTTATTTATAACTTCAACACTAAAATAACTTTTATTTCAAATTATTAGTTGTTTCCCAGCGTTGAAGTGGTGGTTATAATTGGTTACACTACATACATGTACGATTAAGGAGGTTGACAGAATGGACAATATAACACCACAACTGGAAAAGGCTACATTTGCTGGCGGCTGCTTTTGGTGTATGGTAACTCCATTTGAGCAGTTGCCTGGCATTTACGGCATCGTGTCTGGTTATACCGGAGGTCATACGGATCAACCAACGTATAAAGAGGTTTGTTCCGAGACGACAGGACATGCCGAAGCGGTACAGATTACATTTGATCCTCAAGTGTTCCCTTATAAGGCACTGCTTGATATATTTTGGCAGCAAATCGATCCTACGGACGAAGGCGGGCAGTTCTACGATCGAGGCTCCTCGTATCGATCCGGGATATTCTACCATAATGAAGAGCAGCGCTCACTTGCTGAGCAATCGAAGCGGGAGCTGGATGCGAGTGGCAGATTCGATCAGCCAATTACAACGGAGATCGTTCCTGCAAAGGAATTTTTCCCGGCAGAAGAATATCATCAAGATTACCATAAGAAGAACTATGCACATTACAAACGATACCGGACAGGCTCAGGCCGCGATGCTTTTATGGCCAAACATTGGGGAGTTAGTGCTGAACAGAAAGCCGGCCTTAAAGAAAAGCTGACTTCCATGCAGTATCATGTCACACAGAACAGTGGTACCGAACCACCGTTCCAGAATGAAATGTGGAATCATAAAGAAGAGGGCATCTATGTTGATATCATATCAGGCGAGCCCTTGTTCAGTTCCAAGGACAAGTATGATTCAGGCTGTGGCTGGCCAAGCTTTACCAAGCCGCTTCGTCCTTTTCATGTGGAAGAGAAGCTTGATGTGTCACACGGTATGGTTCGCACGGAAGTGCGCAGTCGATTTGCCGATTCACATCTTGGCCATGTATTTGACGATGGCCCAGGCCCTGAGGGATTGCGATATTGTATTAACTCAGCTTCACTCCGCTTTATCCCTGTCTCCAAGCTGAAAGAAGCGGGATACGAACAATTTCTGGCTATGTTTGCTTAAATCCTTCGCATAACCCACACACCCTACGCAGCTTAAAGCTGTCGTAGGGTGCTGTTATGAATCATATACAACTATCGTAAATTTAATGATTTATCACTAGGCGCTGTCATTTGCATTTGCTAGATATTTATACTAACTTCACAAGCCTCGCTGCATGATCTGTCCTCGTTCCATCTGATACACCATACGCTGCAATAACTCCATCATTAACTGCTGCTCATAGTTGCTGCATGTTGACAGCGGAAATCCAACTACCGCTGCACTTTCTTCTTGCCACATCGTGCACTTTTCAAGTGATTCCGCCGTCAAAATCATCCGCTGCGAACCGTCGCCTTGTGCATCAGGCAGCAGCTCAATCCAACCGTCGCTTATTAGTCCCTGAACGATGCCTGTCATAGTTGGACGATCGATATACAATCTAGCGCCAATTGCAGCTATCGTCACCTTCCGATTCCTATCGGGCTTCACTTCTTGTGCATATATCTCCCTCATTACAGCCCATTGCTGAAAGCTGATATGATGTTCAGCAATTCGGCGCTGCAGTTCCACACGGAGCAGCAGGGCAGACTTCTGTAATGAAAATTCCGGCCTTGCTCCTCCAATCATGACAGCCCTCCATTTGGATCAAATCCATAGTCACGTGATTAGTTTATAAGTCGACAATGTCTATAAAGTACATTTAACCTTATCCAACTAACATCGAATGACAATACCTGTCTTATCATCCGCACATTTAAAACGTGGCACATTCACGCACAACGGATCAGACTGCTCAAACTGTTCCAAGCGTGTCACATAACTCTCGATGCCCATCTCCAGCAGTTCGCTGATCCACTTAGAGGATAATGGGGCCGCTGTTCGATTCCTACCTTTCTCGCCAATGCCGAGGTTATAACGATTAATCCATGGATATATCCCATCGCTTATTAACACTATCGCATTAATACCATCAAGGGGAAACGAGCCATACTCCAGCAGCTTCTCAAGCTCGGGATCACCATTAATGACACTATAGCCTTCAGCTATGTTTGCATGCAGTCGATTGTGATACAACTGCTCCACTACCATATCGGTCTTGACATGGCTTTGCCAGGCTGCTTCATCCATCATCCATAGGGTCAAAGCCTTTGCATCAAATCGGTCCACTCCATCTCGGGTTATTTCCCTTACAGTGCCGTCTTTATATTGAACATATATCATACAATCCCCGCTCTGGATCCAATAAACCCGACGTCCTTTAACGAGTACACCCGCATGAACAGCCCCAATTCGTTGTTCAGGCTGCTCATATGCAATCCCATGCTCAATCATCCACTCATGCAGACGGTTGTTTGCAGTCAAGGTCATCTCTTTAAGCAGACTACAACCAATTAAGCCGCCATTCCTTGTGTTAGGTGCACCAGGATGCTGCTCCTGAGCCTCCACTTCCTCGAAAACGCCTTGTACCAATTGTGCCGCTGCTGCCCCTGCTGTTCGCCCTTTTTCATCACGATAGGTTGTCAGTCCAGATACACCGTCAATAACAACATATAATCCACGCGTTGGATCGGCTACATACCCATCTTCATTGCAAATGCCCTCTCCTTTACGACACACGATAGAAACGGTTTGCATCTGGTTTATCTTAGTGGACGGCTCATCATCACTTCTCATTGCACTCCCTCTTCCCTAAGCAGACGAGCAATATCTACACTTTGCCCTATTCGCGAGCTTTGAATAGCTGCAAATACCATCGCTGTACTGTAAATATTGTTGGAGCTATCCGTTTCAGGCTTCCGTCCCTCTTCCAACGCATCAAACATTTCGTCCAAGCAACCCCAATGCCCCTCATTTACCATTGGCTGGGCGGACCCGCTCCTACGTTGGATACTCCCATTGCGAGCATCCATATATTCAGCCTCGATGTGATCCGCACCATCCCACAATAATGTTCCATGGCTGCCAATCAATCGCCAGCTTGACTCCCAGGCAGTAGGGAAACCTTGCGCGCACCAGGAGCCGCGGTACGAAAACCGTACTCCATTGTCCATCTCAAAAATAGCGACAGCATTTGCACTCCCGTTATACCACGATCCATCAGGGTTCCACTCCTGACAAGTAACCGTTTTCGGTGTTGCTCCTGTAAGCAGTCTTGCTTGATCAAAAGTATGAATCGCCATATCAAGAATCAGCGGACTAGCCATTTGCTCGCGGAATCCACCGAAACGCGGGCCTAGAAAAAAATCAGCATTTATCATTCCCATCTGGCCGATGACACCTGTTTGCAGCAGCTGCAGCGCTCCTCTTATATTCTTGTCATATCTGCGATTTTGCATTATTGCGTATGTCTTCTTCGTCATCTTTGACAAATTCATAAGCTCTACGGCTTCTCTCATCGTAGCAGCCATCGGCTTCTCGCTGAACACATGGCATCCTGCCTCAAGTGCTGTGCCCGTAACACTGCGACGAGCAGCTGGAATTGATACATCCATAACTATATTAGCACCACCGCGTCGAATGGCTTCACGAAGATCCGAATACAAACCGCATTTTAAATGATACGTCTCCGCCAGATGCAAACTTGCTTCTGGGTTGACGTCCACTAAGCCAACGATTTCGACATTCTGCCGCTGTAACGCATATTCAACCCACTTTTGAGACATTTGACCGCATCCCGCAACTACGATTCGCCAGTTCATCCAGATGTCATCTCCTATCGATAGTTAATTGATTATCCTGAACGTACAGCCATTTGTTATGGTCTATGTGTCGATTTCGCCATCCATACCGGAATTCCTGCCTGAATATGCAACATGCCGACATACAAATGAACAGTATGTCGGCACCTATGAACTGATACTATGAATGCTTAATGATGGTGTCCGCTTCCTTGGCCGCCAAGCCAAACAGCGCCATCAAAAGGAGCGTTACGATGATGTATAACATAAACATCGGGATGGACATCGCATAAAATATGGTCGGTGATATGAGCGCAAACCCGACCATAATCGTCGAACAAGCTAAAATAATGGAAAAATACATACCTCTGCGACGAGCAGTGCGTGCAAGTACAGGCTTATGATAACGAATGGCCCAATCTCTTAATCCATTACATACAAACCATACAAGCAAAATGTTAAAAACGGTAACTAAAACGCTGCGGCCTACCGCAAACCAAGCTAGAAATGCCGCGCTCTGATAGGCGCCAAGTAAGGGCTCGATTAACTCATAAAAAGCCAGAACGATTAAAAGCGGCAATATTTTTTTGGCATGGGTGAAATGTGGTGATTCATTTATTAGTTTCCCCAAAGCATTCATAATAACGAGCAATCCGACGATATCAGGTAAAATATCGATGCCGTTTACCGAATAATCGATAAAAAATAAAAAACCCCATTGAATTTGCTTAAACGCTTTCTGGATCGTTGACATGTCTGATGACTGAGCTCCCTTTCTCAACTGTTATCCGTATAGTATAACAATTCTGTTAGGCTACGTGCAATGAAGTTGGAGTAGTATGAACCGTTTTCCATCATTCGGTAGCATCTTTATCGTGTAGTCAGACTACTTTTCAAGTATAATGGAACATGGTATACATACGCGTGTTCAAGTTATTAAGGAATCAGCTTACTCAGGAGGATCAAGGCATGGCAACTATTAAGATTTTTTCGGATAGCACTTGCGATCTGCCCAAATCTTTAATCGAACAATATGATATTGGCATTGTGCCCCTATATGTTACATTTGGAGATCAAGATTTTCGCGATGGTGTAGATATCGATCCCAGGAAGTTATATGAAATGGTGGATGCTACAGGAAAGCTGCCTAAGACTGCGGCTCCCTCCCCTGGAGATTTTGCGAGCGCATTCGAACCTTATGTGAAGGAAGGCCGCGACATTATTTATATCGGCCTCTCCTCTCACTTATCCTCTACCATCCAAAACGCTGGTATTGCTGCGCAAATGTTAGAGGGCGAGCCCGGCAAGATAACGGTGATCGATTCATTAAATCTTGCTACAGGCGTCGGTCAACAAGTATTAAGGGCCGCACGGCTTGCTGAGTCAGGACAAGAAGCAGCTGCTATTGAGGCACATATTGTAGAGATGCGGAAGTATATCGAGACGGAGTTTATTATCGACACGTTAGATTATTTGTACAAGGGCGGTCGCTGCAGCGGTCTGCAAAATATTATCGGCACACTGCTCCGTATCCGTCCAGTCATTAAAGTGCTGGACGGCAAAATGACGCCGACAAACCGTGTACGCGGCAAACGCGATAAAGCTGTGGAGCAATTGCTGAACAACGCGTTAAGCCTCAAAGATCAGATGGATAATGATACGATCTTTGTCACTCATTCGTTCTCAGATGAGGACGCTCAGTTTGTACAGCATAAACTCAAGGAATTAACTGGGGCTAAGCATGTATACATCTCTTACACGGGATGTGTTATTTCCAGCCACTGTGGAACCAATACAATTGGTATCGTATTTGCAAAGAAATTCTAGTAACTACCTAAAAAGACGCCTGCTGAACCTTATTATTCGGGCTCAGCAAGCGTCTTTTTTACTTATTATGTAATTCTCAAGCTAGAGCGGCCATAAACGTGTTATCACCTTGCCTTCAACCAGCGACAACGGGATTGCACCGAACACACGACTATCTTTACTATTTCCTCGATTGTCGCCTAGTACAAAAACAGCATCTTCAGGCACAACAATTGGAAATTGTACCTGCACAGGAAATGTAGGGCTTGATACGTAAGGCTCAATTTGCTCGCTGCCGTTTACTAGTAGCTTGCCTTGCCGAAGTTCCAGCTTGTCGCCCGCAATTCCAACCACACGTTTAATGAGGCGAATATCTTCATCCGGATCTTGCAAAATAACGACATCTCCACGCTCTGGCTTCGCAAAATGATACAACCACTTGTTCTCCAGCAGCCTATCACCTTCATGGTAGGTTACTTCCATAGAATGCTGTTGCACTACAATTTGCGCATAAGCTACTTTCTGAATGACAAGACTAACACCTATAGTTATAAGCAAGATAACGACATACTGCCTTATACTGCGTAAGCTCATCTCGTACACCTCCCGTTCTATTACTGTGATCTACGGTAGTGATTCAGTTCAGCAGCCAGACTCGCACCTCATTAATCATACACATAATCATTATACTACCAGTAAATACCACAATCAAAGTATGGCGGGCTTAAGGTTTTGCTGTACGCTTTCGCTTGCATTTACGTGCAGGAATACGAATTTGTACTGCTGTTCCCACACCTACGGCACTAAAGATCGATACTCCGTATTCCTCGCCATACTGCAGCTTGATACGTTGATCTACGTTGCGGACACCGTATCCCGTATTCACATGCTCCTGCGGATCAAATATCTGATCAATACGTTCTTGCCTCATACCAATACCATCATCTATCACTCGGAATAAAATATCATCACCCACTAAAGTACCTACAATTCGAATATGGATCCGATCACCGCACCAAGCATGTTTTAGTACATTTTCGATAAACGGCTGCAAAATGAGCTTAATCGTCTCATATGGCCACACATTCGCATCGATATCAAACATTACAGACATTCGGTCACCATATTTAATTTTTTGAATCTGTAAATAGGCATCTGCTTGCTCAATCTCAGAAGGGACCGGAATCATCGTTCTTCCATCATTTAAAGTTAATCTATAAAATTTGGCAAGACCGAATACCATCTGCTGCAGCTTATCAGTGTCACCAAACTTCGCCAAACGATTAATAGACGATAACGTATTGTACAAGAAATGAGGATTGATTTGGGACTGCAGCATTTCCAACTCGGCTTCCTTTTTCTGCAGCTGAGTAAGATACACTTCTTTAATTAATGACTCAATATTTTCTCCCATATCATTAAGTGCTGTCGCAATCTGAGAAAACTCATCCTTCCCCCGATACGAAATTCGTTTATGTAGATCACCCTCGCGAATGGCGTTAAGTACAGATACAAATTTGTTAATTCGAATCGCAAAAAAGCGGGAAATAAAAATACCAACAAAAGAGAATACGATAAAGCATAACAAGCACATCGTAATAATAAACATACGGACTTTAAAAGAGTCCTGCTCAATAATCGTTATCGGTACAAGCGCAACCAACTGCCAGGACTGTTTCCCCACCGTTTCCGTTATCGTTAAATAATTTTCGTTTAATTGCTGCTCATCCATATAATTGCTTGGAAGTTCTCCAGACTGATACAATTTACGACCATACTCATCCTTAATGAAAAGAACACTGCCATTGCCAATCTTTGAGTAGTTCATGCTCTCAAATAGTTCCTGTATGCCAACATTAATCCGTAGAAAACCGACCTCATTTAGACGAACTGGGTTGTAAGTATCAATTAACCTCCGCAGTAAAGAGATACGATTGTTCACGGTATCCTGCTCTATCTGCCACCATTTCATCGTCTCGCCATATTTCTCTTCAGGATAATCCATGTACCATTTCTTCTCTTTAATTCGACTCATATGATAAATATCATAAGATGAAAAGCTAAAATCAGGATTCTCATTGCTAAATGTATACCTGTATCTTTCATAGATCGATTCATTTTTAAGAAACACTGACATCCAAAACTTCATCCCCGTTGACTCGGTTACTGCCTGAAACTTGGGGAAAATCGCATTAAACATGCGGTCATAATTTTCCCAACCTTCTTCAAAATGTCGTAAATATTGATAGAAGTCAAAATCTCCATATAACAAAGAAGAGATACGTGTTATCTCTTGCATCCTATATTCAATGTTGTCACGAATTTGCAATAATGTACCCTGAATATTGGTTCTGGTATGCTTGCGAATGGAATCTTCATACATCGAATGTGAGACAAAGCCGATAACGGACACAGGAATGATAATAAAAAGCATATAGGTCAGCATTAGCTTATATCCAATTGGTAAATATCCGAGTTGTTGTCCCCTCTCATTCATTGCATCCATCCCCTATCACGTTTCCCGCTTCCGATATTCCATAGGCGTCATGCCGAAAGCCTCTTTAAACTGTCTGCTGAAATAAGGAAGATAGCGATAGCCTACTAGACTTGCAATCTCGTATATTTTGGTTGACGGTTCTCTTAGCAGCTCACGTGCGCGTTCCATCCGAAGCTGAATGAGCACTTCACTAAAGGACTTTCCTGTCTCTTCCTTAAACAAAAAGCCCAAATAGTTGGGAGAAAATGAAAATTGATGAGCTATATCTTTAAGTGTTATATTTTCATGCATGCTGTCTTTCATCGTCTGCATAATTTCACGGATCAATCTATTATTTTTGGAGTTGGATTTCTGTCTTAAATGCTCCGATATCTCAAATGTTTTCCGAACTAGCCAGGACCGAATGTCATTTATGGTGTCAAATTGGAGCAGAATATCAAGATTATGTAGCTCCATGCCTAAAATTTCGAAAATGTTCTCTTCTGCTGCCTTTAAATGCTGATCCAGCTTCCATATGATATGCATCGCCAAATTATGTACTGTAAACTTCGATCTCAGCCTACTTACGGAATCAAATAACTTGTCAATCTCATCATAAATCTGAACAAGCTCATACTCCGTCAATGCTTTTAGCAGAGCCTCCATACGAACATCTAACGTTTGCGCGTCCAGCATTTCTGGTTTACGGCTTACTGTCTCATACATAATCAAGTTACCCTTGCCAATAAACATTTTGCCGTCAACAGCCTCCATCGCTTGTCTGTAAGATACTTGAAGCTGTTCCAAAGCATCTACAGGTTCACCTACTCCAACGGTCATCGTTACCGGGAACTTCTCACGTATAGCTGCATACATATCTTCCATGAAGGAGAACCTGTTATGATCATGAACCAGCAGAACGATTCTCTGCGACGATAACTTACACCAGTGCGGCATGTTGTGCTTTCTGCTAATCTCTCCAACCTCATACAAGAAGTTTCTTGACACAGCTTGCTGAGACAAATTGTTCTCCTCTTGTACCCAAGACAAGTAATCAAGCTCCAACACCGCGATACGGATCGGCCAATCCAACTTGTTTAAGCCATATGAACTTACTAGCTTCTGTACTCCTTCGTGCCGTGAATCCTCCCAATCACCTTCAAACAATCGAATTAACAGATCATTTTTGGCCATTGGAATCATATGCTGATAGGCTTCTTCCGTTTCACGACGCTTGCGCTCATCATCCAGATCTTGCTTGACTTTTTGAAGCACAGCAATCAATTCATTGTCGTCCATTGGCTTTAGCACATAACTATATGCTTTTAGCGAAAGCGCTTGCTTCACATAACTAAAATCTTGGTAACCGCTTACAAATATAATACGAATCTGCGGCTTTTGCTCAATAGCAATACGAGCAAGCTCAAGGCCTGACATATTAGGCATATTTACATCACTCACAATGATGTCAATTGGATGCTGCTCTAACATCTCACACGCCACAAATGCGTTATTAACTGCGGCTACAACTTCCATACCCAGTTCATTCCAAGGAATAAATTGTTTCATTCCTTCCAGATCAAGCATTTCGTCGTCTACCAACATCACGTTGTACATGAATGCAGCCCCCCTAAGACGTGCAGTCAGACTCTTCTCTAAATTGCAACATTTCCCTTTTCCAAGTATACCAATTCCTTATCTTATTTAACAGTTTTTTTGTAACGCCATATATCTATTTTAAAGTACTAACAAATAAAACGAAGGTTTGCCAATTTAGCAAACCTTCGTCTTCAGGACTAATTATTTACCCATTGCTTTTTTGTTTTCAGTCCATACTTTAGTAATGTGCTCTAAATATTTGTCAAATCCTACTTTTACCGAATCATCATGTGCTTTATCAATGATTGCTAAAGCTTCTTCATCACTCTTTGCATACATCGCTTTAGCGCGTGCAGTAAGCCAGATGTCTTTTACGCTTTGACGTATAATACCTTCTTCACTATCAGAGGACGGCTCCCAGTCTAGGAACTCAGTGAAGTCACCTTGCGATGCCCACGTAACTTCCATCTGCCAACGTGTACTAAAGTCGATTTTGTCAGCCGGAAGAGTGGACAACATTTGTTTCTTCGTATTGTCCAAATACACCGTATTACCTACCCATACCAAGTTACCAGCATTACCTTGCACATCTGCAAGTGCTTTTGAGTCACTTAAATATTTGTCTTTGTTAAATTTAGGTGTAATTCCATCTGCTTCAAAACCATTCCAATAACCATCTGCTCCTGGAGGACCCCAGTTCAGAACCATCGAACCTTCTGGACCAGTCATCCAATCCAGCATTGCAAAAACAGCTTCAGGATTTTTGGCATTTTTCGTAATAGTTGCAACGTTCCAACCTAATTGGTTGTAAGTACCTGGCAAGATTTTGTTTTGATCTAAACCTGGCTTAGCAACTGGTTTGATAAACATGTAGCCATCATTTGGATCTTTCTTCTTTAATTCG
Source organism: Paenibacillus sp. UMB4589-SE434 (assembly GCF_030226685.1). NCBI lineage: Bacteria > Bacillati > Bacillota > Bacilli > Caryophanales > Paenibacillaceae > Paenibacillus > Paenibacillus sp. UMB4589-SE434. The sequence continues at coordinate 45,722 of NZ_JASOYK010000001.1, read as the reverse complement.
GCATCTGCAACAGAAAGCATTTTTAATGGATCAAATGTTGCAATTACAGCAAACTTACCATTCATAGCTTTCTCTCTTACTTGATCTTCCGTTTGTGTATTCGCATCTTGCGTCATCAATTTCTCACGCATTAACTTTGCTGTGTAGACTACAGATTCACGGAAACCAGGATCTTTGTAGATGGAGACGATTTTGTCTCCCTCTGGAACACCGTAAAATCTAGTGTAGGACAAGTTATCTTCTTTAAAGGAAGAGAAGATTTGGTCGATACCGTGACCATCTTTAGCTAATCCCGTCTCAAATGGTATTACATCCGGGAACTTGGCTTTAACAGCTTTAAGGTATGCATACAAGTCATCCGTTGTTTCCAATTTAGGAGATCCGAGCGCTTTGTAAATCTTAGTATTGATAGCGTAACCAGCGTTTCCGTTCGGTTGAGTAGTGTAATAGTTAGGCAATTGATAGATCTTTCCGTCCGGAGAACGCAGCAAACCTAAATGCGCTTCGGTTAAGTACTTCTTAAAGTTAGGGTATTTGTTAATGTAGTCATCCAAAGGCACAAGCATGTCTGCTTGACGAAGACGCTCTACGTCCATACCTTTATCCGTCCAGATCACATCAGGAAGCTCGTTTCCTGCAATCATCGTCTGCAGCTTCTGAGCATTATTACCTCCAGAGCTAACAGCAGTTACGTTAAGTTTTTTATTGTCCAAAATCCATTTTGTTGCTGTGTCTTTGCCCCATTTTGGCATTTGGTACCAGCCATAGTTACCATAGAATGATACTTCAAGCGGTTCTTTGCCAAGTTCATAAAGAGTACTTGCTTGTTCTTTGCCTGGATCTGTCTTTGTCTCGTCTGGCGTAGTAGGCTGTGTTGATGATCCTGAATTACTGCTGCAGCCTACCATTAACGTAATAACCATCAAAATGGACATCACATTAAGAAGCAACTTTCTCTTGTTTTTCACTGACATTTGCCCCTTTCAAATGTTAATCTATGTTTAAAGCTTGTAGCTCTAAACTCATGAGTACATATGAAGCTCAACTTACATGCAGACTACTCTTTCAAGGAACCAACCAAGACCCCTTTAACAAAATACTTCTGCAGGAATGGATACACACAGACGATTGGAAGTGTTGCGACCATAATCGTGGCCATCGTTAATGACTTCGACGTAATCGTCTTAGCTGCGTTCAAGCGTGCCAGCGCACCGGCATCCAGATTAGATATTTGCTCAGATGCTATGTTAGAGAACAAGATCTGTCTTAATACCGTTTGAATCGGCAACAGATTCTCATTGGTAATGTAGATACTCGCTACGAACCACTCATTCCAGTGAGCAATTGCTGTAAATAAGGCTAACGTTGCGATAACGGGTCCTGACAGTGGTAATACAATTCGGAAAAATGTCCCCCAGTTGCCGCAGCCGTCAATCTTAGCAGACTCTTCCAAGCCTTGCGGTAGTCCTTGGAAGAACGTTCGGAATATAATCATATTCCATACGCTTATTAGTGCCGGTATAATAAACACCCAGAATGAGTTAAACAAACCAAGACCTTTAATTAACATGTACGTTGGAATAAGTCCTCCACCGAAGTACATTGTCACGATACACATAATCATATAATATTTGCGTCCCATCAATTCACGCTTTGACATCCCGTACGCAAATATCGAAGTAGCCAATATCGCTGTAACCGTCCCGATAACCGTTCGGAGAGCAGCGATCATAAATCCGTTCATCAATCGCGAGTCTTCAAACACGATCTTATAGTTCTCTAATGTAAACTCACGTGGCCAAAATGTGATTCCGCCTTTGGAGGTGTCCATCCCTGCATTAAAGGAGATAACGATGGAGTTCCAGAACGGATAAAATGTTGAAAACGCCAGCAAAGTCAGAAATACATATATAAATGCGGTGAAGAGACGGTCTCCTATACTATCTCGTATCATTATTCAGTCCTCCTCGAATTAAGTGATTCATTACCACAAGCTATTACCGGATCTTCTGGCAACGAAGTTAGCAAATGTGAGTAAGGTTACGCTGACGATGGACTTAAACAGTCCAATGGCAGTCGCATAGGAGTACCTATAATTGTCTATACCTATTCGAACGACATATACATCAAGTGAGTCAGATACTTCTCGAAGTGCTGGGTTGGAAGCGAGAATCAAAATATCCTCAAACCCGGCATTCAACAGGCTTCCAATTGCTAATATCATAAAGATAACGACAACAGGCATAATGCTCGGAAGCGTAATCAAATACATTTGCTTAAAGCGGCTCGCGCCATCCATAGAAGCTGCTTCATACAAGTGAGGATCAATACCTGCAATGGCCGCCAAGTACACGATAGAGCCAAACCCAATCTCTTTCCATACATTCGTAGTAACCAAGATCGACCAGAAGTACTCCGTCATGGACAAGAAATTAATCGGTTCATTAATTAACTTTATTTTCTCTAGCAGCATATTTACACTACCGTTATCCACCGATAACATCGATGTAACCATGGATCCAATTACAACCCAGGACAAGAAGTGAGGCAAATAAGTAACGGTCTGTATGACACGCTTAAACACCATCTTACGAACTTCATTTAGCATTAGGGCCAAAATAATAGGTGCTGGGAATCCAAAAATAAACTTCAGGAAACTGATAACGATCGTATTACGCATTACTGGGTAAAATTCCGGTGAATTAAAGAAGTAAATAAAATGCTTAAAGCCTACCCAATCGTTATTTAATAAGTTGGAACCCATCTTATAGTCCTGAAAAGAAATAAGTAATCCATACATCGGAATATAAGCAAACACAAAAACTAAAGCAAGTGCCGGCAAAACCATTAATTGAATATCTATTTGAGAAAAAAATCGTTTAAGTGTACTCTTTTTGGGCTTGTCGAGATTCAATCCTGATCCCGTCTCTGGTACGGCGGTTGCCTTCGCCATGCTCGAATCCCTCCTACGTATATAGTGTGATGAAAGTACAAGCGTTTTAACTAATGGCAGCATAAAACTTCTACAGTACGCATACACGATGGCCTTCTGTCTATTTAAGGCCTACTTCCCCACTCTCTCCCTCCATCTCAACTAATGTCTGTAATCCCTTATCCTGACCTAACGTCACTGCCCGTTTAACGTCATCATGTATCTATCTCGCTTGCTTCCTTTGTTATCATTTTATTATCTAAGCGCTTTCATTGATATATGACGAATCAACGATTATTGATACTTATTAATGATCTTTATCATTTTTTTAGATTCAGGTTCAGCATCCGCGAAACTGACCGTTGTTTTTGCTTGTTAATGGTAAAAGCCTGACAAAGTAAATGCTTCCTTGAGGGAAGAGAATGTTTGCAATTTTGCGATCTCTGTTAACTAAAAGGTGCGAGGCCAGAAGTCTTACATACTCCTGATTGAATTAGCGGTATAAGCTACTGCCTTATCCTATGCTTGTATTCAGCTTAAGTATGAGTATTTCTGTTGCTGCTCGCGTATTCATAAATTAATTATAACAGCTTAAAGGAAATAAACTCTTTAGTAAAACTTTAACCCATAAAAAAACAGCAGTCCAAGAATATTCTTGAACTGCTGTTGCAGATAACCGCGTCTCACATAGTCTGAACCATGTATCGGTTGTTATTAATGATAAGAAGCTGTAAGCACTCGGTATATTCTACCGTACCTTTCAGCTTACCTCTTCCCTGGCTCATACGGTTCCCCTAGGGCCGCAGGTGAGCTGGAACGCTTCGACGTAAAGATAAGCACAACAAGTGTCAATACGTATGGCAGCAAGTAGAATACTTCATTCGGAATAAATTTTGCTGCTTCTACGATCTGCATTTGATCCTTCAGCGCTTGCGCAAACCCAAAGAATATAGCCGCGCCCAATGCACCGATCGGATGCCAGCGACCGAAGATAACTGCCGCCAAGGCAATATACCCTTGACCGGATATCGTATGGAACGCAAAGCTGCTGTTTGCAGTTAATGTAACTGTAGCGCCACCAAGTGAAGCTACCATACCACCTGCAAGCACCGCAAGGAAGCGAAGGCGATTAACCCGAACCCCTGCTGTATCTGCGGAACCTGGATGTTCCCCAACTGCTCGCATCCGAAGTCCAAGCGGCGTATGGAACATAATAAAGTAGATAACAGCTGCCAGAATAAGCGCAATATAGGTAACCGGATATAACCGGAACAGCCCTTCCCCAACAATCGGCAGATCCGACAGAACTGGAATATACACTTTATTAAATACATGATTGAGAATTGGTGTTTCAGCTGCCCCATCAAACAACAGCTTCACAAGGAAGAACGTTGAACTGGATGCGAGCATATTAACAACTAGACCACTAATAACTTGATTCGCTTTAAATTTAACGGATGCAACAGCATGAAGCGCTGCAAATAACAATGTGAAGATTGGTGCTGCCAGAAACCCCATCCATGGAGACGCTGCTCCCAACCCCGCTTGCTCAGCATAATATGACACCACACCAGCAGTAAATGCGCCGGATACCATAAAGCCTTCCAAACCGAGGTTGATGACTCCTGTACGTTCTGTGATTAATCCGCCAAGTGCCGCAAAGATTAATGCAGTGGCAAATACAAACGTGCCATTAAGAAGAAACGCTATCATTTCCATTCGCATTCGCCCCCTTTCTGCCTTTGCGAGTACGCAGCTTGAAGAACATTCTTAGCAGACCTGGAGCCGCTGTAAAGAAAATAATAATACTAATAATCATCCGTACGACTTCACCTGGTACATCAGCACCAAAGCTCATACCTTGAGCTCCGTACATCAATGCGCCAAACAGTATGGCGGAGAAGAAAATACCAATTGCCGTGTTCATCCCGAGCAAAGCAACGGCGATACCGTCAAAGCCCAGTCCTGAAGTTGCCGGTGCAATTGCTACGTACTTAAACACGCCAAGAACTTCAAACGTACCAACCATGCCGCCCAGCATCCCCGATATGAAGAATGCACGCAGCACAGTGCTGTTTACTTTCATCCCTGCATAATGAGCCGCGTGACGGTTAGAACCAACTGCTCGAATCTCATATCCCCACTTTGTTTTGTTCATAAAGAAGGAATACCCAATAACAGCAATAATAGCAATGGCAAAGCCCCAGTGGATACGTGCTCCGTCCATCCAAGCTGACAAGGAATCAAGCTGAATGCTTGCTGACTCTTGAATCAGCTTAGAGCGACCTGTACCAGACTCCTCCATTAATGTACGAATAACAATGTGGCTGATATACAGCGCACACCAGTTCAACATAATACAACTGATAACCTCGTTAATGCCTCTGCTTGTCTTTAACCATGCAACCAACATTCCCCATAGGCCGCCAACCAGCGTACCAACGATCATTGCGACAATGCCATGAATCACAGGTGGAAGGCTAACGAAGTGTCCAACCAGCAATGCACCAATCGAACCCATTACGATTTGTCCTTCTACCCCGATATTAAACAGTCCGGCCCGGAATGCAACTGCGACTGCAAGACCTGTCATAATCAAAGGAACAACTGCTCGTAAAGTTTCACCAAAGTCATAACTGTTTCCTACAATTTTCTCAACAAGCGATTGGTATGCGAGCAGCGGATCATAGCCGCTGACTAACATTACAATAGCCCCGATTACTAGACCAATTACAATGGATAATAACGATATCCATACGGACTCTTGTCTTAGTCGGGTTACTAATCCCTTCATCTTAGACATGAGCAGATCCCCTTTCTAGCTTGCCTGCCATCATCAGTCCGAGCTCTTGCTCATTTGTTTGCTTAGGTGTTGTCTCGCCAACAATCTGCCCGTTAAAGATAACCAATATTCGGTCTGCAACGTTCATAATCTCTTCTAACTCAAAGGACACAAGCAATACGCCTTTCCCTGCATCACGCTCAGCAATAAGCTGCTTGTGTACAAAGGAAATCGCACCTACATCCAGACCGCGAGTCGGTTGGGCTGCAATAAGAAGACGCGGCTTGCGTTCGATCTCTCGAGCAATAATAATTTTTTGCTGATTGCCCCCAGACAGCGAACGCGCCAACACGCCGGTTCCAGGTGTACGAATATCATAATCCTGAACGTAACGTTCTGTTTCTTGTTTAATCTTGTCGGATTGAATGATACCTTTCTTTGTCCAAGGTGATTTGAAGTATGACTTCAATACCGAGTTCTCTTCAATTGTAAAATCTAGAACTAAACCATGTTTGTGACGGTCTTGCGGAATATGGCCAACCCCGATCTCTGATACATCACGCGGGTTACGGTTAGTCAGTTCGTCGCTACCAAGCTGAATCTTGCCTTTTTGCGTTGGGCGCATGCCGCTAATTGCTTCAACCAATTCTGTCTGCCCATTGCCATCTACACCTGCAATACCTACAATCTCACCGGCCTTAACTTCAAATGACAGCCCTTTCAGCATATCGTGCCCGCTATCATCCTTTGCCCATATATCCTGCACATGAAGCAAAGTCTCTGCTGGTTTCGCATCCTCTTTATCTACCGTCAACTTAACGTTATGTCCTACCATACGTTCAGCAAGCTGCTGAGGAGTTGTGTCTTTTACGTTCAACGTATCAATGACTTTCCCTCGGCGAATGACCGTACAACGATCTGCTGCTTCCATAATTTCTTTTAACTTATGGGTAATGACGATAATCGACTTGCCTTCTTTGGTCAGCTTGCGGAATATGCCAAGCAGTTCGCTTATTTCCTGCGGTGTTAACACAGCCGTAGGCTCGTCGAATATTAAAATGTCCGCGCCGCGGTACAATATTTTCATAATCTCAACACGCTGCTGCATTCCAACGGATATGGAATCTATCCTAGCGTGAGGTTTTAAGTTCAGCTTGTACATGTCAGACAGCTCTTGAATTCGTGCTGCCGCACTCTTTTTATCGAGACGAAGTCCTTTCTTCGTCTCCATACCAAGAATAATGTTTTCTGTTACCGTAAATGGAGGCACCAATTTGAAATGCTGATGCACCATCCCGATCCCATGTTCTATGGCAACACTTGGAGTATCCATCGTGAGCTGCTGGCCCTTAACCCATATTTCGCCCTCTTCAGGCTGATACAAGCCAAACACCATGTTCATCAAAGTCGACTTGCCGGCGCCGTTCTCTCCGAGAAGAGCTAATACTTCGCCTTTGCGAAGTTCCAGATCGATATGGTCATTCGCGACGAATCCGCCAAACCGCTTCGTCAGCCCTTTTAGCTGGAGCACGATGTCATGCTGCTCTGCCATAATTATTCCTCCTTATAAAGTTCCCCTGCCTCTATTCTCAAGACGGCAGGGGAATGTGCTGAACGATGTCAATGTTGTTCAGGTTTAACCGTGATGTCGATTATTTTTCAGGAACAGTAATTTCACCATTAATAATTTTTTCGCGGAATTCTTCAACCTTTTTCAACACATCTGGAGCTACGTTTTTGGTCGACGTAGAAGCGATATCAACGCCATTCTCTTTCAGACCCAAGTAAGTTGTTTTGCCGCCTGGGAATTTACCATCAATCATGTCTTTGGATACTTTAACTACTGCTTCATCTACTTTTTTAACCATGGATGTTAATGTAACTTCATCGCCAAATGTCAAGGATTGGTCCATATCTACACCAATAACCCAAGCTTTTTTGTCGCCTTTGGAGCGTTCTTTCGCTTCATTAAATACGCCGTTTCCTGTCATGCCAGCAGCGTGGAAGATAATATCCGCGCCTTCATTATAGATGGTAGCAGCTGCGGATTTACCTTTGTCAACACGGCTAAAGTCACCTGCGTAGATAACTTTCATGTTTTTAGCAGCTTCTGGATTAACAGCCTCTACACCAGCACGGAAACCAACTTCGAAACGTTTAATTACTGGCAATTCAACACCACCAACAAAGCCTACCTTGTTGGATTTGGTTGTCAAACCTGCAATTACCCCAACCAAGAAGGAACCCTCTTGCTCTTTGAACAATACAGATGCAACGTTAGGTGCTTGAACTTCAGCATCTACCAAGCCAATCTTAACGTTAGGATTCTCTCCTGCTACTTGTTTAACGGCATCCATCATTGTGTAGCCAGTAGCCCATGTCAAATCATATTTATTTTTCACAAATTGGTTCAAGCTTGTAATAATTTCGGTATCTTTTTTAGGCTCCAAGTATTTTACTTGTACACCGGTTTCTTTATTCAGCTTTTGCAAGCCTTCCCAAGCACTTTGGTTAAACGATTTGTCGTTAACACTTCCAAGGTCAGTCACCAAGCCTGCTTTCAATTCGCTGTGTGCGCCGCCGTTTGCTGCGCCGGATTCATCTTTGTTTTTACCTCCACAGCCTGTAAGTGCAACGGAGAAGAACAGTGCTGCTACGAGCGTTAGGACCCAAAATTTCTTTGTTTGTTTCATGTTCAAAATCCCCCTTAGTTATGTGCGTTGCTGAGAAATTACCGTAGTATGTTACAATAACATTGCTCTACGGACTTGCTGTACTACTATTGTGTATGCCCTCTTGTAGCGGGCATCACCTCCTAAATAGAATAAGCAATTGTAACTTGCAATATTATACATCCTATTACTTTACTCCAATGCACTGCCAAACTGCTGCTAATTAGGTTATAATGGCGAGATGACTCCTATTTACAAAAACCTTAAATAAGGATGGATATTTGATGATTAATGACTTACGTCAGGTATTCTACTTTCAAGATCTTCCGGACGAAGCGCTGCATGCGATACTGCCGAAGTTGAAGCATAGAATATTTAACAAGAACCACACTTTAATCTACGAAGACGACACCAGCCGTGATGTGTTTATTTTGCGGTCAGGATCGGTAAAAGTATTCAGCATTCAGGAAGATAAAGAAATTATTTTTAATTTCTTCTTTCCTGGTGAAGCGGTTGGCGAACTCGAAGCCATCTACACCGACTATTCTCGGATTGCTTCAGTAGAAGCGATGGAGACCGTTCATGCCTGGCTGCTGTCACGTGATGAATTCCTATCCATAGCCGAACAATACCCTTCAGTGCTGCGCAAAGCTTATTGTCAGCTTGTCGACCACATTCGTGTGTTAAACCGCAAGGTTGTGTACCTATCTTACATGGATGTTCGCCGCAAAGTGGCCAATATGCTGCTGGACCTTGCCTATAACTTAGGTATTGAAGAAAAAGGCCGTATCCGAATTAATTTCAAGCTGACTCATCATGTATTCGCTAACATGATTGGGGTCACCCGTGAATCGTTATCCAAGATCATTAAAGAGTTCCAAGATGACGGACTAATTGAAATGAAACAAAAAACGATTACAATAGTAGACATTCAGCGATTGATTGACCTTTATGACTCAGATGTCGCACATCCAAAGCAGAGACGTTGGCGTGGTGATGATACGAATCAATGCCTGCTCCCCTAGCGAAATCTAGCATAAGGACGCACCAACTGTCAATAACTGTGAAGCGCTTTCATATGTCTAGGTTTATTGTATGTTAAAGGGCGTCATGATGCAGTGACGCCCCTGACCTTTTTTTTGTAACCAAAATCACAAAATGAATCCCCTCCTCGTTACGGAATTGTTGACAACAATCATGATAACCTCGAATTAATTCGATTCGAACGTGTAAAGCTAACGTAGTATGCCCGTTCAGTCGCATATAACGCTTCATACGACAACTGACGACAACGAAACGGAGGAACGTTATGAGTATTCATTTAGAAGCTCCAAATGGGGCAATTGCAGAAGCCGTTCTATTACCTGGAGACCCGCTCCGCGCAAAACACATCGCTGAGAACTTCCTAGAAGGCGCGCAATGCTACAACAATGTCCGTAACATGTTCGGTTACACAGGAACATACAAAGGCAAGCGCATTTCCGTACAAGGTACTGGGATGGGTGTACCATCTTTCTCTATTTATGCAACAGAATTGATTAAAGACTACGGCTGCAAGACCCTTATTCGTGTGGGTACGTGTGGTGCGATTCAAGAAGATGTTAAGCTGCGCGATGTACTCATGGCACAAAGCGTATGTACAGATTCTTCAATCGTGTCTCATTTCTTCGATGATCTGTCTTTCTCGCCGATTGCAGACTTTAATTTACTGCACTCCGCTTACATGATCTCGCAAGAACGTAATATGAATGTTCGTGTCGGCAACATCCATTCTTCGGACTATTTCTATTCCGAGCGTCCTGAATTAAACAATAAATTGGGACAATACGGTGTTATGGCTGTAGAGATGGAGACTGCTGCATTGTACATCCTGGCTGCTAAGTATCGTGTACAAGCCCTGTCGCTCCTGACTGTAAGCGATCACATTCTAACTGGTGAGATTACTTCTTCCCAAGAACGTCAAACTACGTTCAATCAAATGATCGAAGTAGCATTGGATACTGTTGTAAACCAAGGCTAGTATATTCACTTTTGGACCATAAAAAGACCGAACGCATCGTTTCCAACATAGAGGATATGTGCCACTGTGTTGAAGATCGATTGCTCGGTCTTTTTTTGTAAGCGTTATACTGTGTATTGTATTATAAGTTCGCTAGATTCGAGTACGTATTTGCCCATCCTCAACTCGACATGTCAGCCACTCATCACTCTTGTACCCGAAGCTGTCTACCGCCCTTACGGTTAATTTGGCGGTTGTATACATTATATCATCCGGCAAATCACTCAATGTGATAACTAACGGATCTGGCATGGTGTAACGATATGATTCAGAGAATGCTGTCCATTGTTGAAGCAGTTGATCATCGTCATCAAACAGCTGAATTTCATAGTGATGAACCTGTTGATCGTCATTAGCCTGCTTCCATGCAATGGTCAGACTTGACGTACTCTTGTCCCAATTGTGTACCAGCAGACGTGCATCTGTCGGAAATACTGGCGGGCTCTGGTCGCGATTATCCGTATATTTAAAAGTCGAAGTGATAACTGGCAATGGAATCAGCCAAGGTTCACTTATTTCTGCCTGTTCACAGAAGTCGATTCGGCGAATTTGCACTCCATCATGATATACTTCAACTATGAGTCCTTGGCTGAATTCGCTACCCTTGAGCGGCAATGCTCCTTGAATTCTGCCTTTTTCCACCTCCATATATCGAATTGAGCCTGTACCTACTGATGTAAAATCCCGCTGATGAATACTTCTTGGGTCATTTAACGGATAATGAGAATGACCACTAAAAGTGATAACTTGCGGGTATGGACGCAGCGCTTCATACAACGCTTCTTTATTCTGTTGAATCCCCCACTCCGCACTACCGTATACCGTATCTGCAATATGCTGATGCAGAAATACAAAGATCGGCTTATCTGGGTCCTGTTGTGCCGCCTGCAGCAATTGACTCTTCAGCCATTCAATCTGATCGAGTGAATATAATCCATGGGTCGTGCCATCTTCCGTCGCCAACATAATGAAATGGTAACCCTTGATAACATATTGCTGGTATAAATGTTTCATGCCGCTCATGTGCAGGAACCGTTCTTGCGCCTCTGTAACAGGGAGGTTATTCCAATAATCATGATTACCTATCGTAATTAGCAGTTCTGCATCAGGATGCTTATGAGTCATTAAAGTTTCCATGTGACGGGTATATTCCGGGACTGTACCTTGATTAGTCAGATCCCCAACAATCACCATCACATCCTGCGCAGGTGCTAATTGCCTCAGTAGATTTAGCGCGGCAGCATATTTTTCAATATCTGTCGGCTCTTGCACGTCCATGGCTTGCTGTTCTTCATCGTCTCCCGGTCCAATATGTACGTCACTGATGACCGGAAATACAAGAATAGGTTCGTTGCCCACTTCAGTCCTCTCCTCACTATACCGATAACGAGTTATCGATCACAATTATAGCTTTACTTGCAATTGTACTAATTTGCATGTTAGTTCAATTGCCTCAAGTTTAATTGTACTCTTGAAAGTAAGCGCATTCAAGGTGTGTATGACGATGAAAACTGGCTTGATTGTTTGAGAAGAGGAGCATACACCATCAAAGCATCGTTTTCTGTAATAATTATCTCCTGAAGCCACCTGCCAGTTAAGAATCATGCCATCTAAATAAACTTATACGGACTAGAACCCAAAATGGGCCGGACATTCGTTTTAACTTTATTCTTTCCAACTCCTTTACAAAAGAGGAATGAGTTGCTAGCCCCTCACCAGTATGATATAGTGAGTTCCTGTTTCCATTTTGTAGATTGTATGCTTATGAAATGGACGACAATTATTCTTAGGAGGTAACTGAAGGTGAGCGACACATTTCAAAGTGCCTATCAAGAAGAGCAACAGCGACTTGAGCAGACACTCCTGGAAATCAATCAGCAATATGAAACACTACAACGCATTCCTGTCTACACAGGTCATGACTTCACAGAGCAAGTATTGGAGGATACTCGCGAACAGCGTCGTCAACGGTTAAAGCGTGCTGTAAGAGAGCCTTACTTTGGCCGAATGAACATTCGTGAAGAGAATCGGGATGAGGTAATGCCGCTCTACATCGGCAAGCAAGGCGTCGATACGCATCAACTCCAACATCATGAGGGTGCCAAGAAAACTGCTCCACTTTATCCGCTTGTTATTGATTGGCGTGCTCCTGTAGCCAGCTTGTTTTATTCCTTTACTGGCGGCGATGAAGCAGCCGCTTATGAAGCACCTGAGGGCACGATAACAGCAGATGTACATCTCAAGCGCAACCTTGTAATCCGTAATGAGCAGCTGCAACGTGTCGTGGATACTTATAATCGTGAGCAGGGTGAAGAACATGTAACAGATGAATTTCTAGTGTATCGCCTCGGAGAGAATAAAGATAATCGACTGCGCGATATCGTATCCACAATCCAAGCCGAGCAGGATGCAATTATCCGTGCACCTAAAAACAAAGCTTTATTTATTCAAGGGGTTGCAGGAAGTGGAAAGACTACGGTGGCACTGCACCGTTTGGCTTATTTACTCTATCAATATCACGAACAAATCCATGCGGAACGAATGATTATATTTGCGCCTAACCGCATGTTTCTCGACTATATAAGTGACGTGCTTCCCGAACTTGGTGTCGGCAACATTCAGCAGCGTACGTTTGCCGATTGGGCACTCGAATTAGCGGATCTGCACAATCAGGTGCAGTTGGCTTCTTCAATGGAGGAAGTGGAACGTTGGTACGGTTCCTTGGATGAGCGTCCGACGGATAGTAAAGACAGTTCAGGACGATTCAAGGGCTCGCTTGCATGGATGGAAATGCTTGATGAACTCATACAGCATTGGGTAGAAAGAGCTATTCCGGAAGGAGACTTCTCACCTTGGGACGGCGGAGTACTACCGCAAAGAGACATCGCCCACTGGTTTGACCAAGAATATCGGTCATATGAGCCCGCAAAACGATTAGAACGGGTGACTGCCCGCATACAGCGCTGGATGGAAATGGAGCTCAAACAAGAGCGAAGCAAAACAAAGCTTCAGGATAAAAAGAAGAAATCCGCTTCTAAGTTAAAAGCTTATCTAAAGCGGTGGCCGAACGCTAACGTTGTTCAATTGTACAAACAATTGCTGCAGGACGATGCCTTCAAAGATCGTATCCCCGCAGCAGTTCGCAAGCAGACTCTTGCCGATCTAAAACGTGCCGTCATCAAGCACGAAGATCTGGCCACGTTAGCGTACTTGCATATTCGTCTGCATGGCGTTACGTCCGCACAACGGTTTGATCATATCGTCATCGATGAAGCGCAGGACTTCTCCCCGCTTCAAGTCGCACTGCTCGACCAGATGGTCCGCAGTCATTCTTTTACGGTACTCGGCGACTTGTCGCAAGGAATCCATGCTTATGCAGGGATTGAGGATTGGCAGGAAATGCGTGCAGCTTTCCCGTCTGATGATTCAGCTTATTATGCCTTGACTAGAAGCTATCGTTCTACGATGGAAATTATCCATTTTGCCAATATGATATTAAAACGTGGTGTCAACACAACGATGCTCGCAGAGCCCGTATTCCGGGGCGGCCAGAAAGTCCAAGTGCTGCACACGCAAGCAGATCGACTGGCTGGCTGGATCGCAGAGGAACTGCAGCGCCATCAAGCATCTGGATACCAGACCACGGCAATCTTGACTCGTACGACAGATGAGGCGCGTCAGTGGCATGAACAGCTAAGCTGCAGCGGAATCAACGCCCATATCATTGATGGACGACAACAGCAGTATGAGGGTGGTATTTCTGTCCTTCCAGTATATTTATCAAAGGGACTGGAATTCGATGCTGTCATCGTTACACATGCCAACGCAACCCACTATGGCATTAATCCTTTAGAAGCAAGACTGCTATACGTAGGCTGTACACGTGCACTTCACCATTTAACATTGTGTGTAGATGGCACGATCAGTCCACTTGTGCCAGACACAGATGACGAGTGGACAGAGCATACAGCTTGGTAACAGGCAGGCTGACCAGGGTGGCAAGGAGCATCTTCGGATGCTCCTTGCTGCTATACATTTACGAGTAATCTATCTCGAAAAAAAGTGCAGCTGAAGGAAAAATTATAGCTAGTCTACTCTCTTTCCTTCGTACATTCAGAAATTATGTATTCCATATAACTTAACGTATCTGCTTTTCGCACAGCGCGTGAACGATAACTAGAACTTCGTATTCCCTCACGATAGTCAATAGCATCCTTAATAATAGGATGCCACTGTTCAGGAACGACACGCAGCGCGTATTCTCCTGCCAATCGTTTTGACGTAATATCTTGCTCTCTAAATGTATAAAATAATCGGCTAATTCCCAAGACTCCCCATTCTACTTGAGAGCGAAATAAGTACAAACCAATTCTATCCTTGAGCATAGCGTGCGAGCGCTTGATCCAGGACATCCAATAGGTTTGTAAGTTATGCTGCATGTCTTGTATTAACTGCTGCCAACTGACTTCATAAGGCAATTCTTTTGTAGTTGGGCCAATCAAGGCAATCCCGTGCGTCTTAAGTCCATACCACGTCACCAAGTTCATTTCAAAATAACCAGAACGGTGCATTCGTCCATCACAATAATAAGGGAAGGGCTCAACTTCTTCTGCCCTTTTACCCAACTCATCCCATGTAATATAAATTCCGTTCAAGTTCGGTTTCTTGTATGCTCGGTTAACCTTGCGATGAACACGCTCTACTGTTAAAATATCTTCATCGGTCATACGTTTATGTGTTACTGCAATAAAGTCTATATCGCTCAATCGCAAAGAGTAATCGCCCATCGCTACAGATCCGTAAATGTATAAACCTTCGATCAGACCTGGCTGGACTTCATTAATCATATCCATATATAATTTTAAGATGGCTTGAATTTTGGGATGCAGGTCTTGAATCATAATTCAATCTCCTTTAATAGGCTCAGCTATCACGATATATTTACTTCTCGATGTTCAATTCTACTAAGATTTTATCCGAATGCATGCCATTTCGTCCCAATCAGATGCAACCTCACTCTTCAACTACCAAAACTAGAACTGTGTGATTTAATTATTTATTCCTCTTCCAGGATAAATTCTCCTTTACTGAGCACATTTCTATTTTCTCCTAATCGGCCACCTTAAGATTAAAATGAGAAAAAGAGGGTAAGTAATCTTACATGAAAGAATCAATAGACTAGATTTTACCCAAACAAATGGAAATATTCAACTAGTAATATTCCATTAAATGCAGTCTTTCAAAGATTCTAACAATCATGATCTATATCAAGCGGTAAATCTATCGATGAAGCCAATACTATATATGGAAGTAACTAACAGTTACTAATGTTCCAATTTGCGAAACTTTTTAGGCTATTGCTCCGTTTAATCTATAAGGAGGTATCCACATGTACAAAACTCTGGCCTCATCCATAGTCGCCATAATACTTTTTACTCTGATCCCTATGTACGGACATGCTGCTGCCGAGCACAGCCCAAGACCATCCATTTCTGTTGTTCCCCAAGTTATGATCGTAACAGAGGAAGGCCGAATCAAAGTAGAAGACTTCACGATTTTAAACGGCATGACGTATATGCCTGTCAAGGACATTTCTAATCTTATACAAGCTGTTGTCCGCTGGGAGACCAACACACAAACAGTTTCAATTGAGAATAGACATGTAAATGTGACTTGGAACATCATTACTGACGTTTTAAAGGTAAACGGGAAAGATGTTACATTAACAACCAAGCCTCTCCTGTTAAAAAACCGTACGTACGTCCCCTTGGCGCTGCTTCAGCAAGTATTTCAACTCCATAACAGTTGGGATGCGCCCACGAAGACTGTCACGATTACTCCTGACAAGATAACTTCGTAAAATGTTATGATGACGCTAAATCGTGCCGTGGCTGCACACATACCCGGCACGAGGTCACTTGTAAGCACCGCTTCGAGCGCTCCCCCTATGTTTCAATTCAAGACACTTGTCAAGAACTTGCTCGATCTCCCCTTCTCATACACATAGAACACATGAAAAGTTTGTTTTCACTTATTTTTATTTCGTGTGAGAATTGTCGAAATATTTTTATTCGAACTTCCCATCATTCGACACAATCTATTTAACATGTCTATCATCCTTTTCATACAGATTAACGTATCCAATAACCCTTTTCTCGTTTATTTCATTTTGCCTTATCCAGTGCAGACCACCTTAAGCTGACTACTTCATCATGTCTTCTACAGCGCTTGTTTATATATTTTTCCAATTTAAAACTTTACAGCGATTGCGCAATTATACGACAATGCATGACAATATTTTTTATATTTTTTGTAATTTTGTTGTCTCTTGATGGATTAGTGCATCTGTTGAGTAGACATTTTTAAAATTTTTTGCAAAAAAGAGCAGACGAAAAGAAAAGCATGTGCTATTATATGGTACAAACCAGCTGTCAATTATTTCCCTCGATGCCTAGACAGCCTTGCGTAATTTGACGATGGTTACCAACGATATTACCTAGAGAGGGGAACACACAAAGCATGAAAAAAAAATCCATGCTGCTAGTCCTGACATTGCTGTTGGCAGTAAGTGCGTTTGTAAGCGCTTGCGGAGGTAGCTCCACACCTGCTAAAGAAGAGGCAAAGAACGAAGAGAAATCCAATGAGAACAAAAATGAACCCGCCAAAGAGCAAGTATTCCGCTTCAACTCGATTTCTGAGCCACCATCTCTAGACCCAGGTCAAGCTCAAGATTCTACCTCATTTGCATTGCTAGGCGCTTTATTTGAAGGTTTGACACGTTCAGATGAGAAAGGAAAACCAATTGAGGGCACTGCAGAGAAATGGGAGATCTCCCCTGATGGCACCAAATACACCTTCCACATCCGTAAAGACGCAAAATGGTCCAATGGCGACCCTGTCACCGCAAATGATTATGAGTTCGCTTGGAAACGTGTGCTAGACCCTGATTTTCAACCCGCTCCTCCTTACGCCTACCAACTCTACTACATCAAGAACGCCGAAGGATACAATAAACATAAAGATGCCGCTTACACCAAAACTAAAATTACAGACCCTAACCAAGTCGGCGTAAAAGCGATAGACGCCAACACATTAGAAGTGCAATTAGAAAGTCCGACAGCTTACTTCTTAAGCTTACTATCATTCCAAACGTTCTTTCCCGTGCATCAATCTGTAAAAGACAATCCCAAATGGGCTTCAGAAGCCAGTTCGATTATTTCAAACGGGCCATTCTCTGTAAGCAAATGGGTGAAACAATCCTCCCTTGAACTCGCTAAAAACAACAACTACTATGCCAAAGACGAAGTGAAATTTACAAAGGTACAAGTATCTATTGTATCAGAAGGTTCGTCTGAGCTTAATATGTATGAAACCAACGTACTTGATTATAGCGGTATGCCTACAGGTGAGGTTCCTACTGAGCAAATTCCAGTCCTTCAGCAAACAAAGAAGGATGAGCTTCATATTAAAGGGGTTGCTTCTACTTATTACTACTTATTCAACAATAAGCAAAAGCCTTTCTCCAACAAGAAAATACGCCGAGCCTTATCCATGGCTATCAACCGTCAGTTGCTCATTGATAAAGTAACGTTAAGTGGAGAAATTCCTGCATTCGGAATCGTATCACCTGGTATCGCCGGACAGAATGACGAATTCCGTTCCGAAGTGAAAGATAATTACTTCCAAGAGAATTTGGAAGAAGCCAACAAGTTGCTGCAAGAAGGCCTTAAAGAAGAGGGCCTGACAACGCTTGAATTTGAGCTTGCTCATAATACGAATGACAAGCACAAAAAGATTGCACAAGCTATTGCCGACATGTGGAACAAAAACCTGAACGTAAAAGTCAAGATTCAGAATCAAGAGTGGGGCGTGTTCTTGAAAAACCGTACGAACTTAAACTATCAAGTTGCACGTGCAGGCTGGTCTACAGACTACAACGATCCAATGTCATTCCTAGACCTTTATATGACAGGCAGCGGCAATAACGATATCGGCTTCAGCAACCCTAAGTATGATGAATTGTTGAAGAAAGCTAAGTCCTCCATGGATGCCAAGGAGCGCATGGATCTGATGGCACAAGCTGAGAAGATCCTTATTGAAGATGAGCAAGCTATCCTTCCGATCTACTACTATACATCAGTGGGTCTTACTAAGCCTAACGTGAAAGGCGTGTTTATCGACTATCAAGGTATGATTCATTTTGATCGCGGCTATCTGGAATAGGATAAACAAATGAGAAGCATGTCGGGGTGCATAGAGCGTAGGCTCTATGTGTCCCGACTTTTGCCATGATGATTTTACAGAGGAGTAGTGGTGTAATGTGATGACTCGTTATATCTTAAACAAGATGTTCTTCTTTATCCTCTCATTATTTATGCTAGCTTCGATTACCTTTATGCTGATGAAGTCCATTCCAGGCGATCCTTTTATGTCCGAGAAAAATATACCGCCTGAAATTAAAGCTCGGATTATGGCCCATTATGGCTTAGATAAACCTGTTCTTGAACAGTATGGTATCTACTTGAGCAAGTTGGTACAGGGTAACCTCGGCATCTCCATGAAAATGCAAGACCGCGAAGTAGTTGAATTTATTCGGGACTCCTTCCCATTCTCTATGAAGCTGGGTATTGTCGCTGTTATCGTCTCCGTACTAGTTGGTGTTACCCTTGGAATGACCGCTGCCTTTAACCATCGTAAAATGCTGGATACTTCCGCCATGGTACTGGCTGTTGTAGGTGTATCCGTTCCGAGCTTTGTTATGGCTTCTATTTTACAATGGCTGCTTGGAGTCAAGTTCCCGATCTTTAATGTTGTCGGCTTGCAGGAAGCAAAAGATTATGTACTCCCCACAATCGCCCTTGCGGCTCTGCCAATCGCGTTTATCGCACGCTTAACTCGTTCTAATATGTTAGAAGTACTACATTCTGACTATATCAAAACCGCGAGAGCTAAGGGGTTAAGCACTTGGACTGTCATGCAGCGACACGTGCTTCGTAACGGTATATTGCCTGTTGTTACCTATCTCGGGCCACTTACAGCCAACGTTATCACTGGTTCGTTTATTATTGAGCAAATATTCGGGATTGCAGGCCTCGGCAAAATTTACGTAATGAGTATCGGCAATCGTGATTATTCGCTTATTATGGGCATTACGATCTTTTACGGATTAATATTGATGTCCGCACGATTCATTACGGATCTCGCTTATGGTTTTATTGATCCACGTATTAAGCTGGGTAAACGAAAGGAGAAAGCGGCATGATCTCATACAACAAAAAAAGGCCCCTTTCGGACAGACAGTATTCAGCAGAACAATTCACCAAAATATCCATCGACGAACATGCGGCGGAGGCGATCGAACGCGAAAGCATTTCTGCATGGCGTGATGCCTGGTTTCGGTTGCGAAATAATGTTGGGGCAATGATGGGTTTATCCATACTTGTGCTGCTCATTATCATGGCAATAATAGGCCCCCTCATAACACCGTATGACTACTATACCAACAATCTGGAACTTACCAACCAGCCTCCATCAGCAGAACATTGGTTTGGCACAGACGATCTCGGCCGCGACATGTTCGCCCGTACTTGGATGGGTGCCCGGATCTCCTTAATTGTTGGATTTTCCGCTGCGCTTATAAATCTATTTATTGGCGTAATATACGGCGGTATTATGGGTTACATCGGGGGACGACTAGACGATGTTATGAACAAAATATCTGAGATTATTTATTCCGTACCTGATATGCTTGTCGCCATCTTACTTGTTGTTGTATTTGAACCCAGTTTATTTACAATAATTATGGCGCTTTGTATCACGGGTTGGATTAATATGTCTTGGATTGTACGTGGACAGATGATGCAGCTAAAAAATCAAGAGTATGTACTTGCATCCCGCTCTCTTGGTGCATCTGGGGCCCGTATTCTATTCCGTCATTTAGTGCCAAATTCCCTCGGCCCCATAATCGTAACGTTAACATTGGCTGTGCCTACTGCTATCTTTAGCGAAGCAGTGCTTAGTTTCCTCGGGTTGGGCGTACAGCTTCCAGCTGCATCATGGGGCACGATGATTAATGATGCACTCAAAGCCATGATTTTATATCCTTGGCGTATGCTATTCCCGGCTATTCTTATCAGCTTAACGATGCTTGCATTTAACATGTTCGGTGACGGCCTGCGTGACGCGCTTGATCCCAAGCTGAAGAAATAAGGAGGCATAGGCATGCATAAACCATTGAAACCATTGTTAGAGGTACACGACTTGCACGTCTCCTTCCATGTTCGTGCCGGCGAGGTTAAAGCCGTGCGAGGTGTGACCTTCCATGTTAATCCTGGCGAGGCTGTAGCAATCGTAGGCGAATCTGGCTGTGGAAAAAGCGTTACCGCTCAGTCGATTATGAGATTGTTGCCTTCGCCGCCCAGTAAAGTGAAGCAGGGTCAGATTCTATTTAAGGGTGAAGATTTATTGAAGCTCAAGCCATCACGGATGCAGAGTATACGTGGAAAAGATATCGGTATGATCTTTCAGGACCCCATGACATCACTTAATCCAACAATGACAATTGGACGCCAAATTACAGAAGTATTAGAAAAGCATAAACAACTCTCTGGCCGGGAAGCTAAGCAAGTCGCTGTTGATATGTTGAACTTGGTTGGCATTCCAAATGCCTCATCGCGCTTTGGACAGTATCCGCATGAATTTTCCGGTGGCATGCGCCAGCGCGCGATGATCGCAATTGCGTTAGCCTGCAATCCATCATTACTTATTGCAGATGAGCCAACTACAGCGTTGGACGTAACGATTCAAGCGCAGATCCTGTCCGTTATGAAGGACTTGCAAGCCAAGTTTGGCACCTCAATTATTTTGATCACTCATGATCTCGGGATCGTTGCTGATTTGTGCGATCGAGTTATCGTAATGTATGCAGGGAAAGTGGTGGAAACCGGAACAAAGTGGGAAATATTCAAAAATCCAAAGCACCCTTATACAAAGGGCCTGCTGCGTTCCTTGCCGCGTCTTGATCAGAAGAAAAATGAGCCGCTTATTCCCATTAACGGAACGCCGCCTGACCTCATTAAGCCGCCTGCAGGCTGTGGATTCTGCGCTCGCTGCGACTATGCGATGCAAATCTGCAAAACCGAAGATCCAGAAATTACGGATATTAGCGGTTCTCATCAAGCACGCTGCTGGCTCATGCATCCCTTGGCACAGGAGGTTACCGTATGACACGAACGGAAGCAATGCTAAAGGTTGAAGGACTCAAAAAATATTTCCATGTAAATCGCGGTGGTGTTCTCAAAGCGGTGAACGATGTCAGTTTTGAAGTGAAAAAGGGTGAAACGCTAGGGATGGTTGGTGAATCCGGCTGCGGCAAATCGACTGTGGGTCGAACTGTACTGCGGCTGTATGAGCCAACTGCAGGCAGCGTCACCTTTAATGGAACCAATATAAACCAGCTTAATAGTATTAAAATGAAAGCAATGCGCCGCCAGATGCAAATGATCTTCCAGGACCCATATGCTTCCCTGAATCCGCGGATGACAATTACTGATATTATTGGCGAAGCACTGGATATCCACCGCCTAGCTAACAGTCGCGCAGAGCGTAAACGCCGCGTTGAGGACCTATTGGATCTCGTTGGACTTAATCCCGATCATGCAACCCGTTACCCGCATGAATTCTCAGGCGGACAACGACAGCGAATCGGTATCGCGCGTGCCCTTGCGGTTGATCCACAATTTATTATTTGCGATGAACCGATATCTGCGCTCGACGTCTCTATTCAAGCCCAAGTCGTCAACCTGTTAAAAGAATTGCAGCAGAAGTTCGACCTTACTTATCTGTTTATTGCACATGACCTGTCCATGGTCAAACATATCAGCGATCGTGTTGCCGTTATGTATCTGGGCAAGATGGTCGAGCTTGCAGAAAGCAGCACTTTATATGCTGACCCGCTCCATCCCTATACAAAAGCTCTAATGTCTGCTATTCCTGTGCCTGATCCCGAGATCGAAGCCTCCAAAGAGCGCATCGTCCTTAAAGGAGAGCTACCGAGTCCAATCAACCCGCCATCAGGCTGCTACTTCCGTACACGATGCCCAGCTGCGACAGAACGCTGTACGGTGGAAGCACCTTTATTCAGGGAAGCCAAGCCGAATCATTTCGTAGCCTGCCATGAAGTATAGAAAGCCGCGCTACAACTAATACAACAAAGGCAGCGCCGCTCCTGATGGAGAACGAGCACTGCCTTTACTCATTTGCGTCATACCTCTTAGTATGCATGAACGTGAACGACTAGCAGTTAAACAGATCAATCGTCAATAGTTCAATATTCCTTCATCTGCCTACGACGACTTCCTTGCTCTTGCCGCCTACAACTTGGCAACAAAGTCGCGTCCAAATTGAGCGCACTGTTCTTCTTCATCCTTGGAAGGAGACAGCTCAATCTTCAGTCCTTCCAGTACAACCTCGCAGCCTATCGATTGGAGCTTCTCAATCAATAAATCAACAGCAGCGCCATAAGCATGGTAAGAAGAATCACATGATCCGAATACAATCGCTTTCTTGCCAGATAAGCTGAGTTCATCCATATCGTCATAGAAGTCCAAGAACTCGTCTGGCAGTTCTCCGTCTCCCCAGGTGTATGCTCCTAATACGATCCCATCGTAATTAGCCAATTCAGATGCTTCAGCATCCATTACTTCCTTCACGGTAAGTTCGGCCTCTGTGCTTCTGATTCCACGTTCCACTGCCTTAGCAATGTCTTCGGTATTACCTGTCATACTTGCAAAAATCATGATGATGTTGCTCATCAATAAGTTCCTCCGTTCCGATGGTGGCTTCTCCCCAGCCTAAGCATGCAGTCTAATCTCGTATGTATGATATTGATAATCATTTTCATTAAAAGTATACATCCTTCTTCCTGACTTGGCAATTGAAACTTCAATTTTTATTATTTCCAATTCTTTTTTGTGCTCCTAGCAAATAAAGACCCTCTCTAAGAATAGAAGAGGGTCTTGGCAAATAAAACCTTAGTTAAAATTACACATGTCGTCTGCGACTAAACCATCTATATACCCGTTCAACATCGGCCTGCTCCAGATGCTTAACAGCCCAAGTAGTGCCCGCTACATCCCCCATTAGCTTTACATTCAAAGATAACAACTTGCGTTTACGTTGGAATACCGTTCCTTTAAGCACGATCGACACCATCTGAGATCGGGGCACGATATACGTACTTCTGGCAATTTCTCTAGACTGCAGCGTAATCTGCTTCTCTGATAAGGTCATGCCAGTATCGCGATACTGCAATAGATCCCATAAAATCGTCAGAGGTACAATCAAGAGCGACCATAATCCAGCTTCGTGCCAAAAGCCAATTGCAGCTGCGCATAACGCAATCACGATTAGAGCATCAACTCGGAAATATACCCATTTTGCTCGAGGAGGGCATACGGTCTCAATCGGCACTACATGAAGATGCGGGATCAGATCGGACATAATCACACTCCATTCCTGTTTGCGAATGAAAGGGTGAAGGACTATCATTTCCTGCTTGGAGGAAGAAACAACATGGAGCATCAATTTTCCGTATCCGAAAGCCTGCTGCAGCAAGCTCTCTTTAAATATGACTGCCTGAACACGTTCCGCCTTAAACGTATGTGCCTTCTTCTCTATCAACCCATATGAAATGGCGATATGGCTGCCATCCCGTGTTACACGAAACCCTCCGTACTTTACAACAAACAAAAGCCCTGATAAGAGCCAAGCTAGTAAAAATCCAACTATCGCCATCCCCCACCAGCCTGGCAGCAGCTCCGTTGCCTGTTCGATGGTCCGCTCGTACACCTTCTTTGGTAAAATATCATCGGCTAATGAGATTATACCTGCAATAAAAGTAAGTACCAATCCTATATTAATTGAAGTAAAGGCAGCCATAACGATCAGCTTACCCGAAATATTAAATATCGTTTCTTGCTTGTGTGGTGACTCGCCTTGAACAGAAGAGAATGCAGCGCTGCTGCTAACGTTATTAGAACCGATATCAGTCAGGCTTGCTTGTTGACTGTGCACTGCCTCATCAGCGCCAGTATTCGCTTCACTTACTGTATGAGCGATGCTTGCCTTCTCGCTCACCGCTTTGTTCATCTGCTCCCTTAACCATACTTGCAAGCGGGTTGATTCCGCCGCAGAGATGGCCGGCAAGACGCCATCACCGTCTGCTTTTCCGCCAGGCAGCTCAATTTTTAGCTGCACAACGCCTAATATTCGCTGCAACAAAGGCTGCTCGGTATTCACCGAATGGATGCGCCCGTAGTAGATCGAACGCTCCTCAAGGAAAAATACCCCTTTTCGAATCACGAGCTTATCTGCTTCAAGCTGATACGTATGCCTGCGCCACCCCATCCAGCCAAACCCAAGGACTGCAGCAATACCAAGCGTTATTCCAGCATACCAAAACCACTGAAGTTGAAGCCAATTGATATCTTTGAATACAAAAAAGATGGCTATTGGCCATAATGCCTTTGCATAGGTAATGAGATTAAACAGCATGTATACAGGATGCATTCGTTTCGGTTCATTCATCAGCTTCCACCACTCTTGCCAGCTTACCAACCTGCAGTTTTAATTGTTCGGCTTCCGCCTGCTTTAACCCCTTAATCCGGTGCGTGCTGGCAGCCGTTACAACCTTTACTTCTGCCAAGCCATAACGCCGCATTAGCGGACCACTCTCTAACTCCACGTGCTGGACTTTTACCATCGGAATGAGTACATCTCGGATCCAGATCAATCCTGAACGAATCTCAACTTCTTCCTCGAATACCTCGTATTTAAACCGTTCATATTCTACTACAGGCACAATCCACGTAAAAAGAACAAACGTAAATACAAATATACAAAGTGCTATCCAACCTGGCCATAATACCCAGTCCTTTTGAATTGCGATTAGCAAATATACGGCCGATCCAATTATCAAGATAAGATTCGTGAGGCAGCCGGATATACGTGATACTTTGATATAATCAGGATGAAGCCGTTGCGTAAGTCTGTCCATTTCCATTTGAAGCCTCCACGTTACATTTTCAAATTTTAATTAGCTGGCATGAAAAAAACACCGCAAAATGCGGCGCTATCTTCATAACGTCCTCTTATATATAACGCATGATTCGTTCATACGTTCCTATAATTGTTGAAAAAGTTACTAATTCGTATCTCCCAAGTAACAGACAGCAGGTCTCTTTCCTTGCAAAATATGACCTAGTTGTTCCGGATATAAACGAATCTCATGCAGTTTGTCGATGGCTATCCATTCAACACCAACTTGATATTCATCAGGATTGGTGCCTATAAAAGTATCTGCCTCATGTTCCAACTCACAGGCAAAATAAAACTCGACTTGGTGGATGTCCCCATCCACTAGACTGAATTGATGATTGGCACCAATATACTCACGGATATGGGTTAACTCGCCTACAACTACGTTCTGTCCGATCTCTTCCATGCACTCCCGTATAAGTGCTTCATTTAGCTGCTCACCGTGTTCTTGACCACCGCCTGGAAACAAATAAAACAGACCCTCTTGGTCTATGTTCTGCGTTAGTAACAGGTGACCTGAACGCTGTATAATAGCTTTCGTCGAATTACGGATCGGTTTCATGTTAATATTCCCTTCTGCAACTGTAATAGGATGATAACAGCTCATATTGGATATGATATAAGCTCTACATTCTATCATATCTCACAGGGAATTACCAGACTATTCCTTATTCAGGGTATAAACGACATGCACCACGCTATTAATTGTTTCAAACATGAATAATAGAATATAGAAAAGGTCGTTTGGGGATATGGACTGATGGAGGAGAACTTATGGTAAAGGAGGAGATTGCTGCGGGCCTACACGTGATAACGAAATAAGGAGCATACGAACGATCTTATAGCAACCATAACCAATCATACCACCGCATACATTCAGCAGCATATCATCAACGTCAAGCGTTCCGACTTGAAGCATATACTGCATCACTTCAATAAACATCGTCATCAAGAAAGAAATCAGCATCATCCTTACCCACCCTCGGCAGCTTCTAACCAGCAGCGGAAGAAGGGCTCCAAGTGGAACAAACAACAAAATATTACCGATCAAATTGTTAAACCACACATACACAGGATAATCTGTTATGTGCATCGCATATTCCCATATTGTTGTTAATGGTATTAAATTCACAGGATAGTAACCCTCACTTAAACCATAACTGCGATAAAACCCGAAAAATAATAAGTATGTACTGTAGAGTACATATAGGATAAACACAAGCCAACCCACAATTGTCAGACTTGCCTTCCATTTAATTCTGCGTTGTAAAGGCGTCAACGGTATCAACCTACTTTCTCAGCAGCAGGTAGAAAGCTACTTATTCAATAAAGTTGCCACATCCCCATCAGCGGCCAATCCTTTGTCTACACCACGTTCCTGCTAGGTGATCATGTACAAGAAAACGGTCTTCATATCGATATTATAGATAATCCCCCCAACAAGCAAGGAAAAAAGTTATACATCAAAACAGCTTTCTCTACAGAAACGTACAACATGTGAACTCCTAATGTCAGTTACCCCCTGAAAAATAGAAGGAGTGAGCGCTTACTATTTCCTAATATGTGTCACTACAATAAAAAGCCTCCGTCGGATTTCCCAGACGAAGGCTTGCATTCCCCTTAATTAATATTTCTCCGATACCAGCTTTGCTTGTGTAAAGAGCAGTAAATAATCACGGCCTCCAGCCTTGGAATCGGTACCTGACATGTTAAATCCGCCAAATGGATGCACCCCGACCAGAGCCCCTGTACACTTGCGGTTAAAATACAGGTTGCCACAGTGCATACGCTGCCGCGCATACTCCAAATGCTCGCGATTGCCGCTGAATACAGCGCCAGTCAGCCCGTACTCCGTGTTGTTAAATATTTGAATCGCATGCTTATAATCATCTGCTTTGCAAACAGCAAGTACAGGTCCAAAAATTTCTTCCTGCATGATTCGTGCATTCTCGCTTACATCCGCGATAACCGTCGGCTGAATGTAGTAGCCGTTGCCTTCCGCTACATCTCCGCCTGCTACTACTCTACCTTCCTCGGCACCTATCGCGATGTACTCCAACGTCTTACGATATGCATTCTCGTCGATAACAGCACCAATTGCTACGTTTGCGACTGCAGATCCTACTTGAAGCTGCTTCGTCTTGGCTGTCACCAGTTCCAACACTTCATCATATACGTCCTGATGAATGATTGCACGGGAACCAGCAGAACATTTCTGCCCTTGGAATCCAAATGCCGACGCTACAATCGCGGTAGCCGCTTCTTCCACATTTGCCGTGTTATCGACGACAATGCCGTCTTTCCCACCCATTTCTGCGATTAGACGTTTCATCCAGATCTGTCCTTCAGCAGGCTTGGCTAGACGTTCATTAATACGTAATCCAACGTCACGTGAGCCTGTAAAGGATACGAACCGTGTGCGAGGGTGATCCACGATCAAGTCACCAATTTCAGCTCCAGAACCCGGAATGAAGTTCAAGACACCTGCCGGCAAGCCGACTTCTTCCATTAGCTCGACAAATTTTGCTGCGATGACCGGTGAAGTAGAAGCTGGCTTTAGCACAACGGTGTTGCCCGTCACAATCGCTGCCACGGACATACCCGCCATAATAGCAAGCGGGAAGTTCCACGGCGGGATTACAATACCTACGCCAAGTGCAATATACGATAGGCGGTTGTCTTCGCCTGCAAGCTTCGTCAATGGCTGTGGGCCACTCAGACGAATCATCTCGCGTGCATAAAATTCGAGGAAATCGATCGCTTCCGCTACATCTGCATCTGCTTCGCCCCAGTTCTTACCAACCTCATATACGAGCCATGCCGAGTAATCAAATTTGCGACGACGCATCACAGCTGCGGCCTTAAATAAGTATCCTGCACGTTCTGCTGGATCAACATACTGCCACTCTTGGAATGCCGCATCCGCAGCGGCAATTGCCTTCAGAGCCAATTCACGATCTGCCTGCGCCACATAACCGATAATTTGATCTGTATTTCCAGGGTTAATAGATGTACCCGCACGTTCCGTGCTAATTTTCTCACCGTTTATTATTAATGGATAAGTACTACCGAGCTGCGCTCCCACGCGTTGAAGGGCTGCCTCCATCGCTTGCTTGTTCGTTTCAATTGTAAAGTCAGTGAACGGTTCGTTACGATATTCAATCATGCTCATAGTTCGTACCTCCCAATAATAATGAATGTATATAATGAAGATATCCGTACGTTTGTCATATCACGACTTAAACATTGACTTGAGGACAAAACCTACATTGGCAGGCCGCTCTGCCAGTCTTCGCATAAAGTATCCATACCAATCGTCCCCGTAAGGCACATATACACGCATTGTATACCCCTGATTAGCAAGATCCTGCTGCGCTTGAACCCTGATTCCGTACAGCATCTGAAATTCAAACTGACTGTTCGGAATGCGATGGTCCTTTACAAATTGCTTGACGTGATTAATGACGTTATCATCATGCGTTGCAATTGCTGCATAATGACCATCCAGCAGGTGCTGCTCAATAATACGAATAAAGTTCTGATCTACGTCTTCCTTACGTGGAAATGCGACTTCTTGTGATTCCTTATAAGCACCCTTAACAAGTCGTAGGTTGGGCTTATAAACCGATAATTGTTCCATATCAGCTTGGCTCTTGTACAAATATGCCTGTATAACTAGTCCGACGGTCTTGCCATATTCTTCTCTTAATTCACGGAAAATGTCTAGGGTGACTTCATTGTGAGCGTAATCCTCCATGTCGATGCGTACAAAGTTCCCATGCTGCTTGGCTGCGTCCAAAATCTGACGCATATTGCTCATGCACAGCTCTCGAGAGATATCGAGACCAAGCTGAGTCATCTTTAAGGACAGGTTGGACTTGACGCCGCTAGCGGCAATCTCATGCAGCGTACGTACATTGTATGCTGTCGCTTCAATGGCTTCCTCACGTGTGGAGATGAATTCGCCAAGGTGATCCAGTGTAACTACGATCCCCTTCTCATTCAACATACGCACAGTTGTAACCGCTTCCGAAATTTGAACACCAGCTACAAACCGCTTGGCGCCAAAGCGGAGACCATATTTCTTAGCGGTGCGGTTAGCCACTTTATTCTTCGACAGAAATAGAAACGCATTTCGCATTAAGCTTTCCATGTCGAACAGTTCCCCCTAAACATTGAAGTGTTCAATTTTTGTACACATTTAACCTCGATGATTAATTATAATCACAATTGGTTGAACATGTAAATAGATTTTGAAGAAATACTTGGAAAAGTTTTACGAGTTAGATGGATTGATTTTCTAGGGGGCGTTTGCCATAATAGTTGAAAGACAGCAGAAACCGGAGTGGAAATCATGGGACAAGAGATACATACCTGGTCTGGCAGACATGTAAATGCTCTGCTGCAGCGACTATTAGACACAACGAATGACGCCGTAACGATCGTGGATACCGATGGAATCGTGCAGTACTGGAATCGGGTATCGGAAGAGACATACGGAATTGCACGATCTGATATTGTAGGCAAACGAATTGGAGACTTCTTTCAACGGGAATCTATTATGTTATTTCAAGTGATGGAAAGCGGTACTGAAGTACATCACGTATATCACGAACCTCGTCCCGGCGTACATGTTATGATTAATGCCGCTCCCGTGCGAGATGAACAGGAACAGTTAATTGGCGCCATCTCTATCGAAAGCAACGTAACGCAGTACGTAAAGCTAAGCGCTGAAATGTATAATAAACCGGAAGCTGAGGAATTATCTTCTGCGGTGTTTCCTTTTAAGCCAGAAGAAGTACATGCGGCCTGCCTTGTTGTAGAACATAAGCGTCCATTGCTCCTATTGGGGGAATCAGGGGTAGGCAAACGTGCAATCGCACAATGGATTCATAAGCAGCTTCAGCTGCAGGGGCTGTTTGTTACGGTGAGCTGTGGTGCGCTTCCTCACGGTTTACTGGAAGCAGAGTTATTTGGGTATCAAGGTGATGAAGTCCGTCTTGGCAAGCTGGATCAAGCGAAGGACGGTGTCTTGTATCTCAAAGATATACATTTGCTGCCCCAATCGCTCCAAGAAAAGCTCTATCAGATGTTGCAAGATCGTAAATTTTATAGATTAGGCGGCACGTCCACTGTATCGTTATCCTGTCGAATTATCGCTTCTGCAGCGAATGGACTCGAAGTGTCCGTATTGTCACAGTGGCTTCCTGAGCTGTACTATGCGATGCTGCAGCAGGAGGTGCCTGCCCTGCGTGAACGTAAGCAGGACATACCTGAACTGTCCCGTATGTTCCTGAACGTAGCAGCAGAGAAGTTGAATGCACAGTCGCCGCCCTTGGGTTCCGACGCATTGACAGCACTGACTTCGTTTGATTGGCCTGGAAATATGCCGCAGTTGGCAAATGCCATGGAGCATGCCTGCTTTATGGCCCATTCAAACGGAACCGGCGCAGTATCTGTGCGCGAACTGCCTGATTACGCTAGGCTAACAACGCTTTCCGAGTTGACGGAGGCTGATGTTCCTTTAAGCGTGCACTCAGAAGAGATGGAACGTGTCCGTATTGCGGATGCACTGAAGCGAGCAGCTGGGAACAAAGCCAAAGCGGCACGTATGTTGAGTATTTCACGAGGTGCACTTTATTATAAAATGCGCCAGTATGGCTTAGAGTAACAACCGTACCTCTTAACTAGTAATCCTTACAACATAATAGATTAACAAAAGCTAAATAAGTGCCCTATATTCCGCTGATCATACAGTGGAATATAGGGCACTTTATGTTTGTTCAAGCTTTAAATTGCTGTGCTTGTTTGATGAATTATTTAATATTTAGCCTCTCAGTCACCAATGCATCAACACGTCTTCGGATGACTCACTTACGAATCACCTTCTATTTCCCTAGTCAGCTAGTTCCCTACGGCAGTCGGATCAGCTAAAGACGTAGATGTGGTTGGCTTGCTGACAGCTTTAGTTACCTCAATTATGATATAATCACCGAGCTGATCCTGGATCTCGTAACCTAAATTGTTGCTCCGCAAAATTAGCTCGATTTCCTCTAAATTATGCCAAGTCCATCCTGACACATTGGCGAGATAAGAAATGTACTCTTTATGGTAGATTAAGATCAATCGTTTGGAAATACGGAACCATTCTTTGAACATTAAACCAGCAAGAGGTTCACTGATCATGCGGTAGTAATCCGTCACAACAATCGTATCGAAATACCCCCGAGCATACGGTGTATCAACCCCAAGCAGATACACAACTTCCCTAGCAGCAAACCGTTCAGTATAAGCTTGGTGTATGTGTTTATTCTGGATGAAAATATGAGAAGTATGGAGCGCGGAAAGATGTGCAATACTGTCCTCACCAATAATAAGTGAGCATTCTGAACCGGCAATATAGTTAGTATTAAGTGTATCGATAAAGGAAAGCTCATATTCCGGCGTATAGTATTTCACAACGAGATGATTAAATTTAGAAATGACCTGATCGAAATGCATGTCAGCTGAGTACGGATAAATTTCCGTATCAAACTGATAATTTTTTACGTGCATTTTCTTTCGATTAAGAAAACTCGACTTAATCTTAAGCTGCTTCTGATCATCTGAGCGGTGCGGCAAATGAAGGACACAAATATCTTCTGTCGCATGCATAACAGCGCCTTGTTTGTGAAGTTGATAAGAGAAATCCGTGTCCTCTGCTCCCCAGCCTTTAAACGATTCGTCAAAGCCGCCAGCTTGCAGCACAATTTCCCTGGATGCGCTTATTGCCCCGCTCCAGCCCATCGTCCACGGTACATCCATCCGGTTTAAATTATTTTCAACTAGGTGAAAATGAGACGTTCTCATGTCCTCCCAAGCCGGATGGTACTTCAAACGCTCACTTATTTCTTGTAAATTGTGAGGTGTAATTCCATCTATTACCGACATGTCCTCTTTGTCCGGGTCTGTAAATGCACCAAGGATATAATGGTACAAAACAGTATTCTGGCTTAAGCCGATTCTCTCGGCGACACGATCCACAAAATGTGCTGGAATCACGATCCCGCAATCCAAAAACACAAGGATATCTCCCCTGCTCTCATTAACTCCTGTATTTCTTGTTCTGGAACGGCACGAGAATTTATCCCGTGGAATAAACAAATATTTTAACGCTTTAATTTTCGACACAAACGAATCTACTACCTCTTTAACAGGTTCTGTTGAGCCGTCATCCACAACAATTACCTCATACGCAATGTCGTCCCGATGCTGTTGCTCGCTAATAAACGCCAAGGTCCGCTCCAACTGCTCAACTTTGTTGTGAACTGGAATAATAATTGAAATATTCAATTGTACAGTCTCCCTCCACGATATATGTATCTATGTGTTTCATCCTGATGTATAAGTTAAAATAGAGCTGTGATGAAGGTGTTACTCGCAGTGAGCTTAGAAAGTGGGTAGGAAAAAATCTGAAGCACGGAGCAGAAGAGGTCGTCTTACATGTAATGATCAGTTTACTGGAATAGTAGTTATATCACTTCTAATAGGTTATCTTACTTAAACCACTAGCAACCTTGATCTATGCTCCTAGTACTAATTCTATATAATGTACTTTTTTTGTACAGCAATTCTGAATTTCTTAATCAAATCTTTAACAAACAGACAACAAGATGAGAATGTGATAGCTGCCTATCCATTGTATATTCATTAAGATACATAATGATCTGGCTCCATTATCCGCCTGCTTTCAAGCTGCTCAATCCGAAACAGAAGCTCGTCATTCTGCTCTTCCAGTAGCCTGATCCTCTGAAATATGCGATAACATATCCATGTAACCCCGGCTGCCAGCAACGCCGTAATCGTATACCACATGACGATCATCCTCCTTTCTAACTGGGGATTGTGGCTATTCCCATTCATCCTTGATGCGAAAACATACCATTCTAAACCAGTTCAAATACTTGAGATGCACAACGTGCGAAGATTTGTCGGTAATAAGTGTTCGATACATTAACCCTATTAAACACACAAGGACTGCAAAGACTGCCAGCAGCTCCATAAACGGCTATAAACTGTGGTCTCGCTTTCAGTTCCAATGCCTCCATTTTTTTGCCATAAAGTGGTGTTTTCGTTATTTTACCAGATTCATGCACTGCTGCATATACCTCA
Organism: Paenibacillus sp. UMB4589-SE434; assembly: GCF_030226685.1. Classification (NCBI taxonomy): domain Bacteria; kingdom Bacillati; phylum Bacillota; class Bacilli; order Caryophanales; family Paenibacillaceae; genus Paenibacillus; species Paenibacillus sp. UMB4589-SE434. The sequence continues at coordinate 12,030 of NZ_JASOYK010000001.1, read as the reverse complement.
AGCGATTTCGATATCAGAGCAACTGACTTGCACAATTTAAAAAGCGAATTCGCGCAGGGGTCACGAATTCGCTTACCAAATTCATTTATATAAGAACTGGGGTTTGCAGCTAAAAAGTATACATCGTATTGCCTAGTTTCTCTCCATCTGACTTGTTACAAATTAACAGAGACATACTTTAATGCTTCTGCTGCAGGAACATAGTCGAGATGCAAATCTCGGGCAACTGCGTAATAAGTAACAGCGCCTCCTGCCGTATTCACTCCTGCCAATAGAGCTTTATGCTCCCGTAGTGCCTGTTCCAATCCTTTGTTAGCCATTAACAAGGCGTATGGAATCGTAGCATTTGTCAATGCGATCGTCGATGTGCGCGGAACTGCTCCTGGCATATTGGCAACAGCGTAATGAACTACGCCATGCTTAACGTAAGTTGGATTGTCATGAGTTGTAATATGATCAACGGTCTCAAAAATGCCCCCTTGATCGATGGCCACGTCAACGACAACAGAGCCAGCCTGCATCGACTGAATCATCGCTTCACTTACCAGCTTAGGTGCCTTCGCTCCAGGGATCAGAACCGCTCCGATGACCAAGTCTGACTCGGCAACTGTTTCGGCAATCGTAAGCGGATTAGACATCAAAGTATGAATGGATGAACCGAATATATCTTCCAATTGCCGCAGCCTATCCGCATTCATATCGATGATTGTAACATCAGCTCCAAGTCCTATTGCAATCTTGGCAGCGTTCATACCGACGATACCACCACCGATGACAGACACTTTCCCACGTCTGACACCAGGTACGCCTCCCAACAAAATTCCTTTTCCACCATGAGATTTTTCGAGAAATTGTGCCCCGATCTGGGCGGCCATCCGTCCCGCGACTTCACTCATTGGTGTTAATAAAGGCAGCGTCCGATTCACTTCAACTGTTTCGTACGCAATTGCTGTTACCCCATTCTCTGTCAACGCTTTCGCTAATCCAGGCTCTGCAGCTAGATGTAAATACGTAAACAAAATAAGACCTGATCGAAAATAAGCATATTCAGAAGGAATGGGCTCCTTCACCTTTAATATCATATCAGCTCGAAACCATACATCAGCGGCACTTGAACCTATTTCTGCTCCAGCCCTAATATAGTCTTCATTCGTAAAGCCACTGCCAGTGCCTGCGCCGTCCTCGATAAGGATGTCATGACCTGATTGATACAAAGCAACCACACCTGACGGTGTAATGGCTACTCGATTTTCATTATTCTTTAATTCCTTTGGCACACCAATCCGCATCTTCAAGCCTCCTGAAATTAAAGTCGTCTCTTTCCAGTATAAGGTAGTTTGCGACCCGCTACCTTATCTTGATTTCCAAAAAAAAGCACCTGTCTTTGTAGTTTTACACAAAGACAGGTGCCATATTGGTTACTTCCATTTATTTAACTTCAACTCTAAATACATTGTTACTTTCTGATCCATATTATTCAAGTCGATATCACCGATCTCCATAATACGCTTTAAACGGTACATCAACGTGTTGGTATGCACATGCAGCACCTCTGCCGCCTTTTTCACATTACTGTCTTGATTTAGAAATATTTCCAATGTATACAACAGATCGCTGTTATGTTCATCGTCATATTGCCAAAGCCGATTGAGATTCTCGTTGATGATCGGTTTACGTTCTCTATCCACAACCAACGTAGGCAGATAGCGATAATATCCCAATTCATTATAGTCATTTATGCCGCTCAGTGCTTCCGGATACTTATTTCTCATTTGAATGACAACTAACGCTTCTTGGTAGCTCTTCTCCACGGAGACGTACTGCTCATAAAACAAGCCCCCGCCTCTACGAACAGGCACAGCTCCAAAACGGAGCTTTAGTTGTGTAATAAATTTGCTGCATTCGTCTTTGTAATGCAGTTCTGCATGCTTTCCAACTCCGGGTGCGCACATCATAATTAAACGGTTATTGTGGATCACATGAAGCGCAATTCGAATTTGCTGGACCGTGCGAATGGTGTACTGGATCTGCTGGTTCAACTTATCGTTTATATCGGACTCGAACTCCAGTACAATCACTTGATACCGAGGTGGCAGCGCAATTCCTAATTGCGAGGCACGTTCTTTAGTTTCCGGCTCGGATTGGTTAGCATGAGTGAGCAAATGCCAGAAGAAATCATGGTTATGCTGTTCTTGCTTGCGATTCTGCGTCTGTAGTTGGACAAGCTTCGTTCGTGCAGCCTGTGCTGCTTGCTGCAGCAACTGCAGAGATGTCTCATTTGTACGTTGATTGTTATCTAATATATAAATATAGCCAAGTACATCCTGGTTATTGCGAATAGCTATCGCGATTCGATCACCTAACCCAACCTCACTTATTTGTGAGATTCGGATGGGTTCATGACTTGTCATGATCTGCTGAATAATCCCTTCTTTCCAAAGGGCGCTTATGACATTTTCCGGAACTCGTCTTCCAATAATTGTAGCAATCCGAGCTGGGTCCGTCTCCGGATCATGCGAACTATAAGCCAACAGCTTGTGACTAGCGTCCTCGATCGTAACTGGACACTGCACAACTTCACTTATCGTATCTGCTATCGATTCTAGGCTGTCAAAATGTCGGTCAAACGGATTGTGATCAACACTCATACATTGTACTCCTTACACCAAAATGAACGACCCCATTGTAACATGCAAAAGCCGTGTTTTACTATGACATCTTGTAAATCCCTCCATGATATTAGAAGAAAATGAAACAAAAGTACAGTTTTAATTTCTTGTAAGTGAATGGGGATAGTAGATTATCCCTGCTTCATACAGTATTTACTTGTTATTTCCAAGTAGACACAGTTCAAACAACCTTCCCAGCTAGTTCACTGTTCATAGGTACAAAAAGAATTGCTGAGCCTAATACGATTAAAATAGAATATAAAAAACACTGGAAGCATGCCAGTGCTTTATATATTCTTTAATTTAGTTGCTATAACATTTATTTCGAACTGTTCTTCAATCAGAAGGTTTCTCTATGATACCGACGTTATCCCTGCTTTATCGCGCTGCTTCTACGAACCGCTGTAATGCAGCGTCGCTTAGGTCTGCCAACATTAACAGTGACTCATAAGGGTTGCCTGCTAACTTTAAGTACTCCGCAAAAGCAGGCTCTGTCTTGAAACCAGCCCTCTTCATGTTAAGTATATCCTGCTTACCGTTCTCTCCTATGAGCTCCAGCAAACGCCATTCCACTATCATATGTCGAAAGCTGTTCTGAGTTGTCGTTGGGACTGGTTGTCCAAATATTTCAATATCCCAACCTTCATATGTAAAACTTATTGTAATATAGGGTTGTCCATTTATGACTCCTATAGCTAGATGTAAGGGCGAAAACGGACGAAGTCTCGCCTCCATCTCATGTCTGAAGCCATGCAAATCATGTACTTCACATGCGATATCAAGGTCACTGTGCGGTAGATCAATTTCCAGTGGAATCGTCCCCACTAATATGGGGGTGTAAGGGTCTAATATATCCATGATATGGGATGAGATCAGAGCTTTGTACGCTTCCTGCTGTCGATAAGTCCCGATGCGCAAATAACCGATATTGAGAAACTTTAGCATCTTTTTCACAAATTCTCCTCTGACTGCACTTAACTTCAGTTCGATTCCGTTCCTATTAGCATTCGACCTCATCAGATAACAATCGTTCAGCCCTTGCTATTGCTGCTACAGTCGCTGCAAGCGCTTCGTGATCCTTTTTAATCTCACCCAATCGTTTGGCTTCCTTTAAGAAGGAAAGCGCCTCTTTATAATGACCCTGATCAACCTTCACTTCACCAGTTACATAATAGATAAGATCTAACAAATCGACTGCAATATGCTCGCGTTCCAACGTTGTTTTTAAGTACAACAGTATGTCAGCTGCTTCGTTATATTCGCCCTTCCAATGTAGAATGCGAGCGAGCCGGATTTTGTTAACGTATACACCTCTTGGCCGTTTCTCTTCCCGATATGCGCCGATCGCCAAACGTGCGTACTTTTCGCCTTCATCCAGCTCACCTAGAATCCGCAAGTAGATGCTAATTCGCCCTGCCGTAATCTCATCTTCCGTCTTTTCATAATGAGCAATCATTGCTGCAACGCCCATTCGCATCTGCTCGGGATTAGTAGCTACTTCGCGATATCTCTCATCCCTGCTATAGGACATGTCGTATGTGATAACCCGGTCTTGTTGAACGTGTTGACTCATAAACAAGCCTCCATTAATTTAAATAATTATGAGATTCATTGCAGAAAAGCTAGGAACACCGCTGGCACTACAGGCCAAAAGTCTATATAGCCTATCTGAAAGTCATAAAACAAACCATATTAAAAAGTTTCAAAAATTGGATTAGCACCCCAGGTAAAGCCGACCACCAGCATATTACGTACAGTAATCCGTGATTACGGTTAAACAAACCCCATAATATATATCATATAGTCATTATATCGGCCCCATTGTTCTCGAAATCGAGATACCTGTTAGGCCTTATCGTCTAGTTTACGTTACCCAACAACGATCCTTCTGTTGCTATCCTATATTCACGTATTTCATTGGATATGTGTAATGGTCGCGAAATGTGCACCTAGCGCGTATTCAGCCTGTGCACTGTCAACAGACAGCTAAATGAACAATGGTTACACGGAGAATGTTGATTACATATTATTGTGTGCAGCATGACCCTCTGGTTAACAACATCTGACCAAGCAAGGTCAACTGTGTCCATGCATAGCGGATACGTGCGGGGAGCATATGCAGCAATAGTGTGCGCTAATATATAGCGGGTACAGTAAAGTTATCAAGCACACAGCGAATGTAAGGCAAAATAGGAAGATCATCCGAAATACTGAGGTTACTCCTTACAAACACACATTTCTTTTGGGTGTTATTTCCTTTTTGCAACATGTTATTTACTTTAGCACATAATACTCTTCTTGAACATACGTTAGATTTCAGATTTAACGATAACAATTGTGAATGAATTTGTAGCATTGTACATTTTTAATGTAGGACAAAATAATAAAATAGCGAATCGCTGGCGCTTAATATGATGACGAGACCTGTTATTTTCCACTTTGTCTTTATAATGTATCGTTTATTCACTGCAGCGCTTACACGATCGTTACTGACTAATATGCAAACAGCAATACAAGCTTAAAGATTAGCTTCAGTTTATGGCTGCACAGGCTGTTCAGGTACAAGGCTGGATAGGAAAAAGAGCCCAGACTATGTCGCAGTCAGAGCTCTCATAAGAAGACGTTATTACGACTGAGGTAGGCCTCAAGTCATTCATTACCTACTTACGTCCGTACCGATTTCTTGCATCTCCACTTGTTCTAACGCTTGATCCCAAGATGGCAGCGGATCAGGAAAGGAACTCCAATCCAGCTCTACTTCATCTACACGCAGCACACAGTCTTCTAGTCGCTTGTTCATCACTTCACGATCCAAGTCTATGCCGATACAGACGAGTTCCGTCATCCGATCCCCCCAACGCGGCTCCCAGCTCGCCGCCAGATCCGGCTCCGCATCCAGATAGATCTGCCGTTCATCGTCAGGCAAGGCCGCAATCCAGTAGCCCGCAGGACCAAAGCGGATTGAAGCCCCGGCCTGACTGATGGATGCTGCGATATCATTCCGCGAGGCAATCCATAATGTGCCTTTGGCACGTATGATCGCTTCCGGCCATTCCTCAAAGAGAAGACCTAACCGTTCGGGATGGAATGGGCGACGACTCCGGAATACCATGGATCCAATGCCGTACTCCTCTGTCTCCGGTGTATGCTCTTCACGCTGTAATTCCTGCATCCACCCTGGGGAAATGCTAGCTGCCTCAAAATTAAACAAATGCGTATTAAGGATATCATTTACATCCACTTGGCCTTTAACGGTGCGTATAATCCGCGCCCTTGGCTGCAGCTTGCGCATGAGCTGCTCCAACTGATCGAGCTCCTCCGTTTGAACCATGTCACACTTGTTTAGCAGCAGTACATCACAGAACTCGATCTGATCAATAAGCAGGTCCACTACGTCACGCTCATCTTCATAGCCGACTGCCTGCTGGCGCTCCAGCAGACTGTCACCCGATGAGAAATCATGCCAGAAGCGATAAGCATCTACTACAGTAACCATTGTATCCAACCGGCACTGCTCTGATAAATCAATCTTCAAGTTGTCATCCATGTAGGTGAAGGTTTGAGCGATCGGAATTGGCTCCCCCACTCCAGTCGACTCAATTACAATTGCATCAAATCTACCTTCCTCAGTCAATCTTCTCACTTCTTGAAGCAGATCATCACGAAGTGTACAGCAGATACAGCCATTGGACAGCTCAATCAGCTTTTCTTCTGTACGTGACAAAGCAGAGCCTGACTTAATCAGCTTTGCATCTATATTTACTTCGCTCATATCATTCACAATCACTGCGACACGCATCCCCCCTCGCTGCTTCAGGATATGGTTAAGAACTGTCGTCTTACCAGAACCTAGATAGCCGCATAACACCGTGACAGGAATCGGCTCATAACCGCCTCCCACTTCCCATTCACTATTACTCATACTTATCATCCCTTCTTTTATTCGTAATTATTACGATTAACAACTTAAAAGAATTTTATCCATCTCTCAAACAAATGTCAAGCTCAACATAACAAAAAGCCCGCCCCCAGAGGGGACAGGCTCTTTGTTATGTTAAGTTACTCCGTACTATCAGCCGCTCTCTTGAGCTCAACTTTACGGATTCGATGTCTTTCCTTTTCCAAAATCGTAAATTCTACACCCTCTACCGTAATCTTGCTGCCACGCTTTCCATCTGGGAAACGATCATACAACCATCCGGCAATTGTGTCGAAATCAGCGCTTTCAAGATGGGTACCCAACAAATCATTCACTTCTGACAACAGTACTTTTCCATCGACACGATAATGACCTTCTGCCACTCGCTCTACTTCAGCGCGCTCTTCAGCATCAAATTCGTCCCTAATCTCACCAACGATCTCTTCCAATATATCTTCTATCGTAATCATGCCCGATGTTCCCCCGTATTCATCGACGAGAATCGCCATATGCGCACGTTCCAATTGCATCTTGCGCAGCAGCTTCTTGACAGGCATCGCCTCTGATACCGTCATGATCGGCTGAATCAACTGCTCAACCGGGACGTCTGCAATGATCTTGTAATCAAGGAACATCTGCTTCGTATTGACCATACCGATGACGTTATCTTTATCCTCTTTAATGACTGGATAACGGGTATATTCTTCTTGCTTCATAATGTCCATATTTTCATCGACAGTAAGATCAGCGTCCAGTGCAATCATATCTGTTCGAGGAACCATAATTTCTTTCGCTAACAAGTCATCAAATGCAAATATGCGGCTCACATAACCATACTCCGTATTGTTAATCTTCCCGCTCTCAAAGCTCTCACTTAAGATGATCTGCAGCTCTTCCTCTGAATGGGCTTCTTCGTGCTCACTAGCAGGTTTCATACCGAACATGCGTGTAATCGCATTGGCAGAGCCATTCAGCATCCAAATAAACGGGTACATAACTTTATGGAAAATGATAAGCGGCTTGGCAAAGAGTAGGGTCACTTGCTCTGCTTTCTGAATAGCTGCTGTCTTTGGCGCCAATTCACCAACCACAACGTGCAGAAACGTAATCAGAACAAATGCTATAATAAACGACAATACTTTGTTGATCTGCTCCGGAAAACCAGCAATTTCGAACAACGGATGGAGCAGCTTTTCAACGGTAGGCTCACCCAACCATCCTAAACCAAGTGCTGTAATCGTAATGCCTAGCTGACAGGCGGACAAGTAGCCATCCAGATTGCTAATCACCTTCTTGGCGGCTAATGCGTTAGCCTTGCCTTCCAGCACCAGCTGATCGATACGACTTGTTCGTATCTTAACGATGGCAAACTCGGCTGCTACGAAAAATGCAGTCATTGCAATTAATACAGCGATAAGAATAAATTCTAGGGTGGGAACTTCCATTGTTAAATGATTCTCTCCTTTGAGATACCTATTTTTAAGTTCATTTGAACTTATTATATGAACTTATCTACAGAATCACAACGTCTGAATCGGTTCATATTAAGTCATAATTAACCCGTAGCGGTGGTTATTGAATCCCTGAGCGGTCGGTATGCTTCCTATTTCCCTTTGACTTGCGATTAGTCGTCTTTGTATGATGTAAGGGCAGTTCTTAGCAGGTATGACAAGCAAACTTGATTGTACGCTCGCCTAGTGCTACCGTTAATCATATATCGCATACGCTGTGTGTATGCGCGGAAGGAGGCAAGCAATGGAGTCCTTTATGCTAACTCGGAAGCAAATGTCCGCACTGCTTCAATTTTTGTACCGTTCTCACTCAGGAGAATCCGCCGAGTCCGTAGCCAGTGGCAAAAGCCCGCTACTAATCCTCCAAGAAGTGTGGCGCCGATACCAGCAATTCAAAGGCACTGATTCCGCAAGTATGACAATGATGCCGTCCAAGCTTCCTATCATATTAGAGAAATTGATTCGAAGTAACCTTCACACTGAGGGACTATCGCTAAATGAAATCGTGTCACTGGGCAATCAGGTTGAATATACGAGCTTTTCCATCACATCGATACAGAATTGGGTTAAACGGGATATCAAAGAATTGATCTGTTCTCCACGCGTTGGGAAAAAGTATGACTTGCAGCAAGCTGCTATCATCCTGATTGTAGAGGATCTACGGGCAACGCTGAGCTTTGAAGCGATACGGCAGCTCTTGTCCGTATTGTTCGAACAACAGGATCATAATGGAGATTACCCGATTCGCCCGTTAACTTTTTATCAGATCTACTCTTCTTTATATGAGGAGCTCGATCAAAATAATGATCAGGTGCTGGACGTTCACGGTCATGATCCGCTGCGTCTTCATCATGACGATGTACTGGAACTTATTATCGTCAAGAAAACAGATGAATATATGACAAAGTGTGCCCAAATTCAGGACAAACATCGCATCCTGATTCGAAATGCATTGGTGATCGCAATTACTTCCGTGCAGACGACGTACTTTCAGCACCTAGCTAAGCGCTACTTGCATACGATGATGCTGACTCAGCCTGATCATTTCACCTCGCCTTGACGACAGCATTTAAGTCTGAGTCCAGTCAAGTATTAAACAATACACTTCAGCAGGACTAGCATCTATGAAATTAAAGGCAGTCGCATTTATGAAATGCGACTGCCTTTTGGTTGTAAACTGTTACTCAAAGATTGAACGTGGGTTAATTTATCCAGATTCAGCACGATATATTTGCCTTTTATGCGATCTTCTGCAGGCTCAAATGAAACATTGTCTGAGGTCAAAGCGTGTATAAATTGCTCCACGGTATCCGAAGTGCTGCTGTTAGGATCAGTAATAGGAAACTCCATTTCGAAAGCGGCGGAAGCATCGTGCCGCTCCTTATCAAGCTGCGCGGGTATAATATGAATAGCACGCTTGGCCTCGGCTTACATCAATAACTTGCATTGGGCGTTTCTCATTCCAATCTAGTCTTCCGCTATCACGTAAATTATTGTTCGCCATGAAAACGGTTAGAGATTAGATTTTGAGACAGTTCATGTAACTATCCTATAAAAACAGCCTGGCATAAGCCAGGCTGCATTCTCTCTATTTTTTTCTCCATAATGCCGGAACATTGGCAGGCTCCCAGCCCTGCAAAGAAGTATGGCCTTGTACACATACATATACCACGTTGTTGTATGTTACCTCATCGTTTGTCTTATAAGCAGTGCCCGCTTTCCAGGCTGTAGTACCACTCGCTGTATCGGTTGTCACTTGAATCGTTGCTGCCGGAGACACATTTCCAGCCAGATCTTTTGCTGTTATCGAAAAAGAATATAGCGTATTAGGAGTCAGTCCTGAGATTAGAACAGTTGGTGCAGCTTGATTCACTGTTTGTGCTCCGTAACTCACCAAGTATTCAACAACTCCTACATTATCAGTGGACGGTGTCCAGCTTAATGTCACACTAGTAGCCGACTTGGCGGTAACTTGCACGTTGCTTGGTACCGTTGGAGGAATGTGGTCATCACCGTTCTCCACAAGTGTTTTCACCTGAATTTCAAGACTTGGGGAGGATATATTCCCTGCCAGATCCCTTGCTCTAACGTTAAATGAATAGGTAGTATCTGCGGCTAATCCTATCGCTTGATAAGTTGTTCCTGTAACCGTGGCTGTCTTTACGCCGCCCTGATATACATCATAAGCAATAACACCTACGTTATCCGTCGAGGCACTCCAGGCCAGTTTGACGCTATTTGAGGTAACCCCGTTTGCCTGAAGATTAGCTGGTACGGATGGCGGTTGTGTATCAGGCCCCGTCTGATAGCTGTCGAGATAAGTCCGATGCTTGGAGGAAAACTCAAAGTTATTGAATTTGTCCCAGTTAATCGACCATGTCATCAAGCCCCTAATCCCCGCGTAGCCTGCCGGATTAGCCAGCTTATAACGCCCATTAAAGGATTGGCCCTTCATTAAGTAATTCAATCCTTTCTGTACTTCCGCTACGCTCGTATAGCCCCCGCCCGCGTTAACGTTCGCCGGAAGTCCGATTACAACTTGATCCTGACGCAGCGCCGGGAACACCAAATTGGGGTTGTTTGCAACTGTAAATCCGCTTAATACCATGTCAGCCATTGCAACATGGAAGTCCGCATCCCCCATATTGTAGTACGTGCCGTCCAAAGCTGTGATTGGACCTGAATTATAGTGCTGTACTTGAAGCCAATCCAATATGTCACGTAATCCATAAATTACAGGCAAGTATGCTCCTGCTCGGCTATCGATACCATTTCCGTTGCCACCATAGAAACTGTGCCCGACCTGAACAAAGAAGGTCTCAGGTGCCATCGTCACCATAAAGGAATCCCCAAAGTGGTTGTGCAAGCTTCGAACAGCCGAAATTAGATTCGTAATAACAGGTGTCGTCGGACTGCGAAAATCTTTATCCCCCACGTTCAAGTATAAAGAATGACCTTCAAAGTCGATATCCAAACCATCGAAGCCGTACGAAGATATAATGTTTGTCATTGAATTTACAAAGTTATTTTTAGCTTGTTCCGATACGAGCTGCACCTGGCCATTGGCTCCACCAATGGAGATCATCACTTTTTTACCTTGTGTTTGCAAATACTTCACGTCTGCTTTGAAATCCGCTTCTGTGTAGTTGTAAGGTGTAAAGCCTATCGTCCCTCCGGATGGACCACTCACCGGCTCCGCAAAGGATATATTAATCACATCAAAGTTGGGCGAGACATCGCGTAGACGGATAAATCCGGAGCCGTTATCAAAGTTGTGCCAATAGCCGACAATCACTTTTTTGTCGGCTGGCAGCGCAGCAGTAGTTGGCTGGGCTAGTGCTGACTGGCTTGAGAGGGACAGAAAAGCGGGCGATAAGCCCGCTCCTCCGATTATTGTTGCTCCTGCTGATTCTGTCCGTTCAGTAGGCACAATGAGTGCTGGCGTCGAGCTGCATGGACCGATTAGTTTCCACACACCCCAGTCTCCACCTTGATCCGGACGTTCACCTTTCGTCCACCATTTTGCTTCATACACATTGCCGTTGTAAGTTACGCGATTGCCCCCCGTGTATACCGCAGCTGCATCCCACGCAGACGCACATACACCACCACTGTTTGCGTTGGTAGTCACTTGTATCGTAGCTGCTGGGGAGACGTTGCCCGCCGCATCCTTCGCCACAATTGTAAACGTATAAGCTGTATTTGCGCTTAATCCTGTTATGGCCGCGCTTGTTCCAGCAGCAGTCACTGTAGTCGGGCCATATGTGACCGTGTACCCTGTCACGCCTACATTGTCTGTCGATGCCGTCCAGCTCAAATTCACGCTATTTGACGTCTTTGATACGACTGTGACGTTAGTTGGCGCCGTTGGCGGTGTCACGTCTGGCACACTTCCACTGTCGGTAGTCACTTGTATCGTAACTGCTGGGGA